>CAVTUS010000008.1:0-509545 GCA_963737965.1 uncultured Chloroflexia bacterium | reverse complement strand
AGCGCATCGTTGTTGATGTTGCTGAGGTTCGCGGTGATTCCCGAGATGCCAAACGTGGTGGGGCTGGGGCTGCTTTTGGCCACGAGTTCCCACGTGCCGCCTGACAATGGATCGAACTGGTTGGTGTAGAACACATTCAAACTGTAAATCGATCGTTTGCGCAGGGCCATTCACGGCGGCGAGCGAAACCCATGCGGAGGCCATTAAAGCGGCCGCAATACGCAGACGTGACGAGGCGGCGAACATGCCAATTTCTCCGTTGCCGGACAACATGCGAAGGGCGTTCCCCTCGGCGGACAAAGCCACAGTGCTGGGCAGACGCCATCGCTGGATGGCGGCGCCGTTGCACTGGGCAAGTGGTAATTGAAGTCTGTTCCGTTTCCTCGGCGGTTGGCCGAAGGGGCGACGTTTCGGCTTGAAAGCAAGCGTTTCTGGCGGCTTTCAGGCAACGGGCGGGGCCGAGGACGGCCCGGCTCGCGGGCGTGAAACCGCGGCCGATAATGTCGTCATAGTACTTCCAGTTTAGCAAGGGGCGGCAATGCTGCAACAAAAATCGAGCCGAAATCGCCGGCAATGGGAGCGATTTGCGGCCAAAATGACGAATTTCTGCCAAAAGACGTTTCAGAACCGGCGGTAGCGCCCGCGGCTAATAAAATCAGCCGTGAAAGCTGGGGGCTCGCTCATGCTCGACCACCAGCCACGCGGTGCACAGTTGTGGTGCGAAACGAGTTCGAAATTCAGTCTGCCTGGGGGCAGACGCTAAGCGGCGCGTTGCGACGGCTGGTATTGTTTCGCTGATCGTTATGATGCGAACCTGGTTGCGAAAAAAATTTTTTGCGGCGCGAGAATGTTGAAAATTGGTTTGCTTCGCGCGCGGCAAATTTGTTAAGTAGGAATTGTTGTGAAATGCACCCTCACCCTGCCCTCTCCCAAAGGGAGAGGGTTTCAAATGTGAACAAGGTTTTTGAAAGGAGATTTTTACGCGTCGCAATCGGGTTAGTTCGCGTCCTCTATTTTTGTGTTAGCAGGGCGTGGACGATTGCCGAGCAAGGCGTGGCCGATTGTGAATTGTTTTTGCGAACCAACGATCAGCGTATTCGATCCGCCGACGTACGTCGTCGCTTCTCTGCGAAAGCCACTGCCAATTTTCGATTCGACAAGTTCGTCATGCGAAAGACTCGACGACGGTATTTGGCGAGAAGTTCGATCGCTGCCGCCCAGCAGGGCTTTGAGCAAAAGTTTCATGAGGACCGCGACGACGCTCGACAGGAGGCCGCGCAGGTCGTTTCATTAACCCCGAGGATAATTCGATGGACGAGCAAACCTAGCCCGCCCTACCGCTTGCGGTAGGACGGGCTTTTTTTATGGTCCGCTCGCCAGGAGCTTCGCGTCGCGGTTAAACGTTGAGCCTCCGCGTCGCGGTTAAACTGCGGGACTGCGCGTCGCGGTTAGGCTGGAGTATAATTCTGGCTCCCTGCTCCCCGCTCCCCGCTCCTCGCTATGGCCGATCTGAAGACGATCTTGTTTACGGATATCGTCGGCTCGGTGGATCTCAAGAGCGAGATGCCCGGGCATAGCGATACGGAGCGCGATCGAGGCGTTCATCGACCATGTGCTGACGCCGCATCGGGAGCGGATCGAGCGGGAGCTTGCGGCGTTCGGCGGGCGGGTCGTTTCGACGGCCGGCGACGGGCATTTTCTCGTGTTTTCCGACACGATCTCGGCCGCGCGGTGGGCGATGGAGATCGAGCGTTCGCATCGCGATGAGCCGATTCAGCACGCCGAAAGGGAACGCGGTTTCGGTGCGGATCAGCATGCACGTGGGCATTCCGCAGATCGATCCGCGCGATCGCGAACAACTTCATCGGCAAGCCGGTCGATTACGCGGCGCGGCTCAGCGACTACGCGACGGGCGGGCAGATCCTGGTTTCGCGAAGCGTGGTTGCGGTGCTGGAAGATGCGGGAATGGACGGCGTTTCGTTTCACAACCACGGGCGGTGGGAGTTGAAGGGGATCGGCCGCGTCGAGGTGTACGAGCTGGTTTACGATCGGGCCGGTCCGCGGCAGATGCGGCCGCAGCCGCGCGAGAGCTAGTTGCGGCAATGGACGGTGTTGCCGCCGACGATGGGGCTGACGGATTTTCGCGACGCGTGTGGCGTGGAGCGAGCGGCTCGAGCCGCTAGCGATCTGCAACGCACACCGCAGGCGAGCCGCCAGTCGCCACGGATGTCGTGCCGCTGCGGTTGGGGAATTATGAGTTGGAGGAGCGGCTTGGCAGCGGCGGCATGGGCGATGTTTATCAAGGCGCGGCACTCGCAATTTGGGCGCGTGTGCGCGGTGAAAGTGATCAAGCAGCACTTCGTCGAGGCGGGACACGACGAAGTGATTCGCCGGTTCTATCAGGAGATCAAGGCGGTCGGTGCGCTGGAGCATCCGAATATCGTGGTGGCGATCGATTCTTCGGCGCCGACTGATTCGGTGCATTATCTGGTGATGGAGTACATCGAGGGCGTCGGTGCGGATGAGCTGGTGGCGCGGCACGGGCCGCTATCGGTGGCCGATGCGTGCGAGATTGCGCGGCAGGCGGCGCGCGGACTGGCGTATATCCATCAACACGGAATGGTTCATCGGGATATCAAGCCTTCGAACTTGATGCTGACGCTGGCGCGGGCGGAGGATTGGCGAGCGGCGCTAAGCCGCCCTCGACGGCTCTGGCCAGGCAAGCGGCGGGGGACGAGCAGGCGGTTGTTAAGATTCTCGATTTGGGGCTGGCGCTCTTGGTGGGGGACGATCAGCAGCGGTTGACGGTGTTTGATGCCCGGGCGATGGGGACGGCGATGTACATGTCGCCGGAGCAGTGGAAAACGACGAGCGTTGATATTCGGGCCGATATCTATAGTTTGGGATGCACGCTGTATCACTTGCTCGCGGGCAAGCCGCCGTTCTGGGCATTCGGATTTGAAGCCCGAGAAGGCTCATGAGCGGGAGAAGCTGCCGCCTATCGAGCGGCGAGCCGCGGATTCCGCGCGGGCTGTGGGATATCCTGCAGCGGATGACGGCGAAGAATCCGAACGAGCGGTTTTCCGATCCGGCTGACGTGGCGGCGGCACTCGCGCCGTTTGCGCAGGGAAATGAGCTCGCCAAATTTGGTGCGGGCAACGCTGGACGCGACGGCCGGGTTGCAGACGCACGGCGCTGCGAAGTCGGATACGATGATCGCCAAGATCGTGCGGACAGCGATACGCTGGCGCGATCGTCGCCAAGCCGCAGCGGCTGCCGACGATGTCGGCTCAATCGCGTCATAAAGTGCGTGCGGTGTCGAGCATCGGGTGTGCTGACGCTCGCGGCGGTCGTGGCGATCGGGTGGCTGGCGATTTTGGCTACGGGCGGCGGGATCGGCTCACGAGGCGATCGAAGCGCGGCAACGTGCGCTTGCAGCTTGCCGCGCAATACGCATCGAGCGAGATCCTCAAAGAGATCAACCGTCGGTTTGACATTTTGAACCAACTCGCGAGCGATGCCGACTTGCGGCAACAGTTGGTTCGGATCAAGGATAAGCCGAAGGACGAGGCGCTGTGGAAGCGGCTGGACGATTGGCTCGGTGCTCGCAAAGCGGACCACGCGAAAGATGCGGCCTCCGATAGCTGGTTCATCAACGATTCGCGGGGCGTGCAGGTGGCCCGCAGTCCGCGAAGCGAGGCCAGCGCGCGGCGAGAACTTTTGCGCACCGCGATTATTTTTCACGGCCAGGGTACGAACTTGCCGCCGGATACGAAAAACGTCAAGCCGATCAAAGCGCCACACGTATCGGCCGTTTATCGCAGCACTTCGAACCGGCCATTTGAAGGTTGCGTTTTCGGTGCCGATCGAAAACGGCAAGAAGGGAAAAGAGCGAGAGGTGATCGGCGTGCTGGCGATGTCGGTCGATTGGGCGAGTTCAATGTGCTGGAGAAGAAACTGCCGAAGGGACACGAGGTCGTGCTGATCGATATGCGCGAGTCGGCGATCGATGGGCCACCGCGGCGAGGCTTATTCTGCACCATCAACAGGAAGAGTCTTTGGCAAAGGCGCACCGCCGCCCTGGATTGGCCCCGAAGTTTTGGCGCGAATCGATGAGCTGCTCAAGAAAGCGACGCGAAAACGCCGGAGATGGCGCGATGCTGGTCGATTATCGCGATGATGCCCTCACGGACGCGAAGCTGTATTCCGGGGCGCTGCAACCGCTGGTGGACATCGGGACGAGTGGTCCGCGACAGTCGTTGGGTGGTGCTGGTGCAGGAACCGGTGGCGCATTAAGCGAGATAGAGCGAATGTGTCCGCCGTGTGCCACTGCTTGCAAGAAATCATAAGACGTCGCCGGAAGCTGCTCGCATCAATTGCCAGCGGATTGCTACCCATAAGGGAGGCAAGCAGTGCCTTTCGTCGATGACTCTCAACGGCACGAACAACACCAGCCGAGCACTGCAGCTTCCCGCGAGTGCGACCGCCAGCGGCGGCAAAATCTTGACGCGAGGATGCCCTATCGGTGCGCTGCAAGCAGTGGCACACGACCTGATGTGCGCGTCAATTGCCGAGTTGGCGATTCAAGTCGGCCAATTCGCTGCGGAGTTGCTCGGCCGTCGAATCGAATTCGGCTCGTGCGGCAGCGAGTTCGTGCTTGAGGGTGTTTACCTCGTCGCGGAGCGCGCTGATTTGCTCGCCCCAATTTGTGCGATCGACGTGCTGGACCGCGGCCGGTTGCGACGAGCGCTGCGGCGGGGCGGGCGGGATTCATCTTCCTCGGACGATTCTGAGCTTGCGGCCGCGGCGTGCATGGCGTCGGCTTCGCGGCGGACTTTGTCCATTTCGCGGTCCAGGTACAGCGTGTGCGTCACCACACACCCGCGGCCCGGCGGCGTCAGGTACTGAATCAGGCCGTTTTTTCTCCAACGAATCGAGCGTCGGCCGCAAATCGGCCAGGTCTTTGATCGGCTCCATCCGGGCGGCCCGGCCGCGCAGCTCGCCGATGGTTTGGGCGCCGCGCAAAAGCAACTCGGCCATCACGGCCAGTTCGACCTTTTCGACGCCGAGCCAGTCGTAGGCCAGATGACGAAACCGATCGACGCGGCTGGTCCCCTGCACTTGTACGACGGCGCCGACCTTTCGCAGCTTCTCCAGCGCCTCCTCGATTGCCGGCTCTTCAAGCTGCATCAGTGGCGAGCGATTGTTCTTCTGATTGCAACCGGACTTCAAAGCATTGAGCGAGAGCGGATAGTTCTCCGGCGTCGTCTTGGCCTTCTCCACCAGTACGCCAAGAATGCGCCGCTCGATCGCTTCCAGCGGCTGCCAACGGGGCGATGTGTGCGTGGGCGGTTTCGGATTCGACAGTCATGGATTACCGAAGACGAAGCAAAGAAAGAATGGAGAGGGGAGATGGAGAGGGGTTAAGCAGGCTCTTCCTCCCACTCTCCCCGTCTCCCACCCTCCCCCTCTGTTTTCAAGATGCCCATCGTACCGGACATCGCGCGGGTTGAGCAACCTGCAGACTCGGTCGCAATATCACTGTTTGGCCGGTGAATCGGCGGCCGTTTTTGGAGAGGCGTAGCTCGTGACCAGCCAGCGCGACATGCTTTCACGGGGAACGGTTGCCCGTTGAACCGAGAGGACAAACTCGATTGGCTGGCCACTGGCGCTCGCCGAAGTAGCGGAGCGGGGCTAACGGAATATAGCTGCCGAACAGTGATGTTGCGGTACGTTGTCGCTTGATAATCGACGGTGTCGCGAATGCGAATATCGGCGTTGTCACCGGCGGCTTGCAGCGCTTTGATGAGCGGTTGAGCGATGAACGTCTCGTAGGGCGACGCTTTCGGCTGGGGGCCGGGTTCGGCCGCCGGGGCGGGGCGGGTGGCTTCCACGGTCAACAGAAATGCTTGCTTCAAATTGCCCGACGTTACCATTGCGACCCAATCCCGACCAAATGTTTCGGCCTGATGGATACGGATCGCGCGCTGGATCAGGTTGTGGCTGACCGGCAGGACGGCGCTTGCGACACATAGCAGCAGTCCAATGGTTGCCAGCCAGCGTCCGGCAAGCATGCCGCCGCTGACGGCGATTCGACGCAGGGCAACGAGCGAAACCGCGATACCGAACAACGGGATCGCCAACAGAAACGGGGCCCAATCGCCAGGGGCGCGGCAAGGCCCATGATGAGGCTGATGATCGCTAGCACGCTGAGCGTGCGATACTCAGTGGCTTGCTCCGGATCATCGCCGTGAAAGACGGGAGACGATGCGGAGGGTGAGGTGCCTGTGACCATTTGTTCCGGCTGTATTGTACGCCGAAGTGGTCGGCCCAATCAATTAATGTCATCCTGAGGGAGCCTTAGCGACCGATGGATCTAGCTCGCCTTATACTGACATGTTAAGGACAAGCCAACTCCTAAAAAGATTCTTCGAGTCGTGGAGTTCCTCTCAGAATGACTACCGGAGTCTCTACGCCGTCGTTTGACGATGAAACCTCGGCGATTTGTCGAATTCCTCGCGATGCATAGGTATTGTTGAACCCAGGCCGCCGCAGCCCTCTTTTGCCAATCCGCTTATTCGTGATCCGGTAAATCCAAAGCGACGTCTTGCCGGTCATGTTAATCATCAACAAATCGAATCCAGGCGGCGTCGGGCGCATGTGATAAATGAAGCGGAATCGACCTCACTGCTGGCACCAACTTACCGCCAAATGCGTTTTTGGGCATCGGGGATGTGTGAAGTGTCGCGAGTGTAAAGGCAGCCAACACCCAGGCCGCAACGAATCCGATAATCGGACCGCCCACGTATCGATTGGATACTTGAATCGCAGCCGCGTTTTCGAAGCCGCCGCCATGAGTGAACGCAGGATAACCATGGCTACCGTATATAAGGCCCAGATGATAGCGAAATCGAGCCAATAGGTATGCTGGCCGTCTGGTCACCTCTTCATCGAGGTAAACCACGAGCGGCGAGTAAAAACCAAACGCCACGAGTCCGCTGACGATTATGCTGATGAGCGTGAGTGTGTTGCTCCAAATCCCTTCGCGCACCGTCATCGCGAAGCCGGCGAAGATACGATAAAATAGATTGCCAGTAATTATAGCCACATGGTTGAATCGTAGTTCCTATTCTTTCAAGACTCGTTGTAGTTCGGCTAACGATGTGACGCCTTTCGCCACCAGCAGCAGGCCTTCCTCTTGGAATGGCCGCATGCCGGCGGCGCGGGCCACCTTTTTGCGCCAAGTCGAGTTGCGGCTTCTTGAGCAGCACCTCGCGCATCTTGTCGTCGACTTCGAGTAGTTCGAAGATCGCGGTCCGACCCTTGAAACCGATGGCACCGCATTCTTTGCACGGCTTTTCAACTTCTTCGGGCTTGGGGCTGCGGTACAGGGCTTCGATTTTCCCGGCCGGAATTCCCAGTTTTTTCAGCAGGTCGGGCGTTGGCGCGTAGCCGACTTTGCAGGCGTCGCACAGCTTGCGAATGAGCCGCGTACAGAGCACTGCGGTCACGAATGTAGCAAATTCCTTATGCGGCACTTTTAGCTGCAACATTCGCAGCAGGGCTTCCGGTGCACTTTTGGCGTGAACGTTGGTGATCAACAGACGGTCGTCCTCGCGCACTTCGTTCAGCAGCAGCTTGGCCGCCTCGGTGTCGCTAAGATCGCGGAGCACGTAGACGTTGGGGTACTTTCGAATCAGGGCCGGCAAAATCGTGGCGGCGCGATTCACCCTTGGACTCATCGTACGTGTTCACTTCGATGTTTTCCATTTCGCGCTCGCGGTGATTGACCTCTTCGATCGAGACGAAATCGCGAAGCAAGCGATCGGTTTCCATCAGGGAAACATCCGTAAGCGTCGTGACGCCCCCTTCGGGCACGCCGGCAATTACCAGGATGCCTTTGTCGATGGTCATCAGGTTGGCCCACTGCTCGGCCAGCTTCGAGCGGATCACTTGTCATACGCGACGGTTACGCTCACCGGTCCGGGATCGACCCAGGCATGTCCGTCGGTGGTAAGCGTCGCCCGGTGGGTTGTGTTGTCACGATTAGATGCCCAAACGAAGACGACAGGCCGGTAACCAACCTCTCGTGCCGAGTCGGCGTCCCAAGCCCACATTTGAGCGTGGAACGTAAATTCGCCCGCAGTGGTTTCGAGACGACGCTCCCTCTCTATGTAGCGGGTGGTGGCGTAGCCGAAGTCGGCGTACGCCATCTCTCCTTCGATCTCTGCAAAATGGCCATCTCCGGCTAGCAGCACCGGTGTAAACATCGCCCTTGGTGAGTGCCCAAGCACAGGGTGGCCACGGACATCTACTTCCATGAGCTCGCCCGCGTCGACGTATCCCTCGGCCCGCAGCTCGTCGGGGTCAGGGACGGTAAAGGGGGCGGGAAGCGTCGATGCGGGTTCGTCATCGCCGGGACGGGCACGAAGAGCAGAGCGCCCACGCCAACGACCCCCACCACTGCCAGTCCAACAATGACCGGCTTCCACCCGAACAACAGCCATCCCCAGCGCCAACCCTTCCGCTCCGTCTGTGGCCGCCAGCGAGCAAGCTCCTCCCGCGAGCTCGCGCCCGCTTTCGCGAGCAGGTTGCTGACGTGATAGCGCACGGTGTTGACGCTGATCCCCAGGCGGACGGCGATCTCGGCGTTCGGCAGTCCTTCGCGGACGTGCTCCAGCACGCGGGCTTCGGCCGGGGTCAGCGGGCCGGGGTGTGGCGGTCGGCCTCGTTGCGCCATGCCGCGAGTGTAGGCGGTAGGGTGCCGATTTACCCCGTCCGGGCTACCCCCGCAGCTTCTCCAACTCTTCTTCCATTTCCTTCAGCTTGCGACGTTGGGCCCGGTCGCCTTCGAAACGCTCGTTAATGTCGCGGGCTGTGGCCATGGCGCCAACCGCCTCGCCATCCACAACGACGATGGCGAAACCAAGCTCCACGTAGAACTGGCTGCCGTCCTTCTTCTGGGCGCGGGTGGGCAGGAACTGGCCGGCGTACTTCGTCACCTTGTCCCCGAGTGCGCGGTCGAATCCTTTCCAGTGCGCCTCGCGAAACCGTTCCGGCACGATGATGTCGAGCGACTGGCCAATCGCCTCGTCCGCCGTGTAACCGAAGGTGCGTTCGGCGGCGGCGTTCCAGGTCGTGATGAGGCCATCGGTGCCGGCAAAGATCACGGCATCGGGCGCCTGGTCGATGAGGTGGGTGTGGGTCATATCGGGCATGGCGGGAGTGTACGCCGGTGGGGTGGGCGTTGGCGCCCCTCACCCTCGGGCCCTCTCACCCTCGGTCCCTCTCCCGCGGGGAGAGGGAAGGAAATTGCTTCGGCTCCAGTGCTATGAACCCCTCTCCCTGGCCGCGCAGGGAAAGGGTTGGGTGAGGAGCGCACGGGGCGCAACTCGAAGTCCGGACCTGCGGCTCGCAGCCGTGGCCCCTCACCCTCAGTCCCTCTCCCGCGGGGAGAGGGAAGAAGATCGTTCGGCTCCTATCCTATAAAGCCCTCTCCCTGGCCGCGCAGGGAGAGGGCCGGGGTGAGGGTCGCGACGGCTTCCATTCGCACCCAAAGAAGCACATCTGATCGCCGGGTGCGCTACCATCCGCCAAACCTCGCCCGGAGCCGCCCCGTTGAAACAGTTCGCCGCCAGCACCACCATCGACGCGCCCGCCGACCGCATCTGGGCCATCCTCACCGATGGCGCCCACTGGACGGACTGGAACCCGACCGTGGTAAGTTCGAAGGGACGATTGCCGAGGGCGAGACGGTGAAGGTCTACCCGGCCATCAACCCGAAGCGGGCGTTCCCGGTGAAGGTGACCGCGATGCACGCGCCGCGGGTCATGGTCTGGCAGGGCGGCATGCCGCTGGGGCTGTTCAGCGGGGTCCGCACCTACGAGATCAATGGGACACCGAGCGGCGCCACCGAATTCGCCATGAGCGAACGGTTTAGCGGCCCTCTCTCGCCGCTCATCGGGCGCTCCATCCCCGACATGCAGCCGGAATTCGAGAAGTTCGCGGCGGCGCTCAAGGCGAAGGCGGAGGCGGGCTAGGGGGCGGTTGCAGGTTTGCATCCACATTTTCCGGCGGTTCCGGTTCCATCCCTGTGGGAGGTAGGACAGGACCCAGCGCTCCGGCCGCATCGATGACGGTACCATCCCGAGCGACCAATTCCGCAGTCGTGAAGCTCGCTGGATCGTCCACGAATGCTCCCCAGAAGCTCCAACCAAGTTCGGGTGGCCCGGATACCAGCTCTACCCGGCGGGTGGTGCCATCCTCGAAAACCAGGCGGACGTAGTCAGCGTCGCGCGCGGTTGGAACCGGCCACGAACGCGGGGCTCGACACACCGAACTCGCTCCACCAGTCGCGGACTGTCCAGTGGCCCGCCCAACTCGACGCCGCCCCAGGGCACGGCGGGATTCCGTGATCCTGTATCGCTCATAGGTAATCCAGCCGTCGTCAGTCTCGAGGAGTCCCATCTCGACGGATACGCCACCGTGCCGATACGGTTGTGAGGAAGAACTCGGACTCCGGACACGAAGCGGCGATGGGGTCGATCGGAAATTGGATCCCGTTCCACTCACATGGTTGGCTGGTCGCGGCCGCATCGAGCGCCGCTGCCTTGCTTCCGTCATCGCCCCCTGTCGCAACGGCCGCGACGCCTGCAGCAGTGCCGACACCGACGATAGCAACCGCCGCAGCACCCCCCGCCATCTTCCACATCCCGACACCCGCAACCAGACCTCGAACGATCCGCGAGAACCGCGCAGCCGGACGCTGTTCCGCACGCCAACGGCGCACTGCCTCTTCGCGCGTCTCGACGCCGAGCTTGCCGATGATCGCACTCACGTGGCTCTTCGCCGTCGCGAACGAGATGTCGAGGCGCTCTGCGATCTCGCCGTTCGTGAGCCCGCGAGCCATCAGTCCCAGGACCTCCCGTTCGCGGTCCGTCAGTGTGCCGCCGGGCTGCCTGTCGCTTTTCATGAGGAAACAGTAGCGAAACCGGACCGGTTCGCCATCGGCCTATAGGAAAGATGACATATTGTGGCGCGCCTCCTACGGCTTGCGGCCGCACGCCGTCCAGAGCACCTGCGAGGGCCATGTGGTCGCGGGATCTGCCAGGCGCAAGATGTCCTGCTGGAACTGGACTTCGGTCACCAGTCCCGAGGCGACCATCGCCGCGTGCAGTTGCTGGAAATTGGCCCGCAGAAGATCAGCGCCGGCCGAGCCGCCCACGAACATCTCCGCGTAGGCTTCGGCACGCACCCGGGCGAGACCGAGGCCGACGAGGGCAGGGAACAGCGCCCGGCCAAAGCGCACATCGACACCGCGTGTCTGCATGAGCGTCCACATGGCCGCCAGTGTCGGGAACATCGTCTCCGATGGCACCGAGACGGGGTCCGGCTGCATGGAGAGCGAGTCGAACTCCTGCACGACGAGCCAGCCCCCCGGTTTCAGGGCCCGCGACGAGACGTTCGAGAACGCGTGCACGCTCGGGCAGGTGGACGAGCACCAGCCGCGTGTGGACCAGATCGAAATAGGACTCCTCCAGCGGGTCCGCCACGATGTCGTGCTGTCGCACCTCGAAGGAAGGCGGGTTGGATTTGGGAAGCGAACTCGTGTCGATGTCGGTGACGACGACGTGGCCGCCGGGTCCGGCGCGGGCGGCCATCCAGCTCGCAATCGAACCCGAGCCGCCACCGACCTCCAGGCACCGGGCGCCGGGCTGTGTGATCGCGTCGAGATGACGGATGGTCACGGGGTCGAAGACCGTCTCAAGCGCCGCGAACCGGCCGCCTGCCTCCGGCGCCGAGTTATCGAACACGTACTCAGGAGTCTGCGTCATCGGGACACCCCACCGGGGTCGAGGCCCGGAACTCGCCCTCCGAAAGCGTACTCCTTCCGGCGGGCCACTCGTGGGGTTGCGGGGGCAGAACGGGAACGGGCAGCGACTTCATTTGAGAAGTCTTTTCGGGGCGTGTCGATCTACGGCTTCTCTGGACGACGCGTGTGTAGAAGGCCCAAAGAGGCCGCCAAAGGAGAAGCAAGAAACACCATGGCACTCACCACCAACGTCAACGCCCCGGCCCGCACGGCCAACCCCACCTTCGGCGGCAGTAGCCGTCGCACGAACGTCAGGCTCTGGATCACGCAGGGCGCCCTCGCTGCCGTCTTTCTTTTCGCGGGCATCAGCAAGCTGGTGATGCCGGCCGCCGACCTCACCGAAAACACGGCGCTGACCGCCGGGTTCCTCCGCTTCATCGGCGTCTGCGAAACACTGGGCGCCGTCGGCCTCGTCCTGCCGTGGCTGCTCAACGTCCGCCGCGGCCTCACGCCCCTGGCCGCCAGCGGGCTCGTGGTCATCATGGCCGGCGCCACCGTCGTCACCGCCATCGAAATGGGCGTCGGCCCCTCGGTCGTCCCCTTCGTTGTCGGCTGCATCGCGGCGTCGGTTGCCGTCGGGCGCCGCACCCACTGAGCCGTCCCCCGGATACTTGCCGGGCCCGCCTTTCCTTTGTGAAGGGCGGGCCCTTTCGTTGCGTGGGACAATGGCTTTTCGCCCCCGCGGGCCTGCCCGCCCAACAAACTTCGGAAATTTCTCGCGGCCGTGTCGATCCAGGACATTCCCGGGCGACGCGGTAGTAGAGGCACCAATATCCAGCCTCGAAACCAAGGAGCAGAACAATGCGAGTCATGGTCATCGTCAAAGCATCGAAGGACAGCGAAGCCGGTGTGCTTCCCACCGAACAACAGCTGGCCGAGATGGGCGCCTATAACGAGGAGCTCGTCAAGGCGGGCATCATGCTCGCCGGCGATGGGTTGAAGCCCAGCTCCGCCGGCGCCCGTGTCAAATTCTCAGGCACCAGCCGCACCGTTGTTGACGGGCCGTTCACCGAAGCGAAGGAGCTCGTAGCCGGCTACTGGATCTGGCAGGTGAAGTCGATGGATGAGGCCCTCGAATGGGCCCGGCGTTGTCCGAATCCTGGCCCCGGCGAAAGCGAGCTGGAACTTCGCCCCTTCTACGAGACGGAGGACTTTGGCGAGGCCTTCACGCCGGAGCTGCAGGCGAGGGAACAGCAGTTGCGCGACGAGATCGAATCGCGGCAGAACCAGTAGTCGATACGGACGGAAAGGACATCACGATGCGATTCATGATGATGTACCGCTCGGCCGAAGGCAGCGGCGAGGACGGCGCCCCACCAACGGAGGCCGAAATGATGGCGATGGGCGAATTCATCGGCCAGATCGCCAGCGAAGGGGTCCTCGTGACGACGGATGGGCTGCTGCCCAGTTCCTTCGGCGCGAAGGTGCGCCAGGAGAAGGGCAAGCTCACGGTGGTCGACGGCCCGTTCCCCGAGGCGAAGGAGGTCATCGGCGGCTTCGCCATCGTCGATGTGCCGTCGAAAGAAACAGCGATTGACATCGCGCGCAGGTTCCTCGCGGTTGCCGGCGACGGCGAGAGCGAGATCCGGCAGATGTACGACGAGCCGGCCTATCCACCGCCCGCATGACCACGGCGGAGACCCATCGCGCGATCGAAACCGTCTGGCGGATCGAGTCGGCCCGGCTTATTGCCGGGCTGACCCGTTTCGTCCACGACATCGGTCTCGCCGAGGAACTCGCCCAGGATGCCCTTGTCGCGGCGCTGGAACAGTGGCCGGAGGAAGGCATCCCCCGAAACCCGGGCGCCTGGCTGATGGCGATCGGCAAGCGCCGGGCGATCGACCAGTTCCGCCGCAACGAGCGGTTTACGCAACGGCAAGACGAGCTTGGCCGCCAGCTGGAAGAGCGCCAGGAGCAAACCATGGCCGAGTTCGACGAGGCGGTGGAGGAGGTCACCGACGACCTGCTCCGCCTGATGTTTACGGCCTGCCACCCGATCCTCTCGACCGAGGCCCGCGTAGCACTCACCCTGCGGCTGCTTGGGGGCCTCACCACCGACGAAATCGCGCGCGCTTACCTCGTCCCGGAACCGACAGTCGCCCAGCGCATCGTCCGGGCCAAGCGCACCATCGCCGAGGCGAACATCCCCTATGAAGTACCCGCCGGTCCGGAGCTGTCGGCACGCCTCGCCTCCGTGCTCGAGGTGGTCTACCTCATATTCAACGAGGGCTATTCGGCCACCAGTGGCGACGACTGGCTGCGACCGGGCCTCTGCGAAGACGCCCTCCGGCTGGGCCGCATCCTCGCGGCGCTCGCCCCGGAGAACTCCGAGGTCCACGGGCTCGTTGCGCTGATGGAAATCCAGGCCTCGCGGTCGCGCGCCCGTGTGGGGCCGAAGGGGGAGCCGGTACTCCTCCTCGACCAGAACCGGGGCCGCTGGGACTACCTGCTCATCACCCGGGGCCTTGCCGCCCTTGAACGGGCGCGGTCGACCGGTGATGCCCTCGGGCCTTACGGGCTCCAGGCCGCAATCGCTGCCTGCCACGCTCGCGCCCGTACCGCCGGCGAGACCGACTGGGAGCAGATCGTCGCGCTGTACGACGCCCTCGCCGAACTGACGCCGTCGCCGGTGATCGAACTCAACCGGGCCGTCGCCGTCTGCATGGCCTACGGCGCTGCCGAGGGTCTCGCCCTCCTCGACCAGCTCCTCGACGAGCCCGCCCTCCAGAATTACCACCTGTTGCCGAGTGTCCGCGGCGATTTCCTCTTCAAGCTGGGCCGCTATCGCGACGCGAAAGCCGAGTTCGAGCGTGCGGCAACGATGACCCGCAACGCCCGCGAGCAGGAGTTACTGCTAGCGCGTGCGGCTGCCTGCCTGCCCTGAGTCCCTACCGAAACCCATCGACCGCCGCCAGGATCGCCTCGGGCATGCCCGGGTCGCCCGACGAGTGGCCGGCGTTCTCGACAAGCGTCAGCTTCGCATCGGGCCATGCCTTCGCCAGCTCCCAGGCGGCGATGGGCGGGCCGCCAAGGTCCATGCGCCCGTGGATGAGCGCCCCGGGGATACCCGCCAGGCGGGCGGCGTCGCGGAGTACCTGCCCCTCTTCCAGCCAGGCGCCATGGTGGAAGTAGTGCGTCACGACCCGGGCGAAGCAGAGCTGGAACTCATCCGTGGTACGCCGCGGCTCCGGCTTCCAGTTCGGGTCGATGCTGACGAGGGCGTTCTCCCATTCGCACCAGTCGCGGGCCGCTTGCAGACGCACGGCCGGGTCGGCGCTTTGCAACAGCCGGTAGTAGCCGGCGACGGGGTCCGCGCGCTCGTCCACCGGGAGTTGGGCGAGGAAGCGCTCGTGCTGTTCGGGGACGAATTGGCCGACGCCACCGTAGAGCCACTCGATGTCCGCGCGCCGCGTCATCGTCACCGCCGCGAGCACGATGGCACTCACCCGCTCCGGGTGAGTCTCGGCGTAGGTCAGGGCCAGCGTCGAACCCCAGGAGTTGCCAAAAAGTAACCAGCGGTCGATGCCGAGGTGCTGCCGCAGACGCTCCATGTCGGCAACGAGGTGCCAGGTGGTGTTCGCCGAGAGGCCGGTGGCCGGGTCGCTCGCATGGGGCCTGCTTCGCCCGCAGTTCCGCTGGTCGAACAGCACCACGTTGTAGGCGTCCGGATCGAAGTACCGTCGCACGCCGGGAGTGCATCCGGACCCCGGGCCGCCATGAAGGACGACCGCCGGTTTCCCGACGGGGTTGCCACACTGCTCCCAGTAGATGCTGTTGCCGTCGCCGACATCGAGCATGCCCTCTGCGTACGGTTCGACCGGGGGATAGGCCACCTGTCGAAGTCTACCGCGCCGCCCCTTGAGCACCGTGCCGCTTCGAGACTATGCTGCCGCCACCACGCAAGGAGGTATGGAACCGATGGCACGAAAGCATGCCGTCGTCATGGGCGCAAGCATGGCCGGCCTTGCCACCGCCCGTGCTCTCAGCAACCACTTCGAACGGGTAACCGTGGTGGAGCGCGACGATCTGCCCGCAGAGACATCGCCGCGCAAGGGCGTCCCCCAGGGTCAGCATGCCCATGGCCTCCTTGCCAGTGGTTACCGCCAGCTGGATGCCTACTTCCCCGGCATGTTCGACGAGGCCGTCGCGCAGGGCGCCATCCGCGGCGACGTCACCGGCGACTTCCTCTGGTACCAGAACGGCTGCTGGAAGAAGCGCGTGGATGTCGGTCTCGGCGGTGTGGCCATAAGCCGCCCCTTCCTCGAAGGCCTCGTCCAGAAGTACACCAGGGCTCTCCCCAACGTCACGTTCCTCGAAGGGCACGACGCTGAGCAGCCTGACTACGCGAACGGCCGCGTCACCGGGCTCAAGGTCACCAACCGCGCGACCGGCGCCAGTGAACAGCTCGGAGCCGACCTCGTAGTCGATGCGACCGGGCGCGGCTCGCAGTCGCCGAAGTGGCTGCGCGACTGGGGCTACACGGCCCCCGGGGAGTCGGAGGTGAAGACGGACGTCGGCTACGCCACGGCGATCTTCGAGCGGCTGCCGGGCGACCTCTACGGCTCGATGGGCGGCATCATCGCCGGCACTGTCCCGGAGGCGACGCGTTTCGCCGCGGTGCTGGGGATGGAGGGCGACCGCTGGATGATCACCCTCGCGGGCGCCGTGGGCGACTACCCACCGACCGACCTTCCCGGCTGGCTCGCCTACGCCGAAGACCTGCCGACGCGCGACCTGCTCGAGATGGTAAGCGGCCGCCAGCCGCTGGGGGATATCGTTGCCTACCGCTACCCGGCAAACCGGCGCCGCCACTACGACAGGTTGCAGCAGTTCCCGGAAGGCTACCTGGTGATTGGCGACGCCATATGCAGCTTCAACCCGGTCTACGGCCAGGGCATGAGCGTGGCCATGATGGAAGCAAAGGCGCTCGACGATTGCCTCGCTGCCGGCGACGAAGGCCTCGCGAAGCGTTTCTTCAAGGAGACGAAGAAACTGACGGACAGCCCCTGGACGATCGCCACCGGTGAGGACCTGAAGTACAAGCAGGTGGCCGGCAAACGCCCGCCCGGCTCCGGACTGATCAACCGCTACATGACCCGCGTCCACACGGCCGCGGCGAAGGACCCGGTGGTGCTCAAGCAGTTCTTCCTCGTGGCGAACCTGCTGGCGCCGCCGACCTCGGTGATGTCACCCCGGATCGCGTGGCGGGTCCTCCTCGGCGGCCGCGGCGAACCACAGGGGTTGCCCCTCAAGTCCGGCATGCAGGCCCCGGCGACCGAAGCGGAAAAGGTGGAGGTCTGAGCCCCGGCACGAGCACTTCGGCCAGCTACTGACGGCCCTTCGCCAGCAGCCGGCCGACCTCCACGAGCAGGCGGGCCCTCGTCCGGCCGCGTGCCAGCCGCAGGCGACGGCGGTACTCGAGCAACCGCAACGATGGGTGGATGAGGACGTTGGAGGGATAGGTCATGGCATGTCTCCCTTCGCGGCCGGTTCGCCCAGCCGGATGCTGATCTCTGTTTCGATGGCGGAAGCGACATCGCTGATGTTCGCCTCGCTGACGACGTGGAGGATGTGGGCGCTGGCAAGGCCGGCAGCGATGCTGGCGGTGAACGGTCCCCAGAAGCCGCGCGGGTCGAAGCCGGAGGTGACATCGAAGGTGGAGGCGCCGGCCCCGGCCAGCACCAGCGCGGCGATCGGACCGAGTACGAGGTCGCCGGCCACCCCGGGGACGACGACGAGCCGCCCCGTGAGCTCTTCCCGGGCCACGTAAGGCAACTCGATGCGGGCGGAGAGCAGGATGCGGGCCAGCCCGCCAAGGAAGCCACCGGCAAGGATCGCCCACCAGACAACGCGCGCTGCTTCGGTCTCCATGGCAACACTCTCCGAAACAGGCGCCCGACGTCCCCACCGGCGATGGCGTACGACCGACGCCACGCGTCGCAATGCTAGAGAAGCTCGTCCACCCGGAGCCGCCGCGCCGTTGTCATCACGTAATTCAGCCAGCGGGCGATCGCGTTCGCATCCTCGCCCATCCGCCATTGGCCGACGAGCACTGTCGTGGCATGGAGCACGCCGAGGCGGTAGGCCGCAGTCACCGCATCGAGGTCCGCGACCACTCCACTTGCCCGCAGCCGCATGACGTACGCCGCCAGGAGGGGGGGCTCCCACTCTTCGCTGAGCTCCGCCGCGAGGTTCAGGGCCAGTGCGTGGGCGAGGTCGACGACGCCGGGCCCAAGGCAGGCGCTCTCCCAATCGATGATCGCGGCCCCGGCGAGCCCATAGAGGCCATTCCAGAAGTGGGCGTCGCCGTGGAGAAACGTTTGCGGGCCGGCATCGGCAAGGAGGCCGTCGCCGGATTCGGCTATGGCGGCGAAGAGCCGGCGGCCCCAGGCGTCCAGCGCGGGGAAGGCATCGGCGAAGGCAAGGAGGTAGGGCTTGCGAGCGCTGAGCCGCTCCTCTGCGGTCGGGTGGCCCACCTCGAGCCCTGCGTCTCGCCACGCCTCAGGCGCCGAAGGTTGCCGCAGGCCGGCAGCGTGGAGGTCCGCGAGCGCCTCGACGAATGCCGTAGCCACGCCGAAGCTGGGGACGGCGGTCATGCAGCGAGCATGGGTCGCAGCGAGGTCTTCGAGGATCAACGTCGAAGACTCGCCGTCGTCTTCGGAAAGCAGGCAGCGCGCCGTTAGACCTGGCGGCAAGAGCGGGCCGATGCCCCGGTAGAACCGTGCTTCGGCGGCGGCGTGCCCGCCAGCGCGCGAATGCTTGAAGACGAGGTTCATGTCCCCGGCTTCGAGGCGTACCCGGGCGACGTAGGAATGCGGCAAGGTTGGCAGCTGGTGGATGGCGAAGCGTCCGTCGCCGGGTTCGAGCAACCCCGACCGCACCAGCGCCGCGGCGATCGCCTCTCGCACGGGCTTAGGGCCGCGGGCGGTCGAAGTGCGCGCGCAGCGCCCCGGCGTTCTCGCCGACCTTCCGGAACGCCGCCGCGACCTCGCGACATCGCTCGGGCAGGTCGATGTAGTAGTTGCCGCTCACCTGGAACTCGATCTTAGCCATGCGCTCGGCGACGGGACAATCGCCCTTGTGGTACTCGACCGGCTCCTCGGCGATGGCCCAGGGATAGCCGCGGCCGAAGTAGTCGTGGTTCTGGAATCGTGGGCGAAGGTAGATCGGCACCCGCACGTAGACATTGGCGCCCACGCCTTCCGCCTTCAGCGCTTTGACGAACTCGTCCCGGCTGAGGGGGATGACGCCCGGCCGGTAGTGGAAGGGGATGTTGTAGTAGGCGTGGCGGTCCGTCTCCAGCAGTGCCTTCGGCGCTTCGACGTAGGGAAGGTCGCGCACCTGGTCGTAGAGGTCGCGGGCGTTGCGGCCGCGGGCGACGCGTCCACCCCTCGAGGTACTTGAGCTGGGTGTTCGCCAGCGCGGCCGCCATCGAGTGCATGCGGTAGTTGAAGGCGAGGCTGTCGATCTTTTCCCGGAACTCCGGCAGCTCGAGCTCGGCGTACAGGCGTTGGGGGTGGGTGCCCATGCTCATCGCGCGCTCGTAGACCACGCGGTCGTCGCAGATGAGGATGCCGCCCTTCGCCGCCGGTGAGGTTCTTCGACGCCTGCAGCGAGAACGCGCCCACCGTCCCCCAGGAGCCCAGCAACCGCCCGGCATGCTTGCCGCCGTGCGCCTGGGCGCAGTCCTCGATCACCGGCAGGTTGTGGCTATCCGCGACCTCCATGATGCGCGTCATGTCGGCCGGGAAGCCGAAGATGTGGACGACGACGATGGCCGTCGTGCGCGGCGTGATCTTCGCCTCGATCGACTCGGGGTCGAGCGTGAACGTGTGCGGGTCGATGTCGGCGAAGATGGGGATCGCGAGGTTCTGGAGGATGCAACTGACGGAGGCGCCCCACGTGAACGGCGAGGCGATCACCTCGTCGCCGGGCTGCACGCCGGCGCCGTGGAGCGCGAGCATCAGCGCCGCCGTCCCGCCGTT
This sequence comes from uncultured Chloroflexia bacterium, assembly GCA_963737965.1. GTDB lineage: Bacteria > Chloroflexota > Dehalococcoidia > Tepidiformales > Tepidiformaceae > JAGQGZ01. The sequence goes on along the minus strand of CAVTUS010000008.1, from coordinate 489,688 downwards.
CACCGCCAGCCCGTACTTTCGGCCGTGCATTTCGGCGAATGAGCGTTCGAACTCGCCCTGCGTGCCTTCAGCGCCGACCGGGCACAGCGTCTCGTCCGTGATCACGCGGGTGATTTCGGCCAGCGCCTCGGCATCGACCAATGGCCAGCTCGGCAGGGGCGTCGTGACGGCCGGATCGCCGCCAAGTAGCGCGGGTGTGCTCATGGCTGGGGAGTATACCGGCTACCAGGATTCGCCCGAACCAGGCGCATCCGTTGAGCTAGGGAGCCGACGACCGCATACAGCTCAGCTTCGACCTGGAATGAGAGGGCGAATCGATAGCCCGCGAGCAATTCGGCGTACGCTCTCGCGAGTTCGTCTCGTCTGGTGAGGCGAGCAAAGACGTTTGTGTCGACGACGACCCGGTCCGTCAGTTCTTCAGCACCGCGTCGCGCCGACCCTTCGGAGCGTAGTCCATCTCTTGGAGGGTTTCGAGCGTTCTATCAGCATCGGCCGGGGTGGGCCACATTCGTCGCAAGATTGCGAGATAGTCGGGTATCGGGGTGCCTGCCAGGCCTTGTTGCTCCTCCAGTTGGTCCACCGACAACGGTGGGCGGGTTGGGTCTCCTCCGGCATACGATCGTTCGGCCGACATATCAATCTCGCTCCCGATCAATATCGTAGCATCAACGGGCGACCGCCTACCCTCTCAGAATCTTGCTCAGCCAGCTCGTCGCCCTCCTCTACTCAATGAGCAGCCGCGTCTCAACCGCCGTCTCCTCGAATCCACCGCCGGCTCCCTACCCCGACCTGGTATGCCCGCGCTTCCGGCTTTGAACCCACGGCCTCGACGAACTTCGTGCCTTCGAAGCGCATCGCGACATAGTTGTCGGCGGCCCAGCCGGCGGGGAGGCGGTTCGACTCGACGAACGCCGTGAGCGTGGGGCGGCGACGCTCTTCGCCGTCGTAGTGGGGGCAAAACGAGCCGGAGAGGAAGCCGAGGCCATCGTCGAGCGGGTCGAGGTCGAGGCCGAAGGAGTCGGTGCTGCAGGCTTCGAACCAGCAATTGGCCCCGGCGCTGACGCCGCAGAGGAGAATGCCCTGCTCCCACGCCTCGCGCAGCACCTCGTCGACGCCATGCTGGCGCCAGATGGCAAGCATCGCCGCCGTGTTGCCGCCACCCACGTAGATAATGTCCTGGCCGAGAAGGTACGAGCGGACATCGCGGACGGTGCGCTGGAAGAGGGCGAGGTGCGATGGCCTGCAGTCATAGGTCGCGAAGGTCCGATAGAAGCGCAACAGGTACATGTCCGCGTCGCCGCTCGCCGTGGGGATGAAGCAAACCCGCGGCGACTCCTTGCCCGTGAGGCCGAGGAGATAGTCATCGAGCGCCCGGTTCTCGGGCTCCAGCCCGCAGCTCCCGCCGCCGATCGCCACGATGGTTGGTTGCATAACCGTCCTCTCCGCGCCTTCGTCAGGTCAGTTGGGTCTGCACGGCGACCCCAACCGCCTCCGCAAGTCGAGCCTGGTTCCGGTCGTGCATCATGAGTGGCGCGTCATGTTCCAGGGCCTGGGCGACTATCCACAGGTCGGCATCACCACAGAGACGGCGGAGGCGCCGGTTTTCGCGCATGACCAGTGCATACCAGACGCTTGTCGAATGCTCATGAGGTATCCGCGTGGCATTCGACTGGAGTTCGGCCAAAGCTCGCTTCCTCGCTCCGCCCCAACGTTCTGAACTCGCGAACTCCATCAGTTCCGCCTCAACCTGAAAGGACACCGCGAGTCGAGCGCTGCCGAGCATCTCACGATAGGCGTTAGCGGTCTCGTCGGCTCTGGTGAGTCTGACTATTACGCTCGTATCGGCCAGCACCATAGCGGTCAGTCATCAATCGCCGAGTCTTCTCGAGCCGCTTCTGCGGCGTCCATCTCTTCGAGAGTCCTGATGGTTCGTTCGCGCGAAGCTTCCGTCGGCCACATTTTCCTGAGGATTGCCACGTAGTCCGGGACAGGCTTACCCGCGAGGCCCTGCTGTTCCGCCAGCTGCTCCAGTGTGAGCGGCGGCTTCCCGGGATCGATTTGATGCGAGTGCGATCGTTGCGCGGCCATGGATTGCTCCTGTCGGCATTGGACCAACACTCACCTCAATCCCTCAGCGCCATGGCCACTGCCAGCGTTGGCTCCTCCACCGGCGACCCCGACGTCGCCGACCAGCACAACGAGAGCATCGTCCGGGCGAAACCCCAGGAGGCGACGCGTTGGCGATCAAGGCCGGTGCTGTCGCAGATGATCGCCAGCCGGCGCGAGACGAGCCCGGGGATGTCACGTTCGGCGGCGAGACGCTGTTGGGGGTTGAAGAACATCGCGCTCGGTTCGAAGGCCGGGTCGCCAACCACGCCCTTGGGGTCGATAGCCAGCCACGGTGCTCGGGTGGCTGAGAGAATGTTGCCGTGGTGAAGATCCCCGTGGAGCAGCCGCGGTTGGGGCGAGGTCGCCAGCATCTCGCGGTAAACGGCGGCCGCCTCCTCGACGATTGAGAGGGGCAGGGGTCCGTCAGCACCGAAGAGCGCCGGGTATTCGAAGAGCTCCTTGGCCCAGCGCTCCAGCGCGATCAGCGCCGGATCGGCGGGCGGGGTGATCCAGAGCGCCGGCATCACCTCGGCGAGTGCCCGCGTGGCCGCGTCCTCGTTGATATCGTCGGCCATGGCGCCCGGCTCCAGCCGTTCGAGCAGCACGAACCCGGCTTCGACGTCGGCCTCAAGGAGCTGGACAGCCCCTCGCCCGTCCCACGCCCTCAGCGCCACAACCTCGGAGCGCGATTCCATGTGCGGCGGCTGCGCCTTCAACACCGCCCGGGCGCCACCCGCCAGCGTCGCCTCGGCCACATAGGCGTAGGAAAGGTTGAGGAACGGCCGACCGAGTGTGAACCCCCAGTCCCGCTGGAGTCGCTCGACGTTTGCCGGGAGCGCCTCCAGCCAGCTGCGAGCCGTATCGCTATGGGTGGCGATCATGCGGTCACGGAGATGGTCGGGGAGGTCGAGCATCCGAAGAGGTTACAGCAGCGCGAGCAGATCCCAGCGCTCCGCTGCGCCCGCCCGGTTCGCCACCTGGCCGGCGATGACGTCGCGCATGGCCGCGGGAAGATCGGGGTTGCCCGCCGTCATCACCATCCGGCCGTAGTCGCAGATGATGGACCGGCGGTAGTCCTCCACCAGGCGGTCAAAGCCGTAGCCGCTTACGCCCTGGGCGAGGAGACCGGCATGGTACCGCTGCAGGAGGGCACGTTCGGCTTTCTCATCCAGGTCAGCGCCTTCGTTCTGGATGAGAAAGCTCAGGTCGCGGACGCCGGGGACGGCCTGGACGAGCTGCCAGTCGATGAAGACAACCTCCCGTCCCGCGCCGGTGCCCTGCACGAAGAGGTTGCGACGGTTCAGGTCGTGATGGCAAAGGGTGGCCGGCGCCTCGACCAGGGGGGCCGCCGCACGTGCGAATCCTGCCGGCAGGCGTTCCAGCAGGGCCCTCGCGCCGTCATCCAGCGCCGCTCCGAAGCTGTCCAGGAAGTGGGGAAGGCCTGCAGCCAGCCTCGCGTCGACGCGCTCGATGAAGTTCGCCATCGAAGGCAGGTACGGGTTGCGGGCCAGTATCGGGCTTGCCCAGTACTCGGGATGGAGACGGCGGGCCAACGCCTCGACGCCAAGGGTGAGGTCGCCGGCGGCGAACGGCCGTATCCCTTCCCGCAGGAGCAGGTCTTCGAACACAAGGACGAAGTGGCCATCGCCGGAGGCAAGGGCGTTCCAGAGGCTGGGGACAGCCACGGGGAGGTGCCGGGCGAGGTGCTGGTAGAGGAGGTATTCGCGGTCAATGACCAGCGACCGAGGAGGGGCGGTGCCCGTGCCGCCAGCCGCAGACGGGCGATTGGGGGCGCGCCCTCCACCCATCTTCACGACCACGGATTGCGGCCCGCCGGCATGTCCCTCGCGGTAGGCGAAGGCCGCTCGCAGGGGTGCGTTCAACAGCCCCGGGAGCGGCTCCAGGGTCACCGATTCGATGCCCTCGAGGGCGAGCGCCGCCATGAACCACGCGGGCGTCGAATCGCCGCTAGAGCGGGGTACCGGGAACTCCGCGTAGGACATTCCCTGAGCCTACGCCACGGGCTTTACGAACTGCGTGGAACTCGCACCTATGGGACCTTTACGAGCCGATAGTTATGTTATGCACAAACTGGCCCGAATGGCCTTCGATCAGGTAAAATGTGAAGGTAGGCTCACCATTTCGAGCTACCGCTCCGCAACCCCGCGGCGAAAGGCACACGAACTCGCTTATGACCACACAGCAAGCTGCCGCAGGCTCCTACACCGCCGACAATATCCAGGTCCTTGAAGGCCTCGAGGCCGTCCGGCGGCGACCCGGGATGTACATCGGGACCACCGACAAGTCCGGCCTCCACCATCTCGTCAAGGAGCTCGTCGACAACGCCGTCGATGAAGCCATGGCGGGATACTGCGACCGCATCGAAGTCATCTTCCATGCCAACGGCTGGTGCACCGTCACCGACAACGGCCGGGGCATCCCGGTCGACATCCAGAAGCAGACCGGGAAGACGGCCGTCGAAACGGTCATGACCGTGCTCCACGCCGGCGGCAAGTTCGGTGGCGGCGGCTACAAGGTCTCCGCCGGACTTCACGGCGTCGGCGCCAGCGTCGTCAATGCCCTCAGCGAAGACATGTGGGTGGAAGTGGTGCCCGACCCGGCGGCCCAGGGCAAGGGCCACAAGGGCCTGGTCTACCGCCAGCAGTACGCGAAGGGCGCGCCCCAGACCGAACTCACTGCGGAGAAGTACAAGGGCACCCGCAACACCGGTAGCGTGATCAGCTTCAAGCCCGACTCGAGCATCTTCGAAAGCACAGATTTCGAGTTCAAGATCGAACAGGACCGGCTGCGCCAGTATGCCTACCTGACCAAGGGCGTCTGGTTCCACCTGCGCGACGAGCGCGACGGCAACGAGACGAACTACTACTTCGAAGGCGGGATCAAGAGCTTCGTCCGCCACATCAACCGTGACCGCGAGGTGCTGAACTTCGAGCCGGTCTATGTCGACACGGTCGTCGATGGCACTGCCATCGAGGTCGCCATCCAGTACAACGAGGGCTTCAACGAAGCCGTCTACACCTTCGCCAATTCGGTCAACACGATCGACGGCGGCAGCCACCTGACCGGCTTCCGGGGTGCGCTCACGCGGGTGCTCAACGAGTACGCGCGAAAGTCGAAGATCCTCAAGGACAACGACCCCAACCTCTCCGGCGACGACACCCGCGAGGGCCTCGTTGCCGTGATCTCGGTCAAGCTCGGTGAGCCCCAGTTCGAGGGCCAGACCAAGACCCGCCTCGGCAATCTCGAGGTTGCCGGCCAGGTCCAGGGCGCCCTCGCCGAAACGCTCTCCAGATCTTTCTCGAGGAGAACCCCGGCGACGCCCGCAAGATCGTCGAAAAGGGCATCACTGCCGGTCGCGCCCGCGACGCCGCCCGCAAAGCCCGCGACCTCGTCCACCGCAAGAGCGCCCTCGAAAGCGGCTCTCTCCCCGGCAAGCTGGCCGACTGCTCCAGCCGCGACCCTGAGGAGTCGGAGCTCTTTATCGTCGAGGGCGACAGCGCAGGCGGCTCAGCCAAGCAGGGCCGCGATCGCCGTTACCAGGCCATCCTCCCGCTGTTCGGCAAGATCCTGAACGTCGAAAAGGCGCGCCAGGACAAGATGCTCGGCCACGACTCGATCCGGCTGATCATCTCCGCGCTCGGGACCGGCATCTATCCCGAGTTCGACATCAGCAAGCTGCGCTATCACAAGGTCATCATCATGACCGACGCCGATGTCGACGGCGCCCACATCCGGACGCTGCTGCTCACCTTCTTCTTCCGCAACATGCCCGAACTGATCGAGGGTGGCTACCTCTACATCGCTCAGCCACCGCTTTACCGCGCCCAGCAGGGCCGCACCGCCCGCTACATGTACACGGATGCCGAGCTGGCCGCCTTCACCAAGGGCAAGACCAACGTCAACGTCCAGCGCTTCAAGGGCCTGGGCGAAATGAACGCCGACCAGCTCTACGAAACGACAATGCGCCGCGACGACCGCGTGCTCCTGCAGGTGAACGTCGAAAACCTCGCGCAGGCCGACGTCCTCTTCAGCCAGCTCATGGGCGAAGAGGTGAGCCACCGCAAGCGCTTCATCACGCAGCACGCCACGCAGGTGAAGAACCTGGACGTGTAGGGACGAATCAGTGGTGCCGCGGCCCCCTGTGGCCGCATGCCACGCTCCCGAGGTCTCGGCCCTCCGGGCCCACCATTACCAGGGGTGGCAGCCAACTTTCGAACCGCTGCAACGCCTGGGCGACCGTGCCGTCCCATGGCTGGATTGTGCGAAAAGTCATGGCGACGTGTACCGAGCTTGCGGCCACGGGGCGCCGCGGCCCCAAGTTGCACACCGAACCCCGATACCGCGCTCTCCGGAGTACCCTGCCCCCACCACCTCCTGAGGATCACCCCATGCCCACATTCCAGACGGCCACCTGCCTCCTCAACTACCGCGACGAGGGGGCAGGCGATCCGCCAATCGTCTTCCTCCACGGCTGGTGCGATAGCGCTGCCGTCTGGGAGCGGACGTTGCCGGCCTTCAGCGGCGCCCATCGTTGCCTTGCCCCGGAGATGCGGGGGCACGGTGGCTCCGGCATGCCGGTCGACCACGCTTTCTTCCCGGAGGCTCTCAGCAATGACGTGGTCGCCCTCTGTGCCGCCGCCGGCGTCGAGCGTCCGGTGCTCATCGGCCATTCCTACGGTGGCTACCTTGCGGCGGAGGTGGTCCGGCGCTTTCCCGGCTTCGCCCGCGCCGTAGTCGTCGAAGACCAGCCCCTCAACATCGAGGCGTTCGGCACGAACATGCGACAGATGGAGGCAGCTATCCGAAATCCCGAGACACACCCTGCCTTTCGCGAGCAGCTCAACCGCATGTTGATGCCCGAGGGCACCCCGGCCGCCGTGGTCGAAGAGGCGCTGAACGTAGGACGAGATACCCCCGCCGAGGTTGGCATGGCGCTCTGGGCTGCCCTCTTCGAATACAACGAGGCCGAGCTGCGGGAACGCGGAGAAGCGCTCATGCAAGCGCTCGGGACGCTGCCCGCCCTGGCCATCGACCACGCGGAAGCGCCCGAATACCACGCCCTCCTCCGCTCGCACGCACCGGGGGTGCAAATCGCCGTCATCCCCGGCAGCCACTGGGTCCACATGGAGCACCCGGAGGCGTTCAACACGGCGGTCCGGGCGTTTGTCGCGACAGTCGCTTAGTCCAAGCGCTTCATGAACGTCCGTTTCGAGCCGGTGCGGATGTAGCCGGCTCCCTCGTAGAGCGCCTGCGCCGGGTGATTGAAGCCCGCCGTCCCTTCGAGGGCGACGGTGATGCCCCGGGCCCGCAACCGCCGGAAGCCTTCGTGGATCATCGCGCGGGTGACGCCTTTGCCACGCGCAGAGGGCCGCGTACCCACGGGTTCGAACATACCCATGCCGGAGCCGGGGTCGGCCCAGCAGATGCAACAGCTCGCGAAACCGCCCTCCGGCGTCTCCACCACAAGGTCGAGTTCCGGGTCATAGGCCGGGCTCTTGCGCAGATCCAGGTACCGCTCCAGCGTCCAGCTGCTGCCCACCCAGGCGTCGCGATGGGTCGCCACGCGCTCTTCGAGTTCGCCCTCCCGCACGTGGCGGACGCGATAGCCATCCGGTAGCTCCGGCGCCGGGATCTCGCCCGACAGGTCGAACCGGTATTCGGGCTGGAAGTGCCGCGTCGCCTCGAACCCGCGAGCCCGCAGCGCCTCGACCCGTGCCGTGTCCTTCTCGCTGGCGATAGCAGTCAACCAGAGGCCATCACCTGGTTGCGGCTGTTTCGGGTGCGCGACGGCTTCCGCCCACTCTTCCATGTTGAGGAGGTCGACCAGCCAGGGATACGCCTCGGGAAGCGTCCGCCGCTGCGCCTCCGCCCGGTCGAGGATGGCGCTCGCTACGGGCCCGTCCCACGAAAGGTCCGGCCGCAGGTCGAACTCGACGCCCGTCAGCGGCTCGAACCAGGCGTAGCCCGCCAGGCCCACGTTGTCGTACCAGAGCTGCACGTCCGTCGCCGACGGCTCTCGCCAGGCGATATCGCCCGGCAGCAGGTAGACGGCATCCGGACGCCCTGCCGCGGTCGCAGAAGCGAACGCGAGCATCGCCCGAAGGTGCTCCGGGGAGTAGGGCCGTCCATCCATTGGAACGCTGACTCTACGCTCCACCCTTCACGCTCATCGCTCGAAGCTCGCCGCCCGTCAGTACCAGCGTTCGGGCTTCAGCCGCAGTATCACCATCTTCTCGTGGCCGCCGCGGTCGACAATCGTGCGCGCCGCCTCGGCACTCCGGTAGAGGAGGTGGAGCCGCAGCCGCTCCTCCTTCGTCACCGGGTCCTGGACGCTGCAGGGACCCTCCGCCGTCACGTGACGGTAGGCGCCATCGCGCTCGTCGATACAGAGACTGGCGCGGCCCGTCGCCACGACATTCCTGTGCTTCTGGCTGTTGCGGTCGGTGAAAATCTCGAAGACACCGTTGCGGTAGGCATACCAGACGGGCACGGCATGGGGCCGGCCGCGGGCGTCCACCGTGCTGAAAACCGCCGTCATCGGGCGGTTGACGAAGGCTGTGCGTTCCTCGACTTCCACCAATCCATGGTATCCCTGCTGCGAACATGGGGAATGGCACGGTAGGGTGGATGCGTGCGGATTTCGTGGTGGCAGGCTGCAAGCGTCGCCCTGTGCTTCCTGGTTGTTGCCTGCTCCGGCGACGACCAGGCATCGAGCACTGCGCCTTTCGCGACCCCGGACTGGGGTGTCTACCCCGTGCCGGAGCGTCCGCCGGTGCCTTCGACCAACCCCGAGCCTAACGCCCCGCCCCAGGGCCAGATCGCCGTTGATACGGCCGCCCAGGCCGGCTATCCCGCCACCCTGACCTTCGGCGCCACGGATCCCGACAGCAGCGGCATCGCCGGCAGCATCGACTTTGGCGACGGATCGCCGCCCTTCGCCGTCTTCTTCGAAGGCAGCATCGTGCAGGCGACCCATGTCTACGCCGCGCCCGGCAACTACCGCGTCGTGATGCGCGTCCGTGACTCCCTCCACGCCGAAAGTAGCACTGTCACGACGCAGGCAGTCCTCGCCCGCAAGGTGCTCGTCGTCCAGGGCTATGGCAGCGACTCGCGGTGCCCCGGCGGCGCCGGCTTCGCCACGCGGGTCGACGACTGGCTGCCAGGACTCCTCGACGGTCCCGGGGCGGTCACCACGAGTTCGGCCGACATCCTCTACGCGAGCTACTCAGGCCGCTGGTGCAACGGTGGCAACGGCGCCGATGGCGCCATCGCCGACTATGCGAACGGCGAGACCTGCGAGGGCATCGACGACCCCGGCGGCCTCGCCGAGCGCCTCCGTGCCCAGATCGATGCGGTGGCGCCGGCGCGGGTCGTGATCGTAGCCCATAGCATGGGTGGCCTCGGCGCCGCCTACCTCGCCGGCAGCGACCCCGGATGGGCGCGCGAACACATCGCCTCCGTCGTCACCTTCGACAGCCCCCTGCGCGGCGTCCCCCAGGTGAACCTCACGGCTCTTCGCATCGGCGGCGATTGCAGCTTCAACAGCAAGTCGACCCAGGACCTCAGCGACGGCAACAGCCATCTCCTCCGCGTCGCGGAGACGGCTGCCGGCATCGTCCCCTTCTACGACCTCGACGCCACCGACCGCGAAGGCGTCCTCTTCATCGCCATCCGCCAGGCCGTCCCCAGCGACCGCACCCACCTCGAGGGCGAAGTGATCCACTGGCAGTTCGGGGCCAGCCACAACGGTCTCTGGGGCAGCGCCCCGACCGACGAGGTCATCGGCGCCGCCGTCCGCCAGGCCGTGACCTGCGCCATCGAGGTCCTGCCCGCCTCCCGCTGCCAGCGTCCCGCAGTGGGCGCGGGGGCGGGGTAAGACCGCGGAGCCGCGGCCCCCCGTGGCCGCATGCCCCTGGAAAATCGTCAAGCTCCCGGCGCCCCTCACCCCAACCCTCTCCCATGGGGAGAGGGAGTCAGGTGTTCCGAGCATGTTGCGCTGGGTAGATCTCCCTTCCCTCTCCCCGCGGGAGAGGGACCGAGGGTGAGGGCCTCTACGCTTCGCTCAGTGCGCGCCCGCCTTCCGTCCTCCAGCCGCTGCAACTGTGTCTGGTTGTTCACCACACCGTGCTCCATGAAGTCGGCGACGACGGCGCTGAACTCCTCGGGAACGTCGCTGGGGACGCCGTGGCCGACGCGGCTGAAGACGTGCAGCGTCGCGTTCGGGCAGCCGCTGGAAGTCGACGAGGTTGTGGGGCAGCAGGCTGTCGGCGGCGCCCGCGATCACCAGCGTCGGCACCTGCATCTGGTAGAGCGCATCGCCGCGACGGGTGTCGCGCAACTCGTGCCACGACTGCTCGAAGTGCCCTTCGCTGACCGACAGCGCACGGTCGACGGAGCGTGCGATGCGGTCCGCGCCACCTTCGCGCGCGGCCATGATCGTCCGCTCCCGGATCATCGTGTCGCGGTCGCCGGTCTCACGGAGCTTGCGGCTGCGCTCGTGCATCGCCGCCGGGGCATCGACCCCATCGGCGGGCGCCGGCGCCACGAGGATCAGCTTCTCCAGCCGGGCCGCATGGTTGATCCCCAGCTCCATGCCGACGACCCCGCCCATGCTGTGGCCGCAGTAGGTGAAGGTGCCCACCCCCAGGTGGTCCATCAGCCCGACAACGTCGAGCGCGTACTGGGTGATGGTGTAGCCGCCCTCGGGGTGGCCGCTCTCGCCCGCCCCCCGGGCATCCATGCTGATGCAGCGATAGCGGTCCTTCAGGCGCGGCGCAATCAGCTCCGTCCAGGCATCATGCGAGCCCGTGTAGCCGTGATGGAGCACCATCACCGGCCCACTCCCGCCCGTGTCCTCATACCAGATATCGACGCCGTTGATCTTCGCGGTAGTCATCGTTCACTCCCCCAGAGGTTTGGCCGCATTGTAGTCTCGGGCTCCGGGTGGTTGCTTGGTGGGAATAACCGTCGCAGCCGGAGCCACCTTTACCCCGTTTGTTATTCGTCCCACCACCAAACCCACGTATGCGGCCAATCCCGCTCGTCCTCCACCAACCCCGCCGTCAACGGGTTGCGCACGATGTACTCAGCCGTCGCGCCGAAGTCAGCCTCGTCGCGGACCGCGCGATCGAAGAAACTCGGCTGCCAGATTGCACCCCGCATTCCGCCGTCCCACGCCAACCTCGTAGTCCACGACTTGAAGGAAGCCACGAAGCGAACCACGTCCATACTTCCCGGCCCGAGCAGAAGGTGGAGATGGTCAGGCATAAGACACGCCGCGTAGAGGACGACCTTGCCCCTTTCCCGCTCGTCTAAGATCGCCTGCCAGATGCGCTCGCGAACCGGTTCAGCGAACGCACCAACCTCCGGGTGCCCATGGATAGTCACATGGAAGCGCTGCTCGATGTTTTCGTACTGCTCTCGCGGGAGGCGAATAGGCCGGGGAAACCGCATCGCGCCGATTGTAGTCGCGACCCACCGTGGTCGCTGGGCCATGCCACCGTAACGCCAATCGGCCCGGGCACGCCGATACGCCGGTGCCTAAAGCCAGGACACCGGTACGCCTCAAGCGGCCACAGTGGGCCGCGACTACTCCCCCAACGTCGCCTGGACCACCCGCGTTTGCTTCTTGTCGAAGTCCGATTCCAGGGTACCGACGCGACCCCCGCCCGTGTCATCAAACAAGGCATCGACGCTGCTGATCTTCGCGGTGGTCATCGTCCACTCCCCGTTTGGTGGGGCATCGTAGTCGCGGCACCCCGTCGCCGCTCCGTGGGTACACGCTAATCGCGGGGTACGTCTGATTCCCCGATCGCAGACACGGTGTCGGTCAAGACGTAATGGACGAACTGGGCCCCGAGTTCCGAGAGTTGTTGTTCGCCATCATCATCGAATGTTGTATCTACGTAACGGCTGGCAGTTCCCCGGGCCCGTCGACCCGTCGCCTGCTCCCTGAGAAACCGCCCACCCTGAATTTCGCGGCGTTTTCTAATGATTCCGCCGAAGTTGAGCTCACGCCACATTTCGCGGAACAGGCCCCCCTCCGGAGTGGCATCTGCAGGCAGATCTCTATCGAAGAGATCGATACCGACATCTTGCTTGGAACAGTAGGGGTGTTTATCGACGTAGGCGATGATTTGAAAGTGCTTTTCGTTGTAGCGGTCAATCCAGTCAAGGAACATGCGAACGATATCATCGTCCGTAAGGGGACGCCCAGCATGGTTCGCGAGTAGCCGTCGAATGTAAGTTCGCTTTTCATCGGTCGCAGCGCGGTTCCAGACTTCGAACGCTTCGTTGACCAGCGCTTGAAATTGCTGGCTTTCTGCACGGGAACGCGCCTCTTCGCCGAGCTCATCAATCCGCTCGATAACCCACCGGACATCTCTTTCAAGCAATACAGTCTTTTGCTCGTGAGCGATTAGCCACTGAGTTATCGCTCGAAGCTGTCCATCCGACAGTTCTCCATCTTTGATCGACTTTCTGGCCATGACCACCGCACCGATCCAGGGAATTGCGGACAGGGCCGCCGTCACGATGGCATCTGAAACGCGGTCCGAGCGCGACCTTTCAGTGCCTCGCAAGAACGCTACCGCCTCTGAACCTTGTTCAGACCATGCGGGCACTACATCGCCAGGGACTTCTGAAGTCACGCAAGTCGACTCTACAATGTGATAGCACCCATAGTAAAATGCGGGAACTAGGCACTTCTAGGTACCAAGGATCGCCTTCGGCGGTTCGGCATCTTCCGGCCAGCGTCATCTCATGGGATCTTCGCCTCGACGGCCGCCAGCACCTTAGCCACCACTCCATCAGCAGCAGCGCCCGGGCGCCGCAGGGAGGTCGGGAACGGCCGTCGGCACCGCCCCTACACCAACCGCGACTGACCCCCGCATCTGGCCGGAGCCCGTACCCGTTTGCATGTTCCTAATCGTGAGACCGGCAGCACTCGCTGCGGACTTCATGGCATCCCACCGCCACCCACCCCTCCCCGCTCCGCCCCACACCTGCCACCCTCCACCCATGGCATCCCTCACGACAGGCACCAGGGCTCGACCCCGTATCGCCTCTTTCGGCGGCCGGACCGCACGTGCTCAGCGCGCCACGAACGCCCCCGTGTATGCGGTGACCCCGCCACCGCCCCACGTGCGATCGGCGCGGTGGGATGCGGTGGCGTGCGGTTCCAGTGCTTTTGCAGCAGCGAGCTTCGAGCACCGAGCGGACCCCAGGGCTCGCCTCCCGCTCTGCGCTTTGCCATCCACGCTCTACGCCGCGCGACAGCGCGCTTCTACGCTCGCCGCTCCACGCTGTACGCTCACACCGTGTGCGGCCGCATCACCCTCAGCTATAAGGAAGCGCAGGAGCTGGCGCAGGATATGGGCGTGCCTGTCGAGTCGCTGCCGCCGGAGTACCAGGCGCGCTTCAATATCCCGCCAACCGCCGACCACCTCATCGTCACCACCGACCGCGAGGAGCGCGAAGTGAAGGTCGCCCGCTGGGGCCTGATCAACCACTGGGCCAAGGACGCCAAATCCAGCTACAAGCAGATCAACGCCCGCGCCGAGACGATCGAGAAGAGCCCCGCCTACCGTGGCGCCTTCAAGAAGCACCGCTGCCTCGTCCCCGTCGATGGCTTCTACGAATGGCAGGGGCCGAAGGGCAACCGCCAGCCCTACTGGTTCCATCGCCCCGATGGCAAGGTCTTCTACTTCGCCGGGCTGTTCGAAAGCTGGCAGCCCCCGGGCGAACCGGAGCGCCAGCTCACCTTCACCATCGTCACCACCGCCGCGAACGACTACATGGCCCGCATCCACGACCGCATGCCCGTCATCCTCGAAAGCGAAGAGGCCCAGGATACCTGGCTCTACCCGGGCGAAGAGAACGTCGCGAAGCTCAAGGGGCTCCTCCAGCCGGCCGACGACGGCGCCCTCGTCGCCTGGCCCGTCTCCCAGGCCGCCAACAGCGTCAAGAACGACGAGCCGTGGCTGCTGGACGAAGTGGTGTTAGACGAGCCGGCGTACTAGCGGCGAGCGATGAGCGTCGAGCTACGAGCACACCGCCATCCCCGGACATCCGAACCCACGCTTTCGCGCACGGCTCCGCTCAACTACCAATCCCGCCCTCGAGCTCCCGTATCAACGCCTCAAGCTGCGGGACAAGTTGAGGAATGTCGGCGCGGATGATGTCGAAGATGACTCGCGGTGTGAGCGAATCGTACCCATGGGCGATCACGTTGCGAACACCGATCATGCCTCGCCACGGAATGTCCACGGCGCGGTCGCGAAGGTCCTGGTCCACACGCGAGGCTGCCTCACCAACGTTCTGGATGAGTGGATGGAAGCGTTCCAAAGTACCGCCGAGTCCAAGATCTCCTGGTTCGTCCGGCCCTCTGTTTCGACGACCAATGTCTCTGCGAAATCGAGCATTTGGCGAAGCGCGACGACCGGGTCACGCTGCGTCATAGATGACCTGCGCCTGGTCGAGAACTTCCGACCGGAAATACTTGCTCAGCCCCTCCGGCATCAGGAGGTCGACCGGCCTGCCCAACAACCGGGCGAGATCGTCCTGGATCTCGAAGTAGTGGAAACCCAGGTGCACCCCGTCCGCGAATTCGACCAGCACGTCGATGTCGCTGTCCGGCGCAAAATCGTCACGCACCACCGAACCGAACAGCGAGAGCCGCGTTATGCCGTTCGCCCGGCAAAACTCTGCCAATGCCTCGTAGGGAATCTCGATCGGAAGCTCCCGTTCCATGGGGGCATTATCGCACCCCTCACCTGCCGCCGGCGGCCCCCGGGATATCGCCCCGGCTCGAACTTGGCGCCGCCTCCAGGCGGGCGAACATCTTCGCCACGATCGGCTCGGCCCGGGCGGCAGCCTCGATCATCGCGTTGTTCCAGTAAATCGAGAGCGGGCGCACGGCGCCCGCGTCGAAGCGCTGCTCATGCATCTGGAAGGCGTTGCTGCGGTACAGCACCACGTCCACCGGCGGATCGACGTCGGAGACGCTGATGCGGGTGGCGTCGAAGCTCAGGAGGCCGCAGGTCAGGGCCTCGGAAAGTGGCCGTTCGTGGCGCCAGACCCTGTCGAGGAGCGCCTTCCCGTAGCTGCTTTCGCCAATGATGATGTACGGCGTCCCGGAACCGACCTCTACCCAGTTGCCTTCGGGATAGATGTGGTAGAGCCGGTGGGTGGTGTCCTCCTCCAGCTGGCCGCCGAGGATGCAGTGGATGTCGAAGGTCAGCTTGCTCTGCTCGAGCCAGTCGCCATCCTCGGTGCGCACGCGGCGGATCTGCTCCGAAAGCACATTGGCCGCCTGGTAGAGCCGCTTGATGTCGGGACCGTAGAGGTGCGTTGCCTCCTCGAAGTAGGTCAGCGTCTTGTCGCGCACCGACCGTAGCCCGCTGGAGGCGATGAAGATGGAGCCGCCACCAATCGTGTGGACGGAGATCTTCTTGGCCGTCGAAGCTTCGGTGCCACTCGTGATCCGCGTGTCGGCGATCGCGAGGAGGCCCTCTTCGCACTTCATGCCGATGCAAAAGGTCATGCGTCCGCCGGATGGGAGCGCCGTATCGGGCCGCGCTCCCTGATCCCATTGATTCTACGGGACGGCGACCCCGGCCCGGCACTGGCCCCGCTACTGATTCTGTCCCTGGTCGACGCGGACGATGGCCTGCCAGGCCTCCTCGGCGATCCCCCGGTAGGAGCCGCGGATGGGCGGCACGTCGTCGTAGTCGCGGCCGATGCCGATGACGGCATAGCGCTCGTCCTGGGGGCAGTTGTTGGCCGGGTCGTAGCCATGCCAGGCGCCATCGTGCCAGGCCTGCACCCAGGCGTGGGTGGCGTCGGCGCCCTGGCCGGTCGCGAGATAGCCGCTGACGTAGCGACAGGGGACGCCACGCTCGCGCAGCGCGCAAAGCATCAGGTGGGCGAAGTCCTGGCAGACGCCGCGGCCCTTGCTGAGCAGCCCGAGGGCCGTGTCGGTGACGTCGGTGTGTCCCGACTGGAACTCGAAGCGGGATGCCATGGTGTCGAGGATGCGGTAGGCCAGCTGGGCCGGACGGGCATCGGGGATGCCATCGAGGAAAGACTGGATGACGGGGCTAGAGGGACAGCGGGCAGTCGTCACGAGACCGAGGTGACAATCGAGTGGCGAGAGCTCCGGGGCATCGACGAGCCCCGCGTTCGTCTCCACGGTCGCCTCCATGACGATGTGGATGCGGTCGACCGAGCCGAGGTGGTCGAAGTGGTTGACGAGGTTCCCGAACGCGTCGGGGGCGACCGAGAGATGGGCCGGCGGGTCGAGGCCGAGCTTCGCTCCCGTGACCTTCTGCCCGAAGCGGTTCGCGGGGAGCACGCGGAGCTCGGTGTGGAGGACACGGACCGGCTCGGAGTAGGCGTAGGTGGTGTCCCAGGCAACCTCGAGACGCATCAGACCCGCTCCGGGAGGGCGCGAAAGATGCTTTCGCTGAGCGTGGCGTCGATCTCGATGAGCCGCTTCTGGAAGTCGTCGAGGAACTCGTGGAGGCCGGCCTCGAGGATGTCGCCCGTGGTAATCCCGGCGACGTCGAGCTGGAGGAGGGTGATGGCGCGTTCGCTGCGGGCGCGCATGGGCGGAGGCGAGTCAGACATGGCGTTCTTGTAGTGCCGCAGGAGCCCCATGAGGCAGAAGATGAGGCTGCGGGGGAACTGCTGGCTGTGGATGAGCAGTTCGGTGACGCGCGGGGCGCTGGGCGTGCCTCGTACCGTTTTGCGGAACGCCTCCCAGGCGCTGGCGGAGCGGAGGATCGCGGCCCACTGGAAACGGTCGAGAGGCCCGCCAACATCGCCGACGTCGGGGAGGAGGATGTGGTACTTGGCGTCGAGGATACGGCTCGTCATGTCGGCGCGTTCGATGTAGGCGCCAGAGCGAAACCACTCGCGGCCCTCCTCCAGCAGCACCGTGTTGTCGTAGAGACCGAAGACGGTCTCGATGCTGCGCTTGATCGAGCTGCAGATATCGAAGACTTCGGCCTGTTCGAGGTGGCTGCGGCGGGAGAGGACGAGATAGAGGCCGTTGATCTCACTCCAGATCTCGCGGGAGATGTATTCGCGGAGAGCACGGGCAAGGTTTCGGGCCTGGGTGACGACGGAACGGATGCTGTTCGGGTTTTCGATGCTGAGGACGAGGAAGTCACCCGGGGCCGGGGCTTCGCCCTCGGCGTGTTCGGCATTCACGGCTTCGTAGAGTGCGCGGGCGCCGGTCGCAGTGATCAGGGCGTCCCAGGTATTGCCGGATTCGCCGGAGATGGAGCCAGCCTCAATTTCGGCGTGGTACTCGACGTCGACCATGCGGGCAACGTTCTCAGCCCGCTCGAGGTAGCGGCCGAGCCAGTAGAGGTTTTCGGCGGTGCGGCTAAGCATCCATGCTGTCCCCGGTCAGCACCCAGGTGTCCTTGCTGCCGCCACCCTGGCTGGAGTTGACCACGTACGAACCTTCGCGGAGGGCCACGCGGGTGAGGCCACCGGGCAAGACCCAGGAACTTTCGCCGGTGAGGACATAGGGCCTGAGGTCGGCGCGGCGGGCGACCAGTTCGCCGTCCTGCACGGTCGGGATGCTGCTGAACTCGAGAAGGGGCTGGGCGAGCCAATTACGGGGGTCAGCCTCCACCTGCTCCCAAAGCGCTTCGAGCTCGGCTTTCGAAGCCTGGGGACCGACGACGAGGCCATAGCCGCCAGAAGCATTGGCGGGCTTGAAGACGAGCTCCGCCATCTTCGCCTTCATGATCGCGCGGTCACCGGGCAGCGTGGCCAGGTAGGTGTCCACGTTGGGGAGGATCGGTTCTTCGCCGAGGTAGAAGCGGATGAGATCGGGGACAAAGCGATAGATGACCTTGTCATCGGCCACGCCGGTACCGATGGCGTTGACGAGGGTGACGTTGCCAGCCCGGTAGGCGTTCACGATGCCGGGGACGCCGAGGGCGGAATCGGGGCGAAAGGCCAGGGGATCGAGGAAGGCGTCATCGATGCGGCGGTAGATAACGTGGACGCGCTCGAGGCCGGTCGTTGACCGCAGATAGACAAGGTCTTCGTGGACGATGAGGTCCTCGCCTTCGCAGAGAGTGATGCCCATCTGTTGGGCGAGAAAGGCGTGCTCGAAGTAAGCGGAGTTGAAGATGCCGGGAGTGAGGACGACGGCGTTCACATCGGCAGGATCGACGGCGCGAGGGCGAACCTCTGTGAGCATGCTGCGAAGGCGGGGGCCGTAGTCGTTTACGGGGCGGACCTGGCCCGGGGGGAACAGGTCCGGGGCGACACGGAGCATGACGGTCCGGTTCTCCATCACGTAGGAGACGCCGGAGGGCGAACGCAGATTGTCCTCGAGGACCCGCCAGGTGCCATCGCGGTCGCGGACGAGGTCGCAGCCAACGATATGGGCGTAGACACCGAGCGGCGGTTGCCAGCCGACCATTCGGAGGTTGTAGTCGGACGAACCGAGCACGATTTCGGCGGGCACGATGCCTTCCGCCAGGCAACGCTGTTCGCCGTAGACGTCGGCGAGGAAGTGGTTGAGGGCGGTGACGCGCTGGACGAGGCCCTTCTCGATGCGAGCCCACTCCTGGGCGCTGACGATGCGGGGAATGAGCGAGAATGGGAAGATTCGCTCGGTGCCGGCCTCGTCGCTGTAGACGGTGAAAGTAATGCCGGCGTTGAGAAGGGCGAGGTCGGCGCGGCCCTGGCGGGTCTCGAATTCGCCGTCTTCCCAGCGGAGCATGCGGGCGAAGAATTCGCGGTAGGCAGGCCGCACCTCGTGGCCGGGCGCGACCATCTCGTCGGGCCCGAGCAGAAGGCCATACGATTCCACCCAGCGGCGGTCCATGGGGCCCGACTATACGTAAAGCGGATGTCGAGCTTGTTTCAAGAGGTCCGTGGCCCGGAAAGGGCCATTGACCGGCACGTTACCGGCCTCCTTCCGTCAAACGAAGGCCATCCATACACTCAGGCAGACTGGCACGGCTGAAGTGCCCGGAGCCCCCATGCGATCCCGAATCCTTTTCCTCCCACTGGTAGCCGCCGCCCTGGTCGGGACGTCCGCCTGTTTCTTCGGCGGGGGCGACGACGACAACGCCGATAACCCCGGGACGGCAGCGAACACGCCAACACCGTTCACGAACGATGCCTCGGCCTCTCCGTCGCTGACGGGCCCGGCGAGCCTGTACTCGATCTCCCAGGACGACCTCGGGCCCGGCTACATCACCGACATCGAAGAGACCTGGGTGTTGACGCCGGAACTTTACGGCGGCACGCCGGCTTTCGATGGCGTAGACGGCGCGGCGATGCTGAAGGAGTGGGGTTACGAAAGCGGCTACGAAACGAGCTACACGCCGGAGGGACGCGCAACGGCGGTGCTCAATGGCGCCCACTCGATCAAGGTGGAGACGCACCTGCTGAAGGACGAAGCGGGTGCGGAGGCGCTCTTCAACTACTTTAAGGAAGCACTTGGCAAGTCTGTCTCGGAACCGGTGACGGCGAGTGCCCTTGGCAACGAATATGGCGCCTGGCGATATGTCGACAGGGAGAATGGCGTGGACGGCTCAGACATCCCGGGCGAATTCCACCAGTACCTCTTCCGGCGGGGGAACCTCGTGGCCGCCGTGCTGACGTGGGGGGCCGAGCCGTTCGTTGACGTGAACATCGTTTACACGCTTGCCCATATCGTGGACGAGAAGGCGCTCGGCAAGGTCGCCCTCGTGGAGCCAACACCCGTAGCAACGGCAACGGGTAACTAGCGTGAAGGCGATGCGACTCCTGCTGGGATTCTCGTTTGCCCTCGTCCTGTTGGCCGCGTGCGGCGGCGGCGACGATGACGGGGGATCGCCGTCCGGCCCGGCGAGCACCGGGGGCACCGACGGTGGCCCGGAAGTGACTGCGGATGCCCCCGTGACAAAGTACGCGCCGTTCGTGGAGCAGCTCACCTCGCTCGGGGCGTTCGAGGTCTATCCGCCGGAGACCTTCGGGCTGGCGGCGGCGACTTGGAGCCTGACGGGGCCATTTGTCTCGTCGACGGAAGGGGAGCAGAAGGCGACCGAATGGGGCTACCAGGAAGGCTTCAATGTGCAGTACAACCCCCAGGGGCTGTTGGCGGGTGTGCTGCAGGGGCGCTACTACATCACGATCCAGGTGCACCTGTTCGAGACCAAAGATGGTGCAGAGAGCGCCTTCGAGGCGTACAAGATGACGACAAGTAGCGCAGCTGGAGCAAAAGAGCTTTCGCCAAAAGGATTGGGCAATGAGTGGGTCGCATACGAATTGCCGCAAGGGGTGGTGGGAAGCAGCGACGTTGTCGCCGTCTACCATCGCTTCGTCTTCCGGCGCGGGAATGTCGTGGCGACGGTCCAGACGTATGGAGCGGAGCCCTTCATGACGATTGACTCGGCCCGCGAGGTCGCGGTCATGGTCGACGACCGTATTCTCGGCAACAGCGACGCGATAGAACCGACGCCGATCCCGCCACCAGTCCAGACGGGATCGGGCAGCTAAGCCGCGCTGAGGAGGTTGGCCGTTCGTGCACGTCCGCCGGGCGTACCCCGCCCTCGGCGTCGTGGTGTTCGCGATGCTGATCATGGCCCAGGATTCCCTGGCCGCATCTCCCGATACGCCGGGCGATATGGTGATCGTGCGCCTGGCCGTGAGCGTGGACGAGCAGGCACTTGCGGAAGGGCAGCCGGCACAGGCGCCCTGGGCGGGGTCCACCCAACAACTCCCGGTGCCCGCAGGGATGACCACCGGCGAATACCTGGAGCTTCTCCGGCGTAGCCCTCTCGTCGAATCGGCCCAGGTGGACCCGCGTGTGTACGCGGCAGCGGTGCCCAACGACCCGATCTACTCCACAAGCTCGGGGCGCCAGAACGCCTACCTGCAAACGATCGGGGCGGAGGAGGGCTGGGACCTCGCGACGGGCAACGACGAGGTGGTCGTCGCCATCCTCGACTCCGGCTCTGACCTGACGCACCCGGACCTGATCGGCCAGTACTGGGTGAACCTGGCGGAGACCCCCGACAACGGGATCGATGACGACGGCAATGGCTGCGTGGACGACATCCATGGCTGCCGGTTCATCACCGTCAACAACCAGTCGCCCGGCTTCTGTGGCTATACCGAAGCGCAGGATGCCACCGGGGCCGTGAGTGACGACACCGGGGGAGCCAGCCACAGCCACGGCACCATCGTGTCGGGGATTATCGGTGCCTCAGGCAACAATTCGATTGGGATCACCGGCGTCGCCTGGAATGTTCGCCTGATGATCGTGAAGGTGCTGGACTGCGGAAGCGGTGGGCCATCGAGCGGAAGCATGCTCGACGTGGCAGAGGGCATCGACTACGCCGTGCGGATGGGCGCGAATGTGATCAACCTGAGCCTGGCCAGCACTCCCGGCGATACGAGTTCGGACCTGCCGGAGCTTCGCACCGCCATCGAATCGGCCGAGGACCACGACGTGATGGTGGTGGCGGCGGCGGGCAACCATGGATCAGACGCGGACCACCGCCCGGGTTACCCGGCGGCCTACACGCAGTACGAAAACGTGATTGGTGTGGGCGCCAGCGTCTGGAGCACGGGAAACTCCTGGGCTCCGTTCAGCAGCTACGGCCCCGGCGTTGACTTTGCCGCGCCCGGCACGAACATCACGAGCACGATCCGGCAGGGGATCCTGCAGCAGAACTACGGGCTGGTGGAGAGCGGCACGAGTTTCAGCACGCCCCTCGTGACCGGCATGTTCGCCTTATTGATGGCCCGCAACCCGGACCTCCCCTACGACGTCTATCTCGACGCAGCGGTTGCAACGGCCCAGCCGGCGCCGCCCGCCAGTCACGGGGGCAACTGGGCCGGGGCCGGGATCATCGACATCGGTGAAGCGATGAAACGGATACCGATGCTGTTGGCGGGAAGTGCCCAGCACAACTGGCTCGATATCCCCGCCGGCGCTGTGATGGAGGCGAAGATCAGCGGAAAGGTCTGCGGGTCGACGGTCTCGGAATCGTTCGGGGGGAGCCAGATCTCCATCTACCAGTTGATCGTGAACACCGATGCGGTGAGCGTCGGCTGCGGGCAGCCCGGCAAGGTCATGACGGTCTATATCGACGGGCAACCGGCACAACCGACACTGACGTGGGGTGGCCAGGACGAGCCCCTCTCGCACACGCAGACGGATTTGAGCACGGTGACGCCGGACCCCGGGCCGATCGTGGTGCAGCCGCTCACCGCGGGCTGGAACAACGTCGCCCACCTGGCGGACACCGCGCCGCTTCCGGGAGCGTTTGACTACCTGCCGGGCAACTGGACAGCAGCGTATGCGTGGGACCCGCTCCTGGCGGTAGCCCCAGGCGTCTACGGCGCCTATCGCCGGGTGATCAAGGACCCGCTGGCACCGGACGTCGCGAGCACCTGGAATTCGGCCCAGCGCTACGAGGCGTACTGGGTGGATGCGCAGACGACGACGAATGCCGCGACGGTGAACCCCAACCCTCCATCCGGGCGAATCGTGACCTTCGAGAAGGGCTGGAACAACTTTGTCTACACGGGCGAAAGCAGCGCCATGGCAGCCGCGCTCTCGAACATCAAGGGCAAGTACACCGTCGTCTTGCAGTACGACAACGTCGACGGAGAGTGGCTGACCTATTCGCCTTCGAAGCCCCGAGCGTTCAACACGCTCGGGGGCGTGCTGCACCTCGGCGTCTACTGGATCTACATGGACGAGCCTGGCAGCGTGGTCATGGACTGAGCCAACCGCCCCTGGTTCGTTAGCCGGCCG
Source organism: uncultured Chloroflexia bacterium (assembly GCA_963737965.1). GTDB lineage: Bacteria > Chloroflexota > Dehalococcoidia > Tepidiformales > Tepidiformaceae > JAGQGZ01. The sequence goes on along the minus strand of CAVTUS010000008.1, from coordinate 466,773 downwards.
GCGGTGGAACGGGAAGACCGGTGCAGACCATCCAGCATTGCTCCAGCAGTCTCCTGGCGACGCGCACTCCTGGGCAATGATTTTCGACCGGCAGGCCCTCGAACTCGCCGTAGTAGCGAGCGAAGAGACCGTCGGCATCGTTCATTCGGGCAAGGGCATCACGAAATGCCGCGGTTTCGCCATCGGAGGGCGTCCAGTCGTCGATCGCAAAGGTCGGGCCTGACCAGAGGGCGGTATCGAGAAGCGCGGCAACGGAATCGACCCCGGCTTCGACCTCTGCCCGTTCAGTGGCCGTCACGATGCCGGCGGCTACGGCCCGGCGAAGGATGGTGAGGCCGCAGTGTGCCAGGCGGCAACACGCGAGAGTGACGGGCCGGCGGCAGCAGCGACAGCCGTCTCACTCGCAACGTGGTCATCGTCGAAGAGGGCCTCGAGGCGGTCGACGGAATCGAAGAGGGCGGCGGCGAATCCTTCGCCGAACTTGGAAAGGAGGATGCCAGACGGAGTTTCGCGGACAATGCGGCGAGGCCCTTCGACACCACGCTCCTGCAGCCAGTCCTGGAAACGCTGATTGCGATCGGCGGTCACAGTGGGAGTGTACGCAACGCTGGCGCCGGGGCCGTGGTAAAGGTTCGCTCCAGGGGGATTTCCTCCCTGTCGCCCGGCGGGGACGGTGCCGATTCTGTCAGTGTGATGCGAATTGTTGGAGCTCTGTTGGCGGCGCCGGCGCTCGCGCTGCTGGCCGTTGCCTGCGGTGGCGGTGGCGGAGGGAACCCGTTCGCGCCGGAGAACACCCGGGAGACGGCAACGGAGGTGGCTGTCTACGGCGGCCCGACAGCGACGCAGGTGACGGGCGCCCATCGTTCGCCGACCCCGTACAACCCGAACTTCACGCCGACGCCGTATCCGTCGGGCCCTGAGGGCGCGGTCAACCTCGACACCCTTGGCCGGCGGCCAACGGGCAGCAACGAAGAATATGTCCCCCAGGACGAAGATGAGACCATACCGATCGGTCCGTGGGTGACGCCTCTCGTGGCATGGGATGCAATCGGCGACAAGTTTGGCGAGGACCGTGGCGACAGCCTGGTGCACGGTGGCATCGACTTCCGCGTCGATAGCACGCCGGGAGTCGACGTGTACGCGGTCTGCGATGGGTACGTCGCCGGGATCGACTACAGCGAGACGCACGGCCAGTTCATCGTGCTCAAGTGCCCCGACAAGTGGACAGCGGTCTACGGGTTCATGGAGATCGTCGACGTGAAGGTGAACGACCCGGTGGTGAAGGGCCAGACAATCCTTGGCGCCGTGGGCAACTTCCTCCACTTCGAGCTGCGCTGGGACTTCAAACCGGTGGACCCGGAGCAGCAGCTGCAATTCCATGTGCGCCCGGGCGGGGTCATCCTCACGCCGACGCCGACACCTTCGGCGACGCCGGAACCGACCGACCAGCCGGACGACACGCCCACTCCTCCGCCTACGAGCGGTGGCGGGGGCGGTGGCGGTGGCGGTGGTGGCACAGACCCGACGGCGACCCCTGTGAAGACTCCCACACCGTCCGGCCCGCCGACGTCGACCCCGACGCCGACCATTACCCCGACGGTGACGCCAACGCCAACACCGACGCCGAAGCCGCCGACGCCGACCCCGACACCGCTGCCCCAGGCGTTTTAGGGGGCTGCGGCCCCCAGGGTCAGAGGGTCGGGGGTCGAGGGTCCGCGGGTTGGGCATACTATTGCGCATGGAGCAGCAGCGCGGCTGGTGATCGTTCGTCGTCTCGGGTTTGTCCCGGAAGAAACGGCGGGTGCAGTGTTGGGGCAGGTGGAACAGGTGCGACGGATGCTCACCAGGTTGCTTTCCAGTCTTTCGGAATGAGGGCGCGCCGCAGACCCGTAGACCCCCGACCCGCGGACCCAACCCGCGACCCTCCAGAAACATATGTTCGTTGACACCCCCCTACCCCGCGCCTAGCATGAGCCGAGCACGGATCAGCGTGGGGGGTCATGCCGAAGTTCATCTTTGTTACTGGCGGCGTCGTCTCCTCGGTGGGCAAAGGCATCACGACCGCCAGCCTCGGCAGAATCCTCAAGTCTCGCGGCGTAGCCGTCACCATCCAGAAGCTCGATCCATACCTCAACGTTGACCCCGGAACGATGTCGCCGTACCAGCACGGCGAGGTTTTCGTGACCCGCGACGGCGCCGAAACCGACCTCGACCTCGGCCATTACGAGCGCTTTATCGACCAGGATTTGCACCAGGTTTCGAGCGTCACCAGCGGCCAGATCCACCAGGCGGTGCTGGAGCGCGAACGCCGCGGCGATTACCTCGGCGGGACGATCCAGGCGGTGCCTCACCTGACCAACGAGATGAAGTCCCGGATCTATGGGGCGGTCGAAGGTTCGGACGTGATCATCTGCGAAGTGGGCGGCACCGTCGGCGACATCGAGGGTCAGTCGTTCCTCGAAACGATCCGGCAGATCCGGCACGAGCAGCCCCGCGAGAACACGCTCAACGTCCACGTCACCTTCCTCCCCTACGTGGGGGCGACGCATGAGCTAAAGACGAAACCAACCCAGCACTCAGTGCGGGAGCTGCGCTCGATGGGCATCCAGCCCGACGTCATCCTCGCCCGCAGCGACCACCCGGTGCCGCACGAGATCACGGACAAGATCGCCCTCTTCTGCGATGTCCAACCGAAAGCGGTTATCCCGATGCAAACGGCCTCGACGATCTACGAGGTGCCGCTGGTGCTGGAGGAGCACGGACTCGGCGACTTCGTGATGCAGCGGCTCGGGCTGGAGGGCGAACGTGACCTCAACGAGTGGCGCGAGATGGTCGACCGGCTGAAGCATCCATCGGGCACCACGGAGATCGCCATCGTGGGCAAGTATGTGGAGCTGCAAGACGCCTACCTGAGCGTGAAAGAGAGCCTGGTCCACGCCGGCATCGCCGCCGGCGTCGAAGTCGATATTCGCTGGGTGCACGCCGAAGACGTGGAGAACCGTGGCGCCGAAGCGCTGCTCGCCGGGATCCAGGGTGTCGTCGTGCCCGGTGGCTTTGGTGAGCGTGGCTGGGAGGGCAAGATCCAGGCGGCGCGCTGGGCTCGCGAGAACCGGGTCCCTTACCTCGGCCTCTGCTTTGGCATGCAGGCGATGGTGACGGAGTTCGCCCGCAACGTGTGCGGCTTCGAAGGCGCCAACTCCACGGAGTTCGACGCCGAGTCTCTGTACCCGGTGATCAGCCTGCTGGAAGAGCAGGAAGGGGTGACGAACAAAGGCGGCACGATGCGCCTCGGCGGCTACCCCTGCTCGCTCGTGGAAGGGAGCCAGGCGTACCGCTCTTACGGGGAGCCGGTCGTCAATGAACGGCACCGCCACCGCTGGGAGTTCAACAACAAGTTCCGCGAGCCGCTGGCAGCAGCCGGCCTCGTCGCGAGCGGCACATCGCCGGACGGGGCGCTCGTCGAGATCTCGGAGATCGTGGGCCACCCGTTCATGCTCGGTACCCAGTTCCACCCGGAACTGCAAAGCCGGCCGAACCGGCCGCATCCACTCTTCCGTGACCTCGTGCTTGCGAGCATCGGCCGGCTCGAGAAGCCGGCGCCGGACGCTGCAGCCGTTGCCGCCGCGGTCATCGCCTCGGGCGGCTAGGAGCGGCACACTCCTCCCCGCGGACGCTGCCGACTTCGCAGATTCCGCCGGCGTAGTATCGAGTCCACACACTGGCCCGCTAGCCCGAGGAGTACCCCAATGAAACTTGGCGTCGTCTTTCCCCAGACGGAGATTGGCCACGACCCTTCGGTTGTGCGCGATTTTGCCCAGGCCGCGGAGGACCTGGGCTACGACTACCTGCTTGCCTATGACCACGTGCTGGGCGCAGACCCGGACCGGCCGGGCGGTTGGAACGGTCCCTACAACGTGGCGACGTCGTTCCATGAGCCGTTTATCCTCTTCGGCTGGCTTGCGGCGCTGACGAGCCGGATCGAGTTGACGACGGGCGTGATCATCCTGCCGCAGCGACAAACGGCGCTGGTCGCCAAGCAGGTCGCCGAACTGGACATCCTCTCGGGCGGACGCATCCGGCTGGGCATCGGCACCGGTTGGAACGCGGTGGAGTACGAGGCGCTGAACGAGGACTTTCACAACCGCGGTGCCCGCCAGGCGGAGCAGGTGGAGGTGATGCGCCTGCTCTGGGAGAACGATGTCGTCGACTACACGGGCCGCTGGCACCGAATCGACAAAGCGGGGATCAAGCCCCGGCCGGCGCGGCGGATCCCCGTCTGGTTCGGTGGCAGCGATGAGCGAGCACTGCGGCGCATGGCCCGGTTGGGCGACGGCTGGATGATGAACCGCCAGCCCGACGACGCCGGCACGGCAGCGATCGCGAGCGTCCGCGGCTGGGTGAAGGAGGCCGGGCGGGACCCGGGTTCGTTCGGCATCCAGGGATCGATCGGCTACCAGGCGGGCCCCGAGAAATGGGCGTCGCAGTTGCAGCGATGGCGCGACCTCGATGCCAGCCACGTTGGCGTCATCACGATGAATGCAGGGCTGGCCGGGCCCCGCGACCACATCGAGGCGATCCGGAAGTTCAAGGAAGCGGCGGGTTAGCCGAGACCATAGAGGCTGTTGAGCGCGGCGCACCTCGCCGGGTCCAGTTCACGGCCGGCGAGGCCCGGGTAGCCGGCGGCGTAGCGGTAGGCGCGAAAGAGCCAGCCGCTCGTCTGGCCGTCGGGCCGGGTGCTGTAGACCGGGTTCCACCACTCCCAGGCGATTTCGCCCCGGCGGGTGACTTCGAAGAGGCGGCCCGAGGTGCCTTCGCAGACGAGCGTGTTGCCCCCGGCGAGCCGGGTGGCCCCGGAAATGTGGCCGGAGAAGAACTGTTGCTGGGGTGAGCCTTCGTATTGCCAAACGATCTCGTTGGTCTTGGGGTCGACCTCGATGACGCGGGAGGCGGCAAGGCCAAGACCGTGCATGCCGTTGTCAAAGATCTGGACGTTGCCATTCGGCAGCCAGGTTGCGTGGTGCTGGTGGGCCGTGTCGGGGAAGCCGTATTTCCAGGTCATCTCGCCCGATTTCCGGTTGACCACGGCGACGCGACTGTTCTGACGGCAGGAGAAGAGGACGTCGCCGTCACCGTTGACGTCCAGGGCGTTGATGTGCGTCCACTCCCAGCGCCGGTCGATGGGGCAGATGGGATCCTTGCGGGGATCGAAGAGTTGCCACGTTTTCGCCCGCCATACTTCCTTGCCCTTCGCATCGATCTCGACAATGTCATCACCGAGGAGGGGTGGCAGCTTCTCCTTCGGTCGCACGTAGCCACCGCGAACGGCCTTGTCCACCTCCGGCGGCATCTCGACCCAGACAGGGAAGACGGTGTTGCCGTTCGGCAGCCGCACGACATCGTGGTGGACAGCGGTCTCCTTGTGTTCCCAGGTCACGGTGCCGTCCCAGTCGACTTCGCGGATGACGGAACAGTTGGCGCCGAGCCGGCGGATGTGCTGTTCGAACGGTGGCTGCGGCTTGAACTGGTCGACCGGTATCGGCGGGAGATACTTGCGTTCGAGGGCGACGACGAGCAGCTTGCCGTTCTCAAGGAGGCGGGCGCAGATCGGCCGGATGTCGTCGAGGTCCCAGTGGTGGACGAAGCGGCCATCCATATCGAGGAGGTAGCAGCTGGAGCTGCCCATCGGCGTCACAAGGGTGTAGCCCTTTTCGGAAAGCTGTGGGCGATGGAACGTGAGTCCGAATTTCTGGGTGACAGACCAGCCCATGTTGGCGACCTCCTGCCGGTGTGGGCGGCATCCTACGCCGGCCGTCGCCGGTTGAGACTGGTGGAAGGGTTGTCACACAAGGGCCTCGACAGCCGGCCACGCTGGAGGCGATAGTCAGCCTATGCCCGAACTGCAAGGGATCGCCCACGTGGAACTGAGCGTCACCGACATCGACGTCAGCTCGCGCTGGTACTGCGAATTGTTCAGCGCGAAAGAGACGTTCCGGGTGGACGACGAGGCGCAGGACCTGGAGGCATGCGCAATCGTAGTGCCCGCGGGTGACGGCCGCCTTGTCCTCGCTTTCACCGGCACAAACATGGCGACTACGCGCGTTCGACGCCGAAGCGGACGGGTCTCGACCACCTCTCCTTCGCGGTGGCCGACACCGACGCACTCCAGGCGTGGGCCGGGCGGCTGGACGAACTGGGTATCGAGCACAGCCCCGTCCGCGACTATGGCTACGCGAACGCCATCACGTTCGACGATCCCGATGGCATTGGCCTTGAGTTCTTTGTGCAGAAGCCACGCGTCTGAGGAGGGCGAGGGTGAGCTATCCACCGGCGAGGTACCACGGAGACGACGGCGAAGTGAGCGCAACATTCCGTCCTGCAGCAACGCCGCCTGCGATCGAGCGGGCGGACGGCAGCCGATTCCACTACCTCGCGACGAATACCAGCACCAACGGCGAGTTTGGCCTCTACCGGGTCGACATGGCGCCCGGCGCTCCCGGTGCCGCCCGCCACATCCACCGCACCATCTCGGAGTCGTTCTTCGTACTCTCCGGCACCGTCAACATCTTCGACGGCGCGGACTGGATCGCGGCGAAGCCTGGCGACTTTGCGTATGTCCCGCCGGGCGGCCTTCACGCCTTCAAGAACGAATCAGAATTTCCGGCCTCGTTCCTCATCCTCTTCGCCCCCGGCGTCGACCGGGAAGCCTACTTCGAAGGCCTGGCCGAAGTCCCCAAGATGAACCCGGAGGAGCGAGAGGCGTTCTTCATCGCCCACGACAATCTCTTCCGGTAGCGCCCTAACCCGGCACCGCTCCCACTCACGATCGCGCGTCGGATAGCTACAGGTAGCCGCGGATGGCGTCCGCTGCAATCCCACCGGACGCATTGCGGGCCCCGTCACCCGGGGCCCGCATTCGTTCGCTTCATGCGCCTCTTGCATCGGCGCTTGTTATCCGCCTGACCTGCTCGCCCTCGCGGCCGCTCCGTTGGAGCGAGGGGGCCTCACAAAGGTGAGAGCCCGCAACTTGATGCGTATTCAACTGAATGAGAGGCAGCAGCCGACGGATCGGTACCTGGCCCGCTTCTTGCGAGCCTCACCTGTCGACTTCGAATACTCCGTAGACCATGTGGAGCTTGCTGCGCATGTGCAAATCCTCCTTATGGCGTCGTCGATACGTCTTGTGGCCTTCATAAGGCACATCGATGACAGTGATAAGATTACCACAGCGAATCACGGTTTTGAACCCCTGCTGCGGAACGTTCACACGAACAGCAGGGCATCGCGAGACGGCCGTTGTGGTATGCCGGATCGCCATTAACCTTTGGCAACGAATCGACGTTATCTCTAGTGCGAAAGACATCGCGCACTATCCTCGGAAGGAGGCACGTCCCGGATCCAGGTGAACGGCGGCCCAGGGGGCTGGTTTGGCAAATCTCTCTGTGGAAGAGCTGGCACCAGATTTTGACGAGCGCGTTGCCGTCGAATCGGCCAAGCAGGGAGACCGTGAGGCGCTCACAGCGCTCTACGAGTTTTACTTCCCGAGGGTGTTCCGCTACACCGTTGCCCGCCTCGGCAACAACGAGGACGCCGAAGATGTTACCAACGAGATCTTTCTCAAGATCATCGACAACATCGGCAGCTTCTCGTGGCGAGGCCTCCCCTTCGGCGCCTGGGTGTTCCGCATCGCCCGCAACGAGCTTGTCTCGTTCGTGCGGAGGCAGAAACACCGCGGCGGCAACGTCCAGCTCACCGATACCATCGAAGACGCGACGCCCGACTTCACGGGCAGCATCGAGATGGAGTCGACGCTGATCGTGGTCCGCCAGGCCGCAGAACGGCTCCCCGATGCACAGCGCCAGGTGATCGCGCTTCGTTTCGGCGCCGGGCTTTCGGTGAAAGAGACGGCATCGGTCCTGGGTAAATCCGAGAACAATGTGAAAGTGCTTCAACACAAGGCAGTGTCGCGATTACAGAAGATGGTGAAAGACGAGTGATCGGCCGGCTGTTACGGCGCACGAACCGCGAAGGAGAGATCTTCGCTGAGGCCCAGGGTCTGATCGACGATGGGCTGGAACTTTCGTTCGTCCTCGACCTCTACCCGGACGATGCCGAATGGCTGGCCCCCCTCCTCGACACGGGGATCGTGATCGGCGAGAGCTTCGCCGTTGAGGAAGCGAGCTATTACTTCGAAGCGTCGCTGAAGAACCGCTTCGTGGAAGCCGGCGTGGAACGGGCAACCCGTGCTGCCGCTCCCGTCCACGAACCTGTGGCGGTGGTGGCGCCGGTGCCGGCGGCCGCCGGATTCCTGCGCTTCCAGGGCGTGATGGCCGGTTCCGCGGTCGCGATTGTGCTTGGCGGCCTCAGCGTGATGACACTCGGCGTCGTCACCTCGGGCGACTCGGTCCCGGGCGACTGGAACTATGCCTTCAAGATCGCCGGTGAACGGCTCGAATACTCCCTTTCCAGCGGTGACGCCCGCACAGACATCCAGATCCAGCACTCCCTGGTGCGGATCGAGGAATTCCAGAAGCTCAGCGAGCAGGGGCGCATATCGGAAGAGAACGTGCAGGATGTCCGGAAAGAGCTCGACGAGCTGGGCACCCTCGTTGGCGACAAGGAGCTGGACCCCGTGCAGCGCGCCAACGTGAAGGCTGTTTCCGAATCGGCGAGTGCCGTGCTGGCGACGGCAAAGGCGGCCCAACCGGAACTCTCCGACGAGATCGACGACACACTTGCGGCGGCGGCAAGCCTCGCAGGCGTGATTACCGGCGTCTCGGCCCCGTCACCTACCCCAACGAAGACGGCCACGCCTTCGCCGACGAGCGAACAGGGAACGCCTACGGTGACGCCGACGACTGATCCGGACGCATCGGCGACGCCCGGCACGCCTGTTGCCAGCGAGACTCCGGTCCCCGCAACCGAAGCGCCTTCCGAGAGCTCACCGACAACGGAATCGTCCACTGGCACCGTCTCACCGGCACCGACGGATGCAGCCGGCTCAGAAGAGACTCCCTAACCGCTTCGTTACGCTGCCGTTGCCCGGATATCGGCCGGGACCTAGCGTGAACCTATCTTCTTCCTGAGGCTCCCTGTGATTCGCATCGCTGCCCTTTGCCTTGCCGGACCGTTGCTGCTGCTCGCCGTAGCGGGCTGCGGAGGCGACGACGACGGATCGGACGCGACTGCCACGAGTGACGCCAGTTCGAACAACGGCACGCCGGCGGCAACCCTGACTCCGAGTGAGAGCCCGACGGCAACGCCCGACGAACCGATTGCGACGCCCACCCGCGTGGCCGATACCGACCCGCTGATGGTGGTGAACTACGGCGAGACGGTGTTGCAACCCACGGCGGCCGACCTCGCGGCAATGCCCCAGAGCGAAATTGAGGCGGCGGACGGCGAGACGTACACCGGCGTAACGCTGGTGGACCTTGCCGCGGCCATGGGAGCCCCATCGGATGGGTACGTCGAGATGCGCGGGATCCGCTCCGATGGCATTCGCCTTGTGACGCTGCGCTATTTCCTGGCCGAGAGCGGCACAGACACGGTGGTCTATGTGGCGGAGAGCGGCAACGTCGACCTCGTCAGCGCATCGGTACCACTGTCGAACTGGCTAACCGCGATCATGGCTATCTCCTATATCTGATTGAAGTGCGGCGGCCCGACGGTCGGCTTCGTCCACCTGCCGATGAACCTCGCGCAGGGTCTCGGGGTCGAGGAGCCGTTCTGCGAGTTCCCATTCGGCTTCGTTCCTTGGCGGCATCCCGAAGGCGAGCTGAGCGCGCAGAAGCGCCTCGTTCCGGACGTCGTCGTCGGAGGGTGGTTCGTCGCCGAGGGAGACGAGGACGCGCATGATGCTCACCACCGAGGCGGTCCGCTCCCGATCGATGCTTCCGCCCACCACAGCCTCCACCAGCCACCAGCCGAGTGCATGCAGCCTGTGCCCTTCGATGGCCGCGGCCGCGCGTGGTGGCAGCGACGTGGTTTCGTCCGGAGCCGGGGGTGCGACCGCAGCGATCCGCTGGCCGCGGTGGTAGTTACATTCGTCACGTTCCCAGCGGCAGGGCGTGCCCCTGACAGTCGGATGTCCGCAGATCGGCATCGCAACCAACGCTGCCGCGACTCGCGTGTGACGTGGGACACACGAATGTCAGGGCAAGGCCAAATCGTGGCGTGAAACGGTAACCATAGAGGCGTTCTGGCGTTCAATGAGCGCTGCCCATGTCCAACGTCGCGAACCCGCATGCCTACGAATCGAACGTGCCGCGTTTCTACGCGTTCTCGTTCCTCTACATGCTGCAGCTCTTTCTCCCTATCTGGGTGATCTACCTGATCGACGTGCGGGGACTGACGCTCGGCCAGGTGACAGCGATGGAAGGGCCCTTCTGGCTGGCCACACTGCTGCTTGAAGTGCCGACGGGCGTCATCGCCGACCGGTTTGGCCGGACGATGTCGCTGCGGGCGGGCGCGATCGTGAATGCGGCGGGCATGTTTGCCTTTGCTTTTTCCGACAATTTTGGCGTGCTCTTCGGGAGCTACATGCTCCTCGCGCTGGCGATTACGTTGTTTTCGGGGGCCGATGCCGCGCTCTTCTACGACTCGCTGAAGGCGGCCGGCCGGGAGCACGACTACCAGAAGCTCTGGGGCCGTTGTTGGGCGCTGCAGTCCGTCGGGTTGGCCGCGAGCCTCGTCGGAGGGGCCGCCCTGGCGGAGTTCACCTCCATCCACTTCGCGGTGATCGCCGGGGCGGTCCTCACGCTTCCGCTTATTGGCGTCTCGTTCCTGCTGCACGAACCGCCGCGGCACGACGAAGGCGAAGAGCGGCTCGGCTTTGCAGCGAGCACCAAGTACGCGGTCAAGCTGGTGTCGGGGGAACCGCAGTTGCGGACGGTCATGCCGTTGGCGGCGCTGACCGTAGCGACCGCCGGGATCACCTGGATCTTCATCCAGCCCTTCCTGGACCACCAGGGTGTGGCGGTGGGCTGGTGGGGGACCATGATGCTGCCTGGCCAGGGTCTGAGCATCGTTGGCTCGTTGGTGGCTTACCGGCTGGTGCTACGGGCAGGCTTCCCACGGATGCTCATCGTGCTCGCGGGCATGGCGCTGGTGCCACTGGTCTTTTTCGCCGGCGTCGATGCGCTCTGGGTCGTGCTGGTGTTTCCGCTCGCGGCGGCGGTGGAAGGTACGGCTCAGCCGGTGGTGACCGACTACGTGAACCGGCGCGTGCCGAGTGCTCAGCGGGCAACCGTGCTCTCGCTCTACTCGTTCATGCTGAGCCTGCTGATCGGGGTGATGGTACCGCTGACCGGGTGGCTGGCGCAGAACCACGGACTGCGGGCCGGCTACGGGCTCGGACTCGCGGTCGGGGCGATCGGGCTACCGGTGCTCTTTGGGGCGTGGTACAGGGCACATCGAAAGTACGGGCAGCGTCCGCCGATCGAGGAGCACGACCTGCCCCACGATGCCGGCGTAATGAGCCACCATCCGGCGGTGCCGGTGCACGTCGAAGAGGCGGCGCCGGGCGGCGGGTCGGGCTAGCCGGCGTACACTTCCGCGGTGGCTTCCTCCGCGATACGCGCGCTCACCTCCGACGACATCCCTGCGATGTTGGACCTCGCAGTATCCGGCCACGCCAGGCTGCGAACCGAGTTGCCGTTCCTGCCCGCGGGCGCCACGTCAGTCCTCGGCCAAGAACTCGCCAGGCTTGCCGACGAAGGGGTCGCATTCGGGGCATTCGATGAAGGACGCCTCAAGACCTTTCTTGGCATGTTGCTTATCCCTGGCTTACGCGGGGCAACGGTTGGCGGCCTCGCCCTCGAGTGGGCTTGCGCCGCCACCAACGCTGGCAATGGCAGCCGCGATGTCGGTCACCTCTACCGGGCTCTTGCCGCGGAACTGGTGCAGCGTGATTGCCGGTTGCATACGGTGTCCGTATTCGCCACTGACAGCCAGACCGAAGAGGCCTTCGTCCAGCTCGGCTTCGGGCGCTTCCTGGCAAACCGTGCCTCACCGGTGTCGCACGTGCGCTCGGCCGTCGGTGACCCGGTGGTTCCCGCAGCCTGCACGATCACACCAGCGACCGCAGAGCACGCAGTGGACCTCTCGCGACTCCACGCCCTGCTCGAAGCGCACCTGGAGGCGTCGCCGGTGTTCCTCCCCGCGGCCACCGGGTGGTCGGTCGAGCGGTGGACCGACTGGCTCCGCGGCGAGTCGTCCATTGCCTTTGTCGCCAGCTACGGTGGGAAGCCGGTCGGCTACATCAAGGCCCAGGAGCCGCAGTTCGATGTCTCCTATGCGGTTCACGGCGATGAGGTCCTCGCCATCAACGGCATGTTCGTGGAACCTGAGCATCGCGGCACGGGCGTGGCGCAGGCACTGCTGTCCGCTGTGGCTTCCGAAGCCGAACGTCGCGGGCTAACGGTACTTTCCGTTGACCACGAGTCGGCCAACCTCGAAGCGGACAGCTTTTGGGGTCGGTACTTTCAGCCGGTTAGCTCGGCGTTGGAGCGCCGCCTCTAGCGCGAGGTGTAACCGCCATCCACGGGGAGGACGATGCCGGTGATGAAGCTGGCATCGTCGCTGGCGAGGAAGGCAGCGGCGGCAGCGATCTCCTCCGGCTGGCCGAGGCGGCCCATCGGGTGCAGTGACTCGAGGAAGCGGCGAGCGTTGGGATCCTCGCTGGCCATCGCGATCATCGGCGTCTCGATGTAGCCGGGCGCGATGGCGTTCACGCGGACGCCCTGGCGGGCGAAGGTGATGGCGAACTGCTTGGTGAGCCCGGCCACGCCATGCTTGGCGGCAACGTAAGCGCCGGCACCTTCGGCAAGGGGCTGACCCGGTTCGGCCGGCTGGACGCCAACGAGGCCGACGAGCCCGGCGACGGACGCCGTGCTGATGATGGCGCCGCCGCCGCGCTCGGCGAGGAAGGGAGCGCCATGGAAGAGGCCGTAGTAGACGCCGCTGAGGTTGATTGCGATGGTGCGGTCCCAGCCGAAGCCACCGCCGACCCCCGCGTTGTTGTAGATGACGTGCAGGCCGCCGAGGTCGCGGGCCGTCTGTTCGAGCGCTGCCTTCACTTCGTCACTTGAGGAGACATCGATCTTCATCGCCGCGGACTTGCCGCCATGCTCGGCGATCGCCGCGGCGGTGCCCTGGGCGGCTTCTTCGTCGAGGTCGGCGCACATGATGGCGGCGCCTTCGGAGGCCATGCGGAGGGCACTGGCGCGACCTATGCCGCTACCGGCGCCGGTGATGAATGCGACCCTGTTCTCGAGCTTTGCCATTGCGGTCCCCCCGGAGGTGTGGAAGCGAATCCTACAGGGCGGGGACGAGTGCTGGAGGCGAGTGCCTAGTACTCAGTGGCGAAATTCAGCGTTCGATGCCCGGAGACCGGCCCTCAACCCCCAGCCCACATTGCGAGGCGTTGAACGCGCAAACGCCAACTTTCTTCGCGAAGTACTAGTCGATGCGCTGTTCGTCGCGGACAAGGCCGGCGCGGAGGGCGATGCGGATCATGTCGCCGCGGTTGCGGGCGTTGAGCTTCTCTTTGATCCGGGTGAGGTGGGCCTCGACGGTCTTGATACTGATGTTCAGCTCCTGGGCGACACGCTGGTTGGAGCTGGCCTCCCCGATAAGCTGGAGCACCTCACGCTCGCGGGGCGAGAGGGCCTCAAGTCCGGTCGTGCGCTCGCCCGCCTGGGCCTGGAGGAGGAGGTCCGGCAGGTTGAACTTCTCTTCCAGAGTGCGGGAGAAGTACTTTGTGCCGCGAATGACCGTGCGGACGGCCCGCAACACCTCGTCGATGCCGGTGCTCTTCTCGATGTAGCCGTCAACGCCGGCGCGAATCGCCTCGATCAACTGGTCTTCGTCGACGTAGCCGCTGAGCATGATGACGCGGGCATCGGGCAAGGACTGTTTGACCTGGCGGGTGGCATCGAGGCCGTTGAGCCCGGGCATGACGGCGTCCATGAGGAGGACATCGGGCCGAAGTTCCTGGGCCAGCTGGACTGCCTGGCGCCCGTCGGAAGCGGACCCGACCACCTGGACATCATCCACATGGCCGAGAAGCACGCTGAGGCCCTGCCGCATCACGGCATGGTCGTCGACGGTCATGACCCTGATCAGCCGGCGTCGTTCGGCCACAATCCACCTCCGCTGCCTGCGGGAGACCTTCGCGTGGTCGCATCCTATGCCAATTCAAGCGGGTGTGGGAGATGGTGTCAGGCCCAGCGGGGACGGAAGTCGAGCCCGATCCCGAGGTGCCGCTTGGCAATCCATTCGAGACCGAGCATGTCGGACGGCGGGTGTTGCTTGTTCGCCCGGACGTCGCGGTAGAGGCGTTCGAGGCCGAATTGGCGGAAGAGTCCCGGACCGCCCGCGACGTCCATAGCAAGGTCGAGGACGCGGTTGTTGTTGTTGCTGACGATGTACTTGCAGATAGCACCGTTGGCACCCGCATCGACCTGGTCCCAGTGACCGGAAGCCCAGCTCTCGGCGGAGCGCTTGATCAGGCCGCGGCTAGCTTCGTTGAGGGCAATCATTTCGGCGAGCTTGTACTGCATACCCGGCATGTGGCTAAGGGGGCGCTCTTCCATGGCCGGCTTACGGCTGGTGATGTAGTTGGTAGTCCAGTCGACCGCTGCCTGGGCAACTCCGAGATAGACTGCCGAGACGGTGACCGTGAACCAGGAGATGAAGCTCGACATCGCCGAGAGCGCCTGGGCCGCGTGGACGGGAGCGCGGACCATCATGTCGGGGACGAAGACGTCTTCGAGAATGAGGTCCCAGGAGCCGCTGGCGCGGACGCCCAGCACATCCCAGCTGGCTGCGCCGGGGCTGGAGATACCGGGCGTCGACTTGGGGACACTGATGTTCGCGACCATGTCATCGCCGTCGGGGTGGTCCTTGAGGTGGACGAGGAAGCCGACCATGTCGGCCGCGGGGAGGTTGGACGTGTAGGACTTGCGACCGTTCACCTTCCAACCGCCATCGACCTTGACGGCGGAGGTGGCGGGCATCTGGTAGGCGCCGGGCGACCCTGTTTCGCTGAACGAGCCGGAGAGGATGAGCTTCTGGCCTCCGACCATGGTGTTCAGCATCTGGAGCAATCCGGCGCTCTCGGGAGTGCCGGCGAGGTCGAGCTGGAGGGCGCCGAGCACGAAGATGTGCATGTTGATAGCGATAGCGGTGCCGGCACAGCCCTGGCCCAGTTGCTCCTGGCAGGCGCAAAGGTCGAGGAGGCCGACGCCTTCGCCACCGAATTCCTTCGGCAGGGTCATGTGAGCGTAGCCGCTCTCTTTCATCGCCTGGATGTTTTCGAGCGGGTAGGTGTTCTCGCGGTCGTGTTCGTCGGCGCGGGTCGCAAAGTCCCTGGCGTGGGTGCGGGCACGCTCGAGCAGGCGCTGCTGTTCAGCGGTGATCGCGCTCCCAAGGAGGGTCGGGTAGGCGGGGGCGATGGTCGCCCCGGGAGCTTCGTCGGTCGCCGTCATCGGTGTTGCCTTTCGAACAGGATTCGAGCGCGGAGTCTACCACGGCCGTATGGCCCGGGAGTCACCGCGCGAGCGAGGCGATGGCGGCACGCTCTTCGCCGAAGGGATCGTTTTGGACGCCTGTTTCAGGTCCGAAGACCATCGTCGGGCGGGTGTTCGGGTTGTAACCTGGCCAGTCGCCGATGCCTTCGTGCGAGGGGTTGCCGTTGCGGGCGAAAAGGATCCAGGCGTCCATCATGTTGGCGGAGAGGCGTTCGACCTCGGGGCCGGTGCCCGCGAACTTGTCCTGCGTGGGGGCGTCGAGGGTGCCGAAGACGAAGGGCATCTCGAGCGAGTGGCAGGCGCCGAGAGCGCCGCGCCGGGCGGGCGACTCGTGGGTGAAGAGGTAGAGGAAGGTGTTCGGCTGGCGCGCCGCCTGGGATTCGGCGAAGCGGATAGCGTTGTAGCGCGTGCGAGCATCGGTCTCGATCGCGTCCTGGAGGTCGAGGTTTGTATGCGGCAGGTTCTTCGCCATGCGTGAGTTGCGGTAGAGCGAGATCAGCCGCGGGATCTGGGCCTTGGGAGCATTCGGCAGGGCGCGGGCCGCGGCATCGACAAGAGCCTCATCATCGATCTCGTCGCGGTGGGAGAAGGCGACGAACTGCTTCACCTCGTCGCGGTTGGAACCAAGCATGACCGGGATGTCGGCGGCTCTGCCCGCCTCGATGGCGGCAATTGGCTCCTCAGGGAGGATTTCGCCATCGATGACGGGACCGAAGGCGAGGCCCATCGTCACGCGCGCGCGGCCCCCGGCCTTCACCTGCGCTTCGAGGATTCGGCCGGTGCCGGCGGAGAGGATTTCGTCGGCCCTCTGCGGTTCGATGCCGAGTTCGCTGAGGACCATATCGGTAACCACGGCAGCCTGGGCGACTGGGGTACCACGGCCGGTGCCGCTCTCCATGATCGCCTTGTGGAAGAGGCCGGTAGCGGCGGGCATGGCGAGAAGCGTCCCCACCGCGGCCGCCCCGGCGGATTGGCCGAAGATGGTGACGTTGCCCGGGTCGCCGCCAAAGGCGGCGATGTTGTCGTGCACCCACTGGAGGGCGGCCACCTGGTCGAGTTGGCCGGCGTTGGCGGTGACGCCGGCGTCAGGCAGGTGCCTGTCGAGGTAGAGGTAGCCGAGGGCGCCAAGCCGATAGTTGATGGTGACCACCACGACGTCGCCGCGACGCGCGAGGGGACCGCCGTTGTAGAGCGGCTCGTAGCCGGCGCCATGGGTGAAGCCGCCGCCGTGGATCCAGAGCATGACGGGCCGCCGGGCGTCGTCGAGGGCGGGTGTGAAGACGTTGAGGTTGAGGCAGTCTTCGTCCTGGTGGCCGCTGGCGGCGAAGCCGGGGACAGGATGCTCGGGCTGCGGAGCGGCGGCGCCTATGCGGTCGGCCTGGCGGACGCCATCCCAGGCGGCAACGGGTGTAGGCGCTTTCCAGCGGCCGGCAGTGGCAAAGGGGATGCCCATGAAGGCGAGGTGGCCTTCGCGCTGCATGCCCTTCGAGCTTTCCGCTGGTTGTGGTGACGACGTTCATGGTGCTCCTCCCTCGCGAGTCCGCGGGAGTGATTCTACGCAGCACCGGTCAAGGCGGAGGTCAGGCAGTTGGGGAAAACGGTGTTCGCTGCCCGGGCGAAGCGCCCTTATCCCCCGGCCCCTTCTCCCGACTCACGCGGGAGAAGGGAGTACACGAGCGCAACATCCTTTACGAGGGCTAGTCGTAGCGGCCGATGCCGTCCGTATCGTCGTCGGTGGAGGCCGAGCTATCGCCGTTCGGGGTGGCGGCGAACCAGACACCGCCGCTGCCCTGGCCATTCGCCGTACCGGGCGCAGTGTCGGCGCTGTAGGTATAGAGGGGAGCGTCGTCGAGGGCGAGCTGGGTTGTACCGTCGGTGCGGGGGATGACCGTGAGGCTGCCGGCGACGCCGTCGGGCGTGGCGATCTCCGTGGATTCGGTGAGAAGCGGCGGCCAGGTGCCGGCGCAGGCGTCGTAGCAGGTGCTTTCGCCGGGGTTGTCGTTCTTGAAGGTGTAGAGCGTGAGGCCGTCGGCGTTGGTGAGGACGGCGCCGATGCCTTCGACGTTGCCGACGCGGATGGGGCCGGTGGCCTCGTCCGACGACGGGGTAGCCGTGGGTTCGCCACTGGTGTCGTCATCGTCGTCGCCACCGCAGGCGACGACGAATGCGAGAAGCAGGGGGAGGATGAGGAAGGCGAGGGCCTTGTTGGCGATCATGCTCTGGATACGTTGAGAGCGCCGGGTTGGTTCTCATGGGAACTACCGGTGGGGGCAGGCGGGCCGCCTATACTGGCGGGATGCCGGAGATACCGGAGCTCGAAGCGATCAAGGGGTTCTTCAACGAGCACCTGCAGGGCCGCACGGTCGCGTCGGTGGAGACGCGGATCCCGACGGTGTTTCGTAGCCCGGCGAAGGAGTTCCGCGAGAGCCTGCCGGGCGACAGCTTCGGCGAGGTCCACAGGCACGGGAAGTTCCTCCTCTTCACTCTCGCGAGCGACCGGGTGCTGGCGATCAACCCGATGCTGACCGGGCGCTTCCAGTTCATCGACCCGAAGACGAAGGTGCACGGCAAGACCTGCCTCGTGGTCACCCTGAAGGACAGCGACCGGCAGTTTCGCTACCACGACCAACGGCTGATGGGGAAGCTCTACCTTGTCGCCACGGACCAGCTCGGGCTCATCCCCAACTGGGACAGCAACGGCCCCGACCTGCTCGACCCGAAGCTGGACGAGGACGCCTGGCTGGCGCGGATGAAGAAGTACCGGGGCGTGATCAAGAACATCCTCACGAACGCCGAGTTCGTCCAGGGGATTGGCAACGCCTACGCCGACGAGATCCTCTGGGAGGCGAAGATCAACCCCTACGCGAAGAAGACCGAGCTGGACGAAGCCGACCTCCGCCGCCTCTACACCAGCGCCCGCGCAGGTGATGGCGTGGGCCACTCCGCTCGTTCGCGACGCGATGGTGAAGGGCGACGTCCTCGACTACGAAGAGCGCCGCGACTTCATGCACGTGCACCGGCTAGGCGGCAAGCCATGCCCACGCTGCGGCACGAACATCAGCGAGATCACCGCAAACCAGCGCGTCACGAGCTTTTGCCGGACGTGCCAGCCGGGCGGGGTGCAGCGGTAAGCAACCGCTCGAAGCGGAAGCTCAGTCCGTGTTCTGGCAGGACCCACTGTGCCTGGATATCGCGCTCGAACCGAATCCAGCACTCGTCGTAGGCCGACATCGGACTGTCACCAGGCGAGTCGCCCACGATGGTGTACTGGAACTGGTGGCGCGACCCGTCGTATGCCGGTTCGGTGTGGGAGCGGCCTCGCTCCTCAACGCAGGCGAGCGTGCTATCCACTGCCGACGCGTATTCATCGAAGGTGACTACCCCGTCGGCCAGAGCATCGACCTGCGATTGATCCATGGGCGGCGGCGTGAAGTCCATCCTGGTTGGAGCTCGGGTGGGTTTCACCGTGGCGGTGGCTGGTAGTGGCGTTCGTGGGTCCCATGTGGGTACAACCGACGCCACCGGCATAGCGCGAGCCGTGGCCACCGGCGCGTAGGCGAACACCGTACCGGTGGCTGCGGCCACCACTGCGGAGTCGCCGGAACCCGCTCCGTTGTCGCCAAGCGAGTCCGCGAAGGCCGACGACGCCAGCGCCACGGAAGTGAGCGTCGCGCCCACCAGGAACGCGATGCTGAACGGCTTCCAGTCCCGGCCACATGTGTCGCGCATTCTTTCGAGGGAATACTAGCCGGTGCGAGGGCGAACTTGAACCCGACGCCAGCGGTCCAGCTGGCCCCGGGCGATGCCGAGATCCTCGACCGCCCGTCGTTCCCGGAGGGGTGGCATCAGCGAGATCACGGCGAACCAGCGGGTCACGAGCTTTTGCCGGACGTGCCAGCCGGGCGGGGTGCAGCGATAGGGGCGAACGGCGAGATTCAGTTGAAGAGCCCGACGGACCATATATACGTCGAATCGCAGGAGTCGTCCGGCTCGGTCGCCCACTGCACATTGGGCAAATCGGCGAGGGGAGCACCACTCCCGCCTAGTACTACCTCGTTGCCAACGGCGAACTGATTGTCGTCGATTTTCAGCACATTCGTTTCCCGATCGAAGCTCGTCCGAACGGTCGGAAAGACGGGCATCCAGCGCATTCCGCCATCCTCAACATAGAGACAGTCGCCCTCGCGGACGAGCGAGCCGCGAAGCTCGGCATCATCCCCGTTCGGCTCGCCCTTGTAGCGGGGGAGCCAGTCATCCCCACCGCCGCCGCCGCTGCGGTGACGACAACGAATGCGAACAGGGAGAGCAGGATCTTCATTGGGTCAGGACGTACACTCCCATCGGCGAAATGAAATCGATGGCCATGTAGACGCAGGAGCTGCCCGGGCTACCTTTGTGCACACCGTACGCCGTGGTTGCCAGGAACCACGGGCCTCCGCTGTCGCCATGGTCGCAGCTCACGTCCTGCGATTGCCAGTCATCGACCTTCATCCATGACTGTGCGCATGGGCCACCAGGGCAGGCGTCCGGGTAAGTCCAGGTCGGCTTGTAGGTCTTTGAAGTGAGCTGTCCGCAACTATAGCCCGTGGTAATCCCGTAATGGCATACAAGTTGGCCGATCGTCTGAGAGCTACGCGGCTGTGTTCCGTCGACAGCGCGTAAGGACGAACCATCAAAGAACTGAGCATATTCGGTCCCCAAGACGGAAAGCCATTGGACGTCGCGATACGCATCATATGCTCGAGCAACAAACTAAACGCTCCACGACGTGCTCCCGTTTTCCCAATACGTAGTGAGGTTTTGGCAATGTGCCGTAGTGATGACGCCTGTCGCGCCTGCGTTTTCGAGGTCGACCACGGCCCAGCCGGCGGACTCAGCGGCGCTTCAAAATTAGCAGCGCCAGTACACCAAGCCCCGCGAGCATCCACGCGACGGGCAACCACATCTCGCCGCCCTTATTCGGCTGAGCGCCTACGATGCCAGTTCCTGCACCTGGCGGTTCCGGCGTTACAGTAGGCAGCGGCTGCGCGTCTACCGCCGAGATGTCCGCGCAACCAAGCAGTGACCCATCATTGTTGTACACGGCGAGCGACGTGCCGTCCGCGTCATACACTGACTTCGGGACGTTCCGCGCAAGAGAGATCGCGTTTGTTGTGTAGAAGCTCTTCACAACGTCTCCGCTTTCCGGTGACGGCCGGATTATCTGACGTTTCTCGATTGCACGAGAGATATCCAGTTGAGTGACGTTCGAGCAACCCCCGTCGCTATAAGTCGCTACAGTATAGGTTCCGGCAAGCACGTCGGTGAGCTGAAGCTGAATCTGTACAACCCCATGGTCATCTTGTCGGAGTGTCACGTAGTGTTCGTGGCCATCCGCACCTTCGAAGGCAACCGCAAATTCTAGAGCGACCCGATTATCAAAATAGAGTTCTGCGTCCACCGACGAGATGACCGCGCATCCGAGGAGCTCGCCGGATGGAAGTTTCACTGTCATCGTCGTTCCATCCGCGTCATATATCGTATCCGCTGCATTCCGTGAAAGGGCCAACTTGTCCGTATCGAAGGCAACAAAGGGCCCTCCAGCGCTCGCCTCTCCAGTCCACCTGAGGGTTCTGTCCTCAAATGGCGCCGCGTCAGCCGCCACAGGGCAGGCGCCCGCTCCGTACGTCGCGACCGCATATGTGCCGATCGGCGCATCTTCGAGGTCGATGAGCACGCGCACCACCCCGGCCGTGTCCTCGCGCAGCTGCACGTAATGGTCTCGTGAATCCGACCACATCAAAACTGTCGTGCGCAGGACCAAATCCCCGTTGTAAATGGGAGAAGGCTGCGGGAGGGCATAAGCCGAAGCGCACGCCCCCCAACCAAGAATCGCAATGCCCAGGACGACCACGGCGATGCCCACTACCACATTCAAGGCGCTTCGGTCATTCAAGACCGCAAACCGTCGCCTCGCCAACTCGTATGCAGCACCGGGCGAATGTCTAGTAGAATCCCCCGGCGCCTGACGGGACGGCACTCGGGCCATTTCGACATCATTGACACACGTCCTCTGTCTTGTTGCTGGCGTGCCCTCGCCAGATGTTTGTTCGCGTACCGTGCGATATTCAATCGCGCATGGCTAAATCTATCGGAGCCTAGCCGGTGTAGTCAGTGCCCCGCGTCCCTCGTTTAGAGTGATTTTCGGTAAAGACGGGCGGCTTCGCGGCGGTTCGCCACCCCCAGCTTCTGGAGGATGTGGCGGACGTGGGTCTTCACGGTGTGGATGGAGAGGGTGCGCATCTCCGCGATCTCAGGGTCCGTGTAGTCCTGCGCGATAAGATCGAGGATATCGTCCTCGGCCGGGCTCAGGCCCCAAGCGTCCGCGTCACCACGCTTCGCAGGCATACCGCCAGTCTATAAATGCGTGTCAAACTTCTTTATCCCCGGTTCAGCCAGGCGCGCGCGATCCGAAGCTGCTCGAACCCCACGTCTTCTCCTAGTGCTTCGCGCAGGGGGCCGAGCGCGGTGATTCGGCCTTCGCCCGCGGCTTGCTGGATGCGGCGGAGGGTGGTGGTGTCGACCCAAGGGGTGATGTCGTCGATGGCGCCACGGGTGACGAGGGTCTCGATATGGCCGGCGATCGTCGAGGTGGCGAGGCTTCGTTGCTTCCCGATGTCGGCGATGGACATCCCGGCCCGCACGAGCGCGAGGGTCTGGTCGAGGGTGGAGCCGGCAGTGTTTGCCGGGGCCGCAACGGTGGGGGGCGGTTCGGCGCCGGCAGCCTCCCGGACGATGGAGAGAAACTGCATCCCGTAGCGTTCCCACTTCACCTGGCCGACGCCGCTTACCGCCAGCATCTCGACGCGGTTGCGTGGCTTCTGCGCCGCCATTTCGCGCAGTGTCGCGTCGCTAAAGACGACGTACGGTGGCACGCCGGCTTCGTCGGCAATTGTGCGCCGAATTCGCGCAGCTTCTGGAACAGATCTTCTGATTCGGCGTCGACGGCCTGCTGTTGTTGCTGTTGGGGACCGGCGACACAGGGGCCGCAATTGCCACATGGCTCGGCCCGATGACCCGGCTCGAAGTACTGGAGAATGCGCACGCGCAGGCAGGTCATTGATTCGGCGTAGGCCTGCATCTGGTCCAGCTTGTCGATGGCGTGCTGGCGGTGCGCTTCCAGCCCGGCGAGGTCAATCTCAGCCTCTGCGCCGATGCGGGCCAGCTTGACCATGTAGCCCCGCCGCTCGGCAAGGCCGCTCTCCACGAGGGCCGCTATCGCAGCGTTGATGCCCGGCTCGTCGTCGCTCGCCATCAGTTCGCGGACGTGGATGGCGGCAGTGGTGCGCTCGAGCGCGTGATAGATGTCGAGGACGGTATCCGGGTCGGGGTGGGAGAGGTCGATGAAGAACTCGCGGAGCTGGCGGTCGCGGGCGCTGTAATAGAGGACACAGGTGGCGGGGAGGCCATCGCGCCCGGCGCGGCCCGCCTCCTGGTAGTAGGCCTCCAGCGACTCGGGCAGGTCGTGGTGGAGCACGAGCCGCACGTCCGGCTTGTCGATGCCAAGGCCAAAGGCGTTGGTGGCGACGATGACGCGGAGGGCGTCGCGCTGGAAGGCCTCCTGGATGCCGGCGGCGGTCGTCGGCATCCATGCCGGCGTGGTAGCGCGCGTTGCGGATCCCGGCCCGGTGGAGCGCCTCGGAGAGGTTCTCGACGCGCTTGCGGGTGGCGCAATAGACGATCGCCGATTCCTTCCCGAGGCCGCGCAGTTGTTCCGCGATGAGCTCGCGCCTTCTGCTTGAGGGAGCTGCGCCCGGACGACGGCGAGGTGGAGGTTCGGGCGGTCGAAGCCAGCGACGTGGACGGCGGGATTGCGGAGGCCGAGCTGGTTGACGATGTCGTCGCGGACGAGGGGGTCGGCAGTCGCGGTGAGGGCGACCATCGGCGGGCCTCCGAGGCGCTCGCGGACGCGGGCAAGGTCGCGGTAGCTGGGGCGGAAGTCGTGGCCCCACTGGCTCACGCAGTGCGCCTCGTCGATGGCGAGGAGCGCGACCTGCGCCCGCTGCCGCAACGCCTTCGAGGAAGCCATAGGCGCCGAACCGCTCGGGGGCGACGTAGAGGAGGCGGATATCGCCGCGGGCGACGGCGTCGAGGATGGCCGACTGCTCGTCCTTCGAGACGGTGGAGTTGATCGCCGCAGCAGCGACCCCGGCCGAGCGGAGGGCGTCGACCTGGTCCTTCATCAGCGCGAGCAGCGGGGAGACGACGATGGTGACGCCGCTGTCGAAGAGCAAGGCGGGCACCTGGTAGCAGAGGCTCTTGCCGCCGCCGGTGGGCATGACGGCGAGAGTGTCCCTGCCCGCGAGCACGCTGGTGATGACCTCCTCCTGCCCTTCGCGGAAGGAGTGGTAGCCGAAGACCTCGGAGAGCGCCTGGCCGGCGCCGTCGATGGAAAGCTGCCAGCGGGAGGTTGGAGGGCTGCCTGGGTCATGCGGGTTGCAGTTTAGAACATTTGAGCGAATGCGGTCGAGCCTTCAATCTCCATACCGGGCTCGCAGAACCGTCGCGGCACGCAGCGTCACCCACTTCGACACGCCGCCCTGCTTCTCGATCGGCACGGTGGTCTTGCTGGCGTAGGCGTAGCGGTTCCGCCAGCGGCCATCAGGGCCAGCGGTGCTCAACAGCCACTCGTACGCGCGGTCGAGGCGGGAGTCGTCCCCACGCCCAAGTTCGCAGAGAACCTCGAGGTTCTGGAGCACGTCGGTGACGTAGCCCGACGGGAAGCCGAGCTTGAACCATGACGACGATGGATTCCTATTCCCGTACCCCATCGGGTAGTCGGCCTCGGCAGGGTCGCGCGAGAGGAGGAACTCAACGCCCGCTTCGATGGCGCGTTGTTCGAGGTTCGTCCGCCGGGCCAGCGGTATCGCGGCAAGCCCCCGCAACTCCTTGATTGCGCCCCAGGCACAGGGCAACCCCTGGTTCGCGCCGCAGGCGAAGCCCGGACCGGAGGTTCCTGAGGCGTACCAGCGCTCGACGCCCTCACCGAGGATCGTTCGTGCCGCCCACTCGGCCGCCGCCACGACCGCGGGGCAGTCGCGGTACCCGAACACGACCAGCGAGCGCAGCAGGTTGCCGTTGAGACAGTGCAGCGCCGAGGACGGGGCCGGATTCCGTTCCAGGTGCGAACCGGTTGCACCCATCCCGCCCGCGCTCGTGGGGCACCACTCGATGACGTACTCGCAAGCCTTCTGGATGCGCGTGTCTGCCGGGTCGGCGCCGAGCTGCTCGAGGAAGATGAGATTCCAGACGGTGCCCGAGTACTTCGGCGCATAGCCCGGACCCGGCTTCACCCACCAGCCAGCGGGGTCCTGGGCTGCGAGGATCCCGGCGATTGGGTCCGTGCGCATCGCCGCCGCACGCGCCTCGACGACATCCGGGTCGTGGCTGGACCGGTCGAGCAACCGCTCGTGCGCGAAGGCGCGCACCGCCGGCGTATCCTCCTGGAGAAGCCAGGGTGTGGGGTCGGATCCAAGGAGCCGGGTCCAAGCGGGTGCATCGGCCATGGGCGCATGATAGCGCGGCGCTATGTCGCGGTGGGCGACCGTTTCCGCAACGAGTCGCGAGTCCGGGTAGAATCGCGCCCACCAAGGCCAGGGAGCACAGACGATGTCGGATTCGGATGCCCACGTCCTCTTCGAAAAGCGCGGCAGGGTGGGAATCATCACGCTCAACCGTCCCGAACGCCTGAACGCCTGGTCGAGGGAGATGGCGAAGTTGGTCCCGCACCACATCAACGAGTGCAACAACGACGAGGGCATCGGCGCGATCGTGCTCACCGGCGCCGGGCGCGGTTTCTGCAGCGGCGCCGACCTTCAGCGACCGCGGGATGGCGACGGCGAGCGGCAGGCGCCCGAGCCTGAAGGCGAGTCGCTCCCCGAATTTCTCCAGCGCTCGAAGCCGATCGTCGCGGCGATCAACGGGGCGGCGGTCGGCGTCGGCTTCACCCTTCCACTCGCCTGCGACATCCGGATCGCTTCGGAGAAGGCGCGGGTGTCGATGCGCTTCGTCCGCATCGGCCTGACGCCGGAACTTGGCTCGACCCAGATCCTGCCGCAGGTGGCGGGACTGGCGAACGCTGCCGAGATGATGCTGACCGGGCGGATCTACAACGCGGATGAGGCACTCCGGCTCGGCGTGGTGAACAAGGTGGTGCCGCACGAGAGCCTGATGGACGAGGCGATTGCCCTTGCCGAGGAGATCGCTTTCAATCCTTCGACCCACGTGCGCTGGGCGAAGAAGATGCTCCACGCCAACGCGGTGAACGACAACATCCGTTCGGTGCTCCAGACCGAAGACGAGATCTTCGGACAGGCCGCCCGCAGCCCTGCCTTTGGCGAAGCCGCACGGGCCTTCGTCGAGAAGCGCGACCCGGTGTTCAACGCCTGAGGCGAGGAGGTAGGCCCATGACCATGGTGGCCGTCGACTACGTCCAGCGAGCGAAGGAGTTGCAGCCGCTCGTCCGGGAGCATGCGCTTGAGGCTGAGCAGCAGCGCCACCTGCCGGACGTCGTCGCGAAGGCCATGGCGGAGGCGGGCCTCTACCGGGTGGCGGTACCGGCGAGCCTCGGCGGCGGCGAAGTCCATCCGCACGAGCAGATCCGCGTGATCGAAACGATCGCGGAGGCGGACGGCGCCACCGGCTGGAACCTGATGATCGGCATCGAGGCGACGGGGATGGCCTCGGCGGGGCTGCCCCCGGAGACGGCCGCCGCGATCTTCCGCGACCCGCACACCATCTTCTCCGGCGCGCTCAACCCGAAAGGCCGCGCCCTGCCTGTCGAGGGCGGCTACCGGGCCACGGGCCAGTGGCCGTTTGCCAGCGGCTGTCACAACGCCACCTGGTTCCACGGCCAGTGCATCGTGGTCGACGAGTCCGGCGAGTTTCGCCGTGATCCACAGGGCAACGTCGAACTGGTCGAGGTGCTCGTGCCGCGAGAGCAGTTCGAGATCCTCGACACGTGGCACACCGTGGGGATGCGAGGGTCGGGCAGTCACGACATCGCGATGGACGACGTTTTCGTGCCGGAGACCCACATCACGCGCACCTTCTACCGGGCGCTGCACAGCGGGACGTTGTTCCAGCTCCCGGTCTACAGCCGCCTCGCCTATAACAAGGTTGGTGTCTCGACCGGCATCGCGCGGGGGGCGCTCGACGCCTTCATCGACCTCGCCATGAACAAGGTCCCACGGGGAACGCGAAGTACGCTGGCCGAACGAGGCATGGCCCAGGTCGCCATCGCCGAGGCGGAGGCGACCCTGCGCAGTGCCCGCGCCTGGGTGTTCGAAGTGGTCGACGAGCTCTGGGAGGCTGCCATGCGGGGCGACGAGGTGCCCCAGCAGCAACGGGCGATGGTCCAGCTCGCCTGCAGCAATGCCGCACGTGCCAGTGCTCGCGCCGTCGAACTGGTCTGCGAGGCGGCTGGCACGAGTGCCAACCTCGAGCACGGCATCCTCGAACGCTGCCGGCGGGATGTCCACGTGGTACCGCAACAAATCATGGCTTCCGGCCAGTGGATCGAGGCGGCCGGCCGGGTGTTTTTGGGGCAGGAATCGCGGAGCCCACTGTTCTAGGAGGACACATATGGCAGGTCTCACCCCACGGCAAGTCGTTGAACGCCACTTTGCGCTGTACAACGACGGTACTCCAGACATCTACGGTACCGACAGGTTCCTCGAGGTGTGGTCAGACGACGCCATCATCAACCTACCTGCGACCACCTTTGAGCCGGCTTCCAGGCTTGAAGGGAAGGAGCAATTCCGGGCTCAACATGATGTCGTGGCCGGCCGAATGCGGAACAGGCGGATCGAGATTCGCGAAATCGTAGAAGCCGGTGACCGGGTCGCGGTCCGGTATCGGTTCTGGGCGTCCACCACGAACGACCGCCCGGGCATGCCCGGGGGAACAGTTCTCTACTTCGAGGGAGCGGACTTCTATCGCGTCGCGGACGGTCTGATCGTCGAATCTTCCGTGGTACAAGGCCCGCTCCTGCGCGAAGAGATGTAGCCCGCGGATCCGCCGAAGATGGAATCGCCCCACCCGTCAGAAGGGAACTGCCCGTGAGTATTACCTATGACTACATCGTCGTCGGCGCCGGGAGCGCAGGAGCGGTGATCGCGGCGCGCCTGACGGAGAACGCGGAGACCAGCGTCCTCCTCCTGGAGGCCGGGCCCGACTACCCGGACCCGGCCACCCTTCCCAGCGACCTCGCTGACGGCACCACTGCGTCCCTCGATGCGCACGATTGGCACTGGCAGGGCGACGCCGTGAAGGGCCGCGCGGTGGCCTACCCGAGAGGGAAGGTGACCGGCGGATCCTCGGCGGTGAACGGGATCGTCGCCATCCGGGGGGTGCCCGAGGACTACGACGAGTGGGCGGCCCTGGGCAACGATCGCTGGGGCTGGGAGCAGTGCCTGCCCTACTTTCGCAAGCTGGAGGCCGACCAGGACTTCGGCGGCGACTTCCACGGCAAGAACGGGCCAATCCCCGTTGTCCGCTGGCGCGAGGACGAGCTGGCTACCGTGCAGCGAGCGTTCAAGGCTGCCTGCCTTGAAGCCGGGTACCCGCCCCAGGAGGACCACAACGTTCCCGGCGCCACGGGCGTCGGCAGCTGGGCGATGAACCGGACGGGCAGCTTCCGCGTCTCGACGGCGACGGGCTACCTTGGACCGGCGCGGGGACGCCTGAACCTCACGATCCGGGCGAACTGCCACGTCGACCGCGTCCTCTTCGAAGGGAAGCGGGCGGTCGGGCTGGCGGTCGAGAGCGGGGGCGCACGTCAGGAGGTCCACGGGAAGACGATCGTGCTCTCGGCGGGGGCGCTGCACACGCCGCCGATCCTCCTGCGCTCGGGCGTCGGCCCGGCTTCGCACCTGGGGGAGATGGGGATCGAGGTTGTGCACGACCTGGCCGGTGTGGGCGAGGGCCTCAAGGACCATCCCTCGGTCACACTCATTGCGTTGCCCCGGCCCGGAGTGATCGCGCCGGGAGACCCGCTGCAGCAGATCGGCCTTCGCTACACCGCCGCCGGCAGCAGCGAAGAGAACGACATGCAGATGTACATGTGGAGCAACGAAACGAGGCGGACGCCGCAGCTGGCAGCCGCTATGCCCGGCATCGAGGCGCTGTTCATGCTCTGCGTCAGCCTTCAGCGGCCACTGTCGCTGGGCAGCGTAAGGCTGGCGAGCCCTGATCCGGCGGTGCAGCCGGCCATCGCGATCAACCTGCTGGCGGAAGAGCAGGACATGGAGAAGATGGTCGACGGCGTCCGGGTCGCCTGGCGCCTGCTGACTTCGGGTCCGATCGCCGAACACACGGCCGCCATCCTTCGCCCCACGCAGGAGCTGGTGGACGACGACGAGGCCGTGCAGGAGTTTCTGCGGGAGAGCGTCACCCACCTCGTGCACCCGGTGGGCACCTGCAAGATGGGGCCCGCCGGCGACCCGCTCGCGGTGGTCGACCAGTCGGGCCGTGTCTATGGGCTCGAAGGACTGGTCGTTGCCGACGCTTCGATCATGCCGAACCTCGTCCGGGCGAACACGAACTTCACGGCGATCATGATCGGCGAACGGATTGCAGAGATGCTGCAGGAGGCGCCATGAGCCAACCGCAACTGATCGAGGCCGACTCGATCGAGGTAACGATCCTCGTCGACAACCAGATCGATGCCCTCCTCGATGGCGACGAAGAGGTCCGTCGCCAACCGTGGGCTGCCGGCGCTGCCTACAACCCCTTGCTCGAAGAGCCGAACGTGCGGGTGACGCTCCACGCCGAGCATGGCTTTTCGAGCCTGGTCACCGTTCACAGTGGCGGCGAAACGCATTGCTTGCTCTTCGATGCGGGGCTTTCTCCGGACGGCCTCATCGGCAACATCGACAGGCTGCAAATCGACCCGAAGGAGATCGAGGCCGTCGCTCTCTCGCATGGCCACTGGGACCACACCGGCGGGCTCGCCGGGCTGGTCGAGCGCCTCGGCAAGGCGAACATGCCGCTCATGGCCCACCCCCGCATCTACACCAATCGGCGCGCCGCCCCTCCCGGGGCGGGCCCGATACCGCTCGTCCCGCCCTCGCGCTCAGCAATGGAAGGCGCCGGATTCGAATTACTGGAAGAGCGTGACCCTTCGCTGCTCTTCCACGGTGCCCTGATGCTTACCGGCGAGGTGCCGAGAGTGACCGACTTCGAGCAGGGATTCCCGTTCTTTCAATCGAACGAGGGGAATGGCTGGCAGCCTGAGCCGCATCTGCTCGATGACCAGGCGCTTATCGCCAACGTGCGCGGCAAAGGGCTCGTGGTGATCACGGGCTGCGGGCATTCGGGCATCGTCAACATCGTGAAGCGAGCGGTGCAGGTGACCGGCGTAGAGCGGGTGCACGCCATCATCGGCGGCTTCCACCTCACGGGCCGTTACTTTGAGCCGGTCATCGGGCGGACGATTGACGGTCTCCGGGCCTTCACGCCCGGCCTGGTTGTGCCTGCCCACTGCACCGGCTGGAAGCCCCAGCAGGCGATCGCCGCCGCCTTCCCCGAGGCGTATGTCCACAACGCGGTGGGGACCACCTACCTCGTGTAGCTAGTACTCAGTTGCGAAACTCAGCGTTCGAGCCCGGAGACCGGCCCTCAACCCCCAGCCCCTTCTCCCGACTCACGCGGGAGAAGGGGAGCACATTGCGAGGCGTTGAACGCGCGAATGCCAACTGTCTTCGCGAAGTACTAGCGGACCGAGAACCGGATCAGCCGCACCTCGGCGCCGACATCCACTCCCAGCCAGGCAGCGTCCGATGCGTAGACCGGGAGTTCGAGCGACTGTGCCAGGGCCAGCGCAGCACGGTCGCCGCGCGCGCGGCGGCGGCGCGGGGCGCCAGGCCAAGCATGCCAATCTCGATCGGTTCCGCCCCGGTGAACGGGATGCTTCCACGGGGATTGCTGCCCGGGTGACAGGCTTTCACCCGCCGGGGATTGACAACCGGGCCTTCGGAGGCCAAGCTTCCCCCACCTACTAGACCGATCGGTCTAGTAGAAATTGAAACAGAACAAGGAGTAGCGATGCACGTCACCAAGGATGAAGTGGACGTCCGAATGGAGATTCCCGGTGCCACGCTCAGGCAGCGATACGGCCTCGGCGACATAGGAGGCGAGGAAATCAGCGGGGAGTACTTCTCGCTCTCTGCGGGCGTGGACACGACGCCCCTCTTTCTCGGCCTCGAAGGCAACCTCTGCCAGGTTCCCCACTGGGGGTTCGTCCTCCAGGGCCAGCTGACCACCACAGACGCCTCGGGCCGGCACGAAACCGTGTCAGCAAACGACCTTTTCTTCTGGCCCGCCGGCCACAACGTGCGAGTCGAAGAGGATGCTGAGATCGTTATGTTCAGTCCGCAGCATGAGCACACCCGGGTCATCGAGCATATGATCCAGAAGGTGAACGGCTAGCGGCTCCGGGACATCCCGGGGCACTCCCGGGGTGTCTCCAACCATGTCGACGAAGCACGAGACCAAGCAGCGATTGATCGATGCAGGGTGGGCCATGCTCCTCGAGCGCGGCTACCACGACCTCGGGATCCAGGCCTTGCTCGACGAGACGGGGACGCCGAAGGGCTCCTTCTACCACCACTTCAAGGACAAAGAGGATTTCGCCCTCCAGGTTGTCGACGAGTACATGGAGGCCGTCCATGCTGGCCTCGGCGAGTGCCTGGGCGACCGGGCGGCGCCGCCGCTGGCCCGGGTGCGGAACTTCTTCGAAGCGACGCTCGAGTCCTACCGGCAGGAGGGGTACATGGGGTGTCTGCTTGGCGGTCTCGGGCAGGAGTTATCCGGCGTGAACGATGTGTTCCGGGAGAAGATCGAGGGCTGCATCGCCGAGATTGCCCGGCAGGTTGCAGTCTGCCTGGAGGAGGCGCGCGCCCGCGGCGATATTCCCGCCGGTTCCGATACCATCGCTATGGCGAGTCTCCTGACGGACTGCTGGGAGGGGGCGGCCCTGCGTAGCCGCCTGTTGAGGAGCCCAGCCCCCCTGACGGCCATGCTCGACTTCTACTTCAACACCGCGGTAGGGCGCCACCCACTGCCGGCATAGAGTCGCCTGTCTCGGCGACCTACTCCAGCCGCAGTTCCCACAGCCTGACCGGCTCTTCCAGTCCCTTGAGGTCGTGCTGGCCGGTGTCGTGGAAGAGGAAGCCCTTGCCCGCGACCAGCTCGCGGACAACGTTGGCGACGAGCACCTGGCCACCTTCGGCCTTTGCGGCGATGCGGGCGGCGGCGATAACGCTGGCGCCGAAGAAGTCGTCGTCCTCTTCTACAGGCTCACCGGCATTGAGGCCGATGCGCACCCGGATTGACTCCCCGGCAATGGGCTCGGCGAAAGCCTTCTGGATGGCCCGGGCACAGTCGAGGGCCCGCTGAGCAGCTACTGAAGCTCGCCATGAAGCCGTCGCCCATGCTCTTTACCTCACTCCCGCTGTGGGCTCGAAGCGCTTCCCGGGTGCGCCGCTCATGTTCACGCAGCAGCATCCCGCCCTTTGTCGTCGCCAAGCCGGGACATGATGGCTGTGTGGCCTTCGATGTCGGTGAAGAGGATCGTGCGGAAGGGGGAAGGGAGACCGACCGCAGTGGGGCTTCGCGACCCGTTGACGAACTCTCTCGCCGCCTGCAACGAGGCTATCCAGGTGGGGTCCGATATTTGGACGTAATCGGCGCCGGGGATGAGGGCAGCCAACTGCCTGCGAAAGTTCTACGGGGACAGCTGAACGTTCGTTCCCGACCACAATAGTCGGAATGCTGACCCGAGAGAACTCTGCAGCCAGCTCAGTATGGAGGAGCCGGGAGTAGGCATGATAGGTGTCCGCATCGATGCTCTGTCTCATCATCTCGCCGCCGCGTTGTCGGACAGCGGGTGTGTCAATCTCGCGGAACACCTGCTCCACCACGTCGGTCTGCGCTTCCCAGTCCATCTGACGGAGGGCACCGCGCGCTCGGCCTATGCGGGAGACCTCCCGAAACCCAGCGTCGGATGCATACGGAGCATCGAGCCAGAGATGAGTGAAACGACCCTGGTGTCGCTCCAGGAGTTCAAGTGCAGTTCGGGTAGCCAGCATTTCGGCTGGCGCGTTCATGACGAGTGGCTCGTTGCCAAGGGCGCCAAGCGCAGCCTCCGCGTCGCGAAGCATCGTTTCGGCACTCACCTCTGCGACTGGGCGTTGTGAAAGACCAGTTCCGCGGAGGTCATAGGACGCCCACCGGAAGGCGGTCGACATTGCTTCGGCATAGTCCGGGAGATAGATGGGGAGGAATTCTAGAAAGGGGCCGTTGGAAACACGAAAGACGGTGCGCCCGGTTCCAAGTTCGCCCCAGGCGATGCGGACGCCGTCACCTGTCGTTGCATAGCGAATCTTGGGAGTGGCCATGTCGTCACGGGAGTATGCCACCGGCGAATGCGATCCGTCGCACACAGTGGTGCCGCCTGATGATGTACAAACGTCCCACCACGAGGGGAGTGACCCGGGATGCAGACAAATGTGATCACCATTTCGCGGGCGCTGGGCGCCGGCGGCGAAGCGATCGGGCGGACGCTGGCCTCGGAGCTGGGCTTTCGCTACGTCGACACCGAGATCATCGATATGGCGGCCGAACGGGTTGGCGCGACGGCTGCCGAAGTCGCCAGCGCCGAACGGCGGCAGGGTCTGCTCGCCCGCATGATGGACAACCTCGCCCGCGCCAGCCTCTCGACTCCCGAGATTCCCGGGGCCGCCAGCGACTACGTCCAGATGCTGGGGCCTGATTATCCGGAGGTCATCGTCGGCGTCATTGGCGAGGTGGCCGCGGCGGGAAAGTGCGTTCTTGTTGCACACGGCGCCGGTCACGCCCTCGGCCCGGCCGATGGCGTCGTGCGGGTGCTCGTCACCGGCTCCGTGGATGCCAGGGCAATCCGGCTCAAGAAGGACGCCCATGGCCCCAAACGCGCCCGCCAGGAGATCACGGAGTCGGATAAGGCGCGCCTCGACTTCCTCAAGCGCTTCTACGGTGTCGATGCCGAGACGGCGGAGGCCTACGACCTCGTCATCAACACCGACCGGGTTACGGCCGATGAGGCGGTGAAGGTGGTGCTGGCACTGGCCGCGGCGTGAGCCCGCCGTTTAGCCTCGGCCGAGCCACGGCATTTTCGTGGCCATGACGGTGAGGAACTCGACGTTGGCGTCGAGCGGCAGTTCGGCCATGTAGACGATGGCATCGGCGACGTGCCGCACGTCCATCACCGGCTCGGGCATCACCTCGCCGTTCGGCTGGGGTACGCCGCCGGACATCCGTGAGGTCAACGGCGTGGCGGCGTTGCCGATATCGATCTGGCCGCAGGCAATGTCGTACTTCCGCCCGTCGAGCGAGGTTGACTTTGTAAGCCCGGTCATCGCGTGCTTGGTGGCGGTATAGGCAACGGAGTTCGGCCGCGGCGCGTGGGCGGAGATGGATCCGTTGTTGATGATGCGGCCGCCGCGAGGGTCCTGGTCCTTCATGATCTTGAAGGCTTCCTGGGTGCAAACGAAGGCGCCGGTCAGGTTCGTATCGACGACCTGGCGCCAGCGCTCGATGGCGAGGCTCTCAATGGGGCCGCCCGCGCCCAGGCCGGCGTTGTTGAAGAGCAGGTCGAGGCGGCCAAAGCGCTCCTTCGTGGCGGCGAAGAGGGCCCGGATTTGCTCAATCTCCTGGACGTCCGTGGGGACGGTGAGAGATCCGGCGCCCGCGGGCAACAGGGCTGCCGTCTCGTCGAGGGCTTCCCGGCGGCGGCCGGCGAGGACGACAGACCAGCCGTGCTCCGCGAGGGCGATGGCGGATGCCTGGCCGATGCCGCTGCCGGCGCCGGTAATGAGGGCGATCTTGTTCGACATGCCTTGCCTCCGGGAGGACTCTACGCTCTCCGCGGCGCGCTGAACGCTCGCTATCCCTCGCCGGTGCCGACCTCGAGTGGTGGGAGCCGAAAGATGCCGGTGAGGCGCGGGTAGGCCACGCCGAAGCTGCTGGCGCCAACAAGGACACCGGCGAGGGCCGCCAGGGCGTACCACTTTCCTTCGCCCACATTGACCAGCACCGGGCCCGGGCACATGCCCGTGATCGACCAGCCGACGCCGAAGAGGAGTCCGCCGGCGACGTTACCGCGGTGGCCGGGCTTTCGTTCGATGACCAGTGGCGAGCCATCGGCGGTGCGGCCGTAGCGCTTGAGGAGGAAGAGGCTCGGCGTCGAGGATGGACCACGGCCGTGCCGATGATGCCGTAGAGCTGGAACTTCTCGAAGAGGAACATGCCCTGGATGTAGTTGTAGTCGGCGGCTCCGGAGCGGCTGAGGGTGAGGCCGAAGACGGTGCCGAGGGCGAGGTAGAAGGCGGTCCAGCGCATCAGACGATCACCCGGTAGATGAGGTTGGTGGTGATGATGCCGCCGACCATGAAGCTGACGGTGCTGACGATGCTTGGCACTTCCAGGTTCGACATGCCGAAGATGCCGTGGCCGCTGGTGCAGCCGCCGCCAAGGCGCGTGCCGAAGCCGATGAGGACGCCGCCGGCAAACATCCAGACGACCTTGCCGGCAGGTCCCCAGCCGATGTCGGTATCGAAGATGCCCATGTCCCAGAACGGCGACCAGCCACCGCCGAGGATCGCCGAGAGAAACCCGCCGATAACGAGGCCGCCGAGGAGCGGCAGCCGCCAGGAATTCGAGCCGCTGACGGCATCGCGGCGAAAGTACGGCGTCGTCGACGACGAGCGAGCAGACGTTTTCGAAGCCGGTGGAGACGCCCAGGCGGTGATTGCCCACATAGAGCAAGACCAGCGTGATGGCGGCGATGCCGGCGCCACCGACCGCCCACGGCCAGGGCGTGAGGTCGTTGAGAAGCAGATCCATGTCGTTCCTTCTTGTAGCAGGAGTGTGGGAGGATCGTATCCGCCGGGGGACACACGCGCCGACAGTCCGCGGTTCAGCGGGACGGCCGATCGCGCCGGTGCTTTACAGCGCGCCCTGCTCCGCCAGCCAGCCCTCGACCAGCCAACCGGCAATCGACATACCCCCGCGGGGGTAGCTGTCAGGCATATCGCCGACACGCCACCACCGGGCGTCGACGATCTCGGATTCCTGGAGATTCAGCTCGCCCGAGGCATACCGCGCCCGGAAGCCGATCATGAGCGAGTTGGGAAACGGCCACGGCTGGCTGTTGAAGTAGGTGATGTCCTTGATTTCAAGGCCGACCTCTTCCTGCACTTCGCGGGCGACGCAGCCTTCGAGGCTCTCGCCCGGCTCCACGAACCCCGCAAGGCAGCTGTAGAAGGTCCGCCCGAACTGGCGGCCGTGGGCGAGGAGCACTTCCTCGTCGTTGCTCGCCGCGGGTTACCAGGGTGATGGTCGCCGGCGAAAGTCGCGGGAACTGCATCAGCCCGCAGCGCGAGCAGACCATCGCCCGCTCCACCGGGTGGAGCTCATTCTCGTTGCCGCAGCGGCCGCAATAGCGGTGCGTCCGGCCCCAGGCCACGAGCTGCTCTGCCCGCCCGGCGACCGTCCAGGCCTCTTCGTTCAGCTCAGCGAACGCGGCCCGCAGGTTCACCCAGCGGTGGTCCGGCGGCTCCGCGATCGATGGGTCCTCGCCGGCGTCGATGGCGTAGCTGATGACGCCATCCATCGAACCGAGGACGTGCCGCGACACACCTTCGATTGGCGGCTCGCCCCGCTGGTAGGGGATTCGTGGGCCTTCCGGCGAGTCGTAGATGAGGATCTCGCTGCGACGGACGATGAACCAGTGCGCCTCCGGGTAGGGGTCCCGGGAGTCTTCGTTGTGAATGAGAAACGCCATGGCGTCCGATTCTACCCATTTCGGCGGTTGGTGGAGCGCCGGCGCCCTTCCCACGCTTCTCCCCAACCGGCTACCGTTGGCTGGGGGTGCACCTAGTTTCCCTCGCCGGAGGCGCCATGATCACCGTTATCGCCCAGTCGCTCGCCGACTACGACTTCGCCCAGCTCCTGACGGCGCCCGGCGTCTCCCTCGTTGCGGACGAACCGGAAGACGAAGGTGGCGATGACCTCGGGCCCACGCCCTACGTCCTCCTCACCTGGGCGCTGGGCGCCTGCACGGCCATGACGATCCAGCTGTACGCGCGCAAGAAGGGATACCCGCTCGAGGAGGTGGCGGTGCAGGTCGAGCACGAGCGTATTCACGCCGAGGACTGCACGGACTGCGAAAATGAGCACGAAGGCTACGTCCAGCACTTCCATCGCCGCATCGTCCTCCGCGGCGACCTCGACGAGGAACAGCAGCAGGACCTCCTCCGCGTCGCCAGCAAGTGCCCCGTCCACAAGACCCTGATGGCCGTACCCGAGATCCACGACTCGCTCGAAGTCGTCGCCTGAGGTCGGCCCTACGTACGGCGACGGCCCACCGCCACGCGCGACGCCGGCAGAGTCCGTGCGGCATGCAGGCAGAGCGCCAGACTCGCCACGTAGTCGTCGTGGCCGCTGCTGTTGCCCCACGAAAGCCAGCCGCCGGCGACCATTTCGAGACCGCACTCGCGCAGTTCCTGCAGGCAGGCGCCGTACTCGACCGAGCTGTCATCGGCGTAGAGGGCAAGCCTCCCCGTCTCCACGGCGGCGATGAGCGCACTTCCCAGCTCGGACTTGCTCCCCCGCGAAAACTTGAAGTCGTGTACCGGGAGCCCGGCCTCCTTGAGCTGGTCGAAGAGCCCACTTCCGAGGCCGGTCGCATCGACGGCAATGCGTTGCAACCGCCAGCGCGACTGGAGATCGCGAAGGTCCACCTCGAGCAGGCCGAATGGGGCGCCCTGCCAGGCCACGTGCTCGACCACCTCCAGCCGGCGGCCCATGACCCGCCCGATCGTCAGCACGGTCGCGTCGGCCTGCTGGCCTGACCCACCGACATCGAGCCCGCCGACATACCGTTCGCCCGGCAGAGGGCCGAAGAGCCGTGGATGCTCGCCCGGGAGCCGGGCGAGCTGGTGGGCCGTGAACAGCGAGCCCCTCGGCTGCCCGGGAAGCAGCTCGTACTGGGTGCGAAAGAGATGGTGGCTCGCCCCGAGACGTTCGCGCTCAGCGAGGACGTACTTGCTGTACGCTTGGAGTTCTCCCGCGACCTCTCGCCATGTCACGCGGTAGTTGCGCCACGGCGCCGTGTGCTTGTTCGCCGCCACCGCCCTCTCGATCATCGTCTGGCCGTTCCACGCCGTCCCAAACATCACCGTTGGGGCGCCGGTCGAGGCTGCCATCGGCCGGAACTGGCGGTCGAACCAGTCCGCCTCGATGTCCTGGGCCTCGTCCGCGATGATGGCGATGGAGGCCGTGTGACCGGCCACGTTCGCCTCCGGGTTCGCCCCGAGATAGGTGGCCCGCGCCCGCCCGTACCTGATGCTGTTTCGTTCCGTCCGGAACTGCCCGGCGACGTTCGCCATGCGGCCAAAGATGTCCATGGCCCGCTGAAGGGAGATGAGCGCCTGCGGCGCAAACGTCGGCGCCGACACGACGATTGTCCCGCCGGCACGGGAATGGGCCACGAGCAGTCCGGCGACGAGCAAGCCCGCGATCTCGTTCTTCCCCGCCTGGCGCGGAAACATGACGGTGTAGGTTCCGCCGAGGTCGCGGACCATGCCGCGGTGGATATCTACCAGCACGGGACGCTGGTACGAGCGGAGGCTCATGCAGCCATGGTTCGCGGCTATCGATGCCTGCCTGGCTCTCCTGGCGTCAGCGATCGGTCAGCGGGCGGCGCAAATACGGCCGTGGGGGCACATACCCCGGTACCCAACCGGCCGCGGGCAGCCAGGGCCGCGTGATCGACCAT
The DNA here is from genome assembly GCA_963737965.1 of uncultured Chloroflexia bacterium. Lineage (GTDB taxonomy): Bacteria > Chloroflexota > Dehalococcoidia > Tepidiformales > Tepidiformaceae > JAGQGZ01. The sequence continues at coordinate 428,385 of CAVTUS010000008.1, read as the reverse complement.
GCAGCGATGGAAACCACGAAACCCGCGCCCAACACCGGCTCACGCGTCGCGAACATGCGCGCCCCGGTGCTTTCCGGCCTCGCTCTTGCGACTGCCGGCGTGGTGATTCTCATGGGGATCATCACCGCCGAAGCTCTCTACCCTGCCACCTACACGACCCACGACAACGAGATCAGCGACCTCGGCGCCACCACGCCGCCCAACAGCATCATTCGGCAGCCGTCGGCCCGCATCTTCAATGCAACCATGATCCTCAGCGGCGCCCTGATCATCGCCGCTGCCGTTGGTCTCCGGCGAGCCAGGTTCGGAAAGCGGACCTGGATCTCAGTCCTCGTGATTGGCATCGCGGTGTTCGGTGTCGGGATTTTCCCAGGTAACCGGGCACCGATGCATGGCATCTTCGCCCTCCTCGCCTTCACCTCGGGGGTGTCGGCGCGATCCTCTCAGCGAAGGTGCAGGCGCGCATCTCAGGTTGGGCCTCGATGGTGCTTGGCGCGACGACGCTGGGTGTGCTCGTCTTTGCCGTCGTCGGATCCGGGACGGCGCTCTTCGACAGGTTTGGCGACGGTGGCGTCGAGCGCTGGGTCGCCTACCCGGTGATCCTCTGGCTGGTGCTGTTTGGTGGCTACCTGATGGCGGGCGACCGGCCGGAGCCGCTTGTGGGGCTGCCAGCCGCCGCGTAGCTTGGCTGCACCTTGCCTGGAGGCGCAGTATGTCCCTCATCGAACCCGCCGAGATTGAAGTGGAGGACCCGGAGTCCTTCGACTGGCCGAAGCTCGTCGACGACCTCAACACGCTCCTTCGCCTGAAGACGACACCCGATCGGCATGAAGATGTTCGCGACGGTGGCGGAGATGGAGGCGATCCCGAAGATTCGCCGCCCGACAGGCCATCCACACCACCGACCAGATCGTCGCCCAGGCCTGCCGGCTCGGCTGGACCGTCGGCATCACCAACGACGACCTCGTCGGGCGCGCAGTGTGGCGCGGTCATCGGCCTTCACCCGCGCGACGAGCAGTGGCTGTGCGGCAAGAACATGGCCGGTGTCTGGTATGAGACGCCCGAGGACTCGCGCCGCACACCAGGCGGCGATGGACGTCGTGCCTTTCGGCAACTACACGGCGATGGCGGTTTCGCCGCTCGCCAGCGGCCGCCTCGACCCGCCCGACATCTGCCTGATCTACGCCACGCCGGGGCAGATGATGATCCTCATCAACGGCCTCCAGTGGTCGGGCTACCGCAAGTTCGAGTGGAGCGTCGTCGGCGAATCGGCCTGCGCCGACTCGTGGGGGCGGGCGCTGCTGAAGAGCGAACCCAGCCTCGCTATCCCCTGCTTCGCCGAACGACGCTACGGCGGCGTGCTCGACGACGAACTGCTCATGGCCATGCCACCGAAGTACCTGCCGCAAGCCATCGCCGGGATGAAGCGGCTCAGCGGCCAACGGCCTCCGCTACCCGATCCCCCAGTACGGCATCCAGTCAGACGCGCGGGCGGGCCTTGCGGTGAGCTACGGGTAGCGACGCTGGGCTACGCTGGCCGGATGTTCTGGTTCAGGTGGAAGACATTGTCCGGGTCGTACTCGGCTTTTACCTGTTGCAGGCGAGCGTAGTTCGGCCCATACGATCTCGCAACGCGGTCTGCAGATTCATCGTCGTCCAGGTAATTGATGTAGCCCCCTGAACTGAAGAACGGCGTCATCGCCTCGTATGTCTCGCGGGCCCAGGCGATATTCGCGTCGTCCTCGCCGGGTTCGAGCCATTCGGACGCAGCCAGGAAGTTGTATCCGTCACTTCGGTGGGGGAAGGCGGTCGCGTCTGGCGCCACGCGCGATGCGGCGCCGTGGAAGTGCTCCAGCAGCAGGCCGGTCATCGGTGAAGGAGCAGCTCTCGAACCGGCTCACCATCGTATCGATGGCCTCGTCGCCCAGGCCTGCGAGGAAACTCGACTTCCAGTAGTTACGCGCACCCCTCGGGAAGCCGGCATCGAGCATCTCGTTCAGGGCCGTATACGGTATCGGCCCCAGCATATCCATGGCCGGCGTTCCGAACTCGCGGAGCCTCCGAAGATCCGCTTCCGCTTGCTCCGGCGTGCCGCAATGCCCGCAGACCATCGCGGCGATTTTCGCTCCGGACCCATCCGGAGCATGCAGCAGCGACGCGAACATCACCATCTCGTCCGGAAGGGTGCCGGTGAATGAGCGGAAAAACCGGAGCATCTCGCCGGCTGCCTCGACCGCGTAGGCTATAACGCCGCCCGACACCAAGGGTCCGACCGGGTGCAGCGCAAACTCGAAGGAAGTCGCCACCCCGAAGTTGCCGCCGCCACCGCGCAGCGCCCAAAACAGATCCCGGTGCTGCATCGTCACTGGCCGAAATCACGTCGGCGTTAGCGGTAACGAGCTCGACTGACAACAGGTTGTCGACAGAGAGCCCGTTCGACGTTCATCAGGTAGCCGAGGCCCCCGCCAAGCGTGAGGCCCGCCACGCCGGTGGTTGAGATCACTCCCCCGGTGGTCGCGAGGCCGTGTAGCTGTGCGGCCCTGTTGAACTCACCCCAGGTCACGCCGCCCTGCACGCGTGCCGTCCGCTTCGCAACGTCGACGAAAATGCCCTTCATGGGGCTCAAGTCGATGACCAGACCCGCATCGACGACCGCACGCCCGGCGACGTTGTGGCCGCCGCCGCGGACTGCGATCTCCAGCCCTGCCCTCCCGACCATAGCGCAGCGCGTCCACGACATCGGCGACGTTGAAGCACCTCGCGATAAGTGCCTGCGCGGTCGGTCGATATAGCCGTTGTAGAACCTGGCGCACCTGGTCGAAGTCTCGGTGCGATCGTTCAATAAGCACGCCTTAAAGGCTGCTCCGCAGAGCGTCTAGCTCTAAAAGAGCTCACTTGCAGTCACGGCACCTCCTGACTCTGTTGCTCGCTCGTGTGCAGAGTAACACACGTTGTCAAGTATCTGCCTACTTGTTCTTGCACTTCCCCACTTCTTTCTGTATTTCATCCTTTGCCCTTCTCTAATCATCTGAGAGCCAGCCTTCCTTATTATAGCCATACGGGTACTAGCAACGGGCGACACAGCCTGACCCCATCGGCGAAAGCCATAGCAGGAGCGCACCTGCGGCCTATATGATTCTAGTGTAGCTTCCGCCTCTTTCTCCATCCACCTTCCACTTCCCTTGCCTCTCCCCTCCCCTGCTTCACTCATCCTCAACTATTCTCTTCTACTTATGCCTATAGTACTTATCATGTGCCACAAACCCTTCTCCCTGCCTTCTGTTTTCTGACTGCTTGAACTGAGGTGTAGGCTTCTGCCTTCTCACTGACCTCTTTGATCAAGCAACCATCCCCTCCTTCTCCTCCCTTCCCAACTAGTTCATGAGTGCTGCCTTGGTCTTGTTGCCCTACTTTCTCTCGCTCCACCCGTTCTACTAAGCGCTCGCCGTCGCCTTCGCCTACAAGCCACCCTGCAATCGCTATTCACTACTTTGCACTAACCGCCACTCACAGCGGCCCTGTTGAGCACTTTCCTTGCATGGAGCACATCTTGCTGTGATCCGTGAGGGCTCTATGCAGACCTCCAGGCAGCCATGGCATATCTGCGAGAGGCCTTGCTCACATGCTGTACGTCGTTGGTTTCTGCTTCGCAGCCGCCAGACCTTCCTCGCCGCCCTGCCTGAGTTCATCCTCTAGCGTCGTCAGCTTTTACGTGCACCGGCTCTACCCAAATAGCGCACCCGCCCAACGTAGCTCGCGCTTCCCTGTGCGCCGTCCTCTGCTCTTCGCTTACCGATGAAATTCCCCCGCGACGTTGATGCCTTCACCCCTTCACCTTCAATGAATTTCTCTATCCACCCCTCACTCTTCGACAACAAGACAGCTTGCTTACCATACCTCTTCATCGACCGCGACAACACAAGCTGGCTGACCATTCACCGTGGCTTGGTACTGTTTCCCCTGTGACACGGCCCGGCCATCGTCCATCACTCCGCCGCCCTCGATGGGGCGCATCCGCAGAACTCGCTGGCTGCTGTGCAGGCGAGCCTTGCCTACGGCGCCGCGTGGATCGAGATCGATGTCGCTGCCCTGGCCGACGGTGACTTCATCGTGCTCCACGACATCGACCTCGCCTCTCAGACGACGGGGGTGGGGTTGGCGCGCGACTGTGCCGCAAAGGGCGCGAGAGCGCTTCGGTTCCAGGAAACGGAGCTGCCGATTGCCTTGCTCTCCGACGTCGTGGATGCCTTTGTGCGCGCCGGGGGAGACTGCCGGCTCCAGCTCGACCTGAAAGACGAGCTCCCCTACGGCAACGACGAGCCGATCGAGCGCTTGCTGCGCATCGTTGAGCCGCTGCGCGACCGGGTCCTCCTGAGTTCGCCGGCCGACTGGCAGCTGCGCCGGTTCCGGGCGCTGGACCCGGATTTCCCGCTCGGGTTCGACCCACTCCTCTACCTGGCCTGGTGGCCACCCGATGCGCCGGGCACGGACCCACCTCCCTATCACACCGGCGTCCACGGCTACCGCGACGACCATCCACTCGCCTTCGAGCGCGACCTCCCCGTGGCTGAGTACCTCCGCCTCCGCTGCGAGATGCTCCTCGACCTCGTGCCCGGCATCGAGGTTCTCTACGTCCACCATCGGTTGCTAACGCACTCCCTCGCGGACGGCTTGAACTGGGCCGAGGCTTGTCACGATCGTGGGATCGAGCTGGACGCCTGGACGATGGACCTCAGCCGCACAGGCATGGAGGCGAACGTGAGGAGGTTGGCGGCGTCAGGCGTTGACCTGTTCACGACAAACACGCCACGGGAGATGGCGGCCTTGCTGGCGACGACGTAGCAAGGCGGCCCCATTCGGCAGGACCGCTCCGGGTCGAGAGGGCGGACGTGGGCCGGCCGCGCATCAGCGTAGGGCGCTGAGCCATATGGCGAATCTATGACGCGCGGATATCCTCGCCAGTCATTCGGCCTGCTTCACACTCCTGAAATGTGCGTTGCTAACACTGATAGCGAATCCCGGCGAGGAGGCATCGCATGGACGGCAACCCGAAGATAGCCCTGGTGACAGGCTCGACCAGCGGCATTGGCCTCGGCATCGCCCGGAGACTCGCCGCGGGCGGCGCCAACATTGTCCTCAACGGTTTCGGCGTGCCCGGCGAAATCGAAAACATCCGCCAGTCTCTCGTCGACGACTACGGTGTGGAGGCCACGTTCAACGGAGCCGACCTGACGAAGGTCGACGAGATCGAGGGCCTGATCGCGCACGCCACCGATGTCTTCGGGGGCGTCGACATCCTTGTGAACAACGCCGGCATCCAGCACGTGGCGCCTGTGGATGAGTTTCCCGTTGAAAAGTGGGACCAGATCATCGCGATCAACCTGAGCGCGGCGTTCCATACGATCCGGCTCTGCGTGCCCCTCATGCGGGCGGCGGGCCGTGGGCGGATCATCAACATCGCCTCTGCCCACGCGCTGGTCGCCTCCCCCTTCAAGTCCGCCTACGTTTCCGCCAAGCACGGGATCGCCGGGCTCACGAAGACCGTGGCCCTCGAGGTAGCCCAGGAGAACATCACGGTGAACGCCATCTGCCCAGGCTACGTCCGCACACCGCTCGTGGAGCGCCAGATCCCCGACACAGCGAAGGCCCGCGGCATCACCGAGGAGGAAGTCGTCCGCGACGTCCTCCTCGCCGCCCAGCCGACCAAGCGCTTCGTCGATGTGAGCGAGGTCGCCGGGCTGGCCGCCTATCTCGCCAGCGACGAAGCCGCCTCGATCACCGGAGCCCTGCTCTCGATCGACGGAGGCTGGACGGCAGCCTAGAGCGCCAGCGCCTCTGCCGTCTCCAGCTTGAGGATGTCGTCCAGCGTTTCGCGGCGGGAGACGAGGGTGACCTTGCCGTCGTCGAAGGCGACCTGGGGGGCGCGGCCCATGCTCACGTAGTTGCTTGCCATCGCATAGCCATAGGCGCCGGCATCGTGGAGCACGAGCAGGTCGCCTGGCCGGGGCGATGGCAGTGCCCGTGGCTCGAGGAACTCCTGGTCGTCGCGGGTGAAGACATCGCCACTCTCGCAAAGGGGGCCGGCCACGACCACCTCTTCCGTGGCCCGCCCGTCCACGCGGCCACCCGGCGCCACCACCGAGATGTGGTGGTAGGAGCCGTACATCGCCGGCCGGATGAGGTCGTTGAACCCGGCATCAACCATGACGAAACGCTGGCCCGGGCCCTTGTCGTTCGTCCCGGTGTCCTTCACGTCGGTGACCCGCGCGACGAGGATGCAGGAGCCCGCAACCGGGTATCGTCCCGGCTCGATTTCGAGGGAGACCTGGCGCCCTACCGACTCGCTGAGGGTCGTCGCCGCCTCGAGCATCAGGGTCCGGAAGCCGCCCATGTTGTAGTGCCTGGCGTCGAGCCTGTAGGCGTGGGGGATGCCCCCGCCGAGGTTCACCGATCGGGCATCGGGGAATTCTTGCAAGCAGCGCGTCGAAGACATCGACGAGCCGCCGCATATTCGTGTCGAACTCGCTGATCTGCGGACCGGTGCCGACATGCGCGTGGAGCGCCACCACCGGGTAGCCGGCCTTCTTCGCGGTGGCGCGTGCATCGGCCATCTGTTCGTGCCAGATGCCATGCTTGCTGGAAGGGCCACCGGTGTCGCAGGCCTGCACATGCCCATGCCCGAAGCCCGGGTTCACGCGGAGGGCGATCGGCCCGGCGTACCCCGCCTCGTGCAGATCCCGGATCATCCCCGGCGAGCCGACGTTGGGCAGCACTCCTTCGGCCACCGCCGTCTGCAGGGCGTCGTCACGGAAGACGTCGGCGGTGTACATGATCACCGGCGGCTCGTGGCCCCCGGCAAAGCCCGCGCGGCTGGCACGCTGCACCTCGTTCCCGCTTACGGCATCGATCCAGAGCCCGGCCTCGCGGGCGATGTCGAGGACGTAGCGGAGCGAGTTCGCCTTCATCGCATAGCGGGCATGCAGCCGTTCGCGGCCACCATCCGGCCCTGCTGTTCGCGCCACTTCCGCCATCCGCTCGCGAAGGATCTGCGCCGTCGTAGAGGTAGAAGGGCGTGCCAACCTTCGTCGCGATGGCCTCGAGGGGGTACCGGGAAAGGTCGATGCTGGCGTCCATGAGGCTCCTCGCGCGCGATGGTGGGAGCTTCGACTGTACGTGAGGACGAATGTCGAGGCGAGAAGGAACCAACTAGGCGCGGGCAGCCCGGGCGGCAGCAACCGCATCCGCCGGACTGCCGAAGTAGGGCCGCCCGTGTCCGGGCAACACGACCGTCGCCGCCAGCGCCTCGATCAGGGCGAGCGATTCGTTCGCTACGCAATCGTCGAAATTGACCGCCCTCATCGAGACCGCCGGTCCCCGCCTCCGGCTGGCCATGTTCATCGTCACCAGCGCGTCGCCGCTGAAGAGGACGCCCCTCCCGGGGAGATGGAAACAGACGCTCCCGGGTGTATGCCCCGGCGTATGGACGACTCGCGGGCGGCCGGGCACGTCGAGTACATCGCCGTCGGCAAACGTTTGGAGGTCCGTCGGAGGCTCATACCGCAGGGCATGTGCCGCCACGAGGTTCGCCACTGTTCGAAAGACGAGAAACGGTATCCCGAGCCCCGGCGGTGGCATGCCGCTGCCCGGCACACCGGCGCCGAACGCAAAGCCCCGTCGCGTCGCGAATCGATGGTCGGCGATGTGCAGACTCGCCGGCGCGCCGCTCTCGCGCTGCACCCGGGAGGCGCCGCCGATGTGGTCGTGGTGGGCGTGGGTGAGGACGATCGCCTCGATCTCGCGCGCCTCGCGGCCGTTGGCCCTCAGCCAGCGATGGAGCCGACCCCAATCGCCGGGGAGACCGGTATCGACCAGCGTCAGCCTCCCGCCCTCCTCGATAACGTAGAAGTTGAGGAGGCCGTTCCCCGCCTTATAGATGCCCTCCGGGAGCTGCTCCGCCACGACGGGCGGAGCCTACCACAGGCCACCCCTGGCCCGGCGTGACAGCTGAAACGGGCTCACCAGTACAATCGCGTCGCCAATTCGGACAAAGCGACGTCCGCTGAGGATCTGGAACCATGACTGCCACATCCGGTCACCGTGTGGGATTGCTGTGGCGGGGCCGCCCCGGGGAGCCTCCGCCCCCGCGGGACGAGAACCGCCTCAGAGCCATCTTTGAAGGATTCGAGGCGGCCGGTGCCCAGGCAGCGCCCCTCGCCTTCTCAGAAGAGGCGGCCGCCGACATTCGCGGCAAGATCCTCCACACTCGATGCTCTGCTCACCTGGGTCGACCCGGTCGTTGCGGGTCGCGACCGCTCAGTGCTCGATACGATGCTTCGCGATGCGGCAGGGGCAGGTGTCTACGTGTCGGCCCATCCGGACGTGATCCTGAAAATCGGTACGAAAGATGTGCTGGTTCGCACGAGGGAAACCGAATTTGGCAGCGACGCGCACCGCCTGGAGACGCCGGAGGCGTGCCTGCGCGAACTCCCAGGCCGGCTGAAGGATGGACCGCGGGTGTTGAAGCAGTATCGCGGCAGCGGCGGCAACGGCGTCTGGTTGGTCGAAGCCGCCGGCGAGGCCGACGCCCCGGTATCGCTGCCCGTCGCCGTTCGCCACGCCGTGCGTGGTGGTCGCGTGGAGCACATGACGCTTGGCGAGTTCATCGACCGCTGTGCCGACTACTTCGCGGCCTTTTCGGGGACGGGTTGCCTGGTCGACCAGGCGTACCTGCCGCGCGTCGGGGAGGGCATGACCCGAGCGTACATGGCCGGCGACCGCGTGGCCGGGTTCGGCCACCACATGGTGACAGCCCTGGCGCCGCTCCCGCCGGGTGTTGTGGAAACGCCGGCGCCACCTCCCCGCGTGTATCACGGACCCGAACGACCGGAGTTCCAGCGGCTCCGGCGCAAGCTCGAAACAGGGTGGATCGCGGAGATCGCCCGCATCGGTGGCGTGGAAACCAACGACCTGCCCGCCATCTGGGACATGGATTTCCTCCTCGGCCCGAAATCCGACGCGGGCGAGGACACCCATGTACTCTGCGAAGTCAACGTCAGCGGCGTCTTCCCGCTACCCGACGAATCGATCCCGGCGCTCGTTCAATGGACGCTGTCGCAGGTGGCAAGACGGCGCACGACCTGAGGGACAAGGCCCATACGCCGTTAGCAGCCCAGCTTCGCCGCCAGCTCCACCAGCCCGTCCGCCATGACCTGGAACGCCGGGTCCGGGGAAAGGTCCACGGTGCGGCCGGGGCCCGCCTCCAACGGCCGCGGGATGTAGGCAGCCTGCATGCCCTGTGCCTGGGCGGCCTTCAGATCGTTCTTGTGCGCGGCCACCATCATCACCTCGTGCGGCTGGCAACCGAGCAACTCGATCGCCCGGCGGTAGCACTGTGGTTCGGGCTTGAAAGCGCCCGTCGTCTCCGCGGAGAGGACGCAGTCCCACTCCAGGCCGCCGAACTTCGCCATGTCCACCAGCAGTCGCGTCTCCCCATTCGAGAGGGTCGAGACGATGAACTTCGTCCGCAGCTTCTTCAGCCCCTCGACCGAGTCGGGCCACGGGTCGAGCCGGTGCCAGGCGAGGTTGAGTTCGGCAACCGCTTCTTCCGGGATGCCGGATGATGCCCCGCTCCGCCAGCAGGGCGTCGAGCTTGCGGCGGTGGAGTTGTCCCGCCGTCTGGAATGGCAGTTCGCCCTTGCGCACCTTCGCCATGCCGCCGATGTAGCCGTCGTAACGCCACTCGTCGGCGAAGCTCTGCCAGTCCGTCTCCACGCCCTGCTTCGCGCCAAACTCGCGCAATTGCCGGATGACGCTGGTGCGCCAGTCCACCACGGTGCCGAAAACATCGAAGGTGAGGGCGCGGACGGTGTCGATGGGCATGCGCGGCAGTCTACGCCTCGACTTCGATGTCAGGTTCGCCCCATCGCGTAACCACGATCAGAGCGTCGTCGGATGTCCCAAAGGATGCTATCTCCATGTAGCGCGCTTTGAGCGCAGCATGAATGTCGGTCGTTGAGGCATTGCCGATGGCGATGTGGACAGCTTGCGGTGGAGGGCCGAGCCGATGCGCAAGATCTCGGAAGTCGGAGTCCTTCGAGACGATCGCAAAGTCGTGGTTTCGGGCGTAGTCCCAGATCTCCCTGTCGGTCGCTCTCTCCAAACCGACCAGCCGAACATGCGATGAATCGGGAAACTCATTACCCAACAGTCCAATCAGGTGCATGGACAGATTCTGGTCGAAGAGCAGTTTCACGCGCTGAGGTAGATGGTTTTGCGCCCTGAATCCGCCGCGAAGGCATAGCTCGCGAGAATGTCCTCACGTTCGAGTTCCGGGAAGTCCGCGAGGACCTCGTCCTCAGTCATTCCACCGGCGAGGTACTCCAGAATGTCGTACACCGTGATCCGCATGCCCCTTATGCACGGCTGTCCGCGCCGTTTCCCGGGCTCGATTGTGATCCTTTCTTCCATCGCCATGGCAAGATTGTACCGCCGCTCCGGCGTCTTCACCCAGCGGTGTCGGATGCCCTCGGCGATCAACGAAGCGGCGCAGCATGCTCGCTCTCCCTTCGGCCAACACCTCCCCAAGCACGTACCATGAGCTCCACAACCTCACCCAAGGATGCCTACCATGCCCAACCACCTCCAACTCCGCACGCTTGTCCGCGACGACGCCGTTCTCGAACTCTCGCTCGCGGAAGCCGAGACGCCTGAGCTCCGGCCCGACCAGGTCCTTATCCGCGTTGAGGCGGCGCCGATCAATCCCTCGGACATGGGCCTCCTCTTCGCCGCCGCCGACATGATGCAGGCGGAAGCGGGTGGGACTTCCGAACGGCCGGTCGTCACCGCGAAGCTGACACCGGCGATCATGAACGCCATGGCAGGGCGCGTCGGCCAGTCGCTGCCGGCCGGGAACGAAGGCGCCGGTGTCGTAGTCGAAGCGGGTACATCACCCGAAGCGCAGGCGCTCAAGGGCAAGACGGTGTCGCTGCGGGGTGGGGGCATGTACTCCCAGTACCGGGTGGCCCGCGCCAGCGAGGTGCTGCCCATGCACGAAGGTGTCACGCCGGCGCAGGCTGCCTCCAGCTTCGTCAACCCGCTCACGGTGCTCGGCATGGTCGAGACGATGCGGTTGGAGGGCCACACTGCCCTCATCCATACCGCCGCCGCCAGCAACCTCGGCCAGATGCTGCAGCGGGTCTGCGTGGCCGACGGCATCCAGCTCGTGAACATCGTCCGCAAGCCGGAACAGGAGAAGATCCTCCGCGATATCGGCGCCACCCATGTCGTCGACTCGTCGAAGCCAACCTTCATGGCCGACCTCGTCGACGCCTGCGCCGCGACGGGGGCCACGCTTGGTTTCGATGCCATCGGCGGCGGACGGATCGCCGGCCAGATCCTTACGGCGATCGAGCAGGCGGCCCTTCGCACGGCGACGACCTACAGCCGCTACGGCTCTTCGGTCCACAAGCAGGTCTACATCTACGGCGGCCTCGACCGTGGCCCGACCGAGTTCACGCGGGCGTTCGGACTGAGCTGGGGTCTCGGCGGTTGGCTGCTGACGAACTTCCTTGAGCGCGTGGGGCCGGAGGTCGCCAGTCGCCTCAACAAGCGGGTCGCGGACGAGATCACCACGACCTTCGCCAGCCACTATGCGAAGACGATTTCGCTGCCCCAGATGCTCTCGCTTGCTGAGATCGCGGTGTATGGCAAGCAGGCGACAGGCGAGAAGTTCCTCGTCAACCCCAACGCGTAAGGCTCGGAACCAAGATGGGAAGCCGGGGACGAGTGATTCCCGGCGTACCGTCATCCGAGACTCGTCCCCGGCCTGGGAGGGAGGAGGCTCGAGGCCTCACGAGTAACGACTATGCAGTGGGTTTATTAAGGGAAGATGAGAAGGGCCAGGTCCGGCCCTATTGTTCGAGGAGGATCCGCCGCCTGGCCAACCGGCGTCCGTATTTCAGACCAAAGCGTTCAATCACGGCGCTCTTCACGTGCTCCACGGCCTCCCGCGGGTCATCGGTCAGGTAGATCCGGTCGAGGTCGATCGGGTTCACCGTCCCCTCCGGGAGGAGCGTGGACCGGAGTGCCGCCAACACAGGCTCCCAGAAATCGCGTCCCATCAGGACGACCGGGAACTCGTGGATGATGCCGGTCTGGATCAGGGTGGCGGACTCGAAGAGTTCGTCCAGGGTGCCGAAACCTCCGGGGAGGACGATGAAGCCGTAGCTGTACTTCACCAGCATCACTTTGCGGACGAAGAAATGGTCGAAGTGCACGCGGCGGTCGAGGTAGAGGTTGTCCAGTTGCTCGTTTGGCAGGCTGATGGTGCAACCAACGCTCGGACCGCCGGCGTCGCGAGCGCCACGATTCGCCGCCTCCATGATGCCCGGGCCGCCGCCGGTCATCACGGTGAAGCCTGCCTGCGATATTTCCGCCCCCACCTGGCGTGCCATCGTGTAGTAGCGGTGTCCCTCGGTCAGGCGCGCCGAACCGAAGACCGTAACGCACGGGCCCACAAAGTGCAGGCCCCGGAAGCCGCGGATGAACTCGACGAATATCCGTGCCGCCCGCCACAGTTCCGACCCTCTGCTGCGCGGCCCTGAGAGGAAGAGCCGCTGGTTGCCGGCGGCACGCTGCTGTCGAGATCGGGGCATGGAGGGAGCGTAAGCGGTCGCGGAGAAAGGCGCCCTGCCGCCAGGCCCACCGGTGCGGTCAAGACATCCTTAACGTCCGCAGCGCGTGGCGCGAACGTACTGGGCGGTAAGCCCCCGCAAGCTTCGAAGGACGGAGACCTGCATGTCTCGAACTACCCGCACCCTCGCTCTCCCTGTCGTCATCGCCCTCGTTGCCACGGCCGTGGCGCTCTCAGTGTCGCTGCGTGCTTCGCGGGCCGCCGATACCGGTGTCTCGGTAACCAACTTCCAGTTCAGCCCGAACGACGTCAGCATCGAGGTGGGCGATACCGTCACCTTCTCCTTCAATCAAGGCAGCCATAGCGTCGACTTCATCGGCGGGCCCGCGGCCACCGATTCGGCAATCATGAGCAGCGGAACCTTCGCTTTTACGCCAACGCAGCCGGGGACCTACAACTTCCAGTGCGGGGTCCATGGCTCCCTGATGACGGGTGTCATCGACGTCGCGGCGCAGACCGGCGGCAGCGAAACGCCAACCAACACCGCCACCTTCACGCCGACGCCCGCCACCGTGACCGAGACGGTGACCACGGCGACGAACACCCCGACTCACACTCCGACGCCGGCGATCACCAACACCCCGACACGGACGCCGACCCTGGTGCCGACGGTCACCGCATCGAACACCCCGGGTTCGACCACGACGCCGGCAGGCACGGTAGCCGCGACGCCGATTGCACCCGACACCGGCGAAGGGACGCACGGCGGCGCCGGCGGCTTTCCCTGGGCCTTCGTTGCCCTCGGCACGCTGGCCGTGATTGCCCTTACCGGGGCGGGGTACGCGGCCTTGAGCCTCCGCGCGCGCGCCTAGCCACAAAAGAAAACCCCCGCTCCATCGGCGGATGGAGCGGGGGCCTTGAGGAGGGCGAATGCTTGGGGCGGGAAATTCCCGCCTAGTACATCTCGGGCGGGGGCGGGGGCGCGATGGCGCCTGCCGGCAGGTCCGCAACGAGCGTCTCCGTGGTGAGCACGAGCGAGCTGATGCTCACCGCATTTTCGACCGCCGAGCGAGTCACCTTCACCGGGTCGACGATGCCCAGTTCGAACATGTCGCCCCAGATGTCCCTGTTGGCATCCCAGCCGTGGGACGGGTCTTCCAGCTTGGAGATCTTGTCGACGATGACCGAACCTTCGAGGCCGGCGTTGTCGGCGATGATCCAGGTCGGGTCCTCGAGGGCTTCGGCAAGGATTTCGATGCCGACCTTCTCGTCCGGGTCCTTGGTCTTGCTGGCGAGCTCGTAGAGGGCCTTGCTGGGCGCGGATGAGCGCGACGCCGCCACCGGGCACGACGCCTTCATCGACGGCCGCGCGGGTGGCGCTGAGGGCGTCCTCGACGCGGGCCTTCTTCTCCTTCAGCTCGACTTCGGTCGCGGCGCCGACCTTGATCACCGCAACGCCGCCCGCGAGCTTCGCGAGGCGCTCCTGCAGCTTCTCGCGGTCGAAGTCGCTCGTGGCGTCGTCGATCTGGGCCTTGATCTGCTTGATGCGGGCCTGGATTGCTTCGTCCGTGCCGTGACCCTCGATGATGGTGGTGTCGTCCTTGTTCGCTACCACGCGTCGCGAACGGCCGAGGTCGGCGGCCGTCACTGCTTCCAGCTGTCAGGCCGATCTCCTCGGTGACCAGCGTGCCGCCGGTGAGCATTGCGATGTCTTCCAGCATGGCCTTGCGGCGGTCGCCGAAGCCGGGCGCCTTGACGGCGAGGACATTGAGGTTGCCTCGCATCTTGTTCACGACGAGCGTGGCCAGCGCCTCACCCTCGATGTCGTCGCAGATGATCACGAGGTCTTTGGTCACGGCCATGATCTTCTCCAGCGCCGGGACAAGGTCCTGGACGGCGCGGATCTTCTTGTCGGTGATCAGGATGTGGGGGTTCTCGATGACCGCTTCCATGCGGTCGGTGTTGGTCACGAAGTAGGGCGAGACGTAGCCGCGGTCGAGCTGGAGGCCGTCGACGAACTCGGTCTCGAACTTGATCCCGCGCGACTCCTCGACGGTGATGACGCCGTCCTTGCCGACCTTCTCCATCACGTCGGCGATCATTTCGCCGATCTCCGGGTCGTTGGCGGAAATCGAGGCAACGTGGGCGATCTGGTCCTTGGTGAGGACCGGGCGCGCCTGGCTGCGGAGGTCGGCAACGCAGGCGACGAGTCCCTTTTCGATGCCGCGCTTGATCCGCCATGGGGTTGCCGCCGGCAGTGACGATTTTCAGGCCGCCGCGGACGAGCGACTGGGCCGAGCACCGTCGCGCTTGTCGTGCCGTCGCCGGCCACGTCGTTGGTCTTCGTGGCGACCTGCTTCGCGAGCTGGGCGCCCATGTTTTCGAACGGGTTGTCGAGCTCGATTTCGCGAGCGACGGTGACGCCGTCCTTGGTGATCGGTGGGGGCGCCGATACTTCTTGTCGAGGACGACATTGCGTCCCCGCGGCCCGAGCGTCACCTTTACCGCGTCGGCAAGCGCATCAACGCCCTCCTTGCAGCTGGCGGCGCGCAGACTCATCAAACAGCAGTTGCTTGCAGCCATGGATATCTGCCTTTGGGGCGAAAGCCGGCCTTGTCTAGACGACGAGCTTGGCGAGGATGTCCTTCTCGTTGAGGACGATGTAGTCGCTCGCCGTCGAGCTTGATCTCGGTGCCGGTGTACTTGGCATAGAGGATGCGGTCGCCCACGGACACGTCCATCGGCGATGCGCTTGCCGTTGTCATCGAGGCTGGCCGGGGCCAACGGCGACGACTTCGCCCTGCTGGGGCTTCTCTTTTGCGGTGTCGGGGATGACGAGGCCGCTGGCGGTCACTTCTTCCTGCTTGAGGGGAGTGATGACGATGCGGTCGGCGAGGGGCTGAAGGGCGGTCTTGGCCTTGGACTTCGTAGCTGCCATGTCGGTTGGGAATCCTCCGTCGGGTTCACGTAATGGTTTGCGATCGGGATGTTAGCACTCTCACCGCGAGAGTGCTAGCGGAAGATGAAAGAACCTGCCGGAACCGGCCGCTATCGGAGCCGCCGGGTCGCCTGGATGTGTAGTTGGCGGGCGATCCGGCCCGCGCGACTTCCGCCAGGTCGGCCGGCCACGAGTGGCCGTAGCGCAGGAAGCTGAGGGAGGTCGGGCAGGCCGGGATCGGCAAGGCCCCCGAGGCGATGTCCCGGCGATTGTGAAACACTTCACACAACGAAAGCGTGGGTTAACGAAAAGTGTTGCTATCTGCACTTTGCAGTGTTCAACTGAACTGGTAGTCGCTGAGATCGCCCATGATCGGGGGCGATACGGGGGAACCAACTCTTGAGGCGAATCCGCGATTGAGCGGGGCGGTAACTTCAGCCGCAGCCTGACAGCTAACCCCGTAGGCGTTGAAGCAATGGCCCGTGAGCATTGCGGCGGCTACCAACCGCTGCACCAGCAACTGCCTGACAAAGACGGGACGCCACGATCGGCGCCCCCGGAAAGGAACTCCTTTGATGGAAGACATCATCGCCCCGATGGTTATCGACGCGCGACAAGCTGAATTCAACCGACCGGAAGCCCGGTTCCGGCGTGAATGGTTCGCCGGCCGCGATGTGGACCGGTACGAGCATCTTCTCCGCCGGGCCCACTCCCGGCTTGGCGAGGCGACCGCCCACCCCTTCGCCTGAGCAAACGACCGACTGAAGGCCACCCAATGGGTGGCCTTCTTCGCAGGTGCTAGCGGCCCTGGAAGCGGGGCTCGCGCTTTTCGAGGAAGGAAAGGCGGCCCTCCTTCGCGTCTTCGGTGCGCGAGGTGATGCCCTGCAGCATCTGTTCGTGCTCGATCTGCGTCTGCAGATCCTTGTCCCAGGCTTCATGGGCGAGCCGCTTCATCAGCTCGATGGCGACGCTCGGCCCGTGGGCAATCTCCGACGCCAACTCCATTGCCCGGTCCTTCAGCCGTTCTGGTGGCACCACTTCGCTGACGAGGCCCATGGCGAGCGCTTCGCCCGCGGGCACCAGCCGCCCCGTGTAGAGCATCTTGAGCGCGTTCTCCATCCCTATGATCCGGGGCAAGAACCAGGTGCAGCCGGTGTCGGCGACGATCGCTCGCTTTACGAAGACGGCGCTGAAGCGGGCGGCCTCGGAGGCGATGCGGATATCGACACTGAGGGCGAGGGAGAACCCGGCGCCGGCACTGGCGCCATTCACGGCGGCGATGGTCGGCTTCCGGCAACGGTAGATCTGCTCCATCACCAGGTAGCGAGAGCGCATCTGTTCGTCGCGGCCGGAGAAGGGACGAGCGTGCCAGTCCGCTTCCGTCTCAGTGGTCGTGAGGTCCGTGCCGGCACAGAAGCCACGGCCGGCCCCGGTGATGACGATGCAACGAACGTCGTCGTCGGCTTCGCTGCTGGCGATGGCGGTTTCGAGTTCAGCCCACGACCCCCAGGTCATCGCGTTGAGCTTCTCGGGCTTGTTGAGGGTGACAAGCGCGACGTGGTCGTTGACGTCGAGGGTGAGGTCTTTGAAGGTCACGGCATCCTCCGGCAGTTGCCCGAACGATACCGGAAGTCGCCATGGGCTGTGGCAGGCGAGTTGCGGCGCGGACCGACACGACCTAGCCTCAGAACCAGGTCGAGGACGAGAGATTCGCTATGACCACAGAGCCGGGCACCATCGGCCTGGGGGCCTTCCAGGAGCGCCACTGGAGCGTGGCCCATGAAGCGCTGGCGGCCGGCGACGAAGCCGGGATCCTGGCGCCCGACGACCTCGAGCGGTTCGCGATCGCTGCCCAGCTGCTTGGCAACGACGACGAATCGACGGACCTCCTGGTGCGTGCACACCAGGCCCATCTGGCCGGCGGCGAGCATTGCCCGGCGGCGCGTTGTGCCTTCTGGCTTTCGATGCTGCTGATGGAACGGGGCGAGATGGCCCAGGCAGGCGGCTGGCTCGCGCGGGCCGAACGAATCCTGGACGAGGCGGGCGCCGAATGCGTGGAGCGGGGCTACGTGCAGGTGCCCCAGGGCATCCAACTCATCGACCAGGACCCGGAAGCAGCCCTGCGCGTATTCGACAGCATCGCGGCGTCGGCGCGGCGCTTCAGCGACACAGACCTGGCGACGATGGGCCGGCTGGGCCAGGGCCAGGCGCTCATCCGCCTGGGCCGCCACGACGAGGGCGCCCGGCGTCTCGACGAGGTGATGACGGGCGTCGTCTCGGGGGAGGTCTCGCCG
Source organism: uncultured Chloroflexia bacterium (assembly GCA_963737965.1). Taxonomy (GTDB): domain Bacteria; phylum Chloroflexota; class Dehalococcoidia; order Tepidiformales; family Tepidiformaceae; genus JAGQGZ01. The sequence goes on along the minus strand of CAVTUS010000008.1, from coordinate 410,522 downwards.
TTTGTCTCGGGGATCATGTACTGCGCGGTCATCGAACTCTGCCATGAGATGTTTGACCTGCGGCGAGCCATGGAGTGGACGACAGCCCTCACGCGCTGGTGCGAGTCGCAGCCAGACCTCGTGATGTTCCGCGGCCGCTGCCTTGTCTACCGCGCGGAGGTGATGCAGCTCCACGGGGAGTGGGCGGCGGCAGTGCGGGAGGTAGAACTGGCGAGCGGCATGCTTGAAGGGCAGCCGGCCGTCGGCGCGGCCCACTACCGCCAGGGTGAGCTTCAGCGACTGCGGGGCAAGATCGCGGAGGCCGAAGAGTCCTTTCGCAGGGCAGAAGAGCACGGACGTCGCCCTGAACCGGGACGGGCGCTACTGCGGCTTTCGCAGGGACGGCTGGAGCCGGCTGCGACGGCGATTCGCCACGCGCTCAACGAAGCCGAGGCACCTGCCCAGCGTGTCGGGCTGCTGCCCGCGGCGGTAGACATTTTCTTGGCGGCGGGCGAAATAGAATCGGCACGGGACGCGGCCGACGAGGAAGTTCGCCTCGCCAGGCTCCTTGGAATGCCCTACCTGGACGCTGCCGCCGAACGGGCGCAGGGGAGCGTTGCGCTGGCGGCCGGCGAACCTTTGGTGGCCGCGGAGCGGCTGCGACGCAGCCTTTCCGGGTTCCAGGCGCTCGAATTGCCGTACGAGACGGCGCGAACGAGGGAGATGCTCGCCGACGCCGCCGAATCCCTTGGCGACGACGAGACTGCGCGGATCCACCGCGATGCGGCACGAGAGACGTACGCCGCGCTTGGGGCCGCGCCCGACCTCGCCCGCCTCGGCGGAGCAGCCTCTGAGGACAGCGGCGAACTGACGCCGCGTGAGCGCGAGGTGCTTCGGCTCATTGCTACCGGGATGACCAACCGCGCCATCGCCGACACGCTGGTGATCAGCGAGAAGACGGCGGCCAATCACGTGAGCAACATCCTCGCCAAGCTTGGCCTCTCCTCCCGGGCGGCGGCGACTGCCTATGCCTACGAGCACGGGCTCGTCTGAGTTCAGACCGGGAAGAAATACCTACACAGCCTTTGGGGAAGTCGGGAAGAACCGCTCATGTGCGTCGCGGTGCACGGACCTAGCGTTCGGACCATCACGCGAGAGCGAGGCATGAGGCATGAACAACGCTTCCACCACCGAACACATCGAAACCGCCGTCATCGGAGCCGGCCAGGCGGGCCTTTCCGTCGGCTATCACCTTAAGCAGCGAGGCCTGCCGTTCGTCATGCTCGACGGCAATGCCCGCGTAGGTGATGTCTGGCGCACGCGCTGGGACTCCCTGCGGCTCTTCACCCCGGCCCGGTTCTCGTCCATCGACGGCATGAAGGCGCCGGCGCCGAAGAATTCGTTTCTGACCAAGGACGAGATGGGCGACTACCTGGAGGCGTACGCCCGCCACTTCGACCTTCCCGTGCGCACCGGCTTCCGCGTCGACCGCCTGGCCCGTGGGGATGGCCGTTTCGTTATCCAGAGCGGCGGGCGCTGCCTCACGGCCGACAACGTTATCGTGGCCATGGGTAACCACCAGAGCCCCAAAGTGCCATCGTTCGCCACCGAACTGGACCCGGCAATCCGCCAGCTCCACTCCATCGAGTACCGCAACCCGGACCAGCTCCAGGACGGCGATGTGCTCATTGTCGGGGCAGGCAATTCCGGCGCCGAAATCGCCAGGGACGTTGCCGGTGAGCGAAGGATATGGCTGGCCGGCCGCGACGTTGGCCAGATTCCGTTCGCCATCGACAGCACCCTGGGCCGGGCAATCGTCCGTCCCGTCCTCCGCGGACTCTTCCACCGGGTGCTCACGATCCGCACCCCGATGGGCCGCCGCATGCGCCCGAATGTCCTTGCCCACGGCGGACCCCTGATCCGCGTGAAGAACAAGCAGCTGAGCGCCCTCGGCGTTGAGCGCGTGGGCCGGGTCACCGGCGTGAAGGATGGCAAGCCCATGTTGGATGACGGGCAGGTCCTCGACGTCGCCAACGTGCTCTGGTGTACGGGCTTTCACCCCGGCTTCTCCTGGATCGACCTCGATGTCTTCGGCGAACACGAGCCGAAGCACGACCGCGGCATCGTCGCGAGCGAGCCGGGCCTCTACTTCGTCGGCCTCGAATTCCTCTACTCGTTCAGCTCCGAAATGATCCAGGGTGTTGGGCGGGATGCGGAGTACGTGGTGGAGCACCTGGAGAAGCGGATGGCGAAGGGGGCGGCCGCGTGACGGCGGGAGGTGCACGGATGGGTGCGCAAGCAATGATCGTCGCGCTCAACAGCCAGCAGCCGGAACGCCTGCGCACGTTCTACGAAACGACTGTCGGCCTCGCGCCGAAATTCGACTTCGCCCCGGGGGCATTCGCTCTCACCGCGGATGCTCCTCCCTGCCTCATCGTGGAGTCGCACGACCAGGTAGCGGATGCGGCGAAGGAACCGCAGCGGGTGCTCATCAACCTGCTCGTTGCCGATGCCCGCGGGGAAGAAGCGCGGCTCCGATCGGCAGGAGTTTCCTTCGTGGAAGCCACCTATGAGGAGCCGGGCGTCGGGCTTTTCGCTACCTTCGCCGACCCGGACGGCAACTATTGCCAGCTGGTGCAACTGCGGGCGTAGCCGGGCCGTGGGCGCCATTGCATCCACGTTGCAGTCGCGAGCGAAGCGCTTTCAAGAGCCTCTAAAGACGGCCATCCCGGCGCCGAGGGGGGTCCAAAAGCGATCACGCTCGTAAGGTCGAACTGGATTCTTTGACCAGAGGTGCCCCTATGCCCGTCCACTCCCGAAGCACCGATGCCTGGACGGCGATCGCTGGATTTGCCTTCGCCGTCCTGCTCGTCGCGTTCGTCTTCACCATCGGCACACCGGAATCGAGCGACCCGGCCACTAAATGGGCCGACTACTTCAGCGACAGCGGCCACCGGACACTCTCCATCGTGAGCGGCTACCTGGGAGTGCTGGCGGCATTCACCTGGGTGATCTTCTATACCGGTGTCCACCAACGGGTTGCGGCTGTGCGACCGGCCGAGGTCATGCTTTCGCGAATCGGCATGAGCTTTGCCGTGCTTGCCGGCGCCGGCATCGCCCTTGGCGCCCTGTGCACGGCAGCAGTCGCGGCCGGAGTCGAGTTCGGCGATACGCCGGTGCCGGACGGGGAATTCGCCCGCCAGTTTGAACAGCTCGGGTTCGGCTTCCTCATGGTGATGGGTGCGCTTTCCGCCGCCGTCGCCATTGCCAGCCTCGGCGCCGTGCTCCTGCGCGAGCATCGCTGGGCCGCCTGGCTTTCCTACCTCAGCTTCATCGTCGCGATCGCGTTGATCTTTGCGCCGGTGTTCATTCCTCTCATCGCCCTGCCCATCTGGGCGATTGTCGTGGGGATCATGCTGCTTATGGGCACGAAGGGAATAGCCACCGAGCCGACATCGATGCCGGCCTGAGCGAGAGGCGGGTCCGGGGGCGGGAGCGGACTCAACTGCCGTCATGCTTCCGTCCTTCGGGGTGATGTGGTTTGAGCCCCGCGCCACCTCCCGTCCCGGCCCTGACACCGGCCCCTCCCCTCTCGCAGCCGTATCCCGCAAGCGTGGATCCATCACTCCCGGAGCCATGCCATGCAACCCGATATCCCCGGCGACCTGCCTCTCCCTGTCCACCTGCGAAGGCTCGACCACGAGCGGATGCGCCGCTATGCCGACAACCTTGCCTTCTACGAGGGCAGCCAGTGGGAGGGCCGCGAACGCCGCGGTGAGCGCCGCCTGACCTTCAACTACGCCCGGGCCTTCGCCGACAAGATCACGAGCTACCTGCTCAGCGGCCACAGCGTCCAGGTCGATGCGATCGATGGGGCAGACGCAGCCACCCGCGACCGGGCCCGGGCAGCCGAACTGGCGCTGCGCGCGGTCGAAGCCGAGAACGCCGTCGCCCAGCTCGACTTCGAGACGGAGCTCGATTGCGCCGTCCTCGGCGATGCCGCCTACAAGGTGACGTGGGACGCGGAGGAGGGCGTCGGTGCGGATCAGCGCGCCGGATGCCCAGGGCATCTATGCGTGGCGCGAACCGGGCGACCTCAGCCGCATCGTCGCCATCGCCAGCCAATACGAGATCCACGGCCCGCAGGGGACGGCCTACGCGAGCAATAATGTCCCGCCCGGCACCGTCACCGAGTTCTGGACCGGCGAGACCTTCGAGACCTGGCAGGGCACGGAACTGGTGGAGCGCGTGGCCAACCCGTACGGTTTCATCCCCTTTGTCGTCTTCCCCAACGTCCGCGAGCCGAAGCAGGCCTGGGGCGCCAGCGACATCCCGCCGCTCGTCGCCAGCAACCGCGAGCTGAACCGCGCCTTCAGCCAGCTCAGCCAGATCCTGGAACTCAGCGGCAACCCGATCGCCGTCCTCGAAGGTGTCGCCGAGTCACGCGATATCGCCGTCGAGCCGGGGGCCGTCTGGGAGGTGCCGGAAAAGGCGCGCGCCTACCTCCTCGACCTCCTCCAGGGCGGCGGCGTGGCCCTCCACCGCGACTACATCGACCTCGTCTACCGCACCCTCCACGACCTCGGCGAGTCGCCGCGCACCGCCTTCGGGCACAACCCCCAGGGCCTCAGCGGCATCGCCCTCAACACCGAACTGGACCCGATCGCCCGCAAGGTCGAACGGAAGCGGCTGATCCGCAGCGCCGTCTACGAACGGCGCGCCACGCATGGTCCTCCGCCTGCTCCACCGCTTCGCCGGGCTGGAAATCGAGGGCGTGCGGCCGGTGGCGAACTGGGCCCCCGTCCTCCCCGTCGACCGCAGCCGCCAGGCCAGCGACGAACGCGCCCTCGTCGCCGCCGGCATCCACTCCCACCGCACCGCCTCCGCAAACCTGGGGGCGGAGGACCCGGAAGGCGAGTGGGCACGGGTGCTGGAGGAGCGGGGGATGGAGGGGTGAGGGTTGGGGCTTTGGTCTTTGGTCTTTGGTCTTTGGCGCTGAGGGTCCGCCGTCGCCAGTCGCTCGCAAGGACGCGGGGACCTCGTGGTGTCGGCATGGCCACCTAGCAACGTTCAAGCATCGTCAGTTACACTCAGACCAGAGGTAGACCAGAATGACCGCCGAGAACCGCGAAGTCGGTGTTTACGAAGCGAAGACGCATCTCGCCCGGCTGCTGGACGAAGTCGAGAACGGCGAGTCAATCACCATCACCCGGCATGGGAAACCAATCGCGAGGCTGGTGCCACTCGCGTTGCGCCATCGATCCGTTGATGAACTCATGGACGCCGCACGCGAGGCAAGGGCTAACCGCACCCTCGGCGATCTGACCATCCGCGAGATGATCGAAGAGGGTCGACGGTACTAGTGCCTTTTGTCATCGACGCATCAGTCGCTCTTAGTTGGCAATTCAACGACGAAAGTAACCCGGCTGCCGACTCAGCAATCGCCCGACTCCGTGACGAGGACGGTCTGGCTCCAGCTGTGTGGCCGCTCGAAGTCGCGAATGCCTTCGTGGTTGGCGTTCGGCGCGGCAGGTTGTCATCACGGGAAGCCGCAGACGCCCTGGCAATGGTGCTCGATCTCCCAGTGGCAATACGGGCGGGAGAATCCAGGGCCAATATGCAGGAGGTGCTCGCTCTGGCGTCAACGCTCAATCTGTCTGCATATGACGCTTCGTACATCCACCTTGCCCGCGTGGAGCGGGCGCCTTTGGCCACGCTCGACGCCCGGATGTCCGCCGCCGCTCGGCAAACGGGTGTTCAGGTGTTGTAGACCCCTCTTCTCGTGCGATGCCGCGATACCTTAGGCCAACGCCACACCGCAGGTGGCCTCCACCCCCCAAACCCGATAGCTTCGCTCCATGTATGAGGTCCGGGAGATGCGCCCTGCCGAATGGCGGCTCTATCGCGATGCGCGGCTGCGGGCGCTGGCGGGGGCGCCGGAGGCTTTCGGCACCACCTACGCGGAGTCGGCGGCGCTGACGGACGAGCAGTGGGAGCAGCAGTTCCGCGAGCGGGCGGCGACGATGACCCACTACCTCGCCTTCGGCGGCAGCGGTGCGGTCGCCGGGATCGTGCGGCTCTTCGGGCAGCCGGGGGAGCCGGATGTCGTGGAGGTCCTGGGGATGTGGGTGGAGCCGGAACATCGCCGATTGGGAGCTGCCAGGGCGTTGCTCGATACCTGCCTGGAGGAAGCGCGCCGGCGCAAGGCGGAACGCGTGCGACTGGAAGTCGTCGAGGGGAACGACGCCGCCATTCGGCTCTATGAGCGGTACGGGTTCGTGTTCACGGGTGCGTGGGAGCCGTTGCGTGAGGGAAGCCCGCAGCGTGGGTTGGAGATGGAGAAGGTGCTGGGGTGAGGGAGATGGTGTGCATTCATCCTTCGCGTACACTCGCCGCGGAGGTGACGCCTTGGAAAGTTACAAGCTCTTGTTGTTCTTGCACATCGCGACGGTGATCGTGGCACTGGGGAGCACGTTCGCGCTCCCGTTCTTGCAGGGGTTCATGACGCGCCAGGGGGTTGGACCGACCCGCCTCTACCTGAAGTTCACGCTCTACCAGGACAACCTGCTGGTGCTGCCGGGGGGGCTGCTCGTCTTCCTTTTCGGCCTTGGCCTGATCTTCGATGACGCGACGGGCTACAAGGACGACATGCCGACCTGGCTGATGATCGCGATCGCCTGGTTCATCATCGTGCCGCTCATCGACTGGTTCCTCATGCGGCCGCTGACGAAGCGGGCCATCGCGATGCTGGAAGGCGTACCGGACACGGCCGAACTGCCGGCCGAGTTCCAGCCGCTGGCGGCGCGAGCCCAGATGCTCGGCGGGCTGATGGGCCTGTCGGTCGTAGGGATCGCCTTCCTGATGGTGTGGAAGCCGTAGGTCCTCGGCCGAAAGGACGGGAGCGAGCTTTCAGGTGCGCACATAGCCTTTGACCGAGGCATAGGCTTCGTCGACGAACGTATCGGCGAGGTTGGCCCAGGTGTCTTCGCCGATCGCACCAAGATAGCGCCGTCTCGTGGCAGAATGCGCCCACAACAACTGAGGGAGTGAAGGCATGAAGCTGGAGAACGTGAAGAAGGTCGCTGTGCTTGGCGGCGGCGTGATGGGTGGCGGAATCGCCCAGGTGACGGCGACGGGCGGCTACGAGGTAGTCATCCGCGACATCAACAGCGAGGTGATCGAGGCGACGCGGGAGTCGATCTTCGATGGCAAGTGGGGACTGAAGCGGGCCGTGGAGCGGGGCAAGCTGCCCTTCGATGCAGCGATGGAGGCGATGGGTCGGATCAGCTTCACCACCCAGCTCAGCGACCTGAAGGATGTCGACCTGATCATCGAGGCGATCCCGGAGAAACTGGAACTGAAGCAGCAGGTGTTCAAGGAGCTGGACGGCGCGATCAAGCCCGCCGCGATCTTCGCGACCAACACCTCGGGCTTCGCGATCGAGGACGTGGCGCGCGACGTGAGCGAGGCGCGGAAGGCGAACTTCGTCGGCATGCACTACTCGAACCCCGTGGTGACGATGCGGATGCTGGAGGTGATCTACACACCGCAGACGAGCCAGGAGACGGTCGATACGGCGGTCGGGCTTGGCGAGGCGCAGGGCAAGGCGATCAGCATGGTGAAGGACGCGCCCGGGACTTATGGCTTCCTCCTCAACCGTATCTTCGGCGCCGCCCGCCGCGAGGCCGTCGCCATCGTGGAAGCCGGGATCGCGACCGAAGAGGACATCGACAAGGCGATGGTCACGGGGCGCAATTGGCCGGCAGGCTTCTTTGGCCGCCGCGGCGGCATCGGCAAGGAGTGGTAGGCGCCGCCCTTCCAACCTATTCCTGGCGCTGGGGCCCCGAGTATGCCAAGCGAACGAGTTGAACGCTGGATCGAGCACCTCTCACGGATAGAGGGCGGGGAGGTTGACCTTTTAGACGAGGTCGTTGCCGAGCGTGTCCTTATTGACGGACGGGAAGTTTCTCGAGAGGACATGAAACGGCAGCTCGAGCCGTTCTTCCTCGCGAACCCGGGCCTTCGCACCACGGTGGAAGACGCCTGGGAGGACGGCGACGTCGTCATGGCCCGGCTCACTTGGGGAGGGACACTCGGTTCTGACTGGGTCGACCCTCACCTGGGGCGCATAAGCGGGACAGCAGGAAAGTCAGTAAAGATCCGGGGGATGGCGATTCGTCGGTTCGAGAACGGGCGGATCGTCGAGCTCTGGGACTCGATGGATGCCTATAGCCTGCTCCGCCAGATCGGAGCGCTTTCATGACGAGACCCTGTTGGGCCGCCTGAACTGGATCATCTGGGCGCTGCTTTCGGTGCTCGGCGTGCTGCTGGCGCTGGCCTTCGTGTTCGACTTCGGACCGTTCTCCTGGGTGCTGGTGGCGCTGATGGTCGTGGTACTGGCGCTGGACTTTGTGAGCCGGCAGCGGAGCGGGCGGTGAACCTGCCCGCTGTGCCCTCGTATACTCGAACGATGGAAGCGCAGAAGTCTGCCCTTCGCCAGCAGTTCGAAGTCGAGCGGCGGAGAGCGGCGTTCTTTTCGTTTCTCCCGGCCACAGGGATAGGCATCATCGCGAGCGACACCTGGATTGCGCCGTGGTCGGGCATCCCGGGCGGGCTGCTCGTCGGCGGCCTCGCCTACCTGCTGGTCTACGGCTACGAAACCCTGATGTGGCGGCGCGAACATGGCAGCTGAGGAGCACGGCCTGAGCCACCTCGACGACGAAGGGGGCAGCCCGGATGGTCGACGTTTCTGCGAAGGACGACACGGAACGGGTCGCGGTGGCGGAAGGCTATGTGGCTATGGAGCCGGCGACGCTGGCGCTGATCCAGGAGGGCGGCCTGCCAAAGGGCGATGTGCTCGCCGTGGCGCGAGTGGCCGGGATCATGGCGGCGAAACGGACGAGCGACCTGATCCCCATGTGCCATCCCTTGCCTGTGACCGGTGTCACGGTGGACCTGGAGCCGGCTGGCGCCGAACGGCTACGAATCGTGGCGACGGTGAAGACGACCGGGAAGACAGGTGTGGAGATGGAGGCGCTGACCGCCGTGTCCGTCGCCGGCCTGACGGTCTACGACATGTGCAAGGCCGTGGACCGGGGGATGCGGGTCGAGGGAGTGCGGCTGCTGGAGAAGCGCGGCGGCAAGAGCGGGGAGTGGCGCGCGGAGGCGTAACGGCCGTCACCCGACCCTCTCCCAGGGGGAGAGGGCTTTTCGAGACCGGGACATGGAGTGGGGGCGGGCAAAGCCAGTCGCTGGACGGCGCCTCCTGCCATCGTCCGCCAGAAGACGCCCCAGACCGGGTTGAAGCCTGCAGTGACCGCGTCCATCGGCACTGACGTTGGCACCCGGGGCGCAGCCCTTCCCGGCTGCCTGTAAGCTCACCACCACAAACTGGACGGAGTGTGGAGAGATGCCTGAAGACTGGTCGCGACCGGTGGTGCACTGGGAGATCGAGGCGAAGGACGCCGACGCTATGGGGAAGTTCTACGGAGAACTTTTTAACTGGACGGTAGGCGAGGGGCGGGTGAAGAACCTGAGCGCAGGCATCGGCGCGCCGGAGACGATTACCGGGCACATCCGGGGCGGAAAGGCGTCGGCGGTGGTGCTGTACATCCAGGTGCTGGACCTGGCAACGACATTGCAGAGAACGAAAGATCTGGGTGGCGAGGTCCTGCGGGAGCCGTTCCAACCGGAAGGGCAGCCAACGCTGGCCTGGATCGCGGACCCGGAGGGCAACCGGGTGGTGCTGGTGCAGCAGTAGAACCGGGAGGAGGGGCAGCCGCGGCTGCCCCTCCTTGCTCTCAGTCGCCTACGAGAAACGGGCCTCGACGACGGCCTGCGGCTCCGCGCCGGAAGCCATTGCGTTGTCGACAAGCAGCGTCAGGGTATCGCCCCCCGTCGAGGTATAGGTGCACTCGACCTGTCCGGTACCGGCATCGCAGCCGGACATCGACCAGCTTGAGGAATCACCGGGCGTGTTGGCTTCGAGGGCGGTGACGGCGTCGGCCACGGCCATCTGTTCGAGGGCCGCCTGGTCACCATCGAGCCACGCCTGGAAGGTGGCGTCGGCGTAGTCCTGGGCGTTGTCGGGAAGGGCGCCGGCCTCGGACGTGGTGCTGGCTTCCGCGGAGGGCGAAGCCTCCTGGGTGGTCGTCGCATCGACGGTGGCAGTGGCCGTCGTGTCGTCGTCATCACCGCAGGCGGCGACGGCGACCGAGAATGCCGCGACGAAGGCGACGACGGTGGTCGCCCGGCGCCAGCGGCTCACCGGGAACGGGTTCGGTTGACCATCTGGTTGCAAAACAAAGCCTCCTACTCGTTTCTTGCAGCGAGGGGCAGGCTTTCAACGCCTCCGGGGTTAGCTGACGGGCTGCGGTGGAAAGTTCACCGCCCCACGAAACGTGGGCTCGCCCCAGGTTCAACCTTGTGGTTCCCCCGTCCCGGCATGCCGGGCTCGGCGACTTGGTACGCCGCCCAACCTACGCCTTCGCGCGTACGAACCCGGTAAAAGTAGGACCAAGCCGTCGAGGCGAGACGACCGGACGCCTCCCCTTACAATCCGGGCCATGAGTGAACCAACCCGCTGCGGATGGCCGGGCGATGACCCCTTGATGCTGGCCTACCACGACGAAGTGTGGGGCGTGCCGCAGCACGACGACCGGACGCTGTTCGAGTTCCTGACGCTGGAGGGCGCCCAGGCCGGGCTCAGCTGGCGCACGATCCTCTACCGGCAACAGGGCTACCGGGTCGCGTTCGAAGACTGGGATATCGCGCGCGTTGCCAGCTACGGCGAGGACGATGTCGCGCGGCTGCTGGCCGACCCCGGCATCATTCGCAACCGGGCGAAGGTAGCGGCGACGATCGGCAACGCCATGGCGACGCTGGAAGTGCAGCGGGAGTTTGGGTCGCTCGACGCGTACCTGTGGGGGTTGGCGGGGGGCGCGCCGCTGCGCAACGGCTTTACCATCCCGGGCGATATCCCGGCGGAAACGGACGTGGCGCGGACGATGAGCAAGGCCTTGAAGCAACGCGGCTTTCGCTTCGTCGGGCCGACCATCTGCTACGCCTTCATGCAGGCGACGGGGATGGTGAACGACCACCTGACGGGCTGCTTTCGATGGGACGAGATTTCGGGAGGCTAAGGAACGAAGCGGCCCCCGGTGAACAATGTCGACTCGTCGACGAAACACAACGGGTTATCCCACGGGTCGCGCGCGTAGAACGAGCGCTCTCCCCAGGGGTAGGACTTGATCTCTTCTTCGATGATGGCACCGGCTGCACGGGCGCGATCAAGAGTCTGCTCGAGATCGTCCACCGCGAAGTAGGCATAGTCCGGCAATGGGTGCTCTGCGCGCCGGCCCCCTGGTCCGACGACGGCCACGACAATGCCGCAGTCGAAGTAGTGGCGGTTGACCGCGACCCGTTCGCCTTCCTGGTCGAACAGGCGGGAGTAGAAGCGCGCGCCCGCCTCCGTGTCGGAAACGGGGATGATGACTCGGTAGAGCTTCACAGCGGAACCCCCCTGGGCCGGGCAATCATAGATGCTCGAGTGCGCGCATCGTTGACATACTCCGTCGATGGCCGCACCACTCGACGGCATTCGCGTACTCGAGATCGCTAACTATGTAGCGGCCCCGGCGCTCGGGGCACTGATGTGCGACCTCGGTGCAGACGTGATCAAGGCCGAGCCGCCCGGTGGTGAGGTGATGCGCGCGAGCTTCACGCCGGGCACGGGCGCCTATCACGTCAACTTCCTCTTCGAGCTGGAGAACCGGGGCAAGCGGTCGATGACGCTTGCTCTCGGCACACCGGAGGCGACGGAGCTGGTGCACGAACTGCTGGCGAAGTGCGATGTGCTCCTCACGAACCTGCTTGCTCCCCGGCAGGAGCGCTATGGGCTGACCGCAGAGGCCGTGCTGGCGCGCAACCCGCACATCATCCATTGCAGCATCAGCGGTTTCGGTCTCGATGGGCCGGATGCGGCGCGGCCAGGGTTCGATTTCACGGCGTTCTGGGCTCGCGCTGGGATCATGGGCCTTGTCGGCCATCCCGGCGGCGACCCGGTGCTCAGCCGCATTGCCCAGGGCGACCATACGGCCGCGATGAATGCCCTCGCGGCCGTGTTCGCGGCCCTCCGCATGCGCGACCTGACGCGGCAAGGGGCAGGCGGTCGACATCTCGCTGCAGCAGACCGGCGTCTACACCGTGGCGACGGACGTGGCGCGGACGCTGATGGATGGCAGGCAACCAAAGCGGCTCGACCGGCAGTCGCCGAACAACCCCCTCTTCAATACGTATGAGACCGCTGACGGCGAGTGGGTGCTGCTCGTGCACATGACGCCGGACCCATACTGGCCGAAGGTTTGCGAGGCGATCGGTCGGCCCGACCTCATCCGCGAGGAGTACGCGACCCTGCGCCAGCGCATGGAACACGGCGCCGTGCTCGCGGCGCAGATCCAGTCGGCCATCGGGGGGCGCGAACTGGCGTACTGGCAGGAGCGGTTCGACGAGCAAGGCCTGATTCTGGGCGCCGATGGTAGACCTCCCAACGGTAGTACAGGACCCGTCGCTGCGTGGCCGCGGCGCCTTCGCGGAGGTCGAGCACCCGGACGGCGCCTTCGAGACGGTGGCGGTCCCCTTCATGATCCGGGACGCCGAGATTGGCCCGAGGGGCAGGTCGCCCGAGCCCGGCGAGCACACCGATGCGGTCCTGCGGGAGCTGGGGATTGGCGAAGAGCGGGTGGCCGAGCTGGCGGCAGCGGGAGTGTTCGGGTAGGAATGGATCGTCGAGAGTGATGGCGCCGCCTGTCGACAAGGCGGCACAGGTCGAATGTCCCGTTCCGCCGGCACGTTCTTCGCATGTGCGTTCGCGATGCTCTGAAACCTACTGCCCTGGACCACGGGGACGAAGTCCCGGAGCCCGAACCAGAGTTGGTTCGCAGGCCGGTGTAAAAACCCGGGCCACCCCGGCAGGTACACTTCGGCCATCATCTCTGGCGGAGGCAGCCATGACCTACGAATACAGCCCCAACCAGCGCAAGCTCCAGGAGCAGTTCGACACCACGCGCGTGGCCGACCGCCTTCAGGGGATTGTCCACGACGTGATCACGGAGAAGGACCGGGCGTTCATCGAAGCGCGCGACATGTTCTTCCTGGCGACGGTGAACAGCGATGGCCAGGCGAACTGTTCGTACAAGGGTGGCGAACCGGGCTTTGTGCGGGTTGTCGATGAACGGACGGTGGCGTTCCCCACCTACGACGGGAACGGGATGTACATGTCGATGGGCAACGTGGCGGAGACCGGAGAAGTGGGGATGCTCTTCATCGACTTCGAGGCGCAGTTTCGGATGCGCCTGAATGGGACGGCGACCATTGATACGAACGACCCCCTGATGGCCGACTACCCCGAGGCACAATTCGTCGTGCGAGTGCGGCCGCGCGAAATCTTCGTCAACTGCCCGCGCTACATCCACAAGATGGCGCTGGTGGAGCGCTCGCGGTTCGTGCCAAAGGAAGGCTGCGAGACGCCGGTGCCTGCATGGAAGGCGGGTATCCGCGATCACGCCGGCGAGGACTTGCTGCCGGCGACGGACCGGGCACGCTCGGAGGATATTGAGGTGCTGGAGCGCTAAGCGCGCTCCGTCGAGGGTGCAAATGCCTCGGAGCCAAGCGTCGCGGGCCAGACTTCGAATAGCGTATCGATGTCGAGGAACGGCTCTTCGAAGCGGAGGACACGCTCGTGGTAGGGCTCGGTGTAGAGGCCGATGACGTGGCCCCGGGCCCCAAAGATGCGGCCGTTCGCCACACCGCCTTCGTCGGAAGCGAGCCAGACGGTGATCGGGACGACGTTCTTCGGGTCGCGGGCACTGCCGGCCACACTCTCGCTGGGAGCGGGCCCAGACTGATCGACGCCACGGCCGCGGTCCGTCATCCGGGTGCTGGCGCCGGGGGCGATGCAGTTGGTGGTGACGCCGTAGCGGGTGAGCGCCCGGGCGTTGGAGCGCATGAGCCCGAGCTTGCCTGCGTGGGCGGCCGAATAGTTGGGCTGACCGGCCGAGCCGCGGATACCGGCATCGCTGGTGAAGTAGATGATTCGGCCACCGTTGCGCTGGCTGCGCCAGTAGATGCTCGCGAACTTCGTAACGGTGAAGCAGCCCTTCAGGTGGGTGCGGATGACGCCGTCCCACTCGTCCTCGGTCATGTTGAAGATCATCCGCTCGCGGAGGATGCCGTGGGCGCAGACGAGGATGTCGAGTTGGCCGTAGGTGTCGAGGGCAAGACGGATGAGGCTCTCGGCGTAGTCCATGTCGGCGACATCGCCAACGGAGGCGATGGCCTCGCCGCCCGCTGCCTTGATATCGTCGACCACGGCGTTGACGCGGGCCGGGTCGACGCCCATGCGGCCCTCGACGTCGGCGCCGGTGTCGGCGACGATCACCTTCGCTCCCTGCTCGGCGTAGATCTTGCAGATCCAGCTGCCGATGCCACCGGCCCCGCCGGTGACGATTGCGACCTTCCCGACCAGGTGTTGTGCCATGTGGCCTCCGGGCAGAACGAATAATGTGGGGCGATGCTATGCAGGTGGCGAGGGCGAGTCAACGCGCCCGGGCTATCTATCAGGCCCGAATGACCGTCAGCCCCTCGATTGCGTCGGGGAATCCATCATCCTGCGTCACAACTGGCCATCCATGAGCCATGGCGGTGGCCGCGATCCACGAATCGTTGACTTCCATCCGTGTGCCAGCTGTTTTCAGTCGTTGCCGCAACAGTGCCCAAGTGCTCGCCACGCGTCCGTCGACCACCGTTGGTTGCAACTGAAAGGCCGCGTTCAAGGTTTCGAGGCGCTGCGACCGGGTGCTCTCGTCCGGGGCCAGCAAGATGCCCAATTGGAGTTCACCAATGGTGACGACACTTACCGCGGTATCGTGTGGTAGCAGATCGGCGTTGAGCGGCCGGCCGGACTCCGAGGCTATGAAGATCGAAGTGTCCAGCAAGCCAACCGGTTGACCGCTGGAAACTGCCTGCTCTACGTCTGCCACGGATCCGAGAAGTCGTCGGTCGTCTGGGTCAGTTGCTCGGCCAGCTGCTCCCGCAAGAGTGGGTCAGCCTGGCGGAGTCCGGCCAAGAACTGACGAGTTGGCATGGTCGATGGGCGGGCTCCGATCGGTGAAAGAACCGCCACCGGGCGCCCGTGGACGGTCACTTCCAACACTTCTCCCTTTTCAACACGGCGGAGAACTTCACTCACGTGATTCCGCAGTTCCCGAACTGGTATCCGCGCGGCATCTTCCATTCGGCTAGTGTAGCACAAATGCTACACCGGCATCAGGGGCCGACCGAACTCCCTTAGCTGCTGTGGAACGGCGGCAGTTCCCAGCCTGCGGCGCCGAGGGTCGAGGGCATGACCTCGAAGAGGCGGTCGATGTCCCAGAACGGTTCCACCGAATAAAGCGACTCGTCCCGCTTGGGCTCGCGCCAGATTGAGATCTGGTGGCCCTCGGCGCCGACAACGCGGCCGTTGATCTCGGCGCCGGCGTCGCTGGCGAGGAAGACGATAGGGGGCACGATGTTGCGCGGGTCGCGGCTGGTGCCGGCTGCAGAAAGGCTTGGCGGTGGGGCCCCGGATTCGACGGTGCGGCCGCGGTCGGTCATCCGGGTGCTGGCGTTGGGCGAGATGCAGTTGGCGGTGACGCCGTAGCGGCTCAGGGCCTGGGCACAGGAGAGCATGAGGCCGACTTTGCCCTGTTGGGCGGCGGAGTAGTTTGGCTGACCGGCCCCGCCGCGCACACCGGCGACGCTGGTGAAGTAGATAATCCGGCCGCCGGCGCGGGACTGGCGCCAGTAGATACTGGCGAACTTGGTGGGGGCGAAGCAGCCTTTCAGGTGGGCCTGCACCGAACCATCCCATTCCTCTTCGGTCATGTTGAAGATCATCCGCTCGCGGAGGATGCCGTGGGCGCAGACGAGGATGTCGAGCTTGCCGTACTCATCCAGGGCTTTGCGGACGAGACTTTCGGCAACATCCATATCGCTCACATCACCGATCGCTGAAACGGCTTCGCCGCCGGCCGCCTTGATCCGGTCGACGACGGCGTTGACGCGGGTGGGGTCCATCCCCATGCGCCCTTCGACGTCGGCGCCGGTGTCGGCGACGATCACCTTGGCGCCCTGCTCGGCAAAGATGGTGCTGATGTGGGTGCCAACGCCGCCGGCGCCGCCGGTCACGATGGCGACCTTCCCCTCAAGATGCCTTGCCATAGGACCTCCACGCGTCGTCGAAATGGTGCTGGCCGATGCTAGAGAGGTGGGGAAGGCGAGTCAACGCCGAGTCAGGGGCCATTGTTTTCGAGGATGAGTTCGATGCGGCCGTCGGCGCCGACGAGCCAGGGCGCCGCGGGACAGTCGAGCACCTCAAGCTGGTCGCCAGCGGAGGATTGGGCGAACCCATCCTTGGGGAGGCGCAGGCGGAACCACATTCTGCCGCGATGGAATCGGTTTGCTTCGAAGGTCAGCTGGCCCCGGACCTGGGAGTTCATGCTTTCGAGGCCGATGATGGCGCCCGAGGCGAGCGGGAGCTTCGGGTAGGTCGGCGTCTCCGTGTTGCGGCGAAAGGTGACCATGGCGTCGCTCGTCTCCGGGCGGGGGCCGGGGCCCGTGGTGCGGCTCTCAAGATAGCCGACGATGGTGCCGGTGGCGGCAAAGACCTCGTGGACGTGGGCGCCGACGAGGTGAAAGGCGTCGCCGGGAATGGCAGCGTCGAGGGCGCCGGTCGCGAAATGCGCGACACCGATGGCGAGCGGTCCATCAAGGGCTTCGTCGTCGATATCGGAAACCCAGAGGTCGGCGGTATGCGTGTGGCCGCGAGAGCCGGGCCAAAGGGGCCGGACGACGATCTCCAGCATCCGTCCGACCATCGCGTTTGGGCTGTCCACGAAGGTGGGGATGGTAAGCCGCACGCGGACTGAGTCGGGCATGAGCCCATGGTCACCTCTGCGAAGGCGGAGGGAAAGCGACTATGCGACTGGCTGGACAGACTTCGCAGGCTCTGGAATGGGATCGCCACTCAGCAGCGATGACTCGATCCATGCAGCCATTGCTTCGTCGAGATTGGCAAGCGCCTCTTCCGGGGTGGCACCTGCCGTGTAGCATCCCGGCAACTCGGCCACCTGACCCAGGTAACCGTCTACAGGATCACCGTGAATCACTCGGTGATACGGCATACCCAGGCGACGGCGAATTTCATTCTCGCGTTGTTCGTCAGTCATCTCCGGGCTCCCGTGTCAGATCCAGTACCAATCTCACGTACACAGGTTTCACTATCGCGCCGTGACGAGGGATTGAAAAGTGTTGGCCCGCCTTCCTGTAGACGTGGTGGCTCCCTCGCACGTTGTTAAGTTCCCACCCCGACAAGGCCAAGAGTCTCGTTACCTCCGTGAAACGTACGTTTCGAGGGCGTTGCGAGATTCGCCGGCGAAGCTGTCTCCTATCCACATCGCGAAGCCTACCGCTGCTCGTGGTGAAAAATTCGGGGCGAATGTCACAGGACTACAATGCTCGCACTTCCTTCGAGGTAACAGCCATGGCCACCGACGCTGCCGTCAAAGGCGTTCCCACCCAGCTGGGGCACATCGCTCTCCGCGTGCGCGACCTTCCGCGCGCCATCGAGTTCTACCGAGACGTCCTCGGACTTGAACTGAAGAACGAGCATGGCGGGCGCGTTGCCTTCCTCGGTATCCGCGAGGATGCCTCCCACGAGCTGGCTCTCTTCGCGCTCGGCGATGATGCGCCGGGCCCGGAGGCGGGACGCGTCGGCCTCTACCACATGGCATGGGAGATGGCGTCGTTCGCAAGAGCTGGAGGCACTGCACGAGCGGCTGCTGGCGAAGCACGCCGACATCGCGGGATACGCGGACGGCCAGTGCAACGTCATGTTTCGCGACCCCGATGGCAACGAGCTGGAAGCGATCTGGGAGCCGAGCGCCGAGGAGATGGCGCGGCTAAAGGCGGGCCCTGGCGTACCGAAGCTCAAGCGCTAGGTTTGCCGGACGTGGCGAGTTTCAGGCGCGTGCGAGCGCGGTAGTATGGATGGCCCATGAGCAAGAAAGATTCCAAGAAGACCGAGAAGAAGACGCGGATTGTGCAGACGCCGCTGGGGAATGTCTCTGCGGAGCCGTTGCCGCCAATCGAAGGCCCGTCGACAGCAATGGTGATCATGGCCCACCCGGACGATGCGGAGTTCCTCTGCTCCGGCACAGTGGCGAAATGGTGTGCTGAGGGCTGGGACGTCTATTACGTGGTCGCCACGGGCGGGGACAAGGGCACGCATGACCCGACGATGCACCCGGAGAAGCTCGCCGCCATTCGCGAGGAAGAACAGCGCGAGGCATGCCGGGTGTTGGGCGTGAAGGAGTGCATCCTCCTGGGCTACCCGGACGGCTTCACGGTCGACGACCAGGAGCTACGCGGACAGATCGTCGCCCTGCTGCGAAAGTACCGGCCGGAGGTCGTCATCACCTGGGAGGCGTTCCGAGGATCGTTCAACCACCGCGACCACCGGACGATTGGCCTCGTCACCTCGGACGCCATCTATCCGCTGGTGCGCGACCGGCTTTTCTACCCCCACCACGAAGAAGACGGGCTCGAGTCACACCAGGTGAACGAGGTCCTTCTCGCCGGCTCCGACAACGCCGACTACGTGGTCGATGTCACGGACCACTGGGAGAAGAAGATCGATGCCATCCTCTGCCACACCAGCCAGGTGGGCGGCCGCACGAAGGAAGACTTCCTGAAGCAGCGCCAGGAGCAGATGAAGCGGGAGAAGACGAAGAAGGTGACGGAGCGCTTCCGGCGGTGGTCGATTCGACGGCCAATGCGGCAAACGAACGACGAGAAGAAGGCTGAGCAGGAGAAGGAAGCAGCAGCAGCCTCCTGAGCTGACCGCCGATTGCCACGGTCCAGGGGCGCTAACCTGCCCCACCCGGACCCCGGGGCACGGCCGAAGGTCGCTTTCGATCCAGGCACTGGCCCCCTAGCCTGAGGGAATGCGACTGCAACCGATCCTTGCGCTCCTCGTGCTCGTCCTCGCGAGCGTCGCCGTCGCCTCCTGTGGGGACGATGACGGAGGCAGCGATGGATTCGATTTCGTCAGGGCCGATGTCGCGCGCGCTGAAGGCAACGCCACCGACGCAGCCCCGGCCGCCGAAGCAGGCGCCAACCTTGGATTCGACATTCTCGGGGCGATGGGCGACGAGGTCAGCAACCGTGTCATCTCGCCGTACAGCGTCCAGGTTGCGCTCGCCATGACACGCAACGGCGCTCGTGGGCAGACGCGGAAAGAGATGGACGCCGTCCTCGGGGTACCGGATCCCGAAAGTTCGGCATACGACGAAAGCCTGAACTCGCTGGACCAGCTCCTCCTCAGCCGGGCCGGCGAATACGAACTCGGCGACGGCGAGACGGCAATCCTGGAACTTTCGACGGCGAACGCGCTCTGGGGGCAGGAAGGTGTCACGTTCGAGCAGCCCTTCCTCGATGACCTTGCCCGCTGGTATGGCGCCGGGATGCGGCTGGTCGACTATGACGGCGCCACGGAGGATGCCCGGAAGACCATCAACGGTTGGGTTTCGGACCAGACTCGCGAGCGCATTCCCGAACTGATCCCGGCGGGCGCGATCTCACCGGCGACGGTCCTCGTGCTGACGAACGCTGTCTACCTCAATGCTCCCTGGGCGCTTCCCTTCCGCGAAGAAGACACAGCCGATGCGCCCTTCCAGCGGCTCGATGGCTCCACGGTCGAGGTGCCGCTGATGCACCAGGCGACCAAACTCGGCTACGGCGAAGGTAATGGCTACGCGGCGGTCGAGCTTCCCTATGCAGGCAACAAGCTCGCCATGCTGCTGGTTGTGCCCGACGAAGGGCAGTTCGATTCGGTCCTGGCCGGCCTGGACGCGGCGAGGCTCGATGGCATTGCGGGCGAGCTTGTTGAGCGCGAGGTGACGCTGGCGATGCCGAAGTTCGAGTTCCGCACCCAGGTTGGCCTCAACGACATCCTCGCGAGTCTCGGTATGCCGACGGCCTTTGGCGACGGCGCCGATTTCAGCGGCATGACAACCGAGGCGGACCTGTACATCTCAGCCGTCCTCCACGAAGCCTTCATCTCCGTCGACGAGGAAGGCACGGAAGCGGCGGCAGCCACCGCCGTGATCATGGACGAGAGCGCGGCGGCCGAATCAGCGGAACTGACGATCGACCGGCCCTTCATCTTCGCCATCCGCGACACGGAGACGGGTGCGGTGCTCTTCCTCGGGCAGCGTGACGGACCCGAGCGCGGAGTGACCGGGCGTCGGCGTGAAGACGACTTCGCTCGCGGCCCGTGACTACACGGGCAGTCCCTCCATGAACTCCCGCACCGCGGCATCAAATGCGGCCGGCTGGTCGAGGTTCGAGGCATGGCCCGCGTTAGGGATGACGACTTTCTTCGCCCCGGGGATCTTGTTCGCCATGTAGTCCGTGGCGCCGAGGAAGGGCTGGTCGTTTTCGCCGACGAGCACGAGCGTTGGCACCTTCACGTGCTCGAGGGACTTGATCACGCCATCGTTGAACTGGGCAAGCATCCCCCGGGCCGCCAGCGCGAGTCCCTCGGCAGATGTGTGAACGGAGATTTTCACCTCAGCGCCCTGTCCAAGCGCATCAAGCCCCATCTCTTCGAACCGCTCTGCCCGCTTGACGGCGGTCTCGTTCCAGGCTTCGCGCCCCTTCGGATTGTTATAGCCGGGACCGGTATCGAAGAGCATGAGCGCCCGCACGCGGCCCGGGTACTTCAGGTTGAAGGCGAGGGACATATAGCCACCCAGCGAAAGACCGCTGATGACCGCCTTTTCGATACCGAGGTGGTCGAGCAACGCCGCCATATCGTCGACCGTCGCTTCTTCCGAATACTGCGCCTGGTCGGTGGGCGAATCCGTCCCGGCGTGGCCGCGCATGTCCCAGGTGATGATGCGATAGGTGTCGGAGAGCGAGCGGGCCTGCCCCTCCCACGCCTTTGTCGACGACGCATAGCCGTGGGTGATGAGGATCGGTGGCCCGCTGCCTGCCTCCTCGTAATGAATCCTGACGCCATCGCGGGTGATGTAGGGCATGTGGCACTCCCGGGTTCGGTTTGGGGCAATCCTACGCGCGGACCCGGGCCCCGTCCGGGTTAGAATCCCCCGATGACGGCGGCGATCGAACCCCTCCCGCGCTGGGGCGCTTTCGCCTATCCCAACTACCGGCGGTTCTGGATTTCGAACGTCGCCCGCGTGTTCGGGCTCCAGTTCCGCTTCATCGGCACCGGGTGGCTGGTCGTTGACGGGCTGGACCGCTCGCCGATCTGGATCGGCATTGTCGGGCTCGCCGTCTCGCTTCCCACGATCCTCCTCAGCGTGCCCGCGGGCATCGTCTCCGACCGCTACGACACGAAGGCCATCCTCGTCGTCAGCCAGGCCGCGACTGCCATCCTGAGCTTCGTCCTCGCGTTCGCGATCCTTGCCGACGTCGCGAATATCTGGTTTGTCATCGGCTGGTCGGTGGTGGTGGGAGCCCTGGCGGCGCTCGCCAACCCGGCCCAGAACGCCATTCTCCCGCGGCTGATCGAGATGAAGGTGATGCCGAGCGCGGTCGCCCTCAACAGCTCCGTGTGGAACACGATGGCGATCATCGGTCCGGCGACGGCGGGCGTGCTGATCGCCGTGGTTGGCACGGGCCAGGCGTTTTTCGTCACGGCCGTGGGGTTCACCCTCTCAGCGATCATGGTGATGCGCATGAAGCTGGACCCTGTGCCGAAGCTGCGGCCGGAAGAGGCCGGCGGCATGTTCGAAGGGGTCCGGTTCATCTTCCGGAACCAGCTCTTTCTCGCGACGATCGGGCTGTCGTTCTTCACGAGCCTCTTTGGGGCCAGCTACCAGCGGCTGCTGCCGGTGTTTGCCGACGATGTGCTCCACGTCGGTGCCGTCGGCTTCGGCTCGATGGAGACATCGATCGGCATCGGTGGCTTCCTCGGGACGCTCGCGATCTTGAAGGTGGGCGCGGGCCGCCACGCGGGGGTCGTGATGCTCGCTAGCGCGGCGATCTTTGGCCTCTTCATCGCGGGATTCGCGGCCAGCCGCCTGTTCCCCCTCTGCCTGGGCTTCCTCTTCCTGGCGGGCTTTTCCAGTTCGCTCTACCTGAACCTCGGGATGACGCTACTCCAGGTTCACGTGCCCGACATCCTCCGCGGCCGCGTGATGGCCGTGTGGTCGATGACGTGGTTCCTCTCGTCCGTGGGCGGTCTACCGGCAGCCGGCGCCGCCGAACTTATCGGGACGCCGCTGGCGGTCGCGATCGGCGCGCTTTCGGTCACCGGGTTTGCCGTCTGCGTGTACGTTGGGGCGGGTACGCTGCGGAGGCCGGTGGAAGCGCCGGTCGGCGTCGCGGCAGCGGCGGGCTAGGGGGAGATGTGGAGAGCCCAACGGGAATAAGCGAGTAGTGGCTTGATTCATTGGCCGTTTCGCGGGCCGTCACCCCCGGCGCCCCTCCCGACCCTCGCGGGAGAGAGGAGATGATGGTCGGGAGTTTCGACCAGGGCCGGGATGTGTCAGGCGCTCTTCCGAGGCTGTGATTCGGAACCGGTGCTGCGACGTAAGAGATCGGGTGGTGGCATGGCCCTCGCGGCCACAGAGGGCCGCGGCTCCGGCGAGCGATGGTGGATCGCACGGCGAGAGGCCACGGCGGTCGCGACAACGGACCGTCGCAGCCCGCCGAAACACGGCTGTAACACTCCCCGCGTACAAGCGGCCGGAACGCAATTGAAGCGTCGTTCCATGTTGACCCGTCCAGGGAATTGCTAAGGGGGGTGCCCGTCCCTCATGGAAATCGATTCCGGCAGTACCGCGTGGATGCTTGCGGCCTCGGCCATGGTGCTCTTTATGACGCCCGGCCTGGCCTTCTTCTACGGCGGCCTGACCCGAAACAAGAACGTCCTTGCCACCATCATGCAGTCGTTCATCTGCATCGGCGTGGTGTCCGTCCTCTGGGTGACCATCGGTTACTCACTCGCCTTCGGGCCCGACCAGGGGCTGGGGCTGATCGGCAACCTCGACTACATCGGCCTGAAGGATGTCGGTGTCGAAGGGCCCGGCGTCCCGCCACTGATGTTCATGTCGTTCCAGATGATGTTCGCGATCATCACGCCGGCGCTGATCACCGGGGCCTTCGCCGAACGCGCGAAGTTCGGCCCCTACCTGATCTTCATCGCCCTCTGGTCGCTGCTGGTCTATGTGCCGGTGGCGCACTGGGTTTTCGCCGTCGACGGCTGGCTGAGCCCGTTCTCGAGCAATCCCGATGCTCCGGATATCGGCCTCAACAGCCTGGACTTTGCCGGTGGCCTTGCCATCCATATCAACGCCGGGGTCGCTGCCCTTGCGGCCGTCCTCGTGTTCGGCAAGCGCAAAGGCTACGGCCACGACCCGATGGAGCCACATGACATCACGATGGTCGTGCTCGGCGCCGCCATCCTCTGGTTTGGCTGGTTTGGCTTCAACGCGGGGAGTGCGGTCGGGGCCACGGGACAGGCGGTCTATGCGTTCACGAACACGAATGTCGCCGCCGCCGCCGCGGCCCTTACGTGGGCGTTGCTGAGCTGGCAACACAGTGGCAAGCCCAGCGTGGTTGGGGCCGCTGCCGGCGCCGTTGCCGGCCTCGTCGCGGTCACCCCCGCCTCAGGCTTCGTTCAGCCAATGGAGGCGCTGGCGATCGGTATTGGCGCCGGGATCTTCTGCTACGTTGCGGTCCAGCTCCGCGTCCGTATCGGCCTGGACGATTCGCTCGATGTGGTGGGCGTGCACGGCGTCGGTGGCGTCTGGGGCGCCCTCGCCACCGGTCTTTTCGCCACCGCGGAAGTCAGCGGTCTGCCCTACGCCGATGGTCTCTTCCACGGCCATGCCCAGCAGATGTGGGACCAGTCGGTCGGGATCGTGGCCGTCGGGCTCTTCTCGTTCATCGTCACGTTTATCATCCTCAAGGTGCTCGACCTTGTGATGGGCGTGCGGGTGAGCGAGGACGACGAGGAAGTTGGCCTCGATATCACCCAGCACGGCGAACGGGCCTACATTTCGGACGAGGGGGGCATCCCGTTCACGGCCGGATCCATCATGCCGGCACCCCCGGCCACCTATAGCGACTGACGGAAGGGAACCGCGATGAAGAAGATCGAAGCGATCATCCGCCCGGAACGCCTCAACGACGTCAAGCAGGCGCTCGACGACGGTGGCTTCCACGGCATGAACATCACCCAGGTCACAGGCCGGGGCGCTCAGCGGGGCGTCATTCACCAGGGCCGCGGGGGGGAGGCCGTCACCGTTGACATTCTCCCGAAGGTCAAGCTCGAAGTGGTGGTGGGGGACCAGGCGGTCGACCGCGTGATCGACGCCATCATCGCGGCGGCCCGCACCGGCAACATCGGCGACGGCAAGATCTTCGTTATCCCCGTCGAAGAGGCCGTCCGGGTGAGGACAGGCGAACGCGGCGAGGTCGCCATCTAACTCGCCACCGAGCGCCAAGAAGAAAGGAGGTCCCGGCTGGGACCCCCTTTCCTGGATTTGTGACGCTTGGTTTGGACCTACTCGCTAAAGAGACCCAGCCCGTCGCACTCATCGACGTTCTCAGCCGCGGCGGCAAGGCGGGTCTGGACGTCGTCCGGCATGGAGAGGTCCGGGGCGTCGCTGAGCGAGTTCAGGGCGTCGGTGTCGCCGGCCTCGAGGGCATCGGCGGCGTTACGGAGGTACTCGACCATTGAGTCCGTCGCCTCGGCGGCGTCGCTTGGCGGATTAGCGTCGTCAATGTCGTCGGCGACATCGTTGAAGAGCTTGGCCATGTCCTTCGAAAGCTCCTGGATCTGATCCAGGGTCGTTGGGGAGGAGGCGAGGAGGTCGGTGAGGCCATCCTGGAACTTGCCCATGGCGCCACAGACGTCGCGGATATAGGCTTCGTCGCCGCCGGGGCCACCGCCGCCGTCGTCGTCGCCACCGCACGCAACCAGCGCCCAGGGCACCACCAGGAGCAGTACGGGGAGCCACGCGAGGAGCGCGGCGGGTCGATTACGAAATACCAAGTGAGTGTTCTCCCATTTTTTCGTTACTTGGCCCATGCGGGGCCGGAATCACTATGTGCTGAACGCCGACGATGGGCAATCAGTGTTTGTTCTGCACTGGCTGCAATTAATCGAAGAGTCCGAGGCCGTTGCACTCGTCGACGTTGCGAGCGGCGGCACTCAAGCGTTCCTGCACGGCCTCGTCGGGCGCAATTGTGCCCGGGTCGAAGTTGTTCAAAGCCTCGATGTCGCCATCCTCCATCGATTTAGCAGCATCGCGGAACGCCTGCACCACCTGATCGTGCGAATCCTTCACGTCGGCTGGCGGGTTCACGTCGTCGAGCTCGTCGGCAGCGCTGTCGAGGGCCTTGGCGACGTTGTCCATGAGCTTCTGCAGCGACTCGACGTCGGTCGCCGAAGCAGCGTCGGCTGTGAGCGACGACATCTCGTCCTGGAGGTTGCCCACGCTCACGCAGACAGCCTTCACGTACTCTTCGTCGGTGGCCGGGTCGCCGCCGCCACCGCCGCACGCCGCAAGTAAGACGCCCGCGACTACGACCACCGTAAGGGCCAGGCCCCAGAGCCGAATCCGCATACCAACCGTCCTTCGGGCGGCCCTGCGGCCATTCCCACATCTCGAGATTGGATCACTATTGGGCCCCGCCTGACCACGGGCAACCAGTGCTTCTCCTAGTTTGTGGTCAGCCCCGGCACAAAGAGGGGGAATTGCTTGAGGGGCAGGGGTGGCGTTGTTGGTGTAGCGGTGGGAGTTTGCGTCGGCGTCTTCGTGGGGTTCGGCGTTGTGCTGGCCGTTTGCACAGTTGTAGGCGTGTGCGTCGGAGTCTTCGTTGGCGTCGGCGTTTGCGTGTTGGTGGCTGAAGGGGTCACTGTCGCGGATCCATAGAGGGCGTAGAGCCCGGCAATGTCGTCCGCCTGCAGCTGCCGCTTGACGCTCCCCTTGATGTAGACGGCGTACATCACGGCACTCTGGACCGTGCTGTGGCCGAGTCCGAGCATGTGGCCCATCTCGTGCAGGGCGACGCTCTGGAAGTCGATGGCGGCGGCCTCGGCGTCGAACGTCCAGTCGCGGCTCGCATCGAACTGCATGTCTGATTCGACCGCATAGGGTCCGCTCGCAGGCGTGGTGCAGGTGCGGGCGAGAATGGAGCCACCGATCGTTGGCACCCAACCGACGATGTTTGCACCGTCGGCCGCCGCCAGGCCCGCACAAAGCGAAGGCAGCGCCGTTCCCGGGAGCACGGGTCCAAACTGGACGCCTGCGCCCGCCGCGTTCCACGTCGAGGCGTTCGCCACCAGGGCGCTGTAGACGTCACCGCCATCGATGCTGCCGGGGCGCCCGGCGTCGGTGTAGCTCCATTGCACGTGGCCGGACTGCCACACCCATCCCGCTTCCACGTACTGGGCGGTCACGCTGCCCGGGGTATCGGCCCGAATGGCGCCCGGGATTGAGGCGACCGTCTCCTCGATCGCCTCGGCAGCCGCATCGGCCTCACTCTGGCCGGGCGCGACCTCGATCAGCATCTCGATGCGGAGGGGGGCAAGGCCCGATTCGCCCGGCACGAGGAGGTCGACGCTGGCATCGGCGATGCCGGGGCCATCCGCCCGCGTTGTCTGGGCGCTATCCCAAAGGGCGGCAGTGACCAGCACCATGCCCACGGCGGCAAGCACGATCGGCAACAGCGCGCGGCGCATCATGTTGCTACTCCTAACCTCCACCATGGCTGAGACCAAGAAAGAGGGTACGCCAGAAGTCCCGTGACGGCGAAACTCACGTAAATCGTGGGCGACGCCTCGTACAATCGGCGGCCATGCAGTACCGGCAGTTCGGAACCACTGGCATCGAAGTCTCGCAGCTCGCATTTGGCGGCGGCGCCGTGGGCGGCCTTCTGATCAACGCGGACAGGCCAGACGCGGCTCGCCGCCCTGCGGATGGCCTTCGATGCCGGGATCAACTGGATCGACACGGCCGCACAATACGGCAACGGACGCTCGGAGGAATCGATCGGCGAACTGCTGCCGGAACTCGGCGCGACGCCGCACATCTCGACGAAATTCACCATCGACACGACTGACCTCTCCGACATCCGCGGGCAGGTCGAGCGCAGCCTGCACGAGAGCCTCGGCCGCCTGCGGATGGAGAGCGTGACGCTGTTCCAGCTCCACAACCAGATCGGGGCGCAGTCCGACGGCCGAATGCTCGCTGCCGACGAGATACTGAAGGACGGAGGCGTCCTCGACGTCCTCGACGAGCTGCGGAGCCAGGGCCTGTTCCGGCACTTCGGGATCACCGCGCTGGGCGAGACACCGGCCATCCTCCGGGTGATCGGGAGCGGCCGGATCGACTCGGCCCAGGTGTACTTCAATCTCCTGAACCCGAGCGCCGCGGGACCCGTGCCGGCGGCCTGGCCGGTCTACCATTTCAACGGGATCCTCGCGGCCTGCGAAGCAAACGGGGTTGCGGCGATGAACATCCGCGTGTTCTCGGCAGGCGTCGTGGCCAGCGGCACAGATGCCTCACGCGGCCGCCCCCTCACCCCCGGCGACACTATCGAGAGCGAGGCATCGAAGGCGGCCACCGTCTTCGATGCGATTGGCAACCGCCACGGCACCCGCGCCCAAACAGCCCTCCGTTTCGCCCTCGCCGAATCTGCGGCTCTCGACGGTGGTCATCGGGCTGGCCGAGATCGCGCACCTGGAGGAGGCCCTGGCAGCCGAGGAGATGGGAGCGCTGCCGGAGGAGGGGATGGCGGAACTGCGGGGCGTGTGGGGGCGGGGGATTTAGGGGAGGCCGTGGTCGCGGGCCCAGAGCGCCGCCTGGGTGCGGTTCGCGCTCCCGGTCTTCTCGAGGATATGGCGAACGTGCGTGGCGACGGTCGCGACGCTGAGCGTCAGGGCCTCGGCGATCTGCCCGTTGGATCTTCCAGCCGCGAGCAGGCAGAGAACTTCGAGTTCGCGCTCGCTGAGTCCGAGGGCAGCGGAGTCGACGGATAACGGCGCCTTCGGGCGTGGCGCATCGCCGAGGCGGGCGCCGAGATTCCGGTCCCAGTCCTCGCGGGTCCAGGCTCCGAAGACCGCGCTGGGCGCTTCCGGGCCGGCGATGGAGACCGTCGCGTCCGGCAAGATCGACGCCAGCTTGGATGCGTCTCCAGGGTCCGAGTGGTGGCCAGTGACCCAGACAGGCTGACGAATCTTCGCTGCGTGAGGTGCGAGGTCGTAGCCCTGAGCTGCCTGCAAGTAGGAGGCAAAAGACGCCTGCGGCACAGCGTGTTCCCAGGTCATCGCGATAGACGTGGCCGCAGGAAGTGGCACGCCATAGGTAAGGAAGATGTCACGCAAGTGGCCACGGTAGTCTGCTTCCCACCCGGGCCTGTTTATCGGCTCATGCTGCCACGAGTAGCGCAGAGGCGGTTTGCACAGGAAAAGGCTTCGAACGCAGCCCGGGCTGCGTTCCGCCAGCACGAGAAGCGCATGGCAACCGCGACCAACGCCCATCGCATCGACCGGCTCGCCGATCTCGTTGACGACCGCCTCGACATCGTCGGCGAGATTTTCGATGGTCAATGACTCCCGGATCGGGCCCGAGAGCCCGGTTCCGCGGGGGTCGAACCAAATTGTGCTGCGCTCACGACCGAAGTTCCGCACCCGTTGCAGATAGTCGCCGTCTGGCCAGCTCAGCCTCATCAAGAGCGACGGCGAGCCCGGCGTGTACGAGGGCAGGAACGGTGGCGACTGGCCCGGGAACTTCACGTACGCGACGCGAGTTCCATCGCGCGCGGTGGCGTACCGGACCGGCGGGTTTTCGCCCATCAAGCCCCCCCGTGCTCTCGCGCCCAGTTCGCCGCCTCGACGCGGTTGTGGACGTCGAGCTTTGCATAGATGTTGTATACGTGTCGCGCGACCGTCTTTGGGCTGAGCGAGAGTCGCGCTGCGATCTGGTCGTTGGTACAGCCAGCACCAACGAGGGCGAGCACCTCGCTCTCCCGTTGGGTCAGGGACGGCGATGCCCTTTACATGGGGATGTTCACCGGCCGCGCATGTCCAGCAGGTACAGCTGGGCGACATCTTCGAACCAACCAACATCGGCAGCATGGTGTTGCGCCGCCTCGAGTGCCTGCCGATCCGCGTCGTTCCTCATCACCACTGCTTCGATTTGGAGCCGGCCCTTTAGCTCGGGAATCTGGGCTGCCATCCGCATGGCGAGTTCGTTGTACGCGTCTTCGTCGCCCGAGCCGTCGACGAGGACGACGACCAGCAGGTCCTGCGCCGGCTCCACCACCACAACCGGGCGCTCGTTCGAGGGAGAATCGTGAAGACCAGGCGGGTCCTCACGTAAGGGACCATCTCCCCTGTAGGAGCTTCCGGCCATGATGATGGCAAGGAGGCCGGCGCCGGCGAGGACTCCACCGAGTAGCACAGCCTGCACCACGACCCCGAGCCGACTTATCGAATTTTCCGGGCCCTGTACCAATGCCGTTACCATGGCGATGACTCCCCGCAAACCTGCGGTCCCGGCAACTATGGCGAAGACGATCGGCCCTCCGCATCGGGCAAGTTATGCAATTTTCGGATTGGGTAGTGGGTAGATTTATGTAGGCGAATCGGGACGCAATGCGAAGATCGCGTGTTCCCTGGCCCAGTTCGCCGCCTCGACGCGGTTGTGGACGCCGAGCTTGGTGTAGATGTTGGCGACGTGGCGGGCGACAGTTTTTTCGCTCCGTCCGAGCGACCGAGCAATGGCCTGATTACTTGCGCCGGAAACGACGTGAGAGAGAACTTCGCATTCACGAGTCGAAAGCGCGGCTTCGGCAACGGTCGGCAAACCCCCGGGCATCGGTCCCTTTTGAACCGTCGTGGTGGCGAGAAACGCCCGGATAGCCTCGTCGTATTCGTCATCGGAATCGAAGTTCGTGCCGGGACGCACCAACAGCGCCGCGTTGGGAATGAGCCTTGCAAGTTCCCGGGCGTGTTCTGGCGGAGGTGAGGCGGCCTGCTCTCTCGCCATCACCAGGGTTTCCGGCTTGACGTGCCGAGCAGCCTCGCAGATGTCGGCACGAAGCACCGCGTTGTGCATACTTCGCACGTCCTCCGCATTCATTCCAGCGAGCAAGTGGTCGTAATTCGGGGGCAGTGGTCTGTGCCACCCATAGGTAAATCGGACGTATGCCTTCCCGAATGTCTCCCAATCCTGGTCCAGCAAGCTCCAGAGGGCGACATGGGACGGGTCTTCTTCAGAATGCCGCTCCCGGACCGCTGGCGCCTGCAGGACCATCCGCCGGATGCGGTTCGACCGTCCGGCGAGAGTGACAGCCTCCATGCAGCCGAGCGCTATCGCGACGACGGTCGACGATTCAATCTTGACCGCGTCGAGGACGGCCTCCAGGTCTTCCGCATACCGTTCGATGCTGTGCTCCGCGCCGCGGTCCGACCCACCGAATCCACGCCTCTCGTAGAGAACCCATCGTCCCTGGTGCCACCGACGGAGGCCCGGTAGCCAGAATCCCAACGCGTGAAACGTGAACGGCCACGGCGGAGCGAAGACCACCGTTGGTCCCTGGCCGACCTCAGTCCAGGCAATACGGGTCCCGTCACGCGACGTGGCGAAGCGGACTGGACGCGGCGACGTCACCGCGCCACTCCGTGCTCACGCGCCCAAGTCGTGGTTTCGACGCGATGGTGGACGTCGGTCTTGGCGTAGGTTTCCGGCCGAGCTTTCTGGTGACGCCAATCCGCAAGCGATGCATCGTGCCCGGCATTATGCCAGAGCGAGATGCGCCGACAACAACGTATGCCCCGCCCCTCGCACCGGCCCCACCGCCCACGTAGCATGCATTCCACTACAGGAGGTACATCCATATGACCGTTTCCTACGAAGGACAGGTTGCTATCGTGACCGGCGCGGGCCGCGGGCTCGGCCGGAGCTATGCCATGGAAATCGCGAAGCTCGGTGCCAAGGTTGTCGTCAACGACCTCGGCGGCTCGGTGACCGGTGAGGCGAGCGACGCCCGCCCGGCGGAAGAAGTCGTCGCCGAGATCAAGGCCGCGGGCGGCACGGCTGTCCCCAACTTCGACAGCGTCTCCAGCTACGAAGGCGGCTACAACATGGTGAAGCAGGCGATGGACGAATGGGGCCGCCTCGACACCATCGTCTGCAATGCCGGGATCCTTCGCGACCGCGCCATCCACAATATGAGCGAGGATGAGTGGGACCAGGTCCTCGCCGTCCACCTCAAGGGCTGTTACACGCTCGTCCGCCATGCCTGGCCAGTGTTTCGCCAGCAGAGCTACGGGCGCGTGGTCTTCGCGACCTCCGGCTCGGGCCTCTGGGGCAACTTTGGGCAGGCGAACTATGCCGCCGCCAAGATGGGCATGGTCGGCTTCATGAACACCCTCAAGATGGAGGGCGAGAAGTACAACATCAATGTCCACTGCCTCGGCCCGGCCGCGGCCACCCGGATGACGGAGAACCTGATGCCCCAGGAGCGACTCGACCAGATGTCGCCCGACCACGTGGCGCCGGTGGTTGCCTTCCTTGGCTCCAGCAGCTGCAAGGAGAGTGGCCTTGTCATCGAAGCGGCGGGCGGCCATTACAACCGCGCCCAGATGATGAAAGGTCCCGGCGTCGACTTCGACACGAAGGACTTCAAGTCCGTCGACTGGGTCGAAGAGAACTGGGGGAAGATCACGAGCCTCGAAGGCGCCCAGGCGATGTGGGGCATGGGCCAGACCCGCGCACAGCATTACGCGGCCAAGGGATAGATCCGCTCCCTGCCAGTCTCGAGCCCTTCTTTCCCTTCATCCGGGGAGGAGGGCTCGTTTGCATCTCCGCTCCCCGCTTCTCCGCCTCCCCGGGGCAGGGTACCCTGAGCGCATGGTGAGCCAGTGACCGAGCCCCGCCTCTACGCCGAGGCCGGCGTCAACATCGCCGAACGCACGAAGTTCGCGGCCAGCCTGCCGGGGATCCTCGCGCGGGCCCGCCGGCCGGAAGTCCTCAGCGACGCCGGGCCGTTCAGCGGGCTCTTCGCGATCGGGGCCGGCTACAAGGACCCCGTGATCGCCGCCAGCGCCGACGGCATCGGGACGAAGGTGAAGCTCCACCTTGCGGCCGACCGGCTCGACCTCTGCGGACCCGACATCCTCGGCCACTCCGTGAACGACGTGATGGCCTGTGGCGCCCAGCCTATCTTCTTCCTCGATTACCTCGCCGGCAGCGGCCTGACGACGGACCAGAAGCAGAGAACTCGTGACGGGCATGGCGAAGGCCTGCGAAGCCGAGAACGTCGCCCTCCTTGGCGGCGAAACGGCGGACATGCCCGGCGTCTATGCGGACGGTGAGTTCGACGTCGCCGGGTTCATCGTCGGGGTCGTGGAGCGAGACGAGATTATCGACGGCTCCCGGATCAGGCCCGGGCACATCCTCCTCGGGCTGCCGAGCAGCGGCCTGCACACCAATGGCTTCGCCCTTGCCCGGCGCGTACTGGACATCGCCAACGGCGAATCGACCGAGGATACGCGCACGAGGCTGGAGGAACGTCCCCCACAGCTGGGCGGTAAGCGGCTGGGCGAAGCGATCCTGACGACCCATCGCGCCTACTACAAGGACGTGAAGCCGGTCATTCACCTCGTCGACGGGATGGCGCACGTCACTGGCGGCGGCTACCCGGAGAACCTGCCGCGGACGCTGCCAGCGGGGCTCTCGGCGCAGGTCGACGTGGATGCCTGGGAGGTGCCGGGCCTGTTTCGCCTGATCCAGCAGCGGGGCGAAGTCTCGCCGGTGGAGATGTACGAGGTCTTCAACATGGGCATTGGCCTTGTCCTCTATATAGACCCCGCCAACGTGGCCGCCATCCGCGAGGCCTGCCCGGAAGCATTGCCGATTGGCGAAGTGACAGAAGACGCCGGTCAGCGGGTCGTCCTGAGGGGACTTGGCGGATAGCCGATGCCGCGGATCGGCGAAGTCATCATCGCCGTCGCCATCGCCGCGGCGGTAGGCATGTTCGTGGCGGCGGTCCTCTTCGTGCGAAACCAGGGCGATGATGCCCTGCCAAACACGCTCTCTGAGCCCATCAGCCTGGACTTCGCTGTCGAGCCGGGGACGCACGTCGCCGTGGATTCATGGCGCGGCGCGGTCACGGTCACGTCGGGGCCGGCGGGCACGGTGCATGTCGAGGTCTTCCGGACCGGCACCGGCGCCGATGAAGCGGAGGCCTTCGACAACCTCACGAAGCTGGAATCGCGGGTCGAGCAGGAAGGCGACACGGTCACAGCCCGGACTTTTCGCACGAACAATGCACCTGCCCCCACGGGCACACGCGCCCCGATCACGATCACGGCGCCCGCCGACGCGACAGTCGATATCGTCGCCATGGGGACGGAACCTGTCCGCGTGGAGGGCTTCAGCGGCGAGATCTCGATCGAGGCCGAGGGAGCGGTCCAGCTGGAACTGCCCCGGGGCGCGGCGGTGGAACTGGTAGCCGAGACGGCCACGGGCAACATCAGCGACTTTGCGGGCCTTGGCGGCGGCCAGAGTGCAGCCGGGACCGGAACGCGCTACACGGCCAGCCGAGGAACGGGCGGCGCCACGGTGACGATCCATGCCGGCGCCGGCGTCACGATCCGGGAAGAGTGAGGATGGCTCGCCGTGTGCGCCAGGATCCCGGCTACGCCGGGGTGCGCTCGATCGCCTTCAGCGCTTCGAGAACGTCGACGAGGTGTTTGTCGATGGCGAGGTCGTGGCGAAAGGCCGAGCGGATGATGCCTTCGGTATCGATCACGTAGGTCACGCGGGCGCGGATGATGCCGAACATCGCCAGGGCGTCGTACAGCTTCGTGACGCGCTTTTCGGGGTCGGCAACGAGGGGAAAGCCGAGGTTGTATTGGGCCTTGAAATCGGACTGGGCATCGACGGTGTCGGTGCTGACGCCAACGATGACCGCGTTATAGGCGCTGACCGCCTCGTAGTTGTCGCGGAAGGTGCAGGCCTGCTTTGTGCAGCCCGCGGTGCCCGCCTTCGGGTAGAAATAGAGAACGACATTCTTCTTGCCCCGGAAGTCACTGAGGCGGAAGGTCGTGCCGTCATCGAGTGGGGCCTCGAAGTCCGGAGCAGGCTGACCCGCTTTGAGCATCAATCCACGATCGCAGGAAGAGGCGCGGCGAGCAAATCGGGCAAGAAGAGGGTAAAGAGCCGCGCAAAAGAAGGGGCTGGACCGGGTCCTGAAGGGCCAGTCACCTATTTCTTACATCCTTCTTATGCGCCATCACGTGGAGAAATCTTGTAGTCCTGTGTGTCAACCCATACGCTAACCGTACGTTCACCTAAAAGGGCACAATCGTGACCAAGGGGTGGCCAGGCCGTCGCTGCAGAGTGGACGGCAGGTGACAGGCCAGCAGCCTGTCACCCGGGACCGGAGTGGGGTTCCACGGTCAGTGTGAGAGCCCACATCGAGAAATGGTCCCGTGGGGATGGCTTGCTTCGCCTGAGGCAAGCGGGGTGGCGTCGTCGTCCATGTGATATCGGGGAGCAGATCCAGGTTTCGCGCCGAGGCGCGAGCCGCCACGTTCCGTCAGCGGAGGAACACACGCATGACTTTAGCGCTCTACGGAAAGAGCAAACCGCGGCAGGCGAGCCTCATCGGACTCGGCCTGACTGCGGTGCTGCTCGGCACCTTCCTGGCGCTGTGGGCGGCATCGCTCGCCTCAGCGCACGTCAAATCCGCCTCGGCCGACTGCGATGAAGTCACCGTGGCATTCACGAAGTTTGCCTCAGGCACGAACAGTGCCCGGGTGCGGATCTGGGTCGACGACGTTGGCCCGACGACCTACTACCCGCAATGGAGCGGTGACTCTTACAACTTCCAGCAGAGCGTTTCGCCTATCAATAAGGTGAGCGTTGAAGTTGACTGGGGCCCCGGAATTGGTGTCGGCACGTCAGACAACGACAGCCACAACGGCGCCAAGGAAGACTTCACCGGTCTGAGCTGCCGCGAGACGACGATCATCGTCAAGAAGGTTGTCGAGAGCGGCGACCCGTCGACGGCCTTCTACGTGGACATCGACAACCACACCAACGAGCCGGACAAGCTGGACGCCAAGTTCGACGTCAACAATCCGCTCACCTACACGTTCGCTCCTGACCCTGCGGACGACACTGAGGATGACTACACGATCACCGAACACCTGCCCCCGACGGGCTGGGCGCTCACGGGCGTCAAGGTCTTCGAAGGTTCGGACCATAGCTGCGACGAGATCAACTGGGACGCGGCCGACAACGACCACCGCTCGGTTGAAGCGACGCTCGACCACGGCACGACGCACACCGTCTGCTTCCGCAACAAGTACACCGACCCGAAGGTGACGATCCATGTCGCCAAGGTGGAATGCCTCAGCGGCACCTACCCGCTGAACTTCGCGCGGCCAATCTCGGCCACGACCGCCAGCTCCTTCGCCAGCCAGACGGCCGGCTGTGACGTGGCTGCCGGCTGGAACTTCGAGTACAACGCCGGCAACGGTTGGGTCGCCTTCAGCAATCCCACCGACGCCAGCGGCAACACGAGCGAAGAAATCGCCATCAGCGAGGACCAGACCGTGAAGGTCCGCGAAGTCTTCGACGGCGACTACGCATTCAAGCAGCTCTCGTGCCACAACGATGTCGGCGGCGAAGTCGATAACGAAGACTGGATAGAGCATGTCAGCTCCGGCGGCGACTACTACTGCGTCGCCATCAACCAGCCAAACGCCGGCACGGTCGGCGTGGACAAGAGCCAGTCGGGCGACGGCAGCTATGACGTTGGCGAGCAGTTCGACTTCACCATCACCTTCAACGTCAGCGGTGGTGTGACGACGGCTGTGAACACGGCGACCGACGACGTCCCTGCGACCTTCGACATCATCAGCGTGGCCGGCCCTCACGAGGGCGGGATCACCTGTAACAAGACCGGCCAGCAGGTCAACTGCGACCTGCCTGCGGGCACGACCGCCGGCAGCTACGCCGCCACGCTTACGGTTGCGCCGAACAGCACCGCAACCTGTGGCGAAATCACCAACTACGCCACGATTAGTGGCACCAACGCCGACACCAACGACAACGGCGACGAGACGGTGAGCATCAACTGCGCAAGCGTTGTTGCCACCAAGATCGTCTGCCCCAACGAGAGCTACTTCCCGGACGCGGCTGATGGCAGTGGCGCCGACGGTGTGGGCGAGCCCATCACCTCCACCACGGCAGCGAACTTCCTTACCGCCAACCCGGCATGCTCACTCGTCCCCTGGACGTTTGAGTACGGCTGGGACGTCAGCAATCCTGGCGACAACCTCGCCGATAGCGGCCTGGTCAACTTCAACGGCACGCTGAGCAACTTCCTCATCCGGCACGACGAGACGCTGTGGATTCGCGAGCAGAAGCTCGCCGACTACATCGACTTCTACGGCCAGGTGACAAGCACGCCCGAGTTCTCGGCAGAGATGTACTGTTCCGCAGACGTCCTGCACTACGACAACTGGGAGCGCATCGAGAGCACCAGCGGCGCGAGTGACATCGTGGCGGGCCAGACCTACTACTGTGTCGCGTTCAACACGCTCTCCGAAGGCGAAATCGACAACGTGAAGATCGTCACGAACGTTGACGAGGACACGACCGACTTCACCGCCGGGATCGCCGGCACCGAATCGTTCACCAGCAGCCCGTTCCACGAGGCAGGCGACAACTACGCCGCCGACAAGGCTTCGCCCGGTTACTACACGGCGACGGAGATTGAAGAGCCCGGCTATCGTCACGTGGAAACCTACGTGGGCTACTGGGACGGCGGCCCGATCTGCGAACGCAAGGCACCCGAAGTGTCGGAGAACGCCATCGTGGCCGAAGGCTACGAACTCGAGGCGGGCGGCCACCTGGTCTTCTGCCACGTGAACGAAGCCGTCGGCACGGTCGTCCTCATCAAGAATGAGACGCACCGCAGCGATGCAGCCGAGGACTGGGACTTCAGCTCCACGATCCTCAACGACCCGACGCTGGAGACTGCGGCCAACCCGACCGCCGGCCTCCAGTCGGACGACCAGACCTTCGAGAATGTCCCGGTAGGCTCGTACTCCATTAGCGAGCTCCAGGGCGAAAGCATCTGCGCTTCGGGCGACACTTCGGACGACTACCAGACGCAGGCACTCGCCGCGATTGGTTCGGCGCCGAACCCGAGCCCGGTCACGGACGTTATCGGCAACGGCTCGCTGAACTTCGAGGTCCAGGTCGGCCAGACGACCTACATCGTCTTTGAGAACCAGGGCTGTGGCACCGTGCTCGCAGCCGCCAACATCATTGTCCGCAAGTGGGAAGACATCGAGGCCGACTACGTTGGTGAAGCCCTTCTCGACGGCTGGACAATCACGATCACCGGTACCGGTGGCGCGGCCGCGGGCTTCGGCCCGGTGAGCCAGGACACCGAGAGCGGTGGCGTGGCAGCCTTCCTCGGAGTTCCCGATGGCACCTACACCATCCAGGAGACGCCGAAGGTGACCCACACGGTAGTCGGCAGCGACTGGCTGCTGAACGGCATCCCCAACGGTTCGCATGAGACCAGCGGGGCCGCCGTCAGTGGTCTCAGCGTCGCCCTCGACCAGACCCTCAACGTCGACTTCTTCAACCAGCCGAAGGGCCGGATCATCGTGGAGAAGACCGTCATCGACAACGTCGGCAGCGTCGGCGCGGGCGGATGGCAGTTCAACCTCAGCGGTTGTGGCGTCTTCAAGACGGATTCGACCGACGCGACCGGGATGCTCGTCTTCGACAACCTGGTGCCGTGCGCGAACTACCTCGTGACGGAAGTGGCGGCGAACGCGAACGGTTTCGCGACCTCGCCTTCGGGCACGCAATCGGTCGACATCGCCCCCGGCGATGAAGAGACGGTTTCGTTCCTGAACCGTCGCGACCCGGGTAGCACGCCCGAGACGTCGACCACACCGACCAACACGCCTGAGGACACCGACGAAACCCCGACGGAGACTCCGCCTGCCGACGCGACGGATACCCCGACCCCGGTTGAGACGGTGGCCGGTGAGAAGACGCCGGGTCCCGGCAACGAGGCCACCCCTATCGCTCCGAACTCCGGTTCGGGCCTGGCATCGGGCAGCACTGGTGGCTCAGTGCTCCTGGCGCTCCTCGGCTTCGCGGTCCTCACGGGCGGCGCGAGCCTGATGGCAGTGAGCCGCAAGCGACGGTAGTCCTCACCCCCTGTGGGGGAGGAACAACGGTCAACACGAGAAGGCCCCGGCGAATCGCCGGGGCCTTCTCTGTGCGTAATTCGCGTCGCTTTCAGCCGGTCCGCAGGTGTGGCGCAATCCTTGCGGCGATGGTTATAGCTGCCGGTTGCCAAAACCGGCGGAAGAAGGGGCGCGGTGTCGTTCGGGGGCGCCAGGGTTAAGGGGCAATGGGTATTGTCACTTATACGGTGTTCTAACACCGC
This sequence comes from uncultured Chloroflexia bacterium, assembly GCA_963737965.1. Classification (GTDB taxonomy): domain Bacteria; phylum Chloroflexota; class Dehalococcoidia; order Tepidiformales; family Tepidiformaceae; genus JAGQGZ01. Next base: position 371,972 of record CAVTUS010000008.1, on the reverse strand, counting down.
TGGATCTTGTATTGGGAGGGCAGGTCGACGTAATCTTCACTCGATAGACACCCGCCCGACACCATTCGGCGCGGGGTGCCCATTCGGATTTCGGTCCGTGCTTCGATATGGGGACCCGCCAGGGCTTTGTGCCGGGCGTGGGTGTTTTGGATGCAAGTGCCTCCTTCAGGCACCCTTCCGGGTTCCCACCAATAACAGGCAGAACCAGAGCTGCCGGAACCCGGAAGGAACAAGCAATGACACTCGCTCTCTATGGAAAGAGCAGGAAGCGGCAGGCAGGGCTCGCCGGCCTCGGGCTCTTCGCCGTCACGATCGGTGCGATCGCGGCACTGTGGGTGGTAACGCTCGCGTTTGCCCACCACCTGTCCGGCGACATCATCACGCCCACCTGCCAGGACGACCGCTGGAAAGTCCAGGTCCTGACTGGCGATTGGCAAGGCTACCGCGAGGCGGTGCTCACGACTTCGGGGACGACGCCCATCAGCATGGAGTTTGACCCCTTCGTCTACAAGGGCAGTACGAACGTCTTTATCGTGAACGCCAGCGGCAACGCTCCGGTGGACACGACGGGAATGGTGCAGCAGTACACGGGCACCTGGGAATCGCCGGTAAACGTTGGAAAAGTCGCGGACTTCAATGTCGATGCTGACGACACCGTCCTCGTGAACGAAGACTGGATCGGCTATGCCCACGGCGATGTCATTCGCTGGGACGATGAGCTGATGTACGTCAGCACCGTCAGCGGCGAAAACATGACGGTCATTCGTGGTTGGGCTTACAGCACGGCGACCAGTCACTCCGATGGAGACGACGGGGACGACATCTTCAGGTGGCAGCGGGGTAGCCTCGACACGGGCAACAGCCCCAACACGATTTCCTGGAACCTTCACTTCGATGGGACACATTGCAAGGGAAGAGTGAACGTCACCAAGCATGTGGTGAACGTGTCCGGCGACCAAACGGACTTCGACATCTCGCTGTCGTCACCCGCCACCAACTTCACCGTGAAGGACGAAACGACGTCGGCATACAAAGACATCACGGTCGGCGACCAGACCATCACGGAACAGGCTGAACCCGGTTACACGACGATTGGTTGGGCGCGCATCTTCCCTGGGGACGGCCGGGTCTGCCCCTCCCAGATGCCGACCTCAACCGGGAGCGTCGTTCAGTCGTTCGGCGTTGGAAACGTCATCAATCTGAACGTGCAAGACAACTACACGTACGAAGTCTGCTTCTATAACGAACTCCAGCAAATCACCATCAAGGCCTGGAAGGTTGTCTGTAACACGGAGGCCGACCTGCCCAACTGGGGCGACGGCGCGGCGGACATCTCGGCGACCACCGCAGCGACCTGGGTGACCGGTCACCCTGCCTGCCACTTTGTCGATGGCTGGGAGTTCGAATGGGGTGCGGAGCCCGTCAACAACCCGGGCAACGACGACAACGACACTGCCCTGACCGACTTCGACACCGCTACTTCCGGCAGCACTGCCAGTTCGCAGACGCCAGCCATGGCGACAATCGACATCGGGCAGTTCCAGAATCTCTGGGCTCGCGAAAAGTTGCAGTCCGACTACATCCCGTTCAGCGGCGACACGAGCGCTCCGCGTGACGACGTCTCGGCCGAGTTCTACTGCTCAGCCGACGTACTGAACTACGACAACTGGGAACGGATCGAAGACACCGACGGACAACATGATCTGACCGCCGGCAAGACCTATCACTGCGTCGGCTTCAATGCGCTCGCAACCCGCGACGTCGATGTCTGCAAGGTTGTCGAAGGCAACGGCGACGGCGTCATCGACGGCGGCGAGTTCCAGTTCACCGCGAGCTGGCCGGACCACTCCGAAAACTTCACCCTTGAAGCTTACGAGCCCAACCCTGACACGGACGGTGCCCTTGGCGAAGAGGTCTGCAAGACGTTCTCCATACCGGAGGACGCAACCCTCCACGTCTTTGAATGGGAAGGCGACTGGCTACCCGGTGGCAACCTGCCAGGCACCTGGAACGGCCAGGCGTCGGGTTACCCGCACTCAAGCCTGTCGGGCCAGCATCCCCAGGGCACTGCTGACGTCGACCCGAACACGTCATCTGTGACGTTCACCAACAAGGCCGATCCCCGGACCGGCCACATCCACAACGTCAAAGTGGTTGTGAACGACCCGACCGATACGACCGAATTCCATGCCGACGTTCACAACTATCTCGACGACACCCAGGACTACGTCGCCGACTTCACCCAGCAGACGCCTGATGTCCAGGAAGCCGTGCCCGGTCATTACGGGGCGACCGAGCAGGACCCGGGCCCCGGCTACCATTACATCACCACGCTCGTCGGAACCTACGACGACGGCGAGATCGGCTGTCCAGCCCTCGAAGCGCTTGATCACCTTGAGGTGAGCGAGTTGGACCAGGTGCCAGGCACTGAGCTCGAGGCGGGTGAAGACATCGTCTTCTGCCATTACAACCTGCGCCTGGCGAAGGTTGTCCTGACGAAGTTCGAGAATATCCCCGGTGCCAACACCTGGAACTTCTCGAGCACGTCCAGCGACATCCCCTCCGGCGACCTCATCTACAACTTCAGCGCCGCGACGACGACGGAGACCCGGGAGTGGTACATCACGCCCGGCGACTTCAGCTTCACCGAGACGGAAGCGATGACGCCGCTCTGCTCCCAGCGGACGGTTCCAGTCTTCAGCGGTGACTACGAGACACTCGTGCTTTCGTCGAGCTCACCGATCACGGCGGGAGACGTCCAGACCTCGGGTGCGTCGTCGGCCACGGGCAACTTCTCTGTTGCGCCGGGCGGCACGGCCTACGTTGCCTACGTCAACCGCACCTGCGGCAGCGTCCTGAGCGCGAGCAACATCATCGTCCGCAAGTTCCAGGACGTGAACGGCGACTTCGACGCCAACGACGCCAGTGAGGGCCCGCTTTCGGGCTGGCACATCACGATCACCGGCACGCGCGGCGACGCACTCGGCAAGGTCTACGGACTTGATACCGATGGCAGCGGCGTTGCCGCCTTCCTCGGCGTCGAGACGGCACCTGGACCATCAGCGAAACTCCTAAGGTCTCGCACACGGTCGTCGGCTCCGTCTACACCAGTGGGCATCGCGCCGGCTCGACCCGATCGTCGATTGACAGCCCCGCCGCCGGCGCAACCCGGACGGGTCTGTCGTCGCCCTGGACAGACCCTCAAGGTCGACTTCTTCAACCAGCCGAAGGGCAAGATCACGGTCGTCAAGACCGTGACCGATAACGTCGGCAACGTTGGCGTGGCCGGCTGGGAATTCGACCTCGACGGCTGTGGCGTCCACAAGGACGGGACGACCGACGGCAGTGGCACGATCGTCTGGACCAACCTGCTCCCGTGCGCGAACTACATCGTCACGGAAGTGGATGCGAACACGAACGGCTTCAGCGTCACACCTTCGGCCACGCAGGTGGTCAACATTGGCCCCGGCGATGAAGAGGCTGTGACCTTCCACAACCGCCGCGACCCGGGCACCACGCCTGGGACGGGAGAAACACCGACCAACACGCCGACGGCGACGAACACGCCGACGACACGACGAGACTCCGACGGAGACGGCGACCGACACGCCGACCGCTGAGGCGACGGACACCCCGACACCGGTCGAGACCGTCGCGGCGTCGAAGACGCCTGGCCCCGGCAACGAGGCAACGCCGATAGCCCCGGACTCCGGTTCGGGCCTGGCCGGCAGCACGAGCGGCACGAACATGTTGTTCGTCCTCCTCGGACTCGCCGCCATCACCATGGGGAGTGGCTTCCTGGCCATCGGCCGCAAGCGCTCCTAAGCAAGACCCCCTGCAAGGGGAGGAACAACGAGAAGAGCCCCGGGCAGCCGCCCGGGGCTCTTTTTGTCTCCGGGGCATCGCTCGCCGTACGCTGGCAAGGTATGGAGTGGATTGGCCTGGCCCACGTGCAACTGATCCTGCCCGCCGGAGGCGAGGCGGAGGCGCGACGTTTCTACGGCGAGGTGCTGGACCTCGAGGAGATCGAGAAGCCTGACAACCTGAAGGCGCGCGGCGGTTGCTGGTTCCGCGTCGGTTCACACGAGATCCACCTTGGCGTCGAGGAGCCGGCGCCACGAAGCCGCCGTCACCCGGCGTTCGTCCTCAAGAACCTGGGAGATCTGCGCGCTCGCCTGGAAGCTGCCGGCGCCGAAGTCCAGGATGACGAGCCGCTCCCCGGCTACCACCGCTTCTACGCCTGGGACCCCTTCGGCAACCGCCTCGAATTTCTCGAGCACGCGGCAACCCTCTAGCGCGCCGCCGGCGCTGCCGATGATTACGGCATGATCTGGTTTTGGCACTGGGGTGTCCGGGCGCCGTTTGGCGTTGCCGCCGCAGTTTCGCTCGCGGCCGGGGCCCTGGGAGCGGCCGAATGGGCGCTGGCGATGCCGGCGTTCACAGTCTTCCTGATCATCGCCGACGTTGGCCACCACCTCGGCATCTATGCCGAGATTCGCCAGCTTCGGAAGCGCAAGGATGACGGCCTGCTGTTGCCGCCGAGCGTGCGCGCCTTTGCGAAGGAACGCGACAACCGGGCAGCCTAGGCGGGCGGCAGCCACTCCATCAGGAAGTGCGTCTCAGTCTCGTCGTAGGTCGTGAAGCCCAGGCGTTCGTAGAGTGCTTTCGCCCGGTTCAGCCGCAGCACACGTAGCCTGACCGGCAGGCAAGCTGCCATCGCATCCTCGAGGATTCCCCGCAACACGGCGCTGCCTATTCCCTGTGACTGGAACGCCGGCAAGAGCTGGATCTCGTCGACGAAGCGTTCGTCGTCCCGGGGGGACGTGGCGACGATGCCGGCCAGCTGGCCCTCGACCTCAATCACCCGGTAGTGCGCGGGGTCCCATTTCGCTTCGAAGAAGGCGACCTGGCGAGCGGCATCCCATTCGCCGAACTGGCGTGTCACGACATCTTCGTAGGCTTCCCGGTGGAGGCGGCGAGCGAACGGCTCATCGGCCGGGGTGGCGGCCCGCAAGACGTAGGCCACCATGACTAGGGGCGAACGCCTGCCCCGTCGTTCTGCAAGGCAGGCGGCAGCGAAGCTTCGGGCTCGAAGAGGTGGCGCAGGATCTTTGCACGGACGCGTGCGGTTGAGCGCCAGCCGGTCACGTGGCCCACTCCCCAGGCGGCGGCTCGCGTGTCGCCGTAGCTCGGTCGCTGGACGTCCCAGCGGCAGACCTGGTCGTAGCGCCCAAGCACGGGATGGACATTCGGGTGCTCCATGGCCGCCCACTCGTTCTGGAAATTGAGCGACTGGCGAAGCGCGTCGGGGCGCTGGCGTGCAATGGCGGCCACAGGAAGGCTCGAGAGCCACGGTTCGCCCTGGGCGGCGCCGGCCATGAAGGGTACATAGCTCGTGGCGCTGTTGTAGCGAAGATGGTGCCGGTTGGCGACGAAGCCGCCGAGGCTATAGCCCGCCACCATCGTATGGATCGAACGGCCGAGCGCCGGGCACTGGAGCAATTCTTCCGTCACCTGCACGCCTGCCGCCATCATTGCGATGAACCGCGAGAGGTAGGCGAGCCCGGACTTGAATTCCTTGCGCGAACGGTGGAAGGGAAGGCGCACGGTGATGACGTTCGCTTCCATCGGGTGCTCGCTGACGAAGACCTGGCGGGCGATGTGGTCGAAGGGGATCTCGCCGCCTTTGTGGTGCCAGATCACGGTGGGCGCCGCGGGGTCGGCCCAGAGCAGGACATCGTAGGCGGCCTCCATAGGCCCGGCCGCCGACTCGATGGTGAACTCGTGGGTGCCGCCATCGGCGATTTGCGGCATTTCGAAGCTAAGAGAGTCGATGTGCTCTTCGAACGACGGCGAAACAGCCCCTTCGGAGAAGGCTTCGCCCATGCGCAGGCGAGCAGTGGCAAGGAAGGCTTTGTCGGTCAGGATGTGGCGGTTGAGCACGGTCATCGTATCTTTCTGCGTCACACGGGCACGGCTTCGCGGGCAAGGGCCCGGGCCAACCAGCGGTCGTCGCGAGGATTTGGGCGGCGCTCCACGCGCTCGCGGAGCAGGCCTTCGGCGCGCTCGAATTCTCCCGCCCGGAAGTAGGCCTCGATCAGGGTGTCCTCAACCACTTCGCGCTGGGCGTGGCTGCCGCCGATGCGGACAACCTCGTGCATCCGCGGTTCAAGGAGCCGGGCGGTCTCCTCATACTCTCCGCGAGCGAAGTGGCCGATGGCCTCGGCGATCGTGGGCACGACCGAACCGGCGGGAAGCTTGCCGGCGGCGTCGCGGGCGCGAAGGCCGGCAACGAGGCCGTCCAGCGCTTCGGCGTTGCCAGCGGCGGCGTGGGCCAGGGCGCAGTGCACGTCGGCGAACATGACCCCGGGCTGGGCGAAGCGTTCGGCTGCGTAAGCACTGAGGTCGGCCCAGGGGAGATCGCCGTTGCGGCCGCCAAGGAGCAGGCGCCAGAGCAGGGATGCGGCATCGGCAAGCCGGCCCAATGCGGGCTCCTTCGATACGGCTGGCGCCAGCTCCGATTCGTAAATGGCGTCGACGCGATCGAGGTTGCCAAGGATCAGTTCGAAGAGCGCATGGTGCCAGGCGAGATGGCCGTACATTGCCGCTTCCGGTTCGAATCCGGGCCGGAATCCGGCGAGGAAGGACGACCCGGTCGCCACGTCGCCGCATTCGAAGTGGATGTGGGCGACGGTGTGGGCCGTGGCGCCGCTCTGCCCGTAGAGGGCCATGGAGCGTTCGGCATGGGTCCGCGCTTCGGAGTGCATGTTCAGCTCGTTTTCGGCGAAGGCGAGCGCCGCAAGGAACCACCAGTCGTCGCCGTAGGCCTCTGTGAGCGGGGCGAGAAGCGCGATCTGTTCCTGCTCCCGGTCCTGGTGGCCGCTGAAACCGACGAGGCTATACACGCCGGTCGCCTGGTAGAGCACCCAGGCATCGGTGGGGAATTCGGCGATGTGCTCCCTCACGGTTGCGAGGGCGGTTTCACTGTCGGCTTCCATGCATGTGGCGATGGCGGCGACGTGCGCCTGTTCGCGGCGGGATGTCCCGGCGCTGAGTGTTCGGGCACGGGCGATCGCTTCACGGGCGTCCTTCATCCGGCCGACGAATTGGAGCTGGCGGGCAAGGGCGGCATAGGGGAGGGCGAAGCCGGGATCGGCCTCGATGGCACTCTCCAGGGTCTCGACGATGAAGGCGCCGTTGCTGATCGCGCGGTCGACACCATCGTTGTAGCGCGCGGCCGCCGTATCGGAAGCGGTGCTGACGGGGTTTCCGTTTCGGTCTACCTGCCCCATAAGGCCCAGTCTACGCGAAGGGCGGGTCGATCACAGGCGGCAGTCAAGCAGCCATTTCCCATGACACGGGGGGTGTGCTCAGGCCTTTCTTCGCAACAGGCGTTCGATCGTGAGGATGTGGGCGCGCATGTGGCGAAGGTTGGTGTCGAGACCCTTGCGGACCGCCGCGCTGTCGTCCTCGACCAGTACTCGGGTGGCGTTGTGCACGCTTGCCAGCCGGGCAAGGAGTTCGTCCAGGCTGACAGCGTCGGCGGTGTTCATGCGTTCGGCCCGGTCCCGTTCCGAAGGCGTCATGACCTCGTCGCGGCGAGCGCCGGCGGGCATCAATCGGCGAAGCTGGACCTGCTCTGCGAACACCAGGTGGCGGAGATTCTGGGCCACGGACCACTTCCCGTTGGCAGGCTGTTCCGACAGTACGGCGAGGTCCCTGCCTTCGAGCAGGCGGCGGAGGCGCTGATGCTCGCTGTCGATCTCCTGTCGCAACGCAGCTGCCGGCGTATCCAACCTTCGCATCGCCCGAACGTCCTCTCCTGACCCTTCGGATCTGCGTTGTTTACACCATTTCCGAGGCTGTTTTCCGCCAGCCCTCCGGGCCGAGCTCGAACCGGTCGTCGCGAGCGGGGATCGTCACCTTGCGCCCACGAGCGCGAAGGAGGCCGGCAAGGTGGCTCGCTGCCTGCGGCTCCCCGTGCACGAGGAACGTTTCGCTCACGGGCTCGGGCGTCGTCGTCGCCCACTCCACGAGTTCGTCCTGGTCGGCGTGGGCCGAGAAGCCGTGGACATCGAAAACCTCGGCCCGGACCGCCACATCCATCCCGTGCATCCGCAGCGTGCGTTCGCCATTCAGGAGCCGGCGCCCGCGCGTGCCTTCGGCCTGGTAGCCGACAAGGGCGATCATGTTCTTCGGGTCCGCGAGCAGGCGGCGGAGGTGGTGCAACACGCGGCCGCCGGTCAGCATCCCGCTGGAGGAGATGATGATGCGAGGGCCCTTCAGGTCGTTCAGGGCCATCGACTCCTCGACGCTGCGATGGAGGGTGGTGCCGGGCGGGAAGAGTCCCCCCGGCAGCTGGTCGAGCTCGCCGGAGCCGATGTTGTCGAGGTAGAGCCGGGTGACATCGACGGCCATCGGGCTATCGATATGGACCGGTATGCGAGGCAAGGTCCCCGCCTCCATCATCTCCTTCAGGTAGACGGTGACCAGCTGGGCGCGCGCGACGGCGAAGGCAGGGATGAGGATGATGCCGCCGCGGTCGATCACGCGGTTGAACGGCCCGGCAAGCTGCTCGGAAATGGGCCGGTGGTCATGGACGCGGTCGCCGTAGGTCGATTCGAGCACGAGGGTATCGCAGGCGGGCAGGGGGTCGGGGTCGAGGTGGAGGGGCCGTTCCGAGCGGCCGAGGTCCCCGCTGAAGACGACCCTGTATCCCGCCTCGAGATTCGCCGTCAGTTCGACGAAAGCCGATCCGAGGATGTGGCCCGCCTGGTGAAAGCAGAGCGAAAACTCGGGACTGTCGATTATCTCGCCGAAAGGCAGTGTCTCGAACTGGTTGATCGCAGCCTCGGCATCGTCGCTGCCAAACAATGGCAGGGCCGGGGAGTGCTTGCTGAAGCCTTTCCGGTTGGCGTACTCGGCGTCCTGCTCCTGGATGCGGGCGGCATCGCGGAGGAGGATCTCTGCGAGCTCGCGCGTGGCCTGCGTTGCGTAGATGGGGCCGCTGTAGCCTTCCCGGACGAGACGGGGAAGCATGCCAGAGTGATCGATGTGGGCGTGCGTGAGAAACACCGCCGAGATCGCCTTCGGGTCATAGGTGGGCTTTGTCCAGTTCAGCAGGCGAAGTTCCTTGAGGCCCTGGAACATGCCGCAATCGATGAGGATGCTGCGGCTGCCTGCCTGCACCTCATACGACGAACCGGTAACGGTGCCCGCGGCGCCGTGAAATGTGATCGAAAGCGTCACCTGCGGAGCGTATGGGGGGCGCGGCCTTCGAGCGAACCCTGTAACAGTTGGCTATGGCGACGGGACAGTGGCCAGAGGCGAAGGAGGGCGGATGGTCCGGCTGACCGACCTGCCTGAGGCAACGGCGAAGTTCTACCAGGAGATGGAGATGCCCGATCTCCCGGTCGGTTCATGGACGCCTGCGTCCCCGCTCTCGGAAGCGCGTGTGGCGATTGTTACCACAGCCGGGATCCATCGCCGGGGCGATGCGAATTTCCGGGGCGGCGCCGGCGACTATCGCGTCCTGCCGGGTGACGTTGCCCCCGGCGACATCGTGATGTCGCACGTGAGCATCAACTTCGATCGTTCCGGCTTCCAGCAGGACCTCAATACGGTGTTCCCGCTGGAGCACCTGCGTACGCTTGTTGCCGAGGGCACGATCGCGTCGTCCGCCAGCTGGCACTACTCGTTCATGGGCGCGACCGACCCGACGGTCATGGAGCCATCGGCGCGCGAAGTCGCGAGGTTGTTGAAGGAGGACGGCGTCAACGTCGCCCTCCTCGTCCCCGTCTGACCGTTCTGCACGCGCGCCGTGGGCGGGCTCAGCCATTACCTCGAAACCGAGGGCCTTGCGACAACGGGTATCAGCCTGATCCGTCCCCATACGGAGAAGGAGAAGCCACCGCGCGCCCTCTGGGTGCCGTTCCCCCTGGGACGGCCCTTCGGGGCGCCAAACGACCCGGAGTTGCAGATGCGCGTCCTCCGGGCCACGCTCGGCCTCCTCGAGCGCGGGGCCGGGCCGGTGCTCGAAGACTTTCCCGATGATGGCCCCATGTCCGCCGATGAGGACGAAGACGCCTGGGCCTGCCCGCTGCCGCTTCCGTCACCGCCAGAGCCGGCGGACGAGCGCGAAGCGTTCGCGCAGCAACTGGCGGCGGAAATCGGTCGCCTGAAGACCTGGCATGAACAGGCTGTCCGCAAGCAGGGCCGCAGCGGATTCGGGGCGAGCGGCCTTCGTCCGGAACGGGTGGACGACCTGGCGGCACTCATTGCGGCGGCGGCATTCGATGTGATTGGGGAGACGCCGGAAGGTGGGGCGGTGCCGATGCCGGCGCTCCTTCATTTCGCAGCCGACGACCTGCGCGCGTTTTATATGGAAGCTGCCGCCGCGCAACCTGCGTCGCGTGTGCCCGGCCCCGATGACCTGGCCCGCTGGCTCTACGGAAACACCGTCCTCGGAGACGCGCTCTATATGGCCCGCGACGCCCTGGTCGCCCATGAAGACGACCGTGCGCTGCAAACGCAAGGGCGGTTCATGGTCCCGGGCGCCTACAACCGCAAGCCGGAGCGAAGTTAGCAGAACCGACGCGTGCATGGTGGATGCGATTGATCCACTTCAGGCCGTCACCCATTCGCAGAGCCTGTCGACGGCGAGGAGCGGGCCCTCGCAGTAGCGCTCGAGGAAGGCGAGGTCGATCTCCTCGTCGGGCGGGTACTGCTCGGCAGCTGCCAGTGCCGCGGAGCCATCGAAGTTCACATAGGCGATGCGGGCGGTGAGTTCGGAAGCGGGGCGCCCAAAGTTGGTACCGGGGAGGAAGGCGACGCCCGCCTCTTCGAGGGCGCGGTGGGCAAGGTGGTTGGAGGTGGTAATGCCGCGGGCCGCCAGCTTCTCGCGCAGAGGCGAAAAGTCGGGGAAGAGGTAGAAGCCGCCCACCGGTTCCACCACATCGACACCGGCGGCGCGAAGGCGGCGGGCCAGCTCGGGGCCGAGGGCGCGAAGGATGTGGCGGGCGCGCCAGAGGTAACGTTCGATCTCGATGCTCGGCTCGAAGGCGGTCACGGCAGCGTACTGGATCGGCGCGCTGGTGGAGGTGAAGGTCTCGCTGGCGACGGCGGACATGGCATCGAGGAGCCAGTGGAGTTCGCGCGGGAAGGCGAAGGTGCCAAGCCGCCAGCCGCCGGCGCCGCACCACTTGCTCAGCCCGCTGCTGACAATCGTGCCTTCGGGGTAGAAGCGCTCGATGGAGACATGCTCGCCCTGGAAGTGGAGTTCGCCGTAGATCTCGTCGCTGAGGACGATGACGCCATGGCGGCGCGCGACCTGGGCGATGGCGGCGAGTTCTTCGCCTTCATAGCTGCCTCCCGTGGGGTTGCTCGGATAGTTGAGGACGACGATCCGCGGCCGCCCCGAATCTTCCTGGCAGAGCGCGTCCAGGAGGTCCGGGGTTAAGAGCCAGTCGTTCTCAGCCCGGGTGGGGAGCATCCGCACCTGGCGTCCGATGATCTCGGGCCTGCGGTGCGTAGGAGACCCATGAGGGCGTGGGAATGACAAGGTCGCCGTAGTAGACCAGCTGGAGGATGAACATCAGCTCCTTGCTGCCGGGGCCGATGAGGACATCCTCGGCGCCGACGTTCACGCCATGCTTGCGCTGGTGGTAGCTGGCGACCGCCTCTCGCAGAGGGAGCAGCCCCTGCACGGCGAGGTAATCCTTCTGGTGGGCGTTGTCCCTCAGGGCTTCGACAACCACGCGGGGGACGGGGAAGGGAGACTGCCCCAGTCCGAGCTTGAAAACCTCGCGGCCCTCGGCCCGGAGCCGGTCGGAGTGCTCGTTGATGGCGACGGTGGGCGACTTGCCGAGGCCGCGGACGCGAAGGTTGAGGTTGACACCGGGGCCGGTCGCCGGCGCTTCGGACATGGTTCAACCCCCTGGAACTCTTTGTGCAGAGACTAGCGGAATTGGCGCCGCATCGCGCGGCCGATCGACGGTGTGCGTTTGACGTCATGCCCCCGGAATTACATGCTCGAATGATGGTTAGCGGTGTCGAACCACCTGCCGTCCACGGCACGAGCTCACCGGTGCGCTCTCTCGAATGGGACACGCCGATGTACAAGCTCGCCGTCGGCCAGCTGGATGCGGCGGCCGAGGCGATGCACCTGCAGCAGAACATCTGGCAGCGGTTGCGGACGCCCCAACGGGCCTACATGGTCTCCCTCCCCTTCCGCCGCGACGACTACGACACGGTGGAGACGGTGTTCGGGTACCGGGTCCACCACCTGACGACGATGGGGCCGGGCAAGGGCGGCATCCGCTACGCCGCCAACGTGGACCTGGGCGAAATGACCGCGCTCGCGATGTGGATGACCTGGAAGTGCGCGGTCATGAAGCTGCCCTTCAGTGGCGCCAAGGGCGGCCTTCGGATCGACCCGACCGAGCTATCGCAGGCCGAACTGCAGCGCATCACCCGCCGGTTCACGGCCGAGATTGCGGACGTGATTGGCCCCGACCGGGATATCCCGGCGCCCGACCTGGGCACGAACGAACAGGTGATGGCCTGGATCATGGACACCTACTCGTCGATCAAGGGGTATGCGGTCCCCGGCGTGGTGACCGGCAAACCGATCGAGATTGGCGGCTCATTGGGGCGCAAGGAGGCCACGGGGCGGGGCGTCGTTGCCTGCATGCTGGAGGCCTGCCGGGAGTTGGATTGGAGGATCAACTCGCGGACCGTGGCTGTGCAGGGCTTCGGCAATGTCGGTTCGACAACGGCGCGGCTGGCCGAACGGGCGGGGACGAAGGTGGTGGCGGTCTCGGACGCGCGCTCCGGGATCTACAACGCCAACGGGCTTTCGATCACTGACGTCGAAGCCTGGGTGGCTGAGCATCGCTGGCTGGAGGGATACCCGGAAGCTGATCCGGTTTCGAACGAAGCACTGCTCGAGCTACCGGTGGATGTGCTCGATCCCGGCGGCGGTGGAAAACCAGATCACGGAAGCGAATGCCGCGAAAATCAAGGCGCGGCTGGTGGTCGAAGGTGCGAACGGCCCAACGACAATGGAGGCGGACCGGATCATGGAGGACAACGGCATCGTCCTGGTGCCGGACATCCTGGCGAATGCAGGCGGCGTGACGGCCTCGTACTTCGAGTGGCTGCAGTCGCGCCAGCAATTCCTCTGGTCGGAAGACGAGGTGAACAGGCAACTTGAACGCCTGATGAAGGAAGCGTTCGCTTCCGTCCTCGCGACATCGAAGGAGAAGCAGGTGAGCCTGCGGATGGCGTCGCTGATCCTCGGGATCGACAGGGTGGTCCAGGCGAAGCGGCGGAGGGGCGTGTTCCCCTGATTCCCGGCGCCGCCTCGCCTTCAGGAAGCTATCTGGAGCGGAACTCTATCCGCTATAAGTCCAGCCGCTGTACAACGAAGTCAGCGGCGTGTCCTCCCGGATAACATCGCCGCCCACCACGCGGCCTATGACAAGGGTGTGGTCGCCGGACGGGACAAAGTCCTGGGCTTCGCACTCCACCCACGAGAGCGACCCTGTCGGTACCGGCGACCCGTTTGCGGTAACGAAGTGAGGGACCGCTTCCATCTTGTGGTGGATGGCTTTCCTTCCCCCTGTACTGCGTCCCGCGACTTTCGCCCCCATCCATGGCTGGGCGAACTTTGCGGCGAGCTTCCGCCCATCTTCGTCTTCGGGAAGCAGGTTCACGCTGAACTTGCCGGTCGCGCGGATGTTGGCGAGCGTATGTGCGTCCTGCTCGAAGGCGACTGCTACGAGCCGCGGTTCAAACGACACCTGCATGACCCAGTCAGCCATCATCCCGTTTGGCTCGCCCTCGGTATCGTGGGTGCCGACGATGTAGAGGCCGTATGGCATCTGGTCCATGACCGCCCCGGCCATGCCGCCTGTATCGATCTTCGTTGCCATCTCACATCTCACTTTCAGCCAGTCGTCGCGAATGTGGTCTTTCGTTGTCGGCAGGCGTTCATCAATAGAACGAGCGTATCCACAGGTTCCGGCCGAAGGGAGGGCTGGAGGGGCCAGTATGGCTGGGTCCAACGGACCCGATCGGTGGGCAAGCCGGACGCGGTAGGATGAGCCGATTCCGCTCCCGAGGTACCACCATGACCAGTCGCCTGACCCCGTTGCCCGTCGACAAACTGACGCCCGAACAGCAGGAGGCGCACGCTCGCATCGCACGCTTCCGCGAGCCAAAGGCGGACGGACAGTTCGGCGGGCCATTCGACCCCTGGGTGCGAAGTCCCGAGCTGGCGCGCCGGATGGTGAGCTTCGGCAACTTCATCTGGGAGCGGACGACGCTGGACCGTCGCGTCGTCGAGCTGGCGATCTGCGTGACGGCGAGGTTCTGGCGGAGCAACGTCGAGTGGGTCGCCCATTCACGGACGGCGAAACGGTTCGGGGTGAGCGAGGAGACACTGGACGACGTGATGAACCTGCGGGCACCGACGAAAGCGCCGGCCGACGAACTGGTGGCAGTCGACGTGAGCCGCGCCATCCACGAAACCCACGAGCTGCCGAAAGAACTGTATGACCGGGCGGTCGCGCAGTTCGGGGAGCAGGGCCTGGCGGAACTGATCGCGACGATCGGCTACTACACGACCGTCTCGATGACGCTCAACGCCTTCGATATCCCGGTAGCGGAGGGCGAGGAGACGCCGTTCCCGCGGTGACGGCTAGGGCTGGTTTGTGACGGGAGGCTCTTCAGGCGGGCCGTCGTCGGTGAAGGCGTGGTAGGCAAAGGCGCCGATCCAGAGTGCGAAAGCGGCGAGGATGAGCCAGACAAGCAGCCGCTGCCAGAGGGAAGGGCGCATCGAGGCGGAGCCGTGACGAATGTTCCGCTCGCCACGGACGGCCTGGCGCTTCAACTCGCTGGTCTTCGCCTTTACGCCAGCATCGAGGCTGGCAGGGTCGCGCCCCGGGTCGAACATGCCGCCGGGAAAGGTCATTGCGGAACGTTCCAATCCTGTTCGACTCTTGTCATGCACTGGTGCCGCATGACTTCGAGCATAGCAGAGGACCAAAGGCTAGGATGTCGGCGTGTTCGCTATTGGATTCATTGATCCGTCAGAATCGTCAGACCTGACACTCGAACCGCACGAGGCGTTGGGCCGCATCCACCTGGATGATTACTCCTCGTTGTTCCTGTCTTCGTTGAGGTACTGGAGCGTTCGCGATTACGAGCACCACTGGAAGGCGCAGGCCGCCGAACTCTTGGCCGGCCAATCGGCGGCATTCGTGACCACCATCGACAATCCACCAGAGCAGTCACACATATTTCGCTGGCTAGCCTATCCGTTCGAAAGCGAAATTCGCTTCCACGAACACTTGTTGGCCGGAGGCGGGGCGACGCAGCGCTCTCCCAACGATTGGCAGTTCGTGCCCCAGCATGACCGGTATTCCGCAGATGATGGACGGGCGATCTCGGAGTGGGCGATTGAACGGGACGCGGTCGTCGCGTGGCTGGATAGCCATCCCATCTAGCGGTCTCATCCAGGGAAGCATGCGGCCACGGTGGGCAGCGGCCCCACTCCTGGCCCTACAACATCACCAGATTGTCGCGGTGGACGACTTCGTCGCCGTAAGCGTAGCCGAGGGTCTCGGCGATCTTGTCGCTGCGGAGGCCGCGGATCTGCTGGAGTTCGGCGCTGGCGTAGTTGGTGACACCGGCAGCTACCCGCGTGCCATCCGGCGCGCGCACTTCCACGGATTCGCCCCGGGAGAACTCGCCGCTGACGGCGGCGACTCCGGCGGGCAGAAGGCTGCGGCCCTTTTCGCGCAACGCTGCCACGGCGCCGGCATCGATGACGATGTAGCCGGTGGGGCTGATGCTGCCGAGGATCCAGCGCTTGCGGCTCTCGATGCGGTCGTTGGCGGCGGGAAAGAAGGTGCCGGGATTGTTGCCCAAGGCCGCGCCTATCAGTGTCTCCGGTAGCTGACCGTTGGCGATGATGACGTCGACGCCGGCCTGGGTGGCGATCCGCGCCGCCGTCAGCTTCGTGACCATGCCGCCGCTACCGGGGCCATGGGCGGCATCGGCCATTGCCTCGATGGTGGCGTCGACCCGCTCGATCCGCTCGATCAATCGCGCATCCTCCTTGCGGCGGGGGTCGGCGTCATAGAGGCCGTCGACGTCGGTGAGGAGGACGAGAAGGTCGGCGTCGACGAGGTTCGCCACGTGGGCGCTGAGGCTGTCGTTTTCGCCGATCCGGGTGGCGAGCACCTGGTCGAGGGCGACGGCGTCGTTCTCGTTGACGATGGGCACGGTGCCCGCTTCGAGGAGGTCGCGGAGGGTGTTGCGGGCGTTCAGGTAGCCAAGGCGGTCGGAGAGGTCGCGGCGGGTGAGCAGCACCTGGGCGACGACCACATCGTGCCAGTCGAAGAGTTCGTCCCAGCTCTGCATGAGGTGGCTCTGGCCGACCGAAGCGAAGGCCTGGCGGCTGGGGGTGAAATCGCCGAGATAGCGGGCAAGGCGATGGCGTCCCGCGGCCTGGGCGCCACTGGAGACGACGGCCACCTGGTGACCCGCCGCCCGCAGCCGCACCACCTGCCCGACGATGCGGGACATCGCCTCCAGATCGAGGCGATCCGAGCCCGCCGTCAGGAGACTCGTACCGACCTTGGCGACGATCCGCGGATACCGCATGGCGAAAGCGTAGCGCGGCATGGTTCGTGAGGCGATGCGGTGGCTCCCGCGGAAACGCTGATGTGGTGGTGGAGCATGTCAGGCTGGTTTGGTCCCGGCGATGAGGCGGGCGCCGCCGAGCACTCGCTTGTGCTGCAAGGGGAAGGGCAGTGGCAGCAGGGCGGCCAGCGACGCGTTCTCGGTGATGTGCGCCCCGGATTCGGTGATGGCGCGTTCGATTGCCTGCGGTTCCGGGTAGAACTTCGTGTCGCCAAAGAGGTCGACGAAGACGAACCGCCCGCCGGGGGCGACACGTTCGACGGCCTGGCGCAGGGAAACGGTCTTGTCGTCCACATCCTGCACTTCGTGGAAGGTCATGCAGCTGACGACGGTGTCGAACTGGCCGAGCTCGGCGGGGAGGTTCGATGCGGTGCCACGGACGAAGGTCGCGCGGCCTTCGAATCCTTCGGCGCGGAAGTTCGCGACACAGAGTTCCTGCGAGTACTCCCAGTTGCGGCCCCAATAGTCGAGACCTACGAGCGAGGCGTCGCCGTGGCGACGCGCGATTTCGGCGAGAAGGTGAGCGCTGCCGCAGCCGATGTCGAGGATGCGAGTGCCATCTGTCCGGTCGACGAGAAGACGGTGGACGCGGTCCTGGTAGTCGCCGCCCGCGGGCGAGAGGCGCCAGTAGCTGAGGCCGACGATGAGCAGGATGTAGCCGAAGATGGCGGCGGGCACGAGGAACCCGAGGAAGAAGAGGTTCCAGGCAGCCAGGGCACTGAGCGCGAGGCAAACGGCAAGCAGGACGGTGAAGATGATCAGCGGGCGAGTGCGAATCCAGGTCCGGTAGCGGGGGCGTTCCATCGCTGCGGCACTGTACCGGAAGAAAAGGCCGGGTGATATGGATCGGCGGCCGAGAAGGAGCCGGGTGGGGTGGCGTCACCAGCAAAGGCAACACCACCCCACTCGCTGGCACGGGTTAGGGACGAACGTTCTGGTTGAACCGGAACAGGTTCGCCGGGTCGTACTTTCGCTTGAGGGCGACCAGCCGGCCGTAGGTGTCGCCCGGCCAGATCTCCCGGATGCGCTGCTCATCGGCATCGACGAAGTTGCTGTAGGCGCCCTTCGTCTGGGCGGGCCGCATTGCCTGGTAGAGGTCGTCGGACCAGGTGCGGTGAGGCGTCGCATCGGCAGAGGGGTCGTCCCATAGCGCGAGTGAGCTGACGAACAGTTTGGCGTCGCGGTTGGCGAACGCAGTTTCACCGGCCGGGACCCGCTTCACGGCGCCACCGTAGCTGCGGATCTGGACCATGCTCATGGGCGAGGTGGCGTTGGCGATCGCATCGACGATCGCTTCCAGGCCTTCGTCGCTCATGTCGTCGGCGAAGAACTGGCGGACGGCGCAGATGTGGGGGGCCTCGGCTGCCTCGGTGAGCTGGTAGAGCGCGGTGTAGGGCATCACACCGGTGAGGTCGGCGATGGGCTCGGCCAGCGCCTTGAGGGGAGCCACGATGCGCTCACCTTCGGCATGGTCGCCGACCCAGCAGATACCAACGAGTACCACGGGCTTGCCCACCCACTCTGCCGGCACGAATGGCGCCGGTGGCGCCTGCATGATGAAGTTGATGACGGTGAGTTCATCCGGCGCGTCTTTGACGTAGTCAACGATGCCACGAAGGACTTCGGGCGTGGCCGGCAGCGCGAGACCGCCGCCATAGATGTTGCGAACAGGGGCGAACTGGAATTCGAACTCGGCGACGATGCCGAAATTGCCGCTGCCGCCGCGGATACCCCAGAAGAGGTCGCTGTTCTCGGTAGGGCTGGCCGTGACGACCGACCCATCGGCAAGGACGACGGTGGCCCGCCGGAGGTTGTCGATGGTGAGGCCGTACTTGCGGACCATCCAGCCGATGCCGCCGCCGTTGGTAAGCCCGCCAATGCCGACGGTCTTCACATCTCCCGTGGAAAGGGCGAGGCCTACTTCGCCGGCCGGGACCATGACGTCCGCGGTGGTGGCGCCACCCTGGACACGGCCGATGCGGGCAATGGGGTCGATGATGACGCCTCTAAAGGTGCGGAGGTCGACGATGATGCCTCCCTCCACGGCGCTGAACCCGGCGATGCTATGGCCGCCGCCGCGCACGCCGAGGCCAAGACCGTGGGTGCGGGCGAAGTTCACCGCCTCCGAGATATCGCTGGTGGCTTCCACGCGGACGATGGCCGCCGGGCGCCGGTTGTACTCGATGTTGGGGAGAGCGCGAAGCTCGTCGTAGTCGGCGTCACCGGCGGTGACGAGGCGTCCCACGAGGCGCGAGGCCAGGTGGCTGAGCTCGACCTCGACTTCGGTGTCGAGGACGGTGGTGGGGGTGAATGCTTTTGCGAAGGTCACGTTCTTGCTCCTGGTGTGTTGTCTCCGGGAGCATCGCCAATCGGACGGCAACGCGTTCCTAAACCCGCCCTAACGAACCCTATGGAGTTGCTAAGCGAAGGCGCTATGATCGCTAAAGAATCCTAAATAGCCGTCTGAGGCCAAAAACAGCGTCCATGGCGACAGCGTTCCGCGTTGACGAACCGCTCAAAGATTTCATCGAGTCCGGGCTTGCCGGCATCGTTGGCACGGCCTCGAAAGCGGGCCTCCCGCACGTGACCTACGGCTGGTCGCCACGTGTCCAACCCGGCGGGGTGGCCATCGATGTCTTCATCGACCAGCCCCGCGCCGAGATGGCGCTCGCCGATATCGCCGAGAACGGCCATATCGCGCTCACCCTCGCCGACCCCGTCTCGTATCGGTCTGTCCAGCTCAAGGGCAAGGTCGTTGACTCGACGGCGGAGTGCGGCGACGACGAGACGTGGCTGCGGAACGGCCGGGAAGCGTTTCTTGTGCGGGCGACACTCATTGGTGACGATCCCCGGTCGTTGCGCGATCGCTGGTTCGACGACGTCGTGCGGATCACCTTTAACGTCGATGCCGCTTTCGACCAGACTCCCGGCCCGACGGCAGGACAACCACTGTGACCGCCCCGGCCGCCAACGTTTCGCTTTCCGAGATCCCGCTTTGCTTCGAAGGGATCATCCCCGCCGCCATCGCTACCGTGGCAGCCGATGGCACCCCGAACGTCACCTACATCTCCGTCGTGCACCGGATCGATGAGAACCACGTCGCGCTCTCGCGCCAGTTTTTCAAGAAGACAGACTCCAACACCATCGTCAATCCGAACGTCCAGATCGGCCTTGTCGAACCGGAATCCGGGCAGAGTTACCTGCTGGACCTCGTCTACGAGCGCACCGAGACGGAGGGTTCGCTGGTGGAGTGGATGCGGACGCGCCTCGACGCGGTGGCCGCCGCCGAAGGAATGACCAATATCTTCCGGCTCACAGGCGTCGACGTGCTGCGCGTGGTCTCCTGCCGGCCACATCCGCCCGCCGACTTTGCTCCACCGGCGCGCCGGGACGTGAAGCTCGACCGGGTGATGGAGTACTCGCGCAAATTGACGTCGGCCGAGGACATGGACGATGTGCTGGACACGGCGATCGCGGCCTGCACCGAACTGCTCGGCCACCCGCATATCTTCATCATGCTGGTCGACGAGTCTGGGAAGAGCCTCTACACCGTCGCCAGCACGGGCTTCCCGGACTCGGGAATGGGCTCGGAAGTACGCATCGGGGAAGGCTTTATCGGGGTTGCGGCAGAGCGGCGGCAGTCGGTGAGGGTGACGAACATGGGCCGCGAGTTGTCGTATTCGCGGGCGACGAGGATCGACGACCACGGCGCCGAAGCGGGAGACGACATCCCGCTACCGAGCCTGCCGACGATCCAGAGCCAGATGGTGACCCCGATGCTGGCCGCCCACCACCTGGTCGGAATGATCTGCCTGCAGAGCGAGATGGCCGGCCGCTTCCAGTCGGACGACGAATGCGTTGTTGCGATCCTCGCGAACCAGGTGGCCATGGCCCTTACCGCGCTGGCGAGCGACCCCGCCGCTGCCACGCCTGAGGAAGTGGAGTGCGATGAGACACCGGTGCAGGTGAAGTACTACCTGGAAGACGACAGCGTTTTCCTCGACAACGAGTACCTTATCAAGGGTGTCGCCGGAGCCATCCTCTGGCGGCTGTTGAACGTCCACCAGGAGGAAGGACGCTGCGACTTCAGTAATAAGGAAGTGCGCCTCGACCCGTCGCTGCAACTCCCCGACATCAAGGACAACCTCGAGGCCCGGCTCATCCTCCTTCGCAAACGGCTGGAGGAACGTTGCGACTATCTTCGCATCGAGAAATCGGCGCGGGGCCGCTTCCACCTGAATGTGACGCGGCCGCTGACACTTTCGCAGGTGGGGTAAGAATCCACGGTCTCTGGCCGTGGCCATCGCTGCGGACTATCGTTGCCGCATCCAACCGGGAGACCAGCGATGCGGTACGACGAGATCCTCTACGAAAAGCAGGACGGTATCGTCCTCATCACCCTCAACCGCCCCGAGAAGCTGAACGCCATGACGGCGCTCATGCAGGCGGAACTCGAAGACGCCATGGCGGAGGTGGACGGCGACGAGTCCGTGCGAGCAGCCGTTGTCACAGGCGCCGGTCGCGGGTTCTGTGCGGGGGCTGATATGGGTGGCGGCGAGAGCTTCGGCTCCGGCTGGGGCGGCATCCCGAAGAACCTCCGCAAGATGATGCCCATGGAGGTACGGAAGCCCGTCATCGCCGCCATCAACGGGCCGGCCGTCGGGATTGGGCTCACCTGGCCGCTCCAGGCGGACGTCCGCTACGTGGCCGAGGATGCCAAGCTAGCGTTCGCCTTCGTGCGACGGGGCGTCCTCCCGGAGCTGGCCTCGCACGTCATTCTCCCGCGGCTCTCCGGCCTCGCGAAGGCCAGCGAATTGCTACTTTCCGGGCGGATGTTCCTTGGCAGCGAAGCCGTGGACTACGGAGTGGCGACCCGCGCCCTGCCGAAGGAAGAGGTCCTTCCGGCGGCGATGGAACTGGCGCGAGACATCGCCACGAACGCGGCGCCGCTTCCGGTCGCTATTTCGAAGCGCCTCATCTGGGAAGGCGTCGGCATCGATCTCGAGCGCTTCCGTGCGCGCGAGGACAAGCTCTTCAGCTTCACCACGGCGCACGCCGACTCCAGCGAAGGGACGTCGTCGTTCTTCGAGCGCCGCGACCCGAGGTGGTCCGGCTCGGTGAACAGGGAATTTCCCGAGTGGCCCGAGTAGGTGGCAACGCCGTAGCAGCTATCATGCGCTGCACCACTTGAAGCCCGGAGGTTGCCATGCAGCGACCACTGCTCAATGCCCTTGTCCTCTTTCCAGCGATGCTGATGGTTCTCGCCCTTGGAAGTTGTGGTGGTGACGATGACGCGGGTAGTCCCTTCGACAACAACGCTGGCTCTGATCAGACAGCCACTACCGGTGCCGGCGGCAGCGGTGGTTCGTCGAACGAAAACGGCGGCGGGAACTCGGGCGAACCTTCGTTGACCGCTGACCCGGGTCGGGCCTGGGCGGAAGTGGAGGGGCAGCGTGTCGAGTACGTCTCGGCAGGTTCGATCTACTACTTCTGCGATATCGGGACGAGCCAGGTCAACGTGAACTACCAGACTCCCGAGGGCCATGACATGAGCCTGAATGCAACCTTCGACGGGAACCACTGGGTGGGTTCGCTCACCGTGAAACCGGGGACTGGCAAGAATCTCCAGTACAGTGCGGTCCTGCCGGATGATGCGGACAAGTTCGTTGTTGGCGAGACTTCGCTCAGCTTTGAAGGGACGACATCACGCCTGGAGAACTTCGACCTCAATAGCGCGCGCGACGAGACGATGACTCTCGCGGTGAACTGTGGCGCGGCGGGTGGCAGCGACGCGATGGCAGACATCGGCGGCACGACCTACTCCTTCCCGGTCAGCGGGGCACAGAGTTTCGACTGCAACGTAGCAGCCGACAACGTGGAGGTGCAGATCAACCGGCTGGCAATCGACAATCTCCAGCTCGAGATCGACGCTCGCAAGGATGGCGATCGCTGGCTGGGCTCGGTGACCGTTTACACGGCAGGCGGGAGCCTCACGTCTTCGGTCCCTGCTGATGGCGAGGGCCTCGTCATCGACGGATCGAGCGTGACCTATGAAGGGACGTTTGGCGATGTCGAGGGAAGTGTCTCCGTAACCTGTCCATAGCGAATCTGAGTTTCATGGGGGCCGCGTGGCCCTCACTTTCGCCCCCGTTCGCACCATGACACGCGCCATGTGCGAGACGAGGCTGGGGCCATGCACCGGTGGCTTAGCCTGGGGACAGTGGCAATCGCCATAGGACTTGCCGTGATGGGCCTCCTGGGACCGTTCGTATTCGACACCATCGACTACGGATTCTCGGAGACCATCCGCAACCAGGCAGTCGGCCTTGACGCGGCTTCGCTGCTCATCGTGGCCCCGGTGGCAGCGTTTTCTGCCGCATATGCCGCCCGTGCGTTGACGTACTGTACCTTCACGCCGCTCCTCGGGGTCCGGGGCACGGGGCGAACGGCACACCACTGGAGATGAAGCGACATGTCTGATCTCGATCGCGTACGCGGCTACTACCAGGGCTTCGACGAACGAGAAGTCTCCCGCCTGGACACGCCCGGGCAGGGCGTCATCGAATTCCACATCACCACAGAGCGACTGAAACGGTACCTCCCCGGGTTCGGGCGGGTGCTCGATGTCGGTGGCGGACCGGGGCGATACACACTCTGGCTGGCCGAACAAGGCTATGCGCCAACACTGATGGACGTGTCGCCGAACCTGCTCGCGATAGCGCGCGAACAGGCGACCCGGGCACCCCATGCCGGAATGATCGAGGAGATCGTAGAGGGCGACGCGCGTGATCTGTCACGATTCGCCAGCGCCAGCTTTGATGCGGCCCTCTGCCTCGGCCCGATGTATCACCTGCCGGAGCGTAAGGACAGGGAAGACGTTGTCGCCGAACTGCACCGGGTGCTGAAACATGGTGCGCCGCTGTTCGTTGCCTGGATGCCACGCATGGTTTTCTTGCGGCGGAGCATCGCTGTCCCGGAGGAGCGGGCCCACCTCGCCGACCCTGCGTGGGTCCGGTCGGTCCTCCAGGACGGTCGTTTCGACAACGATAACCCGGGCCGTTTCGACCACGGGTACGGAGCCCGACCCCAGGAGATAGCGCCCTTCATGGAAGGGGCCGGCTTTGACACGCTGGAACTCGTCTCCGCCGAGAGTTTCGCCTCCGGTATCGATGAGCCGATGGCCGACCTCGTGGAACACCAGCCCGAACTCATTCGCACGGTGCTCGACCTGCTATCGCAACAGGCGGGCGATCCGGGGCTCCTGTCGGCGGCGGGGCACCTGCTCTGGGTGGGCCGCAAGCGGCCGAGTTCGTAGCACGTCCAGACGCAGCGAAGGGGCCCCTTGCGGGGCCCCTTCGCTAAAGAAAAGGCGGAGAGGTACAGGACGCCTTTTGCTTTGCTGACTAGCGCGCCCCCACCAGTTCCCGGTCGCGGCGCCCCAGGCCAAGGAGCGTCATGAAACCGGATGCCGGCGTGGCCACGGGAAGCTCGTAGCGCTCCCCCGTGAGTTGCGAGGCGAACTGCGCATATGTGTGCGCCGCCTTTGAAGTCGGGTTCTCGATAACCACCGGGCGGCCCGTTTGGCTGCCCTTCACGATGTTGTGGTCGTACGGAATCTCGAAGTCCGCGTTCGTCTCGAGCAGGTGTTCGACATCGTTGGTCGTCACGCTCTGCCCGCGAATGTTGTGGGTGACAGTCATCGAGACCCGGTCCCGGTTTACGCCGCGACCTTCCATGTAGGCCATCAACAGGTTTGTGTTCTTCACGCTCGTCAGGTCGAGGCTGGTGACGACCACCACCCGGGACGCTTTCTCGATGGCCACGGCGACGCCTTCGTCGAGGGCCCCCGGGGTGTCGAGGATGACGTAGTCGAACAGGGCGGCGGCGTACTCGATCAGGTTCGCGAGGTCGTGCGGCTGGACGTTGACCCAGTCGCTGGGGCGGGCGGGTGCGGGCAACACATAGGCGCCCGACTCGTGGTGCTGAAGCATCGCCCGGAAAGTGTCGCGGTCGAGGGTCGAGATGCTCCTGGCGGCGTTGGCGGCGGTGAATTCGGCCTCGAGGTCCATCATCACGGCCACGTCGCCAAATCGCGTGTCGAGGTCGATGAGGAGGACCGAGTTCTGGCTCTGGCTGGCGATCACCGCTGCCAGGTTGGTGGCGAGGGTGGTCTTGCCGATGCCGCCCTTCTGGCCGACGACGGCGAAGACGGTGCCACCGGCGTACTTGCCGGTGCTCCGGGCGGCCCGCTGGCGCGCAAAGTCGCCGAGCGACTTGTCGATGGCTGCATCGAGCTCCTTCTGGCGGAGCGGCGCGTGCAGCAGGTTGGAAACACCCGACTGCATGACCCGGCGCACGAACGGGGCATCCTTTCGCGAGGAGTAGGCGACCACAACCGTCGAAGGCTTCAGGTCGCGGATGTAGTCGACGGTCATGATGGTCCGCGCGAGCGGCTCTTCGACGCCGACAAAGGCGATGTCCGGCTCGATCTCGGCGGCCACGTGGTGGGCGTTAATGCCGTGCCGGCCGTTGGCTGCGACCTGGAGGCCGTGGCGGCCGAGGGCGTCCTGGAGGGCGACACGGTTCTCGGCCCGGTCGTCGACGATCATGATGGTGGGGGTCTCGTTCACTTGCTGGCTACCTCTCAACTGAATGCCTCCCAACCATCCACTAGCCGGCCACTAACACTCCATATACAAAGCAGGGCGCTGGGGCCCGAAAGCGTCGTTGTCACCCGCTGTCCACCGGGTTGCCACGTTTTCTACCCCGGAATAGCCCCTGCATGGCCACCAGAGCGCCACGTGATTGTCCTTCAGAACGCGATGGAGCCGGGTTTTCGGGTGTCTAGGCAGGCAGGGTGGGCCGAACATGCGCGACCTTCGCGACCTTTTCGAGCGCCATTCCCATCGCCAGCAGCGTCCCTTCGTCAAAGAGGCGGCCGGTGAGCGTGAGCGCATGGGGGTGGCCGGTCGCATCGAATCCGGTGCGCACGGTGAGGGAGGGATGCCCGGTGAAGTTGCTCAGCGGCAACATCCCGCCTTCGGAACCTGGGCCGAGGAAGGCCGTAGCCTGTTCTCCTCGTAGAGAGCATGGATCGCTTCCATCGCCCGGCGGCGTAGTCGCCGCACCTGCATGTATTCGACGGCCGGCAGATAGCGCACGGCGCGGAAGAGGTTCGGCCAGGCATCATCGGACTGCCGCCTGAGGAGGTCGTCGGCGCCGCTCCGGGTCAGCTCGTCAAACGAGGCCGCCGCCTCCACCATGAGGCCGAGGAAGAGCGGTCGCAGGGGGATTGCCGGCAGTTTCACGGCGGCCAGTTCGAACCCGGCGTCGCGCAGCAACTCCAGTCCCTTTCGGGCGAGAGCACGGTCTTTGCCTCGAAACTCCCGGGCGTCATAGCCGATCCGCAATCCCTTGATCCTGGCGCGCGCGTTGTAGTTGAAGGGCGCATCGAGCAGGGCGGGGTCGAGGCGCTGATCGCCCGCCGAGTAGCCGGCAATCGCCTCCAGGACGAGGGCCGTGTCCTCCACCTCCCGGCAGATCGGGCCGAGCTTGTCCATGCTCCAACAGAGCGGCATGGCGCCACCCCGTGGCACCCGTCCGAAGGTGGGACGCAGCCCGGCGGTACCGCACCGCGTGCTCGGCGAGACGATGCTCCCCAGCGTCTCCGACCCGATGGCGAACCCGACGAGACCGGCCGCGACCGCCGAAGCAGAACCGGCGCTCGACCCGGATGCGCCCTGCTCCAGGTCGAAGGGGTTGCGCGTCATGCCCTTATTCCAGACATCTCCCATGGCCAGTGCGCCAAGGCTGAGCTTCGCGACCAGGACGGCACCCGCTTCGTCCAACCGGCGAACGACGGCGGCATCGGCCTTCGGCTTGCGGCCGAGGAAGGGCTCGGCGCCCCATTCTGTGGCGATACCCCTGGTGTCGAGCAGGTCCTTCGCGCCCCACGGGATGCCGTGGAGCGGTCCGCGCGACTTCCCCGCCTGCAGCTCCTTGTCGGCGCGGCGGGCAGCGGCCATCGCCTGGCGCTCCAGAATCGCCGGTGCGCAGAGCAAAACGGGGGCGTAGCGCTTCAACCGGTCGAGGTAGATCCGCGTGAGCCTCTCGCTCGTCAGCATCCCGGCCTGCACCCACGACGACAGCGCGGTCAGCGGGGCAAAGGCAATGTCCTCGTCGGCGGCAGGCAGCGGCGGCGGCTTCGAGCGACTGTAGGCGAACGTCCGCGGCCGCTGTTCGGTGTCGAATGTTACCCCCGGCAAGCGCGGGTCGAAGACTTCGGCGGGCCCGAGGTCGAAGCCAAGACCCTGCTTGCGCAGTTCGCCGACCGAGTCTCGCTGTTCGGCCACCGCGGACAGTGCCTGGCGGCGTTTCTTGGTCCCGAAGTCGAGCCCGGCGACCGCCTCAAACGAGGCCAGATGGCGGATGCTGAGTTCGGCGAGGTGCGGATCGCCGCCGGGCGCCGGGCCCAGCACCGACTCGAGCACTTCCTTCGTGAGGCCCAGCCCCTCGCGCTCCGGCATGGCGCCATCCTACGCCGGCCAGAACGATGAACGGCGCAGGGAGGAGGGTTCCCTGCGCCGTTCAGGCTGGAGCGAGCGGCCGGCCGATCAGCCGGTGCGGAGACGCGGGTCGAGGATGTCGCGGAGGGCGTCCCCGAGGACGTTGAAGCCGAAGACGACCAGGCTCAGGGCGACGCCGGGCGCAACCATCCACCAGGCGCCGCCGGCGAGGAAGGGTCGGGCGTCGCGGTTGAGCATGCCGCCCCAGGTGGGTACGTCCGGCGGTACCCCAAGGCCGAGGAAGCTGAGTGTCGCTTCGGCGAGGATGATGCCGCCGAGGCCGAGGGTCGCGAGGGTGATCACGGGCGCCATCACGTTCGGGAGCACGTGGGTCATCACGATCCGCCGGTCGCTGGCGCCGATAGTCCGGGCCGCCTCGATATAGACGGAGGCTTTTACGGAGAGCGCCGCGCTCCGGATGACTCGCGATTGACTGACGCCACCGAGCACGCCAAGCGTCGCCACCATGACGACAACCTTGGTACTCAAGACCCCGTTTTGTGGTAGCCCCGGTATGTCCGCGTTGGCGAAGAGGGCGATAACGAGCACGAGGAAGACGAGGCCGGGGAAGGCGATGAACGCATCGACAATTCGCTGGGCGAGCATGTCCACCCAGCCACCGAGGTAGCCGCTTATGACGCCGATGCTGACTGAGAGGATGGTCGAGATGGTGACAGCGATGAAGCCGATGGTGACCGAGACCCGGGCACCCGTGACAACGCGGGAAAAGACATCGCGGGCGAGGTTGTCAGTCCCGAAAGGGTGACTGAGCGATGGCGCTTCGAGCCTTTCCTGGGCATTGCCGAGGGCATTCGGATCGTCGGGGGCGAGTATCGGCGTGGCGGCCGCCATGAGGACAAAAATGAGCACGAGGATGGCGCCGGCGAGGCCGAGGCGCTTTTCGAAGACAAGACGCTGCAAAACATTGAGCCAACCGGGCTTGCGTTTGCGGAACGACTCGTCGACGAAGTCGAGGTCGGCGGCGGCGGTCTGTGCCATGTCTCTGCCTTCCCTAGCTGTAGCGAATCCGCGGGTCGAGGACGCCATAGGTAACGTCGACCACGAGATTCGAGATGATGACGATGAAGGCGATGACGAGCGTCACGCCTTGCAGCGAAGGATAGTCTCGCTGCGAAACCGCCGAGATGAAGTACCGGCCGACGCCGGGCATGTTGAAGATAGTTTCGAGGATGAGCGAGCCACCGACGGCGATCGGAATCTGGAGACCGATGACTGTGACGACAGGAATCAGGGCGTTCTTCAGCGCATGGCCGCTGATCACCGCGCGTTCGCGCAGGCCCTTGGCCCAGGCCGTCCTGATGTAGTCCTGGCGAAGCACTTCGAGCATCTGCGTCCGGGTGAGGCGCATGACCGATGCCCGAGAGGTTGATCCCCAGGAGGAGCGCGGGCCAGAAGAAGAACCAGAGGTGGCCGACCGGCCCGTCGCCCCAGGATTTGTAGAGGAGCGGCGGCGACCAACCCCACCAGAGGCTGGGAAACACGATGAGCAGCGTCGCCGTGAAGAAGTATGGCACCGAGAGAGCGAGGATGGCTGAAGTCCTGGCGATATAGTCGGCCCACGTGTCCTGGCGGACGCAGAAAGGATGCCGACCGGTAAGGCGATGACCAGGCTGATGAGAATGGCGTAGACGCCGAACTCGAAACTCACCGGCAAACGATGGCGAATCTCCTCGATCACCGGTGTGTGCGTATAGGGGGACTCGCCAAGGTCGCCCCTCATGACCTCGCCGACGTAGGTCACGAACTGGGTCGGGATTGGCTTATCGAGACCGAGCTGCTCCTCGAGCCTCGCCCGGTCTTCCGGCGTCGCGTACGGCGATTCGGCGAGCATCACATCGATGAGGCTCCCCGGCGCCAACCGAATCGCCATGAACGTCGCGAAGAGGACGAGGACGAAGGTCGGCAGCGCGAGTAACAAGCGGCGAGTGATGTATTCGGTCATATCGCCCGTCCAAGCTCTGAGATGGGAACGCGGGCTCGGCAGCCTGGGCCGGGCCCGCGTTCGTTCGATTCCGACGGCTGTTGCCAGCCCTAGACGTCGAGCCAGGCTCCTTCCAGCCGCATGCTGTACAGGTCTTGCTCGAAGAAGAATCCCTTGACCTCGGGTGCAAGGAACTCGTGGAGGTTGGTGGTGAACATGAACTTCATGGGGAAGTCCTTGACGATCATCTCGGAAGCCTGGTGCACGAGCTCGTTCCGGGCTTCCGGGTCGAGCTCCTTCCCCTGCTTGTCGATGATGTCGAAGATGTCCGTGTTGTAGTGCTTGAAGTAGGTCGAGTTCTGCCCGAAGTACGAGGCGAGGTCCTCGTCCGGGTCCGGGTTGTTCAGCGGTACGTGGTGCGACATGAAGTAGTCGTACTTGTACGTCTGGTCGTAGTAGGACGCGGTCTCCTTCGGCTGCAGCTCGACGTTGACGCCGATCTCGGCGAGCTGCTGCTTGAGGATCTCCCCAATCTGGTCTGCCTCGGTGGAGCCGGTCGCCCAGATCATTGGGCCTGCGACTTCCGGATTGCCGGCAGCTTCCATCATGGCTTTTGCCGCTGTCAGGTCAAACCCGGAGCCTTCGACCTCCTCCGTGAGTGCCCACGGCGGATAGATCGGGAGGATTGGACCGTAGGTCAGGATGCCGTCGCCGCTGTAGACGAAGTCGAGCACGCCCTGGGCGTCGACTGCCTGGACGATCGCCTGGCGCACCATCGGGTTGTCGAACGGCGGCTTGTACGGGCCGGGGGTGGTGCCGGGAGCCGTTGTCGGCGACATCCGCATCTCGCGCCAGAACTGGCTCGGGACCGGGCGATACACCGCATCGGGCCGGCCCGACTGGATTCGCTCGAGGCGGTTGTAGCTGGCGACGATGCCCTGCTCGTCCTTGTTGACGAAGAGCGTCGCGGCCGTCTCCGGATCGATGACGATGTCGGCGGTAATCGCATCGAGGTACGGGAGCGCGTTGCCGAACTGGTCTTTCTTCCAGTAGTCCGGGTTCTTCTTGAGGGCGACCTGGACGTCCTTCTCCCAGTGGTCGAAGATGAACGGCCCGCTGCCGATGCCACCCTGGGTAACGTCCCCATTGGCTTCGACCGACTCGCGGTTGACGATGACCGTCCAGGGGCTGGCGAGGTAGCTCATCATCGGCGCAAACGGCGCTTTCATGTTGAACTTCACCGTGTAGTCGTCCGTCGCTTCGACGCTTTCGACAGAGTTCTTGAAGAAGTAGGCGTGCTGGTACTTGCCCGCTTCGTCCGTCTTCTGGCGGTTGATGCTGTAGACGATGTCCTCGGCGGTCAGCTCGCGGCCGTTGACGGGCGCGACGTTCTGCCACTTGATCCCTTCGTTGATCTTGACCGTGTAGGTCAGCTCATCAGGGATCTCGGGCAGGGCGGTTGCCATGTCGGTGACGATCTCGGTCAGGTCCGGCGTGAACTTGATCAGGGAGCTGTAGATGTTGTTCGCAATGTTGGAACAGCTGGGGAACGTATCGAAGTGTGGGTCCAGGCTGCGCACGGTGCCGGACATCAGCTTCAACGTCCCGCCCGTCTTCGCGGTGGCTTCGACCGGCGTGGCGGTTGCTACCGGGACGGCGGTATTGGTTGGGCCTGCACTGGTGGTCGGGGTATTCCCGCCATCGTCATCGTCGTCGTCATCGCCGCAGCCCACCAGGGCAAGTGTCGCGGCGCCGCTGGCGGCGACTGCGGACCCGCTCAGGAAGCGTCGCCGCTTCAGGTTGCGCGTCCAAAAATTGGATCGGTCTTGCAAGGTTCCCTCCTGTGGTGCCAATCAGGGAGATAAACGCATACGCGTCCGCATCCCATCCGGGCGATCGATGTAAGGGATACAACCGCTTGATACGGGTTGTCAACTAGCTAGCCTCGACCTAAATGTCTCCTTCGAATCCAAATCGGCCTGGCCGTTCACGTCGGGTGAACCAACTTTCTTGTCCGGGCGCCCGGTAGCCCGGCTACCTACCGGCCGGTAGCATTTTCGGCACAGATGGATTCTTCGCAGCCGGTCTTCCAGCGCCAGGGTGATACCTGGCTGCCAACCTCCCTTGCGCTCTCCCCGTGGAGCGCCGACCTCATCCACGGCGGGCCCACCGGCGCCCTTGTCGCCCGTGCCGCCGAAGCCCTCAAACCGCACCCATCGTTCCTCATCACGCGCCTCACAATCGACATGTTCCGGCCGGTTCCCGCCCGCCCCCTGCGGACGGTGGGCCGCCTCGTGCGGGAAGGCCGTCGTATTGCCGCGGCCGAGGTTTCGGTTTTCGATGGCGATACCGAAGTGACGCGGGCGGCGGCGTTGATGCTGCGCACCCAGGACGTCGAGATCCCAACGGCGAGCGCGTTTGCCCGTCGTGACCTGCCGGACCCGGAGTCGGTCCCTGTCCGTGACATCTTTCGCGGCGGCCGTACTCGGGAGCAGGCGCCGCCCGGCTTCCACCTCCACATCGAGGTCCGCCAGTTCCGCGACGAGCCGGCGGTCGGGGGAGGGCGCTCCGTGGGCGCCTGGCTCCGCTTTCCCTATCCCCTCTTCGAAGGCGAAACGGTAACGCCGTACCTGCACGCCGCCTCGCTCGCAGACTTTGCCAATGGCCTCGGAGGCATCGGGGCGGGTGAAGGCGCCGGCTTCATCAACTGCGACGTCACCCTCACCGTGCACCGCCAGCCAGAAGACGAATGGGTCTGCATGGAAGTCGAATCCGGGGCGGGACCCTCTGGCGTCGGCTCCAACCACGCCGTCCTTTCCGACACGCGCGGCGTCTTTGGCAAGGTCACACAGTCGCTCCTGCTCAACCCGCGGGCGCCGCGCACTCCCTGACGGCTCCGCGCCGGTTCCGTACGCTTGCATCCATGCGCCTCTCCGTCCTCGACCAGTCACCTATCCGCAAGGGCGGCACCCCGGCCGATGCGGTCCGTGAGTCGATCGAGCTGGCGAAGCATTGTGAGCGGCTCGGCTACCACCGCTACTGGGTGGCCGAGCACCACAACTCCCAGGGGCTCGCCGACGCCAGCCCGGAGATCCTGATCGCCAGGATCGCGGCCGAGACGGAGTCGATCCGGGTCGGCTCCGGCGGCGTGATGCTTTCCCACTACAGCTCGCTCAAGGTCGCCGAACAGTTCCGGATGCTGGAGGCGCTCTCGCCCGGCCGCATCGACCTCGGCATTGGCCGGGCGCCCGGTAGTGACCGCCACACGGCGGAGGCACTCACCATCGGACCGGGCTCCCTTGGGATCGAGCACTACCCCGATCAGCTCATGGACCTCTACGGCTATCTCTCCAACACGTTGCCCCCGGGCCATCCGTTCCAGCGCGTCCGGGCGATGCCGGCGGGCGAGTCACTGCCGGAACTCTGGCTCCTCGGCTCCAGCGCCGTGAGCGCCCAGTACGCCGCCGAGCTGGGCTGGAAGTATTGCTTCGCCCACTTCATCAACCAGGACGGCGGCGAGCGCTATATGCAGTTCTACCGCGACAACTTCGAGCCTTCGCCCATGGCGCCCGAACCGGAAGGGGCCATCGGCGTCTCCGCGACGGTGGCTGAAACCGATGAGGAGGCCGAGCACCTGAGCTGGAGCCGCTGGGCGTGGCGCCTGAAGAGCCGCCTTGGGCTGGCCGAGGGCGGCATCCCCTCTCCCGAGGAAGCGAAGTCCTACCAGTACTCGGAGCCGGAGCTGGACTTCATCGCCTTTTCGCGACACCAGTCGGTCTTCGGCTCCCCCGGCCATGTCGCCGACCGGCTGACGGAGGTGGCGGAGCGATACAAGGTCGACGAGCTGGTCGTCGTGACGATCACGTACGACTTCGAGGCCCGGAAGCGCAGCTACGAACTGCTTGCCGAGGCGTTTGGACTCGAGCCCCGTGCCTGAGATTCGGCCCTCGAAGGCCCGCGTCGAGGCCCTCCTCGCCGATCTGGCGCCACTGCCGGTGCGGGCGCGTGCGATGTTCGGGGGCTACGGGCTGTATTTCGAGGATGCCGTTCTTTGGCCTCGTCAGCTCTCAAGCAGTCGTCTACTTCCGCACTGACGACGACAGCCGCCCGGACTATTTGGCTGCGGGGATGGCGGCCTTTCAGCCACGGAACCGTCCTGCCGGGCCGAAGACCATGCCGCGCAATTTCGAAGTCCCGGCGAAGGTGCTGGCCGAGCCCGCTGTCCTCCGCCGGTGGGCGGAGCGGGCGGCGCGCGCCGATCGCTGATCAGCCGTGGAGATACTCGTTGGGGTCGATCACCGTGACCTCCTTGACCTCGTCACAGGGGAGCCGCGCGGCTTCCGCATGGGAGCGAATCTCGTCGGCCGAGTGCGCTTCATAGAGGCAGATGAGTTCGCCCTCCTCTTTGTCCCAGAGGGAGTTCACCCAGCGGAGCCCGGGGTAGTCGGAGAGACACCAGATGGAGCGGAGCGCAGCGGCGTTCATATCGTCATCGCTGACATCGCCGACCACCCGGCGGATCTTGAACATCGGCATCTGCTATCCCTCCCGGCAATCGGGTTCATGCGAACGCGCACCAGCGAGTATACGGCGCCCGGCAAGTCCTAGAGGCTATCGTCGGCGTCGATCGGTTCCAGCACGGCGTTCAGGTCCGCGGCCTTGATCCGGAGGGCGCGTTGACCGGCCAGGCGGCTCGCCCGTAAGCGGCCACTGCGAATCCATCCCCGTACGGTCTTCACGTGGACACCGAGGTAGGCGGCAGCCTCCTCCGGCGAATAGAGTTTTTCTGGTTCGGTGGTGGCCTGCTGGCTGAGCCCGCGGGCATAGGCTTCCACCTCATCCGCGGTTACGCCGAGCTCGCCGAATACCCGGGCCGGCAATCCTTCGGGCGTCCTCATAAAGGCGAGCAGGTAGTGCAACTCGTCGAGTCGCCGGCGGCCACTCTTCGCCACTTCCCGGCTGATGGTCTGGGCGAAGCGCGCGTTGCTGTCGTCCATCGACCAGCGCCACGGTTCGCCGGGAGCCAGCCGCGGCGTCGTCCGCTCGACGATGTCCTCGATCAACCGGGCATCAAGCGTGATTGGACCGAAGCGAAAGTAGCCGAACTGCGAGGCGACCTGCACGAATGCGGCGAAGTGCATGTCCACGGAGACGCTGCCCTGGTTGAGGCGACGAGCGAGTTGGCCGGTCTCCGCCTGGATCCGGTCAACCAGTGTGCCTTCCGCCTGCGTCCCTGCGAGCTCTCCTGAAAACGGCCCGGAGGGCATGCTCTCCCTCACCATGGATCCAGTGTGCCATGTGTGAACAACACTACGCAAACTTCCCTTGATGGTTCTTATGTGGTTGACTCAGGCGAACGCGAGGGAGTACAAGGGAGCCCGACAACCGTGCAAGGAGACGCCACATGGCCGCACCAACCATCGAACGCCCAATCCTCTCGGATAACATCCTCAATGGATTCGCCGAGCGAGCCCCTGTCTACGATCGCGAGAATCGCTTCTTCAGCGACGACTTTGAAGAACTCCGCAAGGCGGGATTCCTCAAGCTCCACGTCCCCAAGGACAAGGGGGGCCTTGGCCTGAACCTCGTCCAGACGCTCGAGCAGCTGAAAGCCGTTGCCTACCGCGCCCCGGCCACCGCCCTCGCCACCAACATGCACCTCTACTGGACCGGCGTTGCCTCCAGCCTTGCCAATATGGGGGACCACTCCCTCGACTGGATGCTTGACGGCGCCGCCAACGGGGAAGTGTACGCAGCGGGCCACGCCGAACATGGCAACGACCTCGCCGGCTTCCTCTCCACCTGCAAGGCGGAGAAGGTTGATGGTGGCTACAAGTTCACCGGCCGCAAGATGTTCGGCAGCCTGACGCCCGTCTGGACCAAGCTCGGCCTCTGGGGCATGGATACCAGCAATCCCGAGGCGCCGATGATGGTGCACGGCATGCTCAGCCGCGACGCCGGCGGGTTCCGGATCGAAGAGACCTGGGACACTCTCGGCATGCGGGCTACGAGCAGCCACGACACCATCCTTGAAGGCGCCTTCGTCCCCGACAGCCAGATCATGCGGGTCCTTCCTGCGGGCGCCGCGGATGCTTTCATCCTCTCCATCTTCGCCTGGGTCGAGCCCATGTTTGGGACGATTTACCTGTCGGCAGCGCAGCGGGCGATGGACGTCGCCGTCGAAGCGGTGAAGACGAAGACCTCGATCGCCCTCACCCGGACGATGGCCTACCACCCCGAAATCCAGCACAACGTGGCCCAGATGTACCTCGCGATCGAGGGCGCATCTGCCCAGGTGAACGCCGTCGCCCACGACTGGGACAACGGCGTGGACCATGGGGCAATGTGGCCGGCGAAGCTGGTGGCCGCCAAGCACAACGCCGTGGAAGCGGCCAAGGAGGTCGTGGACCTCGCCATGACGGTGAGCGGCGGCTTCGGCATGTTCAAGCGCAGCGAACTCGAGCGGCTCTACCGCGACATCCGCTGCGGTGGCTTCCACCCCGCGAACTCCATGCTCGTCCACGAGGTCGTCGGCAAGTCTTGCCTCGGCATCGACCTCGGCGAACAGCCTCGCTGGGGCTAGGCGAACCGAACGCAAACCCACGGAGCGTCCTGACTCCCTCGACCGAACGCTCCCCCGAATCGCACGAGGCCCGGGCTTGTCCCGGGCCTCGGTGTGTGCACGATGGAGCGATGGACCCCTTGCTGCAGCTCGAGGACTGGCTTGGCCGCACCGTCGACGTGGTCGATCGGCCGGCCGCCTGGCTCGATGCATCCCCGGCACGTCGGCATTCGCTACGAGGCGCTTGACGCAGACGTGCTCGGCCCGGACTCAGGGCACGGCACGGAGTCTGGTACCGACGCCTGCCGTGCGCGTAGGCTACGCCGACACTCTGCCATGGAGGCTCATGTGAGCATCACCAACGAATTCAAATCGTTCCTGCTGCGCGGCAACGTCCTCGAACTGGCCGTCGCCTTCGTCATTGGCGCCGCTTTCACCGCCGTCATCACGTCGCTCGTCGACAATCTCTTGACGCCGGTCATCGCGATGATCTTTGGGAAGCCCGACTTCTCGGCCCTCCATTTCACGATCAACGATGCGATCTTCGGCTACGGCGCCTTCCTCACCGCGGTGATCTCGTTCGTCCTGATCGCCGCTGCCGTGTTCTTCCTGGTAGTGAAGCCGGCGAACATGCTCATGCAACGGATGCGGACGGAACCAACGCCCGACCCCACCACGCGAAAATGTCCCGAGTGCCTGAGTGAGATTCCGATCGCGGCGCGCCGCTGTGCTTTCTGCACGTCGGAAGTGATGACCGCCTGACGCCGGACAAAGAAAACCCCGGGTCTATTTTCCCGGGGAATGCTGCCTGTCCGGCGGCCTGACCATCGTTGCCGCTGGTTTGACCTGGTTGTAGAGGTCCGTCTCCAGGTTGGTGTCGGGCCCCATCTCAGATTCAAGCCGGGTGTGTTCGTTCTCCGCTGGAGCGCCACTGCTCCAGGGCCAAATTCGTGCCATCCGCTGCCTCGCACTGCCGCCCACGAATGAGCGATATCGTCACGGCTTATTGGAAGTCCGCCCGGCCCGTGGGTCAAGCGAGATCGGTGACTCTTGAGGCGCCACCTGAACCGCGGGTTGACCGCTGATAAGGGTGACGTGCGTCCTGCCCGCCCACTACAATCCCGCCAGCTTCGCAACAAGCCCAAAGGAGGTTCCGATGGACTGGCGCACACGCTATCCCGAAAAGCTCACTTCCGCCGAAGATGCAGCCGGGCTTGTTACCAGCGGCAGCACGATCTGGATGGGAATGTTCACCTCCAGCCCGGAGACGCTGACGAACGCCATCTTCGCCCGCCATCGCGAACTCACGGACGTCACCATCCACCATTACGTGGCGCCCTTCGTTTGGGCGAAGCCGGAGACGGCCGGGCACTTCAACCTTGTCACCAGCTTCACCACGCCGGCCGACCGCAACCAGGTGCACGCCGGAACGGTCGAGTACCTGCCGCTCGGCAATTTCCGCAAAAGCTACATGCAGGAGGCGCTGCCGGAGTTCGACATCGCCTACTTGAAGACATCGGCGCCGGATGAGAACGGTTGGATGTCGCTTGGCACTGCC
Organism: uncultured Chloroflexia bacterium; assembly: GCA_963737965.1. Taxonomy (GTDB): domain Bacteria; phylum Chloroflexota; class Dehalococcoidia; order Tepidiformales; family Tepidiformaceae; genus JAGQGZ01. The sequence goes on along the minus strand of CAVTUS010000008.1, from coordinate 334,635 downwards.
CTCTGGGCAAATCGCACCATTTGGGAGAAGGCAAAGCGGATTGTCTGCGAGGTCGATGAACGCCTTATCCGTACCTACGGCGAAAACTTCCTCCACGTTTCGCAGGTGAGTCACATGGTCGAACACCAACAGGCAGACGACCGTCAGCCGCCTATCCCGCCACGATCGGAAGAGGTGGCGGCGGCGACGGAGGTGATCGGGACAATCATCGCTTCAGAGCTGATCCACGACGGCGACACCCTTCAGATCGGCATCGGCGACGTCACGGCGGCGCTGGCGCTCTTCCTCGGCGACAAGCGCGACATCGGCATCCAGACCGAGCTCATCCCCGGCGGCATCGTCGACATGGTGGAGCGTGGCGTTATCACCGGGGCGAGAAAGCAGGTCGCGCCCGGCAAGGTCGTCGGCTCGGCTTTTGCCGTCCTTCCGCCGGAGGAGGCAACGCACGTCCACAACAACCCGATGTATGAGCTCTGGGACTTCTGCCACACGGATGACCTCCGCGTGCTCGTCCAGGAGCGCGACTTCGTAGCGATCAACAACGCCCTCCAGGTGGACCTCACCGGCCAGGTAACGGCGGAGACGCTGAACGGCAAGGTGTACAGCGGCCCCGGCGGGCAAACGGTCTTCGCCGTTGCAGCCAGCTACTGCGAAGGCGGCCGCTCGGTCATTGCCCTGCCCTCCAGCTCGACGGTCGAAGGCAACCGCCAGACGCGGATCGTCGGCTCACTGGCGCCGGGCACCATGATCACGGTGCCCCGCACGTACGTTGACTACGTGGTCACCGAGCACGGCATCGCAACCCTTCGGGGCAAGACCGTCCGCCAACGCACGCACGAGATGATCGCGGTCGCCCACCCCGATTGTCGGGCCGACCTGGAACGCGAAGCGAAGGCCCTCGGCTACATCTAGCTCGTCACCTGAGCGAGCCCGGATACGAACGACCGTCAGGCCGGTGGGCCCGCGTCGATCCGCGCCAGGACTTCCGCGGCGGTCGCGGTCCACGCGCTCTCGATCCACCAGCTCGCACCTGCTTCAGCCCATACCGCGACCTCTGCCCGTGCGGCAACCGGGTCGGCGGCAGAAGTCGTGCCTTCGACCGGGATCGCGAAGGGCTCACCCGGCCGTTGGCTGGCGGCCAGCGCCCGGACATTGCGGATGTCCTCCGGCGAGAGGGCGCCATCACGCTTCTGGAGGACGATCCCATCCCAGCGCAGGGCCCGGCGTAGCGAACGCATCACCGGCCAGACACCGACGACCCAGATGGGGACCCGCGGTTGCTGCACGGGCGGGGGCAGCTGCGTCATGCTGCCGATGCGGTAATGCTCGCCTCCGTAGCTGAACGGCCGGCCAGTCCAGAGGCCGCTGAGAATGTCGAGCGTCTCTTCGAGGAGGCGTATGCGCGTGCCCACATCCATCGGCTCGCCGACTTCGCGAAAGCCTGCGTCGTCAGCTGCGGCGCCGATGCCCACGGGAAGGATCATCCTCCCCCCGGAGAGGTGATCGAGCGTGGACACTTCGCGTGCCAGCTTCCACGGCCGGCGGCGCGGGACGGCGGCGATCAGCGGTCCAAGCCGCACCCGGTTCGTCCGCATGGCCATCGCGGCCAGGGTGACCCAGGGGTCGGCTGCCGGGAATGCCTTCTGCCCCGGCGGTTCAATCGCGATGCAGTCCGGTATGAAGACGGCGTCCCATCCTGCTGCTTCGGCCTTCGCCGCAAGCTCCGGCGCCGTGAGCACATCGAGTTCGGGCAAGACGATGCCGTATTGCACGGCTCCATCATGGGGCAAGAGACCGGTCAGCGGCTGTCGCGAAAAAGAGGCCCACCGGCAGGATTGACACCGCCAGTAGACTGGCGCGATGACTAACGAACCTGCAACTCCCCCGGCACCTGCCATGGCCGTCGATCAGGGCATCATGGGGCCGCGCATCGGCGCCGCCGTGATCGACATCGTCCTCGCGTTCGGCCTCTTCCTGGTGATGGCTGCCATGTTCGGCGATTTCGGGGGTGGTTCCGTCAGCCTGACCGGCTTCCCGGCATTCGTGTTCTTCCTGATTGTCCTTGCCTACTACTTCGTGGCCGACGCCTACCTGGGTGGCAAGACGCTCGGGAAGTCGATCGTCGGCCTCTCGGTCGTGGCGGACGACGGTTCGACCCTGCGGCCGGGGCCTGCCGCGGTCCGCACCCTCCTCCGGATCGTCGATGGGCTGCCGTTCTTCTACCTGTTGGGATTCATCGTTGCCCTCGCATCACGGGGCAAGCGCATCGGCGACATGGCCGCTGGCTCCAAGGTAGTCCGCACGGCCGGTTAGCCTGCCGCTGCCGTCGCCCCTTCGGCTTCGGCCCGCAGTTCGCGTCCGGCCGTAGGCTCCGGCGTGAGCCGCATTGCCAGCCAGATGCCCGGAAGACTGACCAGCGCCATGAGAACGAACGTCAGCCGCAGTGAACCGGCGAGCCAGTCGTGCGCTTCGCCGATCCCAACAATGGCGCCGCTGATCCCCGCTGCCATCCCTGTCGCGAGGAACTCGGCCGTCTTCATCGACGTCGCGGCGCTGCCCTCGTTCCCCGGCGGTGTTGCCTCCAGGGCCGCCAACGAGAGCCCCGGATAGACGATCCCGATACCCAGCCCGGCGATCCCCCAGGCGACAACGGCGAAGGGAATCGGCGCCGCACCGGTGACGGGAAGGATGGCGAAGGTACCGGCCGAGAGCAGGGCGAACCCGGCGGCGATGAGGCGTCCCCGGCCGATGCGGTCGCCGCTGCGCTCCATCACCCAGGTGCCCGCCGTCCAGGTGAGCGTGACGGCAGTGATCACCAACCCGGCGACCACCGTCGTCTGGCCCCGGACCTCAGTCAGCATGAGGGGAATGAAGGCATCGGCGCCGAAGAAAGCGAAGTTGAGGACGATGATCCCGGCAACGGCCGCAGGCAGCCCCCGCCGGAGGGAGAGGAGACCGGGTGGCATCAGCTTCTGGAAGGGGCGCCAGGCGATCGCACCCCCGGCTATAACCAGGGGAACGGCGACGAACCACTCTCCGGTCGTCAGGCCGGTGAGGATGCAGCCGGCGCCGACCGCGAGGGCAGCGGAGACTGGCACCAGGCTCGGTCGCCGTTGCTGGACCGGCGGCGGGCCAAGACTGGTCAGTGCCGGCACCGTGAGGGTGCCGGCGACAGCGATCACCGGGAGAATGCCGAGGAAGACGAGCCGCCAGGAGAGGTACTCGGCGACGGAATCCGGCGAGGCTCGGACCAACCAGTCCCGGCACCACCCAGGCGGTGGCATAGAGGGCGAACATGCGCGCCCGGAGCCGCTCAGGGTAGGCGCGGCCGATGACGACGTACGAGACGGCCGGGATCGCCCCGGCGCCAAGGCCCTGGATGGCGCGCCCGGCAACGAGGACCACCATCGACGGCGCCAGGCCACCGACCACGAGACCGGCGCCAAAGAGCACAAGGCCGGCCGTATAGGGAAGGGCCGGGCCGCCGATGTCCGAGCGATCGCCGGCGAAGGCGATGCCGATGAGGCTGGCGAGCAAGAAGGCACTGAACACCCAGCCGTAGAGCTGCACGTCGCCGAGGTCGTCCTCTGCCGCCGGGAGGGCTGTGGCGACGGCCAGCGCCTCGAAGGCGACGAGGGTGACGGTGAGCACCAGGCCAACAGTGAGCGCTCGGAGGCCCGGGCTCATGACGCCGTCCAGGGAGCGGTCCGGGCCACCGAAGTCGACCATCCTGCGTAGCATGCGAGTTCAAGCCCACTTGAGGTCAAGTCGGCGGGCGCCGGGGTTCGCAGCGAAGGCCCTTGCGCTTCCGTATCATCGCGACCACCAACCCCTCGGAGACATCGATGAAATTCAGCGTCTGGCCCGGCCCGGGCAACTCGTGGAAGGATCTGCTGGCGATTGGCCAGCACGCCGAGAAGTCCGGCTGGGATGGCCTCTGGTTCGCCGACCACTTCATGCCCAACACGGCGGAGGCGGCGGGGCCGACGGCGGAATGCTGGACCACCCTCGCGGCCTGGGCGGCGACGGTCCCGCGCGTGCGGCTCGGCGCCCTCGTCACGGGGAACACCTACCGGCATCCAGCGGTGCTGGCGAACATGGTGGCGAACGTCGACAACATCAGCGGCGGCCGCGCTGTCCTCGGCCTCGGCGCCGGCTGGCAGGAGAACGAGCATGAGAAGTACGGCATCCCCTTCTTCACGCTGAAGGAGCGGATGGATCGATTGGAGGAGGCCTGCCAGGTGGTCAACGGCCTGCTCAGCCGCGAACGCCAGACCTTCGCCGGCAGGTATTACCAGCTCGACGATGCGCCGAACGAGCCACACCCGACCCAAACGCCCGTGCCGTTGCTGATTGGCGGTGGCGGCGAAAAACGGACCATGCGCATCGCCGCAAAGTATGCCCACGAATGGAACACCTGGGGCTCGCCATCGCACCTGGCCCAGAAAGGCGAAGTACTGGAGCGCCACTGCGCCGACTTGAAGCGGGACCCTGCCGAGATCCGAAGGTCCGCCCAGGCGATGCTCTTCCTGACCGACGATCCCGCGGTTGCCGAGCGGATGAGCCAGGGTCCGCGCCCGACGATCGCCGGAAATGTCGAACAGGTGAAGGAGATCGTCGCCGCCTACCGCGATGCGAAGGTGGACGAACTGATCATTCCCGACTTCTCGCTGGGGCGTGAGCTGGGGCCAAAGCTCGAGGTGCTCGACCGCTTCATCAACGAAGTCGCCCCGGACTTCCGGTAGGGCGGGCGCTGGTGAACGTCGCCGTCCTCCACCCGGGATCGATGGGTTCCGCCGTGGGCGCGGCCGTGGTGACCGGTGGCAACTCCTGCCTCTGGGCCAGCGAAGGACGCAGCGAGGCGACGAGAACTCGAGCTACAAGGGACGGCCTTCGGGAGGCGGGGACGCTCACGGCGTTGGCATCAGGGGCCGACATCGCCCTCTCGATCTGCCCGCCCGAGTTCGCGAAAGCTACGGCCGAGGCATTCATCGCCGCGGGCTTCCGGGGGCTCTACGCCGACTGCAACGCGGTCTCTCCGGCGACGAGCAGGGCGATCGGCGCGGCCGTCGTTGCTGCCGGCTGCGATTTCGTCGACGGCGGGATCGTTGGGGGGCCGCCGCGGGGTAACGGTCGCACTCGCCTCTACCTCTCGGGTGAGCGCGCCGGGGATGTCGCGGCACTCTTCGCCGGCACGCCGCTCGACACGGTCGTGATGGACGGCGGGCCGGGGGCCGCTTCGGCGCTCAAAGTGGCCTACGCCGCCTGGACGAAGGGCTCTCAGGCGCTTCTCCTCGACATTCGCGCCCTGGCCCGGGCTGAGGGCATCGAGGAGACGCTACTGGCGGAGTGGGCTGGTTCGCAGGCAGACCTCCCGGGCCGCTCGGAGCGCGCCGCGGCCGGATCGGCGCCCAAGGCCTGGCGCTGGATTGGGGAGATGGAAGAGATCGCCGATTCCTTTGCCGGCGTGGGCCTGCCAGATGGCTTCCATCGCGGCGCCGCCCGCCTCTACGAACGGATGGCTGGCTTCAAAGATCGCGAGGGCGTCACCCTGGAGGATGTCCTCCGCGCGCTGGTGCCGGGGAACGAATAGCGGCCATCCGGCGTCAGGCTTGCCATGGGGGGTGTGACAGTGCCGGTTCGACGCTGGCTACGGCGTCTGTTGCCCCGAGAGGTGCGCCTTCGCATCGCCCTGCTGAGGCGCGGCTTCAGTGACCGTCTCCATGGGCGCACGTTCGCGCGAGGACGCGCAGCGCCCGGCAACTTTCCGCATCTCTTGAGTTCGTACGAGCTGGCAATCGTCGACTACCCCGGTCAAGGACATCTCGCCGGGGCAAAACGCATCAACCAGCGGTTACTTGCGGCTGATCTCGATGGCGCGTTCATCGGGACTGGCGAGGTGTTTTCGTTCTGGGCGCTCGCCTCTCGCCCGACCAGCAAGGGCGGCTTCCTGGAGGCGGCCGCACTCAAAGAAGGCACGCTGGGCACAGACATCGGCGGCGCCACCTGCCTCCTTTCCACCGTCGTCTTCAATGCCCTCCTCCTGGCCGGGTTCGACGTGGTGGAGCGCCGCTGTCATAGCGTCGACTCGTATGGCGAACGCCGCTACTTCGAGCTCGGCCGCGACGCCACCATCGAGTACGGCTACATCGACTTGCGGATGCGCAACGCTCAACCCCATCCGGTGCAATTGCAGGTCACCGTGACCGACGCCGCGGTCCTTGCGTCCACCTTCGTGGCACGCCCGCCCGATTTCACGACGACGATCGTTGTCAGCGATCCCGTTGAGGCGACCGGCGGTTTCTCTGTCGCCACGCGGCGGCGGTTGCGCTATCACGACAGCCGGGAGGTCGACACGGACGTCGGCGAGTCGTTCTATCGATTGCCGGACGAGCCTCACGGGCGGGGGACTAGAGTTCCAGCGCCGTAATCAGCTCGTCGAGGTGGGCCACTGTGCGGTCGGGTACGGCCGGCGCGTCTTCGTGCAGTTTCAGTCGCTCCCGGTGGATCCAGGTTGCGTGCACCCCCACCGATTGGGCGCCGCCCACGTCGGCGAAGAGGTTGTCGCCGATGTGCCAGGCCTGCTCCGAGCGCAATCCAACGGAATCCAGAGCGTGACGAAAGACCTCCGGGGCGGGCTTGCCGTGGCCAAATTCTCCCTCGATCACGATGGTGTCGAAATACGGTTCCAGGGCGAAGCGATTGATCTTGTCGCGCTGGTCACGGCCCGCTCCGTTGGTGAGCAGTGCCGTTTTCAGGCCCGCCGCGCGGATGGCTTCAAGCGTGCTGAGAGCGTCGTCGAAGAGGTGGGAATGCTCGCGGAAGGCCCCGCGATACTCTTCGGCGATGCGCCTCGCAATCGAGGGGTCCACGCCCTCGGCTCTGAAGGCACGTTCGACGCAGATGGCGCGGGCGCCCGTGAGATCCAGGCGCCAGTGCCCAACGGCTGCCTCATCCTTCCAGAACGCCGCGCTCTCACTCCGGATGGTCTCGCGGAGCCGGTCGACCTCGATGCCGAACTGTTCACTCACCGGCGCCAGCACGATCGGCCAGGCGGCCTGCATCGCCCCCACGCCATCCAGGAGCGTGTCGTCGAGGTCGAAAAACACCGCGCGAGGCCGGGAAGTCATCATCTCAAGGGTACACGGAGAGGCGGTCCCGTTCCCTTAACGGGCCGGATTGGGACGGCCCACGCTCGTCGCTGCTATGGCCCAAGCGGCTACCCGTTCCGCTGCACGCCGAGGACGACCTTGGCACCGTCGATGACCTGCTCCGACGATGTCGCGCCGGCCGGTGGCGTGCCGGCCACCAGCGCCGTAGCCAGCGTCTCGCCGCCGATGTAGTCGTCAAACGACCGGGCGACGCGCGCAACATCGCCGTCGGCCACGTACCAGGCCGTGATCCGATCGCTGAGGTCGAAGCCGGCTTCGCGGCGCAGGTCCTGCAGGCGCCGGACAATCTCGCGGGCGAGCCCCTCGTCGGCGAGTTCCGGCGTGATCGTCGTGGCGATAGCGACCGTGTAGCCGGACTCGGTCGCCGTCGCAAAGCCTTCGGCGTCGAGCGGCTCGAGGAGGATGTCACCGGGCTCCAGCTCGTTGCCGCCCACCGCCAGGTTGCGGCCGCGGCGGACCGTGTCGGCGACCTCGCGAGGCGGGATCAACGCAAGCTCCTTCCGGATCGTCGGCGAGGGCGCTACCGTACTTTCTCCCGAGCACCGGCAGGTTCGGTTTCACATTCCACGTGACGACATCGGACTCGTCGTCGACGATGCGGAGTTGCTTCGCATTCAGTTCTTCGAGGATGAGGGCGGCGTTCTTGCGGAGGACGGTGGCCTCCTCGGCGGTGCGCGGCGAGACGAGCCACCTCAGCCACGGGCTGGCGCACCTTGATCTGCGAGCGCGCGCGCGCCGACCGTCCCAGCGAGGCGACCCGCTTGAGCAGCTGCGTCTCCGGTTGAGGGCCGCGTCGATCGCGCGCCGTGTCGGCGACGGGCCACGCCGCCAGGTGGACGCTCTCGGGAGCCTCAGGGTCAATCGAGCGCACGAGATTCTGGTAGAGCTCCTCGGCGATGAAGGGTGTGAAGGGCGCCAGCAGCTTGGAAACCGTGACCAGCGCTGAGTAGAGCGTGTGGTAGGCGCTCTGCTTGTCGCTGTCGCCCTCTGCCACCCCACGCCAGAAGCGGCGGCGCGAGCGCCGGACGTACCAGTTCGAGAGGTCGTCCACGAAGGTTCGATCGCCCGGGCGGCGTTCGTCGGCTCGTAGTCTTCGAGTTCTTCGGTGACCTTCACGACGAGCGCATTGAGTTCGCTCAGCAGCCAGCGATCGATCTCCGGGACATCGCCGGCGGGGGCATTGCGCGGGATCGAGATTGTCGATGTTCGCGTAGCTCACGAAGAAGCTGTAGGTGTTCCAGAGCGTGAGGAAGAAGCGCCGGAGCCCCTCCTCGACGAGGCCCCCACTGAAGCGCCGCGGCGACCCCGCCGGGCTGGCCGTGTACATGTACCAGCGCGTGGCATCGGCGCCGTAGGTGTTGATGCACGTCCCAGGGCTCCACCGATGTTGCCCCGGCTCTTCGACATCTTGTTGCCCTGCTCATCGAGGACGTGGCCGAGGCAGATGACGTTCTTGTAGCTGATGAGTCGGGAACGGCTTCGCTGGCGTTGAGCATCGTCGCCTCGGCGTGGAGCGTGTAGAACCAGCCGCGCGTCTGGTCGATCGCCTCGCAGATAAAGTCGGCGGGGAAGTGCCGCAGGAACTCGTCCTGCGTTCTCGAACGGATAGTGCCATTGGGCGTACGGCATCGCGCCGCTGTCGAACCAGGCGTCGGCCACTTCGGGTACGCGCGTCATGCGTCGCCGCCGCAGTCGCAGCGTGATGGTGATCTCGTCGATGAAGGGGCGGTGGAGATCGTCCATCGCCTCTGCCTTCGCCCGATCGGTGGCACGGTCGGCGAGTTCGGCGCGAGAGCCGATGCATTCCTGCTTGCCGCACTCTTCGCACATCCAGAACGGCAGCGGCGTGCCCCAGTAGCGCTCGCGGCTGACCGCCCAGTCGATGTTGTTTTCCAGCCAGTTGCCGAAGCGCCCGGACTGCAGGTGGGCAGGATGCCAGTTGATCCGGCTGTTGCCCTCCAGCAGCCTCTCCTTCTGGCGGGTGGTGCGGATGTACCAGCTTGGCTTCGCGTAGTACAGCAGCGGCGTCCCACAGCGCCAGCAGAACGGGTAGGTGTGCTTGATCGTGCCCTCGCGCAGGAGGAGGCCCCGCTCCTTGAGGTCGGCGGTCACGACAGCGGTCGGCCTCCTTCACGAAGAGGCCGGCGCCGGGCACCCCGGTCGACATGAGGCCCTTGGTGTCGACGTGCTGGACGAAGAGCAGGCGATAGATCTTGCCCTCGCTGAAGTCCTCGGAGCCGAAGGCGGGGGCGATGTGGACGATGCCGGAGCCATCGTCCAGCGAGACGTAGTCGGCGGTGATCACGCGACGAAGGCCCTTGGTCGATCCCTCGAGCGGCCTGAGGTGGCCATCGTGGCCAAAGCGGAGCACGGTGGCGTCGCCGGTGGTTTCCGGGGTGTAAAGCGGTTCGTATTCGAGGCCGGCCAGCGATTCGCCATCGAGTTTCCCGGCAAGTACCGCCTCTTCGCCCAGCAACTTCGCACCCAGCGCCTCGGCGACGACGAGGTATTCGCCCTCGTACGCGTACACGCCGTAAGTTGCGTTTGCCCTGGCGGCAAGAGCGGTATTCCCGGGAAGGGTCCATGGCGTGGTTGTCCAGGCGACAAGGGAGACCGGACGGTCGCCGGTCTCAACACCGGTCGCCCGAGCGAACTCGGCTCCATCGACGCGGAACTTGATGTAGACGCTGGGATCGGGCGTGTCCTCTTCGTAGCCGAGCGAGACTTCGTGGTCGCTGAGGCTGGTGCCGCAGCGGGGACAGTGGGGGGTGCTGCGGTAGTCCTGGTAGACCAGCCCGTGGTCCCACATCTGCTTGAAGATCCACCAGCCGGTCTCGATGTAGTCGTTGTGCCAGGTGACGTAGGGGTTCTCCATGTCGGCCCAGAAGGCGATGCGGTCGCTCATCCGCGTCCACTCATCGACGTAGCGTGAGACGGATTCCTTGCACTTCCGGTTGAAGGCCGCGATGCCGTACGCCTCGATCTCCGGCTTGGACTTCAGCCCAAGCTCCTTTTCGACCTCCAGCTCGACCGGGAGGCCGTGGGTATCCCAACCGCCTTTTCGGGGCACTCGGTAGCCCTGCATCGTCTTGAAGCGAGGGATAAGGTCCTTGAAGGCGCGGGCGAGCACATGGTGGATGCCGGGGCGTCCGTTCGCCGTGGGCGGGCCTTCGTAAAAGACGAAGAGCTTGCTTTCGGGCCGTTCCTCCACGCTGCGGCGGAAAATGTCGCCTGCTTTCCATCGGTCGAGGATTCGTTCCTCGAGCGCCGGGAAGCTGACCTTCGGGTCCACGGGGGTAAACATTGCGCCCTCTCCTGCCGCTGTGTGAGATTGATGGGCGAACCAGCGGGGAAGCCGGTTCGTACCACCAGTAGGTTCGCTGCAGCCCGGGAGAAAAGCGTGACAAAGAAAAACGCCACGCCTATCCCTCGGTCAGGGACGAGCGCAGCGGCCCGCGGTACCACCCTGGTTCCCGCCACGGAGGGCGAGCACTCATGAGGCGCAATCACGCCCCGGCTCCTGGTAACGGTGAGCACTTGCCGTCCGGGTCTACTTGTCCTCCGGCGGGAGGACGTTGGGCCGGAAGCTCGGGAGTGATGGTACCTGGCGGCCTCTGCGCCCCCTTCCACCATCCGGGGCTCGCTGGGCAGGGTGTTGCCGGTGCCGTGTCTCCGTCGACGCCTGTACCGCATAGTGAATCAGCGCCGTTATGACGATGTCAATACGCCTGGCCCTGCTCGCCTTCGTGGGCCTGCTGATTGGAGCGGTTCTCGGCGGCCTGCTCCTCGGCACGGCCTGCAGCGGTTCCGTCGCCCCCAAGGCAACGGCAACGCCCGCAGCGGAGGAGTCGCCGACGCCATTCGTGGCCGGCACTCCGACGCCCGCCCGCCCGCTCGAAGCGCTCCGCGTTGCCTATCTGAACCTGATGAGCCCCCTCGAGGCGGGCGAAGGGAGCATCGCCTGGGTCACCTACGGCGACCGCATCGACATCGCCATCCTCGACCTCCGCGAATTCGACGCCGACCTGATCGGTTTCAGCGAAGCCGCCTGGGTGAAGGGGCTCGAAGAGAACGCCTGGAAGCGGCTCCAAAATGGGCTCGCCCTCGAGCCGTCCATCTTTGCCCGCGCGAACCCCTGGCCGTGGAACACCTCGAAGGACGAAAGCGACGCCTCCGTCATCCGTGAGGGGTACGAAGAGGGCGAGTACCTGCTGAGCAAGTACCCGATCACGTCCTCCGAGCGATTCGCCCTCGCTCGCGTCTCCGTTAGCGAAGGACGGGCGGCCCTCCATGCCGTGGTGAAGTTCCCCGAGCCGATCGGCGAAACCGATGTCTACGTCGCCCGCTTCGGTGGCGCCGACAACATCAAGGAAGCGCAGGCGGTGGACCTGCTCCAGATCATCGCCGGCACGCACAAGCCCGAGCGCCCGATCATCGTCATGGGTGACTTCGGCGCCGGGCCGGACTCGGCGGTCCTCCAGACTCTCACCGGTTCGAGCCTCGGCCTTCGCGACTCGCTTGCGGCGTTTGGCCCCGAGTTTGTGACGTGCTGCCGCGCAAGCATCGTTGCCGGCGATGAGGGGGACGAAACACCGACGGAAACAGCAACCCCGGAAGCCGCCGAAACCGCGGGCCAGCCCGGCCCCGGAGACCCAACGGCAACGCCGCCGATCCAGGAGCCCGCCCAGCCCGACACGATGTCCGAGCGCTGGGACTTCGTCCTCACGAACATGTGGTCCACCCAGACAGCGGGACTGATTGGCGATGAGCCGGCGCCGAATCCTCAGGGCCAGATGCTCTATCCGAGCGACCACAACGGCATCGGCGTTGTGCTCTACGTCGGGGGCGAACCGGCCCGGTAGCTCCCTCAGGACGGCTGCAGCGAGTACTCCACGGTCGAAAGCGACACGCCCATCGCCATGATCACGAGGGTGAGAAGCAGGCCCGTGATGCTCAGGGCCATCGAAAACATCCGCACCCGTCGCAGTTCCGCTTCGGGTACCACCTCGCCCGACGCGCGCGCCTCCAGCAGCCGCAGCTGGCGCGGTCCCGCAATCAGCATGTGCGCTCCCACGACTGCGAGCATCACCAGCAACAGGGTCATCTTGACAATGAAGATCACGCCGAAGCGGACGTCCGTGAATCCCACATCGCCGACGGCGTAGAAGTCGCGCCAGGTCGAGATGAGGTAGCTCCCCGCGGCGATGATGAGCACGAGCCCGGCTCCGCCGATGTAAGCGAAACGTCGCGTGATAGTTCGCATGGCCCGTGCCCGCGTTTGCAGGTCTTCGATCTGTCGGGAGGCCGGCACCCAGGCGAAGGCGAGAAAGAACTGGGGGCCGACGAAGAGGGCGATACCGAGGATGTGAACCCAGATCGCGGTGATGTGGAGGAAATTGTCCATCGGGCAGGTCTCCGGAAAGCAGGTAGGCCCATTACAGCCCGGTCCGTCCCACTGCGAAACCTCGAAATGCCACCGGGCTGTCGCCAGTCTGCAGCCGAACGCTCCAGATCGTGCTGGCACCGCCCGGCCGGGGGGTCGAATTGTGGGACATGTTCCTTTCGGTCGACGCCGCCGTCGCGGCCCTGGCCCGGCAGCGCTATGCCGCTACCCGCGAGGTTGCAACCGCGGTGTATCTCGCCCTGGAGCTCGGCAAGCCCCTCTTCGTGGAGGGCGCTCATGGCACCGGGAAGACTGCGCTCGCGGCCGCCATTGCCGGCGCCGTCGACGCTCCGCTGATCAGGATCGCCTGCTATCGGGGGATGGACCCGGAACGGGCGGCCTTTTCCTGGGACTATGCCGCCCAGGCGATGCGGATGGCGCAGCTTTCGGCGGCCGCTACGGGGGTAACGTCCGCGGTCCGCCTTCGCAGCCGGGAGTTCCTGATCGAGGGGCCACTGCTCAAGGCCATCGAAGGGAGTGGGGTGACGCCGGTGCTGCTCGTCGACGACATCCACCTCGGCGGTCCCGCGTTCGAAGCCTTCCTCGCCGAATTCCTCGCAACGTGGGCGCTGGACGTTCCCGGCCTGGGGGTGGTGCGGGCGCCGTCGCCTCCGCGCGTTGTCATCGCGAGTAGTGGGCAGGCTGCCGCAGCACTCGCCCGCGATGCCCAGTACCTCTGGGTCGACTACCCGGAGCACGACCGCGAGGTGGAGATCCTCCACGCGCGGGTGCCGGGCCTCCCCGCCTCGCTTTCGGGCGAGATCTGTACCACCCTCGCGGCGATCCGGGCAGGCAAGTTCCGCCAGCGGCCCGGCGTTGGGGAGAGCATCGACTGGGCCCGGGCGCTGGTGGCACTGCACCGCACAGCGCTGGACGAAGACACGGTGAGCGAGACCCTCGGCTGCATCCTCAAGCACCCGGCCGACATCGCCCGCTTCCGCCGCGAGCGCGTCTACGAGCAGATCGCGGAGCGGCGGCTGGATGTTGCGGGATAGGCGTCGACGTCAGGGTCAGCGCTCCCGGGTGCTACTTGAAGTGCGGCAGCACGGTGTCGGCGAACAGTTTCGCAGGCTCCTTAGTGTCCCGGCCGAAGAACTCGATCATGAACATCGTGCAGCCCAGGTCGATGTGCTTCTGGATCTGCTCGCGCACACGGACGGGGTCGCCGGCGATGGCCATCGGGCCGGTCGGGTCGCCCATGTGGCCCCCGAAGATCTTCTTCGCCGTGTCGATCATCGGCCCGGCCGACGCCTCGTCGGGGGCGATCGTCACGAGGCACTGCTGGCTGATCCGCACTTCCGCGGGGTCGCGGCCAACGTCGGCGAGGTGCTGGCGAAGGACGGCCGTCTTCTGTTCGAGCTTGCCCTGGTTGCCGGCGGAGTTGTTCCAGATGTCACCGTGTTCGGCGACGATGCGCGAGAGTCACTTTTTCGCCACCGCCACCGATCAGCGACCGGGGGCTTGCGCGGCGGCTTCGGCAGGGTCACGACGTTCTCGGCCGACACCTCCTTGCCGTTGTAAGTCACTTCGCCCTCGTCGGGGTCCCACATCTTATTGAGCAGCTCCACAGTTTCGCGGAGCTGTGTGAGGCGCTTGCCGGTCGAGAGGAAGGGCATGCCGAAGTCGGTGAACTCGCGGGGCATCCAGCCACCACCGAAACCGGGGATGATGCGTCCGCCGGCGATGTTGTCGATTGTGGCGATGACCTTGCCGAGCTGCGCCGGGTTGCGCATGCCCGCCGGGGTCACCAACGTCCCGATTTCGACCTTCGTCGGTGACGGCGGCCGTCGCCGCAATCAGCGACCACGCCTCAAGAATGGGGATGGAGGGCGACTGCGGGCCCGTAGAGGTGGTCGCAGACCCAGAGCGAGTCGTACCCCATCGCCTCGAATTCGCGGGAGGCGGATTTGCTCTCCTCCCACGTGCGCTTGATCTGGGGAATCGTCACTCCGAAATGGACGTCCGGCATTGCAGCACCTCTGCGGTAGATTGGTGCCCCGCATGCTACGTGGTCGCGCCCGGGAATGGGAGCGATGCCCCACGCACAAAAAGAGCCCCGGGCGGCTGCCCGGGGCTCTTCTCGTTGTTCCTCCCCTTGCAGGGGGTCTTGCTTAGGAGCGCTTGCGGCCGATGGCCAGGAAGCCACTCCCCATGGTGATGGCGGCGAGTCCGAGGAGGACGAACAACATGTTCGTGCCGCTCGTGCCGCCGGCCAGGCCCGAACCGGAGTCCGGGGCTATCGGCGTCGCCTCGTTGCCGGCGCCAGGCGTCTTCTCACCTGCCGTCTCGCTGGTCTCGGTCGGAGTCGGCGTGTCCGTCGCGTCAGCGGGCGGCGTGTCGGTCGCAGTCTCCGTCGGAGTCTCGTCGGTCGGCGGCGTGTTCGTCGCCGTCGGCGTGTTGGTCGGCGTTTCTCCCGTCTCAGGCGTGGTGCCCGGGTCGCGGCGGTTGTGGAAGGTCACAGCCTCTTCATCGCCGGGGCCAATGTTGACCACCTGCGTGGCCGAAGGTCGTGACGCTGAACCCGTTCGTGTTCGCATCCACTTCCGTGACGATGTAGTTCGCGCACGGGAGGCAGGTTGGTCCAGACGATCGTGCCACTGCCGTCGGTCGTCGCCGTCCTTGTGGACGCCACAGCCGTCGAGGTCGAATTCCCAGCCGGCCACGCCAACGTTGCCGACGTTATCGGTCACGGTCTTGACGACCGTGATCGTGCCCTTCGGCTGGTTGAAGAAGTCGACCTTGAGGGTCTGATCCAGGGCGACGAACAGTCCCGTCCGGGTTGCACCGGCGGCAGGGCTGTCGGTCGATGTCGGGTCGAGAGGCGCGACGCCGCTGGTGTAGACGGAGCCGACGACCGTGTGCGAGACCTTGGGAGTTTCGCTGATGGTCCAGGTGCCGGTCTCGACGCCGAGGAAGGCGGCAACGCCGCTGCCGTCGGTATCGAGTGCGTAGACCTTGCCGAGTGCTTCGCCGCTCGTGCCGGTGATGGTGATGTGCCAGCCGCTAAGCGGGCCTTCACCGGCGTCGTTGGCATCGTAGTCGCCGTTCACGTCCTGGAACTTGCGGACGATGATGTTGGCCGCAGCGAGCACTTCGCCGCAGTCCTGGTTGCCGAAGGCGATGTAGGTCGTCTCGCCGAAAGACGGGGTGAACGGCGTAGCCTGCCGATGGTGCCCGAGTCTCAACGTCTCCGGCGCCGATCGGTGCCGTCGCGACCTTCACCAGCGTCTCGTAGATCACCGGGGACAGCGCCGGGAATGTCCTCACAGACGGTCCCGGATTGTCCTCGCTGATGCTGAAAGGCCCGTCAGGGGGTCGACCCACCAGTCATTGGTCTCGCGTGATGGTGATGCCGACGATGTTGCTCGCATCGAGAAGCTCGGGTCACCGATGACGGCCAGAGTTCGCGGTGAAGTCCCACGTGTTGGCGCCGCCGATGTTCCTCGTCTTCGTCAGGACAACGTGCGCCAGGCGCCGGTTGTAGTGGCAGAAAACGAGGTTGCCGCCGGGCAAGAGGTCCCCCTCGGTGGCGAGCACTTCGTTGAAGTCCCGCGGCTTCACGTTCACATGAAAATGGGACAAATAGGACCGTCCCCTCGTTGTTCGCCCGTGGTTGCGAAGTCGTAGCACGGTATTCGTCGCCGGGATCCTGTTCGACGGACGTGTAGGGGCCAGGTGTCGCCTCTTGGTTGTCGGGGGACTGCTGGGCGAAGTTTGACGCCGTGTAGTTCTCACCGGCATCCCGGAGTTCACTACATCGGCGGTGAACCGTGGGTGTCAGCCCCGTCGTTGATCGACGACCTTCACGTTCCAGATGGTGCCCTTCGCCGGGATGTTGAAGGCGATGCAGTAGACACCCACCTCAGGGCTTTCGTTGTTCAGCTGGATGTAGTCGTCGTTGTCCTGGTTGCGGTGGTCCTTGTAGCACTTAAGGCTCGCGAACAGGAAGTCGGGCTGCTCCACTTCGGAGACCCAGAGCTTGACCCATGAGAGCCTGGAGTGTCTGGGCGCCGGTGAGCACCACGGCACCGTTCTGGACAGTCCCGAGGTCGCTCGAGCCCAGCGAAGTGCCGAAATCGAACTGCCACGTGCCCGGCTCTTGCTTTTCGCAGTTGTCGGGGATATCGGACTCAGCAACAGCGGAGCCAGCGCCCGGCGCCGCCGAGCCAAGCTCGTCTACCGGGAGGCCCGGGTAGTCGTAGTTGGGGTCGGTTGGCGTGTTCGCAGGGACATCGCCGTACGTCGGGCAAATAGCCTTGATGAAGTTGACCGTGAGCGGCTTGGGCAGGTTGACGGCGACGCAGTAGTAGTCATCGCCCGGCGAGACGTTCATCATCCAGTCTTCGGTCATCGGACTTGCCGGTGTCGTTGTGGCAGGACAGTTGCGCAAGGTTGTAGGGGTCCTGGAGACCTCCCTGACCTTGATTGTCTGGCCCTGCGATACCTCGACATCCTGCCACGCATCGCCGTCGGCATTCGTGGCGCTGTCGAATTCGTCCAGCCATCGCCGCTATCGAACTGGAACTCCAACCGGAGGCCGGGTCGCAATCGAGGTCGTCGCCGGTATCGCCATCGATCGGCCGCGCGAAGTCGACGGGGAATTGGCCATCGGCGCAGACGAGCTTGTTCACATGGACGGTGGCCCTGGACTTCAGCTTGTTGAGGATGATGAGCGTGCGGTTGTAGTTGTTGCCATTGTCGATGACAAGGTCGCCGTTGCAGTTTCCGTGCCGTTCGTGTCGTCGCCGGGCAGAAGCTGGCACCGTAGGACCGTGTCCGAGAAACCGGGAGTCTCCCAGGCATCGACGAGACGCCACCTTCCTCCGAGTAGTAGTAGGTTCCCGTGTCCGAGAACTGACAGTACTCGTGCAGTCGGCAGGGACCGACGGTCCGTTGGGAATCTGGTACTGGATCGACAGCGGCGTGCTGAAATCGACGTGCGCGTCGTTGTCGTCCGGCCCGTTGATGTCGACGCTGAAGTCGGTGTCGATGCCGGGGTCGGCGATGTAGTTACCGTCGGCGTCCTGGATGACCTTGCAGACCGTCAGCGTGTGGACCCTTGCGTTGAAGCCAGCGCAGTACGTGTCCTCGCCGCCGACCCACTCGATGTTGTCGTAGTTCTGGACGTCGCCGTTGCAGTAGAACTCGGCGCTGACCGGGTCGTTGGCAATAAGGCCGCTGAATGGCACGTAGCCGGGTTGCATCTGCTCGCCGGATGCGGTGCAGCGCGTCGTCGGTCAGCTGGAAGGTGCCGATGAAGTTCGTGAAGTCCGGGTCGTCACCGGCGTTGTCATTCGGAACGGTCGTCGACGCTGTCCTGGTCGCGGATCTCGAAGACCCAGTTCGGATCGAAGTGGCAGCGGCCATTGCTCGCGGTCAACGAAGTTCTGGACACGGGTGTGGTCCAGTGACTGCGAGCCGCCGGCCCAGTTCGGGAGGTCCGCTTCAGATTCGCAAACGACCTTCTCCGCGGTGATGGTGTGGCCCGTAGGCTTGTTCGTGATGTAGCAGGTGATGTTGTGGCTAACTTCGCCGAGTGGTCCGAAACTGAACGGAAGCGGGTCGGTCCGTGTTAAGAACGGTTCCTGCTGCCCCTCGTCGTAGCACTCCATCTTTTCGAACTCGTGGGTTGCATCGCCGGCGCCACCCCAGCTCTCGTCGATGGAACCAGAATCGCCCGTTGCGAGCGGAACGGTCACAGATGCAGCGTCCGTCGTTGGCTGACCATTGATCGTGACGGTAATATCCCAGTCCTGCGGATCCACGTTGTTCGCGTCGAGCTTGGTTGCAGTAAGCGTGTACTGCGGATCGCAGCTCGAAGAATCGAAGTCAAGGTCCCAGACGATGGTGTTGGGATTCGAGTTGGGATTCGTCACGACTGCCCCGTCGAGGACCGTCCGCACCCATCGGCTGATGCCGGTAAAGGTGCCAGAGTGCGATGTGGCTGTGGTACCGCCGTAACCACGCTCTACGGTCAGGGTCTTGCCGTCAGCACTTCGACCGGTGACTCGCATGAGTTCGCTGCCCCAGAGCACCACTGTGTTTCCGCTGTTGTCGTATCCGGAGGGGAATGCGGCCAAGGCGGAAAACGAGGTGTCATTGTCGTCGATTCCAAACGCGCCCCAATTGTCGCCAAAAGATCCCTTGTACTGTTCGACTTTCCCACTCGAATGCACGGTTCCCGTTCCCGACATCGAGATGATGGTTCGGTTAGCGCCCTTATAAACGAAGGGGCCGGCACCGCTGTTCCAGTCGGCTGCTGGCTCAAAGTCAGGAGTGGAGCCATCGGTTATCGTAACGACCGCCTCGCGCCAGTTGTCCCACGTGCCAGTCGTTACTTCGACCTTCCAGTCCTGGTTCTCGCAGGTGGGGGTCGTAATCGTGTAGTTGAGGTGGTGCGCAAACGCAAGGGTAACCACCCAGAGCGCCGCCACTGTCGCAAAGACGACCGCGAGCAGGGCCGTGCCGACGAGGCCTGCCTTCCGCTTGCGGCTCTTTCCGTATAAAGCAAGTGTCATATCTGATCCCTCCGGTTTGGTTGGGGGCTGGAGCAGGAGCGTTCTCCTGCCGGGTCGTTTGTCCTCCGCGTCGCGTGGCCCTGTTCTTGGTTCGTCTCCAGGGGTGCCTCCCAGGCCTGTGGCCGATGTGTTGGCGTCTGTCCTCGCGATAGGCGGTGCCGGACGTGGTCCCGGCAGTTGCTCCTGGTGGCCGTTTGGTGGCGGTGCAGGTCTGACCCACCTGCGCCGCCCGGCCGTGTGCTTTGCCCCCTCGGGGGCTTCTCCTCAGTCTCGTCACCCATATGGCAACGACGCTGTTACTCAACCGACACTCGTCGGCCTATTGAGTAAACGTGCAGTGAAGGGTAAGGGTTAACCCCATGGGCCGCAATACATTCTGTTTACAAAGGCTGTTGGAAACCCGTAGGAATGGGGCGCGACGGAATCCGGCGCGAATGGCGGCACAATTGCCAACACCGGCCGGGATTACCAGGCGAACACCACTGCACACGGGTCGCTGACGCTTTCCGCCCAACCCTCTAGGCTTGGGCCTGTATGCCCGGCGCTCTCGACGGAATTCGCGTGCTCGACCTCTCCCAATGGCAGCAGGGGCCGTACGCCACCGTCATCCTCAGCGATATGGGCGCCGATGTGATCAAGGTGGAGAAGCCGCAGTACGGCGACGCCGGCCGCCACGCCCTCGGGGGCTACGACCACACGCGGGTAGCGCCGGACTTCTTCGCCCACAACCGGGGCAAGCGCGGGATCACGGTCGAGCTTTCGAACCCGCAGGGCCGCGCGATCATCCTCAAGCTGGCCGAAACCACGGACGTGCTGGTGAGCAACTTTCGCACCGGCACGATGGAGCGCTGGGGGCTCGGCTACGAGGACCTGAAGGCGGTGAACCCCGGCATCATCTACGCCCAGGCGACGGGCATGGGGATGGAAGGCCCGAACGCCGGCCGCCCGATGTTCGACATCGTCGCCCAGGCGATGGGCGGGATCATGAGCGTGAACGGGATGGAGGGCACGGAGCCGACGCCGGTGGGCACCTTCCTCGGCGACCAGATGGGGGCAACGATGCTGACGGTCGCGATCCTGGGGGCGCTGGTGGCACGCGAACGCACAGGCGAAGGCCAGGAGGTCGATGTCTCGCTGCTGGGTTCCGCAGATCGGCATGCAGAGCTACGAGATCACCCACTACCTGTTCACGGGGGAGCTGCCCCGGCGGGCCGGTCGCGGGCATCCCCATAGCGGCGTCCTCTGGAACACCTTCCCGGCGAGCGATGGCCACTTCGCCATGGCCGGGGTGAAGGAGGACCTCTGGCCCGCCTTCTGCGACCTCGTCCACGCGCCCGACCTGGCGACCGACCCGCGCTTCAATACCTACGAAGGGCGGGCGGAGAATCGTGGCCCCCTGCTCGAACGCCTCGACGAGATCTTCCGGGATAAGCCGTTCGCCCACTGGGTGGAGGCACTGGGGAGCCTCGACATCGCGATTGGCCCGGTGCGCAACTACGCCGAGGTCGCGGCCGACGAGCAGGTGCGTGCGAACGGGTACATCGGCGAAGTCGAGGACGGCGCCGGCGGCACCCTCCCCCTCGTCAACACCCCCATCGGGATGAGCGGGACACCACCGTCGGCCCAGGGCCCCGCCCCCGAGCTCGGCCAGCACACCGAATTGGTGTTATTGGAGGCGGGATACGAATGGGACGAGATCCTCGCCTTCCGGGAGGCGGGAGCTATCTAGGAGGGAGGCGGCGCCCGCGTTGGAGCCGCGGCCCCTGGATGTGGGAACTGCGGATTGGTCGCTGCGCGTGCGTTCGGCGTACTCCCCTTCTCCCCTTCTCCCGCGGCAGTCGGGAGAAGGGGCCGGGGGATGAGGGCCGCACGTCGCGTGGTGGCATAGCCCATGCGGCCACGGGGGGCCGCGACTACGAACCTCCTCCTCCTCCCTTCTCCCTTCCTACGGTTGCCTCGCCGGGCTTGCCCCGGTACTACTTATAGGGAAGCTTCGGCGGGCGGTCCTGAGCGGGCCTTCCTTCCCCGGAAGGACTGCCGTGGCTTTTGGCGGGGCGGCTTCGCCCGCCCTGCACGGTATCTCTGCCCGTCTCCTGCTGAGGTGGTTTCCGGAGGTGCTGCGCCGATTCGTTCGGCCTGCAAAGACGCCCGGGCAGCATTCGTCTGCCCCCGCCTGACCGATGGAGGATCGACCCGATGTACAAAACACTGGAACTGAAGGTGGACGGTGGCTCGGCCACGCTCACCATGAACCGGCCGGACAAGCTGAACGCGATCAGCAAGACGATGCTCGAGGAGCTGAAGCACGCCTTCGTGGCGCTCGACGAGCGGGAGGATGTCAAGGTCGTCACGCTGCGGGGCGCCGGGCGCGCTTTCTCGGCGGGCGCCGACCTCGATTGGTCGGAGGAGATGACGCCGAAGCAGCGCGTCGAGCACAACCGCATCGGCCAGCGGATGGTGGCGATGATGGAGCGGATGGAGACGCCGATCTTCGCGGCCGTCCAGGGCTACTGCCTTGGCGGCGGCCTGGAGCTGGCCCTCGGCGCCGACTTCATCGTGGCGAATGCGAATGCGCGGCTGGGACTGCCGGAGATCACGCTCTCAGCCGACCCGCCCTATCGCCCCAAGATCACGGAGGACGGCGACCCCGACCAGCCGGAGTTCGGCGCCGTGGTGCCCGGCTGGGGAGCGCCGCACCGGTTGCCGAAGCGGATCGGCAAGGCGGCGGCCATGGAGATGATGCTGACCGGCGCCTGGGTCGATGCCGAGCGGGCGATGAAGCTCGGGCTCGTGAACGACGTCTACCCGGAGGACGAATTCGACGAGAAGGTGACCGAGCTCGGCCGCCGGATCGGGGCGATGAACTTCTACAACATCCGCCTGATCAAGGAACTGATCGTGAACGGCTACGACGTCCTCGAAGGGCACCCGAGTTGATGCGGAGTCGTCGGTCGTTGGTCTCCAGTCGTCAGTCGGAACGCGCAGATTCGCGCACGACACTGCGCAAGTACTCCCCCTCGCCCGCGGCAGTCGGGAGAGGGGGCCGGGGGGTGAGGGCCTCATGATCTCGATCACGCGTATCGACCACATCGGACAGGTTGTCACCGAACTCGACCCGCAGGTTGCCCTGCTCGAAGGGCTCTTCGGGATGAAAGAAGCGAGCAGGTTCGAGGACGAAGCCGCCGGCCACAAGGGCGTCCGCCTCGAGGTGCCGGGGAACTCGGCCATCCGCTGGGAGCTGCTGACGCCAACCCGCGCCGAAAGCCCGCTGCAGGCCTACATCGACAGCCCGCGGGGACCGGGGATCCACCACCTCGGGGTCGAAGTTGCCTCGCTGCAGGAAGCCCAGACGGCGGTGCTGGAGATGAACATCGATGCCGGCACCGCTCCCGAAGGCCAGCTGGACGCCTGGATGAACGCGCGAGGCGTCGAAGGGCTGATCTACCGTTTCGGCGAAGGGGAGCACGCCGCCTGCGGCGGTGAGGACGGCCCGGCCATCTACCCCCAGACGCCCAACAGCCTTGGGACCAGGCGGATCGACCATATCTGCCAGGCCTTCTGGAACCGCGACGAGCTGGCCCGCTGGTACGAAGAGGTCGCCGGCTACCAGGAGCAGTGGCGCACGCCCGACGGCGAGCACGACGACCTCGCTGACCTCGTCATGGACGTGCCCGGCGGACAGCTGAGCTGGGAGATCATCCAGCCGGTGGGGAACGAGTCGTTCATCGAGCGGTTCGTGGAGACGCGCGGCGCCTCGGCCCACCATGTGACTTTCGAGATGGCCGACTGGGACGCGGCGATGGCCGCCTGCGACCACCACGGCATCCCCACATTCGACCCGAACAGCGGCGTCACCGACGGCGCCCGCTGGAACGACACCTTCATCCACCCCAAGCACACCGGCGGCATGCTGGTGCAGCTCTACTGGGAGGAGAAGCCGGGCGTCTGGGTGCGCAGCGACAAGGTGGCGTCAGGGGCCGGGGCCTTGGGCTAAGGGGCCGAGCCTGCCGACGGCGACTAGAGTCAAAGCCAGGACGCCCGGGGCCAATCCCGCGGCCACAGAGGGCCGCAGCCCCTATTCCCGCGGCAGCCCCAACCCCCGCGTGGCGATGACGTTGCGCTGGATCTCGGCGGTGCCTGAGAGGACGGTGTAGGGGACGGCTTCGAGGTACTTGTGGGCGAGGAAGCCGTCCATGGGGGCGCCGTCGTGCTCCCAGTCGTTGCCCCAGGTGCCGATGGCCTTCATGCCGGTGCTGGCGATGCGCTGGTGGAGTTCTGCGCTAAAGAGCTGGTTCACGCTGGCCTCGACGTTCGGGACCTGGCCGGCTTCCTGCATGGAGACCGTGCGGAGGGCGAGGGCGTTCAGCACCTCGACCTCGATGAAGCGCTGGGCGATCTCGTGGCGGACGCTGTCGCGGAGCTTTTCCTTCGGCCCACCACAACGGACCCAGGCGACGAGGTCTTCTAGGGCGCGGCGGTACTTCACCGTGGCGCCGATGCCCGAGCGCTCGAAGTCGAGGGTGGCCATGGCGACATACCAGCCCCGGTTCTCTTCGCCGACGCGGTTGGCGACGGGCACGCGGACGTCGTCGAAGAAGAGTTCGTTGAAGGGCTCATCGCCGCGCATGTCTTCGATCGGGGTGATGGTGATCCCCGGCGTCTTCGCGTCGAGGAGGAGCATGGAGATGCCGCGGTGCTTCGGCGCATCGGGGTCGGTGCGAGCGAGGATGAAGAGCCAGTCGGCGTACTGGGCGTGCGTCGTCCAGATCTTCTGGCCGTTGACGACATACTCGTCGCCCTCGCGCACGGCGCTGGTCTGCAGGGCGGCAAGATCGGAACCGGCGCCGGGTTCGCTGAAGCCCTGGGCCCAGGCCACCTCGCCGCTGAGGATCTTCGGGAGATGCTGCTTGCGCTGCTCCTCGCTGCCGTGAGCGATGAGCGTGGGACCGAGGAGGTTGACGCCGATGCCGTTTACCTGGGGTACGCGGGCGCGGGCCATCTCTTCGCTGAGGATGTGCTCTTCGGCAACGGTGAGGCCGGCGCCGCCGTACTCCTTGGGCCAGTGGGGCGCGACCCAGCCCCGCTCGGCAAGCGCCGCAGCCCAGGCCATCGCGCCTTCGCGGCGCGCAGGGTCTTCCGAGCAGCGATCGGCGACCCAGTTGTAGCCGAAGACGTCCTCGGGCTCGAGGCTCTGATGCGTCCGCGTATTGGGGGTGTAGCCCTCCGGGAATCGCTCGCGGATGAAGCTGCGCACTTCGTCGCGGAAGGCGCCGTGCTCGGGGGAATCAGACCAGTCCATATCTCTCCTTCACGCCCGGCATGGCCGCGGAAGGACCGAATAAACCTGGACGCTGGCTGCTCTTCGAGTCTAGCGGGGGCGAAATGGGGAAGCCAGTTTGCCTGCGAAGAAGGCAAGCTCATGTGCCTGCACTCTCATCTCACGACCGTTACCCGCCGATTGGTATTACATGGCGTCCACCGCATTCGGGCCTGCGCGGACAACTGATCGGGCCGCTGCCGCAGCTATCGATTGGTCTATCTGCGTCGCGGCAAGCTATCCCCTCGGCACCTTGAGTTATCTGATCATGATCCGGCTGCTAGGGTTGCAACCGGCATTCTGTGTCGGCGCGGTGGCACTTAGCCCCCTTGCCTACTTCACCTGGGGTTGGACACGGGGCGCCACCCCGGGCATGACCGCCCTCAGACTTCGAGTCGAGCGTCCAACGGGCAAACCGCCGGGGGCGGGTCGCGCCTTTGCCCGGGCGCTGATTGTCTACCCGTTTGGCTTTTCGGCGAGCGCATTGGCAATAGCCATCCTCGGCCACCTCATGGGCGCCTATCCGAGCGGTGCGTTGCCCGCGACTGCCTTGCTGCGCTTCCTCGTCCTATCTGCGGTCACGAGCGTCTACGCCGGAACTGTTCTACTCAGTCGTCGAGAACACCAGGGCCGCGCAGCCCACGACCTCATCAGCGGCCTTGTCGTTCTGGGTCCGCAAGACCTGGTCGCGAAGATTCCTTCCAGGCCGCCTTCGGCTCCTCTCCGGCGCATGTCTCGCTGGTTCCTGGTGGCCACCCCGGTCCTCGTTCTTGTGGGTGGCGTATTCGCGTGGGGCTCCCTTTCCGACCTCTGGCGGGGGGACGCGGGTCCTGCGCTCGTCGGAATGGTGCTTGCTGGAGCATCGACTTACGGCTGCTGGGAGATTCTGCGCAGGGCCATCGCCTGGCAACAAACTCGGCTCGGAGTGCCACTTCCCCGTTACATCATCCAACGCCCGGCGCCCATCTCTCGGTGGTTCCTGGTGGCCCTCCCGCCGACCGTCGTCTGCCTCGCCATCTTCGTCACAGCGAGCATCTCTCTGATCATTGAGCCCGACCCGGCTGGTGCATCGTTGGCTATTGCCGTCACCCTATCGATTCTCTACGGGCTTTGGGAACTCGCTCGGCGGGCCGGGCCGTTGCCGGGCTGGGCCGGAGGCGCACGCAACTCCTAGCGGCGAGCGATGTTTGAGTCGCGCTACAATCTATGCATGCAGCGCGATGAAGCGATCAGCCGCATCCGGGAAGCGCTTCCCGATCTCCGAGAACAGTACCGGGTGGCGGCGCTGTCGGTGTTCGGTTCGACGGCGCGTGGCGAGGCGCGGGACGATAGCGATGTCGATGTGCTTGTGGACTTTTCGGAGACACCGACGTTGGAGCAGTTTTTTGGCCTTAAGTTCTCGCTGGAGGAACTGCTTGGACGCTCCGTCGACCTATTGGACCGGAAAGGGCTCCAGGCGCATTGGCGCCGGGCGATAGAGAGGGAAGCACTTCTTGTCGCGTGAGCCACGGCTCTACCTCATCGACATGAGGAACGCGTGCAGTCTAATCGTGAACTGGAGTTCTGGCGTACCAGAAGATGCATTCGCTCACGGTGATGTGCGCTATCACGCCTGTCTGCAACAACTCGTAGTCCTCGGTGAGGCTGCCAAGGCGATCCCCGAGCAAATACGACAGGGCACCCCCGATGTGCCCTGGGCCAGTGTCGCCGGTCTCAGGGATGTCATCGCGCACGGGTACTTCGCACTTGAAGCGGCGACCGTCCGCCAGATTTGCATCGAACGCGTTCCAGAGCTCCTTTCTGTCGTTACGGCCCTGCTCGACGAGATGCCCTCGATCGACGGCGAGGACTGACTCCTGGGATCGACCGTTAGCCCATCACCCTCTCCCAGAGGACGCCGGCGTTGGCGACGGTGCGGTCGATGTCGGCGGGGAGCATGAGGCGTTCGGCGGCGAGGGCTTCGGCGGCGGAGCGGACTCTGGACTGGTAGGTGGCGACGTCGCCGTAGCGCTCTTCGAGGCTTGGACGGGGATCGCCCGTGGCCCTGCGATCGGCGGCGGTGCGGGCGAACGGGATCGTCGCGCCGACCATGTCGGAGATCTGGCCGGCGCCACCGTTCTCGGCGTGGCGCACGTTCCAGCCGGCTGAGGTGGCGAGCGGGACCTGGAGTTCAGGAAGGCGGATCCCGGCGATGTCGTTGCCGTCGGCGTCGACGGCGGGGACCGCTGCCTTGCCAATGAGCGACAGTTCGGGCACCGCCGCGCCGGGGATGCCGGCGACGCAGCCGAGCACCTGTTCGCGGCGGGCGACGGTTTCGCTTGTGAATGAGGGGACCTGGCTTGGCGGCGGTTCCTTGCCTTCGACCACCCACGCTTCGAGATTGGCCATGGCTGCCCGGGTGAGGGGCGTGTAGTTGAGGATCGACATGGGGTTGCCGAGGCGCTGCTCCTGGGTGAGCGGGGGCCGGTGGGTGAGCATGGGGATGCCGGGGCCGTGCTGGCAGCCGGCGAGCATGTAGACCCGGACGGTGTCGGGGAGGGAGAGGTCAGTGCCGGTGGCAGGGTCGGTATGGACGGCGATGCCATCGCTGCGCCAGTACTCGTTCGCGGTGTTGACCTCGAAGATGCGGGGGACGCCGCCGCGCTCGCGCTGGGCATCGAGCAACGTCGTCGGACAGGTCGAGGTGGGTACGTAGGTGAATGGCGGGTCGAAGGCGGGGCCGGCGCCGTACTGGGCGGAAGGCTGGGCGCCACGGACGTTGAAGTCGCCGCGACGGGCGCCGGCGACCTGGACGAAGATACCGTCGAAGACCTGGCGACCGGCTTCGTCGACGTTGCAGCCGGTGGCAACGAATTCGCGGAGGAAGCGGCCGGTCTGGCTGACGCCATGGGTGAAGGCGTGGCCGATGGTGCCGGCACAGGGATTGCCTTCGGCCGCGGAACCGTAGCGGAGGAAGCTGGCGGCATCCCGGATGGCATGGAAGCCGAGCCCGGCGACCGGGCAACGTTCGGCGCGATAGGCAACTTCGTAGATACGGCCTGCTTCGAACCCACCATCGAGCGAGACCCAGGTGGCGTTGGCCGTCTCGACGCCATCTTCGACGCGGGCGAAACGCCAGCTGGAGCGAGGGAGGGCCACAGCCGCAGCGTTCGGCGAGTCCTTCACGGTGAGGACGGCATCCGGCTGTTCGAGGTCGGCGGCTGGATAAGGCTGGTGGTGCTGGTTTTCGTCGTAGCTGGGATGGGTGGGCCAGTGAGCAAGGTACTCGCTGGGGCGCGAGGTGAGCGGCTGGAAGCGAATGCGGACGGTGGTCGAAGCGGGACGCCCATCGGGCTCGTAGGCGAGCGGCACCTGGAGGCCGAGGGCGCCCGTCCGGCGGACGACATCCCACTGCCAGGCGGTGAGGGCGACGGTGTAGCCGCGCTCGAGGAGAAAGCCGTCGCCGGGGACAAGGGTGTCGTCGTAGACCGGGCGGAAGCCCTTGGGCGGGAAGCTGAAGGGGACGATCCCGGCGCGCCCGCGGTTGACGACGGAGGTGTAGAGCTTGCCGTCGGGTTGGGGATTCAGCGGGCGAAGGAGGCGGATATCGGCGGCGAAATGGACGCGTCCACCGGCGTCGCGGGGTGCGAGGTCGAGGTCGATGATGCCGGCGTTGAGCGGATGCGCCGGGTCGACGGCGAAATGGAGGACGCCGTCGATGCGCTCGTAGGGGCCGGCGTCGCCGAAGGACTTGCCGCCCTCGTAGGGGCGCCGGGTGAGGACCTGGAAATGGGTAACAGCCATAGTGCGCCGCAGCTTACGCCTGTGGCGGCGCGGTGAGGAACGTGGCGACAGGGTTTGACGGGTGGCCGGTGAAACACACGAAAACCGCACGCCACCGCATGGTCACGGCAGAGAGCGCACGTCTGGCGAAGATGCCGTCACCGCATGCATGTGCGGTGATTCGATGTGAGGCGGGAGAGGGATGGGTGGGGCGGGCCATGGAGGGAGCTTTGCAGATGAGGGCGGGAGGTCAGAGGGGGAGGTGGCGGTGGGCGGGGGGCTTGGTAGCAGAACCCTTGGAGGCCCGGCCCGATGCGGAGGAGGGATGTTGGCGCGGGCCAATGACCGAAGCCCGGCATGCGGCCACAGGGGGCCGCGGCTCCACCGTCGCTACGTCTTTGGCCGCCGGTGGCCCCAGATGCTGGTGGTGTTGTACTCCTCGGCCTGCCAGCAGCTGTCGTCGACTTCGACGGCGCCCCCAGCCGTATTCGATTCCGAAGCGGGAGGGGCGGCCGGAGAGCAGCCCTGGGCGACCCTCACCCTGCACCCTCTCCCTTCGCCAAGGGAGAGGGAATTGTGTGGGCGGTCGCCGTTGGGGCGATCAGGCGGACTCCTGATGCCACCGGAGCGAGACGGATGGTCCATTCCGCAATTGCGCCCATCAAGCCCTCTCCCTGGTGCGCAGGGAGAGGGTTGGGTGAGGGTGACAAACGAATCGGGACCGACCGACTCGACGTTGGCATGCAGGGGTTGGGCCGGCGAGGTTGGGGGGACGCTCCGGTGCCGGGTGCGACCCTCACCCTGCACCCTCTCCCTTCGTCAAGGGAGAGGGAATTGTGTGGACGCATGTGGTTGGGGCGACCGGGCAGGATCCTGATGCGCTCTGGAGCGAGACGGATGATCCATTCCGCAATTGCGCCCATCAAGCCCTCTCCCTGGTGCGCAGGGAGAGGGTTGGGTGAGGGTCGAAACCGGGAACCGCTCGAATGCGGGGACCGATCCGACTGGCGAACGGTCGTGCGCATGCCGGACCGGGAGTTGGGAGCCGGGAATCGAAGGTTGGCGAATGGGCGGCGCTCACGAGCAGCCGGGTGTCGACCCTCACCCTGCACCCTCTCCCTTCGCCAAGGGAGAGGGAATTGTGGGTTGGAGACTCCTGGAACGGTGAGGGAGGCTCAGGCGTCCTGGAGAAATGCGGCGGGGCAGGGCATGCGGCCACGCTGGGCCGCGGCTCCACTCGGGCGCGGTTTACGTCTGCGGGCGGCGGTGGCCCCAGATGCTGGTGGTGTTGTACTCCTCGACCTGCCAGCAGCTGTCGTCGACTTCGACGGCGCCCCAGCCGTATTCGATGCCGAAGCGGGAGGGGGCGCCCATGTAGAAGCTGACCATGTGGTCGTTGGGATGGCGGCCCATGGTGACGTAGAGGGGTGCGGCGCCGCCCTGGACGGTGTCGTAGGTGCGGCCGACGGCGTCGAAGTCCTGGAGCTGGAGCATGAAGTGGTTGAGCCGCTTGCGGGGGTTCTCGACTTCGGCGAAGGCGATGCTGTGGTGGCGGGGGTTGCAGTGGAGGAAGCCGAGGGTCATGCCGCCGGCGGTTACGAAGTCGGTGGTCTTGAAGCCGAGCATGTCGCGGTAGAAATCCATCGCCCGATCGAGATTGCCGGTGGCGAGGACGAGGTGGCCGAGGCCCTGGTCGCCGGCGACGAAGGCCGTTTCGCCCTTGGGTGACTGGAACGCGCTGGCGGCAGGTTCGGGTCCATAGAACACTTCGACCTGGTGGCCATCGGGGTCGGGGAAGCGAATGAGCCCCTTGACGCGGCGGCGGGCAGCATCTTCGCTGGTGCCGCGGGTGACGGCGACATCGGCGGCGTCGAGGCGGGCGGCGATGGCATCGAGGTCGGCGGCGCTTTCGACCTGCCAGCCGACGTAGGCGATGTCGTCGCGGTCGTCGGGGTGGATCGCGAAGCGGTAGGCGTTGCCGTCCATATTGAGGAGGGCGGTGCCGTCCTTCTCGCGCCCGGCGAGGCCAAGCCCGAGCACGGATTCGGCGAAGCCCGCCCACTCTCCCGGGTCGTGGGCGCCGATGCCGAGATAGCCAAGCTGGGTAACGCTCGCCATGGCCGGTTCCGTGGGGGAATGAAGAGTTCGATCAGCAGCAGACATGGAGTGCCTTCCTCGCGGTGTCGTGGTGGGGATATTGTCGGCGGCATGTCAAGGGGGCGGGTGTCTAGCGACTCGAGCGGGCGAGTAGGTGCCGGGTGTCACCCTCACCCTGCACCCTCTCCCTTCGCCAAGTGAGAGGGAATTTGGGGCGCGTGCGCTTGGGACGACCGGGCGGGCTCCTGATGCCGCGGGAGCGAGACGGATGGTCCATTCCGCAATTGCGCCCATTAAGCCCTCTCCCTGGGCGCAGGGAGAGGGTTGGGTGAGGGTCGGCCGGGAATGCGACGTGTGGGTTTCGGCGAATGGGCGGCCGTTGGAACGAGGAGCGGAAGACTAAGGAGTCGGCTACTCGCCGGGTGTCACCCTCACCCTGCCCCTCTCCCTTCGCCAAGGGAGAGGGAATTTGGGGCGCGTGCGCTTGGGCCGCCCGCATTAGGCTCCCCGGGATCGGCAACGGTCGATCGAGGCCGCATTCGCAGCCATTAAGCCCTCTCCCTGGGCGCCAGGGAGAGGGTTGGGTGAGGGTCGCTCCGGGAATGCGACGCGTGGATTTCGGCGAATGGGCGGCCGTTGGAACGAGGAGCGGAAGACTAAGGAGTCGGCTACTCGCCGGGTGTCACCCTCACCCTGCGCCCTCTCCCTTCGCCAAGGGAGAGGGAATTTGGGGCGCGTGCGCTTGGGGCGACCGGGCGGGCTCCTGATGCCGCGGGAGCGAGACGGATGTCCCCACGACGTAATTGCGCCCATCAAGCCCTCTCCCTGGGCGCAGGGAGAGGGTTGGGTGAGGGTCGCTCCGGGAATGCGACGCGTGGGTTTCGGCGAATGGGCGCCCGCTGAACGCAGGAGCGGAAGGCCACAGGAGTCGGTTACTCGCCGGGTGTCACCCTCACCCTGCGCCCTCTCCCTTCGCCAAGGGAGAGGGAATTGTGTGGGCGGTGCCACGTGGAGCGACCGGGCGGGCTCCTGATGCCGCGGGAGCGAGACGGATGTCCCCACGACGTAATTGCGCCCATTAAGCCCTCTCCCTGGACCGCAGGGAGAGGGTTGGGTGAGGGTCGGCCAGGGAATGCGACTCGCAGCTAGGAGTTCTCGATAGCCCGTCGGACAACTTCGAGAGCGGCAAAGCTGTCGGTCTCGATTAGTGCTGCCGGGATGCGGAGGAAGCGGTAGCCGAGCTTTTCGAGGGTTCGTTGGCGGGAGCGGTCGCGGATCACGGATTGGCGGGCGGTGTGAATGCCGCCGTCGATTTCGATGATGAGGCGGACGTGGGCGCAGTAGAAGTCGACGACGAAGTTGCCGATGGGGTGTTGGCGGCGGATTTTGTGGCCGTCGAGACGGCGGTCGCGGAGGAGTTCCCAGAGGGCGGCTTCAGTTGAAGTCTGCCTGGTGCGAAGTTGGCGGGCGTCGCCGATGTTGGGGCGCGGTTCGGACATCGAGGGGAGAGTAGCGCAGGCGGTCCGATCGATGTCGCGGGTAACGCGGACTACACGGAACCTCCCGGATGCTTTGCTACGATGCGGTCATGAGCGACCCCCAGGAAAATATCACGGCCTTCTGGAGCATGGTGGCGCCGGACTACGAGGCGCACGCCGGCAACGTGCCCCAGACGAGCAGCGCTGAACACGCTGCCTGGATCGAGGCGATGGAAGGATTGCTGCCGCCCGCTTCCGCCGATGTGCTCGATATCGGGACAGGGACCGGATACCTGGCGTTGATTGCCGCCGGGCTGGGGCACCGGGTGACGGGGATCGACCTGGCGCCAACGATGCTGGCGGAGGCGCAGGCGTCGGCAACGCGGCGAGGGCTGCAGGTGGTGTTCGCAGAAGGAGACGCGGTGGCGCCGCCGTTTGCGGCAGAGAGCTTCGACGCGATCACGAACCGGCACTTCCTCTGGACGCTGCGGGAGCCAGAGGTGGCGTTCCGGAACTGGCTGCGGCTGCTGCGGCCGGGTGGACGGGTTGTGGCGATCGACGGCTTCTGGTTTGGCGACGCGGAACCGGACGAGGAGGCAGAGCCGGGGCCGTTCGAGCAGCACTACACCCGGGAAACCCGTATGGCGCTGCCGGCGATGTCGATGAAGAGCCCGGGGCCGATCGCGGCGATGTTTCGCGCGGCGGGGTTCGCCGATGCGCAGGTCGGGGACCTTGGTCCGGTGCACGCGCTGGCGGAGGACCCGCCGGGCACGGAGCCGTGGTACGTGATTGTGGCGACGAAGTAGGGCTTGCAGCTACCTCCGGTTGGCGGACCACTGTCCAACAAATGGGGCCGTCGCCTCAGGATTCGCGTACTACGCGCTTGCTACCTTCCGCCAGCATCACCACTATGTGGGGATCCATGCCCGGAGGCCCACCATGGTCGACCGCGACCGCTTTCTCGCCACCGCCGACTGGCTCGCCGCCAACCTCGGCAGTCCGAACCTGCGCGTGCTCGAATCGACCGTGTACCTGCGCCCGCCGGCTGAGGGTCAGCGCGGGTTCCAGGTGGTGCCGGCGATCGAGGATTTCGAGGCCGGACACATCCCCGGTGCCGCGTTCGCCGACATTCACAACGACCTGAGCGACCGTACGGCTCGGCTCCGGTTCATGATGCCGCCGGCCGCGCAGTTCGACGAGGCAATGGGCCGCTACGGCGTGGGCGATGACGACGAAGTCGTGCTCTATGACCGGGCAGGGAACATGTGGGCTGCGCGTGTCTGGTGGATGCTGCGCGCGTTCGGATTCGAGAATGCCCGGGTGCTCGATGGCGGCTGGAAGGGGTGGACGGCGGCCGGTCATCCGGTGGAATCCGGCCCGGTTGAGGCGGGCTCGGCCAGATTCACCGCCACACTCCGCCCGGACCTGATAGCGGGCAAGGAGGAAGTGCTGGCAGCGGTGCAAAGCGGCCAGGCCTGCATCGTCAATGCGCTCAACGAAGCGCAACACCGCGGCGATACGAACGCCTACGGCCGCCGGGGCCACATCAGCGGCAGCGTCAACGTGCCAGCGATGGGTCGCTCGGGCATCGTCGACCCCGAGACGCAGCGCTACCACGACGTCGCCGAGATCCGCTCCCGCTTCGAAGCTGCCGGGGCGAAAGCGGGCGAGCGAATGATCACCTACTGCGGCGGCGGCATCGCGGCCAGCAGCACGGCGTTCGCGGCGATCATGGCCGGGTACGAGGACGTGGCGGTCTACGATGCGTCGCTCTCGGAGTGGGCGGCCGACGAATCGCTGCCGATGGAGGTGGCTGAAAGCTGAAGGCGACGGGAACGACCGATAACCGTCCGTGCGATATTTCACAATCCAATCCCGTGTGCTAGCATGCCACGGGCCTTCCCCCGCACCCGGGCTACACTAATTTCCTTCTCCGGAAGGTTTGAAAACGCAGGAGGCGAATAGCCGCGTGAACATCATCGTTTGCGTCAAGCAAATCCCCGACCCCGAGACCCCGGCCGCTTCGTTCAAAGTGGACGAAGCCGCCAAGAAGGTGATCCCCGCGCAGGGCATCGCCCCGGTGGTCAACCCCTACGACCCGCAGGCAACGGAAGCAGCGCTTCGGCTGCAGTGACGCCGATGGCGGCGGCAAGATCACCGTCATCAGCCTCGGCCCCGATAGCGCCCGCGATGCGATCAAGCACGCGCTGGCAATGGGCGCCGACGAAGGCGTGCTCCTCA
This sequence comes from uncultured Chloroflexia bacterium, assembly GCA_963737965.1. Classification (GTDB taxonomy): domain Bacteria; phylum Chloroflexota; class Dehalococcoidia; order Tepidiformales; family Tepidiformaceae; genus JAGQGZ01. Next base: position 300,607 of record CAVTUS010000008.1, on the reverse strand, counting down.
GCGACCCGGGCTTCGACGGCATCGACAACTTCCAGACGGCGACTGCGCTGGCGAAAGCGATCGAGAAGGTCGGCGAATTCGACCTCATCCTGATGGGCCGCGCTGCCGCCGACTGGGACATGGGCGTGGTCCCGACCGGGGTCGGCGACGATTCTCGGCGTGCCGGTCGTGAATGTCGCAAAGGCCATTGAAAAGGGCGGCGCCGGGCTGACCGTCGAGCGCGTTCTCGATGACGGCTTCCAGACGGTCGAGACGCCGCTGCCGGCGGTCGTCTCGGTTTCGAACGAGTTCGGCGAGCCGCGCTATCCGCAGCTGCGCCAGATCATGCTGGCCGCCAAGAAGACGGTGCAGGTCTGGTCGCGCCGCCGATATCGGGCTTGGCGCCGACGAGATAGGCGCGGCGAACCGCTGGCTCCCGCTGGAGGCGCTCTACGTGCCGAAGGTCGAGAGCAACGTCGAGATCATCGAAGGCGACACGCCCGAAGAGAAAGCCACCGCCCTCGCGCAGAAGCTGCGCGCGGCCAAGCTCATTTAAGAGGAAGAGATGCCTGGAATTCTTGTAGTAGCTGAAACCTTCGACGGCGGTCTTGCCCCGATTTCGGGCGAACTGCTAGGCGCCGCCCGAAGTCTTGCCGATGCCGGCGCCGGTACCGTCTCCGCCTTCGTCGCCGGCGATGGGGTGAGCGACGCGCTCATCTCCCTCGGCGCCGACGCCGTCTACGCGGGTACCGCTCCGGCGCTCGCAAGCGGCGTGGCCGCGGCGGCAGTGCCGGCTGTGAACGCGGCGATCCAGCAGTCGGGCGCGAATATCGTCCTGCTCGGGCAGACGAGCCTCGGCCGCGACCTTGGACCGGCACTCGCCTTTTCGAACAAGCACGGCCATCGCGATGGACTGTGTGTCGCTGGAAATGGCGGGCAACCGCCTGAGGGCGGTGCGGTCGGCCTACGGTGGCAATGCACGGGCCGAGCACACCTGGAGGGGCGACCCCCAGATCGCCACCGTGAAGGCGAAGCAGTTCGACGCCCTGGCGCCTGATGGCAGCCGCTCGGGCAGCACCACGAACATCGATGCCGTCGGCCAGACCGCCGTGAAGGTGACCGGCAAGTCGCAAGGCAGAGGCGACCGGCGTCCGGCTCGAAGATGCCGAGGTGGTCGTCAGCGGCGGCCGCGGCCTCGGCGACCCGTCCGGGTTCGAGATGCTGGAAGAGCTGACGAAGCTGTTCAAGGGCGCGGCCACGGGTGCAAGCCGCGCGGCCTGCGACCTCGGCTGGTATCCGCCTTCGCAGCAGGTCGGCCTCACCGGTAAGACCGTCTCCCCGACGTTGTACATCGCGGTCGCGATCAGCGGCGCCAGCCAGCACATGGCCGGCATGTCCGGCTCCAAGAACATCGTCGCGATCAACAAGGACGCGGACTGCAACATGGTGCAGGTGTCCAAGTACGCGGTGATCGAGGACTATAAGAAGGTGGTCCCGGCCCTGATCGCGGAGATCAAGGCGCTGCCGTAAGCGTCAGTCTCTGGTTAGCGATACGAGAGGCCGGGCGACATCGCCCGGCCTCTTGGGTTTGTGTTGAGGGGGTTCGGCGATCGGTAGATGGCGGGAGCGAAGTGAGCAGTTGGAACTCTGTACCCCGCTTGCTTACGCGCGCGGCTCAGCGAGCACGGCTTAGCTTTCGTTTTCGGGGTAGATGAGGCCGAACCTGGCGAGTTCGGCGCGGAGGGCTTCTTCGGTCATGATGCCCTGGCCGCCGGCGACGACCATGCCATCGCGGTCGATGATGTAGGTGACGGGCAGGCCGGTGACGCGGTAGCGCTGGCCGACTTCGCCGTCTTCGTCCAGCACAGCGGGGTAGGTAGCAGCCATCTCCTCGAGCATGGCGGCGGCGCTTTCCGGGCTCTCCTGGAGGTTGACGCCGAAGAAGACGACATCATCATCGAGGCTCTCATAGGCGACCTCGAAGGCCGGCATTTCGGAGCGGCAGGGGCCACACCAGCTGGCGTACCAGTTGAGGATGACGACCTTGCCACGGAAGTCCGAAAGGCGAATGACGTTGTCTTCGTCCCGCACGTCAACGAGGGCGAAGTCCGGAGCGGGCTGGCCGACGTCAGGCTTGTTCGAATCCAGAAGGCCGAGCACGCGGGGGTCGTCGTCGCCGCCATTGCTGAGAAAGAGCCAGATACCGGCGGCGGCGACAACGATCGCGGCAAGGACGCCGAGGCCGATGACCCGATAGGTGGCAGCCGTGCTGGTGGCGCGCGATTCCGTCATGATTCTTTCCTGTGTACGTTTTATCGCTTTCCCCGGATCGTAACAGGCGGGGGCAAACATCCCGTGAAAAACGATGCCAGCGGCCGCGATCTGCACCATGACCGCCGCTCGCTTCCTTGGCATCGATATTGGCACCTCGGCGGTGAAGGCCGGGCTCTTTGACCTCGATGGCCGGGCTTTTGGCGCGGCGCGCGTGCCTTGCGACTCGAGCGGCGACTTCGAGCCGGCCCGGTGGTGGGAAGCTGTGGTTGCGGCGCTTCGGCAGGTCGCGCTCGACGAGGTGGTCGCGATCGGGATCTGCGGGCGCGGCGGCACGAACGTTTTGCTCGACCCCGGCGGCTCCGTGCTGGCGCCATCGTGGAACGATCGCCGGGCGCACGCAGAGTACGCCGCGCTGCGACAGTCCCATCCCGAGACTCGGCGGCGCCGCCCTGAACCTGCTCGCGAAAGCCCGGTGGTGGGAGGCGAATCACGGCGCGGTCCGTACCGCGCTCACCGCAAAGGACTACGCCGTCCACCGCCTGACCGGTGCGATCGCCGGCGACGAGGCGAGTGGGGCGGCGCCCCGTCCCGGGTTCGAGCCGCTGGTGGAGGCGGCCCTGCCCTGGTCGCTCGCAGGCGCCGTCACGGAAGAGGCGTCGGACATGACCGGGCTGCCGGCCGGTATCCCGGTGGCGGTTGGCTGGCACGACGGGGCTGCGGCCGCCTTCGGGGCAGGCGCTTCCGTAGCGCAGACTGCCGCCATCACGCTGGGCACGAACGCCGTCTACCGGGTTGTGGTGGCAGAACTGCCGGGCGGCCTTCCCCGATATTGGGACCTGACGCCGGGGTTGACCGTGACCGGCGGCGACATCGCAGCGTCGGGCCGAGCTATGGCCTGGGCGAGGGATCTCTGGCCGGAGGCGCGCATCGAAGCCTCAGCGCCCGGCGCCGGTGGAGCCACCTTTTTGCCCCAGGTCGCGGGCCGCATCGCTCCCGACGTGAACCGCGATGCCCGTGGCGGATTTGCGGGCCTCGACGGCACCCAGGCAGCCAGCGACATGCTTCGCGCCGTCGCCGAAGGGATCGCCTTCTCGTTGCGGCAGGTGCGGGAGCACCTCAACGCGGGTGGCGCCGTTGCCTCCCGGACGGTGGCGACCGGCGGGGGCGCGCATGACCCTGCCATGGCCCAGCTCGTCGCCGACGTCCTCGGCGAAACGGTGCTCGTGGCGATGGCGGAAGAAGGCTGCCGGGGTGCGGCCCTCCTCGGCGCGGTGGCTGCCGGCGCCCTGACGCTGGAAGCGGCCCGAGTGCTGCAGCCGGCATACGCTCGCTACGAGCCAGACGTGACAACATCGCCTGCGTACGATGCTGCCTACGAGCGCTTCCTCCGGGCCCAGCGCGCGCTCGACACGCTATGACGACGCCTGGCTTGCTGACGAGTGACGAATGGATAGACCTCCATGCCCACGTGGCCGGGGTCGCCAGCATTGGCGTCGATGCGACGCAGTACGGTGTCCGGCAGGGGGTCGGCGTCCTCATCGACGCGGGGAGCGCACCGCCCCTCGAACTCGAAGACAGGCTCGAAGTCGTGAACCACGGCGCCACGACGGTGCTGGCCTGGGCAAACATCTGCGCCGAGGGCATCGCCGGCCGGGGCTGCGAAACCCACGACATCTCGGGAGCCGCCGCCCGCTCGGCGCTCAGAGCATTGCCGGGCCAGGTCGTGGGGATCAAGCTGCAGGCGAGCAACACGCGGCTCGCGGGACGCGGACTCAGAGCCATCGAGAACCGCGAAGGCCGTTGCGGGAGAATTCGGGGTGCCGTTGCTCGTTCACGTCGGCAACGGGCCGCCGACGATCCGGGAGGTGGCCGTCGCGCTTCGCCCGGGCGACATCATCACCCATTTCGCGCACGGAAAACCGGAAGGGGCGCTGAACGAGGATGGCAAGCCCCATGCGGCCCTGCTCGCGGCCCGCGCCCGGGGCGTCCTTTTCGACGTTGGCCACGGGGCCGGGAGCTTCAGCTGGCCGGTGATGGAACGGCTGGCGAACGCGGGCTTCTGGCCGGACACGATCAGCACTGACCTCCACCGGGGGAGTGCCGGAGACGCCGGTGGGCAGCCTTGCCGACTGCATGGGGAAGCTGCTCTCACTTGGCATGCCCCTGGACGACGTCATCGCCGCGGTCACGAGCCGGCCGCGGGCGGCGCTCCGGCTGCCAGGGCCGCGCCGGTCCACCAGCTACCGGCTGGTCGACGAGCGCGTGGGATGCCACCGACAGCTACGGCCAGACGCGACACCTCGAACGCCGCATCCTCCCGGAGGCGATCGATGGCTGAGTTTGTACTGCCACGGATCATCAACGCGGCCGGGCAGATGTCGGCCCTCGGAGGCTCCAATAGCCCCGGCGAAGTCGCCCACGCAATCACGGAAGCGCTCCAGCGGGCGATGACGCGGCCCGTCGAGATCGCGCGGCTGAAGGACGAAGCCTCCCGGCGGATCGCGGCCGCTACCGGCGCCGAGGCGGGGGCCGTGACCACCGGGGCGGCCGCTGCGATCGCCCTCTCCGTCGCTGCCTGCGTCGCCGGCACCAACCCGGAGGCGGTCGCGGCGCTTCCGCACTGGCTGCCCCGGCGTGTCGTCCTCCAGTCGGGCCACGACATCAACTTCGGCGCCGAGGTGGTGCAGATGATTCGGCCTTGGCGGCGGCGTGCCGGTGCTCGCCGGGTCGAAGGAGGGCGTTGCCGAGATCGACATCGCAGAAGCGCTCCCCGGCGCCGCAGCCTTCGTCTACATCCAGTCGCACCACGTGCGGGCGACGGACTGCCAATCGCTCGAGGTCTGCATCGCGGCTGGCCCACGCGGATGATGTGCCGGTCATCGTCGATGCCGCGGCGGAAGAAGACCTTCGGCGCTACCTGGAGCTTGGGGCGGACCTTGTCTGCTACAGCGGCGGGAAGGCGCTTGGTGGACTTTCGTCGTCGGGGTTCGTTGCCGGGCGTGCGGACCTGATCGAGGCGGTGCGGGCGCAGGACCGGGGCATTGGCAGACCGATGAAGGTGGCGCAGGAGCAGATCCTGAGCATCATCCTGGCGCTGGAACTGTACGGCGGTCGCCCGGGGGAGCCCGGGAGCGGCACCCTCGAGGCACTCGCATCAGCCGTTGCTGCAGTCGAGGGCATCGAATCCGACGTCGTGGCCGATGAGGTGCGCCCGTCGATTCGACGAGTGGAAATCCGGCATGCCCGGGCCGGGGCCATTGCACAGGCCCTTCGAGAAGGTGAGCCGCCAATCTTCGTCCGCTCCCATCACGCCGCCGCGGGGCGCTTCTCCTTCGACGTGCGGAACGTTTCGCCTGCCGACGTGCCGGTGATCGCGGATGCATTGGCGAAAGCCGTTCGGGACGTAGACGCCGGTTCGCCCGGCGCGTAGACCAAGAACCCACATAGAAGGAGGTCGCGAGATGGAGAACCCGGCAAAGAAAGCCTGGAAAGACGGCAAGGTGACCTACGTCGCCTGGTTGAGCCTGCCCAACGTATTCACGGCCGAGGGGATGGCGCGGCTGAACTTCGACATCGTCAACATCGACATGCAGCATGGCCTGATCGACTACGCGGACGCCGTGCAGATGGTCCAGGCGATCAAGGCCGCCGGCAACACACCGTTCGCCCGGGTGCCGTGGAATGAGCCGGGGATCATCGGCAAGATGCTGGACGCGGGGTGCAAGGGGATCATCATCCCGATGGTGAACACGGTTGCGGAAGCGAAGGCCGCGGTCGCCGCCTGCCGCTATGCACCTGTCGGGGACCGCAGCTTCGGCCCGACTATGGCGGCGACCGGCGATCCACAGTACTTCGACACCGCGAACGACCAGGTCGCCTGCATCCCGATGATCGAGACGACCCAGGCGGTGGACAACCTCGACGACATCCTCTCGGTGCCCGGAATCGACGCCGTGTACGTGGGCCCGGCGGACCTCAGCATCACGCTGGGCCTTCGCCCGGGGACCGACAACAGCGGCACGTTCGACGATGCGCTCAAGAAGATCCTCGACGGCTGCAAGAAGCACGGGGTGACTCCGGGCATCCATGCGAGTGCGGCGCTGGCGAAGAAGCGACGGGACTCGGGCTTCCAGATGATCACGATCTCGAGCGACCGGGGCGCGATGGCCATGGGCGCGATGGACGACCTGAAGACGGCCCACGAAGGCACCGGCGACGGTAAGGGCAGCGACCGAATCTACTAGTGATGGCCCCCGCCTCCTCCGTCTCCCGATTGCCCCGGGAGACGGAGGAGTTGTTGGCATTTTCGGCACTTTAGACTAGATAGACTAGACTGGTCTAAAGGAGCCCGTAGATGACGACGAGCGTGAACCTGGCGGAGGCGAAAGCCAAGCTCTCATCGGTTGTGGATGACGTGCGCCGGACGGCAAACCGCTACCTCGTGACGCGGCACGGCAAGCCTGCGGCAGCGATTGTGACCGTCGAGGATCTCGAACGGCTGGAAGCATCCGCCCCGCTGGGGCCTTCTCCGGCCGGCGCTCTGGCACTCGTGGGACTCTGGGGAGACATCGACGATGCAGAGATCGATGCGTTTCTTGAAGATGTGTACAGGTCACGAGCGGAGGACCTCGGGCGGCCCGTGAACCTGGAGCAGTGAGGTTCCTGCTCGATACGAACATCCTTAGCAACTTGCTGCGCCAAAGCCCGTCCCCGTCGTTGATGCGAAGGCTAGCGCTCACTCCAATAGATGCCCAGGCAACTTCAAGTATCACGCTGGGTGAGCTGTACTACGGCGCCCTCCGTCTGTCGGGTGAAGGGGTAACGCTTGTGGCGGGCATCGAGTCGGAACTGTTGCCGAATCTAGCGATCGTCTCGTTTGACCGCGCCGCGGCGAGAGTCTACGGACAGCTACGTGCGGAACTCGAGCGCGCGGGCACACCAATCGGTGATGCCCACACGCGTATCGCCGCGATCGCCCTGTCCCATGACCTTACGGTGGTCACCGCCAACACGAGGCACTTCGAGCGGGTTCCGGGCCTTCGGATCGAGAACTGGCTTGCGTAGCTGGCGAGCGGAGCGATCGACTTCGCCGCCTGGGCCGGGGCCCAGTCCCGCAGGCAAGAACCGGCCGGCGTAGCTAGCGGCCGGAGCGCCAGATCCAGGCCTCGTTGAGGACGGTACCTGCGTCCGTTCCCGCCCAGCGTTCGCCGCCAAACGCAATGGCATCCGTGCCAGCCGTCAGCACATCGCGTCGGACGTAGATGGCGCTGGGGGCGGCGCCGGAGTCTTCGGCATCCAACGGCGGCATCTGCAACCAGGAATCAGTGGTGAGATCAAGAAGCCACCCGTCCGTACTGAGAAACATCGCACTGCCTGTGCCGATGGCTCCGGCGGAGAAACCCTCGTCCGGCGGATCGGGTAGCGACGACCATGAATTCGTCTTGATATTGAATATTCCGCCGTTTGGGTATTGCCGGCCCCAGTTGTTGATTTCGCCACCATCTTCTCCGCCGGGAAACGGCTCGACGAGGCGGGAGTCATCGGCGAGCCACGGGCCGGTTCGGAGCACCTCCGAATCGGCCTGCTGCTCCCATACGCCGGTAGCGAAGCTGAATCGGGCAAGCCGGGCGAGGGGCGGTAACTCCAGTCCCGTTGTGTAGGACAGGTAGAGATAGCCTTCGTACCAGACCATTTGACGGCCGCCGCCTCTCTCAGAATTTGGCGGGAGCAGGGCCCAGGTGTCCGTCTGGTCGTCGTACACATAGTCGGGTACGAATTCAGATGCACCCTCGGCGTACACGACGAGTCGTCCGTCCGCCGCGACGAGCTCCTTCCCGACACCCCCGTCGGGAAGGTCAATCTCAGTCCAGGCATCGGACTCGATGTCGTAGCGGAGTAGGCGGTCGCCGGGTTCACCTAGATATGCGCCGAGCACCCGGAAGAACACACTATTGCCAACCACAGCTGTCGACGCATACGGGATCGCGAACGGGGCGTCAGCGATTGTGCGCCAGGCGTTCGTAGCCGGGTTGTACGCGGCGCCATCCTTGAAGTGGGCACCGCCCGGGTAGGGACAGCTGGCAAGGGGCGGACAAAGATAGTCGTCGCCGCCAACGAAGATCGCCTCTTCACCGGTCCAAACGCTGACCACCGTCACGCGTGGCTCTATCGGGGGATCGGGCAGGCGTTCCCAATGGTCGGCGAAGGCGGCGGGCCCCGGCTCGTTCGCAGGAGGGCGATGGAACCGGAGGATCCATGTTTCGTCGACCTGTTTGGCCTGACTGTCCGACCAGACGAGGCCGCCATACTGCACAATGTCCGTGCCTGCCATTTGGAAATTCCGCGACACCTGCAGCATCTGGCTCCTGTCGATGGAATCGGGCCACGTTATTTCCAATTTTGGGACAGACACCCACGACTCACTCACCGCGTCAAAGAACAGGCCGGCCGGCGAGGTGATGGCTCCCGAGTCCTGTCCGAGGACTCCTCCTGCCCCCTGCGGTTCCGGCATCGGCGGAAGGTCCAGCCATTCTCCCGACGTTGCGTCGAATATCGCCGGCGTCGGCTGATCGTAGGCGTTCGAAGGATTCACAAGCTGCCCGTCGCCTGCGAAGGTCTCCCGCAGATTGAACGCAACCGTTGACGGCAGCACCTGCCAATCGGCGGTCACCGGGTCGTACCGCGCGAGCCGCACCGTCATTGGGGGGACCGGGACGGACCCGTTTTCAGGCGCATAATCGAGGAGGTAGATGGAGCCATCGAGCCAGCGCATCTCCCGATCGAAACCAGAGGCGAAGGGATCGGGCGGTATGGCCGTCCACGATTCTGCCATCGGGTCGTACAGGTAGTCCGGTTCATCTGTTTGCCCGTTGAGGCGGTAGACGAGGAGGGCCCCGTGAGCGCTCGAAAGTGCCCGAGTGCCACCAAGCGAACCCGGCGTCACCACCTCGGACCAGTCATCGTCGGACAGGGAATACCGCAAGAGCGTTGACTCATCCACGGCGTCTTCCGGATTCCTGGCCAGGAAATATGCTGAGTCGCCGACGAACGCGGCGGAAGCTGCGGAGAATCCAAACGGGGCATCTGCAATCGCGCGCCACGTGCCTGCGTCGGGATCGAGCGCAGCAGCGTCGGTTGGCAGGTTCTCCGCCGTCATAGGGCACCGCCAGGTTGGCGCGCAGGCGAGTGTGTCGCCGCCAACCAGGAGCAACTCCGTCCCGGTCCAGACACTTGCGACATGGACGCGAGGCGTAATCGGTGGGTTGGGGAGGGGTTCCCACTGGTTCGCGAAGGAAGCGGGAACGGGATCCGGCTCTGCGGAGCTCTCTCCTCCCGTCTTCGCCACGAGGAGTGCGGCCAGCGGCAGGACAATCGCGGCGACTCCAGCCACCCCCGCGATTGCGGCAGTCTTCCAGCCGAGCGCCGGGAGCAGCCCGGCGATGCTGCGGTGCAGGCGGCGAGAGAAGCCGTGTTCCCGGCGCCAAACATCCGTTGCGTCTTCACGGTTGGCGGCACCGAGCTTCGCGATCACCTGGCTGACGTGTGTCTTGGCCGTGCCGAAGCCGATGCCGAGCGACTCGGCGATCTGGGGATTAGTCAGCCCGCGGGCCATGAGGCGGGCAACGTCACGTTCGCGCGGAGTCAGCTCGTCCACCGGCGACTGGAGGCGTCTCGACATGGGACGAGGGTAGCCTTGCGCCGCATCGGCCGCCTCTGCCTATGCGTGACATTGCGACGCGCAATGTTCGCTCGGACGAAGTTGGCAAACGCACGAATTCGATACTGAGAGATGAGCCCGTACTGGCGGGCGGACAATGTTATTCGTCAGGCGGGTTTCCATTCCACGCTCGTCGAACTCACGTCTCCAGCCATGGAGAGCTTGTTCTCGACCATGCCCATGAGCCCGTTCAGCTTGCTCAGCTTGGCCGAGCTGGTCTGGTAGGTGACAGCGGCGGCGAAGGAGATCACACCGTCGGGGCCCGCGGTACCGACGCCGAGGCCGTTCCAGATGACGCCATCGCCTTCGGCGGACATGAACATGCCCTGGCCGGTGCCGTAGATCTGGCCGGGCCCCCGCTCAACGATGGTGATGGTGCCCGTGTCCTCACCGGGCACCCCGTAGAGTGTTCCGTTGGCTACAAAGGTCATTTCCATGCGGACGTACCGCATATCGGCATCGCCGGGGAGCACGCGGCGGGAGACGACCGTGCCGCTCTCCTCGCCAATCTTGTCGCCGAGCATCGTCAACTCCTGCGGCCCCGGAGTTTGGGAATGGGGACGCGCGGTGGAAAGCGTACTCCGCGTGGCCGCCGATGTGTGAGAGGGACCGCTGGAAACAATCCAACCCCAAGGAAGAAGGCCGGCTCTTTCGAGCCGGCCTTCCCAAGGGGTGCTAAGCCGCGACTGCCCGTCTAGATCGCGGCCTCGCCTCGCTCACGCGTGCGGACGCGGATGACGTCCAGCACGTCGGTGACGAATATCTTGCCGTCGCCAATCTCGCCGGTGGATGCCGCGTCGAGGATGGCTTCGAGGACCTTCTCCAGGTCGGCGTCCTTGACGACGATGAGCAGCCAGACCTTGGAGAGATAGTCGACCTTGTACTGGCGGCCGCGCCACTGCTCGACGACCCCCTTCTGCTTGCCGTGTCCCTTGACCTCGGCGACGGTGAGCCCGCCGTGGCCAATGTCTTCGAGGGCTGCCTTCACAAAAGGCAACTGCGCTGGACGGATAACTGCTTCGATGCGCTTCACGTTCTCTACTCCTTTCTCGTGTCGCGCCTAAGAATCCGACGCTGACGGGTTAGCGGACATAGGCGACCGCGGAGGGCTGACGGACATGCCGCCAGGGCCTGTGGGGCTGAAGATACCTTCCGCCGAAGGACCGAAGTCCGGGTAGGCATCGATGCCGTGCTCCAGGAGGTCGAGGCCCTGGTGTTCTTCTTCCGCCGAAACGCGGAGCTGGCCGACTGCCTTGAGGCCGAAGAAAAGGATGCCGGCGGTGACCGCCGTCCAGGCGAAGATGCAGAGGACACCGAGAGCCTGGATCCCGAGCTGTTCGACCCCACCACCAAGGAGGAGGCCGTACTTGCTGTCGTCGAGATATCCGGCTGAGGAGATGCCGTCCTGGGACGAAAGTAGGCCCACCGAGAGCACACCCCAGGCGCCGGCGAACCCATGGACTGAGACGGCGCCGACGGGGTCGTCGATCTTGAGTGCATCGAGCAGCTTGACGCCCTGGATAACGACGATGGCGGCGACGCCACCGATGACGATTGCCGCCCATGGGTCGACCGTGGCACAGGGTGCAGTGATACCGACGAGACCGCCGAGGATGCCGTTCACGGTGAGGCCCATGTCGTAGATGCCGGTGGTGAGCTTGGTGAAGAGGACGGCGACCACGCCGCCGGTGCCGGCCGCCAGGGTCGTTGTCACGGCCACACGAGCGGCGAGGGCGGAGGTGCCACCCGAGAGGGCCAGCGTGGAACCGGGGTTGAACCCGTACCAGCCGAACCAGAGGATGAACATACCGAGCGTGGCAATGGCGATGTTGTGGCCCGGAATGGCGTTGGCGCCCTTTTCGGTGAACTTGCCAATGCGGGGGCCGACGGCGATCGCGCCCATGAGACCGGCGATGCCACCAACCATGTGGACCACGCCCGAACCGGCGAAGTCGATGTAGCCGTTACCGCCGATGGGATCGTCCTTGAAGGCGGTCAGCCAGCCGTCGCCGCTCCAGGCCCAGTGGACCACGACGGGGTAGATGATGGCCGAGATGAAGACGCTGTAGAAGAGGTAGGCGCCGAACTTGGTGCGCTCGGCCATGGCCCCGGAGACGATCGTCGCTGCCGTGGCGGCGAAGGCGAACTGGAAAATCCAGCTTGCGTAGTCCGAGAAGTCGTTGAGGGCGAAGTTGCCAAGGCCGATGAAGCCGTTGGTCGAATCGCTGGCCCCGTACGCGAACGCCCAACCGACGAGGAAGAACGCGATGGAACCGATGCAGCAGTCCAGCACGTTCTTCATGAGGATGTTGGTGGTGTTCTTCGAACGGACGAAGCCGGCTTCGACCATTGCGAACCCTGCCTGCATGAAGAAGACAAGGAACGCCGTGAGCATCAGCCAGGCGTTGTTGAGGTCGGCGCTTAGCTCGGCGACCGGGTCGGACTCCTGGGCGAAGGCGGTGGAGAGGACCGCCAGGGCCAGGAAGGCGCCTGCCATGATGGCCGTTGGCCGGCGCAACATTCGGGCATATGAGGACATTCAGAACTCCAGAGAGAGGGATCGAGGACGGGCCCCGTGGAGGCCGATACTCCCGGCGAACGGTTACCCGGAGATTTCATTCAGGTTTCGGAAAGATTTCGTAACACGGTGTTCACGAGGGGACCGGTTTCCGCGATCACCTGGCGCCGGCGACCACCCGTGACGCGCCGCCTGGAGGGGCGTCGCTGGGCGATTCGCGGGTTGGCGTTTCTCGCGTTCGTGGGAATGCGGCCCGTCCCGACACAGCCCTTCACCGTAGTCCCCCGGCCCTGCTACGCTAGGATGTTCGCGTCACGCGCGAAATCGTGGAGGCTCCTTCTCCGAAGGGTCCGTTTGCACACAACCACCGAGGTAGACAGTGGCAAAGAAAGTCCGTGCAGTGCGTCACACTGCAAATTGCCCGCCGGGAAAGCGAACCCGGCGCCGCCTGTCGGCCCGGCCCTCGGCCAGCACGGCGTCAACATCATGGAGTTCTGCAAGGACTACAACGCCCGCACGCAGAACAGGTCGGGCCAGATCATCCCTGCCCAGCTCACCATCTTCGAAGACCGCTCCTTCACCTTCATCCTCAAGACGCCGCCCGGCGCCGACCTGCTGCGCAAGGCCGCCGGGATGACAAGGGCAGCGGCAGCCCCCGCGCCGAAAAGGTTGGCAGCTCTCGCGTCGCCGACCTTCGCAGGATCGCCGAGACGAAGATGCCCGACCTGAACGCCAACGACATCGAAGGGCGATGAAGATCGTCGAAGGCACCGCCCGCAGCATGGGCATCGAGGTGCAGTAGCCGATGCCGAAGAACGGAAAGAAGTACCTGGAAGCGTTCGGCGAAGGTCGACAAGGAACGCTCTATGCGCCGGATGAGGCGCTTCGCCCTCGCCAAGCGAGATCCACCCGGCGAAGTTCGACGAGACCGTCGAGATCCACATCAAGACCGGCCTCGACCCGCGCCACGCCGAGCAGCAGATTCGCGGCAGCACACTGATGCCCCACGGCCTCGGCAAGGTGATGCGCGTGCTCGTCTTCACCGAAGGCGAGCCCGTCCGCTTCGCCCAGGACGCCGGCGCCGACTTCGTTGGCAGCGACGACCTGATCAAGCAGATTGAAGGCGGCTGGACCGATTTCGATGTGGCCATCGCCACCCGCGAGATGATGGGCAAGGTTGGCCGCCTCGGCCGCGTGCTCGGCCCCCGCGGGCTGATGCCGAACCCGCGCTCCGGCACCGTCGTCGCCGGCGAAGACATCGCCCGACCGTCCAAGAGGCCAAGCAGGGCCGCGTCGAGTTCCGCCTCGACCGCCTGGCGAACATCCATGTGCCCTATCGGCAAGGTCAGCTTCGACGACTGACCAGCTGCGCGACAACCTCGCTACGCTGATTGAGGCGGTCAACGCCGCCGGCCGCAGGACGCGAAGGGCCAGTACATCCGCAGCGCCACGCTGACGACGACGATGGGCCCCGGCATCCCGCTCGACGTGGCGGCCGTCCAGGCCCTGAAGACAACCTAGCCGGCGAAACCCGGTCGCAGCTATCGAAAGGTCCTTCCCGCGGAAGGGCCTTTCCTTTTGGTGTCAGCCGGCCGCGGTATCCTCGCCGGGTGCGAAGAGGATGGCTGCTGCTCTTCGGGTGTTCTGTGCTCGCGTCGGCGTGTTCCGGCGCGGCCGCGCCCTCCGACGCGGACCTCGACAGCTGGGCCGCCGAGGTCTGCGTCATCCATCACGAAGTCGCGGGCGCCCTTGCCACGGCGACGACTGCTGAAGGTGACCCGGCGGCGATGGTGGCGAGCGAACGGCTGGCCCGGGCCGAACGCATCGGCGATGCCTCGATCGAGGCCTTCGCGATTGCGGCCACCGCCCTCCGCAGAATTGACGCCGGCGGCCAGCTCGAGACGGCGACGGAGGCCCGGGCGCGGTACTTCGATGCCCGGGCGAAGGCCTGGCAGGAGGCTCTCGATGGGTTTGCGGCAAGCGCCGATCCGCCCGACTTCGACGCCGCCAATGCGGTGCTTGCGGCAGCAGCGGACGAGGCAGACGCGGACTGGAAGCGCTCGCTCGACGGCCTCGATCCCTTCGTACGCTTCGCGGCGCTGAAGGCGGCCGACTGCACCTGAGCCTAGACGGCGGCGCTTGTTTCGGTGGCGACACCCAGTTCGGCGAGGAGGGTGCGCACGCGCTGCTCCAGCTCGTCGCGGATCGGGCGGACAGCCTCCACGGGCTTGCCGGCGGGGTCATCGACCTCCCAATCGAGGTAGCGCTTGCCGGGGAAGACCGGGCAGGCATCGCCACAACCCATCGTGACCACGACATCGGCCGCCCGCACGATTTCGTCGGCCCACGGCTGGGGCAATTCGCCAGCGATGTCGATGCCCTTCTCCGCCATTGCCGCAACGGCAGCCTGGTTGACCGACTCAGCCGGCTCCGAGCCACCGGAAAAGACGTCCACGCGACCGCCGGCGAGGTGACGGGCCCAGCCCGCCGCCATCTGGGATCGCCCGGCGTTGTGGACGCAGAGGAAGAGGATGGAGGGGGCGACGGAGCCGGGTGCGGACTCGATGCGCTGGAGGGCGCGCAGGCGGTCGCGGGCGAACCGCTCGGCGAGAAGCGGCACCCAGCGAGTGGTCGTCGCCTTCGAGAGGATGGTGTGCAGCGACTGGTTCATGAACCGCTCGATGGTCTCCGTATTGAAGGATCCGGCGAACTCGCCGCGCAGGCGCTCGGCGGCCTGGCGAATCTGCACTTTTTCTTCCAGCCTGAGGTCGTCGTGGTCAGCCACTCTTGTCTCCCTTCTGGGTGATTGGGGCCGGTTCCTTCCCAAGGAAGCGGTCGATGCGCTGGGACAGGGCGGCGATAACGGCGTCGAAGACCGCGGGGTCGTCGGAGCCGGCGGGGTCCGGGATGGACCAGTGGAGCCAGCGGCCAGCGCCGGGAATTTCTTCGTGGGCGCGATCGCAGACGGTGACGACGATCGGCGGGAAGGCGCCCACTTCGTCGAGATGCCGTGGCGTCGGATCACGGAGTTCTAGGCTGGTGCGGGCGGCCGCGGCGGCAGCTCCGGATTTGATGGCGGCTGCGGGATGGGTCCCGGCGCTCGTCGCCTCGTTCCCGGTGCTCTGCTCCCAGAGGGCAGAGGCGAGCTTCGATCGTGCGGAGTTCTGGGAGCAGACGAAGAGCGCCGCCTGCGGGGCATGCACCGGAGGGGCCCAGATGCCATGCAACGTCTCGGGCACGAGGCGGACGTACCGGCGCCTGGCATCACCGGCGGAAACGATGCGTTCGACGATCCCGGCATCGGCAAGGACGGACAGGTGGTGGGCGAGCAGGTTGGTTGGCATCTCGAGCCACTCGGCCAGTTCACCGGGGGAGCGGTCCGAGATGGCGAGTTCGTCGACAATGCGGAGGCGGGTAGGGTCGCCGAGGGCGGCATAGATGGCAGCACGGTTATCCGCGTGGGTCGGCATCGCGTGATGAGACTAACGGATCACATTTCTTTGAGTCAATTAATCCTGATGTATATCAGGATGGTGCGGGCGGCGCCTGGAAGAACTCAACGCTCAGGCCGTCCTGGGCCCACACGGGGGGAATTGCCCCTGCGCCGGGGTTGCCACCGAACCCACCGACACCACCGGCCCCGATTGCGAAGCTGTTACCGGTGCGATCGACGGTGCTGGCATCGTCGGCAATGATGCCGATCGAGGGGCCGCCGCCACCTCCCCCGCCAGCCGCAGACGGGCCGCCACGTCCTCCGTTGCCCCCGTCCCCACCGGCACCGCTTTGTCCATAGCCGCCATAGCCGCCATAGCCGCCACGCCCGCCCGCCGCACCGTTGCCACCCCGGCCGCCATCGCCTCCGGAGCCCGTGGTGATCGCATTGTCGACGAGGGTCACATCGCTGCCGACGATCATGATGCCGAAACTGGCGCCGCCGGAGCGCCCCCCGAGGCCGTCGGACTTCGCTGGATAGCCGCCGCTGCCTCCGCCACCGCCTCCTCCTCCGCAGACGAAGAAGAGGCCACCACCCCCACCGCCGCCACCACCACCGCCGGCCCCGGGCTGCCGCAGTTCAGAGTAGCCGTCCTCGCCGTCGGAGGGCGAGTAGCTGCCAAACGCGAAGGTTCCCACCGACATGCCGGGCGCACCGGTGTAGACGATGGACTGTCCGTCGTCACCCTTGCCGCCGCTGCCTCCGGCGCCACCAGGGAAGCTGCCGCCACCGCCGAGATGGCCACCCTGGACACCTGCCGCAACATTGCCGCCGGCCTTCCCATCGAAGCCGGTGATAGCGCCACCTGGGCCGCCGGCACCGCCGTTTGTGGGCCCTATGCCGCCGGCGCCGCCTTCATTTGTTGGCGGGCAGACGCCGGTGGGATCACCGTACTGACCGTCGAAACCGAACTCGCCGCCTACGCCATTCGTTCCCGCCGCTCCGTCGAGTCCGTCGTCGGCATGGACGATGTTGTCGACCAGGTGAACGTTCGAGCTGACTGCGACGAGGACCGCGATCCTCGAAAGATCGAGCGGCGCCTCCATCGCGGTCGGGCCGGAATGAAGGTCGAAGCCTTCGACGATCACGTCGCTACTGGCGCCTATCGTCAGGGCCTGTGATTCGAA
This sequence comes from uncultured Chloroflexia bacterium, assembly GCA_963737965.1. Classification (GTDB taxonomy): domain Bacteria; phylum Chloroflexota; class Dehalococcoidia; order Tepidiformales; family Tepidiformaceae; genus JAGQGZ01. Next base: position 283,499 of record CAVTUS010000008.1, on the reverse strand, counting down.
GGGAGCGATGATGGTATAGCCGTTGTCATCGCGCTCCCAGGTATTCGAGTCGTAGCCACCGAAGATCCCTACCGATTGCTCGATGATTGCGATCGGCTCCTGGGAGTAATTGATAGCTCAACGTAGACCTCGGCATTGTCGACACCGAAGGCAGCCTCGAGACCGCGGGTGATGGTCAGGAAGGGTTCGTCGCGGGTACCGGGATTTGCATCATCACCAGTGGAAGCAACGAAGAAGTGGTTCGGGGCGTCCTGCACGCCGACCGGAGTTGGCGTCGCCGTCGGTGCCGGTGTGACGGTGGCATAGGGGGCATAGGTCCCCTCGGCATTGGCGACGAGACCGGGGACGAAGAGGGCGTCCGTTGTCTCGGACTGGCGAGCGGGATCTGGTCCGGGGGCGGCGGCCGTGGCCAACACCGCGGCCATCGCGAACACCACGCAGGCCAGCCCGGCAAGCACAGGGAACGCGAGAGACCTCGGGGAGGGGTGCATCAGGGACTCCGGAGGATCCCTACCCTACGTCTTCACCGGCGCATTGGCCACGTGGCCTCCCGTTCCTTCTACGCGACGCCGGCCGCTTCCTTGAAGAACGCGGCTTTGACCGCTGCGGGTATCTCCATGTCGTTTACGTGGGCCCGCTGGAGCATCTCCCAGTAGAAGCGGTAGGTGGCACGGTCGTGGAGGGAGCCTTCGTGCTGGATGGGGCCCCAGTCGGCCTCGTAGGCCTTGAGGAGGATAGCCTCGGCCTCCTCGAGGTCCTGGGCCTTCGGCGCCATGGCACGGACGATCGGCTCGATCTGCGCCGGGTAGATTGACCACTGGCGAAGGAAGCCGAACTCTTCGCGAGCACGGCGGGCGTCGTTGTAGATGAAGTCGGTGTCCTTCAGCTCCAGGGTGACGTTGTGGGCGGGGACGATGCCGTTTGCGAGGGCAGCAGCGACGGTTTCGGCCTTCGCTCGATGGAGGACGGCGTGGTCGAACTGGAGCGGGGAGCGCATCACCTGGGATCCGAGGGCGCCGTGGTGGGCGCTCACAAAGTCCATGAGGCCGAAGTCCAGCACCTGGACGTTGGGAAGCTCGGCGATCTCCCAGACCTCGTGGAGGCCACCGTGGGTCTCGATGAGAGCGTGGATGGGGATTTCGCGCTTGATCCCGGCCTTCGCGGTGACGTTGCGGATGTAGTCGATCATCTCGGCCAGCTGCACGGCCTTCACCGTCTTGGGGATGGTGATGTAGGCCATCCGTTCGCCGGCGCCGGGGACGATGATGTCGATGTCCTGTTTCCAGTGGCCGGTGGTGTAGTCGTGGATGCGGATGCCCGACTGGTTGAGGGTGTTGCCGGCGCTCTGCTGCATGCGGACAACCATCTCGGCGTGCTCGCGTTCGGCGCCGGTGGGGGCGCCGTCTTCCATATCCATGGTGATATCGAAGACGCCGTTCATCTGCTGCTGGAGCTCGAGGGCCTTGGTGATCCGGACCTCGGTGCCGGCGAAGTGCTCGCAGGTGGGGATGATGGGGAAGGGCTTCTCGCCTTCGAAAAGGGCGTCGTTGGGGTGTCGCGGCATGAGCCGGCTCCTTGCAAGCGTGGGATTCGGGTGGAGACAGTATAGGGGGACGCGGGCCTAGGGATGCGCCGGCGGAGGCCCGGGTGGGCGAAACCCGCTAGTACAACGCCTGCAAGTGCCCTACAGTGGATCGAGGTTTACTGCGAGCCAGGTGTCTCCGACTGGAGCCGGAACTTTCCTCAACTCCCGAAACGTGCCCCGATTGACAGCAAGACCTAGAAAACATCCCTCAGGGAGGTCGACGAGTGGCACTCGAAGACAAGACTATCGATTGCGTCGAATGTGGCGCCTCGTTCGTGTTTACCGCGGGCGAGCAAGAATTCCATCAGAGCCGGGGCTTTTCGGACCCCCGCCGTTGTCCCAGTTGCCGTCAGGCACGTAAGGCAGCGTCGGGCGGCGGCGGAGGCGGCGGCTTTGGTGGCGGTGGTGGTGGCTATGGCGCACCGCGGGAAATGTTCTCCGCGACCTGCGCAAGCTGCGGCCAGGAAGCCCGCGTACCGTTCCAGCCCCGTGGCGACAAGCCCGTCTACTGCAACAACTGCTACACGCCCCCGGCTCGCACCGGTGGTGGTGGCGGCGGCGGCGCCAGTCGCGGCCGGGACCGCGGCAGCAGTCGCTGGTAGGGTCAACGGTCGAATAACGGAGGGCCGCCCCATGTGGGCGGCCCTTGTCTTTCAAGGTAAGCGGAGTGGACCGGCATGGAACCAGCAGACGGACTCGAATTCGGTGACTCCGACGGGACGGTGGTCGTGTACGACGACCACGTAGAAGCGAAGGCAAAGAAGCGCAGTCAGTCGATTGCCTTCGCCGAGATCGCCGAAGTGCAGGTGGCGAAGCGGCCCAAGCGGCTCGTCATCGTGACGCACGAAGGCAAGCACCTGCAGTTCAACATTGGCCGCGACTCAGAAGCCGCCCGGAGCACGATCGTCCGAAGGATGGCGAACGGGGGCTAGCTGCCAAGCAGCAGGGTGAACACTCTGCGCCGGGCAGGAGCCGGGAAGGTCACGGTCAGGCGGTCGCCTGGCTGGAGCGTGGTGTCGCCATAGGGCACGACCACGGTGTTCCCCCGGTGGATGGTGAGGACGCGCACGCCGCGGGGGAAACCCGCCTCCGCCATCGTGCGGCCCGCAACCGGCGACTCATCTGTCAGACGCACTTCCATCGTGTTCACGTCATCGGTGACCGGCGTCAGGGGCCGCACCTGCGATTGGACGGCACGGCGGTAGCTGCGCATCAGGGCACGGGTATCTATCGCGCCCATCACCGGGCCAGTCTCACCATCGAGGACGGGGAGCCAGCGGCGCTCGTGGGCGGCGAGCGTATCGAGCGCTTCATCGAGGGGCGTTTCGGCGAGGACGAGGGCCGGCACCTCTTCGGCGACCTCGCTGACCAGCGTCCCTTCCGGCGCTGCCCGGAGCGCGTCGGCGACAACATCGCCGATCATCTTGCCATCGTGGTCGACGACGACGCCGTAGGAAATGCGGGCCGACTGGAGGGCCGCGAGGGCATCCGCAACGGTGACGTCGAAATCGATGGATGGCACGGGGACCACCGCCCGGTAGGCCGGGAGGGCCGAAAGCAAGGGGAAGGCGAACCGGTCGCGGTGGGCCGGGGAGTCGGCCCGGGAAGCGACCTGGCTCTTGTAGATGGTGGTGTCGCCGACGAGCAGGGTGGCAACGGCGACCGCGACCATTGCCGGGGCGAGGAGCGAGAGGTTGCCCGTCATCTCGCCGACCATGAGGAGCATGGCCAGCGGTGCGTGGGCGACGCTTCCGAACATCGCCACCATGGCGATGATGACGACCGGCCCCGGTTCCGTGGGGAAGCCCGGCATGCCATGGAAGAGTCGCCAGGCGACGGCCCCCGTGAAGCCGCCAATCACCATGCCGGGGCCGAAGATACCGCCGGAGCCGCCCGAACCGACGGACAGTGAAGTGGTGACGATCCGGAGGAAGGGAAGCGCGATGAGGAGGCCGACCGAGAAGTTGCGGACGCCGTCCTCGGTGAACATCTGCTGGACGTAGCCATAACCGACATGGATGGATTCGGGGGCGAACATGCCGATGACGCCCACGCCGAGGCCGCCGATCGCCGGCTTAAACATCCGCGGGATCTTGAGCTTCTCGAAGACGTCGATCGTGCCGTAGAAGCCGCGGGTATAGAGGATGCCCATCAAGCCGCAGACAACGCCGAGACCGGCGTACCAGGGCAGCTCGGCAGCGCTATCGAAGCGGAAGTCGGCGCCCCCGGCGAAGATGGGGACGTAGTCGCCCCAGCCGCCATAGATGGCGAAGGCGACGATCGAGGAGATGAGGCCCATCAGGATGACGTCGGCCTCGAAGTCGTGCTTGTAGAGCACCTCGGCGCCCATCATGGCGCCGCCAAGTGGGGCGCGGAATATGGCGCCAATACCGGAACCGATACCGGCGGCAAGGGCCTTTCGACGCTCGACGGCGCCCAAACGGAGGCGGTCGGCAATGAAGGAGCCGAAGCCACCGCCGATCTGGGCCGTTGGTCCCTCGCGGCCGGCGGCGCCACCGGAACCGATGGTCACGGCCGAGGCGATGAGCTTGATGGGGATGACGCGGACACGGGTTCGCCCGCTGCGCTCGTGGAACGCCTCGATGGCGGCGTCGGTACCATGGCCTTCGGCCTCGGGGGCGAAGGTATAGACGATGAAGCCCGTGAAAAGGCCACCAAGCCCGAGGACAACGGGAAGGAGCCAGCGCCGGTCGGGGCCGAACGTGTCGCCGCTGCCTTCGCCCAGCGGCGAAGGCGGCTTGTAGCCAGCGATGTCCTGCAAGAGGAGGTGGGTGACGACGTCGATGGACTTGAAGAAGACGATCGCGCCGACACCGGAGACGATGCCGATGAGTACACCCAGCCAAACGGCGCGGACAAGTTCGTCCGTGCTCAGACGTCCGAGACGGCCGGCCGTCCGCTGGCGAAGGTTTGCAAGGGTCAAGGTGTTTCCGATGCTACACCCGGATCCGGAATCGCTCACGTCGCCCCGCCGGAGAGGCCCGAACGGCCGCCGCGCGTGGCCGTTTGGCGACACCCGAAGCGCGGTCAACCGCGTGACAAACGCCGGAGGTTGGGTGAATATGCGTGGAACAAGAAGGTGGTTCGATCGGTGCCAGCTGCGCAGAGAAACCTTGTGCTGCTGATAGAGGATGACAAGGCAGTACAGCGGGTCACTACTCGCATCCTCGAGTCATTCGGATACGAAGTTGATTCGGCCGAAGACATCGCCGGTGCAGTGGATCTTGTCGGCCGCCGTGGAGCGGAGTGTGCCTGCGCCCTCGTCGACTACTCACTGAGGAGCGGCACCGGTATCGAGGCGATCGAACAGATGCACCTGATCGACGCGGGGCTGCCGGTCATCATGCTCTCGGGATTTCCCCAGGCCGACATTGAGGCGACGCCCGGGGCGAAGCCGTGGGCGGGCTTCCTGCAGAAGCCGTACAGCGCCCCCGAGCTGCAATCGTCGCTGGAGATGTACCGGCGCGCCTGAAGTGCGTTCTGCTACGCTTAGAGGGATACACCGGCGCCAGGTGGCGCCACAGGAGAACCGTTCTTGGCTTTTGCCGACAAGCAGATCACCTGCCGCGACTGCGGCAACAACTTCACATTCACCGGCGGCGAGCAGGAATTCTATGCAAGCAAAGGCTTGCTGAACGAGCCCACTCGCTGTCCTTCGTGCCGGTCGGCACGCCGCCAGAGCCAGAACTCGATGGAGGCCGCCGACGGCTACGTCCGCTACGGCAACTTCGCGAGTTTCGGCGGCAAGACGCCCCGTCAGATGCACCCGGCGACCTGCGCCGAATGCGGCCAGATGACCGAGGTCCCGTTTGTGCCGCGGGGCGAACGTCCGGTGTATTGCAGCAACTGCTACAACAAGATCAAGCCACCGGCGCCGCGTGAAGGGCAAGAAGGCGACCGCGATCGTGAACGTGCCGGGGCGCCTCGCCCGCGATTGTGACCGACGTCCGGCTCATCCAGGTGGCCCGTATTTACGGGCTCGTCCGCGATGAGATGACGGACGCCCTCGCGAAAGCAGCCGTCCACGAGAACCCCCACCGCCTCGCCACTGCAATCTTCGAAGAAGCAACCGCAAGCGACGACGTGATCAGCGAAGAAACGGCCCTCGAATACCTCGAGGGCCGTTTTTCGTTTCTTGGCGACCTGGTGGTGGCCGAAGACCGGACCGCTATCAAGCGAGACTTCCAGGCGCGCCTGGAGGAGTGGCTGGAACCGCTGGACTAGTGGTCCCAGCTCTTTTCGCCGGCCGGTATCGCCACCCGTAGCCGGTTCTCCGGCAGCGGGATGGGGCAGCTCCATTGCTCGTTGTAGGCACAGTAGGGGTTGTAGGCGAGGTTGAAGTCGACCGCGAGGCGGCCATCCGGCAGCTCTTCGACGTCGAGGTAGCGGCCGGCGCCGTAGGTTTCGCCACCGGCGTTGGCGTCCTGGAAAGGGAGGAAGAGGCCGTTGCTGGCGGGGTCGCGATAGACCGTGAGCGACGCTTCCCGCCCATCGACAAGGAACGAGACGCGGGCCCAGCGGAGATACGTAGCGGTGTCGCCGGTGCTGGTCTGCATCTCCACCAGTTCCGGCTCTTCGAAGCGTTCGGGAACGGCGATAAAGGAGAGCGCCTCGTTGGGCTCGTAGTAGCGGAGGCCGGCGAAGGTGCGGCGCTGTTCGGGCGTGAGCGGCGATTGGGGATGGCTGCGGAAGAACTCGTCCTTCTCCCGGCGGAAGTCTGCAAGGTCCATACCCGATCGGTCAGATTGGCCTGCCCAGGCGTTACGGACCCCGGAAGCGCCAGCGCGCGGCAAGGAGCGTGAGCGTGAAGGTGAACACCCCTATGGCGAGGATGCAGCCGAACGACTCGCCCACGGCCGACCACTCCCACCCGTCGAGCGTGAGCGTTCGCATGCCGCGAAGGACGTAGGTGACGGGGTTGATGGTCGCCAAGAATTCGAGCCAGCCGGCGTAGTTCTCCTTCGGGACGAAGCTCTCGGAGAGGAAGAGGAGGGGGAAGAAGAGGAGGAAGCCGGCCTGTGCGGCCTGGGGGCTGCCGGTGCGGAGGGCGATGCTCATGCCGATGCCGGAGTAGGTGAGTCCGAAGAGGCCGCCGAGGAGGACAATCACCGCAGCGCCGGGAACGCCGGCATCCATCCCTGTGCCGAAGGCAAGGCCAACGAGTACGACGATGAGCGTGAGGACCAGCGCGCGAAACCCATCGGAGGCCATGCGCCCGAGGACGATGGCGAACGGCGGGGCAGAGGTCAGGCGAAGCTTGTCGAAGTAGCCGCGCTGAATGTCCTGGGTCATGCCGAGACCGGCCGAACCGGCGACACCGGCCACGCCCTGGAGCACCGCGACGGGCATCTGGAAGGCGATGAAATTGTCGACGCCGAACGCGTCCTTGAGGCTGCCGATCGCCCCCACTGTAACGGCGAAGAAGAAGAGGGGAATGAAGAGGTTGCCGATTTCGAGCCATGGCTGGCGGACTGACTCCATGATGGCGCGACGGCAAAGCCAGAAACTCGTAATGAAGAGATTCATGAGCGCTCCTCCGTGACCGGCGCGGCGGCATCAGCGGCAAGGTGGTGGCCCGTCTTGCGAAGGAACACGTCGTCCAGCGTGGGGTGTGCGAGGGTGATGGCGCCGGTGGCGATGCCGGCGTCATCCAGCAGCCGCACGACCTGGGGCACGGCCCGGGCGCCTTCCTTCGTGTAGATGACGAGGTCGCCATCGACCTCCTGGACCTGTTCGACGCCATCGAGACCCTGGAAGAGGCCCTTCGCCCGCGTCGCCGCTTCCTTGCCGCCTTCGACGCCGACGGTGAGGACATCTGTGCCGATTGACGCCTTCAGCTCCTCCGGCGAGCCCTGGGCGACGATCTTCCCGGCATCGATGATGGCCACATCGCCAGCCAGGCGGTCGGCTTCCTCGAGGTACTGGGTGGTGAGGAAGATGGTGACCCCCTGCTCTTTGTTGAGCTGCTGCACATAGCGCCAGACCGACTCGCGGCTGATCGGGTCGAGGCCGGTGGTCGGCTCGTCGAGGAAGAGGATGGAGGGCGAATGGATGAGCGCCGCGGCGAGGTCGAGGCGGCGCTGCATGCCGCCGGAGTAGCCGCCGATCTGGCGGTCGGCGGCGTCTTCCAGGTCGACGATGCGGAGGAGTTCGGAGACGCGCGCCTTGAGCCGGTCGCCACCCATACCAAAGAGGCGACCCTGGAGGACCAGCAATTCGCGGCCGGTCTGCAGTTCGTCGAGACCTGCGTCCTGGAGGGCGACGCCGCAAGCCTTGCGGACCTTGCCTGGCTCGCGGAGGATGTCGAATCCGCCAACCTCACCGCGGCCGCTGGTGGGGCGCAGGAGGGTGGTCAGCATCCCGACGGTGGTGCTCTTGCCGCTGCCGTTTTGGCCGAGGAAGCCGAAGACCTGGCCCTCGGGAATGGAGAGGTCGATGCCGTCGACGGCGTGGATCTCGGGGCCGAAGTGTTTCACCAGTTGCTCAGCAACGATTGCAGCCACAGGTACTCCTCAGGGCAAACGAAGGCCGGGAAGCTGATGATTCCCGGCTACATTCGTCCATTCAACAGGTTGGCGTCAGGACTGCTGACACCGTGTTGTCATTTGGTGAGCTGGTCGACCTCGGCCATCTCTTCGGCGGTCAGGCGCCAGTTGCCCGATTCGACGTTCGACTTCACCTGTTCGGGCTTTGTCGCACCGGCGATGACGCTGGCAACGGTCGGTTGCGAGGCGAGCCAGCCGAAGGCCAGCTCAAGCAGCGTGTGGCCATGGTCGCGAGCAAACGCCTCGAGCTTTTCGACCTTGTCGAAGTTGGACTCGGTCAGCATGCGGTCGGCCATCGGTCCGGCGGCGAGACGCGTGCCCTGGGGAGCGTCCTGGCCCCGCCTGTACTTGCCGGTGAGGAGGCCGCTGGCGAGGGGGAAGAAGGGGAGGACGCCGACGTTGAACTCGGCACAGGCGGGCACGAGGTCGTGTTCGACGCGGCGGTTGAGCAGGCTCCATTCGTTCTGGGCCGAAATGAAGGGTGTCAGGTGCTCGTAGCGGGCGACGTAGTGGGCCTCGGCGGTCATCCAGCCGGTGAAGTTGCTGTGGCCGATGTAGCGGACCTTGCCAGAGGTGACGAGGTCGTCGAGCGCGCGCATCGTCTCTTCGATCGGCGTATTCGGGTCCGGCCGATGGATCTGGTAGAGGTCGATGTAGTCGGTCTGGAGGCGGCGAAGGCTGTCTTCGACGGCCTGGATGATCCACTTGCGGGAGCCGCCCTGGTACATCGGGCCTTCGCCCATGGGAGAGGCGAACTTGGTGGCGAGGACAACCTGCTGGCGCTTGCCCTTGAGGGCGGTCCCCATGAGTTCTTCGGATGCGCCCCGGCCGCCGTAGACGTCGGCCGTGTCGAGGAGATTGATGCCCTCGTCGATGGCGGCATCGAGGACGGCGCGGGTGCCGTCGAGGTCGACGCGGCCGCCGAAGTTGTTGCAGCCCAGTCCCACGACGGAGACGCGGAGGCCGGAGTTCCCAAGATTCCTGAATTCCACTGGAGATCCTCACTTCTGGTGTGTCAGTGGGGCCCAAGTATACGGAGGCGAAGAGGGCATCGCCGGTGGACGCAGCGCCGTGCGCATCAAGAGATCCGCGAGTGGGCATCGGCCTGGCGGGTGGCCGCGGGCATGGTGGACAGGACGATTGGGCCGCGACAGGATTCGGCGACAAGGAGTAAGCCATGGCCAGCGTGCATGCGAAGTACGAGAACCGGAAGACGATCACCTTCAGCGCCCGGGGGCGGACGCAGGTGAACGACCGGGAGATGCTGGACGACGGCCCGGCGGGCTACTCGTCGACGGAGTTGCTGCTGGTGGCGCTGGGAAACTGCACCCTCGGCGCGCTGCTGAACCAGCCCCTGCTGGTCGATGCTCCCGTCGTCTCTGCCGAAGCGACACTCGAAGCGGAGATGGCACAGGCGCCGGTGCGGGTGAAGCGGATCGAGGTGACGATCGACCTCGTCGTCGACGACCCGGCGATCCTCGAACAGCGGGCCGAACTGGAAGCCCTGGCCTGCACCTGCCCTATCTGCAACACCCTGAGCAGCGTGGAGATCGTGTCGAAGCTGAGCCTTCGCACGCCGGCGATGGCCTGAGGGTTCGAACCGGATTCGGGTGGAAGGCGGCGACCGGCCAGCACAATCACGGGTTATCCGTTGATCGCCCAGATGCACCGTGAAAAAAGAGACCTTGCAAGACCCCGCTGGCCGGCGCGCCGCGAATTCATCTTGGCCGACGCTGGCGACGGCGTCCACGCTGGAATATTCCGATTCGACAACAGTTGCCCAACGTGCGAGTCAGCCCGCCGGGCGGCCAAACGAAGTTCTAACAGTCTCCGGCCGGCGGGCAGCGTGTGTTTTCGGCTGGTTCCCTTGACCGCGGCGAGGAGCCCCTTTGGCGCCGGAGGTCGGAGGTCGATATACTTGGGGAGCCGTCACCGCTCCTCACCCCAGGGAAAGAGCAGCCCGCTTGCCACCATTCGACGACAGCCCGCACGAAGCCTGTGGCGTCTTCGGGGTCTACGGCCCCGACGAAGACGTTGCAAGGCTCACCTTCTATGGGTTGTACGCGCTGCAGCACAGGGGCCAGGAAAGCGCCGGCATCGCCACATCCAACAACGGTGAGTTCGCCCTACGCACAGGCATGGGGCTCGTGTCCCAGGTGTTCGACGAGGAGGACCTCGCCTTCCTTCGCGGGCAGATTGCCCTGGGCCACACGCGCTACAGCACCAGCGGCGGATCCATGGAGTGCAATGCGCAGCCCGTCATCGTCCACGACGCCGAGACGGATGCACCGATCGCCCTCGCCCACAACGGAAATCTGACCAACACCGACGTTCTCCGCGCCGATCTTGAGGCGCAGGGCATCACGTTCGAAGGGACGGCCGATTCCGAACTGATCGCCCATCTCCTGGCGATCGCCCCGGGCGGCACGTGGGAGGCGCGCTTCCACTACGTGATGCGCCGGATCGAGGGCGCCTACAGCCTCGCAATCATGACGCGTGACACGCTCTTCGCCGTCCGTGACCCGCTCGGCGTGCGGCCGCTCTGCATTGGGAAGCTGGATAACGGCTGGGTCATCGCCTCCGAGTCCTGCGCACTTGAGCATTTGAACGTGCCCTTCGTACGCGATGTTGAGCCCGGCGAGGTTGTCCAGATCGACAGCGCCGGGCTTCGTAGTTTCAAGCCGGTCGCCGTGCCGAAGCGGGAAGCCGCCTGCACGTTCGAGTACGTCTACTTTGCGCGACCCGACAGCCGGCTCCAGGGGAATCTCATCTATCCCATCCGGGAAGAGATGGGAGCCATCCTTGCGAGGGAGCATCCGATCGAGGCCGATATCGTAATCGGTGTTCCGGACTCGGCGACGCCGGCGGCGATTGGCTTTGCCCGCGGATCGGGTCTCCCCTACCGCGAAGGACTGGTGAAGAACCGGTACGTTGGAAGAACGTTCATCCAGCCGGACCAGCGTATCCGTGATGCGGGTGTGAGCTTGAAATTCAACGCCCTTTCCGATGTCCTCCGGGGCAAGCGGGTCGTAGTGGTCGACGACAGCATTGTCCGAGGAACGACCACGCCGCGGATCGTGGAGCTCCTCAGGCGGGCGGGAGCGGCAGAAGTGCACTTCCGGATCACCTCGCCGCCGATCGTGTCCCCGTGCTACTTCGGTGTGGATATGGCGACGCGCTCAGAGCTGATTGCGGCGAACCAGACGGTGCCGGAGATCAATGCCCACATCGGAAGCGACACCCTCGGCTTCCTTAGCCTGGAAGGCCTGATGGAGGCTATCGGCCAGGGGCCGGACAGGCTCTGCAACGCCTGCTTCACAGGGCGCTACCCGATCGATGTGCAGATGCAGATGCGGAGCATCGACGCTGCCCGCAAAGAGCCGGCCCTTGCGGCAGCGGAGAGCCTGAACCGCATGGGGCGGGCCTAGATAGCCGGGCCCGTGGTGGCAACGCGATGGCCAGGTGTGGTTGGATAGACGCATCGTGGCATCACCAAATCGGAAGCCAAAACAAGAGAGCGTCGCGGCCTTTCGCGCCCACATGCGTTCGCTCGGACTTAAGCCAGTCGTCATCTGGGTGCCCGACGTCGATGCACCTGGCTTCGACGAAGAAGCACGACGGCAGTCACGATTGGTCTCCGAGGCAGACGCCGATGACGACGATCTTGCTTTCATCGATTCGCACGCTGACGAACTCTTCAACGATCTCGACGCTGAGGGCCTATGAACCGCGGGGAAATCTGGACCTCGGCAGGCGGAGGCGATTTCGCGGGAAAACCACGGCCGGTTGTGGTGCTCCAGAACGATGCTTTCGCCGAGAGCACTTCTATCACGGTATGCCCGGTCACCTCCAATGCGCACGATGCACCATTGTTTCGGATTGTCGTCCAGCCAAGTCCATCTAACGGCCTTGAGAGAGTCTCGCGCCTGATGGCTGACCGCGTTACGACCATCCGGCGGGCGCGGCTGCATCAACAAATAGGCACGCTGGAGGAGGAAGCGATGGCCGCCCTTGAGGACGCGTTGCTTGTATTCCTCGGCATTTCGCGAACCAGCCGTTCCTGACTCCACGCGGATCTCGTGCTCGCTCGCGTACACTCTCGGCATCTCCGGTGGGGGCGACGGCACATGAAACTGACGGCTGAGGACTGGCGGCAGCTCCTTCTCAATTCCGGCATCCAGGTCGCGGCGGCGGACATCGAGTGGCTGGCGAAGGTGAGCGCTGGCCAACCGGCCGCGGCGCCGCCACGGCTGGAAACGGAGCCGCAACTCGTGCAAACGCCCAGGCCCTGGGAGCGCTCCTGATGGAACTCGCGGAGATGACGATTGCAGGGGCAGGCAAGCTCCTGCGGGCGGGCGAGACGACATCGGTCGCGCTGACGGAGGCAGCGATCGCGCGGATGGACGCGACCGAGCCGCACCTGAACGCCTTCATCACCCCGACACCGGAACTGGCGCTGGCGGCGGCGGCACAGGCGGACAGGGACCTGGCGGCCGGGAACGACCGGGGACCGCTGCACGGCGTCCCGATTGCGATCAAGGACCTCTGTGCGACGAAGGGTGTGAGGACGACTGCGGGCAGCAAGGTGCTGGCCGACTGGGTGCCGGACTTCGACGCAACTGTGGTGACGAAGCTGCATGAGGCGGGCGCCGTGAGCCTGGGCAAGCTGAACCTCCACGAGTTTGCCTTTGGGACGACGAGCCTGAATGAGCATTACGGGGCGGTGCACAACCCCTGGGACCTTGCGCGGCACCCCGGCGGCTCAAGCGGGGGATCCGGTGCGGCTGTGGCGGCCGGCGTCGTGTTCGGGGCGATCGGGAGCGACACGGGCGGCTCGATCCGGATCCCGGCGGCGCTCTGCGGGACGGCAGGGCTGATGCCGACGTACGGCGTCGTCTCGAGGGCAGGCGTGGCGCCGCTGAGCTGGTCGCTTGACCACATTGGCCCGCTGACGCGCACGGTGGAAGACTCGGCGCTCTTCCTCAAGGCAATCGCCGGCCATGACGCCGGGGACCCGGGTTCGCTCGAGACACCCGCCGGCTGGGACCCTGCGAGCAGCCTCGGGAAATCGTTGCGGGGGATTCGCATCGGTGTGGCGCGGAGCCAGTTCGAGCGGGTACAGCCGGAAGTCGCCGAGCGGGTGAATGAGGCGCTGGCAGTCCTTCTCAGACTGGGCGCCAGCGTGACCGACGTGCAGATGCCGATGCTCGACCAGGGGTTCCGGCTGCCAATCATCTCGGCGGAGGCAGCGTCCTACCATGCGCGCTGGCTGCAGGAATGTCCGGAGAAATACAGCGACAGCGTGCGGCGAGCGATCCTCGGCGGCTTCGGCATCTCGGCGGTGGAATACCTCGACGCCCTTCGCGTGCGCCGGGAGTTCACCGAGGAAGTGCGGACGGTGATGGAGAGCGTCGACGTGGTGGCGATGCCGACATGCCCGGCCGTGGCGGAGGAGATTCGAGACAGATCACGAGTACTACATGGCGGTGCTCACCTCACCCTGGGACCACACCGGGCAGCCGGCGATCTCAGTCTCCTGCGGGTTTGGCGCCGGGCACATGCCTGTCGGCATCTCGTTCGCGGGGCGGCCGTTCGAGGAAGCGACTATCTGCCAGGTGGCCCATGCCTACGAGCAGGAAGCGGGATGGTGGAAGCAGCACCCACCGATCTAGGGGCGACGGAGATCCAGCTCCGGGCATGGCCCCGTGGCATGCGACCACGGGGGGTCGCGGCTCCAAAGGCGTCCGTTATGGCTTCCGGGCGAGAGTGATGATTTCGGGGCTTGCGTCGGTAGGCGGGCTCCGGTCCCAGTCGCCGAACTGGCCAGCGCTCTCGAAGCCAGCTTCCGCGAGGAACGTGTTCAGCGGTTCGGCTTCGAGGAAGCGGAGGGTGCTGGTGCTGTGCTCGGGGGCGTCCCAGCCTTCCATCGAGTACCACGCGTCGAAGGTGACGGTCCCGCCTTGGGCGGAGGTGACGCTGGCGGTGTAGGTGCCCGGCGTGCCATCGGCGGCGACAAAGTCGAGGGGGCGCTTGCGGGTCCAACGTTCCCAGGCGCGGACGGCCGGGTTGCGCGTCTCGAAGGCGAAGGTGCCGCCGGGCTTCAACGCTGCGTGGAGGGCGGCCAGGGAGGCGCGGAGGTCGTCGTCGGTGAGGAGCACCTGGAAGGCGTGGCCGGTCATCACGGCGAAGTCGAACTCAGCCTCGAACGAGACTGTAGAGAGATCGCCGAGGAACCACTCGATATCCGTGCGGGAGCGGGCGACGGAGAGCATGCCCTCGGCGGGGTCGAGGCCAACAAGGCGTCCGGTATGACCACGTTCGCGAGCCCAGTGGAGCAGAGCGCCAGTGCCGCAGCCCACGTCGAGCACGGCGCCTGACGCCATGATCAACGGCAGGTAGAAGTTGAAATCGTCGCGCGACTCCCGGCCGCTGAGCGAGTCGTAGAGGGCCGCCAGCCGCGGATCTGCGAACTGGCGGTCAGGCACCGGGATCGAATCGCTGGAAGATGTAGATGGCCCAGCCAATGTGCTTTCGTATCGACTGCAGGTACTCATCCTGGTTCTCCAGGTACCAGCGAAGCACCTGGTCGTAATCCGGGTGTCCCCGGTTCTCCTGCAGCCAGGCGAGTTGGCCGCGGTAGTTGTCCGACTGGTAGCGGTCCCAGTCTTCCACGCTGGAACGGACGATCCCTTCCAACTGGAAACCTTCGGCGCGGGCCATGCCGATGAGTTCCACTTCCTCATGGAAGCCGAACTTGTCGACGACCGTGGCCGGAACATCGTCATCAAGCCAGTGGGTCTCCCCGATCGCAACACGGGCTCCGGGCGGGACCGCTCTTTGCATAGCTTCCAGCGTCCCTTCGAAACCACCGAAGGCGAAGGTCGCGCCGATGCACGTAGCGGCATCAAACGCTCCCATCGTCACCGCATACTCGGCTGCGCGCCCGTGGACGATATGGAGGCGGTCGCCCAGTCCGCGCTCAGCGATTTTCGCCTGCGCCCGCGCGCAGGCCTTCGCGCGGATGTCGATGCCAACGCCGCGAATCCCAAACGCCTCGGCCCAGAGCACGAGAGGTTCCGCGTAGCCGCAGCCGAAGTCGATGACGCGGGTGCCGGCCGCGAGGCCCATCCGCCTGCCCGCTTCGACAACCTTCTCGGGCGAGGTTGGATTGACCAGCTCAATGAAGCGCTCGGACAGGTCGAAGAGCTCGAGACGTTCCATGCGCAGGAGTGTAGGCCCCTCCGCGGTCTCGGCTACACCGCCGCCTTCTCGGCGCTGACCTCGCGGACGAGGCTCACCACCTTGCCCAGGTTCTCGACGCGTTCCGCCGTGGTGGCGCCTTCGGGCTGGAGGCGGATGGTGCTGACGCCGGCGTCGCGGTAGACGCGGAGGCGGTCGCGGACCATCTGTTCTGTGCCGAGGAGGTTGGTTAGCAAGACCATCTCGTCGGGGACCATGGCCACGGCCTCGTCGCGCTTCCCTTCGAGCCAGAGCTTCTGGACGAGGGCGGCTTCGTCGGCGTAACCGGCGCGACGATAGGCGGCGTTGTAGAAGTTGTGCTGGCGGCTGCCCATGGCCCCGAGCGTGAAGGCGAGGCCTGGTTTGCGCGGCGGGATCAGCTTCTCCACGTCGTCAGCAAAGGCCACAGCGCCACCGGGCGCCTGGATATCGATGTCGGAGAGCGAGCGGCCCGCCTTATCGGCGCCCTTCTTCATGTGCTCGAAGAAGACGTCTGCGTGGTCGGGCATGAAGCTGGTGCCGACCCAGCCGTCGGCCAGTTCGCCGGTGAGCTCCAGCGATTTCGGGCTCAGGGTTGCGAGGTAGATTGGCACTTCGCTCGGCTCGGCGTTCGTCTTCAGGGCCTTGCCTTCGCCGCCCGGCCGGGGGAGCTCGTAGTACTCGCCCTTGTAGGCGACCCGCTCGCCGCGCATGGCCATCCTGATGATCGCGATGGCGTCGCGCATGCGGGGGATGACGTGGGCGAAGGGCTGCCCGTGCCAGCCTTCCACCACCTGGGGGCCGCTGGCGCCGAGGCCGAGAACAAAGCGTCCGTTCGACATCGAGTTCAGGCTGAGAGCGGTCATCGCGAGCATGGCCGGTGTGCGCGAGAGCAGCTGCATGATGCCGGTGCCGACTTTGATCTTCGACGTGCGGGCACAGACGAAGGCCGCCTGGGTGGCAGCATCGAAGCCCCAGGTCTCGGCCGTCCAGACGTGGTCGACGCCGAGCTTCTCTGCTTCGAGGACAAACTCGAGGTTGGGTTCCCAGTCGTTGCTGCGGCCGCCGGCGCCGAAACCAATAGCGATCTTCATGGTCAGTGGGTCTCTCCGTGAAACTGATGGCGCCCACGATACAGGAGCGCCGCACCAGCCATGACCTTTTCCCGCTAGCGGTGATCGTGGTCCAGGCCGTCTATCACACGCTTGGCCTCCTGGAGGCCGACGTTGTGCTCTTCACGGTACTTCTTGATGGCGTCAATCTTTTTGCCCCGTTGGACGAGGAGGAGGATCTCGGACGAGATCTGAGGCGCCGGCTCGGCTTCGAGTTCGACGCCGAGCTGCCGGGCGAGCATCTCGACCTGCCTGCCCAGGCGCTCGACCCTGGCCTCGAGCGCATCAATCTGGGAAGGACCGAAAAGGCTCATGGGGGGAGCCTAACGTACTGCGATGGCGCAGCCTGTTAGGCTTTCCCCGCTATGACCGACGACCGCCCCCTCCTCTATTCCGAACTGGCCGGCTGGTTCCACCTGCTGACGGCGCCAGAGGACTATGAGGAGGAGGCGGAGATCTATCGGCAGGCACTCGTCGGTGCGGCGAAACGGCCGGTGCGGACGGTGCTCGAACTGGGGAGCGGCGGCGGCAACAATGCCTCCCACATGAAGGCGCACTTTACGATGACGCTGAGCGACCTTTCGCCGGAGATGTTGGCGCTCTCGAAGACGATCAACCCGGAGCTGGAGCATGTGCAGGGCGACATGCGAACGCTCCGCCTGGGCCGCACCTTCGATGCCGTGTTCGCACACGACGCCGTGAGCTACCTGCAGGACGAAGAGAGCGTGCGGCATGCTGTTGCGACGGCCTTCGCCCACCTGGAGCCCGGTGGCTCGACCGTCTTCGCCCCCGACGACTATGCAGACGACTGGCAGGAGTCCCACTCGAGCGGGGGCCACGACGCCCCGGACGGACGCGCGCTGCGCTACCTCGAATGGTCGCACCGGGGCGGCCTAAAGCCGCCGCTCTACGCCTTCGACTTCGCCTACCTGCTGCGCGAGAGCGATGGCTCGGTGCGGGGGGTGCACGACCGGCACATCGGTGGCGCCCACCCGGTCGAAGTGTGGACGCGCGCTTTCGACGATGCGGGGTTCGTCGATACGGCGTTTGTGGAGCTGGTCCACAGCGAAGTCGAGCCCGGGACGCACGCCTACATCGTCGCCACGAGGCCCGGGCGCGAAGGGTAGCGAGGCGCGTGCCCGGATTCCTCCAGGCAACTCGGCCTTGGAGGCTCGTGAGTCAGTTGCATTCTGGTACGCTGTAGGGGCGATGCGCCGAACTAGCTTTGCCGACATGCACTGTTCGGTCGCCCGGTCGCTCGAGATCGTGGGCGAGTGGTGGACGATGCTCATCATTCGCGAGGCCTTCAACGGCGTGCGCCGATTCGACGATTTCCAGGCGAGCCTCGGCGTCGCGCGGAACGTGCTCAGCGACAGGCTTCGCAAGCTGACGGCTGCCGGTGTCCTCGAGCGGCGCCAGTACACCGACCGGCCTGCCCGCTTCGAATACCGGCTGACCGAAAAGGGCCTGGACCTCTACCCAACGCTTGTTTCGCTCCTGCAGTGGGGCGACCGCTGGGTGGCAGGCGAGTCGGGGCCGCCGGTTCTGTTGCGTCACAAGAATTGTGGCCACGACATGCACGCGGCGATGACCTGCGAGACCTGCGGCGAAATGGTGAAGCCTCGCGACGTGCAGGCACGACCGGGCCCCGGCCGCGCGCAGCCGCTGATCTGATCCCGCCGTCAACGACGCCAGTTCCCGTTGTAGCGCTGTTCTGGCACGCTGATCCATCGTGATCACTGCGAGTCTTCAATCGGTCGCGCGCGTCTTTGGTGGGCGCACGGTGTTCAGTGGCATCTCCTGGGCCATCGATGACGGTGAGAAGATCGGCCTCGTCGGGCCGAGCGGCTGCGGCAAGTCGACGTTGCTCAAGCTGCTCGCCGGGGTGGAAACGCCGGACGAAGGGGAAGTCACGCGCCGGCGCGGGTTGAGCGTCGCCTACCTTGAGCAGGAACTCCCGGGGGCGCCGGACGAGACGGCGATGGGCGTCCTCATGGCCAGCCGCGACGACATCGCCGCGATCGAACGAGAGCTGAGCGCCGCCGAGCGCCAGATGGCCGACCCCGAAGTGCTGGCCGACGCAGCACGGTTCGATGCCGTGCTGGCCGAACACGCGCGGCTGCTGCAGGCCTACGACGATGCCGGGGCGGCGATGCTGCGCAACCGGGCGGAGGGACTCCTGCGAGTGCTGGGCCTGGAGGAGTACGCATGGGAGGCTCCGACGAGCACCCTCAGCGGCGGCCAGCGGAAGATCATCGGGATCGCCCGCTGCATGCTGGCGGCCCCCGACCTTCTCCTGCTCGACGAGCCCGACAACCACCTCGACCTGCGCCGCAAGGGAATGCTGGAGGATGCCATCCGGAGCTTCGTAGGGGCTGTTGTCGTGGTCTCCCACGACCGCTACCTGCTGGACGAAGTGGCCACGGCGATCGTCGAGATGGACCCGGGCCGGGACGGCACGAAGCTGGCCCGCTGGGAGGGCAACTACACCACCTACGCCACGGAAAAGGAGATCGCGCTCATCCGCCAGCAGCAGCTTTTCGCCGCCCAACAGAAGGAGATCGCGCGGCTGGAGGCAGCGATCGTGCGCTTCAAAGAGTGGGCCCGGGTAGTGGTCGATGAGCGCCACATCAAGCAGGCCCGCAACAAGCAGCGCCAGATTGACTCGATGGAGAAGGTGGACCGGCCGGTGATGGAGCGGCGCAAGATGTCGCTCCACTTCAAGGCTTCGCGACGCGGGGGCCAGAAGGTAGTCGAGCTCCGCAACGTCGACAAGGCGTTCGACGATGCGATCATCCTCCTCGGCGCCAACCTGACCGTGATGAAGGGCGAACGCGTCGGCATGGTCGGGCCGAACGGTTCGGGAAAGTCGGTGCTGCTAAAGCTGATGCAGGGACGGATGCCCATTGATGGCGGCGAAGTCTGGGTGGGGCCGAGCGTGAATTTCGGCTACTACTCACAGGAGCACGAGACGCTGGACCTCGGGCGAAGCGCGATCGCCGCCGTGCGCGAGACGAAGAGCATGTACGAGAGCGACGCGGTGGCGATCCTCGGCCGCTTCCTGTTGCCCTATGACGCGATGCAGCAACCGGTCGCGCGCCTCAGTGGCGGCGAAAAGAGCCGGGTCCAGCTCGCCTGCCTGATGCAGATGGGCGCCAACTGCCTGCTCCTCGACGAGCCGACAAACAACCTCGACATCCCCGCCGCCGAGGTGTTGGAAGCGGCCCTCGATGCGTTCGATGGCACGATCATCCTCGTCAGCCACGACCGCTACCTGCTCGACCGACTGGTCGACCGGATCGTGGAGGTGCAGGACGGGGAGCTGACGGCGTACGAGGGGAGTTACTCAGAATACGCCGAGCGGGTGGGACGTTAGGGGAAGCTACCGCGGGGGCAACAGCCGACGGTCGCGACGACCGTGGCGTACTGCAAGAATCTCTACCCGGTCGGGCATCACTCGGTAGGCGATTCGATATTCGTCGGCGAATATTTCGCGGATTTCTTCGCCAGGTTCGTCGAGTGCTCTCTTACCGGATTCTGGGAACTGTTCGATCTGGAGAGATCGGGCCACGATTCTTCGTGCCACCCGTTGACCGGCACTCCCAGAGAGTTCGGAAAGATACGCCAGAATCTCTACAACTTCGGCGGCGGCGTGCTCGGTCCACTCGAGCCGCATCTAGAGTCTTGCTAGCCGTTCCAGCAGCTCGGCCGTAGAGATAGTTCGCCCTTCACGCGCGTCAGCCAACCCACGCCGGATGGAGGCAATGTCGGCCTCGCTAAGTGGCTCAGCGGGGCCAAAATCGATAAGTGCCAGTTCCAAGAGCTGGTCAGCCTCTTCATCACTGAGAGAGTCGACCAACGCATGGAGCGATTCCCTGGTACCCATGCCGAGATTGTATCGATGTCCGACCACGCTCGTCAGCCACTAACCGGCATCTCCCGACCGTCGCTACGCTGCCCCCGCCGGGCCATCTCCCCCTCCAGGTCGAGTGCCTTCGTGCCGAAGCCTCGGGCCTCCCACTCCTCGCGGGGAATCATCCAGAAGACTTCGAACTCATTGCCGTCGGGGTCGGCGGCGTAAAGGCTCAGGCTATTGCCATGGTCGGATTGCCCGGTGAGGGCACCCGCATTGGCGAGGGCTTCGCGGGCCTTCGCCAGGTCCTCGATGGCGTCGACCTCCCAGGCGAGGTGGTAGAGGCCCACGCGGTCGCCTCGCCCGGGCAGGGGCGCCTCCTTGCCGATACCGAAGAGGCCAAGGTCGTGGTGATTATCGCTGCCGTTTGCGCGCAGGAACACGGCGCGGTCGCCCATCGCTTCCACGAGCTGGAAGCCAAGGACATCACGATAGAAGGCGTGCGACGCCTGGGCGTCCCGGACGAAGAGGACGGCGTGATTGAGGCGCTTGATGGTAAACATGGATAGTTGCTCCTTGCCGCCCGGCGAACCCGGACGGCGTTTCTTCGTTCGCTGCCGCTAGGCGGCCTTCGCTTCAATGTGGAGGGTGATGTTCACCCTGTCAGCCACAACCAGTGCGCCGGTTTCGAGAACGGCATTGTAGGTGAGGCCGAAATCCTTCCGGTTGAGCGACGCGGTGGCCGTGAAGCCGATGATCTCCTCGCCGGCGAAATCGACGCCGCGGCCTTCGAGTTCAGCGTCCAGGACGACCGCGCGAGTCACGTCCTTGATCGTGAGGTCGCCGCCGATGCGGAAGCGGTCGTCGCCGGCCTTCTCGACGCTGGTGCTACGGAAGCGAATGACCGGGAAATTGGCAAGGTCGAAGAAGTTCGCGGAGCGGAGGTCGTTGTCCCGCATCTCCACCCCTGAGTGGATGGAGCTGACGTCGATGGATGCCTCAACGGAGGACCCGGCGATGTTCTCTTCGTCGTAGACGATGGTGCCTTCGACGTGGGCGAAACGGCCACGGACCGTCGAGACCATCATGTGTTTGACGGCGAACTCGGCCGAGCTGTGTGCGGCGTCGATGGCATAGGTGGTGGTTGCAGCCTGGGTGGTCATTGGTTTTCTCCTAAGATTCAGTAAGTTCCTTACCTGTCTTCAGTTAGACTGCACTCGCCCCTTACAAATGTCAAGTGGCTTCGCTGTGGTAAGCTACGAGCATGACCAATCCCGAATCGCTGTCAGCCTTTTGCCCGCTCTATCACCATGCTGTGGAGCTGATTGGCAAGCGGTGGAGTGGGGCGATCCTGCGCGGCTTGCTCGCCGATCTTCATCGGTTTAGCGAGCTGGCACAGGCTGTGCCGGACCTCAGCGACCGCCTTCTCTCCGATCGCCTCAAGGAGTTCGAAACGGAAGGGCTTGTCGAACGGAGAGTGTTCCCCGACACGCCGGTCCGGATCGAGTACCACCTGACACCGAAAGGCCAGGCGCTGCTACCGGTTGTTGAGGCAGTGGCCACGTGGGCGGAGGAATGGCTGGCGCCAGAGCAACTGCCTTCGGCGGCGGCGACGGCCTGAGCCCAATGCTTTTTCGGGCGCAATAACAGGCCCCTTCCCCGGATCCGCTACACTGTAGGCATCCCGCCGGCCACCCGGCCGGTTCGATTTCGGATAGCTTGTTACCGACGCGACAGCGACCCGCAGCACTCCTTTTCCGACGCCCCCTGGCCGGGACGTGCGCGTGACCAACGCGCTTTCGACCCTGACTGTCGGCGTGCTTGCGCTCCAGGGGGATTTCCGTGAGCACCGGGAGATGCTGACCTCCATCGGGCACGAGTCGGCGGAGATTCGCAAACCGGGCCAGCTTGCTGATGTCGATGCGCTGATCATTCCCGGCGGCGAAAGCACGACCATCGCCCGCCTCATCCTTTCAAATGGGTTCCAGCAGCCGCTCCGTGACTTTTGCGCCTCGGGCCGCCCGGTCTGGGGCACCTGTGCGGGCGCGATCCTGCTGGCGAAGCAGGTGGACGACCTTGACCGGCCGGGGATCGAGACGATGGACATCTCCGTGAGCCGCAACGCCTTCGGGCGCCAGGTGGATAGCTTCGAGGCCGACCTCGATATCGAGGGGCTGGAAGGAGGGCTGTTCCGGGCCGTCTTCATCCGGGCGCCGATCATCAATAGCGTCAGCGGCGCTGCCCACGCTCTCGCGCGTCTGGAGAACGGGACGATTGTCGCTGCCCGCGAAGGGAATCTCCTGGCGACTTCGTTCCACCCCGAGATCAGCGGCGACGACCGGATGCACCGGTACTTCACCTCGATGGCGGACGGGAGGTCGAAGGACTCGTGAGCCTGCCCCGAGCGGATGCCCTGAGCCCCATCGACGCGGCGACCCTCTGGCCCCAGCTCCACCGGCTGAAGACCGAGGTCATCGCGACCCGGGTCGGCGAAAACATGCTGTTCCGGGCGGGGCTGGCAGCGACGGGGCTCGGTCACCTCCCGCGCCTTCAACGCACGATCGTCCTCGGCATTCGCCGGGGGCTGCGATACCGGGCGGTGCTGGTTGCCCGTGAACTGGCCGGCGGCGCCGGCTGGGAGGTCGTCTCCCTTCGCATCGCGCGCGACACGGACCCCGAGGGCGTTGCCGGGCTGCTCGTTTCCGTCGCCCACGAAGCAGCCCTCCGGGGCGGCCGCACGGTATACCTGCGGTATTCGGAAGGCAGCACCCACGAAGATGGCATCCTCCATGGCGGGTTCGTGGCCTACACGCGCGAAAGCCTCTTCGCCACACCGGCAGTGCCCGGGGCGCACTCCCCGGGGCCGTTTCGCAAGGCCGAAGGGCGTGACCGGGCGGCCATCTTCCGCCTCTACTGCCAGGTCGTTCCTGAATCGGTGCGGCGGAGCGAAGCGGTGACCCAGCAGCAGTGGCGGGCCGTCTTCGATTCGTACGACTGTGAAGAAGAGCACGTAGAGGACGGCGACGGGTCATTGCGTAGCTGGGTTGGAATTGGCGAACATGAGGCGCGGGTGATGTGCGATGGTGGTGGCTGGGATGCCGCACTGACGCTTGTTCATCGGCGCGGGAAGAAGCCCGGGTCCCTGGTTGTCGGCGAATACCAGGAGCATCTCGCATCGTTAGCGGAGGATTGCGGGTTCGTTCCGCTCGGAACACGGGTGGTTGCGGCCCGGCAGTTGGCAGCACGGAATCCACTGAAGGAGGCGGCCCGGGCACGTTCGTACCCGGTGCCAAGCTAGATGGCAGACGAACCGATCAGCATCTTTCCCGAGCGCATCGTCACCGATGACCTCGACCTCCTGCTGGCGGCGTTGCCGGCGCCCCTCCGGGAACGGCTCGAGGCGCCGGAGATGCGCAGCGGCCTGCTCGAGGTCGTGATGGACCTTGGCCGCCTGCCCGAGGCCCGCTACCCCGGCCGCGAAGTCGTGCTCAGCCACGGCGAGGTGACCGAAGACGACCTCGACTTCGTCATCGACCACATCGGCGACTTCGGCGACGACAACCGCGCCGGCATCGAGCGCACGCTCCACCGCATCTCGCTGCATCCGCAACCGCCGCGGCAAGATCGTTGGCCTCACCTGCCGCGTAGGCCGCGCCGTCTACGGCACGATCCGCGTCATCGAAGACCTCGTCCTCAGCGGCAAGAGCATCCTCCTCCTCGGCCGGCCGGGCGTCGGCAAGACGACGATGCTCCGCGAAGTCGCGCGCGTCCTTGCCGACGACGCCAACAAGCGCGTCGTCATCGTCGACACCTCGAACGAGATCGGCGGCGACGGCGACATCCCCCATCCCGCGATCGGCGGCGCCCGCCGCATGCAGGTCGGCCACCCCGGCAACTGCAGCACGCGGTGATGATCGAGGCCGTCGAAAACCACATGCCGGAAGTCATCGTGATCGACGAGATCGGCACGGAGCTCGAGGCCGCGGCAGCGCGGACCATCGCCGAACGCGGCGTCCAGCTCGTCGGCACGGCCCACGGCAACGCGCTCGAGAACCTGATGCTGAACCCCACGCTCTCGGACCTCATCGGCGGCATCCAGTCGGTCACGCTGGGCGACGATGAAGCCCGCCGCCGCGGCACGCAGAAGTCGATCCTCGAGCGGAAGGCGCCGCCGACGTTCGACGTGATCGTCGAGATCCAGGACTGGCACCGCGTCGCCATCCACAAGGATGTGGCTTCGACGGTGGATGCCCGCCTGCGCGGCTGGGCGTCGCCACCCGAGGTCCGCGAGCTGAAGGCCGGCGGCGACATCCAGGTGGTGGCCGAGGAAGAACCGTACGACGAAGAGCCGTGGCAGCCGGCGCCTCCCGTCCAGGCCCAGCGCGCCGCGGCTGAAAGGGTGCTCCATCTCTACCCATTCGGCGTGTCGCGCCAGAGACTCGACCAGGCGATCCGGGCGACCGGGGCCGCGGTCGAAATGGTGGACGACGTGCGGAGCGCGGACGCCGTGATCACGATGCGCACCTACTACCGCCGCAAGCCCCAGGCCCTGCGCGACGCAGAGGAGCGAAATCTCCCGATCTACGTGATCAAGAGCAATACGCTCTTCCAGATGGAACAGGTGGTCCTCCAATTCCGAAACGGCCGCAACGACGTCCGCGAGGACGAGATGGTGGAGGTCTACCGCGAGGCGGAGAACGCGGTGGCCCGGGTGCTGGACGAAGGGCGCCCGGTGGAGCTGAGCCCGCGGAACAGTTACATCCGCAAGGTGCAGCACGAGATTGCCGGCCGGTACAACCTGGACAGTCGCAGCCAGGGCAAAGAGCCCAACCGGCGCGTCCGGATCCTGCCTGTCTCGCCGGCCGCGCGACGGTGAGCGACAGCGGCCACTTCATCGTCTTCGAAGGCGGTGAGGGATCGGGCAAGAGCACCGCTGCGGAAGCGGTGGTGGCGGCCCTGGAAGCGCGGGACGTGCGAGTCGTGTTGACGCGGGAGCCCGGTGGCACGGTTGCCGGCGAGAAAGTGCGCCGCTTGCTGCACGAGCGGCTGGTGCCGTGGGCCGAGACGTACGCCTTCCTCACCGCCCGCGCCCAACTGATGGACGAGATCATCGTGCCGGCCCTATCTTCGGGCGCGACCGTGGTATGCGACCGGTTCGAAGCCAGCACCTTCGCCTACCAGGGCTGGGGACGGGGATTGCCGCTCGACGCCCTGGTGGAGGCGAATGCCCGGGCCACAGGCGGCCGCAGCCCCGACCTCACCATCTGGCTGGACATCGACCCCGAAGCAGGATTGGCACGAAAACATGGCGAACGCGACGTGGTAGCGACGGGGGCTGAGGCCCTTGCCTTCCACCGGCGAGTCCGCGAGGGGTACCAGGCCCTCTACGAACGCGCGGCCCCGGGCTCCTGGCTGATGCTGGATGCGACCGAGCCGCCGTCGTCGGTGGCGAGTGAAGCGATCAAGGCCGTGGACAAGCTGTTAGCCTGAGTCGATGAACGGTATCGATACCGCGTCACTGTGCGATCTATCCCACACAAACCGGATCGGCGCCTGCGTAGAATGCAAAGACATGGGTGGAAGCCAGCGGGACTCCGCAACCGTCAGTGCCGGCAATGCCACCAGCACGATCGCTCCACCTTCCCGGGCAAGCAAAGGCGCAGAGATGGACGGTGCGGCTGGTGGCCAGCGGCGAGGTTGCCGAAAATCTGACTACCGGCCCCGAGCAACTTCCCGGCAGGCGGCCTGAAGCCCTCACCATGACCACTCCCAATATCACCAACACCGTGGGCGAACCTTCCACGCCGCGCCAGTCGACGCAGCAGGCACTGGAGCTCATCCTCCTTCGCCAGTGGGCGAGCTACATCAAGACCCCCATCTGGATCACCAGCGCCGACGGCTACCTCCTCTACTTCAACGAACCCGCCGAGAGCATCATCGGGGTGCGCTTTGGCGAAGCCGACCCGATGCCGGTCGACGAGCTCGTTTCGCGATTCGAAATCACCGACGAGTACGGGGCAGCGATCGACGATGACGACCTTCCCCTCGCCGTCGCCGTCAAGAAGCGGAAGCCGAGCCACTCGCGGCTGAGGGTCCGCTCGCATGGCGGGGAGTATGTGCGCATCTCGGTAACGGCCTTCCCAATCGAAGGGCAGGGCGGCCGCTTCCTTGGGGCGGTCGCAATGTTCTGGGAGGACGAGGAGAAAGCATGAAGGGCGTGCTCTGGGGGACACGGGGCTCACTTGGGAGCGCCAGCGCCGAGACCGTGATGTACGGCGGCGATACGTCCTCCGTGGAGGTGGTGACCAGCCGCGGCACTGTCCTCGTCCTCGATGCCGGCAGTGGCGTTCGGCGCCTGGGAAGTGCCGTCCCCGCCGATATCGAACGCGTCGACCTCCTCCTCACACACCTGCACATGGATCACATCCAGGGCCTTGGCTTCTTCGGCCCGATGTACAACCCCAACATCGAGACACACGTCTGGGGTCCCGCTTCCACGACAGGCACCCTTCGGACACGGCTCAGCCGTTACCTCTCTCCACCACTCTTCCCCGTCTGTGTGCGCGACCTGCCGAACGTCTACTTCCACGACGTGATGCCGGGGACGTTCGAGATCGCCGACGCGCGGATCACGGCCGACTTCATCTGCCACCCGGACCCAACGCTTGGCTACCGCATCGAAGCCGACAACGCCTCGCTCGCCTATATGCCGGACCACGAGCCTGCCCTTGGCGCCGAGCTCCCCTATCGCCCCGACCCGGAATGGACCTCGGGATACTCGCTCGCCCATGGCGTCGACGTGCTCATTCATGACGCCCAGTACACCGAGTCGGAGTACCTGGCCCACGTTGGCTGGGGCCACAGCTCAATGCGGCAGACGACGGCGTTCGCGACCATTGCCGAAGTCGGCAGGCTCGTCTCCTTCCACCACGACCCCAGCCATTCGGACAGCATGCTGGAAGAGATTGCGGCGAAGATCAGCGCCGACGAGAACCTCCGATTCAAGTTCTTCCCGGGCAAGGAAGGCGTCGAGTTCCACGTGGGGAACTGCTGCTAGGCCCTCACTCCCCGGCCCTCTCTCCCGACGCTGCGGGAGAGAGGGAGTCGATTGTGGAGCCGATTCGTTCGAGAGCCAGCTCCATCTCGGTCGACACGAGCTTCGCGGATACGCGGACCATCCGGTAGCCCCGCGACTCCAGGAATGTCTGCCGCTCGATATCTCGTATCCGAACGTCTGGATCGAGATGAACTTCACCGTCGACCTCGACGATCAGTGCGTAGTCGTCGCAAAAGAAGTCAACCACATAGCGCTCGATCGCGTGCTGCCTTCGGAACTTGAGACCGCGAAAGTTGCGTCCCCGAAGTTCTTCCCAAAGCAGCTTCTCCGATGCAGTTTCATCGCGCCGCAAATCGACGGGCAGCGGGAATGTTGTGTTGATAGCTATGGCGTTCGGGCATCGTCTCACCTCGACTCCCCTTCTCCCGCAGCGTCGGGAGAAGGGGTCGGGGGATGAGGGCCGATCACCTCGGCTGCAAATTCGAGCATGAGCTGCTGGTGGCGGACCTGCTTCTCCATGTCATAGCTGCCGTGGCCGGCCTCGAACCACTCGACGCGGATGTCTTTCCCCAGTTCCAGCATCTTTTCTTCGTAGGCGCGTAGCTGGCGGGCCGGGCAGCGCGTGTCGTTGCTGCCCTGGATGACGAGAAGGGGGACCTCCACGCGTTCGGCGTAGGTGATCGGAGAGCTGCGGGCGTGAGCCTCCGGGCGCTCGGCGGGTGTGCCACCGAACAGTCCCACCTGGTACTGGCGCAGCGTCTCGGCCTGGTCTTCGTACATCAGCGTCCAGTCGGCGATGGCGATGCCGGCCATGCCCCCGGCCCAGAGGTCGGGGCGCAGGCCCAGGCAGAGGAGCGTCATGTAGCCGCCGTAGCTCCAGCCTGTGACGAACACCGCATCCGGCCGCGCGATGCCCTCCGCAACGAGCCAGTCACGGCCCGCGGCAATGTCGTCGGACTCGCGCCTGCCGAGATCGCCGCGGATACAGGCTTCGAACTCGTGACCGAAGGTGGTGCTGCCCCGGTAGTTCACGCTGAGGAAGGCGAAGCCGTGGTCGAGCCAGGCCTGGGCCATCGGCGCCCACTGGTCGAAGGTTGCGGCGGTCGGCCCGCCATGGACGTCGACGATCGCCGGGAAGGGGCCGGGCCCGTCGGGGGTCGCGAGCCAGGCCTGGATCGTCGCCTCATCGGTTGATGCGTACTCGACGGAGCGCCACCGGCGGCCGGCGGGGGCATCTTCGCCACGCAAGACTTCGCGCACCTCGGCGCCCGTCTCCAGGTCCCAGGCAACGACGCGGGAGGGGCGCGTCGAATCCTGGATTTCGGCCAACAGCTCGCCGCCGGGGCTCAGGTAGGCGGCGCCAATCGTTGCACTCGGATGGGGGATGGGCCGGAAGTGGCCGGTCGCGGGCGTCCAGATGTGCAGTTGCATGGCCGCCTTGTAGACCTGTTCGACGACGATGGCCGAAGCGTCCGGCAACCAGTCGACCGGGTAGAGCTCGCCGTCGACGCCCGGCGGGCGGCAATCGACGCGTTCGCCGCTGCGTGGGTCCCAGACCAGGGGCCGCGTGAAGCCGCTCTCGTTCGAACCGGCGAGGAGCCTCCCGTCACCCACGACCGGCGAAAAGCGCGACGGCCCGATGCTCGCCCCGGGAACGTACAGTTCGCGGACAACCGCCGCCGTGGCGACATCGATGGCGACGAGGCTGGTATCGGTGCTCTTGCTGCGCGCCGTCGTCGCCATGACCGCGAGAGCGCCGTCCGACGAGAGCAAGGGCCCGCGGCTGAGGCGGGTTTCGTGGAAGATCGGGCGCGGATCGACGGGTACGCCGGCAGCGTCGAAGCGAGCGGCATAGGCCTGGAAGCCTTCGCGGGTGGCCGTGGTGAAGGCGAAGACGCTGCCGTCACGGCTGATCCGCATGCCGCCGAGCGCATAGGGAGGGGCGTCCGGCGTCAGGTCCTCGGGCTCCCCACCGTGCCAGGAGACGCGGGAGATGTGGCCGAGCTCGTTGCCGTGGTCGTCGTCGAGGAAGTAGACCCATTCGCCGCCGGGATCGAGGTAGGCGACGGCGAGCCCGGTCGGCCGCTGCGTCAGCTGGCGAAGCTCACCGGTGTCGACGTCCCAGGCGTAGGCCTGCGTCAGCCCGGAGCGGTTCGACATGGCGAGGCCGCGCGCCGGGTTGTTCGGGGCGATGGAGGTGCCATTCACCCGCCAGGCGCGGAACCGGCGCTTCCAGGGAGCTTCTTCCGATACGTCGATGACAACCATGGCGTGCATCCTCCGGGAAAGCGCCCATCCTAACGCCGGCGCCCGGATCTCGCCCGGATCGGCCCCGGGTTGGTAGGCTTGCGGACGTGCCCCACGGTTTCCGGAGCAATTGTTAATGGCGGACGACGCGCCCCAGGAGCGGATCGCGGCCCGTTGCCTTTACCTGCGCACGACGCTGGGCAACGGCGACCTTCTCAACATCTGCCAGCACATCGTCCGCGAGGGGATGACCTGCGTGGGCCCGTTTCTCGATGACGCGGCAACCGACTGCGGGCTCTGGGAATACAGGCCAAGACTGCTGCCACCGGTGCGTCAGCAGGTCGAACGCTAGCCGTCTTACCAGTGCAACATCGGGACCGTTTCCAGCTACGATAGAGGCTGGATGGAACCGCGCATCCGCTATGCGGTGACGAGTGACGGCGTCAACATCGCCTACGCCGTATCGGGCGAAGGCCCGGTGCTGATCAGCGTGCCCTCGCCTCCGGATTGCCACATCGAGCTGGAACTGAGCCTGCCCGGCGGCCGCGACAATATCGAGTCGCTCTCCCGGCGCCATACGCTCGTCCGCTTCGATCACCGGGGCACCGGGCTCAGCGCCCGGGAGATCCAGGACTTCTCGATCGAAGCCCGGCTGCGCGACCTCGAAGCGGTGGTCCAGGCCATCGGTGTCCAGTCGTTCGACATGATCGCCGGAGCGCATGGCTGCCACATGGCGGCGGAGTACGCGGCCACACACCCGGAACAGGTGCTGCACCTCATTCTGATCGACCCATTCCTCCGCGGGTCCGACTTCGGCGCTCCCGAACGCATCCAGTTGATGGACGTCATCCTCCACCGCGACTGGGAGATGTTCACGGACAACGTCGGCGCGATGATCTTCGGCTTCGGGAGCGAGATGGCGCCGCGCTATGGTAAGTACTTCCGCGAGGCTGTGAGCCACGACGCCGCGATGCTGATCTACGACACGCTCATGAAGGATGACTTTGCCCACGTTTACGAGCGGCTGCGGGTACCCACGCTCGTGCTGGAGACGGTGGAGGGGCAGCTACCGCGCCCGGGCCTGCCGGCGCAGGTCGCCGGCCGCATCCCCGGCGCCGAGTACAACCGGGTCAATTCGCAGCTGCTCCAGTTCACCAATTACCACGGCCACGTCTGGCGGTTCACGGGCCGCGACCACATCGAATCGGCGCGCGACATGCCCGCTCCAAGGCTGCCGGCGGGCACGCTCCGGACGATCCTCTTCACCGACATCGAAGCGCACACGGAGATGATGGGCCGCCTGGGCGACGAAGCGGGGCGGCAGGTGCTGCGCAACCACGAACGGGTGACCCGCGACGCGCTCCGCGAATTCGGCGGGAGCGAGGTGAAGGCGCTCGGGGATGGCTTCCTCGCGAGCTTTGGCTCAGCCCAGGGCGCCCTCGAATGCGCGATTTCGCTGCAGCGGGGCTTTCGCAAGCTTTCGGAGTCGAACGCGGACATCCCGGACGACTTCTGCGTGCGGATCGGCGTCAACGCCGGCGAGCCGATCGCCGAGGACGACGACCTCTTCGGGACCTCGGTGATCGCAGCGTCGCGGATTGCTCGCGAAGCCCGGGGCGGCGAAATCCTCGTGGCCGACGTGGTCCGCCAGCTGGCAGCGGGCAAGGGATTCCTCTTCAGCGAACGCGGCGAGGTGGGCCTGCGTGGCCTCGACGACCCGGTACGGCTCTACGAACTCGCCTGGCAATAGGCGCCGTCGGCGCTCAGGACGTCATCGTCTCCACGACCACAGTCTCTTCGAACACGACGGTCATACCCGCGTCCTCCTCGAGGAGGTAGCGATAGACGAGGCCGCCGATGGCGCCGCCAATGATCGGCGCCACCCAGAACATCCAGAGCTGCTTCAGCGCCCAACCACCGACGAAGAGTGCAGGCCCGGTGGAACGGGCGGGATTGACCGACGTGTTGGTGACGGGAATCGCGACGAGGTGGATCAGGGTCAGCGTCAATCCGATGGCGATGGCAGCGAAGCCGATCGGCGCCTGCGCTCGCGTGGCCCCCATGATCACGAGGAGGAACACGGCCGTGAGCACGATTTCGGCCACGAATCCCGAGAGCAACGAGTAGCCACCGGGCGAATGGTCGCCATAGCCGTTTGCCGCGAAGCCGCTGCTCGAGGCATCGAACCCATCGGCCCCGTGCGCGATGACGTAGAGCACGGCCGCCGCCGCTACCGCACCCAGCACCTGGGAGACGATATAGAACGGTGCATCCTCGATCCTGAACCGCCCACCCGCAACCAGCCCCAGCGTTACGGCAGGGTTGAAATGGCCGCCCGAGATGTGTCCAACGGCGTAGACCATGGTGAGCACGGTCAGACCGAAGGCAAGGGCAACGCCAAGCATGCCGATACCGCCGGGGTCGACCCCGGCAGCAAGGACCGCCGCTCCGCATCCTCCAAGAACAAGGACGAACGTGCCGAGGAATTCGGCGGCAAGCTTCCGTTCCATATTATTCTGCACAATGCAACTCCCCGCGGGCCCGATGGCCAAGAGTTGGCACATCTTGGGGCGCGATTGGCGGGATCACAAGAGGCATTGAACGCGCGATCGCAATGTACGAAGGGGCGTCTCCCGTCGGGGCTTTCGACGTTTCTCGAACGCGGGCGGTGAAGAAGTTCCGCCGAGCCTGTTTCAGTAGAGGGCCGCTTCAGGATAGGGTGTTTCGATGGAAAGCAAAGCCATAGCCGAGGCTGCCGCGGCCGCGGTGCCCTACAAGTTCGCCGAGGCGTTTGCGCGCCGCGACATCGCGGGGCTGATGGCGTTGTTTTCGCCCTCGCCCGAAGTGATCTATATAGGCACGGGCGCCGACGAGCGACGGGTCGGCATCCAGCAGGTACGCAACCAGCTCCAACGCGACCTCGACCAGGCGGACGAGATCCTCTTCCGGTTCGACTGGGTGCGGGCGGCCAGCGCCGGTCCCGTGGCATGGACGGCTGCCGAGGGCGCCCTTATCGCCGACCTGCGCCAGCAACGCGTCGAATTGCCGCTGCGATTCAGTGCCGTGCTGGAAGTGCTGGGAGGCGAATGGCTGATGGTGCAGGCGCACCTCTCGGTGCCGGCCGCAGGACAGGAGCTCGGGGCGTCGTTCCCATCGTCGGCACTGGCAGTGGCAGCCGCCGTGCAGGAAGAGCGACCGGACCTGCTTGCGCAGCCTGCCCCCGATGGCACCGTGACGATCCTCTTCACCGACCTCGAAGACTCGACGCTGATGACCGAGCGGCTGGGCGACCAGGGCTGGATGCGGCTGCTGCGCACGCACAACGCCATTCTCCGGCGACAGGTGCAGGCGCATGGCGGCTTCGAAGTGAAGTCGCAAGGCGATGGGTTCATGTTCGCGTTCTCCGGGGGCCGCGAAGCGATCCTCTGTGCGATCGATATCCAGCGTGAATTCGCGGCCCACAACGCATCCAATCCCAACCTGCCCCTGATCGTGCGCATCGGGATGCACGCGGGTGAAGTGGTGCGGGAACGCGGAGACTTCTTCGGGCGCAACGTCGTGCTTGCTGCGCGCATTGCGGCCCAGGCCCCGGCCGGTTCGATCTGGGTCTCGGGACTGCTCAAGGACCTCGTCGAGGCCGCGGGAGACATCCGCTTCGGCCCCGAGCAACTGATCGACCTCAAGGGGCTGACGGGGCTGCAGCGGGTTGCGGAAGTGCTGTGGCAGGAGACGAACGAGGAGCGCCGCCGCTCAGAAGAGTAGGCCGCCATCCTTCCGTTCGGCGGCGGGCGCCTCGCCGGCCGCGAGCCAGCGTTCGAGGTCCACTGCCTCGAAGCGGGCGACAGAATCCAGGTCGCCGGGCACGAGCAGGATCGGGTGACGATCGACGTCGCCGGTGGGTGCGGTCGAAAGCTCGGCGCGAAAGATGAGGGCCAGCTCCCAGCTTTCGCCGGGGGCAACGAAGGACAGCGTATCCACGAGCACGAGCTCGGTGACGGCGCCGTCGCACCAGGTGTCGCCGAGTTCCGCCGCGGTTTCGTAGGGGTTGCCACCGTAGGGGAGCAGGTCCCAGGGGAGCCAGCGGCCCCGGGCGGCGCGAGCCGCGACATCGTAGGCGACGATGGCGCCACCGAAGACCGGCACGACGTGGACAGAGATGTGGGCGCCGCCCGGAACGAACGAGGCTACCGGAAGGCCGAAGCGGGCGTATTCGACCACGAGCTAGAGCAGCGCCTGCAGGCTGGCGGTGCTGTCGGCCGGGCCAACCGCCGCGATGCGGGCACGGTCACGGCTGAGCATCTCCCGGGAGACGCGGATCAGGTCGTCGTGTGTGACGGCGTCGATTCGGGCGACCACTTCGTCCACCGAGAGTGCCTCCTGGAGGAGGAGATGCTGGGAGCCCCACCAGCCGGCGACGGAACGGCTATCCTCCATCCGGAGCTGGATGCGGCCGCGCGTCATGTTCCGGGCCTTGTCGATCTCGGCCCGGGGGATGCCGGCGAGGAGGCCGTCGATCTGCTCGAGGATGGCGCCCGTCGTTTCGATGAGCGTCTCGGGGTCGCAGCCGGCGTAGATCGTGAAGGAGCCGGCGTCGCGGTATTCGCTGGGGTAACTGTGGATGTCATAGACGAGCGCCCGCTCTTCGCGTAGTTCGAGAAAGAGGCGGCTGGACATGCCCTCGCCGAGGAGGGTGCTGAGCAGGTCGACGGCGAAGCGGTCGGGATGGTCGAGGGGGACGGTCGGATAGGAAACGCAGACGTGGGCCTGTTCGGTTGCTTTTGCGCGCACGGCCACGCGGGGACCGGTGGTCTCAGCCTGCACGGGGAACCAGGAGCCAGGGGTTTGGACGGGCATGGCGCCAAGCCAGCGCTCGGCAGCCTCGATGACGGCATCGTGCTCCACGGCGCCGGCGACCGAGAGGACCATGTTGGAGGGCGTGTATTGCCGGGTGAAGTAGTCGGTAACGGACGAGAGTGGGAGCGCCGTCACGCTCTCGGGGGTGCCACCCACGTTGCGGCCGAGGGGCTGATTGGGCCACATCGTTTCGTCGATGAGGATGCCCGCCAGCTCGCCGGGGCTGTCCTCCACGGAGGCAAGCTCTTCGAGGATGACGTGGCGTTCCTTCTCCAGTTCGGCGGCGTCCATGACCGGCGCCCGCACCATGTCGGCGAGGATATCGATCGTCTCAAGGGCTGCCGTGTGGGGGACCTTTGCGTAGTACACGGTCAGCTCGCGGTCGGTGGCTGCGTTGTGGATGCCGCCAACGGATTCGATCGCTTCGGAGATTTCGCGGGCAGTTGGCCGGCGGCTGGCGCCCTTAAAGAGCATGTGCTCCAGGAAGTGGCTGAGGCCGGCCTCCTCGTCGCGCTCGTAGCGGCTACCGGCGCCGACATAGATGCTGACGGTAGCCGACCGCGTGTGAGGCATCTCGTCGACCGCCACGCGAAATCCGTTGGAAAGTGTGGTCAGCCGCATGTGTCGCGCCATCTTGTCGCACGCGGCCACTCGTGTACAGAAGAGGGCAAGGGACGGGTGAAACTCGCCTACAGCACCGCGTCGACTTCGATTTCGACGAGGAGCCGCGGGTCGATGAGGGCAGCCACGACGACCAGCGTGGCTGCCGGCCGGATGGTGGCGAAGGCCTCGCCATGAGCCCGGCCGACCGCGTCGCTGCAGGCCGGGTCGGTGATGTACATGCGCGTGCGCACCACGTCGTCGAGGGTCGCCCCCGCTTCCTCAAGGGCAGCGACGATGACTTCGAAGCAGCGCCGGGCCTGGGCGTAGGCGTCGCCTTCGCCGTGGATGCTGCCGTCCGGATTGGCGGAGGTTGTCCCCGCCACGGCGATGAGGTTGCCGGCGCGAACGGCACGCGAATAGCCAAAGCGGTCTTCCCAGGGGCCACCGCTGGCGATGCGACTGCGGTCAGTCGGCATCCAGCTCCTCCCAGAGGCTGGGCTGGCTGCGGCTGACGGCCGGGAGCGGGATGCCAAGATGCTGGTAGGCGGCGGTCGTCGCCACCCGGCCCCGGGGCGTCCGCTGCAGGAAGCCGCACTGGAGCAGGAACGGTTCGTAGACGTCCTCGATGGTGTCGGAGTCCTCGCTGATCGAGGCGGCGATGGTGTCGACGCCGACGGGGCCGCCCTCGAACTTCTCGATGATGGCGCGGAGGAGCGCGCGGTCGATGTCGTCGAGGCCGATCGCGTCGACTTCGACAAGGTCGAGCGCTTCCTGTGTCGACGCAAGCGTAATGCGACCGCCATTGCGAACCTGGGCGTAGTCCCGAACCCGGCGCAGCAGCCGGTTGGCAATCCGGGGTGTGCCTCGCGAGCGGCGTGCGATCTCGCCGGCTGCGTCCTCGGGCAGGTCGACGCGAAGGATGGTGGCGGAGCGGCTGACGATGATGGCCAACTCCGTGGAGCTGTAGAAGTCGAGGCGGTAGACGGCGCCGAAGCGGTCGCGGAGGGGAGCGCTGACCATGGCGTAGCGAGTCGTAGCGCCGATGAGGGTGAATCGCGGCATCGAAAGGCGGACGGAACGGGCGCCAGGCCCTTTGCCGATCACGAGGTCGAGGGCAAAGTCCTCCATCGCCGGATAGAGGATCTCTTCGACCGCGCGGGAGAGCCGGTGCACTTCGTCGATGAAGAGGAAGTCGTTCGGCTTGAGGTTGGTGAGGATGGCGGCAAGGTCGCCGGGGCGCTCGATCGCAGGCCCGCTCGTGGTGCGGATGGCGACGCCCATCTCTTTCGCGAGGATGTTGGCGAGCGTGGTCTTGCCAAGGCCGGGCGGGCCGTAGAAAAGCTGGTGGTCGAGGGATTCTTCGCGTTTGCGCGCCGCCTCGATGGCGATGAGGAGGTTCTCCTTGACGCGCTCCTGGCCGGGGAACTCCTCGAGCCGTGAGGGCCGGAGCGTCGATTCGCCGTCAAGGTCTTCGTCGCGAGGCGCAGCAGTCACCAGGCGGTCTTCGGCTGCCATGCCGGGAGTATACCGTACGTATGTTCTAGTCGGGGCTTGCGGTCGCCTGGCGCATAGCTTCCCGGAGCGTGCGAATCTCGAACGGCTTCTGGACGAACCCGGCCATTCCCGCGTCGTGAAAGCGCGTCGCCATCTCGCCTTCGTCGAACCCGCTCATGAGGACGATGGGCACCGTAGCGTCGACCTCGTGCATGCGGCGGCCGGCCGTTTCACCGTTCATCCTGGGCATGGTGAGGTCCATAAGCACGCAGGCGAGGGACTCGTGGTTAGCCTCGAAGGCGTCGACGCCGGCCTGGCCGTCTTCCGCCTCGATCACTTCGAAGCCCATCATCTTCAGGGCGCGGCCGGTGACATGGCGGACAGACTCTTCGTCATCCACCACGAGCACACGCCCGGCGCCGCGCCAGGCAGCGTTGCTGGTCGCCTGCGCCACCGAGCGGTCGGCGGATTCAGCCGTCGCGGGGAGCAGGAGCCGGAAGGTTGTGCCCTCACCGGGGGCGCTTTCTACCTTGATGGTGCCCTTGTGGCCGCGGACGATGCCGAGGACGGCCGCAAGGCCAAGGCCCTTGCCGGTGAACTTGGTGGTGAAGAAGGGGTCGAAGATCCGCGCCAGCGTGTCCTGCGACATACCGGAGCCGCTGTCGCGCACCTCGAGGTAGCAGTAGCGCCCCGGCCGCGGTTCGCCGGGGATGTACATGGACCGCAGGTCCTCGGTGGTGGCGTCGATGACGCCGGTGGCGATGGAAATCACACCCTCCTCCTGGCCGATGGCGTCGGAGGCGTTGATGACGAGGTTCATGACGACCTGGCGAAGCTGCGTGGCATCGGCCTCGACGGCGGGGATGTTGCGGGCAAGGTCGTAGCGGAGAGTGACTCCCTTGCCAATCGAGGTGCGCAGCAGATGCGGCATCTCTTCGACGAGGGCGGTGAGGTCGACGGTGTTCACCGAGAGCCTGCCCTTCCCGGAGTAGGCGAGCATCTGGCGGGCGAGTTCGGCGGCGCGCCGGGCGGCGAGCTCGATCTCCTGGACGGTTTCGTAGGCAGGTGACTCTCCGTGCAGTTCGGAGAGGGCGAGGCCGGCGTTGCCCATGATCGCCACGAGCATGTTGTTGAAGTCGTGGGCTATGCCGCCGGCGAGGACGCCGAGGCTCTCGAGCTTCTGCGCCTGCATCAGCGCTTCTTCGGTGCGGCGGCGCTCCGTGATGTCGCGGATGAAGGCGGTGACGACCTGTTCGCCCGCCTGGGTGCCTTCGCTCATCGACATCTCGACGGTGAATTCGACGCCATCCTTGCGGCGGCCGGTCAGCTCCAGCGATTGCCAGTTGAGCGTCTTCTCGCGGGATTCCTGGAACCGGCTGAATGCCGTCCGGTGGCTGCTGGCCAGCCCGTGCGGCATAAGGATCGAGAGCGGCTGGCCGACCAGTTCGTCGACGCTGTAGCCAAAAATCGTCGTCATCGCTTCGTTGGCGAAGACGATGCGGCCCCGGCCGTTGGCGGAAACGATGCCATCGGTCGCCGTTTCGGCCATCTGGCGGAACCGCTCGTTCGACTCGGCGACAGCGCGTTCGGCCTGGACACGGTCGGTGATGTCGATGATCACGACGGCTGCCCCGGCGAGGTTGCCGTCGACGGTGCGGATCGGGTTGTAGTGCACCTCATGGGTGTGGCCGTCTTCGCGAATGTAGACGGCGGATACGCGCTCTCCCGTAAGGACCTTGCGGATGTCGTCGACAATGCCGGGCCGGCCCGCATAGAGATCGATGATCGAATGCCCGACGGATGCCTCGTCGACGGCGACGCCGGCAGCGCCGCGGCAGACGGTGACGATGCCGTCGGAGTCGAAGGCGAGGAAGGTGATCGGCATGTTCTCGACGATGGCGTCGATCTGGCGGAGCGTTGTCCGGATTTCCGTGACGTCGACGGCCACGGCAACCGAGGAGGAATCTTCGAGGACGCGGTATTGAGCCTCGAAGATGCGGCCACCGAGCGAAAACTCGAGGGTGCCGGTGTCACCGGCGTGGGACGAATCGCGGGCGCGGGCGAGCTGAGCCGAGGGCCCGATGATCTCGGACATGCTGTGGCCGAGCAGGGAATCGCCATCGAGCCCGGCAACCTGGAGGCCACTGCCTGTTGCGAGGGTGCAGCGGTCGTCCTTGTCCCAGGACGTGAGGATCACCGGCAGGTTCTGGGTGATCGAGCGGAGACCTTCCTGGGCGGCGAGCAGGCTGCGCTCCGTTTCGCGCAGGTGTGTCACGTCGTTGAGGAAGGAGAGGAAGCAGCGCTCACCGTTGAGTTCGATGACCTGGACCGTGACGAGCGTCTCGACGGTGCGGCCGGTGCTGGTGCGCAGGGCAAGTTCGCGAGGCGCGGCGGACATGGCCCCGTCGCCCAGCTCGCGGTCGAGGTTGATCACCACTTCCGGCTGGGAGACAAGCCCGAGCGCGATCGGACGGGAGCCGACCACGGCGTCACGGGGATACTCGATCATGTCCAGCAGGCGCTGGTTGATGTCGAGCATGACGCCATCGCTGGCACGCTGGATGAGGATCCCCTCGGGCGCTTCGTCGAAGATGGACCGGAAGCGGCGTTCGCTCTCGCGGAGCGCCCGTGTCGCCTCAACCCGCCAGCGGTTGTCACGGGCGATGATGGCGGTG
Organism: uncultured Chloroflexia bacterium; assembly: GCA_963737965.1. Taxonomy (GTDB): domain Bacteria; phylum Chloroflexota; class Dehalococcoidia; order Tepidiformales; family Tepidiformaceae; genus JAGQGZ01. Next base: position 244,235 of record CAVTUS010000008.1, on the reverse strand, counting down.
CCAAGGTCGCGGCCATTCGGGGCCTGCACGGCAAAGGCCGACATCGAAACGTCGATACGCTTGCCGTTTCGAGCGTGGAGCACGGCGTCGCTGGTGCCACCGCTCGCCGCCAGTTCGCGCAGCAGGGCCGTATCGCCGTCATCGCCGAAGAGGCTGGCAGGGGTGGCGCCCACGGCCTCCGCCGCGGGGATCCCGAAGAGGCTCTCGGCGGCACGGTTCCAGTGGCCGATCGTGCCGTCGCCGTCCACGCTCATCACGGCATCGGCAGACGACTCGACAATCGCGGCAAGACGCGCCACCGAGAACTCGAGGGCGCGCCGCTGACTCACATCACGAACGGTCGCTACGTAGACGGGCGATAGCTCGTGCTCGAGTAACTGGATGCGGGCCTCGATCGGGTACGTCGAACCGTCCTTCCGGCGAACCGTGCCATCGATGTGGAGCCAGCTGGTTTCGCCATCGCGGAGCGGCGCGAGGACATCGACGACAGAGTCGTGGAGACCGTCGACCATCAGGGCGGCGGCGGGAAGGCCGGTGATTTCCTCCTCGCTGTAGCCAAGGTTCTCGCGGGCGCCGGCGTTCGTCTGGATGATTGCGAGGGTCGTTGCGTCGAGGATGAAGATTTCGTCGGAGGCCCCATCCATGACGCGGCCAAGACGGTTGACCACGGCTTCGCGGCGCCGCGCCTCGGTCACATCGCTGACGCGGAAAATGCAGCGATGGATGCGGCCCTGTTCGTCGAAGAGCGGGGTAACGCGGCGAACTACTGTGATCTCGCGGTCGATGAAGTTCGCGGTTGACTCCTCCTCGATGATCGTGCCGGCGCTGACGGCCTCGTGCAGGAGCCGCAGCGAATGGGCTGCGAGCTCGAACTCGTCGGCGAGGTCCTCGAGGGCATGCCCCTGGAGCTGGTCGCGGCGCAGGCCCGTCATCTCCAGGTGCGCCCGGTTCGTCTGCACAATCGTCCAGCGACCGTCCTCACCGACCTCCACCATGAAGACGGCATCGGAGAGGCCATCGAGGACGGCGCGCTGCTCGGCTTCGCTGGCCACGATGCGCTCGCGATTGCGGACAAGCTCGCTGATGTCGGTGTAGCGCCAGACTGTCCGGACGCAGGTGTCGCCTTCGAAGATGGGGGATACACGGGCGATGTAGTTGAAGCTTTGACCGGCGACGCGGGTGTCGATCTCCCGCTCGATGGGAGTCCGGGCCGCGATTGCCTCGTGCAACATGGAGTCGCGGACGGCGGCTTCCTCCGGCTGGAGGAAGTCGACGAAGCGCTTGCCCATGGTGTCTTCGGGTGTGCGGCCGGTGGCGAAGAAGGGCGGGTTGGCGAAGGTCACGCGGTAGTCGCCGGCCTCGTCGCGGTCGAAGAGCAGGATGATGTCGGCGAGGCTCTCGACGATGACGTTGCGGTCCGCTTCGATCTTCTCGAGCTGGCGCTCGGCCCGGCGCGTGCTCGTCGTATCGCTATAGCGAAGGATGACGCGGTAGCAGTCGTCGTCGTTGTCATAGACGGGCGTGATCCGGGCCGCGTAGGCAAGGGACTCTCCGTGGACATCGGAGGTGACCCCCTCGAAGTCCACGAATCGACGCTCGCTGATCGCCACATCAACGGCTCGTTGCATTCGCTTCGCGCCATCAGCGTCGAGGAACTCCTCAAAGCTCCGGAAGAGCAGCTGGTCGTCGGGGCGACCGGTAACGGCCTCGCGGGCGGCGTTGATGTAGGTGACCCTGAACTCAGACTTCACCGTGTCCCGGTCGAGCACGATGAGGATGTCGGTCATCGCGTCGAGGATGGCGCGCCAGTTTCGCTCGTTCTCTTCGATCTCGATCGGTGCGTGCGGGTGGCCGTGGTATCGGTGGCGCGGAGAATGAGGCGGTTGCAGGTGCCGTCGGGTTCGAACACGGGCGTCACCACGGCGGAGGCGTAGCCCATGGTGCCGTCGCGCATCTGGCGGTTGAGTTCGCCGCTGACGGATGAGCGCGTGCGAATCGCCTGTTCGAACATGCGGCTGCGGGTAATCGCCTCTTCCGGCTCCATCACATCGTCGACCCGGAGGCCGATCGGGTCGCCGAACCGGTCGCGACGTTGATTGAGCAACCTCGCGGCGCGGTTGAGATAGCTGTAGCGGAACTCGCCATCGGCATCGCGGTCGAAGACGTAGATGAAGTCGCGGAGGGCGCTGAGGATGGCGTCCTGGAAACGCTCGTTGGCTTCGATGCGGGCCTGCTGTTCGCGCAGAGCCGTGACATCGGAGACGCGCCAAACGATGCGGTGGCAGACACCGTCCGCCGCCATCACGGGGGAGGCGTTGATCGAGAGCCAGCGTTCGGCGCCGTCCTCGACATACGAAAGCTCCGTCCCCTCGGGGCGCCCGGATGTGGCGACACGGCCGACGAGGTCCATCCGCACAGCGGCATCGTCGGGCTGGAGAAACTCGTCGAATCGCTTGCCGATGGCGACCGCTGCCTGCTGTCCACCCTGCGCGGCCTCATTGGCATAGCTCACGCGGAAGTCGCCGGCGTCGTCCCGGTCGAGCATGAAGATGTAGTCGCTGATCCCGTTGAGGATGGCGCGCTGTTCACGCTCCACGGTCTCCAGCTCGCGTCGCGCCGCGTACATCGCGGTCACGTCGGTGAAGCGCCAGACCAGGCGCGTGCACGAGCCGGTGTCGTTGAAGACGGGGGTGACCCGAGCAAGCTCGTACACCGGTTCGTTGCCAGTGGGAATGACGAAGGTCTCAAAGTCGATCGGCTTGCGCTGCTCAATCGCTTCGCGGATGTACTCGAGCCGGGCGGTGAGGACTTCGCCCTCCCAGAATTCCTCCGGGGCTTTGCCCATCACATCGCCGAGCCAGTCCTGGAGCACGGCAAGGGGTCGCGAGAAGGTGACGCGGAAGGTGCCGGTGCCATCGCGGTCGAAGACGAGCAGGCCGTCGTCGATCGTCTCGATGATGCCGCGGTAGTTGCGGTCGGCCTGGCGCAGGCGAAGCTCGTCGCGCTCGGTCTGCGTGACGTCGGCGTAGCGCCAGATGAGGCGGGTGCATTGTCCCTTCTCGTCGAAGACTGGCGTGACCAGCGCAGATTCGTGGATCCGGCGGCCGTCGGAGGCCGTCACCCAGGTCTCGAAATCGACCGGCGCCTTTGTCTCGATGGCCCGCTCCTGGGCTTCTGCCCGGACCGCAAGTTGATCTTCGCCGATCAGGTCGGTGAGGTCGGCGTACCGCTTTCCGATCAACCGTTCGGGCGCAAAGACGTCGGCGGTGGCGAGCAAGGGGTGGGCATAGGTGATCCAGAACTCGCCGTCGTCGCCCCGGTCGGTCACCACAATGCCGTCGGTGAGCCCCTCCAGGATGGCCCGCTGGTTTGCCTCGGCGGCCGCGATCTCGCGCTGGTGGCGGTAGGCATCGGTCACATCGCTGTAGCGCCAGACGATTCGGTCGCAGCGGCCCCCGGCGCTCATCACGGGGGACGCGCGCCCGGCGAAGTGGAGGATGTCACCACCTTCGAGCGGGAGGGTCGAGTCGAAATCGACCGGCGCCAGTTCGGCCAGCACGCGGGCGGTGACGGCGGCGCGCTCTTCCGCTTCGGAGGCAGAGAGCAGCTCGGCCCAGCTCTTGCCGATCATGAGGTCGAAGTTCATGCGCCCGGCCATGGCGGGGACGGGGTGCACGAAACTCAAGCGGAACTCGCCGGCCGGGTCGCGGTCGGTGACGACGATGCCGTCGGTCAGGTTCTCGAGGATGGCCCGAAGGTCGCGCTCGGCTGCCTGTGCCTGGGCGCGTTCCTTGCGTATCCCGCCAAGGTCGTTGAGACGCCAGATGAGGCGGGTGCAGACGCCTGCTTCGTCGAACACCGGCGATATGCTCGCTTCCAGGTCCAGCATCTTGCCGCGAACCTCGCCGCCGATGACGCGTTCGATCGTCTGGGCCGCTTCGATCGCCTCAAATCGCGTCCGGTAGACGGCTTCGGCGATCTCCCGGGGCAGGAATTCAGCAACGCCCTTCGTCACGATCTCGTCCGGCGATATGCCAAGCAGCTTGAAGAACGCCGGGTTGGCGTACGTGACGGGATAGTCGCCGGCGGCATCGCGGTCGGAAACGACAACCGCATCGGAAAGGCCGTCGAGAATGGCTCGTTGATTTCGCTCTGAGGCAACGAGGTCGAGTTGGGCACGGCGTTCATCGGAGATCTCGCGGTAGGTCACCACGAGGCCACCATCGAAAGGCATGAGCTGTCGCCGATACCAGAAGGACTCGCCCTGGGGTTCGCTCCGGATCTCCTGCTCGACCGGAACCATGCCGTCCATCGCCTCGCGATAGAGCTTGAGCGTCGGCGCGAAGCGGTCGGGGGCCAGTGCGAAGAGATCCGAGAGTCGGCCGGCGTGGCCGTCTTCGTTGTAGCGAGCAAAGCGGGAGCGCGCCGCGGCATTGGCATAGACGAGGTCGAAATCGACGACTTCACCAGATTCGTCGTGCACCGGCTCCACGATCATGAAGGAGTCGAGATTCGCCTCGGCGGCGGCGAGGAAGCGTCCCTCGACAGCGCGCTGGCCGGAGATGTCGGTCAGCCGCCAGATCACGCGCATGACATCACCGGCGGCGTCGAGAATCGGGGTGACGTGGGCCGAGACCGTCAGTGTGCGGCCATTGACCGTGGTCTTGAGTTCGGCCGTTAGCGGTTCCTTTCGCTCGGTGATCCGCGCGAATGTGTCGTTGGCAACGGCCGTCTTGTCCGGGTCAAGGAAGTCGCCGGGGCGGCGGCCGTAGACCTCTTCCGGTTGGAGATCGAGCATCGCGAAGAAGGCGCGGTTCGCATAGGTCACCGGGAAGCTGTCTCCGGCGTCGCGGTCGGCGACGACGACGGCGTCGGAAAGGCCGTCGAGGATCGCACGCTGATTCCGTTCCGCGTCCTCCAGCGCTTGCTTGCGCCTGCGTTCCTCTGTGGTGTCGCGGTAGGAGACAGCGACGGCGCCGTCGAGCGGGAGGATGTGGCGGTCGAACGAACGCATGTCGTCGTTGACCTTGCGCACGATGTCATCGGACACGGCGGTGCGCGTTTCGAGCACCCTGGTGTAGGTGCCGAGCGTTTCCCGGAAGGTCGCGGGATCGTTGGGAAGCAGGTCGCGCAAGGTCTGGGGTTGGCCGTTTGAGTAGCCGGCGACGCGCTTTGCTGCCCGTTCGTTGCGGAAGGTGATGCGCATATCGACGATGGCATCACCATCGCTGACGGGCTCCAAGATCATGAAGGTGTCGAGGCTGGTATCGGCGGCCGCCTGGAAGCGGCTCTGGGTTGCATGGAGCGCCGTCACATCCGTCGCTCGCCAGATGGTGCGGATGCAGGTGCCGTCCGCGTCGAGGACAGGAATGACGCGCGTGAGGCGGATGATCTGCCGTCCCGCCACCGTGTAGGCGATTTCGCGCTCGGCAGGCAGGCCGCGGCTCGTCGCATCGGCAAGAAGAGCGTGGATCTCCGCGGCGTGGTCGGGATTGAGAAGGTCATCGAGGTTCAGCCCGACGAGATCACGCGAAGCGCGGCCAAGTTCACTGGCGAAGGTCTCGTTGGCAACGACCACGCGGTATTGGCCGTCCGGCTGGCGATCGGCAACGGCAATCGAATCGCTCAGGCCATCGAGCGCTTCGCGCAGGAGGACGCTGGCGCGGCCAAGCTCTTCGATCGCCTCGTGCTCTGCCGTCTTATCGCGGCCGGTAATGACGATGCCGCCGTCGACCGGGATCATCTGACGGAAGAGCCAGTGGAAGCTGCCATCCCGGGCGCGCGTCTGCATGGAGTGTTCGAATGGCTCGCCCGTTGTTACCACGCGGACGTAGCGCGCGAGTTCATCGGCGAAAGCAACGGGGACCGCGGCGAAGATTTCGCTCAGGAGCTCCGGTTCGTCGATGCCGGAGTAGGCGCGATTGAGCAGGCGCCCTGCCGGGTTGCTGTACCGGAATCGGAAGTCGACGATTTCGCCGCCGGCGTCGTAGACCGGTTCGAGGATGCTGAAGGGGTCGAGGTTCGCGGTGGCGAGGGCTTCGAAGTGGCGGCCCGAGAGGTCGCGGTCGGTGATGTCGGTCGAGCGCCAGATGACCCGGCGAATGTTTCCGTCGGGATCGACAAGGGGCATCGCCCGGGTCTCGAGGGCAAGGTCACGGTCGCCGGGTCGAGTCTTGAAGCGAGCTTCGGCGGGTTGGGCGGTCTCAAGGCAGCGATGGAGAAGGGCGAGTCGGCCCTGCTCATCGTCGGCGCCCTCGGAGACGTCCTCGATGCGCTTGCCGATAACACCATCGGCCCGGTGGAATCGCCGCACAGCATTCTCATTGGCATACGTAATCCGGAACTCGCCGTGTTCGTCGCGCTCCAGCATGTAGACGAAGTCGGAGAGACCGTCGAGGACGGCCCCCTGGATCGCACTCACGGCGTCGCGTTCGGCCTCCGCAGCGCGCTGTTCCGAGAGGTCGGTGATGCGCCAAATGGTGCGGATGCAATCGCCGGCCGAGTTGAAAAAGGGCAGCACAAGGACATTGGCATGGCGCCGTTCGCCGTTGAGGACGCCGGTGAGTTCGCGGCTGACCGGGCCGCGGGCGGCAATCGCACTGCGGCGGACGTCCTCATACATCTCGTAGAGCGCCGGGGGCTGGAAGTTTGTTCGTGGCTTGCCGATCACCTGGGCCCCGCTCAAGCCCATGAAGTCGAGGTACGCGCGGTTGGCGTAGGTAATCACGAACTCGCCGGTGTCATCCGGCTCGGACACGCAAATGAGGTCGGAGAGGCCGTCCAGGATCGCATTCTTTTCGCGCTCGCCGGCTTCGAGGGCCTTCATCTCGTTCACGCGGTCGGTCGTGTCGCGATACGTAACCACGACACAATCGCCCATGGGGAGCAGGCGCCGATGGTAGTAGCGGCGGTCTCCCCACGGGTCGCGGGGCGAAAGGTCATCGTCGCGTGACTCTCCCGAGGTGAGTGCCCCGACATAGTCGTCGAGCACGCGGGGGAATGCTTCGGGAGACTGGGCCACCATGTCGCTCAGCAAGCGGAGATATTCTTCCCCCCGAAGGCGCGCCGTATGGCCCTGGCGCCGGCATTCTCGAAGGTAATTTCGAAGTCAATTATGTCGCCTTCGTCGTTGCGCACGGGGTCCATGATCAGGAAAGCGTCGGGGTTGGCCTCGGCGGCAGCGGCAAGCCGTTGGGCGGCCTCGCGTTGCACCGTGAGGTCCGTCGCCCGCCAGATCGTCCGAATGACCTCACCGCTGGCGCTATCGAAGACCGGGGTGATGGCGATGCTCAGCGCTCGCTGGACGCCGCCAATCATGCCGTCGTAGTCGAAGCTCCGGGTGGAACGCGACCCCACAGCGTCTTCCCGGGTCGAGGCGATCAAGGCACGCGCCGGCTCGTCAAAGGCGGCGGCAACCTCGGACATGAGCCCATGCCCCGGATCGCCGAACATCTCGCGGAAAGCTGTATTCGCGTAGGTGACCCGGAAACGCCCTTCCGAGTCCCGGTCGGCGACGACGATGGCGTCGGCAAGCCCTTCGAGGACGGCCCGGCGGTCGGCTTCGGCGGCGCCCAGGTCGGCGATCTCGTTACGGAACTGGGTGATGTCGCGATAGACGACGGTGAGGACGTCACCGGTGGTCGAAAGGTGCCGTTCGAACCAGCTCGTGGTGCCGTTGTACTCCCAGGCGAGTTCCTTGATCGTGGGCTCGCCCGCTTCGAAGGCCTCGATGTACTCGTGGAGCACGCGTTCGAAGTGCGCCTCGTCGTAGTAAAGGACGTCCTTCAAGGTCGCGGGATTGGGGTCGTTGCTGGGGACGCGCGTTTCCAAGGCTCGCCGGTTTTGGAAGAGCACGCGGAAGTTGACAATCGTCCCGCTGGCGTCGCGAAGCGGCTCCATGAGGAGGAAGGTATCGCGGTTGGAGTCGGCGGCGGCGCGGAGCAGGTTGAAGTTGCGCCGCGCTTCGGCGTCGCTCTTGCGCTCGTCGGAAATATCCTCGTAGGTCACGAAGAGGCGGCCACCCTGGACAGCGATCCGGCGGCGGTACCAGGCGATGTCGGCGCGCGCGGGCTGGGGCAAGCGCACGGCTTCGTCCAGCGGCTGGCCCGTCGACAACACGCTGCCGAGGGCCGTCGCAGTCTCGGCAACGGCATCGCGACCGACCACATCCTTGAGGCGGATGTCCTCGTCGGGAGCATGCTGGAGGAACGCCTCGCGAGCCGCCTGGTTGGCAAAGTCGACGGTGTAGTCCTCCACCTGGTCGTTGCCGTCACGAACCGGCTGGAGGATGAGAAACGCGCCAGGGTTCGATTCGGCGGCGGCCTTGAAACGCTCCTCGGCATCTTCGACGGCCTGCTGGGCGCGAATTTCGGCGGTGATGTCGCGGACGGTCAGGGTGAGATTGCCGTGCGCGGTCGGCAAGATGCGGCGCCGGACCCATCGCTCGGGCCCGTTGGGGTAGTCATCGCGGCTGATGCTCTCGGCCGGCTCGCCGCGTCGCAGTGCCGTCCGGAATCGTTCCATGCCGGCGGTGAACCGCGCCGGGGAAGCGTAGGCGTGGCTGTACAGCTTGACGTTGGGGTCGCCACACGTGCGGCTGAGCATCTCCTGCATCGCCGTGTTCACGAAGACGTATTCGGCGTCGACCATCGTGCCTTCGGCGTCAAGGACGGGCGAGAGGATGGCAAAGCCTGCGGGATTCGCTTCTACCGCGTCGCGGAAACGCTCTTCGTTGCGGCGGAGCTCTTCGAGCGAGGAGATACGCTGAGCGGCCACATAGAGGGCGTTGAGGACAAGGCGGAAACCGTCGACGTTGGCAAGGCCGGCATGGTCCGGTTCGGCGAAGGTGAGTACGGTGACGCCGTATTCGGCAGACACCATCCTCGTCGGCGCAATCATGAAGGATTGGACGCCGCTCGCTGCCAGCGTCACGCGCTGCCCTTCCGTCAGCCCCGCCTCTTCCAGCGAGGGCACGGTCGCGACGGGGCTATCGAGCGTGGGCACGTCGCGGGCGGCAACCTCGGCGAGCACCTGGGTGGCCTCAAGAGGAAGCGAATCGCCGTGGAAGTGGAGATAGCGCCCGTCGGCTGTGTGCCGCAAGAGCACCGTTCCATTCGCTTCGAAGAGCGTGCAGGAAGCGTAGGCCGCTACCTCAAAGAGGTCGTCGCGGTTCTCCACGCCGAGCAGGCGCGCGTTAATGTCGGCCATGACCTCCGACGTCCGCGATTGCATATTCAGCCAGCGTTCGCGCTCAACGAATGCACTGATGTCGCGGAGCATCGATTGGGTGGCGGGACGGCCCTCGTGACTCACGGAAGCCGAGGTGACTTCCACCGGGATCGTGGTGCCGTCGCGGCGGTGAAGGGTGAACTGGTCGGTGCCCGGACGCTCGGGCGTGCCGCCGTCGGCCGCCAGTTGCGGCCGTTCCTGCACATCGAGTTCAAGGAGCTCGTAGATCGAAGCGCCGATGATGCTGAGCTGTTCGGGGATGCCGGCCATGGTGAGCGCCGCATGGTTGGCGTAGACCACTTCACCATCCTGGTGCAGGACGATGCCGTCGGGAGAGAGCTCGACGAGGCGGCGATACCACTCGGCGGGATCCTCAGCAGTAGCAACGCTGACCACAGCGCGGCCGCCGGTCTGCGACGGTGATCCATGCGGGTGCGGCCGGTCGGACCGCCAGCGGTCAAAGAAAGACACGAGGAGACTCCCGCCGAACGCCTATCAGGTTCGCAGTTCCATCGTAGGGGTGTGCCCTTCCCAACTCCCTGAGGGAAGTCCCTTATTTGGAATCTACAGATAGCGCAAATGGGGAGGCGGCCGGTGGCGGGTCAGACCACCGGCCGCCCACGAGGGGGAAACGCCTCAATGATGAGACAGCGGGGCCGGGAAATTCTTACGCGGTGCGGCCGCCGGCGCCTTCTGGTGTGCGACTGGCGCGCAGCACGCGGAAGATGGTCCGCCGGGAAAGGCCGAACATGCGGGCCAGGGCCTCGACACTCATCGCCCGCTCCTCTGACATCTTGATGATCGAGGCATCGCGGCCGCTCCGCATGAGTGCTGCCGCACCGCCGGGCTCTTCGTAGCGGCAACGCGGAAGCGGACAGGCAAGACACGAGGGAAACAGGTCGCATCCCTTATCGGTGTAGTCGGTGTATTCGGGCAGCGCATCGATGCGCCGGGGAAGCTCGAGTAGAGTCTCCATGGCGGTGTCACCTCGTCTTCGGCCATGGGCCTGGAATATGGATTTCCCAGACTAGAACATGTGTTCTAATTCGGCAAGAACCTTTGCCCCCTGCTGCGACAGCTCCCGGAGGAGCGCGTCAGAAAGTGACGCGCTGGGAGCCGGCTCTTCCCGCGTGGGAATACTCCCTGGCGGCCCGGACGGGGACCTTCCCGACTGGGAATAGCTGCGGCGCCGGGACGGCCACATTCGGGGAGTCTCCCGATGCCGGGCAGACGCGCCCGGCCGCACGATCCGCGCATGGACGAATTCGACGAACTTGCGATCCTCGCCCTGGTCGCGGCGGCGCCAACACACCCGTACGCCGTGCTCGACCACCTCGGCACGGCCGGGATCAGCACCTCGCGCAGCGCGCTCTACCGCTACGTTGATGCCCTTGTGGCAGACGGCGCCCTGGCCCAGGCGCTCCAGGCCGGGGAACATGGGCCCGCCCGCCGCCGCCTCACCCTCACCGGCCGCGGGCACGAACGCCTCGCCTGGCTGGCAGACAGGGCGATCAGGCAGCTGCCCCTCCAGTCGCCGCTCTTCGCGTTGGCCATCGGCGGGGCGGAATGCATCGGCGAAGACAGGCTCTCCCGGCTGCTCAAAGACCGGCTGGCGGCAGCGGCGCGCGACCTCACAGCGCACGAACGTGACCTCGGTGCGTCACCGGGGCCGGGCCGCCTCAAGCAGGAGCGGGAGGTCGTCCACCTTCGCGCCGACGTTGGCTGGCTGCAGCACGCGCTGGCCCGGCGCCTTGCAAGCTAATCAGGCCACCGAGGGATTGGGGACGTAGGTCCGATAGGCGCCCACCTGGCGGAAACCCATGCGCCGGTACACGGAAAACCCCATCGCCGAGGACTGGAGGCTGGCGAACAGGGCCCCGGCCTCCCGGCCACGCAGCATCGCCTGGCGCGTCACCTGCTCGCCATAGCCATGCCGCCGCTGGTCGGGCACCGTCGACACCATGTAGACGCCGGCCACACCGTTGTTCAGCACCAGCCCCGATGTCGCCACCGGTTCGTCATCCGCGTAGCCGAGATAGAGCTCGTAGCCGATGAGTCCCGCAGTTACCGGCGCCGTGAACGACCTCGCAAGCGCCCTTGGGATGCCGTAGCCGGACGCCATCGTTTTCGCCCAGAGGGCAAGTTCATGGCCGGTCGTGCAGGTGACCACGCAGAGGTCCTCCACGGGCGGCACGGTAGCGAGGCCCGTGAGCACCATCGCCGGCATATCGGATTCGTCCGCCGGCATGCCTGTCTCGGTCGCGGGGACGAAGCCACCAGCCCGTAGCGCCTTTTCCAGGCCCGGGACGGACCCCACACGGAAGCGGATGAGGTAGGGCCGGCGCTTGCGGGCGAAGTACTCGCGGATGGCTGTCAGCCGTTCCGGCAGCGGCCGGCGCGACTTCCAGAGGTAGGCGACGTTGAAGGCGGCGTAATGGTGTTCGCCCGAGGTCATGATGAGGCCGTCCTGCTCGACGATCTCATGGCCGGGCGTCCCGGCGGTGAGCAGGCTCCACGAGCGGAAGTAGTTCGCATCGGCCCGGGCGAGGAGTTCGCGCTCATCCATGGTGCTAGCCGGGAAGGTCTTCTTCGTGGAGGCCATAGAGCGGCGGCGGTTCGACACCGGCAGCGGCAAGGTACTCGCAGAGCTGGCTACGGTGGTGCACTTCGTGTTCGATGAGGCCGCCGAAGATCGGCATGTAGGCGGGGACCTCGTCGCCGGCAACGGTCTTCGCGGTCCCGCTGAGGTCTGCCGCGCGGAGGCGCTCCAGTGTTTTGGTCGAGGTGTATTCGAGGTGGCGTCGCAGGACCTGCACGGTTGGCCGCGGCGGCGGCTCGTGCCCGTCGTAGTGGAGGCCGCCACCGGCGATGTTCTGCGAGTTCATGAGCCTGGCATTGGCGATGTGCGTCACCAGCTCGGCAGCGGACCACTCGCTGTAGGAGGGGCGCCAGTCGAGGAGCTCAGCCGTGAGCAGGGCGGCCGCCTCATAGGTCCGGTCGTGCACGCGCTCCACGTAGCCGATCAGCCAGTCGAACTCCACCGCCATCGAACAACTCTACTCCGGGCCTAGTCGCCTTTGGCCAACGCCCCCAGCAGTTCCACTGTCCGGTCCTTCGCCGCGCGGTCGTCGCTGAGGAGGAGAGGGTCGGCGATGATCTCGCCGGCGCCGAAGCCGGGCAGGCGTCGAACGCGGTCGGCCACTTCCTTTTCGCTGCCGGAGATGACGATCGCCTTCGCCAGGGCGGGTGTGAACTCCGTGCCGGCCGCTTCCGGGTAGCCGGCCTCCTGCATCATGGCGCTATAGAACGGGAGCCGTTGGTAGAAGCCGAATTGCTTGCCCGCTGCCTCAAACACGGCATCGGCATCCTCGCTGACGACGATGGGCTGGTGGACGACGGCGGGTGGTGCAACCGCCCGACCGGCCGCCTTCGCACCCTCGGCAAGGGCGGGCACGGCAACGTCGCGGATGTGCTCGATCGGCGTCACCCAGGAGATGCCGCCCTCGGCCAGTTCGCCCGCCAGCCTGAAGGCGTTGTGGCGCAGGGCAGAGATCATGACCTTCACCTGGACCGGGCCGGCGATCTCCCCTTCGGCGTGGAGGCGCTTGCCGTGGAAACTCACTTTCCCGTCGCGGAAGAGGGTGGTGAGGATCGTGATGTACTCGCGGAGGTGTTCGAGCGGGCGTGTGAACTCGAAGCTATAGGTGCGCTCAACGGCCGGCTTGTGGCTCGGTCCGACGCCAAGCCGGAGGCGCCCCGGCGCAAGGTTGTCGAGGGCGACAGCTTCCTGGGCGAGGGCGAGTGGGTGGCGCGGAAAGGTGGGCACGATTGAGGTGCCGAAGCCGATCCGCTCGGTGCTCCCGGCAGCTGCCGCGAAGGCGACGAGGGGGTCTGCCTGGAGGCCGCCACTCGTGCTCCAGGCGACATCGATGCCGGCCTTCTCCGCCGCAATTGCCGCATCGCGGATCCCGGCGGCGTCGCGGCCGGCCGCTCGCAGTCCAATAACCAGGTCTTTCATATCTTCCTCCGATGGACGCCCGTTCGTTCTTCCATATGGCCGGACGATACCAACCGCGAGGCGGCCCCGCTCAATGACTCTTGACAGGGCAGGGCTAGAATGGCGCCATGCTTCACGACATCCTGTTAGTCGGAGCCGCCTTCCTCGCCTCGGCCGTCGAAATGGTGGAGGCGATGACGATTGTCCTCGCCGTGGGTATCACGCGGGGCTGGCGAACGGCGCTTGCGGGAGTGGCGGCGGCGTCCGTTGCGCTGGCGGTCATTGTCGGCACGCTGGGGAAGTCCCTGGATCAACTCATCCCGATCGACACGCTGCTCGTGGTCGTCGGCATCCTCCTCCTCGTCTTCGGCATGCAGTGGCTGCGGAAGGCGATCATGCGGTCGACCGGCCTCAAGGATCTCCACGACGAAGACCGCATCTACCAGGAGGAGCTCGCCGAACTCAAGGGACTTGGCGCGGACCCCATCGCCGGCAATGTGATCGACTGGAACGGCTTCGTCGTCTCGTTCAAGGGAGTACTGCTCGAAGGGCTTGAGGTGGCATTCATCGTGATCAGCTTCGGCGCCGCCAACGATGGCGAGTACGGCCTGGCAGTGAGCGGCGCCATTGCCGCGTTTGTCCTGGTCACGGCCATCGGGCTCGCCGTTCACCGGCCGCTGAGCCGGGTGCCGGAGAACTCGATTAAATTTGTGGTGGGCGTGATGCTGATGGCCTTCGGCACGTTCTGGTTGGGTGAAGGGGTTGGCCTCGACTGGACGCTGAAGGAAGGGATGATCCCGCTCCTCGCGATCCTCTACTGGCTCGCCGGCCTTCGCGATCATCGCACTTTTGAAACCGCGCCTGGAAGCGCGGCTGGCGAAGGCACAGGCATGAAGTACATCGTCGCGTTCGCCGCGTTCTGGTACGACTTCATCGTTGGCGACTCATGGTTGCTCGCCGCTTGCGGGGCGCTCGTGCTTGGCCTCGCCTGGCTGCTCGTGGCGATGGATGCCGACTACATCGCCGAGGTGGCGTTGCCCCTGGTGGTGATCGGCGGTATCGCCATCAGCCTGCCGCTTCCGACGGTAAGCGCGCCCTAGGCGGTGAAGCGAACGACGGGCGTTGTCCGGCCCCAGAGTTCTTCGAGGCGATAATACTCGCGCTTTTCCGGCGTGAAGACGTGGACGATGATTTCGCCGAAGTCGAGGAGGAGCCAGCCGCTCTCGGCCGAGCCTTCCTGGTGGCGAAGGTCGTGGCCCTCGGGCTTGAGGTCTTTTTCCAGGTATTCGGCGAGCGCCTTAAACTGGGGTGGCGACTGCGCGCTGGCAATCACGAAATAGTCCGTGAAGGTTGACGTGCGGGAGATGTCCAGCAAGGCGATATCCAGGGCCTGGTGCTCCGAGAGGATATCGACGGCCTTGTGAGCCAGGGCTTCAGCGTCCAGATGTGCTCCAGTGGGACATCAGAGTTGTGGGAAGGATTGTATCAGAGGATGGGAGACCGGGCCCGGGTCGTTGTTGGTATGTCCGGCGGAGTCGATAGCTCCGTCGCGGCAGCGCTGCTGCACGAGCAGGGCTACGAAGTGATCGGCGTCACCATGCGCCTGTGGACAGAAGAACGCCCGGAGGCCTTTGAGGGGCACCAGCAGTGCTGTTCGGTCGAGGACATCGGCGACGCCCGCCGGGTGGCAGGACAGCTTGGCATCCGCCACTACGTGATGAACTTCGAAGAAGAGTTCAGGGCCACGGTGGTCGACAACTTCGTGAGCGAATACGCCGCGGGACGGACGCCCAATCCTTGCGTGCGCTGCAACGAGCACATCAAGTACCGCGCCCTTGTCGATCGCTTGCCGGCCCTCGAAGCCGACTACGTGGCGACCGGCCACTACGCACGCGTCGAACACGGCCCGGACGGGCACCGGCTCCTCCGCGCGGTCGATACGGCGAAGGACCAGTCGTACGTGCTCTACATGCTCGACCAGGAACAACTTGGCCAGCTGCTCCTGCCAATCGGCGAACTGACCAAGGGCGAGGTGCGGGAGCAGGCCCGTCGCCTCGGGCTGGAGGTCGCCGACAAGCCGGACAGCGTCGAGATCTGCTTCGTCCCCGGGAACGACTACCGGGCTTTCCTCGACGGGCGAGTGGCAATGGAGCCGGGCGCGATGGTGGACGGCGAAGGGGAGCAGGTGGCCGAGCACCGTGGCGTGGCGGCGTACACCGTGGGCCAGCGTAAGGGTCTCGGCATCGCAACCGGCGAGCCGCGCTACGTGACGAGCATCGATGCGGCGGCGAACATCGTCAGCATCGGCCCGGAAGAGGACCTCTTCAGCGATACGGTGGAAATCTCCGGGGTGCGCTGGACGGACGTGGCCATTGCCGACGGTTCGGCCCTGGCGGCGAAGGCCCGTTACAAGGCCGAGCCGGCGCCGGCACGGCTGGTCAGCAGCGATGGCGAGAGGGCGGTCCTGCGCTTCGACAGGCGGCAGCGGGCGCTCACGCCGGGGCAGGCGTTGGCCCTGTACCAGGACGATGTGGTGCTCGGCGGCGGGACGATCGAACGGGCGTGGCGGGGTGGCGCCGGGTAAGAGGGCAGGCGCCTGGCCCACATGGTGAGTTCCTGACGGTGGTGATGCGGCACGGTCCGTACGCTCCCTTCCGGTCGCGGCTCGGACTCAGGCGTTGGTGAGGACGACGTGGCGCATGTACCAGACGAGGTCGGGGCCCTCGATGCGGCCTTCGGCGAGATCATCGAGGTGCGCCGCAATCGCCGCGAGTTCGTCGGCGGTGGTGATTCCCGCGGCGATCGCCTTTGCGGCCCAGTTGGGGATGTTGAGGCGGAACATCGCGGCGGCGTCTCGTGCGGGGACGGGATAGCGGATGCGTTCGTCGAGGAGAACCGACGCCCCGGGGGGAGCCAGCGAGGCGAGCCGGGGACCGATGTAGAGTTCGCCACCGGTCGAGCCAATGACCTGGGCCGTGATCTCGAGGTAGCGCTTGCAGGTGGGCTCGGTGACATCGATGGCGTCGACTTCGTCGAGGAGGAGGCGTCCCCCGGGCGCAAGGGCATCGACCCAACGACCGACCGCCCCGCCGGGTCGGGCAAGTGGGTGACGAGGAGGCGGGCGAAAATGATATCCGGCCGACCACCGGGAAACGGGGGCGCAGTCACGTCATGGACGTGGAAGCTCGCGATGTCGCCACGTTCGGCGCTGGCCTGGGCGATGAACTCCGGGGAGATGTCGAGGCCAGTGGTAGTGGCGGCAGCGGTGGCACGGGCGACGAGGACCGTGCTGTATCCCGGCCCGCAGCCAAGGTCGATAGCGTGGCCAACGGTGGCCGGCGCCTGGTCACGGATGAACGCCGCCGCCTCCGCTTCGTACACCTCCGCGACGATCCGCAGGCGCTCGGCAGCCGAGGCCGAATGGCCAAAGGTGTAGGCAGAGGTCACGAGAGGCACTCCCTGAGCAGCGATTTCCAGCGTGGGATGTCGATCTCCCAGCACACGGCGACAGGCCTGGCGAGCTGCCAGCCGGGGCCGAGGTCGCGGCGGGCGGCCACGTCGAGCTGGTCGACAACGGTCATGCCCCGGGTAAGGTCGCTGACGGTTTCGACTTCGACGAGATGCCTCGACGAGCGAGTGCAGATCGCCGGCTCAATCGCAATCGCCATCGCCACCGGGTCGGGCAGCGTGATCGATGGCGTGCCTTCCATCCGTTCCATCGCCTTGATGACCGCGGCCTGGCAGCCGATGGCGAACTCGGCGACGGGCGTACCGATGGCGCGGATGGCCTCGTATTCCGGCTCGCTGAGGGCGGCATCTCCGCGGCAAAGCTCCCAGCCGACCATTTCGATCGGCAGGCCGGAGCGGAAGACCATCGCGGCCGCGTCCGGGTCCACCCAGATGTTGAACTCGGCCGCGGGGGTGATATTGCCGACGGTGTTGGCGGCGCCCCCCATGACGACGCAACGGCTCACGAGCTCGACGATGTCGGGCGCGCGGCTGATCGCGAGGGCGACGTTGGTGAGCGGGCCGAGGGTGACGAGCGTGGCGCCCGGGTTGGCCCGGAGCAGGTCGATCAGCGCATCGGCGCCGTGGCCAGCCTCCGGCTTGCCCTGTGGTGGGCCATAGCCCACGTCGCCAAGGCCATCGCTGCCGTGGAACGGCTGAGCGGTCGAGCCGAGCCTGAGCAGGGGCCGGTCGGCCCCCGCCCAGACGGGGACATCGGCACCGGCGACTTCGACCGAGTAGAGAGCGTTCGCAAGCGCCTGGTGGAGCGGAACATTCCCGTGGACGGCGGTGATCCCGGCGACTTCCACATCGGGGTGGCGGAGGGCCATGAGGATGGCAACGGCATCGTCGCTGCCGGTATCGGTGTCGATGATGAAGGTGCGGGGCATCTCAGTAGGGCAGGCCGGGGAGCCCGTTCAGGGTGCGCACGTAGCTTGCCCGGCCGAGGTGGCCGTTGCCATGGCCGATAAGCCCATGGCCAATCGCCTCCATGCGGGGGACTTCTCCCCAGGGCCGGATGGTCTGCACCGTCGCAAGGTACTCGTCGGACATCGCCGCGATCCGGGGGACAACGGAGGCGGCAACGGCGGCGGAGTAGCGCTTGAACTGCTCGGGGCCGGGAAAGCGAAGGCTGTACGCGTCGTTCGGGTCCATGCCGGTGCCCTGGTCCACCTTCGGGAAGCCCCACGCTTCGTGGAAGCCATCGCGGAGCCAGACCGGTTGCTCCCGTTCGAAGACGAAGTGGACGATGTTGTCGACCGTACGGAGGACGTGCCAGACGTCGAACCCGGCGGAGTTGGTGATGCCGCCGCGGGTATCCGAGAGCTGCTCGGCGGTCATGCCATCGACGGCGAGGTCGCAATACTGCAGGACGCGGGCGACCAGCACCGACTGCTGCGCCGCGATGGTCGGCGGATTACCCATGCCGGGCAGGTTGGCCATTGGTGTCCCTCCACGTGGTGTGCCGGGGCAGCTTACCAAGCGGGCGAAGGTAAAGATTCGACGGCTCGTGTAAGAGAACTTCGCGGGGGCTGTCCTACCTGCAAGAAACGAGCAGGAGGAACCCGATGAACGCTCGAGAATCTATGCGATACGTGATGTTCGGAGGCGCGGCGGCGTTGTTCGTCGCCGGTGGCCTGATGATCGGCCAGGTGATGGGCGCGCAGACGCTTCAGCACGTCCAGGCCGCCGCCTTCCAGCCCTTCGACCTCGTTGCGCCGAAGCAGGACAAGCCGGTGGACGACAACAATCAACACCCGGGTGGCGACGACAAGGACGAGGCGGCGGCCCCGACGGCGACGCAAGGCGTCCTCACCGCACCCACGAGCACGCCCGCGACGGGGAGCATCCCGGGTGGAACCAACGACCCAGCACCCATCCAGCCGACCGCTGTCCCGGAGGACACCGCCGTGCCAGCAACGCCGACCACAGTCCCGACGGAAGAACCGACTGCCCCGGTTGCCGAACCAACCGACGAGCCCACCGTCGCTCCTTCGCCGGATACGGACGAGGGGGACACCGGCGATGTCGACGAGCCCGCCGACACGCCTGATGACGATGGCGACACGCCCGACCCCGAAGACCCCGGCGACCCGGATCCCGGACCCGGCAGCGGTGGTAGCGGCAGCATCATCGTCCCGCTGAACCCGTGCATCATTAACCCGTACGGCCCCGGCTGCGGCGGCGGTCTGACCCCACCGTTGGACTTTGACCCCTGCACCTTCACGCTGGACCCGTGCCCCGGTGACGACGACGGCGGAGATGATGGCAGCTTCTCGATCATCCCCATCGACCCCTGCATCCTCCTCGGCTGCAGCCCCGTGAATCCCGGCGACCTTCGGATTGCCCCGGTGGTCGACCCCGGCACAATCCTCCACGTCATCACCCCGTAGCCAGCCGAACGATGACACAAGAAGGGCCCTCTCCCGAGGGCCCTTTCTTTGCGCG
Source organism: uncultured Chloroflexia bacterium (assembly GCA_963737965.1). Taxonomy (GTDB): domain Bacteria; phylum Chloroflexota; class Dehalococcoidia; order Tepidiformales; family Tepidiformaceae; genus JAGQGZ01. The sequence goes on along the minus strand of CAVTUS010000008.1, from coordinate 225,055 downwards.
CGGAACCGGGAACGTCGACGTCAGGCTGGTTCCAGCACCTCGGCATCGATGGCCGCGACCCAGCCCGCCTTTTGGGTGGCGGCCCGGCCGGGAGCCCGCATCGCCACGAATGTCGCGCCGGCAACGAGTGCAACGACGCCGACCAGCATGCTGATCGCGAGGCCATCGACGAATGCCGACTGCGCCTGGGCAACGAGCACCTGTCCCTGCGCTCCCAGCTGCTGACCGACCTGCATCGCTGCCGCCAGCGACGACGTGGCGGCAGTCGCTGCCTCCGGCGGCAGGCCAGCAGTCGAATCGGCCATGGAGGAGCGGTACGCATCGTTCATCACGCTTCCCAGGATGGCGATGCCCAGCGCCCCGCCCAGTTCGCGAGAGACATCGTTGACGGCCGAAGCGACTCCTTGCTTTTCCGCCGGCAACGAGCTGACGATGGCCGTCGTGGCGGGAGCGCCCGAGAGTGCCATCCCGGCGCCGAAAGGCACCAGCGCAAGGAGAAACTGCCAGTAGGTCGAACCGGCGTCGAGGGTGGCCACGACCAGGAAGCCAGTGGCGATCAGGGCCAGGCCAAGGGCGCCGGTGACCCGGGCGCCCGTCGCCGAGGCAATCGCCGGCGCAAATCGCGACAGGGGGATGACGACAACGGCCATTGGGACGAGCGCCGCCGAAGCTTCGAGCGGTGAGAAGCCGAGTACGAGCTGCAGGTAGGGGAGCGCCAGGAAGAGGAAACCGAACGCCGCGAAGAACTGCACCGAGATGGAGAGCGACCCGGCGCTGAAGCTCCCGTTCAGGAAGTGCCGGGGGTCCAGCATCGGCTCGCGCCGCCTCAATTCCCAGGCGACGAAGGCTGCCATCGCGATCACGCCGCCGGCAAGGGCGCCGAAGGCGACGGGGTCGGTCCAGCCGCGTTCCGGCCCCTCGATGATTCCAAAGACGATGCCGGAAAGCCCCGCAACAGAGATGAGCGTGCCGACGATGTCGAGGGCCGGGGCATTCGCATCGCGCGTCTGGGGGACGATGGCAATGGTCCCCGCAAGGGCGAGGGTGGCCATCCCGACGTTGAGAGCGAAGATCGACTGCCAGGGGAACCACTCGAGCAGCACCCCCGAGGCGAGGAGCCCGACAACGGCACCACCGGCGGCAACGCCGGACCACGTACCAACCGCCTTCCCTCGCTCCTCCGCCGGGAACACCGTGGTGATCACCGAGAGCGTCACCGGCATCACGAAGGCGGCTCCCGCGCCGAGGGCTGCCCGCACCACGATCAGCTGGGCGGGTGTGTCGACAAAAAGGGCAGCGCCGGAAGCGAGGCCGAAGATGACCAGCCCGACGACGAGGATGGGCTTCCGTCCGAACCGATCGCCGATTGCGCCGGCCGGCAGAAGCAGGGCCGCGAAGACCAGTGAGTAGATATCCACGATCCACTGCAGCTGCGTCTGCGAAGCGCCGGTATCGCGGGCAAGCTCGGGAAGAGCGACGTTGAGGCTGGCGACGCCGGCTACGACCATCATGAGCGCGAGGCTCATGACCCGGAGGACGGCGCCTCGCTGTTTTCTCTCGTCCGAGAACCGAATGCTGAATGCCATGATGGGACCTCCCTGGAATCACAGAACAAGGCGGGGTTAGCCAGCATGTGGGTTGCCGCCGTGTGTTGGAGACAGCATCACTGTTCCGATGATCTCCCTAAAACGGCCTTCCGGACCGGGAGGATGTCGGCCTTTCGGCGGAGAAGCGGCTGGTCACCCGCATGTCAGACATGCAAAAGGCGGGCCCAGTGCGGGCCCGCCCTTCACGTCGCTCGGGCGACACTTTCGATGTCGCGAACGCTACTTCCAGCCGGTGATGTCGAGAATCACTCCCTTGCCGGTCACGTTGTGCTGGACGCTCACAAAGAAGTGCTTGCCATCGGCGGTGAAGAGGCCGCCGGTCCACTCGGCATTCAGGTCGTTCAGGGTACCGACGCGAATGCATGAGTCGCTGAGCAGGTCGTCGTCGTTCCCATCGTCGAGGCAGTCCCAGAGGTCGTTGTTGCCCTGGAGCTGGTCTCCATCCTCATGGAGGACCCAGTTCCCGCGGCCGGGCTGGTAAGCCATGTTGTCCATCATGGCGAGTTCAGGATTCCCAATGACAAGGTATTGCACAGCAGGGACCGACGAGAGGGCGGCCGCTTCGGTGACGGTGCCATCGGTCATGCAGATGGTCTCACCGTAGGACCTGTCGTTTCCCTCGTTGCCCGTGTTATTGCCGCACCAGCGAACGTTCCCCAGGGAAAGGGCAGCCTCGTCGAAGGCAAGGTCTTCCGGCCGGTAGTAGCCGGTGAGATGGTTGGCAGCGGCCGCAGCACGAAGGTCGCCACCGCTGCTGGTCAGGAAGATCCACTTGCCAAGGCCTGTCTGGGTGCCCTGCCCGTAGTCCGTTCCGCCGCTGCGAAGACCAAGTCGGAGTCCGTAGACGTCACCGCCGACCAGCGGGGAGTCGTCGAGGTCGGTGATGGCGGGAGCCCCGGGAGTCCAGAGGGTGTCGGGGATGAACTTGAAGTAGGCGCCACCCGGGGTGCCACTGGAAGGCCGGTTCTCGTCGCCATAGTAGACGACGCCGTTCGGCAGCACGCCGACTCCTTCGTAGGACGTCTTCCCCAGTTCCGGCCGGAGCACGATGTTGCCCGGGTTGGTGCCACCTGCGGTTGTGCCGTCCGGATTCACCGTCACGCCGGTGGTGTGCAGCGGGTCGATGAGTTCGAAGAGCCTGCCATTCGAGCCATTCTCTTCGCCGAAGACGATCGTGCCCCAGGCGGTTTGGTGGACCGGATCGCAGCTTGTGAGGCCCGAACTCACGATAGCCTCCGTGGCGCCGTCAGCGATCCGAACACGGATGAGGCCGATATCTCCGGAATCCTGCTCGTTGCAGGCGATGATCCACTCCGGATTCTCGTCGTTCGGCCAGAACGCCATCATGTCGATGTTGGGAACGCCATCGACAACAGCGACGGTCTTCGCCTTAAGGCCCCTGGCAAGGCTGACCAGCTTCGTCGGCTGAGCAAGGGCGGTCCCCGCATCGATAGAAGCCTGAGAGGACTCGTCGATTGGCTTTCCGACGCCGAAGTTCTGTTGAGAATGAGCACGGTCGTCGTGTTCGTGCTTCTGGCCATAGTCGTTTCCGGCAAAGGCCACAGCGCCGGCGGCGAACGCGAGCAACGCTGCGCCGCCGATGGCCGGGAGCCATCGTTTTAGCATGAGATTCTCCTTGGGTTTCTGGGGGCGTGTTCTTGAATGTGCCGGTCTGCAGTCCTGCATTCCGAAGTCTTGGGCGCGGATGTTGGTGCGCGGTTAACGGGCGCCAGAACTTTACAAAACGTCGTACCAGGCGGCGGCGCCTATGCCGCGGCGCCCCCACGACGCAGCCAGTCTACGAATGGAGCTTGAGCGGAGGCATCGAGCCCGCAATTTCGTACAGGGCGTCGACGCGATTCGCCATGCGAGGGTCCCTTCTGCGGATGACTCGATGAACGGCTAGACCTCGAAGAGGAACTCGACCTCTACCGGCACGCCGCGGGGGAGCTCGGCCACGCCGACTGCCGCGCGGGCGTGCTTCCCCGCTTCGCCGAAGACATCGATGAGGAGCTGGCTGGCGCCGTTCACCACCGCCGGCTGGTCGTGGAATCCCGGGGCACTGGCAACGAATCCGCCGACCCGAACGACGCGCTTCACAGCATCGAGGGAGCCGAGCTCACCCCTGACGATGGCAAGCGCGTTGATGGCGCACTGGCGCGCGTGCGGTGCGGCCTCTTCCACCGTCACGCCGTCACCGAGGCGGCCGGTTGGCACCTGGCCGTCTTTCGCGGGCAGCTGGCCCGAGACGTAGAGCATCGAGCCGGAGCGAACGCAGGGGGCATAGAGCCCGGCCGGCGCCGGGGGCGCGGGAAGCGTGATACCCAGCGCGGCCAGGTTTGCTTCGGCCGTCACTCGGCGTCGTCCCCGAGCAGCCGCTCGATCACGGCGTCGAACTCCTCGTTGCTGAAGCACTCGATCGTGATCCGAGCGCCTTTCTTCTGGGGCTGCACGGTCACGCGGGTGCTCAGGGCGCGGCGAAGCCTTCCCTCGATATCGGCGACCGTGGCATCACGGCGGTTCGGCGGGGGCGCCGTGGCGGGCCCCACCGGTTCGGGCCGGCTGAGGGTGCGACGGACGAGAGCCTCTGTTTCACGGACGCTCAGGTGGCGGTCGACGACGTGCTTCCAGGCGTCGATGCGCTCCTTCCCTTCGGCGAGGCCGAGCAGGGCGCGAGCATGCCCTTCGCTGATTTCCCCGGCAACGAGGCTGCGGCGAATCTCCGTATCGAGCTGAAGCAGCCGGAGCGCGTTGGCTACGGCGGCGCGACTCTTGCCAACGCGGCCGGCGGCCACCTCCTGGGTGAGGCCGTGCTCGTCGATCAGGCGGCGATAGGCGTGGGCCTCTTCAATTGCGTTGAGGTCCGCGCGCTGGATGTTTTCGATCAGCGCCAGCTCCAGCAACTCGTCGTCGGCGGCCTCGCGAGTGATGACCGGCACAGCGTCGAGTTCGGCCAGCCGCGCGGCCTGGAGCCGGCGTTCGCCTGCGATCAGGCGGTAGTTGCCATCGGAGTCGCGGGTGACCACAAGCGGCTGAATGATCCCGTGCTGGCGGATGGAATCGGCCAGTTCGCGCAGCTTCTCCGGTTCGAAGTGCGTGCGCGGCTGGTCCGGGTTCGGCGCAATGAGGTCGATGTCGATGTACTCGGGGCCGCCGCGGCGAGTGGATGGCAGCGGCGCATCCATGGCGCTGGCGCCCTCCGCCGGCTGCGGTTCGCCCGCCGGAATAAGGGAGCCGAGCCCCCGGCCGAGTCCTCGTTTTGCCTGCGTCATACGGCTACTCCTACGCGTTCCAGTAGTTCTGCTGCGAGGTCGTCGTACGCGGTCGCTGAGCGGCCGCCGGGTTCGTACATGAAGATGGATTGGCCGTGGCTGGGCGCCTCGCTGAGGCGGACAGCCCGCGGCACGACGGTATCGAAGGTGCGGGCGAAGTGTTCGCGGACTTCATCGGCGACCTGCTGCGACAACCGCGTGCGGACATCGAACATGGTGAGGAGGACGCCGAGGACCGTCAGGCTCGAATTGAGGTTGCGGCGGACGAGGTCGAGGGTCTCGGTGAGGCGGGTGAGGCCCTCGAGCGCCATGTACTCACACTGGACCGGGATGATGACGTAGTGGCTCGCCGTGAGGGCGTTGATTGTCAGCAGCCCCAGCGATGGCGGGCAGTCGATGAAGATGAATTCGTAGTCGTCGATCGCCTGGTGCAGCGCCGCCGAGAGGCGGCGTTCGCGGGCCATCGCCGGCACGAGTTCGACTTCGGCGCCCGAGAGCGCCCGGCTGGAGGGCACAATATCGAACCCCTCCGACTCCACGCGCGTGACGCAGGCGGCAATCGGCGTCTCGTCGATGAGCGCGTCGTAGATGCCGGGGATGTCCTCGCCATCGATGCCGACTGCGCTCGTTGCGTTGGATTGGGGGTCAAGGTCCACAAGCAAAACCTTGTGGCCGCGCCGGGCGAGGGCCGCTGTGAGCGACACTGCCGACGTGGTCTTGCCGACACCCCCTTTCTGGTTCACGAAAGTGACGATTTGAGCGCTCATGCTGCCCTCCCTGCACTACGTTGGCGGAGTTCGTCGCGGGTGGCTGCGGCCCGGAGGCCTTCTCGTTCGACAGCGATGGACCCGGCGGCAAGCCCCCAGGTCATTGCTTCCTCCCAATCGCCAGTTTCGGCGTAGCGAATGACGAAGGCGGTGCCGAAGCAATCGCCTGCGCCAGTAGGGTCGACAACGGGACCGGCAGGCATGGCCGCGTAGTCCCTGCGGGTGGCGCCCGTAAACAGCGAGGCGCCGTTGTCGCCGTGGGTGAGGGCGACGGTCATGCCGGCGCCGGCGAGGGCCTTCGCCAGCCCAACGGGGTCAGTGCAATCCTCGTCGCTCAAAAGGGCGATGCCCCCGGGGGTTGCGAACCGCAGGGCCGCGGGCAGCGCATCGTAGCGGGGACGGATGCGGTCGGCTGCGTCGCGGTCGCGAAGGACACCCTGGAGGCGAGACGGCGTGGACGCGGGCGGGGTGCCGGGGCCAGCCGATCACCTCGCGGAACACCGGCGCAACCATGACCACATCGGGCTCGCCGGTGTAGGCGTCGAGCAGGCTGTCGAGGGAGAGGCTGTCGCCATGCATGACCTGGGTGCGGGCCATGCCCTGGTAGATGTTTTCGAACACGGGGAACGTCTCGACCACGGGGCCCATGACGTGGAGACCTTCGAGCGCGGAAGCCGGAAAACCGGCAGGGAGATGCGTCACCACATCGACGCTGGCTTCGAGAGCGAGGGCCACACGCCCGCAATAGAGCGCCGGGCCACCAGCCACGAATTCGCCGTCGGGGAGGCGATCCTTGACCACGTTGCCAGCAATGACGATGTGCGTGATGCGCCTCCTTCTCCCCGCTAATCGCGGGGCAGTATCACCACCTTGCGGTTTTCGCCATCGCCGGTGCTCTCGGTGATGACGTCTTCATCCTCGGCAAGGGCGAGGTGGACAAGGCGGCGGTCGGCCGGGGTCATCGGCTCCAGCGTGATCGGGTCGCCGTACTCTTTTACCGTCTCCGCCATACGCAGAGCCTTGGCGACGATCTCGTCTTCGCGACGGTGGCGGTAGTGCTCGGCGTCGATCGTGACGCCACCCTTGCCGGGGTAGCGCTGGCCGAGCATCAGGTTGACCAGGTACTGGAGGTTGAGCAGCGTCTCCCCACGCCGCCCAATGAGCACACCGAGGTCCTCGCCACTTATGTCAATCACTGCCAGGGCGGACCCTCGCCCGTCGCCCGGGGTCATGGGCTCGCGGAGGCTGATCTCGGCATCGATTTCGAGGATGCGAAGAAGGTCGTCGACCACGCCGGCGGCAAAATCAACTTCCTCGGCATCGATGTTCGGTTCAATGACGGGCTCATCTTCGCCTTCGCGCCGGCGCGGACTGCGCTCACCACGGTCGCTCCGCGTGCTCCGGGCGGGACCCGCCTCGCTGCGGCGGCCACGCGACGCTGGACGTTCGCCACTGCCCTCGGCAGGGGCTGCATCCCCTTCGCTGCTCTCACGCCCGGCGTTGCTGCGCAGGAAGTCGGCCTCGGTGAGCTTGGGGCTCGCCGTCTCCACGAACTCGTCCGAGCGGGTCGAACGGCCCGACGACGGACGGCCGCTGCTGCGGGCGCCACGCTGTTGACCGGCGCCACCGCCGCTGCTCCCGCTGCCACGCCGGTTGGACGAGCGTGGCGCCTTCGAGTCAGTGCTCTCGGCAGGTGCGTCGTCGCGGCTGCGGCCGCCGCGTCCTCTGCCACCACGCCGGCGGCCAGCACCGGCGGATCCCGCTTCCGGACCTTCGCCCGGGAGCCATTCGATGCGGACGATGGCGTCACGGCCACCTCGCCCGAAGAGGAGGCCCTTCTTGCCCTCATCGAGCACAGTCATTTCGACTTGCTCCCGGCGGGCGCCGAGTTCGGCGAGAGCCGCCCTAAGAGCGTCGTCGACGGTTTTGCCGCTTGCTTCGGCCTGGTCCATTTGCAGTCCTCAATTCTCGTGAGCCAGGAAGGTCACCGCCGGCGCTGGGGCGCTTATCGGCTGGCGGCCCCTCTTCGTCCGGTTTGGCGGACGACACCGGCGTCCTGGCTTTCATCCACGGTTGTATGTTTAGCTGTGGTACACCGTATATCGCTATGTTAAATCCAATGCCGACGATGGAATTCACTACCCAGTAGAGGCTGACGCCGCTGGGAAAGCTGAGTGCGAAGAACGCGAACATCGCCGGCATCATCCACAGCATCATCTGCTGCTGCTGCCGGGCGCGTTCGTCCGCGTTCGCCTTTGGTGATGCCGCCGTCTTGGTCTGCAACCAGCTGGTGATGCCGACGAGGCCGACCATCAGGATGGCGGGCTCACGAAGGTCCAGTCCGAGGAAGGTCTCCTCGATGGGGACGGCGTGCTGGATATAGGAGAAGTCGTAAAGGCGGCCGGAAAGGTGCTCGAGTGCCTCGGGGGAGGCAGGAAGGGTGAAGCGAACCGCGTAGAAGAGAGCGATGAGGATCGGCATCTGGATGATCATTGGCCCCAGGCAGCCGATCGGGTTGGCGCCAGCTTCCTTGTAGGCAGCCATCAACTCCTGCTGGCGCCGTTTGGGGTCGCTGTACTTCTTCTGCAGCTCCTGCACCTTGGGCTGGAGTTCCTGCATCGCGCGCGTCTGGTGAAGCTGGCGAAGGGTGAGGGGGAAGGTGGCAATCCGGATGATGATCGTGAAGGCGATGATCGCGAGGCCAAAGCTGCCGCCAAGCAGATGGGTCAACAGCACGAGGAAGTTGACCATCGGGTTGAGCAGGAGTGTGCCGAAAACCTGGCCGATCACGAGGCGCTCACGATCGGGACTTCCACGACCGAGAAATTGGATGGATCGGCCTTGAAGAGCTTCCCTTTGGTGGTTACTACGTATGCTACCCCGTCGCGAGCCACAACATTGGCCCGGATCGTCCCCGCGTCCGAAATGGCGACGCGATTCCGAATCTCGCCGGTCTCCTTATTCACGAAAAGCACCGCCGGACTCTCGTCGGCGAAAACAACCCAGTCGCCAACCACGGCGGGGCCCGCCTTTACGCGGCCGTCCGTTTTCGCGTTCCACGCTTCCGTTTGTGACGTTATGTTAACTGCCCGAACAGAACCATCGAAATCGCCGAAATAGACCGTATCATCCTCAACCGCGGGGCGCGTCCAGATCCATCCGTCGCCAGAAAGGACTGGTCCCACCTGCTTGCCGGTGGTCTTGTCGACGAAATACACCTCCTTCCCAAGGGTGGCGACGAAAAGCAAAGAATCGGATACCGATGTGAGTTCGGCGACGGCGGCGGAGTCTGCCGAGAAGGGTTCCTCCCAAATCTCAGTGCCAGCCGCCAGGTCCACGGCCCTTACCTTGCCATCCATCGTGGCCACATAGGCAATCTCACCCTCGATGACCGGGGTAGCCCAAATCCCGCGGTTGGAGAGGCTGAGGCCGCCTTCGGGCCAGCCCGGAGTGGGCGCGCCATCCTCCGTGCGGACGGAATAGAGGAATCCTTCCGTTGTACCGAACACCAGGCGATCGCCGGCCAATTCTGGGCCGTTGACGATGCTGCCCGATATCTTCACCTGGTCCTTCGTGGACCAGCGCAGGCGGCCATCATCCTTGCCCACGGCGTACACCTCGCCTGCATAGGCGCCGACGTAGATCACATCCCCATCGACTATCGGGTCCGAATACACCGACTCGAGGTCGATATCCTTTTCCGAGCTCAAGTCATGGTCCGGGAACGTCCAGAGGACCGTTGCGGTGCCGCCGTCGAAGGAAAGTGCGCTGAGCTTGTCCTTCTTGAGAAAGAGGAGGGCCGTGTCATCGTCGAAGACCGGTGCCGCCCAGCCCTGGGGGTTGGCAACGCCGTGACACGCCGCGGCCAGGAGGGCAAACGCAATCACGAGCACACCCGCGACAGGGGGACGGGGCTTCATCCGCCGAAGGGTAACAGGAGATCACCTGACGTAACAGAGACGATTGAAAGAAGGGTGACCCAGCTGTGTTTCACGTGAAACAGTCGCCGGCAGGATAACCGGGAGGCGAATCGTCGAACCTCGAGCCATGTCCATCAATGGACTCCAGGAACGGGATTGTTTCACGTGAAACATCAGGGGCCCGAAGCGCACGCGCAGCCCCCCACGCCGACCGTCTCGGCGGATCATGTTTCACGTGAAACATCGCGGGGGCTTAAGCGAGTATTCAGGGCGAGTCGAGAACTCAGCACACCACCACGCGGGGAACACATCTAGTGGAGTCGTATCGCAGCGCCGACCAACCGACAGTTTGCTTCCCGCCTGACGTCCTTGGACACAGCCAAGGGCCCTACGGAAGGATAGCGTCACCGCTCGGGGACGGGGTCGTAGCCGTGTCCGCCGCCCGGACGACATCGTCCCAGCCGCCTGACACCCATCCATACGCCACGCAATGGCCCAAATCGCTCCACACATTCGTACATGTATTGCGAACAGCTCGGCTCAAAGCGGCAGGTCCCGGGGAACAGCCCGGAAAACGTCACCTGGTAGCCCCGGATGAGCCAAAGAAGAGGCTTGGAAACGACCCGGCCCATCAGGCGGCCACACCGGCACGGGCGATCGCCAAGGAAATGGCGACGCGGAGGTCGGATGGCGTCGCATCCATCCCCGCCGGACGCAGCTGGACGATGCACCAGGCACCGGCGCGAAGCTCCAAGGGACCGACGGCCGTGCGCAGTCGACGCTTCAAGCGGTTTCTGTCCACAGAATGTGCCGCCAGGCGCTTTCCAACGGCAAATCCCCACAGTCCTGGCGATCCTTCGTTCTCCGGCGAAGATAGTACACGTAACGTGAACCATCGATGACCCACACGGGCGCCATCGTCGAACACTGCACTGAACTGCCGGGTGGTGAGCCGATTTCGATGGGCCATGCTTGCCCTTTCGGCCGCTGGCTAGACCATCGTCAGCCGCTTACGTCCTCGTAGCCTGCGAAGCTTCAAAACGGCCCGACCCGTGCGCGTCGACATACGGTGGCGGAAGCCATGCCTGCGGGCGCGGCGCCTCGTGCTGGGCTGATAGGTCCTCTTGGTCGACATCGCCGAACCCTTCCTTCGTTACCGGTGAGCTTCCAACCTTACAACGCCCGGCCGGTTATGCACGAACCTCAGCGATAGAGGTCAATATAGCGGGCGTAGTTCTCCATCACCCGCACGATGTAGCCCTGCGTCTCCGTGAACGACACCGCCTCGACGAAGTCGGCGGGGTCCTGGCTCGCCGCCAGCTCGGCCCAGGTGCCGGCATGCCCGGGGCCACCGTTGTAGGCGGCGAGAGCCACCTGCGGCGCACCGAAGGTCTTCAGCTGCGCGCCGATGTAGTAGGCGCCGAACTCGATGCTCACCGCGGGGCGCCAGAGGTCCGTCGCCTCGAAGTCCGCGAATCCCAGGGTCGAGGCAATGCTTTCGCCGGTGGACGGTACCACTTGCGTCAGCCCATAGGCGTTCGCCACCGAGAGGGCCATCGGATCCCAGAAGCTCTCCTGGCGAATAAGCGCGGCGAGGAAGAGGGGATCGACGTTCTGCTCCTTCCCCGCCTCGGAAAGTAACTCGACATAATCTAGAGGGTAGGCGAGCCGCGCAAGGTCTTCCGGCACGACGGTCGACGTGCCCGCCAGCTGTGTAGCCCAACGCGCGGCAAGGTCCGTGAGGCCGGCATCGTGAGCGGCACGAATGTAGCCCAGCTCCGCGAGCGGTGAAAGGCCCTGGCCGTCGACCTCCTGGGCGAGGAGATCGCCGGCAAGGCTGGTCAGGCCAACGTCGGCGAGGTCGATGGCGGCGGACTTCACGGCTGGCGGCGCCATAGCGCCGGGCACGAGCCACATCGCGATCACGTTCCAGTCGATCGGTCCAGGTGTCGCCACGTCGTCGTAGGACGCTCCGGGAGTCTCGGCGAGGCCAAGCCGAATCGCCGCCGCCTGCCCATAGAATGAGACCGGGTCTCGTTGGGAGGCCTGGCGGAAGACATCCTCGGCCATCGGCGAATCCAGCGCTTCCAGGGCGCGGCCACGCCAGTAGAGCAGGCGGCCGTCGCTGGCCGGGTTCAGGTAGTCCCAGTTCGTCAGAGCGCCCTGGGGGTCTCCGCCCTCATAGAGCACGAAACCAGCGCGGAACCGTGCCTCCTCGCTGAACTCACCTTCTGGTCCCTGCGCCAACGCGACATAACGTTGCGCGGCTTCCTCGGTCAGGCCCTGGGCTTCCGTCGCCCGCGCGGCCCAGTACTTCGCCCGGTGCACATACGGAGAGGCCGGCGACAGCGCCTCGATGCCGTCGTAGATAAACACCGCATCGGCGTAGTAGCCGTCGTCGTCGTAACTGGCCGCGAGATAGTAGGTCCGGAACACGAGGTCCTGGGTGCTGATCCCCGGCTCGACAACGGCGTCGTTCAGCCACGCCCGGGCGGTCTCGTACTCGCGGCGACGGTAGTAGACATACCCGGCCAGTCCCTGGTCGACGACGAACCCTGCCGCGGTGAGGTCGTCGATCGCCATCTCCGCATAGCGAGAGCCGGGGTCCTCGCTCATGATCGCGCTGAGCTGGGCCGCAAAGGTGTCGACATCGCCAAAGCTGGAGGCGAGGCCGGCGAGTTCGTAGCGGTCCTCCGAGGTGGCGCGGAGGGCGGTCGAAAGCCGAAGCCAGTCCGCCGCCGCGGTGTTGTCACCCTGCGAGAGGGCAAGGTCGGCGCGGTCGCGGTAGATCGCGAGCTTCACGGCATCGTTCGCCTGCGGGTCCGCCAGGGCTGCGTCCCAGGAAGCCGTCGCGCCATCCAGGTCTCCGGTTAGCACGAGCGCATTCGCCAGGGCCGCGCGGATGTAGGGCGAAAGAACATCGCCAGGTCCCGGGGCAAGGCCGCCAAGCACGCCAGCCGCGAGGGAACCGTTGCCCGCCTCGACTAGCCGGAGCCCGTAGAGATAGCCGACACGGAGTTCGGAAGGCGTGCCCACCGCAACCGTGAAGGCCGCCTGGAGGTCGTCGATCGCGCCCTGGAGGTTCCCTGACTGGTAGCGCGCGACACTGGCGCCGAGGCGCGCCTCCGCCTCTACCTGCGGGTCAGTCGCAGCCGCGGCAAGGCCGTCGAACGCGGCAGCGGCTTCGTCGTAGCTCCCGGCCCGGAGGGCAGCGCGGGCATCGTCGAGCGTGGAAAGGGAGACAGTGGGGGAGGGCGACGGGGAAGGGAGGGCGGTGGACGTCGCAGCGAGTGATGGCGTACCGGGTGTCGGCGTGCTGAAGGGCGGATCGCCGCCTCCGCCACCGCATGCGCTGCAGACGACCACGACAAAGCCGCCGACGCATGCGGCCAACCGCGGGGTGGGTTTGCGCATGTCCACTGCCGAATTGATGCTAGGGACACCCGCAAGGCCCGTAAACCCTTCCGGCAAGGGAGGGAAAGGCCCCGCAAAGCCGGCACTACAGCCCAGTGACTTTCACCCTCCCCGCTCCACTCCCAACCATGACCCGCAATCTCAACGCCTGGATCGAGGTCGACCTCGACCGCCTTGCTTCGAACGTCGCCGCCATTCGTCGCGAGATTGGGGCAGGGCGCGAAATCATCGCGATCGTCAAGGGCAACGCCTACGGACACGGCGCCTTCGAGGTTGCCCGGGCGCTGGTCGAGGAGGGCGTCGAACGGCTGGCCGTGGCCTACATGCCGGAGGCCGTCGCCCTTCGCAACGCTGGTATCACGGCGCCCCTGCTCGTCCTCGACCACGTGTTTCCCGGTGAGGCGGACATCGCCGTCGAGCACGACATTGCCGCGACCGTGCACAGCCGTGAGACTCGCCAAGGCTTTATCGGCAGCCGGGACGAGCGCCGGCAGGCCCGCCCGGATCCACATCAAGGTGGACACCGGCCTGCGCCGCTTTGGCGCGATGCCGGGCGAGGCGGTGGGACTGGCCGAGTACTGCCGCTCCCTGCCGGGCGTCTCGGTGGAGGGCCTTTTCACTCACATGGCGAACGCCGACGAGCAGGACGACAGCTTCGCCGAAACCCAGCTGGGCCGCTTCCAGGTGGTGGCCGAAGCGCTGGACTGGATCCCCTACCGGCACGCGGCGAACAGTGCCACGGCCCTGCGGCGTCCCGAACTGCGCTTCGAAGGGGTGCGGATCGGGCTCGCACTGCATGGCTTGCCGCCGCCAAACACGCCGGACCCCGGCCTGCGCCCGACACTCTCGCTGAAAGCCCGGGTGGCGCGCGTCGTCACCGTTGCGAAGGGCGAGGGTGTGGCCTACGGCCTCACCTGGCGGGCGCCGGAGGATTCGCGGCTGGCGCTGGTGCCTGTGGGCTACGCCGATGGCTGGCGCCGGGCGCTCGGCAACCGGGGCGAGGTGTTGATTGGCGGGAAGAGATGCCCGGTGCGCGGACGGATGATGATGGACCAGTTCCTGGTTGACGTAACGCACCTGGAGCGCGTGGCGGAAGGCGACGAAGCCGTCCTCCTCGGCGAGCAGGGCGGCGAGCAGATCACCGCGGACGACGTGGCGGCGCTGGAGTCGACGATCTCCTGGGAGGTGCTCGCCGGACTCACAGGCAGGCTACCGAGGCTCTACACCCGCGGCGGCCAGGTGGTCGCGCAAGCTTAAGCGGGGTCCTGGCCCGGGATGTGACGCAGGAGGACGCCGACGCGAGGGATCGGCGGGAGCAGGAACGGCCCCACGTTCACCAGGTCGATGGCGCCGAAGCCGCACTCGGTGAAGAGGGCCGCCAGACGCGACCAGCCCCGGAGGTCGACTTCGTGCGTGCCGCCCGAGACGAGGCGGGCGTGGAGGTTGTTCAGCCGGTCGCTGACGACGGGGGCGATTTCGAGGACGAGAGCGTGGCCGCCCGGAGCCATCACCCGCGAGAATCTCCTCCGCGAAGGCGTGCACCACATCGTCGTCGAAGCGGCGGATGAAGTAGAGCGACGTGATGTGGTCAAAGCTCTTGTCGGGGAAGGGCAGCTTCTCCGGCCAGCCGACCAGATCGACGGGCCCGGGGCCGTCCACGAGGTCCATGCAAACGGGCGGTTCGCGGTGGCCGGCGCGCGCGGCGAGAAGGTTCGCGTAGTCGCCCGTACCGCAACCGATATCGAGGTAGCGGCCGCCGTCGCGGAGCTGGATGAGGTCGATGATTCGGTCCGCGCGCGGTGTCAGGGCCGAGAGCCCGGCCTGGCTGTTCAACAGCCTCGCGAGGGGAGCGGTCGAGCCCCAGACCCACTGTTCGCGTGCCAGCCGCGCGTTGCGGCGCCGGCGCATCACAGGGCGTAACTCAGGCGCACCCGTCGGCCCGCAGCTTCGGCCCCGCGGGCGAAGACAAGGACGGCCGCGGCCTGCTCCCGGAGGCCCTCGCCATGGACCTGCCGGACAAGCGCTTCCAGGGCAGCGTCGCCGGCGCCGAGGCCGGCCACCATCGCCTCCAGCGAAGTCCCGCAAGCGGGCAGCGTCCTGCCAGGCCATCTCGAGCTTCGTGGCGTCCTCCTCGTCTTCGACAGCACCTTCGTAGAACGTGGTGAGGGGGCCGAGGCGCACATCGTGCTCCAGGTGCAGGCGGTCGACGATATCCAGGTAAGGGTGCTGGGCGCCAAAACCGCGCATCACCGCGAACGACATCAGGGCCACGAGATCGGCACCGTCGGCCGGCAGGGAACCGCGCGGTCCTTCGCCCTCCACTTCGACGATCAGTTTCACAGCCGTTGCCAGCCCTGCCGAATACATCCGTTGCCCATTAGAACCCGTTGCTGCCATCGATCCAACGGAGGGCGTCGACGAGGACACCGTCGACGGCGATCTCCCAGTGCAGGTGGGCGCCCGTGGAAAGCCCGGTGTTGCCCACGCGCCCGATCACCTGGCCCGGCTCCACCTCCTGTCCTTCCGCCACGGCGAACTGGGAGAGGTGGCCGTAGCCGCTGAGGACGCCGCCGCCGTGGTCGATGACGACGTAGTTGCCGCGAAGAGCCATCTGCCGGGCGAAGACAACGACGCCATAGTTGGTCGCGACGACGGGGTCGCCCTCCGTGCCTCCGATGTCGGTGCCGCCGTGATGGCCCTGGGGAGGACCGCCATCGATGCTGCGCTGCTCCCCGAAATGGGCCGTGATGGGACCGTCGTAGGGGAGCACCCACGGCCACTGCCAGAGCTTGGTGGTCGTGCGTGTGGAGAAGACCTCGCGGAGCTGGGCCTCCTCATCGGCGGTCACGTTCGCGTCGAGGAACTGCTGCTTCCCTTCGTCGAAGGTAAGGGCGTCGACGGTCCAGTCGGTCTGGACGACGGTAATGCCGGTGGTGAGCGAACCCGTCGTCCCGTTCAGAAGCTGGAACTGGACCGTGGCCGTGTAGGGGCCGGGCTCCTGGTCGGTGGGCACACCGATGAAGGTGTACATGCTGAGGTCGCCCTGGGTGAGTTGGTGGCTGCTGCCAAAGAGGTCGACCTGGCCACCGGTCACGTCGCCGACAACCGAGATGAGCACCGTACCGCCCTGGTAGAGCGAATCAGCCGAGACGACAAGCTCGGGCGGCTCGATCTGGATGGAGGCGTCAATCGTCGGTGTCGCGGTTGGACCGCCTGCCACCGGTGTCTTCACCTGGACGACAACGGCCGGGCTCCCGCCGCCCCCGCCGCCGCAGGCAGCCGCCAGGCAGGCAACCGCCAGAAGCCATCCCGCGAGCCAACGAGTCGTCATTTCGCTCTAGGGTGGGGGATGAACGGCAACCGGTCACCGGTCCGCTCATACGCTGCCTGTACCCTCAATTGACGCCGCGGCTCGCGGCTTCGTATCGTTCGGATTCTCGGACGAACCTGATTCGGCTATTGCCCAAGGAGTGATCATGGCTGTCGACGGAACCTACAACATCACCCTGAAGACCCCGATGGGCGACCGCCCTGCAAAGCTCACGCTCGCCGCGGCGGGTGCGGGACTGACCGGCACGTTCGGCGGCGAACAGGGAAGCACCGACCTGCAGGAAGGATCCGTCTCCGGTGACGACGTGAAGTTCTTCACGATGTTCACGGGGGCGATGGGCGAGATGAAGCTGGACTTCAGCGGCAAGGTGGATGGCGACAAGATCGGCGGCACGGTGCAGTTCGGCGCCTTCGGATCGGGAGCCTGGGAAGGCACGCGGGCCTAGACCCGAACCGGGGACCGGCTCTTCCCCTGGCCCCGCGTGGTTGCCCAGGTGGCCACGGCGCTTACGAATAACGCCAGGGCGGCGAACTGGAAGGCCCGCGAGTAGCCCTCCGCGCCGCTTGCTGAGAGTCCGACGAGTGCCGGACCGGCCGCCCGGGCGGCCGCAACAAGGAGCGCCTGGAGACCGATGACCCGGCCAAAGTAGGGGCCGGAAAATCGTTCGCTGACGGCAAGAGCGCGAAGCGGGTAGACGCCGCCGAAGACGACGCCGAAAAGACCGACGTACACCCAGACCTGCCACCACTCGTCGGCCACGGAAGCGACGAGAGCAGCCACACCGAGCGCAGCCGTGCAGACCGCGAGCAGGAGACCGGCGCCCGTCCGGCCGGAAAGCGAGGGCAGAAGGAGGCGGGCGGGGAGGCTGACGACACCGGTGATGGCGATGGCGACGGCCACCGGGTTGGCATCAAAGCCGCGCGATTCGAGCTGGCCAATGAGGTGGAAGCTGGAACCACTGAAGGCAGCTATCGCGAGCACTGTAGCAGCAGAGAAGAGCCAGAACTGGAGCGTCGTCTGGCGGAGACCAAGCCAGGTTTCGCGCCACATTTCGGCAAAGGTGAATCTGCCGCCGGCCCTGCGCGCCGCCGGAGCCGGTTCGCGCAGAAAAAGCGCCACCAGCAGGCCCACCACGAGCAGAATCGCCCCGTTCGTGACGACCGCCCCACGCCAGCCGAACTCGTTCACCCAGAGCTGGGTGAGGGGTGTGTAGATCGTGATCGAGACGCCGCTCAGGAGGGTCAGCACGCCATAAGCGCCTGGCCGGTTCGGCGCTTCGAACCAGCGATTCATGAGCACGTAGATGGGCTCGTAGAACGTGGCAGCCATGGCGGGTCCGAGGACAAGGCCAAAGATCGGCCACGCCTGCCAGGCATTGTGCGTGGTTGCCAGGAGAGCCAGGCCAGCGGCGCCGAGCACCGACCCTGCCGCGATCAGGCGCCGGGTACCGAAGAGGTCGGCGATGGTGCCGGCGCCAAGCGCACACACGCCACTGACAAGCAGCGCCAACGAAAAGCCCGTCGAGACAGTCCCGCGCCCAAGGTCGCCACCGGCTGCCTGTTCGGTGACCAGCACGCTAAAGGCGTAGGACATCGTCCCGTAGCTGGTATTGATGAGGCAGGCAGCGAGGGCGACCTGCCCGTAACGCCGGAACATTGGGAGATGGTATCGGTTTTTTGCGATGCTGGACTTAGCCCAGCACCTCATCCAGCCACGCGACGATGTTGTCCATCACCTCGTCGCGGTTGGTCTCGTTCAGCATCTCGTGGCGGCCACCCGGGTAGAACTGCTCGTCGATCCGCTGCACCCCGGCCTGCGTGCCAGCGATCCTCCAGCCGCTTAAGCCCGGCGAGTCCTTCGTTGATGGGGTCGGCTGTCCCCAGCCAGCAATAGTACGGGCAGGTCGGGGCGGATCTTCTTGAGCCGCTCGGGGTCATTCAGGTCGAAGGGGTTGGCGCGCATGCCCTGGCGGCGGGCGGTTTGCGTTTCGAAACCGCAGCGCGGGTCCTCGATGTACTTATTGACCTCCGCCTCGTCGCGGCTGAGCCAGTCGTAGTTGGTGCGTGCCGGCTCGAAGGCCTTGTTGGGGGCGAAGGCGGCGGGCTGCTGCCCCTCCTTCGGCGGCTCGCGGAGGGTCGAGCCGGAGAGGATGAGTGCGTCGATGGCATCAGAGTTGTCCGGAGCCCACTGCTGGGCAGCGGCCGCCCCCATGCTGTGCCCGAAGAGGGCGACAGGCTTGCCCGGGTTCGCCTGCTTCGCCATGTCGACGAACTGGCGGATGTCGGCCACGAGCGCGTCCCATCCACCCTCGCCGAAGTCACCCAGTCCCTCTGGGCCGGCCGAGTCGCCGTGGCCGCGGTGGTCGATCGACCAGACCTCGTAGCCGGCGGCGTTGAGGACGCGGGCGAAGCGGTCATAGCGCAGCGAGTGCTCGGCGGCGCCATGGCTGATGACCACGACAGCATTCGCACTCCCGGGCGGAGACCAGGTGAAGCCCGTGAGCTTGAAGCCATCGATGTTGGAGGCGAACTGAACAGTGTTGTCAGGCATGGCGAGGAGTGTACCGCCATGGGGGATGGATGCACCTCGAGTCGGGGAATTCGCCGACCTAGTCCGCTGGGAGTAGCCGCCAGGCAACTGCCCTTATAGTCCCGGTATGCAATTGACCCTGCTGGGTACAGGGACGCCGATACCGAAGCTCGACCGGCGCGGCCCGGCCACACTCCTGGAGGCTGGCAGCGCTCGCGTCCTCGTCGACGCCGGGAGTGGCGTGGTCCATCGCCTCCTGGAGGCGGGTCAGCCCACCCGGCCGGATCCCAATGGCCCTCCCGCTCTCACCGAGATCTACCTGACCCACCTGCACTCCGACCACATCATGGGCCTGTCGGACATGCTCTGGACGGGCTGGATCATGGACTGGTGGCAGACACCGCCGGCAATCTACGGCCCGCCCGGGACGGCACACGTCATCCGCGGACTCGAGGAGACCTTCTGCTACGACATCGGCGTCCGGAACCGCGTCGACCGGATCCATCGCCCATGGCAAGCGCCGGCCGTGCACGAGTTCACCGGGGATTCCTACTACGAACAGGACGACTTCCTCGCAGTTCCTTTCCGCGTGGACCACAGCCCGGTCGATGAGGCATTCGGACTCCGCTTCGAGATGGAAGGGTGGTCCATCGCCTTCTCGGGTGACACGCGTCCCCTCGAATCGCTGGCGAAGGCGGCTCACGGCGTCGACATTCTGCTCCACGAGGTGTACGACTCCCGGCTGGCTCGTGAACAACTCGCGACCACGCGCGAGCGTTTTGGAGCCGACTCCGGCCAGTACCGGGCACGGCGAGGGATCATCGATTACCACACGCTTTCAGAGGACCTCGGGCCAATCGTGACGCTCGCGGACACGCCGCACCTCGTGCTGAACCACGTCATCGGGCCCGCGGCCACCGACTCGATCGAGGAGGACATCGCCCGCACCTACGCCGGGCGCATCACTGTCGGCGCCGACCTCCAGGCATTCGGGCCCGACAAGGAGTGAATCAATGACAACAACGTTGGGCTCCGCTGTTAGCGAGTAAAGGTGGCGCGGACTCAAAAGGCGCGCAACGGCGGCCCGCTTCCGGCTAGAATGTGTCCCACATGAGGAACGAATTCACAGCCATCGTGGAGCATAGCGGGGAGTGGTACATCGCATACTCTCCCGAGGTTCCGGGAGCGAACGGACAGGGACATACGGCGGCGGACGCGAAAGCCAGCCTCATCGACGCCATCGCTCTCATCCTCGAGGATCGGCGCGAGGACGGGCTCCGCGGTGTACCCCCCGATGCCGAACGCGCGACCGTTATCGTTGAGTGAAGCGCGGCGACCTGCTTCGACATCTTCGTCAGCATGGTTGCGTTCTCAAGCGCGAAGGCCGTTCGCACACGATCTGGCTCAATCCCGCGAATGGCGTCACGGAGACAATACCGCGACACGCCGAGATTGCCGACCAACTCGCCCGCAAGATCTGCCGCAGACTCGAGATTGCCGAACTCGATCGATAGCCTGACGGGGAATCAAGGAGCATCGAGACGGGCCTGATGAGGAGCGACGTGACAACACCATCGAACTTGGAAACGCTGAGAGCCGAGATCGAACGCGACGTGCAGGGCTACAACTCGGCTTTTATGGCCGCGAACCACGCGGACGACCCCTCGTTGATGCGGCCATGGATGCGGCTGCCGGTAACCGTCTTCGGCAGCGGCTCGATACGGATCCTCGCGACGCCGGAGGACGTTGACGCCCAGTACGCCGGCGGTATCGAGGCGCTCAAGGGAACCGGCTACGAGCGCTCGATCCTCAGCGACTTCGCGATCGATGTGCTGAACCCGGCCACGGCGATGGTGAAGTGCCGCGCCGTTCGCGAACGCGCGGATGGGAGCGTCATCGCCGCCTTCGACGCCGCCTACATCGTGGCCCGCGGCGAGGAGCACTGGCAGGTAGCCTGCCTGATCTCGCGCCGCTAGCCGGGCCGCCGATATGCCCTGTCCCCTCCCCGGTCGCGGTACTGAAGCGCAACATTTCCGGGCCGTTCGGACCCTCTTCGAGGGTCTCCCGGGCCGTTGAGACGTACCTGCCGCGATGGCAATCTCAAGCTGGATGAGTCCATCCAAGCCCGACGCACAGGTAGGAACCCATGACCGCGACTGAAACAAGCCCTCACCCTGGCAAGGCGAAGACCGAGCACTTTGACGTCCTCATCGTCGGAGCCGGTATCTCAGGCATCGGCGGGGCCTACCACCTGTCGAAACAGCGCCCCGGCACAAGCTTCGTAGTGCTGGAGGGGCTCGATAGCTTCGGCGGCACCTGGTGGATGCACCGCTACCCGGGCATTCGCTCCGACAGCGACCTCCACACCTTCGGCTACCGCTTCAAGCCGTGGACCGGTGTGCCGATCGCCACGGCCGATGAGATCCTCAAGTACCTCGGCGAAGTGATCGACGAGAACGATCTCGGCCCCCATGTCCGCTACAGCCACCGGATCACCTCGGCGAAATGGTCGAGCGAGACGAACGAGTGGGCCATCGAGGCGACGAAGACCGACACCGGAGAGACCGCACGGTTCACCGCGGGCTTCCTCTGGATGTGCCAGGGCTACTACCGCCACTCGGAGGGGTATACGCCCGAATGGCCGGGGATGGAGGACTTCCAGGGCCAGATCGTGCACCCGCAGACGTGGCCCGAGGACCTCGATTACAAGGGCAAGCAGGTCATCGTGATCGGGTCTGGAGCCACGACAGCGACCCTCGTGCCGGCGATCGCCGACGAGTGCGAACACGTCACGGTGTTGCAGCGTTCTCCCACCTACTTCATCCCCGGCCGGAACCGCAACGACCTTGCCGAGACGTTGCGCGAACTCGACATCCCCGAGGAATGGATCCACGAGATCGTCCGCCGCCAGATCCTCCATGCAGGGGGACATCTTTACGAAGCGCTGTCTGGAAGAGCCGGAAAAGGTGACGACCGAGCTGTTAGCTGGGGTTCGCGCCTACCTCGGCCCCGACTTCGACATGGAGACACACTTCACGCCGGGCTACCGCCCGTGGCGTCAACGCATCGCGTTCGTGCCCGACGGCGACCTCTTCAAGGGCATCGCGTCCGGGAAAGCGTCGATCGTCACGGACCACATCGAGCACTTCACGCCGCGGGGGATTCTCCTCAAGTCGGGCGAAGAACTGCAGGCTGACATCATCGTTACCGCGACCGGGTTCAACATGAATGTCCTCGGCGACATCGACTTCGCGATCGATGGCAAGCCGCTCGATTTCCACGATACGGTGACCTATCGCGGCATGATGTTCACCGGTGTGCCAAACCTGCTCTGGGTCTTTGGTTACTTCCGGGCCAGCTGGACCCTGCGCGCCGACCTTCTCGCCGACTTCGTCTGCCGTCTGCTGGCCCACATGGAGGAGAAGGGCGCGAAGCGGGTGGAGGTGCGACTGCGGCCCGAAGACAAAGATATGGAGCTCCTCTCCTGGATCGACCCTGAGAATTTCAACCCTGGCTACCTGATGCGCGCCATGGACCTGCTGCCGAGGCGGGGGAGCAAACCGGAGTGGCAACACACCCAGGATTACTGGCGCGAGAAGGACGAGATCCCTGCCATCGATTTGGACGGACCGGAGTTCGCCTACCGCTAGAAGCGCGGACCCTCCCGCATCTGTGAAGGAAATCACAGACGCTGCCTGTGTCCGGCCCTAGATTGTCCTTCACCTCGCTCCCCCAGCGAGATCCCCAACCAAAGTTCCCCCTTTGGTTCGCGACCCCGGACTCGTCCCAGTCCGGGGTCGTCCCATTTCTGGAGGATTCCCGGTAGGCTGCGCGGCATGGAGCGACCCCGTTTTCGCGCCGCCGAACTGCACGCTTTCACCGCCGGGGTGCTCGAGCACTTCGGTGTCCCGGCCGGCGATGCCAGCCGCGCCGCCGATGTCCTCATCTACGCCGACCTCGCCGGGATCGAGTCACACGGGATCGCCCACCTCGCGACGCATCGCGCCTATGTGCCGGGCCTCAAGAGCGGCGAGGTGCAGGCCGTCGCGAAGCTGACCGTGTTGCGCGAGAGCCCCGTTTCGGCCGCCTGGGATGCCGGCGCAGGGCTTGGTGTCGTCGTGGCCCCGCGGGCAATGGAGGCCTGTATCGCGAAGGCTGAGAGCGCCGGCATCGGCATGGTGACCGTGGCAAACGGTCGCCACTTCGGAGCCGCCGGCTACTACGCGAAGATGGCCGCCGAGCGGGGGCTCATCGGGATGGCGATGTGCAACGCCGGGCCGCGTGGCGTCGCCGCCGGCGGTATCGAAGCAGTCCTCGGCACGAACCCGATTGCCATTGGCGTGCCCGCATCCTCAGGAGAGCCCTTCCTCCTCGACATGGCGACCACCGCCGTCGCCGCCGGAAAGCTGGAGATCGCCGGCCCGGGTTGGCAAACCATCCCGCCCGGCTGGGCCATCGACCGCGAAGGCGGCGATACGGCTGACCCAACGTCATGGCCCGGGGTGGCAGCCTCCTCCCGCTCGGCTCGCGGCTGGGGACAAGTAGCTACAAAGGCTCGGGCCTGGGGATGGCCGTGGAGATGTTTACCGGCCTGCTCTCGGGGCAGGGCGCCGGCTACACGAACGCCGGGATGCGCGCCCGCAACGCCTTCTGGTTCGCTGCCTGGCGCATCGACCTCTTCCGCGACCCGGATGAGTACATGGCCGACGTGCAGGCCTTCGTCGAACATGTCCGGGCGACCAGGCCCGAGCCGGACATCGAGCAGGTGCTCGTTGCCGGGGACAGAGAGCAGGCTGCCCGCGCCGACCGCGAGGCGAACGGCATCCCCCTCGAGGAGCCGACGGTGGAGGAGCTGCGTGCGCTTGCGGCTGAGACGGGTGTGGCTATGCCGGAGGCGGTGGACTAGCTCTTCCGCCGCCGCCGTCGCCAGGGCGAGCGCCAGCATCCCCACGCAGAGCAGGGCGCTCATCGTCATGCCGGCGCGCGTGCCGCCTTCCACGAGGATCTTGCCCTGGACCCAGGGAAGAAGGATGCCGCCGCCGTTGCCAACGGTGACGAGCATCGCGGGCGTGTTGTCGTTGCCGTCGCGGAGGGCGAGAGCCATGGAGGAGGGCCAGATAGGTCCGAAGCAGAAGCCCGTGAGGAACGCCCCCGCTGCACCGACGGCAAGGAGTTGGCCGCCGGCGACGAGCACGAGGCACCCTATCCCGGCCCCAACGATGGAGAGGAGGAGAATGCGCGCAGGATCGCGTCCACGGTCGAGCGCGTACCCGTTGGCGACGCGGCCGAAGAAGAGCGCGGCCCAATAGCTGCTGGTGACGAGGGCGCCGGCGAGAAGGCTGGCATCCGCGGCCCGGCGGGTGAATGCGGTGGTCCAGGCGCCGAGTCCCACCTCGGCGCCGACGTAGAGGAAGAGGAGCAGGCCCATGGCGAGGGCCGCGACCGGGATCGCCCCGAGGGAACGCGGCGCCGGGGCAGCGGAAGGAAGGCGGAGCGGCTCCGGCGCGGTCCACAACGCCACGGCGACGACGGCCGCGGCCAGGGCGATTGCGCTGAACACGAGCCAGCGCCACTCGAGGAACTGGAGCACCACCCCGGCCACCGCCGGTCCGATGATCGCGCCGAGA
Source organism: uncultured Chloroflexia bacterium (assembly GCA_963737965.1). Classification (GTDB taxonomy): domain Bacteria; phylum Chloroflexota; class Dehalococcoidia; order Tepidiformales; family Tepidiformaceae; genus JAGQGZ01. The sequence continues at coordinate 200,588 of CAVTUS010000008.1, read as the reverse complement.
GCGAAGGCGACGTTGAGACGGGCGACAGCCCGGGCCGGGTTCAGCGCCTTCGCGGCGATGCCATGGGTGCCCGAGTCGGCGAGGCCGCCGGAAGCGCCAACGAAGACGGCCGCGACGAGCAGCAGCCACCAGTTGTCGAAGACCGCGAGCCCGAGCATGGTCGCCGCCATTGCCGTCATGCCAACGGCAGCAACGCGGCGCTGGGAGCGACGGTAGAGCGAAAACGTGACCAGCGCCGAGGCCGCCACGCCGCCGCTCGCCAGTGCCGTGATGAGGAGGCCGGCGTTGCCGAGTGAGACACCCGCATCGGCGGCGAAGGTCGAGAGCGAAGGGCCGAGGGCTCCGGCATAGAGCCCCACGCAGCCAAGGGCGCCATCCGCCGCGAGCAGGAGCCGCCGCTCGTCGTCCACCGCAGGTCAGTCGTCAATCAGCCGGATGTGCGCGCCGAGAGCCGCCCGTCCCAGCGCATGAAGGTGACGTTGCCGTCGTCATCGCGCAGCCATTCCGCAGTCTCGCCCTGGTGCGGGCCTTCGACGACCACGGCACGGTCGGGAGCGAAGAGCTGCAGGCGCGATGGCGGCGGATTGCTGGCCCTGGGTTCGAGGGCGGCAATCCAGGCCGCCTGGCGGTCGTGGACAAGGAGCGAGTCGCCCTTCGCATCGACGTCGAGTTCGACCATCCGCTGCTTGTAGTGCCCGGTAAGCGCGGGCAGCGTTGAGGCGAGTGAGGGGTCGGCGGCAGGGGTCGTGCGGTGGAGCCCGGCGAAATGGGCCAGGCAGGCGCGGGCAACGGTGTCGCGCACGTCGCGGCCGCTGTCGCAGTTGGTGAGGACGGTGCAGCCATACCCGAGGTCTGGCACGAACTCAAAGCTGGAGAGCTGGCCGTTGATCGAGCCGCCATGCTTCACGACCCGGTGGCCCTGCACGTCGTCGAGCATCCAGCCGAAGCCGAAGCTGTCGCACATGCTGCCAGCCTCGGCCTGTGTCGCCTGCATCGAACGCAACGTCTCCGCCTGCATCACACGCTCGCCGGAGGGTGCGGTGCCATCACCCATGTGGAAGGCTGCCCAGCGCACCTGGTCGACGGCGCTGGAGATGACGCCACTGCTACCGGCGATGCCGCGGTGGATGCGGAAGTGACCGCTGATACGCGGACCGTCCGGCGTCTCCAGGTGGCCGATGGCGGTACGATGCATGATCGCGTCGTTGGCGGTGTAAGTCGTGTGGGCCATCTCCAGCGGGCGTAGGAAGCGTTCGGCCATGAAGTCCTGGAAGACCTGTCCCGGAGGCGACCTCCACCAGCCTCGCGAGGACGTTGAACCCGGCGTTGCTGTAGCTGAAGGCGAACCCGGCCGGTGTCACCTGGGGGGCATCGGCCATCTTGTCGGTCATCAGCTCAAGGGCATCATCGTTGTCGCCGTGGTCCTTGAAGTAGTCGCCGACCCAGCCCCCGTGGTGGGTGAGCAGGTGGCGAATCGTCACCTTCGCCGCATCCTCCTCCGAGCGCAGGCGGAACGATGGGATGTAGGTGCGGACGGTCGCTTCGACGTCGAGCTTCCCCTCCTCGACGAGCGCCATGACGGCAGTCGCGCAGAAGGTCTTGGAGGTCGAGCCGGTCTGGAAGAGGGTGTCGGGTGTGACGCCGAGGGGATGACGCAGACTGGTGACGCCCCAGCCACCTGCGTAGACCTGTCCCCTTGCGATAACGCCAACCGAGAGGCCCGGGATCTGTGCCCGGGCCATCTCCTCGCGGACGAAGAGGCCGATGTCGCCCGGGAGCGGAAGCGTGTCCATGGCGGCGAATCGTACGCCTTCGCCGCCGAACGCTGTAAGGAATCCCTCCGCCCAAGGTCCTAGATGCGTGAGGTCTTTCGTCCGTTCCGGACCTTCGGGGCCCCGGACGAGAATGCACTCACTGATGAGGGTAGGACCGCCGGCGCCGGAAACCATCACGAGAGCGTTCTTTGCGTTTTCTCCATAGGTCCGGCGATCGCAGTCAAAGGATTGCAAGGCGAGCGGTTCTACCGTCTTCACGGAAGCCAGGGAGGAACGACCATGGACTCGACGACCAACACCCTTGCTCTGCGCACCTGTCTCCACTGCGGCGTGCCGTATTCGTGGGGCCGATCACCCGCCTCGCTGAAGATGACCTACTGCGGTTCCCTCTGCGAAAAGGCGGACCTCGGGTTCAGCCTCGAACAGCTGGAACGCCTGCGCCTGCCGACCGCGGCCGAACGGGCCGAGGCGGTCGCCGCTGGAGCCTGGGACGCATGGCGCCCGATCGAGCAGGAGAGCGCGACGGCCGGACTGGCGGTCTAGGAGCGAGGGTTGCAGTTCGGCGCCCACCTCCGTTGATCGATTTCGACGACGCCGTCACGAAGCTCTGGGAACGGACGCGCCGCGATTCCGAACGCTGGATGGTGGAAGGCGCCGGCCACACCGAAGGGCTGAAGAAGCATCCGGCGGGGTACGAAGCTAGGGTCATCGGCTTTTTCGGCCGGTACCTGGCGGCCGACTAACAGGCCTCCGTGCTAGTGTTCCCGGGCACACCCCCGGCCCGGGAGCACGCTATGTCCGACCAGATCTACCTCGACTCGCTGCGCAACCGCATCCGCGCGATGAACGTGCTCTGGGAGCGCGCCCTGGGCGATATGACGCTGGAGCAGATGAACCACCACGAGCGCGAAGGCGTCCTGCCCATTGCCTTCAGCTTCAGCCACTACCTCAAAGCCCAGGACCAGTCGATCAGCCGCATTTTCCGGGGGGAACCGTCCGTCTGGGAGTCGGGTGGCTATGCGGCGAAGGTTGGCGTCACGATCGACGTCCTCGGCCGCGAAGAGACGGTGGAGGAGATGCAGCACCTCCGCTTCGGCGACCTTGCAGCATGGAAGGAGTACCAGGACAAGGTGATCGCCCGGACGAACGAGTCGCTGGAGACCATCAGTACGGAGCTTCTCAGCGAGGTGCTGATGCCACAGCTTCCACCGACCATGCAGAACATCTTCTGCGGCATCGTCATTGGCCCCGGCAACCCACTCCGCAAGCTGGAGGTGCTGGAGTGCTTCGTCTACCAGCACGGCCTTCGCCACATGGGCGAAGTCGAACACGGCCGGGCCCTGGTCGGCCTTGCCGGGATGACGAGTTAGGCGACGGCCATGCCTGAACGTTTCGAAATAGCCTTCCTGGGCACCACGGGCCCGCTCCCCAGCCCCGAGCGTTGTGGCAACGGGACGGTGATCGTCGCCGGCGACACGAACGTCCTCGTCGACTGCGGCTGGGGGGCTGCCCGGCGCCTGCTCCCGGCGGGCATCGCGCCCTCATCGATCGACGTCGCCGTCTTCACGCACATGCATACCGACCACATCACCGACTTCCCGGACTTCTTCTTCCTCCGCTGGACCGCGGGCGCGACGAAGCCGTTGCGGGTGTACGGCCCGGAGGGTACGAAGGATATGGTCGACGGCTTCCTGCTCGCCCTGCGCCGCGACATCGGCTTCCGCCTCGCCCATCACGGCGACGCGCTCAACCCGGAGGGCGCCAGGGTCGAGGTCGTCGAGGTGCCGGCGACCGCTGTACCGGAAGTGGTGGTAGGCATTGGCGGGCTGACCATCCGCAGCTTCGAGGTCGACCACTTCCCGGTTGTCCCGGCGTTCGGTTACGACGCCAGCTTCGACGGGCGCCGGGTGGTCATCAGTGGCGACACGCGGATCTGTGCGACCTTCGCCAACGCCGCCGAGGGAGCCGACCTCCTGGTCAGCGAAGCGCTGGACACCACCGCCCTCGCCCGGAACATCGAAGGGCTGAAGGCGATGGGCAACGCCCGCATGGCACGAGTGATGGGCGACGTTCCCAGCTACCACATCTCGACGACGGAAGTCGCTCAACTGGCGACGGACGCCGGCGTACGCGAGCTCGCCCTGACCCACCTGCTGCCACCGCCGGGCACAGGCGACGCGGCGATCGCAGCCTTCACCGCGGGGATGTCCAGCATCTTCAGCGGCCCGATCCACGTGCCGCGGGATGCCCAACGGGTGACAGTGCCGTCGCGCGCCCAGGGCCTGAGCGTTGCGTGAAGCTACCTGCTATCGTGCAGCGGCAGATTCGAACCCGGAGCTCGCCTGATGACCATGTCCCTTTCCGATTTCCTCGCCAAATACACCGGCCGCCTCCTCGGCGAGGCCGCCCGGGCGGTGGAAGACCTCGATGGCGAACAAACCAACTTCCGGCCGCACGCCGAGACGAATGCCGTGGGCTTCGAGGCCTGGCACGTGGCTCGCACCACCGACAACATCATCCACTTCGTCTTCGAGCGGGCGACACCTGTCTGGCTGACCGGCGGCTACCACGAGAAGTGGGGCCTGCCGAAGGTCGATCAGGGGACCGGCATGGACCCCAACGACGCCCATGCGCTGCACTTTCCGGCGGGGACGGAGCTGGCGACGTACATCAAGGCCGTCTCCGAAGCGGTGGTGCCGCGGATCAGCGCCATGAGCCCCGCGTATCTCGGCGAGTTGATGCAGATCAGGCCGTTCGGCGAGATGGAGCGGGCGGACATCATCGGGCAGGTGGTGATCAGCCACGGCAACCTCCACGTCGGCCAGATCGCGACGAGCAGGGCAATGCTGGGCAAACCGGGGATGGGCTTCTAGGCGGCGTCCTGCCGGCCGGGCTGGTTCACACCGATCATCAGCTCCACCCGCGCCGGACGGCTCAGGTGGTACCCCTGGACCATGTCGATCCCGAAGAGCTTCAGTAGCTGGAGCGTCTCGTGGTTTTCCACAAACTCGGCGACGACACCCTTGCCGAGGCCGTGGGCGAGGTCGATCATCGCCCGCACGATGTGCTGGTCCTCCACGTCGCTGACGAGGTTGCGGATGAAGGACCCATCGATCTTCACGTACGAGACGTGGAGGTTCTTGATGTAGGCAAAGGAGGAGAAACCGGCCCCGAAGTCGTCGATGGCGACGCGGACGCCAAGGGCGCGGAGGCGGTCGACGAACCGTTTCCCGCGCTCGACCCCGGCGATGGCCGCGGTTTCGGTCACTTCCAGCACCAGCAACGAGGGTTCGATCCGGGACTCCTCAAGCCAGCGCTCGACGAGCACGGGGAGTTCATCGTCGCCAAGCGTGCGACCAGAAACGTTGACCGCGAGACTCACGCTGCGGCCCTTGCGGCCGGCTTCCGCGATCATCCCGATTGCCTTCCGCACGACGTACCGGTCGATCTGGTTGACGAGGCCCGAGCGTTCGGCGATCGGCAGGAAGACGGAGGGCCGAATGAGGCTCCCCTCGTTCTCCATCCGCAGGAGCAGCTCGTACATGACGATGCCGCCGTTCAGTTCGTGCAGCGGTTGGGCCATGAAGACGAAGCGCTCCTGGTCGAGCGCATCGCGCATCCGCTTCTCCCAGATCCGGCGCTCGCTGAGTTCGGCGCGGTGAGCGGAAGCCGGGCTGAAGACGCGCGAAGCATCCCTCACCGTCTTCGCCTCATACATCGCGAGGTCTGCGTTCGCGAGGATCTCCTCCGGGTCATCGCCGTGGTCCGGGTAGATGGCCACGCCGATGCTCGCCGTCGTCGAGAGCTCCTCGCCGCCATGTTCGAACCGGGCCGACCTCACCTTGAGCCGCAGGTTTTCGGCCAACTCCGCGGCGAGGCGGCCATCGGCGCCGGGAAGGAGGACGGCGAACTCATCGCCGCCAATGCGCGCTGAGAGCCCTGTTGGTGGCGTCGCGCCGCTGATGATCCGGGCTGAGCCGCGCAATAGCTCATCACCCGCCAGGTGGCCAAGGTCGTCGTTCACCGTCTTCAGGCCATCGAGGTCGACGATGAGGAGGGCGCCACCCTTGCCCTTCGCCTGCGAGGCAGCCAGCTCCTTGCTCACCGCCTCCTCGAAGCGGCGGCGGTTCGGCAGCCCGGTCAGCGAATCGTGGCCGGCGAGGAAGGAGAGCTGTTCCTCGAAGCGACGGCGGTCGGTGACGTCGCGGAGGAGGCAGGAGACGAAGGAAACAATGCCGTCGCCGTCACGGTGGGCAAGGATTTCGACCTCGACCGTGGCCTCTTCCTGGCCCTCAAAGGCGAAGCGCAACTCGCTTTCCCAGGAGCCGTCGCGGACCGCCACCGGGATGCCTGTGTCGATGAAGCGCCGGGCGACGTGGTTGGGGAGGAGCGTGAAGAGCGTCTGGTGAGCGGCGCGGTTCGCGGCTAAGACGTCGCGGGCGGCCCGGTTCAGGTCCAGCACGTCGCCTTCGAGACCGGCGACGATGACGAGGTCGCGCGTCGCTTCAACCACCGCCGAAAGCCGTTCGCCCGCGGCCGCCACGGCAATGCGGTCGGAGACATCGCGGACGTTGAAGACGAGCCCGTTGACCGCCGGCTCCTCGATGAGGTTGGAGCCCGGACCTCGAGGTGGCGCCAGGCGCCCGGTTCACCGGGAAGCCGTACGACGCGGCTTTCGGGCGGGCCACCCGGGTCACCGATGAGGGCCTGGATCGCCCGGCGGGCCGTCTTCTGGTCGCGCTGGTCGACAAGGTCGGTGAGCGAGCAACCAAGGAGGTCGGGCGCCGTCCGGCCGGTGACCGCCTCACAGCCGGGGCTGACGTAGGAGATGATCCCCGCCCTGTCGGTCACAACAATCGCATCCGAGGAGTTCTGGACGAGGGCGCGGAACCGGCGCTCGCTCTGGGCAAGGGCACGCCGCTCGCGCTCCCGCTGTTCGCTCTCCAGGGCGGCTTCGCGCTGGCCCGCCCGCCGCACCGCGAAAGCGAGGACGATGGCGGCGAAGACGGCGACCGCCATCACCGCCAGCTCGATCCGGGAGTAGAGCCGCGACTGGGCGCCAAAATCAGCCACTGCCTGCTCGCTGGCTGCCTGGGCGGCGCGCGTCCGCTCATCGACGAGGTCGCGCAGTTCCGGCGGGATCTCCAGGGGCTGACCGCTCGCCTGTTCAGACTGGGGGTCCAGCAGCGTGCCAAGGTCCGTGAGGTAGTCGTTTTCGATGCTGGCGACGAAGGCGCGGTCCTCCTCGTTGCCGAGCTCCTGGATGTCATCCAGCCGACCGACGCCCCTGAGCACGTCGTTCCGGAGGTCCTCCAGGATCGCCTCGTCGCCCGTCGTGTTGTACTCGAAGAGGGCGGCGGAAGCGTCGGCGACGGCGTTGCGGACGACTGTGTAGCTCGACGCGACGGTCAGCTTCTGTTCGACGTCGGAAGCGGTCCGCTCGCGGTGGATGGTGCTGAAGACCCCGAAAGTGGCAAGAAACGTGAGGGTGACAAAGAGCCCGCCCAGGGGCAGGTAGCGCGCAAGGAGCCCCGGGCGATACACGCCGGCAGGCTGGCCGCCATCATCTTTCACAGGTGATGATCGGCTGTGATCGACCGTTTGTGCAGCTTCCGCCCGCCTCGACCGGGTGTCCAAACAGCACCCATCACGCCGCTCGCGAAGTCGCCTGCGGAGTGGCGCCGGGCCGTGAGAACATTCGCTGCTACGCTGACCCCTATGCGGCATACCGGCTCCGTCGTCGACATCAGCGCAGGCACCGTCCGCGACCGGGACGGTGGCACCTACGCGCTTGACCGCCTGGAGCTGGCGGGCGGCTGTCTCTACCACGCCCGAGCCGTCGCGTACCCCCGTTTCGACTACCACGAGCGCTGGGTCTTGCCGGTGCAGGGATGGGCGATCAGCCGCTTTCGCTGGCTCGTCGAAGCGGAACTGGATTGGTACATCGAGCCCGACCTGATTACGGTCGCTGGCCCCTCCTGGGAGGTCGCCGACGGCCTGCTCGATGTGGCCGTGAGCGAAGGCGTGCGGTACCAAGTGGAAGACGCCGACGAGTTGGCCGAAGCCCTGGAGTTGGGCCATCTCTCGCTCGCCGAAGGCGCAACCGTACTCCGCAACTTTCAGGCGCTGGAAGCGGCCCTGAGGGAGGCAGACTACTCCGGCGCCGCCCTCCTTCGCCGTTACGCGCCGGCGCTGGCCTCTATCGAGACGCCGCCTCGCCGATAGGGTTTCCCGGGCGTCCGGAAGGCCCCGGGCTAGTCGCTGGCCAGGGCGGGGTGGTCGGCCGGCGGACCTTGCTGTGGTCCTGCCTCCGGTTCGAACTTCGCGGTGTACGTGGCGAAGAGCTGGCGCCACTCGCCGGGCTGGAAGGCGCCGGCGCTCCCGGTTTCGAGGACTGAGGCGAAGTTGGCGAGGCACGTCTCCCAGCCGGAGGCGTCGCGGGCGAGGATGCCGGGGTCGGACTTGGTGTCCGAGAGCACGAAACGGCAGCCACGTTCGTTCGGCACGATCTCCATCCGGAGGACGCTGCCCGTTCCCCAGCTGAACTCGAGCAGGCGACCCACCTCGCAGGCCAACACCTTGCCGTGGGTGTCGACCTCGGCCACCATGCCCGCCACCTCGTCAGGGAACACGAAGCGGAGCGGGGCGCCGGTCTTCCATTCGCCCACGATGTCGCAAGGGAACCACTGCGTGAGCAGCGCCCGCTCGGAGATCACGCGCCAGACCTTCTCCGGCGTGTGCGCGAGGTCGCGTTCGAAGCGAATCGTGAAGCCGGTCCCGCTCCTCTGCAAGGTTGCATCCATGTCTTAGTCCTCCATCGAATCGAGCGTGCGCTCCATGGCGTCGAGCCGGTCGTCCCAGAATGCGCGATAGGGCGCGAGCCAATCGTCGAGCTCGCGGAGACCGGCCGGCTGGAGGCGATAGATTCGGCGCTGGCCATCGACCCTAACGTCCGCCAGCCCCGCCTCGCGGAGAAGGCGCAGGTGCTTGGAAACAGCAGGCTGACTCATGGCCAACAACTCGACGAGTTCCCCCACGGAGCGCTCATGGGCGCGAAGTTCGTCGAGCACCTGCCGTCTTGTCGGGTCTGCCACCAGGTCGAAGGCGGTTGCCATGGCGGCTAGCATGCCTCCAAGGTTATATGTCTGTCAAGGCATATACAGGGGCCGGAGTACACTCTTTTCGATGCTCCTCGACTTCGACAGCACCCGCCGTTGGAACGACTGGGCGAACCGCACCGTCTTCACCGTGCTTGAGTCGACCGGAGGCGAGCCCGAGCGTGCCCTGGCCGCGTTCCAGCACATCCTCGAGACGGAAATCACCTGGCTGCGGCGCATCGTTGGCTACCCGCAACCGAACGTCCCGCTCTGGGGCGACTACTCCCTCGCTCGCTGCGCCGTCTGGCTCGCAGAATCCCGCGAACTCATTGCCGGCCTCACTGAAGAAGGCCTGGACAAGAGTTTCAGCTATCGCAATTCGCGCGGCGAGGCGTTTACCGACACCGCTCGCGGGGTGCTCGGCCACATGTTCCTCCACTCGGCCCAGTACCGGGGCGAGGCTGCCGGCTTGCTGGCCGCGGCCGGCCACACGGTGCCCGACGTCGACCTCATCTTTTGGCAACGGATGCAGGCGAAAGCGAAGGACTAGGTCCGCGAACGCCCCGCAGTCAGCTCCCGTTGAGCCTCCGCAGCGCTTCGACGTTGCAGAGCGTGACGCCGCCGCGGTTGGTGCGGAGCCACCCCTGGCGCTGGAATTGTTGAAGCTCCTTGTTCACGCTTTCGCGCGTGACGCCGAGCATTGAACCGAGGTCGACTTGCTTCACCCGGATGCGAATCTCCCCGTTGTTCATCGCTTCGCCGATCGTCTCGGCCATCGCACAGAGCTGCTTCGCCAGGCGGTGCTGGAGGTCGAGGAACATGACGTCCGTGAGGCCCTGGTTGGTGCGCCGCAGCCTCAGGGACATCGTCTCCAGGAGGGCCATGGCTGCATGGGGCCGGCCCTGGAGCCAGCTCCCGAAGTCCTCGCGCGTGACCACGAACGTCTGTGTCTTTTGGGTAGCCGTGGCCGTGGCGGAACGCGGCAGGCGATCAAAGATCGAGAACTCGCCGATACAGTCGCCCGGCCCAAGCGCGGCCACCGTCGCTTCCTCACCTTCCGGCGAAGAGACCGAGATGCGGACGGCGCCGGAGACGATGACATGGAGCGAGTCGCCCGGCTCGCCTTCGCGTACCACGGCCGCCCCCTCCCGGAAGGCCTGCAGCCGGGCGTGAGAAGCGAGAGCGCGCACATCCTCGGTGGGGAGGCGTGCGAGCAGCGGAAGGGAACTGAGTTCGAGTTCGGCGCGGTCCGTCGTGGGCACGGCGGGAAGCTCCTCGGTATCCGTGATTTTGCTATGGTTACCCGCCACAAGCGGGCGATGCAAGCGCCAGCCGGCCACGCCGCGACCCAGCTCCAGCGGGGATGCAGGGCGACGGACGTGCGCCCGAACACGCTCGGAGGCCGTCACTCGTGGCAAATGCTTTAAACAACAACGGGGTCGTCCACTTCGCCGTCCAGGCCGACGATGTCCAGAGAGCAAAGGCCTTCTATTCCGCCGTATTCGGCTGGCGATTCGAAGCCTGGGGACCGCCGGGCTTTTACCGGATCGAGACGGGCACATCGGAAGCGCCTGGCATCGAGGGCGCCCTGTACAACCGCATCGAACCGCGCCGTGGTGACGACGCGATGGTGGGCTACCGCTGCACGATCGGCGTGCCCGACCTGGAAGCGACCAGTGCAGCCGTCGTCGAACAGGGCGGCAGCATCCGCTCGGAGCGGTCGACGATCCCGGGCGTTGGCTCGCTCATCGAGTTCGCCGACCCGGAAGGGAACATCGTCTGCGCCATGCAGTACGAGTGAGGGAGCGACCGCTTCGCCCTACTCCCCCGTGAAGTTCGGCTTGCGGCGCTCAACGAAGCTGGCGCGGCTTTCGGCGACATCGTGCGGCGCCTTGCGGGCGAACCCAAGGCCGGCCGTCTCGTAGCGGAGCGCTTCTTCCAGTCCCACGTGCATGTTGTGTTGCAGCACGCGCTTGGCACTGCGCATCGCCATGGGCGGCCAGGCAGCGATCTGGTTCGCAAGGTCGACGGCCTGGCCGACGAGGTCGCCGTCCTCCCAGAGACGGTCGAGAAGGCCAATGCGGTAGGCCTCCTCGGCATCGACAGCCCTGCTCGTGTAGATGAGGTCGGCCGCGCGCGAGTAGCCGACGATGCGGGGGAGGAAGAAGCTCATGCCGCTGTCCGGGGAGAGGCTGCGCTCGATGAAGACGGTCTTGAAGCGAGCATCCTTGTTGCCGACGCGCATGTCGCAGCCAAGCGCGAGCGACATCCCGGCGCCGGCAGCCACGCCGTTCACCGCGGCGATCGTCGGCTTGTCCAGGTGGTAGATGGCCATGGCCTGCTTGCCGACCCAGCCCATCTCGTCCAGGCGGTCCTCCTGGGGCGGCGTCGAATCGTCGCCGGGGCGGCCGCCCGTGAGGTCCGCGCCCGAGCAGAAGCCACGACCCCTGCCGGTCCAGATGACGGCGCGGACGCTGTCGTCGGCCTTCACTTCGGCGGCGGCCGCGCGCATCTCATTCTGAAGGTCGCGGCTCAAGGCGTTCAGCTTTTCGGGCCGGTCGAGCGTGATGACGGCCACGTTCTCGTGGCGGTCCAGGGTGAGGTTGTCGTAGCTCATTCTCGGGCGTTGCTCCGGTTGTTTGATGTGGCGCGGAGCATACGCCGGCACCGGATGGAGGTCAGGCGGGGAACGTCGCCAGGTCGCGGACGAAGGGCAGGCGGTCACCGAGGGTATTCAACAGCCGCCGGTCGGCGGTCCAGAAGTCGCAATCCAGCAACTCGGCCAGCGCGAGGTAGTGGGCGTCGTAGGTAGCCTGAAGGTCGAACCGGTTGGCGATGGCAAGTGCGCGGCGAGTCACCATGCGCAGCTCGTCTGGCAATCTTGGCAGGATCGCGATAGGCAGCTGGCAGAATTGATCGACAACCCTCTCCGCGACGTCAACTGATTCGCCCCTACGTACCGCCTGGCGCACCCGGTTGGAGAATTCGGTCAGGAGCAGTCCCGGCGCGGCTAAGACCTCGCCATCGCTCCTCGTGCTTTCCAAAAGGACGTGGGCTCGAGTCGACAACGGCTCCGTGTAGAACCACTGCACCGCAACGCTGGCGTCGACGACGATCACGACGGGGCATCATCGAGGCCCGTGTTCTCCATGAGTTGCCGGGAGCGTTCGTCTCGAGCCTCGTTGATGAGCACCCAACTTTCGGGTTCGAACGGCCTGTACCCGTTGGCGGCGAACAGGGCTTCCCGGAGTTTCCGAGTCGCTTCGATAGCCTTCCAGGCACGGCGCTGCTCCGCCTCCGTCATTCGTGGGGGAGGCGTGATCCGGGGCTTCTTTCCCTCGACGGGCAGGGGCTGCAGGTCCTCGCGGCGGACGAACACCCGCCTGGGGCCGATCCGGACGCTGGGGAGGATGCCGCGGTCGATCCAGCGCCAGGCGGTCGAGACGCTGATCCCGAGGGCCTTCGCTGCTTCCGGGACGGACAGCAGGCCCTCGCGGACGTTGGGCAACTCCTCGGGTCCGGCTTCATCGGCAGACATGTTCACATCTTGTCAGATGTTGTCATTTGTTGTCATTTGTTGTCATCGGGCCTACAAAGAGAGCTGCCCCCGAATGGTGCTCAGCGGCCTGTTGATCTCCCCCGAAGTGATAGAGCTGGTGGTTGACCATCAGGGTGACGAACCGACGCATCGGAGGCAGGATAGCCGTGGAAGCATGCTAACGGGGTGTTAACAAACAGCCGTAGGATGGCCGCTCAGTGCTAGCGCCCCAACCGAAGATCGCCCCTTATCTCGCCGAACTCATCGGCACCTTCGCCCTCGTTTTCGCCGGGCCCGGTTCGGCGGCCGTCGACCACGCCAGCGGTGGCGCCGTCGGCGACGTCGGCATCGGCCTCGCCTTCGGGTTCACAGTGATGGCGATGATCTATGCCCTCGGGCACATCTCCGGCTGCCATATCAATCCCGCCGTCACCATCGCCTTCCTTGCCCTCAGGCGAATCTCGCCCGGCCGCGCCGCCGGTTACATCGCTGCCCAACTCACCGGGGCCGTCCTCGCCGGGTTGGCCATCGTCGCCATCGTCTCGGGTGAAGGCGACGCCGGCGCGACCTTGCCACGGATCGGTGGCGCCGACGCCGCCCTCTGGAGTGAAATCATCCTCACTTTCTTCCTCGGCCTCGTCATCTTCGGTGTCGCCACCGACTACCGCGCCGAGGGCACCCTTGCGGGACTGGCGATCGGCGGCTGGGTGGCAGTCGCCGCCACCGGCTGGGGGCCGATCGCCAACGCTTCCATGAATCCCGCCCGCAGCTTCGGGCCGGCGGTCGCCGCCAACGAATGGAACTCCCACTGGGTCTACTGGGTAGGCCCGATCGCGGGCACCATCCTGGCCGCGATCGTCTACGAACTGTTGCGCGATCCGGCCGAGTCGCAGCCGCCGCAAGAGCCATAAGTACGGCCGCGATTGTGGGTTCATTACGGAACGTTTGAACCGGCGCGAAGATCGGCCGTCCATTTGCAAAGAGTTTACGAAGGGCACTCCCGCCCGCCCCTGACGCGGTGTAAACGTTCGCTCAGCAGCTTCGCGCGTCGCAACCCCGCCGGCGTGGAGCAGCGAACAAGCGCCCCGGGCGGCCGTTGCCCTCGACAGCACGGCAAGCCAGGGCGCTCTTCTTTTGCCCACAAGTATCGAAGCCCGTTCGGCTCCGCTAGAGTTTGATCCATCCCACGCGGAGCGCCTCCAATGGTGGACACACGCCGTCTGATCATGCCCGTCGCCATTCGCGGACTTCTTGCCCGCGAATGGCTTTCCAGCCGTGTCGTCTACAACCCCCTCGCCGACTCCTTTCACCAGGACCCGTACCGCACCTACGCACGCCTGCGCGGCCGCGATCCTTTGCACTGGTCCCACCTGGTCAACGGCTGGGTGTTGAGCCGCCACGAAGACTGCGACGAAGTGCTGCGCGACCACAAGCGCTGGTCGAATGCCGACGTCACGATGCAGCGCGACGTGCCCCAGGAGCCTGTCTTCGCAGACGACGCCCCGAGCATGCTCTTCGTTGATCCGCCGGACCACACGCGGCTGCGCGGGCTGGTGAACAAGGCGTTTACGCCCCGCGCCATCGAACAGCTGAAGCCACGCATCGCCGAAATCGTCGCCGAGATTGTTGAAAGCCTGCCCGAAGGCAAGCCTGTCGACCTGATGGAGGTGCTGGCCTTTCCGTTGCCAGTCGTGGTCATCGCCGAGATGCTGGGCGTGCCCCCGGAAGACCGCGACGACTTCAAGCGCTGGAGCGACCCCGTGGCGCGTACGCTCGAGCCGACGATCACGCCGGAGGAGACGAAGAAGGCCCAGGCCGCCTTCGATGAACTGTCGCACTATTTCGAGAACATCGTCGCCGAGCGCGCCAAAGAACCACGTGAGGACCTCGTCTCCGCCCTGATCGCGGTCGAGGAATCGGGCGACCGGCTGAGCCGGGCCGAACTCCTCAGCACGCTCCGACTCCTGCTCGTGGCCGGCAATGAGACGACCACCAACCTCATCGGCAATGGGATGCTGGCTCTGCTGCGGAGTCCCGACCAGCTCGAGCGGCTGCGCAACAACATGGGCCTCATGGAGAACGCGGTCGAAGAGCTGCTGCGCTACGACAGCCCTGTCCAGACCGATGGGCGGACCGCGCTCGAGGATGTCGAGATGTACGGCAAGACGATCAAGAAGGGTCAACGGGTGCTCGAGCTGCTCGGCTCGGCCAACCGCGACCCAAGAGTTTTTGCCAACCCCAACAAGCTCGACATCGGCCGCGACGAGATCCGCCACCTCGCCTTCGCCCGCGGCATCCACCACTGCCTCGGCGCGCCCCTGGCAAGGGCCGAAGGGCAGGCGGCGTTCCGGTCCCTCCTCGAGACCTTCCCGCGCATCGAGCTGGCCGAGGAACCGCGCTACAAGGACCACGTTGTATTGCGGGGTCTCAAGAGCCTGCGAGTGCGGCTCTATAAGGAGTAGTCTCGCGGGCCTGCCGCATGGCGTAAGCTGCGCCGCCGGAGGTCCACGGATGAACGAAACCGTCCTCTACGACGTGGCCGATGGCGTGGCCACCGTCACCCTCAACCGGCCGGAGCGCCTGAACAGCATGACCGCCGAACTCCTCGCGGAGGCGTCGAGGCTTTGGAAGAAGCAGCGGGAGACGATGCCGTCCGCGTCGTTGTCTTCACCGGCGCGGGAAGGGGCTTCTGCGCCGGCGCCGACCTCACCGCGCGCAACATCCTCGGCACCGG
Organism: uncultured Chloroflexia bacterium; assembly: GCA_963737965.1. Lineage (GTDB taxonomy): Bacteria > Chloroflexota > Dehalococcoidia > Tepidiformales > Tepidiformaceae > JAGQGZ01. The sequence goes on along the minus strand of CAVTUS010000008.1, from coordinate 185,444 downwards.
CACCATCGATGCCCGGATCGGTGTCCTCCAGGGGTATGAACGGAGCGCCCAGCTTCTCCATGAGATGCCAAAAGTGACGATCGCCGCCGTGAATGGGGCGGCCGCGGGCGCCGGGTTCGCCTGGGCTTGCGCCGCCGACCTGCGGGTGGCCGCGGCCTCCGCGAAGTTCCTCACCGCCTTCGCGAATGTGGGACTTTCCGGCGACTTCGGGGGGACGTGGACGCTTCCCCGCCTGATTGGCGCCGCGAAAGCGAGGGAGCTGTACTTCCTCACCGACGCCATCGAGGCGGCCGAAGCCCAGCGCATCGGGCTCGTCTCGAAGGTCTACCCGGATGAGGAGTTCAGGGAATCGGTCTCAGCCCTGGCGGCGCGCCTGGCCGCTTCAGCCCCCATCGCGATGCGTAACATCAAGGCCAATTTCGCCGACAGCGAACGGCTCGGGTTCGCCGACGCCATGATGCGCGAAGCCGAACGCCACGTCCGATCCGGCGCGACAGAAGACGCCCGGGAGGCCGGCGCCGCCTTTCGCGAGAAGCGAAAGCCCGAGTTCAAAGGACGGTGAGCGCGATGCTGCGAATGCGACAGATCTGCCTGGTAGCGAAGGATCTCGACGCGGTGGAAGCGGACCTAGGCGCCATCTTTGGGCTGGAGGTTTGTCACCGCGACCCCGGCGTCGGCCGCTTCGGCCTTCACAACTTCCTCATGCCGGTCGGCAACAACTTCCTCGAAGTGGTAGCGCCCATCCAGGAGAACACAGCGGGCGGACGCTACCTCGAACGGCGCGGCGGCGACGGCGGCTACATGGTGATCATGCAGTGCGATGATGGCGAGGCCGCGAAGGCGCGCGTCACCGGCCTCGGCATCCGCCTGGTGATGGATGCGAAGCGCGGTGAGAACCACGGCATCCAGCTCCACCCCAAGGATCTCCCGGGCGCCATCGCCGAACTCCGCCAGAACGAGGGAGCGGAGGATCCCGCCGGCCCCTGGTCGCCGGCCGGTGACAACTGGCTGCGGGCGAAGAAGACGGACGTGACATTGGCGATGGTCGCAGCGGAGATCCAGGCGGACGAACCGGGCTTGCTTGCCCAGCGCTGGTCTGCCGTGGTCGATCGGCCGGTGGAGCAACGTCACGGCATCGCCACCATCGCCCTCGACGATGCCACCCTCCGCTTCGTGCCGGCGACCGATGGCCGCGGCGACGGTCTCGGTGGCCTCGACATGGCGGTGGTGGATAGCAAGAAGGTGAAGAAGGCGGCCGCCGACCGTGGCTGCGTCGTCGACGGTGACGTCGTGATGGTCGGCGGGATGCGGATGCGGCTGGTTTAACGCACCGGCGGGAGCGGGCCGCCACTTCCCCGGTGAGGGCCTGAGGTCGCCGCGGTGGCGAACCATATACCGGCATCCTTCACGGGGCCAAGGGCCCGCATGATCGCCTTGCTGTTGAGGATGCCCGCGGGCGGATAGCTCCCGATCTCCCCGCACAATTCGCGCGCCGATTCCAGCACCGAACCTTCGGGCACCGAACGCAGCGCGATGCCCATCGAGACCAGTTCGGGTCCAAAGAGCTTGCGGCCGCTGAAGACGATGTTTGCGGCCATGGCTTCACTGAAGCGGGCGCGCAACCAGGCAAGGTTGTTCGGGGCGGCGATCCCCTGTTGCACTTCCCCCACCTGCAAGTACGACTCGTCCCCGGCGACAAGGAGGTCGCAGGCAAGAGCGAGGGCCGCCCCGGCGTTGATGGCGTACTTCTCCAGTGCCCCGACAATCACCTTCGGGCACTCGAACAGCGACACGTGCAGTTCGCGCATCGTTTCGCCCTGCTGCGCCCGCCACGGTGGCGGCGGGTCGGCGTTCATCGCCTTCAGGTCGAGACCGGAGCAGAACGCGCCGCCCTCGCCTCGAAGCAGGATGACGGCCGGCGCGGCCGGGTCACTGGCGGCACGGATGGCATCCCGCAGTTCGCCGCCCAGCGGCTGGATCAGGGCGTTCCGGCGTTCGGGCCGATTGAGGACGACTTCTGTGTACCCGTCACGCTGTTGGGAAAGGACAAACTCGGCCATATCCGCATCGTACGGCAATGCCCGCCTGATTCAGCCCGGGTTCAGCGGCGACGACGTACCGTGGGCCTATCACCTTGCGAAAGGAACCCGCGATGCAGCGAAAACGACTCTACCTCGCCGCCGGGGCGGTCATCGCCGCCGGAGCGGTCGCGGCAACGGCTATCGCCGCAACCGGTATGGACGACAACGAACAGCCGATTACGGGCGAGGCCCTGCAGAAGGCGAGCGATGCGGCACTGGCCTACACCGGCGCCGGCCGTGTGACCGAGACCGAAGTGGGTGACGAAGATTCCTACTACGAGGTCGAGGTCACGATGCCCGACGGGCACCAGGTCGACGTCCAGCTCGACAAAGAGTTCAACGTCGTCAGTGACTCTGTCGACACCGAATCGGATAGCAGCGACAACTAGCAGCTACTCGTCGAGTGCAGTTCTCCCGTCACGGGCCAGGGCCGAAAAGTCCTGGCCCGTTTCCTGCCTGATGGCCCGCTGAAGCACCGGCGGGAGCGACTCCGAAGCCTCGACCAATCGCTCGAGTGCCGTCGCCAGCTGGTCCGCGCGGAGCGAGCGGTCGCCGGGCGCCACGAGGTCCCGCGTGATCGCGTCCTCCGAACGCGAGGCGACAATCGGCTCGCCAACGCCACGCACCCAGACCAAGCGTCCGCCGGCCCGGCCCCCGCCCCTCCGTGATGGGCCGCAACGCCACCACCTCGTCCGAACGAGCGTAGGCGCCATATCCCAGGCTCACCCAGTTGCCCGGCTCGATCCTCATGGCGGAATGGTACGACTTTCGCCGCGGCTCAGGGGACGGGCGCCATCCAGTCTCCGAACATGTGCCAGGACGCCTGGGCGTTGTTGGGGAGGTTCGCGCCCCCGACGTAGAGGGTGCCGTCCAGGTGCCGGTTGGCAAGCGTGAATGTGAACATCACGGGCACATTGTTGAACGAATTGAGGAAGGTCCCGGAGCCATTCAGCGTGTACGGCCCGTCGCCCGTGAAGGGGCCACCTTCGAGCACAACATCAGGGGCGGCGGGGCCAATGAGGTTCTCGATGTGGAAGTAGATATTCCCGGTGTCCTGCCCCTTCAAGAGGTACGTGAGTACCGATGTGCCCGGCGGATTGATGCAGCACGAGTGCGGGTTGTCGATCGCTACCACAGTAAGCGTGTAGTAGCCCGACTGGATAACCGGGACGGGTGTCGGTGGTACCTCGGTAGGGGTCGGCTCCACCGGCGTCGGAATGGGTGTGGGCTGAGGCTGCGTGGGCACCGGCGTCGGCTGGTCCGGCTGTCCGCCTCCGCCCTGCGGCGGACTTCCACCATCGCCCGGTTGTTGACCTCCGTCGTCCGGTGGTTGCGAGCTCCCACCGTCTGGTGGTGGATTCCGACGAGCCGTCGTCGGGAGGCTGCTGGCCTCCATCGTCCGGCGGCTGCTGCCCGTCATCGGGCGGAACCTGGCCGTCGTCAGGGGTCGGTTGGCCATCATCGTCGGCAGGGGGCTGCGTCGCTTCGCCATCACCCGGGGGAGTTGGTTGATCACCCGTCGGGATGCTGGCATCGGTCGTGGAATCGTCGAACGGAGGAATCCCCGTAAGGAACATCAGCGAGATCAGCGTGGCGATGGTAATCAGGGTTCCTATTCCGACGAGCATCGGCGGCGGCAACCAGCGCCTCGGTGGAAGTGGAATCAGTGGGATTTCGCCGACGAACGAGACGGGTATGGGCTCCCCATCGGAAATGGACGTCACCGGGGGAAAGAACAGCCATTTGCCAAACCGGTCTGTCCGCTGCTGGCTTTCGGTCGCCGTTGATGAGGGCCGATCCACAGCAGGGCTAGCCACCACAGGCGGTCCGGAAGAACTCGCCCCGGACGTGTTCTGGAGCCGAATGACCCCCGGTTCCCGCTCGACCGGCAACAGCAACGTCGGTGCTGCGAGGCTCGAATACAGCGCCGGCCTATCGAGGTCCTCACGCCGAGCGAGGACACCGTTGACTTTCATCGGGACTGCATCGAAACCGCCGGTTTCAACGAACTCCGCGAAGGCACTCAGCCGTTCGCGACGGACCGGGACGACCGCCGAGGTGCCGTTCTGGCGGACGCGATAGACCGTGTGCTGCCAGGTCTCCCAGAGGGGTGTGACCCGCACCTGCCCGGGGCGTTCCCAGCCTTCCTGCGGTGGGTTGGCGTGGGCGAACACCGGCTCTCGCGAAGGAAGCTGACGGACCACGTGGTGCAACGGCTCTTCCACGCCAAGCGGTGCATCTCCGGCGATGGCGGCCTGCAAGCGGGCGAGCTCGGCGGGCAGAGCTATCCCCGTCGCCGCGGGGACCACGAAGCCCCAGCTGTCCCGGAGGTACTGGTTCGCCGCCACCTGGCCACCGCCGGCGAGACGCACCGTCGCGGCCCGGCCAAGGCGATAGAGGTCATCGCCAAAACTGTCCCGCCGAAGTTCCACGCCGAGCCGCTCCGGCGCCGGGCGGGTGGTCGTGGCCAGGAACGGCGGCGGGGCTATTTCACCACTGAGGACCGGCGCCAGGGTGGCGACGCTCGCCGCGACGAAGAGCGCGGCCTGGGCAAGGCGGTCGCCATCGATGAACTCGCCGCAAAATTCGAGACGCCCCGGCCGCGGCCGAATGAACAGTCCTTCGCCGCTGTTCGGGCCCCACACCAGCATGAGCGCAGCCGCAAAGCCTCGCGAATACAGCAGCGTTGCGCGGTCCAGGTCGAGCCCCGGAAATGAGACGCTGATGTGGGTGGAGGCGCCGGCCAGCTCGTAGTCGGACGGCACCACTGCTCGAACCTGATCGAACCCACGACGCGAGGCCGCTGCGAGCATCGAGGCGAACCCCGGCGCGATGGCCACCGGCGGTGGGACGATTTCGGCTTCCTTTTCGTCGGCTGTGAAGGCATACCCGGTGTTGAGCCGGTAGGCGTTGGTATCGCCAGGGTCTATGCGGAGGCCGGGAACTGCGAGGCCGTGGATCAGGTCACGAAAATCGACCCGGCACCCGTCGCGAAAGACGTAGTACTCCTGCTCGATGCCGGCGAGGGGAGAGGGACTCCCCGGACGGCCCAGCACTGCGCGCGTGAGCTGCTCGGTGTGGGACAAGGACGCTGCTGGCTACTTCACCGCATGCCACAGTGCGGGCAGGGAGACTGGCCCCCGCGCGGTTCGTTGCATGAGGGACAAAGATCCATGGCGGCCCGTACGCTTCGCAGTTGGGCAACAGTTGCCGTCCCTTCCTGGATTGCCTGGATGAGGCCGGTCGTATCGGGGACGACGGTTTCTTCAGCTTGCGGTTTTTCGGCCACGCTATGCTTCCTGTCCGCCCAGAGACTGGAGAGATGCTGTATCGGGCTTGGGTGCATTGTTCTGCGGCGACTCGCAGTGGGGACATATGTCGGCCGTGCCCGCGACCTCGCCGCAGATCGGGCACTCCCTCAACTGCGCTTGTATCTGCGACTGGAGGCCCGGGGGCGGGTTTTCGGAGATAAGCTGCTGGGCAAGCGCTTCCTCGGTTGTTAACTGTTCCTGAACGGCTTCCGGCTTTTCGGCCACCAGCGCTACTCCTGTCGTTTGCTAACTGACGACCGTCGGCGCGTCGTCGTCGTCGAGAAGTTCGAGGACGCTATCGCCCTCCTGATAGGTGTCTTCCGGCGGGGGCGGGTGGCCCGCACTTCCCCACCACTGGGGAGGTAGCTCCGTCGGAATGTCGAGACCACTCCCGGGCTCGGCAGCCGGTCCCGGAGGTTGGCTATCGGGGGCCTCGGGCATGTCCTCAGGCGTGAAATCAATACTCGGCCCCGAGCTCACCCCAAAGTCACTCATGGCCGTCGAATGCTGGTGGTAGGAAGGTTGTACCGGTAGCTCAACACCACTGCCGTCGTCGGGCTCTGGCCCAAAGAGGCCACCACTCGTAAAGGAAGGGTCCAGGCCCTGGCTCAAGGGCAATTTGCTGGTCAGACCGCTGGGAGTCTCACCGGAGAGGCCAACGCCGACCCCTCCCGAACTCACCCCGGGCCCCGCGCCTGAACCGCCCGGGTGATAGCCGGCCAGCGTGATTCCCGACCCGGAGCCTGGCGGCGCGTTCGTCGTCATGAGGCGGGAGCCGGAAGGGTCGGGATCTGCCTGCGGCTTTTCAGCCAACGCGGTGGCCCCCGGGAGGATTGCGCGATTCTAAGGATTCGCCGTTCGCATAACAACCCCGTACGAGCGCTTTTCACGCGAGATCAATCACCGCCAATCACCCCGTGATCCACCTTCACGCTAGCGTGAGGGTGTGCTAGGTTGGTCTATTCAAGGGGTGTGATTTTGCGGCATCTGCGACGCCTCCTTCCCTATATTGGGTTGTACCGGGGCCAACTTGCTCTCGTCCTCACCTGTGTCGTCTTCGCGGCGATGCTGGTGCTCGTCGGCCCAGTCCTCACCGGCTGGGCCATTGACTTTGGCCTTGACCCGCAGCGTGCCCCCGATGCCAACGGGACGCTCAAGGTCGTCAGCCTCGACGGCAGCGAGAAATTCCTCGTCCTCGCCTCCCTCGCGCTGATCGCCTTAGCGTTGGGGCGCGGCGTCGCCGCCTTCGGCCAGCAGTACCTGGCCGAGAGCATTGGCCAGCGTGTCGCCTACGACATCCGCAACGACATCTACGACAACCTCCAGCGCCTCAGCTACGCCTACCACGACAAGGTGCAGACCGGCCAGATGATGTCGCGCGTCGACCCAGGACGTTGAGAGCATCCGGATCTTCGTCAGCATGGGGTTCCTCCGGCTCGCTCTACATCGTCGTGCTGCTGGTCGATCTCCATCGCCGGCATGTTCATCATCAACTGGCAGCTGGCGCTGGTCAGCCTCGTGACGCTGCCCTTCATCGGCTGGCGTTCGATTGTGCTGCGCCTGCGCGGTGCGCCCGATCTGGCTGCAGGTCCAGCAGAACATGCGGAAATGACGCGCATCGCCGAAGAGGGCCTTACCGGCATTCGCGTGGTCAAGGCCTTCAGCCGCGAACGGTTCGAGAGCGACGAAGTTCCGCAAGTCGCTCGCAGCACCCAGGCGGACCTGAGCTACTACCAGGCCAAGGTCATGGCCACACCAGCCCGCTCATGCAGGGCTCTCGATGCACTGCAGATCGCAATCACGGTGGGCTTCGGCGCCTGGCTCATCACGCAAGGCCACCTGACGCAGGCGAGCTCCTCACCTTCGCCCTCTGGCTGAACCTGCTGCAGCTGCCGGTCCGCACGCTGGGCTTCTGCTCACCTTCTCGCGCGCGGCCATCTCGTCGTCCGAGCGCGTCTTCGAACTGCTCGACGCGCAGTCGGCCGTGCAGGAGAAGCCGGATGCAGTCGCGCTCGGCCCCCGTCGCGGCGACGTCCGCTTCGAAAACGTCAGCTTCGGCTACGACACGTCTAGCGCCGGTCCTCCAGGAGATCGACATCGAGGCGCCACGCCGGGAAGGTCATCGCCTTGCTCGGTCCGGCCGGGAGCGGCAAGTCGACGGTCGTGAACCTGATCCCGCGGTTCTACGACGTGACCGAGGGCCGCATCACGATCGACGGCATCGACGTGCGCGACATGACGCTCGATTCGCTGCGCAAGCAACATCGGCATCGTGCAGCAGGACGTGTTCCTCTTCATCGGCACCATCCGCGACAACATCGCCTACGGGCGGCCGGATGCGACGCATGGAGGAGATCGAGCGGGCCGCGAAGGCGGCGCGCATCCACGACTTCATCGTGAGCCTGCCCTACGGGTACGACGAGTGGGTCGGCGAGCGCGGGGTCACCCTTTCGGGTGGCCAGAAGCAGCGCATCGCGATTGCGCGGACGCTGCTGCTGGACCCGAGCATCCTCATCTTCGACGACTCGACGGCGAGCGTGGACAGCAGACCGAGTTCCTCATCCAGCAGGCGCTGCAGGAGCTGATGAAGGGACGCACGACCTTCGTCATCGCCCAGCGGCTGCGGACGGTCATGCGGGCGGACGAAATCGTCGTCCTCGACCACGGGCGCGTGGTAGCAGCGAGGGACGCACGACGAACTCCTCGCGCAACGACGGGCTCTACCGGCGCATCTACGACCTCGAGCTGAAAGACCAGGAAGAAGCGCTGGGTGAGATACGGAATGGCACATCGCCTGCCTTTGGCGCCTCACAATCGGTGCCGGCGACAGGGGGAGGGAACTAGATGGGCATTCTGGGGTGGCGCCGGCGCCGGCGGCTGGAGTTCCGGCCTTGGTGGCCAGCAAGGCGGAATGCGCGGTGGCCGCGGCTCCGACGGCTGGGACGACGAGTACCTGGGCAAGGCCTACGACGCCGAAGTCGTACGCCGCATCTGGCCCTACCTCGCGCAATATCAAGCTGGCAAGCGATCGTCGCCTTCATCTGCATGATGACCTTCGCCATCTGCCAGTTCCTCACTGCCGCTCCTCATCGGCTTCACGGTGGAGGCGGGAGCTCGCGGCGACCAGCACCAGGTGTTTGTCCTCCTCGGATTCATGGTCAGGGCTCGCGGTCTTTGGCTGGGCCTCGGCCTTCTTCCAGCAACTGACCACGGCGTGGATCGGCAACGCGCTCCTCCAGCTGCGGACCGAGATGTACGACCACGTCCAGGACCTCTCCCTCAGCTTCTTCGACGAGATGGAAGTTGGCCGCATCATCAGCCGCCTCACGAGCGACGTCACCGTCATGCAGGAGCTGCTGACGACAGGCTCGCTGACTTTCGCCGCTGACTTCGTCGGCCTCGGATCGTCATCGTCGTCCTCATGATCAAGGACTGGCAGCTGGCGCTCGTCACCTTCGCCGTCGTGCCGCCGCTCATCTTCGTGATGGTCATCTGGGCACGCCACGCCCGGGCGGCCTTCATCAACGTCCGCATCAAGATCAGCCAGCTCTATGGCACCCTGGGCGAGAACGTCTGCGGCGTCCGTGCGATCCAGTCGATGTCGCGCGAAGGAGAGAACAGCCCGCCGCTTCGACTTGCTGAACCAGGACAACCGGAACGCCAACATCTGGGCCGGCACCCTTAGCGCCACGATCATGCCGGTCATCGAACTGGCGATCTCGATCGCGACCTGCGCCGTCCTCATCGTCGGTGGCCTTATCGCGCCTCCGCGCCAGCGACCTCGACGCCCCGGCGACCCTCGGCGTGCTCACGGCCTTCACGGTCTACGTCACACGCTTCTTCGACCCCATCCGCGACCTCGTGCTGCAGTACACCATGCTCCAGCGCGCCATGGCCGGTGGGACGCGCATCTTCGAAGTGCTCGATACCGAACCGACAGCATCAAGGACAAGCCAGACGCCATCGAGCTCGACCACGTCGAGGGGCGCGTCGACTTCGACCACGTCTCCTTCCACTACGTGCCCGATATCCCCGTGCTCGACGACATCGACCTGCACGTCGAACCCGGCGAGACGATCGCCCTCGTCGGCGCACACCGGCGCCGGCAAGACGACGATCACGTCGCTCATTAGCCGGGGCTACGAAGTCACCGCCGGCGCCATCCGCGTCGACGGTCACGACATCCGCGACATCAAGCGCCTCTCGCTGACGCGCCACATGGGCGTGGTGCTGCAGAACCCGTACCTGTTCAGTGGCACGATCCGCGAGAACATCGCCTACGGCATGGAGAACGTCCCCGACGAGGACATCGTCCGCGGCAGCAACCGCGGTTGGCGCCGACGAATTCATCCAGCAGCTGGAGGACGGCTACGACACCATCCTCCAGCAACGCGGGCGAGAACCTCTCGGTGGGCCAGCGCCAGCTCCTCAGCTTCGCCCGGGCCATCCTCGCCGCGCCTCGCATCCTCGTCCTCGACGAAGCGACGGCGTATGTGGACACCCAGACCGAGGTCGTCATCCAGCGCGCCCTCGGACGCCTCCTCAAGGACCGCACCTCCTTCGTCATCGCCCACCGGCTCTCCACCATCCGCGATGCCACCCGCATCGTCGTCCTCGACCACGGCAAGATTCTCGAGGTCGGTTCACACGACGAGCTGCTGGCGAAGAACGGCGCCTACGCCAACCTCTATCGCATGCGCTATGAGGAAGAGGAGGGCGAGGGCAAGGTGGTCGGCGAGGACGAGGCTGTCGCCCTTCGCCGCCGCGCTCAGCTCAGCGATCAGCCGGCAGGTGGGAGCTAGCAAGCGTTCCCTGCCGCCATTGGCAAAGTTGTTTCGATATCCCCCGGGAGATGCCCGTCTTCCCGGGGGATTCTTTTGTCACCAGCGGCCGCAGGGCCCGGATCCCAACGCTCTGGCGCCGGAGCCGGTAACAATCCCGCTCGCATCCGGCACTCCGGACCTGCGCTCGCGAACCTGTGGTACGGGTTTCCCACGATCCCAACGCCTCATCCTCATCATCTTCTCTCCCTCCTTCCCGCCACCTGTCAGAATGGAAGAACGATGCTTGATAACGCGGAGATAGTGGTAAGGGGTGGAAACGGGGGCCATGGGCTCACCAGCTTCCACCGGGAGAAGTTTGTACCGAAGGGCGGTCCCGACGGTGGCGACGGTGGACGTGGCGGCCGCGTGTACCTTCGCGCGGTGGATGACGTGTACACGCTGGAGCGCTTCCGCTCGAAGAAGAAGTACGTGGCGGGAGACGGTGGCAACGGTGGTGCGAGCTTGCGGTCCGGGGCTCACGGCACCGATACCACCGTCGATGTGCCGGCCGGGACGGTGGTCTTCGACTGTGAGGATGATAGTGTGCTGGCCGACCTGAAGAAGCCGGGCGAGACGGTGCTCGTAGCCCATGGCGGCCGCGGCGGTTGGGGTAACAAGAAGTTCGCTTCCAGCACCAACCAGGCCCCGAACTACTCGGCTAAGGGGCAGAAGGGCGAAGAACTCACCATTCGCCTGGAGCTGCGGCTGCTGGCAGATGTCGGCCTTGTGGGGCTGCCGAACGCGGGGAAGTCGACGCTGCTCGCCGCCGTTTCCAATGCCAACCCGAAGATCGCCTCTTACCCGTTTACGACTTTGGAGCCAATGCTCGGCGTGGTGAATGTGCGGTTCGACCGCTACACCATGGCCGACCTGCCGGGACTCATCGAAGGGGCGAGCGAGGGCTACGGACTGGGGTTCGAGTTCCTTAAGCACGTGCGCCGCTGCCGCGTCCTTTTGCACCTGGTCGACTGCACGTCGCCTGACCCGGTAACGGACTACGAGCTGATCGAAGGCGAGATCCACGCCTACGACCCGAAGCTCGACGATGTCGCCCGCCTCGTAGCGGTCAGTAAGGCCGACACGGATCCGGCGATTGCGGCCGAGTCCTCCGCGACCCTCGCGAAGCACGTTGGCACCGATGTCCGGGTGATCTCCGCGGAAGATGGCACCGGCCTCGAGGCCCTGAACGAGACGCTGATGGCGCTCGTCCTCGCGGCCCGGAAGGCGGAAGAGGAGGCGCCGCCGGAGGAAATCCCTGTGCTTCGCCCCCCCGGGGAGGAGCGGTTCGCCGTACGCGTGAAGGGCGACCACGCCTTCGAGGTCGAGGGCCGGAGGGTCGTCTCATTTGTCGAGATGATGGATACGGACATGGAGGGTGCCGACGAAGAGATCGTGCAGGCGGCTGGAACGCTGGGGTGTCATCGCAGACCTGCGGCGGGCCGGTGCGAAGGAAGGGGACCAGGTCCGTTTCGGAGAGGTGACGCTGCCCTTCGTAGGCTAGTGCGGCGGGTATGATCGCGCTATGGCTGTCGAAAAAGACCCGATCAAGGCCCTCCCCGTCCGCGAGCGCACCGAGCTCGTGCGACTGATGCAACAGTTCATGCGCGATCACTTCGACATCGAGGCCGGCGACCTCGGGACGGAACTCTTGCTTGAACGCGCGGGCGAACTCATCGGCCCGCTCTACTGGAACGAGGCGCTGAAGCAAGCCGCCGCGGTTCTCAGCGACCATTCGGACATGGTCAGCGCCGACCTCCTCGCGCGCGAGAAGCCGCTGGAGCGGCGCCACCGGGAACACGACTAGGCGTTGAGCAGACGTCCGATGGCCGCCCGGGCCCTCGCGAGAGCGCCGCGGTCGTCCTCCATCACGTAGAGCAGGTCTGCGTACTCCAGCACTGCCGTCAGTTCGAAAGCGAGCTGGGCAGCATCGGTGTCCTTCGGCAGCGCACCTTCACTCACGGCCTCCTGGATGAGCCCGGCGAGAAAACCAAGCCACGCTTCCAGGATCGCCGACAGTCTTTGCCGGACCGGCCCCGGGCGAGCCCGGAATTCGGGCATCGAGGAGACGAAGAAGCAGCCGCCCGCGAAGACCCGGCGTTCCGTGTACGAAAGCTGGGCTTCGCAGAGAGCCTGGAGGCGGGCGAGGGCCGGCGCGTCCCCTTCGGCAGCCGCGATCACTTCCACACCGTAGATGGCGTTCGCCGTTTCGACGGTTGCAAGTTGGAGGTCCTCCTTGGAACGAAAGTGGGCGTAGACCCCGCTCTTGCTGAGGCCGGTTGCCTCGGCGAGGCGGCCAATCGAAAGGCCCTCCAGGCCCTCGGTCGTTGCGAGCTGGGCGGCGGTAGCGAGGATGCGCTCACGCGTGGCGCGGCCGTCTTCTCGTTCTTTGCGTCCGGGGGCTGGTACGTTCGGTCCGGGCATTGCTTGACGCCACTGTACGACCGGTCGTATTTTTCTACCACGTACGAACGGTCGTGCTAATATGACAGGAGGCAGGCGAGATGACGGAACTTACGACCGGGCAGGTCTCGACGAGCGCCGCCCGGGTCTACGAAAACCAATACGTGCCGGCGCTGTTCGGGCAATGGCCTGAGCGCCTGCTCGAACGCGCAGGCCTCGGATCTGCGGAGCGCGTCCTCGATGTTGCCTGCGGCACCGGCGTCTTTGCTCGCGAAGCGGCCCGGCGAGTCGGCCCCGCGAATGTGACGGCGATCGACATCAACCCCGATATGCTCGCCGTCGCCGCCGAGATGGGGCCCGGCATCCGCTGGGAAACAGGTTCGGCCGAGGCGCTTCCCTTCGACGACGGGAGCTTCGATGTCGTCGGCTGCCAGTTTGCCCTCATGTTCTTTGGCGACCGCGTGCGGGCCCTTCGCGAGATGTGGCGCGTGCTTGCTCCCGGCGGCCGGCTCGTCGTCGCCACCTGGGACGCTCTCGAAGCGAGCCCCGGCTACGGCGCCTGGGTGCAGTTGATCGAGGATGAACTGGGCCACGATGCCGGCGCCGGGCTACGGTCGCCGTTCATCCTCGGCGACACTAACGAGCTCCGTGACCTGTTCGCTGCTGCCGGCATTCCGGTCGTCGCCATCGACACCGTGGATGGTTGGGGCAGCTTTGCCTCGGTCGACGAATGGGTCGAGATTGACGTCCGCGGGTGGGTGCTCAGCGACCACGTCGACGAGAGCGTACTCGAAGGCTTGCAGGCCAAGGCGCGGGAGCGCCTGGCGGAGTTTGTGGACGAAGAGGGCCGACCCGCCTTCCGCGCCCCCGCCCACATCGCCCTGGCGACGAGGAGCGCGACCGCCTGAGCCCACGGCCGCCTGTTCATAGACGGCCGCGAGCCCGGTTTCCTGTCGGCTCTCAGGTTTCCCTGTAGTGGCCCTGCGAAACCCACATGAGCAGGCGGCCAGCTTCCTTCTGGAAGATCTGGCGTTCGAACTGCTCCGGTATCGTGTTCACGTCGGCGCCCTCGCCGATGGGAACGGGGACCCCGTTGAGTGCGTGAGCCGTAGTCGAGACCTGGGTGCAGGTGCCGACAGTAGCCTCAAGCACGATGAACCCGCGGACGACATCCGGCTGCACGAGCCCCACGTGCTCGAACGACACCTTCAACAGGCTGGCAGGATCCTGGACGACGGAGATGAGCGTCGTGCCGCCGTAGACCAGGTGGTGCCGGAGGAAGTCTTCGTGTTCGGTTGCCGCGTTGTGGACTTCGTGGACGAACACCTCGAACTGCTTCGCGGGCTCATTCACTTTCGTCTCGAAGGCGATAGCGAAGGTGCCGGTGATCGGTGGAGCGCCCCAGGGTTTGAGCTTGGTGCCGTCGTCCATCTGGTCCCGCCACCAGAATCGCTTTGATTCATCGACAAGGAGGTTGCAGAAGTAGACCCTCCCGGCGGGGGCGGGGTCACTCCACCAGATCTGCTCAGCAGGGTGAATCTCGGAGTGGCAGCAGTGTCCCTTGTCGTAGATCCACGGACCGTAGACGCAGACCTGGCGCCCAACGGCGTGTTCGAGGGCGCCATTGATCCATGTCTTTGCCGTCGTGCTCGAATCGATCTCGGCTTCCACGAAGGTGAACTCGTCGATCGCCCCCTGGTCGTCGCAATCGGGTTTGCCCAACTGGTGCGCCGACAGGTTCCACTGCATCGACATGATGTCGGTGTACTCCCGGGGATGCGCATCGGTGAGCAGGTACGTGTATCCCTCGGACGGCTCGATATCGATGTTGACGTCATGGTCCTCGTAGGTTCCGCCAATGTCGGACACCTGCGAGCTGCGGAGCGTGCCGCTCAGGGTGCGCTTGAAATGGCCGGAACCGTCGCCCCGGTGGTCGCGCGGCTGTGCCTGGGGATACCAGAAGTTGAACGAGTCGGGGATTGCGAGGTTGTTGGACGCGCGCTCGAAGGCGGCCGAACCAATCGCCTCGATCCCGCGGTAGTCGCTCCCGATGATCCCGCCCTGCTTGTTCACGGCGACATCCCAGAGGCTCTGTGGCGCGAACCCGAACGCTTCGAACTTCCCGATGTCAACGTTCTTGATTGTGGTGGACGAGGGTACCGCCGGCGTCCCTCCGCTGGTGACGGCCGGTTGGGGCAGGTCGTGCGGCGGAATAGGCGCCGAGACGACGGGTGTGTGGTCTTCGGGTGTCTCGGGCGGCGGGTGAGCGCGTTTCCGCTCCCAGTGCCCTGCCACGAAGTCGCCGTTGACCAGTTTGTTCCGCGCCCAGACGAAGTTGTCGCGCTCCTTCGCGAAGACATCCACGAACGAGATCTTCCCGCCCATGTTGATGGCCGAGAGGTCCGCGGTGTCTTCGAGGAGGTCGACGGAAAGGCCGAAGCCACCGCCGCCGTCGGCATGTTCGTAGACGTACGCCACAAACCCCGAAGGCACGCGGATGGAGTTTGTCAGGTCGTTGAAATCGGTCAGTGCGTGGCGGCCCGCGCCGAGGATCTGCGAGCGGCCAGCAAAGTTTGGCTGCTCCCACAACGTGACGCCGTCGCCGGTCGCAATGATTGGGACGAGCCCTCCGAGCGCCTCCCGCACGACCGTCGCGTGCGAGATGCCGACGAGCCGGAGTTCCCCCAGCGAGTGGCTCATTGCTGGGCGGCTGGCAACCGGACGGCTCGTTGCCAGTCGTAGCGGGCCATCAGGGAGAGCACACAGGTCGCGGCAGCGCAGGCCAGGATAAGCCCGATTTCGAGGGAGCCGCTGTGGTTGTCGGGATCGACACCGAAGACGATTTCGATCCATTCCATGGAGATCAGGGTGACGATGAGGAGCAGCCCGGTCAGAGATGCTCCAACAGCTTCCACCCAGAATCGTCCGCCGAGATTTCGCGGTAGTTTCGCCATGCCTCAAGCCTCTTTCTCATTTCGAACAGTGCTTGTCTGGCCCGGGCGAAGTTGTGGTCGGGGATGGGGGGCGGTTCGGGTTGTTTTTGACCCAATCCTTCGTCAGGCGAAAGGTAGCAAGCACGCTTTCGGCGGGTCAATGGGTTACGGGGAGTTGCAACCAACCGTTTACAAAACGTCGCACCAAAGTGGTGCAAGGGCCGCCTTCGGAGGGCAGCTTCAGCCTTCCAGCCAGTGGTCCACAGGCTTTTCGCGGTCGCTTGCGAAGGGCAACGCTACTCGCGCCCCCGTCCGCGCCGATTCGTAGGCCGCAAAGATGATCTCGAGGACACGGCGGCCGTCGGCGATCGATGAGCGAAGTTCGGCCTTGCCTTCGATCACGTCGACGAAGTGCTGGAGCTCCTGCGGGAAGCCAAACTCCCAGGCGCCGGCGTAGGGGTAATGGAGCCAGCCGCTCTTTGCAGGAGTGGCGCCCTCGCGGGCGGGGTCGCGGTAGGCGGTCATTGCCGGGCCGCGCTCCAGGTTCGCCGTCAGTCTCCCTTCCGGGCCGTAGACCTCGAGGTAGTCGTTGCCGCCGGGCATCGCCCACGAGTTCTCGGCGATCCCCAGCCTGTTCCCACTGAAGTGGAGGAGGACCGTCGAGTGGTCCTCGCCGAGGGTCTTGTCGGCGTGCGAGTAGCGGCCAAGGTGAGCGGTCACCGCTTCCGGCCAGTCGCCCATCACCCAGCAGATCGCGTGGATGCTGTGGCAGCCCATGTCCAGCAGCACGCCCCCACCGGCCCGTTCCACATCCCAGAACCAGGGCGAGTAAGGACCCCCATGGCACTGGGCCTGCTTCACCAGGAACGGTGTACCGGCGACCCCCCGCCTGGCGGCATCGCGGACGCCGTTGTACATCGGCGCGAAGAGCAGGTTCTCGGCGTAGAGGAAGACGACGCCGGCGCGCTCGCAGGCGGCGATCATGGCGTCGGCCTCCTCCAGGCTCATCGTCAGTGGCTTCTCGCAGAGGATGTGGAGACCGGCGTCGGCGGCCGCGAGGGTGATGTCGTAATGGAGGTCGTTGGGGGTGGCGATGGCGATCGCATCGAGGTCCGAAGCCTCGATCATGGAACGGTAGTCCTTGAAGTGGGCGGGGATGCCCCAGCGGGCGGCGAAATCGGCAGCGGTGTTGGGCGAAGCGACGGCAACGACTTCGATGCCGCGCACCTGCTCAAGCGAGCGCAGGTAGAGGTTGCCGATGTACTGCGTGCCGACGAGGCCGAGCCGGACGGTCATTGGTCCGTGGAGCCGCTGTCCTCAGCTTTGCGACGAGCTCGCGCCCGCGCTTTCTTGCGAATCATGCCGGCAACGATGGGGCCCCCGAAGTAGGTCGAGATGATGGCGCCCACCAGCAACTTCTGGCCCTGTTCGCCGGCGAGGAACGGTTGCTGGCCCGGCTCGCCGCTTGTGATGGCGACGGGTGCGCGCGCCCGGAGGATCCGTTCCATGCTCGACCGGCTGGTGCCGAAGTCGAAACTGTCGCCGCTGGTGAAGACCTGGTCGCGTCGTTGTCCGCCGGGTTGGGTCATGCCGCGAGTATAGCGCGTGGCGCCCCGGGCAGGAGTTGTGTGGCGGCGGCTCCATGTTCGCAAGCGAGCCTCCCTGTCGCGTCGCAGCGAGCGCGCCAATCGCGCGGCACGGCTGTCCTGTGTGAACTGGATCGACGACAGGGGAGTGCCAAAGCGCAACGGTAGAAGTTCGAGGAGAACAACTGATGACGCAACGTGAGAGAACAACGACAGTAACGCCGCCAGACGCCGCACCGGCCGGCCAGCCCGTTGAAGGCCCGGCCGCTCACGCCGCTCACGACGTGCGCTGGACGGAGTTCCTGAATCGGCATCGCTGGGCGAACACCGAGCGGGCGCTGGCGATCGGCTGACCAGCGTTACTCGTCCTCGAAGGCCAGGCGTTCGCGCTTCATGCTGACGAAGGCGTTCTGGCCGACGACGATGTGGTCGAGCAACTCGATACCAAGTGCGTCCCCGGCCTCGATCAGCGTGCGGGTGACCTGGATATCGGCACGGCTCGGGCGTGGATCACCCGAGGGGTGGTTGTGGACCACGATCGCCGAGGTGGCCTTGAGGATGACCGGCTCCCGGTAGACGTCGGCGGCACGGGCGGAGACGCTGCTCACCCCGCCGCCGACGGCATTCGCCGCCCCGAGCAAGCGCCCCCGGGTGTCCAGGGCAAGCACGAAAGCGATCTCTTCGCCCTTTCCCATGAACCGGTGACCGATGTAGTTGAAGACGGCCTGCGGTGTCGTCAGGAGCGGGCGCTCGGCGTTGTCGATGCGGCCGGCACGACGGCCAAGCTCCATGGCGGCAGCCACCTGGGCGGCCTTGGCAGGCCCCATCCCCCGCGACCGTTGCAGCGCTGAGACATCTGCCCGGGCGAGCCCCGAAAGGCCACCGGCCTCGTCGAGAAGGCGCCGGCTCAGGTCGACGACATTTTCGCCCATGCTGCCGGAACCGAGGACGATCGCGACCAGCTCGGCGTCGCTCAGGACCTCTGGTCCATGGGTGGCCAGTCGCTCGCGCGGGCGCTCGTCGTCGGGGACGTCGCGCATGGTGCGGTAGAAAGCTCGTTCGGCCACGGCCTCCGCCGGGATTACGGGACCGCGGCTGCTACCAGTTGGGGCCGGCTTCCAGCTGCGCGGGCGCATCTTCGTCGTCTTCGACCTTCAGCTTTTCGAGCTCGATGACGACGGCGCTCCGCGGATAGTACCGAATCCGCACAATATCTCCCGCCTTCGCGTCACCGTGGTAGTAGTTGTCGATCCGGAAGATCTCGTTGTTGTTGATGCGGACGTAGTGGCTCTTGATGACGAGCGAGTCGGTCCGCGACCAGCGCCGCGTCACGATACCCTCCATCGTCGTGTCCCCGTGGATGAGGTCGAGGGTGGCATGAATGCCCTGGTAGCCAAAGAGGAAGCTGAGGATGGAGAGCACGATGAGGAGAAAGACCGTCCCGCCGTGCTCGCTGCCATTGAAGAAGACATCGAAGCTGAAGAACAGGAGGGAGCCGAAGGAGACGATGAACAGGGGCATCCAGATCACGGCGTTGCGAATGACGCTGTTGCGGGCACGACGTTCCTGTTCGATGCGCTGGAGGTTGGGGTCGCTGGCAAGCATGGTCACGGGATCGTAATCACCTGGCCCACGTTGATGTTCGCCGGATCGGTGATGTCGGGATTGGCGATGAGGAGGGCTTCGACCGTGGTGTCGAATTGCTCGGCGATGAGGCCGAGCGTATCGCCGGGCAGGACCGTGTAGGTATCGGTGTCCGGCGTTGCCGTTGCGGCGGGAGAGGCCGCCTCAGTAGGCGTTGGCGGCAGCGAAGCCGTCGTGGGCGTAGCGGTCGGGCGTTCGCCTTCCGCCGTTGGGGTGGCGGTGCTGGCGAAGACCGATGTGGACGTCGGGGCGGGGCTATCGGCCTGGACATGTGCCTGTTCTTCCGGCGGCCGGATGAAGAGCCAGATCGCGAGGATCGAGGCGACACCGAGGACGAGGAGCGAGCCGCGGTAAAGGACGGCTCCCGGCAGCGCCGATTCGGGCGCCATGCAGCGCAGGCAGACGTCCTCCCCGTGCTCGCTGCAGTAGAGGTTGTGGCAGGTGGGGCACTCCGATTCAGCCGGGTTGTCGCAGAAGGTGCATTCCGGGTCGGCCATGACTGGAGGGTATCATCGCCGGCGATAGCGAGGCAGATGGCAGGGTCAACGGAAGGAAAGGCGGGTGACGTAGACCCGGACATCGCGACGACGGTGCCGGGGCTTGTTTTGCGCCGCTTTGTACCTGGGGAGCGCGACTGGCGTCTGATGGCGCGCTGGCTCTCCGACCCGCGTGTGCTCGAATGGTACGAAGGCCGTGACAAGCCATATGACTTCGCCCGGGCCGCCGCCGAGTGGAGCGCCGAGGAGATCGCGAAGGAGAAGCTCGACTGCCGCGTGATGGAGTGCGAGGGGAAACCGATCGGCTACCTCCAGTACTATCCCGTCGCCGACGCGGCCGGCTACGAACTCGACAGCGCTGAGGGCACCTGGGGCATCGACCTTTTCATCGGCGAGCCTGAGTACTGGGAGCATGGCCTCGGCACAGCGGCGGTGCGGGACGTTGTCGAACACCTCCTGGCGGCTGGCGCCCGGAAGGTCGTCATCGACCCCCGGGTGGAGAATCCGCGAGCGATCCGAGCCTACGAGAAGGCGGGCTTCCGCAAGGTGAAGGTCCTCCAAGCGCACGAGGACCACGAAGGCGCGATGCGCGACAACTGGCTGATGGAGATCGTGGCGGAGGATTAGACAGGAAACGCCGCGAGGATGGCATCCCACGCGACCTCACCTGTGAGTGTGCCGAGGGCGCCGGGGGCAAGGAGCCCCGCGTGCTCGACTTCGTTCGTCGTCGCGAAGTAAAAGGTGTCGCCGTCGAGCTCCGTGTGGAACGGCTGGATGGCCCTGGCCATGGAAGCGTGAGCCTGGCGTGCCGCCTGGGTCAGCCGCCTCGAGTCGATCTTGAGGTTGGTGACGGCGAACGTGAGGGTCGTGTTGCCGGGCGAGCCGGTGAGTGTTCCGCCGAACGGTACCCGCGTACCATCCGCCCGGCGATTGCCGCGGACCACCGTCCCCGCACGGTCGTAGATGGCGCCAAGGGCGTTGAGCACGGTGAAGACGGCCACGTAGGCTCCATCTACCCCCCGCAGCGCTCCACCCTGGCCACCGGGTTCCGCCATCGCAAAATCGATCGCCTTGCCAACGGTGGCGTTGCGGCCGGCGCCGCGTCGGCCCAGGGGGAACCGTCCCGGCGTTGCCGATTCGAGGGCAGCACGGCCCAGCGCCACGTCGGGGTAGAGCCCGTTTCTCCGGCCACCGAAATCGAAGATGATCGCCCCGGCGACGAGCGGGACATCCGTCCACTCCGCATGCTCATGGCCGCGGCGGTCGAACAGCGCGGAGGCTACCCCCGTTGCGGCTTCGAGACCGAGGAGCGAGCCGCCCGCGAAGCAGAACGCCTGGGCGATACCGAAGTCGGCGTTCAGCGTCCCCGGCGACCCTCCCCGCACATCGGCCGCGAAGGTCACGGGCCTTTCGAAGGCGAAGACGGTGCAGCCGGTCGGCCCTTCCTCGTATTCGGCGATACCGATGGAGAGGCCCGGGATCTCCACGGCGAGCGTGGGGCCTTCGAAGCTGGTCAAGGGTGCGGGCATGAGCAGGAATGGTAGCGACGCCTGCCCTTGAACGCATCGCCCCGGCGTCATCGCGTGAGGCGAGTCACAGAGCGGCCTGTTACGCAAGCATCCGGCTGGCAGACTGAAGGGCTCAATGTCCCCGGCCCCAACTCCACGACAGGCTGCCGCTGCCGGCGGACGGGCCATCATCCCCCTCACTCTCGGGGTCATCCCCTTCGGCATCGCCTACGGTGTTGCCGCTTCCCAGGTGGATTCGATCGACAGCTGGCTCGCGATCGCTGCCTCGATCATCATCATCGCCGGTGCTGCCCAGCTCTCGCTCGTGGGGCTCATCGGAGATGGTGCGTCCTGGGCTGTCGCCGTCGGAACGGCCCTCGTCATCAACGCCCGCTTTGCCCTCTACTCGGCGGCACTCGCCCCGGCCTTCCGGGCCTTTCCGAAGCGCTGGCGCTTCACGCTCCCCCACCTGATGACCGACCAGGCCGCAGCCCTCAGCCTCGCCTACAACACCACCGTCGACGACGCGACTGCCCGCCGCTGGTACTACACCGGCGCCGCCGTCACGATCACCCTGGGCTGGATGGCCGGCACCGCCGCCGGTGTAATCGCCGGGGCGAACATCCCCGATTCCCTCGAGCTCGAGTTCGCCGTCCCCCTCGTCTTCCTTGCCCTCGTCGTGCCGACCCTGACATCCCGGCCCGCCCTCGCGGCGGCCCTCACGGCGGTCGTCGTCGTGGTCGCGGCTTCGAGCCTCCCCAATGGGCTGGACATCATCACGGGCGCCGTCGCCGGCATCCTCGTCGGGAGCTGGCTGAACCGATGAACCCCGCCTACCAGGTCCTCCTCGCAGGCGCCGGCACCTACCTCATCCGGCTCTCCGCCATCGCCCTGATGAGCGGCTCGGCAGAGGTGCCGCCGCGCGTCGAACGCGTCCTCCGGATGATCGCACCGGCGGTCCTTGCTGCCGTCCTCGCCCATGCCCTCATGCTCAACGAAGGCGAGTTGCGGCCACCCGGCACCTGGCACGTCGCGGCGCTCATCGCCCTCGGGGTCGCCCTCAAGTGGCGCCAGGCCGGGCTCACGATGGGCCTCGGGCTCGTCGCCCTGTGGACGTTGAACTGGCTCTTTTAGCTCAGGGGACGGCGTAGACCGTCAACGCCACGGCGTCGACCGTGCGTTCGCCCACGGAGATGCAGAGGACCCGGTTCAGGTGGTCGAGCCGCTTCGAGGCCGTTTTCAGGCGAATTGCGGTGCGGAAGTAGTACTGGTCCCAGGGCACAAATTCGCCGGCGGCGATCCGGTCGAGCACACCCGGCGGCGCGTGGCGGATGCCTTCGGAGATCACCTCGATGCGCTCACCCTCCTCCGTCTCCAGCAGGTAGTGGGCGCGAATCTCGAGGACGCCATCGGAGCGCACCACCTGCCAGTCGCTTCCGCCGGGAAGGATCGTCCCGCGGATGCCGCCACCTTCGAAGGTTCCGCCGGTGAAGGGAACGACGCGCAGTTCGCCGCCCGGCGTTTCCCCCGCCGACACCGGCGGCGCCACGGAAACCCGCAGTCGCAGCAGTTCTGTTAAGCTCCATCAGGCATCGACCTCCACCAGCGATGGCCGCTCGTTCAGTTCGGCGATGGCGAAACCTGCCAGCCGCTTGTAGCGGTCGGCGATAGCCCCGAGCTCTTCCGGGCTGATCACATCATGGAGATGCTCGAAGCCGCCCGGGGCGCGCTCTTCCACGAGTTGCATCGGTTCCTCCGGGCCCTGGCCACGGTTCGCCAGCACGATCCTCGCCGTTGGTTCGCGCCGGATCTCCTCGTAGCGTTGTAGCCCCTGCTCCGGCTCATCGCGGTGGGCGCGAAGGCAGCCGGTGAGCACGCGCGCGTCGAGGATGGCCTGCGAGGCGCCGTTGGAGCCGATTGGATACATCGGATGGGCTGCATCGCCCAGCAAGGTCACGGGCCCGAACGTCCAGCGGTCCACGGGATCGCGGTCCACCATCGGGTAGACCCACGTCTCCGGCGCCGCGCGGATCAGTGCGGGCACATCGAGCCAGTCGAATCGCCAGGCCTCGAAGGCGGGGAGGAAGTCATCGAGGTTGCCGCTCCGGTTCCAATCCTCGCGTTCGAAGGCGGCCGGTCGGGTCGAAGCGGATCTCGGCGACGAAGTTGATCTGCTGGCGGCCGTCCGGCTCGTTAGCGATCGGGTAGCAGACGAACTTCTGGTTGGCGTGACCGGCCATGATCATCGTGCGACCGTCGAGGAAGGGGTCCGCAGCGGCGACCCCGCGCCACATGATCGCGCCATTCCAGCGCGGTAGGCCCTCATCCGGATAGAGCTTCGCCCGCACGGCGGAATGGATACCGTCGGCGGCAATCAGCAAGCGGCCCTCGACGGTCGTTCAGCGCGCGGCCCGTGGCGCGGTCGCCGAAGGTAGCCCGGACGCCGCCGTCTATCGCCTGGAATGCGGTGAGATGGTGGCCGAGGTGGATGCGGTCGCTGCCAAGCCGGTCGCGGGCGGCGTCGAGGAGGACCTGCTGGAGCACGCCCCGGTGCAGGGAGAGCTGCGGCCATCGGTAGCCGGCGTCGATGCCACGCGGCTCCGCCCAGATCCGTTCGCCGCGCTTGGTGAAGTAGGCCAGTTCGTGCGGGGCGACGGCGGTGGCCTCGAGGGCGTCCTGGAGCCCGAGTTCGAAGAGCTCGCGGACGGCATGAGGCAGGAGGTTGATGCCGGCGCCGATGGGCCGGACCTCCTGCACCGATTCGAACACCCGGGGCCGGAATCCCGCCTCCGCCAGGCTGAGGGCGGTGGTCAGCCCTCCGATACCGGCGCCGATGACCAGGATTTCGTCGTGTGCCACGGGGCGGCATCATACGATGCCCGCCCGCTCAGGAGGCCGAACGGTAGAGGCGCCGGCTCCGCACGCTGTTCGAACGTGCGTGGTGGCGCAGCAGCTGCTGGAAGGCGGTGAGCCAGGCCCGGCCCTGGCGCGAGTACTCCTCCGCCGAGCGGCCATCGAGGGTGATGGCGTTGGTCGTGGCCGAGGCGAGTTCGAGGGCGGCATAGCCGGCGGCGCCAATCGCCAGCAGCTCTTCGAGGTGGCCGGGCACCGTCGACCCGGAACCGTCGAGCACGTGCGCGGCCGTGTAGCTGAGCCGGACATCGCTGCCGTCAGGCGCCGTATCGAGGAGGAGCGTGAGGTTCTGGTCCCAGCGCGAGAACTGGATGTAGCAGGGCGGGAACTCGTCCACCGGGAACTCGGCTGCCTCGACGTCGATGAGGCCCGTGAGCGCCGAGAGGTCGATGTCGCGGCTGCCAGCGGTCGTGGCGATGGTGGCGGTCGCTTCGCGGGGCACGTGCCGGTCCACATCGTGGAGGGCGCGCGTGATATGGCGGTCGAGCTGGTCGTCGCTCCAGCGCTCGGAAGCGGGGTCGCGCAGGTCGAGGCGGACGCGGTCGCGGATGTCGGAGAGAGTGGTCATGGTCGTGAGAATGGCGAGTGTGAGCCGGATCTCAGAGCCGTTGCTGGCAGGGCCGCGACAGCCGCGGGCGGCTGCTACGATGGCCGCTTCGTACTCACCGGAGGAGCGCCATGTCCGACTTCACACCCACCACCCGCACGAAACTGCGCCGGAAGCCCGACCGCGGCAGCTTCGACCGCGAGACGGTGTATGCCATCCTCGATGAAGGGATGATCTGCCACCTCGGCTTCGTCCACGACGGCTCGCCGACAGTAGTGCCGACGGCGTATGGCCGCGACGGCGACCACCTCTTCATCCATGGCTCCTCGGCCAGCCGGGCCATGCGCACGCTCGCCACCGGCGTCGAGTTCTCTCTCGCCGTGACTCTGGTCGACGGCCTCATCCTGGCCCGGTCGGCGTTCCACAACTCGATAAATTACCGGTCCGTCGTGGTCTACGGGCGGGCGACGGCGGTCGAGGAGATGGAGGCGAAGATCGCCGCCATAGCCTGCCTTACGGACCACCTCGTCCCGGGCCGCTGGGCCGATTCGCGTCCGCCGACGCCGCAGGAGATGAAGGCGATGACGGTCCTCGAAGTACCGCTCGCCGAAGTCTCGGCCAAGGTGCGAACCGGCAACGCCGTCGATGAGCCGGAGGATTACAGCTACCCGGCCTGGGCGGGCGTGCTCCCGCTCTCCATCGCCGCCGGTACGCCCGCCGACGATGGCAGTCTGCTGCCGGAGGTTGAGCTGCCGCGCTACTTGCGGGAGTGGCGGCGCTAGAATCAGTAGATGAAGCCCTACGACTACGCCAACCGCGATGGTGTCCGCGAGATCTCCTGGCACGAATTCGTCGAGCTTGCCGACCAGCTTGCAGAGATGCTGGAAGGCGAGCGCGTCGACACCGTGGTTGGCCTCGCCCGGGCGGGGCTGTTCCCCGCTACTTCGGTTGCGATGTCGCTGCGCAAAGAGCTGTACCCCGCCCGGATCAGCCGGCGGTTCGAAGACGAGGTTGCCTTCGACACGCCCCAGTGGCGCGTGCCAATCAGCGCCGACGTCGAGGGGAAAATCGTCGCGATTGTCGACGAGGTCGCAGATACGGGTGAGACACTCCAAATCGCCGTCGCCGAAGCTTATGCGCGCGGGGCGACCCGCGTGGTCACGGGAACACTCGTCGCCCACACCTGGGCAGACCCGATGCCCGACTACCCCGTGCTCGTCACCGATGAGCTTGTCATCTTCCCCTGGGCCCACGAGGTGCTGGTCGATGGCGAGTGGATGCCCCACCCGGAGATCGAGGCCGCCATCGAGGCACAGGAGCACGAGTAGGAGGGTTATTTCAAAAGAGGCGCTTTCTTGGAAATAAGGCGCCTATCGGCGGGGCGTTGTTCCAGCCGTGGAAATAACGGCGCTGCTATCACAGGGCTATTGCTATCCCGGTGTGGAAATGGAAACAGTCCGCAGGCACCCATGCCCTCAAAACGCAAGCTCGGTGCCTTCACGGAGGACATCGAAGTACTCCTGGTAGATGTACCGGCGATCACGCCGGCGCCCGGTGGACTCCTGGAGAAGCCCGAGCTGCTCGAACTCAACCACCAGCCGGTTCGCCGTCCCGTAGCTCTTGCCAATGGCCGAGGCGACGTCCCTCACGGAAACCAGAGGCCGCTCAAGCAGATAGTCGATCAGGACCTGTCCGGCCGAGGCGAGGCCTTTGTCGCGTACGAGCGCATGATGGCGGTCGCGAAGCTCACTGATGGCCCTTGCAGCCTGGAGGGCATGGTGCGCCGCGGCTTCGATGGCTTCCAGGAAGAACTCTACCCACATCTCCCAATCACCTGCCTCCCGCACCCGCATCAGAAGCTCGTAGTACTGAGTGCGGTGCTGCTTGAGATAGAGGCTGAGGTAGAGCACCGGCCTTTGAAGCACGCCGGCGTGGCATAGCTGGAAGGTGATGAGGAGGCGCCCCATCCGGCCGTTCCCATCGAGGAAAGGATGAAGGGTTTCGAACTGCGCATGAACGAGTGCGGCTTCGATGAGCGGCGGGTAACCGCCCCCCTCGTGAAGGTAGGTCTCCAGTTGGCCGGCCAGGGCGATCATCTCGTGTGCGGGCGGAGGAACAAAAGTTGCGTCGCGCAGGAGTCCCCCCGAGGGGCCGATCCAGTTTTGCGTACGTCGAAACTCGCCTGGCGCGAGGTTGGCGCCCCGGACACCGGACAGAAGGATGCCATGAATCTCCCGGATCAGGCGGAGGCTCAATGGCAGTTCGGCCACGCG
The DNA here is from genome assembly GCA_963737965.1 of uncultured Chloroflexia bacterium. Classification (GTDB taxonomy): domain Bacteria; phylum Chloroflexota; class Dehalococcoidia; order Tepidiformales; family Tepidiformaceae; genus JAGQGZ01. The sequence goes on along the minus strand of CAVTUS010000008.1, from coordinate 158,928 downwards.
CGCGAGCCCGTAGTTCATTGCGTGGACGTAGTTCACCACTTCGTCCACGTCTCCGGAGCGGATCGCGTTCCGACCGGCTTCATGCTCGAACAGGTCCGCGAGTGAGGCCTGGGTGCCCTCAATCTGCGAGCTCAGGAGGGCCTCCTTCCGGACAAACTGCGCCACGAAAAGGTCGGGGTTCGGCAACAGAGCTGCGGCTCCGTCGAGCCGCGCGAGCGCCTGGTCTGCGCGCGACAGCACAGACACGAGCCTCGCCGAGAGCTCGAGTGGCGGCACCGGCGGCAGCGGCGCGGGAATGAAGGCCCGGTATCTCGCATCGCCGCTTGCCTGGCTGACGTACCTTCCTGCCCGGGTCGATGGTGTGGTCACTCCCTTATTATCATTTGGCTCTAAATATGAACACAAGGAGCACGCATCCGTCCCGTTATTTCAACGGCGAACATTGCCATCGGTCCCTGCCATCCCCATCACCTTTCCGTTCCCGCCGCCACGCCTTAGTCTCTACATTCACGTGAAGGAGAGAGTCTCATGGGCAAGCTTGATGGCAAGGTTGTAGTGGTGACCGGCGCCAGCCGGGGCATCGGCAAGGAGATCGCCGAGGTCTTCGCCGCTGAGGGCGGCAAGGTCGTTTGCGCGGCGCGAACGCTGAAGGAAGGCGATCATCCCCTCGAAGGTTCGCTCGAACACACGGTGAACGGGATCAAGGCGGCCGGGAACGAAGCAAGTGCCGTCGCCGTCGACATCAGTGACTACGACGAGTGCGTGAAGCTGATCGACCAGGCGCACAGCCTCTACGGCCCCGTCGACGTGCTGGTGAACAATGCCGCGCTGACCTACTTCATCCCCATCGCCGACTATCCGGTCAGCCGCTGGCACCGCTCGTTCGCGGTGAATTTCCATGCGCCGTTCTACCTGAGCCAGCTGGTGTTGAAGGACATGCTGCCGCGCAAGTCGGGCTCGATCGTCAACATCTCCAGCGGCGCCGCGATCGGGCCCGGCCGCGGACCCTACAAGGACATGCCCCGTGGCGGCGGCACCCTCTATGGCGCCGAAAAGGCTGCCCTCGAACGCTTCACGCAGGGATTGGCCCAGGAGGTCTATGCCGACGGTGTTAGTGTCACGTGCGTCTCACCCTCACAGGTGGTGCCCACGCCCGGGACCGTCTATCACAAGCTTGTGACCGGCATGGACGACCCGCGTGGCGAGCACCCGGAGCTGATGGCGAAGTCGGCCCTGCTCCTCGCCACCGAGCCATTGGACAAGGTGACCGGCCGCGTGACCTACAGCCAGGAAATCCTCCAGGAGTTCGGCTGGATCAAGGATGGCAAGGGCACCGGGATCGACCGCAAGGGCTCGGGCTACAGCCAGGTCTAGGCTGGCTTCCGGCCGGGGACGTGCGGTTCGGGGCTGCGGCCCTCCGTGGCCGCGGGAGTCCGGCACGAGCACGAAGCCGACCGGCCAGTCGTCTTCTACCCGCCCCGCCGCTCCTCGATCGTTGCTCGCCGCGCCATGTTGTAGGCGACGATTGGGCTCGGCTCCGCCGGCTGCCAGTCCCGGTAGGCGACCTTCGTGTCGACGGGCCACTCGATTGCGACATCGGTGCGCGATTCCGGCTCCGTCGCGTGAGCGAGGAGGTTAACCGCTGACCGCGCCACGGTGAGCTGCATCGCCTCGTCGTTCGGCATCCCGAAGGCGTGGCCGAAGGGGAATTCGACGCCCACAATCCGCGACAGCCGGTACGTCTCGGCGACGGCCGGCATCATCGTGACGGTCACGGTAGGCGATGCCCAGGGCTTCGATGGTACGTGCCAGCACGGGCACGTTTCGGCAGCAGTCCGGTCAGGCGGGGGCAAGCACCAGGGCATCCACGTTCGCCGCCCGGATGCGGGCAGCGACCTCCGGGCCGTACTGGTCCTGCCACAGCCTGGCGCCGCGCTCCTGGAACCCCATGAAGGAATAGTGTTCTTCGGCCACAGCGCCGATGGCGCCCTCGTCGGCCAGGCTGCGGAAGGCGCGGATAGGGAGCGCCGTGTTGAAGTCCTCGAGGATGTCGCGGGTGTTGATGTGGAGGTGCGTGGCGCCGACCTGTGACTGCTCCACGTCTCGCGGGATGACGCGGTAGGTCGGGTCGCCCCAGGTGGGGTTCGCCTTTTCGCGCTCGGTGTCGAAAGGCTCCTGGCTGTCCTTCAGGTAGATGCCGGCGGAGGTCATGAGGGCGATAGTCGCCCCTGTCATCGGCTTCGCGAGCGGCGCCCAGACGGGTTCGTCGTGCACATAGGCAGCCTGCTCGTAGCCGGCGCGGAAGCTGCGGGGAAGGAACTTGTAGCTGTCGACGGGCATCAGGGCTCACCTCTTGCGATGGGCCCGATCCTACGCCGATGGGGCGGCGAATTCCGGCTAGGGATGGTGGCCAGGCACGTGGCTGAGGGCGACGGTCACGCCGTCGGGACCCACGCTGGTGACGAGCTGGACCACCCGGTCGCGCGCCATCCGTACCGGCTCGCTCGGCGGCTCCGAGGTGACCGTGAAGGCGAGGCCGCCATCGATCGCATCGGCCCAGGTGCGAAGGATTGCCTTCGTCGTCACCCGGGGAAGCTCACCAAACTCCTTGCGCACATCGGCCCCGACCATTGGGTTCTGGGTAGCGATGAGCGTCGCGACCGCGTCCAGGTCGACGCTCTCGCCGGTGACGAGGTTTCGCAGTTCATCCCGAAACGCAACGTCGGCAGCCTGTGTGGTGGTGAACCACGTCGTTATCTCTCTGCATCCCGATAGCGTCATTGGGTGTCCTCCGCACGGCAGAAGGTACGGATTGGTTGCGGTTTATCAAAGTATGATTCGATGTACGCCGGGGATTACATCACGGGAGGAGACATGTCCCAGGAGGCGAAAGGAAGTCAGCGGCAGGAGCTCGAACGTGTGAGGCGCGAAATCGTCCGCGACGGGAAGGTCGACCCCGCCAAACTGCGCTCCTTCGTCGATGAACAGCTTGCCCGGGCCTATCGCGGCGACGAAGGCGCCGACCTTGCCGAAGTCGTCCAGTTCATCGCCTACCTCCTCGACGGCGAGGGGCGGCTCCACGACGCGATCGCCGAGATCGATCACGCCCTTTCGACGCGTCTGCCGGCGCCTTCCAAAGGGCATCTGCACGCTCTCCGCGCCGCCCTCACCGCGACATCCGCCTCTCGCCCGGCCGCGCTGGCGGACATCGAGGCCTCGGAAGCGTTGATCGCCGCCGAAGCGCCGCAGGGTTTCTCCAAGTGGCTGGTCCTTACCGAGACGGCGCGGATGCAACTCCTCGAACCGCCGTCCGGCAGGCTCGCCACCTTGCTCGAAGCGACACCTGGCCCCGATGAACTGCTCGACCAGGTGCACCTGATCTGTGCCTACGTTCCCTACCTGGCGGCACGGGGCGAACGTCGCGCCGCCAGGCCCCTGGTCCGCAGGGTCAAGGCCCAGATTCAGACAGAGCCGCACCGCTGGCGTCGCGAGGAAGTAGCCGGCTTCGAAGCCTGGATCACCGTCGGCCGCACGGCCCTCGACAAGCTTCCTGTTGCGCGCATCAATCCTCATGCCGGCCGCCGCCTCGCCTGCCTGCGGCTCTTCGCCGCTTCCTTGAAACGCGACCACGCCGCGGCGACGTTGGCCCGTGAGGATATCGCGCGCTGCGTCGCCCGCCTGCCGGACATGGACCTTGGCCCCTCCGCCGCCTGGGATGCATGGCTGGATGTTCCTCTCGGCCTGCCCGCATCGCCGTTCAACCTGCAACCGCCCAATCACGTGACGACCTTCAACCTCGGGGCAAACCTTGCGGCAGCGAATGCCATTGCCGTCGGTGGTTCGGAGCAGGAGTGCCGGGTCTGGCTAACCTGGGTGAAGAGCCTGGAGCGCAAAGGTATCGAGAGCTCACTGGAGTGGCCGGTGTCGCGCTCGCGGGTCGAAGCGCTGCTGGAATTGCGGCGAGGGAACCTGCAGTCGGCGCGTGCGGGCATCCGGCGGGCCTGGAGCCGCTCCCTCGAGGCGGGCTACGAGCTGGAGGCGGCGATTGCCGAGGTCCAGCTGCGCCAGCTGGTCCCTCCTGCCGACGACGAGAGCGCCGATTCCGCCGGCCGCAGCGCCCACGAGCTCCTCCTGCGCATGGGTGTGGACCCCCTGCCACACGTCTACGCAGCCCAGGCGGGTTCGGCCTTGCACGCTGCCGGGCGACCCCAGCTGACGGCGCGCGAAACGCAGGTGCTCAAACTTCTCAGCGAGGGGAAGACCTACAAGGGTGTCGCCGCTTCGCTCGGGATCAAGTGGCCGACCGTGCAGACCACGGCGCATCGCATTTACGAGAAACTCGGCGTTTCAGGCAGACACGACGCCGTGAGGGCGGGGATCAAGGCGGGGCTGCTGTAGGGAATGACTGGTCTGCCGCCGGCGGGAACTTGGGGGACCGTTCCGGCGGCAGACCAGGGGAACCTGGGTGCGGTGTGCGCTCCGCTCTCCCAAGCGACTCGTACTTGGGGCTAGAGTCCGTATCCTGCCCACACGCTAGGGGTTAGCATCCCCCGCCTGAAAGTACCGGATGATGTACTGCGTGATGTACATCGCTTCGACGGGGGCGAAACGTGCGGCGGTTGTTCTTAGACTGGCGATCACTGGAGGAATAGACATGGCGATCGAGATACCCGAAAACCGCGCAGGCTGGATTAAGGATCACATGAACCGCTACATCGAAACCGGCGGCGAAGATGGTCACGAGTGGCGCGGCGTGCAGACGCTGCTGCTCACGACCGTTGGGAAGAAGAGCGGCAACAAGACGACCACGCCCCTTATCTACGGCACCGATGGCGACCGCTACGTCGTTGTCGCCTCCAAGGGCGGAGCGGCGAAGCACCCGATGTGGTACACGAACCTGGCCGCCAATCCGGACGTCGAGATCCTGGTGAAGGACAAGGCCATCGCCGGTACGGCACGCACCGCCGGTCCCGACGAAAAGCCTGCCCTCTGGAAGAAGATGGCGGCCCTGTTTCCCAACTACGACGAGTACCAGACCAAGACTGACCGGGAGATCCCGGTGGTGATTATCGAGCCGAAGTAGCGGCGCTACCGGGTCGCATAGTCCTACCCGCGAGCGCCCGCTGGTAGCAGAGACCGCAGACGAGGCGCTCGCTTCCGGGCGTCTCGTCGTCGCCGGCGCCGCTGAGCACAGCAACGCCCACCAGGTGCCCTCCGCAGAGCAGGCAGCGCCATGAGTGCCGGCGTTCGCTCGTCATATGTTCCATCGAACCGCAGGGGTGTTAACGTTGCCGCCTCGCTTGGCCGCCACTTAGAGCTTCACGTACCACTCCCGCAGCGCGTTCCCGATCGCGTGGGGCGAATCTTCCTGGATGAAGTGGTTGCCAGGCACGGTCACCGTCGTCGTCTTCGGCCAGCTGCGGGCGAAGTCGAGCTGGCGTCCCTTGAGGATGGCGCCCGGTTCCGCCTCGACCAGCAGCTTCGGCACATTGCTGGTGCTGAGCCAGTCGCCGTAACTCTTCACGATGTCGACTACGTCCGCGGGCTCGCCGCCGATGGGTAGCTCCCGCGGCCAGGTGAGCGTCGGCCGGCGTGACTCCCCTTCTTCGGCATAGGGCCTGCGGTAGACATCCATCTCGGCGTCGGTGAGTCCCCGGAGCACGCTTCCCGGCAGCACACGCTCGACGAACATGTTCTTCTCAAGCACCATCGACTCCCCGGCTTCGGAGCGGAATCCCTGGAAGGCGCGTGCTGCCGCTTCGGGCCAGTCCGCCCACTCGACCGGCATGACGATCGCCTCCATGAAGCAGTAACCCTTGACCGCCTCGCGGTGGCGGTTGCCCCAGTCGAACCCGAGGGCGGAGCCCCAGTCGTGGATCACGAAGGTGACGTTGTTCGTCGCCTTCACGGTTTCGAGAAAGGCATCGAGATAGCGGGCGTGGTCGGCAAACCGGTAGCTCCCGGCGGGATTCTTGCCCGAGGCGCCCATGCCGATGAGGTCCGGCGCGATGCAGCGGGCCCGGTCTGCCAGGTAGGGGATGATGTTGCGCCAGAGGTAGCTGCTGGTCGGGTTGCCGTGGAGGAAGACCACCGGGTCGCCCCTGCCGACATCGACGTAGGCCATCTCGGAGTCGAGGACCATGGCGCGCTTTCGGGCGTACTTATCGTTCGGGGAAATCGGGTCTGCGGTCATCGATACGCGCCTCCTTGGGTATGGGTGGCATGGTAGGGGATCGAACGCGCCGAGGTGTCCGCCGGTATCGCTCGCCTGGTTCGCTATGATGCGGCGCTATGCGAATCTCCTGCGCCTTCGCCACCTCGCTTGCTACACCCGACCACGCTGCCATCGCCGAAGAGCTGGGCTACGAACGCGCCTGGTTCTACGACTCGCCGGCGCTCTACCCGGACGTCTGGGCCATGCTTGCCCTCGCCGCCACGAAGACGAATCGCATCGGCCTCGGGCCCGGCGTCCTCATCCCCAGCCTGCGCCACCCGATGGCCACGGCTAGCGCGGTTGCCACGCTCGTCCACCTCGCGCCCGGGCGCGTCACCATCGCCATCGGCTCCGGTTTCACCGGGCGGATGACCCTCGGCCAGCGCCCGCTGACCTGGAAGTTCGTGCGCCGCTACGTGCTGGCGGTGCAGGCGCTCCTTCGGGGTGAGAAGACGGAGTGGGACGGGGCCTTGATCCAGATGATGCAGCCGGAGGGCTTTGCCCCGCCGAGGCCGATTGAGGTGTCGATCATCCTCGGCGTCGGTGGGCCGAAGGGCGCGGCAGTCGCGGCCGAGCTTGCCGATGGCATCTTCATCGCCGGTGGCGACGGGCGTCTGGCCGAGCCGGGCAAGGACTGCGTGCGCCTGACGTTCGGCACGGTCCTCGACGGGGGTGAGGACCCCGGGTCGCCGCGGGCGATGGCTGCGGCCGGCCACGCCGGGGCGGTCACACTCCACGCCATGTACGAACGCGGCGCTGACTTCTCGATGCTCCCCGGCGGCCCGGAATGGAAGGCGGAAATCGACGCCCTCCCCGAGAACGAGCGCCACCTCGCCGTCCACGACCTCCACCTGATCGGCCTCAACGGGCGCGACGCGAAGGTCGTGAGCGGCGCCATGCTCCAGCGCTCTGGCCTTGCCCGCACGGCCTCCGAGTGGCGCGATGCCATCGCCGCCCTCGAAGCCAGTGGCGTCACCGAGATTGCCTACCAGCCCGCCGGCCCCGATATTCCCGGCGAGCTGCGGCGCTTCGCGGAGGCGGCGGGGGTCTAGTCGGGCAGCGGGTAGAGCGGCGGAAGCAGCCAGGAGTCGACGCTTCGAGCCCAGTCAGCAAGCTGCGGGTTCGCACAGACTCCGCCTCCCCAAATCCCGGCGATGCCCGAATCTGTCAGGCCGACGCTGAACACTCGCTCGCCCGATGTGAACGCAGCGACGTATTTCAGGCCAACGAGGTCACCAGGGTCTTCGACCTTCTCGATGGCATACAGCCACACCCGTTGCAGTGCGCCGGAGGTGAGGTTGATGGCATCGACGGCGCCTCTCTGATCGGGACATCCGCCTGAGATGTAGGCGTCGACGAGCGTCCCTTCAGCGACGCCGCCGGGACACGCTGGCGGCAGGACCAGCCCAACTCCCGGGGCAGCGACGCAGGGAGCCTGGATGGGGTCCCAATAGTCAGACACCGGGTCACCGCCGGGCGTGAAGCGCTGGATGATGGTGTTGATGTAGTCGAATCCCGTGTCGACATCGTCCGGGTAGAGCCAGGGAGCCCGTTGCACGAAATCGTCCGACTCCAGGGACCAGTAATCGGCGCGGTTTTCCGTCTGATTGAAGAACACGAGCAGCCCGACAAGCTGCTCGATCGTCAGGTTCGCCCCGCTGGACTCGAAGAGCTCGGCGCCGAACGTCTCGTCGCCCTCGGACCAATAGACGGCGGTGGAACGTGGCCCAAGTGTTCCGTCTGCCTCCGGCCACAAGACGGTGGTCGGGTTCAGGCGGTCGACCACGACGCCCGGGCCCGGAAGGTAGTCGACGGGCCGGGGGTTCGTACCTTCGACGACACGTCCGGGGAAGCCGGACCAGATGTGCCGGTAGACGGCGAATGCTGGGGCCCCGGTCTGGCTGTTCGTGTACAGCGCACCATCGAGCCGGATACCGGCGGGGAGCGTGACGGCATCAAAGTTCGATTGCTCCCAGGGACCGGGAGGCACCTCGAGTTCGTACCGCTTCCCATCCGGTGGAATCGACGCGACCGGTGTGGAACTGGCCAGCCCCGTGCAGTCCGGCGGCGTCGCGCCCTCACCGATCACGAGGAAGCCGTTGACAAGGTTCGCGTCATCGCACGGCCCGGCAGCTACCACGGGCGTCGTCGTTGCCGGCTCCGTCGCTCCGATAGTTGGTGTGCTGTCCGTACCGGCATCGTGGTCATGGCCGCTGCCGATAGCGAGAATCATCACCAGGGCCCCTACGCCGACAGCCGTGGCAGCGCCAAGGCCAATGGCCACTCGCCGCAAGAATGCGCCAGTTGCCATCGCGGCGAAACCACGCCGCAATCGTGCGGGGACGCGCTGCTCCTGCCGCCAGATCTCGGCCGCCTCCTCGCGGCTCGTCGCATCGAGCCGGGCGATAACCTGGCTCACGTACCACTTGGCCGTCGCGAAGGTGATCCCCAGCTCTTCGGCGATTTGGGGGTTGGTATAGCCACGCGCCATCAAGCGTGCGACATCTTCCTCGCGTTCCGTGAGCTGGCCGATTGGCGTGGCTGGTCGTGGCATGTGACCAGCGTAGGACGCCGTACGTCGGGTTACTCCGGCCTATGGAACATATTGCTGGTCGTTGTGTGATGAGATGGAGTCCCGACCTTCCGCTCGTGTCGTAACGGCCCCACCACCTGGCAGCTCGATGCTCCCAGGCGGCGGAGCCGCCGTTCTCTACGCTCCCAATGCTCCCGGGGCGCTTTGCGCCCCTACGGCCGGATGCCCACCAGCTTCGCCAGCTTCACGGTGTTGAAGAGCGCGAGGCTGGCGTACCACTTCACCCGGATGCGCGAGGCATCCTTCGTCTCCAGACTGCCGACGCGCTCGACGGTGAGGCCGCCGGGGGCGGTGAGGCCGGAGAGGGCGCCTTCGCCGAACTGGATCGCGTAGACCGTGCTGCAGTCGTTGCTGGTGCCCACCGTCTGGGCGTCGCTGATGTAGTCGTTCACGCCGATGGGGATGCCGTCGTAGAACTGCATCATCGCCCCGAAGTCGTCGCGGTCGGCTTCGAGGAAGGTGCCGCTGGTGCGGGCGAGCACGTTGAGGTCGCGGCGCGTGCGGCGGCTCATGAGCAGGAGGTCCGGCTTGCCACCCCGGATCTTGTCCACCAGCTCGTCGAGCTTGTCGAGGCTGAGGACGTCGCCGTTCGTGCCCATGCTCACCGTCTGGCCGGCGGTGGCCAGGGCGTCGACGCCGTCGAAGCTGTTGGGGTCGCTGCCCTCGTCGCCGTTGATGAAGGTGTCGTCGAAGAGGGTCTGCACGGCGCGCGCCTTCAGCTGGACGACCGCCGCCTCCAGGTCCTGGACGTTCGAACGGGTGGTCTTGAGGAAGTTATCGATGTCCGCGTCGCCGCCGAGGATCTTGAGCACGGCGGTCGCCTGCTCGAAGGTTGGCGTGTCCTCGTCCCAGGTGTCGCCGACATCGTAGAAGGCGGCGGTGGGGGCGGAGTCTTCGCGGTTGTAGGTGAGGCCGTTGCCGGTGATCTCGATGAAGGGCAGGCGCTGGAGCACGGGGCTTTCCTGGGCCATGGTTTCGATGACACCGGCGACAAGGGTGTCGTTGCTGAGCTTGCTTGCTTCGACGAGCGTGAGTGCCACTGGGGCTACCTCCTGGTGTGGTGTTCCGAGTGTTGGTCCGGCCGTAAAGAAACCGAATGGGCCCGTGTCACTATTCGAAACGGAACGCGACAGGGTGGGGATTCTCCCTATTTCAGGGCCGCCTCGGAGGTCCTAGCGTTTCAGCAAGCCCAACGGCGCAGCGGGCCGAAAGGACAAAGGAGCACTCGCTTGAAGAGCCGCCACACCATCCTCTATGCCGACGACGAATCGTCGATCCTCGGTCTCGCTGCCCTTTGCCTTGAAGCCCTCGGCTTTGAGGCCCTCACCGCCCCCGATGGGGAAGCCGCCGTCCAGCTCTACGAGGAGCACGCCGACCGCATCGATGCTGTCGTCCTCGACCTCACGATGCCGAAGCTCGACGGTCAGGAAGCTGCCCGCGCCATCCGCTCTCTCGGGGCAACCATGCCAGTCGTCCTTGTCAGCGGTTACGGCCCCGGCGATCTCGCCGGCCGTATCGACGAGGGCCTGTTCGATGCCTTCCTGACCAAGCCATTCACGCTGGAGACGCTGGGCGTGGCGATCCGGCAGATCGTCGGCGTCGCTCCCTGAGGCATACACGACCCCGGGTGACCCATAGATTCCATCGATGGCTCGCCGATTTTTTCGGTGGAGCCCCTATGCCGTAACGACGAGAGAGTCGACTCTCCCCACAGCACACGCATCGTTACGGGGACACGGCATGGATCGTTCGCAATTGATTGAACAGGCACGCCAGCTGCGCACCCGCTGGAACACCGGCGAATACGTCTCCATCAGCGCTGCCATCACCCTGGCCAACCGCCTCGCCGATGCCGTCGAACAACCCGACGTATCGACGGCCGACGGCCAGTCCCGCATCGCCTGAGAGGGCCTTTCCGAGGGGGACAGAAAAGCGCCTTTCAAGGGCGCTTTTCTGTATGGCACTGCCATTCTTGCAACGACGGAGCGCAGGTCGCGGACCCTTCAGCCGGCTGGCTGAACGTTATCGACACGCAACCGGATCATCCAGCAGCACGCAACGCTGACCCCGAGTTGTGAGGGGCCGCTGCGGGCTTGCGACCCTCGGCTTGCGGATGTATCGACGGCTACTCGAATGCCGACCGGAACATCGCGATGACATCGTCATCGGTAGGTTGCTGGCCTCCGTTGAAGGTGGCGAGATACATCCGTCCCTGGCCCGCAAGCAAGTAATTCGACGAACCCGGCCCGTCGAGCGCCACCAGCTCCATTCCCTCGATCTCAATGCCCAGTTCGCGCGCCTGCTGGTTGGAGTTCGACATGTCGTGACCCTCGAATCGCGTCTCGTCCCAGATCAGCGTGGGGGAGTCACCTGTGGCGCTCCCCGGTGCATCGTAATGAGCCCTGACGCTTGCGGGGCCATTCATTTGGCGCTGCTCCGTTCCCAGCGATGTGACTACCAGGTCGAACGGTACTTGGGACGGCAGCCGCGGCTCAAAGCCGATGTCGTCGGATACAGTGTGAAGGGCCTCGTCGAGCGGGAGATCCTGCACGACAGTCGTCCCCTGGAGAACAACGTCGATGCGTGCGTTCGCCAACGCATCTGCCTGGGCCTCACCATCTCCACCACATCCTGGCATCCCCGCAATGACCACGAGTCCGCCCAGCATCACGACCAAGGATCGCAGATTTGCCCGCCTGACCATGCGATCTCCTACCCCAACCTCCCCAGCAGCTCATCTTCCCAGCTGAAGTCGAACTCCCGCACCTTCTCCAGCCCTTCGCGCCGGTACCACTCGTAGGTCTGTTCGACGGCGGCACGGAAGCTGTATTCCGGCTCCCAGCCGATGTCGGCGCAGAGGCGGTCGACGCTGAAGAAGACGCTCGCATTCCAATTGTGGATGTGCGGCGCCACCTTCTGGATAAGCGTTGAGGCGCGGAAGACCGCCTGCGGTTCACCCGTCCAGAGTTCATCCATCACCGCAGGCGGCACGTGCACCCGCTTCGGTTCCACGCCCACGACCTCGGCGAAGGTGTCGACGTAGCCGTCGTCGGTGTAGGCGTCTTTGCCGGTGAGGTTGTAGCGCTTCCCGAAGGTGATTGGGTTCCCCATCATCATCCGCAGGGCGCGCGCCTCATCGTCGACATGGCCGATCATCCCCACCGTGGTGCCGTCGCCGGGGACGAGGATGGGGCGGCCCAGCAGCAGGCGCTGGAACATCTTCTGCTCGCGGTCGGGGATGATGTTGTTCGGCCCGAAGACCATGGAGAAGGGCACGCTCGTCGCCGGGAAACGTTCGCTGCGATAGAGGCTGAAGAGGTACGCCTCGCACTCGAGCTTGTTGCGGGCATACTCGTTCTGGCGCGGCGTAGCGTCGACGGCCGAGGTCTCGCGGATGGGGAGGATGTGGGTCGCGGCGTAGGTGACGGTGGAACTCGCGAAGATGTAGTGGCCGACGCGTCCTTTCACGTACTCGACCAGCGACCGCACCTGCTCGAGGTTGTAGCCGGAGATGTCCTGGACGCAGTCCCACTCCTCGTCGCCGAGGGCAGCCTTGAGGGCAGTCGGGTCGTTGCGGTCGGCGACGAGGCGGCGGACGCCCTTCGGCACCGGCGCTTCCGTCACCCCGCGGTTGAGGATCGTGACCTCGTGCCCGTGCTTGTGCAGCTCTTGCACAAGCGCAAGCCCATTGAAACGCGTGCCGCCCATCACCAGGACCTTCATGCCAAACCCCCTTCGGTCGAACCGCCGAAAGGTACCACGCATGAAGACCCGCCGGTCATGTGCTACTCCGCGCAGCTCACCTCGAAGGTCCCCTGCACGGATTCGCTCCCGCTGGAATAGACGTTCGCAAAGGTTGCGGAGCCGGACGCGGTGTTGCCGTCCTTGTCGTAGCTGTCTACCTGGCTCGCCCCCTCTGCCAGCCCGTAGGCCGATTCGGGGTTGGCGACCCAGTCTTCGTTCGTGTTGTCGTCCGTGACCTCGACCCTCGGCGGGTCGTAGCGATTGTCGTCGTAGGTTTCCCAGTTGGTCGGCGGGATCCACATGTCGAGCGTCACATTCTCGTCGTCCTTGGCTGGTCCGCTGACCTGGATAGCGTCGAAAACGCTCTGGCAGACGACGAACTCGGATGTCAGGTCGAACTCGTAGGTCTTGTCACCGATGGTGACCTTCGCCTGGCCGGTGCCGAAACCAAAGCCGCCCGAAGTGCCGCTGTCGTCGCCGTTATCGCCGGAGGGTTGCGTGCTCTCGCTAGTGGCCCCCGAGTCGTCCCCTCCCGAGAAGGGACTTCCGCCGTCGTCGTCGTCTCCGCCACAGCCTGTCAGCGAAAATGCACCCAGGGCGACCAGCAATGGCAACGCCCCCATCAAGATCTGCTTATTCATAGCACTCCTACATACAGAACTATGCCCCGCAAGTCGAGCACGGGAATTCGTGCGCGCGCCCTGCCCTGCGATTGCTGTCAGCGGTCATTCCCGCATGATGCAGCAACTATTCGGGGCAATTCACCTTGAATGAACCGGCCACCTGTTCAGGTGTCTCAGCGGCGAGGTCGACGAACGTCGCCGATCCGGATGCCGTGGAGCCTTCTACCTGACGGTCCTCCATAACCTCGCTATATCGCGGATCGCCTTCGTCGAAGTTGGCTCTGTTGGACTTCCAGAGGAATGTCGCGTCGCCGTCGCCGTCGAAGAACTCACTCCCATCCTTAACGGTGACCCAGGATCCAGTCTTCCCCGGCTCGGTGATTTGGATCGCGACGACGACGCCACTGCCATCGGCCGCGTAGCCGCTCGCTTGGATGCTGCCAAACAGTGCTGTGCAGCTCCCGTAGGTGCTCCCATCGAAGTCCATCCGCTGGGGTGGGGCGGTGACGAAGTCGAATGTCTCGTTGCCAATAATTACCTCGATTGTCCCGGCCTCTCCGGGGTTACCGTCGCCGGAATCGTCGTCGTCGTCGCCGCCGTCGGTCGCCGTGCTCTCGGAAGTTGCGGTCGCAAGGGGACTTTGTGCATCGTCGTCGTCTCCGCCACAGCCCGTCAGCGAAAATGCACCCAGGGCGACCAGCAATGGCAACGCCCCCAACAAAATCTGCCTATTCATAGCACTCCTACATACAGAACTATGCGCGGCAAGTCGAGCACGGGAATTCGTGCGCACGCCTGCCCGGCGATTGTTGTCAGCGGTCTTTCCCGCACGACGCAGCAACGATTCGGTCGCCGACAATGGGCCGGGATTTACATATTGAGTCGATGTTGGCAGCCCGTGGACGCGAAGAATCAGGGAGATCTCGCTGCCGTGGTGTACCTCGTGGGCCATCAGGCGCCAGAGCACCCAGGCCGGTGTGATGGTCATGGTTTGTCCGAAGGCTGACGTCGCTGTGACCTCGACCGTGAGGTCGGCGGGAGTCCACCGGTCGAGACACCCCTGGATGATGTCCCACGTTTTCAGGAAAGCGTCTTCGATCTCATCCGCCGTGCGTGGCCGGTCCTCGTTGTCTTCCCACCCCGCCCACTCAAGCGATACGCCGGGCACCGTCGCGTGGTCAACCCTGAACATCGACCGGAGGCCATGGTCATCTTCGCCGAGCATGGTGCAAAGCCAGTAGAGGCGTCCGCCGGCCATGTTGGCGCCCAGCTGCCAGATCGCCCACTCACCCGGCGCCGCCGCCAACTGCATTTGTTCGAGCGAGAGGGGCCGGATGGAGTTGAGCAGCTGCGCCTGCTGATCTGCCCAGCCCTCATAGAACGCCTGGAGCTCGCGCGGCCTGGCCATCGCGGCAGCGTACCCGGCGGCGATAGCAGGCGTCGACGGGCGAACGGCGGCAACGGCGCGCCCCTCTGGGGATCGACCGGGTACGATTCCGCAATGAACTGGCAACAACTCCGCGCCGACGCCGAACAGATCCTGTCCAACTGGTTCGCCCAGCCCGTTGCCAGCCTCCAGCCCATTGAAGGCGGGACTCTGAACTGGAACTTCCACGTCGTCACGAACGCCGGCGACTACGTGCTCCGCTGCCACCGCGACAACCTCGAGACGGAGAGAATCGAAGGAGAACACGCGTTGTTGGAATGGGTGGTGGAGAGGGACATTCCGGCGCCCGCCCCCGTCCCGGCGCGGTCGGGGCAAACGCTCATCGAGGGGGGCGGCCACCGTTGGTCTCTGGCACGCCGGTTGCCGGGGAGGCACGTGGCAAGGGGAGCGCTCACGGCGGCGCAGGCACGGGCGCTCGGCGAGATGCACGGCAGGCTCCAGTCGCTCCTCGCTTCCCATCCAGAGAGCGAGGACGCGCGGATGACACTGCAGTGGGACATCGAGAGTTCGAAGCGTGCGCTTGCGCGTCTTGTCGAGCTGGCTACGGCACGAGGCGAAGAACAGTGGATTGTCGCGGCGCTGCTGCGTCAGCGCGAACTCCTCGATGGGCTGGAGGCGCTGACCATGGACGCCGCCGCCGCCCTGCCCCGCCAGCTTCTCCACGGGGATTTCCACGATCAGCAGGTACTGTTCCGCGGCGATGACGTGAGCGCAGTGCTTGATTGGGAGATCTGGCGAACGGATCCGCGCGCCTGGGAACTCGTGCGGTCGGTCTCGTTTTCGCGAGTGTTGAATTCGGCCCGGCAGGCGGACTACCTCGAAGGCTATCGCCAGCACGTACGCCTAGCCGAGGATGAAGTGCGGTTGTCTCTGCGGCTCTGGTTCCAGAGCCGAATTGTTGGCGTCTGGGCGTGGTGGGCCTGCTTCGTCGAGGGGAACGAGCGCGTGCGCGAGTTCTTTCCCGAGATGGCCGCAGAGGTCGAGCGGGTGGCGGACCCGGCCTGGTGCGAAGCGACGGCGGCCCGCTTCGTCCTGGACGCCTGCGGATAGCCCGCGGCTACGGAGAGCGGTACATCCGCCATCTCTCGGGGCCCGCCATGGCGGCAGCCCCGGCCTACGGGTTGCTCTATCCTGTAGACGATGTCAGAGCAGTACGTCGCCAGCGACAAGCGGACAGGGCTCGAGGTGGCCATCACGGGCGACTTCCCCCCGCATCCCGACGATCGCATGCGCATCGCCCGGACAACAACGCTGTTCACCCGCCTCTTCTCGACCATCCTCGCGACAGAGAACGAGTCGCAACGGCGGCAGGGGTTCCAGGCCGTGGAGACGCAGCTCGAACTCGCTGACGCCCTCATCCGCGAAGATGCCACCGAGGTCCAGCGGCTGCTCAAGACAACAATGGAGAAGATGGGGATCACCGAGGAGCAACTCGAGGAGATGGCCCGGAAGCTCATGCAACAACTCGGCGACGACGACTTTCAGCTGCCGCGCGACGACGAGCCGCCGCCGGACAACCCGCAGATCCCGCCGATCGTTTAGCCGACCAATAACCCGGCGACCCGGAAGAATTCCAGGCACTGGTCGACCAGTGCGGCCGGGTCCGCCTCACCCTTCATCTCCACATCACCGCGCTCCATCGTCTCTGCCAGCACCGCGGTGAGTTGGGCACGGTCCTTCGTCCCATCCACGAGCGAAAGCAACAAGCCCTGCACCGGGTGAAGCTGCAACCGTTCGTGGTACTGGTTGGACACCATCACCTGGCCATCGCCGGCAAGGACGCGGGTGTAGGCGTTCGCCAGCGGCCGTTCGCTCACGGCGGTCGCCACCGGGGGCACCGTCAGGCGCAGGTCCACGAGGTCGGAATGGAAGGTGTAGCCGCGGAAGAGATTGGCCCCGAGCAGCCTCAGTTCGGCGTCGGGCGCCATCTCGCCCTCGTGTCCTTCCACGGCCGTCCAGGCGCGGCGGGCCAGCTCGTCGAAGGCGATCGACTCCGGTTCTGACGAAGCGAGGATCGTCATCACGGCCTTGGTGAGGGGATGGTCCGTGGTGATCCGGCCACCCGTGGGGACGCTGAAGCTGGCGACCTTGCCGTCGTTGATCTCGACCGACGTCTCCGACTTGGCCCGGGAACGGACGAAGAACCTTCGCAGCAGCTCCGGCTCGGGCCGTAGGCGGCGTTGGACCTCAGCCCCCTCGCGCACGAGCAGGCTGCGACGAAAGGTGTTGTTGCGGAGGATGTCGAGTTGCTGCTCGAACCCGATGGCGCTGGTCACGCGCTTCGAGATCGCCGCGATCACATCGTCGGGGATGCCGTTCGGAAACGAGGAGGGCAAGTAGGCGTCGGCTAGGTAGGTAAGGCCGAACCCTGCCGCTTCCGCCACGAAGTCGGTGAGGTAGCAGGGGTCGTTCACCTCCGAAAGCTCGTCGTGAAGGATGAGCGAGACGCCCTGCCCGGGCCCGAATTCGAGCCGCCCGGACTCCATCTCCAGGTAGGAAGGCACGATGGTCTTGAGCACGTGGCCCTCGGGGGCGATGTCGCAGGAGAACTGGATGGCGTCGAGGGCCGCCTGCACCCTGTCCAGCGGGTCGGCGATGCCCCGGGTCGCTTGCTGCATGATCCAGCGAATCGGGTCGAGGTTGTACCAGCCCGGGTAGGTGTTGTAGCTCACGTAGGCGATGCCATGCTCGGACAGCCGTTTCGCGCATGTCTCCAACAGGCCGTGCCGGGCAACTTCCGGGATCCAGGAATAGACCCCGTGGGCAATGATGAAGTCGAACGGCTCGAGGTCATCGTCGAAGGCTGCGATGTCCCGCTGTTCGAACCGGATGTTCGTCAGCCCCAGTTGTTCCACCGCCGCCTGCGCGTGCTCCGTCTCGATTCTCGAGAGGTCGATACCGAGGAAGCTGCTCTCCGGCATCGCCATTGCCATCGGGATAAGGTTGCCGCCCACGGCCGAGCCGATCTCCAGCACCCGGCATCGCTCAAGCCGCGGCGCCTCCACGCCAAGGAGCGTCGCCACCGTTGCCAGCCGGTCCGGCGACGTGTGCACGTAGGACAGCCGCGGGTAGGGCAGCGTGTCGTAGACGTATTCGGGGGCCTCGGTCATCGATCCTCCCGCTGCAGCCGGGCAAGGACCAGGTAGTCGGCGTCGCTGTGCGTCGCGTCGACCGGTACCAGCTGGTTGGCCAGCGCCCGTGTCGTTGTCTTGGTCAGGGCCAGCGACAGCGGGTCCTTCGCCAGCAGTTTTGCCGCCAATGCGTCCACCTCGTCATCCAGACTTGCGTCGGCGTAGACGCGGTTCACAAAGCCCCATCGCTCCGCCTCCTCGGCCGTAAACCTGTCGCAGGTCATCACCAGCTCGCGCGTTCGTGCCGGGCCCAGTTCGCGCATGAGCCGGGGGAGCGCGTTCCAGGTGAGGGGAATGTCGAGGTCGACCTCCGGGATCGAGAACCAGGCCGACGCCGCCGCCAGGCGAAGGTCACAGCAGGCGAGAAACACGACGGCGCCCCCGACGGCGAGGCCGTTTGCGACGCCGATGGTCACCTGGTCGAGGGCGTCGATCGCTTCGCAGGTGCGGTTGCCCATGCCCGAGCGCCAGCGCTGTTCCAGGGCCGGCACCCGCTCACGCGCGGCGGCTGCATTCGGGTTTCCGCCTCGGCCCAGGTCCGCACCCGCCGAAAAGGCACGACCTTCACCCCGCAGCACCACCACGCGCACGGTCGAATCCCCACGCAGGGCGGCGCAAGCCTCCTGCAGTTCCCGGTGCATCGTCGTGTTGATCGCGTTCAGCTTTTCCGGCCGGCTCAACCAGATGGTCGCGAGGCCGGCCCGCGCCTCACTTCGTTCAACCCGAATGGTCTCCACGGATCGGCATCATAGCCCGCGCCCGGTCGCAAGCACGTATGCCTCGGTGAGCCAGCGGCGCACCTCTTCGTCGATGTCGCCGGCAAAGCGGACGGGGACGGTGTTGCTCGCGCGGGAGCCGGACATCGGCGTGCGGCGAGTCACGCGCGGATGGTCAAGACGGCGCCCCAGCACCATCGAAAGCGACATACCCGATTCGCCGCGGCCGCAGCTCGACGAAGGTGCCCGGGCACTTAAACAGGACCCCCACGCCGACTGCTTCGACCTCGACCTCGCCGAGTTCGCGGAGGTGGGCTGCCACGGCCGCGAAGACCTCCCGGTCGGCCGGGTCGCGGCCGGCGAAATAGGCGTCGACGGTCATGGCCGGCGCGCAGACGTGGCCCTGGTTCGTCCGCCCGAAGCGGCGGCCGCAGGCGGGGCATTCCCACAGGGCCATCACCGGCCAACCTCGCCGGGCATTCGTCCGACGATTCGCGCGTAGCTCTCCGGGTCCGTCGCCCCCTCCGTCGAGAGGACCAGCACCCGGCTCGCGCGTCCCAGCTGGAGGGCCTCTCGAACGTCCCGGTGCGCCGGGTCGTGCACCAGTTCCAGCAGCGCCCCCAGGCCGGCGGCGCCGGTCTCGCCACTTACGATGCCGTTGGCCGCATACAGGCGCATCGCCTCGCGGGCGCGGTCATCCGAAAGGGTGACGATTGCGTCCAGGCCATCGCGGAGTTCGGGCCATGCCAGCTCGCTCAGGGTGCCGCAGTTCATCCCGGCCATGATCGATGCCTGCGGGCCGGCCGAGATCACCTCGCGCCCGGCGGCAATCGACTCGTAGCAGCAGTTCGCCCCGAACGGTTCCAGCCCGATGATTCTGGCAGTGGGAGCCCAGTGGCGGATGATGGCGACTGCGAGGGAACCGACGCCGACCTGCACGAAGACATGCGTGGGCCGCCCAACACCGGCCGCATCGAGCGCGGCATCGGCCTCGGCGCAGATCGTTTCGTAGCCTTCTACGATCCACCCGGGCACCTCGCGATAGCCTGGCCATGAGGTGTCGGAGACGACGAGCGTATGGGCGCCGGCCATCGCCGTTGCGCGCTCGACGGCATCGTCATAGCTTCCCTCGACCACCTCGACTGTCGCACCTTCGGCGGCGATGGCGTCGATGCGTGCAGCTGCCGTGCCCGCCGGCACGAGAACCTGCGCCGCGCAGCCAAACCATCGTGCCGCCCGCGCCACGGCCCGCCCGTGGTTGCCGTCGGTGGCCGTAACGAGCGTCAGCGGCTGCAGCGATGCAAACGCCGCTTCCAGGTCAGCGAGCTGGGTCCAGCCCACGGGCTCTCGTCCGAGGCGGCTGGAGAGCAGGCGATAGGTCGCCCACGAGGCGCCGAGGATCTTGAACGCCGGCAGCCCGAAGCGGTCCGACTCGTCCTTTGCATGGATCGCGCCGATGCCCAGCTCGGCGGCGACGGATTCGAGGTCGCGAAGGGGGCCGGGACGGTAGCCCGGCAACCGCCGATGGAACGGTTGAGCATCGCCGCTGACCGGGCGCGTGGCAGCTTTGCGGGCCGGGTTCATCCGTGCGAGTCCCATAGCCCCGACGGTACCACGCAGGGCCGGCGATCACTCCTGACGCGATGGTGTCAGTTGGCCCCCTCACCCGCCGTCAGCTCCTGACAGAAGGGTGTCGGGAGCCCTGTGACAAGCTTCACAGGAACCCTGTGGAGGCTACCCATTCGATGAGGATTCAGCGCCGATCGCGCCATCAAGTGAAGGATTTCACAGACCAAACACGCCGCCGATGCACCATGTCCGAAGGCGCAGGTCCACTGCCATGTTCTCGCTGAATGAATATTCATTCACTCCGCCAAACCCGCGCCCAGAAAACAGGAGCGACACGATGAAGGTCACCGAAGCACACCTTGAGGCTCGCCGCGACGACATCCTCAACGCTGCCCTCCGTGTCTTCGCTCGCCAGGGACTCGACGGCGCCGCCATGCCGGAGATTGCGGAAGCGGCAGGCATCTCCGTCGGCGCCATCTACCGGTACTTCCCCGGCAAGGAAGAACTCTTCCAGGCGTGCTGCACGCGTGCCCGCGAAGAGTCGGCCGACCTCATCCGCCAGTCGCTCGAACAGGGCGCCGGCGATGAGCGCCCACTTGCCTGGATCGAGTACGCCGGTGACGCGATCTTCGCCGAGGGCAGCACCGCCTGCGGCGACCCCGCGCTCATGCTCGAGGTCGCTATGTACTCCCTTCGAGACGAGGCGGACTGGGGCCCGGAGTTTCGCCGTGCGCAGGTCGCCACGTTCGAGCGACTTCGCGCCGCCATCGACGAGGAGCGGGCCGCCGGGACGATCGACCCCACCTTCGACGCTATCACCGTCGCCACGCTGCTCTATGCGCTGGTGCC
Organism: uncultured Chloroflexia bacterium; assembly: GCA_963737965.1. Taxonomy (GTDB): domain Bacteria; phylum Chloroflexota; class Dehalococcoidia; order Tepidiformales; family Tepidiformaceae; genus JAGQGZ01. The sequence continues at coordinate 138,042 of CAVTUS010000008.1, read as the reverse complement.
GGGAATGCGGCTGACCTCGTTGGAAGTGGCCGGTAGCGCGTCCGGCCCCGAGGTCGTCTCGCTGGTAACCGAATTGCTACGGCGCACAGGCCCAAAGGGGGGTCGTGCCAGGGAAGCGGGGATGGGCGGTAAATGACAAGAAAGTGACACACAACCTCCGAATTCCGGCAACAAACGACGTCTAGCCTCGACGAAGACATTCGTCACCACGCAAAGACATTGCGACACACAAGAAACGGAGCTTTTCCCAATGGGAGCAATCTTTTCCCCCGAAGGCCTCGCACGCATGGCGACCCGCCGCCCCTGGTTCGTCGTCGGCGCGTGGGCCATCATCCTCGTCCTCTCGTTCGTAGCCATGTCCGGTCTCGCCGACGTCCTTTCGACCGACCAGCAGGTCTTCGAGCAGTTCGAAGCCAAGCGCGGTGAGGACATCCTCGACGCCGAATACGACGGCGCCTCCCACCCTTCGATCGAATACGTCGTCGTCCAGTCCGATGACGCCACCGTCGACAGCCCCCAGTTCCGGGACGTCGCGATGGGCCTCGCCGGCGCCCTTGCCGAGGACAGCGAATTCGTCCGCGAGGTGAACAACTACTACGTCAGCGGCGATGAGACCCTCGTCTCCGCCGATCGCCATGCCCTCCTCCTGCCGACCGTGGTCCGGGCCGAGGACGAAGAAGGCATCGATGACGCCGGCAAGCACATCCTCGAGCTCGTGCGGGATGCACGGGCAACGGCCCCCGCCGGCTTCCTTCTCGCGACAGCCGGCCAGGGCAGCATCAACACGACCTTCAACGAGATCTCCGAGCATGACCTCAAGACCGCCGAGCTCATCGGCCTCCCGATCGCGCTCGTCGTCCTCGTCATCGTCTTCGGAGCCCTGGTCGCTGCCGGAATGCCGATCGTCCTTGGCTTCCTCGGCATCCTTGTCGCGCTGGGCATGACAGCCCTCCTCGGCAGGATTCACGAGCTCTCGTTCTTCGTGACCAACATGATCTTCATGATTGGCCTCGCCGTCGGCATCGACTACACGTTGCTCGTCATCCAGCGCTTCCGCGAGGAACGCCGGAACGGCCTCGACAAGGACCATGCGATCGTCAAGGCAGGCGGCACCGCCAGCCGCGCGGTGCTCTTCAGCGGCATGGCTGTCATCGTCTCGTTGGCCGGGCTCCTGATCGTCCCCGACAGCATCTTCCGGAGCCTCTCGATCGGCGCCATCGTGGTGGTCGTTGCGGCGATCTCTGCCTCGCTGACCCTGCTTCCTGCGCTCCTCCACCTGCTCGGCGACCGCGTCGACAAGGGCCGCATCCGGATTCCCGGACGCCGGGCCGCACGCAGCGATTCGAGCGGTTTCTGGGACGGCGCTGTTCGCGTGGTCACCCGGCGCCCCCTCGTTTCGATCGTCGCCGCAGTCCTCTTCCTGCTGCTTGCGGCAAGCCCCTATCTCGGCGTGGAACTGGGCTTCTCGGGTATCGAGTCCCTTCCCGCCGACACCGTCCCCGGCGAGGCCTGGGCGATCCAGCGCGACGACTTCAACGCCGGCGACCTCGCTCCCTTCCAGGTGGTGATCGAAGGAGTGCCCGGCAACACCGCGACGGAAGCCGCCATCGACAGGCTGACCGCCGCCATCGAGGCCGACGAGGCGTTCGGGCCGATCACACGGACCGACGCGCCGACTGGCCAGGCCATCCTCCTCGAGACGGGTATCAACACCGATGCCCAGAGCGATGTCGCTCTCGACGCCCTCTCTCGCCTCCGCGGTGAGTACATCCCGGCGGCATTCGGTACGAGCGACGGCGATGTCGCTGTCACCGGCAGCACTGCCTACGTCCACGACTACGCCCACATGATCAACAAGTGGACGCCGTTCGTGTTCACCTTCGTCCTCGGGCTGAGCTTCCTCATCCTGCTGACGGTCTTCCGCAGCATCGTCGTCCCGATCAAGGCGATCATCATGAACCTGCTCAGCGTCGGCGCCGCCTACGGGATCATGGTCCTCGTCATCCAGGACGGCGTCGGGGCGGACCTGCTTGGCTTCCGCCAGGTGGAGCGGATCGAATCCTGGGTGCCGCTCTTCATGTTCGCCATCCTCTTCGGCCTCTCCATGGACTACCACGTCTTCCTGCTCACCAGGATTCGTGAGCGGTACATGCAGACCGACAACAACTCCGAGTCGGTGGCCTACGGCGTCCGCGCCACGGCCGGCCTCATCACCGGCGCTGCCGCCATCATGGTCGCTGTCTTCACCGGCTTCGCGCTCGGCGACATGACGATGATGCAGCAGTTCGGCTTCGGCCTCGGCGTCGCCATCGCCCTCGATGCCACCATCATCCGCATCGTCCTCGTCCCCGCGACGATGTCGCTTCTCGGCAAGGCCAACTGGTACCTGCCCTCGTGGCTCGAATGGCTCCCGCGGATCGATGTGGACGGTGTCCACGACGAGACACCCGCGGGTCGTGGCCCTGCGCCGCTTCCCCAGGGTGACCCGGCGGCATAGCGCCTCGGTCCGTCGCACCAAACGAAAGAGCGCCCTCCCGGTCACGGGAGGGCGCTTGCTTTAGGCGGACGCCTGCCAGCGGCTGTACGCCGGCGGCCAGATGCCACCTCCCCCGGGCTTGGGTTCGTAGATTGCCAGCAGGGCGCGGTCGAGCGAAAGCTGAAAGAGCGTGTCGTCGGCGGAGGTTGCACCGGTCGCTTCCATCGCCTTCCGCACCCGCTCCTCAGTCGCCACATCGGGGATGTGCTTTGCCCTGCCCGCCAGCATGAACTCGTCGTCCTTCTCCGTGGGGAAGGCATGGAGGGCGAATTGCCCGTTGCGCAACAGGTCCCACTTCTTCGGCGTGTGGATGCCGATCAATAGCCACAGCTCGCCGTCATGGACGATTGGGCAGACCGGGTGGATGCGCGGGCCGCCGTCCTTCCGAATGGTCGCCAGGTAGCCCAGCGGCACACCGTGCTGGTAGATCAGCTTCCGGCCTTCTTCCGCCATCACCGGCGCTTCCGCCGCAAATTGGGACCACGCAACCATCGCCGTATCCTCCCGGGAAGGTCGTTTCTACTCGATCCTGCGTCACCTGCTGACGCTTCGGTCAGTCGTGCGGGGTCGCCGCTCGCCGCAGCCGGTCGCCAATCGCCCGTGCCAGGCCGACGTCCCCGTAGTCCCGCACCACCATCACATCGACCCGGCCATCATCGAGCCGCCGCATGGCCGCATACAGGTCCTTCGCCATCGTTTCCATGCTGCTCCCCAGCGACTCCGTCAGCACCTGCGGGTGGAACAACGCTGCCTCGAAGTCGGTGCAGATCACAGCCACGCGGTGACCGGCGGCCTGCTCCTCATCGACAGCCGCGACCAGCGCCTCCTCATCCCCTTGCACGAGGCGAAGGCGGGTTCCCGGCGCATAGTGGCGCGCGAGCATCCCTGGTGAGCCGGCGGACGACGCACCGCCCACGTGGATCACGCTGCCGGCCACCCGCTGGAGTTCCTCGAGGGAGACCGCCCCGGGGCGCAGGAGGCGCAGCTCGGGGGTCGATGCGTCGACGACGGTCGACTCTATCCCGACGGTTGCCGGCCCGCCATCCAGCACCAATTCGACCCGCCCGTCGAGGTCGTCCATCACGTGTTGGGCGGTCGTCGCGCTGGTGTGCATGAAGCGGTTGGCGCTTGGCGCCGCCACCGGGATCCCGGCCGTCCTGATCAGGGCCCGGGCGACCGGGTGCGAGGGCAGCCGCACGGCAACCGTCGTCCGCCCGCCTGAGACGGCCGTGGCCACGCCCTCGGCGCGCCGGAGGACGAGCGTCAGGGGGCCTGGCCAGAACGCCTCGACCAGGGCCTCGGCCGCCGCGGGGACACCCGTCGCCACGCGCGTGAGGTCCTCGATCGCGGCAATGTGGACGATAAGTGGGTCCGACCGGTCGCGGCCCTTGGCAACGAGAATCCGCTCGACCGCGGCATCGCTCAGGGCATTGCCACCCAGCCCGTAGACCGTCTCCGTGGGGAACGCCACGAGGAAGCCACGCCGAAGGTAGTCCGCAGCCCGGCCAACGAGGCCGGGGTCCGGGTTTCCCGGGTCGATGCGCGCAAGCTCCGTGCGGTTATGCGTGCCCATGCCAAGAGTGTACGGGTCTCGCTGCGGCGAGCCGCCCGGTGGCGCCGGCGTGGTTACCGGCCGAGCTGCTCCTCGAAGTCGCCTTCGAGCACGACCGCCGTGAGCCCTTCGTCGCCCGCGCGGGTCTCGTGCTCTTCGCCGGCACTCCAGAACGCTGCCATCCCGGCGGTGATGGCTGACGGTTGCGCCGTCCGCGCCGCTCACGCTCCCGGAACCCGACATCACCACGAACAGCTGGTCGACCGTGGCCGGGTGCCGCCCAAGGAGTCCGCCCGGCTCGAGCCAGATCGTCACAAGCTGTGCCTGCCGGATGGGCCGCGCCAGCGGCTGGACCGTCGCCCCTTCACTGCCGTGCGTCTCGATCTCGCGGCCCGCGCCGAGGGGAATGACACGCATCGATTACGTGCCCTCGGGAAGTGGTGCGGCGCCGACCACACCTGCTTCGCGCAGCGCCACCACCGCCGCGGCGTCGAACCCGATCTCCGCAAGCACCTCATCGGTGTGGGCATCGAGCGTCGGTGAAGGCGACTGCACCCGCGTCGGCGTCCGGTCCATCCGGATCGGCGGGGCGAACGTCTTGTACGGGCCCACGGTCTGGTGGTCGATCTCCACGACGAACTCGTTGGCCACCACCTGGGGATCGGCAAAGACTTCGGTAGGAAAGTTGAACGGCCCGCAGGGCACGCCGCCCGTCCGCAGCACGTCGATCCAGTGCGCCGTCGTTTCCTTCGCGAACCTCGCCTCGACCGCCGCGACCATCGCCCGCGCCTCTGCCATGTGCTCCGGGTTGCCGTGGTCGAAATCGTCGCGCGTCTGTGGGTCGGTCACCCCGACCGCTTTCCGGAACCGCGCGTGGAGGACGGGACTGAGCGCCCCGACGGAGACGAAACCGTCGCTCGTCCGGTAGTGACGGAAGTAGATGTTGGTATCGGCCCCGGCCACCATGTGCTTGCGCCAGAGGTCCTTCTGTTCATCGAACCCGGCGCCTGCCTGGCGTAGCTTCGCCAGTTCCCCCTCGAACTGATCGATCACGTCCGGGTCAGTGGCGGCGAACCAGTTGAGAAGATTGTTGCTCAGCGTGATTGCCGTGCTCAAGAGCGACGTCTGGACGCGTTGGCCCTCGCCCGTCAGGTCCCGGTGACGGAGAGCCGCCACCACCGCCAGCGCCGAGAGGAAACCGGTGCCCATGTCCGAGGTTGCAGGGCGGACGAACTCCGGGGCTTCGCCACGCTGGCGTGCGGCAATCGCGCCATAGCCGGAAATCCCCTGCACGACCACGTCGTAGCCGCCGTCCTGGCCGAGTGGACCCTTCGGCCCGTTGGGGATGTGCTCCAGGTAGACCAGGCGGGGATTCACGGCCGCGAACCGTTCGTAGCCAAGGTTGTAGCGCGGCAGGTCCGGTGGCTTCAGCGACATGAGGATGATGTCCGCCCACTTCGCCAGCGCGTCGATCACCGGCGCCGATTCCGAGCGCGTCACGTCGAGGCAAACACTCCGCTTGCCCCGGTTGAGGACGATAAAGCCTTTGCCTTCGTTCGGGACAATCTTCCGGCTGGTGTGCCTGAAGGCGTCGCCATAGGGCGGTTCGATCTTCACCACTTCGGCGCCCATGTCCCCGAGGAGGAGGCCGGCTACCGGCACCGCCATCGCCTGGGCGAATTCGACAACGCGGACGCCGGCAAGCGCACCGGGGGCGCCGCTATCGGTCACCGGCCCGGGGTTCCCACGGCCGCCGCCTGCCGCTCCCGCTTTGCCACGCCTTCGCGCACCAGCGGGATCAGCTCGCGGCCATACTCGATCGCGTCGTTCAGGGGGTCGAAGCCGCGGATAAGGAGCGTCGTCACGCCGATGTCGTAGTAGGCGAGGAGCGAATCCGCCACCTGCTCAGGCGTCCCGACGAGGGCGGTCGTATTTCCCGAACCACCGGCAGCAGCAGCAATCGGCATCCAGAGACGTTCGTCATGAACTTCGCCCTGCTTCGCAAACTCCATGAGGCGCCTCGCGCCTTCGGCCTGGGGGCGCGGCCCAAGCTGTTCCTTGCCCGCCGCTGGGCCCGTGATGTTGCCCAGGATCGAGCGGGCACGGTCCCACGCTTCACCCTCCGTCTTCGCGACGATCGGGCGCGTTGAGACGCTGAACCGCGGCTTGCGACCGTATGGCGCGGCGGCGGCAAGCACCTCGTCCATCTTTTCCTTCACCGCCGCTCTCGGCTCGCCCCAGAGCGCGAAGACATCGGCGTGCTGGCCGGCCACGTCGAGCGCAGCGCCGGACATGCCCCCGAAGTAGACCGGGATCGCCGGCTGCTGCACCGGTTTCACGTCCGAGGAGGCATTCTCCACGTGGTAGAACTCCCCTTCGTAGCTGAACGGCTTTTCGGACGTCCAAACCTGGCGCATGACGTCGAGATACTCGCGGGTGCGGCGATAGCGGGTGTCGTGGTCGAGGAAGTCACCGTCGCGGCGCTGCTCGGCATCGCTGCCCCCGGTGATGATGTGGAGCGCCACGCGCCCACCGGTGAAGTGGTCCAATGTTGCGGCTTTGCGGGCGGCAACGGTCGGCGCCACGAAGCCCGGACGATGGGCGAGCAGGTACTGGAGGCGCTCGGTGTGGGCAGCCGCGTACTGCGTCACAAGGAAGCCGTCGGCGGCGGACGATGTGTAGCCCACGAGCACGCGGTCGAACCCGGCGTCCTCATGGGCCCGCGCAAACCGCACGAGATACTCCTTGTCGATGCCACCGCCAATCACGTGGACCGCTGCCCCCGGCGCCGCGTCCGGTTTCACGCCGATCATCCCGACAAATTCAAAGGTCATAGCGGCGCCTCCGGCCGAAAGCTCGAGCCCCAATACTACGCTTCCGCGAACGGCTATCTCGCCCCGCGTGAGCGCCGGGGATGATGCGCGAACTGAGTCACTATCGTCCGGGTTGGCGCCTACCGCTGGAGCGCCCGGATGTCCTTGTCCTGGCCCGCGACGATCCAGATATCGCCGCCCTCGACCTTCTCATCGAGATCCGGGTTGAAGCTCACGTGGTCGGCGCGCATTCGCGCGAGGAGGAACACCCGGTACTTTTTCGTCGTATCCAGGTCCCCGACCTTGAGCCCCTCGGCCGAGCCCGGCGCTTTCACCCTTGCGATGCCGTGGTCACCGCTGAGCGACATGTAGTCACTCACGCTCCGGCTGCCCAGCGTGTGGGCGAGGCGCACCGCCGCTTCGTATTCCGGGTTCACCACCGTATCGGCCCCCGCCAGCTCCAGCGCCCGGGCATGTTCGGCGTCCCGCGCCTTCGAAACCACGTGACGGTGCCGCAGCCGCTGCTTCAGGGTCAACGTCACCAGCACACTCGTTGCCACGTCGCTCCCGATCGCCACCACCACCGAGTCGTAGCTGTGCAACCCGAGCGACTCAAGGAACTCGACGTTGGTGACGTTGCCCTCGGCCGCAAGGAAGACTTCGTCGACCACGCTGTTCACCCGGGCGGGGTCGTTGTCCACCGCGAGCACCTGCACCCCGATGCTGACCAGCTCGTTAGAAAGCTGCGTACCGAAGCGCCCCAGGCCCAGAATTGCGACGTCCATGCGTGAAACCTCCGTGCGATGCTATGCGGCGTCACGCCATTCGTCGATGGCTCAGCCAATCCGGATGCTGTCCTTCGGCAGGTGGATGTTCTCCTTCCGCCGCGTGCGCGTCATCTCCAGGGCGACGACCAGGGGGCCGAATCGGCCGATGAGCATCCCGACGATCAGGCCGAGCTTACCGGCCGCGTTGAGGTGCGCCGTTATTCCGCCTGAAAGGCCCACTGTGCTCAACGCCGATTGCGCCTCGAAGAGCACGTCGATGAACTCGAACTGGCCATGCGAGACCAGCAAGAGGAACGTCGTCAGGGCGAAGGTTGTCGCCACCATGAGAAGGCTGATGGTCAGCGCCTGGCGGATCACCGCCGCCGGCACCGATCGCCCGAAACCCACCATGTCCACTTTCCCGCGCAGCGTCGCCACGATCGCCACAAGGAGGACGGAGAAGGTTGCCACCTTGATCCCGCCCGCGGTCGAACCGGCGCCGCCGCCGATGAACATCAGCCCCACCTGGAGGAACTTCGCCTCGTCGCTCATCGCCCCGGTATCCACGGCGCTGAAGCCGGCTGTACGCGGCATCGACGATTGGAAGAAAGCGAGCACCGGGCGATGGCCTTCGGTGACGCCGCCGAGGGTGTCCGGGTTCGTCCACTCCGCCGCCATGATGTACAGCATCCCGATCAGGAGGAGCGCGGCCGTCGTCACAAAGACGAGCCTGGTGTCCAGTGAGAGGTTTCGCAGCGACCGGCGGCTCATGACCGCCAGCACCGGGATTGCCCCGATACCACCGGCGATAACGAGGATGGCGATGGGCAGCAGGACAAAGGCATTTGCTGCATACGGCACCATGTCCGATCCGGTGACGGAAAAGCCGGCGTTGTTAAAGGCCGAGACGGAGTGGAAGACCGCCCACCAGAGGCTTTCCTGCACGCTCACCCCCGCGGCAACAAAGGCGAACCAGAGCACGATGACTCCGGCAAGCTCGAAGAAGAACGCGTAGGCGATGATCTTGACGGCAAAGTTCACCGACTCGCCGAGGGTGGGTGCGCCGTAGTACTGCCGTAGCAGGAACTGTCCCCGCACGCTCATCCGGCGGCCCAGCACCCAGAGGAGGATGCTCGTGCCGAGCATGTAGCCAAGGCCGCCTACCTGGATGAGGATGACGATCACGGCTTCGCCGAGGAAGTTCCAGTGTTCCTGCGTCTCCACCACCACCAGCCCCGTCACGCAGGTTGCCGAGACGGCCGTGAAGAGCGCCGCCAGGGGCCCCGTCGTATCGCCGCTCTCCGTCGAGATCGGCAGCATCAGGAGAACGGCGCCGGCCACGATGACCACCGCGAAGCCGGCCGCGATCTGCGTCCAGCCGCTGCCCAGGATGTTTGCCTTTGCCGGCTCCGGCAGGCTCAGTTCGAAGGTGGAACTGACTCTCCGGCGAATCGGCCGGCGGGCGGTCACAGGTAGTCCCGCCCGCCACCGGCGCCGCCGGGTGAGTCAGTCCCTCGGGGCGCCGGGCCCTGGTCGCATCTGTCGCCGTACACGCTGGAAGAAGCGTGCGCTCAGTGTCGCGGGGCGGTCAACCTGCCCGGCGGTTCAGGCCTTCGCGGATCTTCTCGAAGGGCGTGATCGGCCCCGCCCGGCGACGGCCCGGCGCTCCCGGAGACACCCGCTGCATGCCCGGCCCCAGGGTTCCCCGGGCGCGGTCGGCGATCTCCAGCGCCTTCGCAAAGCTCTCGTCGATCGCCGCCAGCGTCTCTCCCGCTACCAGCGCAGGATCGACGCCGGTGTCCCCGGCAAGCAGTACCTCGCGGTAGCGCGCCAGCAGTTCACGCTCGGATTCGCTTCGCGCCAGCAGCTCGGCGTCTTTCTCCGCCAGTGCTTGCTGCAAAGCCCCGTCGTCCTGTCCCTCCGGCTCTCCCGTTGCATCGATGACTACGTCGTCCATTTCCATCTCCAGCATTTCGTGGTGCCGACGACCGTCTGCGGAAAGCGCTGGAAAACCAACGGAGACCTGTCACTGGTGGCTGTCCCCGACCGGTGCTAGCCTCGCCGCATGACGCGAAACTCGCTCATCGTCATTGCCGGCGTGCTTGTGCTCGTTGCTGTCGGTGCTGTCAGCGTCTTTCTCCTTGGCGGCGGCGACGACAACAGTCCTTCGAGCCCCGGCGCCACGGCCACGGTGTCCACCGTCACCCCCGGCGACTTTGGCCCGGCCCCGACGCTCGGCGACTGGGTCCTCGACGTGTTCCCTGTCCACGCCTCGGCCATTCCCCAGTCGCGCACGCGAACCACAAACCCGAGCAGCCCCAGCGGCGTCTGCTTCGAAGCGAGCTTCCACGACCTGCCGGAGAACACCCTCTGGTTCCGCATGGCGGTGGATGGCGTCGAGGTCACAACCGAGGGCGTCTGGATTGTCGCTGACCGCAACAACGCCGAAGGCGGAACCTTCTGCTACGACCCACCGGAGGGTCTGGAGGTCGGCGTCCACGAGGCAGCGGTGAGCGTGCAGAGCCCCAATGACACCAGTCAGCCCACCCGTCAGCTGGTGGGTTGGAAGTTTGAGGTCATCCCCGGTTAGTCAGGCCGTGCCGGTCTTCTGCGTCACCCGGAAAGGCAGGATCGAGCCCTGCGTGGCCGCCCCATCGCCGGCCGAAATGCGCACCCGGTAGCCACCCCAGGCTTCGACGCGCAAGGGAAGGGTCACCGCCATCTGCGAAAGCTGGGTGCCGCCCTGGGGCAGGTTCGATGGCCGGCCCACCTGCATCGAGCCGTTCACCCGCGCCAGTTCCTTCCCGTCGTCGTCCTCGATGAAGATGTCGAGGCGATGGGCGATGTTCGTTTCGTCCCACTGGATGCGGATGCCGACTGCCACCGCGAGCCGCAGCTGGACCGGCAGCTCGCGGGCACTGAAGTGGTCCCAACCGCCACCCATCAGGTAGAGCTTGCCGTTCACGATCTCGGCGCTGTCGGCGATCAGGGCGTACTGGATTTCCATGCAGTTCATCCTACCCGGGCCGCGCCCGCCGAGGGCTCCGGGGGAGCCGCTCACGACCATAACCGGTAGCCCGAAGCTCCCCGGCGGAATACAGTCCGCCTGATGCCACGATCAGGATCTCCGGGTGAACAGATCGGCTACGAAGTCTATTCCGGGCCGGACGACGCGCCGCCGCTCTTCCTCCTCCATGGGTTCACCGCCAGTTCCGCCTCGTTCTCCACCAACATCGAGGCGCTCAGGGCCGCCTTCACGGTGGTCACCGTCGACCTCCTTGGCCACGGCGAGTCCGATGTTCCCGAAGCCGTCGAGCCCTACGGTCCGGAATCAGCCGTCGCACGGATCACCGGCCTCATGGACGAATTGGGCTACGACCAGGTGATGCTTTGCGGCCACTCGCTTGGTGGCGCCCTCGCCCTGCGAGTCGCCCTCGATGCGCCGGAGAGGGTCGCCGCTCTCGCCATCCTCAATTCCAACTCGGCCGCCGGTACCCCTGAGTGGCGCCGCCGCGCCGCTGCCTACATGCACGAGCTGGCCACGCGCGTCCGCGCCGAAGGCACCGGCTTCCTCCGCGAGTCGTCGCTCTACCCGGCCGCCGGCCGCACGGCTGCCGGAAGATGCCCGGGCTCTGCTCGCCCGCGATTTCGACCGCCTCGAGCCCGCCGGGGTCGCGGGGACGGCGCTGGGGCTCGCTTCCGCTGTCAATGCTTACGAACGCCTCGGCGAACTCAAGGTCCCGCTTCTCGTCATGATCGGCGACCGCGATCAGGACTTCGTCCGCAGCTGCATCGACTTCCTCGACCAGCTCCCTCCGGACCTCACGAGCTGGATCACGATCGAAGGCGCCGGCCATGCCGCCAACCTCGAGCAGCCGGCCCAGTTCGAAACCGCCCTGGTCGCATTTGCCCGTGACGCCGACTACCTCCCCCCTGTGGTCGCCGCCCCCGCACTGGTAGCAGCCGGCAGTGGGGGCCGCAGTAGCACGACCCTCAGCGTGCTTGGCGGCGCCCTCATCGCAGCCGGCGTGATCATGGTCGCCGGCGCCTTCTTCGTCGGTCGCAACAACGGGAATGCCGGTGGTTTCGTCCCCGCCTCCAACGACGACGACCCCACGCCAACGGCGGTAGAGAGCGTTTCCGGCGCGCGCACGCCGGGCCCTGAATTCGTCACCGCTACGCCGGCGGCGACGGCGACAACCACCGCTGGTCCCGAGGAGCCGACGGCAACTGCCACGGCGACGGTGGCGGAACCCACCGCCACAACGGCACAGCCGATTGTGATCGACACACCGGTGCCTGAAGACACGCCGACGACCGCGCCGCCAACGCCCGAGCCTCCGACGGCAACGCCTACGCCATCAGGCCCTTACGCCGCGATAGCAGGGCCAACCTCCGGCTCGGTGGGGGATACGGCCAGCTTCATCAGCTCAGCCTCGCCGGGCTTCCTCAGGGTGGAATGGTCGGGCTGCAACCCGGGACTCAATCCCAATGCCTGCTCCCTCCCCCTCACCCAGCCGGGCTGCGTGCTGATCACGTTGGTGGCCTACTATCCCGCGCCCAATGGGGCCAAGGTCGCCAACCAGTACCTCGCCGTCGGCGACGGGACGACCTGCCCTTAGCGGGCCTAACCGCTCGTACACTTCTCTCCATGGCAGGCTATTCCGGGACGCCGCTGCCGAGAAAACTCGGCATCAAGGAAGGGCACCGGGTCGCCCTCGCCAACGCCCCCGCGGATTTTGTTGCCACCCTCGGCGAGCTGCCTGCCGGGGTGCACATGGGGCCAGCGGCGCCGCAAGCCGATGTCGCGCTCCTCTTCGTCACCAAAGTTGCGTCGCTCGAGGAGGGATGGCCGCCGCTCGCGGAAGCGATTCGGCCGAAGGGCGGGCTCTGGATCTGTTGGCCAAAGAAGGCTTCCGGCGTAGCGACCGAGGTGACCGAAGCACTCGTGCGCGCCTTCGGCCTCGAAGCCGGTCTCGTCGACAACAAGATCTGCGCTATCGACGAGACCTGGTCCGGCCTTCGCTTTGTCTACCGCCTCGAAGATCGCTAGACGGCTCCGGAAGCCACCCGTTCGTCGAGGTCGCGTACGCGACGCGTCATGTGGACGAGCATGTTGTAGCAGAGCTCGTTGCTCGCCTTCAGCTCGGCGATAAAGTCGGACCGCGGGATCGCCAGGCAACGAGCATTCTGCTTCGCCCGCACGGTCCCCGAACGCCGGTAGTGATCCAGCAGCGCCATTTCACCGAAAAACGCACCCGGCTTCAGGGTCGCCAGCGACTTGCCGTCGCGGACCACTTCCGCTTCGCCATCGAGAAGGACGAAGATGCCAACGCCCTCCTGGTCCTGGGACATGATGTCGTCGCCCGGCTTGTAGTTCCGCTCGCGGGCCATGCGCTCGAGCCTCTCAAGCGTGGAGCTCGGGACGTCGTGGAAGATCTCGATGCCTTTCAGCGACTCGATGTTGCCAGCCATTGTTTGTGCTCCTCGCGTCGGGGGACAACGATGGCCCCTGAAGTGCGCCGATTCTAGGCTGCTGTCTCGGCCGCGCACAACAGCACTGTGCAACGGACCTCTCACAATGGCGGCCGTTTTCGGGCGTGCTACGATCCGATTCGTGGCTTTGGCCGCGCGAAAGGCACGTTCGTGACCCAGACTCCCCTCCAGGCAATCGACAGCCAGCGCCTGCGTAGCGCCGTGGTCGAATTGCTCGCTTCGATTGGAGACGACCCCACCCGCGAGGGCCTTCGCGATACGCCGCGCCGGATCGCCGAAATGTACGAGGAGATCTTCGGTGGCCTCTCCATCGACCCCGCCGAGTACCTCAACGTTGGCTTCGAGGTCGCCCACGATGAGATGGTCATCCTCCGCGAAATTCCCTTCTACAGCATGTGCGAACACCACTTCCTCCCCTTCCACGGCGAGGCCCATGTCGGCTACGTGCCCGATGGCCGGGTGGTCGGCATCAGCAAGCTCGCCCGCGTCGTCGAAGGGTTCGCCCGCCGCCCCCAGATCCAGGAGCAACTGACCAGCCAGATCGCCGAGACGATCATGGATACCCTCCACCCTGACGGAGTCGCTGTGGTGATCGAGGCCGAACACCTTTGTATGACGATGCGCGGGGTGAAGAAGCCGGGCAGCCGGATGATCACCAGCGCCATGCGCGGCCAGTTCAAGCGCTCCAGCGTCACCCGCGCCGAGTTCCTCTCGCTCGTGGCGGGAAATCGCAAGTAGCAAAGCGTGGCCCGCGGAGACAATCGCCCAACCATCGATTCCGAGCGTTTCGAGGAACTGGAGCCCGGCTGGCGCGAACTCTTTGCCGCGGTCGGGGCGCCGCCTTTCGCCCACCCCGCCTGGATCCGGGCCTGGCTCGACACCTCGAACCCGGCCGGGGCGACCGTCTTCCTTGCCGTCCGGCGCGAGGAGCAACCTCGTCGGCGTAGCGCCACTGCTCCTCGACGGCACCGAAGCCCGCGCCGCCGGCGACCCAAACGTGTTCGACTACAGCCCCATCCTCGCGGCGCCGGGCGAAGCAGCAGCCGTGCGCATTGCCCTCCTCGAATGGCTGCGCGAGGACATGACCCGGGAGTTCGTCGACTGGGGCCTCGATTGGCGCCCGGACCCGGCGTTGGAAAGGGATGCGGCGGATTCCGGCTGGAGCCTCGCGGTCGCGGAGGAGGCGGTCGCCCCCCGGACGGCACTGCCCGGCGACTTCGAGGCCTTCCTTTCCATGCTCTCGAAAAAAGACCGCCACGAGCTGCGCCGCAAGCTGCGGAACTTCCGGGCGGCCGGTGAAGTGTCGTTCGACGTTGCGCGACAGGGCGACGCCTTCGCCGCCGCCCTCGATGGCCTTGTCGAGATGATGGCGAGGAGCCACGAGGAGAAGGGCGCCTTCCTTGCCCGCTACGGGGCATTCTTTCGCCGGGTGGCGGTGGCGATGTCCGCGGAAGGACTTGCCGCTATCTCGACACTCGCCCTCGACGGGCGGCCGGCGGGCCGCGTGCTGACCTTCGACCACGGCGGCGTCTGCTATCTCTACAACAGCGGCTACGAGCCGGAGTTCTCCGCTGTCGGCGCCGGGCTCATCTCCAAGGCTTACGTCCTCCAGGACGCGATTGCCCGCGGCCTCCATACCTTTGACTTCCTCCGCGGCGACGAAGACTACAAGCGAAGGCTCGGAGGCCTTGCCCATCCGGTTGTGACGGCCACCTACCGCCAGCGCTGAACCGCCAACCCCTGTACAACTGGGGTCGTGAGCGCCGATGCCCCTGTCGCCATTGCCGTCGAAAATCTCGAAGTGTTCCGCGGCGACAACCGCGTGCTCCATGACCTGTCGCTGAACATCGGACGTGGCCTCATTACCGGACTCCTCGGGCCCAGCGGCTCAGGCAAGACGACCTTCCTTCGCACGATCGTCGGCCTCCAGGCGATCAGGAGCGGGTCGGTGACCGTGTTCGGCCTCCCCGCGGGGTCGGCGGCGCTTCGCCCACGCCTGGGCTATGTGACCCAGGCGCCCGCCGTCTACGCCGACATCACCGTGTACGAGAATCTCCAATACTTCGCCCGCATCCTCGATGCGCCGGACGAGGCGATTGCCCGCGTCCTCGAGGAAGTCAGCCTTGGGGCCTATCGCGACCGGATTGTCGGCACGCTCTCCGGGGGCGAGCGCGCCCGCGTCTCCCTCGCGACGGCAATGCTTCATTCGCCCGAACTCCTCGTCCTCGACGAACCCACCGTCGGCCTCGACCCCGTCCTCCGCGATCAGCTCTGGACGATGTTCAACGAACTCGCGGCGTCGGGGATCACGCTCCTCGTCAGCAGCCACGTGATGGACGAAGCGGAACGCTGCCACTCCCTCATCCTCCTGCGCGAAGGCAAGGTCCTTGCCCACGCAACACTCGATGAACTGCGCCAGCGCACCGGCGCCGACGATGCCGAAGGAGCTTTCCTCTCCCTCGTCCGGGGAGGCAGCTCGTGAACGCCCACCGCGCCCTGGCCACCACCATCCGCATTCTCCGTCAGCTTCGCCGCGACCCTCGCACGGTGGCCCTCCTCTTCGTGACGCCGGTCGTCCTTGTCACCCTCGTCAAGCTGGTCTTCGATGGGCAGCCGGCCGTCTTTCAGCGTGTCGGCGTTCCCCTCCTCGGCATCTTCCCCCTCGTTTCGATGTTCCTCATCACCTCCATCGCCATGCTTCGCGAGCGCACCAGCGGTACCCTCGAACGCCTGATGACGACGCCCATCGGGCGCGTCGACCTGCTCGCCGGCTATGGCCTCGCTTTCGGCCTGATGGCCGCGGTGCAGGCGACGGTGGTCGCCCTGGTCGCCTTCGGCCTTCTCGACCTCACCATCGATGGGCCGATCCTCGCCGTAATCGCCATGGCCATCCTCAACTCGCTGCTGGGCATGTCGCTCGGGCTCTTCCTCAGCGCCTTCGCCAGCAGCGAATTCCAGGCCGTCCAGTTCATGCCCGCCTTCATGTTTCCCCAGATCCTCCTCTGCGGACTGCTTGCCCCCCGCGACCACATGGCGACGGTGCTCGAATGGATATCGCGGGTGCTCCCCATGACCTACGCCTACGATGCCCTCGACCGCGTGGCTCGTGACGACCTTGGCGCCCGCCTCTCGGTGGACGCGCTGGTGGTGTTTGGCACGACTGTTGCCGCCTTGCTCCTCGCTTCCGCCACGTTGCGCCGCCACACCGCCTGAAACGTAACGCCGCAGGGCCGATTGACGACTACCCGGAGCCGTTCCGGCACAATAGAGAGTCCATGCAGAGAATCGCCCAGGTCGCCTATCACACCAGCCCCCTCGCTGCTCTCGGCGGGCGCGTCTCCGGCGGGCTCAATGTCTACGTCCTTGCCCTCTCGAAAGAGCTTGCCTCCCTCGGCTACGAAGTCGACATGTTCACCCGGCGAGACGGCGACGGCGCTGATGTCGAAGCAGTCGCCCCGGGCCTCCGCCTCGTCCGGATCACCGCCGGGCCGGCCGAGCCGCTCGACAAGGAAGACCAGGTGGCGCACATTGGCGCCTTCGCCGCGGGCGTCCTCGATTTCACCGCCCGCGAGGGCCGCGGCTACGACCTCATCCACTCGCACTACTGGCAGAGCGCCCGCGCCGCGACGGTCATCGCCCGCGCGCCTTCGCATCCCCCACGCCACGATGTTCCATACCCTCGCCGAGGTGAAGAACCGCGCTCGCATCTCCGAGCACGAACCCCTGGAGCGCATCCGCCACGAGCGCCTCGCCGTCCGCCGGGCCGACGCCATCATCACCGGCAGCGACCACGAGCGCGTCCTCCTCGAACGTCTCTACGACGCAGATCCGGCGACGATGCACACGATCCCCTGCGGCGTCGACCTCGAGCTCTTCCACCCGCGCAACCGCCTTGCCGACCGGTCCGCCCTCGGCCTCGACTGCGACCGCCCGGTGCTTCTCGCCGTCGGCCGGCTCGAACGCCTGAAGGGCCTGGACATCCTCCTCGGCGCCCTTGCCCAGCTCGACGAGCCGCGGCCGCAACTGCTCATCGTCGGCGGCAGCCCTGAATCCGAAGCCTATCGCGCCGAGCTTGAAGCACTCGCAGTGCGACCTCGGCATCGCTTCCGATGTCAGCTTCGTTGGCCCCGTGCCGCACGATCGCCTGCCCGCCTACTACAGCGCCGCCGACGTCTACCGTCGTCCCCAGCTACTACGAGAGCTTCGGCCTCGTCGCGGTCGAATCGATGGCTTGTGGCACGCCGGTCATCGCCTCCCGCGTCGGTGGACTCGTCTCCACCGTCACCGACGGCGTGAACGGCTACCTCATCCCCTGGCGCTGCCCCGAGCCCTTCGCCGAGAAGCTGGAAGTCCTCCTCCACAACCCTGAACTGCGCGACAACTTCAGCCGGGCCGCCCGCCGCTCGGTCGAGCGCTTCCGCTGGCGCACCGTCGCCCTCGAGATGGCGGCCCTCTACGACCAGATGGTCGCCGCCTACACCCCGC
Organism: uncultured Chloroflexia bacterium; assembly: GCA_963737965.1. Lineage (GTDB taxonomy): Bacteria > Chloroflexota > Dehalococcoidia > Tepidiformales > Tepidiformaceae > JAGQGZ01. The sequence continues at coordinate 120,393 of CAVTUS010000008.1, read as the reverse complement.
GTCCCCCTTCCAGCGGCGAAGGCTTCGGCAAGGAAGCGTACGAAGCCGCCGTGCTCCACGGCAGCAGCCGCTAGGGATTCGACAGCAGGTAGCGCCCCGGCTTCCACTCCTCCAGCAGCCACGCATGCAGGGTCAGGCCGGAAGCATGCTCCCTGGCCGCCGCGTCTCCGATCCAGCGGACGTGCCAGGGTTCATAGTCGTAGCCGGTGACCGCCTCCGTACCCTCGGGATAGCTGAGGACGAAGCCGTACTCCCACGCATGCTCCACCAGCCAGGTGCCGGCGGCGGTTTGCCCGAATGCCTGGTCAAGCTCGAATCCAACCTCGGCGCTCGTCAGGTCCGCGGTCGTGCCAAGCTGGTGCTCGCTGTGGCCCGCCTGCGCGCTTGTTGCCAGCGCCCGCTCGCGGCCGAGCGTGTTCAACCCAGTACTGGAAGGTGGCGACCTGCTCCTCGTAGTCGCGGTAACTGCTCCGTACGACCACCGACTCGCCGGTCGCCACCTCGATTGCGCCAGCATCTCGAGCATGGCCGCCTTCGCCCGGGGCTCCATCTCCTGCTCCTCGAGGTAGGAAACGTCACCCGGCAGTATGGCCGTTGCCCCCGGGCGGCAGTCCTCCGGCAGTGCGTGATCCTTGTCGACCGGCGCCAGCAGGTCGCCGCAGGGCAACATGCGGGCGCAGGCCCCGGCGCCGGGACGGCCAGCACGCTCCCCGGAGTCGCCGGCGTCGAAGGATTCAGGGCCTGCAGCGTGGGCACGGTTGTGTCGTAGAGCGTGGCCACGGTCTCCAGAGTCTCGTCAGCCTCAATGATGTGCTCGACGAGCGGCGGGCGATCCATGGTAGTCCCGCCAGCACGATGCGCGTTTCCGACCGTCGACGGCCCCGAGCAGCGAAAGCAAGCCCCGAAGAGCTGGGTGGCCACGGCGAGCAACGAGACCATGATCCACTGTCCGGCTTCCGAAGGGTCGACTGGCAACCGGGACATGAAGACGCGCCGCGGCCGGTCAGCGGTTGCTCCGAGCTGCGCCTCGCTCGCGGACTATCATCGAGCCATGGCTGAACCTGGCGCCTCACCAACATCGTCATCGTCGACTACGACGCGCGCTGGGGCAGAACAATTCGAGATCGGAACGGGCGCTGCTGGACGAAATCTTCGGCTACCGTGCTACCGCCATCGAGCACGTCGGCAGTACTCCGTCCCAGGCCTTGCGGCGAAGCCAATCATCGATATCGCGGTCGAATTGTACGACGTCGAATCTCTGGCCGGGCGCCTCCCGGATCTGGAAGAGCTGGGGTACATATGGGACGGCGACACGTTCCTCCCCGGGCGCCACGACCTTCACAAACCACCGAGGCGAGGACCTTCGATGGCCGTACCCACGCACTCCACGTGTACGAGTTTGGCCACCCCGATTTCGTCGATGTCATCGCGTTCCGTAACCATCTCCGCAACAACCCGCAGTGGCCCGCGAATACGCCGCCTTGAAACGAGAGATCGCTGCCAACGGGTTGACCGGCATGGACTACACCGCCGCCAAGACCGATTTCATCGAACTCTGTCTGCAAGCTGCGTTCCGGGGCCCCGACGTGTCGAAGTCGTCGACCTTGTGACAGCCGGTTCAGCGCCTCGCCGGATCCAGTTCACAATCGGCGCCACCGGTCCAAAGCCGAGACGCCGATAAACCGGCTCACCCATCTCGCTGGGCTGGAGGACGGCGGGCAGTTCCGGGCGCCACGTTCAGGGCTGCGGCCGTGACGGCCGCGCCGAAGCCTTGCCGGCGGTATTCCGGGGGTGTAGCGACGCCGTAGATCCCGACCACTCCGGCGGCCACGCAGGCCGTCGCCACGCTGACCATCGCCCCTGAACTGTCGCGGACGCTGAGCAGGTGCATCGCCGGGTCAGCGGCAAGCGTGCGCCCGTAGACCCCGAGCGGTCCGTAGTCGTGCAGCAGCGGCGTCTCGAACCCGGCGTGGTGCGTCGTTTCGAATTCGCGAAGGGCTTCGGCGGTATCGGGACGCTCGATCCGGCCGTCGATCACCGGAGCTTCGACCGGGCCTGGTTCGCGGACAAACCACGTCTCCGCGTGCCGTTCGAAGCCTGCGCTGGCAAGGTCGAGTGTCGACCACGTGTCGTTGATGCCCATGCCGCCGGGCCGCTGGCGCGCCAGGGCTGTCGTGCGCGCTTCGTGGAGGGCGGCGTGCTCGGGGCCACCGAGGGTGATCGCCGAGAGGAAGATGAAGGGCGCGGCGCCGGTCGTCGACCAGAGGGCTGCTTCGGTCTCGCTGGCCACGTGGAGAGCGCTGAGACAGGCAGTGTGCCAGGCCGCCATGTTGGCCGCCGCCGCCGCGAGGAGCGCCTCGTTGGACATGGTCAGGCGGCAAACGGCGCGGAAAGTATCACCGAGGCCGTAGGGTCCCCTTCGACGACGGCGAACTCGGCCGCCACAAACTCGAAGACGGTCTCCTGGGTCAAGAGGTACTGGATGGCTTCACCGGTGCGGGCGCCATGCTCGAACTGCGCAAGCGTGATGTGCGGAACCCACCGGGCTGGCGCCCAGACCGGCTCCGAGCCCGTCCCGAAGTGGGCGATCTCGTCGTAGACCGTGCGCTGGAGGAGGGCGAGACGCGGGCTCCGCACCACGGAGAGGTAGACGTATGTCCGTTCGCCCGGGAAGACGCCGATACCGGTGGTGGTAACCGGGACGGGCGGCAGGCTGCGACCAATCGAGATCGCTCGCTCCTTCACCTTCTCGAGTTCGTACTGTTTCGCGGCATGCAGGGTGACATGGGGCATTCCCACCGTGGAGGTGACGCCACCGAATTGCTCCAGGGCCTCGGCCATGGCCTGCACGCGGGCAAGGTTGGCTTCGTCGAGGAGGAGGACGACTCCCTGCATGATCCCTCCGGGTGGGAGATGACGGACGGGGTCAATATAGAGGGCCGCGGAAGTCGGGGCGAGATGCCGGGGTGACGTAGCATTTCACCATGTCCCTCTTTGGCATGGACGGGGGCGAAAGCCTGCGCGGCGGCGTGAACCTCTCCCTCCTCGCCGTGGCTGTCCTCATCATTGGTCCCCTCGCCATCGCCGAATCCGGGCAGGGCGAGTGGAAACGGGCGACCGTGATGGCGGCGATCTGCGGCGGCCTTACCGTGGCGGCGCTCCTTGGCCAGTGGCGCTGGTCGCGGCGGCGGGGCGCGACGGGCCGGGCGATATGCGCCACCCTTGCCGGCGGGCCGCCGCTCATCGTGGGGCTTATCGGCCTCCTCTTCGGCATCGGCCACCTCTACGTCGGCGAGCCGGCCACCACGCTCTTCGGGCTCGGCGTCGCGGCAGCGGGGGCGCTGAGCGGCTGGGCCGCCTGGGACACGTTCAAGCGCTCCAGGACCCGGCTCTTGCCGCCATTCCACCCGCTCAATGCCAGCGTCTTTGCCGACGATCTCGACCCACCTGCCTACCCGCCGCCACGCGAACTCGAGGTCGTCCATCGCCACAAAGGGGGAATCATGGAGCGCCTTCGCAGGGCCCTTGGTCTGCCCCGAAAGTAAGCCCCTTTACCCTGAAACAAACCGGCCGCCAGCTATACTGATTGACATACAGGAGGTAGCCAAAGAGGCTCTCGATGAACACTCTCAAGACCACTATGTTGCTGGCGCTGTTGACGGCGATGCTCGTCTTCATCGGCGGACTCATCGGCGGCATTGGTGGCGCCGCGATTTTCCTCGTCCTTGCCGGGGCCATGAACTTCTTCGCCTACTGGTTCAGCGACAAGATGGCGCTCAAAATGGCCGGCGCGCACGAGGTTTCCGAATCGCAGGAACCGCACCTGCACGCCATGTCCGTGAGGTCGCCAACCTCGCCGGCATGCCCATGCCGCGCGTCTATGTTGTCCAGACGGCGACTCGCCGAACGCCTTCGCCACGGGCCGCAACCCGCAGCACGCTGTTGTCGCCGTCACCACCGGCATCCGCCGCATCCTGACCGACCGCGAACTGCGCGGCGTCCTCGGCCACGAAATGGGCCACGTCCGCAACCGCGACATCCTCACCAGCTCCATCGTTGCGACGGTCGCCGGCGCGCATCTCGATGATCGCCCAGTTGCTGATGTTCAGCTCGCTCTTCGGCGGCAGCGGCCGCGACCAGAACCCGCTCTCTCATTCGTCGCTCATCCTCATCGCGCCGATCGCGGCCACGATGATCCAGCTCGGCATCAGCCGCCAGCGCGAATACGCGGCCGACAAGACGGGCGCCGAGGTCACCCATGACCCGGAGGCGCTCGCCAGCGCCCTCGGCAAGCTGCACACGCGGCGTCCAGATGCGCCCGATGGCAGGCAACGCCCGCAGAACGAAGCGGTCTCCGCGCTCTACATCGTCAAGCCGTTCGCCGGCGGCGGCATGAGCCGGCTGTTCAGCACGCACCCGCCCCTGGAGGAGCGCATCGCACGGCTCCAGAAGATGGTCTATAGCCGCTAAGCGCAGGCCAGGGCTATAAGCGATACAAAGGAGCCGGGACGCTCGTCCCGGCTCCTTTCCGTATGCGCTGTAGAGGGTGTCGCCTGTGCGGTTTACGCTGGCGCCATGTCTGAAATCCTCGTCGACTTCCGGAAGTACCCCGACTCCCAGCACTGGCACTATCCGATGTACCGCCTTGGCGAAGACGAGCATGGGACTTGGCTCTGGGCGCCGGCTGGCACGCTGGCTCAGCGCGGCCATGAACCACCGATCACCTTCGAAGCCGCCTCCGTGAAGCTCATTACCGATGACTGGTGGTCGGCCATCTGGTCGGCTTCGCCAACGACACGCGGTGAGTGGCGTGTCTACGTCGATATCGTGGCCCCGGCCGAATGGCGCGAAGGCTCCGTCCGCTTGATCGACCTTGACCTCGACGTCTACCGCTCCCTCGATGGCAAGGTGCGGATGCTGGACGAGGACGAGTTCGCCGAGCACCAGGTGCAACTCGGCTATCCGCGCGAACTCATCGATGGCGCCCGCGAAGCCGGTGACCGACTGCTCGCCATGGTCCGCGACCGCGTCGAACCGTTCGGCGAGGTGGGCGCAGCGTGGCTGGCGAAGGCGGTCGCCCTGCCGTCGGCCGGGGGACGCTAGTACTCCCCGTCCTCGTAATCGCCTTCAGCCGCTCCCACTGTTCGGCGCTCCATTCGGGGAACTCCTCGCCCTGCTGGCGGATCGCTCCCGTGAAATTCGGCGGCCGCTTTTCGTTGAACGCCCGGCGGCCCTCGGCGCCATCGGCGGTCATCTGGATGAGCAGCGTGTTCATCAGGTTCTGCACGTGCCAGGCCTGGTCGGTGGGCGCCTCGCGGTAGCGGATCACGAACTCTTTCATCATCCGCACGGCGATCGGCGGCATCGTGGCGATGTGACGGGCGAGCTCTTCGGCGCGGTCCATCAGGCGGCCGTGCGGCACCACTTCGTTGACGAGGCCGATGCGCAAGGCCTCGTCGGCATCCACAGGGTCGTCGGTGAGGAGCATGCGCATGGCATCGGCATAGCGCAGCTGCTTGGCGAGAAAGGTGGCCCCCGGTCCGGTCCCAATCCAGCCCTGGGTGAGGAGCGCGAACTTGAAGCGGGCGTGCTCCTGGCAGGCGATCCTGATGTCCGTGGAGCCGAGGACCATGTAGAGGCCCGCTCCTGCCGCCCAGCCGTTCACCGCCGCAATCACCGGCTTGAAGATCTGGGGATAGTGGTCGCCCATGCGGACATCCGGGCCTGCGGGGACGCCGTTCACCGAGCCCGCCTTTGGCCAGAACACGCGGCGGGCACGAAGGTAGGCTGACTCCTCCGCCGTCACATCCTCCGGGACCGCGAGGTTGTGTCCGGCACAGAAGTGACGGTCGCCGGCGCCGGTGACGATGACCACGCGCACGTCGCGGTCCTCCCAGGCGCGCGTCCAGGCCTCAGCGATCTCTTGCGAGTGCTGGTGGTCGAGAATGTTCGCCTTCTCCGGGTGGTTGAGGGTGATCCGGGCGATGTGGTCGTTGACGGTGTAGTCGATACTCATGGCTGCCTCCGTATGCCGCGAACCTTACGGTTGCGAATCGGGTGAGAGAAGAGAACATGGGCGAGAGGCGCATTGGCGGGTACCTCCAATCGTGCCTGTGCCCCCCCGCGTTCCCCCTCAGTGCCAGAGCCAGGCGGCGCCCCGCACGCCGCTCGCGTCGCCGTGCACCGGCGGCAGCAGCGCCGTATCGACACGGTCGCTGAAGACCCACGGCTCCCACAGCTCCGGGACCGAGCGGTAGAGCCGGGCCAGGTTGGACATCCCCCCGCCAAGGACGATGGCGCCGGGGTCGAGGATGTTTATCACCGAGGCCAGTCCGCGGGCGAGGCGCTCCTCGTAGCGGCAGAGGGCCGCTTCCGCCGCCTCGTCGCCGTTTTCCGCCGCCGCTTGCACCTGGCGGGCGCCGAATGCGCTCCCGGTCGCCTGGTTGTAGTCGCCCGCGAGCCCGGGCCCGGAAAGGAAGGTCTCGATGCAGCCGGTGCGACCGCAGTAGCAGGGCGGCCCCGGCCACTCCCCTGGCGACGGCCACGGCATCGGGTTGTGGCCCCACTCACCGGCGATCGCGTTGGCCCGTCGAGCGACCCTGCGGTCGATGACGATCCCGCCTCCGACGCCGGTGCCAAGGATGACCCCGAAGACCGTCCGAAACTTGGCGCCGGCCCCATCCACCGCTTCCGAAAGGGCGAAGCAGTTGGCGTCGTTCGCAAGCCGGACATCCCGGCCGAGCGCCACTGCAAGGTCGCGGTCCAGCGGTCTGCCGTTGAGCACGGTCGAGTTGGCATTCTTGATAAGCCCGGTCGCCGGCGATATCGCCCCCGGCGTCCCCACCCCGACCGTGCCGCGCTCTCCCGTCTCTCGTTCGAGCCCCGCGACCACCGAAACGATCGCCTCGATGGCTGCCTCGTAGGACGCTCGCGGCGTGGGGATCCGGTGACGGGCCAGCTCGGCGCCGTCGTCGCCAATGGCGATCCCCTCGATCTTGGTCCCGCCCAGGTCGATGCCAATTCGCACCGAATGATTCTAGGCCGCCGGGCATCCGCACACAGCTATGTGCGATACTGTGTGCGGAGGAGTGTGCGATGGCGAAGGTTCGTGCTCACGTGATGCTACCGGAAGAGATGATCGAGCAGGTTGACGAGCTTGTAGGTAAACGGCAACGAAGCCACTTCGTCGCGGAGGCTGTCGAGTTGCGCCTGCGCAATGAACGTCTGCTGAGAGCTCTCCAGCGAATTCGGGAGATCGACAACGCCGCTGGATGTCGAGGGTTGGGACGACCCGGAGATGTGGGTGAACGAACAGCGTGCGCTCGAGCGTGATCACTGGGCAGAGCAAGAAGAGAGCGCGTGACCCGCTATCTTCTTGATACCTACGGTGCTCATTGGCATTGCCCGGCGCAACAGCGCTGTCGACCTGCGTATCGAGGCTCTGCTCGAGCAGCGGCGACGAGCTCGGGACATGTGCTGTGCCCATTGCAGAGTTCTACTCGGGCAACGTACCCGGTGACCGTCCTGACATCGACGAGTTCGTGTCCGACTCTCGCGGTCTGGCCCATGACGCTCGAAAGCGGTGTGGTTGCGGACGCTACCGGTATGAATTCCGAAAGCGGGGCATCACCCTGCCGCCACCGATGCCCTCATCGCGGCTGTCGCATTCGAACGCCAGGCCACTGTTCTGACGGCGAACGTTCGCCACTTCCCCATGGACGACATCCGTATCGAGCCGCTGCCCTAGCGCGCCGCCCTCGCCCATATGGCTTCGGGATTGACGGCCGCCGGGGGCTGCTGCCCCTGCATTACCGCCAGCAAGTTGCGCACGGCGAGGTCGCGCATCTTGCCTCGCGTCTCCACGGTGGCCGTGGCGCTGTGCGGGAAGACGAGCGCATTCGGCAACGCCAACAGCTCCAGCTCGGCAGGCGGTGGTTCCACCTCCACAACGTCGAGGCCGGCCCCGGCGATCCGGTTTGCTTTGAGGGCATTGGTCAGCGCCACCTGGTCCACCACTGGCCCGCGCGAGGTGTTCACGAGGTAGGCGGTCGGCTTCATCAGGTTCAGTTCGCGCTCGCCGATAAGGCCAATCGTCGTCTTGTTGAGGTCCGTGTGCAGGGTGACGATGTCGCTCTCGCGGAGCAGGTCGTCCATGGGCGCGTACTGGCTCACCGGTGAGTCGACCACCGGCTCGTCGAAGAGATCGTAGAAGAGCGTTTGCATGCCGAAAGCCTGGGCACGGCGGGTAACTTCGCGACCGATGCGGCCGAAACCGATGACACCGAGCGTCTTGCCGGCGATGTCCATGCCCATAGGGGGCGGGGTATCGCGGCGCGACCAGCCCCCGCTGCGCACGTACTCCTCGTTCTCTCGCATCCGCTTGGCCAGCATGAGGATGATCCCCATCGCCTGGTCCACCACCGAATTCGTCAGGACGCCCGGCGTGTTGCAGACGACGACCTTGTGGCGGTTGGCGCTCGCGATGTCGGCGTTGTTGTAGCCGACCCCAACGGAGGCGTAGACACGCAGGTTTGGCGCCGCATCGAAGAGTTCGTCGTTGGCGACGATCATGTTGCTGATCAGGACGCCTTCGACGTTGGCGAGGGCGGCCAGCAGGTCCGGCCGGGGCCCCCGCATGGGCAGATAGGTCACCTCGCACACCGCTTCGATCTCGGCCTTACGGTGTTCGGGCAGGTCTACGGCGACGACGACTTTGGGCTTATCAGGCATGCGGCGAATCATGGAGATCGGCGCGCCGTTCGGCAAGCGGGGCTAGGGCGCTGCGGCAGCCACCGTATAGAAGGCCGGCTCGGAATCGGTCGTGGTGTCGCGGGCAGCGATGTCGGCGGCGGCGAGGGCATAAGCCTCGCCAAGGGCGTCGAACGTCGCCGGGGCATTGCCGCTGGCGTAGGAGGCATCGAGCGCGAGGTCGCAGGCCTGGGCATAGGTCGAGTCGGGACCGCCTTCGCGGGCGATCACGTCGATCGCGCACATCAGCCGCACTTCGGCCTGGCGCGCCTGGACGCCACCAGAGCTGTGCCCCGGGACGCCACGAATCCAGAGTGCCACCTCCGCCCTGGCGCCCAACACCATGGCCGCGAATTGCTGCGTCTCGGTCACGGCGGCGTTGTCGCTGCAGGCAAGGGCGCCGATGTTCGGCTCGGCCGTGCGATCGCTCCCTGCCGCGGTGCTGGCGACCTTGCAGGCTTCGGTCCACCCGCCGGCCGTCTGCGACTCGTCGACGAACGCTTCGACTTGCTCCCAGATCGCCGGCGCGTAAGGGTCGGCGGCCGACCCATCCTCGGCGGCAGCGGGCTCGACGAACCACGTCGACATGTCGACTTCGGGCAACGTCACCGGCGCCGGCGTCGCGATCGTCTCGACGTACGCGGGTGTCGTCGGCACGGGGGCGGGCGAAAGGAATGGGATACTCCCCGAGAAGTCCATCCCGTAGAGGCCAACGACGCCGAGGAGCAGGGCGCAGAGCAATCCCATGGTCAGCTTCTCTGCCATGTCCTGATCGTCGGCAGAAGTGTTGGAATGGCGCATGAGGGTGCAGACGTCGATCGGCGCCGGGTACGCTTGGATCCATGTCCTATAGCCACACGCAGGTTGGCTGGTTCATCGTCCTCATCGGTACCGTCGCCGATGTGGTCGCGGTGATCAGCATTGTCGCGGCCGGGCTCGCCTGGATCGCCCTCGCGCCGGTACTCGCGACGCTCCTCGTCTTTGCCCTCTTCGGGTCGCTTAAGACGAGCATCGATGCGACCCACCTGCGACTGGCCTTCGGCATCGGCGTCATCCACCGGAGCTGGGCCCTCGCCGACATCCGGCGCGCCGAGGCGGTCCGCAACCCCTGGTGGCTCGGCTGGGGCATCCGCTTCCTGCCCGGGCGTACCGTGTTCAACGTCAGCGGCTTCGACGCGGTCGAGATCGAGACCGCCACCGGAAAGAAGTACCGGATCGGCACGGACGACGCGCGCGGCCTGCTCACGGGCCTCCAGTCGGCGACCTCACTCGGGTGAGCCGGCGTTTGCTCTTCATTGGCGGGTCGGCAGGTGCCGGCAAGTCCACCGCCGCGAAAGCGATCTCCCGGGAACCGGGCGTTGGCTGGCTCCAGGCTGACACCATCTGGGTCGCCGCCCATGACATCGTCGGCAAAGACTCAACCGATTACGCACTGCTCCGCGTGGATGAGGCCGTTCGCGACCCGTTGCGTTCGCCAGGGGATTTGCTGAAGCAACACATAGCCGTGTCTCGCCGCATCTGCACCTGGCTTCCGCGGGCGATCGAGTTCGAACTGCTCACGCACCGGACGCTGATCGTCGACGGCGCCTGGCTGCTCCCGGAGTTTCTGGCCGGCTTCGCGCTCGATGGCGTCGAGGTCAGCAGCGCCATCATCCACGAAGCCGACCGGGAAGCTCTCCAGGCCGCGATGCGGGCTCGCAGCGGGCTGAAGATGGTTGCCCCGCATCACGACGCGGGCGCGCGCCTCTCCTGGGAGTACGGCAACTGGCTTGCCGCCGAAGCCGAACCAGTTGGTGTTCCGGTCGTGACCGCGCGACCACGAGAGACCCTGCTTGATCGTCTTCGGGACGCCCTCGAGTTCAGTCGATGACCAGCCACGCCGCCAGCCCGAGCGCCAGCACCGCGCCGAATCGCATGTGCAGCTGGGCCGTCCCGAAGAGCGCGTAGTTCAGCTTTCGCGGGTTTCCCCCGGTCCTCACGATCTTCACGATCGGCCAGGCCATCGGCGCCGTCACAAGCGCAATCAGTGCGGGCCACGGGATCGCCCCAAACGCTACCCCCAGCACAAGCGAGATGTAGGCCGCCGCGAGCAGGAAGTACATCTCCCAGGCTCCCGCCTCACGTCCGACAAGCGTGGCGACCGTGCGTTTGCCCACGGCCCGGTCGGTGTCGATATCGCGGAGGTTGTTCGCGTGGAGGATGGCGGTGACGAGGAAGGCGATGGGCAGCGAGAGGATGAAGGCATCGAGTGGCCACGTCTCGGTCTGCACATAGGAAGCGCCCATCACGATGACCGGGCCCATGAAGACGAACACCGTCAGTTCGCCCAGCCCGATGTAGGCGAGGTGGGCCGGCGCACCCGTATAGAGAAACCCGGCGATCACGCTGGCGATCCCGAGCCAGAGAAGGTCGACTCCCGTGACGGCCACCAGCACGAGCCCGATCGCTGCCCCCGCCACGAAGCAACCCACACCCACCAGGAGGACGCTCCGGGGCCGGACGACGCCGCGCTGGATGAAGCCCGCCGGTCCGAGCGACTCGGCGTTGTCGGCGCCCTTCACGTGGTCGTAGTAGTCGTTCACGAGGTTCGTGCCGGCGTGGATGGCAACGGCGCCAACCAGCGCCAGTAGCGCCTTCCACCAGCTGAATTCCTCGTGGGCGGCGAACAGCGTGCCGACCACAACCGGCACGATCGAGGCCGTGAACGAAAACGGCCGCATCGCCGCGAACCAGAGCCGGAGGGTACCCATGGGAGGGCGATTCTACGGCGCTCAGTCACGCTCCAGCGCAAAGACCCGGTAGCGCCCGCCCACAGCCTCCCAGCCACGGTCGTCGCAATGGATGGTCGCGATACCGGCGACGCTCGCGCCACGTGCCTCCAGCAGCGAAGTTGTGGCCAAAACCTGGGCGCCGGTCTCGATCCACTCGTCGACGACCAGCACGCGATCGCCACTCCCGAGCACGCCATGGCGAATCTCGAGCGTCTTGTGGACGCCGTCGTAGTCGTCAAAGCCGATGGAATCGGTCGCCACGGGCAACTTCCCCGCCTTCCGGACCGGCACGAACCCCGTGCCTGCTTCCATCGCCAGCGCTGCGCCGAGGATGAAGCCAAGCGCATCGATCCCGGCGACCACGCTGAAGTCGCTCTCGCGGGCCTGGGCCAGGAGGTCGCGGACGGCCCGGCGAAACGCTATCGCGTCGGCGAAGAGCGGTGTGACATCGGCCCGGTTGCCGCTGGTGTCGCTGTCGATGAGCCGGAGATAGTCGCGCACCAGGAAAGTGTAGCCGGGAGATGTCGCGTCTTCGGCCGGGAGTGCCACCGGGCCGGTGCCGCTGTCGCCATCGATCAGTTCAAGTTTATGCAGCCATGCGAACGCTCACGTCGACCCTGCTAGCCGCCCAGAAAGCCAACGCCCGCAAGCCCGCCATCCTCGCCGTGCTCTACCCCCGGCCCCAGCAGATCGCCAACCCTCGCAAACTCGTTTGGACCAGGTACTACACCGGCAGCGAGAACGACGACCCCGTCGCCGCGGCCGTCGCCACTGACGGCTCTCTCGTTCGCCTACGCGCCAACGGCACGACCATCGAGCACTCCCGCGTCACCACGCCCGGCTCCGGCTCCACCTACTCGTCCTGGACGACGCTCTCCGCCGGTCAGACCGACGGCCCGGTCGCGCTCGCAGCCGGCCCTTCCGGAGAGCTATGCGCGCTCTGGACGCGCTCCAGCGGGACGATCCTCCGCACCGCCACGTCGACCGACAACGGAGCCACGTGGAGCGCCCCCGCCGACGTGCTCACCGAAGGCGCCGCTATCGACTCGATAGCCGCCACCTTCCACAACGGCTCGCTCTCCACCCCCGGCGACATCAGCGCCTTCTACGTCACCGCAGACGACGCCAAGCGCCTCGCACGCACGTCAGGAAGCTGGGCCGGTTCCGGCACCAGCTGGACCCACGGCTCGCTCGTAACCACGCTCACCGGCATCGCCGCCACCTTCGATGGCGCCGACGCACACCTGGCATTCACCGGCACCGACGCCGACGGCAACCCGCGAGTATGGGCCGCCATCTTCGGCGTCGAGGACCTACCCGCCAACTTGTGGGGAACGCCTATCGTCGTGCAGGAGGCCGACGCCCTTTCGAGCGTCGCCTTCGACAACCCCACGATGGACTACTCCGCTAACGGCTCGTTCCTCGCCTACACGCTCACCGAGAGCGGCGACGTCGCCGCCGTCCGCACCTTCCTCACCAGCCCCGGCGAGGCAGCGTTCAACGCGTCCGGATTCTTCGAGCCATGGCCGGCTCAGCCGGGCAGCGCCTCTGGCGCCGCCCTCTGCCGCGATGCCACCAACAACACGTGGCTGGTGCAGTCTTCCGGCGTTTGGTACGCGCCCTTCCCCGACGCCGTCGACGTGACCGCCCAGCTACTGGCCCTCGACGTGCGCTTCGCGCCCGAGGCGACGAGGGCCACCGTCGAGCTTGACGAGACCGCCGCCATCGCCGGACTTACCGGCTTCGTCGGCGGATCGCTGCATCTCGGCCTCGGCCTCGAGACCTCGAGCGGGACCGAGTACGGCAACAGCACCAACCTCCACGTCGAGAGCATCGAGCGCACCGTCGCCAGCGGCCGCCGTTTCGCGACGCTCCACTGTTCCGGCCCGTGGGAAGCCGCCCGCGCGACGCGCGCCCAGCAGACCTGGCAACGCGCCGCCGGAGAGATGACCCGCGCCCAGCTGTTCAGCTACTTCGCACGCCGTGCCCGCGTGCTCGTCAGCGACGAGGGAGACACCGACTGGACGACCATCGAGCCAGCGTTCGCCTGGCAAGCAGGCGAGACCGTCGCCACGGCCCTAAAACGTGTGCTCAGCGTTGCTGAGGAGGCCGTACGCGCCGATGAAGGCTATTTCCACGTCATCACACCGCCGTCCGCCAGCGCTCGTACGACTACGGCCCCGCAGACCACCCCGTCGCCGCTTTCACCGTCGCCACCGCCCCGGCGCCGACCAACTGGTCGCGCCTGCAGGGTATCGACCGCTACGCCGACGCCGTCGACTTCGACGAGGTCGACGCCTACGGCCCGCGCTTCGACATCGTCCGCTCCCTTGAGGCCGACACCGACACCAAGGCGACCGACTACGCCGTCGCCTCGCTCGACCGCGCGACCATCTTCAAGACCGCCGGCCGCCTGCGGGCGCCGGCCAACGTCGGACAAGAGATGTTCGACGTCGTCACCGTCAACGACGCCCACCTGGGCGACGCCGACTACCGCGTCGTCGGGCTCCGCTACATCTTCGCGCGCACGCTTCGCGCGCCACGCTTCGACATCGAGATCGACCTTGCAAGCGTGTAAGCCTGCCTTACCATCGGCGACTCAGGAGGACTGAAACGCATGACCGACGGACACACCGCCGCGACGCCGCGAGTCTCGCAAGCTGCCGGCCGCCAACGTGCATCGACCGCGACCACAAGCCGCCCGTGCTCGACGAGGCATGAGGCATGCTACATCGTCATGGCACTCGCCGACCAGCGACGCGCTCGCCACGCGTACCGGCATCGACGTCGGCACCGATCCGAGGCGCTGACCGCGCCGCAAGGTCGTCGCCCTGCTACACGCCGAGGTCGACGAATTCACCGCTCAGCACCGCACGACCAGGACGCGCTCGCCACGCGTCCCCGCAATGGCCCTCGCCGACACGGCCGACCTCGTAACCACCGCGCGACCACACGGAGAGGAGCCCGACCGATGACCCAATTTCGAGGAACCATCGTCGCCTTCGACGACGCCACCTATCGCGCCGCTGTCCGGCTCGACGGCTCCGCCCCCCAGGTACTCACCGACGTCCACGTCAACCGCCTCGCGGCCGCCAGCATCGTCGCCGGCCGCCGCTGCCTCATCGACACCGGCGACCACGCCGACATCGAGGACGCCGTCGTCATCGCTGTTTGGGCCGAGGGCGCCGACGACGGCGCCGGTTTCGTCCCCAACGTCTTCTACGCCTACGACGCCACCGGCGGCCAATCCCTCACGGTCACCGCCGTCACCGTCAACCTCGACACCACCGTCGAGGCCGGCGACCGCTACGCGCTCGCCTCGGACGTGGTGACGTTTCAGGCCGACGGCCTCTACCGCGTCACGGCTAACGCCGTCATCGACCTGACCAACACCAGCGGAGGCGCCGACTCCGAGGTCCGCGTGTGGCTCGAAGAAGACACGGGCAGCGGCTTCGCCGCCATCCCCGACGCCTTCGCCACACAGCACAAATTCGAGATAAATCAGGGCGGCTGTTCGGTCTCAATCGCGCTCATGCGCTCCTTCGCCAACACCGACCAGCTACGCCTACGCGCTCAGCGCGCCAACGGCTCCACCAACATCAAGACCGAGCAATACGGCGCCCGACTCCTCATCGAGCACATCCAGGACTAACCGAGCACCAGCTCCCGCAACACTCCCTCACGCGGCGTCAGTCGTCACGGGCGAAGGTTCTGGCGCCTTTCCCTTTCTAATTCTTCTCCAAGAATCGGCCGCTAGCCTTCAATGGACTGGAGGCTTGCATACTCCGTGGCCAACTCACGATGGACACGTCCAGACCCACCGCGAAAGCGCGCCAGGGTCCAGGCGAAGGCGAACGCGTCCCCCGCGCAGGGCAGCGGGCCCTGGAAGTCACGCCGGGGACGGCTCTCGGCGAGCATGGTGGCGCTGAGTGCTGCAGCCATCACGTCCGTGTACGCCGTCGGCTACGTGACAACCTCATCGCTCGACTCGGCGGTCCCTCACTTTTCCGCCGCAGTAAGCGACCGGGTTGCGACGAGTACCCCTTCCGCCACGCCCGTTCCAACCCGGGTGCCGGCGGGAGGGGGCTCGACCGGCGGCTCATCATCCGGGACGGCGCAACAGCCTTCCCCGACACCGACGGCGATCCCCCAGGCGTCCGGTTACAGGGATGGCACCTACGTCGGCGTCGGCAGCAGCCGCCACGGCAACATCGAAGCCACGGTCGTCATCTCCGGCGGCCAGATCACGTCCGCAGACGTGTCCAACTGCCAGACCCGCTACCCCTGCTCCCGGGTCAACCTCCTTGTCGCCGAGGTGGTCGACATCCAGGGGCCGCCCGTCCACTACGTTTCCGGCGCCACCGATAGCTCGCGCGCGTACTGGGGAGCCGTCAGCGACGCTCTCACCCAGGCGCAGTCTTGAGTGTGGAACCCGGAGTGATCGAGGAGCGCCCTCCGTCCTCGGCTCCGCTTCCCGTTACCCGTCGCACCGAAGTGTTCATGGATACACCGGTAACCATCGAGGTTGTTTCCTCGACCCCGGGATACGACCCCGGTGACGATCTTCGGGCTGCGTTTTCCTGGTTTGCCGAAGTTGAACGGCGCTGCAGCCGCTTCGACGCTACAAGCGAGCTGATGCAACTCTGCGCCCGCCCTGGTGTGCCGGTCCCCGTGAGCGAGATGCTCTTCGCCGTCCTCCGCTTCGCCGTGGAAATGGCCGAAGAAACCGGTGCCGCCTTTGACCCTACCGTCGGCGACGAAATGGTGCGCCGCGGCTTCGCTGTGAACTTTCGCAGCGGCGAAACGGTCGCCGCATCGCCGCCGGTGAACGTGCCTCCGTCCTCCCGCGACATCGTTCTCGATGTCGAAAACCGAACGGTGACGCTCTTGAGAACGCTCACGCTCGACCTTGGCTCAGTCGCCAAGGGCTTCGCAACAGACCTTGCCGCTCGCGCCCTCGGCGACTACCCGGGATTCGCCATCAATGCCGGCGGCGACATCTTTGCCGGTGGCCACAGCAGCACCGGCGGCCCGTGGAATATCGGCATTCGCCATCCACGCCGGGCGGCCGCGCTCGCCGACTGCCTTGCCGTCTCCGGCATGGCCGTCTGCACTTCTGGTGACTACGAACGGCTGGGAGCCGTT
The DNA here is from genome assembly GCA_963737965.1 of uncultured Chloroflexia bacterium. Taxonomy (GTDB): domain Bacteria; phylum Chloroflexota; class Dehalococcoidia; order Tepidiformales; family Tepidiformaceae; genus JAGQGZ01. The sequence continues at coordinate 103,729 of CAVTUS010000008.1, read as the reverse complement.
ACCGGAGACATCCATATCATCGACTCGTCCGCCGGCGCTCCAGCCGGGCTTGTCGCCAGCGCCACGGTCGTTGCGCCAACTGCGACGGTCGCTGATGCCTTCGCCACCGCCGTCTTCGTCCTTGGCCCCCAGAAGGGCATCGCCCTGCTTGAGCGCAATGGGCTCGATGGCCTCGTCATCGCACCCTCCCTCGAATCGTTCGAGACGCCGGGCTTTGCGAGGTACCGCCGGTGACCACCGCCATGACGATGACACCGGACCTCCTCCGGCCGGCCCGACGCTTCCTTCGCACGCCGAAGGGCATCCTCTTCGTTCTTTTCGCATTCATCGGCCTCCTGGCGGTGCTTGGCGAGGGGGCGTCACAGGTCCTGCCGGGCGTCATAGCGGCGATGACCGTCGCGGCGATCATCGATGTCGCTGTCGCCCGCCTGGATCGCAGCGCCTGGGTATTCCCAAGCGGCGGCCTCCTCACCGGCGCCATCGTTGCCTTCCTGCTCAGCCCGTTCGAGTCGCTCATTGTTGTGATGGCGACCGCCACGCTGGCCATCGCCAGCAAACATCTCTTCCGCACGCGACTCGCCAACGTCTTCAATCCGGCGGCGTTTGGGCTCGTGGTCTCGGCTGTTGTATTCGGCAGTGTCGACAGCTGGTGGGGCGCCATGCCGTCCCTCGGTGTTCTCGGGGTTGCCGTGCTGCTGCTCACCGGCATCTTCATCGCTGATCGCATCAACAAGATGCCGATGGTCCTCACCTTCCTCGCCGTCTACTTCGGGCTGTTTACCGCCAGCGCCCTGTTCGGCGGCGACGCATCGCTTGGGGAGATCTACCGGCAGCCCGACCTCCACGCCGCCCTCTTCTTCGCCTTCTTCATGCTCGATGACCCGCCAACCTGCCCGGTGAAATACGCCGACCAGGTCGTCTACGGCTACATCGTCGCCTTTGCCTGCTACCTCTTCTTCCAGGTCTACGGCTGGGACTATTTCCTCCCCGCCGGACTCCTCGTCGGTAACCTCTACGAAGGGGCCCGCAAGGCCCTCCACGATCGCACCGGCCGGCTCAAGGCCGCCCGCTAACGTCACCGCCAGCCGGATCACGACGCCCGGCCAGCCCTTCCAGTCAGAAGCGAACCGGCCTTCGAATAGCCCCGGTGGATTCGCTTCGCCGGAGTGACATCGACTTCACGCCCACGGCAAGAGAAAGCAGGGCCTGCAGGGCCCTGCTTTCGTATGTCCGGGATCCTGCCGCCGGTTCAGCCGGTGGCGTAGGAGCCCACGTCTTTCCAGACGAGTGCTGCTCCCGAGTGCCCTGCCACGATCATCGTGATCACGGCAAAGATGGCGGGGAGTATCGCCAGCGCATAGACGGCGTGCGGCGCCCATCCCGGCAGTCGCGACCCGTACGCACCCAGCGCTCCAGCCATGCCTTCCTTGTTGCCCGACCCTGCCGCAACGGTCACTTCGACAACGGCCACCACGGCAACGGCGATGGCAAGGACGATCGAGGCGAATTCCGCCGTGTTTCCCTGCTCAGGGTGCTCGCCGAATCGGGGTCGCGGGTCGCCCGCTGTCGCTGCTGCCTGGCGAACCGTGTGTTCGAGGGAGCCCCCGGTCGACGAAGCGACAATCGACGCCCCGGCGCCAGCGATCGCGAGGACAAGGACGAACGGCAACAGCGATCGTCTGAAACGCGGCACGACCGCGATGAATACCAGGGCCGCGGCCGCCAGCGGCACCAGGACGACGGCGACGTGGACGACGAGCGGATGGACCGGCAGCCCGGCGATGGAAGCGAGATAGGGCACGCGTTGCTCCTGTAACGTTGAGGTACGTTCTTCAGTACATTCCCGGGCAAATGCGCGGACAAGGTCGGCATTTGAATGCCTTTACGGCCGATCCTGTGCCCCCTCTGGGAGCCGCCCGGTGACGCCCCCATCTAACGTATTCCTTTTCTGTGTGTTACATCGGTGTGCACGATGTTCACGCCCGTCCGCGCGTGGCTGCTGGTTGCGGTGCTGCCCGTGGTGTCCATGTTCTTTTGCAGCTGCTCCGCGGGAGACGATGGTCTGCGTGGAGCGGGCAACTTTGTCATCCCCGTCGATGAAGAGAACGAGATCGCCGGCACGATGTTTCTTCCTTCCGGGAAAGGGCCGTTCCCGCTCGTCATCGCCGTCCAGGGCTCGGGCGATGGCACACGGGAGCAGATGCGCCCCTACGAAGACGTGTTCGTGCCCGAGGGCTACGCGCTCTTCATCTACGACCGTCGAGGCACCGGTCTCTCCACCGGCGAGTACGAAGCGATGACCGTGGACAACAGCGACGCGGTGATCGAGCGGCATGCGCGCGATGTCGCGGCCGTGGTCACCTCGCTCGCCCACCACGACGACATCGACGGCGACAGGATCGCCCTCTTCGGCGCCAGTGAAGGCGGCTGGGTGGCGCCGCTCGCCGCGAGCATGAAGAACGAGGTCAAAGCCCTCATCGTGGTCAACGGTGGGGCATCGCCGGTCGGGGTCTCCGACTACTACCGCTTCCTCATCGAAACCGAAGACATCCCGATCGATGAAGCGATAAGCCGTCTCGCGGGCTACGACGGCGAGTACGGGTACGACCCTCTCCCCATCCTCAGCAGCCTCGTCGTCCCTACGTTCTGGCTCTATGGCGCCGACGATCGCGAGAACCCGGCGCTCGCCGACATCGCGGTCATCAACCAGGTGGCGACCGAGGGCGAGAATGAGGACTTCACCGTCCACCTCGAGCCGGGCGCGGGCCACGACCTCTTCAGCGTCGAAGATGGCCGCCCGGACCAGGTACTCGTCGATGAGGTCGTCGCATGGCTCAACGATGCCATGCAGCCGGAGCAGTAGTCAGGCCAATGGATACCCCGGCGATGGGAACCGGAGGCGCTCAGCCTCCGAGGCGCGTATGCGTCTGGCGCTGGCTTTCCTGCTGCTCTTCCTTACCGGTTCGCAATCGCTGCTGACTCTGAGCCTCCTCCAGCCGCTGGAGGCGTTCGAGCTCGGCCTGCTCCTCACGTTCCCGGCGCCAGTCATCCAGCGAGTCGTCCCGCCAGGCCGGCTGCTCCGGCGGAATCGAACGAGCCTTCCTTGCGCGCGAGCCGCCAGGCCGCGATACCACCGACGAAGAGCAGGATGGGGAGCCCGATCGCTGCGAAGAGATTCATACCGCCATCGTCGCGCCCCCGGCGCAAAGCCTCAAGCGGTTCCTTCAGCTTTCTTACCGAAAGAGCCATCCGCCATTGCTGAACCCCACCTCTGCCGTGGGGCAGAGACGCCCACCGGTCGTCGCATCCGTGATTGCGTAATGGAGGTGTGGCGCTTCGCTGTACCCGGCGTCGCCGGTGAAGCCGATGAGGTCGCCCGCCTTCACCGGCCACCGGGCAATCGCGTCGGCGACAAGGTAGCTCCGCGGCACCGAGTAGAGCGACGCCCAGTCCGTCTCCCCGGAATAGCCCGCGATCCAGGCGCCTTCCGGCACGTTCGCTGCCGTTTCGTCGATCCGCATGTGGCCGTAGTCGACCCGGTAGCCGGCGTTCTCAATGCGCACGAAGACGCCCATACCGCCTCCCGGGCCGGGGAATGCCGAGATCGGCGCCCGGTCGCGGTCGGGGTTGCCGATATACGGCTCGCGGGAGACGCCCCAGTAGTCGAAGGCATTGGTCACCGTGTTCATGTACAGCGTCGCCGTCCCGTCCATCGTGGCGTAGATCGGCGTCCCCTCCGGCACGTACCAGTCGACCGCCGGCAGACCTTCGTACTCGACGTGCACCCGGCAGTTCCAGCCGGCGGCGTTGGCGGCAACAGGGTCATCCGAAGGTTGCAACATCGCGCTCACCTCACGCACGGGCGGCCCACCGCTCCAGTCGAACGTCCTACTACCCACATCGCCAACGACCAGTCCCGTCACTGTGTCCGGATCGAGGGGGAAGCCTGTGGGCTCCAGCCGCGGCAAGGGGACCGGCGTCTCCGTTGGCACTGCAGTCGCGGTCGCGGTTGGTTCCGGCGTGGATGGCGTCGTCGCGGTTGCGGTGGCGCCGGGCGTCGGCGTATCCGGCGGCAGCGTCGCTGTCGGCGGTGAATCGGCGGAGCCTCCGCAGGCGGCAGCGAAGAGGAGTCCGGCGGCTGCCAGCCAGGGCAAGAGGCGGTTCATGTTCCCAGCGTTGAACGAATGCACTCATCCCGCTACGGACTTTCGGCGGAGATTCGCCTACCCCTTCGGCAGGCCTTCCTGGCCCTCGACGCGATGGAGAAGCTCCCCGGGTCAGCCCTCGCGGGCGGCGTTCAGCTTTCGCCGGGCGGCGGTCGTCACGTGGTCAAGCATGCCCATCAGGCCCTGGCCCTTGCCCATCGAGATGTCCTTTCCGAACAGCCGGAAGATGACCTCCGGGTCCGTCTTCGCCACCTCTTCCAGGGGTTGCCCGCTCAGAGTCTCATCCATGACGGCGGCCCAGGCCTTGGCGCTCAGGCCCTGGGGATTCTCGACCGCAAAGTAGTACTTCTGGGTGCCGTCCGGCCGGTCCTCCGCCCACACATAGGCGTCGGATTCGCAGCGGACGACGTGGTTCTCCTTGGGGAAGGGCCGGTGGGCAATCTCCTCGGGCACTTCTTCGAACTTGTCGGCATATTCCACCAGCAGCTCCATCCGTTCGGCCCGGTCGACGAAATCGAAATCCTCGACAAGGCGGCGCAGGGGCTCGGGTGCTGCTACGTCACTCACCCCTCCAGTCTAACGAATCAGGCTCTTTCGCCACCCTGCCGAATCTCCCCGGGGCATGCCTGGCGATCGTTCAGGCTTCTTTCCCCAATAACTAGCAGTTCGATATATAGTGCCTCTATGCAAAAGGAAGGCGAACTGCGCATCGGCAAGGATCTCGTCGCGGCGTCGGCCGTCCCGCTCGTCCTTGCCATCCTTTCCGAAGGCGAAAGCTATGGCTACGCAATCCTCAAGCGGATCGAGGAGCTTTCCGGCGGCGAGCTTGAGTGGACCGACGGCATGCTCTACCCACTGCTTCACCGCCTCGACCGCCTCGGCTACATCGACGCCCGATGGGATCGGCCCGAGGGAGGGCGCCGGCGACGCTACTACCACATCACTACCGTGGGCCACCGCGCCCTCCAGGAGCAGCGCCGCCAGTGGCAGGTCGTCGCCGGTGCCCTGCACAACGCCTGGCACACCCTGCAGGCGATATCGCCGGCTCCCCACCCGGGCACGGTCGAGGCATGACGGCCATGGGAGCCCCCTTCGAGCCCGGGCATCGAGGCCCAGATCAGGGAGTGGCGTTCCTATCTCCTTCGCCGCCGGACGGTCCAGCAGGTCGATGTCGACGAGCTCGAAGACCACCTGCGGAACCAGATCTCCGAGCTTGGCGCCGCGGGCCTCAGCGACGACGAGTCGTTTCTCGTCGCGATCAAGCGGATCGGCGCGCTGCACGAGCTTTCCCGGGAGTTCGCCCGCGAGCGCTCGGCCCAGCTCTGGAAGCAACTGGTGCTGGCCGGCGACACCATGCGGGAGCGCACGGCCCCCGCCTACATGGAGCTTGCCATCACGCTTGCCTTCGCGGTCGCTGCCGCCGCTGCGTTCAAGCTCCCCGCCTTGTTTGGCGTCAACCCCTTCGGCTCCGGTTCGACCGGCTCCGCCTTCGATTCCGACGCTTCCTTCTACCTTCGGAACGCATCGCTGCTCAGCCTGCCGTTCCTCGTCGGTTATTTCACCTGGAGGCGGAGGTTGCCACTGGCTGTCGGGGCCGGACTGGCACTGCCTTTCGCGATCGCTGCGGTCCTCATCAACGTCTACCCCTTCCACCGCCCCCAGGGCCTCGACCGCGCAGGCGATACCGAAGTCCTCGCCGCCATCCACCTCGCCATCGTCCTCTGGCTTGTGGCCGGTGTTGCCTATCTCGGCGGCGCCTGGCGAAGTCATGCTCCCCGGATGGACTTCGTCCGCTTCACGGGCGAATGGATCATCTACTACACGCTGATCGCGCTCGGAGGCGGCGTCCTCTGCGGGCTGACGATCGGCGTCTTCGCTGCGATCGACATCGACATGGAGCCCGTGATCAGCCAGTGGGTGTTGCCTTGCGGCGCCGTCGGGGCGGTGGTCGTCGTGGCCTGGCTGGTGGAGGCGAAGCAAAGCGTTATCGAGAACATGGCGCCGGTACTGACCGCCGTCTTCACCCCGATCTTCGCGGTGATGCTCGTCGCGGCGGTGGCCGGCATGGTGGTTACAGGGAACGTCATCGACGCCGGCCGCGAGGTGCTCATCCTCCTCGACCTGCTCCTCGTCGTGGTCCTTGGCCTCGAGCTCTACGCGATATCGGCGCGAGACACGGCCGCCCGGCCGGCGCTCATGGACGGCGTCCACCTTGTCCTCGTAATCAGCGCCCTCGTCATCGATCTCGTGGCGCTCGGGGCGATCATCAGCCGGATCACGGAGTTCGGATGGACGCCGAACCGCACCGCCGGGCTCGGGCTCAACCTCGTGTTGCTTGCCAACCTGTCCTGGTCGGCCTGGCTGCTAGCGGCGTTCGTCCGCGGCAAACGCCCATTCGCCGCCCTGGAGAACTGGCAGACCACCTACATTCCCATCTACGCAGCCTGGGCGGCGATCGTTGTGGTCGTCTTTCCACCGCTCTTTGGCTTCGATTGAGCGAGCGGCTGCGCTCCCCTGAGGGAGCGCCTGTTGCCGTGTTGGCTTACTTCTCCACCGGCACCCCGACGGAGTTGCCGTACTCGGTCCAGCTGCCGTCGTAGTTCCTCACGTTGGGGTAGCCGAGGAGGTAGGTCAGGGCGAACCAGGTGTGGCTGGAGCGCTCGCCGATCCGGCAGTAGGTGACCACATCGTCGCCCGACTTCAGGCCCGCGTCCTGTTCGTAGATGGCCTTCAGCTCGTCGGCACTCCTGAAAGTGCCGTCTTCGGGATTCGCCGCCTTCGCCCACGGCACGCTCTTGGCGCCCGGGGATGTGGCCGCCGCGGAGGACGCCTTCCTGGGGGTAGTCGGGCATGTGCGTCCGCTCGCCGCGGAACTCCTCCGGGCTGCGGACGTCGATCAGCGGCTTGCCGGCGGCGCTGTGCTTCAGCACCTCGTCCTTGAAGGCCCGGATCTTCGTGTCGTCGCGCACCGGCGCTTCGTACTTCGTCGCGGGGTACGAAGGCACTTCGCGAGTCATCTCGCGACCTTCCTTCTCCCACTTCAGGCGGCCACCGTCCATCACCTTCGCGTTGGTGTGGCCGAAGAGCTGGAACACCCAGAAGGCGTAGGTGGCCCACCAGTTGTTCTTGTCTCCGTAGAACACCACCGTTGTGTCGCGCCTGGCGCCAATCCGCGACATCAGCGCTTCGAAGTTCGCCTTGTCGACGTAGTCGCGGCGCACCTGGTCGTTCAGGTCGCGGGCCCAGTCGACCTGGACCGCGCCCGGGATGTGGCCGGAGGGGTAGAGCAGTTGGTCTTCGTTCGATTCAACGATGCGGACGTTGGGGTCCTTCAAGTGGTCGGCCACCCACTGGGTGTCGACGAGAACATCCGGCTTGGCATAGCCGCGTTCAGCGATTGTGGACATGAATATCGCTCCTCGGAAAGTTGTCCCGTGAGAGGGCGGCGCGCACGCCGCCCAGGGACGGGCTACAAACTCTAGCCTACCGGATGGAATAGCACATGATCTTGATGAACAAACTCAGGAATTCCGCTGTGTCTGGTGGGCCACGTAACCCTTCGCCCGGTCGCGGACGGGGTCAACCGGCCAGGTCGGGCGGCCGGGCGTTGGCGTTCTTTCCAGCGAGGAGCCGTCGGCGCAAGGTCGTGAAGGGGCCTGCCGGCGGTCGCACCGGTCGTTGGGCGCGGCAGCAGACGCGGGGAGCGAGCGCGCCGGGTTCGCCACGCTACACCGATGGCGGAGCCGAACTGGTTGGGGCGGAGGAATGATTGCTGGAGCGAACTCCCGTCACTATTACCATGTGATGCAGAACTACTACTGGCGTGCACCACAGACACGAGTAGCAGCCCGGGCGTGCAGAATGAACCCGTTCCGCGCTCGGACTGCGGCGAGATGGCGGCGACCGCGCTGTGAGCCATTGAGCGCTCCTCAGGCCAGGCTGCCTTCCTTTGCGTACTTGAAGTGCATGCGGCCGTGGTCGGCGTTGGCGGCCATGATGCCGCCGACCGTGCCGTCGGCCCAGGGCGTGCCGGGGATCTTGGAGGCGAGCTGGTCGTCCGTGAGCTCGGAGAGCAGCTTGAGGGTGTCGGCCCGAACGGCCAGGCCCACGCGTACGAGCTCGTCCAGCGGCTTGCCGCGGTGCTCTTCGGCCCATGCCTCGGTCCACCTGTGGATGCCGGCCATAATCTCATCGCGCGATTGCGCCGAGCCGTCCTTGTTGACGCGGGGAGCCATGCCGGGCTCGCCGGCGACGTGACGGCGGAACATCGCGTTCCAGTTCTGTTCGATCAGCGTGGTGTGGACGAAGTGGTCCGCGTATGACCACGACTTCGCGGGGTCGTGCTCGCTAGGGGTGCGCGGTGAGTAGAGCTCGTCCTGCGTCATGCTCGACAGGGTTTCGAGGAGCCATGCGCGGTCCTGGTTGAGTTTTACTTCGATCTCGATGCGGTTCATGTGCCGAATGCTACGCGGGGGCGAGGGAGGAGACGAACGATGCGATCGCCTCGGCGACTTCGGCCGGGCGCTGGTGATGGAGGGAGTGGAGGGCATCCGGCACGACGGCCGACCGTGTTTGCGGGATCAGTGCGCCGAACGCACTGACGGCGGCCTCCTGTAATGGGCGCCCTCGATCCGTTCACTGCCTCCCATGCCCATCCGGTCGTAGCGAACCGTTCGGAAGTTCTGGAGGGCCGGCTGCTTCAGCAACGGGCCGAACGCTCCGGCCACGATGCCTCCATGGATGAGGAGAAGTGCCTCCCCGCTGCCCGACTCCTCGTAGTGCAGACCACCCACATTGGGCATGGGCTCTCTCCTCAGCTCTCTCCGGAGCCGTCGGAAGTCTGGTGATAGTGTTGTCCCGTGTCAACGGGTGAGCCAGCGCTGCGAGACGTTGGCCTGCGCCCCGCCAGTCGACAATCAACACTGTACGGGCGCCTCGCCCGCTTCCATCGCGCGGAATGCCTCGTTGACGTCTTCGAGCTTGGCCGTGCGGGTGATCATCTCGCCGAGCTTGAGGCAGCCCATTGCGCTAGAACATGAAAGGCCCGCAGAGAGTACGAGGGCGGAGCCCTACGTCGCCGCCCGTCGCGCCGCTGTTGCCAGCTTTCGCCGTGCCCAGCCGGTCCACTCGTTCGTCCCCGCTTCGGCCTCCACCGCGATCGTCCGCAACGGTTCCAGTGCAGCATAGAGCTTCGCGCGCTCCCTGAATCCGCCGTCTGTGGGGAGAGAGTAGGCGGCGAGCACGAGCGAAGCGAAGCGTTTGTCCCAGAACTGGACGAGCCGCCCGAAATCGATCGCGGTGTCGCTGAGCAGCGGGCCTGAGAAGTCGAGCACGGCCGCGAGAGCACCGTCCCCACCGAGCAAGAGATGCTCGGGCTGGAGGTCGCCGTGGATGAGTACCGGCTTGCCTCTCACGCGGCACAGCACTTCCAACCGTGCCGTGGCCGCCTCGACCCACGCTCTCGTTTTCGGGGGCAGATCACGGGCGTGTCGCGCGACGATTGGCCGCCATCGTCCTTCCCAGGGATCGAGCTCCTCGGCGCCGCACGCCAGTGCGTCCCCAGCTGGAACTGCGTGGATCCGTTCCAACAGGTCGGCAACGACGGGCGCGAGTCGGCGCAGCAGCGGGCCTGTTCGCGGGGCCTGTTCACCAGCGACATACCGGTAGACTCCCGCGATGGTTTTGCCATTTTCGTCGCGCACCACGGCGTACCCGGCTGGCACAGGGATTCCATGCGCCGCCAGTTTGGGAGCCAGGCAGGTCTGCCGTTCGATCTCGCCGCCAGCCCAGGCATTCCGCGGAATTCGCACCACCCATTCGCCATCGACCGCATGAACCAGCCAGGCGTCGGCGTTCCAGCCGCTACCGAGCAGCCGCGCGTCTTCCGGCCGGGCACCCTCAAGGGTCAGCGTTGCGGCGTAAGGAAGGCGTAGCGAATCAGTCACCATCGGGATCCTAACCGTTGTCACCGGCAACGCCCGGGGGTAACGTCCACAAAGTGAAAACCAGGGCCCGCCGAACGGCGCGTCGCCGTCCTCAGCGCAACGTCGAAGCGAGTGGGTCGGCCCGCACCGTCGCGCCTGCGCCCGCGCCACAATCTCCGGCTGTCGCCATGCACCCACTGCTCACGCTCCAGAGCACGCTCGGCAACCAGAGCGTGAGCAGGCTCGTGGTCCAGCGCGCCTCCGAATCTGCGACGGTCATCGGTGCAGGCACGCAGTCCTATCGCCGGCGCACCGCGAACGACGACGCCGGTAACGCCATCCAGATCATCAAGAGCGCCACGGCCCGCAGCCACAAACAGGGCGAGTCCGTCACCGTCGACTACGCAAAGCGCGCGCTCACCGACGAGGAGTACCTGGCGAACAAGGCCGACGCCTCGGGTGTGCAGGGCCAGTACGCCCTCATTCCCGGTACACCCCGGCGCTTCATCAAGATCGCCGGCCTCCGTCCCCAACCCTCGACCCCTCCTGAGGCTCCGAAGAAGACGCTCGGCGGTCTCGGCAAACGGACCGGACAGCTCCTCGAAATCGGCAGCACCGCGACCGGGCTCCACGACTACAAGTCGCTCGACAAGATTGGCAAGCTCGACAAGGAAATCAAATCGCTCCCTGACGGCCCTGAGAAAACCGCGAAGAAGGCCGAAAAGGATCAGCTCTCTGACAGCCGCACCGGTATCGACCTGACGGCTGCCTCACTCAGCGGCGGCGTCGCGCTCTTCGGCCTCATCGGCTCCATCGAAAAACTGATTCACGCCAAGGGCGGTTGGAAGCGCGCCGAAGCGGCGATGGACGTCACCCAGAACATCGTTGGCGTGGGCGGCAGCGTCGCCAACATCGTCGACCAGGCGGGCAAGAACAAGTACGGCTCCAGCGCCGGATTCGGTGGCCAGGCCGCCGGCGCCGCCACAGGCGTCGAAAAATCTACCGCCGCCGCCGGGGCGATCGGCGCCGCCGGTGAGATCCTGGCCGGCATCATCGCCGCCGTGAAGCGCGTGAAGGCGATCGTCAACATGGCCCGCACGAAGCACAAGGTGGGCGCCAAGGACAAGGCCAACATGGCCATCGACACCGTGAAGGACGCCGTCGGGATCGCCAAGTCGGCCGTCTCCGCGACCAAGAGCATCGTCGACATCACGTCCTCGACCGGTGCCTCCGAGGCGCTGAAGACCGCCATCCCCGGCCTCGGCATCGCCATCGCCGCCCTCGACATGATCCAGCGCGCCTTCAAGTTCGTGGTCGATGCCATGAACAAGGGCCGCGCGCGCGCCCAGAAGGCGGCCATGAAGCTCGCCCTTGGTGCCAGGCTCGGCTTCACGATCACCAAGAAGGCCGTCCTCGCCTACAAGAACACGCCCGCCTACCAGGGCCGCTCGTCCAAGACAAAGGAAGCGATCGAGGACTATCTCCTCGCCCGCGAACTGCAGGACATCAACACGAAGCGGATGACCCGCCAGGGCATCAAGATCGCCCTCAACGCGAACGACATCATCGCCGACGCCCTCAACATCGGTGGCGTCACCGCCGCCGCCGGGCTCAGCCTCAAGATCATCGGAGGGGCGACCAAGCTCATCCTGCCGGCCTTCCGCCGCTTCAAGCAGTGGGGCCGCGACCAGGCCGCCAAGAAGGCCCAGGCAGCCGGTGGCCAGGTCAAGGGCTTCTTCTCCATGTTCAACCACAAGAAGTCCAGTTCCGCCAAGGACGAATCACGCGAGAAGATGATCAACCGCATGTTCGACCACCTCGTGAAATGGTGGAAGATGGCCGAGGGCTCCGACAAGGAGAAGGCCCAGAAGGCCGCCCAGGGCGCTCGCGTCAAGGATTTCTTCAAGGCTGCCGGCATGAGCTGGACCGCCGTCCAGACCTACGAAGATGCCAATGAGCTGGCCGGCGACCTCGATTCAGCCTTGAAGGCGCGGGAATAGTGGCGGACGAGCTCGAGCAGGCCGAACAGACTGCGACCCTCGGCAGTTTCGTTGCACCCCTCGAAGAGGCCGGCTACGACGTCCAGCTGCTGGAAGCCTCCGACGAGCTGGACCTGCCCACCCTCGTTGTCGGCCTGCCCGGTGACGAAGAAGGCCGCGGCCGCTGGCTCTCCGTCAACATCGTGCCCTTTGATCTCGGCGAGTCGGTGGGATTGACTGTGGCCCAGGTCTACGCGCCCATGCCCTTCACCCTCCCGGATGAGCGGCGCAACGAGTTCGCCCTTTTCGCCCTGGCGGCCAGCCAGATGTTGCCCATCGGCAGCATGGGCGCCCGCGACGATGGCGAACTCTACTTTCGCTACATGGCCAGTTCGCCCGACACCGCAGCGATGGAGCCCGGGCTCCTCGCCAGTGTCGCCATGCTCTTCCAGTTCCAGATGGATGTCTTCGGCGCCGCCATGGAAAGCGTGGCGACGGGCAAGCAGACGGCCGGCGCCGCCCTTGCCGCCCTCGAAGCGAGCGACTAGCCACTGCTCGCCGTGACAACCACTCCTCGCCGCCCTCCCGTAGAATGGAGCCATGCGAGGGACCTTCATCTACGTCACTGGTGGCGACCACCCCGGCCGCCGGCCCGCCAATCGCACCGAGAAGGGCGTAGCCTTTGTCGTCCGCTGGCTCATCCTCAGCGCCGCCGTCTGGGTTGCCGCCTGGCTAATCGACGGCATCCACCTCGATGGCTGGCAGAGCACGCTGCTCGTTGGGCTCATCCTTGGCTTGCTCAATGCCGTCCTCAGGCCCTTCCTCTTCTGGATTGCCCTCCCCATCACGGTGCTCACCCTCGGCTTCTTCCTCCTGATCCTGAATACCGGGATGCTCGCCCTCACAGCCTGGATCGCCGGCAAGTTCGACAGCATCCACTTCGCCATAGACGGCTTCTGGGATGCGTTCTGGGGAGCCCTGATCATCGCGATCGTGGGCTGGTTCCTCGGCGCGATCGTCAATCCGAACCGCGTCGCCCGCGAGATGTCCCGCCGCTAGACGCTGCTACACTCGAACGCATGAGCGTCGAACCACGCACCGAGATTGGAACCCTCCTGGTGGCCACCCCGGGCATCGTCGGGGGCCGCCTCCGCCTGCGGGGCACGCGCATCCCGGTCACGAACGTGGCGGCCTACTACCAGCAGGGCATCACGGCCGAGGAGATGGCGGCAGAGAATCCCGACCTCAGCCCGGCCCTATTCCATGCTGCTGTTGCCTACTACCTGGCAAACAAAGCCCAGATTGATGCCGAGATCGAGGCGGATCTGCGCCATGACGCCGAGCTTGCAGCAAAGTTTTCCGATGGCATCTACCGGCCCGAACTCGACACCGATTAGCTTGTGCTCTCGCTCTACGTTGATGAAGACTCGATGCATCGTGCCTTGCTGGAGGCGCTCCTAAGCGACGGCCTGGATTTGCTAACGACCCTACAGGCAGACCACCGGGAATGGACCGATGAGGCTCAACTCGAGTTCGCCACGCAAAGCGGCCGCACCTTATTCACGCGGAACATTCGCGACTACCGCGTTCTTCATCGCCAGTACCTCTCGGCAGGCCGCAACCACGCCGGAATTATTTTGCTTACCGACATCGATGCTCCACTACGACGCCAGATTCGCGCCTTTCAGGCAATCGATCGCGTTTTTCCGACGGGCGACCTTGCCAACCAGGTGCTATTCCTCCTGAACTTCGCCTAAGCCGGAGTCAGCTCCAGCGTGTGGGCGGCGTTCGCCTTCACATCAGCCTCCGTCATCCAGGCCGGGACGCGCTCGTGCAGACGCCAGTGCTCCAGCTGGTCGCTGTAGTGCGGCGTACCCGGGAGGCCGCTGACACCGGCCGGCACCACATACGTCCCGCGCTCTGGCTGCGTGTAGTCGACCGCCTGGCGATAGACCGAGAGCCCCGTAATCACGAAGTCGGCCTTGCCCGACCAGCCGTAGCCTGCGCACTGCAGGCAGTCGCCGTCGCCGCCAACCATCGCCCGGGGCGGGTCCAGCACGCCGGCTTCGTCCGGGAACTCCCACGACAGCGGATGCTTCGAGCCGGTGCCGTGGTCCGTATCCCAGCGCCAGGCGGAGGGGTCGTCGCCATAGCGTTCCGAAGCCGACTGCCACGCCTCAGCGCAGATCGCCGGCATCGTTTCCATCCAGTGCATCCCGTTGGGGTCGCGGGTCGCGAAGGTACTGTCGAGCTGGGCTGCCACGCTCCCGATGTAGGTGCTGAGCAGCCGGGTCATCGCCGGCGAGGCGCCCGAGGTCATCTCGTCGTACGTCATCCGGCCGACCATCGGCTCGAAGATGGCACAGCCCGCATGGCGGCGGAAGTAGGCATAGAGCAGGGCCGGGGCACTGTCGGGCAGAAGGTTGCCGTCCCAGCCGGCCAGCATCGACCTGGCCCGCTCGCCGTCACCGGTGAACTCTCCGAGCCGCTGGAGGAGTCGCACCCATGCCTTCGCGTAGACCGATGTCGTGTCGCCCTGGAACCCGATGATCTGCTCCGGGGAAAGCGTGTCGCCGTTGCCGAGAAGTTCGACCAGGCGATTGGCCCGGCTTGGCGTCGCAAAGTGGCTGCCGATGTAGGGCTCGTCGCCATCGATTACACGCTGGTTTGCCGTGGAGATGTACCCCTCCGGCGGGTTCACGCTTCGTGGCATCAGGGAGAAGGGCACATCTCCCTGCCACTCATGGTCGTCGACCCATCCAGGCGCCGGGATGATGCGGCCGGCTGCGGTCTTCCTCACCGGGATGCGCCCGCGTGTCAGGTACCCGATGTTTCCGCTGGTATCGGCCGCAAGGATGTTGTTCACCGGGTCCACCCAGCGTTCCTGGCTGTCGAACAGCTCGTCCACCGTCGTCGCGTCGAGCATCGGGCGCAGCACTTCAAACGCTTCGCAGGGCTGGTCGGTGGCGGTATAACGCATGGAAAGGGCGTGGCCGCTGTGCGGGTCGCCGTGCACCACCGGGCCGTGGCGCGTCACAAACGTCTCGACCGTCACCGGCTCCCCGCCGCGGACCTTGATCTTCTCCTCGCGACGTTCCGGCTCCGCCCAGCCGCCGGGTACGCGGTACTTCAGGTTCGCGGTGTCGAATTCCTCGATGTAGAGGTCCTGGTAGTCGGCGCTGGTGTGGGTGATGTTCCAGGCGACATCTCCGTTGTTCCCAAAGTGGGGGAAGCCCGGCACTCCCGCGAAGGTCGCGCCGACAGCGTTAAACTCGGGGCAGGCAATGTTGATCTGCCAGTAGGCGTTCGGCACGTCGAGGGCGCGGTGGCTGTCGTTGCAGAGGACCGGCTTGCCTGTGGTCGTGCGGCTGCCGTGGACGGCCCACGAATTCGATCCGGCATCGATGTCGCTCATGAAGCCGAGGACGTCCGCGGCCTCGCGGATCTCGTTCTCCGCCATCTCGAACAGCTGCGCGACCTTGCCGCCGGGAGGGACGATCACGGCACTCTCGAGGGGAGAGCGCTGGTCGAGCTTTGGGAATGCGGCCGGCCCGGCCTTTGCCAGCAAGGCCCCCGCCGCGACCTTCTGCTGCCACGGCCCCATCAGCACGTGGCGCACCTTGAAAATCGCCGCTGAGTGCCACGCCTCCCACCGTTCCGGCTTGCTGCCCGTCAGCTCGTATTCGATTGGCAGCGGCTGGCCGGATTCGATGAAGGCGTTCACACCCCGTGCATAAGCCTCGAACATCGCTCGCGTGGGCGCCGACATGTGCTCGACATCGCGCTTCGCCGCGTCGTGCAGGCGCAGGCGGCGGGCGAGGATGTCGGACGTGAGTGCAGGCGTGCCGGCATAGCGTGCGCCCGCGCCCGCAACTTCTGCCCAGCGGCCGGAAGCGCGGCGGCGGTCCATTTCCATCTGCCAGAGGCGGTCCTGGGCGGACGCGTAGCCCTGGCCAAACCACGCGTCGAGCTCGTTTTCGGCGCGGACATGGGCGATCCCGTAGGCGTCACGGTCGATCGTGACCCGGGCCGTGATGCCGGCGACGGTCAGGCTGCCGTCCATGCGTGGAAGTGCGGCCGTAGGGTTAAGCGCTGCGGGTGTGGTCATCTTCTGCCTCCGGGATAGCTACGGCGTGAGTCTACACCCCGGCAAACGGCCTCAGGCAGCGCTGATCGTCGCCCTCACGATCGCTTCCAGTTCGCCCAGCAGGGCAGGGTCATCCCGCCGCGCCGACCAGCTGCCGATGCCGATGCAGGCCATCATGTAGGTGTTCAACAGCATGAACACCGTCGACTTCACCGGCAGGTCGCGGATCTGTCCCGCCGCGATGCCGGCTTCAAGCTGGTGTTCGAAGGACCCGATGAGCCGGTGGCCGTTGAGCTCGTGATGGTCGCCGCTGATCACCGATGAGCTGAATGCTGCGCGAAGCAACGTGCGGTTCTCTTTCAGGTAGCGGGCATAGGCGGCCAGGGCGGAGACGATCCGGTCGGGATAAGGCGTCCCCGGGTCGATGGACTGGACGTACTCGGCGTTCGCCGCGCGCGAGTGGTCCACCAGCACCGCCTGGAGGATGTCGGCCTTCGAGGCGAAGTAGCCGTAAACCGTCCCCACCCCTGTGTCCGCCAGTTCGGCGATCTGGGCGATCGATGTCTGGTCGTAGCCGCGGCTGCCGAAAAGCTGTTCGGCCGCTGCGATGATCGACGCCCGGGTCCGCGCCTTGCGCCGCTCCAGCCTCGTCGTCGAAGACCCCATTGCAGTCGTCATTGCGCGGAGTCTACGCGATCTCGAATTAGCGAGAAAGCGATTCGACTGCGAAGGACTCCCGCTACGATTCGAGCCAGTTCACATCCCCGTGCAGGTCGGCCGGGTGGTCCTTGCTTGCGAACACCTCGTATTCCGCCTTGCTCGCCGCAATGGTGGTGGTGTCGCCGTGGCCGGGGTAGACGTTCGTGTCATCGGGCAGCGTATAGAGCTGTGTCGTGATCGATGCGATCTCCTGCTTCAGGAGGTCGTTGGAACGGCTATGCCCGGGACCTCCCGGAAAGAGCGTGTCGCCGACAAAGGCGCTCTTGCCACAGACGTACGTGGTGCTGCCGGGCGTGTGCCCCGGCACGTGCAGCACGCTGAAGTGGAGGTTCCCTACCGCCACCTCGTCACCGTGCTTGACGCCCACATCGAGCTGCCCGGGCTTGAGGCCGACTTCCGTTTCGGCGGCAATCAGCGTGCAGCCGTAGCGCTCCTTGAGGATGTCGATGCTGGCGGTGTGGTCGCCGTGGCCATGGGTGAGGATGATCTTCGTTGGCCGCACACCGGCCCCGTCGGCAGCGGCGATGCTCTGGTCCGGCTCTCCCGGCGCATCGATGAAGGCCGCCTCGTTCGTCTCCTTATCGATGACGACGTAGATGTTGTTGCCGAACCCTGCCGGTCCCGCGGTGACGATTTTCAGGTTTCCGTCTTCGATCACTGCCATTTGGCACCCCCCGGCCAGTCTACCCACAGGGGACGGCAAGGGTGGCGACAGTTCAGGCGATGACGCCCGCAGACCGCAGCTTCGCGATCGCCGCCGGTCCATAGCCAAGCTCCGCGAGGATCATCGCGGCGCCGGCTCCGAGTGCCGGCGCCGGCGCCAGTTTCTTCCCACGGGCGCCGTCGAGGAGCCAGGCGATCCCCGGGAGCCGGACGTCGCGTTCCCCGGCCCGTGTCTCGACAGCAAACCCGCGCGCCTCCAGGTGCGCGTCGTCGAAGAGTTCGGCGGCCGTGGGCGAGCCGTCGGCCGCGATGCCAACCGCCTGTAACGCTTCGGCCGACTGGCGCCAGTGATTGGCGCCGCTCCAGGCCGCGATGGCGTCGATGATCGCCCCGTGGCGCACCTGCCGCTCCGCGAGCACCAGGCCCTCGAGCCCCTTGAGCCCCGGCACAACCTGGCAGAGCGCGCGCCACTGCCCTTCGCTGGTCACCGCGAGCGCCAGCCAGTTGTCTTCGCCCGCCGCCGGGAAGACGCCGTGGGGAAAGTAGCGGGCGTCGCTATTGCCCTGCCGGCGTGGCGGTCCGCCATCCAGCTGCTGCCGGACCATCGCCGCCGAGAGGGTCCAAAGCATCGTCTCCACCATGCTGGCGTCGACCCGGCTCCCGGCGCCCGTATGCTCGCGCTGGCGAAGGGCAGCGGCAGCGGCAGTGGTCAGCACGAGGGCACAGACAGGGTCGGTCCAGGCCCAGCCGATTGTCGGCTGCCGGTCGGGAAAGCCGTTGAGCGCCGAGAACCCGGAGAACGCCTGGACCAGCGTCCCGTAGGCCACCATCTCCGCATCCGGGCTCTTCCGGCCCATGCCCGAGAGCGAGAGGTAGATGAGGCGCGGATTCTCCTTCGCCAGCTCCTCCCAGCCGAGCCCGAACCGTTCCATGACGCCGGCCGCGAAGTTCTCGACGAGGATGTCGGAACGGCGCACGAGTTCGAGCGCGATCTCGCGGCCCTCGGGCGACTTCAGGTCCAGCGCCAGCGATTGCTTGCCCTGGCCCAGCACCGGGTGGAGCGCGCCGGCACGAGCCGGGTCGGGACGCTTCGGCGCCTCGACCTTGATCACCTCTGCCCCCATCGCCGCGAGGAACCGTGTGCAGGTGGGGCCTGCGATCACCCAGCTGAAGTCGAGGACGCGGACCCCCTCCAGCGGCAGCCCCGTCCTGGTTGGGACACGGGAAGGTTCCCCGGGCAACGGTGTGTCCGCGAGGAGGCCGAACGGGTGGGCGGGAATCTCGACAGGCCGTCCTTCCGCTTCCGTCGCGATGAAGAAGCCACGACCCACCAGACCTTCGTTGCCGAGGAGATTGCCGGGCGGCTGCAGCGGGAAAGCGGGGACATGCAGCGCCTGCGCCTCCCGGTAGAGTTCGCCGGTGCCGCGTTCGCGCGTCCATGCCGCAATCCGGGGATGGATCTCCTCGTACCGGACCTGGCGGCGCTCGACGTACCGCATCCCCTCTTCGAGCGCCCATGCCGGGTTGCCCATGTAGTCGGCCCAGACGTCCCACTGGTGCGGCTCCCGCGGCGATACGGCGATGAGGCCGTCGCTCGTAGGCAGCACCATCACAGTCGCGTTCCCGATCGTCGCGTCTCCCGACCGCGAGGTGAGCTTCTCCTCCAGCGGCGGCCGCGCGAGCTCGTGGACGGCGATGCTCGCCAGTGCTTCCTGGGCCGACACGTCGACGATTCGGCTGCCGCCGCCGCGCAGCGCCGTCGTCACCCCCGCTGCCATCGTCATCCCGGCCACGAACGCCGCCTGGTCGCCGTAGGTCTTCACCGGTGGGAACCTTTCGAGGTCGGGCACCGGCCCGAGGAGCAATCGCGCGATCCCGCTGGCGTGCAATTCCACCAGTTCGCCGCCGCGCCACTCCCGCTTCGGTCCGCTCAGCCCGAACGGGGTGGCGTAGCCCAGCACCGCCCACGGCGATCGTGCCCGAAGGTCCTCCGGGAGCAGCTTCGCGTCCCGCAGCTCGATGAAGTCGCCGGACGAGGAGGACGGCATCGGCCTCTGCCAGCCGCGCTTCCAGCTCGCCCGCCGGCACGCTTTCCTTCCCCGGCGAGAGGCCCGCTTCGACCTCCTCACGCTCGCGTCCACCGGAAACGTTTACCACGGTGACTTCGGCGCCAAGCGACGCCAGCATCCGACCCGCAACCGCGGCAGCGAGGCCCCCGCGTACTTCAACGACACGAAGTCCGGAAAGGGCGTGTTTGCTCAGGTAGCCGGCCACGGCGCAGAGGCTACCGCAGTACGCGAAGTGGGAGTAGCGAAGGCCCGGCAGGACTCGATGCCGCCACCGCCTACATCACCACCGCGCTCTTGAGGCCGCTCTTGCCCAGGCGCGCCGAGTACGCTTCCGCTGCGTTCTCCAGCGAGTAGATGTTCGTGACGATCTCCGATAGCTGGGGAATGCGCGATACCAGCCGCGCCGACTTGCCGTAGAGGTGGAACGGCGCGTTCTGGGTGCCCAGGATCCGGATCTCGTCATAGTGGACCCGGTTCAGGTCGAGGTTGTAGCTGGACCCGGGCGGGAAACCGGCGAAGAGGTTGATGCTCCCGAGGCGACGGGCGAGGTCGATGGCAGTCGGCAGTGCGTCGCTGAATCCGACCGCCATCGCCACCGACGGGAAGCCTTCCCCTTTGGTCAGCTCGTCCTTCGCCGCGATGGCGTCTTCCGGAGCGACCGCCATGGTGGCCCCGAGATGCATGGCGACCGCCCGCCGCTCGGGCTCCGGCTCCACCACGAGGACTGGGTCGGCGCCGTAGGCCCGGCCGGCCAACAGGTGGACCAGCCCCATTGGCCCGCCGCCGACGATCGCAAGGGGTGCACCGGCCCGCGTCTCGATCGACTCGATGCTGTTGAGCACGCAGGCGAACGGCTCCACGAGCGCGCGGATCTGCGACGCCGTCGCCGGGTCCACGGGCAGGAGCTGACCCGTGGCCACCAGTGAGGCCGGGATGCGCACGTACTCCGCGATCCCACCATCGAGGTCGTAGCCAAGCGTCTTCCGGCTGGGGCAGCGATTGCGGAATCCGTCGCGGCAGAAGCTGCAGGCGCCGCAGGCCACGATCGGGCACACCGCGACGACATCGCCGACGGTGGCATTCGCGCCGGCGCCAACTTCCGCCACTTCGCCCGACATCTCGTGACCGGGGATGACGCCAGCGGCTGCCTTCTTTTCTCCGAGATAGACCCGCACATCGCTGTTGCAGAGCCCCGTCGCGTGGAGCTTGAGGATCACCTCACCCGGCCCCGCCACTGGCTCTGCGACAGTAGCGAGGGCGACCTTTCCGGGTTCGTAGAAACGGAGAGCTTTCATGTCGGGAAGGGTACGCGCGCCGTTCGCCACAATGCGCGTCCGCGTCGTCGTGTAAACCGCTTCACGCATCCCTTTCGCTGCCGTGAAACCTCTGCGCGCGATCCGCCGTCTATCTCAGTACGAGGTGCGTGCCAGGCGCGCCCCTGAGGTGGAACCATGCTGCACGCTCGCGTTATCTCGATCGCCGCCGCCATTGCTGCCCTTGCCGCCTACGCCTTGCTCATGCCTCAGCACGCGCTCGGCTAGCATCTTGCGCGTCTGCGCGGGGCCGCCACCATGGGGCCATGCCCATCCGCACGGTCCTCTTCGACGTCGATGGAACGCTGCTCGACACCCGCGAGTTCGTCTACTCCGCCCTCCACCACACGCTCACTGGTAACGGTATCGCCGTGCCGCCTCACTCCGAGCTGGCCCACTTGATCGGCCCACCTCTCGAGACGATCTACGCCCGCCTCGGCTCGCCCGCCGACTCGCCACGCATGGTCGAAGAGCACCGCAGCTTCCAGGCTGACAATCTCCATCTTTCCGTCGCTTTCGAAGGGGCCGAGGCCGTGCTTAAACAGCTAGCGGAGCGGGGACTTCGCCTGGCCGCCGTCACCAGCCGCTCGCGGCGGACATCGGTGACGACCTTGGAGCTGGCTGGTCTCCTCTCCTACCTCGAGACCGTCGTCTCCGCCGAAGACGCCCCCGCTCTCAAGCCCGATCCGGCACACCTTCGCGTCGCGCTTACCCGCATGCGCGTGGGCGAAGCAGGCGTCGCGATGGTCGGCGATACCCCCGTCGACGTCCAGGCCGGCATGGCGCTTGGCGCTTTCACCGTCGCCGCCCTCTACGGCTTCCATGGCCCGGAATCTCGCGGAGGCGTGCCCCGACGTCACCATGGACGCCATCGCCGAACTCCCGGGGCTGCTCCCGTGAGGCTTCCCCCGGAAATCCTCGACCTCCACGTCGAGACGCTCTTCAAGCTGGACGCCCTCGGGACGATGGTCGCCAACAACACGCTTACCTTCGAGCCGGCGCCGCGGTTCTACATCGGCCGGGCCGAAGGGTCGGTGGTCGCGCTGGTGCGGCAGGATGTCCCGGCGAGGATCGCCGCCGACATGCTGGAGTTGGCAAGCAGCGAACCCGCTCACACGTCACCGCGTACGCCGCCGCGGTTCGCCGGGGACTATTTCGAAGCACTCGCGGAAGATGGCCCCGTCGAGCGCAACTACTTCGGACCCGCCTACTGGCTCCCGCCCGAGGCCGTGGTCTCACCGCCCACGGAAGCTCGCCTGCTTACGGAAGCCGACCGGGAGGCGGTGGCGCCCCACTTCGCCTGGCTCCTCCAAGACCTTCGCGCCGGGCAGCCGGTGTACGGCGTCCTCCTCGACGGCGCCGTTGTCGCCCAGTGCGGCTGTTCGCGCCTGACTGAACGCGCTGCGGAGGCCGGGGTCGAAGTTGCTGAAGCCTACCGCGGCAACGGCTTCGCGAAGGACTGTGCCCGGGGGTGGGCTCGCGAGATGCGCGACCGCGGCCTCCTCACCCTCTGGGGCACCACCTGGGAGAACGAAGCCTCGCAGGCGATCGCCGCCGCCGTCGGGTTCGAACCCTACGGCACTGACTGGCACCTGGCCTGAGGGCGAAACTTACTCGGCGGCCAGGCCCAGGTAGGCTGCTCCATCCGCCGCCATCCTGTCGATCTCCGCGTCGGTCATCCCCACTTCACGTAGCCACTTCCGCGTGTCCCGGCCCAGCGGAGGCGCCGCACCCTGGGGCGCCGTCGGCGTGCCGCTCATCTTCAACGGCGGCGCCGCCATCGTCTGGGGACCGGTCATCTCGTGGTCGAGGTCAACGGCATAGCCGTTCGCCAGCACCTGCTCGTCCGTGGCTAGCTCTTCGATGTAGCGCACGGGGCTCGCCGGCAGGCTATGGGCATCGAAGATCTCCATCCACTCCTCGGTGGTCTTCTCCTTCATCATCGCTTCCACTTTGAGCGCCAGCTCCTGGTTCACCGTCCGCTGGGGGACGCCGCTGGCGCTCTCGTTCGGGTCCTCGAATCCCACGGCATCGCGCATCCGCTGGCGCACCGCCGGCGAAAGGCAACCGATGGCCACCGCCCCGTTCTTTGTCAGGTAACCGCGGTAGTAGATGCCGGCGCCGGAGACCACCGGTGAAAGCTTCTTGCGCCGCTCGACGAACTCCTCGAATGGCTCACCCTCCTCGCGCGACTGTTCGAGGTCGGCGAGAAAGCTCCCCCGCGCTTCGGCGTCGGCGGCGGGGTTCGCCATGAAGGTTGAGCCCTGCAGCACCAGTGCGTTGATCAGCAGCGAGGTTTCGATCTTCTGGCCCTTGCCCGTGCGCTCGCGGCTAAAGAGCCCGGCGCAGGCGGCCCAGGCAATGGCGTAGCCCGTGGTGAAGTCGGCGGGTGCCCCCTGGCCGGTGAGCAGGGGATTGCCCCGCTCGTCGAGTGTGCCGCCGCGTACCATCATCAGCCCCGACGCCGCCTGGGCAACGATGTCGTAGCCCGGGCGGTGCGCCCACGGCCCCTGACGCCCGAAGGCGGTGCTATCGACGTAGACGATGTCCGCCTTGATCTTCGTCACCGAGTCGTAGTCGATCCCCAGCCGGGCCGAGACGTCCGGCCGGTAGTTGATCACCATCGCGTCCGCAGATTCGATCAGCTTCGTCACGATCCCCTTCGAGCGCTCGTCGTAGAGGTCGATGGCGATCGATTCCTTGCCCCGGTTGAGGCTCTGGTAGGCCTTCGATTCGTGGGGGAAGAACTGCGCGGTGAGCCGCCATGGCTCGCCGCCGACCGGTTCGATCTTGACCACCTCGGCGCCAAGGTCCGAGAGGAGCATGCAGCCAAGCGGGCCGGCGATGATCTGGGTGAAGTCGAGGATGCGCACGCCGTCCAGCGGCCCTGTAGCCATACCACTCCCTCCTGCTATAGGGCGGGATGATACCAGCGACTCACCTGAGCGCTTCCACCTGCCCCGGGCCCCGGCGACTGTATGCCGGCGAAACTCGACGATTGGCCGTGAATCGCCACTGGTACTTCGCGAAGAAAGTTGGCGTTCGCGCGTTCAACGCCTCGCAATGTGGCTGGGGGTTGAGGGCCGGTCTCCGGGCATCGAACGCTGAGTTTCGCAACTGAGTACTAGAAGCTATCCCCGCAAAACGGCGCATGCCGCGTCTTAAAGGCGGCATCCCAGCGAGGCAAGTGCACCACCATCGTGGACCCCCACGCGGCCGATGTCCGCCGCCTGCGTCGCGCTGATGTACCCGAACGCGATCATCGCCAGGGTATTCGCCGTCATCGAGAGTTCTGGCTCACCGTTCGTCAACTTCTCCACCTCGGCGCCCTCCCGCGTGAGCGAGGCACGCCAACGCCCCGCATTCCACGGGCAGAGGTCATCGATCAGTTCGAAGCTCACAACGGTCCCGCCGTCGTAACGGCGAGCATCGAGCGCCGGCGCAAGGTCGATTATCCTCGCCAGCAGCCCATCGCGGCCCGTGCGGCGGAGGAAGCGCGGCTCCAGGATCAGGTACTGGAGGGGGTCGTCGGCGGCCACGTTCCCCCACTCGATGAAGCGGGCCAGGGCCATCTTCGAGAGGTGGTTCCAGAACGCCCGGTAGGCCAGCGGCGTCAGCGGTGTCATGTCGTCGATCGAGATCTTCTGGCCGACGAGCGGTGGCTCGTCGGGATAGTGCCCGGTGGTAAACACCATGCACCCGAGCGCTTCGCCATCCTCCTCGTAAACGATCGCGGTCTTCTTGTCGTCGCCGTGCGGCTTGCTGAGCACCCCGGCGTCCCACATCGGCTTACCCCGGTGGATGAGGCCCGTGCGATCTTCGCGATACTTCCGGTAGAGGTCGACCATGAGCGGGAAGTCCGCCACCGGGTCGATCTCGCGGAGGCGGCCCGGTACCGCCAGGGGTTCCGCCCAGACCAGGTATCGCGGCTCCACCTTCTGGCGGTAGTGGGTGCTGACGATGCCGTAGCCGAACCGCTGGTAAATCGACGCCTGCGAGGCGTAGAGCACCGCCCACGGCTGGCCGCCGTTTTCGTGAAGCTCGTTGAAGTGGTGGGTGATGAGGGAGCGGAGGTGGCCGCGGCCACGGTCGAGCGGGTCGGTCGAAACCGTGGTGACGCCGCTGATCGGCACCCCCTTGCCGTTGAACCGCATCGTCAGCGGCCACGAACCATGGACGCTCGCGAGCCGGTCGTCATCGAAGGCGCAGAGCGTCATCTCCGGTGTCAGCGCATCAAGCGAACCGGCATCGAGCATGAGGGAGGTCGAGACGACCTTCCGGAGGGCCGGCATCTCGTCGGCGGTGGCGGGACGGATCTCAATCATGGCCGCAGTATGCACCGGAGCGAATGTGTCAGCGACCGGGTCGTGCGCAATGCTCCGATCCTTCGGACCCTGAATGGCGACCGAACGACCGCATGCGGGCTGACACGGTGTTGTGACACTTTCTGGGCAAGCGCCGTTCAGAGTGGCTATTTCGAGCAATGTCTTCGTTTGGCCATACGATCGCCATCGCGACGTCGAAGCCGGGGAGCAGATTGGAACTATGGCAGCAACGGCACAAGCGGAAACAACCGAACCCGGGACACAGTCATCTGCCCTGATTGAACTCCAGGGTGTTGAGAAGGTGTACCGGACAGGACGGCTGACCTACCCGGCGCTCCGCGGGGTCGACCTCACCATCAACCGCGGCGAGATGGTTTCCATCGTCGGTCCTTCCGGATCGGGGAAATCGACCATCCTCAACATGGTGACCGGGATCGACCGGCCGACGGCGGGTGCGGTCGTGGTCGACGGCCTGAACATCGACTCCATGGGGGAGGAGAAGCTGGCCGCCTGGAGGGGCCGCAACGTTGGCATCGTCTTCCAGTTCTTCCAACTGCTACCAACGCTTACGGCGCTGGAAAACGTGATTCTCCCGATGGAGCTGGCACACGCGTTTCGTGGCGAGCGGAAGGAGCGAGCACTCCGCAACCTTGATCTCGTAGGGCTCAGCAATGTGGTCGACCACCTGCCGGCGGAGCTTTCCGGTGGTGAGCAGCAACGCGTCGCGATTGCCCGTGCGCTGGCCTGTGATCCCCTGCTGGTGATCGGTGACGAGCCGACCGGCAACCTGGACAGCGAAGCCGCCGGCCGTGTCTTTGACCTCTTCGCGCGGCTGAACGCCACGGGCGTCACGGTGGTCTACGTCACCCACGATCGCGACCTCGCGGCACGCGCGCCGCGGCGGATCACGATCCGGGACGGGCGAATAGCCGGGGACGATGGGCAGTGAGCATCCTCTACCGCAAGTCGTGGCAGGACATCAGGCGGCGAGCGGGAAGGTCCACGTTCACCATCCTCACAATTGCCGCGGCAGTGGCAGGACTGAGCTTTTTTGCCCTTCCTATCTTGATCGACCGGGCAATGGACCAGAGGGTGGACCACGACCGGCTGCACGATGTGCGGATCTTCGTTCGGGATGTGGTACTCACCGACGATGAGATGGTTGAGCTGCGCACATTGCCCGGCGTCGAGGCAGTGGAGACGCGGACAGGGTTCGCGACGCGGATCCGGATTGGCGAGCGCCGCGAGGATGCGCTCCTCGTTGGTGTGCAGGACTTCGCAAACCAGGCCGTGAACGTCGTCAGCGTCGACAGCGGTAGCGTCCCTGCCGCGGGCGAAGCGCTCACCGACCCGGACGATAGCCGTAGTGGGCGCCTCACCGCATCCATCGGGGACACGGTTTCGGTGGAGGACAGCGATGGGACGCTGCACACGCTCACCATTTCGGGCAGCGGGCGCAGCATGGAGTTCAGCCAGACCGCAAGCGAGGACGCCGTCGTCCTTTACGCGCCGCAAGCGGTCGTCAACGAGATCGCGGACCGCCAGGGGATTGGCTCAATCGAACTGCGCGTCGACGACCCTGAGAACGCCGAGGCGGTGGGCAACGCGGTGCAGGCCTGGTTGGTCGAAAGGCATCCGGATGTGGAGTTCACGCAGCTGCCCGACATCCGGCCGGTCGGCACCTGGCCCGGCCAGGACACGTTCGACAATTTCAGCACCCTCTTCTACGTCGGCGCCCTGCTTGCCCTCATCTCGGCCGTGGCGCTGATCTCGAACACGATGACGACGATGGTGGCCGAGCAGCGGCGCGAAATCGCGATCATGAAGGCAATCGGCGGGCGCCGGCGACAGGTAGCCTTCTCATTCCTGCGGACGGTCGCCCTGCTCGCCACGGCCGGGTCGATCCTCGGGGTACTGCTCGGGATCGTCTTCAGCAATTTGCTCGCGCGCTACATCGGCAACGAGTTTGCATCGACAACCCCGGACTGGGGTGTCGCCTGGTCGGTTGTCTGGATCAGCCTCGTCGTGGGTATCGCCGGGACGACCCTGGCCGCGGTGCCTTCGCTGATCGGAGCGGCCCGGACAACGGTTCACCAGGGCCTGACAGCGGCAACCGCGTCGGGAGGCGGTGGCAAGTTCCTGCGCCTCATACCGCTGCCCGCGGCAGGGAGGATTGGACTGCGCAATGTCACGCGTCGCAAGACACGAACCCTCGGGACCGTGGTGCAGGTTGGCCTGGCGGTCGGCGTCGCGCTCGGCTTCCTTGCCCTGGGAGTGACGGTGACGAACCTCACCGCGCAGACCTGGGACACCCTCAAGTGGGACGTCATTGTGGGCCAGAATTCGAACGTCGCTCTCGACGAGCACGCCGGAGAGATCATCGAGACCATTGACGGCGTCAGTTCGGCACAGCCAACGCTGTACAACAACCTCCGCGTCGACGGTGTCCAGTACGAGACCTGGGGCGTGAGCACGGCGGTCCAGCTCTACTCGCCCGACCTCGCTTCCGGACGCTGGCTCGAGCCGGCCGACTCGGCCAGCAAGGCGCGAGTGGCCGTCGTCGGCCGTGCCCTCGCCTCGACGAATCATTTGAAGGTCGGCGACATGCTTACCGCCTCCTCCGCCAATGGCGACGTTGCACTCCAGGTCATCGGTATCGATAGCCGCCTGATGAACAACGGCGACGGCATCTTCCTGCCCTACGAAACGTTCAAGGACATCCTGGGACGGGACGACGCAAATGCCTACTGGGTGGTCTCTACGAGTGATAACCATGAGGCCATCGATCGGATCGCAACCTCGGCCGAGAACACCCTGGGCGCTGCCGGCTACCCGGTCTCAACGGAGATCCACTACGTCGAGCGGCAGGCGAACATCTCGAGCAACGAGACGCTGGTGCGTGTGCTTGCGGCAATGGGCATCCCGATCGTTGCGATCGGGCTCATCGGCCTCGTGAACATGATGACGATGAACGTTATCGAGCGGACACGGGAGATCGGGATCCTGCGGTGCATTGGCGCCGGCTCGAAAGACCTGACCCGGATCTTTCGGGCGGAAGCCCTCGCCGTGGCAGCGCTGGGTTGGCTCCTGGCGGTTCCGCTCGGCTGGTTGATCGGCAAGCTGCTCGTGGAGATTGTCGCCTCGTTGTTCAAGTTCGGCGCGATCCCCTACAGCTTCCCCGCCGTCTACGCGCCGATTGCTTTGGTGGCCACGCTGGCGCTCTCATGGATCATCGTCATCCCGCCGCTCCGGCGGGCCCGCAACCTGCACCCGGGCGATGCCCTTCGTTACGAGTAGCACCGAGACAGAACGGCGCCCCGCAGGGCCCCGTCCGTCCATCGCAGCGCCTGTTGGTCGCCAGTACTTCGCGAAGAGAGTTGGCGTTGGCGCGTTCAACGCCTCGCAATGTGGCTGGGGGTTGAGGGCCGGTCTCCGGGCATCGAACGCTGAGTTTCGCAACTGAGTACTAGGGCGTCGGCGTCGCCGTTCCCTCAGCCCCGGCGGTTCCGGTCCCGGTAGCTGCTTCCGTTGCCGCCGTCGTTGGCGTTGGCGTCGGTGCGTTCGGGTCCGGCTTTTCGACGACGGTAATCGACTCGATCGTGTCCCCCACGACGAGGCTGTCCACCACGTCCATCCCGCTCGTCACCTTTGCAAAGGGATAGAACGAATCGGAGTTGCCGTTGTCGTAGTCGAGGAAGTTGTTGTCCGCGAGATTGATGAACCACTGGCTGCCGAACGAATTCTGACCGCTCACCTTCGCCATCGAGATGGTGCCCCGCTCGTTCGAGAGCTGGTTCGGTTCATCGTTCGTCGCGTATCCGGGGCCGTCGAGTCCGTCACCGTTGATCCCGTCCGGGTCGCCCGTCTGGGCCACGAACCCGGGCTCGATGCGGTGGAAGGTCTGGCCGTTGAAGAAACCTTCCTGGGCAAGGAAGAGGAAGCTGTTCACGGTGTTCGGCGCGACATCGGCGAAGAACTCGACCTCGATATCGCCCTTGGAGGTCGAAATCGTCCCCGTGTAGGTGCTCGTCGGAACCAGCACCTGGCCCGCCGCGGTGTACTGCTGGTGCGCCGGCGTTGCCGTGGCCGCAGGTGTCCCGGTGACGGCGATGGTCGACGTTGGCGTCTCCGTGTCGACGACCTGGTTCGTGTCCTTGGTGGCAGCGAAGGCAAAGGCGCCGAGGATGAGGCCGCCGCCGATAGCGATGAGGCCGACCGCCCAGAACCAGTTGCTGTTCTGGAAGATGTTCATCGGGAAGCCCGGCTTGTACTTCTCGCCGCTGGCGCCGCCCGCCTGGTACTGCTTTCGCCTGCTCGGTTGCTGGTTCTGGTGTTGTTTCCGCTGCTGTCGCGGCATGGTCCCTCCGGTCGACGGCCACGTTGTCGGCGCCGGTCCCGCTGCTTCGAAATGTGCCACCAGTGTATCGGCGGCCCGGCTACAGGCTTCCCCCTCCCCAAAGCTCGCCTGCCGGGGCCTTTACAGGGCGCGGCACACCGCCGAAGTAAGAGAGCAGGACGGCCGCAGTTAACCTAATCCATCGCGTAAACGTTATGGTTCAGGCTCAACACGGGTGTCATAACACGAATCTCGACGGAAGCTCTTCCATGCCAATCAGACCCGGAAGTCCCATCGATCATGCCGACCTCGACCGCGAGGAAGCTCGCCTCGCCGCCCTGCTCGCCGCCGGGCATGCATCCGAAGCGATTGCCGAGGAATTGGGGATTAGCACGAACCAGCTTCTCCGCCGGCTCAACGCCCTGGAGCGAAAAGTAAGCCGCAAAACCAGCGCGAAGGGTTAGTCGCCTGAGGCGTGCGGCAGCCTCGTTGGCGTCGACTTCGACGGGTTTCGCTCTTCGCCGAGGCGCTCGTGGATCCGTTCGAGAAGGATCGGCGCGCACTCGCGGCAGATCCCATGTGAAATCGTCGGGCCCCCCTTGCGAAGGATCGTCCCGCACCAGGCACATTGCACCGTCACTTGTTCATCTTTCGTCGCCACGTCCCCTCCACATCCCTGCAGTGGGCGTCATTGGCCAACCAGCATTGCACCGCGCGCGAGGAACCCCAGACATCGGAACCTCCAGGTGGGCCGTCCGGCCAGGAACCCTACTTCCCCGCTGACTCAACCGTAGCTGCCGCAGGATTGGCTCACAACTAGATTTCACTGCGCCTTTCTCCAATCGATCCGATGCTGCAACGACTCTTTCACCTTCCCGGGTGCGGAAGAGGCTGTTTCCGATCCGGGTGCTGCCCGAATCGAGGCAGCACCTTAGGCTACGCGCATGCGCATTGGCCTCATCTCCGATACCCACATCCCTGAGTCCCGCGACGAACTCTGGCCCCAGGTGTTCGATGCCTTCAAGGGCGTCGATGCCATCCTCCACGCCGGCGATATCCACGACCTCAAGGTCATCGACCAGCTCCACGATGTGGCGCCAACCTGGGCCGCCCGCGGCAACGGCGAGGACGGCTCCGGCGGCCGCCCCATCCAGCCCGACCACCCGAGGATGCAGGAGTCCTGGGTCCTCGAGTTCGACGGCGTCACCATCGGCATGACCCACGAGATGCCCATCCCCGAGTACCCGCCCCACCTCACCCTCGAACGCGCCATGCAACGCTATTTTGGCCGCACCGACCTCGACGTCGTTATCCACGGCGACACCCACGTCGAGGCGATCGACCACATCAACGGCATCCTCTGCGTCAATCCCGGCTCCCCCACCTACCCCCACAACCTCGAGACCCAGTACGGCACCATCGGCTTCCTCGAGATCTCCAGCGGCAAGGCCGAGGCCACGATCTGGATGATCAACGACGAGGGCATCGAACCCTTCGACTGGACGAAGTGGAAGCGCCCCTGGTGATCGACGAGCGAACTCCCCGATCCGAGCCGCGAACGGGAGGGAGCGTATGGGACTGTGGCGTGATCCTGTGGTGGAGCAAGCTTCGATCGTGGCGCGCGCACAATGCCGAACGGGTCGAGCGTGAGTGGTGCACAACGCTGCCTAACCCGCGGCGCGGTTGGCGCTACGTACCGCCACGGCAATCCTCATCCCGAGAGTGACGAGAGTGCTATCGGCCGTTGAACTCGATGCTGCCGGCGACATCATGGGGGCTCTACAGTCGTACGAGGAGTCGCTGACAGAAGCGACCCTCACCCTCGACGAGGTGTTGAACCTCCTGTTTCTCTATGGCCTTTGCTGGGACTTTGGCTTCTCCTCGGCTTACCGTCTCGACATGGAGTTCGTGAGGACAACTAAGGATCTTTTCGATCGCACAATCCAACTCGCTCGCGACAGATTCGGAGACTGGCCGGACTTGAAGGCCACAGAGCTCTACTTGCGGTGGGCCTTCCTCGGGCTGGGAGACGACGCCGCGGTCGAACAGGAGCTCCGTGCGCTGCTGGAGAGTGGGGCTTCGTTGGTTCCCGTCCTCCGACTCTTCGATGGGAACGCCTACAGCGCCGAACGGGCCTTCTTACTGGATTCGCTACAAGGCGATGCCACGCAGAGGGCCGACTTCATCCGATCAGTCCTTGCTGATCGGCCCTATTAGCCAGCGCGCGGAAACAGCCGCGCAGACTCCGCCCGCAACTCGTCCATCCACTCCCGCACAAACGGCTCCTCGGCGCTTCTCAGGCAGGGCCTTGAGGAAATCGTTGCTATGGGCGGGGTCGTGGAGTGTCCACATGTCGATGTACTCGATGAAGGTGACATCGCGGCCACGGAACTTGAACCGCGAGTCGAGCGTCGCCCGGCTGAAACGCGGGAATGTCGCCATCAGTCTCGCGCGGTGTTCGGCGGCCTCGCCCAGCAGCTCTTCGAGCGTCATTTCCCGCCGTTCGTCGATCCGCGCATCGTTCCATGCGTCAATGTCGAACGGCCCGCCGTCGTCGGCCCGTGGTACCCAGTGGCGCCCATCCACCATCGCCTCGAACCAGTCCACCATCCAGATATCGATGGAGGCAAGGTGCGCGATGTAGTCCTTCACTCGCCAGTGGCTGCCCTCGATCGGCGCCTCCGCTTCGGAATTCGTCAGGCTTCGGCAGAGCCGCTCGAACGTCGCACGATGGCGGTCAGTCGCCTCAACAAGCTTTGCGAGGTCGTCGTCCATGGCGCCGCACGATACAGAGAGGAATCCGGCTTCGCTCAGCCGCGATGACAGGGGCTTACCGAAGGCCAGCTGCACCTACGCACGTCAGCCCTTACTCCTCCGAGACCAACTCCCGCCCCGCCAGCCCTGAGTAGTCCGCCCCATACCGGTGGGCCCGGAAGATGATCGCCGAAGTCCGCCCGGCGATGCGCCCCCGGTAGGGGCTGATCCACTCCCAGGCGACATCTCCCTCGCGGGTCACCTCGAAGAGCCGTCCCGCAGCCCCTTCGCAGACGAGGACGTTGCCGTTCGCCAGCTCCTCCGCGCTGGAAACGTTCCAGCTGAAGAAGCTCTCCGGCGGGTCTCCCTCATAGCTCCAGGCGACGTTCCCCGTCGCCCGCTCCACTTCGGCAACCCGCGAGCGGGGCACGTTCGAACGGTGGACGCCGTTGTCGAACAGGAGCACGTTGCCGTTCGATGTCTCCACCGGCGAGTGCTGGTGACGGGCGCCGCCCCATTTCCAGGTCACCTCGCCGCCCGGATGGGAAATGGCCAGCACGCGGTCGATGTTGCGGCAGGAGACGAGGATTTCGCCGGCCGCGGTGAGACTGATGCCGTTGACGTGGGTCCAGGCCCAGCGCGGCTCCAACAGGCAGAGCGGGTCGGCCGCCGGGTCCATCAGCTCCCCCACGTCGCACCGCCAGACTTCGCCGGCCGGAAGGATCGACCTCGATGATCGTGTCCCCAAGCAGCGGTGGCAGCACTTCGCCCGGCCGCCGCCCCAGGCCACCCTGCACTTCGAGCTCCCGCAGCGGCGACAGTTCGCTCCAGGTGACGACCAGCGTGTTGCCGTTCTCAAGACGGGCCGCGTCGTGGTGCATCAGGTGGTTTTCGTAGCTCCAGACCACCCGGCCATCCCAGTCGACTTCGAGCAGGTGGGTCGAGCCCCCGGCCAGGCGCCGGACGTGATCGCGCAGCGGTGGGTGCTCCTCGCCGAACGTCACCGGCAGCGGCGGCGGCAACCCCTTCACCGTGGCCCGCATGAACAGGTTGCCGTTGGGCAGCAGGCGCGCATACCAGGGCAGGTGCTCAGCGAAGCGCCAGCGATGGACGACCCGCCCCCGCATGTCGAGCAACAGCGCCGAATCGCCAGGCGGCGTAATCAGGGTGTATCCCTCGTCCGCGCGCGCCTCGTCGAAGTGCGTGAGGCCGGTGGGTCGAAACGGTGACCATCCCATGCTCTGAGTTTGGCCGCGAGAACGGGGAGGGGGAAGGATGGCGGCCCGGCTGATGTCGCCAGCCCTGCTGTTGCCGGCCAGGCTCACGAATTGGGCGGCGCTGTTGGCCGGTCCCTAGGGCGACTCAGCCGCCCGCCCGTCGGTGGTGCGTTCAGGTTGCGGCTCACTTGCGCCGGGCAGGTGCGTTCGCAGCCACCCGACCGGGTTCCAGCCACCGACGGCAATGTCGCGGCGTTCGAACGAGACGATCGTGAGCTCGACGAGCGCGACGAAGAGGAGAAGGAAGATCACGGCCGGCTCCCAGCGGTTGTTCCCTTTCAGGATCTCCGTCGCCTGGCCCCAGTAGAAAGGCGTCAGCTTCTGGAGCGCTTCGCCGGTCGCCGCCGCGGCGAGCACGGTGTTCACAAGGTAGGGCACGACGGCCGCTCCTACGGCAACCACCACCGCCGCCCCCCGCGTTGGCAACGCCACCGAAGCCCACAGTGCGACGCCGAAGAAGAAGAGCGTTAGCGGGGCCATGTTCAGCGTCGCGAAGATGAGCCGCGGCCAGCTGATGTCGAAGTCCACCAACAACGCCGCTGCCACCATCCCGGGCAGCGAGGCCACCACCGCAAAGAGGAGCGCGATCGTCACCCCGAGTGTCTTGGCGAGGACAACGTCGCGCCTCCGGATGGGTTGGGCGAGGAGCAGGTCCATGGCGCCGCTCCCCTCTTCGCCGGCCAGGGTGCCGGTGCCGGCAATGATCGCGAGCGTGATCAGCAGCAGCGGTATCCAGGAGAAGAACTCGGAGTTCATGAACCCTTCCGGGCTCGTAATCGAGAGGCCGCCGGTGAACCCTTCGTAAAGATCCGGCAGGTCCACGCCCTCGAACGAGTCGGCGAACTGGGGAAACAGGGCCACCGTGAAAAACGCCATCCCCAGGCACGTCCCGGCGACAGCGATCGTCGCCGTCCTCGTGTCCCTCAGGGTCTTCACCACGAGTTGCCGTCCGTTCATCCCGCGTCCTCGTAATAGCTCAGCAGGATTTCATCCAGCGACGGCTGGCCGCTCTCGATATCGACCACGTGGTGGCGGGCGATGTTCTTCAGCAGCGTGTCGACCTCGCCCTGCACCTCGAACTCGATGCTCGTGGCGTGGCGGCCTATCTCGCGCACCCCTTCCCCGGCAAACTCGCTTGCCGGCGGCGCCTCGCCCGCAAAGTGAACCGTGATGTGGCGCAGCCCTTTCGCCTTGAGGTCCTCGATCTGGTCGACCGTTATCAGCCGCCCATGCCGCATGATCGCCACCCGCTGGCAGATCTTGTCCACCTCGCTCATCACGTGCGAGCTGAAGAAAACCGTCGTCCCCTTCTCCGCCTGCTCTGTCAGGATCGCCTGGACTTCGTGCTGCAGGATCGGGTCGAGCCCGCTCGTCGGCTCATCAAGCAGCAGCACCTTCGGCTCGCCGAGCAGGGCGAGCAGGAACCCCAGCTTCTGGCGGTTGCCCTTCGAGTACTCGCCCGCCTTCCGGGAGAGGTCCAGCCGCAGCCGCTCGGCGTTGGTCTGCACCATTGCCCCGTCGGCCTCGCAGCCGCGCAGCGATGCCAGCAGCGCTACGGTCTCGTGGCCGGTCAGCCCGTTCCAACTCTTAAAGTCGCCAGCAAGGTAGCCACACTGGCGGCGCGCTTCCACGCTTTGTGCCTGGCAGTCGAACCCGAGGATCGAGGCGCGCCCGGAATCTGGCCTGATCAGGTCGAGGAGCACGCGGATCGTTGTACTCTTGCCTGCCCCATTCGGCCCCAGGAAGCCGAAGACTTCGCCCTGCTCCACCTGCAGGTCGAGGTGGTCCACCGCAAGGACAGGCCCATACGAACGAGACAGGCCCTCAACGCGGATGGCCGCTTCCATTCCTCAATGGTGCTCCCGTATTGCGGCCGGTGCCAATGGCCTCGTCCCGGTCAGGCCGGCGGCTGTGTGCCGGCGGGCCAGCGCCGTTTCCAGAGATAACCCAGGGCCCCCATTGCCACGGCCACATTCAGCGACTCCACCCGCGGATCCATGGCAAGGGCCACCGCGAAGTCCGCCTCCTGCCGCAACAGATGGGAGACACCCTCCCCCTCGCTACCCAGGACCAGTGCCGTGCGCGAAGGCCAGTCGAAGCTCGCGGCATCGGACGACTCGCCCTCCCCGGCTGCCGCCACGATCCAGTAGTCATTCGCCTTCAGCTCCCGGATCGCCGATGCCAGGTTCTGAGGCGTTGCCACCGGAGCGACGAAACTGAGGCCGGCGCTGGCCCGGTGCACCCCCGGGGTCAGCATCGCCCCCCGCCGCTGGGGGAGGACAATGGCGCGCACGCTCAGCGCCACGCTGGTCCGCAGTATGGCCCCGACGTTCTGTGGGTCCGTGATGCCGTCCAGCACGACGATGAGGCCGGCGCCGGCGATGGCTGCCCGTTCGCGAAGGTCGGCCCAGGCCGTCGGCTTGAGGCGGGCGAGGACACCCTGGTGGACACCGCCACCGCTGAGCTGGTCGAGCCGTGCCGTTTCCACTGCCTGGACCGCAAGGCCCGCATCGGCAGCCGCCGCCACCAGGTCGTGCACACGCTGATTCCTCGTGTCCCGGTCCCAGAGCAACAGCTTTGCGGCCTCGTGGGCGATGGCCATCTGGCAGGCATTGATCCCGAAGGCGACATCATCGGGCGTCGCATTGGGCTTGGGGCGAGCGCGGGGCATCTGCGCCTCCAGGGCGGGTTGGCGGGAGTGCATGGGAGTCGAACCCACCCTCCGCCGCGCTGGCGACGGAGCAGCCGTTTTGAAGACGGAGGAAGCCACCGGGCCCCAACCACTCCCACGCGAATGGTAGCGGGCCTCATCGATTGGTATAGCCGAACTCCAACGGATCTCCAACAACTCCCGGCTGGCTCGAATCGCCGCCGCCGCGCAGACTGACCTTCCGAGCATTTGCAGCGTCGCGAACGGCCAATGGGTGCGACCGGAGGCCAGCCGCGTTTGCCACGCTGCTCCAGGGGGAGATGTTGTCCCACGACGAGACGGGGCGCGGCAGCGTGCGCTGCGCCGATTGCCGCTTCCTCCGCGTGCAGGAGCGCGATGCATTGCTGGAGCCGGATTCGGCCTACCGGATTGGCGGCGGTTCCGTCACCGGCCCCATCGGCGCACCCGTCTGCCTCAAGGAACAGTGCCCGCTGACCGACGAGTTCGAGAGCGCTACAGGTCCCTTCAGCGAGCGGGTGCTCAAGGTCCTCTGGATGTCGCGCAACTGCCCCGACTTCCGCGTGGCCGGGGAAGTATCCCCGGGCTAATCCCTTGCTCCCTCCGGATCGCTGGCACCCCTGGTGCAGTCCGGCCAGAGCCCTTGCCTGACCACTCGCCGATGACCTAAGCCTCCCGCCGGATAGAATGATCCCGTCCCATGAACCAATTTGCCATGCGGGGGCGCCTTCGCTTCAGGCCCGCCGTCCCCCGTGCTTCTCTGTCCGTTACGCGCCCATACGCGGAGACACTCGGCCGCCGATGAGCTTCCTGCAGCGATTCCAGCACCCGCTTCAGCCACGCCAATTTGTCCACCGGCGCGTCGTTGCCCCGTTCCAGGAGTTCATGAACCTGGAAGCGTCGTCCGGCATCGCCATCGTCGCCGCTGCCATCCTCGCCCTCGTCTGGGCCAACTCCCCCTGGAAGGACGAATACTTCGACCTCTGGGAAGCGGGTCTGCACTTCGACTTCAACCTCTTCCGGATTGACCAGTCCGTCGGCCACCTCGTGAACGACGGGCTGATGGCCATCTTCTTCTTCGTCGTGGGGCTCGAAATCAAGCGCGAGATGGTCCACGGCCACCTCTCGTCCGTGAAAAGCGCCTCCTTGCCCGTGATTGCGGCTGCTGGCGGCATGCTTGTGCCGGGCCTCATCTACCTCGCCTTCAATAACACCGGCGATGCGCACAGAGGCTGGGCCATTCCGGTCGCCACCGACATTGCCTTTGCCGTTGGCGTGCTCTCCCTGCTTGGCAAACGCGTGCCGTTCTCGCTCAAGGTCTTTCTCCTCGCCCTGGCGATCGCGGACGACCTCGGCGGAATCTTCGTCATCGCCGTCTTCTACACCGAGCAGATCTCGTTCGAGGCTCTGGCCTACGCCGGGCTCATCCTCCTCGTCATTAATCTCTTCCGCATCTATGGCGTCCGCAGCCTGAACGTCTACTTCTTCCTCGGCGCTCTCATGTGGGTGGCCGTCTTCAAGTCCGGCATTCACGCGACCATCGCGGGGGTCGTCCTCGCATTCTTCACGCCCGCCCGCTCGTTCTATGACCCCGACGACTACAACCGCACCGCCCGTGGCCTGCTCGACGATGCCGCCTCTGCAGACAGCAACTTCGATTCTCGCCAGGCTCTTCTTGAGGAAATGGAGGACCTGAGTCGGGGCAGCGAAGCTCCCCTCGACCGCCTCGAACACATACTCGCGCCCTGGGTCTCGTTCCTCATCGTGCCCATCTTCGCCCTCGCCAACGCCGGCGTTGTCGTCACCGGCGAGTCGGTTTCCGATGCCGTCGGGTCGGGCGTCAGCTGGGGTATCGTGCTCGGCCTCATCATCGGCAAGCCCATCGGCATCTTCGTCTTCACGATCCTCGCCGTGCGGTTGGGCCTGGCCAACAAGCCGCATGGCGTGAGTTGGCTCCAACTCTTCGGGGTCGGGATCCTCGGTGGTGTCGGCTTCACCGTCGCTCTCTTCATTACCGAACTGGCTTTCGACTCCGAGGTGCTGACCGCCGACGCCAAGATGGGCATCCTTGCCGGCTCGCTCGTCGCCGCGGTCGTCGGCTACCTTTTCCTCCGGCTGGTGCCGGCAGGACCAATGCCCGAGCCGGAACCACCGCGCCGCTAGGCTTCGACCACCAGGCCGTCGTTGGCGACAACGATGCGACCCTTGAAGCTTTCGGCGGCGGTGGCCCGGAGCGTGGCAGGATCCTCCTCCGCCAGAAGGTGCGTGAGGACGAGCGTCGAGACCTCCGCGTCCCGGGCAATTCGCGCCACGGTTTCGATGCGTGAGTGCGTACCGCTGATTGACCGCCTGGCAGCCTCCCGCGAGCTCTCGGGGATCCCGAGGAGCCCCATTTCCAGTGCCCCGGCGCTATAGCACTCGTGGATGAGGACGTCCGCGCCGAGGGCGAAGGGTGTCATGAGCTCGGGGGCGTCGGTCGTGTCGCCGCTGTAGACCAGCGTGCCGCCGTCCCACTCCAGCTTCCGCGCGAGGCACTGCAGGTATGCCACGTGTGGCACCTCGATATTGCTCACCCGGATCCCACCGACCGTGATCGCGTCACCCGGACCGCCCTCCGCCACTTCTGGAGCCGGGGGAAAGGGCCGTCCGGGATTCTTCGCAAGGGCCTCTGTCACGGCCAGGGCGCGCGTCACGTACGCGGCCGTATCCCGCGGACCGAAGATTCGCGGCCATCGACGCGATTCGAGGGAGAAGCGGCAGAGGAGTTCAGGCAGCCCGACAACGTGGTCAAAATGAAGGTGGCTGAACAGGAGCGCGTCGATTGAAGCACCGGGCGCCAACGCCTGCATTAGCCCGTTGACGCTGCTGTGCCCGCAATCGAGCAAGACCGTCTGGCCCGCCGTCTCGAGCAAGATGTTGGCGCCGGCCGCGCGCGTGCTGCCCCCGTTTGCCGTCCCGCACATCGTGATCCGCATGAGCGACCTCCGTTCGGCGAAACGATAGCAGCGATGGCCCAGGCGCTCCCCTGCGGTTGGCTCCGGCGATTCACCCGCCTCGGCCCTTTCCCCCGTGGCGAGGGATGACCTGTTGGCAGCCGCCTTCGGCCCCAAAACCCTCCCCCGGGGAGAGGGTTGGTGAGGGTCGACCCTGGCGATCCGGAGTGAGGCGCAGGCACCGTCCCGCGCGCAAAGCCAACCGAGGAACAATTCGGTCCTTTGGCGATGGTCGGGGTGCTCGGATTTGAACCGAGGACCTCTTCGTCCCGAACGAAGCACTCTGCCAGGCTGAGCTACACCCCGAACCGAAAAACTATGGTAGCAGCCGCCGGCCATTCGGCGGAACGGGACCTGCTCCCGGGTCCAATGCTCGCCGCCGTCGAACGCTGACACAAGGGTATTCACTGCATTGCAACCAGGTGTTAGGGGTTTGCGCCACACCTATGCGGCGTTCTGTGCATGCAGCCTCGGACCGGCCTCCCCGAGTCTGTATGGGAAGCCCTTCGATTCCGCCGGCTCGACACCAAACAGTTGGAGCAGACTCACCCATGCGTTGGTTCAACAACCTTGGCATCCAGGTTCGCCTGGCCGCAGCCTTCATCATGGTCATCGCCCTTATGGGCGTTGCCGTGTTCCTCAGCATCCGCGCCCTCGGCTCTGCTGCCAACGACACCAAGGGCCTCCACCAGCACGAGATCGCTGGCCTTGAGCGCCTGCTCGACGCCCAGAAGGACGTCCTCCTCGCCAGCCAGCAGACCATGGATTCGCTGCTCGCCGACGATGCCACAGAAGCGAGCGATCTCTGTCGACGAAGCGCGCGCTTCCCTCGCCCGCGGCGCCGAGGAACTCGCAAGCATCAAGGAAGTGATCGACAACCAGGAGGTCAACGACCTCATCGATACCACGCTGGCTGATATCGATACGCTCACCGCCACCCGCGAAACCGTCTTCTCCGCCCTCCTCGACGGCCGCCACGACGAAGCCGTCAACCTCAACGAGAATGGCGCCGCTGGCGTCCCTGCCGCCGACGCCCAGGCCGAGAGCGTGGTCGAGGCGCTGGACGAGGTTTCCACCCTCACCACTGCTTCCACTGAGTTGATCTACAAGGAGGGCCAGGCCTCCGCCTCCACGTCGCGTTCGATCGCGTTGGTCGCGGCCGTCCTCGCCGCCCTCATCGGCTTCGGGTTCGCCTTCTACATCGCCCGCGGCGTCCGCAACGCTGCTCGCGCCGTGGTCGCCCGACTCGAATCGCTCACCAACAATTGCGCCGCCGACCTCGAGCGCGGCATCCTCGCCGTCGAATCCGGCGACCTCACCGTCGATGCCCGGTCCGTTACCCAGAAGATCCCCGACCCGGCCAACGACGAACTCGGCCAGGCCGGCAAGGCGATCAACTCCATGCTCGACAAGATGGTGTCGTCCATCGACAGCTACAACAACATGCGCCACGGCCTCGGCCAGATCGTCGCCGGCGTTCGCTCGAATGCCACCTCGATCCTCGCCAACTCCGACGCCCTGAAGGAAGCCAGCGACCAGGTCGCCGCCGCCTCCAACCAGATCGCCCTCGCGATCAACGAAGTCGCCGAGTCGGCCACCATCCTCGCCACCACCTCGCAAGAGTCGTCCCAGGCCGTGGAGCGCCTGGCCGCCGGCAGCGAAGAGATGGCCGCGAACGCCGCCAGCAACGCCACCAGCGCCACCCAGAGCCGCAGCGAAGCCGCCGAAATCGGCGAGCGGATCGAAGGTGTCGCCAACGCCAGCGACGAGGTTGCGAAGTCGGCCGTCGATAGCCGCACCGCTGCCGAAGAAGGCAAGGGCGCCGTCCAGCGTGCCGTCGCCTCCATGGAGTCGATCGCCGAAGCCGTCACCCGTGCCAGCCAGACCGTCGACCAACTCGGCGAGTACGGCCAGACCATCGGCGACATCGTCAAGACGATCGACGAAATCGCCGCCCAGACCAACCTCCTCGCCCTCAACGCTGCCATCGAGGCCGCCCGGGCCGGCGAGCAGGGTCGCGGCTTCGCTGTCGTCGCCGAAAACGTCCGCTCACTCGCCGAGCGCTCCAGCCAGTCGACCAGCGAGATCGCCGACCTCATCGCCCGCGTCCAGGCCGGCACCCGCGAAGCCGTCCAGGCCATGGCCGCCGGCGTCAAGGATGTCGAGTCTGGTCGCGAAATCACGAACGAAGCCGGCGTCGCCCTTGAGACCATCATCACCTCCGTCAACGAGTCCAGCACCCAGATGCAGGCGATTGCTCGGGACGTTCGGGCCCTCGGTGACGCCGCGCGCCGGATCGTGGAGAGCGCCGATGGCATGGCCGTCGTCGCCACCGAGACCGCTTCGGCCGCCGGTGAAATGGCCGAGAGCACGAGCAAGGTCACCGAAGCGGTCCTCCTCGTCTCCGCCACCAGCGAAGAGACCTCGGCCAGCGCCGAGGAAGTCTCCGCCTCTACCGAAGAGCTTTCGGCCCAGTCCGAAGAACTGGCCGCCACGGCCAACCAGATGAAGATGTATGCCAACGAACTGAACGACGCCGTCGCCCGGTTCAAGCTCGCCGCGGATAACGCGGCAAAGCCGGCGAACATCGGTGGTGACCTGCCCCTGCAGCGCGCTGCCTAGCTTCCAGCGCCACAACCTGGTGCGTCGAGAGGCCACCGGTGGATTCCGCCGGTGGCCTCTCGCTTTGGCCTCAACACCCCATCTGCGCTAGATTCGTCGTCTGCCTGAGGAGGTGCCCCCATGCCATCCACAGCAATCACGGTCAGGGTCCCGGCCACGAGCGCGAACCTCGGAGCCGGGTTCGACTGCCTCGGGCTCGCGCTCGATGTCTTCGCTTCGATCACCGTGACCTTCAACGACGTCGAGCAAGAGCCAACCAACGACGTCGGCGAAAAGATGGTGCTCACCGCCATTCGCGCCACCTACACCCGCATGGACCGCACGCCGCCGGCAGGGATTAGGGCCTCGTACGGCGTCTCCATCCCCCTCGGCCGGGGAATGGGCGCCAGCGCCGTGGCCCGCGTCGCCGGCGCCCTCGCCGCGAACGAGTTCGAAGGACGGCCCCTCACCGTCGAAGAGTGCATGGCCGTGGCCGCCGACCTTGAGGGCCACGGCGATAATGCCTGCCCGGCCATGTTCGGCGGAGTCCAGGTCTGCGTAACCGATAACGGGCGCTACCTCCATGTGCCTGCGCGCTACCCCGGCGACGCCACCATCGCCATCCTCATCCCCGACCACAGCATGGCCACCAAGGATGCTCGCAAGGTCGTCCCCGACTCCTTTTCCAAGGAGGACGCCGTGCACAACGTTGGCCGCGCCGCCCTCTTCGTGGCAGCCCTCGCGGCGGGGCGGTTCGACCTTCTCGACGCCGCGACCGACGACCGGTTCCACCAGCGGCAGCGTACCTCCCTCTTCCCGCCCCTCTTCGACCTCTTCGCTTCAGCGAAGCGTGCCGGTGCCCATGCGGCATGGCTCAGCGGCGCCGGCAGCTGCGTGGCCGCCTTCTGCAGGGAGGACAACGGCCGCGACGTCGCTGCCGCCATGCTGGCAACCCTCCAGGCCAACGCGATGACCGGCCGCACACTGGTCACTCGGATCAGCCGCACCGGCGCCGAAGTCGCGCGCGTCGAGTTGCTGGAGGACTAGCACGTGCCCATCCGCCCGGCGCAGGAAACCGACCTCGACACGATTATCGAGCTCATCCACGCCCTCGCCGACTACGAACGCGAACCGGATGCTGTGGAGCTGGAGCGCGAGACCCTGCGCCGCCACCTGTTCGGCCCACGGCCCTATGCCGAAGTGCTGATCGCTGAAACCGATGCCGGGGAGTCGGCCGGGTTCGCCCTCTTCTTCCACAACTTCAGCACCTGGAAAGGCAAGCCCGGCATCTGGCTCGAGGACCTCTTCGTCAGGCCCGAACTCCGGGGCCATGGTTATGGGCGGGCGCTCCTGGCATCGCTTGCCGCGCTCGCGGTCGAGCGTGATTGCGGCCGCCTCGAGTGGTCAGTGCTCGATTGGAACGAGCCCTCCATCGGCTTCTATCGCTCGCTCGGCGCCCTCGCCATGGACGAATGGACAACCTACCGCCTCACCGGTGACGCCCTCTCGTCCCTTGGCGAACCCACCATCTAGAACCGGAGAACGCCATGATCATCACTACCTCCGACAACGTCCCCGGCCGCGAAATAACCGAGACCCTCGGCCTTGTCACCGAGAACTCCGTCCGGGCCCGCAACATTGGCCGCGACGTGCTTGCCGGCCTGAAGAATATCGCCGGCGGCGAAATCGGGGCCTACCGCCAGCTCCTTAGCGAGTCGCGGGACGAGGTGCTGCAGCGGATTTCTGCGCGGGCGGAAGCCATGGGCGCCGATGCGATTGTCGCCTTGCGGCTGTCTACAGCGTCGGTCATGCAGGGCGCTGCCGAGATTCTTGCCTATGGCACGGCTGTGAAGTTGCGCTAGTCCGCGCGGACACGGTGATAGATGTCGCTCCTTCCAGTCTCAGCGAACTGACGTGCCACCACTTCCTTCACGAATTCGGTCTTGGCGTCCGCATATGCCTCGATGTCTTCGGGATGCCGTGCAGCCAGTTCGCGCTTCACCGTCTCATAGCGGTCCCGCCAGTCGTCGTGGGCCCGCAGGTAGTCGCGAAAGGCCAGGTGCGCGGTCCACTCGTCGTGACCGATGGCGTACATGTGGCAGTTGTGCAGCCGTTTCCCCGTGGCCGGGTCGTCCATGTTGAAGTAGTGGCGTCCCGGGATGCCAAACTCGCCCCTGTACGAAAAACC
This sequence comes from uncultured Chloroflexia bacterium, assembly GCA_963737965.1. Lineage (GTDB taxonomy): Bacteria > Chloroflexota > Dehalococcoidia > Tepidiformales > Tepidiformaceae > JAGQGZ01. The sequence continues at coordinate 59,666 of CAVTUS010000008.1, read as the reverse complement.
GAGCGACTCCATCGCCGTCACGCACTCAGCGCCATCCTCGAACGCCTGCAACCCCGGCATCAGGTCGACGACATCCTTTGCCGCCAACCCCGCCACGGAGGTGCTGCCGATATGTTCGACATCCACGACGATGCCACCGCACGCGTCGAGGATCCGTCGCCGCATCGCCGCGAATGTCCGCGGCCAGGCGGGGTCGTAAGCCACCAGTTCAACACGACGGACCATGGTCACCTCCCGAATTGAAAGACAACGCCTGCAGGTCGCCGCTGGTTAATCCACCCCGGCAAGCGTCTGCCACGCCTCGAGCGCCGGCTTCGCCTCACCCGCGTTCGTTCGCAGCGAAATCGAAGCGAAGGATGGGTTCACGCTGTCACCGACATCGTTCGGGAAGGCCCAGAGCACCAGCGCAACATCGAGCCCGTCGGTGAGCTCGCCAAAGCGCTGGATGAAGGCAGCCTGCTCCTCTTCGTTCCCGCCATACCCCGAGTCGGGGGCGGAGGAGAGCGGGGCGCTGGGCCAGCCGAGTTCGGTGAACGCGATCGGGCGGCCACCTGTGTGCGCCATGGCCTCGGCGTAATAGTCGTCCGGGATATCGGCCGGGCTCTCGTAATCGAAAAACGGGTAGCTCGTGAACCCCACCAGGTCGAGCCGGTCGCCAAAGGCGTCGATCAGGTCCCAGCGCTCCTCCCAGTCGCGCCCCGTCAGGTAACCAGAGCCGCGAAGCTCTTCCAGCTGGAACGCCGTGAACACCTTCGTCTCCGGCGAGACCGCCTTCACCGCATCGTAGGTGTCCGCATAGAGCGCCACGAACGCATCGAAGGCGGCCGGGTCGTCGGCCTCGATCCGGTCCACCTCGGTACCGAGCAGGAGGTACGAGACCTCGTGCTCCTGGACGAGCCCCACCACGGTGTCGATGAACCCCTGGCGCTGCCCGGCATCCGCGGGATCAAGGCTCAACGTGGCGCCGCCGCCCGCCGCATCCACCTGTGCCCCTATCCCGACCACCGGCACGAGGTCATCCGTCGCCGCAATCGTGAACGCCACCTCCACTGACTGCGCCGCGGTCTCGTACCCCTGGTAGACGCCAAGCAATGTCCCGGTTTCGCCAAATTGGCCGAAGAGCGTGGTCCAGTCGGCATCGGTTGGATTCGGCCAGTGCGGGGGGATGAGACCAGCGACCCCGTACAGCGTCGTCGCCTGTTCCGGGCTCGCAGCTACCGTCAGGGTCGGCGAAGGCGTGTCGTCAGATGGCCCTGAGGTCGGGCCGGGGGAATTGCCGTTGCCGCCACAGGCCCCCGCCAGCAGCAGGAGCGCGGCGCCTGTCACAAGGGCCCGCATCCAACGATCCTGCGGCCGTCGCCACCGACAGGCTATCCGGACTGTCCCCCATCCTCTCCTTCGAGGATCGCTGCAAGGGCGGCAATGAGCGGGGGAAGGTCTTCTCGAATCGTTTGGGCTACCCGCTCGTAGTCGACCGAGTCATATCCGTGGGCAATGCGATACCGCATATCGATAATCGGTCGCCACGGGATAGCCGGCCAGCCTTGTTGCTCGGCCGCCGAGAGCCTGTTCGCCGCCTCCCCGACGTACTCGAGGGCGTGGAGGATGGCCATGGCCCGAAGGTCGTCGTGAACAATATCCGAGGCGCTGAGCCCGCCACCAAACCGTAAGGCCAGGCGCGAATAGTGGAGCATCTGATCGAGTGCGATCAGCGGATCATGCTGCGTCATAGACCAAGAGGCGCGAGGACATCACCTTCATGGACAGCCGCGACCCAAGCTCTGCCCCGGTCAACAAATCAACCTTGCGGCCGAGGAGATCGGAGAGCTCGGACGAGATGTTCGAGAAACGAAAGAACCCCGGCACGTGCCCGGCCTCGAACTCCACCAGCACGTCCACGTCGCTCTCATCCGTGAAGTCGTCGCGGAGGACCGAGCCGAAGAGCGAGAGCTGACGGATGTGGTGGCGCCGGCAGAATTCGGCGATCGCCTCATTGGGTATCGCGATGCGCGGTGCGTTGCTCATGCTCCGATTATCGCACGCCCGCTAGGTGCCGAATCGCTCCCCAAACTCTGCGGCCGTCATCCCAAAGATGAATTCGTCGTGGTACTCCCCGGCGGCGTAGTGGTTGCGCCGGATGCGCGCCTCCTCGGTGAACCCCAGCTTCCGGTGCAGCGCCAACGAAGCCTCGTTAAAGGCGTAGACGATGGCGTTCACCTTCTGGTAGCGGCGTTCCCGGAACATGAACCGCAAGCCCAGCCAGATGGCCTCGCTGGCATAGCCCTTGCCCCAGTGGTCCCGCCCGATGGAGATGCCGTATTCAAACGTCCAGTTCTCCGTGTCCGCATCGTGCACAAACAGCGTCCCCACGAGCACCCGGTCCACCGTCTCGATGGCGTAGCGCGCGTTGTCATCCTCGGGCCGGGCGTTCGCCTGCGTTTCCGCCCACTTCCTCACCGCCTCTCTGCTCTGGAGAGGTGTCACAAAGAATCCTGTTCGCTGGGCATCGGTGTCCTGGTCCCACCGGAAGAAATGTTCCCAGTCGTCCGGTTCAATGCCGCGAAGGCGGACCAGTTTTCCCGTCCAGATGTTGTCCATGTGCGTCCTAGTCCCAGCCGTACCTGGCGCCGAACTCTTCTGCGGTCATGCCAAACCAGAGCTCGTCGTGAAATTCGCCGGCCGAGAAATGGTTGCTCCGGATGCGCCCTTCCTCGACGAACCCAAACTTCCGGTGCATCGCCTGCGACGCCTCGTTGAAGGCGTACACCGTTGCGTTCGCCTTCTGGTAGCCGAGTTCGCGGAAGTAGTGTCGCAAGACCAGCCGGATCGCCTCACTCCCGTACCCCTTGCCCCGGAACGCCGGCCCCAGGTTGATGCCGTACTCGAAGGTGCCGTTGCCGATGTTGGCATCGTGGACGTGGATCAGGCCGGCGAGCGCACCACTCTCGAGCACCTCGATCGCCATCCGCGACCGTTGCCCCTCCATGCTCTCGTTCGCCCGTTCTTCGGCCGATTTGCGCGTCGCCTCGCGGCCACGGGGAAACGGCACCTTCCAACCCATCCGCTGGCCCTCGGTGTCCTGGTCAAACGCATGGAACGATTCCCAGTCCGCCGGCTCGATGCCGCGCAGGAGGATCAGCTTTCCGGTCCAGTGGTTCGCCACCGGCCCATTCTGCGCCCCCGAGTAGCCCCGGTCTCGGCCAGGTGCCGAAAATGACGTATGGTTCAGCGCAACGATGGGTGTCATGACACGAAGCGCGATCTCCGGCCGCACACGCGGCTAAAGGCGTAGGGCCGCCCCCTCGGCGGCAATGCCAGGGCTGACCTCCACAGTCGGCCTCCGTTCGCCCGGAGCTATTTGTGTCCCATCCCGCCCGCCGCAGCGCCATGCGGCAGTCCTTTTCGTTCCATCGCCTCAGCAGCAAAGCCGTCGCCACGCGAATCGTCGCTGCCACCGGCCTCGCCCCTCCTGCCCGCGTCCTCGAATTTGGCGCCGGGGACGGCCTCCTCACCCGCGCCCTTGCGCCCCATGCCGGCCACGTCATCGCCATCGAGATCGACCGCGACCTCTATGGCTGCCTCGTCGCATCCGTCCGGAGCTTTAGTCACGTCCAACCGCTGCATGCGGACTTTCGGGATGTCGCGCTCCCCGGCGGCGACTACCACATCATCGCCAACCTTCCCTTCTCGCTGACGGCCGAAACCATGCAGTTGCTGCTGAGCCAGCCAAACCCACCCCTGAGCGCGTTCCTCGTCGTCCAGCGGGAGGCCGCCGCCACCTGGACCGGCCACGGCCGCACCTCCTTGCGCGCGGCCCAGCTCTCGATTCGATTCTCGTTCGACGTCCCCCTCGCGCTCCGGCGTCGAGACTTCCACCCCTGGCCCCGCGTGGAATCCGTCCTTCTCGCGATTCGGCGGCGGCCGCAGCCATTGCTCGACGGCTCCGAGGCACGCGACTTCCAGCAGTTCGCGGCGCTTGGCTTCACCGGCGGCAACGACGCGATCCACAACCTTCGCCGTTACGCAGGGTCGCGCCGGTTGCGGGTCGCGTTATCCAGCCTTGGTGTCCCGCCCGGGGCAGGTCCTTCCGCGCTCTCGCCTGGGGAATGGCTGGCGCTCTGGCAGTGCCTGCGATGACGAGCCGGCTACGTCGCCGCCGTCGCGACCGCGAACTCCTTCGCCGCCTCCATGCAGCGGTCGAGGCGGGGCAGAATCACGTCCGCTTCCGCGTCGGGCATGCTGAAGATCACGCGATCCACGCCCATCTCGGCGTAGTCGCTGATCACCGCCGGGTTCGGCGGACAGCCAAAAATAGAGATGGGCACGGGCGCCTTGCCGGCTTCCTTTTCGAGGCGCCGCAACTCCTTAATCCGGTCGCCGAGGTCGGTTGCCCGACCACCGATCGGCATCCAGCCGTCGCCGTACTCCATCACCCGTTCCAGCGTGCGTGCACCTGAGCCGCCAACGTAGATCGGTGGGTGCGGCTGCTGCTTCGGCTTCGGCCACGACCAGATCGGGTCGAAGTCCACGAACTCGCCGTGAAACTCTGCCTCGTCCTTCGTCCAGATCTCCTTCATCGCGAGGATGCGTTCGCGGAGGATCTTCCAGCGCAGCGTGTACTTCGTGCCGTGGTTGTTCATCTCGTCTTCGTTCCAGCCGCCACCGATGCCGAAGAGGAATCGTCCGTTGCTGATGAAGTCGAGACTGGCGACTTCTTTCGCGAGGGTGATCGGGTCCCGCTCCATCACCAGGCAGATCCCGGTCCCCAGCATGATCCGCGAGGTCACCGCAGCCGCCGCACCAAGGGCGACGAAAGGATCATGCGTGTGCCGGTACTGGTTCGGCAGTTCCCCGCCGCCCGGATAGGGCGTCTTCCGGCTGACCGGGATGTGCGTGTGTTCGGGGAAGAAGAGCGACTCGAATCCCTTCTCTTCCACCGCTCTCGCAAGCTCCGCTGGCTGGATCGCGTAGTCCGTCGGGAACATCTGGATGCCGAACTTCATGGGTGCACTCCTTGCGTATGGGCCGGGGCCGCATCGTACCGCTCTGCCCCTACGGTTGGCACGCCGGTACTGGCCCCATAGCCCCGATCTGCCTTAGGATTCCGCCGAACGTTGGGAAGGGTCACTGTACCAACAAGGGGGACGTTCATGATTGCTGGCTTCCAGCGCCCGAGCTACTGGCCGGAGATCCGGCTCCTCATCTTCGGGGCAATGCTCATCTTTCTCTACACGATAGGCATCGGCATCCTGAACGGGTCCGACCTGGTCGATTTCGATCGCCGCCGCATCCTTGGCCACGTCCACGGAGGGACGCTCGGCTGGCTCACCCTCTCCATTTTCGCTGCCTCGCTCTGGCTCTTTGGCGGCGACCGTGACGTATCAGAGACGGATCACAAGCGCATGAAGGCGCTCTCCGTCATCGCGATCGTCGTCTTCGCCGCGTACGTCGCCGCCTTCTCCACCACCTACGGCAAGATGCGGCCTACGGTCGGCATCTTCGCCGTTGCCGTCATCTCCCTCTACTTCGCCTGGGTGCTGTTGCAGGTCAAGAAGGTGGAGCTGGGTGTGCCCCATTGGGGCTTCCTCGCCGCCATGACGACCTCGGTCGTCGGTGGAGTGCTCGGGGTGCTGCTTGGCCTCGACATCGCCACCAAGACCAACTGGCTCCCCGATGGGGGCGAGGATGCGCACCCGGCCACCATGGTTGTTGGGTTCCTTTTCCCGGTCGCACTTGGCATGTGTGAGTGGGCCTTCTTCTTCCCGTCGCCGCCAAAGGCCACTCGTGCCGGCATCCTTCAGATGGTCTTCCCCTTCCTCGGCGGCATTGTCCTCATGCTGGCGCTCCTCCTCGAAGTCGATCCCCTCGCCCCCATCGCCATCCTCCTCGAAATCATCGGGGTCGCCATCTTCCTCGTCCGCATGTGGCCGCACTTCCGTAAGGTCGACTTCATGGCCGCGAATGCCGGGCGTCTCGCCGTGGCTTCCGCGGTGGGTTCCGTCTTCGTGATCGGTCTCGCCCAGTACTTCGTCATTCGCCACAAGGGCGACTTCGACCTCGTGCCCGACCACCAGCTCCTCGCGCTCGACCACAGCCAGTTCATCGCCTCCACCACCAACGCCATCTTCGCGATGCTGTTCGCGGCCACGGCTTCGCGACGGCTCGATGCCCGCCTGCATCACATCGTCTTCGTGCTCGTCAACATCGGCGTCGCCGGCTTTGCCATTAGCCTTCTCGGCGACTGGACCATCGGCAAGCGCATCTTCGCTCCCATGATGGGGACGGGACTCCTCATCGGCCTTGCCACGTTCGCCTATGGGCTATTGCCGACGGCGCGGCCGGAAGCCTCGCCCATGCCGGCGATGGACTCGGAAGCCTCGCCCGGCGGCTAGACTTCGCGGATGGATGTGCCCGCGTTCATCGCCGAAATCGAATCGGGACTGAGGGCGGTCGCCACACCCGAACGCGCCGTCCAGGAGAAGCGCTACCTGAAGAGCGATTCTCGAGTTCTTCGGCGCCACCGTCCCGGCAACCGCGAAGGTCGTCGGCGGGGTGTCGAAGGAGCGCGGCCCGCTGCAACGTGGGGACGTCGTTGCGCTGGCGGAGGCGCTCTGGGAGCGACCGATCCACGAACTGCGCATGGCCGCGGTGATGGTGTTGGTCCGCAATGCAAAGCTGCTTGAGCCGGCCGATCTGCCGCTCGTCGAGCGGTTCCTCCGTGAGTCCAGGACGTGGGCGCTGGTGGACGAGCTGGCGGCCAACGTCGTCGGCGTGATGGTGGTCCAGCACCCGGAACTCGGAGAGGGGCTGGATCGCTGGGCCGTCGACGAGGACTTCTGGATCAGGCGGTCGGCGCTCCTGGCGCTGCTCATCCCCCTCCGCCAGGGCGGCGGCGATTGGGACCGCTTCACCCGCTACGCCGACGCCATGCTCGAGGAGAAGGAGTTCTTCATCCGCAAGGCGATCGGCTGGATCCTCCGCGATACCAGCCGGAAGCGGCCCGAGATGGTCGCCGCCTGGATCGAACCCCGGGCCAAGCGTGCTTCCGGTGTCACCATCCGGGAGGCGGTGCGGTGGCTGGCGCCGGACGATCATGAGCGGATCATGGCTGCCTACCGGGCGCGGTGAACGGCCCACTGTCCGCGCCGGTGTATCGCTACGTCCTCGCCACCAGCAGCGCTTCGGCGCCCGGCCGGAGGCCATCCTCCCGGCCCGTGAAGTAGCGCCGCGTCAGCGTTTTCGCCGTCTCAATCCGGCTCTCTCGTAACCCCGCTGCCGAAGCCATGCCCAGCACTTCGTCGGGTGAAAAGTAGCTCAGGAACGGCGTGCCGCTCGCCCGCGCTCCTTTCTCCGACGCCTCGATCCCGGCGCGTTCCTCCGGTTCGGCAAGTTCCTTCGGCAGGATGAACGACATTGCCAGGCTCGAGCCCGGCGCCAGGGACGCGACCTCGCGGAGGGTGGCCGCAGTCGCCTCCGCTGTGAGGTACATGCTCACTCCCGTGGAGGCCACCACCGCCGGCCTGCCCGCGTCAAAGCCGGCAGCGACGAGCCGCTCCCGCCAATCCACGCCGGCTTCGAAGTCCACGGGGACGAACCGTAGCCATTCCGGGATGCCCAATCCCAGCTCGACCAGTCGCCGTTCCTTCCATGCCTGGGTGCCCGGCTGGTCGACCTCGAAAACGCGGAGACGCGAGGCGACCTCGGGCCTCCGCTGAGCGAACGTATCCAGCCCCGCGCCGAGGATCACGTACTGCCCCACCCCCTCTGCTGCCTGCTCCTCTACCAGGTCCTCGATGAACCGCGCCCGCGCCACGATTGAGGCGCGAAAGAACCTGGTCCCCTCCGGGTCCATGTCAGGGCGTTGCCGCCAATCGACAGCGGGTGCTGCGAGTCGCAGGCCAACAACGTCGTCGAGGACGTGAGGTGGTGGGTCGATTTCCACGTGCAACGCCCGCCACAGGGCGACCCGCACGGCCGTGCTGTCTGGCTCTGCTTCTTGCCGGGCATCGGGCATAACCGGTGGCTCCTGTCCCCAACCTAATTCGAACCGGCGTCCCTTGCATCCCTCATCCGTGGAGAGCGGCCGAAAGTAAAGGCGCGGCGCCGCTCCGTAAGAGATCGAGCAACCGCCTGTCTAACGGGTATCTCGACGGGAGGAACCCCATCATGAACACATTTTTCACACGCATCAGCATCACTGGAATCGCTGCCGCCGGCCTTGGCGTCGCCATGCTCTTCGGAGCCGGCTCGGCCAGCGCCGCCACTCCGGAAGAGCCAGGCTTCGCCGCTCTTCCCTGCCTCACGGACTTCTGTCCCACCATCCCCGACCCGGACCCGGATCCCGATCCCAAGCCGCTCTTCCCGGCCGGGGACCTCAGCGTTTGTATTCAGCATGACGAAAATGGACAACCCGACTGCGACGAAGATGTCGACCCGGACCCCGCAGTGGACGCTGCCGACGACCTCCAGATCTGCACGCCGTGGCTGCACAGCCTGGGCATTTGCGGCAACGACGATGATGGCCCCGTCTCGCCCACCGATGACCTCGCCCCCGCCCCGCATTGCGTCCAGATCCACAAGGACTTCCCTTGCCCGACCGACGATGACGACGACGACAGCGATACCGGCGAAGTCCCGGAGATCCTGCCATTCGACGGCGAATGCACGTTCATCCTTGTCAAGCTCGGTGAAATCCCGCCAATCGACCCAGACTGCGAAGACGGTTTCTGCGTCCTCCAGCTCCTTGAAGAGGGCGAGGTTCCCGAGTTCGTCGACCCCGACTGCTTCGACGATGGCTCCGGCGACGAGGACGTTCCCGATGGCGACCAGCCGACGGACGAGCCCGAAGATGTCCCGCAGGATCAGCCCCAGGACGGTCCCCAGGATGAGCCGCAGGACCAACCCCAGGACGAGCCCGGCGACGACACCGTCGACGAGCAGCCGCAGAGCGAACCTGAGGATCAGCCGCAGGACCAGCCATCGGACACGCCGGCCGGCGAGCCGAGTGACGGCCCTTCGGATCAGCCTCAGGCCGGCGATACCCCCGACCACGTCGTCCCTGAAGCTCCTGATGCTGGCACCGGCAACGCCGTCGCCGGGATGAGCCCGAACAGCATCTACGCCGCGCTTGCCCTGGCCATTGCCGGCGGCATCCTCGGTGGCGCCGCCCTCAGCCTCGGCCGCAAGTCGTAAGACCCGCGTCCGGCCCCTCCCGCAGCGCCCCTCCCATCACGGGAGGGGCGCTTTGTGCGCTCTCTGTGTCCTCCTTCACCCAACCCTCGCACGTGGCTGTAAGAAGCCGGGCCTCCGCCGGTCATATCGATACGAGAAACCTGGAGGAATCAGCAATGACCGCAACGACCATCCGCTTCGCAACCATCGCCGCGCTCGCCGCCGTCTTCTTCGCGGCCCTTTCGTTCCAGGCCGGACAGGCATCCGCCGCCGCAGAGACAACCAGCTCCGCCCACGAGTCCGTCGCCTTCGACCCCGTCCTTGCTGCCGTTGCCCTGGTCTTCGCCGCCATCGTCATGGTGGTGGCTCTTTGGGGGATGCGCCGCAACTAGCGCACGACTACCACGGTTCGACACAAACGGAGAGGCCACCTCGCCCCGAGGTGGCCTCTCCTGCGACGCGCCGACGCGTCGCTTTACTGAATGTCGCTTCCCCTGAAGGGAACGCGAAGCGCAGGTGCAAGCAGGCAGACGTTGCCCACCCCCGCGGCAATTGGTACGAGACCGACGACGGCAATAGTCCATCCCACCGGACCGCCGATGACGAGTCCGAGCGCGATGAGGATCACCCCGGCGATCACTCTCGTGATGCGGCCAACGGGGCTTGCCATGAAGCGTGCGATTTGCATTTCAGCCTCCTGAGTCCGACCCGCAGGTCGTGAACACACCTCATTGTCGCGCCACCACGATGGAGGCCGGCAGGGCCGTTGGGTCCCTTTCTCGCGACCGGCTGTCCCCATTTGCATCAAGCGTTGGCGCCGGTCCCTCACCATCCGCAGAGGGCTCAGCCCGAGCCCATCGCCCATTTCCCTTTCCCCCTGGTAGCGGGTCCAGGGTGCGCTTCCACCAGGCGCCAAGTCGCCGTGTAAGAACCCGCGCGCTCGCCGGTCTTACCCCCAGACCAAGCACCTTAGGAGACTCGAAATGACCCGCACCCGCACCACCGTTAGCGCCCTGACCATTGTCCTTGGCGCCCTCCTGCTCGCCGCGATGTTCTCAGCGCCACGAGCCCACGCCCAGGAGCCGACGACGACCGTCATCGTCGACTGTTACGGCATCCAGGGATACGACGACGCCGGCGCCCCGATCTGGGGCTTCGTCCCCTGTGACGACGTCGAAGAGCCCTGCCAGGTCATCGCCGGCTACGACGCCAACGGCCAGCCCGTCTATCGCGATGTCCCCTGCGACGACCTGCCCGACTGCGAGCAGATCACTCACTACGACCCGAACTGCGACGACGGCGATCCCGGCTGCATCCAGCTTCCCGGCATCGCCTACGTGCCAGGTGTGTGCTGCGAAGAGCTGCTCAGCCAGGGCTTCTACGACAAATGGCTCCAGCTCTGCCAGCCGCACAACTGCGACGACTTCAACAGCTACCCATCGCCCGAAGCGTGGGTGAAGGACTGCTTCGACTGCGACGACCTGCAGAATTTGCCCACGCCATCGCTGCTCGATTACATCGATCTGTCCGACTGCGATGAGCCGACCTGCCAGGACTACCTGAGCTTCCCCACGCCGCAGGCCTGGATCGATGCCTGCTACAAGTGCGGCGACCAGGTCCAGCTGCCCGACGCCTTCTGGGACCTCATCGATGAGATTTGCAACCCGCCGCACAACGACTGCGACGACATCCAGAGCTTCGACAGCTACGACGATTGGGTGAAAGCCTGCACCGACCCCGACTGCGAGGACCCGGCCAGCTTCCCCAGCGTCGATGCCTACCTCGAAGCCTGCCAGGACCAGCCCTGCGACGAACTTCAGCAGGATTGCGGCGAACCGGCCTGTGACGAACTGCAGGACGACTGCAGCGACCACGAGCCGACCTGCGAAGACACCGGCGACTGCCTCGTCGTCGAAACCCCGACGCCAACGGTCCCTGTGGCCACCCCCGTTCCGCCGGATGCCGGCACGGGCACCGCGGTCATCGGCGGCGTGAGCGGGAGCGCTCTCCTCCTCGCCGTGATGATGGTGGCCGGTGGTGGCCTGCTCGGTGGCGCCGCCCTCGGATTCGGCCGCAACCGCCAGTAGTTCAGTCCCGCCAGTTAAGCGAAGGCGCCTTTCCCACCAGGGAAGGCGCCTTTCGCGTCAAACTCTGTCGTACCGCTGCCGCAGATTCAGAAGTAGACGGTGACCTACCAAAACTTAACGTTTCCACGCAGAGTTTTGCCCTGCGTTTACGGTGCCCCTGCAACGATTTTGCATGCGGGCCTCACAGTATCGGAGAGAAGAACGATGACAGTTCCCGAATTGACCGCCGAACTCGCGCCACGCGTCCTCTGTGCCTGGTGCAACCGCATCCTTCGCGAAGGTATTGCGCCGGCTTCCCATGGCATTTGCCCTTCCTGCCTCGCCGGTTTTCGTAGCGAATTCGACGCTCTCCCGGGCGAACCCCGCCTCGCCCGCTCCTAACCCGCCTGCCGCGCGACTGCTTCTGCCGCGGCGCGTGCCGCTTCCGCATCGCCCAGGTACCGCGACGAGACCGGCCGGAGGTCCTGGTCCAGCTCGTAAAGCTTCGGGATTCCGGTTGGAATGTTCAGGTCCGCAATCGCCGCGTCGCTGATTCCGTCCAGGTGTTTCACCAGCGCCCGCAGGCTGTTCCCATGCGCCACCACCAGCACGCGTTTGCCATCCCGCAGGTCCGGCACGATCTGGTCGTGCCAGTAGGGCAACATCCGCGCCACCACGTCTTTCAGGCATTCCGTCGCCGGTAGCAGGTCCGGTGGCAGATCGGCATATCGCCGGTCATGGCGCGGATGGCGCAGATCATCGGCCGCCAGGGGGTCCGGTGGTGTGGCATAGCCCCGCCGCCAGGCGAACACCTGCTCGGGGCCGTAGCGTTCCGCCATCTCCTTCTTGTCCAGCCCTTGCAGCGCGCCGTAGTGGCGTTCGTTCAGCCGCCAGTGACGTTTCACCGGCAGCCAGTGCAGGCCCATCTCGCGCAGCGTGATCTCCGCCGTTGCGATCGCCCGCAAGAGCAGGCTCGTGTGCACGATGTCGAACGACAGGCCCTCCTCCGCCATCAGCTGGCCGGCCTTCCGCGCCTCATCCTCGCCATTGGCGGTGAGGGGTACGTCCGTCCAGCCGGTGAACCTGTTCTCGAGGTTCCAGGTGCTTTCGCCGTGCCGCAGGAGAAGAAGAGTCGCCGCCATATGCCACCACCCGTGCCGTTGGTTTCTGGTATTCAGTCTGACGCTCGAACGGAAATGATGCGAGCCACAATTCGTCACGCGATCGTGCGCTCGTCTTTCCCAAACCGGGACATAATCTGCTTACAATGACCGAAGGCCGGGCTCACCAACATCGCAGAGCATCCCTCCGCCCTGCATGAGCTTCCCTACTGCTTACCTGGTGAGACCCGGCCTTCCTTCGTCCTGCTCGTTCCCTACACGATCTCTTACGACCGTCGCGCGCCCGCCGGATCTCAGTCAGCGCGAAAAATCTTCTCCCGGTAGTGCCGAAGTTCCGCGAGCGACTCCCGGATGTCGCTGAGCGCCCGGTGCGCCTCCTGCTTCTCGAACGGCGGCAGCTCCGGGTACCAGCGCTTCGCCAACTCCTTCACCGTCGAGACGTCCACGTTCCGGTAATGCAGGTACTCCCCCAGCGCCGGCATGTAGCGGTCGATGAAGGCCCGGTCCTGGTGCACCGAATTCCCCGCCAGCGGCGACCTGCCCTTCGCCGTGTGCGCCTCAAGAAAGGCCAGCACCGCCCTCTCGGCCTCGGCCACGTTCACCGTCGAAGCTTGCACCCGCGCCGTCAGGCCCGAGTTGCCGTGGTGTGTCGTGTTCCACTCGTCCATCGCCTCCAGGACTGCCGCAGGCTGATGCACCACGATCTCCGGCCCCGCCGCGATCTCGTTCAGGTCACCATCGGTGAGCAGCACCGCCACCTCCAGGATCGCGCAGCTCTCCGGATCCAGCCCCGACATCTCCATGTCCACCCAGACGAGTGGCGCCGGCGGCCCTTCCTGCTCTTCGGCCACCGCCTAGCCTGCCACCGCTACCCGCGCCGCCGCCGACTCGATCGCCTTCTCCAGCGTCTCCACCATCAGGTCCATGTCCGCCTCCGTGATGATGAACGGCGGCCCCATCATGATCGCGTCCTGCACCGGGCCCGACCCCGAGGGGTAGAAGAACACGCCCTCCTGGAGTCCCGCCGACACGACCTTCGCCCCGAAACCAGCCTCCTTGGGGAAGCGCTCAAGGGTCTCCTTGTCTTTCACGAACTCGACGCCGAGCATGAGTCCCATGCCGCGGACCTCGGCCACGTTTGGGTGGCTCTCTATCCGCTCGAGTTTCTTGCGGAGTTGGGCCCCGGCGACCTTGACCCGCGCCACCAGCTGCTCGTCCTCCATGATCTGCAGCACCTTCGCCGCGATCGCCGCATTCACCGGTAGCCCCGCGAAGGTATAGAACATCAGGTCCTGCTTCGCCTCCACCAGTGGCGCCACCACAGCCTCCGTAGCGAACACGCCGCCCATCGCGGCGTAGCCCCCGGCCAGTCCTTTGCCGCCAACCATGATGTCCGGCACCACCCCGAACTGCTGGATCCCGAAAGGGGTGCCCAGGCGACCAAACCCCGTCATCACTTCATCCGCGATGAAGAGCGCCCCATGCCTTCGCGCGATCTCGGCGACGCGCTTCCAGTGACCCTCCGGTGGCACCACAGCGGCGCCCGCTGACCCTGTCACAGGCTCGGCGATCACGGCCGCGATCGTGTCGGCGCCCTCCCGCGCGATCACTTCTTCCAGGCGGTCCGCGGCTTGCTCCCGGCAACGGGCATCGTCGCGTCCCAGCTGGCAGTCGAGGCAGTAGGGAGCCGGCATCTTCGGGAACTCGACAAGGAGCGGGTCGAAGCCGCTGCGCCGGTTCACGTGGTTGCCGACCGCCAGCCCGCTGGTCGTGATCCCGTGGTAGCTCAGGTCGCTTCCGATCACCTTCCAGCGGCCGGTGTCGCCCCGCAACACGTGGTACTGGCGCGCCAGCCGCACCGCCGCGTCGACCGATTCGGAGCCACCACTGACGAACGAGCACTGCGTGATCCCCGGCGGGAGCCAGCTCTTCCGCAGGCGCTCAACCAGGGCTGCCTTTTCCGGCGTTGCCCAGGTGGGCACCACGTAGGAAAGCCGCGACAGTGCCTCCTTCGCGACCTCCGCCACTTCCGGCCGCGCATGGCCGATGTTCGCCACAATCGCGCCGCCCGCCGCGTCGAGGATGGGCTTCCCTTCCGGCGTGTAGAGGTAGGCGCCCTCCGCTCGTTCGACCGCGAACGGCACGTGGTAGGGGACGAAAGAGGCGGCAATTCGCTCGGCGGTATCCATGCCCGGCATTGTAACCGCGCACTCCGCCGCGCCGCCGCCCCTCTACCCTTCGGCCCCGACCCCTTACCCTCGAAAGGTGATCCCCCGTCACCTCTTCACCATCCGCGCCGCCGACACCGACGATGCCGCTGCCCTCGCCGCCCTTTACGCGGCGACGCCCGGGATGCCCTACCCGGCCGGCGCTTCCGAAATCTCCACCGCCTCGGGGGCGGCCCGCATGCTCCAGACCGGCAACAGCTTCCTTGTCGCCGAACTCGATGGTTCCCTCGCCGGGGCCGTGCGCCAGGGCGACGACGAAGGCGTGGCCTGGCTCGACCTCCTCGTCTCCCGCGTGCCGTTTGCCGGCGCCGCCCTCCTCGCCGCCGTCGAGATGGCCGCGCAGGACAGGGGAATTCGGCTCGTCCACGCTGCCGTCCCCAACGGCTCCCGCGTTGACCTCTTTTTCAACCGCCACGGCTACGTCGGCTTCTCCCGCGATGTCGACGAGGCCGGCAACTCCTGGTTGCGGATGGAACGCCGCCTGCCACTGCTCACCGTCCGCGAACAACGCCGCGCCGATGCCGCCGCCATCGGCGCCCTCACCGGCGAAGACACCTGGATGCTCGAACAACACACGCTCCCCGGCTGGTTCGTCGCCTCCGACGGCGAACGCGTGGTCGGCGTCATCAACGTCAGCGACGCCGGCGGCGGTACCGGCCGCCTTTCCGTGCCAAAGCTGCTGGAGACCTACCGGGGCCGCGGCCTCGAAGTCTGGATGGTCGAACGCGCCGGCACCCATGCCGAAACCGGCGGCTACCACACCCTCCTGCTCGCCGCCGATCCGTCTCTCGACCCCGTCGCCCGCGACCTCGAGGACCGCCGCTGGTTTCGCGAAGGCGCCGAGTACATCAAGCGACTGGCACCGCCACCCTCGGCCCGCCCTGACGACGACTAGTACTTCGTGAAGAAAGTTGGCGTTCGGGCGTTCAACGCTTGCAACGTGCTCCCCTTCTCCCGCGCAAGTCGGGAGAAGGGTCTGAGGGTTGAGGGCCGGTCTCGGGCATCGAACGCTGAGTTTCGCAACTGAGTACTGGGCCCACCACCTCGTCGGGCCCGCGACAACGTACGCAGGCGGCGCAACGGCCCGACCCCAGTCTGTCGATCGGCCTCCGCTCGTCGATAGTGTAGGTGCGGGGAGGGTTAATCCTTGCCCTCGGGCATGCATATGGTCGCTTCCGACGAGATTGTTACGGCCGCCGTCATCGACGCCGACCCCGAGAGGCGGGAGCGCGTGGTGGCCGGCCTTGATCGTCTCTCCCTCAGCGTGAAAGCGGCGGCCGGGCTCGGTATCGTCGGCGCCCAGGTCGTGTTCGAAGCGCAGCCGCAGCTGTCTTTCGTCTCCTTCGAAGAGCCGTTCGCCCGTGCCATCCAGGCCACAATGCACGCGGCCGTCGCCTCCCGGGTCGTGGCCTACAGCAGCCATAGCAGCGTCGACGCCTATCGCCTCGCCATCCGCGCCGGGGCCCACATCGTCATCAACTCGCCGCCCACCGATACAGAGCTTGAGCAGGCGATCGAACAGGCCTTACCCCGCCGGATGCCCTCGCCCAACGGTACCTCCGGACACGTTGTCACCGTCGCCTCCGCCAAGGGCGGCACCGGGAAGTCCACGGTAGCTGCGATGGTCGCCACCATGCTCGGCGGGAGCCACGCCACCAACGTCCTCCTCATCGACTTCTCCACCGAATTCGGCGACGCCGACCTGCTGCTCGACATCGGCGAGGGGAACAGCACCAGCCGCGCAGCGCACCAGGTGGCCCGATCCGAGATCCAGGAGTTTCGCGAATCGCTCGGCCAACACGAGAGCGGCATCTTCGTGCTCGGCTCCACCCGGCGGATGGGCGAACGTCTACCCGTGGAGTTGGGGGACCTCGAAGCCCTGCTCGATCTCGCCGCCCGCACCTTCGACTTCGTCGTCATCGACACGGCCCCCGTCTTCGACGACCGCCTGATGCTGGCCGTGGATTCCGCCGACCTCCTCCTCGTCGCCGCCGCTGCCGACGTCGTCAGCATCGCCAATACACGCCGTTTCCTCCGCGAGCTTGAGGTGGAAGGTTTCGATGCCGGTCGACAGCTGCCGCTGATGGTTGGCACGGCGCCCATCGTCTCGGTGGCGCCGGTGGATGCGGCTGAAGTGCTCGAACGCCAGGCGCTCTGGGAAGTGCCCTACGACCCGCGGCTGCCGGGGGAGCTCCAGCGCGGAATAGGCCAGGCTTCTCTTCGCCGCTCCCGCGCCAACCGCAGTCTCGCCGCCCTTGCCCGGCGCATCGCAAGCGAGCCCGGCAACGTCGAACGGCGCACCACCGTCCGCGACCCGAAACGGCATGGCGACCCGCGTTTCGCCGAACGCCTCCGCCGCCACTTCGCCCCCGTCATCGTGGACCAGGCACCGGGGGAGTACGTCATCGGTGCCCCATCCTTTGCCGATGACGGGGCCGGACTGGTGGTCTACAGCACAGCAGCCACCGTCTTCCATGCGCCCGAATGCGCCCTCGCCGGGCGGATCACCCCGGCGAACCGGACCGAGGCCCGCGCCGCGGACGTGCCCCCTGAGCTGCGTCCCTGCCGGGTGTGCTCGCCGTTCGCCGCCGCAGCCTGAGCCTCGGCCGTCCCGGCCCCACACCGTCTCGCAAGGTATCATTCCGGCCCATTCACAGGCCGCAGGAGTACCTAATGTCCGCACGCTTTCCTGATGGATTCCTCTGGGGCGCCGCCACCGCTTCCTACCAAATCGAAGGCGCCGTCCACGTGGGCAACCGCGGTGTCTCCATCTGGGACACGTTCTGCAAGCAGCCCGGCCGTATCCGTGATGGTTCGCTCCGGCGACGTTGCCTGCGACCACTATCACCGCTTCCGCGACGACATCGCCCTGATGAAACAACTCGGCCTCAAGGCCTATCGCTTCTCCATCGCCTGGCCCCGGATCTACCCGTTCGGCAGCGGTGCCGTGAACGAAGAGGGCCTGCGCTTCTACGACGAACTCGTCGACGCCCTCCTCGACGCCGGCATCGAGCCGATGGCCACGCTCTACCACTGGGACCTCCCCCAGTCGCTCCAGGACCAGGGCGGCTGGGCCGAACCGCGAGACCGCCACCCACTTCGCCACCTACGCCCGCACCATGTTCGACCGCCTTGGCGACCGGGTGGCCAAATGGGTCACCCATAACGAGCCCATCGTCTTCGCCGAGTTCGGCCACCTCCGCGGCTTCATGCCTCCCGGCTTTCGCGACCATGCAATCACCGCCCGCGTTATCCACCACCAGTTCGTCGGCCACGGCCTCGCCATGCGACAGTTCCGCGAGAGCGGCCAGAAGGGGCTCATCGGCCTCACTAACGCCAACACCAGCTACGAACCGCATCGACGGTTCGCCGGAGGCCACGCGCGCCCTCGAACTGGCCCGCGACTTCGGCAGCCGCCTCTACCACGGGCCCCTTTTCGGCTGTGGCTATCCCGGCTCAGTCCTCAAGTACTACGCCGAGCGCGGCGCCCCCTTCCCCATCGAGCCGGGAGACATGGACCTTATCGCCGAGCCAATGGACTTCCTCGGGCTGAACCTCTATTCCCGCGCCGTCATCCAGCCCGACGACTCGGCCATCGGCTACCACAACGCACCCCCGACACTCCCCGTCCAGCCTATGGGATACGAAGAGGCGCCCCACGCCCTTGGCGACTTCGTCCGCTGGGTTTCGAACGAATACGACAACCCCGTCATCTACGTCACCGAGAACGGCAGCGGCGACGAAGACGGACCCAAAGACAAGATGCTCGACGACCAGACCCGCATCCGCCTCCTCCGCGGTTTCATGGAAGGCCTGTCAGACGCGATCAGCCGATGGCGCCGACGTCCGCGGCTACTACGTCTGGTCGCTGATGGATAACTTCGAGTGGGGCTTCGGCTACACCAAGCGTTTCGGCATCGTCTACACCGACTACGAAACCCAGGAACGGATCCCCAAGGCCAGCGCCCGCTTCTACAGCGACGTGATCAGGGACAACGGGTTCGCCTGAGTCGACCCGTCCCGGTGACAAACAGGTGACAACTGTGCCGCGGCATCCCCCGCCAGTCGATGATGAAGCAGGGAGCTATGACAATGGATCGCCGCGCCACACCGCGTTTCCCGGCATGGGAACGAGCCGTCATCCAGTGGGGTGAGACCGGCCCCGCCATGCGCGCGCTCATCCAGGACGTCAGTCAGGGCGGCGCCCGCATGGAGATCGCCGAGCGCCTCGATGGCGACGACGTGAAGGTCTTCCTCCGCTACGGCGACGACAAGATGGAGTTCGCCTTCAAGATCCTCGGCACCGACTCCCGCGGCGCAACCAAGGTCGTCCGCGGCGAATGGGCCGTCATGGACGCCGAACAAAAGGCCTTTCTCTGGAACGTCATCGTCCGCTGGCGCAACGAGTTCGAGAAGCGCCAGGAATGGCTCGCCACGCGGGTGAACGATCCGGCGGCGTAGAGCGGAGCCTCAAGCCCCGGGCGAAGAAACAGAAATGCGCGGAACCTCGGCCGGCGGGGTAGTCCCCCATCTCCCAGCACGCTGCCACCCACACCCCCAAACGTAGCCTTCCGGCGAACCTGAGAGCCTTGCTACACTCTCCCGTGGAGAGGTGTCCGAGTGGTTTATGGTGCCGTTCTCGAAAAGCGGTGTGCAGCAATGCACCGGGAGTTCGAATCTCCCCCTCTCCGCCACGCCTGAACATCGGCCGGGGCCACTCGCCCGGTTGAACACGAAGAAGCCCGCCAACGTTGGCGGGCTTCTTTGTTGTCGCGACGGCGGTGGTAATCAGGATGTACAGGAGCCGCCGGCGCTACCGTGGGGAGAGGCGAGGGACGGAGAGCCGAAACCGTGGCTGCCGCCCTCTTGTGGTATTGCTGCCCTGTTGCGGGCCGAAGCTGCGGGCTGCTTCGATGAGCGAGCGGCGGACTTCGCGCCTGGCGAGGTCCTCGTCCCGCAGCGCCTGGAGTTTTTCGTTGACGTAGAGCAAACCGGCCTGGTTGAACATGGTGATCCTCCGTGCTTCGTCACATTGGAACATAGCTACATGACTAAATCAATAGGTACAGCCCTAAGATCGCGACAGCTATCGTCGTCTTTGTCAGGCCCAGGGAAAGGCGTTGGCCACGGCTCCCGCGAAAGGTCCTAACGGGCGAGTAAGTCGGCCTCGCCGAGCAGTTCGCGCACCCTCAGGGGGTGGGCGCGATAGAGGACCTGGGCGCCGCTTCGCTCGGCGTTCACCAGCCCGGCCTCACGCAGCTGCTTCATGTGCACGCTGACGGTGGGCTGGGAGAGCTCGTACATCTCGGCAAGTTCGCTCACCGTATTCGCCCGCTTGAGGAGCGAACCGAGCAGCTGCAGGCGGGTCGGGTCGGAGGCGACCTTGTGGCGGGCGGCGATGGCTTCGGCGGTGTGGCGAGCGATCTTAAAGTCGGGCGCGCGTTCGCCGGGGACGTAGCTCAGCACCGTGATGCCCGGCATTGAGAGGATGAATTTGCCGTGTTCGTTGATGAACATCGGTACGACCACGAGTTCGCCACGTTCGGCGGCGGGGTCGAGCAGCGGCTCACTTACTGTGCACCAGGCGATTGACCATTCCGGCACCGCCTCGCGCCACGGCATCTGTTCGAGCCGCCGCGAGACTTCTTCCACCGCCCGCAGGCCGGCTGCCAGGTTCTGCTCGCTATCCGGCCGAAGCACCTCCCAGACGTTGCGGATGAGAGTCACGTAGCGCGAGCGCATGCCGGCGTCGTTGCGCAGTTCGAGGATGTGGCGGCGAATGGTGAGCGCGTCGTCCGGGACCTCCCCGGGGAAGTCGGGGATGACGAACGGCGAGGCCGCCGTCTCCTCGAGGCGGGCCAGGAACGGCTCGGCATCGGGCCCCAGGAGGGTCCCGGATTCGTAGGCGAAGACGACGAGCTCGGTGAAGTCGCCGGGGGCGTCGGACCAGAAGGCGCGCGCCTCTTCGGCCAGCTCAGGAGCGCGCTCGCGCAACATCTCCTTCGCGTCGGGGTGGCGTTCGCGCAGCTTTCCGAGGTAGTAGAGCGTGAAGAGGATCTCGGTCGGCGCCGACAGCTGCACCCTGACCTTCGCGGCCGTGGTTACCTGTTCATCGTGGGTTGCTGCAGCGACCATTGGGACTTAGCCCCTTAACTATAGTTCGAACGAGGAGCGTTTGGCTACACAAAGCACGGCAGTCACCAGCCGTTCGCTACGATCCAGCGGCCGCTGCCTCGGCGGTACAGGGATTTGGTACGTCGATGTTCGAGATGGTGATGATCCCTCCGCGCGGCTTGTCAGCAATCAGATCGATGACAATCAAGCCGGCGGCACAATTCCCGGCATCGTCGAGGACTGCGAAGGACACGCGAGGTCGATAATCTGCGGCGGATTCCCGCGCTGACTCTGTGGCCTGCGCTGAGGGCGGATCGTCCGGGGCCGAGTCCGCCACGAACCCTGCGGACCGCGCCGAAACGCCTCCCGGAGGGGGAACCTGGTCGCGGGCAACGATGGCGAGCCCGGGCAGCGCGCCGAGCCACGCGGAGTAAATGCCGTAGCCATCGCCAATGTCGTTCACGAGGCTCGCGGACTCCGCCACATCAAACAGCTGTTCTCGCATCGCGCCCGCATAGGGGGCCGGCCCAGACGGCAGCGGGGCAAGCACGAATGTGGTCGCGGTTGAAACCCGGCTCTGCGGGTCCGTCGGCACCTGCAGGATTGTTGTGACGCCAACATCGTCGACGATCAGCGCCTGTCCGGTCGCGAAGACCAGCGTGTGAGGGGTAACCGAGAGGCCCGCTGCTGGAGGAACGTCCTCCCAGCCGAGGGGAGATCCGGCGATCGCGTAAAGCCGTGGATCTGCGGGCATGAAGTCGGCCAACAGGCCCGGAATCTCCGGATCACCTTCTGGTAAGGTCCAGCCGTCAGTGCCTTCGGCCACGAGAGCCGGAATCTCCGTGCCATCTGGCTCCCCATTGGGACATTGGAATGTTCCGGGGGGCTGAACGGGGCCTGCGTTGGGGTCGTCGCACGCGATGGGTACGTAGTGGATGAGGCCGAAGAGAGTATTGGCATCGCCCGCCTCAACCGCCGCGATCACCGCGTCCAGGACGGCGTCACCCGTTCGCGTCCCGATCGGATACGGGCCAACTTGTGGCGCACGCGTTGGTGTGTTCGCTGGAGGAAACGTCGGAGACAGCTCCGTCGCTATGGTTGGGGCCGCCTGGGTCGGCGTGGGGCTCGCATTGGGTTCCATCCCGAGATTGGGAGATCCGCCACGGGCCACAAGTGCGACGGTAGCCACGGCTGCAACCGCAGCCATCGTGCCAGTCACAGCCACCCCAGCCCAACGGAGGCTAATGCCGACGAATACGCCTCTGAGCCAGGACGCGTGCCCTAAATGACGCCGGCGGCGGCCGGCTTGCCACAACGCCACGGCCTCTTCGCGCGAACCGGCACCAAGCCGCGCCATAATCTCCCGGACGTGGTACTTAGCGCCCTCAAGTGAGATACCCAGGGCTTCGGCGATCTCGAAGTTGGTGCGGCCCTTCTCGATGAGTCCGAGCACCTCCTCCTGGCGAGAGGTGAGCTTCGGCAGTTGTTCAGGTAGCCGCGGGCGCTGGCCAGCCATGCACACAACGTAGTCCGCCGCAAGAAGCACGGCACTAACCTATGGCGACGATTCCCTAAAGTGATACAACCTCGTCTTTACCTTTCCTGATCTCACCCGAGGCCGGGCTGCCGCCATGGAAGGGGCACAGGAGGTTGCCACCATGGGCACCATCACTTCATTCCATCGCACCCGGCTCAGTGTCGAGGTGAACATCGTACCGGCGGGGTTCCCGCGCTCTTTGGAGCGTCGTGGGCTCGCCCGACGGGTCAAGGTCGTCGAAGGCGTCCTCGAAATGGAACCCCTCGTTTCCGGGAGCGTCGTCCTTGCCGCCTGCAAAGCGGCCGGGCTCACTGTCCTCGGGTTCAGTTCCACAGCCCCCCGCGGAGCCGGGTGGCAGGCGTCGGCACGGCCTTCCGCGCGATGCACAGCGAGGCTCACCAACAGGCGGTCGTCAGTCTGGCTGCCGACGTTCCCGGCTGCGTGACAAAAGATCGATGTATTTACCCGAATCACGCTCGCAAACGCCTTACCGATGCGCCTATGATGGCGCCATCACAGCGTGGAGCGTCATCTTCACGATTGAGGGAGTGTATGGAACTTCAGAACGCAGTCATCGTTGATGGCGTCCGCTCGGCATTTGGCCGTGGCGGCCGCGGTAGCCTCGTAGCAACCCGCCTTGATGAAGCGGGCGCGCAGGTCGTCCGCGCCCTTCTTGAGCGCAATCCCGAAGGTATCGCCTCGCATGGTCGAGGATATCGCCATGGGCAACGTCGGCGGCGCCGGCGAACTTGCCGGCATCGGCGCCGATACGGTCGCCCACCTGGCCGGCCTGCCCGCCGAAGTCTCGGCAGTCGACTCCAACCGCCAGTGCGGATCGAGCATGGAGACGCTCCACCGCATCGCTCAGTCGATCATGGTCGGCGCCACCGATTGCGGCATCGCCCTCGGCATCGAGCGCATGGGCCGCTCGCTCGGCGGCGGACCGCGCGGCGAGACCACCCGCATCACCGAATTCAACAAGCGTCGCCTCGAGATGACCCCCGAGCAGCGCAACATGTCGCCCGACCATCAGGCCGTCTTCGGCGTGCCGTTCCAGGACGAAATCCTCGACTATTCGCCGGTCCTCTCGATGGTCCAGACCGCACAGAATGCGGCCGAGGTCTATGGCCTGACCCGCGAAGAGCTCGATCAGTTCTCCGTCGACAGCCACCGCAAGACCGTCGAGGCCTACGAGAAGGGCATCTACAAGGACGAGATCATCCCACTCGAGGTCGAAAAGCCGGTCTTCGACGACGAAGGCAACTGGGTTGAGAGCGAGCACGGCCCGATGATCGTCTTCGACCGCGATGAATGCGTCCGGCCGGGCACGAACATCGAGACTCTCGGCCAGCTGCCGGGCATCAAGGGCACGGTGAGCCCGACCGGCCAGGAGATCCTGATCACGGCCGGCAACAGCTGCCCCACCAACGACGGCATCAGCGCGGCGCTGATCATGAGCGAAGCGAAGGCGCGCGAACTCGGGCTCAACCCGATCGCCCGCATCGTCGGTTTCGGCATCGCCGGCGTGAAGCCTCAGGTGATGGGCCTCGGCCCGATCCCTTCGACCCGCAAGGCCCTGCGCCACGCCGGTCATCACGGCCGACCAGATCGACCGCGTCGAATTCAACGAGGCCTTCGCCGCGCAGGTCATCCCGTCCTGCAAGGAGCTGGGTATCCCGCTGGACCGCGTGAACGTGAACGGTGGCTCGATTGCCATCGGCCACCCGCTCGGCGCCACCGGTGCCCGGCTGGTCCTCACCGTCGCCCGCGAAACGCAGCGCAGCGGCGGCCGCTACGGCCTTGCCACCCAGTGCATCGGCGCCGGCATGGGCATCAGCACGATCATCGAGGCGATGTAGTCTCGAAGCATCGGGTCACGAAACTGAGAAGGGCCGCCCTCCGGGGCGGCCGTTCCATTTCCGGAGCATGGCATGGAAGTCACGTCCTTCAACATCAACCTCACCAGCGACGACCCCGAGCGCCTCTACGCCTTCTATCGCGATGTCGTCGAACTTCCCGAGAACGACCGCGCCGACGGATTCGCGGTCGCCGGCGCCCAACTGCTGATCGACGGGCATAGCAAGACCCACGGCCAGGCGAAGGAGCCCCAGCGCTGCCTCGTCAACCTGTTCGTGAACGACATCGCTGTCGAGCAGGCACGCCTCGAAGCGAAAGGCGTGCCCTTCATCCGCACGCAAGGGAAAGAGTGGTGGGGCGGCATCATCTCCACGTTCACCGACCCCGATGGCAACTACATCCAGCTGCTGGAGTACCGCCCCGCCTAGGGCGATGGGCTACGAAACCCCGGCGCCGCCATCGACGGGCAACGACACGCCCGTGATGAAGGCCGCCTCGTCGCTGTGGAGGAAGAGGGAGGCGTAGGCAACGTCCCAGCCGCTTCCCATCTTGCGGCCAAGGGGCACGCGCTCGTTGCGCTGGGCGATGACGTCCTCGCGAGGAGTGCCGGCGGCGACGCGCGCTTCGATCGCCATCGGCGTGTTCATGAGGCCGGGCAGGATGCAGTTCACGCGGATGCCGTAGCGGGCGTTGGCCATCGCCAGGTTCTCGGTGAGGGCGATGACGCCTGCCTTCGTCGTCTTGTAGCCCACGTAGGGATACGCCTCTCGGGCGGCCATGCTCGAGATGTTGAGGATGGAGCCGGAACTCTGGTCGCGCATGACGGGGAGGGCGTGCTTGCAGGCGAGCCACATGCCCTTGCAGGTTCACCGCCACGATCCGGTCGAAGGCGGCAGCCTCGAGTTCGGTGGCCGTGGCGTCGCCGAGAGCAAGGCTCGCGCCGACGTTGTTGTGGAGGATGTCGATGCGGCCGTAGCGTTCGCTGCAGGCGGCAATCGCGGCCCGGACGGCAGCCTCGTCGGTGATGTCGCAGGCCACGGCGGAGGCGGTGCCGCCTTCCTTCGCGATGAGGTCCACGGTGTCCTGGGCGGAGGCAAGGTCGCGGTCGACGACAAGGACCTTCGCCCCTTCGCGGGCAAGGAGAAGGGCCGTCGCCCGGCCGTTGCCGATGGTCTCGCCGGGTGTCTGTCCACCCCCGACGAGGATGGCTACCTTGCCGTCGACTCTTCCGGGCATCTCAGGCTCCCTCCAACCGGTCTTCGATTTCGCGCAGGTGCTCCCACGTGTGCTCGAGCATACGCCGGAGGGTACGCCGCACCGTCCACGTCTTCTGGCCGCGCTGGGTCTGCCGGGCGAGTTCGTCGGGCGTGGCTGCAGCTACCCGCTGACCAGCGCCAGCGCCCACGTCGCCGGAGCGAATCGAGCAAAGTTTCGTCGTCGGCCTGCATCGCCTTCACGGCGGCCCGAAGGTCGTCAGGCTTGTCGAGCGAGCAGCGAACGTACTCCGCCTCCGCTGCGCCGATGTGGCGGAGGAGCCGCGCAAGCGGAAAGCCGTCGCCGGGAAGGTCACCGAGATCGCGCGGTCAGCTCGACGATGTGGTCATGGACCTGGCCGAGGCGCCGCAGGTGGGTCTCAACTTCGGCATTGCAATCGGCGCGAAGTCGGGCGCGAAGCCGACGGGTGGGTCGCCGTTGCCGAGCCAGCTGCCATCGGTGATATGGATCTCGACATGGGTGGAAACGGCGCATCGGCGTCGAAGGGCTCACCGCGTTCGGCGAAGAAAGCCAGCCAGGCTGATGGCGTCCGGTGCAGCCTCCACGGTCTCCTCCGTCGTGCGCCTCCGAACGTGGCAGCCGAGGAGTTCGGGCACGTGGACCATCGTCGTCTTCCGCTGCGGCCCGGATTCGAGGTAGAGAGCGTAGTCGTGCATGGCCCGAGTATGTCACGGCGGCCGAGCGAACTCCGCTGGCTCAGGTGGCCCGCTCAACGAGCGCGATCCGCACGCCTTACCCCTCGTAAGCCTTCAGCACCAGGCAGCTGTTCTGGCCGCCAAACCCGAAGCTGTTCTTGATCGCGACCTTCACCTCGGCCTTGCGGGCGCCTTCGACAACGTAATCGAGGTCGCAATCGGGGTCGGGGGTATCGCGGTTCACGGTTGGGTGGATCGTGCCGGACTCGATCGTCTTCACCACGGCGACCGTTTCCATGCCGCCGCTGGCGCCGAGGCCGTGACCGATGAGGCTCTTGGTGGCGCTGATCGGGACGTTGTAGGCGAATTCACCAAAAACCCGCTTGAGGGCATTCGTCTCAGCGACATCGCCCACGGGCGTGCCGGTCGCGTGGGCGTTCACATAGTCCACGTCTTCGCGGGCGACACCGGCGTCGTCCAGGGCCATGGCGATGGCGCGGGCAGCCCCCTCGCCGGTCTCGGGCGGGGCAACGACGTGGAAGGCGTCACTGGTGCAGCCAAAGCCGGCGAGTTCGGCGTAGATGTGGGCGCCGCGGGCCTTCGCGCCCTCTTCGCGACTCGAGGAGGAGCGCCCCGGCGCCTTCGCAGGGCACGAAGCCATCGCGGTCGAGGTCGAAGGGGCGGCTCGCCTTCAGCGGGTCGGGATTGGTCGAAAGCGCGCGCATCACGCTGAAGCCGGCAAGGCCGAGTTCGGTGATCCCGGCCTCGCAGCCACCGGTGACCACCACATCGGCGCGGCCATGGCGGATAAGCATCATCGCCTCGCCGATCGCCTGGGTGCCCGCCGCACAGGCGGTGACGATGGTGCCGTTGTAGCCACGCAGGTTGTACTGGAGCGCGACCTGGGCCCCGGCCATGTTCCCCAGGGTCTTGGGGAAGTAAAGCGGGTCGAGCTTCATCCCGCCGCGCTCGCGAATCGTCTCCGCGCCGGCCTGGATCAAGGGGTAGCCGCCTCCGCCGTTGCCGACAAGCACGCCCACGCGGTCCCGGTCGACGTTGTCGAAGTCGATGCCCGAGTCGGTAATCGCCTGGGCCGCCGAACCGACCATGAACTGCGTGAAGCGCTCCATACGCCGCGCGGCCTTCCGTTCGATGTAGTCGCCGGGGTCAAAGTCGCGGACCTCGCCCGCCACTTTGCAGGGGAACTCACTGGCATCGCAGAGGGTGATCGGGCCGATGCCCGAGACTCCCGTCGTGAGGTTATTCCAGTACTTGTCGACGGTGCTGCCGGCCGGGGTGACAACCCCCAGCCCGGTGATCACAACGCGGCGGCCGTTTGCAGTTTCAGGCATCCCAGATAGGGTACAGCGGGGCCGCGCTCGGCGCGCTCTGGCAGGGTTGGCGCTACCCTACGGTGATGGTCGACGTCCCGATCCCGCCACACGTTGCCCTGCCCCGCCGCGACGGCAAGACGGAGATCCTGCTCCATCGCTCGGTGGCCGTGATCGGCGACCGGAAGATCGAGGTCAAGAGCGCCCGGGCGACGGTCATCCTGCCGCTTATCGGCATCGCCACGGTGGTCGGAGCCGGCGTGATCATGGGCGCTGGAGGTTCCGCGCTCCCCTTCTGGGGCCTTGTCCTCCTCCTTTTCTACTGCCTCCTGATGTTCCCGGTGTCCGTCATGGGGCTGGTGAGCGCCGTCGTTGGGGCGGACATCATCGTCGACGCGGAAAAGGGCTCGGCGACCTGGCAGCAGGGCTACCTCGGCATGGGCATCGGCACCAAGGAGTTCGTGCCATTCACGAAGATCGACTACCTCGAGGTCACCATCGAAGGCGACGAAGAGGATCGTTGGCAGGGAGAATCGGACTCGCTCCGCCAGTTCGCCCTCTGGATGGTGAAGCAGAGTGGCAAGCGCCTGCGCATGGCCCAGGTGCCGGTCCCCGCCTACGGCCAGGAGGATGGCATGGATCGCACGCTCGCGCTCGGCAATGCCGTGGCCGCACTCACCGGCTCGGAAGTCCGCATACCGGCCGACTGGGAACTGGTGGAGGTCGACACGGAGACCCTCGAGCCAGTGAAGCGCAAGCAGAAACCACGGAGGAAACGGCGATGAGCGACACGATCGACCAGGCCCTGGTGGAGGCGAAGACGATTGCCGTCGTCGGTCTCGACAACCGCACCTTTCGCACCGCCTACCGCATCGCAGAGTACCTGCAGGACGCCGGATACCGGGTGATCCCCGTGTGGTTTCAACAGGAAGCGGACGAGGTGCTGGGCGAGAAGGCGTACGCGCGCCTGCAAGACATCCCGGAGCCCGTCGACCTCGTCGACGTCTTCGTCCGCAGCGAGCAGACCGACCGCGTGATCGACGATGCGATCGCCGCCGGTGTCCCCGCGATCTGGCTCCAGGAAGGGATCACCAACGACGCCGGCCTCGCCCGTGCCCGGGAGGTGGGAATGCTCACGACGCAGGACCGCTGCACGATGGTGGAACACCGGCGATTGCTGAGCCGACTGTAGGACATCGTGGTGTGACCGACCGGTGTGTCTTCTGCGACATCGTAGCGGGAACTGAGCGCGCCAGCGTCGTGTACGAGGACGAGCTAACAGTTGCGTTCCTGGACATTAGCCAGTTCGCCGACGGGCACGTGCTCGTCGTTCCACGCGAGCACTGCTCCGACCAGCTCGCTGCATCGGACGACGTCGCCGCAGCTCTGGGCGTTGCGATACGGACCGTGGGTCGGGCCGTGGATGCCGCATTCAAGCCCGCGGGACTGACGATTTGGCAGGCGATACGCAAAGCGGGAGGTCAGGACGTTTTTCACCTGCACTGGCATGTGATGCCGCGCGCATCTGGGGATGGGTTGTTGAAGCTGTATCCGTCGCGGCCGGGGTACCCGCCGAGGGAGAGGCTGGACGAGATCGCGGAGAGGATCCGCAGAGCCAGCGGCAAACGGTAAGGCGGGCCGGTCCGCAAGATGCTCGGCGCGATGATCCGCCGCATGACCTCGTAGCGCGTCGCCGCCAGCCCCCGGTCTCTACGCTCTATGCTCCACGCTCTACGCTGCAGGGTCTACGACCCTGCCCCCGCTCCTACCCCCGCGGGTCGAGCACCACGGCGGTCAACTCCCCCGGAAGTCCCGACTTGGTCGTCCGGAACGTGGGTTGTGGCTCCGCCTTCGTGCCGGCTTCGCGCAGGAAGGCCGTCAGCGGTTCCAGGTCGAGCCGCTCTTTGTCGGTCTTGTAGTTCATCGGGATCGCGACCGGTGGGTCGATGCTCGTCATGATGTCTGCCGCCTGGGCCGGGCTCAACGAACCGCCGCCGCCTGCGGGCATCAGCAGGATATCCACTTCCCCGAACGACTCCGGCGCCTTGAATCCCGTCGGCCCGGGAAGTCCCAGGTGGCCGATACGGATCCCTTCGAGCTCGATGACGAACCCGATGTTCCGCGCGCCATCGATGCCCGGCATCGCCACCGCCTCGATCAGCACGCCGCCAACTTCGTACTCGCCCGGTGCGTCGAATACCCGCGGCGACTCCTCGATGCCTTCGACATAGCTGTAGCCTGGCATCGCCCGGTTGCTCACCGTCACACACGCCGCGCTCAGCTTGCCCAGCTTGTAGCCGCTGTCGGGGGGACAGGGGTCGGTGACCACGATCCCTTCCCGCCCGCGAAGGCGAAAGCAGGTTCGGCCGAACCATTGGATTTCAATTGCCACAGGGGAATTCTATCGGCGTGGCGCCGAATGAACCACAAAATGCGCAGACGGGTGATCGGATTCGCCGATCGACCCCCCGGCGACGCTACATGAGCTCTTCGTCGAGAAATTCGTCGTCCGCTTCACCGCGGCGAAGGAACGTCATCACTGCACCAATCACCGCGATGATGCCAACCAGCCCGAGGATCTTCTTCACAAGTACCTCCTCGTTGCACCGGCGCGGGAAACACTGGTGCGCACGAGCAATCACTATAGTGCAGAGTCACCTGTCGCGTCACAGCGACACTTCCCCCGCCACTGGCTTGCCCGCGCTCACGTCGCGATAAAAGCCTTCCAGGCTCTCGATGAACTTCTCCGGCTCTCGCGCCGGCACCCCGTGTCCCGTGCCTCCGAAGGTGACCTGCCGGGCATGCGGCAGCTCCCGCGCCATCACCGCGAGGGCGCAGTAGACAGGGTCGTCGCGGCCCATGCAGAGCAGAACCGGCATCGTCAGCTGCCGCGAGAGCAGGCCCGTCACATCCCGTCGCTGGCGCCGCGCATGTGCCGCGCCCACAATGCCGTCGCCGTTCATCCGCGCGTACCGCTTGCGAATCGCTTCTGCCAGGAACGCGTCGTCTGCATCCTGCGCCGCCCTCCGCCCCGCTTCGATCGGCCCGAACCGGGCGATCGCGTCGACCATCCGTGCGATGCCAGCCTCGCGCTGGCGGAAGGCCTCGTCGTAGTCCGGCCGCTCATACGCCGGTGACGCGTCAGAGAGGACGAGCGTTTCCACCCGCTCCGGCCACGTGACGGCGAATTCCAGCGCAATCATCCCGCCAAAGCTCGAGCCGCACACATGCGCCCGCGCGATGCCCGCATGGTCCATGAGCGCGGCGACATCGGCGGCGTAGCCCTCCATCGTGTACGACGCGATATCCGCCGGGGCGTCACTTTCGCCGTGGCCACGAAGGTCGGGGATGAGGAGACGATGCCGTTTCTCCAGCGCCACGGCGACCGGGTTCCACATCCGCCGGTCGGCGGTGAATCCGTGGAGCAACACGAGTGCCGGGCGGTCGGACGGGCCCCGCTCGTCGTAGACCAGCCGCACACCGTCGCGTTCGAAGGTAGGCATGGTGCCAGAGTCTACTGCCCGCCGGTGGCAGCCGCCGTGCTACTGGTCGTAGGTATTCGGTATGAGGCCCGTCTCGTCGCGGAACTCCACCGGTGGCGGCGGGAGATCCGGGGGCAACAGCCCGATCTTCTGGCCAAAGCGCTGGAAGTTCAGCTGCTCGAGCCAGGCAACGAACGCCCAGGAGAAGCCAACCACGAGGCCACCCATGATCATGTCGAAGAAGAAGTGGTTGCCCGTCACCGTCACCGCCCACCACATGAGAACGGACATGAACACCGCGAACGCCTTGACGATCCTGCTGTTCGTGCTGATCCAGAGCGCTGCCGATGCGAGGGCGATCCAGCCGAAGTGGAAGCTCGGGATCGCCGCATAGTCATTCACGAACGGGCCCGGCTGGAAGTAGTTCACGTTGCTCGTCGCCCCGTGCACCGTGTCCTGGAACCCAAAGTCGTAGCCATAGAGAGCGAGAAGCCGCGGCGGCGCCGCCGGCAGCAGCCAGTAGCAGATGATCCCGATGACGGCCGAGACGATCATCACGTTGCGAAGGAAGTGGAATTTCCGCCCGTCCCGGATCACCAGCCAGAGGGCGATCGCCAGCAACACCGGGTAATGCAGCCAGGCATAGACGAAGTTGGCCACCGTCATCAGGTGGCCATACGGCAGGAAGATCTCCTGCCAGCGCACTTCCTGGAAGATGCCGACGCTCTGCTCGAACTTCACGATGTAGAGGCTGCGGCCCACGGACACATCGATGGCGTCCGGGCGCAGCCCGCGAATGAGGAAATAGGTGAGCATGAGGGCGGCGGTCACCCCGATGTCGCGGAGCACATCCTGCCACGGCCGCCGCACAAGCCAGCCAAGGAACCGGCTCTCGGCCGGCGTCGTATCAGCAAAGGGTTCGAGTAGTTGGCGTTGCATCTCTGCGTTGCTTTCTGCGCGTCGCATTTCCTGGAAGACGCCCGCCTCGCGTCTTCGCTGCCGTCTCGACGTTCACCTACCTCTGGTAAGTCATCCGCCACCATACCAATCGAGCAAGCATGCAGCAACGCGGCATGGCACTCCTCCTCCGCCCTTCGTGGCCCTGTTTACTCTGTCGCCCTTCATATTGTTCGCTTGTCGCGGGGAGCGTTAGCATGGGTTGGTATGGCTGAAGAACACACCACCACTCCGTTCGACGCCGAAATCACGGAACTGCTCCGCTGCACGCGCTGCAACCTCCGCTATGCCGCCGGAAAGTCCACCAGCTCGCTCAAGCTCACCTATTGCAGCTTCCTCTGCGAACTCGGCGACCTCGGCTTCAGCATGCAGGGGCTTGAGCACATGGAGCGGGCGGCATCGGGACCCGTCACCGAAGCAGACGAAACGCCCGAACCGGTCGCCGTCGACTAACAGCCCCCTCTCTTCGCTTCCCCGGTAGAATCGCGGGCATCCTTCCGACCCCGGGGTTGCGCCTGTGCTCTACGTCACCATCCTCCGCTCCGATCGCTCCCGCGACCCTGAACTCTGGGCCACCATCTGGCAGGGAACAGCGCCGCCCACCCTCCAGATCAAGGCCGTCTACAACCTCCTCACCGACACTCGCATCTTCATCTGGGAGGGCGAAACCCTCGCCGATGCCCGCTACATGGATCGCCTGAACCAGGTTGGCGAAACCACGACCAGCATTGCCATGGACCAGACCGGCGGCTGGCAACAGGCCTTCGCCGGCGACCTCGACGGCATGCGCGAGTGGTTCGAAAGCCGCGGCCGCACCGGTCCCGACATCGAAGCCGCCCTCGATCTTCGTCGCCGGGGCCACGAAGCCCCCAACCTGGAAGCCGCTCGCCAGGCCGCCCGCGATTGGCAGGACGAGCAGGCGGCGAAAGCCTAGGGTCGCGCTCAACGCGCCACTGCCGTCCCTGCCCTTCATCCCCTACGCTGGAGCCAGATGAACCTCCGTCTTGCCCACCTCTATCCCGATGTCATGAACATCTACGGCGACCGGGGGAACATTATTGCTCTCCGCCATCGCTGCCAGGCTCGTGGCATCGACCTCGAAGTGGTGGAGGTGAACGTGGGCGATCCCTTCAATCCCGCCGAGTTCGACCTCGTGGTCATCGGTGGCGGACAGGATCGCGAACAGCGCCGCATCGCCGATGACCTCGTCGCCCGCGGTCCCGCCCTCAAGGCGGCCATAGAGGACGGCCTGCCCGTCCTCGCCGTGTGCGGCGGGTTCCAACTCTTCGGCCACCGCTACGTCGGTCTCAACGGCGACGACATCCCCGGCATTGGCATCTTCGACATGGAGACCCGCCACCCGGGCGTCGAGGCCGATCGCTGCATCGGCGACGTCGTCCTCGCGACGGAATTCGGCGAAGTCGCCGGCTTCGAAAATCACGGCGGCCGCACCTATCTCGCCCCCGGACAACAACCCTTCGGGACCGTGGTTTATGGTCGCGGCAACAACAACGGCGACGACCACGGCGAAGGCGCGCGCTACCGCAACGCCATCGGCACCTATCTCCACGGCAGCGTGCTCCCCAAGAACCCGGCCCTCGCCGATGCCCTTCTCGAGATGGCGATCAAGCGCCGCTACGGGGACGACGTCGAGCTCGCGCCCCACGATGATTCAGCCGAACAGGCCGCCCATGCCTCCGCTGTGACCACCGCCAGGCGTCGCGAAAACGACCGCGGCCTCGGCCACGGCCCCCTCGCCGCCGGGCGCCGCCTTCGGGCGAAACTGCGCGATCTGGCCGGACGTTAAGTCTTCTCCGAATCCGGAAAGGCCGATTTTGGAAAAGGGTTAGCACTCTTGAGCGCAGAGTGCTAACATACCCAACGCTAACCCAGAACAAGCCGAGGTGTACCTCAAGACATGGCAAAACAACTGGTCTTCGACGAAGAAGCCCGACACTCCCTCAAGCGCGGTATCGACGCTCTCGCCGATGCCGTCAAGATCACCCTGGGCCCCAAGGGCCGCAACGTCGTCCTCGATAAGAAGTTCGGCGCCCCCACCATCACCAACGACGGTGTGACCATCGCCAAGGACATCGAGCTCGACGAGCCGTTCGAGAACATCGGCGCCCAGCTCGCCAAGGAAATCGCCTCCAAGACAAACGACATCGCCGGTGACGGCACCACGACCGCCACGGTCGCTCGGCCAGGCGATTGTCCAGGAAGGCCTCAAGAACGTCGCCGCCGGCGCCAACCCCATGGCCCTGAAGCGCGGCCTCGAGACAGGCGCTGAAGCCGTCGTCGATGCGCTTCGCAAGAACGCCATCAAGGTCACCGAGCGCAGCCAGATGGCCCAGGTTGCCGCCATCTCCGCCAACAACGACGCCACCATCGGCGACCTCATCGGCGAGTGCATGGAGAAGGTCGGCAAGGACGGCGTCATCACCGTCGAAGAGTCCACGCGGCATCCAGACCGAAGTCGAGTACGTCGACGGCATGGCGTTCGACCGTGGCTACATCAGCCCCTACTTCGTGACCAACCCCGAGCGCATGGAAGCCGTCATCGAGGACCCCTACATCCTCATCACCGACAAGAAGCTCAGCTCGGTGCAGGAAATCCTGCCCATGCTCGAGCGCATCCTCAGCCAGACGAAGAACCTCGTCATCATCTGCGGCGACCTCGACGGCGAAGCCCTGGCCACCCTCGCGGTGAACAAGCTCCGCGGCACCGTCAACGTCCTCGCCGTGAAGGCCCCCGGCTTCGGCGACCGCCAGAAGGACAACCTCGGCGACGTCGCCGTCCTTACCGGCGGCACCGTCATCAGCGAAGAGATCGGCCGCACGCTCGACAGCGTCGAGATTGCCGACCTTGGCCGCGCCCGCCGCGTCAGCTCCACCAAAGAAGAGACGACGATCATCGAGGGCAAGGGCAAGAAGAAGGAACTCGACGCCCGCATCGGCCAGATCCGCGCCATCCTCGAACGAAGCCAAGAGCGACTGGGACCGCGAAAAGGCCCAGGAGCGCCTCGGCAAGCTGGCCGGTAGCGTCGCCGTCATCAAGGTCGGCGCCGCCACCGAAGTCGAGCTGAAGGAAAAGAAGCACCGCGTGGAGGACGCCCTCAGCGCCACCCGCGCAGCCGTCGAAGAGGGCATCGTCCCTGGCGGTGGTGTCGCTCTCCTCAACGTCATCAGCGCCCTCGACAAGGTGAAGCTGACCGGCGACGAGGCCACCGGCGCCCGCATCCTTCGCCGCGCCCTCGAAGAGCCCCTTCGCCGCATCGCCATCAACGCCGGCAAGGACGGCTCCGTCATCGTCGAAGAGGTCAAGCGCCTCAAGAAGGGCGAGGGCTACAACGCCGCCAACGATACCTACGGCGACATGATCGCCATGGGTATCCCGGACCCGGCCAAGGTCACTCGTTCGGCCATCGAGAATGCGGTTTCCATCGCAGCCATGGTGCTCACCACCAACTGCCTGATCACCGACAAGCCCGAACCGGCACGCAGCTGGCGCCGCCGCCGCGCCCCCGATGTACTAAGCCAGTACGCTGGCGGCAACGGGAATCACCGCGAAGGGGCAGGCCGTATGGCCCGCCCCTTCGCTCCCTCACGATCCACGCAACGGAGGCATCATGCTCGGCGACCACGGCATCGAGATTGACCGCGAAGCGGTGGAGGAACTCCTCACCAGCGCCGATGTCCTCGTCATCGGCTTCACCCTCTTCGGCGAGCGCCTCCTGATCGACACCCGCACCAACCCCGAGACCGGCCCCATGGTCGCCATCGTCGAGCCCCTCGGCGGCGTCCAGGAGCGCTATCACTGGCTCGGCGTCAACCGCGGCATGTTCGGCATGCCCGAGGCCTTCTCCTTCTTCGCCTGGCCCGGAACCATCAGGATGCTCGACGAGCAAAACATCCTCGGCACCATCCGCGAACGCGTCGCCGCCACCTCGAACGACGGCGGTGAGACCTTCGACCGCGCCATCGCAACCTTGCGCCGGATGGAGATGGCCGCCATTCGCGGCGCTATTCGCGGTGATGCCCCCTGGCGGACCCTCTGGCAGGCGGCCGCCTAGCAGTTTCGCAAACAAGTTGGCGTTCCGCGTTCAACTCCCTCGCAATGTGCCTCCCCTTCTCGCCGCGTGAGTCGGGAGAAGGGGCTGGGTCCGCCATGTTGAGGGCCGGTCTCCGTGCATAGAACGCTGAGTTTCGCAACTGAGTACTAGTATTGTCGCGGAAGAAGAGTCGGCGTTCGCGCTGTTGCCAGCGCCATCGCAATGTGCTCGCCTTCTCCGACGTTGAGCCTCGCCGGAGATCAGGGGCTGAGGGTCTGAGGGCCGGTCTCCGGGCATCGAACGCTGAGTTTCGCAACTGAGTACCAGGTCAGCCCCCGGGACGGCCGAAGTTCCCGGCCCTGCTACCGTCCCGTCGCAAAGAAGGCATAGACTGCCGTGGCGGAGGTTCCCCATGAAAATCCTCAAAGCCGGCGAAGGCGAAACCACGGAGCGCACCGGCGCACCCATCTTCGAAGGGCAGGTCCACGGCCGCTCCCTCCCCGAGAGCGAACACCTGAACGCTGCCGTCGTCTCCTTCGCCGCCGGCGCCCGCACGAAAATGCACCGCCACACCAGCGACCAGCTTCTCTATATCGTCTCCGGCATCGGCAAAGTCGGCGACCGCGACGGTGAGCACGTCGTCAGCGTCGGCGACAGCATCGTCATCCCGGCCAACACGGACCACTGGCATGGCGCCGGCGATACCGGCTCCCCGATGTCCCACCTGACCGTCCAGCGAAAGGGCTCGGAGACCACTGTCCTCGACTAGCATCTCCCTGGCCGGGCTCCTTCTCGGGCTCGCCCTTCTTGGCGTCGCTTGCGGCGGATCGATGGCCGAAGGCACCCCCACGCCCGTACCGACGCCCGCCGCCGATGCCGCGATTGCTGCCTCGGCCTTCAGCCGCGTCAACGATGCACGCACCGCCGATGGCCTGCTGGCCCTGGAAGAAGATGATCTGCTGGCGCAGGTGGCCACCGGCCTATAGCTGCCGCATGGCCAGGGAAGACTTCTTCAGCCACACCGACCCCGACGGTGAAGCAGTCGATGGACGCATGACGGAGGCCGGCATCTTCTACATCAAGGTTGGCGAGAACCTCGCTCGCATTGAAAACGCCGATGACCCGGCCGAGGCTGCCGTGGACGGCTGGCTCGACAGCCCCTCGCACAAAGAGAACATCCTCCGCCCCGAGTTCACCCTCAGCGGCATGGGCGTCTGCGGCGACGGCACCACGTACTACTTCACGCAGGTCTTCACCGAACCGGCTGAGTGAGCGCACGAACCTGGAGCAGGGCGACGTCGCTCTCCCAGATGTCGAGCTCGATGAGGGGATAGAAGTTCCGTGCCCGCCAGAAGGCCCGTGTTTCCTCGTAAGAATCCCACGTTGGATCAGGTTCCTTGGAGCGCGCCGACGTCATCGCCAGGGCGAGGGCAAATCCACGTGCGCTGAGTTCCTGGGCGAGGGACTCGATGATCCTGGTGCCAACGCCGCCGTTGCGCCGATCCTTACGGACGGCGGCCCAGGTGATCTCCGCCGACACTTCCGTGCGTGGCGCCCAGGTGGCGAAGCCTATGACCTCGCCATCGTCTACTGCCACCACTCCATCCTGCTCACGGACAGCCCGGGCGCACTCTTCGAGGCCGGGCTCGTATGCGAACCAGTCGGGCAGTGTACGCATGATGGCGTCGCATACGGGGCCGTCCGCAGGTTGCAGGTGGCGGATCTCGACCACAGTGCTCTCTCTACCCCGCCACCACGCGCGACGCAATCGCGATCGTGTTCCCCTCCGAATCCTTGAAGAACGCCATCCACTCCTCCATCCCCTTCGGGCCGAAGAGCCCGGCGTCGTCGCGATTGATCATGTGCGGTTCGTCGACGAATTCGACGCCACGCTCCTGGAGCGCGCTGTAGGACGCCTGGATGTCATCCACCCGCAGGTAGAGGATCGCTCCCGGCACGTCCGCCTCGGCGACTGCGTCGAGCATCACGCGAACACCGCCAGCGTCGATGAACGCCAGCCCCGGCGGGTCGAACTTCGCCACCAGCGGCAGTCCGAGCGTCTCGTGGTAGAAGGCGATGGCGCGGTCCAGGTTCTCCGTGCGCTGGGCCACCTGCAGCAGGCCGGACGGTGGGGTGTAGGAAGCCATATGCCCTCCATCGGAAAAGTAGTTGCGCATGCTAAGTATCTCGCCCTAGGCTTGTCAACGTGCCCCGGGAATCCCTCACCGTCGTCGACTTTGCAGAGGAACACCTCCCGCAGGCGGGCGCCTATCTCGCCGCCCGCCACGTGGCCGAGCGCACCAGGTTCCCCCTCCTGCCGCAGCGCTACGAAGACCCCCACGAGGCGGCCACGCTCATCCGTGGGGCGATGGGCTATGCCCGTGGCGTCGCCGCCATCGGCGGCAACGGTGCCATGGCCGGGTTCCTCTTTGCCATCCGCAACGTCGTCAGTCCCGCCTCTGCATCGGCCCGCTTTGCGCCGCCGCTGGGGTCGCTGCTTCTCGTCCATTCCCACGCCGTTGCCCCGGGCGCCGGAACCATATGCCATCTACCAGCCCCTCTTCGCCGCCCTTGCCAACAACCTCCTCGACCAGGGCGTCTTCGAGCACACGGCCCATGTCGCCGCCGGCGACCCGTTGGTGCTGGACGCCTGGTACTTGCTCGGCTTCGGCAAAGCCAACGCCGTCGCCATCCGTGACCTGAGCCCCCTGCCTGCGGACCGCGTCGGCTCCATCGACGTTCGCCCGGCCACTCCGGAAGACCTCGACACCGTGCAGCGCCTGGTCGACGAAGAAGCGAAGTTCCATGCCACGAGCCCGATCTACCGCCCCTATGTGGAGGCCCAGACGCATGACGCCGTCAGCGAATCACTCCGGGCGGCGCTCGCTTCTGACGACAACATCCACCTCATCGCTCGCCTCGATGGCGAGGACGCTGGCATCATCGATGTTGGGCCCGCCCGCGGCTCACCGCTCTATATACCCGATGGCGCTGCCTACGTCGGCGACACGGCGGTCCGGCCGGAGTTTCGCGGACGGGGCGTTGGTGCTGCCCTCGTCGACGCCGGGCTGGCCTGGGCCAGGAAGCGCGGCTACGAAGCCGTCACCCTTCACTTCGCGGCGGCGAATGCGCTTTCCTCGCGCTTCTGGACCGGTCTCGGCTTCGAGGTCGCGATGTGGCACCTGCGCCGCCATATCGACGAGCGCGCGGCAATCCGCCCGTGACCGACCTCCACGCTCTCGCCAGCCGCTACAACAGCATCGCCGTGCATCTTTCCCGCCGTCTTCGTCGCACCGATGCCGAGTCCCGGGTCGGCCCCGCTCGCCTCTCCGCCCTCTCCGTCCTCGTCTTCGGCGGCGCCCACACCCTCTCGGAACTCGCAGCCGACGAGCAGGTCAGCCTCCCCACGATGTCGAGAGTCGTCTCCGGACTCCAAGCCGGTGGCCTCGCCGACCGCCGCAAGGACCGGGAGGACCGCCGCGCCGTCACCATCGAGGCAACCCTCCGCGGAAGGCAGTTGATGGAGGCCGCCCGGCAGCGAAGAATCGAACAACTGGCCGTCCGTCTTGCCCGCCTTTCAACCGCCGAGATTGACGGCCTTGCTGCCGCAGCCGATATCCTCGAGAAACTGGAGACCATCGACGACGCATGAGTGATCCGAATCCGCCGCCGCTACTTTGCCAAGGGCAATGTGCAGGGCGTCGGCTATCGCATCTTCGCCTTGCGCGCCGCCGAGACGCTCTCTGTGAAAGGCTGGGTCCGAAACCTGCCCGATGGGCGCACCGTCGAGGTCGTGGGCGAAGCGGACATGAGCACCCTCCGCGCGTTCGAGGGCCAGCTCCGGGTCGGCCCCGAGGATGCGCTCGTCCAGATCCTCGAGCGCGTCGACCCGGACGAGGACGAGGAGCTTAGCGGCTTCGAAATCCGGCCCTGAGGCCCCACAACCTTCCAGCGTTCGCTCGCTTCCGTTACCGTACGGAAAGATGTTCGGCCGCTCGTTCACCGTCGCCCGGATTGCCGGGATCGACATCGAGATCAACCCCTCCTGGCTGATCATCGTCGCCATCCTCTCGTTCAGCTTTTCGCACAACGTATTCCCCGATGAATACGACGGCTGGGCCACCGCCACCTACTGGGTGATCGGCATCGCCACCGCTGCCCTCTTCTTCTGCAGCGTTCTCCTCCACGAGTTGGCCCATGCCCTCGTCGCCCGGCGGCGGGGTGTCGCCGTCCCCAAGATCACGCTCTTCATCTTCGGCGGCGTTTCCCACATGGCCGAACAACCGCACACGGCCCGCGAAGAGTTCTTCATCGCCGCTGCCGGCCCTGTCTCCAGCGTGGGTATCGCCCTCGTCTGTGTCGGCGTCTACCTGATCGCCGAGGGCCGCCAGGTACAGGTCGAAGCGATGTTCATCTGGCTCGCCGCCATCAACGGAATGCTCGCCTTCTTCAACACCCTCCCCGGCTTCCCCCTTGATGGTGGCCGCGTCCTCCGCTCCATCATCTGGGGCCGCACCCGCAGCTTCCGCAAGGCGACAACGATCGCCAGCAACGTCGGTGTCGGCTTCGGCTACGTCCTCATCATCGGCGGCATCGCTCTTGCTCTTGGCGGCGTCGTCCTCAACGGCATCTGGTTCGCCTTCATCGGCTGGTTCCTTTCCGCCGCCGCCCGCAACGAGGCCCAGAGTCTGCAGCTCGAGTCCGTCCTCTCACCGCTCTCCGCCCGCGACATCATGGACCGCAATTTCGCCACTGTGACGCCCGGCACCAGCATCCAGGAAGTCGTCGACCGCCACATGGTGCTCGACGGTCACCGCGCCGTCATGGTCGCCAACGACGACCGCGTGCTCGGCATCGTCACCGTCTCCGACGTCCGCCGCCTTGAGCCGGACGAGCGCAGGAATACCTCGGCGCAGGCCGCCATGACCCCCCGCGACAAGGTCATCACCGTGCCCGGCTCCACCGCCGCTCTCGACGTCCTCATGCTCATCAGCGAGAAGCGCCTCAACCAGGTCCCTGTGCTCGAAGATGGCCGCATGACCGGCCTCATCAGCCGTCGCGAGAATCCTCGACCGCGTCCAGATGGCGAACAAGCTCGGCTTCTTCCCGGGCAGCGGCGCCGACCGCCGCCTCTCGTAGGAACCTGCTTCGCCTCCGCCGATCTGGAAAGACAACCACCCGGTTGAACGCGTCGACCGCGCCCAGATCACCCCAGCCAGCATCGACCACAAGAAATCCCTCTCCCTTGAAAAAGGGAGAGGGTGCAGGGTGAGGGTCGCCCACGCACCCCACGCGCGCTGTCCCCCCGGCTCGACCGTCACATGCGGCCTGCCGGTAGTCTCGCCAGTCCTCGCCTCCAGCTCCACCCCACGCGTCGACCACAAGAAATCCCTCTCCCTTGAAAAAGGGAGAGGGTGCAGGGTGAGGGTCGCCCAGGCATCCCACGAGCGCTGTTCCCCCCGGCTCGACCGTCACCTGCGGCCTGCCGGTAGTCTCGCCAGTCCTCGCCTCCAGATCACCCCAGCCAGCATCGACCACAAGAAATCCCTCTCCCTTGAAAAAGGGAGAGGGTGCAGGGTGAGGGTCGCCCAGGCAGCCACCGGCTTACTCCGCAGCCACCCGCTACTCGGCCTCAATACCCGATCAGCGTTCGCCTGGCTACGGCTCATACGGACGCAGCGACCACGTCTCCCACGTGTCCCAGGCCTGCTTGTTGGTGCCGTCGCCCTGCCGCAGCCCAATGCTCTTGAAGATCGCCAGCTGGCCCGAACTCGCGTATTGCGGGTCCAGCGCTGCTCGCCAAACAACTCCCGAGAATCCCGCCGCCTCGGCATCGCTCAGGAGGCGCTGGAGATAGGCGTCCTGGTCCGCCTCCGTCCCCGTGATCCGTTCGCCAGCGATAGGCGCCGAAGGGTAAC
The DNA here is from genome assembly GCA_963737965.1 of uncultured Chloroflexia bacterium. GTDB lineage: Bacteria > Chloroflexota > Dehalococcoidia > Tepidiformales > Tepidiformaceae > JAGQGZ01. The sequence continues at coordinate 17,922 of CAVTUS010000008.1, read as the reverse complement.
CCGCATCCAGCAACAGGACCTCGCCATCGAAGCCCTGTTGCGCTATCTGCGTGTAGTAGTCCTCGCGAAGCTCTTCGGCCGTCCGGATGCCGGCGAGGTAGGGGTAGCTCGAAAAGGCGAGCGCGTCCATCCGCCCCCGGAACGCATCAAGCACTTCCCACTGCGGCGCATGGACATCGCTCAATGAGCCAAGCAGGTCCTCGAGCTGGAAGGTGGGAAAGATCTTTACGTCCGGGTGGCTCGCCTTTATCGAGTCGTACGTCTCGTTGTAGAGCGACACGAATTCCTCGAACTGCCCCGGGTTCCGGTTCCGCAGCATGTTGATCTCCACCCCGAGGACGAGGTACTTCGGCCGGTAGTTCCGCACCACGTAGCCGGCGTAGGCCACGAAGGCCGTGCGCAGGTCCACGTTTGCGAACCCTTCGCCGGGGCTGACCGAGGCCGGCAGATTCGCCACCCGTTCGCGTTGCACCAGCGGGTCCGTCGGGTCGATCGCGAAGATCAGCGAGAGCCCGTCGTACTGACGCAGGAGGTCCGTCTCCAGCCGGGTCGTGCTGTTCGTTTCCTCTGACGGCTGGTGGTTGGGGAAGAACTCCTCCCATGGTGGCGCCCTGTCGATCATCACCAGCTCGCCGTAGCGGGCCGCTGTTGCAAAGGCGTTGATGTAGCTCGGCACCGTTTCCTCGGCCGGCATCGTGCTGAAACCCATGGCAAAGTGCCGGGCGTCGCCCACCGGAGATGGCCGCACCACCGTTGGCCCCGGCGTAGGGTCGGCGCTCTCCCCGCGGCAACCGGTAAAGGCGACCAGCAGGAGCATTGTTACAATCGCCACGGCGGGGGAACGAAGCGAGCGCCACCTGATGCCAATCCGGCTGGCCTTTCTTGGTGCCATCCTCGTTGGCCTCCTCGTGGGAGGCTCGGTCGCGGCGTTCCGGTCGTTCTCCACCGGGGGCGATGATTCCGGCGGCCCCACTGCCTCACCCACCCCTGACCCCGCAGACCCCGAAGACGTCGCCGCTGCGCTCGCTGATGCCCTTTCGCGCGAAGATGCCGCCGCCATCCATGCCATGCTCGACGACGGCGACGCTGCCACGCTTCCCGTTGCCCGGCTGCAGGAAATCTTCGACAACCTCGACGAGCAGGCCGGTGTGCTCAGCATTGCAGCGGCCGTTGAGTCCGCGTCCGAAGCCGGTGCAACCATCTCGCTCACCCTTTCGACAGGCTATTTCGGCGATCTGCAGTACGCCATAGATGCCGCCTTTACCGCGACCCCTGGCGGCGACCTCCGGGTGCGCTGGTCGCCCGCCCTCATCCATCCCGACCTTGCCCAGGGCCTCAGCTTCGAATCCGACCTCGACCGGCCTTCTCGCGGCACGATCTACGACCGCAACGGCGTCGTCCTCGCCCAGACGACTGACATTCGCTTTCTCGGCCTCAATCGCTCGATCATCAGCGACCCGGCCGCGGTGAAGGCTGCGCTTCTCCAGTTCGGCTTCGAACAGGAGGCCATCGATGCCGCCTTCGATAGCCCCCTCGGCGCCAATCAGCGCGTGCCCGTCGGCACCGTCGCCGACAATCGCGCCGTCGACGCAAACGAACTGGTCCGCGACACCACCGGCCTCCTCCTCTGGTTCGAACCGCTGCGCGTCCATCCGCTCGGCCCCGCCGCCGCTCATGTCGTTGGCTATACCCGCGAACTGACCGCCGACGAGTTGGCCGAGCGCGCCGGCTTTGGCTATGTGCCCGGCGACCGCATTGGCGCCACCGGTCTCGAAGCCGGCGCCGATAGCTACCTCGCCGGCCAGCCCGGGGGCACCCTTCACATCGTCGACCCCGGCCACACCGTCAACATCGTCGTTGCCGAACGCGAGTACCGGCCCGGTGGCGACCTCAACACGACCCTCGACGCCGGTGTCCTTCAGCGCGCCTACGAACGCCTCGCGGGACGCCCCGGGGGCTCCGTCGTCATCGACCCGTCGACCGATGAGGTGCTCGCAATCAACAGCTCGCCTTCCTATGACCCCTCCGCCTTCGAACGAAACGACGCCGCCGCCATTGCAGCCATTTTCGCCGACGAGGATCGCCCGCTGAACAACCGCGCGACGGACGGCCTCTACTCCGCGGGCTCCACCTTCAAGCTGGTCACCGGGTCCGCCGGCCTCGAATCCGGCTTCTACTCCACCACCGACCTGATCAACTGCCCCGCCGTCTGGGATGGCGTTGACCCGCCGCGGCGCAACTGGGAGGCCGGCCAGGGCCTGCTCACCATCGCCCAGGGCCTCATGCGCTCCTGCAACACCCTCTTCTATCAGATCGGCCTCACCCTCTATAACGAGACGGACAACTTCCTCTCCGAGGTGGCGCGCAAGTACGGCTACGGGTCGCCGACGGGGATCGTCGGTCTCGCCGAAGAAGGTGGCCTCGTGCCCGATGCGGCATGGAAGGTCGCCAACCGCGGCGAGCCCTGGTACCCCGGCGACGAAGTGAACCTCGCCATCGGCCAGGGCGACCTCCTGATCACGCCGCTGCAGCTTGCCAACGCCTATTCCGCCTTCGCTTTCGACGCCCTCCGGACGCCAATCATCATCCAGGGCCAGGACCCCGGACCCGGCACGCCCCTCGGACTTACCCCCGAGCAGCACGCCCATCTGCTCCTTGGCCTCAAGCTGGTCACCGGGGCATCGGGCACGGCCAGCGCCGCCTTCGCCCTCTCCGGCTACAACGATTTCGCCGGCAAGTCCGGCACCGCCGAAGATGCCGAGGCCCAGCAGCACGTCCTCTTCGTCACCTTCGCACCCGCCGATGACCCGCGCGCGCTTGCTGCGGTCGTCTTCGACGATGGCGAATCGGGGAGCATCGAAGCCGGCCCCGTGGCGCGGGACCTCGTCCTCCAGGCGCTCGGCCGTTAGCGCTCCGGCACTTGCAGCAATTGGAGCGTGTTCCCATCCGGGTCCTGGAAGGTTGCCAGCCAGCCGCCCCACGGTTCCTGTTCCGGTGGCCGCGAGAAGCTCACCCCTGCCGCTACCAGTCGACGGTGCACTGCGTGGATGTCATCCACATGGAAGTTCACCATCACCCGGTTGGGGTCCGCGTTGGGGCCCTCCACGTCGTCGTGGAGGCCGATGGTCAGCTTGAAGTCGCCCCACTGGAAGTTCGCCGTCCGTTCCTTCACGTGCCGCGGCTGTAGCCCCAGCACATCGCGGTAGAACCGCACCATCGGCTCAAGCTCTCCGGTGTAGATCAGGACGCCGTTGACCGGCCCGATGTCAGACATGCCGGGAGCGTAGAGCCTCGATAGAGCGGCGTACAGCGAGCGGGCAGGGCCGGCGCTGTTCCCTGCCTACTGCGCCTTCCACGTCGGCGACCGCTTCTCCCGCGCCGCCGCCATGCCTTCCTTGGCGTCTTCGGTGGCGCCCGCTACCTTTCGCATCGTCTCCCCAAAGCGGATCGCTTCGATGAAGTTTGCCTCCTGGCCGCGATAGGCGACTTCCTTCGTCGCCCGCACCGCCAGCGGCGCCGAAAGCAGCAGCCGCTCGGCCAGTCGCTTCGCCGCCGGCATCAGGTCTTCATGCGGCACCACCTTCCCGCACCAGGCCCATTTCCTTCGCCCGCTGCGCCGAGACACGCTCACCGATCAGCAGCAGCTCCATCGCGTTCTGCCAGCCAACCTTTTTCGGCATCCGCACGGCGCCCTGGATCGTTGGCACGCCGATCCGCACTTCCGGAAACCCGAACTCGGCCCGCTCGCTCGCAATCGCGAAGTCACAGGCGGCTACCATCGTCAGCGCGAATCCCAGCGCATAGCCGTTCACCGCCGCGATCGTCGGCTTCCATACTTCTAGCCCCGATTCGAGCGACGTCATGCTCGGCGTTTCCCAGTGGCTGCTGCCCAGCGGCCGCGCGCCGCCGCGCAGGTCGGCCCCGGCACTGAAGGCCCGGCCCGCGCCGGTGATGATCGCCACCCACGCTTCGTCGTCGTCCCGGAACCGCACCCACGCGGCGTTCAGGTCCTCGCGCAGCTCCTGGTTGATCGCGTTCAGCGCTTCCGGGCGGTTGTAGGTGATCGTGGCGATGCGCCCTTCGCGCTCGTAGAGCACGGTATCGGTCATGGTTGGGCCTCCGAGTTGTTTGTCTGGTGCGCCGATTCTAGGCGAGCTTGCCCCACTCCGCCCGTGCCCTCTCCACGAACGCTGCGATCTCGGCGTCCGAACGCAAGACGAAGAGCCGCATCTCCTCGGGCCGCTCCCGAAATGCTTGCCTCATCTTCGCCATGTGCGGGCGCCAGGCGGTGATCCCGTAACGGAACATGGAGTCCCAGCCCAGCACGTCGCGCCAGCGTTCGCGGTTTGTCCCCCACAACAGCTCACGCGTCCACACTCTCCGGATCGTGCGCCGGCAGACCCGCGGATAGACCTTCCAGAACGGCAGCCGCAGCCAGACCGCCGTCTCTCCGCGGTCGAAGACAAGGTCGCGGATGATGCTGTAGTTGCCGTCGCTCACCCAACCATCGCTGGCCCCATCGAGGGCGGCCGACACCCGGGCCCGGAAGTCGTCCCGGTCGGGCACGCCCCAGTCGGGCAGATGGTGCAGCGCATCCAGCTCGACATGCGGCACGCCAAGCACCCCCGCCAGGCGATCGGCCAGCGTTGATTTACCAGAGCCCGATGGCCCGAAGATCGCGATTCGTCGCCCAATTTGCCCGTCGTGCCGAGACATCGCCCTAGGTAGCCCGGCCGCGCAGTTCGTCGGCCGTACGCGGTGCGGCAGTCAGGATATTCAGGATCTGCTGCCAGTAGCGGCTCAGGGCGTACTGCCCCGCCAGGGAGGCAGCAACTGCCACGCCGACGATCACCCAGTCCGCCCAGCTCACCTTCGTGAAGGCGAAGAAGTCGCGCAGGCTCGGCGTGTACATCGTCACGATGAAGCCGCCGATGAGGATCGCGCCGAGGAAGGTGGTGAGCACCGGCCGCGTCAGGCTTCGCCACGACGCCCCTTCGAACCCGAGGATCTCCACCATGAAGAAGAGCCCGGTGATCCCCAGCGTGAGCGAGCTCAGTGTCCTCGCCTCCTCCACCCCCCGCCCCGGCAGGCTCTCCGTCAGCAAGTAGACCGCGATCGCTGCCGCCGCCAGCGCGCCCGAGGCCGGCAAGGCAAACCGCAACACGTTGTTTGTGAAGTCGCGGCCCGATTCCGGCGGCGGCACCGAGATCGAAATGAACACCGCCGGGATCCCCAGCGAGAGTAGCGCCGTAATTGACCCTTGCCGCGGCAGGAAGGGGAAATCGAGCCCCAGCATGTTCGTCGCCACGATCAGGAGGAAGGCGTAGATGCTCTTCGCCAGGAACAGCTTGGTCAGCCGCGCGGCATTCCCGAGGACACCCGTCGCCTCCTTCGCCCCCCGGATCAGTGCTTCGAACGAATCCTTGAGAAGCACGATTCCTGCCACCGCCCGCGCGGTCGACGTGCCCGAGGCCATCGCCACCGCCACATCGGCCGCCCGCAGGGCGCGCACGTCGTTCGCCCCATCGCCCACCATCGCCACAAAGTGGCCCTGACGGCGGAGCTCAGTCACGATCTCCGCCTTCTGTTCCGGGTCGATCCGCCCGAAGACCGTCGTCGAATCCACGGCGTTGGCGAACTGGTCCGGCGTCATCGCCGCCAGCTGCTCACCCGATGCGAGCCCGCCGCGCGCGCGTATCCCCAGCTGCGAGAGGAGCGACGCGACCGTGTGAGGGTTGTCCCCGCTGATGATCTTGGGCTCGATCCCCAGGCTGTCCATCATCTCGAAGGCGCGTGTGACCTCCGGCCGCAGGACGTCACCGAGCGTGATCAGGGCCAGCGGTCGAAACTCGCCAAACTCTTTGCCGACTTCCGGCAGCACGTCGCACTCCGCGAAGGCGACACCGCGGAGGCCCTGCGCCGTAGCCTCGTCATAGGTTGCGAGCAGCGGCCCGGCCTTGTCCCGCGCGTTGGCGAAGACCGTCTCGGGCGCCCCGAGCACGAACACGCGCTCTTCGCCACCGGCCTTCAGCCGCAGCGCGCTCCAACGCCGCTCGGAGTTGAATGGCACCTTCGCCGTTTCCTCTGCCGAGTTGGAATTCGCCGCAAGTCCGTCGGCCAGGGCAGCGGCGGTCTTGCTATCTCCCCGGGCCGCCACGACATACGCACCCAGCCACGGAAGGTACCCTTCCATTCCGGCTGCCCAGGTCACCGAATCCAGCTTCAGCTCGTTCGCCGTGAGCGTGCCCGTCTTGTCGAGACAGATCACATCCACGTAGTTCAGCGCCTCGACCGCCGAGATGTCCTGGACGATGGCCCCCGACTGGGCTACTCGTACAGCGCCAACCGCGAACGACACCGTAATCCCCAGGAGCAATCCGACGGGGACGACTGTCGTCACCAGCGCCGTCACGTCCCGGATGGCGTCCGTCAACGTCTTGCCGTCTTCGTTTGTGTACTGGATGACAAGGAACGCAGCCAGCACACCCGTCACCGTGAGCAGGACCCGGAGGATGCGGTTGAATCGCGCCTGCAGCGGCGTGCGCCGCCGGACGAGCTCCTTCGCATCTGCCGTCAGGCGCACCATGTACGCCTCGGCGCCGACCTTCTCGGCCTTGTAGTAGCAGTCGCCCCCCACGCAGAAACTGCCTGACTGCAGCTCGGCTCCCTCCGACCGGGTGACGGAGTCGGATTCGCCGGTGAGCAACGACTCATCGATCTCCGCGCGCCGGGCCGTGACATGGCCGTCGGCCACCACCTGGTCCCCCGGGTGCAAGTGCACCAGGTCGCCCTGCACCACCGCCGTTGCCGCGATCACCCTCTCCACTCCGTCCCGGACAACCGTCGCGGTCGGCGCCGTGAGCGCGACCAGCCGTCGCAGCGTCCGTGTCGCCCGCAACTCCTGGAAGGTGGAAACGGCGATGTTCGCCACGATCACCACACCCACGAAGGCGCCATCCCGAATTTGGCCCAGGGTTGCGAGCGCGACGATAAGGCTGATGAGGAGGATGTTGAAGAAGGTGAGCGTGTTTGCACGCACCACGTCCCAGTCGCCGCGTTGCTTACTGGAGTCGACGTTTGCCAGGCCTTGCTCTGTCAGCGAACGGGCTTCCGCGGAGGTCAGCCCACCGGCTGCGACGGGCGGCGGCGCACCGGCGGTCGATGCCGGCGCCCCGGGAGTACCTGCGCTGGATGAGGCCATGACCTACCAGTCTACGGAAGGCGGCTGCTGGGAGAATGGAAAGGTAGGGTTGGGAGGTTGGCGCCGAAGCCTATATCTTGAGGCCGACAATGGAGAGCGTAATGAGCAATGCCATGAACGCTGCGCAGAGCAGTGAAAGCCAGCCTATCGTTTGCCACATGGTGTTCGACGCTCCCGGTACTTATCGGTTCGAGGACGAATCCTACCCCGTCGGGCCCAGAGAGGCACGCCCGCGATGATGGCCCACCGCCCGGCCTCGCGCGCCGTCGTCCTCGCCGCCGGCACAGGCAGTCGCATCCGCCTCCTTGAAGGCGATCTGCCGAAGCCCCTCACCCCCCTCAACGGGAAAGCGCTCATTCGCTACGCCCTCGACGCCCTGGCCGCCAACGAGATCGACGATGTCGTCGTCGTCACCGGCTACCGCGAAGACCTCCTTCGGTCCACCCTCAGCGTCGGCGGCCCGACGGTGACCTTCGTCACCAATCCCGACTTCGAACTTGGCGCCACGGCATCCCTTGCCGCCGCCCGGGCCCACCTCGCCGACGACCCGTTCCTCCTCCTCATGGCCGATCACGCCTTCGCCCCCGGCCTCATCGAAACCCTCCTGGCCGGCGCCAAGGACGAGGGAGCGACCGTGGCAGCCGACTTTGGCTCGCACCCCACCGCCTACATAGACGAAGCCACAAAGCTCGCAATCGAACCCGGCCACGGCGAGCAGCGGGTCGTCGGCATCGGCAAGCAAGTCGCCTCCTGGCAGGCGCTCGATGCCGGCGCGTTCTACTGCACCGCCGACACCTGGCTTGCCCTCGATGCCATCCCCTACGGCGCCGAACTCAGCACACTCTTCGCCCGGATGGCCGGGGAAGGCCTTCTCTACGCCGCCGATGTCTCCGGCCAGTTCTGGTACGACGTCGACACTCCGGACGACCTTGCGGCCGCTCACGCCCTTCTTCACGGTCGCGCCTGAATGCCCTACGACGGCATTGTCTCCCGCTACCTGAATCGCCCGCTCAGCCGGCCCGCCGCACATGCCCTCCTGCCAACGCCGCTCACCCCGAACAGCGTCACCGTCGCCACTACCCTGCTCGCCTTCGCCGCCGCCGCTGCCATCGCCGCCGGCTGGCAAATCGCCGGCGGTGTCGCCATCCAGTGTTCAAGCATCGCCGACGGGATTGATGGCGAACTCGCCCGCCTCCGCGGCGCCACCACTCGCTTCGGTGGCTTCCTCGATACCATCTGCGACCGCTACAGCGATGCCGCCATCATCGGCGGCATGACCATCTACGCCTGGCGCTTCGAAGATTTCGCGCGCCCCGAATTTGTCGGCATGCTCGCCCTCGCCGGCGCCCTCTCCGTCAGCTACAGCCGCGCCCGCATCGAAGCCTCGATCCCCGACGCTCCGGCCAGCCTCGATGCCGTCTTCGGGCTTGCCAGCCGCGATGTCCGCCTCCTGATAGCCGCCATCGGCACTGTCGCCGGGCAGTGCTACTGGACGCTCGCCCTGCTGGCCGCCCTCTCGGGCCTCACCGTCGCCTGGCGGCTCGTCTACCTCCGCATGCGGGGCATTGGGTTGCCCCCGAAGGGCGCCTGAGCGGCCGCCACCCTACACTCGAGAGGTGAATGCCCTTGGGACGCGTGAGTGGGTTGGTCTCGGGCTGTTGCTGGTCGCCGCGTTTATCGCCGCCACCTTCCTCGACGCCGGCGCGCACGACAACATTGCTCCCCGCACCCCGGTCATCGGCCAACCGGTCGACACCCCTACCACAGAGCCCACCACCACTGCCACCCTGCCACCGCCGAGCGAGGTCGAAATCCCCGATGGCTCCTGGCTCGTCGAGTACTACGAAGGCGACAACGCCGACCCCACGGTCACGACCTTCGTCCCGTCCCTTGACCTCGAATATCCCTACGCCCCCTTTGGCGACTTCCACGACAACGAGTGGCACCTGGAGGCGCGCGCCGACCTTCGTCTCGATGCGGGTCAGCAAACCTTCTCGGTGGACCACGACGGCGCCATCCGCGTCCTCGTCAATGGCGAACAGGTAGCTTCCGACGCCGACCCGGCCGATGGTGAACGCTCGCTCGTCGTCCTCTTCCCCTTCGATGGAGGGAACGCGACCATCCGCATCGTCGCCGACGATGTCTCAGGGCCGCTGATCGTGCGCTGGCGCTAGCCGGCCACCACGCCTTCCATCACCACGATCCTCTTCTCGATCAGCCGCTCCAGGTCGCCCTCGCGGCCAATCGAAGCCAACACCGCGCGGGCGTCGCTCCCCGGACGCGGGGCCGGTTTCCCTGGCTCCGGCGGCGTCCGCGATAGCCGTGGCGACGGCCCGACCGTCGTCACCAGGCCAAGGTCGTCGTGCTCGCGGGTGATGCTCAGGCCATGCGCCTGCGCCCATGCGTCATCCATCAACTCGCGAACATCGTCGAGGATCCGGTGGGCGCCCATCCCGGCAGCGTGCAGCGTCGCCACCCAGTCATCCACCGTGCGCGTCTTGAAGGACGCCTCCAGCGCCTCCGCCAGCGCATCTCCATCGCGCGCCGCGGCGTTCGCCAGCCCCGGTACGCCCGCAAGCTGCTCCTTCTTGGCCGCGAGGAAGAGCCAGCCGTCGCTCGCGGCATAGGCCCGGTAGAGCGGCCCTTCGCCCAGCGCTTCCTGACCCCGGGGTTCGTTCCATTGCTTCCCCGCGAACGAAGGCAGCAATACCGATTGGAACATCGTCGCCGTGAACGCCAGCGCCGTATCGACGTGCTGACCGCGCCCCGACCGTTGCCGCTCCAACAGCGCCAGCATCACGCCATAGGCGCCCATGAGGCCCGTCCCGTAGTCGTTCACCGCGAAGGGCGCCAGCGTCGGCCGTTTGCCGCCGTATCGCTCCTGCATCCCGCTCGCCGCCTGGGCGATCTGCTCGTGCCCGGGGCGCCCGGCGAACGGCCCAATCTGCCCGTAGGTGTTCAGCGAGGCGTAGACGATGTCCGGCTTCCGCGCCTTCACCGCCTCGTATCCAATCCCCAGCTTGTCGGCCACGCCCTTGCGGAAGTTCTGGACTACCACGTCGGCGTCCTCCAACAACTCCCAGAAGATCTCCAGCCCTTCCGGCGTTTTCAGGTCCAGGACGATGCTGTTCTTGCCCCGGTTCACGTCGTTGTGGAAGGCCACGCGGGCGCGATGCGGGCTGTCGATCTTCACGACATCCGCGCCAAACTCGGCCAGCGTCCGCCCACAGGTCGGCCCCGCGAGGATGATGCAGAGGTCGAGCACCCTCACGCCCTCCAAAGCCTTCTTCGCCTCGGGCGGTGCTTCGACCGGTGCCGGCGCCCGCCCATTCAGGCTCGCCAGGATCTCGCTGCGATGCGCGTTGGGTGCGCTGCGTGGGGTCCGGATGCTCCCGGGCGTCTCCGACAGCCGAACGTTGATCCCCGGCCCTCGCACCGTCCCCAGCACCGGATCTTCCCCGTCGATGATGATCTTCGAGCCGAGCGCCCCCGGGTTCTCCAGCCATTCAGCCGTCGTCCGGCAGATCGCCCCTTCCGTACCCACTTCTTCGCAGAGTGCCTCCCACTCCGCCGCCGTCCGCGTCTTGAAGAGGGCGGCGATCCGCTTCTGCTGTTCCTCTTCCGGGAGCGAATCCCACTCCTTGCTCAGTACCCAGGCGTCGGCACCGGTTGCCGCGAAGAACTGCGGCACATTCTGGTTGCCCGCGTGATACATGAACCAGCGCCCGTCCTTGCACTCGAACTGGCGCGTCCACCCCATGATCCGCGACATCGCCCGCAGGTCGCCGGCCGCCGGGTTGTTGTGCACTCGCAGCCCGCGAATGCCGAGCGCCGCATAGGTCGCGTCGAACAGCGGCACCTCCACGACCTGGCCAACCCCGTCCCGCTCGCGCACATTCAGGGCCACGCCAATGCTCATCGCCGCGAGAAAGGCCGCATAGCACGAGGAGAACGGCAGCGCAGTGTAGACCGGATGTTCTCCGGCAGCGCCCCGGTAGGTGCCGGTCGCCGCGGCCACCACGCCTTCCCACGCCTGCACATCGCGGCGGCGGTCGTCCGCTGCGAACCCGGGCAGCGACGCGTAGATCAGCCTCGGGTGCCGGGCCGTCATGGCCTCGGCCCCCAGCCCCAGCCGCTCCATCACTCCCGGCCGGAAGTTCTCCACCACCACGTCGGCCGAATCGACAAGGCGCAACGCAGTTTCGCGGTCCGCCTCCGTCTTCAGATCCAGCACGATGGAGCGCTTGTTTCGGTTCCACGTCGCGTTCGCCGGTGTGTCGAATCGAGGTCCGCCGGGCGGGTCCACGCGGATCACATCCGCTCCCTGGTCCCCCAGCAACATCGCCGTCATCGGCCCCGCGATGTACTGCCCGAAGTCGATAACTCGGATCCCGTCGAGTGCACCTGCCATGGAAAACCCCCTGTCGCCTGCTCCGCGGACGTGGCGTTCAATCTACAGGGTTCGTTGCGCCCGTGGCCGAACACCGTTCGGGACACCGCCGGTTTTGCTAGACTCTTTCCACATCCCAGCGAGGCGTGCCCGCCATGACGTCAACCGAGCCCCAGAAGGCGCTACCCACCGGCTTCCAGCTGATGCCGATGAACCCGGAGTTCCAGAAGAACCCTTACGCCCTCATGGGCGAGGTGCGGGAGGCGGGCCGCGCCGTCCACGATGCCGCCACCGGCCGCTACATGGTTGGCCGCTTCGAAGATGCCTATGCCATCGTCAACGACCGCGACCTCTGGGTGGACCAGCGTAAGGCCACGGAGACGCCCCTCCGCGCCGCAATCGCCGCCCGCCGCCAGCTCGAGGATCGCGAACCCTCGATGCTTGGCCTCGACCCGCCGGCACACACCCGCCTCCGCGCCCTCGTCAACAAGGCCTTCACCCCCCGTGCGATCGAAGCCATGCGCCCGCGCATCCACGAAATCGCCAACGAACTCCTCGACAGGGTCGAGGGCAAGGATGCCTTCGACCTCATGGAGGTCTTCTGCCAGCCGTTCCCCACCATCGTCATCGCCGAGATGCTCGGTGTGGACTCCGCCGACCAGGCCAACTTCAAGACCTGGTCCGACGACCTTGTCGCCGCCGGCTTCAACCCCTTCGCCGGCGAAGAGGCTTTGAAAAAGGCCAACGAGGCCCGCAAGAACCTCGACGCCTACCTCATGGACGTCATCGCCGACCGCCGCGCCAACCCGCGCGAAGACCTGATCACGGGCCTTGTGCAGGCCGAGAACAACGGCGACTTCCTCAACGATGACGAGGTCATCTCGATGATTCCGCTCCTGCTCCTCGCCGGGAACCTGACCACGACCGACCTCCTCGGCAACGGCATGAAGAACCTCCTCCAGCACCAGGACCAGGCACAGCTCCTCCGCAACGACCCGTCGCTCATCCCTCACGCCATCGAAGAGATGCTGCGCTTCGAGGGTCCGATTACCCAGACTGGCCGCATCGTCTCCGAAGACCGTGAGATTGCCGGCTGCCCGATGCACACGGGCGACTCCATCAGCGTCCTCATCGGCGCCGTGAACTACGACCCCCGTCTCCACAAGGACCCGGAGAAGTTCGACGTCACCCGCGACGACATCGACCACCTCGCCTTTGGTGGCGGCCGCCGCTACTGTCTCGGCGCCCCGCTTGCGCGGCTCGAAGCGGCGATCGGCGTCGAAACCCTGCTCAAGCGGTTGCCCAACCTGCGGCTCGCCGAGCAGGAGTTCGTCTACAAGACGGTCCCCGTCTTCCGCGGCCTCGAACGTCTCCTCGTCGAGGCGTAACTCGTATCACCCGAGCCGCGCCGGAAGGGAGCGTTGGACGTCCGGCGTGAGTCGCCGCCAATGCTCTGCCAAAACCTACGACGCGGCAATGCTGGTCCCTGCCCTTCAATGACATAACGGCACGCGTCCTGGATAGCCTTTTCCGTCCACAGATAGCGTGTACTGCCATGTCGGGTCCACATCGGATGCCCCTCTTCGATGAGACCAACCGCGCGGCACCGGCGCGTCGCCCATGCCTTCAACTTAACCATCACGCTTTCGGGATTCTTCGCGGCGGAGACCACCACGTGTACGTGGTTTGTTCTGACGTTGATAGCCTCCAGCGACCAGCCTCGGAACCGGCATTTGTCGACGATCGCTTCTTCGATTGCTGCTCTCTGCTCCGCGCCGAGGAGGACCGGGGCGCTGCGGAGACGCGCTCTCATCGCCTTCGCTCGTACCGGGTTGGGCCGAACCATCGCAGAGTCGAAAGCCGCATGTTCGCGGTCGACTGATCCGCGGGCATCTCCATGGACCCACGTCCCGTACGTCGTGAATGTTAAGGAAATACGCCAATGGGTGATTCCCTTCGACGTTGGGCAGTGGCTCCGATTGCCGCGACACGCACTCAGCCTAGAACACCGGGTCCACAAAAGCGGAGTCGCGACCGGAAGGGAGCGTTCGGATTCCCCCGGGGGGTTCGTGAGCAAAGGCGCTAATAAGGCGTCGAACGCTTTAACCCTTGGGAATCCGGAGCAAAACGCTGGTAAACCGTCGGGTTGCTCTCCGCTCCCTCCCGGTCGCGGTTCCGATTGGCGCTATAGCAGCGTCTCCGCTGGTCTCCACAAAAGCGGAGTCGCGACCGGAAGGGAGCGTTCGGATTGCCGGGGGATTCGTGAGCAAAGGCGCTAATAGGCGTCGACCGCTTGAACCCATGGGAATCCGGAGGCAAAACGCTGGTAAACCGTCGGGAGGCCCTCCGCGACCTCCCGGTCAAGGTTCCGATTGGCGCTATGGCAGCGTCACCGCTGGTCTCCAAAAAAGCGGAGTCGCGACCGGAAGGGAGCGTTCGGATCGCCGGGGGAATCGCGAGCAAAGGCGCTAATAGGCGTCGCCCGCCTGAACCCATGGGAATCCGGAGGCAAAACGCTGGTAAACCGTCGGGAGGCCCTCCGCGACCTCCCGGTCGCGGCTCTGATTGGCGCTGGCGTAACGCCTACCGCTTCTCGATCGGCACGTATGGCACCGTCCGGGCGCCTGTGTACACCTGCCGCGGCCGCGCGATCTTCTGTTCCGGGTCCATGATCATCTCCCGCCACTGCGCCAACCACCCCACCGTCCGGGGGATGGCGAACAGCACCGGGAAGATCGAGGTCGGGAAGCCCAGCGCCTGGTAAATCAGGCCGCTGTAGAAGTCGACGTTCGGATACAACCGCCGCTCGACGAAGTACGAATCCGAGAGCGCCACCCGCTCCAGTTCGAGCGCAACCTCCAGGAGCGGGCTGATCCCGGTCAGGTGAAGCACTTCATCCGCGTGCCGCTTGATGATCGCCGCGCGCGGGTCGTAGTTCTTGTACACCCGGTGGCCAAAGCCCATCAGCCGCCGTTCCCCGGTCTTGAACCCCTCGACGGCTTCCGCCACCCGGTCCTTCGTCCCGATCTCCTGGAGCATCAGCAGCACCTGCTCGTTCGCGCCGCCGTGGAGAGGGCCATAGAGAGCCGCCGCCGCCGCCGCTACCGAAGAGTACGGGTCCGGTCGCGAAGAACCGACGCTACGCATCGCGTTGGCGCTGCAGTTTTGTTCGTGGTCCGCGTGGAGGATAAAGAGGACATCCAATGCCCGCTCAATCACCGGGTCGGGGTCGTACTTCAGCTCGCCCATCTTCCAGAGCATGGACATGAAGTTGCCCACGAAGCTCAGGTCGTTATCCGGGTAGACGTATGGGAATCCCTGCCGTTTGCGGAAGGCAAAACTCGCCAGCGTCGGCATCTTGGCGATGAGGCGGAGTGTTTGCAGTTCCCGGTTTTCCGCGTCGTCGACATCGCCCGCTTCGGGATAGAACGTCGCCATCGCTGCTACCGTCGAGATGAGCATGCTCATCGGGTGGGCGTCGTAGCGGAAGCCTTCCATGAAGAGCCGGACGTTCTCGTGGACGAACGTGTGGTGGGTGACCTTGTCGATCCACTGGTCGAGCTCGGCCTGCGTCGGCAGGTGGCCGTAGAGCAAAAGGTAGGCCGTCTCGATGAACGTCGACTGCTCCGCCAGCTGCTCAATCGGATAGCCACGGTATTCGAGGATGCCCCGGTCGCCGTCGATGAACGTGATGTTCGACCGGCAGGAGGCCGTGTTGGTAAACGCCGGGTCGTAGAGCATCAGGCCGAAATCGTCGTCGGTGGCCTTCAGCTTGCGGAAGTCGATAGCCCTCACGGTGCCGTCGACGATAGGCAGTTCGAGGGTCTTACCGGTCCGGTTATCGGTCACGGTGAGCGTGTCAGTCATGGGAACCCCGCGCAGAGAAGGTTAGGTACGGGCGCACGCACGAGTGTACAGGCTACGGATATGGCTATCGATCTCAAGAGCCCGGCTATCGGAAAGCGGAATGCAGTCAGCCGCGTTTCGAATAGTCGGTGGTCAGCCAGCGCTCCGGCGTCAGGGTCACCCAGAGCGAACTCCCGTCGCCGCCGGCAGCGTACCGCCGGCCGCCTTCTTCGCCCAGGTAGCGGATCGCCATCCGTAGCGTCGCCCCTTCCGGCGGTTTGGCCGAGAGCGTCACCGGTCCTTCAACCGAGACGTACTGGTAGGGCGCCGTCTCGGTCTGGGCCACCAGCGAGGCCCGCCGGGCGGACTGGAGCAGCTCGCCTTCCGGGACTCCGGCCCGATCAGCATCGTCACGTCACCGCCCGGCTCGTAGGCATACCAGATCGGCGCCGTAAGTGGGCCCCGCCCCGGGTCCTCAATGGAGACGACCCCAACATGGAGGTCGGCAAGAAAGGCTTCGCGTTCGGCTTTGGTCATTGCAAGGGACATGCGCGGAAGTCTACGCCGGAGAGCTACTGGTTGCGCCGGATGATACGCATGTAGTCATCGTGGTATCCGATTCAGAACCATGTCACCGTGTCCCCCTCTCGATAGCCAAGGACGCGAACCGCTTCCGTCACACGCACTGAATAGAGGTCGGGCTCGCCCACCTTCTTGAACTGCAGCCCCGGCGTATCCGAGTTCGAGGCGAACTGCCGGAATGCGACCCCGGCTCGCCGCTTTAGCTCGGGCGTAAGTACGTTCAATGCACGCCAGAAGCCATCGTTTGTTTGTGACTTCACAACCTGTCGAGGTCGAGTGGTTCAGTTCTCCCGGCGCGGTAGTCTTCTCGTGCCTGCTCTCCCATCCTGCGGAGGACGTCCTGCGAACTCGCCAGCAATTCGTCCCAACGGCATCGTCGTCCAGTTCCTCAAGGAACATGGCGGCAACTCGCTCCTGCTCGTCCTCGGGCATTGCGGAGAGGCGGTCGAGTAGCTCCTCGAACGCTCTTTGTCACGTCCTGTTCAGTCTAGTGCACTCGTTGTGCTCACAGCACAAGGGGCTGTCCAGTGGACGGCCTCTTGTCATGCAATCCCCCGAAGGCCCGGCCTTCCTCAGGCCTTCACCTTCGAGAGGTCCTCCATGCCCACGGGCACGCCCGGACCTGGACCTTCTGCACTTCCTTGATGACGTGCTGGGCGCGTTCGCGCTGCTCTGGTGTGCCCTGTGGGAGCGCGAGTCCGATGCGCGATGCGTATTCGCGCTTCTCCTTCACGAATTCCGGGAGCTTGTCATAGGTGGACGTCTGCGCGAACGTCGCGCAGCACGTCCTCCGGGATGACCCGCTGCATTTCGGCCCACTGGCCCGCAAGCGACATCGAGTGCAGCTGCATGCCGAGGTCCTTCAGGCCGTGCACTTCGAACACTTCGTGGTAGCTGCGCGTCGATCCGTAGAACGAGATCGGCTGCCGCAGCCGCTCGAGCCCCTGCTCGATGTCGGACTCCGTCTCGCCGAAGACGGTGAAGCCGCCGCCGGAGATCTCGATGTCCTTCCACGTCCGGCCGCCGCGCTTGAGGCCGATGGCGACGTTCGGCAGCACCACCTCGCGCATGTACTTGTCGGTCATGAAGCCGTGGGGCATCACCACGTCGGCCACCTCGCCGGCGACGCGCGCCATCGCATCGCCGACGAGCGCGAGCCCGATCTTCGGGTTCGGGTACTCGATCGGGCCCGGGATTGAAGTTCGGCGTCTGGAGCGTGTAGTGGTAGTACTTGCCGACGTATTCGGGTTTCTTGCCGGTGGTGAAGGACTCCCACACCGCCCGCACCATGCGGATGTATTCCTTCATGCGCGTGGCGGGCGCGCCCGGCCACTCGGTGCTGAAGCGGTTGATGTTGTGGCCCTTCACCTGGCTGCCCAGGCCGAGCACGAATCGCCCCTTGCTCAGGTGCTGGATGTCCCACGCCTCCATGGCGAGCACCGTGGGGCTGCGCGGGAAGGCGATCGTCACGCTCGTCTGCACTTCGAGCTTCGTCGTGTTTGCCGCCGCCAGCGTCGCCGCGAGTATGGAATCGTGCTGTGTCTCGGGCGTCGACGCGAAGTCGTACCCCATTGCCTCTGCCCGCTGCGCCTGCTCGGGGACATTGGCGAGCCAGCCGCCACCGAATCCAGAGCCTACTTTCATGGTTCCTCCTTGCCACCGCCGTGGCCTCGTTGTGTCTGCAAGGGGGAATATAGGCCAGCCGGCGGGTGTGTGGGCGGGGAGAGAAGGCGAACCGCGGCAGAAGCTCGGACCCTGGGCTGACGAGGCCCGCACCGTGGACTTAGCGGGCATCCTCGTCGTCGATGACGACCGGCAGTGTGGCGCGCTCCCAAGTGAAGGTTGTGGTATTGCTGTCGAAGGTGCGGGAGTCCCGGAGGCCGTCACCGCGGTAGGCGAAGGT
>CAVTUS010000007.1:0-981874 GCA_963737965.1 uncultured Chloroflexia bacterium | reverse complement strand
CGTCGGGGTCGACAAATCGCTGCGCCTGGAGGTCGAACATCGTCCGGTAGCGGCCGCCAAGGGCCATCAATTCCGCATGCGTCCCAAGTTCGATCACCCGCCCGTGCTCGACCACGCAGATCCGGTCCGCATGCCGCACGGTCGAAAAGCGGTGGGAGATCAGGATCGTCGTGCACTTTCGCGTGGCCGCCAGGATTCGCTCGAAGATCTCCGCTTCGCCCCGCACGTCGAGCTGGGCGGTTGGTTCGTCCAGCAGCACCACTCCCGCGCCCATCTCCACCCGGCAGAGGGCGCGCGCCAACGCCACACGCTGCCACTGGCCCCCCGAGAGGTCGGTGCCGTTCGCGTATCCCTTGGCCAGGATGTGCCCAGGCTGGCGAGGTTGGTCCCACCGGCCCGCTCCAGTGCCGCCGTGATCGCCTCATCGGAGGCTCCCATCCCCACGTTGTCGCGCAAAGGTAGCTCGTAGCGAATGAAGTCCTGGAACACCGCGGCAAGGCGCGCTCGCCAGGAAACGATATCCAGTTCCCGCAGGTCGATTCCGTCCACTTCGACGGCCCCCTCCTGCGGGTCGTAGAGACGGCAGAGCAGCTTCGCGAGCGTCGTCTTACCGGCCCCGTTCTGGCCCACAATCGCCAGCGACGAGCCGGCCGGGATGGCAAGGTCGAACCCATCGAGCACCAGCTCGCCGCCCGCGGGGTAGGCAAACCGCACTTTGCGGAAGCGGATTTCGCTCGCCGGCAGGCCCTCGGCCGGACGGTTCCCGATGGTCAGAGCGCCCGCCGGTCCCATCTTCGCCCCCAGCCGCAGGGCGGCGGCCACAGGGGCAGCCGTGCCGTCAAGCGCCCAGTTCAGTCCTCCGAAGGCGATGAGCGAACTTCCTACCGCCACCTGCGCGTAGGTCACCGCCTGGTCTAGCCCGATGCTTCCGTTGAAAGCGTCCCTTCCGATCGACCAGAAGACCAGCGCATTCGCCGTCGTCACGATGAGCATGCACCAGAGCACCGGGCGTTCCCTCAGGCGCGTCGCTTCGTACTGCAGACGGTGCAGCGTCGTGCGCCGGTCCTTGAATCGTTCCAGTGTCCAGTCGGCCAGCCCGAAGAGCCGCAGCTCCTTCGCCGCCGGAGGGTCAACGGCAATCCGGTAGGCATAGTCGGCGTCGCGCTGGGCCGCCTTCACCTCATCCGTCTGCCGGTCGTACCAGACCGTGCTCTCGCGCAGCAGGTAATGGGTCGAAATCCAGGCGCCTGCCAGCAACGGTGGCGCCCACCAGGTGTATCCGAACAGCACCAGCGCCGAGACCAGCCCCGAGAGTAACGCCACAAGACCGCCGGCGACGAAGTCCATCGCGATGAAAAGCGGCGGGCCGGTCATGCCGAGGTCGAAGTCGCGCGCCAGGGTGAGGTCGGCGGTGAGACTGGGGTCCTCGAGGTGCCCCATCCCCGGTGGCGCCATCACTCCTTCGGTCAGCTGGTCATACAGGTAGGCCGCCGTGCGGTCGCCGAGATTCGCGCTCAACGCCTGCTGCAGCGGACTCAGTACCTGGAGCAGCACGAAGACGGTCCCCAACGCAACCAGCGGGCCTGTCAGCGATGATTCGTCCTGCACCGCTCCCACGAGGACGCCGATCGTGATCGCGAGCGCCGCCGGCAGTACCCCCTGCAGGAACACGACACCGAACCAGGCGAAGGCGAGCTTTCCGTCGGCGCGCGGCAAGGCCCGAAAGAAGTACCACTCTTGCCGCTTGCGGATCGCTTCCAGCAAACCAGCCCCCGAATATCGTCACGCATCGATACAGGCCGGGCGGCATTGCACCAACCGGCAACTGTCATCGTGTCTGCGAAACTGTAGCCCGGCGGGAGCGCAGGCGTCTTGGATCGAATTTACCCGCCAGCTTCGTCCAGGGCCCCACCGTACACGCCGCCGTCCGCCAGCCTCCTGAGCCAGAGCTCAGTCGGTGTGCACCGGGCGAACTCCCGAAACTCCCGCCCCATGTGCGCCTGGTCGTAATATCCCGCCGCGACCGCGACGTCGCCCCACGCCGGCTTCTTGCCCGGAGTGATCGCCTGGACCACCCGGTGGAACCTGACGATCCGGGCTGCCGTCTTCGGCGCCACCCCCACTTCGTCGCGAAACTTGTTGATGAAGTGCTTGTGGCTCCATCCGGTCTCGTTGGCCAGCCTGCCGATGTTCACCGTCGACGGTTCCCGGGCAATCTCCCGCCAGGCCCAGGCAATAGCCTCCGTCGGCGGGCGGTTCACCGAGAGCGCGCGCACGAACAGCGCGTCCAGGAGGTCGAACCTTGCCTCCCACGAACGCGCTTCCCGCAGCCGCTCGATCAATTCGTGCCCTGGCGTGCCCAGCAGGTCTTCCAGGCGGACGGTCTGGTTGGTGATCTCCGCCATCGGGAGGCCGAAGAGATGGTAGGCGCCCAGCGGCGTGAGGTTCGCCTGCACCCCCGTTTGGGCGCCATTCGATTCCACCAGCGCAGGGCGATCGGCGAGTCCTGCCAGGAAGCCGCTGTAACCCTGGACGAGGTCGTCCGCCAGTCCAGAGTTGGACACACCGATCGGGTCGCCGAAGTTGAGGATCAGTGCCGCCCGCGGAAACGGCATCTCCAGCCGCCGGGTGATCGCCGGTGCATGTTCGACATAGCCCCCGTAGCCATCGATGAGTGTCCGTAGCGAAGGGTGTGCCGGAGCGTTGGCCAGCTCCCACGTCCCCTGGGGCGTTTCGACGTATTCCGTTCGCACCCGGCTCATGGCGCCCCGCGCGATGCGTCGAGTTCCGCCACAAGCTTCTTCGCCGCCACCATCCGATAGCCGTCTTCCACCACCGCCGCCACTTCATCCCAGTCCACATCGCCATCATCGAGGCGGATGCCGATCCAGCCGGCAGGCCCCTGGTAGGGCGGCACGAAGAACCGCTTCGAGTTCGCCCCCACGAGGATCTCCTGGGCGCCCGGCGGCCCCTTCACCCAGACAGCCACGTGGCCGCTGTTGTGATGGTTGTTGTCGAACTGCGCGAACATCTTGCCGGCGCGAAAGGTGGGTTCTCCCCAGGCCAGCTTCTCCGTCGCCCCCGGCAGGGCCAGGCAGATCGCCCGCAGCCGCTCGATGATCGGCTCGACAAACGTCCCGATGGGTTTGATCGGGTGGGTCACGGAGTGATTATCGCATGCCTGTCAGGCGAGCCGGCCGTCCACAATCCGCAACCGTTCGTCGTCCCGGCACCCACACCACCGGCACGAACCCTCTCCCTCGCGCTCCGGGTGATTGACCAGCAGCGTCGCCTCGCCTTCCGCCGGCACCCGCCCCGCAGCGACTTCTCGGCTAAGCCAGTCCCGAAGCGCGAAGACGTCGAAGGGCTCCACCGCATGGCAAATGAGTACGAGTTCGGGCATCACGCGCCGGCCCTCACGCAATCACGAGCCGGTAGCCGATGTCGATGCTCTCCCGCTCTCGCAGGTGACCGTATCGCCGGTCCCATTCGCCGGAGAGCAGGTCCGTCTCCAACCGCATCAGCCCCGTCTCTAGCTCCTCGGCGGAAAGCAGCGCGAAGGCGGACATCGACGTCCGGACATCGGGATCGAGGTACTTCGCAGGCTCCCGCCAGTAGGCACCGAGGAAGCCGTCCGTGCAGTCGCGCGGTACAGGCACAGGTTCCACCCGGCCTCCGAGGAACGCGTGGAGGTCCGCGATTGGCGGCATACGCTCAAGGTCGTGCTCAAGGATCTGAGGAAGGTATTCGCAGAGCCAGAACACCGGTTCGGCGCCCGTGTCGTGCGTGAGGAGGACAATCCGCCCGGCGACTCGTTGCATCTCCGCCAGGCCGGCGCGCCAGTCGGGCCAGTGGTGGATCGTCAGCGTTGCCATCGCCGCCGCGAAGCTGCCGTCCGCAAACGGCAACGCTCCGGCCACGCCGCGGACACAGGCAGTCCCTGGCTTCCGCTGGTCGATCATCACCGGCGACGGTTCCAACGCGACCACCTTCCGGTCCTCCGGCTCGTACGAACCGGTGCCCGCGCCCACGTTGAGCACCGTGCTTGCTTGGCCAAGTGCCGCCGTGATCTGTGCTGCGATCCGCGGGTCCGGCTTTCTGCGCAAAGCGTAGCCACGCCCGGATTGCTGATAATGGCCGACTCCCGTCGCACTATTCATCGTCGCGGTCAGTATGATTCGTATTCCTTGCCGGTCCAACGGCAGGCGCCCTAAAGGGGGTTCGATCCAGTGCTACGTCTTTCCCTGGTCTGTGTTCTCCTGCTTTCGTTTGGCGCGCTCGTCTCCGCCTGTGGTGGCGACGACGACGACAACGGCAGCCCCTTCGGTTCAGACGGCTCTTCCGGCGACGACGATTCCTCCGCCGGCGACGACGACTCCGGCGACGACAACGGCAGCTCCGGTGGCGACGATGTCTCCGCGGACATCCCCGACCTCGCCGACGGCGGACTGATGGGAGGCTCCGTCCATGTCAAAATCTCGGGCGACCTCGACAAGGAATACGACTACGGCGATGGCACGGGCATCGTCATCGACGGGTTCGCTCAATTCGTCTTCAGCGACGGCACGAGCACAGTCAACTTTGTCTTCGCCGGCGACGACCAGCCCGGCGCCCTGGCCATCTCGACCGGTGACATCGTCACCGGCGGTGAATTCGGCACCGATTGCAGCGTCTCCGTGGACGACAGCGAGAGCACGATCAAGGGCGATTTCTCGTGCGAGAACGTGTCTGGTCTCAAGCCCGGCTCTGCTTCCATTTACGACAAGGTCAAGATCGAGGGCGATTTCACCATCGACCGCGAATAACGGCGGGGTGGAGGGCAGGGCATCCCGCCTTGGCCCCTGACCCCGTACGATTTGCCCTCGAATGCCAAGCCAGCGATTCGTCACCTCGCAGCGTTTGCGTATCTCCTGCTGGGACTGGGGCAACCCGTCAGCGCCCACCCTCATCCTCGTCCACGGCGGACGCGACCATGCGCGCTCCTGGGACCGCATCGCCGAAGTCTTCTGCGACGACTACCACGTCGTCGCCGTCGATCTCCGCGGCCACGGCGACAGCGACTGGTCCATCGGTGGCAATTACGGCCTCCCGGATAACGCCCTCGACCTCGCCGCCGTGATCGAGTCTTCCGGCGCCCCCGCGCGTATCCTTGCTCA
This sequence comes from uncultured Chloroflexia bacterium, assembly GCA_963737965.1. Lineage (GTDB taxonomy): Bacteria > Chloroflexota > Dehalococcoidia > Tepidiformales > Tepidiformaceae > JAGQGZ01. The sequence goes on along the minus strand of CAVTUS010000007.1, from coordinate 976,718 downwards.
CTCCTACGGTGGCGCCGTCTCCCTCCTTACCGCCGGTACCTTCCCCGAGCTCGTCACGAAGCTTGCCGTGATGGAGGGCACCCACTCCCTGAACCCGCCGAACCAGGACCACGTTGGCGTCGAGTGGATGCGGAACTGGGCCCGCCGGTTGCGTGGCTTCGAGACCCAGGAGAGCCGGCCCTACCCAACGCTCGAGGCGGCCGAAGCTCGCATGCGCGAGGCGAATCCCCGGTTGCCCGCCGACTTCCTTCCCCACCTCGCGGCCTACGCCACGAAACCGGTCGAAGGCGGCTACATGTGGAAGTATGACCTCTGGGTGAACGGCCGCAGCAGCATGGAGTTGCGCCGCGAGGAGCTTCCCGAGTTCTGGGAAGCGATCGAATGCCCGGTCCTGCTCATCTCCGGGTCCGAATCGAACGCTGCCGCCCGCCAGCACCCCAACCCCGAGGCCCACATGCGCGACATCCGCAAGGTCGAAATCCAGGGCGCCGGGCACTGGATCCACCACGACCAGACCGAGGCGCTCCTCGCGGAGATTCGGCCGTTTTTCGCCGGCTAGCTCGCCTTCTTCGCTTCGATCTCCTCGCTAAAGCCGCGCCCACAACTCTGGCAGTAGGCGTAGACGTTCAGGTTCTTGTGTCCGCACCAGGGACAGGTCTTCATGGCAGCACCTCCTGCTTGTCCAGCTCCAGTCTAGGCCAGCCCGATCCGGGGTGTGTGAAGGAACCAATCGGCTTCTGGCATAATCGCCCGGAACATGGACACGCCGCGCATCCGCTACACCACCACCGACGATGGCGTCGACATCGCCTACGCAGTGCTGGGCGCGGATAACCCGGGTCCGCCGGTCCTGGTCCTCAACGCCCTTGCGTCGGCCGGCATCGACGCAATGCTTCAGTCCGAGACGGCCTTGGCGACGTTCTCTACCCTGTCTCACTACCGGCCGGTCGTCGTGTTCGACTGGCGCGGGCTCGGCGTCTCCGGAGCCAGCAGTGAATTCTCCATGGATGGTCTCCGAGCCGACATTTGCGCGGTGGCGGATGCTCTCGGGACCCCTCAGTTTGACATCCTGGGACGGCTGGGGCCGAGCCATCTTGGCGCCGAGTTCGCGGCCCGGTTCCCGGACCGTGTTCGCCGACTTGCGCTCATCAATCCCTCCGTTCCCGGTTATTCGCCCAGACAACATCCACGGATGGGACCCCTGTATACGCTCGTAGCGAGCGGAGGCATCGATTGGTCGCTGTTTTGCGAGATCCTTGCCCTGGTGACCGCCGGCTGGCATGACACAGAGTTTGCCAAGGCATTGTTCCAGCGCCTGAACGAACGGTTTGACGCGGCGACCTTCGATCGTCTCCTTGATGTTGCCGAGCGGATGGATGCAAGAGATTGTGCAGGCGAGGTTCGCTGCCCCACGCTGGTCTACTTCATGGGCCAGCCGCCGGTGGAGATGCGAGCCATGGCAGGCAGCATGCAGAACGCCGATGTGGTCATCGAACCACCACCGCGTGGCCAGTGGCTGCCATGGGCGAACTCGGGAGTCGCGGAGCTCCCGAAGCCCGTCGCCGACTTCCTGCTTGCGGATGAGCCCCGCACCAACGAGGCATCGCCCGGCTCATTCCGCACGATCCTCTTCACCGACGTCGTTTCCTCGACACCCCTCCTCACCCAGCTCCGCGACGCCAGGATGCGCGAGGTCATGCGCGACCACGATGCCGTGATGGAGGCCGCGGTCACGGGCCACGGCGGACGTGTCATCAAGACCATCGGCGACGCCTTCATGGCGGAGTTCGCCGTCCCCAGCGCCGCGGTCGAGGCAGCCATCGAGGCCCAGCGCGCATCCGGGACAGGTTCACCGATTCTGACGTCCCAGTGCGCATCCGCATCGGCATCAACGCCGGAGAGCCCATCGAAGAGGATGGCGACCTCCACGGCGCCAGCGTCGTCATCGCCAAGCGCCTGGAGTCGGCCGCCGACACCAACGGCATCCTCGTCAGCGACGTCGTCAAACAGATGGTCACCGGCAAGGACTTCGACTTCGAGGACCGCGGCCCGGTGGAGCTGAAGGGTTTTGAGGAGCCGGTGCGCGCCTGGGCCGTCCGGTGGGAGTGAGCCTATGAGCGGTCGTAGCATCCGGTTCGCGACCGTCGGCGACGGACAGAGGGTTGCCTATGCCGTCTCCGGGGACGTCGTCTGCGCCGGGAAGAAGCTGCAATTCAGCCACCACTCCGATGCGACGCTGAAGGGCTTCGCAGACCCGGTGGCGCTGTATGAGGTAGGGAGCTAGTGGACGCGCCACCGATGATATGCACAACCGTCAGATGGCGTTGAGCTTGCTTACCCGGTCGTCGGTTCAGGTCCCACTTCTGAGTCCGTGACGCCGCACTCTCAGGCCGATTCCAGTGTGGAGTATCTGAGCATTCCCGGAATCGAGAAGTGGTACGACGCTTAGGCAGAGCGATTCACGGTCGTGGCGTACGACTCGCGCGGCTATGGCCTTCGCGGCCCGGCGCCGTGGACTTGCTCCCTCCAATCGCATGTAGCTGACCTCGATGCAGTCGTTCGCGCGGAGAAGCTCAGCTCTGTTGTCCTCTGGCTCACTTTCACTCTTGGGGCCGCGGTCGTCTTCGCCGCCGAGCTCCGAAATGGTGTCTGCGCTCATCCTCTGATCCTTATCTGGCTGAGCACGTTACAATCGGAGAGGCTGCCATTCCAGCGGTCCGTAATCTCAGGTTCAACCCGACGTGGAGCTGTACTTCGTCGCACGTCTCGACCAGCGGCCGGACTCCCGACCAGGAAGAGCCGAACTACAGATGGCTGTAGTGTTCTGTCTGACGCTGCCCCGTGCCCTTGACCACGACTGTCTCGACGTCCGAAGGGGATGGACGTACGCGAGGATGACTCGGGGGTATCGCGCTCCCGACACTCGTTGCTTCAGCAGAATCCTCCGCTCCCCCCTGTGGCTTCGTCGCAGGAGGTAGCCCCGCAATTCCTTCGGCACGTTACGGTGGTGGAGGTAACTCCTTGTTCCTCCGTTCATCAGACGTCGGCGAATATCGAGCCGCCTCTGGACACTCCTTCAGGCGACCGACAGTACTGAATCACGAGCGCCTAGCGCTGCCTTCCAGACCATCCTCTTTACCGATCTCGAGTCATCCACCGCCCTCACTCAGCGCCTCGGCGACGAAGGCGCCCAGGAAGTGCTCCGCGGCCACAACACCGCCGTCCGCGCGGCCCTTGAAGCCCACGGCGGGCGCGAGGTGAAGCACACCGGCGACGGCATCATGGCCGCCTTCCCGTCGGCCGCTGGCGCCGTGGAAGCCGCACTCCAGGTCCAGCGCGACCTTGCTGGTGGCGAAGTCCGCGTCCGCATCGGCATTAACGCTGGAGAACCCATCGCCGAGGACGGAGACCTCTTCGGCACTGCCGTCCAGCTCGCCGCCCGCATCTGCGACCGCGCTGAGCCCGGCCAGATCCTCGTCTCCCGCGTCGTCGCCGACCTCTGTGCTGGCAAGAAGCTCCAGTTCAGCCACCACTCGGATGCGACGCTGAAGGGTTTCGCGGAGCCGGTGGCGCTGTATGAGGTGGGCAACTGATGGAATTGCCCCCGACGAGGTACGTCCGAACCGCCGACGGAGTAGATGTTGCCTACGTTTCGTTTGGGGAAGGCCGTTCCTACCTGAGGCTAGCCAATCCGCCATTCGGGGTGGTCAGCCAGCTGTGGGAATTGCTCCCAGCTTTTCCGGCGACTATCGGTGAGAAGTTCACCTGGGTCACGTATGACGCGCGGGGTACGGGGTTGTCACAACGGGAGGTGGACTCGGTCTCTCCCGAGACGATGGTGGCCGACGCGGAAGCGGTGCTCGATGTCCTTCCTCCTGGCCCCGTCGTACTCAACGTGCCCGGTGACCCCATAAACCTCGCCGCAGCGCTCTCGCTTATCCAGCGACATGCCGGTCGCTTCTCTCATGTCATTGCAGATGCGCCCTGGACGAGTCTTCGGGAAATTGAGGACACGCGGTACGGACAGGCCATGAAGGTTGCCAAACAACTGGACTGGGACACTTTCACTGACGTCCTCGCGCGGGTCGCAGTGACCTTGGAGAACCCGAAGATGGTCGCCGGCGGAGGCGAGGTCTTCCGCCACGCGGTGACCAGCGACGTCATGGAGGAGTATTGGAAGCTGGCTTCGAGCGATGTTTCGCCCGACGACTTGCGGGCAATACAGGTCCCCGTCCTGGTCGTCGCCTGGGCTGTGTCGTCCTCGCCCATTACCGCTGCCCAACGAGTGGCTTCGCTTATACCCGGCGCGGAATACCGAGTGTCGGAGGATCCAACCTTCGCCGAGGCGGCCAGGTTCCATCTCGACTTCCTACGGCGGCGCGTAACTCAACCCGAACTGCCCACACCCCTGGAATCCCGCAACGCTTTCCGCACCATCCTCTTCACCGATGTCGTTTCCTCCACACCCCTCCTCACCCAGCTGCGCGACGCCAGGATGCGCGAGGTCATGCGCGACCACGATGCCGTGCTGGAGGCCGCGGTCACGGGCCACGGCGGACGTGTCGTGAAGACCATCGGCGACGCCTTCATGGCCGAGTTCGCAGTGCCCAGCGCGGCAGTCGAGGCTGCAATCGAAGCGCAGCGCGCCATCCGTGAGAAGTTCGCTGACAGCGACGTCCCGGTTCGCATCCGTATCGGCATCAACGCCGGTGAGCCCATCGAGGAGGAAGGCGACCTTCACGGCGCCAGCGTCGTCATCGCCAAGCGACTGGAGTCGGCCGCCGACACCAACGGCATCCTCGTCAGCGACGTCGTCAAGCAGATGGTCACCGGCAAGGACTTCGACTTCGAGGACCGCGGCCCGGTGGAGCTGAAGGGCTTCGACGAGCCGGTTCGAGCGTGGGCGGTTCGGTGGGAGTGAGGTATGGCCGCTCCCTCCCGGTCGCGGTACTGATAACCGGCCGTGTGGCGTGGCGATGAGTGCTGAACCGGACGACGATGACGATGAGGCGGAGGGAATCCCGCCACCGGCGCCCCCCGAACTGGACTTCGAAGCGTTCCAGCGAATCTATGGCCGGGTCGAGGCACTTTCGCCGGGACAGGCGGCCGAGTTGTTTCGCGACGCACCGTTCCGCTGGTGGGTGGCAGGGGGCTGGTCGACGGAACTGGAGAGCGTCCCCCGCCGCTACCACGAAGATCTCGAGGTGGCCATCCCTCGCGGAGACCTTCCCGCCGTCCGCGAATGGCTCGGCGGCTACCACCTCTGGGGGACCCGGCCAAACGGCATAACCTACCTCGTGCCCGGTGAGCCGGCGCCGGCCGAGCACGAGCAACTCTGGCTTCGCCGAGATGCCTACTCGCCCTGGCTGATGGACCTCATGCTGACGCCTGTCGAAGGCGACACCTGGTACTACAAGCGCGACCACCGCGTCACCAGGCCACTCCACGATGTCATCTGCGTAGGCGGCGACAGGATTCCCCGCCAGCGCCCAGAGGTCACCCTGCTGTACAAGGCCCGGAGGCGCTGGGAAAAAGACGAAGCAGATTTCGCAGCGGTTGTTCCCGGACTCAACACTACCGACCGCCACTGGCTCCGCGAAGCGATCGCGCTGACCGAGCCGGCGGGACATCCGTGGCTGGAGCGGCTCGGCTGAGAGTGAGAACGAGTCTCCATATCACTTGTGTGAAGTGATCCAGTCTTACTTCACACAACGGAGCCTACTCTCCCCGCTACGACACAGAGGAGAGACGCAATGAGCTACGACTTCGAACACCGCGGCCCGGCGGAGTTGAAGGCGTTCGAGGAGCCGGTACGAGCCTGGGCCGTGCGCTGGTAGTGGACCAATCCGGGGGTGGGCACCGGGATCCGAGCTGCTGACCAAGCCGCCTACTCACATGACGTGATGGCTTCGATCGTATCGGCTGTAGCCAGTTCGCGGTGGCCGGCCCAGGCGATCCACAGGTCGCCGTCGATCTCGTCAACCGTGACCTCCACGCTGCCACAGTCTGTCGCGACCGAGCCGGTACCGCCTCGCGGACCGGAATTGGCCCACTCGACCTCCAGGCCGCTCTCGCTCACCCGGTCGCGGAAGTCGCCGGGGCTTCCTGGGCGTCCATCAGCCAGCCAGTAGATCGCCGACCCGGCAACAATCACGGCCACAAGTGCTGCTGCAATGAGCAGTCCCCGTCCCATTGGCTACCCTGCCCCCTCGCTCCCACCGGCGATCATACCGTGCCGTTCTTCCACAGGTTCCAGAGGTTGTGCGCCATGCGGCTCGCGTCGCGCTCCAGCCCTAGCCGGTAACGGGCGAAATACCCGAGCACGTTGGCGATGTCCCTCTCCAGCAGTTCCTTCGCGTTGGTATTGACCCGCGGGTCCACGGCCTGGGGAAAGTCGATGACCCGGAGCTGCCCGCCGCCGTACAGCATGTTGAACGCCGACAGGTCCCCGTGGACCACGTTTTCGCGGATGAACGTCTCGATATTCCAGAGCACCCGCTCGAAGAGCCGTTCCACATCCCCATCGGCAACGGCCGCGTGTTGCAGTTGAGGTGCGTCGCCGTTTTCGTCCCCGATGTACTCCATCAGGATTGCCGTCTCCGTGCAGGCGAACGGGGTCGGCACGTCTGCTCCCGCATATTGGAGCGCGCTCACCACCTCGAACTCGTGGTCCACCCAGGAGGCCAGCTGTGCCTGGCGGCCGAACTCGGTGTGTTTCGCCACCGCCCGTTGCACCTGGCCCGGCCCGAAGTCACGGCCCTCTTCATAAACTCCCGCCCGCTGGAACGAACGGTGGCCCGTCGCGTGGTAGACCTTGGCGGCGGCGAAAGGCACGCCAAGTGATGCATGCGCCCGGCAGCGGTACACCGTCGCCTCCTTGCCGCTGCGCACCACGTTGAGCACCTCCGTAATCAGCGCCTCATCCAGGAACTCCTCGATGGCGCGCATGTCGGCCCGGTCGGTTTCGCGGCTGCTGAAGCGCTCCGGCGCTTCGGATTCGATCTCGGACAATCGGGAACTCCATCGGAACGGCGCCCCGGCGATCCGGGGACGCGAGAAAGCCGCCTCGTGGGCGGCTTGTCCGATGACGCGAGAGGGCGTGTTAGCGGAGGCCGGCCGGGAGGCGCAAGGGTGCGGTCGCGAACGTGACGGCAATCATCAGTCGAACTCCCTCCCGGTTTGGTACCAAGACTATCGGCGATCCTGCTCCGCAAGACAAGCGTCCTATCCGCTGCAATTGACACCGGAGCGGCAGAGCGCAACCATGCCGCCCAGCCAACTTGGGCGCGGAGGTCGACATGACACAGGCACAGCAAGCAGATGTGCAGGGCTACTGCGACGAACGGTTTGGCGCCGTCCGCGATGCCTTCAAGGCAAACTTCGACACCGGCAAGGATGTTGGCGCCAGCTTTGCCGCCACCGTCGATGGCAAGCTGGTCATCGACCTCTGGGGCGGCTACGCCGACGCGGCCAAGACCCGGCCCTGGGAGCGCGACACCATCGCCTGCGTCTACTCCACCACGAAGACGATGGCGGCCCTCTGCGCCCTCATCCTCGCCGACCGCGGCGAACTCGACTTCCATGCCCCCGTGGCAAAGTACTGGCCTGAATTTGCCGCCAACGGCAAGGCGGGGATCGAAGTGCGGCACGTCATGGCCCACACCTCCGCCCTCCCCGGCTGGACCGAACCGATGGCGCCGGAGGACCTCTACGACTGGGAGAAGGCGACCTCGTTGCTCGCTGCCCAGGCCCCCTGGTGGGAACCCGGCACGGCTTCCGGCTATCACTCCGCCACCCAGGGCTACCTCATCGGCGAGATCGTCCGCCGCATCACCGGCCGCTCACTCGGCACCTTCTTCCGCGAAGAGGTCGCCGAACCGCTCGGCGCCGACTTCCACATCGGATTGCCCCCGGAATGTGATTCCCGGGTCGCTGAGATGATCCCGCCCGTAGAGCTGCCCCCCGAGTTCTTCGGCGACCCGGACTCGTACTCGGTGCGAGCCTTCAACAACCCGCTCATCGAAGCCAATGCCTCGGCAACCACGGCCTGGCGCCGGGCCGAGATCCCCGCTGCCAACGGCCACGGAAACGCCCGCTCCGTCGCCACGATCCAGGCCATCGTTGCCAATGGCGGCGAACTCCAGGGCAAGCGATTTCTCTCGAAGCAAGGATGCGATGTGATCTTCGACGAGCAGATCAACGACATCGATCTCATCCTCGGCATCCCGGTCCGTCGCGGCATGGGCTACGGACTGGTTGCGCCCGAGGCTCCCGTCGGCCCCAATCCCCATACCTGCTACTGGGGCGGCTGGGGCGGCTCCATCATCGTCGTCGACTGCGATGCCCACACCACCGTGAGCTACGTGATGAACCGGATGAACTCCACCACGACCGGTGACGAGCGAGCCGCTGTCCCCCTCTTCGCCTTCTACGCGGCGATGGCCGGGGCCTGAGGTTCGGTGGACCGACTCGATGGCAAGGTAGCGATTGTGACCGGCGCCAGTCGCGGTCTCGGCAAGGACATCGCTCTTGCCCTGGCCCGCCATGGCGCCTCCGTCGCCGTCATGGCCCGCACCGATGTCGAGGGCGGCTCGCGCATTCCCGGTTCCCTCGCCTCCACGGTGGCCCTCATCCGCGAGGCCGGTGGGAACGCCGAGGGCGTGAAGTGCGACGTCAGCAACCCGGACGACATCACTGCTGCTGTCGAACAGACGCTGACCGCCTTTGGTCGCATCGACATCCTCGTCAACAACGCAGGCATCCTCATCCCGGGCACCGTCGAGCAGATCGAGCCGCGCCACTGGAGCCTCATTTTCCGGGTCAACGTCGATGGCCCGTTCCACTTCTGCCGGGCGGTGTTGCCCCATCTCCGGGCGGCCGGCGGCGGCCACATCATCAACATATCGTCGCGCGGCGCGATTGGCCCGGGGCCAGGCCCGTACGAGCGAACCGCTCCCGGAGGCGCCGCCTACGGTGCTACCAAGATCGCCCTCGAGAGGTTCACCCAGGGGCTCGCTGCGGAGGTCTTCCCCGACCGCATCTCCGTCAACGCCCTGTCGCCACACTTGCCCATCTGGTCCGAAGGTGGCGCCTACTTCCGCCAGCGCGCCGGCAACGAAAACTACTCGGGCTGGCGCATGAGTGGCGACATCATCGGCGATGCTGCCGTCCTCATCTGCAACCAGGACCCCGGCCATTTCACCGGCAACATCCTCTACGACGAGTTCGTAATGCGAGAGCAGGGCGGGCTCGGCGACACGGTGATGGAACGCTACCCGGTCGAAGCCTGAGCAGGCGCCGCGCGACTAGCTGGTTTCGAGGATCACCTGCTCCACGTTCGGGTAGACCTGGCTTTGCCAGCGCCGCCCGCTGAAAACGCCGAAGTGGCCGACGCCCGCCTGCAAGTGGTGACGCCGCATCTTCGCCGGCAGCGCCGTGCACAGGTCGTGGGCGGCCATCGTCTGGCCCACCGAGCAGATGTCGTCCTTCTCGCCCTCGATCGTGAGGAGGACGGTTTGCGTGATCGCGTCGAAGTTGACCGGGCGCCCCCGGTGCGTGAACTCGCCCCTCGGGATCAGGCAATCCTGGAAAATCTGCTGCACCGTCTCGAGGTAGAATTCGGCCGGCAGGTCGCAGACCGCGAAGTACTCGTCGTAGAACTCCTTCGTCCGTTCGGCCGCGGCGACGTCACCGGAGGCGAGGTCGCTGAAGAGGTTGAAGTGGCTCTGGATGTGGCGATCGAGGTTCATGTTCAGGAACGACGTGAGCTGCACGAACCCCGGGTAGACGCGGCGCCCGGCGCCCTTGTATCGCCACGGCACCAGGTCCACCACGTTCTTCTCGAACCACTCGATGGGGTTGTTCGCGGCGAGGTCGTCGACCACCGTCGGGTTGATTCGGACATCCACGGGCCCGGCCATCAATGTCAGGCTCCGCGGCAGCGACGGGTTGCCATCCTCCGCCATCAGGGCCGTGGCTACGAGCGCCTCCGGCACCGGCTGGCAGACGGCCACCAGGTGGCTCCCCGGGCCGAGCTGTTCCATGAACGCGATCAGGTGGTCGATGTATTCGTCGATGCCGAAGCGGCCGTCGCGCAGCCGGATGTCGCGGGCGTTGTGCCAGTCCGTCAGGTAGACGTCGTGCGCCGGCAACATCGTCGCCACGGTGTCGCGTAGCAAGGTTGCAAAGTGGCCGGACATCGGCGCCACGACCAGCACCTTCGGCTGGCGTACGTAGGGCACATCCTTGCGGAAGTGGAGCAGCGTGCAGAAAGGGGTGACCGTGGTGGCCTCTTCGACCACCGGGACATCGACGCCGTCCATGTTGACCGAGTCGATGTTGAAGGGGCGCCGGCTATGGCTCAGTCCGGCCCGGCTCAGCATTTCGAAGGCGGCGGCGGTGTGGGTTGCCGCGGGCAGTTCGGCGCCGGTACACAGGCTGGTGGAGCGGAGATTGGCGGCAGCGGCGCGGGCAAACGCACGGACGGGCGCCATCAGATTCTTGCTGAGCCTGGTAGGCCGCATAGATCATGCGCCGGCGTCCCCGGCAGCTATGTCATCCTCCGCCACTGTGCTCAAGGCCGAGCCGTCCCTTCACGCGCCGTTGACGCTGGGTGCGGATTATTCCCTTTATGATCGGCTTGGGCAAAGCCGGCCAGTAGAGGAAACTCCCGTACGGGAGGGTCAGTTCACATTATAGTGCATTTTGCTTATAGTGACGCGAGGGGGAATCCCTTGCCGGGGGGCATGCAGCGATGACTGCGAACGCGATACTCACGATTTCCAGCCGCAACTACTCGTCCTGGTCGCTGCGGGGCTGGCTCATCTGCAAGATGGCGGGGCTCGACTTCGAGGTGAAGGAGCTGCCCATCGACGACCCCCAGACAAAGGCGGAGCTGCTCCTCCTTTCGCCATCGTTCCTGGTGCCCCGGCTCACCCACGGCGAGGTAGTGGCCTGGGGCCCGATCGCGATCGGCGCCTATTTGAACGAGGAGTTCCCCGAAGCTGGCCTCCTGCCCCAGGACCGCGTGGCCCGCGCCCATGCCCGCTCGATCGATGGGGAGATGCACTCCGGTTTCTCGAACCTGCGGGCGGCCATGCCGATGAACCTGAAGGCGCAACACCGGGGCTGGAAGATCTGGTCGGCGGCGAAGGACGACGTGGCGCGCATCGCCGAGATCTGGGATGAATGCCTGGAGCGCTACGGTGGGCCGTTCCTCTTCGGGGGACCAACCATCGCGGACGCGATGTTCGCCCCCGTCTGCACGCGCTTTCGGACCTACGACGTGAGCCTGGGCGAGAAGCTGGACACCTACGTGGAGCGGATCCTGGACCTGCCGACGATGAAGGAGTGGTACGCCGGGGCGGTGGAAGAGGTGGATGCGGTCGAAGAGCTGGAGATGGAGTTCTAGCCGCTCCCCGGGGATGGTATTCTTCGCGCGCCCGGATGGAGGTGCGCAGTGGCTGACCAGCGGCATCGCGAGGCCTGGGTGGAGATTGAGCCGGACCCCGGTGCGGTGCGCAGCGGGCCGGGCTACAACTACGGCTTTGTCGCGGCGATGGGCCGCTTGCTGGCGGCGCACCCCGGGATTGGCCCCCACTTCAGCCGGCTCTTCTGGGCGGTGATGTTCGAAGAGGGCGCCCTGGACCGGCGGGAGCGGGAGATGGTGGCGGCGGTGGCGGCTTCGGCGCAGGACTGTCACTACTGAACGCAATCTCACGCAGAGTTTCTGCGTGTGGAGCATGGGACGCGGGACCTGGTTGAGGCGATCAAACGCGGCGCCTGGCGGGAAGCCCCCGGCCTGACGCCGCGTGACATCGCCCTCTGCACGGTCGCCGAGAAGCTGAGTGCAACGCCGACGCGGATGGTGGAAGAAGATTGGCTACCCCTCCGCAACCTCGGCTTCGACGACCGTGGCATCCTCGAAGTGGCCCATATTGTCGGGATCTTCAACTACCTCACCCGGTTGGCGGATGGGCTTGGCCTGCAACTGGACCCGGCAACGGAGGAGGCGGGGCGGAGTGGCGAGGGGCTGCGGCCGGCCTAAACCGGCCCCCCCTCACCCCACCTCCCCCCAACACCCCGCAGCCCGTATGTTTCGCCCCACAACAAACGGTGAGGTGAAGGATCATGGGTTCGCTTGAGGGACGGAAGGCGCTGGTGACCGGCGGGAGCCGGGGGATTGGGCGGGCGATTTGCCTGCGGTTGGCGGCTGAGGGTGCGGATGTTGGCGTCAACTACAACGGCAACGCGGAGGCGGCCAGGGAGACGGCGGCGGAAGTAGAGAAGCTCGGCCGCAAGGCGTGGGTCTACCAGGCGAACGTCGGCGATGTCTCGGCCTGCAACGCGATGGCCGAGCAGGCGATGGCAGACATGGGCCAGCTCGACATCCTCGTGAACAACGCCGGCATCGGCAGCAGCGGCATTGGACGGCCGACGATGACGGAGATTACGCCGGAGCAGATCGACCTCGTGATGGGCGCGAACCTGATGGGCCCGATGTACCTGGCGAAGGCCCTGGTGCCCCACATGCGGGCGGCCGAACGCAGCGACGTGATCATGGTTTCGAGCGTTGCCGCCCAGAGCATGGGGCCCCGGATGGGCGTCTACAGCATCAGCAAGGCAGGGGTGGAGGCGCTCGCCCACACGCTGGCGAAGGAAGAGCGCGAGCACGGTATGCGGGTGAACATCGTGGCGCCCGGGCTGGTCGAAACGGACATGGGGCGGAAGCTAATCAGCCTGCTACCTGGCCCCGACGACATGCGCGAGCGCGACAAGACGGCGCCCTTCGGGTACGTCTGCCAGCCGGAGGATATCGCGGCGGCGGTGGCCTGGCTCTGTTCGAACGAGGCTCGATACATGACGAATCAGCGGATCACGGTGAACGGCGGCGGTTTCTAGACGCCGCTCCGTGCGCCTGCAGAAAGAAGTTCACGAGAGCTTTACAGTTCGGTGCCGTCCGGCGGGCGCGTATGTGAGGGCGCGTTGCTATTCTCGATGAGATGGAAGTTGAGACGATCATCCGCGAGATTTCGGACGACGAAGAGCAGTTGATTGCCGCCCTGGCAACGGGTTCTCGGGACTCGGAGGTTGCGCGCTACCTCGACGTGAACATGACGGAGTACCGGCAGCGAATGACCTGCCTCCTCGGCGACCTCCACCTGCCGGACCGCAACGCGCTGGTGTCATGGCGCGAGAAGCACGGCCCTTCGCCGCTGACGGTGAAGATCCGGCGGCCGGTGCAACGCCAGTTCCTGCGGACGAAGCTCGGGCTGCTCACGATCGGGGCCGCGGGTGCGATGGTGCTGCTCGTCGCCTATGGCGGCACGGTCTAGGGGCATCGGCCAGGCGGCTTCAGACAGAGAGACTCGCAAGCCAGCCTGTGATGGTTTCGACGAGCCACTCGGGCTGCTGCTCGTGGACGGAGTGCGAGGCCCCCGCGGCCTCCACGTAGGTAGCACTGAGAATGGCCTGGGCCATATCGGTGACGAGGGCGGGCGGCGCTATAAAGTCGTTTTCGCCGGTGATGAGAAGCGTGGGACAGGTAATGCTTGCGGCGAGCGACCGGCTGATGTCGCCTCCGGCGGCAATGATCGCGCGGAATGAAGCAGCAGCACTCTGAGTCATGATGCGAGCGTTGGATTCGCCGTATGTGGCCTTCAGGTAGCCCGAGAATTCGGCCATGGGTGGCGCGGGATTGTCTATCACGGAGCCGAAGAGGTCGGCGAGCATGACATTGTCGCCAAGGCTGCCGGCGGCTCCCCAGGCGGCAACGGAGCGGACCGTCCCGGGCTCCAGGGCCGCCATCAGGAGGGCGTACTCGCCTCCATCGCTGAATCCGACGACGTGCGCGGGGGCGACACCGAGGGCATTGAGCATGGCGAGAAAGACCTTCGCGTCGTCGGCGTAGTAGGAGGCTGTATAGGTTCGTGGCTGCGGTCCGGACTTGCCGGATCCCGGCAAGTCGGCGGCGATGACCCGGAAGCGGGTCTCGAGGGCCGCCCGCACGACGGCAACCTCGTTAAGGTCGCCGCCCCAACCGGGAAGAAGGAGAAGCGGGTCGCCGCCGCCGGCGTCTTCGTACCAGATATGGGCTTCGCCGTGGTCGAACCAGGCCATGGTGTGCTCCTTTCCACCTGAGTTTTGCGCGGGCGCTGGCCGGCGATCGTGGCCCGCCGGCGAGGGCTTTGTTCCGCGAGCCGCATGCTACGACATCCACGATGACTGTGGACGGGGGGCCGAACCCGTTTGGCGGTGCAGGGCGAAGCGATTAGGCTCGCCGGATGCCGGTGCGGGTCGTCGCGTGGAACATCAGGGCCGGCGGCGGCACGCGCTCCGAGGCAATAGCAGGGCAGCTCCAACGCTGGGCGCCGGACCTGGTCGTGCTCAGCGAGTTCCGGGGGACGCTGGGCAGCACGAGCATCGCCGATGCGCTCGCGAAACAGGGGCTCTTCCACCAGTACTCGACGGCGAACAGGCGTCTTCTGGCGGAGAACTGCCTGCTCGTGGCTTCGCGCTGGCCGCTGAAACGGATCGGCCTCGGGCGGGCGCCGGTCGAACCGCGACGATGGCTGCTGCTGAAGGTCGATGGCGCCGGCTTCACCGTGGGGGCGATGCACATCCCCAACTTCGTGCCCGACCGCGCCCGGAAGCGGGCCTTCATGGACGCGGTGGTGGCGACGGCCCAACGCTGGCGGGGTGGCCCGGCCCTGTTCGTGGGCGATACGAACCTTGGCCGGCCGCTGCTGGACGAGGAGAACGCCGTCTTCAGCGCGGCCGACAACGCCTGGTTTGACGCATTGGAGCGGGCCGGCTGGCGCGACAGTTTCCGCTACCTGCACGGCGACCGGCGGGAGTTCACCTGGTATAGCCCCAACGGCCGCAACGGCTTCCGCCTTGACGAGGCGTTCGTGAACCGCAAGCTGCTACCGCGGCTGCTCTCGGTGCGCCATGAATGGGGGCAACCGGAAGGTGGCAGCGAGAACCGGGAGGCGCTCAGCGACCACGCGGCGCTGGTGGTGGAGGTGGGAGCCTAGTCAGAGTTCATATCAGCGGCGTTTTCCAAGACACGGGCAACTGCACGATCCATGAAGCCGAGGTCTGGCAGCTCGGGATCGCCGCCAGCCTTGCTGATCGATGTAGCTTTCCCACCCGTCACTATTAGCGTTCCCATCGGTCCGCCCTGGATCTGATAGAGTTCGGCGTCAGGCACGGCTGAAAGGAACAGGACGTACTCTTCGCCAACATCCAGAGACGGCCATCCGGTTATGCTCGCACGAAGTCCGTCCAGTTGGCCGCCAGGCTGCGAAACCATCAGCATCTGGCCGACACTGACATCAGGACCTACACCCACTGCGAGCACGGTTACGGCGAACACTGTGTCGACACCACGAAAGGTCCCCTCCTCCACGGATCCCCGAACGTCGGTACGGGCGACGGCCCTAACCGAAACGTCGACCACGAGATCGGCATCCGCAACCAAATCGCGCATGTCTGTATAAGCCTTCGCATAACTGAGTTCTGTCTCTGCGACGAAGGGAGGCGTGATGCTGAATGGCCGCGCACCTGGTTCTGTCGCCGGACCAACCGCACTGATATCGGCCGGGCTGGGTCTGTTGGCCTGCCCTTGAAGAGCCGCGCTTCCGGCAACCATTGCAACTAGCGCCAAACCAACGACCCCTGTCGCAAGCAAAATTCTCATTTAAGCCTCCACGTTCCCATCGACTTCGGACGAAAGGAAGTCAGTATTTGGCGTTAACTCCCTGGACGTCATCCCCGACGGGAGTCTCAATGCCATACCAGCACCACCGCGTTCCCGTACCGGAACATGTCACGGCATTCATGACGGCGTATCCACTCTGATGGTCTAGCCCCAAGGCATGACCAAACTCGTGGGCCGCGACGCTGAGCCTGGCGCCATCAGCGTAGTAGGGATAGTAGTCGACGTTGAGCTCGATCGATACATACAAGATCGTCGAGCCACCGTCCGTGACTCTCGTCGACTGTCCATCCGTTCCATAGAGTCCACCGGACCAATCCCAAAACCGAATCTGCGGAGAGGTGCAATTGCCTGTATAGCCAAAGTCGGTAGCTGTGGCATTCCAGTCCGTCAGCGTTTGGTTTGCGTACGTTGCGCTCGTGGATCCGTTCACGCAGACGTTCAAATTCGTGATGTCCGGCCAGCTTGCGTACCATAGATTGTACGCTTTCGCCGACTCAGAGGCACCAAGAACGGCGAAAGTAAGCACGATAGCTGGCAACGTTGCCCACAATAGTCTATGGCTCATGGCCATAACCTTATCCAGATGTACACTGACTCCGGTGAAACGCCACGTTTGATCTCACGTCTCCAGCCACGTCCCATCCATGATTCGTTCCCCAGCCCGTACCAGGCAGCAGTCCCAGTGGAACATGCCCCAGCGGCCCAGGTGCAGGCGATCCCGTGGAGCGACGGTGAAGTCCAGGATCTTGTGGGCGGCCCGGAAGCGTTGCCCGCGCACGGTTTCAATGCTGACGGACAACACCTCGGCAAGCGCCTCGTCGTCGACGTTCATCGCACAGGCCGCCGCAGCTCGCTCTTCCACCCAGGTCAATCCGCTGGAGTGCTGTTCCGCAAGCTCGTGGTCCAGCTCGGTTTCGACTTCTGCGCGGGGCAGGCTGGGCACGGCACACCTCCGTCCGCACCGCCCCCGCAAACGGACGTTGCCGCCACCATGATGCCACGGCGTCATCCCGGTTTCCTTTACCCCAACGGCCGCAACGGCTTCCGCCTGGACGAGGCGTTCGTGAACCGCAAGCTGCTACCGCGGCTGCTCTCGGTGCGTCACGAATGGGGGCAATTCCCGCGGAAGGTGGCAGCGAGAACCGGGAGGCGCTCAGCGATCATGCGGCGCGTGGTGGGTGGACCCATTGGTCGGGGGATCATCAAGCCTGGCTGCGCACCTGGAATCCGTACGGGTGGAAGTCATGTAAGCAATTCGAGTACTGGCTTTACACCAGGCGCTCGCCAGCGACGGTGACTCGCGTCTACCTTGGCCGTTCTTTGCTCAACCCATCTTGGTCCGTTCGCTTAGCGACATGCGAGTAGTACCAGATGTTGAGTTCCAGCT
Organism: uncultured Chloroflexia bacterium; assembly: GCA_963737965.1. Classification (GTDB taxonomy): domain Bacteria; phylum Chloroflexota; class Dehalococcoidia; order Tepidiformales; family Tepidiformaceae; genus JAGQGZ01. Next base: position 959,610 of record CAVTUS010000007.1, on the reverse strand, counting down.
GAGCGTCGGCTTTGGCAGGGTCCATGTAGAGCACATCGACCGCGTTGTGGACAGCATGGCGGGCGGTGAACTGGCGGATGATGACTCGTCGACGGGTCGAGTGTATCGATGCTTACCGCCGCAGAAAACAACGAGTCGCGGCCTGAATCCGACCCTTTCTCCGCCGGTGCGAATGCTTCGTCGATCGCAATGGTAACTGTGTCGTATCGTCGAGCATCATATTTGCAGCGGAGCTTCAGGTTTTGCTGCATTCGTATGACCCGCGAGCCAGTGCCACGGACTGAACCCGGCTCCGGCGGGCGGTTGCAGGTCGGCAAGTCACTGCACTCACGATTCGCAGCCGGCTGCGACTCTGCCAGTTCGCTCGACCGTCATGTTGAGGCCAAGGATCACCACCCCGGACACGTACAACTCCTCCAGAGTGGCGTTGCCGAGCCGGTTGGCTGCTGTCCCGATCAACCAGTACGGCGAAACGTGCCAGACTCACGAACGGCCTCTGTGGTCAAGTCGAGGCCTCCGTAGCCCAGCGTTCGACGCGAAGATTGTCCACGTGTAGGCCCGCCGCTGAGCGTTGGCTACGCGCCAATCCGAGGCACTTGCCTCGATGCAGTGCCGGACCCGCCTCTGCTTGTCCACCCGTCGCTCTTGCGGCTAACACCGCGATCAGCGCAAGCGCGACGACCTGCAACAGCCCCAATCCGCGTAGAGCCATAGCCACGCGTAGGAAAATTGTTGGCCATATGCGTCGTCCGATCCCTTCTCGGGCATGGATGGCCTCAATCGATTTCATGGATGAGCCCGTCAGTCCCCTACTCTTGCCGTCGCACGAGACTACACAGCCCGACCATGTCTGACGAATTGTGCGGATATCGCCGCCGTTTGGTGAAAATTCGCCGACGTTGCCGTTTTCGCATCCGACCAGCGCTGGATCTCGTCGGCAGCAGCGGCAGCGGGAATTGCATCGGAACTCCATGGGGGATTCGTTACGCCCAGTCCCCAGGGTCCCAGGCAGTAACACGACGCCGACGTGGCAGCAGGCCCCAGGACGAGTCCCAAGTGTTTGCGTGTGCTCGTGCATGTCGTTAACTCCGATTCGGCGATTGATTGCGTACAGCTGTATTGGTCGGCTAGTGCGGTCCCCAGAGAAGCGTTGTGCCGCGCACGGCCGCATTGCAGATCTTCTTGAGGACCAAGCGCCCCGGCAAGCGCTTCGTCGTCGACGTTCATCGCACAGGCGGCGACCGCTCGCTCTTCCAGCCCAGGTCAATCCGGAGCAGTGCTGTTCCGCAAGCTCGTGGTCCAGCTCGGTTTCGACCTCTGCGCGGGGCAGGCTGGGCACGGCGCACCTCCGTCCGCATCGCCCCCGCACACGGACGTTGCCGCCACCATGATGCCACACGGGATTTGCCAGCCCGCCTGCTTTCCCGCAGGCAGTTGGGCCGAACGGTCCGTCGTTGTGACCCGGTTAGCCCTTCTCGGCGGCGCCGCGCGGTGCGCTACTTTGTGATACGAAGCGAAGGAGCACGAAATGAAGGTTTTGATTGCGTTGGACGGCAGCGAGGGAAGTGAGAAGGCGGCCATGGCGCTGGGTCCGTGGGCTGTCGAGTCCGCGGCGGAGGTGACCCTCTATACGGTCTTTGACCCGAAACGGGTGCACGAGACGGCCAGCCACCGTCAGACATTCGAAACGACGCCTCAGGCCGCGTTCAGCGGAACGCCCCTCACGGTGCCCCTCCAGTCGGTGCACGTGGACGAGGACCGGACGCAGGCCCTGGAGCGACGCCATCGCGAGTTCGAGCAGTACCTGGAGCAGGTGAGCGAGCGTTGCTTCGGAGGCCGCGCACAGGCGTTTGTCGAAGCCTCAACAGACGACCCCGCCGACGCGATCATCGATGCCGCAACGGCGAAGGGCGCCGACCTGATCGCCCTGGCCTCGCACGGCCGGGCCGGGATTAGTCGCGCCTTGCTTGGCAGCGTGGCCGCGGAAGTGATGCGCCGTTCCCACGTGCCGGTGACGGTGGTCGGCCCGAACGTACAGGTCGGTTAGGGGCGCGGTTTCGCTCAGGCGCGCACGACAGCCAGCGCACGAGGCGACGGTCCGAGGATGGTGTTGTGGCGACGGCGCGCGTTTGTTTCGCCTCGTGGGTATCGACGGCTGGGAGATCCGTACGCTCCCTCGCGGTCGCGGCTCTGCTATGAGGCGCTGGCAATCGTCAGGATGGTGTAGCCCGCGAGGGCCGCGAAAACCATGGCGCCTCCGAGGAGCGCGAAGGCGAGTTGGACCCGGCAGGCCACGAGGATGGTGGTAGCAAATGCTGCGACGCCGAGCCACACGAAGAGGGCGCCGACAAGGGTGAAGGCGGCCAGAAAACCGACGGCGACCGATGCGACTCCAAAGACCGCGAAGGTCCACCAGGGTGGCGATGCGCGGCTCCCGAGGTCGTTCATGCCTTCACGAAATCGCCGTCAGGGGGCCGCAATCGAGGGTGAAGGCGGTTTCCTCGGTGTCGAGGATGTCGGCGACGGGAACGTCGAACTCGAGGGTGGTGACGAGCTTGATGGTCGCTCCGATGAGTACGCCGTCTTTGCGCGAGGTAGCGAAGTAGGCGATGACGCGGGCATCGCCATCGAGGAGGTAGCGCCGCTCGTCTATGGTGGAGTCTTCGCCTTCGAATGTCCCGGCCAACTCCCGGGCGGCGAGCAGGGCGTCGGAGCCGGCGGCCGGTGGTGGCGGCGCGGGCGATTCGTCGGGCAGGATGATTGGTTCGACGGGGGTTGCCTCGAACCCCGAGGCGAGCATCCCGTCGATATCCGGGCGGAACGGCATCGCATGCATGAGCGGACCGTCGCCTGCAGTACCGCGGCACTCCCAGTTCCATTCGCCCGCGGGCGATGCGTACCAGCGGTAACTGAGGTTGTCGCCAGTGCCCGTTCGGGTGCCGCCGGTGGCGCGCAGCGGGCGGCCGTCGGCGTCGAGTTCGATCCAGGTATCGCGGACCGTGCTGAGGGTGGCGTCCTTGCCATTGCTCCCGGTCGCCGCGACGAAGGTGTAGCTGTATTCCACCTTGTGGACGCTCCTGGCGTCCTCGCGGGCGTCGCTGTTGTCGGCCCAGGACGGCCGGGTGCGGCCGGTTGAGTCAAATGGTTCGGCCAGAGGGGGTGTGGTGCGCTCGGGGTGGTAAGCGAACGCGAAGGCTGCGACGGCGACGATCGCCAGGATGCCGATGGCGGCGACGGGGAGTTTCCAATCCCGTTCCATGGATTGAGGGTGCCATATGGGGTCAAGGGGTGGTTCGAGTCGGGCGCTCGGTTGCCCATCACGCAGGGTAGCTGGAGCGGTTGCAACAGACGTCCAACGCACCCCGGGACGAGAAGGCCAGTCAGTCGTTCCAACCGCGTCGACATATATCAAGCCTCTCCCTGGGGCGCAGGGAGAGGCTTGGGTGAGGGTCGCCCGGGCTTTGGACCTGAGGAGCAGGTGGGCGAGCTCAACCGATGTTGCATGGCTGACGGTGTGAGTTCGCGACACCAAGAGAGCCCTCAATCATCCAGGGCGATTTCGCCGATGGACGAAAGCTCCCGGCCGGCCGACTGACCGGCGCCGATGTCGGGAACGCCAGGGACTGCGCCGTTCGCAAGAACAAGGGCATCGACGGCTCGGCTAAGGCTGCCACTGACACGCATCTCGTAGTCACTACTAACGGAAACTACGAGCCCGTTGGCGAACCAGAGGCGTACCTGGCCCGAACTGAGAATGCGGCCCGGGACCCCTTCGTGAACAAATGGGTCCGGCAGCTCTCCGCCGTCGCCGAACTCATCGATCGGAGGGACCGTGCCGCGGTTATAGGTCGACACTTGAGCGGCGGGAGGCACGACGGCTCTTCATTGGAGGGGGCTGGTTGGCAACTACCGTAGATAAGAAAGACGCGATCAACCGAATAGGGATCGTCCCTTTTGACACGGCCGAAGTGCGAAAGTTCGAGACCTTCGAATTCCGGGCCAAGCCAAAGAATCGGGAACTCGCCAAAAGACGTGGTTTGGTCGACCGCTGATTCCGCAGAGGCGGGCGTTTGAGCTGTGTCGTCACAGGCAGTGACAACGGCCGCGAGGGAGAGACTGGCGATTGACAGCGCGATGCCGATGCGGTTCATGCCAACACCTTGCCACAGCGGGTCAAGATGTTTCGATAAGTCGGCATTTCATTCCGAGTGCCCACGGCCCGGCGTGCGATTGGCTCTCGGGACCCACCCTCACCCTGCACCCTCTCCCTTCGCCAAGGGAGAGGGAAATGTGTGGACGGGAGCGTTTGGTGCGATATGTCGCGGGCTAGGGATTTGTTGGCCAACTCGACGAGGCTGGCATCAAGCCCTCTCCCTGGCCGCGCAGGGAGAGGGTGGGGTGAGGGTCGCCCGGGCTTGGACCGAAGTCGCGGCTCCGCTATGACGTGCCCGCGCTACCTGCTGGAGCGCGGGCACAGCGTCACGAGCTTCGACCTGCTGCCCTTCGACTACCCGGAGAGCGTTTGGTGCGATATGTCGCGGGCTAGGGATTTGTTGGCCAACTCGACGAGGCTGGCATCAAGCCCTCTCCCTGGCCGCGCAGGGAGAGGGTGGGGTGAGGGTCGCCCGGGCTTGGACCGAAGTCGCGGCTCCGCTATGACGTGCCCGCCCGTACACTGAAACTCCCGCCGCCACAGGAGTTCGCCTCTGCCCACGCCACAATCCTACCTGATCACCGGCGGCGCGGGCTTCCTTGGCATCAACCTGGCGCGCTACCTGCTGGCGCGCGGGCACAAGGTCGCCTCGCTTCGACATCGCCGACTTCGACTACCCGGAACGCGACCAGGTCACGGATCTACAAGGGCGACATCCGCGACCGCGCGGCGGTCGATGAGGCGATGGAAGGCATCGACATCGTCATCCATACGGCGGCGGCGCTGCCGCTCTACAGCGAAGCAGACATCTTCTCGACCGACATCGACGGCACGCGCAACGTGCATCGACTCGGCGCACGAGCACGGCGTCGAGCGCTTCATCCAGATTTCCTCGACGGCGGTCTACGGCGTGCCCGATCACCACCCGCTCTACGAAACCGACAAGCTGATCGGCGTCGGGCCCTACGGCAAGCCAAGATTCAAGGCCGAGCAGCTATGCGAAGGCTTCCGCGGCAAGGGCATGTGCGTGCCGATCATCCGCCCGAAGTCGTTCATCGGCCCGGAGCGGCTGGGCGTGTTCGCGCTGTTCTACGACTGGGCGAAGGACGGCACAAGGCTTCCCGATGCTCGGCAGCGGCAACAACCGCTACCAACTGCTCGACGTGGAAGACCTCTGCGACGCCATCTACCTGTGCGCCACGCTCGACAAGGCGAAGGTCGAACGACACCTTCAACATCGGCGCGAAGGAATTCACGCACCATGCGCGAGGACTTATCAGGCGGTGCTGGACCACGCCGGGCTTCGGCAAGCAGATTCGTCCCGCTCCCGGTGGCGCCGGCCCTCTGGGCGCTGCGCATGCTGGAGCGCTGCACCTCTCGCCGCTCTACGCCGTGGGTCTACGAGACGGCCAGCAAGGACTCGTTCGTCTCGATTGAGAAGGCCGAGAACGTCCTGGGCTAGGAGCCGAAGTACTCGAACAAGGACGCGCTGATCCGCAACTACGAGTGGTATCTCGCCAACCTCGCCCAATTCGAGCACGCCTCAGGCGTCACCCACCGGGTGCCGTGGAAGCAGGGAGCGCTGTCGCTGGCGAAGCAGCTGTTCTAGGGTTCGCGAGGCCACCTGATGGCTGGCCGAACGGTTCTATACTGAGTTCGTGACGGAAGCAGGCGGGAGTGGCCGGCGTCCAACCCTGCCCCTCCCACTAACGCGATTCATCGGACGCGCCGAGCAACTAGCCGAGGCAGTCGAGCGCATCACTGAGGGGCGCCTCGTCACGTTTGTCGGGTCTGCTGGAATCGGCAAGACGCGGCTCGCGGTCGAGGCGGCACATGCGTGGGTTGATGCCCACCCGGCCGACGCCTGGTTCATCGACCTTGCTCCCGTGTCTGACGCTATCGGCGTCGATCGTGCCGTTGGTGCTGCTCTTGGTCTGATCGATGACAGCAACCTCCCGCCCGGTGACCACGTAATCTCCTACCTTCGCGACGGTACAGCGCTGCTTGTCGTCGATAACTGCGAGCAAGTGATCGATGACGTCGCTTCTTACATCGCCCGACTGTTGGGTTCCTGTCCATCTGTCCACATCGTCGCAACGAGTCGCGAGCCGTTGTCGGTTGCCGGTGAGTGGCTCATCGAAGTACCCCCACTGGACCTCGATACCGAAGCTCCGGAACTGTTCGATGATCGCTCTCGCGCTCTGGCGCCTGCGTCGGCCGACGCGTCGCGTGCGGAAGTGGTGCGCCAGATCTGCCAGCAATTGGACGGTGTGCCCCTGGCGATTGAACTTGCCGCTGCCCGGACCAGGGCCCTATCGGTCTCAGAAATCCACGCTCGTCTTGGCGACCGATTCGTCCTCCTCTCGACCGGAAGCCGCACCTTGCCCGAGCGGCATCGAACGCTAGCGGCTGCAGTCGACTGGAGTTACCAGCTTCTCTCAGCGCGAGAAGCGTCCCTTTATCAGCGTCTCGGAGTATTCGCGGGTGGATGGACGCTGGCGGCGGCCGAAGCAGTTTGCTCGGGCGATGGTATTGCTCACGAGGAGGTTGTCGACGTGCTCGCCCTCCTCGTCGATCGGTCGCTCGTTGTCCGCGACAACGACCTGGAGCCAACGCGTTATCGAATGCTCGAAAGCATCCGAATTCACGCGGCATCCTGCCTTACGGACCACGATCGCTGGTTCCGTAGCCACTTCGAGTGGATGTGTGCGACCGCTCAGGAGGCCGAGGCCGGAATACGCGGCCCACAGCATTCAGAGTGGCTCGACCGGCTATCGTTGGAAAGGGAAAATCTCCGCGGCGCGCTGGCCTGGAGTGCCACCGCACGCGGGATCACGGCAGAACGATTGAAGCTCGCTTGCGACGCGGTCGGGCTCTGGCGTCACCGTGGTCCCATCGCTGAAGGCGTGGAGTACCTGCGCGAACTCCTTGCGGCCAACCCCGGTCAGCACACTGATGAGAGCTTGCATGCCCGGATCGGACTGGGGATTCTTCTACAGTCGGCGGGCGACTTTCCGGGCGCATTGATCGAGTTGAAGGAAGCCGCTCTGGGTGCACGTACGGCCGGGAATGAAGCCGCCCTTGGCCAGGCGCTCGTCTACATTGGCGGGATCCTCGCTATCCAACGGGGTGGCACGGAAGAGGCTGTGCAAACCCTTGCTGAAAGCGAGCCGTTGATAGAACGAGCCGGAACAGCACACGACAAAGCGACCTTCGCCTTCATCGCGAGCTACGTCCATCCGGCCTTGCAGCGTGATCTCGAGGCAGACCTGGCGCTGTTGCGAACGGTCGGCGACGGACAAATGACGGGGGGGCTTCTCAACACTCTCGGCGAGCTAGCGCGGGAACGCGGTGACCTCGCCGCAGCGCGCGCCCACTATCGCGCTGCGCTGGCCGCCCGTCAGGCGGTTCCCGGCCGGGAAGGCAGCCGCGAATGGCTATGCTTGGCAAATTTGGCCTACGTCGAGCTCATGGAAGGCGATACGAAGGCGGCTATCCCATTGCTGAAGGTGGCAATTCGTAATGTCATCGACCACAAGACGCTCTATGGGTCGTCGGCGGTGCTTGTTGGGGTAAGCCTGGTGGCTTCGTTAACTGGGGATCCCGCCCTCGCGATGCGGCTGTTGCAAGCAGCAATCGCAATTGATTCCTCCATCGGTCTCGAGCCGAACGGTCCGGACGTACTGGTTATGCGGAGAAGCATAGAACTGCTATGGGAAGCACTTGGCAAGTCGACAGCCAATCGCCAGATCAAGACCGCCCCGGATGTGAACGTCGAGGCGGCTCTTGTCGAGGCAGAAGACTTGCTCACCCGCGTGGCACTACTCCACCAGAAGGGGGAGGACGCAAAGATCAAGCGGCCGGGTGGCCTTAGCCGCCAGGAGTTCGAGGTCCTGCGCTTCGTTTCATCCGGATACACGAACCGAGAAATTGCCGCGACCCTGGTTCTCTCCGTCAGGACAGTCGAGAACCACATCGCCAACGCCTACGGAAAGATCGGCGCGAGGGGACGGGCGGCAGCAACCTCATGGGCGATCGCCAACGGACTGATTTCCGTTGCCGGCGAGGTACCTGAGTAGTTACCCCCAAAGTTCCGCAGTCTCCGTAGTTGAGTAGTCGCCACGATGTGGCGGGCGTCGTACGTCACTAATTTCGTTCCCGTAGCCAGTGCATCAAGACACGGCACTGGCGGGAGGACAAACGAAATGACCACGACCATCCACACCAAGGCAGCCCCGACCTGGCTTCGAGCGCATCAAGGGCGACTGGGAGCCACGTTCATCTCCATTGCCGCTGCCATCGTCCTTGTGACGATCGCTGCAGTTTGGCTTGCGAACGACGGTACGGCGAGCGGCTCATCAACGAGCGATGTCTCCGCCATCAATGCCAACCCCGGTACGGGCGGCGCGGGCGCCGGACAGCCCTTCCAGAACGAAGCAAACCGGCCAGCCAACAGCCCGAACGGCCTCGCTGACATGGCGGACAGCGACTCGTCCACGGCAGATGCCTTTTCGATCAATGCCAACCCCGGTGCGGGCGGCGCGGGCGCGGGCCAGCCGTTCCAGAACGAGGCGAACCGGCCTGCTGGCAGTCCAAACGGGGTGGCCGATATGGCGGACAGCGACTCGTCAACGGCAGATGCCTTTTCGATCAATGCCAACCCCGGTGCGGGCGGCGCGGGCGCTGGCCAGCCGTTCCAGAACGAAGCAAACCGGCCAGCCAACAGCCCGAACGGTCTCGCTGATACGGCGGACTGAATTATCCGGTCGATAACTTCGAACGCAGGAAGCAGAAAGGGCCCACTCTGGGCCTTTTCTGTGTCACCCTTGACCTGCCGGGGTAGCGCAGCACCAGGCGCACCGCCCAACGGCTCCCACCGACAGCCCAAGGTGGTTGGCGTCGCCCTAGCTGGCCGCGGCCAGCTCCAGCGCAGCGCTGAGTTCGTCCACCAGGGCGTCGATGCAGGCCTGTTCGCGCTTGCCCATTTCGGCAAAGGCCAGGTGGAGGATAGTGCCGTCGCCGACCGAGCGGCGTCCGACAACCCGGCAGGGCAGGTACGGCGAGTTGGCGTCACCGAACGCCACGTCCAGCGTTTCCGACTCCAGGGTGCCATCGTCGATGAGCACGGCGAGCCCACCGCGCGAAAGGTCGAGCGTGCGGCCGTGGCGGGCGCTGTCTTCGTGTTCGCCAACCACCACCGTGCGCAGTTCGACCGGGAAGCGCGTGAAGGCACGCGTGTCGACCGGCCGCCAGGGGCTCATCCGCTTGAACACCGCGACGCTGTCCTTCATCTCCCGGAAGCGGGCGAGGGCAGCCATGCGGGAGCCTGTCGGGCCCCCCGCGAGGATCACGTCGTCGTGCGGTTCGAGCGGGCAGATCCCGGTGATGTCGACTTCCACCAGGAAGCCCCGGGCAGTACCGAGGACGCCATAGCACCAGGGGTTCTTGCCGCCCGTGCGGGGCAGCACTTCCACCGGTGCGCCGGCTTCGGCGGCCCACAATGATGCTGCATCCATGCCCTGATCATCGGTAAACTCCCGCAAACCAGCAGGGCCAGCGTCCGCATACACTGAGCGCATGCGATTGGTGGCACGGTCATGACGGCAGAGAGCCCGGCGCGCGGCCTCAGCTTCCGCGACTTCCGCTACAACCCGGCCATGGCGGAGGGGATCCTGCCGGCCCTCGTCTTCTGGGTGCTGAACCAGGTGGCCGACCCCCGCGTCGCCATCGCGGCAAGCTTCGCCACGGCCGTGGTCGTCTTCTACCGGAACAGGGACAGCGGCGTGATCCGGTTCCTCAGCTCGGTCAGCTTTGCGATCATCGCAGCGTCGGCGGTGGTCGGTCTCGTCCTCGAAAGCGACAAGGCCTTCGCCGCCCAGAACATCGTCAGCGATTTCCTCACCGTCCCGCTGGCCCTGGGGACAATTGCGGTTGGCCGCCCCCTCGTCGGCATGGTCACCCGCGAACTCGTGCCCGCCGTACGCCCGCTGCTCGCCGTGGACCACCGGGCATTCGTCTGGCTGACGCTCATCGTAGTCGTCGTGAACATCACCACCGGCATCATCCGCTGGTACATGCTGGATGCCCTTTCAACCAACAACTACGTCATCCTCAGCCGCGTCCTCGGCCTTCCCTTCAACGTCCTCTACTTCGCCGTGTGCTTCTATTGGGTCCGCTGGGAAATCGAGAAGGCCATGGCGACGGAGGCAGTCGGGGCGGCGACGTAGGGCAGGCGGGCGAGGCCGCGTTCCCCGCCAGGCGACCCTCACCCAACCCTCTCCCTGCGCGCCCAGGGAGAGGGCTTGATGTGCGCCGTCGCAACCTGGGACGTGCGGTGCAGCTCCTGAATATCGCTCCAACCACTCAGTCCTAACTCCCTCGCCCTCCGGCGGGAGGGAGAGGGTGCAGGGTGAGGGTGGCCACGCGGGCCAAGACGCCCGCCAGTCCCTGCACGCCCCGAAAAACCGTCCGATTCGCTCCGACTGCCGCGTTTCCATGGCCAAGCGACCCTCACCCAACCCTCTCCCTGCGCGCCCAGGGAGAGGGCTTGATGCGCGCGGTGCCGGTTGGAGTGACCGCCGCATGCTTCGAAACGCGCGGCCATCGCCCCAACCACTCAAACCCAACGCGCCCGGCCCTGCACGCCCCCGAAAAACCGTCGGGCCCCGACTGCCGCGTTTCCATGGCCAAGCGACCCTCACCCAACCCTCTCCCTGCGCGCCCAGGGAGAGGGCTTCATGTGCGCCGTAGCAACCTGGGACGCGCGGTGCCGCTCCTGAATATCGCCTCAACGGCTCCAGTGCGAACTCCCTCGCCCTCCGGCGGGAGGGAGAGGGTGCAGGGTGAGCGGTGGCCACGCGGGCCAAATAGCGACCGCCGGCCCTGCATGCCTCGAAGACCGTCGGGCCCTCCGACCGCCGCGTTTCCATGGCCAGGCGACCCTCACCCAAACCCTCTCCCTACGGTCCAGGGAGAGGGCTTCATGCGCGCCGTAGCAACCGGGAACGAGCGATGCGGCTCCTGAACATCGCCCCAACCACTCAGTCCTAACTCCCTCGCCCTCCGGCGGGAGGGAGAGGGTGCAGGGTGAGGGTGGCCACGAGGGCCCAAACGCCCGCCCGGCCCTGCACCCCCCGAAAAACCGTCCGACTCGCTCCGACTGCCGCGTTCCCCGCCAGGCGACCCTCGCTCCAACGGCTCCAGTCCTAACTCCCTCGCCCTCCGGCAGGAGGGAGAGGATGCAGGGTGAGGGTGGACGTGAGGGTCGGTCGAAGCTCAAGGCACCCGAACTGACGAGCGCCCTACTCCCGGGCGTGCCGGGCTGCCTCCATCGCCTTCTGCATCGCTTCGGGGAGTTCTTTGCCGGCATCGAGGAAGGCCTTCGCGCTGGCCTGGGCAGTCCCCCGGTGGACGGTCTGGACGTTGGTCTCAATCCAGTCGCGGTTTTCCGTCATCACCTCGAGCTGGCCCTGGAAGGCGGGCGCGACGTAGCGAGCCCAGAGTTCATAGCTGCGCAGCGTCTTCTCGGGGGTCGCCCACTCGTGCGCGAGTCCGAGGAGGCCGCCGATGCCACCCGATCGCTCCTGGATCGTCTTCAAGGCGGCTATCGCATCGTCGGGTGTCCCGACGATGACCCCGCCGCGTTCCATCGCTCCATCGATATCAGGAGCGCCTCCAAAGAACGACGGCACCGCGCCGGTGTTGTTGCCGCTCAGGCGGTCGCCAATGTATGCCTGGCGAAGGTAGCCGTCGCGGACGTCCGCAATCGCTTCCTTCTTCGAGTCGGCAAGATGAATGGGAAGCACCACCTTCCAGTCAGCGCGCGACACCGTCTGGCCCGACTCGGCAGCGGCATCTTCGGTCCAGCCCCAGGTCCGGTCGAAGTCGTCGTGGCTCACGCCCGCGACCGAGAGCAGCCCGATGCCGTATTTCCCCGCCGCGGTCGGCCCGCTGGGTGTAAACGTCGAAGCGACGGCCACCGGCGGGTGAGGGTCAGTGAAATTCGCCAGCTGCAGACGGGCGTCCTGGAGCGTGAACCAATCCGTCTCCACCGAGATGGGATCGCGGGTGCGAAGGAGCTGCATGATGACGTCGAGCGACTCGTCCATCTTTCGCCGCTGTGTCGTCGGGTCGATCCCCATCATGTAGGCGTCCGAAGCGAGGACACCCGGACCGCAACCAAGCATGACACGGCCCTCGGTCATGTGGTCGAGCTGCAGCAGCCGGTCGGCCACCATGAACGGATGGTGGTAGGGCAGCGACGTCACCCCCGTGCCAAGCTTGATCCGTCGCGTCCGTTCAGCCGCGGCCGCGATGAAGATCATCGGGTCCGCGATGATCTCTCGCGCGTAGCTGTGGTGTTCGCCGATCCACACCTCGTCGAAGCCGAGGAAATCCAGGTGCTCGATGAGTTGCATGTCGCGCTTCATCGCCAGCGTCGGGTTCTGACCGACACGATGGAAGGGCGCGAGGAAGATGCCGAATTTCATGCGATTGGGTCGATACATGGGCGAAAGCCTCCGGGTGGGGTTCGTGATAGGTGCGCGGATCGTAGCGGATCTTTGATTCGGCCGGGGCGAAGAGGGCGCGACGGTCAAGGACGCAGGCCATGGGTACGGCGCGCGTTCCAGGGTCGTAGCACCTTAGGAGTGCGGCTCCTGAACATCGCCCCGACCGATCCCTCCCCTCCGGCGGGAGGGAGAGGGTGCAGGGTGAGGGTGGCCGCGGGCCAAATCGAGCTCACGGGATCGGAATCAAAGCCTAAGACCCGTGGGGCATAGCCCTCGGGCCACCGAGAGCCGCGACCCCAGCGACCGTGTCCGGCATTCCTGAACCATCCCTCGCCCTCCGGCGGGAGGGAGAGGGTGCAGGGTGAGGGTGGCCACGCGGGCCAAACGGAACGCCGGAATCGAATCAAAGCCTTAAGACCCGTGGCGGCATAGCCCTCGCCGCCACCGAGAGCCGCGACCCCAGCGACCGTCAATCCGGCATCCCTGAACCATCCCTCTCCCTCCGGCGGGAGGGAGAGGGTGCAGGGTGAGGGTGGCCACGCGGGCCAAATCGAGCTTCACGGGATCGGAATCAAAGCCTTAAGACCCGTGGCGGCATAGCCCTCGCGGCCACCGAGAGCCGCGACCCCAGCGACCGTCGATCCGGCATTCCTGAACCATCCCTCGCCCTCCGGCGGGAGGGAGAGGGTGCAGGGTGAGGGTGGCCACGCGGGCCAACCGCCGACCAACTCCCCGCCTCGTTCCCCGTACAATCCCCGCCATGCCCGAATCCAAACTGATGTCCGCTTCCGAAGCGGTAAGCCGCTTCCTGAAGGACGGCGACACCGTGTATGCCGGCTACACGAGCGTCTCCATGGGTCTGACCTTCGAGATCATCCGTCAGCAGCGGAGGCGTTTGGAGGTCGTTGGTGGCTCCGTCGGCTTGCCCGGGACGCTGCTAACGATGGCGGGCTGTGTGGATCGGGTCAGCACGGGCTACATCGGTGGCGCCCTTCGGCCCGGCCCTGTGACGGAAATGATGGAGTCGGGCGAGCTGCGCTACGAGGACTACAGCAACCAGGCGATCGCATTGATGTTGATGGCGGGCGCGCTCGGCATCCCGTTCATCCCCACGCGATCCTTCCTCGGAAGCGACTACCTGGCGCCGGCGTACCAGTCACACCCGGGCGGTTACCTCGGCGACAAGAAGTGGGCCGAGATGGAATCGCCCTTCGATGGCCAGAAGGTCGTCCTTCTCCCCGCGCTCAAGCCGGATGTCGTGATCCTGCCGGCGCAGCGCGCGGACGTCTTTGGGAACGTGCAAGCCTGGGGCCACCAGGGGGATGCGCGCTGGGGCTACTGGGCCGGTAAGCACGTCATCGTCTCGGTCGAAGAGATCGTCGAGCCCGAGGTGATCCGCAACGACCCCGGCCGGACCATCGTGCCGGGTTTCAAGGTGGCGGCTGTGGTCCACATGCCGTACGGCGCCCATCCGTCCGCCGTGGCCGGGTACTACGACAGCGACTACGCCTTCAACGTCCGGGCCATGGGCGGCGCCATGCGCGACCGGGAGCGCTTCAAGCAGTTCGTGGACGAATGGGTCACGGGTTGCGCGGACCGCGCCGCCTACCTCGATCACTACCGCGAGGTGTTTGGCGACGATGCCCTGGCTCGTATCAGGGCCACCGAGGGCCCCGATGCCGGTGGCGGCGTGCGCTACACCTACAACCCGGAGCTGCATTTCGGATGAGCGACGAGTACACCCTGGCAGAGATGATGTGCGTGGTGGCGGCGCGCGAACTGCCGAAGGAAGGTGTCGCGCTGCTCGGCATGGGGCTGCCGGTGGTGACCGGGGTGCTGGCGAAGCTGCACCATGCGCCCGGACTCGTCATCTGCACCGAGGTCGGCGCCTTCGACTGGGACCCGCCGCAGGATGTGCCGCGGGCGCCGGTCGGCATTCACGACCTCATCCTCAACGCCGGGTCCGCGATGGTGACCGACATGGTGGACGCCCTGGGCACGCTCTTGATGGGCGGAAACACGACGGTCGGCGTGCTCGCGGCGGCGCAGGTCGACCGCTTCGGCAACCTGAACACGCTGGTGATGGGCGACTACCTGGCGCCTGAACGGCGGCTCGGCGGCACCGGCGGAAACACGGAAATCGCCTGCCTGGCCCCGCGCACCGTGACGCTGATGCCGCAGGAGCTGCGGCGCTTCGTGCCCCGCGTCGACTTCAACACCAGCCCCGGGTACATTTCCGGGCCGGGCGCCCGGCGCGAGGCAGGGCTGGAACCGCAGGGAACGAACGTCGTGGTCTCCACGATGGGCGTCTTCGGCTTCGATACGACGGACGGCGGCGACAGCGGCAGCTGCGAAATGGTGCTGGAGGGCGTCTTCGCCGGCATGGACCCGGAGGTGGTGAAGGCCCAGTGTGGTTGGCCACTGAAGGTCGCCCCAAATCTCCGCGAGATTCGAGCCACCGACCGCCGAGGAGCTGGCGACCCTCCGCCGCCTCGACCCCTACCACTTCTACCTGACGCCGGGGCGTTACTAGACGACAGGTAGGTGCTATGCTCTGCGCGCTCGAGGAACCTGTGAACGATTCCGAACTGGCCGCACTCGCCGACACCAACTACTTCGACGCCTTCGCCACCTTGGGGCGGGCAGGCGGCGCGCCAATGCTGGAGGAAGGCAACCTTCTGTGCATCGCAAGCGCGACACGGGTCCCACAATTCAACATCCTCTTTGTGACCGGTCCGCTCAATAGGCCTGTGCCCACTCTCACGAAAGGGATCGCCTTCTTTGACGGGCTCCGGCTGCCGTTCGTGATGCGGATTCGCGATGGCATAGATCCACCGACGGAGCGGGCGGCCGAGGCGCTCGGCCTCTCCTTGTCGACGTCCGTGCCCGGGATGGCGCTCTTCCCGGTTCCCCAAGCGCCTTCGCCTCCGAAAGGGCTTGAGATTGAGCGGGTTGGTCGAGATCGGTTTGACGTTTTCAGGGAGGTAATGGCCGCCGGTTTTGGTATGCCCATGAACATCGCCCGGGCCTTCTTGACGGAGGCCGCTCTTGAGTTCCAAAGCATCGAATGGTATCTCGGCTCGGTCGATGGGCAGCCCGTGACGACCTCGACACTACTGAAAACCGGTCGGTCAGCCGGCGTGTACAACGTTGCGACGCTGGGAGCCTATCGCCGCGGCGGACTCGGCGAAGCAATGACGTGGCATGCCGTGGGGCAAGGTGCACGGGCCGGGTGCGATGTCTCAATTCTGCAAGCCTCAGAGATGGGCCAGGCCATCTACGAGCGCATGGGTTATCGGCTCGTCGCCCCGTACCGGACGTACAGCCGGACCGGATGATCCACCTGACGCCGGGGCGTTATTAGCCACTCGCGGCAGCAGTCTCGTTGCCGCCTGCGAAGGGAAGTCGCCACGGCGTAGGATCGCCGCAACCACGAGGAGGACTTGCAGTGACTGAGACGGAGAGCCTCATCCCTCCGGAGGCGCGTGAACGTATCGGACAGGTCGTGGGCGAGGGGCAGACCGCGACAATCTCGCGGCGCGAATCGCAGCGCTACGCCTGGGCGGCCGGCGACCTCAACCCGATCTACTTCGACGAGGCAGCAGCCCGCGCCGCCGGCTATGCCGGCCTGGTCGTTCCGCCGACGCTCCTCGGCTGGGTGATGGAGGATGGCCGCCCCCTCGAACAGCTTCGCGAGGACGGCCTCTACGGCGGCCGCCGCCAGGGCATCCCGCTTCGCGTCACTCGCACCATGTTCGGCGGACAGGAGTGGGACTTCGTCGAGCCCATCCTCGTCGGCGACACGATCAGCGCCGAGACCCGCCTCAAGAGCCTGGAGGAGAAGGCCGGGTCCTCTGGCCCCTTCGTCCTCACCACCCAGGAAACCACCTACACCAACCAGCATGGCCGCGTGGTCGCCCGCGCCCGTGCGCTTTCGATCGCGAGGTAGGAACCGTGGCACAGCGCTACTTCGAAGATGTCAGCGAAGGCGAACAGCTCGCGCCGATGGTCAAGAACGCCAGCCGCGCCCAGCTCTTCCTCTTCAGTGCGGCCACCCAGAATCCCCACCGCATTCACTACGACCGCGAGTACGCCGCCGTCGAAGGTCACCCGGATGTCCTCGTCCACGGACCGTTGCAGGGCGCCTGGCTCTACCAGTTCGCCGCCGACTGGGCGGGGCCTGCCGGGCGCGTCCTTCATGCCGGCTGGCAGAACCGTGCCCGCGGCTTTCCCGAACAGGACCTCACCTGGACCGCCACCGTTGCCCGCGCCTACCGCGACGGAGACCACGGCATCGTCGAGCTTGAGATCTTCGAACGGAACCCCGACGGCCAAACACTCGTCCCCGGCACCGCGACCGTCTCCCTCCCGCTCCGCGGCTAGCCGAATCCATCAGGGTCCCGGCGCCCTGGCCCAACAACGTGCCAATCGCTGCCCGCCGGGCCACCGACGCCCGCTGCGAGCACTCGCTATAATTTCGCCTCACGCGAAACATCGTTGAGGGAGTAAACATGGCGAAGACATTCGAGACGCTGGCCTTGGACCGCATTGGCACCGATGGCCGGGTGGCGCGCATCACGCTGAACCGCCCGGAGAAGATGAACACGCTCAGCCAGGAGCTGCTCTACGAGCTGAACGAGGCATTGCACGACCTTGAGGCCGACGATAGCGCTCGCGTCATTGTCCTCCGCGGCGCCGGCCGAACCTTCAGCGCCGGCTACGACCTGACCCCCGCCCGCGGTGGCGCCGATGCCATCGTCCGCGGCTACAAGAACCGCACTGATGACGGCCGCCGCCTCGTGATGGGCATCCGCACCGGCATGCAGCAGGTCACCGATATCCACATGTACTTCTGGAACATGGCCAAGGTGACCATCGCCAGCATCCACGGCTACGCCATCGCGGGTGGCTGCGAGCTCGCCATGATGGCCGACCTCGTCGTCGCCGCCGACGACGCCCAGCTCGGACACCCCGGGCTTCGTGGCCTCGGCACCAGCCGTACGGGCGTCATCTGGCCGCTCGTCATCGGCATGCGAAAGGCCAAGGAGCTCTACTACACCGGCGAAAGCATCACCGGCACCGAGGCCGAACGTATCGGGATGATCAACTACTCATGGCCCCTCGCCGAGCTCGAGGAGCGCACCGAGACGTTCGCCGACCGCATCGCCAACCTGAGCTCCGACCACCTGGCCGTGCTCAAGCTCAACATGAACCGCTTCTACGAGAACATGGGCATCTACAGCTCCGTCCGCAGCAGCACCGACATGGACGCATTCGGCCAGATGACCCAGCACAGCTACGAATGGCAGGACCGGATGCAGGCAGCGATGCAGAGCGGCGGCGGCCTGAAGGAAGCCCTCGCCTGGCGCGACGGCCCCTACAAGGACTACCGCGCCAAGGGCTAAGCAATGCGACGGGGCTGCGGCCCTCCGTGGCCGCGAGACCGGCGGAAGCTGTCGCGACATCTGTGCACGAGCCTTCCCGTTGGTCGACGCTGGCGGAGCCGCGGCCCCCTGTGGCCGCATGCCACCTGGACACGCATAAGGCATCTGCCTCCCACGGCAGGAATGTCAGACATCCTGTGAGTTGCCGTTGTCTGGTGCGATACTCCACGCATGCCGAAGACCGCCGCGCCCGCCCTACAGGTTTTTGTCGATGGTTGGGAGAATTACAACCGCCTCATCCTCGATGCCCTCCGCCCGTTGACCGCCGACCAGCTCGCCTTGAAGCCTGCCCCCCACCAGTGGGCGATCTGGCAGCTTGCGAGCCACATGGCGAGCGCCCGCATGTTCTGGTTCCACGACTGGATGCATGAGGGCAGCCCGGCCCTCCGCGACATGTTCCGGGTGGAAACGACGACGATTCCCGGCCTTGCCATCGAAGATGCCGGCTGGGAGGACGACGAGGACCATCCCCGCACGGCGGCCGAGCTGATCGACGGGCTGGAGAAGACCTGGGCCCTCATGGCCGACTGCTTCGCCCGCTGGACGGCCGACGATCTCCCAAAGACGTTCGACCGCATGCACCGCAGCGGCGTCATGGAGACCGAGCGCCGCGACTGGATCATCTGGCACCTGATCGAGCACGACCTCCACCACGGCGGCGAGATTTCCAACATCCTCGGGAGCCACGGGCTGACGGCGCCGCCGCTCTAGCGCAGGTGCAATAATCGGAGCACAGGAGCGTGATTCCGATGACGAACCCGATCGACCTTGTCGACCATGCCCGCGCAACGCTGCATCGTGCCGGGGCCGAACTGGACGCCGAGATTCGCGCCTATCCGACGCCCGTCGCCGGCTGCGACGCCCAGTACAACCACCTCCTCGCCGAACGCCGCCGGGTACGCTTCGCTCTCGGCGCCCTCGCAGCAGAGATTCGCATCCCGACGCCGCGAGAACCGTAGGGGCGAAATCATGCGCCTCGCGACCATCGGCTTCACTCAGTCGACCGCGGAGTCGTTCTTCGCCCGGATTCGCGAGTCAGGGCTGTCCGTTGTCGTCGACATCCGGGTCCACAACCGCTCGCAGCTCGCAGGGTTCGC
The DNA here is from genome assembly GCA_963737965.1 of uncultured Chloroflexia bacterium. Classification (GTDB taxonomy): domain Bacteria; phylum Chloroflexota; class Dehalococcoidia; order Tepidiformales; family Tepidiformaceae; genus JAGQGZ01. Next base: position 940,406 of record CAVTUS010000007.1, on the reverse strand, counting down.
CAAGCGAGATGACCTTGCTTACTTCCTGCGCGAACTGTGTGGCGTCGCATACGCCGAAGAACCGGCGCTCGCGCCGTTAGAAACGGATGTCCTCGCCTACCGGGGCCGGGAGATTCGCTGGGAGGAATTTGCCGTTCGCTACCGTGCCCTGCTTGACGAACGCAATGCCATCCGCGTCCTGGATCGCGAGCGGTTTGAGCCGGGCGCCATCCTCCTCTGTTCGGAGCCGAAGGCGGAACGGTGTCATCGCCAACTGGCGGCGGAGTACCTCGCCGAGCACTGGCCCGGCGTGACGATCGAGCACCTGTAGCGGCGCTGCCATCCACCCATCCGACATCCGGCCCCGACCGCCTACGGTTCGTGATCCGATGCGTTATCCGAAGGCCCGCTGGTTGCCATGGCGAGACGAGTCTCCGGACGGGCGTCCCACCTTCTATGCCGGCGCAAACCGCCCCGTGGCGGTGGTCCTCCATGCCATGCAGGGCTATGCGAGCACGGCCCGGCAGTGGGCGGCCGAGGGCCACTTCGGCGAGTCCTGGCACTACACGGTGACGCGCAGCGGTGAGGTGTACCAGCACCTGGAACACGACGATGGCGGCTATCACGCCGGGATCACCGCGGCCCAGGCTGCCGGCCATCCACCGTCGTGGTCGCTCTGGCGGGGCCCGGCCACCAACGTCAACAGCCTACACGATCGGCGTCGAGCACGAGGGTTTTGCCGGCGACGTCCTCACCACCGATTCACAGCGGCGCGCAAGCCGGGACCTCTGCCGTTGGCTGGCAAACGAACTCGACATCCCGCTCGATCGGGCGCACTTCCCGGCGCACGCGGATATCGATGTGGTGAACCGCGTGAACGACTTCGACTACCCCTCGGCGCGAGCGTGGTTCTATCGCTATTTGTTGGAGGAACCGGAGATGACGAAAGACGAGATCGCGGCGATCGCCCGCGAGGAAGCCCGCCGGCTCATCGACCAGGAGGACATCGAAATCGATGCCCGACTGCGGACCGTGGAGGCGGCCCGCCATCGCCTGACCGCCCTGGCGAACGACACCGACGCCACGCGGGTGGAACGTGCGCTGCGGGCGCTAGAAGTCGGCGGCATCCTGTAACCCGGCGGTTACGCTACGTGGCCGGGCAACGAGCTACGATCAGTCCATGGCCGAGAACGAGACTGAAGGCCTGCGCCGGTTGTTGCCCCGTTCTGAAACCGGTTGGATTGTTGCGTTCGTTGGCGGGTTGCCCTTCAGCTTGCTATTAGCAATTCCGTGGGCGGGCTATTACGTTGTTCGCGGCTTCATGGGGAAGGAGTGATGGAGGACGTGTTGGCGGGTCAACTAGAACCGGCTCGTTCTCGAAATCTCCGTGCCTCGGCATCGCGTCAACAAATCGTTCTCCGAAAACGCTCCGTCACCGCCGACACCGCTCTGCGCTTGGCGAGGTACTTCAGAATCAGTCCCGAGTTCTGGATGAACCTGCAAACGCATTTCGACCTTGAGTCGGCTCGCGACCGGTTGGGCGACCGCCTGGCCGATGAGGTCCATCGCCACAACTGACGCATGATCACGATCGCCCCCATCTCCGATCCCACCGTCCTCCCGGCGGTGTGCGAAATCCTCCACCTCGCCTTTCAGGCACATGACGGCCGGATTGACCCACCTTCCGCCGCGCACCGCGAGACACCGGAAACATTGGCCGCGAAGCTTGATGTCGAAACGCTGCTGGTCGCGCGTGACGAGACGGACGCTGTCGTTGGCTGCATCTTCTTCCGGCAGGAGTCCGAGGATGAGGGCTACATCGGGCGGCTGGCCGTGCACCCGGACCAGCAGGGAAAGGGCATCGCGCGGGACCTGCTCCTGGCGAGTATCAAGCACGCGCGGGCACTCGGTGTGCACCGCCTGGGGCTTGGCGTCCGCATCGAGCTAACGGAGAACATCGCCTTCTTCCAGCGCTATGGCTTCGCGATCACCCGCGAAGATCGCCACGACGGCTTCGACCGCACGACGAACTACCACATGGAACTGGCCCTCTAGTTACAGGTCCTTTCGGAACCAGTGCGTGGCATGGGGCTCTGCATTGAACGCTGCCACCCGAATGTAGCCGCTGGACTCGTACATCGCGATGGCCTCGACAAGTGACGCGTTTGTGTCGAGGTGGATGGCCGGGGCGCCGAGCCGTTGGGCCCTCGCCTCCAGTTCCCCAAGCATCCGGCGTCCGAGGCCCAGGCCTCGCACGGATGGCGATGCCCACATGCGCTTGATCTCGGCGGCCTCGCGACCGTGCAGCTTGAGTCCCCCGCAGCCGACGGGCTCGCCGTGGAGGTAGGCGACGAGGAACAGACCCTCCGGTGGCGACATCTCCGGGGCCGTGGCCGGCAGTGCCGCCTCAAGGTCGAAGCCGGTATCCATACGGCGGTCGAGCTCGGCGAAGTACTCACCGAGACAGTAGCTGGCATCCGGTCCACCAGCGTCGACCTCGCGGATCTCGATGGCGGACGCGGTGAGCAGGCGTTCGACATCGGCCATCGCTGCGACCAGGCGCTCCTGCTGGTGGCCCGACAGCGGAGCGAGGAGATTCGCCGCGAGCTCATCGCTGCGGCGGTCGAGCAGGCGCCACTCCTTGCGGCCCTTTGCCGTGAGACGGGCCACCCGCACGCGTCCATCCGCTTCGCTCGCGCCGACACTGACGAGTCCCTGGGTTTCCAGCGACCGCAGCATCCGGCTCAGATAGCCCGAGTCGAGTCCTAGTGTGCGGCGAAGCGCCCGGATGTCGGCGCCGGACTCGCCAATCTCCCAGAGCAGCCGGGACTCACCCAGCGGTCGGCCGCGATGGAGATAGCCGTCCTCGAGGGCGCCGATTCGCGCCGTCACCACACGGTTGAAGCGCCGCACCTGGTCGACCGCGGCCGTCATTCTCTGATGATAGTCAGAGAACTGGTGTGAGTGCCAGCCTCCCGGCCGCTCAGGCGGTGACCTCGACCGCTTCCCCAAGCTGGACAACGCCGGCATCGCGCAGCGACGCGATCTCTGCCTCGCTCATGCCCAGCTCTTCGGAGAGCACCAGCACCGTATCGGCGCCGAGCAGGGGCGATGGCCGCAGCCGGGTGTGGTCGCCATCGACGAGGATGGGGTTTCCGAGGATCTCCACCTGCCCGCGCGTCGGGTGGTCCACCACCTGGACCATGCCCCGCTGCTTCAGGTGCGCGTCGTTGAAGACGTCGCCGCTATCGAAGGTGGCGCCGGCGGGGATCCCCGCCTTCTGGAGTTCGATCCATCGCTTCCATCTTCGTCCGCTGCGAGGTCCATTCGGCGATGAGGCCCATGAGCCAGTCTTCGTTCTCCTGGCGGCTCTGCGTCGTCGCGATCCGCGGGTCGTCCACCAGTTCCGGGTGCCCGATGACCACCAGCAAGCGCTCGAGGAAGGCGGCCTGGTTCGCTACCACATAGACGTAGTCGTTCGAGCCGAACGGCTTGCAGGGGTAGGTTGCCGTGGGCGGCAGGTAGCGGATGTAGTTGCCCTGCCGCGGCACCGGGTCGCCAACGAATTCGCGCTGAAGGAAGCCGACGCGCGAGTAGCTGGCGATGGCGTCCTGCATCGAGACCTCGATGTGCCCGCCCTCGCCCGTCTTTAGCATCCGGATGTAGGCCGAGAGGATGCCGATGGCGAGCTTCATCCCCGTGCCCGTATCGCCGTACGTTGCCCCCGACCGGATCGGTTCCGAATCGCGGTGACCGGTGATCGACATGCTGCCGCCCGTCGCCTGGGCGACCATGTCGAAGCTACGGTACCCCGAATACGGTCCTTCGCTGCCGAACCCCTTGATCGAGGCGTAGATGATGGACGGCTTCGCCGCCTTCAAGGCGTCGTAGCCAAGGCCCAGTGCGTCCATCGTGCCCGGGGCGAGGTTCTCGGAGACGACATCGAAGTTCGCCAGCAGGCGCATGACCAGGGCATGGCCCTCCGGCTTCTTCACGTCGACGGCGATGCTGCGCTTGTTCGTGTTCAGGGTCAGGAAGTAGGTGCGGTCGACAGGGCCATTGCCGCGCCCGCGCCCCGGTTCGCCGCGTCACCGGCCGTTCGACCTTGACGACATCGGCGCCAAGCCAGGCGAGCGTTTGCGTCGCGGAGGTGCCAGCTTCGTACTGGGTGAAATCGAGAATGCGGAGCCCGGCAAGCGGCGTTGTCATGTGCTCCCCTCTCACACGTGATGCCGGGATGGTACCAGACCGCGCAAGGGGTCTGGACTCCTATACTTCCGCCATGCTCGTTCGCTCTCCTTCGGTCCCCGTTGTCGAATTCGAGGCCGGGACCGGCTGGGCTTTGAAGCCTGAAGGAGCCTGCCGCGGCGATGTCTGCGTCCCGCTCGGGACCGCCGGCCCCATCGATGGCCGACTCGACGTTGCTACCGTCGCCGAGAAGCTGGGCATGGCCCTGGTTCACCACGATGCAACGCTGAGCGCCCTTGGCCCCGCGACCATTGGCGGCCGGGCACTGGCCACCGCCGAAGCACCCGAACTCATCCTCGACGACTTCGACGGCAACGAGTTTCGGCTTTCGCGGTTGCGCGGCGAAAAGGTGGTGCTCGTCGCCTGGGCGCCCTACTGAGGGTGCGCCAATGACCTGCCCGGGTGGCAGGCCCTGCGGACTGAGCTGAAGCCGAAAGGCGTCGAGATCGTGACCGTTTGCCTTGAGGCCACCGGTCCGGATGCCGGCCGCCCCTACGTCGAGCGCGCCAATCCCGAGCACCCGGCGCTCATCGACCCCACGCACCGCATGGATGAGCTCTTCGGCGTCACCAACATCCCGAACTCGATCTGGATCGATGAAGCAGGGGTGATTGTTCGCCCGGCGGAGCCCGCGTGGCCGGTGGTCCGGGAGCCGCGGCAACGTTCCAACTCCGGGCCGCCCCCGGATTTGCCGAAGCACCTGCAGGAACTGACGGCCGAAGCATCCGGCATCGTCGCCGACGCCGCACCCTATGTGGCGGCGCTCCACGACTGGGCCGAGCACGGCTCGTCGTCGCCGTTCGCGCTCTCGCCGGACGAAGTCATCACCCGCTCGCAGCCGCGCGGCGAGGATGAAAGTGCGGCCGCAGCCCACTTCGAACTCGGCCAGCACCTGCTCCTCGCCGGTGACCAGGATGCTGCCCGCGGCCACTTCGCCGAGTCCCACCGCCTGCAGCCGGAGAACTGGACCTACCGCCGCCAGGCCTGGTCATTGGAGCCCGGCGGCACCGGGGGAATGGCCCGGTTCTGGCAGGGCCCCAGCGACAATGACCCCGAGGCGTGGCCCTATCCCGGCGACTGGGTGAGCGACATCAGGGCGATCGGACCGGAGAACTACTACCCGCGCTTCAGGGCGTAGAAAGTTAGGCCGAAGTCGCGCCGACGACACCGTAGACGTCCCAGAGCTGCCAGGTCTCCGCGACCAGATCGCCCTCGAAGCGGTAGCGGTTCACGCCGTGGACCTCGATCGGCAGGCCGGTACCCTCGACGCCGAAGACCTTGCCGCTATGGCGTCCTCGCAGCGTGAGCCAGACCGCCGCTTCATCCCCGCTCTCGATGATGTGGTCAATGCTGAGGCGAAGCCCTTCGACGCCGTCCCGGAGGCTCTGGATGAAGTCGGCAACCTGCCCGCCATCGATTTCAGGGTAGGCACGAGCGAGGTCGTGGCGGGCGAAAGCCGGGTGCGATGTGCGGAGCCAACTTCCCCAGGTCGCCTGCGTTGATGGCGTCGATGAGTTCCTGCATCAGCGCCTGTCGAGCCGTTCGAGACATGGTGGTCACCTCCAGCGAACGCGAGTGGGAACTCTAGCGCCCGAGACCTGGAAGCTCAACGACGAACGAGACGGTTCCCTGCAGTCGGGCCGATTCGGAAACCCGTGTCACCGGGCGCCATGCTCCCGCTAGAGGCCCGGGACCCGAGAGGCCGCTATCGCGCCCGGCCCTCGCTCAGCATGGCCACCGACTTCTCGATGCGTCGCGCCCGGGTTTCCGCGGTCTTCGCTGACTCGACAGAGGTGACGTGCCACTTGCGGTTGCTGTACGAGAGACCGTCGAAGAAGGCCCGCGCCGCGGGCGCCTGGGCCAGGGCCCCGGCGAAATCGGCCGGGAGCTCGACCGTGCGCTCGGCCTTGTCGAGCTCGATTTCGACATCGACTTCTTCGCCGCCACTAACACCGGCGGCGGCCCGATGTTCGGAGTTCACGCCCACCATGTACACCCCGCCCATCACGGCGATGGTGCTCCGGTACGTGTAGCCCTTCAGGGTCACGCACACCGGCGGCCGCTTTCCGGCGCCAAGGGACTCAACGACCTCGTCTGGTACGCGAATCCCGGTTGCCGTCTTCCCGTTCTGAAGGATGGTGGTGCGGAATTGCATGCGACCTCCCCTGCGCCAGGTGTGACCCTCTATCTACGCCAGGACGTAGTCCTCGGCGTTGGCATCCTGGGTCTGGTCCCAGAACTCGAGGAGGGTGAAGGGCCAGTTCTGGGCGGAGCGGTTCTTTGCGTTGCGGTACCAGCTGGGGACCTCCGCGACGCCCCATGCCATGCCCAGGTTCCCCTTATCGATCCACTCGTTGTAGCGGTCGTGCACCTCCGGCTTCACGTCGAGCGATTCCTTCCCGTGCTCCATCAGCAGGCGGAGGCAGTGCATCGTGTACTTCACTTCAAGCTCGGCAAAGTACACCGTGCTGCCGTTGACCACGATGTTCGTGTTAGGCCCGTAGAGCATGAAGAAGTTGGGGAAATTCGGCACCGTCACGCCCATGTAGGCGCGAGCGTCGCCATCCCACTGCTCGTTCAGGCTGACGCCGCCGCGGCCGTAGACCTCCATTGGCGTCAGGAACCTCGAAGCCTGGAAGCCGGTCGCGTAGATCACGACATCGACGGCGTACTCCTTGCCGTCCTCGGTCATCACGCCTCGCGGGGTGATGCGCTCGATCGGTTCGGTCACGAGCGTGGACGTTGTCGCGCTTCAAGGTCGCCGGCCAGAGCCCGTTGTCGAGCACGATCCGCTTGGAAGCCGGCGGATACTGCGGGATCACCTTCTCGGTAAGGTCCGGGCGGTCCTCGAAGGCTCGCTGCAGGTACTGGACCATCAGCGCCCGCAATTCATCGTTCGCCCTGCCGATCGAGGCCGGGTTGCCGTCCCAGTCTTCATCGACGCGGGCGCTGGGGACGAGGCCCTCGGTTGTCGTCCAGAAAAGGAAGAAGCGGTACCACTGCGCATAGCGGGGCACGTGGGCGAACAGCCATTCCAGTTTCTCGGGCACCGCGTCGTGATAGTTCGGCACATTGGCATACCAGTTCGGAGTGCGCTGGAAAATGAAGAGTTCGCTGGCCTCCTTTGCCACCTCCGGGATGAGCTGCGAAGCGCTGGCGCCGTTGCCGATCACCGCGACGGCTTTCCCCTTCAGGTCCACGCCGCTGTCCCAGCGAGCGGAGTGGAAGGCGGGTCCTTCGAAGCTGTCACGGCCTTCGATGTCGGGGAGTTTTGGGCGGTTGAGCTGGCCCGTGGCCGTGATGAAGGCGTTGGCCGTTAGCGTCTCGGTGGCGCCGTTGGACGCCTTCACGCGCACCTGCCAGCGGGCCGCATCTTCGTCCCAGGTCGCATCCGTCACTTCCGTCCGGAAGCGGATGTTGCCCTTCACGCCAAAGGCGTCGGCGCAATCGCTGAGGTACTGCTTGAGCACGCCCGCGGTCGAATAGAAGTAGGGCCAGTCCAGCTTCTGGGCGAAGCTGTAGCTGTACATGTGGTTCGAGTTATCGACGCGGCAGCCGGGATAGGTGTTCTCCAGCCAGGTGCCGCCAACGTCCGCGTTCTTCTCGATGATCGTGTAGTCGATCCCTGCCTGCTTGCACCGGTAAGCGGCAAGGAGTCCCGACATCCCGGCACCGACAATGACGGCCGAAAAGCTACGGCCGGGCGCCATCTCCTGCACGCTCCAGCCTGGCGCCCGAGCGTCCTTCACCGGGTAGGCCAGCTCTTCCAGAAGCAGGGGCACATAGCGCTCGCCAAGGCCCCCGCCGGTGAGGAACGACAACAGCTTCGGTAGCTCGCTGTCGGGCAGTTTCGGGGCCAGCGGCGAACCGGCGTCGCGGAAGCGCTGCAACGCCTCGAGGGCGGCGGCTTTCGCCTTCGGTACCTGTTCCGGCGTGTAGCCGCCGGCGGCCCGCATCGCCATCGTGCTCGTGTCCGGCGCCAATTCATCGGTCAGGATTGCGGTGTCGCCGAGGCATTGGGCCAGGCAGGCGAGGAGCGTCGCGAGGTGCGCCTCTTCCAGCGCGGCTTCCAGTTCCCCATCACTCGCGGTGAGTGGCTTGATCTCCTGGCTGAGTGTCATGGCGCGCCTCCTCGGGTTCGTGTTCCCGTGTGCCAGAAGCTTAGCGCGAGCCGAAATGCCATGCATATGCGCTTCTAGTACTTCGCGAAGAAAGTTGGCGTTCGCGCGTTCAACGCCTCGCAATGTGCTCTCCCTTCTCCCGCGTGAGTCGGGAGAAGGGGCTGGGGGTTGAGGGCCGGTCTCCGGGCATCGAACGCTGAGTTTCGCAACTGAGTACTAGCGCTGCTTGCGCGGCTGGCGGACAAGCCCCTCCTGGCTCACGGAGACGACGCGACGGCCGGCCTTCGTGAACATTTCGCCCTGGATCAGTGCGCGGGCGCCGTGGGCCATCGTGCTGCGGCTGGTGAACAACAGCCAGTCGTCGAACCGCGGCGGGTAGTGGAACCAGACGGAGTGGTCGAGGCTGGCGGACGAGCTTCGCCCGGGGGCGTTGGCATGGCGCGCGGTGGCGAGGAAGCCGCTGTCACTGGCATAGGCGATGGCGGCGGCGTGGATGCTCTCATCGTCCGGCAGGGCGCCGCGCATCTTCACCCAGACGGCGCGACGGGGCGTCTCGCCCTCGTTCTTCTCGTAGCCGGGCTCGGCGTTGCGGATCTCGAGGGGGCGTTCCCGCATCCAGCGGCGCTCGGCCTGCTCTTCGCCACCAACCTCGGGCTTCCAGCCCCATTCCCACGGTGGCGCCTCCTCCGGCGGGATAACCGGCGGCATCGGTTCCTGGTAGCTGTACCCGTCTTCCGGGATGGCGAACGAAGTGGTGACCTGGAAAATTGCCTCGCCTGCCTGGTGCGCCACCACGTCGCGGGTGGTGAAAGTGCGACCGTCACGGATGCGGTACACAACGAAACGGATCGGTACGCCGTGGCGACCAGGCCGCAAGAAGTAGGCGTGCATCGAATGAAGCGAACCCTCGTCGACGGTCATGTAGGCGGCCATCACGGACTGGGCCGCCACCATCCCCCCGAAGAGCCGGCCTTCGCCACCACCCGGGTCGCCGAGGAAGAGGTCGCGGTCCAGGCGGTCGAGGGCAAGCTGCTTGAGGAGCAGTTTTAACTGGGGGGCGGCGTTATCCATGGCGCCATCGTAGATGGGTTGCGAGCGAAGGGAGAAGGGCGGGAGGCTACGCCAGCAGAGGGAGGAGTTCGTTGAGGGAGGTGACCTCGTGGTGGGGTTCGGGGTCGGTGGCCTCGCGAATGTGCCCATGGCGATTGATCCAGATGCCGGTGAGGCCGGCGGCCCGGGCCCCGGCGATATCGCTTTCGAGGCTGTCGCCGACATGCCAGGCATCCGCCGCAGACGCCCCTAACCGGGCGAGTGCGAGTTCGAAGACATGCGCGTCGGGCTTCTTCCGGCCGATCTCGCCGGAGATGACGATTGCGCCGAACCGGTGTTCGATGGCAAGGACCCGCAGCTTGTTCCGCTGGGTATCGGCGGCGCCATTCGTTATCAGGGCGAGTGGGAAGCGCGATTCGACCGCCTCGAGGAACGCCACCGCGTCGTCGAACAGCCGGTGGGCCTCGTCCGCAAAACGCATATGGGTGTCGTAGGCGAAGGTTACCGCCGGTTCGTCCTCATGGCCGAGGTTGCCGAGCGTCTGTCGCCACGTCTCGCGCGTTAGGCTCTCGCCATTGATTTTCCCCAGCGTCCAGGCTTCCTCGACATCCAGCCAGTAGCCGCCCCAGACCGCCCGGTTGCTCGCCAGCACCCGCTCTTGCTCCAGCCCCAGCCGCGATGCCAGTTCGAGGCATGTCCGTTCGACCGAAAGCATGAACTGGCTGCCGTCGAGCAGCGTGTCGTCGAGGTCGAGGCAGATGGCTTTCGGTGCGCGGACCACGCTAGCCGTGCGCCTTTGGCCCGATGAACTCATCGACCACCCAGGTGTAGCCGTCGAAGTCGAGGATGAAGGCTTCCCGGAGGCCGTGGCCCATGTCGCGCGGTTCCGAGATCACCTCGCAGCCAAGGCCGCGCGCCGTTTCTGCGGCCTTGTCCGGATCGCAATGGTGGATGCGCAGTTCCACGCCGAGACCCCGCGGCGGCCCGGAAGTAGCGCGCACGGCGTGGGGGTGCTGTTCGTAGCTGTGGTCGGCGTGGAGCATCCACTCCTGGCTTTCGTGGCGAAGGACGGCGAAATCCGGGTCCGCGTAGATCGTCTCAGCCTTGAACACGGCGGTAGCGAAGCGGGCGGCGTGGCCAACGTCCGCGACCAGCAGGTTGACCGAAAAGCCGCTCAGCGACCGCGAGTATTCGACCGCGGGTATCCAGGGGTCACCCTGGCGAAGCTTCATGTCAACCAGTATGGGCTATTCGAAGTGTGGGAGTTTCGCCCAGCCCTCGTCGTACGGCGTCCAGAAGGCCCAGTCGAGGACCACGGACTGGAACTTCCAGCCTTCCACCGTGCGCACATACTCCTCGTCGTAGCGGGCAGACCCCCAGACGGCGCGTTCGCCATCGCCATCGGGCATGGTCGCGGCCTGGAGCAGGTACCAGCGGCCGGTCGCGCGGTCGCCGTCCACTTCGACCACCGAGTTCGTCACGTAGTGGCGGGTAAACCGCACGATGCCGCCGGTCGCGGCGAAGAACCGGTGGATCCGACGCGCACTCTCGTAGCGGCCGAACCTGCCGCCGTCCCAGACAGCGTCCTCGGTGAACAGCGCCGTGAGCGCTTCGGCATCGTAGCCCCGGTCGCAGAGGTCGCAATAGCGGACCTTCAGGGCCCGGATCGCCTCGATGTCTTCGAGCCGCCGAACCCGGGCGTCAAGGTCGCCGTTCACGCGTTGATCCCCGCCCGCCGGCAGGTGTAGTCGCCATAGGCGTGGCGCCGGTACTCGACCTCCAGGATCTCGAAGCCGGTGCGCTGAAGCATCGCCTCAAACAGCCAGCGGAAGGTGCTGTACTCGGTCCGCACATGCTCGGCCAGCTCAGCGGGTGTCCAGCCGTCGCGAGGATCGTCCACCGCCCCGGCCATCCACTCAGCGAGCTGCTCGCCCGTCTCCGTTGGTTCGAAGTCGAAGATGAGGTCGCGGATTCGAAGGATCCCGCCCGGTCGGAGCCAGGTCGCCATCCGCTGCAGGGCCACGACCTTGAAGAAGTCGGGCACCTGGTGCAGCGCGTTGCGGCTGTAGATGAAGTCGGCCGTCTCCTCCGGGTACTCGAAGCTGAGGTAGCCGCCCGTGGTGATCGAGACGTTCGGGAGGCCCCGCTTCTCGACTTCGGCGGCGAGGTATTGGGTCATCGCCGGCGAAACATCGACAGCGGCGACGGCGGCGCAGACCGGCGCCACTGCAAGCGTGAACCGGCCCGTACCGGCCGCGAGGTCCACCACCATCGACTGGCCGTGGAGACCGTGCCGGCGCAACACCTCAACGTCATCTACGAGGTCGACGCCCGACTTGCGCTCGTAGCCCTCGACATAGCCGGGATCGAGGTGTTCGGGCCCGGCATGCGCCGTCTCGTCGAGCATCCAGTCCGGAGTATCCATGAACCATGGTGCGCGGAGACAGGGAGGCGGCACAACCCCCCGGTCTCGATCAGTTGCCAGGGGTGAAGCTGGTCAGTTCGGTGCGTGCTCCTCCGCCCTGCACAATCTCTTCGAGGACGACGCCGATGCCCCGGGCGTAATATTTGTTCTCGACAACGTCGGGTTCCAGCGGCGTCCACTCCTTGATCACAAGGAGGTCCTCGAAGCCGCCGTACGGCACTGACTCGGAGGCCCCGGCCTCAGTCACTTCGGCCATATCCTCGGCTTCGTCCTGGTAGTACTCCTGGCGGTACCCCTTCCCGACTTCGGGATTAGTCCACATGATCACGCCCGGCTGGGCGCCGTCGACGCCGGCTTCCCAGGAGCCTGCTGTGCTCGAGACTTTGCCGTCTTCGTACTCTTTCGTGTCTTCGCCGAGGTACCAGACGTTGCCATCCTTGTCCTGGGCGTACCAGTCGTAGGTATCCTCGATGACCTCGCCGTCCTCACTCGCCGTATCCCGAACCACTGTCGCCGTGATCCCCGCGACAACTCGCGTCTCAGCGAGGACCTCGACCTCGATGTGTTCCGAGCCGTCGGCCGCGTCGTAGACCCACTTCGAACCCGGGATGAAGGGCAGGTAGGGGTTGTCCACCGTCGCCACGAAGTCCGCCGGATCGAGGGAGACGGTGTAGCTGCCGCCGTCACCGGGGTCGATCACGGGTGTCACATCGCCTCCGTCATCATCGCCGCATCCACCAAGCAGCATGACGAAGGCAGTCGTGCCGGAGAGTGCTGGGAACAGGTATCGCATCGGTTCTCCTTTTCGGGGCCAGTTTGGCGCCGCGCCGCGAACGTACTGACGGAGGTCTGAATCGTCGCTGAACGCATCTTCGTGCCATTCAGCCGGTGTTCAGGCTTTCATTCAGCAATACTGGTGCCGTGCCGAAGGTACTCGTCGTTGAGGATGAGAAGCGGCTGGCCGCGGCTATCAAACGCGGGCTGGAGTCAGAGGGGTTCGCCGTCGATGTCGCCCTCGATGGCGATGATGGTGAGTGGATGGCCACCGAAAACGCCTACGACGTCATCGTGCTCGACATCATGCTGCCCGGTCAGAGCGGCTTCGAAATCTGCGCGAAGCTTCGTGAGGCGCGGAACTGGACGCCGATCCTCATGCTCACGGCGCGCGACGCGCCGGGTGACGAAGTGCGCTCGCTGGACACCGGTGCGGACGACTATCTCACCAAGCCATTTTCGTTTGCCGTGCTTGTCGCCCGCCTCCGGGCCCTCGTGCGCCGCGGCTCCGGCGAACGTCCGCCGGTCCTCAGCGCCGGTAGCCTGCGCCTGGACCAGGCCGCGCGGCGGTGCCACCGCGACGGGACGGAGATTGCGCTCACCGCTCGCGAGTTCTCCATCCTCGAATTCCTTGTGCGGCGTGCTGGCGTGGTCGTCTCGAAGGCGGAGATCCTGGACAACGTCTGGGACTTCGCCTTCGAAGGCGACCCCAACATCGTCGAGGTCTACATCCGCCGCCTTCGCAAGAAGATCGACGAACCGTTCGGCGCCGCCTCGATCGAGACCGTCCGTGGCGCTGGCTACCGGCTGCGCGACGATGGCTGAGGCCCGGCGGCCGTGACCTCCTGGCTCCACCTGGCGACGGGGTCCGTCCGGCTGCGAACAACGGCGGCGGCCACCGTGATCGTCTTCGTCGCGCTCACCATAGCTGCCTTTGCCCTTGTGCTTGTGCTTCGCCACTCGCTCACGGAGAACGTCGACACCTCGATCCGCGTCCGCAGCGAAGACATCGTCGGGTTCCTCCGCGAGGACTCCTTTCCCGACTCGATCGCCATCGCCAACGACGAAGCTGCCCTCATTCAGATCGTCGACGCACAGGGGATCGTCGTTGCCGCAAGCGAAAACGTGGTCGGCGAGCCCCCAATCACGGATCGCCGTCCACCCGCCGATGTGTCCGATATCGAGGAGGCTCACGGACTGCCGATCGATCCCGACGAGGGCTTTCGCGTGCTCGCGCGCACCACGACAACGCCGGCTGGCTCCTACACCATCCTCATCGCCGGCAGCCTCGATAACGTCAACGAGACGACCGACGCGCTCACCACCATTCTCCGCCTGGCCGTGCCTATCCTCTCCATCGTCGTCGCAGGGGGAACCTGGCTGGTCGTTGGACGGGCACTGGCGCCGGTGGAGGCGATTCGGCAGGAGGTAGCGTCGATCGGCGCCGAGGCGTTGGACCACCGGGTCCCCGTGCCAGCTTCCGCCGACGAGATCGCGCGGCTGGCCGAAACGATGAATGCCATGCTCGCCCGGGTGCAGGAAGCGTATGCCCGCCAGGAGCGGTTTGTCGCCGATGCTGCCCACGAACTGCGCAGTCCCCTTGCCAGCTTGAGGGTCCAGCTAGAGGTAGATGGACGACCGGAGGACGAACACCTCCTTGACGAGGTGATCCGCATGCAACGGCTGGTGGACGACCTGCTTCTGTTGGCGCGCAGCGATGCCGGGGCGTTGGCTGGCCCCTTGGAGGCCGTTGACCTCGACGACATCGCGCTGGCCGAGGTGGAGCGGCTGCGCGCGAATTCGGAGGTGCGATTCGACACCAGTGGCCTCTCCGCCGGGCAGGTCTCCGGTAGCCCCGAACAGTTGCTACGGATCGTCCGCAATCTCCTGGAGAATGCAGCCCGCCACGCGGCATCGGTTGTGACCGTGTCGCTCGTCGAATCAGCCGAGGGGGTTTTGCTCGCGGTGGAAGACGACGGGCCCGGGATACTGCCCGGACGGCGTGAGCAAGTCTTTGAACGGTTTACGCGGCTCGACTCATCGCGGGCGCGAAACGCGGGCGGCTCCGGCCTCGGCCTTGCAATCTCGCGGGCGATAGCGGAGGCGCACGGCGGGACGCTGACGATAGAAGACGGCGCCGGGATGGGGGCGCGCTTCGTCCTACGCCTTCCCGCTACCGCCTGAGCCGCGCGGCGAGCGGCCTTCGTCCAAAGCCCATGCTGCTGGCCCGGACCTCCGGGACCGGCACGGCGGGCTCGATCTCCCGGTAGCGTTCCAGCAGGCGGCGGATGGCGATCCTCGTCTCGATCCTGGCCAGCGTGCCCCCGAGGCAGTAGTGCAGGCCCCAGCCGAAGCCGAGGTGCGGATTCGGGTCCCGCTCCAGGTCGATGACGCCAGGATTGGCAAACATCGCCAGGTCGTGGTTCGCAGCGGCAACGCAGAGGTAGGCGTTCTGGCCGCGTTTGAGCTGGCGACCGTCGCGCTCGTGGTCGACCGTGACCTTGCGGGGGAGGGCCCGGGCAGGCCCACCAATGCGCGCGAACTCCTCGACCGCCGTCCGGTCGGCTTCCGGGTGGTTGCGAAGCCAGTCCTGCAGGTCCGGGCGTTCGAGGAGCGTCGCGAAGGCGTTGCTCATCAGGATCGTCGTGGTTTCGTGCCCGCCGAAGAGCAGCAGCGTGCAGGCCCCAACGAGCTCCAGCGGCGAGAGTTCATCTCCGCTCTGCTCGACGATCGTCGTGAGGAGACTCCCCGTCGGTTTCGTGCGCTCCCGCTCGATTCGCTCGCTGAAGAACTCGGTGAATTCACCGGTGGACCAGAGGATCGCCTGTTCATCCGTCTCCTCGGCGGGATTCATGGAGAAGACGAGGTGGGCGAGGTCGTCGGACCAGCGCTGGAAGCGATCCCGCTCCCCGGGCTCGACGCCCAGCATGGCGGCGATCACAAGGGCGGGGACGATGCGCGCGTAGTCGCCCATCAGGTCGGCTCCGTCGCTTCGGCAAGCGGTCGAGGGTGGTCGCCGCAATCTCCTCGACGTCGCGCTCCAGGGTGTCGAGGGCGCGGGGGGTGAACGCGCGCCGGACGGGCTCGCGGAGGCGGTCGTGTACCGGCGGGTCACGGAAGTTCATCCAGCCGCTGAGGAGTTCCACCACCTTGTTGAACGCCTCAGACCGCCGCCGTGCGACGCGTTCGAAGGAGTCCACCTTGTCGGAGGAGAGGTGCTCCCAGTCCTTGAACCCGCTTCTACCTGCTCATGCGAAAGCAGCAGCCAGGCGCGGTGCCGCTCGCTCCACTGGACATCACCGCCAACCTCCCGCGCCCGGGCAAAGTAGCCCGCCGGGTCGTCCACCGACTCGCGGCATTCGAGGTCGATCTCCATGCTGGGGGAGTATAGGCGAGCGGAAGGAGGGCATCGGCGTGCCCCGTTCTGGAAAATCGGCACCCCGCTCGTGGATCGTCGGCGATCCTGCGTCCCTTTGGCACACGGCGAGCTGGTAAATACATGCGTGGGAACAGATACGCCGGGCCTGCAGTCGTGGCGGCGGGTGTTCTGGCGGGGGTGGTCGTCAGCGTGTCTGCCAGGTGCGGCTGAATCCTCACGGAACGACCGCGCTCGGGGGATGTGGCAGGTACGCGCCCATCGGAGACCCGAGGGTGAAGGGAGACCTGGAGCAGTTGAAACGGGTGCTGGGGCGGACTAGCCCGCCTTTTCGTCGGTTAGCAGCGATGGGGCGCCCTTGCGCACTCGCCGCTCGATGAGTTGGACGGTATTGCAGACGGGACAGCGGACTTGCGCCGGCGGCATCGCTTCCTGGCTTAGCTCGGCCTGGCGAAGGCGGCCACGGATGTACCGCTGCTTGAAGACGTCGACATCATCGATGCCCTTGCGCCGGCCGGCGTCGACGGTATTGCGGGCCTCCCAGATACCGTCATCGCCGCGTATCCAGCTCGGCGGAAAGAGCGCGTGCATGCGGAAGCGGCGGAAGCGGAGCGGCGGCAGGTTGGCCATGGCGTCGCGTGCCGCGTATTCGTCGCTGGAGTTGAGGATCATCGCCACCTGCACGTCGTACCAGGAGGCATCGGCGAGGAAGGCCGCACAGTCCTCGACGCCGCAGGCGATCTCCCACTCGCGCGCGTCAACCGCCACCCGCACCATCCCTTCAAACGCATCGGGCTCTCGTAGGTCGCGCAATCCTTTTGCCTCTCATCTCGATCATCGGACGGGTACGAGAGGACGCGCAGGGAGCCCCAAAGATCAGTCCCGCAGCGCTGCCCGGATCTGGTCGATGTGCTGGCGCTCGTGCGCCACCTCGTGGGCCAGGTACTCGTCGAGGACGACGGTGCCCATGACCTCGTGACGGCCGGTCCGTCGCCATTCGCCCTCCGAGAGGCGGCCGAGGAGGTCGCAGATGTCGGCTCGGCTGGCGGCGATGTGGCCAAGGATCCGGGAGAGGTCGGCGGTCGTGTTGCGGCTGTCGGCGACCCAGCGGTTCTCGTCGTAGTCGGGCAGCACGGGGTTGTCGTTGAGGACGATCCAGCGAAAGCGAAGGGCGTAGACCGCCGCGATGTCGCGAACGTGGCAGATCACGTCGAACGGTGACCATTCGCCCGGCTCCGGGCGCTCGACCAGCCGGGCCGGCTCGACACCGCGGACGGCCTCGGAGAGGAGCGCCGGCATGTCCGAGAATTCGGCGAGGAGTTGACCTCGGTCGAGCGGCTCGTCGAGCTGGTAGAGGCGGGTGACCGGTGTGTTTGGCATTGCGATGGCGACTGACTGCTAGCCAGCCTTTCGCGCCCCCAGCGGACGTACGGCTATATCGAGTCGCTCGGCGTGCCAGAGGTCAAAAGCCATTTGCATGCGCAGCCAGCTTTCGGGATTGGTGTCTGTCGCAAGGCCGATCCGGACCGCCATCTGGGGGCTGACTCCAGCGTGCTCGTTCAAAAGGGCCGAGAGCGTCTTTCGGGCCACGCCAAGGTGTGCGGCCGCCTCGGTGACGGTCATGCCCAGGGCCTCGAGCACGTCCTCGCGAAGGACGGCGCCGGGATGCGTCGGTGGGCGGTTGCGGTGGATGTCAGTGGTAGTCTTCGTAGTCGACATCAAAAGCGTCCTCTCCATCAAATCGGAATGTGAGCCGCCAGTTACCGCTCACTGATGTTGCCCAGGTCCCCGTTCTGCGGCCCTGGAGCCGGTGCAGCCGGAACCCTGGCAAATCCATGTCTCGAATTGCCATGCTCGCGTCCAGGCGGTCGAGCATGCGCAGCCGCCGATTCGCGTGATTGGCGTCCACGCCCCGGGGGTCCCCGCTTTCGTAGAGCCGTTGCAGCCCCCGATGCTTGAAGGATCGAATCGCACTCCACTGTAACCTGTAACGTTACAGGTGGCGATCACCAGTCCCCCGCGAGGTCTCGTTTGCCCTGCTCACTGGCAAGAGCAGCGTGGTTGAGGATGTTGCGCGCCATCGAAGAGGTCTGCTGCCGCGAGCGGGCGCGGTACACCTCGGTACGCAGTTCGTGGGCAGCGCCGGATCCTGGCTCGGCGATAACCGCGTACTCGACCAGGTGGCAGGCGAGACGAAGGTCGTCGGCATCGCGCAGGGCCCGCACCTTCTCCAGGACATTCTCGACGCCTCCCGCGAGCTCGACCCACGCCTTCGCCTGCTGGAGCCGTGGGGCCGGCAGGAGATTGTCGGGCTCGCCATCGTGCCAGCCGCCGTAGAGGCGCCAGACGTTGCGGATGAGGAACTGGGGGTGGTCGTACACCGGGCGGAGGTACGGCTTCTCGAGCGAGGCGGCCGGGATTTCGACGGAATGGAGGACGGTGTCGAGCGAGGCGCCTGTGTTCATCATCGCCACCACCTGCTGCTCGATCGAGTCGAGGAGGTTGGCCGTCTCGGTGAGCGCCTCCTTGATCCGGCCGGCGCCGAAGATGGGGAAGCCGTGTCCGGCGACCATGAGCTCAGCGCCCAGACCGGCCATCTCTCGCAGGCCGGCCGCCCATTCGCCGATGTAGCGCTGGACCTTCTGGGGATTGCCCGCGTTGGGCACCGCCCAGATGAAGAGGTCGCCGGGGGTCAGGAGCCGCTTTTCCGGGATCCAGGTCCAGGTCGCGTCCTCCGTCTCGCCCCGGGTGTGATGGAGCTCGAGCGTGAGTTCGCCTTCGCGGAACGCCAGCTGCTCGCGGTACGTCACATCGGGATAGCGAAACTCCGCCGGCCAGCGGTAGTTCGGTGCGGCGATGGCAAACTGGCGGACGTTGATCGCCGTGTTCCAGCCGCCCATCCGGCGGTAGCGGTCGAGGTGCCCCGCTATCGCTTCGTGGCCATAGACCAGTGGCGCTGGTTCCCCCTTCTCTGCCGCCTCCCGCTCGAAAGGCCCAAGGCCAAAGATGTGGTCGACGTGGTGGTGGGAGAAGACCGCGGCCGCAAGGCGAAGGTTGGGTTTCCAGCCCCGCACGACACCATGCAGTCGTTCGGTGTCTTGCATCGAGCCGGTATCGAGCATGATGAGCGACTCGCCGCTATCCACCGTGGTCGCCGAAGCAATCCCTTTGTAGAAGAGGACGCCGTCGGCGATCTCTTCGCCCTCCAGGTGGAGCCAGCGAAGCGGGTGCGCCTCTTCCACCGTATCGACCTCGCCGTTCCACAGGCGATCGCAAAAGTCGCGGACTGAAGCCATGGGGCACCTCTCCGGGGCAGGTGCAGGGATGATAGCGCGCGATGGCGCTCAGTCTTTGTAGGCGGCTTCCAGAAGTTCGCGGGACACCCAGCGTTGTGGGTAACTCTCGGCGATCTCCGTGACTACGCCAGCCTCAGCAAGCACCGCAAGCGCGCTGCGAGCGGACTTGTAGTCGACGGCCCCGAGGGCCGCGGCGAGTTCCGGCGCAGTGATGTACACGGCGTCCATCACGATGTCGACCGCGAGGAGCGGAAGCTTGCTTCGCGAGGCGCCGGCAACCGCTTCCCGGTACCGCCTGCGGAGGTCGGAAACACGGCGGATACGCTCCCTGGCATCGACGCTCGAGGCTTCGACCGCGGTGAGAAAGAACGTGATCCACGCATCCCATTCGCCATGGAAGCTGACTCGCCGCAGCCGCGTGATGTATTCGTCGCGTTTCGCTTCGAGCGCTGAGCTGAGATAGACGACGGGCCGATCGATAGCTCCCACCGCGAGAAGGTGCAGGGGTACGAGCAGTCGTCCGAGCCTGCCGTTGCCGTCTTCGAACGGGTGGATTGCCTCGAACTGGTAGTGCAGGAGGGCAGCCGCTACCAGGGGTCCGAGCTCTGATTGGGAGGTCGCAAACCGGAGCATTGCTTCCATCGCGGCCGCGACGTGCTCCGGGGGGGCCGGCACGTACGAAGCGGTCGCCAGCCCCTCGCCGGCAGTGCCGATTGCCACCTGCGTGGTGCGGAACTCGCCGGGATGCCGGGCGCTTCCACGCGTGCCCTCAATCAGGATCCGATGAAGACTGCGGACGAGAAAACTGCTGAACGGCTGACCATCGGCGAGCGCGGCGGTTCCCGCGCGTAGCGCGGCCATCGCCGTAAGCACCTCGTTTTGTGAGTCGCGGGCGACGGCATCAACGGCGAGGCCAGTTCGACCCTGCAGGAGCACATCCTCAACGAGTGTCTGCGTGCCTTCTATGCGGTTGCTGTCGACGGCGTCGCGGGCAACCAGCGGGCCGGTGATGAGGCGGTCACTGATAGGGCCATCGAGCGCGAGGACGCCGGCTTCGCCGACCAGCGTTCCGACGGCGGCGCCCGCCCGCTCCACTGCCCGCATCAAGTCGCGGCTGGGAAGGATCTCCGGTGGCAAAGAGTGAGGGAGAAAAGCCACGCCGCCGGCCACATCGATGACGATGCCCGGAGAGGCAGGGGTGAAGTCCGCTCGGTCCATAGATTGGATGTTATCGCTATTTCCTCCAGTCTGAAAGGGGGACGTTGGAGAAACTCCATGAAACATCCAATGCACACGCTGGATCGATTGGATGTGTTGCACAAAACATCCAATCCTGACCGGATGGATTGGAGCGAGTGGCCCGGCCATCCAATCTGTCGTCCTCCCTTCTCCCTCCTCCCCTCCCGTGGTAGATTCGGGCCCCGGACATCTTCGTTCCCAGGCGCCCGGCACCCGCGCCGCTTTCTCGGGGGGAGGCCGCTCCGTGTACAACGACATCGCTTTCTTCTCAGGTCGCGCCCACCCGGAACTGGCCCGCGCCATCTGCGCCCGGGTCGGCCGCCAGCTTGGCGCCGTCGACATCCACGAGTTCGCCAACGAGAACCTCTTCGTCCAGTACCAGGAAAACATCCGCCAGCGCGATGTCTTCCTCATCCAGACGTTCTGCAGCCCAGTGAACACCTCGATCATGGAACTCCTCATCATGATCGACGCCGCCAAGCGCGCCTCCGCCGGGCGAATCACGGCCGTCATCCCCTACTACGCCTATGGCCGCAGCGATAAGAAGGATCAGCCCCGCGTTCCCATCACCGCGCGCCTCCTCGCCAACATGATCGAAACCGCCGGCGCCGACCGCGTCCTGACCATGAACCTCCACGCCGGCCAGATCCAGGGTTTCTTCAATATCCCGCTCGACGAGCTCAACGCGCTCTATCCTATCTCCGCCTATCTGAAGACCCATGACCTTTCGAACTACACGGTCGTGGCCACCGACGTTGGCGATGAAAAGCGCGCGCGCGACATGGCCGAGAAGCTCGGCGTACCTCTCGCCATCATCGCCAAGCGGCGGCTCGGCAACACCGACATGACCGAGGCCACCAGCCTCATCGGCGAAGTCGAGGGCCGGAACGTCCTCATCGTCGACGACGAAATCGCCACCGGTGGCACGATCATCGAGGCGGTGCGGGTTGTGCGGGACAATGGCGCCAGGGACGTGATCGTCGGTGGCTACCACGGGATCCTCGCCGGAAAAGCAGTGCCGCGACTGCGCGACGCCCACCTGAAAGAAGTCATCTTCACCGATTCCGTGCCCATCTCTGGCGAGAAGCTGCTCCCCAACATGACGATCATCCCGATCGCGCCTCTCTTCGGCGACGCCATTAGCCGGATCCATAGTGGCCAGAGCGTAGGCGCCCTCTTCCAGTAGCCGGGGCTATGCCCGGGCGGTCAGCCGCCACGAGCTTCGCCCCTTCGCCATCGCCAGCTTCTTCGCCCACGTCGTACCAAGCGCCCTCAGTGCGGATGTCTCGATCGGCTTGCACTGCACGTCTCGCCAGCCGGCGAGGGCGTACATGCGCTCGATAGAGCGGTCCGCGAGGACGTCCGGGGTGATGGAAAGGCGCGACCACTCGCTCGCGTCCCTGGCGGCATCGTGCGAAACGACGACCTCAAGCGATGCGTCAGGCGCCGCGACCGCGCGCAGTCTGCGCGGCCCTTCCGCCGACAACGCGGCCGCCAGCAGCGAACCCCACGGCAGGTAGACCGTGATGGCGCTCGCCTCCGCGGCGAATGGGCCCGAGAGCTCGTCGAACGACCCGAGGACGAAGGCAACGTTGGGCGCACCGCCGCGTGACGGTTTCCGCCCGGAAGCCCGGGCAGCCTGTCGCAGCGCCGCAAGGTTCGTATCCAGGCCGAGATAGAGCGCCCCCACATCGTGCCGCGCAGCAGCAAGCACCCGCCGTCCATCACCGGTGCCGATGTCGAGTGAGAGCGCCGAGTACGGCGCCCGAAGTGATTAGACGAGGAGTTCGTCGAGGCGGCGCAACTCGCCGCCGTCCAGCAGGTACACGGGGGTAACTCCTTCTGGTTCGGGGACGATAGCGCTTGCACGGGAAAGACATGGGAAGCGTCTGGCTTGAGCGTCTTGCGAGGGCGAGGGTCACGAACGCCGAGGCGAGGGCCACGAACGCCCATTCGCCTCGTGCCTCTTCTTCCTGGGCATCGAACCGGTAGGCTGCGGATATGGATGCCGAACCTCCGAACAGGCTGCGCTGGCTGCCCCACGAGGCGCCACCGACAGCGCGAAGGATGTCGCGGCAGCGACTTGCTGCGGCTCTGCGCAGGGCGACGGCTGCCCTGATCGAGACGGACCCGGCGCCGGAAGCGCTCGATGCGCTGTCGGAGCTGGCCGAGTCCCTGGCGGCCGACCTGGAGGCAGGTCCGAAGCGGGAGATCTTCTACGGCTTTTCCGAGAGTGCCAATGCCGGCACCCCGCGCTACGAGTTCGACGCCAGCCCGCTGATGGGCCCCGGCAACCCCGTGGCGCCGCCCCTCCAGATGCGCTGGGAGGAGGATCGCGTCATCGGGACCGCCGTTTTCGGACAGCAATACGAGGGGCCGCCCGGGCATGTCCACGGTGGGTTCGTCGCGGCCGCCTTCGATGAGGTCCTCGGGATGGCGCAGTCGCTCTCGGGCCAGTCGGGGATGACCGGCCGCCTCATCGTCCACTACCGCAAGCCCACGCCACTCCACCGCGAGCTGACCTTCGAGGGGCGCGTCGAGAAGCGCGAGGGCCGCAAGATCTTCACGACGGCAACGCTCCACGACGGCGACGTCCTCTGCGCCGAAGCCGAGGGCCTGTTCATCCAGGTCGACTTCAGCCGGCTGGAGCGGATCGCGCGGGAGTGACGCAGCAACTCTGAGCCCCGTCTCCCTGGGGACGCCTAATCGTGGAGCACCTCTCGTAGAGCAACAGCCAGGGCGGGGATATCGTCTCGAAGTATTCGGAAGAGCACGGACGGGTCGATGTGGTCATAACCATGCGCGAGGAAGTTGCGCGTCGCAATGATCTCGCTCCAGGGGATCCCGGCATGGTTCGCCCGCTCTTCCGGGTCGAGCCGCCTGGCCGCCTCACCGATGACTTCGATCACCCGCACGTGTGCGTGCCAGGCGACCAGGTCGTCCAGGATCTCGTCGTCCGTACGTGACGCGCCTATCTGAAGCGCGATCTCCGCGTGTTCGAGCATCTGGCGCAGGGTGATGGTGGGATCATGCTGCGTCATAAATGACTTCGGCCTGCTCAAGGACGTCGTCGCGGAAGTACCTGCTCAAGCCAGCCGGCGTCAGGAGGTCTACCTTCCGCCCCAACAGTTGGGCGAGTTCGTCCTGTATACCGAAGTATCGGAATCCGGGCGTCCTGCCCTCTTCGAACTCAACGAGCACGTCAACATCGCTGCCCTGCGTGAAATCTGGGCGGACGATCGACCCGAAGAAGGAGAGCTTCCTGATGCCGTTCGCGCGGCAGAAATCAGCAATCGCCTCGTACGGGACGTCGATCGGGTAGACACGCACCATGTCGCCATTATCGCACCGTTGTTACCAGCGCTCTTCCTCGTCTTCCGGCAACAGCGCCTCCGTCGAGCCGAGTTCCTGCCCCATCAGGCGGAGTTCGCGACCGAAGCGCGTCGTGCGCTCGGCGATACCGGCGATCTCCGCGCGGCCGTCGCGGATGCGGGCCCAGAGCCGCCGCCGGGGGATGTAGAACGTGGTCGCAAGCCCGATCAGCGCGAGGATGACGGCGATGAAGATGAAGGTGTCGCCCGGGTCGCGCTTGATGTTGATCCCGGCGCCGTCCAGCTGCGCGATGAAGTGGTAGGTATAGCCGCTGGCCGTGGTCGCCGATTCGCCCGGCGAGAGCAACAGCGGCCCGCTGTCGTCCACGCCATCGAGGACGAGGAAGTGGTTGCCGTCCGGCTCGACCGGCATCTGCACGGTGACCCCCGAGCCGATCGCCCCGGGCATGTCCTGGAAGGTGATCGCCGGGACCGCCTCGAACCCGTCGAAGCGCACGTCGTAGGCACCGCCAAAGATCGATGCGCTTCCGCCCGCCGGGATCTGCTGGAGGCTGTCACCGCTGACCCCGTCGTCGAGATACAACGTGGCCGTTTCGCCGCTGTTCTGCCAGGCGATTGGCAGCGAAACGTCCAGGCCGTTGGGGTCGGAGAAGGCAAGGAGTGAGGATGCCAGCCCGTTTTCGCTGCCCAGCTGGGGCACCGCCTGGGAAAACACCGTCGTCCCCCCGCGAAGGACCGTGATGAACGGCGCCGGCGTCTTCTCGCCGTTGAAGTCGAGCACGTCGGCGTAGAGGAGGCGTCCGTCCGGTCCCGTGATCTCGATGCGCGCGAGGTCGTCATAGAAGGCCGCCTGGTGGAAACGGTAGCCGAACGCCGTGCACGGGTCGTTCACGGTCGCCACGCAGTCGACCACCTCGTCGCCCCGGCGGACCTCGAGGAAGCTGCGGAAGTCGACGATGTTGCCGTCGGCGTCGACCCGGCGGATGGCATCCTGCATGCCCACGAAGATCTGGCCACCGCCGGGCGTGTCGAAGATCGGCGCCGCGCCGCTCGTCTCGGCGAGGGCGAGGGTCTTGTTGAAGCCCGCCATCGTGGTGAGCAGCCCGCCGACGAGCACCATGATCAGGGCGAGGTGGCTGACGAAGGTGCCGTACTGGCTCCAGCCGAAGCGCTCGGCGAAGAGGTAGGTTTCGCCGCCGGATTCGCGCACGCGCTCGACCCTGTAGTGGCGACGGCGAAGGGCGCCTTCCAGGCTCGCGACCTCACCGGGAAGGTCGAAAGCGGCGCGATGGTGGGCCGTCGTGAAGTAGCTGTCCGAGACCTCGCGGGGCGGGCGATGGATGGAGCGCACCGTCGGCCGGATGCGGCTGACCGTACACACGGTGACCGAAGTGATGATCACCCCCCAGAGCGCATAGAACCACCACTGGTGATAGACGTCGAAGAGGCCCAGCCGGTCCATCGGCCGGGTGAAGCTGCCGAAGTCCTGCTCGCGAAGGGCGAACCAGGCCGACTGCGCTGCCGGGTTTCCCTTCATTTCGCCCGGGAGCTGGGGGATGACCACGCCGATCATGCCCACCAGGGCAGCGGTTGCCACCAGGAGCATGGCGAACTTCACGTTCGTCAGCAGGCGCCAGGTGCTCCTCAAGGGGTCGAAGTCGCGCCAACCGGCCTGGCGCTCGAGCGAACCTGCCGTCGCCATCAGCCGCTCAGCTCCGTCTTGAGGGCGCGCAACCCGTCAAGGTCGAACGGCCCGACGTGGACGCGGAGGATGACACCCTGGGGGTCGAGGACGAACGTGATCGGCATCCCCAGCCCAATCCGGTAGCCGTTCGACACCTCGCCATTGAGATCGAGGAGCTGAGGATAGGAAACGTCGAACTGGTCGAGGAATCCGGCGGCATCTTCGGCCCGTTCTTGCTGGTTGATCCCCACGACCGTCCAGCCATCGCCAGAAGCTTCTTCCTGGAACGCTTCGAGGTCGGGGATCTCAGCCCGGCAGGGCGGGCACCAGGTGGCCCAGAAATTGAGGAGGACGTAGCTGCCCCGGAAATCGGTGAGCTCGACCGCTTCGCCTTCGAGGTTGGCAAGGCGAAAACCGGGGGCGGCCCGTCCTTCATCCGCGGCAGGCGCCTGGCCCGTGAGATTGTCGCCATCCGGGAGGGCGACAATCCCGTAGTCGCCCTGGCCGGCACTGCCCCCGCCGCCATCACCGCGCACTTCGAAGTACCAGATAGCGAGACCGACCGTGACCACGACGAGGCAAGCGAGGCCCAGCGTTGACCCCGCACCCGTATATTCCCGCCGCCGCTGAGGGCGCTCGTCGGGCGTCTCCCCGCTCATCAGCGTTACGGTAACACCCCGGTCGCTGGAGGCACGAAAACCCGGGTCAAGCCGGGTTCTGCGACCATAATTCCTTTGCTATCATCGGCTCCAAATGTCTTCGACCGACACGATTGAGACGCTCACCGGCGACGTTGAAGATGCCGGCCCCGAAACGCTGCCGGCGCCCGACGAAGCGATCCTGCGGATGCGCCAGGCCGTCGCCGGCGGCCAGCACTGGTTCGAGGCGCTCCTCGACGCCGTGGGCCGCTGGCGCATGGCCCGCGAGACGGTGGGCGACCGCGAGTACAACTACATCATCGGGGGCGACGCCTTCGACTGGCTCCTGCTCGCCGAACGGATCCTCGACGACGTGAGCGACATCGTGCCGCCCCGCGAAGCCCACGCCCTCCTTTACGACGGCCGCTGGCCGATCGACATCGACGACGAAGAATTCGCCGCCCGCCTGGGGAAGGCGAAATACAGCGCCCACCTGAACTACATGTACGGCGTGCTCGTGGAAGAGGCCCTGCAGCTCTTCGTCGAAGAGGAGATCCACAAGGAGAGCCGCTCGCGGGCCTGGGGCCAGGACCCGCGCGAAGA
Source organism: uncultured Chloroflexia bacterium (assembly GCA_963737965.1). Taxonomy (GTDB): domain Bacteria; phylum Chloroflexota; class Dehalococcoidia; order Tepidiformales; family Tepidiformaceae; genus JAGQGZ01. The sequence continues at coordinate 913,641 of CAVTUS010000007.1, read as the reverse complement.
CCTCAGCATGTACAGCCGCGTCTACGGCCACTCGCGCCAGACGCTGCTCAGCAGCTACTACGAAGCCACCGGCATCCTCCTCGGCGAAAAGGTCGCCTATGCCGACTGGAAGGCGTGGACCTACTGGCTCTTCAAACAGCGCCTCAAGATCCAGGACAAGGCCCGCGTCGCGAGTGATACCCGCAAGGGCCTCGCCCAGCTCTCCCGCATGGAGCTGGCCGTCAGCAGCCGGCGCAAGGGCGGGCGCCTCGGCGAAGAGGATTTCGCCGAGCGATTTAGCGCGTAACAACCACCTCGTCCTCCTTCTTCTGCTCAACGCTTGCAATGTGACAGGCAGTGAGTTGCGTAATGCAACTGAATCGCTGTACGGTGAGCGGGCCGAGCGCTCTACACGGTCCCGCCCCGAGTTCCTGGTCAAAACGAGCGAAGGAGTTGCCACATGAAGGTAGCAATTGGCTTCGGCGCCGGCGGTGGCTGGAATGACGCCGTCAGCTGGGTGCTGGAGGCTGAGAAACTCGGCGTCGACAGCGTCTGGACTGCCGAGGCCTGGGGATTCGACGCGGTCAGCCCGCTCGCCTTCCTGGCCGGGAAGACCGCAACGGTCAGGCTCGGCACCTCGATCATGCAGGCCGGGACTCGAACGCCCGCGGCCGTCGCCATGACCGCTCTCACGCTTCAGTCGCTCTCGAACGGTCGGTTCATCCTCGGATTGGGAAACAGCGGCCCACAGGTAATCGAGGGCTGGCACGGGGTGCGGTTCGACCGCCCACTCCAGCGCCTTCGCGAGATCGTGGACATCGTGAGGAAAGCCTGCTCCGGCGAACGCCTCACGTATGACGGGAAGGTGTACCAGCTGCCGCTGCCAGGTGGCGAAGGACGCGCCCTGAAGTCGAGCGCACCCCCGGCTGAGGTACCCATCCACCTTGCGACCCTTGGCCCCAGGAGCCTGGAAGTGACCGGCGAAATCGCTGATGGCTGGCTCGCATCGTCATTCACCGCCGATAACTCGAAGCCCTTGCTCGACGCGATCCGGAGGGGCGCCGAGCGCGCCGGACGCGATTTCGCCGCGATCGAGAAGCAAGCCGGCGGGGTCGTGGAATTCGGGGACGACCTCGACCGGCTGGCCGCGCCGCGCAAGCCGGGTTTTGCCTTCGAAATTGGGGCGATGGGTTCTCCCGACCACAACTTCTATAAAGACGCGTACGCAGCGCAGGGGTATGGCGAGGCGGTCGAGCGGGTCCAGGCGCTCTGGCTCGCGCGAAAGCGCGACGAGGCGGCGGCCCTCGTCCCCGACGACCTCGTGATCAAGGCCAACCTGCTTGGAACTGATGCGATGGTGAAAGACCGCATCCGCGCCTATCGAGACGCCGGGATCACTTCGATCAGCGCCTCGCCTGCCGGCGCAACGATCGGCGATCGACTGGAGACGCTCGGGCGGTTCATGGACCTCGTCGCCAGCGTCAACGGCGAATAGTCGCGGGAAATCTGCGGAGGAGCGAACCATGGGAGAGCCATCAGAAGCGGAACGGGTACGCGGCTACCTGACCGCCCAGGCGAACAAGCTCAGCATCCCCGAACTCGTCGCGAAAGTGCGAACAGACACGGCGCCACTCCGCGAAGTTGCCGCAAGCGTCTCGCCAGAACACTTTTTCGATCGTCCCCGTCCGGAGGAGTGGTCAGCGGCCGAGGTCTTCACCCACATCCTTGAGATGAACGAACGCGGGTCGGCAGCGATTCGAGGCATCCTCGACGGGGGCGCCGTTCCCGATGTCCTTCGCGATGTAATGACGGGCGATACGCGCGAAGGTCTGAGCACGGTGGACGACTACTGGAGGGCGTATCAGTTGGTGCGCGAGCCCCTTCTCGATCGGGTCCTTGAGGCCACGGGCAACGAGAACCTCGACGTGAAAATCACGCACTCAACCTTCGGTGACTTCAGCTGGCGCGAGTGGCTCCTCTTCATGCGCGTCCACGACCTCGACCACATGCGGCAACTCCAGGCCAACGCGAGTCACTTCCGGGCCTGAGCAGCCGGCGCAAGGGCGGGCGGCTCGGCGAAGAGGATTTCGCCGAGCGATTTAGCGCGTAAGATTCGCCTCCAACGAAATCTCGGACCAGGCGCCCGTGGCGGGTGCGCGGCCCGGTGGTCCATGGAGCGACGAATGCCAGAAAACGAGTACGAGTACATCAGCGACGAGATGCTTGCCAGCGTCGGCAAGGAGGGCTCGCCCACAACCCTCGAAGTCGACAAGACCTCGATCCGGATGTTTGCCCGGGCCGTCGGCTACACAGACCCCGTCTACTACGACGAATCTGCCGCGAAAGCGGCCGGCTACCGCAGCCTGCCCTGCCCTCCCGGCTACCTCGGCACCCCGGTCTTCAACCCGAAGCGGGAGTCCTCCGGTCCCGGGCCGATGTCGTTCGGGCCGGCGCCGAAGAAACCGCTGACCCGCATCCTCAACGGCGGCACCCAGATCGAGATGCTCGCCGACATTTGCGCCGGTGACACGCTCACTTCGCGCGGCCACCTTGCTGAGATCGCCGAGACGAAGGGCAGCCTCGGCACCATGGTCGTGATGACCAACAAGACCGTCTACAAGAACCAGGACGACGTGACCGTGGCGGTCTCCACCGGAACCATCCTGCGGTACTAAGAGGGGGCGAACGATGCGCAAAGTGACACTGGGACAGGACGTTGCAAAGCCGGTCGACGAAGTCTGGGCCACGATCGGCGACTTCGGAGGCATCCGGAAGTGGGCGCCCGTGATCAAGGAAGAGAAGACCGAGAAGACCGCCGAGGGAACCTGGCGCGTTCTGACGATGCCCGACGACAGGGTGGTGCGCGAACTGCAGGTCGATAGCGGCCCTCACCACTACACCTACACCCTCGCGCGGGACGATATGAAGGTCTACCGCTCCACCGTTGCCGTGAAGCCTGGCACAGACATGGCGTCGATGATCGAACTCACCGTCGAGTTCGAGGTCGCCGAAGGTGGCGATGTCCGCCAGGCGACGGAAGGCTTCCTCGCCTTCCTTGGCGGCAACATGCGGGCGATGCAGAAGGCGATCGGCGTCGCCTAGCGGAGCTTCACCGGCAGCGGCTTGATCCCGTGGTCGACCAGGGTGTGTCGGCCCGTCCGAGGTCGCCACTCGCCGGGGCGTTGAACTCTCCCCATCTGCTTTCGGGGCCTTGACGTTCACGTTGACGTTAGCGTGCTACACTCGAAAATTAGCTCTGCCGCGCGATCGGCGTGCAACTAACTGTTGGGGATCCTCTAACCACTATGTCCTTGAACGCGAAGCCTCGCTAATGGCCCGCTTCTCAGCCTCCCAGGGTTCTCGCTCCGGTCCGCATGGCGGTTCTGGCAACGTTTCGCTTCGCCGGGCGTTCGTCGCCTTCCGCAACGTGCACTTCCGTTGGCTCTGGGGGTCGACGCTGATGTCGTTCGCGGGCATGCAGATGCAACTGATCGCGCGCGGCGTGCTCGCCTGGGAGCTGTCCCATTCGTACGCCGTGGTCGGGATCGTTGAAGGGTCGTTCGCGCTGCCGATGGCAGTCTTCGCACTACCGGGCGGTGCTGTGGTCGACCGGCTCGAGAAGCGACGCATCGTGACCATGACACAGGGTGTCATGGGCTTGCTCGCCTTAACGACGGCCCTGCTGATACAGACGGATGTCATCACTATTCCGTTGCTGTTCGCGGTCGGACTCGTCCAGGGCGCACTCTTCAGCGTGAACGGTCCAGCCCGCATGGCGCTCCTGACAGAGACAATCGACGACAGCGAGCGCACGGCCGCAATCGCGCTCCAGAACGTGGCAATGAACGCGACGCGGATCATCGGCCCGACCGTCGCCGCGATCCTGATCGCGACCGTAAGCATCGCCGGCGCGTATTACGGCAGCAGCATCTGCTACATCTTCACCGTGATCGCAATGTCGCAGTTGCCAAAGACGACTGCGCACCTCAACTCCGTGCGGCAGGCCATCCCGAAAGAAATCGGCGACGGCCTGCGCTATGTCTTCGGTAACCACACGCTCCGGTCGCTCATGCTCTCGGGCTTCCTCTTGACGCTCTTCATCATGCCCTACCGGATCCTCTTGCCCGGCTTCGCCGACAACCTGGGCCGGCCCGAGCTCTATGGGCTGATGATGACGATCACCGGCGTCGGTGGTCTTGTCGGGTCGCTTGCGGTCGCTGCCCTCACCGATCACCCTCGCAAGCCGCTTATTCAGCTAGGGATCGGTGTCATCTCTGCCGTCGGACTGGTCTCTCTTGGGCTGCTGAGCCGGCCCTTCGGGGTTGCCGGCGCCCTGGTCTCGCTGGCCATTCTTGGGCTTGGCGCCACCTCCTATATGACCCTCAATCAGACGATGCTGATGGCGGAGGCGGACCAGCAGTATCACGGCCGCGTCATGAGCATCTTCATGCAGACATTCAGCGCGATGCCGTTGATGGCGCTACCGCTGGGCTTCCTCGCCGATAGCATCGGGGCGGCCAACCTCTTCGTCATCCAGGGAGCGGTCGTAGGCGTAGCCCTCACCCTCCTGGCCCTGGCGGTGCCGGGCTTCACCTTCAGGAACGACGAGACCGAGGCGGACATCGAGCCGGTTCCCGTCGCACCGGACGGCGGGCGCCAAACCGCGCCAGCACCGGTGCGAGCGGAAGCTCACCGCACTGGTCGTACGGCGGTCGCTGTCGGGGAAGCAGTGAAGGCGCGTGAGTTCCAGGAGTCGAAGGGCCGAGCCAGGGGGTAAGCCCTACCCGTCGCGGACTCTTCCTTACGTTCTTCTGCGAGCGGTGACTAGCGCAAGCTCACCGGCAGCGACTTGATCCCGTGGAGGACAAAGTTGTCCGCCCACTCGAGGTCGGACGGCTTCCTGCGCATATTCGGAAAGCGCGCGACAAGTTGGCCGATGGCTGTCTGTCCCTCGAGCCGGGCGAGGGGCGCCCCGAGGCAGTAGTGGATGCCGTGGCCGAAGGCCAGGTGCCGGTTCTCCTGCCGCCCGATGTCGAGCCGATCGGGGTCGTCGAAGCGGGCAGGGTCCCGGTTGGCCGCGCCGAAGTGGATGACCGTCTGCGATCCGGCGTTCATCTGGACGCCGCCGAACTCCATATCCTTCAGGGCGATCCGGCTTGTCGCCTGCACGGGGCTGTCGTAGCGCAGCAACTCCTCGACGGCGGACTCCAGCATCTCGGGATGGTCGTGGAGGCGCCGGAACTCCGTCGGATGGTCGAGCAGCGCCAGCATCCCGTTCCCAATCAGGTTCGTCGTCGTCTCGTTGCCAGCCACGAGGAGAAGGATGACCATCGCGAAAACTTCGTCCATCGAGAGCTTGTCGCCCTGCTCCTCGGCCGCCAGCAGGGAGCTGAGAAGGTCTTCCCGGGGGTTGGCTCGGCGTTCTTCGGCGATTGGCGTGAGGTACTCGACCAGCTCCTTCGACGCCTGCTCAGAGACGCGGAGATCGTCGTCGCTGCGGGTATCGGTGCTGCGGGCGACGCCCGTGCTCCAACGCTTGAATTGCTCGCGGTCCTCGGTGGGGATGCCAAGCATCTCGGCGATCACAGTCATCGGCAGCGGGATACCAAGGTCCTGGACGATGTCCATCTCGCCGCGCGCCTCCGCCTCGTCGAGGATCGTGCGCACAAGCTCCTCGACCCGCGCCCGCTGCGCTTCGACGGCCCGTGGTGTGAAGGCCTTGCTCACAAGGGTGCGCAGGCGGGTGTGGTCCGGCGGATCGGTCCGCAGCATCATCGGGACGTCTTCCTTATCCTCGATGACGCCGGCCTTGATTGCCTTCGCCCGCTCATTCGCGTAGTTCTTCTGGTTGCGGTTGTCCGCCGAGAAGCCGGCCAGGCGAAGGGCGCCGTCGATCTCCTCGTAGCGTGTGAGCACCCAGAGGTCCTGCAGACGGCTGCGGTGGACCGGGTCCTTCGTCCGCAGCTGGCGATAGAGCGGATAGGGATGGGAGTAGTAGCGGCGGTCGAGCGGGTTCCAGCTGACACCGCTTTCCACGCGTTCACGGAGGAGCATCGCTTTCATCGCTGCCAGGGTCGCGGCCTGCTTTGCCTTGTCGAGTGGTTTCATGGGATCTCGCTCCGGAGTAGTTGGGTTCCTGCGGCGCCGGGGAGCGCGTTAAGGGGAAGCGTAATGGGATTGTCCCGGCGCCGCAGTACTACATCGCGCCTATCCCCTGCGACGGACCGCCGCCGAGGAGATGACGATGGAAAAGACGCTGAAGGCGCCGAGCGCGGCCAGCGAACGGGCAAGGTGCGTGTCCGGCAGGTCGGTCAGCGTCGCCCGCATGGCGTCGGCGGCGTACCCCGGCGGCAGCAGGTAGGAAACCCACTGGAGCACGTGCGGCAGCTGTTCGATCGGCAGGAGCACCGGCGAGAAGAAGATGAAGTAGAAGATCAGGAGTTGGGTGATGGCGTTCACCAGCTGCATATGGGGGATGAGCATCGCCAGCACCATGCCCGCGCCCGTCGTGGCCAGCATGGCGAGGATCGCCACGAGGACGATCGTCGGCTCGATGGAGAGGCTGATGTCGTAGCGCAGCCAGCCAAGGACGATGGCGAAGATGAATCCAGGGATGATGAGGATCGTCGCCTCGGCAAGGAAGGCCAACAGGTAGGCCTCGCGGCTGATTGGCAGGGTCAGGAAGTAGTCCAGGCGCCCTTCGTGGCGGGCCTCCGAAATCATTTGCGGCAGCCCTACGGCGGCCACCGTGATGACGGCCTGGGCGGCCGACCCGATCGTGATGTAGGTCGCCGTCTCGTCGGTCATGTTCGGGATGAGGTAGCCCATCCCGAGGACAAAGCCGAAGGGGAACGCCAGCATCACGATCGCCATCATGAAGATGTAGCCACGGTGCATGAGGAAGTTCATGCGGACGAGAATTCCGAATTCGCGGAGTGCCTTCATGCGACGCCTGCCTTCACTCTTGCCGTCTCGTCGGCTGAGGCGACGGCGGCCGAATAGATGTCTTCGAGGGTCGGGGGACCGATCCGGAAGTCGACGACCTCACCATTGGCGCGGAGCCCGCTCAGCCATGTACTGATGTCGCCGAGGTCGCTTGCATCAAAGAGGTACTGGAGGTTGCGCCCCGGCTCCGGCGTCAACGCCGGGTGCGGTGTATAGCCGCCGTTGGCAACGGTGACCTCCAGGCGCAGCCGATCGGTGACCATCGCCCGGAGGCTTGCAGGCGTCCCTTCGCGGGCAATGCGGCCGTGGTCGACGATCGCAAGGCGGTCGATGAAGCGCTCCGCCTCCACGAGGTTGTGGGTGACGAGGAGGACGGTTGTGCCTTCCCCCCGCTGCCGGTCGATCGAGCGCCAGAGGAGCTGGCGGCGGATCGGGTCAATGTCGTTGGTCGGTTCGTCCAGGACGAGGAGCCGGACAGGGGCAACCGCCGCCGCCGCATAGCCGGCCAGCCTGCGGACGCCGCCGGAGGTCGCCCGGAGCCCCGTCTTCCGGAACTCCTCCAGCTGCAGCTCAGCGATGATCGCTTCCGTCCGGTCCCGGGCGTCGTTCCTGCTGAGGCCGCGGAGCAACGCCACATGGAGGATGAACTCGTCCACGTGGATGTCGTCGAGCGTGGTCTGCGCCTGGGGGAGATAGCCGATCGCCCGGCGAGCAAAGCCCGGGTTGGCGACGATGTCGACGCCGTCGAGCGTGATCGAGCCGCTCGTCGGTTTCTTGAGGCCGAGCGCCTGGCTGACGAGGGTGGTCTTGCCCGCGCCGTTGGGGCCCAAGAGGCCGTACACTTCGCCCTCGCGCACTTCGAGGGTGAGCCCGTCGTTCGCGAGGGTGCCATTGCGATAGCGCTTAACGAGGTTGGTCACCGCGAGGACGGTCGTCATCGGCGTTCCTCCATGAGGAATATTTATCCGTAGTTGAAGAATCTAAAGCTCTGGCTTAATTATGACTGTGATGCAGATCACACAACCGGCTCACGTCGTAGCGGACAGCCACCCAAGTTGCGGCTCGAGGCAGGGGACCAGTGGAAGGGAACGTCTAGCCGGCGCGGCGGAAGGGGTGCTTCGCCCAGCGCAAAGGGACCAGGACCTTGCCGGCAGCCCGCCGGGCGCTGGCGATCTTGCCGTACCGAACGTGATGGCGGAGGTCGGACATCCGCGTGCCGCTCGTCTTGGTGTCGCGGTGGAGATAGAAGCGCCAGGCCACACCCCGCCTCGCGCTCGGCCGTTCGGCATGGAAGCGGACGCCGTGACAGGTGCCTTCGACGCTGAGGGGTTCGGGGCCGGCGTGCCGTTTCGCCTGGCGAAGCGCGTTCCGGAGCTGGGGCTTCGTCACCCCGATCACCGCACATGCCTGCGCCCAGCTGAGGGCACTATCGAGCGAGAGCCAGTCTTCCCGCTGGAAGGCCGGGAAGTCGATGATCGGCTCACCATCGAGGTGGGGTAGCTGGAACGCCCTCCCGCTCATGCCTGTACATTCGACGGTCGGCCGCGGCCCTCGGGGACAGAACGGTTGCGGGAGCGCGGGCGGTTCGGTGGAAGCCCGTGGTTGATGGCCCGCTTCCCCTCGCGTAGAAGTGCCGACATCCACTCCCGGGGGGTTGGCGATGCCGAAGATCGATGTACTGCTACAGGGCTACGGCCTGGGGACCAATGTGGGGACGATTGGCTTCTGCTCGGTCATCCTCATCGAAGGCGAAAGGAGGCTGCTCTTCGATTCGGCTCACGTGGGACGGCGCACCTTCCTCCAGGCGGCCTTACAGTCGCGCGGCCTTGCCACGACCGACATCGATGCCCAGGTGCTGAGCCACGCCCACTGGGACCACGTGCAGAACTGCGACCTCTTCGACCACGCTCCCCTGCTCGTCCATCACAGCGAACGCAAGTACGCCTCCAGGCCGCACCGGAACGACTGGGCCACCCCGAAGTGGACCGGCGCCGTCCTCGAGATGATGGACCTGGAGGAGGTTGGCGAGGGCCAGCAACTGATGCCGGGCGTGAAAGTCATCGAGTTGCCCGGCCACTCACCGGGCAGCATCGGCCTCGAGGTCGAAACCGACGACGGCGTCTGCCTGATCGTCGGCGACGCCATCCACAACGCGCGCGTCGCAGCCGCCGGGCGCAACCCCCTCGTCTTCTGGAACGAGCAGCAGGCGAACGCCTCGATCCGCCGCTGCGTGGAATCGGGCAACCGGATCTACCCCGGCCACGACCGGCCCTTCACCATGGCCAACGGCATTCCCCAGTACCACGGCGATTTTGCCGTCACCATCACCGGCGTGGCCCCCGGCATGGAGGGCGCCAGCTTCATCGGCACGCCACCGCTGGCCGAACCCTGGATCATGCCGGGGATCGACGAGCAGACGATCGACTAGGCGGGCTGTTCGGCCAGGTCCTGCCGTTCCGCCGCTGCCCGCCAGCTGAGTCGGCCCCTGGCATCTGGCTGGAGCCCACCGAGGAGGCTGCGGCCCTACACTCGATGGTGTGAAGCACTTGCTCGCCGCCATGAGCCTGCTCGCCGTTGCCTTTGCTGTGCTAACCGCCTGCGAAGCAGAGGCGGAGCCGGGAGCCGCGCCGACGCGGATCGACCAGTCGTTCCTTACCCAGGAGCCGGCGCCGACCACGGTGATCGTGATACCGGGCCTCAGCCGCGATGGGCCAGCCGGAACCTTCGCGTACACCATTCAGTCGGGCGATACCCTCTTCTCGCTGGCACAGCAATTCGGGACGACCGTCGAGCAGTTGATTGCAATCAACGCCATCGCCGACCCGGAAGACATCCCGATCGGCGCCGTCATCTTCATCCCGAACGCCCCGACACCGACGCCGACGCCCGTGCCCAGCGGTCCAAGCATGCGGGTCGAGCACGGCCCGCGAACATCCAATGCCGTTGCTCTCACGTTCGACCTCGGTGGCCGCGTGGACCCGGCGTTGGACATCATGCAGTTCCTCATCGACAACGGGATCCACGCGACGATCTTCGCCACCGGCTCAACGGTGGAGAGCCAATTCACCGACGTCGGGAGGCAGGTGCTTGCGCTGGTGGAGGACAATCCATCGCTCTTCGACCTCGGAAACCATAGCTACTCCCACCCGGACTTCCGCGAACTGACCCCGGACGAGATGCGAGAAGAACTCTCCACAACCGAGGCAGCGTTCGCCGAGTACATCGATGTGAGTCCCCGGCCGCTCTTCCGTCCCCCGTACGGCGGCGTCGACCAGCGGGTCCTCGACGTGGTAGGCGATGCGGGATACCCGTACACGATCATGTGGGAGGTCGACGCCATCGACTGGTTGCCGGAGGCGGATGGCGGGCCGACCGCGCAAGAGATCGTGGACAAGGTGGTGAACAACGCCCAGGCAGGAACCATCGTCCTGATGCACCTGGGTGGCTACAACACCCTCGCTGCCCTGCCGGCGCTGGTCGCGGGGCTGGAAGCGCGTGGCTTTACATTCGCGACGGTGGCCGAGTTACTGGGCGAGTAGCGGTCAGCCATTACGCCGCGCCACTAGGCGGGCTGTTCGGCCAATTCCTGCTGTTCCGCCGACGCCCGCCAACGGAGTCGGCCCCGCCAGGCCCAGAACATGAGGATGACGACGACCCCCGTCGCTGCAAAGGTCCAGAGCAACGCCGGCAGCGTGGGCGCAAATGCCGGCCGGAAGAAGGTGCCCGGCGTGAGTAGCTTGATCGTCGGCAGGGTGAAGGCGCCGAGGACAATCTGCAGGGTTGCCGCCGAGATGCTGAGCCCCGGAAGCGAGATCTCCCTGCGGCCCGGCCGGGCCACGCGGAAATAGACTACGTCGAGGCCCGGGTGACCGACGCCGAACGCCGCCACGAGCACCGAGATACTGACGGTCAGTGTCGCGACGAGGAGCGTAAGCGGCACGAGCAACGCACTCTCCTGGACGACGCCGGTGACCGCCAGAGTGTAGGCGACCATGGCTGTCCCCGCGACGCACTTCGCGCCGCCGGCCCAGTGCGGGATGAAGATGGTGGAACCGGTCAGGTCAACCTCGGAGCGGTTCAGCTCCGCCTCCATCACGGAGAGGCGCCAGGCGTTCGGGCAGAAGATGAAGGCCACACCCGTGGCCACTTCGAACATGCCGAAAATGCCGACGAACTGGGCGGACGACCAGTCTTCGAGCCCGCCAAGCAGGGTCAGCATGAGGAACATGCCGACGAGGTTCAGGGCCGAAAGCGATAGCCCGAGCGTGAGGCCGCGTAGGAAGCGCATGCGTCAGTCCGAGCAATCGCTTTCGGCGCGCGACATCTACAGGAGGAGGATGAGGAGGACGATGACAACGATGATCAGCAACGTGCCGCCACCGATGTAGATGCCCTGGCCCTCTTCCTTGCGGTGGAAGGCGCCGAGCGCTTTCTTAACGAGTCTCATGTGAATGCTCCTTAGCTCTGGAGGGAAAACTCGAGCGCGAGGCCCGAGGTCCCGGGGACGTCGAACACCAGCGGGTGCTCGCCGGACGGGACGAAGGAAGCATCGTCGCCCGTGCCGGTGTCCTGCGATCCGCCGTTGTCGTTGTTGTTGTTGGTGCCGCCGCCACCATTGCTGGTGATCGGCCAGGGCCTCCACGCAAAGAGCGCGATGAAGAACAACAGGATGAGCACCATAGCGAAGAGGATCATCATCATGTTCGCGGCCAGGAAGCCGGAAGGTTCGACCTGTTCGTGGTGATGATGCATTCGTGGGCCCCCTTTCGTGGCGGTATTCCCGCCCAAGGTCCACAGGCATTGTTACCGGGCATGCATTGCATCCCCATATCGCGGCAATCGGCGAGGACTACAGGGTTGTGGCAGCCATCAAACGCGTCTCGCGGCCGTTGTCACGGCCCACCCGCACGCTACCCGGCGGACGGGCCGTCCCCCCGGAGCCTTCGTTCCATCAGGACGGCTGTCGGCGCGCTCTCGCCCACGGTGTAAGGAAATTCGCCCGTGCGGACGAACCCGCGCGCTTGGTACAGAGGGAGGGCGCGGTCGTTTCGCTCCCAGGCGATCAGGAAGCAGTCGGGGTCACCCAGCTCATGGAGCCGGTCGATCGCCGCGTTGAGGAGCGCGGCGCCGATGCCCCTGCCGAAGTGCTCGTCCAGCAGGTACACCCGGCAGAGTTCCAGGGCCACCCGCTCGCTCCCCGGCAGCGTCCCCGGTCGCAGGGCCGTCAGCCCGACAGGGCTCCCGTCCACCTCCGCCACAAAGAGGTCGATCGAAGGGTCACGAATCTCCGGGCGAAGGCGCTCGTCGCACCAGTCGCGGTCGATCACCGCCTGGAGGTCCACCGCCCGGGCGAAGGCATCGCGATGAGCCACCGCGAACATCCGCGCCCCAATCGCCACCAGCGCCTCGACATCGTCTTCCCGCGCCGGCCGGATAGTGAACGCCATCGCGAAACGATACCGCAGGCACGGAGCCGGAGCCGTCTCCCACCAGGCGATGACCGCATCGCCGGCGGCCCTTTCCCCGACAAGCTCCCTCCCCTGGGCTCCTTTCCACCTGCTCAAGGAGCCCCCGATGACCGCAGCCGCGTTCGACTCCAGCATTGCCGCCCGCATGGTTCGCGCCTCGAATCTCGAGGAGGACGTGTACGAGGAGGTGGAGCCCGACCAGGGGGCGACCAGCCTGGAGTCGGCGCCCTTGGACAGGCCGGGCTCACCGGGCTGGTGGTGACGCCGATCTTCGCGCTCATCGGCTGGGGGCTCTACGCCTGGATCACCTGCTTCGTCGGCACCCGCCTGCTCGCCGGCCCCGATGCCAGTGCCGACTGGGGCGAGTTGGCGCGGGCGCTCGGGTTCGCCTGGAGCCCGCGTGCCCTCTTCGTCTTCGCCTTCCTACCTGTTGTCGGCGCCATCGTGGCGGCCGCCGTGTTCCTCTGGACGCTCGTCACGACGATCATCGCCGTCCGCGCGGCGCTCGACTTCGACACCTGGCGGGCGATTGTCACCGCCGTCATTGGCTGGCTCGTGAATGCCTTAATCCTCGGGATCGTGATCGCGGCTCTGCGCTAGCCCGCACCGGCAAGCAGCCGAACGACAAGGCCGGCCACCTGGATGATCACGAAGAACGCCACCAGCTTCACCCACCACGGTGACCGTACCAGCAGGCGGAAAGCCTGCCCGGCCCCTGGTTCGGGCGAATTGTCGCTCTCGTTGGCCGGCCGCCGGGATTGCGACTCGTGGAAGTCGGGGCGGCGCACCCGGTCGCCCGTCGCCAGCGGCTCCCGCGGCGCCTCGCCGACATTCCCCTCGCTCTCCTGAGAGTCCGGGAACTGGAGCGGCCTCGCGATAGCCGCAAGCGAACGTTCCGCCCGGCAGCCGTAGCAACGGAGCACCTGTCCGTCGCCGTCGGCGGCATCGACAAAGTGCCACGTATGGATGCCAAAGACGTGCTTCAGGCGTTCGAGCGTCGTCGGGATCTCACCGGGCCGGCGTGGTCGTCGGGCGGGCGCCGTCGCCATCGCCTCCGGTTCGGCAGCCTCCGCCGTTGCCATAACCCCCGGTTCCGGGACGCTCGCTGCAGGCTGCGGGTCGGGCGCCGTGGTCGGCGTCTCGGGCTCGGGCTCGGGAGCGACGGCGGGCTTCGCGTCGGGGTCGATGCGCCGTTGAAGCAGGAGGTCGGCGAGTGCCGCCCGCGATTCGTCGGTGGTCTCGCCCTCAGGCGTTATCGAAGGCCCGAGCAGTTCTGCCGCCGTTGCGATCTCCGCATCGGAGTAGGCGGAGAGGTCGAAGCCCCGCCAGCGCATGGTCTCGCGGAGGCGGGCGGCCCGTTGGCTGCCGGGCACACGCCCCGCTTGCGGCGCACGTTCGCCGCTCAGCCCCAACGCCTTGAGCCATCGTCCCACGCTTGCCTTCCCCCAACGCCGGCATCCCAACGCCTGCCATCCCATTCTCACCTATGTGGCATGCCCTTGTCGTCGAGTGGTTCAGAGGGAGGGAAGCAAACGCACCCGCGGTGAGTCTGCCGTCCCCGAGACAGCAGCTCCCGAAGGTCCTCCCCTAGAGGCTCCGCCGCCGGCCTCTGCGGCGCGCCGTGCGACGGGCCACGCGTGGGCTACCAAACCGTCCGAAAAACAACCGTGGCCTGAACCAGCGAAACATCCCGACTCCCGAGTTCGTTGTGTACTTCATGAAATCCATGGCGCGGAAGGCCGGTTTGGTTACCATTCCCGGGCGAATTGCTCCCGGAAATCACTTCCGCCTCCATGTGGTACGCGGCTTGCCTCGCTTGGAGCGCTGTGGTCGGCTGGGGCAAAGGAGGAGATTGCCCTATGACATCCACCAAGCTCGTCACGCTCGTGCTGCGCGTCACCATGGAAACGGCGATTGTCGTTGCCTTCTGTGCCTGGGGCTGGCACGCCGGCGGGACGACAGTACGAAGGACTGCCCTCGCTATCGCCGCTCCAGTCGTTGGCTTTGGCCTTTGGGGGCTCGTCGATTTCCGCCAGGCCGGTGCACTCGCCGAACCACTTCGGCTTGTCCAGGAGATGGCGCTCTCACTGCTCGCGGCGCTCGCGCTCTACTCCGCTGGTCTTCATGCGCTTGCCTGGGGCCTCGCGCTCCTCTCGGTGGCGTACCACATCCTCGTTTATGCGACCGGCCAGCGACTGCTCAAGGCGGGGCCTTCCGCAGCGCATGCCTGATCAAGCGACCGTCACCAGGGCTCGCCGTACCGTTCCCTGAACGTCACTTCCGGCACCCGCTTGCGACGGTTCTTGCCAAGCTTCTCGGCGGGCCAGCCCATCGGGATGATGGCGAAGACGCCGGCATTGTCGGGGAGCCCGAGGATCGGCCGCAGCTCCGGCTCGCGACGCTTCCAGCGAGTCGTCAGCACCGTGCCCAGCCCCGCAGCGTGCGCGGCGAGCAGGAGATTCTGCACCGCCGGGTAGATGCTCGCGCCCAACGCCGTTCGCCCCGACTCGTCGTCGCCAAAGACGTACTCCGAGCACACGGCGACGAGCACCGGCACCTCCGCCCAAGGGGTCCTCTCCGGCGCCCCATGCCCGTACATCTGGCTGCCGAGCTCATCGAAAATCGCTCCGAGCTTCGCCTTCGTCTCCTGCTTACGAATGACAACGAACCGCCACGACTGCACGTTGCGCGCGCTCGGGGCTCGCGTCGCCATGCCCAGGATCCGCTCCAGCAGGGCGTCGTCGACGTCTTTGTCTGTGAAGATTCGGCCGGCGCGCTGCCGCGCCATCAACGCTTCGAGGGCGGCCAAACTCGCTTGCTCCGCCATTCGATTCCCCCTGCCCGGTGATAATACGCACCCAACATGACGCCGGCGGCGCAGCGTCGTTCTGTGTGCAACCCCACGTAACGCCTGTAGCCCGCACCAGACGATAACGTTAGCGTGAAGGATGTGAGCGCAGGCGCACTCCGCCCCGGTGTGTCCGGGGAAGAGCAGGACCCGAAGGCATCAGCCGCAGATCTTGTCCAGCCCGGGCAGTGGTCGCGCACGTTCACATCCCTCGCCGAAAAGGACTATCGCTGGTACTTCGCCGGCAACATCGCCTTCTTTATGGCGATGCAGATGAACCTCGTCCTGCGCGGCTACCTCGCCTATAAACTCACCGACGCCGCCCTCGCCCTCGCCATCATCAGCCTCACCGTCGCCCTGCCGATGCTCATCATCGCCCCCATTGGCGGCGTCGCCACCGACTGGTTCAACAAGCGGACGTTGCTCATCGTCGCCCAGAGCTTTGTGGCCTGCGTGAACCTCGTCGTCACGATCCTCATCTTCACCGGCGCGATCCAGTTCTGGCACCTCATGGTGGCGGCGATCGGCACCGGCAGCGTGATGTCGATCGTCATGCCGGCCCGCGAGGCCGTCGTCGCTCAGCTCATTCCCCAGCACAAGCTGATGAACGCAATCTCCTTGCAGATGAGCGGCCAGAACCTGACGCGCATCATCGGGCCAACCCTCGGCGCCCTCCTGATCGCCCCCTTTGGCGTGGGCACGTCGTATGCGGTAACCGTCGTCCTCTTCACCATTGGCATCGCCTGCATGCTCCCCCTGCCGTCGGCCGGCATGTCCTCCCGCGAAGGTGACGAGTCGCCCCGCGAATTCCGCAAGGACCTTGCCGGCGGTTTCCAATACGTTGCCGGTAGCCCGGTCTTCCGCGTCCTCCTGATGACCGCCCTGGTGATGCCGCTCTTCGCCTTCCCCGTCATGCAGCTGCTTCCCGTCGTCGCGAAGGAGGTCTTCGACTCACCGGACGTTGGCCTCGCCGTCCTCGCCGGGGCGGGCGGTGTCGGCGGTCTCATCGGCAGCCTCATGAGCGCCAACTTCGACAACTTCGAGCGCAAGGGCCTCCTCATGTTGGTTGGCTCATTGATCATGGCGGTGTCGTTCATCGTCTTTGCCGTGAGCCCCTTCCTCATCCTCGCAGCCCTCGTCCTCGCGGCGGGCAACGTCGGCCAGATGATCTTCATGACCACGAACAACACCGTTATCCAGGCGACGGTGCCCGATGAGTTCCGTGGCCGCGTCATGTCTATGCTCATGATGTCCTTCGGGATCAGCCCGCTCGGCGTGCTGCCCGTTGCCCTCGCCGCCGACGCCATCGGCGTTGAGTGGGCGATCGGTCTCTCGGCCATCGTCTTCCTCGTCCTTGTGATCGTGGTCTTCTCCATCAACAAGCGGCTGCGAAACCTCACGCTCAGCCAGTTCGAGGAGGCCGAGCTCTCGCCCGCGCAGGCCGCCCAACTGGTGGCCGAAGGCAAAATCACACGGGAAGAAGCGGCGCGGCTCACGGGTCGCGCCCAACCCGCCGCCGGTGGCTAAACGCCGCCGGGACTTTGTGCGGCCCCAACATCGGGGAACACCCCGACGGGTTTGCCCCACATAAGCCCTTCCTCCGAGTTGGACACGTTGTTATAGTGGCCGCTTGCCGGTGCTATAGGGGTGATACCCGTAAGGGTATGGCGCCGGCGACCGTCTAGCCCCGCGACCACCACTAAAGAGGACCCGCCCTTTTGACGGAACCGCTGCAGGTCGGGCAGTTCGCCATTGTCGATCACGAACCGGTCGACAGAGGTCCGAACGCCGGCATCTTCGAAGGCAAAGGCCCGGTTGATGAACGGGCCGAGCTTTTCGTGCTTGCCGAAGGCACCACCCCCGCCAGCGAAGCGTTTGCCGGCCACGTCGTTACCGCTATCGGCACCGCCTGGGGCGGCTTCGACATGTCGCTCAGCGGCTGTCTCACCTCTGCCTTCCGCGAAGCCGAGCGGAACGTCTGGGATTGGAACCGGAAGTCGATCGCTCAGCACCAGGTCAGCATTGGCCTCACCTGCTTTGCCCACCGTGGCAACCAGGCGATCGTCGCCCAGTCCGGCTCCGGCGTCGCCTTCCACCTCCACCAGGGCGAACTCCTCACCTACTACGCCCGTGGCGAAAAAGCCCGCGCCATTGGCAGCGGCGCCCCGCCCGAACCGAACCTCACCCGGGTCGACCTCCAGCCCGGCGACCGCGTCCTCCTCCTTTCGACCTCCGGTGTGGAGGAGCTCGACAGCGACGTCATCGCCGGCATCCTCGCCCTCCCCGGCCAACAGGCGCTCCAGGACCTCTACCAGCGGCTGCGCGGCCAGCGTCACATCACGGCCCTCCTCATCGCGGCTCCCGATGCGCCGGAAGAGCGTGCCCAGCCGCCGCGGGCCTCGGACGACGTCACCATCGGCGACGACGATGCCGTCATCGACGCCACCCATGACGGCGGCCGCGGGTTCCAGCCAAGTCTCTTTATCGACGACGAGCACGAGGCCGACGTCGAGGCCGCCCGGAAGGCGCTCGTCAGCATTTCGACGCGGGCGAGTGCGCGATCGGCCCCCCACGCGCCGCTCGCCGAACATTTCTCCATCCAGCCGCTGCGACGGGCGGTCGGCGAAAGCAACATCGCCGATCTCGCCGAACGCATGCGCACCCGGCTGGAGATGGCGAGTGCACCACCCATCGGCGCTGCACCCGCGCCGAGGGCCGAAGCCTCACAGGCCACCGTCGCCAGCCCGCCGCGCCCGATCTGGAACAGCGGACCGGCTTCTGGCGGAGGCCAGCAGCGCACCGGCAGCGCCCGTGTTGATTCACCGCAGACGGCCCGGAACCGCAGTTTTCAGCGCGGCCTCGTCAACGAGTCGTCCTCCGCGACGCCTGCGCAGTCGTCGTCCTACGCCGCGGCGCCTCCCGTGGGCGAATTGGCCGCCGAACGTACCCGCAGGCTCCAGGGGCAGACCTCCACCGGGGCAGTAAGCAACTCCGTCCTCATCTCCGGGGGCTCTCCCCTTATCCGCACCCGCGACAACATGGGCGGCCGTTGGAAGGGCAATGGCTCTCTCTCGCGCAACCGGACAACGATTGGTGGTGGCTGGTTCAACGACCGGGTGCTCATCCTCGGCGCGATTGCCCTCTTCGTCATCATCCTCGTCTTCTTCGTCGCGCCCCGCCTCTTCGGCGCCAATGGGCCCAGCCCCGACGACCTCCTCGCCGAGGCCCAGTCCCACTACGAGACCTACCAGACCGCCACGAACCCCGCCGACCAGCGCGTCGCCCTCACCCAGGCCGAATCGCTGCTCCTCGAAGCGCAGGACGCCGGCGGCCAGTCCATCGAATCGACCGAGCTCTTCAACCAGGTCGCCGGTGCCCTCAGCGTCCTCGACAACGTGGTCGCTCCCGCATCGGTCGAGACGATTGCGGACCTCTCCCAGTTCGGCAGCGCCCCGGTGACACCTTCCGACATGGAAGTGGGCAGCGGCTACGTCTTCCTTCTCGACACCTCGTCCTCCCAGGTCATCGCCCAGCCCACCGGCGGGACGGCTGCGACCGTCGTCTACGGGATAGATTCCGCCACAGGACACGACCGCCCGATGGCCATCGCAATGCTCCCCAACGGCCTCCTCGTCCTCGATGCGTCCGGCCACTTCTGGCTCGCCTTCCCCGGCTATGACCCGTCGCCTGTTGTCCTCAACGCCCCTGCCGGGATGGCCATCACCGACCTCGCCGCCTACAACGGCGACCTCTTCGTCCTCGATGCCGCCGAGGCCGCGGTGTATCGCTTCACACCCACCGAGAATGGCTTCGAAAATGCCCCCGAGGTCTACTTCGCTGCCCCTGGACTCAAGCAGGCCGCCCGACTGCTCATCGACCGCGATGTGATGACGATGACGGCCGATGGCACGATTAACCGCTACACCCTCGATGGCGCCGCCCTCACCCTCAGCCAGGCGGGCATCGACCAGACGGTCGCCTCGGCCCAGCAACTGCGCACCTTCGACGGCGGCGACTCCTTCGCCTACCCCGACCCCCAGCAGGATCGCATCGTCGTCGTCCGCCGCGATGGCACCTTCGATCGGCAGTACCAGGCCGAGGCTTTCGCCGGGTTGAGCGCCCTCACCATGGACGACTCCTACGGCTACGTGTTCGCCGGCGGCCACATCGAGCGGATTACCTGGTAGCCACCGACCGGCGATAGGCGATCCCTATACCTCATCCCCCTGTTATCGACTGGAAGGCTCTTCTCAGCACTCGTACAATCGAACCCACCGTGCGAAACCGGCTGGCCCCGGTAACTCTCTCGCACACAAAGAAGGATCCTCCATGGAAGACGTCGTCCTCGTAAGCGCCACGCGTACCGCAATTGGCCGCTTCAACGGTTCCCTCGCCGAAGTCCCGGCCTCCGACCTTGGCGCCCACGTTATTAAGGAAGCAGTCAGTCGCGCCGGCCTCGAGCCGGGCCAGGTCGACCAGGTCGTCATGGGCATCGTCGGCCAGGTCGCCGAGGACGCCTACCTCTCCCGCCACAGCACCGTGAAGGCCGGCCTCCCCATCGGCACGCCCGCCATGAATGTGAACCGCATCTGCGGCTCCGGCCTTGAGGCCATCAACACCGCTTCCCGCATCATCCAGAGCGGCGATGCCGAAGTCATCGTTGCCGGTGGCGCCGAGAACATGACCCGCATGCCCTACTACCTGCGCAAGGCACGCAATGGCTACCGACTCGGCCATGACCAGATCGAAGACGGCATCATCCATATGCTCACCGACCCCTTCCATGGCTACCACATGGGCATCACCGCCGAGAACCTCGCCGATCAGTTCGAAGTAACCCGCCTCGCCCAGGACGAACTGGCGGCCGAATCCCAGAAGCGCGCCATCAACGCCATCGAGCAGGGCTACTTCAAGGACCAGATCACGCCCCTGACCGTCAAGGTCGGCCGCGAAGAAGTGGTCTTCGATACCGATGAGCATCCGCGCGCCACCACGGCCGAAGCGCTCGGCAAGCTGCGCCCGGCCTTCAAGGAAGGTGGCATGGTCACCGCCGGCAACGCCAGCGGCATCAACGACGGCGCCGCCGCCACGGTCGTCATGTCCGCGAAGAAGGCGGACGCTCTCGGCCTCAAGGCCCGCGTCCGCATCGTCGCCCGCGCCGAAGCCGGCGTCGACCCGGCGATCATGGGCAGCGGCCCCATCCCCGCCGTCAAGAAGGTCCTCGAGAAGGCCCAGATGACCATCGACCAGATCGACTGCATCGAACTCAACGAGGCCTTCGCCAGCGTCGCCTGCGCCTGCTCCAGCGAGCTCACCCTCGACGCCGGGAAGACCAACCCGAACGGCGGCGCCATCGCCCTCGGCCACCCTGTCGGCGCGACGGGCACCATCCTCACCGTCAAGCTCATCCACGAGCTCGAGCGCACGGGCGGCCGCTACGGCATCGTCAGCCTCTGCATCGGCGGCGGCCAGGGCATCGCGACCCTCTTCGAGCGCCTCAACTAGATCCAGGCTTCTTGCACCATCGTGAGGGGCGGTTGCCGAGAGGCGGCCGCCCCTTTCTTGTTCCCTCAAACGAACCCGTCACGGCGTACCATCAAGCAATGACCAGCCCTCTCGCCCGCCACTGGGACCTCGACCCCGAGGTCGCCTTCCTCAACCACGGCTCCTACGGCGCCACGCCTCGTGCCGTCCTCGACGAGCAGGCGGCGCTCCGCGAGCGGATGGAGCGCCAGCCCGTGCAGTTTCTGGGCCGCGATGCCCGGTTGCTCCTTCGCCATGCCCGCGTCGATGTCGCTGCCTTCGTCGGCTGCGAGCCTGAGGACCTTGTCTTTGTCACCAACGCCACCACCGGCGTCAACACCGTCCTCCGCTGGCTCAAACTCGAGCCCGGAGACGAACTGCTCACCACCAACCACGCCTACGGCGCCTGTAAGAACGCCCTCGACGCCACTGCCGCCTGGACGGGCGCCAAGGTCGTCGTCGCCGATGTCCCCTTCCCGCTCGAAGGCGAACAGGACGTCATCGACCCCATCCTTGCCGCCGTCACGCCGCGGACGAAGGTGGCCATGCTCGACCACGTCACGAGCCCAACGGCCCTCGTCTTCCCCATCGCCCACATCGTCAATGAGCTTGCCTCCCGCGGGGTCGAGACCATCGTCGATGGCGCCCACGTCCCCGGCATGCTCGACCTCGATATCACCGCCATCGGCGCCGCCTGGTACACGGGCAACGGCCACAAGTGGATGTGCAGCCCCAAGGGCGCCGGCTTTCTCTACGTCCGGCGGGACCTCCAGGCATCCGTCCGCCCCCTCGTTGTCAGCCATGGCGCGACCCAGCCGCTGGACGGCGTCTCCCGCTTCCAGAAAGAGTTCGAGTGGGCCGGCACCCAGGACTACAGCCCCTGGCTCTGCCTTCCATCGTCGATCAGGACCGTCGGCGGGATGGTCCCCGGCGGCTGGGATGAGGTGCGTTCGCGCAACCACGCCCTCGCGGTCGAAGCCCAGGGCATCCTTTGCGAAGGCCTCGGCGTGCCGCCACCATGCCCTCCCGACATGCTTGGCTCCATGGCTGCCGTGCCAATGCCCGCCGCCACGACGGGGAGCCCTGCGGCAGGCTGGGATCGCGAAGCCTGGCAGCAGGCGTTGATCGCCCGCGGCTACGAAGTTCCCGTCTCGGAGTGGCCGCCGCAGAGCGGCCGCTGGTCAATCCGCGTGAGTTGCCAGCTCTACAACAGCCGCGAGGAGTACGAAGGTCTCGTCGCGGTCCTCCGTGAGTTCCTCGGCATCTGAACGAAACCCGGCCGCATCCGCGGCGGCGGTGCTACGATGCGTAGCCCGGAGGTCGGCATGAGTCTGCTTGAATCCATCCTCAACGCCAACGATGGCAAGGCTGTGGCCCAGATTGCGAAGAGCGTCGGGATCCCGGAGTCGGCGGCCCGCAAAGGTGTCGAGGCCCTTGCGCCCGCACTGCAGCGTGGCCTCGAACGCAACACGAAGAAGTCCGGTGGCGCCGAAGCGCTCCTCGGCGCGCTCAAGAATGGCGGCCACGAAAAGTACGTGGACGATCCCTCGACCCTTGAAAAGCCGGACACCATCGCCGACGGCAAGAAGATCCTCGGCCACATCCTCGGCAGCAAAGATGTCAGTAGGAATGTCGCTGGCCAGGCAGCCGGCAACACCGGCATCGACGCTGCGGTCCTCAAGAAGATGCTGCCGATGCTCGGCGCCGTCGCCATGGGCGCCATGGCCAAGAATGCCACCGGTGGGTCCGGCGGCGGCTCCCCTCTCGATGCCCTCGGCGGCCTCCTTGGGGGAGGCAGCGGCGCTGGCAGCCACGGCTCCCTCGACGAGATCCTCGACCTCGGCAAGAAGTTCTTCTGAGAACCACGCAAGGCTAGTTCGCGAAGTGATCTGGCTTGCTTCGGCCTGCTCCCCTTCGCCCGCGTGAGTCGGGAGAAGGGGCTGGGGGATGAGGGCGTGTCTCCGGGCATCTGCGCCGACTTTCCCAGCCGAGTACTAAGCTTCGGCGCCCTCCAGTTTCGTCACCGAATCGATGACACCAAGCAGCACCCGGATCTCCACGCGGTCACCGGGCTGGGGATTGGCATACATCCCTTCGCGCGCGATTCGACCCTGCGACACCCTGTCCGGGTCGTCCGCCGTTACCCAGGCGATGCGGTAGAACCGGGTGCCGTGAATTTCATACGGCTCTGCCGCCGCAAGTATCGCTTCCATCCGACGATCCTACGACGGATGGCGCCAACCGGGCTCAGTCGCTCGACTGCGCCGCCCGCTGCTCTTCCAGCTCGCGCTCCATCTTCTCGCGAATCTGGGCACGTTCCTCGTCGGTCTGCAACGAATCCATGGTCGCCGTACTCGCAGCCGTTGCCGCAGGTGCTGCCGTCTCCGCCTCGTCGTCGCCCTTACCGAACAGTTTCTTGAGCCAGCTCATGAGCTCCTCCCAACCGTGGGTGAATTCAACCCACTGCCCCTGACCCTACACGAGGGGGCTGGGCCTCGCAGTTCTTCACGCCGGTCGAATCAACGTCGATCTCGCTTATGGAAGCTCGGGCCGAACGAGCATCACGCCGTCTGGTGCACTGCCGATCCCTGTGCTGAAAGCAACGCCACCGCCGGGGACGACAGCCGCCGAGTCGACGCCGCCCTGTGGAATCAGGACGTCCACCAGTTGCCAGCCGCCATCCGGCGATTGGGTGAACGCCACGAGCCCGGTAGAACAGCTGGCGTAGGGCACACCACCGAACGCGATGAGAGCGTCCATGCAGCTTCCCACGTGCCCGTACGTGACCAGCGCCCCGTCGTCAGGGGTTCGCAGTTCGAGATTGGTCGTTCGTCGTCGCAACCTCGATATATTCCCCGGTGAAGGCTGGCGTGAAGAACCTCCCGTCATCGCTCGACGGCACCGCCCACCGCTGTTCGCCTGTTTCCAGATCGAGCGCCACCAGTTGTTTGCCGGGCGCGACCACCATCCCGTCGCCGATAGCAGGACGAGACGTGAGAGACAGGTCCACGCTCCAGGTAGGCTCTCCCGTACCAGGGTCGAGGCGGGCGACCGTCCCATTCGCGCCATCCCCGGGCGCAGCCACAACCAGCGTGTCGCCACCGGTGGCCACAAACGTCGTGCCCGTGCCAAAGGTCTTCTTCCACAGCACCGTGCCCGTGGCCGGATCCAGGCCCCAGACCTCACCGCTGAGCTTGCTCGTATCGGCGAACCTGTCGGTGCCTGAAAGCGCGCCCACGCTCCAGGCCGCCGGGTCGTCATCGGCGACAACCAGCCAGTCACCGGTGCGCACCACAGTTGCGGGCACTCCCGGGAACGACTGCCGCCAACGTTCGGCGCCGGTCGCCCTGTCCCAGGCGAACACCGTCCCGTCCGCCGTCCCCGCGTAGACAGCCTCGTCGTCCATTGCCGTTGGATACGCCTGCGAAGGCGTGTCAACGTGCCACCTTTCGATCCCTGATGTGGCGTCGAGCAGCGTCACGCGGCCCGCCTCCAATGTGAAATCGCCGCTCTGCTGCTGGCCAGAATCCGAAACCACGACCGCCTTGTCGTCGGCTTTCACCCAGAGGAACCCGGAGAACCTGTCCGACTGCCACTTCCAGACGACACCCTGGTCTTTCGGCCCTTCGACCGGCGCAGCCATCGGGACGGCCAGCGGCGTTTTCGTCGGAGTTGCGATGGCCGCCTGTGTCGGAGTCTGGGACGGGCTCGTACTCGTGGCAGAGGCCGACGGCGTCTCGTTCGTCGCTGTTGGCGTCACCGTTGCCCCGGCCCCTCCCCCGGAGCACGACACGAGGAGCAGCAGCGCGAAAGTCGCCAGGATCCATACCGGCCGCATGGGCGCGAGGCTAACACCTAGCGGGGCACGAATGCGGTAAAGGGCTGCTCCCTACCTTGTCACTGTCTCGATGAACCTCCCGACATCGCTCGACGGCACCGCCCACAGCCGTTCACCGGTCTCCGTATCGAGTGCCACGAGTTGTTCCCCGGGTACGACGACCATCCCGTCGTCG
Source organism: uncultured Chloroflexia bacterium (assembly GCA_963737965.1). Taxonomy (GTDB): domain Bacteria; phylum Chloroflexota; class Dehalococcoidia; order Tepidiformales; family Tepidiformaceae; genus JAGQGZ01. Next base: position 888,865 of record CAVTUS010000007.1, on the reverse strand, counting down.
ATGGCGGGCCGCGGATCAGCGGCCAGGGCATGCCAACGCGCCAGGACAAGCCAACCCCGTTCCGCCGCAGGAAGCGCGCCCGCCCACGGATCCGGCGCTTGATTTTTTTTTGCGGCCCTCATATGCTGCCGATAGATGTTTCCTATGATGGATCTGGGGCAGAAGGCACTTGGATGAGGATGAGCGTGTTGAGTACGAGTCGCCGCAGAATTCTTGCGGCAGTTGTCGTGAGCGCGGGGCTCACGTTCGCCACGATCGTCGTGGCGCGAGCGTCAGTGTGGACAGACACGCCGAGCTACCACGGTTGCACGACTGTGGCCTACGCGGATGCTTACGATCAGGGGTCCTATGACGATTCAGCAAGCTTCAATGACGACACCTTCGGATGCGCAACGCTAGTCGCCAACAAGATGCAGGCTTATTATGACGGATACTGGCATGACTCTGGATGGGACCTGAAGGCGGACACTGCCGTCGGGTATGCCAGCGACGATGACATATCGCAATCGCGGGCGAACAATCAGATTGAGACTGGCACTGGCGACTGGAGTGGATTCTTCTATTCGTCGTTCTTGGTCCCGAACTAGGAGGAGCGGATTATGTCCTTTACCATTTCCAGGCAGATTTTAACAGCCGTCGGTATCGTTGTTTGCAGCGTAATCGTTGGCGTTGCAATAAGCGCCTACACATGGGGCGCTGAGGACTCCGGCGCCACGGCACAAAACGATCCCTACGGTCCCTCAGGAGCGGGCCTTGCGGACGCTCAGCAAGTGGTTGATCGAGGTCAGCTGGACGATGCGTTCGCCGCCATGCTTCAGTGCCTGGACAATCAAGGCGTGGAATATCAGGTGGCGGGCTGGCAGACGGCAGGCTTCGTGCCAATGTGGGACTACACGGTAGGGCCATTCGATTCGCCTGACGGGTCGGGTTCGCGTGCGTACGACGACTGCTGGGCGAGACATCTGCGCTCGGTTCAAGGAGCTTGGGCCCTGCAGCATCAACCAACCGCGGCCGAACGTCAGGGAGCCGAGCAACGAGCGTTGGCTTGTGCCGCTGGACTCGGCGCCAACCTGGAGGAGTTCGACACGATCAGGACTCTCGTGCGGGAGCCCACTGCTGACGGCCGATCGAACTTAATGCCGTGCTTCCTCATTGGCGTTGGAGCGCGTCCCCTGGATTGAGCCCGTTGCACTCTACATAGGGCGGGGCAGTGGTTGAGACGGGCGCCACCAGCACGAGCGCCCGGAATCGCTCGGGACTATCGAGCGCCGCCCGGATCGCCCGTGCCTCCGCCGAGGCTGTGACCCACGACGACCGGCCGTTCGATCCCCAGTTCGTCGCAGAGAGCAACGAGATCGCGGGCGTATTCGTCGATTGTGCAGCGTTCCCACGAGGCCGGACGGGAGCTGTGCCCGCAACCAACCAGGTCGAACCGCGTCACCCGGTAGCGTGCCGGGTTCAGCCGCTCCACGAACGGGTCCCACGCCGAGTGGTCGTTCTGGAACCCGTGAATGAGTACAAGGTCGATCGCTCCCACGCCCGACTGCTCGTAAGCGATGGTGGCGTCGCGGACGAGAACCGCGTCATGGCGCCCAGTGTACTGGCCAGTCACCGTCCCAGCGGCCGCGGTGGGGTGGGGTGGCTTGCACGGTCACGTGGTGACCTTCAGTAGGCTCATAACCGTGTTTGTATTCATCCTGTTCGCCTGCCTCGCGATGCTGCTCGGCTTGAGCCTCCTTTGGATCACACTGGAGCGAAGAGTTGCTGCCTACATAACGGCGTCGACCTTCGGTGTGTGCGGCGTGGTAGCGGCGTGGCTGTTCGCCTACACCATTGGCCTGTTCGTCCTCGCAGTGGTCGGCGTCCTGACGATCGGGCTGGTTATCCAGGCAAACCGAGTTGGTGGCAATCGGCATAGCGCAGTTCGCGGCGTTCCTGAAGGCTCTTCTCCTCCTTCCCATAACACCCCGTGTGCTACGGTTGATCCACATCTATCCCCGGCTTGCAATCCGGGCCCCCGCATTCGGAGGCAACCAACCCGCGTGACCCAGGCATCTACCATCGCTGCGCCTCAGATCCGTACTCGTGACGACATCCGCAACGTCGCCATCATTGCCCATGTCGACCATGGCAAGACGACGCTGGTCGACGCCATGCTGCGCCAGTCCGGACAGGTCGATGCCCGCACCGATATCCCCGACCGCGTCCTCGACAACACCGACCTCGAGCGCGAAAAGGGCATCACCATCCTCTCCAAGAACGTGGCCGTCCGCCGCGGTGACGTGAAGGTCAACATCGTCGACACGCCTGGCCATGCCGACTTCGGCGGCGAAGTGGAGCGCGGCCTGACGATGGTCGATGGCGCCCTCCTCCTCGTCGACGCCAGCGAAGGCCCCCTCCCTCAGACGCGCTTCGTCCTCCGCAAGGCCCTCGAGGCCCACCTGCCGATCATCCTCGTGGTCAACAAGGTCGACCGCCCTGATCGCCGGATTAAGGAGGTCGTCGACGGCGTCTATGAACTCTTCCTTGACCTCGACGCGACCGAAGAGCAGTTCGACTTCCCGATCGTCTATACCAACGCCCGCGACGGCCTTGCCAGCCTCGACCCCGATGTGCCCGGCACCAGCCTGGACCCGCTCTTCGAGGTGCTCCTCAACCGCATCCCGGCACCGAAGTACACCCCCGGCCACGGCCTCCAGGCGCTCGTCACGAACCTCGACGCCTCGAAGTACGTCGGCCGCCTTGCCCTCTGCCGCATCGTCGAAGGCACCATTCGTTCCGGCCAGCAGGTGGCCTGGTGTCGTAGCGACGGTAGCATCGAGAACGCGAAGATTGTCGAACTCCTCGTCGCCGAAGGCCTCGACCGGGTGCCCGCAACCGAAGCCAGCGCCGGCGACATCATCGCCGTCGCCGGCATCGCCGAGATCACCATCGGCGAAACGCTTGCCGACCCCTCCAACCCGCAACCTCTACCCGTCTTCCAGGTTGACGAGCCGAGCGTCAGCGTCACCATCGGGATCAACACCTCGCCCCTCGCGGGCAAGGAAGGCACCCTGCTCACCGCCCGCCTGCTCAAGAACCGCCTCGACCAGGAAGTGATCGGCAATGTCTCCATCCGCGTGCTGCCTTCACAGCGCCCCGATGCCTGGGAAGTGCAGGGCCGCGGCGAACTCCAGCTCGCCGTCCTCGTCGAAACCCTGCGCCGCGAAGGCTTCGAGCTGACCGTCGGTCGCCCCGAAGTCCTCACTCGCGAGATCGACGGCAAGCTGCATGAGCCTGTAGAGATCCTGACGATCGACATCCCGGAGGAGTTCCTCGGCCCCGTCACCCAGCTGATGGCTGCCCGCAAAGGCCGCCACGAACACATGGTCAATCACGGCACCGGCCGCGTCCGCGTCGACTTCATCATCCCCAGCCGCGGGCTCATCGGCTTCCATACCGAGTTCCTCACCGAGACACGTGGCACCGGCATCGCCCACCACGTCTTCCACGGCTTCGAACCCTGGCAGGGCGAGATCCGCTCCCGCACGACCGGCAGCCTCGTTGCCGACCGTGCCGGCGCCGTCACCGGCTTCGCCATCGCCAGCCTCCAGGAGCGCGGCCGCCTCTTTGTCGGCCCCGGCGCCCCGGTTTACGAAGGCATGATCGTTGGTGAGAACCCCCGCATCCACGACATGGACGTCAACCCCACGCGCGAGAAAAAGCTGACCAACATGCGCAGCAGCACCGCCGACATCGCCGAAAAGCTCACCCCGCCGACGATCCTCTCCCTCGAGCAGGCCCTCGAATTCATCCGCGAAGACGAATGCCTCGAAGTCACCCCCAAGAGCGTCCGCGCCCGCAAAGTCGAACTCGTCGGCCACCTCAGGGCGCGCCAGAAGAGCTAAGAGCGCACCAGCCAATCCGAGCCGCGAGCGGAAGCGAGCGTACGGACGCACCCGGGCGCCTTCCCTTAGCCCAGCCTTCCTGCCATCTCACTGGGCGCCGCCCCGCTGGCTATCTTTCCCATCACATTGCGTCACACGCGATAATGTGGTGCACATGTCTAGGATGATCCAGATCCGCAACGTTCCCGACGACATCCACCGCGAGATTATGGCGAGGGCGGCGAAAGCCGGGATGACGCTTTCCGACTACCTCCTCCGCGAGGTCGAACGAATCGCTTCGCGCCGGTCCCTCGGTGAGATCCTGGAGGCCAACCGTTCCCTTAGAGGCCGATACTCACGGAGACGGCGGCCGAGGCGGTTCGCAGCGAACGCGACGACCGGTGATCGTTGCCGACGCCTCAGTGGTCGTCGATTTCCTCCTCGGCCCTGGTAGCGAGGCCCGCGACCGGTTCGCCGAAAGCATCCGATCCGAGGTCGTAGCCGTTCCTCATCTCCTGGACGTCGAAGTTGCCCACGTCTTTCGGCGTTTCGAACGGCGTGGCGAACTCCTCGGAGATGAGGCCGCAATGCGGTCAATCACTTGAGCGCGTTGCCCTTTGCGCGTTACGGGCACCGACCACTGCTGGCGCGCGCCTTCGAACTCTGGCACAACGTGAGCGATATACGACGCCGTCTATCTCGCGCTGGCGGAAATACTGGAAGCACCGCTACTCCCGGCGGACGCCGCCTTGCGCGCCGCTCCTGGATGCCGCGCGGAAGTTGTTTTCGTGGCGGCCTCCCGCTGATCGTCGACCGGAAGCAGCCACCGTGCCGGTCGTCTGCACCTTCACGCCGTAGCCAGGGCCATCCCGCAGCGCGATGTTCCGCATAGGCTAGGGACAACTCCGTGGACCCGGCAGTGCGGTGTCGGCATGACGGATGCCCGACGATGGAACCCTCCCTAGCTCTCGAACCCCATCCGCCCCGCAACGCCCCTCCTCCCGCCCCCCATCCCCTATACTTCCCCGGCAACCTCTCGCGGAGCCCGTCATGGCAGGCCCTCGTACCGTCACTGTCGCCACCGACGGCGCCCGCATTGTCGCTACCGTGCGCGGCGAAGGGCCGCTCGTCGTCCTCGTCCCTTCTCTCGGCCGCGGCGCCGCTGATTTCGATGACCTCGCCACCCGTCTTGCCGCCGCCGGCTACACCGCCGTGGCTGTCGACCCGCGCAACGCCGGGGAATCATGTGGTGGCACCGAAAACCTCACCCTCCACAACTACGCCGCGGATGTTGGCGCCGTCATCGACGAGCTTGGCGGTCCAGCCCACATCGTCGGACATGCCTTCGGCAACCGGGTCAGCCGCTGCCTCGCCGCCGACCGCCCGGAACTCGTGACAAGCATTACCCTCCTCGCTGCCGGCGGCCTCGTGGAGCCGGCCCCCGAGAACCGCGAGGCCCTGAAGCGCAGCTTCAAGACCGACCTCCCCGAGGTCGAACACCTCGAAGCTGTGCATACCGCCTTCTTCGCGCCCGGCAACGACCCGCGCGCCTGGCAGGACGGCTGGTGGCCCTGCGTCAGCGCCGCCCAGTCCATGGCCAATCGCGCCACCCCCCGCGACGAGTGGTGGTACGGCGGCGTCGCCCCCATGCTCGTCATCCAGGGCCTCGACGACGTCATCGCCCTCCCCCAGAACGGCCGCTCCCTCCGCGACGAGATGCCGGGGCGCGTTTCCCTCGTCGAACTCGAGAACGCCGGCCACGCCCTCCTTCCCGAGCAGCCCGAAGCCATCACCCGTCTCATCCTCGCGTTCCTTGCCAGCCACACAGCGGTCGCCGTCTAGCGCATGGCGGAGTTCTGGATGCGGGATCGGCGCGTTCCCATCGCCGAGACCCTTGGCGCCGAACTCCTCGAGGTTGGCGATGGTAAGTCGCGCGTCCGCTACCCCGTACTGCCGGAGTACATGAACCCCGCCGGACAGCTCCAGGGCGGCATGTTCGCCGTGATGATGGACACCGCCATGGCCCTCGCCGCCGAAGGCATCGCCACCGCCTCGATGCAGTTTTCCATCCTCCGGCCGGCCACCGGCGGCCATGTCATCGCCAGCGGCCAGGTCGTCCGCGCCGGGCGCAACCTCATCTACGCGGAGGCCGAATTACACGACGAAGAGTCCGGCAAGCTCCTCGCCCGTGCGAACCAGACCGGCCTCCCCCGCAACGTCTTCGCCGACTCCGCTCAGCGAGTAAGCCACTACCCCGGAGCGGCCCGAACAAAGAAGATGGCCGCTGGCGGCTGACAGGCGGTCGTTTTGCCGGCCGGTCACTCTCGAGCCGCGGGGGTTCCCTTTCCTCTTGCGCGCACGAACACCGGCTCTCACCCTCGCAGCCCTGGGCATCGTCTACGGCGATATCGGTACCAGCCCTCTCTACGCATTCCGAGAAGCGTTGGCTGCCGGCGATGGTGTCACCGTCAACGAGCGGACCGTACTCGGCCTCGTCTCCCTCATCTTCTGGTCGCTCGTGCTCGTTATCTCGATCAAGTACATCGGCTTCATCCTCCGCGCCGACAACCACGGCGAAGGCGGCATCCTCGCCCTCACTGCGCTCGTCCTGCCATCGGCAACGAAACGTTCGGCCGCCACGCTCGCTCTCGTCGGCCTCTTTGGCACGGCACTCATCTATGGCGACGGGATCATCACGCCGTCCATCTCCGTCCTCAGCGCCGTCGAAGGGTTCGGCGAGGCACAGGATGGCCTCGACCCCTTCATCATCCCGATCGCAATCGGGATCCTCATCGCCCTCTTTTCCATCCAGAGCCGGGGCACCGCCCTCGTCGGCTCCATCTTTGGTCCCGTCATGCTGGTCTGGTTTTCCCTGCTGGCCGTCCTCGGTCTCAGCCAGATCGTGCGCGAACCATCCGTCTTCCGCGGCATGTGGCCGGGATACGGCCTCAGCTTCTTCGCCCATGACCCCCGCCTCGGGTTCGAGGCGCTAGGCTCGGTCTTTCTCGTCGTCACCGGTGGCGAAGCGCTTTATGCCGACCTCGGCCACTTCGGCCGGCGCCCGATCGTCCTCGGTTGGTTCGGCCTCGTCTTTCCCGCCCTCTTCCTCAACTACGCCGGCCAGGGCGCCATGCTCCTCGCTGACCCGACCACGGCGGACAACCCTTTCTATCGGATGTCACCGGAGTGGGCCATCTTCCCCGTCGCCGTTTGCGCGACCATCGCCACCGTGATCGCCTCGCAGGCCCTGATCTCCGGTGCTGCCTCCCTCACCATGCAGGCTGTCCAGCTCGACTACGCGCCCCGCCTTCGCATCGAGCACACCTCCGGCACGGAGCGCGGCCAGGTCTATGTGCCCTTCGTCAACTGGGCTTTGATGTGCGCCTGCGTGGGGCTGGTGATCACCTTCCGCACCTCCAGCCATCTCGCTTCCGCCTACGGCATTGCCGTCACCGCAACGATGATGATCACCTCCGTCCTCTTTTTCGTCCTTGCCAGGAGGGTTTGGGGCTGGTCGCTCCTCCGCGCCGGGACCCTCACCGTTGCCTTCCTCATCGTCGATCTCGCCTTCCTCGGTGCGAACCTCTTCAAGATCCCCAGCGGTGGCTGGTTCCCGCTTGTCGTGGCGGCGGTCCTCCTCGCCCTGATGGCGACCTGGCGCCGCGGCCGCCAGCTCGTTGCAGCCCGCTTCCAGGACGGGCGCGTCCCCCTCGCCGACTTCATCGAGAGCCTCCAGGAATCTCCGCCGCCGCGGGTCTCGGGCACCGTCGTCTATCTCCATCGCCAGGTTGAGGTGACACCACCGGGCCTGCTCAGCATGTTCCGCGCGACGCAAGTTTTGCCGGAGTCCGTCGTCGTCCTTTCCGTCATCGTCGAAGAAGTTCCGCGCGTCCCCAGGGTCCGCCGTTCGGTCATCAACGAGCTGGAGGAGGGCATCTTCCGCGTGGAGTTGCACTACGGCTTCATGGAGCAACCCGATGTGCCGAGGGCGCTTGCCGATATCGTCCATCCGAGGTTCGCCGTCCACCCAGAGATCACCACCTACGTGCTCGGCATCGAACGCGTGATCCCAACGCCCTTCCCGGGGATGGCTTCCTGGCGCGAACACCTTTTTGCCCTGCTTTACCGCAACTCCGCACCCGCCGCCCTTCACTTCAATCTCCCGGCCAACCGCGTCATCGAAGTTGGCCAGCAGATCGAGATCTGAGCGTCCATCGCGCCTTCACCCCCCAAACCAGCGCGCGTAGGCTCGGCCACAACAAGGAGGCAATCATGACGATCGAATGGCGAGGGCCGGGTGCTACCGACGATGGCGTGACCACGCGCGGGTTCAGTTTGCCGGGCCAGCGCGACACCATCTTCGGCAACCTCTGGACGCCGGCGGACGCCACCGGGCAGCTCCCGCTCGTGCTGATCGGCCACGGCGGCGGCGCCAATAAAAGTGCCGAAAATGTCGTTGCCAACGCGACCGGGTTCGTCCTCGAACATGGCCTCGCCGCGGTCGCCATCGATGCTCCCGGGCATGGCGAGCGTGGCGGTGCCCAGGGCCGAACTCCCGAGTACTACGCCCTCTGGGCCGATGGCACCCTGATGACCGACAACGCCACCGCCGACTGGCAACTCGTCCTCACATCCCTCCTCGCCACCGGCAGCTTCGACCCCGAGCGCGTCGGCTGGTCGGGCATGTCCATGGGTTCACTCATCGGCGTGCCCTTCGTTGCCGCCGAGCCCCGGATCAAAGTAGCTGCACTTGGCCTCTGCGGCACCGCCGGTTCCACGCCGAGCCGCAGCACCATCGGTGGCCTCCTCGTCGAAAGGGCGCCGCTCGTCAATGTCCCCGTCATCTTCATGATGCAGTGGAACGACGAGCGCTTCACGCGGGACGGCTGCTTCTCGCTCTTCGACCTCCTTGGCACCCGCGACAAGCGTCTCGTCGTCCACCTCGGCGCCCACGCCGCGATGCCCCAGGAAGGGCGGAAGATGGCCCGCGCCTTCGTCGCCGACCGCCTGAAGGAGTAGCCGGCCCGGTCTCGCGCGAACGGCGTATCCTCTCGCCGAGGAGCACGCCCATGACCATCGAGCCGTTCACCATCGCCGTCCCCGAGGCCGACATCGCCGACTTGAAGGAGCGTCTCGCTCGCGCTCGCTGGCCCGGCGAAGTGACCGACAGCAACTGGCAGTACGGGACCGATCTCGCCTACCTCCAGGAGCTCTGTGCCTACTGGCGCGACACCATTCGACTGGCGCAGACAGGAGACATACCTCAACCAGTGGCCCCACTTCAAAACTGAGATCGACGGTTATGGCGTCCACTTCCTCCACGTGAAGGGCAAAGGCCCCAACCCGTTTCCGCTGGTCTTCACCCACGGCTGGCCGGGTTCCTTCTTCGAAGCGCACAAGGTGCTCGGGCTGCTCACCGATCCCGCCGCTCACGGGGGCGATCCGGCCGACGCCTTCGACGTCATCGTGCCGTCCCTTCCCGGCTACGGCTTCTCCGAGATACCGACGGTCGGCGGTTACGGCCCCGGCAAGACCGCCCGACTCTGGGACAGCGCTCATGCAACAGCTCGGCTACGACCGCTACGGCGCTCAGGGCGGCGACTGGGGAGCGGTCGTCACCCGCAATCTCGGCGCCTACTTCCCTGAGCGCGTCGCCGGTATCCACATGAACATGATGGTTGGTGGCCGTCCGCCCGAGAATCCCACCGAGGCCGACCAGAGATGCGCGAACGCGGCCAGCAGTGGCAGGCCGAAGAGTCCGGCTACCAGGCGATCCAGCGCACCAAGCCCCAGACGCTCGCCTACGGCCTTACCGATTCGCCAGTCGGGCTCGCCGGCTGGATCGTCGAAAAATGGCGCTCCTGGAGCGATTGCCACGGCGACATCGAAACTCGCTTCACGAAGGACGAGATCCTGACCAACATCTCCATCTACTGGTTCACGAAGACGATTAACAGCAGCACCCGCTACTACTACGAGATGACCCACGATCCCGCCGGCAATGCCGGCCCCGGTCCCGTAAAAGTCCCCGCCGGTTTCGCTGCCTTCCCCGGCGAGATCATCCAGGCGCCCCGTTCATGGCTCGAAGGCGGCTACAACATCACCAGCTACAACAGCTTACGACCGCGGCGGCCATTTCCCCGCCATGGAGGAACCTGACCTGCTGGTGGGCGACATCCGCCAATTCTTCCGGCCCCTGCGCTAGTCGAGGCCCGGGAAGAACTCCCGCAGCCGGGCGGCGATGTCCTCGACTTCGCGTAGTTCGCCGACGGTGACCGCGATCACGAAGTCGTACAGCGGAGGCAACGTGGTCTCGCTCCTTACGCCGTTGAGTTCCAGAAATAGCAACGCAGCACCGAGCCCGGCTCGCTTGTTGCCGTCGGCAAATGGGTGGCCGATGACGATCGCCTGCAGAATCGCGGCGGCCTTTTCCGCGAGGGATGGAAAGGCGTCTTCACCAAAAGCGGTCGATTGCGGTCGAGCAATTGCCGCAGCAAGTCGGCCCGAGTTGATCACCAGGGGCGATTGCCCCGAGTCCAACAGAACTCGACGGTGGTATGCAACGACCTCGTCGCGCGTGACGTACCGAACATCGCCACTCACTGCGCTAGCCGGTCGAACACGTCCTTGTACTGCCTCACCTGGCGCTCGATGATTTCCTGAACTTCGTCCGAGATGTTCTCGGACGGAACGCGAGACTCAGCTTCCGCCGCGAGAAGCGATTCGACGTCCATCCCGAGGGCCTCTGCCTCAGACCTCAGCCGCTCATAAGTCTCGTCGCGCAACGTCACCTGCACCGTAACCATGCTTCGAGTTTAGCAGCCACCGGCTTGCCAGCCCTCGAACACGAAGCCAGTCACTCAGTTCCCCCTCTTCTACGCCCTCGGCAATCCCAGCCCCCGCGTAGCGATGATGTTCCGCTGGATCTCGCTGGTGCCGCCGCCGATCGGGCTGGTGGTGCTGTGCATGTAGAAGCGCGCCAGCCGTCCTCCCAGCCCCCGTGCATCCTCACGGTTCTCGAACTGGCCGTACATCCCGGCCAGGTGCATGCCTGTCACCGCTAGCCGCACGTCGAGCTCGCTCGAGTAGAGCTTGGCGATGCTCGACTCCTTGTTCGGGATCTCCCCGCGCTCCTGCATCGAGATGATCCGGTAGCTGATGAGCCCCTCCACCTGCGCCTCGATCGCCCGGTCGGCGAGCTCGTTTCGCAGCCCCGGGTTCGCCGCCAGGCGTGACTCGACGCTCGTCCTTCGACCAGGCCACAAGGTCCTTCACGATCAGCTGGTGCGCCACGCTGGTCGCGATCCCGCTGCGCTCGAAGTCGAGTGTCGTCGCCGCCAGGTACCACCCACGGTTCTCCTCCCCCAGCAGCGAGCCTGCCGGGATCCGGACGTCCTCGAAGTACACCTCGTTGAACTCGTGGCTGTTGAGCATGTTCACCAGCGGCCGCACGCTGATCCCCGGCGTCTTCATGTCGACAAGGAAATAGCTGATGCCCCGGTGCTTGGGTGCGTCCGGGTCCGTCCGCGCGATGAGGATCCCCATGTCCGAACGGTGCGCGCCGCTCGTCCAGATCTTCTGGCCGTTCACCACATAGTCGTCGCCGTCCCGCACTGCCCGCGTTTGCAGGCTTGCGAGGTCACTCCCCGCGCCCGGCTCGCTGAACAGCTGGCACCACTGGTCTTCGCCGCTGATGATCCGCGGCAGATAGCGCTGCTTCTGTTCCTCCGTGCCGTACACCATGATCGTCGGGCCGGCCCAGCCGTGACCGATGCCGCCCGGCCGCGGCGCCCGCTTCCAGGCGAACTCCTCGCTCAGGATGAACTGCTCCTTCACACCCAGCCCGCCGCCACCATGCTCTTTCGGCCATGCGGGTGCGCCCCAGCCTCGCGTGTTCAGCTTCGTGGTCCAGTCCCGGAAGAAGTCGTAGTACTCCTTGCCTCGCATGCCGCTCGCGTTGAACAGTCCCCACTCCGTCCGCCCCGCCGACATCTCGGTCGGGTACTCCGAATCGAGGAACCCCCGCACCTCGTTACGAAACGCAACCTCTGCTGTCGAATCGCGAAACTCCATGGCACTCCCTCCGGGAAACGTGCGCCAAGTCTAGCGGAGGATTCGGCCCTTCAACGATCTCCAAACCTCTCATCCCTCATCCCTTATCCCTTATCCCTCATCCCTACCGATACGCCCAGTCCCGCTTCTCCCAGATCCGCGGCGGCACATCCTTCCAGTCCTCCGGCAAAGCAGGTGGCCCCCACGTCGCGGGTGGCTCCCACGTCTCCCATCCATCGCCAAACGGTGACTTTCGCCCCTCGATCAGGTCGACCGCCGCCAGCCCCTCGTTCCGCACAAACTCCCCGAACTCCGGCGAGTATCGACCCGCCGCGATCAACCCTTCGAACTGCTCATCGTCTTTCCACTCCCAGCTCAGGTCCGGCCGCACGACGATGTCGAGCGTGTGGTCGTTCGTATCGAAGCCGATTGGCGTCCGCCGGAACGGCTCTTCCATGTTCACGTAGTAGCGCGTGAACTCGCGATTCCCTGCGTCGTCGCGCTCCCAGAACAGCCAGATCGAGTGGCCCCGGCCCGGGAACATCAGCCGGAGGACATCGCGACGCCAGCCATCGAGTTCGAGCGGCCCCCTCGGTGCACCCGGCGCCGGCGGTCGTCCCCAGCGCGCGTACTGCGCCCCCTTGGGTATGTAGAGGGCGACAAGCTCGTCGCCGTCCTCCACCACCCGGTAGGGCCAGGACATCCCCGGCTGGCTGTCGAACCGCGTCAGGTAACGGACGACGACGTTCTCGCCAGGTTGAAATCGCCGCAGTCCGCCGCCGCTCACAGAGGAACCGTATCCCGGCGCGGGGATCGCTGCCAGCCCTCTTTCGTTCGTCCTCCTTTCGTCTATCGCGGCTATTGCTCGTGTGATGGTGCGGGACTACGCTCGTGCAATGCTGAAAGGAAGTGCGCGCATGGTGTTGAGTGGCGTTCCCATCGTTACACCCAACGTTGCAATCGGCGGATCAATGCGCGACCTTCGGCAGTGACATAACGTCATCGCCGTGGGCTCGCCAAAGTGCCCACGGCATCTCGGAACCACCCTGACCTTGCCGGAAGTCCGTGGGCCACACCCCGCGAAACCTTGTCGCGACCCCAACCGGGGTCTGCGCCCGTTTCGCCCAGGAAGTGTCTGTCACGGAGGCATCGCATGGCTGTTTTAGCCGAACCGGAAGACGTTCCCAATCTCGCAACCGCGCCCGGCGCGCTGTCCCGCCCGGGACTCGTGATTAACGGTGCGCGGAAGCAGTTCGGTGGCGGATCGCGCTTGCGCATCCCCGGGTTCAAATACCCCGGCCGCAAGCCCGTCGTCGCTGTCGACAATGTCTCTTTCGAAGTGAAACGCGGCGAGATCTTCGGCGTCCTCGGCCCCAACGGCACAGGCAAGAGCACGCTCATCCGGCTCATCTCGACGCTGCTCACGCCCGACGCCGGCACCGTCACGATCTTCGGCCTTGATGTGGTGAAGGATGAGGCGCAGGTCAAACGGCTCATCAACCGCGTCTCGGTCGAGGCCTCGTTCTTCAAGAAGCTCTCGCCGATGGAGAACCTGATGTACGCGGCCCGCCTCTACGGCCTCGAGTCGAACCAGGCCCGGCGTGACATCGTCCGCATTCTCAATCGCCTCGGGATCAAGGAGAGGTCGGTCTGGTCGCCGATGGAGGACATGTCCCGTGGCATGCAACAGAAGGTCGCAATCGCCCGTGCTTTTCTCACCTCGCCGGTCTTGCTCCTCCTCGATGAGCCCACCACCGGACTCGACCCGCACTCGAAGCGGGAGGTCCAGGCCTTCATCCGCGACATGCGTGAGAACCACGACACGACCGTGCTCCTCACCACCCACGACATGGCCGAAGCCGATGGTCTCTGCGACCGCATCGCCATCTTCGACGACGGCCGCATCCTCACCCTCGATACTCCCGCCGCACTCAAAGCCCAGGCTGCGGAACGTCTCGGCCGCCCGGTCGACCTCGAGGATGTCTTCCTCGACCTGACCGGCAAGTCGCTTGCTGAAGAAGAGGAGAAAACCGAATGAACGCCGCGCTCCTCGAAATGCGCGCCTCCTTCGCGTTCGTCGAACGGAACGTGAACCTCGTCAAACGCTACTGGGGGTGGGAGGTCGTCTGGATCCTCTACACCATTGCCAACTCGCTCGCGGTCGTCCTCATTGCCCGCAGCGTCAACGCCGCCTCGGGCACCAGCAACGCGCTTGACGATGCCGCCATCGACCGGCTTGTCCTCTTTCTGGCGATCGGCGCCCTCGTCTGGCACTACCTCGCAGTCATCTTCCAGACGGTGTCCGAGATGATCTCCTGGGAACGCTGGGAGGGGACCATCGAGTACACCTTCATGGCGCCGGTCCGCCGGTCCACACACATGGTGGGCACGACGTTGTTCTCTCTCGTATACGGTCTCGTCCACACGGTCTGCATCCTCGTTGTCATCGTTCTCGTCTTCCATCTCGACATGTCGAACGCCAACTATCCAGCGGCGTTCGCGGTCCTCGCCGTCGGCAACCTCAGCCTCATCGGGATCGGGATCATGGGCGCCGTCCTGCCGCTTCTCTATCCGGAGCGCGGTGCCCAGATGGCGGCGGTGATCCAGGCGGCATTGGTCCTGGTATCCGGTGTCTATGCCCTGCCCGCGAACATGCCCGAGCCGCTCCACACGTTGAGCTACTTTAGCCCGGCGACCTACATCCTCGATGGCATTCGCGACGCCCTCATGGACGGCGCCACAATCGCCGACGTCTGGCAGCGGATGGTAGGGCTCTTCATCGCTGGCTTGGCTCTGATCCCGATCGGGGTCTGGGTATTCAGCCTCGGCGAGGGCTACGCCAAACGCCACGGAAAGCTCAAGCGAAGCGGGTGAGGCGCCGGGGGCCGTGCTCCTCGGCGCGTGCTTGGAGTGCTCGATGGCGTCAGGCTGAAGGCTGCCAGGTATGACGTCGCCGATTCCCATGGTTCCTGTAGCGGCCGAGAGGGGTGGACTTCACCGCGAGATCGGCCTCTTTCAGTTGGTCGCCTATGGCGTCGGCAACATCGTCGGTGCGGGCGTCTATGTGCTGGTTGGCGAAGCCAGCGGCCTGGCCGGCGGCATGGTCTGGCTGTCCTTCCTCGCGGGGGCGGCGATCGCACTCTTCACCGGCCTTTCCTACGCCGAACTCGGCGCGATGTACCCCGCTGCCGCCTCTGAGTACGTCTTCCTCGGCCGCGCCTACGGCTCCCGCCTGCTCTCTTTCATGACCGAGTGGACCATGCTCCTCACCGAGATTGTCGCGGCCGCTGCCGTCTCCCTCGGCTTCGCCAGCTACGTCAAAGGCCTCACCGACCTGCCGGAACTTCCGGTCGCGGTCGCGCTCCTCGTTGGCCTCGCCGTCCTCGTCGCCGCGGGCATCAAGCAATCCATCCGCGTCAACACCATCCTCAGCGTCGTCGCGGTGCTCGGCCTCGTCGCGATCGTCGCACTCTGGCTCAGCGGCGCCGGGGACCGTCCCGCCGACGTCTCCTTCATCGAAACGAAGGACGGCTTCGGTGGTGTTTTCGCGGCCATGGCCCTGATCTTCTTTGCCTACGTTGGCTTCGACAACATCACGAACGTGGCGGAGGAAACGAAAGACCCGGAGCGATTGATCCCTCGCGGCCTTCTTCTCGCCGTGGCCATCAGCACGGTCCTCTACGTGCTCGTCGGATTCGCTGCGGTGGGGCTCGCCGGGTGGAGAGAGCTGTCAGATGCAGATGCCCCGCTCGCCCTGGCTGCCTCTAACGTGCTCGGGAGGCCGGCCTTTGATGCCATGGCTGTCGTCGCCATCCTCACGACCTTCAACACCTGTCTCGTGCTCTACATCGTCGCGAGCCGAATCATCTACGGAATGGCGCGCGAGCACGTCTTGCCGGTCGCCGTGGGCCGCGTCCATGGACGCACCGGCGCTCCCTACATTGCCGTGGTTGTCGTGTTGGTGGCGGCGCTCTGTTTCGTTTCGCTCGGCAGCATCGGGTCGGTCGCGAAAGTCACCAGCTTTGGTTCGCTCATCACCTTCGCCATGGTGAACCTGGCCATGCTCCATTTGCGCAGGGTGGCGCCGGCGCACGTGCGGCCCTTCCGGTCGCCCCTCTCGATCGGATGGCTATCGGTCACCGGCCTGCTCGGCCTGGTCACATGCCTCGCCCTCATGACCCAGTTCGACCTTATGAGCGTGGCCCTGGGCTTGCTCCTCCCCACCAGCGGCGCCGTCCTCTACATCGTCTACGGGCGCCGCCAACGCGGCGATCAGTCGGGGCCGCTGCACGAAGCCCACGAGCGAGCCGGCGCACTCCCGCCCGGCACATGACGCGACCCTGTGGGCGTCGATGCCTGCGCTTAGCTCTCCTCGTCGAAGGAGCGGTAGCGACCATCACAGGGTCGAGCGTTGCCGTGACCCGCACAAAACGAGCGTCGAAGGCGCTGTGTTACGCTGTGACACATGGCCAGCAAGCACCTCACCCTGCGAATGGATTCCGACGCCCTCGCCCGGCTGGAAGAAGCCAGCGACCGCACAGGCCAGACGCGATCCGAACTGGCGCGCACGCTCATCGAAGAAGGCCTCCGGATGGCGAAACATCCCGGCATCGTCTTCCGCGACGGTGCCACGGGCCGGCGTGCAGCCCTGGCCAACGGCCCCCAGGTGTGGACTCTCATCACGACCTACCGCGGCACCGAGGGGTCCGACAATGAGCGCGTTGACCAGACCGCCGAATGGCATTCGATCACGCCGTGGCAAGTGCGCGCCGGCCTCAGCTACTACGCTGAGTTTGCGGCGGAAGTGGATGATCGGATTCGCCGGAACAGCCTGGAACTGGAGCGCGGTTACGCAGACTGGATGCGTCAGCAGGGACTCATTAGCGCTTGAGACTCCTGCTTGATGAGATGTGGACACCTCTGCTTGCTGAACAGCTCAGGGCAATGGGCCACGATGTCGAGGCCGTGGCTGCAATGCCCGGTCTTGTAGAAGCACCAGACGATGTTGTGTTCGCGTATGCCGCCGCCGAAGGCCGTGCTGTGGTCACGGAGAACCTGAATGACTTCCGGAGAATCGCAAACGAGGCAGTGGCATCCGGCACCGGCCACGCCGGAATCGTGCTTACCCTGCCCTCTCGTTTTCCGCGACGCATGGGGCACGGGCTTGGCCGCGCCCTTAAGGCACTCCACGCCCTGCTCCGTTCGGACGTTGATCTAAGGAATAGAGAGCATTGGCTCTAACTGTCCCCCAGGAACTCCGCCACAGCTGAACGGAATCGTGGATCACTCACCGTCGAATGGTGCGTCTGCCCCGAAAGCACCACGCGGGTGCAGTCGTGGATAGCATCGGCCGCTGCCACTGTCCCCGGGCAGAACTGGTCGCGGGCGCCCACGACCATCAGAACCGGTACAGCGATCTCCCCCAGCCGGTCCACTGGCATCGGCTCCTGGCTGTGGAAGATGCCGGCACGGAGCGCCCGCATCGCGATGGGGTTGTAGTACCGCAGCCACCACGCCAGCCCGGTCACCGACCGTTGCAGATCGCGCACCGGCCGCTCGCTGCCGGCGCCGCCACAGTCCGTCCCGTCGGGCCAGGTGGCGCCCATGCCCCCAAGCACCGCTCGGGTGAAGCGCTCCGGGTAATCGAGCAACGCCTGGACGGCGAGCATTGCGCCCATCGAGTAGCCGAAGATTGCAGCAGTTCCTTCGCCCGCGGCGTTCAGCACCCCGATAACATCGCGCGCCAGTTCGCCGCGGGCATAGCGGTCCGCCGTGAGCGGCTTGCTACTCTTGCCATGGCCGCGGACGTCCATCGCCAGCACCCGGTGGTGCTTCGCCAGTGCACCAATCCAGCCGCTCGCCTTCCATTGCGTCCGCAGGTTCGACGTATAGCCGTGCACAAGGACGACCGGCGGGCCATCACCTGAGGACTCCCACCAGGTGCGGTTGTCGCCGCGGCGGACGTAAGGCATAAGCGAAGGATAGCTGCCGCGGCGACCCGCCCGCCTGCTACCCTTGCCCTATGCCCGCGCTCATCGGACACGGCCCCCTCCTGAACGAGCTTCGGCGCCTCGCGATTTCCCCCGATCCGCCCCACGCCCTGCTGTTCGACGGGCCCGAGAGCACCGGCCGGACCGTCCTCGCCCGCACCTACGCCCAGCTCCTAAACTGCCTCGAACGTGACAGGCGGCCGATCGAAGAGCTCCCCTGCGGCGTCTGCCGGCCGTGCCGCCTGATCGAAGAGCGCAAGTACGCCGACGTCATCGACCTCGGCATCGGCGACACCCTCTGCCATCCCCGCCCCGGTGACAGCCACGACCACGACCGCGCCCGCGAGATCCGCATCTGCCAGGTCCGCGGACTCGTCGACCTCGTCTCACGCTACCCCCTCGAGGCCAGCACCCGCGTCATCATCATCGACCCCGCCGAAGCGATGCGGATGGAAGCGCAGAACTCGCTCCTCAAGACGCTCGAAGAGCCTCCACCCCATACGGCCCTGATCCTCCTCTCCTCCGCCACCCAGGACCTCCTTGACACCATCCTCTCTCGCTGTCGCCGCATCGAGGTTCGGCCCGTCGCCCGCGCAACCGTGGAAGAAGGCCTCATTGCCCGAGGGTTCGACGCCGAAATCGCCGCTGCTGCTGCCGAGCAGGCAACAGGCCGCCCGGGTCTCGCTATGCGGCTGGCCGAAGAGCCATCGTTGCTCGACG
Organism: uncultured Chloroflexia bacterium; assembly: GCA_963737965.1. Taxonomy (GTDB): domain Bacteria; phylum Chloroflexota; class Dehalococcoidia; order Tepidiformales; family Tepidiformaceae; genus JAGQGZ01. Next base: position 870,237 of record CAVTUS010000007.1, on the reverse strand, counting down.
ACCGTGCCCGCGTCCTCGAGCGTTTCGCCGAAGTTGCCGCCGGCGGCCTCAAAGACCGCTTCGCCTACGCCGACCGGTTGGCCGAACGCTGGCGCAACGACCCCGCCGGCGTCCGCAAGGAACTTGCCACCTGGGACTACTTCTGGGAGCGCGAGCTGCGTGCAGCCACAGGGGCCGCCGACCGCGACGCCGCACTTGGCGCCGCCGAGGCGCTCAAGGCGATCGCCACCTGCCGCGACAACCTCACCGCCAACGTCATCGCCCGCGCCGCCGTCGAACTCATGGTCCTCCGTTTCCCCCGGCGTACACTGGCAGCAACGCCAACGGAAGAACTGGTCCATGCCTGAAGTACGCCCGCGGATCGTGGGGGTCCGTTTTCCCAACGCCGGCCGCATCCACTATTTCGACTCCGCGGGGATGCGCCTCGATGTCGGCGAATACGTCGTCGTCACCACCACCCGGGGCCCCGAACTCGCTCGCATCGTTATCGCCCCCGACGAGGTCGTTGTCGACGAAATGAAGGGCGATGACCTCCCGCCCGTCCTCCGCCCCGCCGGCGCCGGCGATGTGCAACGCGCTTCCGACCTCATAGCAAGAGCGAAGGACACCCTCCTCGCCGCCCGCCGCCTTGCCCACGACCTTGGCTTTGGCGCCACCATCCAAAAGGCCGAATACACGCTCGACGGACGCCGCTTGACCCTCCACTTCGAGAGCCCGGACCGCGTCGACTACCGGGAATATGCCCGCCGGGCTTCGCGCGAGTTCGACTGCCGGATCGAGATGCACAATCTCGGCCCCCGGGACCGCGCCCGGCTTGCCGGTGGCTACGGCATCTGCGGCCGCGAACTCTGCTGCGCCAACTGGCTCCAGACCTTCCCGTCGATCTCCATCCGCATGGCCAAGGAGCAGGACAAGCCCCTCAACCCGGAGAAGATCAGCGGCCTCTGTGGGCGCCTGCTCTGTTGCCTTTCCTACGAAGAGGAAGGCTACAAGGAGATGCGGCGGACGCTCCCCAAGCTTGGCCACCGGGTGAGCACCCCCACCGGCGAGGGCCGCGTGATCGGCGTCAACATCCTCCGCCGCGCTATCACCATCGTCGTTGACGGCCAGCGCATCGACGTCAGCGACCGCGACCTTGGCACCGTCGTCCGCTGGGACCCGGCCGCCAAGACCAACGAGCCGCCGCCGAGCATGAGCCGCGCCCGGGGCATCGAAGAAGGCGTGGTCGAAGCCGACGAACTGGATGAAGACCCCGGTTCTGCCGAATGGCCGCCCAGGTCCAGCCGCTTCGGCCGGCTGCCACTCCAGGGGCCCGCCAGTGCCGCCACTCCCCCGCCACTCAAGCGCGAACTGAATCCGCCGCCTGCCGCCGCTCCTGAGCCGCCGCCCGGGCGCTCCCGCCGTCGCCGTGGTGGCGGCGCCCGCCAGCAGGAACCGCGCCAGCAGCAACAGCCTGCCGCCCGCCCGCCGCGTGCTGTTCCCGGGAGCACGGACAAAGACGCCACTCCGAATCCGGGACGCAGCCGCGTGTTTCGACGTCAGGGTTCCGATGCCGACGCAGCCCCTGGCGCGCAGTCCGGGCCCCCGCGCGAGGGCCAGCCGCCCGCCGGCCAACAACCACCGGCAGAAGGCGAAGGCCGCACCGGGGCATCGCGCCGCCGTGGCCGTCGTGGCGGACGTCGAAGACGTGGCCAGGGTGGCCAGTCCGAGGGCAACGCCGACTAGCGCCAGGCCTTCAGGCGTTCGCCCTTCTCCGGCAGCGGCCCCCGGCGTACGATGCGCCGATGCCCGGGACCGAACTGCCATCCATCGTCTGCGCCTGGTGCGGACAGCTCGTCCGCGAAGCCGGCCCGTCCCTCAGCCACGGCATCTGCGCCCCCTGCTCCCGGGACGTTGAAGCACGGACGGCTGCGAAGGCGTCGTCCCCCGAATTCGCCCGTTCGTCGCAAGGGCGCACAGGCGAAGCCGAAGCCTGAAACTTCACGAAAAACTAGGGATCCTGAGCCCCTTCTTCCTAAGGGGTTTGCCTCATAGGCGACATAATTACGTTACGGACGTCCATCCAACCTGTCGATACATTCACTGGATGGTCACCAATCGGTGACTGGAATGGTCGAAGGAGGATCAGGATGGCTGCCCCCGAACAATTGCCGCCCGAGCTCGTCGACGCCCTCGTCCGCGCTGTCCTCCAGCTCGAAGAAGAGGATTGGATAGGCGAGGACCTGCGCGTGATGATGGCCAAAGTGCTCCGGCTCCAGGAACAGGTGCGGATGATGCAGGATCACCACCGCCGCTACCACACCGGTTGCCACGGCCCCGTCCCCGAGCGCGCCGGCAAGCCCGAGCGACCCAACGTCACCCCGCTCCATGCCCACGACTCCCGGATGGCAGCCTAGCTCTTAGTCCAGGCGAATTCCAAAGCGGTCCTCAACGACGATCGCCCGGTCGTGCTCAGGCACGGCCACCTCTTCGCGTCCGTCTCCCGTCGTCACGATCAGGCGCCCACTCGCATAGGAAACGCGGCCCTCGTCCTTCCCGAGGCTGATGACGTCGCCGCGTGTGAACACGGAGTCCGGCGATGTCTGCAGCCAGTGACACACGTTCTCGTACTCATCGAGTTCGCGTGGTTGCAGGGTGAACACATACAGCTGCGGTTGTCCTGGTGAAATCCACGGGTCGCCCATCGAGTTGATCCAGTGATCGCCGTCCTCGGCCAGCGTGAAGTTCCGGAGACCATATGGCTGGGGCGCACGTTCCGCCATCCGTAGCGGCCCCGGTATTCGCCCACCTGCACCGACATCGCACAGCCAGTCCTCGTCCAGCCCCACCCGCAGCGTCATATGAGAAAGTGGTGGGCTTAATACCCCATTCGGCCCCATCATCCGTCCGCCCAGCACATCCACCTCGAAACCGATCTCCCGCAACGCCCACGCAAACAGGCTGTTCAGCTCAAGGCAGAATCCGCCGCGGCCCCGGGTCACGATCTTGTCGTAATTCCGCTGCAGGTCGACCACGATTCGCTCGTTCCGCCGGATACTCAGGTTCTCGAACGGTACCCGGAGAAAATGCGCCCGGTGCATCCCCCGCAGCGTTGCAAGGTCCGGCGCCACCGGTCCCTCGTAGCCAATTCGGGCAAGGTAGTCGTCGAGGTTCATGCCGGTCGTAGCCTAGCTGATCGCACGGTCGCCCACCCCTCCTCCCCCAACCTTGCCCGCCCCATACCCCCGTGCTAGTGTTTGTGGGCCAATTCACAAGCGATTTTCCGGGCTCTTTACCTCATGACCCGGATGCCGCCGGAGCCTACTCGTTGTCCACTCCCCGGGCTGCCCGCTGTCACCGGTTTGCCCCCGCCCGGCCCCCACAGCCACAATGGGCCTGCGAGGGGGGTTCATGAGTTTCTACGACAACTACGTCCGCCGTCATGATCGCCGTCATCGCGGGGTTCATCCTCGTCTCCTCGGCCCTCATCGGCACCCAGCCTCCTTGCCCCCTTCGCCCGCGAACGGGCCAAGAGCATCAGCTACGAGTGCGGCATGCTCCCCATCGGCCGCAACTGGGCCCAGGTCCACGTCCGCTACTACCTGATCGCCATCCTCTTCCTCATCTTCGATGTTGAGACCGTCTTCATCTTCCCGTGGGCCGTCACCTTCGTTGACCTGCCCCACTTCGTCTTCTACAAATGATCGTCTTCATCGGCGTCCTCGCCCTGGGCCTTGTCTACGCCTGGCGGCGCGGTGTGCTGGAGTGGCGATGAGCGACAGCGAATCCACACCCACTACCCCGGCTATCGAGCCCTACGTCCCCGACTTCGGCGCCGAGGCCTGACCGCCTTAGCCCCGTCGAACTGCCCAGGCGCCCATGCCGCCTACCGGATCGTCCTCCCGGGCGTCATGCAGACCGGCGCCGATACGGTGATCGCGATGTGCCGCAAGAGCACCTCTGGCCGATGACCTTCGGGCTCGCCTGCTGCGCGATCGAGATGATCGGGACGTTCATGGCCAACCACGACCTCGACCGCTTCGGCATCGTCCCCTGGCCGAGCCCCCGCCAGAGCGACGTGATGGTCGTCTCCGGCACCGTCACGAAGAAGATGGCCCCCGCCATCAAGCTCCTCTACGAGCAGATGCCGAACCCGAAGTACGTCATCTCCATGGGCGCCTGCGCCACCAACGGCGGCCCCTACACCGAGTACGACCGCGTCCTCCAGGGCGTCGACAAGATCATCCCGGTCGATGTCTACGTGCCCGGCTGTCCCGCCGCGCCCCGAGTCGCTGCTCGATGGGTTCCTCCGCCTCCAGGAGAAGATCATGGAAGAGAAGAGGATGGTCGGATGAGCGACGCGCCTCCGCCACTCTCGCTTCCCAGCAGCTCCCGAAGCAGGGCTCGCCGACCTGATCAACAAGCAAGTCGCCGGATCGTGCCCGCTGACGCCCTCACCTTCTCGGAGACGAAGTCCGACGTCGATGTCTCCGTAGCCGCCGAGCACCTGCTGGCGCTCGTCACCGCGCTCAAGGACCGCAACAAGCTCAAGTTCGACTACCTTCGCAACATTGCCGGCGTCGACTACGAAGCAGAGGGGATGGCGCTCAAGTACCACCTCTATTCGTTCGACAACAACCTCGCCCTGCAGGTGACCGTGGCCGACCACGCCGGGCCATCCCGCACGTGCCTTCGCTGACCGGGCTCTATCGCCGCCGCCGACTGGCACGAGCGCGAAGCCGCCGAGATGTTCGGCTTCCATGTTCGATGGCCACCCCAACCCGAAGAACCTCCTCCTCGAAGAAGACCTCCGCATCCACCCCCTGCTCAAGGCCCACCCGCTCCAGAAGGCGGAGATCCTCCAGGGCATCGAGGACAGCCGTCCGGGGTTTGAGTTCTAATGACGCGTCTGGCCCGAATCACGCCTGAAGCGCTGGTCCAGGAAGCCGAATTCGACACCGTCGACATGACGATCAACGTCGGCCCCCAGCACCCCGCCACGCACGGCGTCTTCCGTATGGTGCTCACCGTCGACGGCGAGGTCGTCGTCGACTGCGAGCCGTACATCGGCTACCTCCACCGCGGCCTCGAAAAGCTTACGGAGAACGCCGACTACCGCCAGGCCATGGGCTGGTGGGACCGCACGGACTACCTGGCGCGGCATGTGCTGCGAAGGCGCCTACTGCATGGCCGTCGAAAAGCTCGCCGGGCTCGAAGTGCCCGACCGCGCCGAGTACATCCGCGTGATGATGATGGAGCTTTCGCCGGATCAACTCGCACTTCATGTTCCTCGGGGCATTCGGCGCCGATGTCGGCTCGTTCGGCACGAGCTTCGTCTACGCCTGGCGCGAACGCGAGCGCATCTACGACTTCTTCGAAGAAGTGGCCGGCGACCGCATGTTCCCCACCTACTTCCGCGTCGGCGGCGTCACGATGGACCTCCCCGAGAACTTCGAGGAGCGCTGCCGCTGGGTGCTCGGCTCCATCCGCCAGGGCCTCGAAGACTTCGATGGCCTGCTCACCGGGAACGAGATCTTCGTCGAACGCTGCCGCGACCTGAACCCCGTCACCAGGGAAGAGGCGATCGACTGGGGCCTCAGCGGGCCGATGATCCGTGCCGCCGGCATCCCCTACGACATCCGCAAGGCCGACCCTTACAGCATCTATCCCCGCCTCAAGTTCGACCGTCCCGACCGGCAGGCAGGGCGACGTCTTCGACCGCTTCATGGTGCGCATGGCCGAGACCTACCAGAGCACGAAGATCATCGAGCAGTGCCTCGACGAGATGCCGAAGACCGGCCTCGTCCTCAACCCGATCGCTGCCCAAGACGCTCCGCATCAACGATGCCGAGTGCTACATGCGCACGGAAGGCACCAAGGGCGAATATTCCGTCTACGCCATGGCCAAAGGCGGCAACCAAGCCCTACCGGATGAAGCTCCGCTCGCCTTCCTTCTGCAACCTCAGGCGCTCCGCCAGATGGTCGTTGGCAGCTACGTTGCCGACGCCATCATCATCCTCGGCTCGCTTGATATCGTGCTCGGCGAGGTGGACAAGTAATGGACTTCGGCGACGCCTTCTTCGGCATCGGAATGGCTGGACGCCATCATCCGCATCGTCATCGTCGTCCTCGTGATGACCGTGGTCGTCGTCTACCTCACCTACGGCGAACGCAAGATTGTCGCCCGCTTCCAGCAGCGCCTCGGCCCTACTCGCACCGGTCCCGCCGGGCTCCTCCAGGGCTTCGCCGATGCCCTCAAGCTCGTCACCAAGGAAGACCTCCGCCCCACCAACGCCGACCGCTGGGTCTTCGAGCTGGCGCCTTTCATGACCTTCATTCCGGTCTTCATGGTCCTTGTCGTCGCTGCCCTTCGCCGCCGACTGGGGCGTCCGCAACCTGGCCCTCGGCGTCTTCTTCGTCTTCGCCGTCCTCGGCCTGAAATCGTCGGGATCATGATGGCCGGCCTCGGCTCCGGCAATAAGTACGCACTCCTCGGTGGCGTCCGCGCCGCCGCCCAGATGATCAGCTACGAAATCCCGCTCGTGCTCGCCCTCCTCGCCGTCGTCATGGTCGCCCACGGCACCATCGACGCGTCGAAATCCACGGCACCCTCGACATGCAGAGCTCATCCTCCTCCAGGAGTCGCGGCCTTTCATCCTCATCCAGCCGCTCGCCTTCCTCATCTTCTTCACGGCCATGCTCAGCGAACTCCACCGCGCGCCGTTCGACATTCCCGTGGCCGAGTCCGAGATCGTCGGCGGCTACTTCGTCGAGTACTGCGGCATCCGCTGGAGCATGTTCCAGCTTACCGAATACGCCTCCATCTGGGCTTTCAGCATCTTCGGCTCGGTCGTCTTCCTCGGCGGCTGGGACGTTCCCGCATGGGTTCCGACTGGGGCTGGGCGCTGGCAGCTCGTCCTCACCGTGCGTCAAGAGCCTTCTCTTCATCGCCCTCGTCATCTGGGTGCGCACCACCGTGCCGCGCCTTCGCATCGACCAGCTCATGAACTTCTGCTGGAAGATCCTCCTGCCGATAGTCATTTCCTCCTGCTCATCGTCAATGGCGTCTTCGTCCTGTATGACTGGCCGGAGGAGATCCTCGCGCTGGTCAACTGGGCGCGGCGACGATCCTGCTGCTCGGCATCCTCTACTACCGCGCGGTTCGCCGGCCGCGAACCAGCGACTACGTCGGCACCTACCGGCAGGAGGAGTGTCACTCACATGAAAGGCATTCTCAAGGGCCTCGCCACCACCCTCTCAACCTTCTCGCGCAAGCCGTCACCATCGAATACCCGGACGACAAGCACGTCCTCCCGACCCGGCAGCGCAGCTTCCCCGTCCTCACCTGGGACTTTGACGCACGACGAGCCGGCCTGCACGGGCTGCAACATCTGCGTCCGCAACTGCCCTGTCGACTGCATGACCGCTGTGATGCACGACAACCCGAAGCACGCCGAGGGCACCAGCAACCGCCGCAAGATCGTCGAGAAGTTCTGGATCGACTACGCGCGCTGCATGCGCTGCAACATCTGCGTCGAGGTCTGCCCGTTCGAAGCGATCGTCATGGACAACAACTGGACCGGCCACGAGCACTCCGCCTACGACCGGCTCGACCTCCACATGGACATCGACGACCTCCTCCACGCCAGCAAGACCGGCCTCCTCGACACCCCCTTCCGTCCCCAGGACCGCATCGACCTCCATCGAGGCCGAGGTCGCCGGCGAGACGATCGAGGAAGTTCCCTTCAAGTTCGCCCTGCCCGACGCCCGCCACGCTCAGGAAGAGCGCGTGAATCGCGGCGAAGGCCCCGCCATCCAGCTTCGCGAGCCGGAAAAGAAAGCAGTCGCTGCAACGGCGGCCGGCGGTGGCGCCGGTGGCGGCGGCGAAGATGTCGAGATCCTTTCCGAGCGCAAGCTCCGCGCCAGGCGGATGCGCGCCGAGAAGGAGATGAAAGAGTTCCAGGACCGTGGCGAGGACGTCCCTGCCGAGGTCCTCGCCGCCGTCGAGAAGTACAGCAACATGAAGCCCGGCGTCCCCTATGGCGGCACGGGCACCGCTGTCGCAGCGGCCTCCCGGCCGCCGGTGGTGGCGCCGCTGCCGGCGTCCAGGGCGACCCCAACTCGCCGCGAAGCTGCGCGCCCGCCGCATGCGTGCCGAGCGCGAAGCCAAGGCGCTCGTCGACGCCGGCCAGGAGAATCACGCCCCGAGATCATGGCCGCGCTCGCCGAGACCGGCTCCGACATGGCCAGCGAAGAAGCGAAAGCCGCCGTCGCCTCCGCTGCCGCTGCCCCTGCCGCCGGTGGCGAAGCTGCCGAAGGCGGCGACTCACCCCGGAAGCAGCGTGCCCGCCGCATGCGGGCCGAACGCACCGCCCGGGAAGCCCTCGCCGCCGGCGAAGAAGTCCCCGAGGATGTGGTCGCCACGCTCGCCTCGTTCAACATCACCCTCGAGAGTTTGCAGAGTGGCGACTGAAGTCCTCTGGTGGATTTTCGCGGCCATCATGGTCGCCGCCGCCGTCGGCGTTGTCGCCGCGCGTACGGTCATCCATTCCGCCCTCTTCCTCATCGCCAGCCTCGCCGGCGTGGGCGCGATGTACCTCTTCCTCACCGTGGAATTCCTCGCCCTCGTCCAGTTCCTTATCTACGGCGGCGCCGTCACCGTCCTCATCCTGCTCGCCCTCATGCTCACGCGGATGGCAGCGGCAGGTGAACGCATCAGCATGAATGGCGCGCAGGCGCCCTTCGGATTCCTCGTTGCCGGCGCTCTCGGCGCCATCCTCGTCGGCGTCGCGTATGGCACCTCCTGGCCCAACGACGTGGACGATGTGCCCGCCAATATCCCGATTCAACAGGTCTCCGAAGTGATGTTCCGCGACTTCGGGCGCGCCCTTCATCTTCGTCGCCGTGCTCTTGCTGGTAGCCCTCGTTGGGGCCATCATTCTGGCCCGGCAGGAGGATGGCGACTAAGCATGGTTCCCCTCGAGAACTACCTGGCGCTTAGCGGGATCATCTTCGCGCTCGGCGTCTACGGTGTGCTTGCCCGGCGCAACGCCGTGCTCATCCTGATGAGTGTCGAGCTGATGCTGAATGCGGTAGCGCTGAACTTCGTCGCGTTCGCCGCCTACCTCGACCCCGAAGCGATCACCGGCGCTGATTTTCGCCGTGTTTGTCATCACCGTCGCCGCGGCGGAGGTTGGCCTGGCGCTCGCCATCGTCATCCGCCTGTTCCGCAATCGCGCGCACGAGCAACGTGGACGAAGCGGCGCCACTGAAGTGGTAGAAGGGGCGTACCGAACTCATGGGAGCTGAACAAGCCTGGCTGCTCGCTGCCGTCCCCGGCGGGCATGTTCCTTGTGCTTGCCTTCTTCGGCCGCTGGCTGCCCGCGCCAGGGCGACTACCTCGGCGTCGCCGCCATCGGCGCGTCCTTCGTCCTCTTCTTCTTCGTCCTCGCCGACTTCCTCGGCACCGGCGAGCGGCCTCGGCCCCGTCGTCAAGGACGATCGACTGGTCGCACGTCGGCGACTTCACCCTGCAACATGGGCATCTACGTCGACCCCATCACGATCGTGATGTTCGGCGTCGTCACCAGCGTCGCCCTCATGGTGAACATCTTCTCCATCGGCTACATGAAGGGTGAGCCGCGCTACTTCTGGTTCTTCGCCGTCCTGCAGCTCTTCGCCGCCTCGATGCTCATGCTCGTCATGGCCGACAACCTCCTCCTCCTCTACGTCTCCTGGGAGCTCGTGGGCGTCTGCTCCTTCCTCCTCATCGGCTTCTACTGGGAGAAGCCGCAGCGCCGTCGAAGCGGCGAAGAAGGCGTTCATCACCACGCGCATCGGCGATGTTGGGCTGCTGATCGGCATCATCCTGCTCTGGCAGGGCGACGGGCACGTTCAACATCCAGGAGATCATCGACTGCGGCGCGAAGACGGCGACGATCGGCGCGCGCTACCTGTTCGTCGGCATGTCTCTTCGTCTTCCTTGGGTGCATGGGCAAGAGCGCGCAGGTCCCGTTCCACGTCTGGCTGCCGGACGCGATGGAGGGCCCGACGCCGGTCAGCGCCCTCATCCATGCGGCCACGATGGTCGTCGCGGGCGTCTACCTGACGGCGCGCCTGCTGCCCGCTCTTCGAAGTCGCCGACGGCATGCTGCTGATCATCACGATCGTCGGCCTCGTGACCGCCCTGCTCACCGGCGTTCATTGCTCTCGCCCAGACGGACATCAAGAAGGTGCTCGCCTACTCGACCGTCGGACAGCTCGGCTTCATGTTCGTGGCCCTCGGCGCGCGGCCACCCGGACGTGGCGATGTTCCACCTGATGACCCACGCCTTCTTCAAGGCGCTGCTCTTCCTCGGCAGCGGCTCTGTCATCCACTCCACCCACCACAACCAGGAGATGGACAAGCTCGGCGGGCTCTGGAAGAAGATGCCGATCACGGGCACGACGTTCTTCATCGGGTCGTTCGCCCTTGCCGGCCTGCCACCGCTTCGCGGGCTTCTGGAGCAAGGACGAGATCTTGCGCTCGACGCTCCATGAGAACGTGGGGCGCCTGGGCGCGTGATCCTCCTCGGCGTTCGCGGCCCTCCTGACCGCGTTCTACACGACCCGCCTCTTCATCCGCACGTTCATGGGCAAGCCCAAGGACCAGCACGTCTACGACCACACGCACGAGTCCGACTTCGCTCATGACCGGCCCGCTCCTCTTCCTCGCCACGCTCGCTGTCGTCGCCGGCTGGGTCATCTTCCACGGCGTCGGCAAGGCGCTCGGCTTCCCCGGCGGCATCACCGAGTTCATCTTCCTCGAAGAGCCCGAGCGCTATCGCGATCGACTGGGCGCTATCGTCGCCGCTTCGGCGGCCATCGGCCGTAGGTCGGCATCTTCTTCGCCGCCTGGCTGTACTGGGGCGGCCGCCTCGACCGCTCCACCGCCCTCGCCAGTTCCAGCCCGGCGTCTACGACATGCTCCAGAACGCAAGTTCTACTTCGACGAGCTCTACCAGGGCGTCGATCGACCGCGGCGTGCTCGGCTTCAGCTATCTCGTACCAGCTGGTTCGACCGCTACGTGGTCAACGACACCGGCGTCGACGGGTCCGCCCAGGTCACCGGCTATGCCGGCTTCATCCTCAAATATCTCCAGACCGGCCGGCGTCCCGAACTACGCCATGGGCATCGCCCTCGGCGTCGTTGGCCTCGCCATCGCCGGCCTTGCGGTGAGGGGCTAGCACGATGACCTTCGATGAAGCCCAGGGCTACGTCGTGCTCGCCACCGTTGTGGTCCCCGCTGGTGGCGGCGCTGATCCCCTGATCTTCGTGCCCGGCCAGTACAGAAGAGGCTCGTCCGCTACGATCTCGGCGTTCTTCGCGGCGCATCATGCTCGGCCTCTCGATCTACATCTTCGTCGGCCTTCCAGGCCGACGCCGGCGAGTCCTCCAGATGCGTCTGCGCTGGGCGTGGATCGAGAACGTCGCCTTCCTCAAGAAGGACGGCATCTGCCTCTACCTCGGCGTCGATGGCATTTCCGCGCCGATGGCGCTGCTCACGGGCATCGTCGCCTTCGCCGGCACCCTCGCCGAGCTGGAAGCTGGAGTACCGCAACAAGGATTTCTTCATCCTCTACTGGCTCCTCGTCGCCGGCGTCTACGGCACGTTCTTCTCGCTCGACCTCTTCTTCTTCTTCTTCTTCTACGAACTCGCCGTCGTGCCGCTCTACATGCTCATCGGCGTCTGGGGCTCGACGCGCAAAGAGTACGGCGCGCATGAAGCTGACGCATGATGCTGGTCGGCGGCTCGGTGCTCATCTGGATTGGCATCTTCGCCGTCTTCCACGAGGCCGACCTCGGCACCTTCGACTTGCCCGCCCTCTGGGACGCCGGCCAGAACGGCACGCTTCTCGACCCGACCTTCCAGAAGACGTTCTTCCCCTTCTTCGTCGTTGGCTGCGGTGTCCTTGCCGCGCTCTGGCCGTTCCACACCTGGTCGCCTGACGGCCACATGTCGGCGCCGACCTCGGTCTCGATGGTCCACGCCGGCGTGCTGATGAAGCTCGGCGCCTTCGGCATCATCCGCCTCGGCATCCAGCTCCTCCCCGTAGGGCGCCGCATTCTGGATGCCGACGACTGATGGTGCTCGGCGTCATCGGCGCGGTCTACGGCGCCACCGCCGCCCTCACCCAGCGCGACTTCAAGCTCATCTCCGGCTACAGCTCCGTCAGCCACATGGGCTACGTGCTCATGGGCCTCGCCACTATCGAACCAGATCGGCGTCACTGGCGCCGTGCTGCAGATGTTCAGCCACGGCGTCATGACGGCTCTCGTCTTCCTCCTGATCGGCGCCCTCTACGACCAGGCGCACACCCGCGACCTCAAGGACTTCGGCGGCATCGCGACGGTCATGCCCATCTGGGTCATCTTCTACGTGATCGCGGGCCTCGCGAACGTTGGCCTGCCGGGCCTTTCCGGGCTTCACCGCCGAATTCCACATCTTCGTCGGCACCTTCCAGACCTACCCGCTCTTCGGCGGGCTCGCGATCTTCGCCGCGGCCCTCGCCGCCGCCTACATGCTGCGCATGTTCGCCATCGTCTTCTTCGGGCCGTTCAACCCGCGCTGGAGCGTCCTCCGCGACGTCGACGCCGCTGGAGGCGATGTCCGGCGCGCTGCTCATCGGCGTCGATCGTCCTCATGGGCGTCTGGTGGGCGCCGTTCACCGACCGCATCGAGCACGACGGTCCTGCAGCTTCCGGGGGTGACCGGCTAATGCGCGACTACACGCTCTTCATCCCGGAATACATCGCCGCCGGCGGCGGCGGTCCTGATCATCGCCGCCGAGCTGTTCTGGCCGAACGCTGCGCAAGGATGTGCCTCGCCTACCTCACGGCGCTCGCGGCCCTCGCCTGGGGCGATCTCGGCGCTGTTCTGTGCATCGGGCATGGACCCGCGGAGCTTCCAGGGCCTGCATCCAGGTCGACGACTTCACGACCTTCTTCCGCGTCCTGGCGCCGGGGATCGTCTTCGTCACCGCGCTGCTGTCCGCCACAGTACATGAGCGACCGCACGCGGACGCGCCGGCGGAGTACTACGGCCTCCTGCTCATCGCCGGCTGCGGCATGGTCTACATGGCCGCCGCCCGCGAACTGATCACCGCCTACATCTCGCCTCGAAGCTGCTCAGCTTCTCGCTCTACATCCTCGTCGGCTTCCTCAAGCGCGATAACCTGAGCAGCGAGGCGAGCCTCAAGTACATCCTGCTCGGCGCCTTCGCCAGCGCGATGTTCCTTTACGGCATGAGCCTCATCTACGGCGTCACCGGCACCACCTACTACGACGGCATCGCCCAGGGCCTTGCCGCGCGCGGCGCCGATACCGACGCCGCGGTGATCGTGGTGCCTCATGCTGGTGCTCGCCGGCGTCGGATTCAAGGTTTCCGCCGTGCCGTTCCACATGTGGGCGCCCGACGCCTACGAGGGCGCGCCGCTGCCGATCACGGCTTCCTCTCCACGCTCTCGAAGGCCGCCGGCTTCGCGCTCATCCTTCGCCTCTTCAGCGGCGCGTTCCTCGTCAATGCCGCAGGAGTGGCGCTGGGCGGTCGCCGCTCTTGCCGCCGCCACGATGATCGGCGGCAACCTGATCGCCATCCAGCAGACCAACCTCAAGCGCCTGGTCGCCTACAGCTCGATCGGCCAGGTCGGCTACATGCTCGTCGTCATCGCCGCGATCGGCTAGGGCGACGCGGATGCCAGCCAGGCGCGCCAGCAGTACCCTCCTCCTCCACATCGTGGGCTACGTGCTCTCCACGCTTGCCCTCTTCGGCGCCGCCACGCCTACTACAACCGCACGGGCAACGACACCCTCGAAGGCATGCGCGGGCATGGCGGAGACGCAGCCGTTCCTCGCCCTGGTGATCACGGTCTCGCTCTTCTCGTTCGCCGGCCTTCCCGCTCTTCGCGGGTTTCACGACCAAGCTCTTCATGTTCCAGGCGAGCACGGCCGGCGGCGACCTCCTCTGGCTCATCGGCATCGCCGTCGCCAACAGCTTCGTCAGCCTCTACTACTACCTCCGGATCATGCGCTGGATCTGGCTCTTCGACCCCGTGGGCGGCATCACCCGGTTCCGCGTACCGCCTGTCCTCTGGGCCGTCACGGCAGCCCTGATGCTTGGCGTCGTCTTCGTCGGCGTCTACCCGAGCCCCGTCTTCCAGGCGGCCGATGAAGCGGTCAAGCCGCTCTTCCAGCTCGGCGTCGGCGCCGGTTAGTAAAGGCAAGCCCCCGGCGAATCCCGTATCTTTGAACTATCAGAGGTTCGAAGCGCCCGAACGTTTACCGTCTTGTTAACGACCGGCTGTTAAATTCGTACCTGTGAAGCCGAATCTCCTTGTAGGAGAACGGGGGACCCACCACAAGGGGTGTATCGCGGCGTACCACCGCGTAGACGACTCCCATCGTCGAACCCGTCAGCTAACCCCGTAGGCATATGGGAGAGACTGTTACTCATCGTCCAGTCTCTCGGCACACAGCTCGTGCGATCGTCGCAGCTGCTGGCTTCGGCGCGTTCGTGCGTGGAGGACCTCGTTGACTGGCACCCCGCAACAGAAGCCTGACGCTCCGCTCCGGGTACAGAGTGTCTATTTCAGTGCCCGCTTCCTGGCGCAGACGGCCCAGAACATCCTTCTCGCCGGCCTTTTCCTCGTTGCCGGCACATCTTCGTCCGCGGCTATCGACCTCTCCAGCGTCTTCGTCGCCATCCTCATACCGGCCATCGCCCTTGGCCCCATCGGCGGCGCAATCGTCGACCGCATCGGCGCCGGCCGCGGGTTCGTCCTTGGCGCCACTCTCCGCACCCTTGTCGCCGTCGGCGGTCTCCTCCTCCTCTACGACGGTGGCTCGCCCTGGCTGATCGCCTTCGCCTATTCGGCTGTCTCCCAGCTGTACACGCCCAGTGAGATGGCGCTCGTGCGCGCCCTCGACCGCAAGAACGCCGGCCGCGCCCACTCGCTCCTCGTTGCCCTCCAGTACGCCGGCCAGGGAATGGGCATGCTTGTCTGTGCCCCCATCCTCTTTCTAGTCGCTGGCAAGGCTGCCCTCTTCGCTGGCGCCGCAACCGGGTTTGGCGCCGTCCTCGTCCTCGCGATTCTCGTAGGCCTCTCGATGCGCGGCACTCACGTCCAGCGACCTCTCGCCAATCGCGACGCCTTCACCTACGGCCAGACCATCGCCTTCTTCCGCTCCGAGTCCCGCGCCTCTTACGCGGTCGTCGTCATGGCCTTCAAGACGATGGTCAGCCGCGTGGTCTTCGTTGCGATGCCCCTCTACCTCGCGCACGACATGGGGCTCACCGCGTCCTTCGTCATCTACCTGCTTGTCCCGGGCTGTATCGGCGTCGTCGCCGGCCTCGCCTGGTGCAGCCGGTCGCTTTCGGTCGAACGCGCCCACGAAGTCATGCGCTTCTCGCTGATCGGCATGACCCTCTGCGTCTTCGCCTTTGCCGCCCTCGACTACGGCGTCACCGCTGCCGCCCAGTACAGCCACGTCCCGCCGATCGTCCACCTCGAAGCCTCGATGAACACCACCTTCGCCGTCGCCATCCCGGTCGCCTTCCTCCTCGGCCTCGCGCTCACCGGCGCCCTCGTCGCCTCACGCGTGGTGATCACGGAGCTGGCGCCGCTCGCTCAGCAGGCCCGCGTCTTCGCCGCCCAGGAGACGCTCTCCGAGGCGCTCGTCGTCGCCCCCCTGCTGATGGCCGGTTTCGGCACCCACTACGCCGGCGCGCGGCCGGTCCTTGCTGCGGCCGGAGTCATTGGTGTCATCGCCCTGCTCGTCCTCGAACTCTTGCCGCGTTACGCCGATATCGAGGTTCAACACGCACCAGAGCCCGACGAGCGCTACCTCTTCGTCTGAGCCCGGCTACTCTTCGTCGTCGGCCATCGCTGTGGCATCGCTATAGGTACCGGCCGGCGAACCCCGCCAAACTGCCACCACGAAGTCCTCTCGCATGGGCGCCGCTGTCATCACCAGGCGTCCGTCGATCTCCTCGATGAGCGACTGGATCCGCGGCTCGCTGGCATCCGCCGTGGCACACAACGTCCCGTAGACCGTCTCGCCGCCGTAGTGCAGGTCCACGCGCCCAACGATGCTGCCATCCTCCCAGATCACGTACGTCTCGCTGTGGGGAGTCCGGCATTCACGCTCGAACGTGATCACAGGGGGCGCACCTGCCCGTTACCCAGCGCGATCCACTTGTAGCTCGTCAGTTCGACCAGTCCCATCGGGCCCCGCGCATGCATCTTCTGCGTCGAGATCCCGACCTCCGCGCCGAGCCCGAACTGGGCTCCGTCGGTGAACTGCGTCGAAGCATTCACGTAGACCACGGACGAATCCACTTGGTCGACGAAGCGCATCGCCGCGCCGTAGTCCTCGGTGACGATGCTGTCGCTGTGATGGCTGCCGTACGTCTCGATGTGGTCGATTGCCTCATCCAGCGAATCCACCACCTTCACGCCCGCCCGTAGCGAAAGGTGCTCCATCCGCCACGTCTCCTCCGTCGCCCGTTCGACCGCGGAGTTCGGGCAGGAGCGCCAGCGCGCGTGGTCCGCCGATCATCGTCACCTTGCCCGCCCAACGTTCGGCCAGCGCCGCCAGGAAGGCCGGGGCGATGTCGCGCGTGCACGAGAATCGTATCCGCGGCGTTGCAGATGCTGTAGCGACGTGTCTTCGCGTTGTCGACGATCTCCAGCGCCATCTCGAGGTCGGCCGCGCGGTCGACGTACACCTGCACCACTGCCTCGCCGTGGGCCACCACCGGCATCGTCGCGTTCGCCCGCACGTGCGCTATGAGCTCCTCGCTCCCGCGCGGCACCACCAGGTCGATCAGGTCGTGCGCCTTCAGCATCTCGTCCACGTGCGCACGGTCCGGGTCGCTCACGACCTGGATGGCCCCTGCCGGCACATCCGTCTCGGCCAGCGCCCGCTGGATCAGGTCGCCGAGGGCGCGATTGGTCAGCGCCGCTTCCTTGCCCCCGCGCAGCACGGCAGCGTTGCCGCTCTTGAGGGCCAGCGCCGCGATATCGACCGTCACGTTCGGCCGCGCCTCGTAGATGCAGCCGATCACGCCCAGTGGCACGCGCCGCTTGCTCAGGTGGATGCCGTTCGGCAGTATCCGGCCCTCAATTGTCTGGCCGATGGGGTCTGGCAGCGCCACCACCCCCCGTGTGTCGCCCGCTACGTTCGCCGCGTTCAGCGTCAGCCGGTCGAGGAAGTAGGGGTCGAGGCCTGCTTCCCGGCCGTTCGCGAGGTCGATGTCGTTCACCGCACGTAGCTGGTCGGCCTCGGATTCCAACAGTTCCGCGATCCGGACCAGCGCCGCGTCCTTCTGTTTCGACGACAGCGTGCCAAGCACCCGGGTCGCGGCCTTCGCCAGCGCCGCGCGTTCGCGGATTACGGAAATGGCGGTAGTCACAAGGGCATTCTAGCAACGAACCGCATTGGGCAGGCCGGCTAGGGCCGCGTCAGCCAGCGCTTCTCGACCTTGCAGGCCACCGTGTAGGCGGGGTCGAAGACATTGCCAATGTCGTACCGCACGACTTGCCCCAGCAGTGTCGACGCAGTCCGAATGTCCAGCCCGTAGTCATCGCCAAGCCAGCGCAGCATCTCCGTGGTCGCGTGCTGCAGCGCCTGGTCGAGCGGTCGGGCGTTGCCCACGGTGAGGATTTCCGGCCCGTTGTCCGCCCTTGGCCAGCCGATCGCCTTCCCCTTGATGACTTCGACCTTGAACTCGACATCGAAGGAGGTCTCGATGCCCGTCCCCACGATCTCGCCGTCTCCCTGCCGTGCATGGCCATCGCCGAGATGGAACAGGGCACCGGTGGCGAACACCGGGAAGTAGACGGTGACACCCTGGCAGAAGCCGCGATAGTCCATGTTCCCGCCATGCGGGCCCGAGGTTGCAGACCTGATTGCCTCGCCCCCCGCCGGCGCCACCCCGAAACAGCCGAGCATTGGCTCGATGGGGAGGGCGAGCCCTCCCGGGCCGGCCGCTGCGTTGCGTGGACGCGCCAACCCCGCCTCAAGGTCGAGGTCCCACGTCACGAGGTCCTCGAGCCCCCGCCACGCCGGAAGCTCCCGGACAAACGCCGGGTCCACCACATGCGGCGCTACCACCGGTACCGTCCACCCGGTCGCGCGGTTCGGGTACATCTTGGTAAAGGTGACCGCCAGGGTATCGCCCGGTTCCGCCCCCTCCACGAAAAACGGGCCGGTCTGCGGGTTCCCGGGAGGCGCGACAGCCTCACCGTTCGCGTCCCGCCCGGCGGCATCGACCGTCGTCGTCACCACCGAATCGCCGCTCTTCACATTCAGGACCGGTGGATGGGAGCCGAGGGTGGTGTACCAGTGGTCGGGAACGAATTTGTGCGTGGTCATCAGGCGCCTCGTAGTTCCGGGTGCTTCAGCCCCGTTCCCGTGTTGAAGAGCACCACTTCCTCATCCCTCCTAATCGAGCCATTCGCGAGCAGCACCCGCAGCCCCGCAACGGTTGCCGCCCCCTCCGGGCAGGCATCGATGCCTTCCAGCCGGGCGATCTCGTGCATCGCCTCGACGATCGCGTCATCAGACACCGCAACGGCAATCCCGCCGCTCTCGCGCAACGCGATGAGGATGAGGTCGTCGGCGAAAGGCCCCGGCACGCGGATGCCCGGCGCCACGGTCGATGGGTTCTGCCATGGCGCCGCCCGCTCGTCGCCCGCGTCCCACGCCCGCACAATCGGCGCGCATCCCGTCCGCCTGGATTGCATACATCCGCGGCCGCGCCGGACCGATCAGCCCCATCTCCTCCAGCTCTTCGAACGCCTTCCACATCCCGATGAGCCCGGTCCCGCCGCCCGTCGGGTAGAGGATCGCGTCCGGCAGCCGCCCGCTCGAGCTGCTCCCAGAGCTCGTAGCCCATCGTCTTCTTCCCCTCGACCCGGTACGGCTCTTTCAGCGTCGACATCTCGAACCAGCCGTGCTCCGCGGCAGCCCTGCGCGATCAGCTTGCCCGCGTCGCCGATGAAGCCGTCGACGAGGTCGAGTTCGGCCCCGTAGTTCCGCACTTCGTCGATGATCGCCTGGGGGCGCGTCCTTCGGCATCGCGACGTGCGCCGTGAGTCCCGGCCCGCGCGCATACGCCGCCGCTGCGAGCCCGCATTGCCCGCCGTCGGCATCCACCGCGTCGGTCACGCCCAGCGCCACCGCCTTCGCCATCGCCGCCGCCAATCCCGCGCGCCTTGAACGAGCCGGTCGGGTTGCCGCCCTCGTCCTTCACCATCAGCCGCGTGCTTCCCAGTTGCCCCGCCCAGCCGCGGCGCCGGCAGCAACGGCGTGATCCCTCTCCCGAGCGAAACGCGGTCCGCCATTTCGCTGGCCGGCATCACCTCGGCGTAGCGCCACATGCTCCGACTCGGCTCCCCAACCGATTGCGGTTGAGCGTCCGCGCTGCCTTCGCAAGGTCGTAGCGGGCGAAGAGGGCGCGGCCGCAGGCCCGGCAGATCGTCTGCAACTCATCGGCGGAGTGGCGTTCGCCACAGATCGAACATTCCAGGTGCGTCAGCGTCGATGCGGGTAGGGCGGCCATGGATCCTCCGTTCTTCCGCGATCCTACCCTTCCGCCACCTACCGGCGGACAGCAAAAGGCCGCGCTCCGGGAGGGTGGGAGCGCGGCCCCTTGTTCGATTACCTGGTGGTCCGGCCCCGCTAGGCGCTCACCACCGGGCAGTTCACAACGAGGTCGGTCGGCATGATTTCCATGCCCGAACTCAATACGTCCGCCGCCGACTTCAGCGAGTTTGGCTCGTAGCTGTCGTCCGCCATCACGAGCTGCACATTCCAGAAGGCCGAATACCCTGCCTCGCCGGGCATCTGGTCAATGATGTTGTTCTGCCCTTCGAGGAACATGGGCGTGCCGTCCGCATTCATCCCGGTCGCGAACACCCAGATCGGGATCGCGGCCGGCGGGTTCATCCCGAAGTCCGGGTAGAACACGCGGTCGCCTTTGTACCACCCCTGGGTCAGCTGCTCACCGTTCTCGAATGTGCTTCCGGCGGGAAC
Source organism: uncultured Chloroflexia bacterium (assembly GCA_963737965.1). Lineage (GTDB taxonomy): Bacteria > Chloroflexota > Dehalococcoidia > Tepidiformales > Tepidiformaceae > JAGQGZ01. Next base: position 850,181 of record CAVTUS010000007.1, on the reverse strand, counting down.
GATCGGGCAATTCACGAAGAGGCCCGGCATAGCCGTTTCGAAGTTGGCCGACATCACGTCGCTGACCGACGTGATCGAGTCGGCCTCGTAGCTGTCGTCAACCATGACCAGGTTCACTTCCCAGAGGTCGCTGTATCCAGCGTCGCCGGGAACCACGTCAACAATGTTGTGTTGTCCCTCGACAAACACCGGGTTTCCATCCGAATCCATCCCGGTGATGAAGGCGTAGATCGGCGCCGTCGCCACGATGCTGTTGCTCGCCGGCGAATTCATCCCGAAGTCGTAGTAGACGACCTCGTCGCCCTTGTACCAGCCATGGGTCAGCTTGTAGTCCTTCGCCGCACCCACGTCGTGGTCCATGACATCGGAACCTGATGGTGTCGCCGTTGCCGCCGTGTCGTCATCGTCATCATCGCCGCAGCCGACGAGTGCAAAGGCCGCGACGCCCACTCCGCCGGTCGCCCCGACATGGAGCAGCCCCCGCCGGCTCAGCTTTCGTTCCAATAGCGTCATACCTGTCCACCTCGCTCACAAGTGTCGCGGCCGTCTTGCGGCCATCACACCGAGGGTCGCGCGGGCATCACATCCAATGCTTACGAAGTGATTGCGCCGATCTGAACAGATTCTTACGGCCCCTTCGCCGCAACGCCGGCAACGCACCCTGTGCTACGATTTTTCGCGCACGGGGACCGACCTGAGCGGCCCTGAAGCAGGTTTGGCCATGCTCCTTTCTTTCGACATCGGAAACACCTCCATCCATCTCGGCCTCTTTGCTGGCGAACGCGTCGTCTCCACCTGGCGCCTTGGCGTCGAAACCGAGAAGTTCCCCGATGAATATGGCGTCATCTTCAGCAACCTCCTCACCCTTCGCGGGTTCAGCGTGAGCGACGTTGATGCCTGCATCGTTGCCTGCGATGTCCCGCCCCTGATCCCGACGATCGAGCAGGTCATCCGCGACTACTTCCACTGCGAACCCATGCGCGTTGGCGCCGGCCTCAAGACCGGCGTGCGCATCCTCTACGAGAACCTGAAGTCACTCGGTTCCGACCGCATCGTCGATGCCGTCGCTGCAAAGGCCCTCTACGGCTGCCCGGTCATCATCGTCGACTTCGGCACCGGCACCGTCTTCGACGCCGTCAACCGCAACGGCGACTACCTCGGTGGCGCCATCGCTCCCGGCCTTGGCATCGCCAGCGAGGCGCTCTTCAGTCGCGGCGCCATGCTCTCCCGCGTCCAGATCGAGCGCCCCCCGGTCGCGATCGGCCGCAACACCATCCATGCGATGCAATCCGGCATCATCTTCGGCTACGCCGGCCTCGTCGACGGCATCGTCCGCCGCTTCAAGGCGGAGCTCGACGGAAAGCCGAAGGTAGTCGCCACGGGCGGCTGGGCCCACCTCATCGCGCCCGACTCCGAAGAGATCGACATCGTCAATCCCGACCTCACCCTCACCGGGCTCCGGCTGATCTACGAGATGAACGTCAATGGCTGAGCCCGAACCGATGTTCCCCCCGGCTGCCGCCCTCCCCCTCCAGGGTCGGCACATCGTCGCTCGGCGTCACCGGTTCAATCGCCGCGTACAAAGCTGCCGACCTCGCCAGCAAGCTGCGCCAGGCCGGCGCCGAACTCGAGGTCGTGATGACCCCGGCCGCGGCGAGGTTCATCACCCCCCTCACGTTCCAGTCGCTCACCGGCCGCCCGGTGGTCACCGATATGTTCGTCACCGGCGAAGCCGAGGCCCATGTCGAGGTTGCCCGCCGCGCCGATGCCTACGTCATCGCGCCTGCCACCGCCGACTGCATCGCCAACCTCGCCTCCGGCGCCACGCCCGACATGGTGACCCTCACGGCGCTCGCTACCCGCGCCCCGGTGCTCCTTGCCCCCGCCATGGATAACCAGATGTGGGAACACGCTGCCACCCGCGCAAACATCGAGACCCTCCGGGCGAGGGGCGTCTCGATCGTCGGCCCCGGCTCCGGGCGGCTCGCTTCCGGGCGCGTAGGTCCCGGGCGCCTTGCCGAGCCCGTCGACATCGTTGGCGCGCTCCGGGCGCTGCTCGGTGTCGCCGGTGGCGACCTGGCCGGTCGCCACGTCGTCGTCAGCGCCGGTGGCACAAGAGAGGCGATCGATCCCGTCCGCTTCGTTGGCAATCACTCGACGGGCATGATGGGCTTCGCCATCGCCGAAGCCGCCCGCGATCGGGGCGCCCGCGTGACGCTCGTCACGGCCCCCGTTGCCCTTGCAACGCCCTTCGGCGTGGAGCGGGTCGATGTCACCTCAGCCGAGCAAATGCTCGCCGCCCTCGACGCCGCCGCTGCTGACTCCGACGCGATCATCATGGCTGCCGCGCCCGCAGACTTCCGGCCCGCCTTCGTCGCCCAGCAGAAGATCAAGAAAACCGAGGGCCGCCAGGAAATCACGATCGAGATGGTAAAGAACCCCGACATCATCGCCACCATCCAGGGCGGCGGCGTCCGCGTTGGTTTCGCCGCCGAGACCGAAAACCTCGCCGAATACGCGCGCGCCAAGCTGGCCAGCAAGCGCCTCGACTTCATCGTCGCCAACGATGTGACCGCTGAGGGCTCCGGCTTCGGCACGACAACCAACCAGGTCGTGATCCTCCACGCCACCGGCGAAACCGAGTCCCTGCCGCTGATGGAAAAACTGGCGGTCGGCCACGCCATCCTCGACCGCGTGAGCAAGCTCCTCCGCCGCTAACCGCCGGCGGCCTGCACTCCTCCAGTCGTCGCCACAGCGCTTCTCGCGAGCACCTGCCCACGTATCCAGGAAGCCGTGAATCGCGGCCGCTCCACCGGCACCTGGTGATTCGCCTCCCGTTCGATCGTCAGGTCCCAGCCCCATCGCTCCGCCACAAGTCGCAGCGGTTCGATGCGGCGCGGCCCGGTCGCCTTCACCGTGAAGGACCGCTATCGGCACGCGGCACCGGCGGCCAAGTCGTCCACGTGCCCGCCAAAGATGATCCGGTCGAGAGCTTGGCTGTGGGCCGCCAAACGGTGGTCGACCACCGCCCGGACGACGCCTCGGGGTTGGTAGGGCCAGCGCCGTGTCGCCCATCCCTGCCACGTGCGATGCGTCTGGCTGGCAACGATGCAGGCGCAATGACTCACCCGGTGCCAGCGGAGAAAGGAGCGAACCCCGAATCCACGCTGGCCCAGGAGGTAGCGGCCCTCTGCCGGCGAACCGTAGACCGGCAGCCCGATGACCCCGATTGCTTCGACACCGGGAAGTTCGCGGCGGGCAAGGGCAAGTGCAAGGATGCCACCCATACTGTGGCCCACCACATGCGTTGGCCGTTCCCGCTCCACCACGGCGAAGAGCCACGAAGCCAGCGTCTCGACGTCGTACCTCGCGCCGCTGAACGGTGTCCGCCCATGCCCCGGCAGGTCGATTGCGACGCAGTCGGCATCGTCGGCCAGTTCGCGGATGACCCGGCTCCAGACGCTTCGCCCGGAGAACAGGCCATGCACGAAGAGGATCCGTGGCCGGTCAGTCATACCGTAAGTCTAGCGACCGGCGCGGCGCCTCAAGGAACCGTGGGTTCCCTTCCCGGTATCCCCGATATACTTGGTTGGCAGCCATGCAACGAGAAATCCTCCGCCGCAAGACCCAGGCAGACACCGCCCTCGAACGCGCTGCCCTCACGCTCGAAGAGCTTGTCAGGGAAGCCTGCCTTGAGCTGCGGCCCTTTCCGCCCTTTCCCAACGCGCTCTTCACCAGCGCTATCGAGCTCGATCCCGGGCCGGTCGCCAACCCCGACGTTGGCTGCGTGGTGGTGATGGAAGACGGCGAAATCTGCGAGCTTGAGTTCGGTATCGACCACGAAGCCGTCGAATTGAGCGGGTCCTGGGACCCCGTGACGGCTCGCAGTGAGAAGAAGAAGTCGCTGGAACTCCACCCCCTCGAATACGTTGTTTACGCCTACGATGCCCTCGAAAAGGTCACCAACCTCCTGCTCGAACAGGTCGAAGAAGGCGTGGGCGAAGGATGAAGAATGTTTTTCGGCTCCTCGCCGGCCTCATCCTTGTTGCCGTTGCCATCGCCGCCATCGCCTATGCCCTCCGCAAGCCCGAGCCACGGCGCCGCATCCGGCGTGCCGTCGACAAGGCGCCCCTCCGCCGCTCCGGGCCCTCGCCGGAAGTGACCGATACGCCTGGACAGCCTCCCGGCGCTTTCGAACAGGCCGAGCCCGAACCCAACCCCGTTTCCGCCATCGAAGTTCCAGAGAGCATCTCGGAAGAGCTCGCCCCGGCCACCGACGAAACAGTCGCCGAGGCCGTCGACCTCCCCGAGGCGCCGCCATTGGAACAACCCCTGCCACCGGAGCCAGAGCCTTCGCCGGTCGAAACCGCACCAGAGCCGCCGTCTCTACCCGTCGATGAGGATCAGCCGCTGCCGCTCGATTCCGCGTTCGCCGAGATCCTCGAAGATGTCCCCACGACGCCGATCAGCACCATCGCCTCGCGCAACGCCGAATCGTATCTCGATGAAGGGAACGTCTACTTCAACGTTGGGCAATATGGCCTCGCCATCGAACGCTACAACCAGGCCGTGAGCCTCGATCCCACCCTCGTCGCGGCCTTTTACAACCGGGCGAATGCCCTCACCCGCAGCGGCGCCTACGACGAGGCCCGGCAAGACTACGACCGCGCCCTCGAGCTTGCCCCTGAAGATGCCGACGCCTTCAACAACCGCGGCATGCTCCACCTCTACCGGGGCGACTATGCCGCCGCGATCGAGGACTTCAACGCTGCCCTCGCCATCGACCCCCGCGACAGCACCTTCATCGTCAACCGCGGTCTCGCCCACCTCCACGACGCCCGCCCCGAAGACGCCCTCAAGGACTTCGTCCGCGCCATCACGGCCGAGCCGCGCGACGCCGCCGCTCACTATGGCGCCGGCCAGGCCGCCTCAGCGATGAACGACCGCGCCGCCGCACTTCGCCACCTCTCCCAGGCCATGGTCCTCGACCCCGCCTACGTTCGCGAGGCCGCTGCCGACCCGCGGCTCCAGGCCCTCCAGGGCGACGACGGGTTCATGCGCCTCCTTCGCGAGCGTGGCGGCGGGCGCAACTGAGCGTGTTCACGCTCGACCGCCTCGTCGGCAACACGCCCCTCGTCGAACTCAGGAGCCTGGCGCCAGCTCCCGATGTCCGCCTCTTCGCCAAGCTCGAAGGGACGAACCCCACCGGCTCGATCAAGGACCGCATCGTCCTCAACATCCTCCGCAAGGCGCGCGCCAGCGGCGAACTCGAGCCCGGGCAGCCCATCGTCGAAGCGTCGACCGGCAACACCGGCGTGGCTCTCGCCATGTTCGGCAGGCAGCTTGGCCACCCCGTCGATGTCTGCGTGCCGGAGAGCGTCTACCCGGAGATTGAACAGCTGCTCCGCGCCTATGGAGCCCGCATCAGGCGCGTACCCCGCGAGGCCGGGATCAAGACCGCCTACGAAGTCGCCCGCGCCATTGCCGCCGATACCGGGTCCTACCTGCTCAACCAGTTCGGCAGCCCTGAAAACGCCCGCACCCATTACGAAACCACCGGCGCCGAGATCCTCGCCGACCTCCCCCAGGTCGACGTCTTCATTGCCGGGATGGGCACCGGCGGCACCATCACCGGCGTCGGCCGCCGCCTCAAGGAAGCCAACCCCGCCACCCGCGTCTTCGGCATCGAGCCAAGGCTTGGCGTGCACGTCCAGGGTCTCAAGTCGCTTGAGGATGGCTTCATCCCGCCCGTCCTCGACGAGTCGGTGCTCGACGGCAAGATCATCGTTGGCAACCGCCATGCCTATTCCCATGCAAGGCGTGCCATGCTCGCAGAGGGCATCTTCGGGGGCATTTCCAGTGGCGCGGTGCTCCATGCCGCCACCCGCGCGGCCGCCCAGATCCGCCACGGCAACGTCGTCATGATCTTCGCCGACGCCGGCTGGAAGTACCTCGGCACCGACCTCTGGCACGCCGAGGATGGCCCCAACGACCACGAGGACCCCATCGACGACATCCTCTGGTGGTAAGCCGTTGCGCCGCCGCCAGGAAACGGTGGTCTCTACCGGTTCTCTGAGGGTATCTCCTGAATCAAAGCCCATGGCCTGCAGGCGAACATAGGGCCATGCATCGCGCCAGCGCCCGGCGTCACCGCGTCTTCCTGTGCCCTCGCGCGTACGGGTGGCCCCCGTGGTAGAGAGCGCCCCGTCTCCTGGCCGCGAGTTCTTCGACAACGCACCCGTGGGCGTGGTCCTCATCTCCGTCCGCACCCGCCAGATCGTCGATATCAACCCGTACCTCTGCACGCTCTTTGCCCGGGACCGCGCTTCGGTGGTGGGCAAAACAGGCGTCGAGGCCGGCCTCTGGACCCCCGAGGTGGGTGCTCGTGTCATCCAGCTCTTCCTCGACGCCCGCCTCGCAGGGCCGAGCGACACCCAGACAGCCGAAGTTCGGGTCGTCCGCGGCGATGGCAGCCCCATGGACCTCCTCGTCTCCATGCACCAGGTTCTCCACGATGGCGAGTCCTGCATGATGGTTGTCGCGCTCGATGTCAGCCGCCTGAAGGCCGCCGAGCTGCAGGCCCGCGTTTCTGAAGCCCAGCTCCGCCTCCTCATCAACACCGTCGATGCCGTCCTCTGGGAAACCGACGGTACGGGCCGCCGCTACGTTTTCGTCTCCGACCGGATCCACACCCTCACCGGAAAATCCCCCGCCTTCTGGCTCACCGCCGGCGAATCCTGGGAGAGCCATCTCTACCCCCTCGACTGGGAGCGCGTCGTCGCCTCCCGGACCGTCGTCCTCGAGAGCGGCATCGCCCAGGAGGTTGAGTATCGCTTTCGCCGCGACGACGGTTCGTCCGTCTGGATCAGGGAATCCATTCGCCCGTCCTACAACGATGGGGGAACGATCGCCGGTGTCGTCGGTGTCTGGCTCGACATCTCCCACCTCATGGTCATGCAACAGTCCCTGCAGCGCTGGACCGAGGAGCTGGCCGAGGCGAGGCGCGCCGCCCAGCACGCCGCCGACCATGACGGCCTCACCGAGATGCTGAACAGGCGGGCCTGGATCGAGCGACTCGAGGAGTATGACGACTGGCGCGCCGTCGCCATCGTCGACATCGACTTCTTCAAGCGCGTGAACGATACCTATGGACACCCTGTCGGCGACCATGTCCTCCGCGAAATCGCCTGGCGCATCTCCGGGATCGTCGGCACCGCCGGTGTTGTTGGCCGTCTCGGCGGCGAGGAATTTGCTGTCGGCTTCACCGTGAGCAAGACCGCCTCCGCAAAGCTCGCCCGCGATGTCGTCGAAACGATCGGCAGCCTCCCTGTCGTCCTTCCAGACGGGAGGGAGCTCTCGATCACCGTCAGCGCCGGGTTCCATGCCCGCCTGCCGGGCACTCCCTTGCTCGACATCTATGAGCTCGCCGACCAGGCCCTCTACGCGGCCAAGGAAGGCGGGCGAAACCGCCTCGAAATCGGCTCCGCGCGCCGCGCCGCCTGAGTCTCCAGTGCCGCCGAGGGCGAATCCATTCTCCATCCTCGTGGAATAGCCGGGCTGCTTCGCCGGGGCCGTGCCGGGGCAACCCCGTTGGGTGCTCGCTCTGGCCGTAGTCGGACCACTCGGTCTCCCATTCGGGTCCCGTGCGACCCTCTGCACCGCCGTGACAATTCCGAATAGTCAGTGGCGTACCATTCTCGCCCCGGAGGTCTCCCATGCGGATGCTCTTGTCGCTCGCGTTCCTCGTTGCTCTCATTCCGGCGTCAGCTGCGGCCAGTGGACCTTCTTCCAGCGAGGATAGCGACTTCACGCTTCGCGTTCGGGCTGACTACACCGTCGAGGCCGGCGACACGCTCTCGACGATCGTCGTCATTGATTGCGATGTCACGGTCCTTGGCACCGTCACCGACTCGCTCGTCGTCATCAATGGCAAGGCGACGGTCACTGAAGGAGGTAGCGTTGCCGGCGAAATCACCGCGATCCGTAGCGATGTCGAACTGCAGTCCGGCTCCACCGCCCACAACATCACCCTGATCCGCAGCGACCTCGCCCGCGATGCTGGTGCCAGCGTCACCGGTGATATCGATCGTTCGAACCGTGTCTTCTGGTGGGGTTGGACGGCGTTTCTGCTCGTCGGATTCTTCTTCTGGGTCGGGTCAACCGTGTTCGCCCTGGCGGCAGGAGCTGTCTTCGCGCTGGTGGGCGGCAAGCAGCTCACCACCGCCGCGAGCTATATGTCCGAACGCGTGGGGCAGAGCATCCTTGCGGGGTTCCTCGCGCTCATCGGCCTTCCGCTTCTTGCCGTCCTCTTGTTGCTCACCATCGTCGGCATCCCCGCAGGAATCGGCGTGTTGATTTTCCTCTTGCCCACGCTGCTCTTCCTTGGCTATATCGTCAGCGGCACCTTCCTGGGCACCCTCATCCTCTCGCGAACGCGTCCCGACAGCGCGGCCCGGCCACTCGCCCCGGCCCTTCTTGGCATTTTCATCCTTCAGCTCGTCCTGCTCGTTCCTGGCCTCGGTTGGATTCTCTTCCCCGTGTCCGGGATCTGGGGCACGGGCGCGCTCGCGTATTACCTCTGGAACAACCTGCGTGGTCGTGGCCAGCCCGTCGCCGTTCCGGTCGCCTGACTTCGCCTTCCGAGCCTCTGCTACACTCCCGCAAAGCTATGTGAGGAGCCATCCGTGACCACTGCCCAGGCCGATCGTGTCGTTGTCGAGCCAGACGTCATCTTTGGGACCGGTGGGGGCCGCAACCTCCGCTGCAACATCTACCGCCCACCCGCCGCCCTCAAGAAGGACACGTCCGTCCTCCTCGTCCATGGCGGTGGCTGGAGCCAGGGCGACCGCGGCCAGCTCCACGGCTTCGGTATCCTTCTCGGCCGCAACGGCTACACCTGCGTTGCCACCGAATACCGGCTCAGCGGCGAATCGCCCTGGCCCGCCCAGATCCACGACGTGAAGGCCTGCCTGCGATGGATGAAGGCTCATGCCTCCGATCTCGGCATCGACCCGTCGAAAATCGTCGTCGAGGGCAACTCCGCCGGCGCCCATCTCTCCCTCATCGTCGCCGGCACTCCGAACCTGCCCGCTTTCGAAGGCGAGGGCGGGAATCCCGGCGTCGACACCTCGGTCGCCGCCAGCATCGCGGTCTACCCGCCGACGTACTTCGAGAACCTTCTCGGCGACGCCGTGACGGCCTTGTTCAAGGGCAACGACACCGTCGACGCCCGGAAAGCGGCAAGTCCCCTCACCTACGCGATCCCGGGACACCCGCCGACGCTGCTCATCCACGGCAACAAGGATGAGACCGTGCCCCCCGACCACTCGACGCGCATGTACGAAGCACTCGACAAAGCGGGTGTGCCCGTCGAACTCCACATGTACGCGGGCCAACCCCATGCCTTCGATGCATCGCCGCGGCTCGGCCGCCAGGTCGCCGATGTCATGGCGGCCTTTATCGAGCGCTACGTCGACTAGTACTTCGCGAAGAAAGTTGGCGTTCGCGCGTTCAAGGCCTCGCAATGTGCTCCCCTTCTCCCGCGTGAGTCGGGGGAAGGGGCCGGGGGTTGAGGGCCGGTCTCCGGGCATCGAACGCTGAGTTCGCAACTGAGTACTAGGGCGCCGTACTCGTCCCGTCGTCCGTGCTCCCGGTGCCGCCAACTGGCGCCACCGAGCCGACCAGCGTCGCCGGGTCGAGCAGCAGGCCCTGGCCGCTCGGGATCAACGCGATCGTGATGTTGTCGCTCAGCGTCTGCACCGCCGTGAACTGGATCACCTGTTCGCTCAGCGACTGGCCGATCACCCGGTTCGCTTCCGCCTGGGCCTCGGCCTTCACCGTGATCGCCTGGGCCTCGCCCTCGGCCACGGCCACGGCCTGTTCCGCTTCCGCTTGCTTCTGCTTGATCTTCTCCTCTTCGCGCAGGGCGTCCTGTGTCGCGATCTGCTTCTGCTCGATCGCGTTCTTGAACTCCTCCCGGAAGTCGATGTCCTCGATGAGCAGGTCTTTCACTTCGATGCTGTACTGGTCGAGGTCGTTGTTGAGTTTCGTCAATACCGCCTGGCGGATGTTCTCCCGGTTCGGTGCCACGTCGACCGTCTTGAACTGGACGACCTCCTCCTTGAAGAAGTTGTTGATCCGCGCCTGGACGAGTTGGTCGAACCAGTTCGGCCCCACCTCGCGATACAGCCCCTGGATCGCATTCTTGGACACCGCGTAGTTGAGCGTTGCGACGATGAAGACATCCTGCGTCTCGGCCGAGAATGCGTTGATGTTCTCAAATGTCCGGGCCCTGACCTGTGTGCTCTCTGTGCGCGTCGATTGCCACGGAGCGATGAACTGTAGCCCTTCGCCTCTCTGCCCAACGATCTCCCCGAACTGGTAGACGATGGCGACGTGCCCCGCCTCCACCTGGCGCGTCGACGCGGCCGCCGTGTGGATCCCGGTCCAGAGCAGGAACACCACCACCGCGACGATCATCACAAGCAGGCCGCGGTCCGCGTCTGGCGAGCCCGGTTCGCCCTCCCGTCGTATCTGCCGGCCGAGCAACAACACGCCGCCACAGACAGCCACCGCCAGGACCATGCTGAAAATCCAGAACATCGGATCCCTCCCCCGCAAGTTCCCAAGAGCCTAACCTGCCCACGGGCAACGTGCGTGACGGCTTCGTCTCCCTAGACGGCCGCCCAGTCGTTCTGGGTGTAGATATCCGCGTCCAGCTCTGTCCGCTCTCCCATCGCCAGCCGGTGCCCGGCCACCGCCCCGATCATCGCCGCATTGTCCGTGCAAAGGCGCGGCGGCGGGATTCGCACCGGCACCGGGCAGCGCTTCTGCAGTTCCTCCCGCAGCCGGCGGTTCGCCGAAACGCCCCCGGCCATGAGCACCTGGCGGGCGCCAAGCTCCCGCGATAGCCGCGACGTCTTCCCCGCCAGCACGTCGACCACCGCTTCCTGGAACTCCCAGGCAATTTCGTCCACGCTCCACCGCCCCTCACGCACTGCGTGCAGCGAGGCCGTCTTCAATCCGCTGAAGCTGAAGTCCTTCGTCCCCGGCAGCCAGGCTCGCGGCAACGAAAGTTCGCTCGGGCCTGCCTGCTCCGCCCGCCGGGCGATCTCCGGCCCGCCCGGGAACGGCAGCTCAAGGAGGCGGCCAACCTTATCGAACGCCTCCCCCGCGGCATCGTCGAGGGTGCCGCCGGCGCGCTGGTAGTCGCCCTTCCGCTCCATGAAGACGAGGTCCGTGTGACCGCCCGAAACCACCAGCGCCAGTGCCGGGAACTCCGGCTCCGGCCCTTCGCTCAGCCAGTTGGCGTAGATGTGCCCCTCCAGGTGGTTCACCCCAAGGAAAGGCAACTTGCGGCCATAAGCCAGCGCCTTGCCTGCGTTGAACCCCACCAGCAGCGCACCCGCCAGCCCCGGGCCCTGGGTCGCTGCCACCGCATCGATGTCGTCGAGCGTTGCCCCGGCATCGGCCAATGCCTGCTCGATCACGCCACCGATCGCCTTCAGGTGTTGGCGGCTCGCCACTTCAGGCACCACGCCGCCGAACTGCGCGTGTATCGCCACCTGGCTTGCCACCACGCTCGAACGCTCGATCCGCCCATCGACGACCACAGCCGCCGCCGTCTCGTCGCAACTCGATTCGATGGCAAGGACGTTCATGAAGCGCTGGATCCCACGCCGTTAGCGGTCGTGGCGGTCAAAAGCGATGAAGTGAGCGCCGTCCGCCACATCGAGCTTGAAGACATCGCGCAGGAGGGCGGGAACCTCGGCGACATCCAGCGTCCGCTCCTCGGCGACGCCATCCACGATCCGCGTGTAGTTGCGGTTCTGCAAACGGTGGCGTTCGTGGGCGCTCTGCAGGTCGGCCATCAGGTTCGTCTGGAACACACTGCGCGGATGCGTTGCCGTAAACCAGTTCGCCACTTCAAAGTCGACGGGTTGCGGCTCGCCATCCTCGATCCCCACGAGGTCGAGCCAGCGTCGCCCCGAATGGCCCTGGAGGACGTTGGCCGCGCCCCGGTGTTCGAAACGGAACTGGCGGTCGTGCTGGCGGTGTTCGCCGCCATCGAGCGGGATCGGCAGCAGCGGGCCGTTGGCGCCAAACCCCACGTCGGCGTGGAACCGCTGGCCCTCGGCAACCACCTCGAGCGCCATGTGCGTCCGCGGGCGCCGCGCGGAGATCGTCAGCATTACCCTGCCTTCGCGGGCTGTGACCTCGAACCCCAGCGCTTCGAGTACGGCCTGGAAAAACGTGTTCTGCTCGAAGCAGTAGCCGCCGCCCTGCTGATCCACGAGCTTCGTCTGCAGGTCGTCGAGTTCGAGCGAAGGGACCCCACCCATCTGGATGACGAGGTTCTCGAAGGGGATGGCGCCGGCGTGGGCTTCGTGGAGCGCCACCAGGGTCTCGATATTCGCGCGCGGCGTGCCGCGATAGCCGATGCGCTCGAAATACGCGTCGAGATCGAGGCCGCTTGCCGTCCGGGCCGTTGCTGCGGTCACGCCTCCGAGTATACCGGGTGGGGCCGTGCGCTCCCGCCGTGCCCGCAGCCAGGTCTCTTAGGCGTTCATCCATTTCAGCGTGTGGTAGATGTCCACGAGCACGTCCTGGTCATCCTTCGAGGCCGCCCGCCCAAAGATCGTGAGCTGGTTCCCGTCGCCGGCGTCCTCAAAGTAAATGGCCGCGACGTAGGGTCGGCCCGCATCCGCTTCCGGGTCCATGAAGCGCTCGATCACGGCCTTTCGGTCGCCAATCATGAGGAAAGTGATCGTGTAGCCGTCTTTCGAGCTATAGCCCAGGGAGTCGCTGCTGGGGCCGTAGTCGAGGAGCAGCGAAAGGTCGGCGCTTTCCCACTGTCCGACCACCGAGTCGATACCGGCGATCCCAACCTCGTCCATCTCGCCCGGGATCTTGAACTCGATCTTGTTCGCCACCACCACGTCTTCCGCATCTTTGATGCTGCCCCCGCCGCAGGCCACCTGTAACCGCCATCGCCGCCAGGACTACCAGCGCGAACACGCGCGCCGCCGGGATTGCCACCATCCGCATTGCTGCCGTCCCGCCGGGAATGGATCGCGCACAGGGACTCGAGGCCCGCGCACCCGGCTACTCCCCTGATCATCGGCCGCCAGGGGTCGCTTCCGAAGGAAGATTTACCTGCCCACCCGCGTTGCCGCGCCCGGTTCGTGCATGTGGTCCAGCGCGGACATGTCCGGGTAGTCGCAACACTGCACCGCTTCGTGCAGCTCCTTCGTCTCCGGCTGCAGCGTGACATGGTCGATCCCGTGCCGTTCGCGGAGCATCACACTGAGCATCCCGATGGCCCGCTCGCTGGCAGCCATCGAATCCACCTCCACGTGCGCGCTCAACGAGACGAAGCTCGGCGCCAGCGACCAGACGTGGAGATCGTGGAGGCTCAGCACGCCCGGGATCGTCATCGCATCCCGCTCGATCTCCGCCAGTTCCATCTCCGGCGGCGTCCCTTCCAGCAGGATAAGCACCGCCTGCCGCAGCAACAGCCATGCCCGCGGCAACACCAGTGCTGCAATCACAATGCTCACCACGATGTCGATAGGCGTCCATCCCGTTGCCATGATCACCACCGCCGAGACGATCACGCCCGCCGAGCCGAACGCGTCGGCCGCCACTTCGAACATCACACCGCGGGCATTCATATTGGTCGCGCTGTGGCCGTGCAGCAGCCGGTAGACCAGCGCGTTCATCCCCAGGCCGGCGATGCCGACGATGAGCACCGGCCCGGCCGCGATATCGAGGTCATTCCCCGCCCGCGCGAACGCCTCCCAGACGATGTAGCCCGTAATCCCCAGCATCAGCATCACGTGCACCGGCACCACCAGCACTTCGGCCCGCGCGTAGCCAAAGCTGCGGCGCATATCGGCAGGCCGTCGAGCTACCGCCGCAGCCGCCAGCGCGAGAAGCAGCCCCGCGGAGTCCACCACCATGTGCCCTGCATCCGAAACCAGCGCCAGTGACCCGCTCCAGGCGCCCGCGGCTACTTCAACCGCCGCGAAAGCTAACGTCAGCGCAAGGCCGATGCCAAGTGCCCGGGATACGCCGTGCGAATGGTCGTCTGCCATTCATCCAGTCTAGCAGCGCGGTCCGGCGCCACCGGGATAGACTCGCATCGTGAGTGCCATCGCCGCCATCCTCGCGCTCCCGTTCCTCGTCTGGTCATGGGTCCGCCACGACAACCAGGAGGACTTCGAACTCGCGATGGGGATCATGGGCTTCGTGGCCATCCTTGCCGTCAGTGGCGGAATCGTGTGGTGGGTGCTCGCCTGAGCCGCACCTAACCAACCGGATTGGCTGCCCGCTCCATCCTCTCCACATCCTTCGCCCAGCGCACTTCCGTCGGGAACCGGTACACCATGGCGATCCCTGCAGCTGCACAGAATCCCAGGACATCAAATACGCTTCCGCCGAGAATGCGGACTAACAGGCCATAGATGCCGATCGCCTCCGCGAACGCCAGCCATAGAGCGCTCACCAGGAATGCTGCTTGCCCGGCGTTGGGTGCGTTGGCAGCCGCGAGCTGCTTGCGAAGGCCCTGGTCGAAGGTCACCGCGACGGTAGCCACGTTGATCACCGCGAATGCCGCAAGCCCGGCGCGAACAACCCACGTCCAGGCGTCCGCGACCGAGACGACCGGGCCGACCCGGATTCCCGTATCGATAAGCACGACGAGGCTCACCAGTGCCATGACGTAGGCGATCATCAGGTGGGTTCGTGTGCCCCATGGAAATCCATCCATGTTTTGGTAGTCGACCGTTTTCGCAGTCCCGCCAGCCGGTAGAGGGCTGTGTCAGCGAGCCGCCTGCCACCACGGGCGAGCCCCTGGGCCGGTATGCTTGGGCGCCACCACCACCCGGAGTAGCAACACTTGGATCTCCAACTCGAAGGCAAGGTCGCCATCATCACCGGCGGCAGTGAAGGCATCGGCAAGGCCACCGCCATCGAACTCGCTAGCGAAGGCGTCAACGTCGCCATCTGTGCCCGGCGCGAAGACGTCCTCGCCGAGGCCGCGAAAGAGGCCGCGAAGTCTGGCCGCGGCAAAGTCATCGCCATCACCGCCGACGTCACCAATCCCGAGGACGTCCAGGGCTTCGTCCAGGCCGCCGTCAATGAGTTCGGCGGCATCGATATCCTCGTCAACAACGCCGGCACCTCGTCAGCCTCCCCCTTCGAGGCGGTCGAAGACGAAACCTGGGGCTACGACCTCGACCTCAAGCTCTACGGCGCCATCCGCACCAGCCGCGCCGCCATCCCCTACATGCGCGCCCGTGGCGGGGGCCGGATCATCAACCTCACCGCTGTCAGCGGGAAAACGCCGGGCGCCTCGTCGCTTCCCACCAGCGTCAGCCGCGCCGCCGGTATCGCCCTCACCAAGGCCATGTCGAAGGACCTCGCCAAAGACGGCATCCTCGTCAACACCATCTGCATCGGCCTCGTGAAGTCCGGCCAGATCTCGCGCGGCGCCCAGCGTCGCTTCCCCGACGCCTCGCTCGAGGAGGCCTACCAGAAGATGGGCGCCAACGTTCCCCTCGGTCGCATCGGCGAAGCCCGCGAAGTTGCTGCCCTCATCGCCTTCCTCTCCTCTCCGCTCGGTGGCTTCATCAGCGGCGCCGCCATCAATGTCGATGGCGCCATGGGGAACGCGTACTAGCCGGTTGGCCCTCGAAAAGGTCATCTCCGGCGGCCAATCCGGCGCCGACCAGGGCGGGTTGGAGGCTGCCCGCCGTGCCGGCATACCCACTGGCGGCCTCGCTCCCCTCGGTTTTCTCACCGAGGACGGTCCCCAGCCTGAGCTCGGCTCCCGCTATGGGCTCGACGAGTCGACCGGCGGCTACGACGAGCGGACGGTCTCCAACGCCCGCTCTGCCGACGCCACCGTGGTCTTTGCTCGCAAGCCCGCCTCCGACGGCACGAAGCTGACCCTCGAAACCCTCCGCAGGCTCCGCAAACCGTACCTCGTGAACCCGGGAGCGGCAGAGCTTCGCGCCTTCCTCGCCGAGCACGACGTCCGCGTCCTCAACGTGGCGGGCAACCGCGAATCCGTCGCCCCGGGGCTCGCCGCCGAGGTCGAACACCTCCTCTTCGAGGCGTTCTCCGCGAAGGAGTGACGCCCTACTCCGCTTCGACGAGTTCACCGCTGGCTATCCGGCCGATCGCCGCGCGAAAGACCAGGACGGCGGCAAGCACCAGCACAGCACCGGCGAGCATGACGGTCGGCCCGATGCCAAGTGACCCGGCCGCCAGCGCCAGCCCGAACCCGATGACGATCTCGCCCGAATACTCGGCCTGCGCGAGGAACGACTGCACCGTCGCCCGCACATCGCTCGTCACCCGGCGGTTGACCCAGATCGTCCCGACCGCGCGCGTAACCGGCATCGTGATTCCACTGACGAGGACAATCCCGGCCATCGCCGTCACGCTGTCGGGCGCCTGCGCCAGCACAAAGAACCCGGCGCCCCCGACGAGACAGGCGAGCGCATACAGCGGCCGTGCCACCGCGACGCCCTCGATGTGCGATTCCACGATCCGGAGGACGACAGCGCCCGCCGCCAGCGTCACCAGGGAAAGTGCCGTGAGCCAGGCGATTGGCTCGCCGCTGCCGGGGAAACCGAGGTCCACAAGGATCTTTGGATACAACCGCGCAGTCTCGGCAACACCGTGAATGAGCACCGTGGCCAGCAGGATCACGAGGATCTCGCGGTCCCGTCGCGCCAGGTCGATGCCCTTCCGGAAGATCCCGGCGGATGCCCGCCAACGATTCCCGGTGGCCGGCACGAAGTGTCCTTCCGGCCAGCGGACCGCGATGACCACGCCGACGGCCGTCATCGCACAGCCAGCCAGGACCATCGAGGTGGCAAGACTCGTCGCCAGGGCGAGGAGCCCGAAGCCCACGGTCCCGGCGAACCCGCCGATCTGCTCCCAGCGGGCACTGGTCGTCAGCACCCGCGAGACCCCCGGTTCTTCACCCAGTTCGTCGGTCAACCAGGCGACGTCCGCGCCGCTTGAGAACGTCCAGCCCAGGCCCCAGATCATCTGCGTCGCGACGAGCGCCGGGAAGCCGGTGACCAGCCCCGTGACCACCATCGCCACGCCCGAGATCGCCTGCGCCGCGACCACCGCCCACTTCCGGCTGATGGTGTCGGCGACAACCCCAGCCGGTATCTCCGATACAAGCGAAAGCAGCCCCTGGGCTGTGCCGATGAAGACGAGTTGGAACGGCGTGAGGTCGGCCACCACCACCAGGTAGAGCGTCGTCGCCAGCCACCAGCCGCGGGCACAGACGGCCCTCCCAAAGCAGAAGCGCAAGTAGGCGCCGGCGAGGTCACGCTCCCGCATCGAGGAACCCGGCATCTTCCAACACTGCCGCGATCGTGTCGCGGCCCATGTCCACGATCCGCGGATTCGTGTACCGGTAATAGGGCAGCGTCATCACGCTCATCGACAGCGCCCAGCCGCGCCCCCGGTCCCAGAGTGCGTCACCGGCGCCTACCGCTTCCCGAAACACCTGCCGCGATCGCGCGTCGAACAGGTTCCAGGCGGGCATCATCTCCACCGCCGGGTCCCCGACGCCAAGGGCGCCGAAGTCGATCACGGCGCTCAACTGGCCCGCGTGCGCCAGCATATTGCCCGGGTGGAGGTCGCCATGCAGCCAGGCCGGCGCCCCTTCCCACGCCGGTGCCGCAAGCGCCCTCTCCCAAACCGAAAGCAGCGCGGCTGCCGGGAACTCTTCTTCCCACTCGGCGATCCGTTCACGAAAAGCCGCGTCGCGGTGGGCAATCGGCAGCCCGCGTCCGAAGTTCGCTTTGCCCGCCCGAGGCCCGTCGCTTGTGTCGATCCGGCCCATGGCCGTCACGAAGCGCGCGAGCAAGCGGGCGCCCTCGTCCAGGTCACGGATGTTTTCGCGCGTCGGGTTCTCTCCGGGTAGCCAGGGCACAATCGACCAGCCCCAGGGATACCTCTCGGCAGCCTCTCCCAGCCCAATCGGCGTCGGGATCCGCAGCGGCAGGTGGGGTGCCAGCATCGGCAGCCAGCGATGTTCGCGCTCCGCCTGGCCCGCTGCCCAGTCGATCCGGGGCAGCCGCACCAGCATCTCGCCGCCGAGGCGAAACAGCGCATTGTCAGTGCCGGCGCGCGGCAGTTCGGTCAGCGGCAAGTCCGCCCACTGGGGGAATTGGGCCCGCAAGAGCCGCCGCACCAGCGGTTCGTCGATATCGAGTTCGTTCTCGTGCATGCGAGTGGTCATCAGTCGCGCCACCCGCGTCGAAATGGTCTAAGGGCGTCGCCCGCCGGGATTGCCAGGTTCAAGGTACGCACTGCGCGTCATGTCCTCCGTGTAACTCAACGGTCGGTGGTTCATGGACATGGAAGTTGTGCGCATGGCCTTCTCCTGGTCGGTCAGGTGCTTCTGGGGAGTGTATGGGCTCGATGTGCCGAAAGGAAAGGCTTCCCTACGGCTCCAGGACCACCTTGCCGAAGTTCTCGTTCCGCTCCATGTACGCCTGCGCTTCCCCTGCCTCGGCCAGCGGAAACACGCGGTCGACGATGACCTTGATGGCGCCGCTCGCAAGGTGCGGCACAACGCTCCTGGCGAAGGCCTGCGTGGCCGTCGCCTTCTCCTCCAGCGGCCGCGAGCGCAGCACCGTGCCCCGCACCTGCAGCCGCTTCCGCATTAGCTGGCCGAGTTCGACCTCCGGCTTCGAACCGCCCATCGTCCCGACCACCACCATCCGTCCGCGCACCGCCAGCGAGGCGATGTTCTGCTCCCAGTACGGCCCGCCAACAACGTCCAGGACCACGTCGACACCGCCACCGGTCATCTCTCTCACCGTGTCTGCGAACTCCGGCTGCTCGACGAGGATGCCCACGTCCATCCCCAGCCTCGTCGCCGCATCCAGCTTCGACTGCGTGCGGGCGGTGCCAATGACGGGCGTCGCGCCCATCGCCCGCGCCACCTGGATCGCGGCCGTGCCGACCCCTGACCCGGCAGCATGGATTAGCACCGATTCGCCCGCCACAAGGTCGCACTGGCGCAAAGCGTCGTGGGCGGTGATAAACACCTCGGGCGTGCCGCCGGCTTCCTGCCACGTCATCGCCTTTGGCACCCGCACGGCCATCCGCTGGTGCACCACGCACTGCTCGGCATAGCCGCCCCCGGCAAGGATCCCCATCACCCGGTCACCCGCCGCGAATCCTTCCACCCGGGCGCCCATCGCGATCACTTCACCGGCGAACTCGATGCCCGGTACCTCGTACTCGGGCTTCGGGCCCGGCTGGGGATAACCGCCCCGGCGCTGCAGGATGTCGCCGCGATTCAGGGCCGTTGCCTTGATCGCAACGAGCAGGTCTTCCGGTCCGGGCACGGGATCAGGGATCTCGCGCAGCACCAGCTTTTCCGGGCCACCGACACTTTCGAGGACGATTGCTTTCATACGCGGGAGCTTACAACCCTGCCCGCCCGCTGGCTCAGGGCTTGCGCCAGCGCATCACCACGAACTCCGGGACCCGGAAGTTGTCCTCCATATCCGGATCGTCGCGCAGCGTCTCGTCCTCCGGCAGCGGTTCGAGGAACCGCTCAAGCACAAGACCGCTGCCAAGGAAGGCCTCCATGTAGGCGCTCAGCGGCCGGTGATAGTTGGTAATCGAGATCCCCCTCCACTCCAGCACCAGTTCTCGCTCGTCCAGGTACCGCCACATCGGTCGATACTGGCGCACTCCCTGCTCGTCTCGTACCCACGGCTCCATCGCTGACGTAAACCCCGTGTTTGCCAGCAGCAACCGGCCACCCGGCCGCAGCGCCCGCGCCATCTCCGCAATCGCCGCCCGGAAGTCCGGGAATGTCGACCAGCGTCAGATAGCTGACGACGAGGTCGAACGCCGCGGATGCCACAGGCATCCTCTCACCGCTCGCGCGCACCACCTGGCTGCCACGCTCGGCAGCTGTGCGCACCAGCCGCGATGTGGGGTCAATGCCGAGGCAGTGTGCGCCCCGTTCCGTCAGCATTCGGCAGAAGCGTCCCTCGCCACAGCCCACATCCAGCACCCGAAGTCCGCGCACGTCCCCCGCCTCTCGCAACATCACCGGGTCGAGGATGTGCTTCCGGGCCACGTTGTCCGTGTCGACTGAGGCAACCCACGCCTCGGCCGATGCTTCCCATCCCGCGCTAGCCATGAGTCGCCATCACGGTGGCTAGCAACGCACGCACGCCGTCTCGGTTAACGCGACCGGGTGCCTCCCGGGACGAACGACCAGAGCCCGGCGCCCCACCTACCACCAGCCGAGCTTGTAGCTCCAGCCCTTCTGCACTCGCCCGACCGGTCCCGCATCTTTCAGCCGGATGAGGTGTTTGCGGCAGAGCGGCACCGTCAGCCGCTCACGCTCTTCGTCGCGCCATTTCAGGACAGCGACTTCGTCGTACGGCGTTTCCGTACACCAGAGGCAGCGGGGACGTGGCATTTAGCGAAGTCCCAGCTCGGCCGCGACAGCGAGCGGGTCCGGGAGGTTCCACAGCCAGCTCTCCCGTAACCAGAAGCCGTCGACTACGGTGCTGTGATAGACGCCGTCGGCATCGGGCAGCCGGGGTCGAAGCGCCCCATCTTCCAGGACATAGAATTCCACGGCCCGCCGGCCCGGATCCGCGATCCAGTACTCGCGAACACCAGCTGCCTCATATTCGAAAAACTTCTGGCCCCGGTCGCGGGTCTGGCTCTCCGGGCTCACGATCTCCACCACGAGGTCCGCGGGACCTTCAAGATACGTGTCGTGAACCCGCTCGATATGTGCAGTCTCCACGAACACAAGGTCGGGTTCCCGGCCGGCGTCGGCCAGCCGCATTTGGAACCTCTCATAGAAGATCTCACCCAATTGATGATGGTCCACGTACAGGCCGAGCAACGTGATCAGGAAGCGCCCTAACTGTTGGTGCGCCCGGCTCACCGGGCTCATCGGGAACACCCAACCTTCGACCCATTCCGCTTTGTAGCCTTCGTAGTCGCGGAGGAATTCCTCATAGCTGACACGCGTGCCGACGGCTCCAGCCGGGGCTGACGTAGGTGATTCGGCCATCGTTCCAGTATAGACGCCACTACAAGTCCATCTCATAGCCCCACTCCCGGCTCTTCCAGGCATCCGGCGCATAGCGAAATCGCGTTCGCCGAAACCCCTTCCGCTCGTACAGCCGGTGGGCATCGAGAAAGGCGATGTCGCTAAAGAGGAACAACCGTTCGCCGCCACGCCTTCGCGCTTCGTCGATCACCCAGTCCACCAGGCGCCCACCAATCCCCTGCCGATGCGCCGTTGGCCGAACGTAGAGCCGGTTCAGCCGGAACACGCCCGGCTCCGGCTCGCTGATGCCGATGCAGCCCACAACCCGGCCGTCCGCCTCGGCCACCATGAAGCCGAGCGGGTAGTGCTGGTCCGGCCGCACGATGTCACTGTCGTCTTCCGGGGAGAATTCGTACCCATACGGCGCCCACGCCTCGATGACCACTTCCTTCGGTCCCTCGCCGTGGCGGGCAAAGTCATACGGGACGATCCGGACGTCCACCGACTACGCCTCGTCGGGTTCCGACATCCCCATGATGTGGTAGCCGGCATCCACGTACAGCGTCTCCCCCGTGATCCCGGCAGCACCGTCGCTGCAGAGGAATGCCGCCGTCGCCCCGACCTCCATGATGTCGACGCCGCGCCGCAGGGGAGCCGCTTCCGCAGCCTTTTTCAGAAATCCCCGGAAGCCGCTGATCCCGGAAGCGGCGAGCGTGCGGATCGGACCGGCGCTGATCGCGTTCACCCGGATGCCCTGCGGTCCAAGGTCCGCCGCCAGGTACCGCACCGTCGCTTCCAGCGAAGCCTTCGCCACGCCCATCACGTTGTAGTGCGGCATCACCTTCTCGGCGCCGTAGTAGGTCAGGGTGATGACGCTCCCACCGGCCTGCATCAGCGGCATCGCTGCCCGCGTCAGGCCCACCAGCGAATAGACCGAGATATTGTGCGCGAGCAGGAAACCGTCGCGGCTCGTGTCTACAAAGCGACCCGCGAGGTCCTCACGGTTGGCGAATCCGATCGCGTGGATGAGGATGTCCAGTTTGCCGAACCGCTTCTCCGCGCGCCCGAACGTCGCCGCGATCGCCTCGTCCGAACCAACATCGCACTCGTCGACGAAGTCCGACCCCAGGCTCTCCGCCAGCGGTCGAACCCGCTTCTCCAGGTTGGGGCCGGCGTAGCTAAAACCAACGCTGGCGCCCTCCTGGTGCAGCGCCTGGGCAATGCCCCACGCGATCGAATGATCGTTGGCGACTCCGAAGATCAGAGCGTTCTTGCCGTCTAACGTTCCCATGACGGGCAAGGGTATGCGTTCGGCGCAACCGGGGAAAGTCAGGCCCGGCTAACCCAGCCACTCAATCCACTCGCCGTGCGGGTCGCGATTGGCCAGCAACCGCTCGCTTCGTACACCGCCCAGCCATGTGGTCAGCACCATCGTCGATCCCTCGCAGGCGAGCCACGCGATGTCCCGCGCCCCACCCAACCCGGGCATCAGTTCGTCGCCAAATGCTTTGCGTACGTCCGCCGGCATGTGAGCCACGACGTGCGAGTGGTAGACCAGGGGGACGGCATCGTCCGGGACCGCCTCGACAACGCCGGGCACCGCGGCCAGGGCGTCCCCTCGGAGGACCCTGGGCGGATCGTCCCGGGCCATGACTCAACGCCGCCTCCAGGCGCGCCACCCGCTTCTGCTGCTCGGGCCACACGAGAGCTTCGCATCCAGAGGCAGGCCGCCTCGTCCGTCACATCCACCGGCGACATGTCGATGCCCACGCGACGCACGAGGCCGGGCATCGTGGCAGGTACCGGGACCTGCACCGGCCCCCGGACCTCGCACGCGACCACGACGGCTGCATCGTCAGGCCCCGCCGTCTCACCGCTCGAGTAAACGTACCGGTAGCGGTCGACACCTCTGAGCAGCTGCAGGCCGGCGGTCTGCTACGCCATCAACGTCGATGGGTGCTCGAGTCTCCGCCAGTGCTGCACGCAAATGCAGGGCGAGCGCCACGGCGATCGACAGATCCCCGACCAGCAACCATAGCCCCAGCGAGCCTCATGGCAAGTAGTTACTCTCAGATGTAGAGGTCACACCAGTCGTCCGCCTTTCCGCCTGCAAGTGCCTGCCCTACGCGTGTGCATGACGACGTGCTCGTGAATCTCATCGACGCTCCGTTCGTTGCTCATGTAGGAAGCGCCCGTCCTTGAGACGTCGCGAACGATTCGATCGGTGCCGGTGCGCCGTGGCCGGGCGGTGATCCCTGCGAGCCGGCTGTCCGGATGCGCGGACGGTCGACGGCGTGCACCGGCGTCGCCAGCAGCAGGTTCGCTCGCCGCACCGCTTCGCGCCCTTCGTTCGCCAGCGCCAGCGGCCAATCGTCTCCGGCCCGCGCCACGGCCGATCGCCGCCGGTAGAGGGCGGCGCCGCGTCGCCACATCTCGACCTCCGCAAAGAGCTCGAACTGCTTGCGCACCTCGTCCAGGGTTGGTGGCATGCCTACCGCTTCCGCTTCTTCGCGGTCTTCGGCTTCTGTTGCATCGTCAGGAACCCGCCGGTCACCACGCCGGCGCCAAGGCCGGTGAGCATCACCGCGGTCATGCTCTTCGTCGTGAAGGCGACCACCGTCACGGCAATCGCCGCCACCACTGCGGCGACAATCAAGGGCAGATTCTCCCGGATCAGCCGCACCTACTTCACCACGAAGTAGCGCGCCTCCGGGTGGTGCACCACGATCGCGCTGGTTGTCTGTTCCGGGTGCCACTGGAACGTCTCGCTCAGCTCGCACGCCGATGCGCTCCGGCTTCAGCAGCGTGGCGATCCCCACCTGCTCCTCGAGGTCCGGGCAGGCCGGGTAGCCGAAGCAGTAGCGGCTCCCCTGGTACCCCTGCGAGAACAGCTCCTTGATGGTCTCGCCATCCTTGCCGGCGATGCCCAGCTCCTGCCGCACGCGCCGGTGCCACATCTCTGCCAGCGCCTCGGCCGTCTCCACCGCGAAGCCGTGGAAGTGCAGGTAGTCGCTTGTACTCGTCCGACTCGGAAAGTTCCTTCGCGTGCTCGCTAGCCTTCGGCCCCATCGGTCACGAGCGTGAAGGCCACGGTGTCGAATTCGCCGCTCTGCGGTCGTCGACGGAAGTAGTCGGCGATGCAGAGGCGCTTGCCCGTCGCTCTGCCGCGGGAAGCGGAAGCGCACCGGCTCGCCGCCCGGACTTGCCCTCACCGTCGACCTCCGGCCAGACCAGCAGGTCGTTCCTTTCGGCCTGGCAGCGGAAGTAGCCGTACACCACCTGGGGCACGAGCAGCGCTTTCGCAATCGCCTCTTCCTGCAGGCGCCGGAACACCGGCCGCACTTCGTTTTCGACGAACGCCTCGTACTCGCCGGTCGACTCGCTCGCCCCTCTGGTACTGCCACTGCCCCCGGAACAGCGCCGTCTCGTTCACGTACGGGAAGATGTCGCGAAGGGGAATCCCTTCACCACGCGGCTGCCCCAGAACGGCGGCTCGGGACAGGACGGTCGCGCTTCACGTCGTTGCGCACGTACTCGTCCGTCCGTCGGCGCCACGAGGGTGGCCGTGGTGCGCGGCCGTCGCAGTCGCTTCCCGCGCTGGCAGCCTGCTTCGCCGTCGCGCGTACCGGCACCGCCTCGCCCGCCATCAGCCGGTCCATCGTCGCAAGCCCTTCGAAGGCGTCCTGGGCAGTAGTACACGCGGCCCTTGTAGATCTCGCGCAGGTCCTGCTCGACGTACTTCCGCGTCAGCGCGGCGCCGCCGAGCAGCACCGGGTAGTGGAAGAGTTCTCGGCTGGTTCAGCTCCTCCAGGTCTTCGCGCATCACGACCGTGCTCTTCACCAGCAGCCCGCTCAGGCCCGATCGCGTCGGCGCCCATCTCGGCCGCGGCGTCGATGATGTTCTGGATCGGCTGCTTGATGCCGATGTTGTGCACCGTGTAGCCGTTGTTCGTCAGGATGATGTCCACGAGGTTCTTGCCGATGTCGTGGACATCCCCGCGCACCGTGGCCAGCACCACACGACCTTTCGTGCTGCCCGCCGCCCGCTCCATGTGCGGCTCGAGGTGCGCGACCGCCGCCTTCATCGTCTCGGCGCTCTGCAGCACGAACGGAAGCTGCATCTTTCCTGCCCCGAACAGGTCGCCGACGACCTTCATCCCATCCAGCAGGTACTCGTTGATAATCGCCAGGGGGTCGTGCGAACCAAGCGCCTCCTCCAGGTCCAGGCTCGAGCCCCCGGCGGTCGCCATCCACGATCCGCTGCTTGAGCCGTTCCTCCACCGGCAGCTTCGCGCGCTCCTCCGCCACATCGGCCCGGGACGCCTGCTCACCCTCGAACAGGCCGATGAACACGCGTCAGCGGGTCGTAGCCCTCCGCGCGCGGCGGTCGTAAATCAGGTCCTGCGCCGCCGCAAGCTGGTCTTCCGGGATGCGGTTGATCGGCAGGATCTGGCGCGCGTTCACGATCGCCGCGTCGAGCCCCGCCTCGATCGCCTCGTAGAGGAAGACCGAATTGAGCACTCGCCTTGCTGGCGGCTTCAGGCCGAACGACACGTTCGACACGCCGAGGACCGTATGCACGTCCGGGAACTCCGCCTTCAGGCGCCGGATCGCCTTCCAGCGTCGCCATCGCGTCTTTGCGGAGGTCCTCCTGCCCGCTGCTGAGAGGGAAGGTGAGCATGTCGAACAGCAGGTCGCCTGGCTCCATGCCATATCGCCCCACGGCGATCTCGTAGATCCGCCGCGCCACGCGCAGCTTCCACTCGACGTCCCGGGCCTGGCCCTCCTCGTCGATGACCAGCGCGATCGCGCCTGCCCCGTGCGTCCGGATCAAGGGCAACACCCGTGAGATCTTGTTCTCCCCATCCTCGAGGTTGATCGAGTTCACGATCGCCTTACCCGCGTACAGCTTGAGGGCAGCTTCGATGACCGGCGGTTCCGTCGAGTCGAAGACAAGCGGCAGTGTCGACTGGCCCCGCAGGTCGCTCACCAGGCGCTGCATATCCGGCACGCCGTTGCGTCCCACGTAGTCGACCATCACGTCGAGCACGTGGGCGCCTTCCGCCGCCTGCTCCTTCGCCAGCGCCACCATCCCCTCGACGTCCTCGGCCAGCACCAGGTCGCGGAACTGTCGCGAGCCGGTCGCGTTCAACCGCTCACCAATCACCAGGAAACTCGTGTCCTGCTCGATCGGCACGCTGCTGTAGAGGCTCGCCGCCGCCGGCTCGTATGCCCCGTGGCGCTCCTTTGGTGGCCGCCGACCAATGGCCGCGATTGCCGCCTCGAAGAGCGCCGGCGACGTGCCGCAGCATCCCCCGGCGATGTTCGTGCCGAACTCATCCACGAAGATCGTCTGGTAGTGCGCGAACTCTTCCGGCGTGAGCCTGTAGCAGGCCTCGCCGTCGACCAGTTCCGGCAGCCCCGCGTTCGGCGCGACGAAGACCGGGCGCCGCGAGTGCTCCGCGAGGTAGCGCACGTGCTCCACCATCTCCTGCGGCCCCGTCGCGCAGTTGATCCCGACGATGTCCAACACGTCCAGCGTGTCCAGCACCGTCAGCGCGGCGGCAATATCGGTGCCGAGGAGCATCGTCCCCGTCGTCTCGATGGTGACGCTGGCGATGACCGGCACCCGAGTACCCGTGTCCTCGAAGACGGCCGCCGTCGCCGCCAGCGCTGCCTTCGTCTGCAGCAGGTCCTGGCAGGTCTCGATCTTCACGACATCGATGCCGCCCTCAACAAGGCCGCTCACCTGCTCGTAGTAGCTGTGATAGAGCGTGTCCCAGTCCGTGTGTCCCAGTGACGGCAGTTTCGTCCCCGGACCCACCGTGCCGAAGCTGTAGCGCGGCCACTCCGGCGTGCTGAACTCGTCGCGCACCGCATTCAGTTGTTGCGCTGCCAGCCGGTTAATCTCCCGCACCCGCGGCACAAGGTCGTATTCGTCGAACACGATCTCGTTGGCGCCGAAGGTGGCGCTGTCGACTGCATCACAGCCGGCGGCATAGAAGCTGCGCTGGATGTTCGCAACGGCCCCGGGGTCGGAGATCGTCAGGTACTCGTTGCAGCCGTCACGATCGCCATAGTCCGGGCCGGGGCGCATCGCAAGCAGCGCCGAACCGATGGGCCCGGCCGTGAAGAGCACCTGCTGGGCAAGGCGCTCCATAAACGGATGCTGCAAACGTGTGTAAGCCATGGACAATCCAGCGTACACGGTTGGCGAACAGCGGACGTTGTCTCTCCGTGGGGTCGGACACACGAAGGCCGCGGCACACTGCCGCGGCCTTCAATGCCCTGTGCGTACGGTCGGCTAGCCGGTCGTGCGCTTTGCTACCAGTGCGGCGCCACCGCCAAGGGCGAGCAGGGCTGCCCCGAGCGCCAGCACCCAGCCGGTGGTGCTTCCGTTGCCACCGTCGATGCCGCTACCGGTGTTTGGCGGCCCCGGAGGTACCGCTGTGGCGGTGGAGGTCGGCGCCGGTTGTGTCGCCGTTGCCGTCGGTGGAACCGTGGTCGATGTTGCCGTGGCCGTTGGCGCCGCCGTTGTGGCGGTCGGCGTGGCCGTCGCCGGAGGCGGAGCAACGTCCCCCGTGGTGATCTGGATGCGCGCCACCGGGTCGGTCCAGGAATGGGCGCTCGTCAACACGCCGATACCCTGGATCCCCGGGTGCGACATGACGACGCCGTTCTCATCCACGTGGCCGCCAAGCCCCACGAAGGTCACCGGCCCGGCCGAACCGCAAAGGCCCGTCAGGTCGGCGGCGCTTTCGGTGTTGACCTCGGTGCCGGCGTCGTACGAATTCGCCATCGCGTCAATCCCGCTGCCGAGAGCCACGGAATTCAGGCCTACAAAGCCGTCATTCGTGCAGCCGAGCATTGCGGCCAGCGAGATCAGCGATCCCGCCGGTGCGTCGAACGTCGCCGTCAGGCGCGTGCCCGGCATTAGCGGTGCAGAGGCCAGCACGGAAGCGTTGTAGACATACGGCGAAGCGTTCAGCTCCGCCAGGAGCGTCGTCGGATTGCCGGTTTCGGCCACCGTCTGGAGGCCGGGCGAAGCGGCTTCACCCATTTCGAAGATGTGACCATCAGCGCTGTGCGCCGCGATCACAGGCGGGCTGAAGAGCTGGCCCGTCGTCAGGTTGTCGATCGCCACGTTGTACGTCACCGTCGGCATCACCTGGGCCGTGACCATCATCGTCGGGTCCGTCCAGCCGTGGTCGGTCGTCGTCAGGTCGCCGCTTCCCGTGATCCCGGGGTGCACCGCGACAACGCCACCTTCGTCGGTGTGGGCGTTGCCGTCAGCCGGCAGGGCCACCGGGCCAATCACGCCGCAGCCGTCGACGAGGTCTTCGCTCAGTTCACTGTTGGGCTCGGTACCCGCGTCGTAGCCGATGCCGGTTGTCGTATCCGTCCCGCTGGCGGGGAGGGCCCAGGAGTCGAGGCCGTTGAAGCCGTCGTTGGTGCAGCTCAGCATGGAAACGATCGAGAGCATCGAGCCGCTCGGGCCGGAGACCATCAGGGTGACGCTGTCGCCACCGAGGATCGGCGCCTGGCTGCCAATCGCAACATCGTAAACGCCATCTGTGCCCTTGAGGGCGTCGGCTAGGATGGTCGGGCTCCCCATCTCAGCGACGGTCTGCACTCCCGCCGACGCTGCTTCGCCCACTTCGAAAACGTCCGCCGTGCTGTCGTGAACGACAACTACGGGAGGGGAGAATGGCTGGCCGGATGTCAGGTTTTCGATGGTGATGTTCCAGACCGTCTCACCATCCGCTGCCTGTGTGTGCTGTGTATTGCCGGCAACGATAGCGATTCCGGCCGTCATCGCGACGACCGCCAGCGCGGCGCCGAATTGCATCAACTTGCGCAAGCGCAACCTCCGGGCCCGTGATTCACCGATAGCTCGATTGGGGGCCACACATCACCATCGCAGACAGCCCCCCGGCAAACGGTTACACAACGCTTACAAGACCTTGCAATCGCATCTACAATTGCCTCCATGACTGAAATCACTCCCCTGTCTGGCCCCGTCGACATCGTTGTCGTCAGCGACTTCGTCTGACCGTGGTGCTATATCGGCCTCGGTGAGGTCGACCGACTCCGGCGCGAATACGACGTCAACATCCGCTGGGCGCCGTACTTCCTCGATCCCTCAACACCGCCCGAGGGCAAGCCGCGTACACCGCAGACCAAGCCTGAGGATCCACCCTCCTACATGGAGCAGCGCGCGCTCGACTCCGGCATCAAGCTCGCCCGCGGCCGCACCTGGACCTCCAACTCCTACCTCGCCCTCCAGGCCGCCGAGTTCGCCGAGGAACACGAGCACGAAGGCGACTTCCACCGCGCCATGTTCAAGGCCTACTTCGAGGACCTCGTCGACATCGGCAAAATCGAGACGCTGGTCGAAGTCGCCGAATCCGTCGGCCTCGACGGCACAGCCCTCGCCGACTCCCTCCAGTCAGGCGAATACCGGGAACGTGTCGACGAAGGCATCCTCTGGGCCCGTAGCGTCGGCGTCACCGGCGTCCCTACTTTCATCTTCGACGGACAGTGGGGCATTGTCGGCGCGCAGGACTATCCGGTGTTCCAATCCCTCATGGAGCGCCTGGGGCAGGTGCCCCGCGAGCCCTAACCGCCGCCGGCCGCGCTCACTCCGCGCAGTTCGTCCGCCACTTCTGGCTCGCCCATCCGTTCCGCTTCGCTGATCCCCACCGTCGTGAACCGGTCCTGCGGGGCGCCGCGGGTGTGGGCAAAGGCCTGGATCAGGATCACCGTGACAATGGTCAGCCCGCCCATCACGGACATCGTCTCCCGGATCCCAATGTGGTCGGCAAGGATGCCCAGCGGCAGCGCCGCGATCCCGAACAGGCTCCAGCTCAGCATCGTCATCGACTGCACGCGGCCCTGGTATTCGCCTTCGGTGTAGGTCATGGTCAGCGAGTTGTTCAACGATTGGAACGCAGCAGCGAACGCGCCCACGGCGATCAGCACCGCCAGCCCCACGATCAGCTGGGTCGAAGCGCCCAGGGCCATCAGCGTCGCCCCAAAGAACACTGCCAGAACCGGCGCCGCGAACCAGGCCCGTTTCGAGTCCGCGTAGGCCGCCACCAGGATCGTCGAAACCACGGCCCCGATCGCCGTCGCACCCGACATCACGCCCAGTCCGCTGGCTCCAACGCCATACACCTCCTTCGCAATCGAAGGCAGGAACGTCTGGTACGGGAAACCGATCATCACGGCCGCGAACGAGACCAGGATCAGGTTCCAGATAGCCGGCCGGCCCTTCACATAGCGGAGGCCGTCGTTCAGGTCGGCAAGGGGCGAACGCGGGTTCTCCCGGGGCTTTGGCGCCCCCGCCGGCAGCTTCAACAGCGATAAACAGGCGACGAGGAACCCCGCCGTCGTCATCAGGTACACACCAGCCAGCCCAATCAAGGGGACGGCAATGAAGATGCCCGCCAGCGACGGCCCTACGACCCGCGTGCTGTTCATGCTCATCTGTTGCAGCACCACCGCGTTGCCCACGTGCTCGCGCCCCACCAGGTCGCCGATAAACGCCTGGCGTGCCGGGCCCACCACGCTGAACAGCGTCCCCTGGTTCACGCTCGCCACCACCAGCATCCAGAACTGGATGAGGTCGAAGGCGATCATCGCGGCGATCCAGGCCGAGTTAAGCGCGATCAGTGCCTGCGTCACGATCAGCGTGTTCCGCTTCGGCAGCCGGTCGGCAACCACGCCACCCCAGAGCGAGAAGAGGAGTTGGGGTACGCCAAATCCCAGCGTCACCAGGCCGAGCGCCCCATTCTTGCCCGTCAGGTCGAAGGCAAGGTAGCCGCGAGCCAGCACCTGCATCTGCATGCCAAGGAACGAAAACAAGGTCCCGAACCAGAGGATGCGGTACTGCTGATTGCCCAGTGCAACGAACGTGCGGGAAACGACAGAGCCCTGCGCCAAGGCGTCAGCTCACTCTCACGAAAAGGTGAAAGGTTAGCCTAGCACTACCCTTTCTTATGGCGTCACCTCGGGCGCCACGTCACCCCACAGTCGGTTTTCTCAAACAACCATCGCCTTCGTATACTCCTCCAACCAACCGCACCCGGGAGCAATCGCATGCCTGAAGTCTCGATCGCCGACGCCGGCCACGTCCGCACCATCACCCTCAACCGGCCCCACGTGAAGAATGCCCTCAGCCAGGAACTCGCCTGGGGCATCCTCGGCGCCGTGGCCGATGCGGCCGTCGACGACGATATCTGGGTCATCGCCATCACCGGTTCCGGCGATGCCTTCTGTGCCGGTCTCGACCTCTCCCCGGACGCTGCTCCCTTTTCGCCCCTCACCCCCATGGACACCCAGCTCGACGATCTCGGCTGGGTCAGTCGTCTCTTCCTCGACCTCCGCCACGGCTGCGACAAGCCCATCATCGCCGGAATCAACGGCGTCGCCGTGGGTGCGGGCCTCTCCCTCGCCCTTGCCGCCGACATCCGGATCATGGCCCGCAACGCCAGGCTCATGGCCGGCTACCCCCGCATCGGCGCCTCGCCCGACGGCGGCATGACGATCACCCTCTCCCAGCTCGTCGGCTACGAGCAGGCGATGCGCTTCCTTCTCGAAAACCGCACTGTCACCGGCGACGAAGCGAAGGCCCTCGGCATGGTCGGCGAGGTCGTCGACGATGAAACTCTGCCTGCCCGCCTTGCCGAGTACTGCCAATTCATCGCCGAGCGCTCGCCGATCACCGCCCGGCTCACCAAGCGCGGCCTCCGCGAGGCCACCACCGCCATCAACACCGAGCACCACCTTCGCTTCGAGGTCGCCAACATCCGCCGCGCCTTCGCCAGCGATGACGCCCAGGAAGCCCGCAAGGCCTTCTTCGAAAAGCGACCGCCCGTCTTCAAGGGCAAGTGACGGGCGCACACTCCATCCGTCAACGCACTTGCGCGCAGCATCGCTTCCCCCTTTCACTTATAGGAAGATATGCGCCTATTGCCACTCCTCGCCCTTCTCGGCGGCTTCCTCATCTTCTCCGGGTGTCGTGATCGCGGCGGCGACGATGCAGTCGCAACTGCCACCGCAACCTCGACCCTGGCGTCAGCCGCCACCGCAACCGTCACCGCGACGGCCACTCCCGGTCCCGGCGCAACGCCCGCCCCGGCTACGAACACGACCTCGACCTCGACGTTCTCGCGCCAGCCGGGCACCCACGACCTTCCGATCACCGTCGGCGGCCTCGAACGGCACTTCCTCGTCCACATCCCCGAGGGCCTCGAGAACTCCGCGCGGGTGCCGGCGGTCATCGTCCTCCACGGTGGGGGTGGCAATGGCAACCAGGTCCTGCGCAGCACTCGCTTCGACGACGTGGCCGACGAGAACGGCTTCATCGCTGTCTTCCCCTTCGGCGATGGCCGCTTCAGCGACGACTTCCTCCTCACCTGGAACTCCGGAAACTGCTGCGGCTACGCCCGCTCGGCCGATATCGACGATGTCACCTTCATCCGCGCCGTCGTCACCGCCGTTATCGACGATTGGGGCGCCGACCCTGCCCGCATCTTCGCCACCGGCATGTCCAACGGCGGCATGATGAGCTACCGGCTCGCCTGCGACGCCTCGGATATCTTCCTCGCCGTGGCCCCGGTCGCCGGTGCTCTCAATCTCGACTGCAACCCCGCGAATCCTGTCTCCCTCCTCGCCGTCCACGGCACCGCCGACCAGCACGTCCTTTACGACGGCGGGCCGCCGGTCGAGAACGTGGACCCCGCTCCCCGCGTCGACACCTCCGTTGCCGAATCCACCGGCTTCTTCGTCGCACACGACGGCTGCCAGCCGGACCCCGAGACGACAATGCCCGGCGCCATCCTCCGCTACGACGAATGGCAGGGCTGCGGCAACGGCACCCGCGTCGCGCTCTACACCATCATCGGTGGCATTCACGAATGGCCCGGCGACCCTACCGCTACCGTCGCCCGCGATATCGACGCGTCCCGCCTCATCTGGGACTTCTTTGCCTCTCTGCCACCCCGCTGACTTCTCACTGCTTGGGGCCACCGCGTAGGCTAACCACCCACATGGCCACCTACGTCCTCATGCTCACCCTCAATGCCGAAGGCCGCGAACGCATGCTCGGCGATCCGGACTCCCTCCTCCGCGTCCAGAACGAAATCGACCTGCCCGGCGTCGTCACGCTCGGCCTCTATGGCGTCCTCGGGCGCTACGACTTCGTCTCCATCCTCGAAGCGCCCGACAACAATGCTGCCGCTCGCTTCAGCCTCGAGCTCGGCGTCCGCGCCGGCGCCCACATCGAGACGCTGCCCGCCGTCCCCGTCGGCCATTTCCACGCCCGCCACTTCGAGACATTCGAGTTCAGCGACGAAGCCCGCGAGCTGGATTCGGAGCCCGGCTAAAAGTCCCCAACCGTAGCCGCATCGGGAGTGTGCACAAAGCAGAGCCGCGACCGGAAGGGAGCGTCGACTGCCCGAAATCAGTCGGCGCCTGCGGGCTAGCGCGTGTAATCGACTTCGTCGCGTGGCGACGCTCGGTTACCGATTATCTCCGCGGCGGCGGCGACCCCAGTCCGCCCATCGGCGTCAGCTTCGTCATGTCGATGTCCAGCAGGTATGGCCCATCGGCAGCGACGCCGCGCTTGAATGCAGAATCGAACTCCGCGGCGCTGCCCACCGCTTCGCCGTCCATGCCCATCGCCTTCGCGATCCCGACGAAGTCCGGCGTATTCAGCTCGACGCCGAAGTTCCGGCCCTCGAAGGTCCGCGCCTCGATCGTCCTGAGCACGCCGTAACCGCGATCGTTGAACACGCAGACAATCAGCGGCGCCTTGTATTGGGCCGCCGTCGCCAGTTCGCTCAGGTTCAGCATGAAGCCGCCGTCGCCCTGGATCAGTGCCGTCTTCTTGCCGCTCCCAATCGCCGCACCCAGCGCCAGGGGCAGCCCGGGCCCGATCGCCGCCGACGTCGGATGCATGGACGTTCGCGGCTCCAGCACCGGGATCAGCCGGTTCCCCCAGAGGTACGCCGGCACCGTCGCGTCCCGCGCGATCACGCCGTCCCTCGGCAGTGCCGCCCGCATCGAATCCATGATCGCTTCGAAGTCCGGCCCGATCTGTTCGCGGATGCCCTGCCGCTGTTGGTCCCGTATCTCCCGCGCGCTGCTCGGCGAAGCCAGCCTCGTTCTTCGGCGAATCCAGCCCCTTGATGACCCCCGCTAGTCCCAGCGCGCGCATCCGCAACAACCGCCACGTCCGCCCGGTAGTTGCGGCCAATGACCCCCGGGTCGGCGTCGATGTGCACCAGCTTCTGGCCCATTGGCGAGGTCCAGTTCCGTGTCGAGCCGCCCTGGAAGCGGGTGCCCACGGCGAGCACGACCTCGGCATCGTTCAGCAGGTCGTCGAAGGCCGGCATGTTGAGCAACGGCCCCATCGCCAGCGCGTGATCCTCGGGGATCGCGCCGCGGCCGTTCGTCGAGGTGAAGACCGGCGCGTCCAGTCGCTCCGCCAGCTGCCGAAGTTCCTGGCTCGCATCCGCCGTCAGCACGCCGCCGCCGGCCACAATCACCGTCTTCTTCGAGCCATTGAGCGCCTGCACTGCCTGGGCAATCGCCTCGGCATTCGGCTGGATCCGCGGCATCGCCTCCACGTGCGGTATGTCGATATTCGCCCGCGCGTACTGGAAGTCGATCGGGATCTCCACGGCGCCGGGTTGCGGGCGGCCCGTCGAGATATCGGTCGCCACCCGCGTCACGGTCTCGCCAATCTCCTCCGGCCGCCTCACGGAGGCCGCCATCCGCGTCACGCTCCGCAGCATCGGCATCTGGTTCTCCGCCTCGTGCGAGGAATCCTTTCCCCTTGCCGTAGTACTGGGACTCGATCTGCCCGGTGATCATCAGCACCTTCGACGAGGCGAACCCCGCTTCGAAGAGCCCGGTCATCCCATTCGTCGCCCCGGGGCCGGTCGACGTGATCGCGACGCCGAGTTTGCCCGTTGCCCGCGAATAACCATCGGCCATGTGCAGCGCACCCTGCTCGTGGCGGACGCCGATCGTCTTGATCCCGCCTCCACGCTCGATAGCGTCGTAGATGGGGATGTTGTGCACGCTCACGATCCCGAATACGTGCTGCACGCCAAGCGCCCGCAGCGTCTCGTAGACGGCCTCGCCGCCGGTCATCTCTCGCATCGGATTACCTCAAAGGGCTGGATAGTAGACGCAGTCTACCCGCTCCCGGTCCTCCGCTACTCCGCCTCTTCCACCACCGCCGACATGCTCCCGACGCTCGTATCCATCAGGGGGTCGGCGCCATAGCTGTGGATCTGGTCCTGCTTCTGCTCCACCTTCGCCTTCCCGTCGGTCATCACGATCGCCCGCCCGTTGCTGTCCACAACGCAGGCAATCGCATAGCCCTTCTCAGGCCCGTACCCGAAAAGGTCGTTCAGCATCCGGATGACGTACTGGTATGTGTGCGAGTCGTCGTCGAGCAGCACCAGGTGGTATGGCGGTTCCTGCTCAGCTTCCGTCTCGTCGAGTACCCGCGTCCCCGGGCTCGTCGCAGGGCTGATATCTGGCATTCGCTCTGTCACAATACCGCGCCGGTCGCCGCCCTTACCAGCCTCGAATCGTTGGAAGTCGGTAGGGAACCCGCCGGGCCGCTAGTTCCTTCTCTCCCGCCCCG
The DNA here is from genome assembly GCA_963737965.1 of uncultured Chloroflexia bacterium. GTDB lineage: Bacteria > Chloroflexota > Dehalococcoidia > Tepidiformales > Tepidiformaceae > JAGQGZ01. Next base: position 814,443 of record CAVTUS010000007.1, on the reverse strand, counting down.
TAACATCCACTCCTGATGGATTGGTGGCGGATTATTCATGTGCTCTCGCTCGTCTGGCTGGGCGCGGGCCTCGGCGCCGTCTACCTGCCCATCCTCAGGGCCTGGGCCAGCAAGGATCTCGATTACCAGGCCTATGCCCTCGTCGAAGCGGCGAACAGCGAGACCCGCGTCCTGCTCCCCGGCGCCATGGCCACCGGCACCACCGGCTTCTTCTGGGCCGTTGCCGCCGAATACAACTTCGTCCGCGATGGCTGGCTCGGCGTCCTCACCGTCACCTTCATCGTGGTCTACCTGGTCTGCCTGCCCTTGCTCGGGTTCGGCCTCCGCCGGGCGCGACTGGCAGTCCTCGTTGCTCGCAAGAACCCCGAGAAGCGCGCCGAACTCGAAGAGGTCCTTTCCGACCGTGTGCCGATCGTCTTCGGCACCATCCTCGTCCTCAGCGTCCCCCTGATGGCCTGGTTGGCCATCTTCAAGCCCATCTAGTACTTCGCGAAGAAAGTTGGCGTTCGCGCGTTCAACGCCTCGCAATGTGGCTGGGGGTTGAGGGCCGGTGTCCGGGCGTCGAACGCTGAGTTTCGCAACTGAGTACTAGACGGGGTCGGCGATCCACATCGGGTTGTAGCAGGCCACCGTCCGCTCGCCCGACTCGTCCTCCATCAGCGGCGGCGCCGGCTCGTGCCGGCAGCGGCTCAGCGCTTTCGGGCAGCGAGGCAAGAACGGGCAGTGCTCCGCCGGCTCCGACATCTCTGGTGGCGAACCGGGGATAGACGGCAGCTCGCCCCGCAGCGCATCGAGCCTCGGCAACGTCGCCAGCAGGGCCGAGGTGTAAGGGTGCAGCGGCCGCGGCATCACAACCTCCGGCAGTCCCCCGCTCCACCATGCGTCCCCCGTACATTACTGCCACCCTGTCCGCGATCTGGGCGACGACACCGAAGTCGTGCGTGATCAGCAGGATCGCCGTGCCTTTTTCACGCCGTAGCCGGTCCAGTTCCGCGCAGGATCTGGGCCTGCACTGGTGACATCGAGGGCGCTCGTCGGTTCGTCGGCGATGATCAGTTCGGGGTCCAGCGCTGTCGCGATCGCCGATCATCACTCGCTGGCACATGCCCCCGGAGAGCTGGAACGGGTACGACTTCGCCACCCGCTCCGGGTCGGCGAGCCCGGCGGCAGCCAGGATCTGTGGCGACCCGCCGCTTCGCCTCCTTCTTCCCGATCCGCAGGTGGCTGGTCAGGATCTCCGCCACCTGGTCACCGATGCGATCACCGGGTTCAGGCCGGCCACCGGGTCCTGGAAGATCATCGAGATCTGCCGACCGCGGACCATCCGCAACTGCGTCATCGGTGCTGCGCAGAACTCTGACCCTTGAAGTCCACCTCGCCGGAGGCGATCTCGGCCCTGGCCGGCAAGCAGCTTCGGGATCGTGAGGGCGAGCCGTTGTCTTTCCGGCTCCCGATTCGCCGACCAGCGCCAGCACCTCGCCCGGGGTACAGGTCGAGCGACACGCCGCTCAGCGCGTAGCGTCGACCTGTTCCTCTGGAGTGGTATCGACCGACAGGTCGCGTGACCCGGAGTATGGCGTCCCTCATTGAGGATGGGAAGAGCGCAGCGTCGCGGCCCGCGCCCTCAATTCCTCCCCGGTTCCGGTCGCCTCGCTAGTGCTGGGGCGCAATGACGAGATGAACCGCCCCTGTATTTCTACGTTCGGCCTCGGTATAGATGGGCTGCATCGTACTGTTCGCCGGCTGCAAGCGCACTCGCGACCCTTCCATGGTAATACCGCTTCAGCGTGACTTCCCCGCGATCCTTCAGCCAGACGGCCACCTTGTCGCCGTTCTCGGCCGACTGCACCGGCTCCAGGAAAACGATGTCCCCGTCGTCGATCAGGTCCTCGATCATCGAGGTCCCCTTCACACGCAGGGCAAAGACGTTCTGGTGGCCCCGCACCATGTCCTCGGTCACCGTGACCGTCTCATCGGCGTCGCCCTGCCAGCGGTCGCTCGTTGGCACCGGGATCGGCTGGCCCGCCGCAATCGTCCCCATCAGCGGAATGTCCACCATCCGCGGCACGCCGGCGCCGGCTTCCCAGCACCTCGATGCCACGCGAAACCTCGCGGTCGCGCCGGATGGCGCCCTTCTCTTCCAGCTTCCGGAGGTTGTAATCCACCACCGACGTGCTGCTGATGCTGCAGCCTATCTGGATGTCCCGGATGCTCGGCGGATAGTCGTTCTCTTCGAGAAACTCCGACAGGAAATCCAGGATGTCTTTTTGCTTTGGGGAAAGGTCGTCCACTCTGTGCCTCGGCGAACGGATGTTCGCACGCAACTTAACAATCATTGGGCGCTTTCGTCAAACCTGTTCCGAACACCCCCGTTTGCCGCGCTCCCCGAATTCGCATACGTTCCGGAGTTGCGCACCTTGCGCCTGAAGGCTTCCATGACTCACCCGGACCCCGATCGCATCGCCCTCGTCATTGCCGCCCACCCCGATGACGGCGACTTCGGATGCGCCGGCTACGTGGCCCAACTCGCCCGCGACGGCTGGGACGTCACCTTCCTCGTCTGCACCAACGGCGCAAAGGGGACGGAAGACCGCGCGCTGTCCCGCGAGCGGCTTGTCGCCCTCCGCCGCGAGGAGCAACGGGAAGCCTGCCGCCGCATGGGCGTCCGGAATGTGCTACTTCCTCGACAACGAAGACGGCGAGCTCGTCTACGACCGGGCCCTCCTCGAATCAGATCGTCCGCACCATCCGCGGCGTCCGCCCCCATACCGTCCTCACCCACGACCCGACCGACATCATCATCCGCGACAGCTTCATCAATCACCCGGACCACCGCGCCACTGGCACCGCCGCGCTCGACGCCGTCTACCCAACCGCCCGCGACCACCTGAACTTCCCCGAGCACATGGAGCAGGGCCTGGAGCCCCACAAGGTTCGGCGGTGCTGCTCTGGGGCTCCAACCATCCCAACTTCAAAGTCGATATCACTGACGACGTGGACCTCAAGATCAATGCCCTCATCGCCCACGTCACCCAGTTCGGCAACCGCGAAGATTTTGTCACTTTCAGCCGCGAGAACTGGAAGGACGACGGCGGCCGCTACATCGAACAGTTCCGCAAGATCGATCTCCAGTTCTAGACCGTTACCCGCCTTCCACTCCATGCCCGCCATGTCCTGGCCGATGATCCCGGCATGAGCGACATCTCCTCCGTGGCCGGCTGCAATGTCCGCCCCGTCACCGACGTCCAGTCAGCCGTTGCCGTTGCGGTCGCCGCGAAGGCCATCCAGGCCCAGAAGGCCGAGGGACAGGGCCTCATCGGCCTCATCGACCCGAACGCCGGCAACAACCTGAACGTCAGCGCCTAGAGCCGGTACCCACTTCGCACTCGCCTCCGCGTTTCGCGGCAAACGCTACGATCATGGGCATGGAACCCCGCGCCCGGATCACCGCGATGCTCGCCGCCGAGGGTATCGACCTCGCCGCTGTCGCTCCCGCGGTGCCCCTTCCCGCCGCCCGCAGCGCAGCCCACACGGCACTCGAGGCGGGTCATCTCCAGGGCATGGAGTGGATCACCGCCGCCTGGCTCTCCCGTGCCACCGACGCCGAGGCGTTCCTTCCCGGCGCCCGTTCCGTCATCCTCGTCGCCCTCCCCTGCCACTCCCAGGACCCGCCGCTGCCTTGCGACGGCACTCCTGTCGCCCGAGGCCGCATCGCCCGCTACGCCCGTGGCCGTGATTACCACCGGGTCTTCGAAAAAGCCCTCCGCCGCGTTGCCCGCCAGCTTCGCCAGGAATTCGGCGCTGCAGCCCGTCCCACGGTCGACTACGGTCCCCTCCTGGAGCGTTCCTATGCCGCGACAGCCGGCCTCGGCTGGCTGGGGAAGTCCACAATGCTCCTCGTGCCCGGGATCGGCCCCTGGGTCCTCCTTGGCGCCATCGCCACCACTCTCGACCTCCCTCCCGATGAGCCCGTCGCCAAGAGTTGCGGCAGCTGTACCCGCTGCATCGTCGCCTGCCCCACAGGCGCCCTCGACGCCGCCGGGAACATCCTCGACTCCCGGCTCTGCATCAGCTACCACACCATCGAGAACCGCGGAGCCATCCCCCGCGAACTGCGAACAGCTTTCGGCGACTGGATCTTCGGGTGCGACCTCTGCCTCGACGCCTGCCCGGTCGGTTTGCAACGATTCGATACATACACGGACTTTGTGCCCTCCGACGCCGAAGCCGCGTTCCCGCCGCTCCGCGAACTCCTTGCCCTCGACGAGCCTGCCTTCGCCGAACGCTTTCGCGGGCGGCCCATCATGCGGGCCAGGCGCGATGGCTTCCTCCGCAACGTCTGCGTGGCCTTGGGCAATGTGGGCACGATCGAAGACATTCCCGCCCTCGAATAGCGCCTTGGACGATGCTTCACCTCTCGTCCGCGGCCACGCCGCCTGGGCCCTCGGCGAGATTGGTCGCCGGCTCGGCTCCAGCGATCGAGTGCGGGCCATCCTCACCGGCCGGCACGAAACGGATCGTTCAGCGATGGACGAAATCGCCGCCGCGCTAGCCAGCCTTCACTGAAGAGGGGCTGAACGGCCCCGCCTTTAAGGTCCTTCGGAACTCCCGGCGCCCTTACGGCGTCGTACCATTGGAGACGCTGCAGACGCGGCATCGACCTATGGACTACTCCGACTACCTCAAACGCTGGCGACAGGCCGGCCTTATCGACGAGCCAACGGCGCGGGCAATCGTCTCGTTCGAGTCGAAGGAGGTACGACCGGAGCCGTCTGAACGGCCGTCCCTGACCGAAGCGGTGCTCTATCTCGGGTTGATTGTCGTCGCCGTGGGTGTCCTCACACTCATCGGGAACAACTGGGAGCAGATGCAGAGCTTCGCTCGTATCCTCGCGGTCGGCGTTCCGGCCGCGCTGGCGCTCGGCCTGGGATTCGCCCTGCGGAGTACCGGCGATCGGGCATTCGTGCGCGGCGGGCAGGTTGCCTGGCTACTGACGGTGGCGCTCACCTTCGCCACGGTGCTCGTCGTGTTCCACGAATGGGGCGCCGGAGACGATGAGCGGAACGGCCTCCTCGCGGGCGGCGTCGTCACGCTGTCGCTGGCACTACTCCTCTGGGCGATTTCGGGAAGCGTACCGCAGGTTGTGGCGGTCGCCGGCGCCATGTTCACCTTCGGGCAGACACTTGGAGCCTGGCCCGACGACTTCAGCACCGCGCTCGCCGGTACAACCGCCCTGCTTGCCGGCGGGCTGGCAATTGCGCTGGTCGAACTGGGCGTGTTCACGCCCAAGTGGGCTGCGTCGCCGCTCTTCGCCCTGGTGGCTGCCGCCGGGATCTACGAGGCCGGTATCGACGGCACCGTAGTCTGGGCCGAGACATTGTCCTTCGTCGTGGCGGCCGGCCTCATGGCGCTCGGCATAACCCGCTCAAACTTTGCCTACCTCGTCGTCGGCGTTGTCCTCGCGTTCGTCAGCCTCGTCACGCTCATGTTCGAACACTTCCAGTCCGACCTCGGCGCCCCCGTTGCCCTCATCGTCAGCGGGGCCCTGCTCGTCGCTGCCGTCCTTGCCCTCATCCCCCTGCGCCGGGTGGTCGCGACAACCCGCCATGCCTGATCTCGCCACCCGCTTCTGGGTCGCCGGCATCCTTGCAGGGCTCGCTGCCATCGCCGCTGTGGCGTTCATTGTCCTCGGGCCGGGACGCTTCGACCCCTCGCCTCCCTCGCTCAGTGGAGACCCGATTCCCGGGCTCCATGGATCCATCGCGTATCTCGACAACCAGGGCTGCATCTACATCGTCGAGGGAAGCACAGGCGCCACCACGAAAATTCGCTGCGATACGAACTTTCCGTCCGGTCTCACCTTCATCAACGCCGACACTGTCGGCTACTTTGTCTATGCCGGTGGCCAGTACCCAACATGGTGGGCAATCGATATTGGGACCGGAAACGCAACCAATCTCGGTTCGTATCCCGATCCCGGCTCGAATTACGACCATACACTCGGCGGCCGGATCTTCGTGGCCGAAGACGGCGAACTGTTCGTCGAGGATAACGGCACCCGGCGAAGCATCTACAGCGCATCGTTTCCGGAGTACTACACGCCCCAGCCCCTCACCCTTTCGCCCGATGGCAACTGGCTTCTCGTCACCTACTCGGCCCCCCGCGGCAACGGGCCGGAAGTCTGGGTGATCGCCCTCGATGGCTCGGGGGCACGCACCATCACGAGGCACGCGAACTGGGACATGCGGTCCGTCAGCTGGTGGATGGACGGCGACGGCGCCGCGCCCGAGATGGCTCACCCCGACCTCCCCGTCGCCCGCGCCCGCTGACCACATCCGTGGCACACTGCCGCCGGAGGTGCCGCCATGGGGATCCTCGTCCAGCGTGAGTTCACCGTCGCCGGCGACGACCGCGCCGAGTTCGAGCGCCAGTCGCGCACCGGCCTCTGGGAGAACATGCGCTACAACGGCGCCCAGATGATCGCCTACGGCACCTGGGCCTTCGGCGGCCCCGGCGATGTCGTCGTCACCAACTCCGTCTACGCAGACTTCGACCACTGGACCGCCACGCGCCCGTGGGGCTACTTCACGACGAGCCCCGGACACATCGAGGAGACTCGCCATCTGCGTCCCATCTTCGCCGGACGCAACCGCCTCATCAGCCACTCCCGCACCACCATCATCGACTACGACGACGCCGACTCCGAGCCTTCTCCGCGCTTCCGCGAGGCAGGCGAACCACTCGTCGCCCTTCCTCCCACCTTCGGGCGCCAGTCCATCGTCGCCCAGACCAACTGGCGCCTGGAGCCCGGCGCCGAAGCCGAATTCCTCGCTATCTCGCGGCAAACCATCTGGCCCTGGCTCGCCTCCGAGGGCGCCCGCAACCTCGTCTCCGGCCGCGACCCCCTCGCTGCTCCCGGCTCCCTGGTCACGCTCACCGCCTACCGCGACATCTCCCACTGGCATGCGCTCAGCGTCCCGGTCCCGGCCGTGGCCGACGGTATGGCGCCCGCAACGCGCTCCTCCGCGACGCCACAACGAGCCTCCTCATGGTCGCCACGGACTACGGCGAAAAACTCGCCTGACCTTCTGCCAGCGTCTCCACCAGAGCTTCGAACGCGGGCCAGTGGGGCACAATATGCCAGCCTTCGGAGCGCTCCTCCAGCGCGTTGTATGGCGTCTCCAGCAAGGCCATCGCCACGGTGTGCTCGTGGTCGGCGAAGTGTGAAAGCTCCCCCACTGAATCCTCCAGCAGCACGTGCGCCCCGAGCCCGACACAGTGGTCCACCTTGGCTCCCCGGTTCGTCACCGTCAGCGACCCCACCCGGATTGCATGCCGTTCGAGCCACGCCCGCGCGAACGGCCCTTCCCGCTCATACCGCGCCGTCACCACGTGCAGCTCGTGGTCCTTCGCCAGCCGCTGCAATGCCTCGACCGCTCCCGGCATCGGTTCCATCCCAACCGATCGCTCCGTCCCGAAGACATCGAAGAGCATCGCGTCGTATCGCTCCTCTCCGAGCAGTGGCACGGCATGGGGGCGCATGCTGTGCGCCCTCGTCAGCTCCACGCCCCACTGTTCGCGGGCATACGCGATCTTCGCCCCGGCCGCATCCGCGATAGTCCCGTCGAAGTCCAGTGCAATCCGCATGCCTTACCCGATCACCGGGCAGACCGGGCGCCCTTCGACAGTCGTCGACATAACGATAGAGGTCGAGGTCTTCCCCATCCGCAGCATCCCCTCGAGAAATGTCTCCAGGTGCTCCGTATCGCGGACCACTACTTTCAGGAAGAAGCAATCCTCCCCTACGGTGTGCCAGCAATCAGTCACCTCCGGGAATCGCATCACGCCGGCTTCGAGTTCCTTCCGGCTCGTGTGTTCCGCGATGTGAGGCGCTGACCTAACTGAGACCTCCTCATTACTACTAGAAACCTCCTACAAACAACAACAGAACGACGGTCATTCAACATCCACTAAGATATGGTCAAAACAGGATATACTACTTTTCGCCAAGCAAGGATCCATATGGTGGTAGCGGAAGGCAATGCGCATTGTGAGGCCATCCTTCAAGAATTCCCCCCCCGCTACGTCCTCGTGGACATACCAGTCACTCTCTGTCCAGCCTCTTGCAAGAAGCGCTGCGCGCATAGCATCGGCAGAACCCACGAATCGGTCAGGGACACCGCGGACAATGTACGTTAAAGAGCAAGGGGCACTTTTAATGGAAGTGTCACATCCACTCTCGGCGACAGACAGGATCTCGACGTCGGGCGGCAGCGCTCCTTCCACCTCGGACTTCGCGTCAGACGTGTCTACACCGCCGCAAGCAACGCTCAACCAACCCGCGCCCACTAGGGCCACGATGGCACAAATCCGTATTGATGCCACTTTTGTCAACCTCCCTCGGTGCGCTCCTCGAGCGCGTTGTACGGCGTCTCCAGCAGGGCCATAGCCACGCTGTGTTCGTGCTCAGTGAAATGGGTTAGCTCCCCCACGGAGTCTTCCAGCAGCACATGCGCCCCGAGCCCCACGCAGTGGTCGACCTTCGCCCAGGAGTGGCACGGCGTGAGGACGCATGCTGTGGGCTCTCGTCAGCTCCACGCCCGACGTCTCCCGTGCGTAGGCCATTTTCGCTCCCGCCGCATCCGCGATCGTCCCATCGAAATCCAGCGCGATCCGCACGACACCCACTCTAGGCGTTGGCTGGCTGCCGGGTAACCATCCTCGCCCCTACGCTGTGCCGATGGAGCGCGTCATCATCATCGGCAACGGCGGGGCCGGCAAGTCCACCCTCGCGCGCCGCCTCGCCGCCTTCACCCGCCTCCCTCTCTACCACCTCGACCGCTTCTTCTGGCACCCGGGCTGGACCCCCACGCCCGAGGAAACCTGGCACCCCTTTGTCCAGAGCCTGGTCTCCACGGACCGCTGGATCGTCGAAGGCAACTACGGCAGCACGATGGCCCGGCGCATGGCCCGTGCCGACACCATTATCTGGCTCGACTATCGCCGCTTCACCTGCTGGCGCCGGGCCCTCTGGCGCGGCGCCTCGCAGTTTGGTCGCACCCGCCCCCACGACATGGCCCCCGGCTGCCCCGAACGCGTCGATCGCGAGTTCCTCCGTTGGGTCTGGGACTATCCCCAACGCGAACGTGCCCGCGTCAAGGCGCTTCTCAGGCAGCAACCGCCCGGAAAGCAGATCGTCGTCCTCCGCAACGATGACCACGCCGCGCGATTCCTTCTCCGCGTCTACCACGAGAACCTCGACCGCCATCCCCGCCTTGGTGGCGCGCCATTCATCCGGCTTGCTCTCCCCAGCGATGCCTCCGCCCTCGCCCGCATTCACATCGACGGGTGGCAGGCCGCCTACCAGCACATCTTTCCTCCCCGCGCGTTCGCCGAGCGCACCATCGAAGGGCGTACAGCCGAGTGGGAGGACCTCCTCGCCGGCCCCCTCGACGACGACCGCGTCTGGGTGAGCGAGCAGGATGGCCGCGTTCTCGCCTTCGCCTACACCAGGCCGGGCCACGACACCGACATCGACAATCCCGGCGAACTCAAGCTTTTCTATACGGACCCACGACTGAAGGGCAGCGGCTTCGGCCTCTCCCTTTTCAGCCACGCCATCAACGACCTCCGCGGGCGCGGCCTCCAGCCGTATCTCTACACGCTCCGGGAGAATGCCGAGGCCCGTGCCTGGTACGAGAAACGCGGCTGGCGTCCCGATGGCGCCGAAGCTCCCTGGTCCGACCGCGGCGAATATCCCGGCATCATCGAAGTTCGCTATCGGCCCGCCGACTGACAGGCGCCGTATCGGCGCGTAACCTTGCGCCCGCAACCACCTGACGCCTGCAAGGAGGTTTTCACATGGGCGAAATGGTCACCTTTCCATCCAACGGCATCACGGCATCCGGCTACCTGGCACGCGCCTCTGGAGGCACCGGCAAGGGCGTCGTCGTGATCCAGGAATGGTGGGGTCTTAACGACAATATCAAAGGCATTGCCGACCGCTTCGCCGCCGCCGGCTACACCGCCCTCGCCCCGGACATGTACCACGGCACCCTCACATCCGAGCCTGATGAGGCCGGCAAGCTCCTCATGGCGCTCGACATCCCGCGCGCCGAAAAGGACCTGCGCGGCGCCGTCGCCTACCTGAAGAAGGAGACCGGCTCGAATGTCGGCACCGTCGGCTTCTGCATGGGTGGCGCCCTCAGTCTCTTCGCGGCCTGCAGCAACGGTGATGATGTCGGCGCTTGCGTCGACTTCTACGGCGGCCATCCCGCCGTGAAGTACGACTTCGCGAACCTGAAGGCGCCGGTGCTCGGTATCTGGGCGGAGCACGATGACTTCGTCAATCCCATGCTTCCAGCCATCGAGGAAGGTATCAAGAGCACCGGCGTGCACTACGAATCGAAGCAGTACCCCGGCACGGCTCACGCCTTCTTCAACGACACCAACAAGGATGGCTACGACAAGGCCGCTGCCGACGACGCCTGGAATCGCACTCTGGCGTTCTACAGCGCCCATCTATAGACGTGGCCGCGCGCGAGGTCGTTCCCCTTCGGCCCGATCAGTGGGAGGTGCTCAAGCGCCTCCGCCTCGCCGCCCTCGCCGATGCGCCCGATGCCTTCAGCCCGCTCCTCGCCGAGGTGGCCGCCCAACCCGATAGCTACTGGCAGGCCTGGGCCGACCGCCTCGCTGCACCAGAACGCAACATCTTCGTCGTGCGCGATGGAGACGAGCCACGTCGGCCTCGCCGGCGCCAGCGTCGATGAGCATCGCATCGGCCACATCGGCGCTGTCTGGCTGCATCCTTCCTGCCGTGGCACCGGTGCTTCTCGCGCACTCATCGGCGCCGCCTGTGACTTTCTCGATGCCGCTGGCGCCACCCGGACGCTCCTTACGGCCACCGAGACCAGCCTCGCCGCGATCGCCCTCTACAGCTCCTTCGGATTCGAATTGACCGGCAACGCCGAACCCCTGCGGCCTGGCTCGCACCTCGTCGAACCTTGAGATGGCCCGTCCCCGGTCCCGCTCTTCCTCCCGCCGCTTCGTCCGCGTAGCCTTCCCGCCGTGGGCGCACTCGACGGCAAGGTCGCGATCGTCACCGGCGGCATCCAGCGGCATTGGCCGGGCGACGGCGGTGGCATTCGTCCAGGCGGGGGCCCGCGTCTACATCGGTGATCTCAACCCCGATGGCATCGCCTCACTCGTCTCCGAACTTGGCCACAACTACGTCGACGGTATGCGTGTCGATATCACCGACGAGGTGGCGGTCACGAAGATGGTCGAGAACGCCGTCCGCCGCTTCGGCCGTCTCGACATCGGCTTCAACAACGCCGGCGTTGGCGGTTTCTCGCCCCGTCCAGGACTATCCCGCCGAGGACTTTCGGCACGTCGTCGACATCTGCCTGACCGGCACCTTCCTCTGCATCAAGCACCAGGCGCGCCAGTTCATCGCTGCCGGCACCGGCGGCAGCATCGTCAACATCGCCAGCCTCAACGCCACCCAGGCGGCCGAAGGGTTCGCCGCCTACTGCTCCGCAAAAGCGGGCGTCGTCATGCTCACCCAGGTTGCCGCCCTCGAACTCGGCCGCCACAACATCCGCGTCAACGCTATCGGCCCCGGCCTCATCCGCACACCCGCAACCGAAGGCCTCCGCAGCGTCCCCGGTCTTGAGGATGCCTTCATCGCCGAAGCGCCACTCGGCCGCGCCGGCGAGCCCGAAGATGTGGCTTCCGTCGCCACCTTTCTTGCCTCCGACGCCTCCGCCCTGATGTCCGGCCAGGCCCTCTACCTCGATGGCGGCGCCTCGCTCAACAAGTACCCGCCGCTCTTCGATTTCCTCCGGCCCGCCCGCGCCCCTAGACGTACTCCAGCAGCTGCATCGACATCCCGCTCAGCTGGTCGCCGGGGATGGTCGCCGTCCGCGTTCCCGGCAGGACGCCCGTGGATGGGTCCGTCACCGTGAACCCCCGGTCCCGCGCGGTCCCCACGGCATCGTCGAGGCTGTCCACCTCGAAGGCGCACATGCTCGCGAGGCCCGCAGGGCGGGCCGCGACCGGGCTCTCCGGCCCGTTTGGCCCCAATAGCTCGAGGATGGCGTCGCCCACCTTCATCTGCCGGATCACCATGGCCGGCGTCTTCACTTCGCCGAAGCACCGGCACGCCCGAGCACGTCCGTCCAGAACTTCGTCGTCCCCTCGATGTCGGGTGCAATCGCCGCAAGGTGGTCGAGTCGCTTCAGCGGGAAGCTCGAGTCGAACAGGCCGCGCTCCTTCCGACCCGTGTACCGCTCTTTCGCCGGCGCGACGTACTGGATCGCTGCCGCCCCGAATCCGGTCGCCTTTGGCAGGCCCACCACGTCACAGATCTTGGTGCCGTCTTCGCGCTTCGCGTCGTACAGCGACCCGCCTCCGTGTCCCGCGAACCGTGCCGCATCACCGGCAACATCGTTCGAGCCGAACATCACCCGCAGCACGGCCGGGTCGTGTCCCAGCGCTTCGATGACGTCTTCGCGGTTACCTGCCTGGCGGGCCTCGGCTTCGTCTTCAATCGTCAGCAGCTCGACGTAGAACTGGTTCGTCTCGCCACCGGCGAAGAACACACGGTTGGCGGTGCCTGCACCCTGGTGCCCGGCTTTCGGCGAAAGGGTGAGCCCCAGGCGCTCGAAAGGCTCGGCGGCCGCGGCAAGCGATCGGACGGGAAGGATAACGTGGTCAATGGACTCCAGCATGGCGCGATTCTAACCCCCTTGGCGTACGATCACGCGGTGACCGCCCCCACCGTCCGTCTCGCCACCGAATCCGACCTCCCCGCTGTCGTCCGCCTCCTCGCCGATGATTTCCTCGGCGCCGAACGCGAACTCGTCAGCGACCCGGTGGCCGAAGGCTACACGCGCGCCTTCCGCGAAATCTCCGCCAGCGCCGCCACCGACGTCTACGTGCTCGACCTCGACGGCGAAGTCATTGGCACCATGCAGATCAGCGTGCTTCCCGGCCTTTCCAACCAGGGTGCCCTTCGCTTGGACATCGAAGCCGTCCGGGTCGACTCAAGCCTGCGCAGCCAGGGCTACGGCGAGATCCTCATCCGCTGGGCCATCGACCACGCGAGGGAACGTGGCTGCGGCATCGTCCAGCTCAGCTCCAACAAGGCTCGCACGCGCGCCCACCAGTTCTACCTGCGGCTGGGCTTCAAGAACTCCCACGAAGGTTTCAAGCTCAAGCTCGGCTGAACGCCTACTCGCCCTTGAACACCGGCTTCCGCTTCTCCGCGAAGGCCCGTGGACCCTCCTTCGAGTCCTCCGTCTGGCCAACGATCCAGCGCAGCGAAGAACCGAAGCGCATCGCCTGGTCCAGCGTCATGTCCGCCTGCTCCAGCACCAGCTCTTTCATTCCGCGCACCGCAATCGGGGCGTAGCCGGCGATCTTCCCCGCCATCTCCATCGCCGTCGGCATCAGCTCCGCTTGCGGCACAACACGCGATACCAGCCCCCATGCCAGTGCCTTGTTCGCGTCGATGCGGTCGCCGAGGAACAGCATCTCGTTGGCCAGCGCCTGCGGAATCGCCCGCGGCAGCCGCATCGGCGCCCCGGCCAGCGGAAAGAAGCCCAACGTGATCTCGGGTGCGCCAAACTGCGCCTCCTCCGCCGCGATCCGCATATCGCAGATCAGTGCAATCTCGAAACCGCCACCGAGGCAATAGCCGTTGATCGCCCCGATCAGCGGCTTGTTCAGCTTGAACGTGGCGAACCCCTCCGAAGGCGTTGAGGCGAAGTGGCCGGCCGGTCCCGAACTCGCCGCCGGACCACCAGCCCGGCTCCGCAGGTCGGCGCCCGCGCAGAACGCCCGCCCGTTGCCGGTCAGCACTGCCACCCGCACCGCGTCATCGTCGCGGACTCGCCTCAGCGCATCGAGAAGACCGGCCCCGAGTTCGCTGTTGATCGCGTTCATCGCGTCGGGCCGGTTCAGGGTGATCGTCGCCACGCCCTCGTCGACGCTGTAGAGCACTTCGTCCGCCATGATTCCCTCGCTAGCAGTCAGTTTTTTGAAAGAACTCGCTCGACTATAGCGATTCGCCCCGCGCCTGGCTTGCTACGCGGTTCGCCTGAACAGCCCGTAGGTTCGGGGCCCGACAGCTGCGGCCATCCCTCCGCCCTCCATACCCAGGGTCACACCAGAGCCGGCGACGAGCTCCCAGCTGCCGTCCAGTTCCAGGCGTGCGTTGACGGCATTCCCCGATGGATTCAGTACCACCAGCCATTCGTCACCCCGCAGGTAAGCAAGGGGAAAGCCGGGGTCCGTTGGCGTGAGCATCGTCATCGGCGCTTCCGGACACAGCTCGGGTTCCGTCCGCCGCAGACGGATCAGCGCCCTCACCTGTTCCAGCAGCGACCCGGCGACTCCCGCCTGCGCGGCCACCGTCGGGCGGCCCGGGTCGGGGTCGATCGGCAGGTAGAGGTCGCCTTCTTGCGCCTCTGAGAAGCCGGCGTTCTTGCCGGCATCCCACTGCATCGGCGTACGAGATCCGGTCCGGTCGTAACCACCCTCAATGGAAGGCGCGTCATCGATATACCGCATCCCGATCTCGTCGCCGTAGTAGACGTATGGCAGGCACGGCCAGGTCATCAGGAAGGCGAAGATCACCGCCAGGTCTTCTGCCTCCCTCGGGCCGCAAGCCGGGCGCTGGAAATCGTGGTTCGAGCTCGGGATCGAGATAAGCCCCTCGCCATCCGTCCGCGAGTCGTGGTGCAGCCAGTTCGTCCAGAACGGCTCGAACGTCCCGTTGCCCCGGGGGTCGAACCACGCTGCGGGGCTCGTCCGGCGTCCGTATTCGTTGAAGAAAAGGCGGCCGTAGCCTGGCGCGCCAAAATGGATCATGTAGTCCACGTGGAATCCCGCATCGATTGCCAGTTCCGGCACGCTCCACTCCGAGATCAGCACACGGTCGGGGTACTCCTCGTCGAACCATTTGCGCCACGCCCGCCAGAGCCGGCGAATCTCGATCGCATACGGGTCCGCCTTCACCAGGCTCGATGCCATGTCGACCCGGTAACCGTCGGCCCCCCGTTCCAGCCAGAACTCCATCACGGCACGCATCGCTTCGCGCGTCGCCGTGGGGCCGGGGTCGCCTGGCGCCTGCTGGTAGTCGCGCGTGCGGTTCGCAAAGCCGTAGTTCAACGCCGGCTGGTGAGAGAAGAAGTTGATCGCGAACGCGCCATGGTCCGCGTACCCGCTGTTGAAGCGAAGCTCTCCGTCGCTCGTCCGCCAACCGTCTTCCGCCCAGATGTAGCGGTCGGTCAGCTCGTTGGAAGGACCTTCGGCCGCCCGCTGGAACCACGGGTGCTGGTCTGATGTGTGACCCGCCACGAAGTCCAGCACGACCCTGATCCCCCGCTGGTGCGCTTCCTCAAACAGCCGTTCGAGGTCGGCGTTGGTGCCGTATCGCGGGTCGACCGCGAGATAGTCGGCCACGTCGTAGCCGGCGTCGCGCATCGGCGACACGAAGCACGGGCTCAGCCAAATCAGGTTCGCGCCGAGGTCCCGGATATGGTCCAGCTTCGCGATCGCGCCCTCCAGGTCGCCGATCCCGTCGCCGTTGCTGTCGTAGAAACTCTGCAGATAAACCTGGTATCCGACCGCGCTGGAGAGCCACTCGGGATAGGCCATCCTACAGCTTCAGCCCCAGGAGCTCGCGGCTGATATCGCCGTTCTCATGCACCGTCACATGCACCCAGGTGATCCGGATGAACACCTTGCCCTCGCTCGTTTCCAGCCAGACCTCGTCGCCTTTTTCCCAGCGGTAGTCGGAGTCGATCGAGAGGTAATGTTTGCCTTTCGAACCACCAAACGGGTCCGCCTCGTAGAAGTCGGTTTTCATAGCGAGGGATTATCCCACGGAGATCGCAATAATCGCTTAGCTCTCCGGCTCGTCGCGGCCGCGCTTCGCCGGGATCTCTTCGGCCACCTGCCGGATGACGTCCATCACCCCGTTCTGCACCGCATCGCGGGCTGCCTTGATCGCGCTGAACACCGCCCGCGCGTTCGACCGCCCATGCCCGATAACCACCACCCCATCGACGCCGAGCAGCTGCGCTCCGCCGTACTCCGTGTAGTCCAACCGCCGGCGAACCTTTCGCAGCTCCGACATCAGGATCAGGCCTGCAGCCCGGTTCCACGGCGTCCGCTCCACAACCGCGCGGAGCTCATTGAACATCAGCTCCGCCATCCCCTCAATCGTCTTCAGCACCACGTTCCCGGTAAATCCATCCATCACCGCAACGTCGACGACGCCCTGCATCAGGTCGCGCCCTTCGATGTTCCCGCTGAAGTTGAGTTTGCTCGTCCGCAGCTCGGCGTTCGTTTCCACCACCAGTTGGCTTCCCTTCGTATCTTCCTCACCGATCGACAGCAGTCCCACCCGTGGCCGTTCGAGGTCGTACATCCGTTCCATGTAGGCGGCGCCCATGTGCGCGAACTGCACCAGCTGTTGAGGCCGGCAATCCGCGTTGGCGCCAACATCCAGGTAGATGCAGACCTCGCCCGTGGCCGTCGGAAACACCGTCGCCAGGGCAGGCCGGGAGATTCCCTTCACTCGACCCAATCCCAGCAGGGCGGCGGCCATCGTCGCGCCCGTATTCCCTGCCGTCACGAAGGCATCGGCCTCGCCGCTCTTCACCAGCTTCAACCCCACGTTGATCGAAGCCTCCGGCCGCGCCCGGACGGTGTCGATGCTTGCGTCCATCTCAATCACGTCCGCCGCATGAACAACTCGCAGGCCGGGGATCTCCGATGTCCCCTTCAGCTCACTGAGGATCGCCGGCTCGTTCCCCACCAGGATCAGTTCGCAGCCGAGACCGCCGGCGGCCATCAGTGTCCCCGCCACGATCTCGTGGGGCGCGTTGTCGCCACCCATGGCGTCCACAACGATGCGTGCGCTCATCGGTCCCCTCCGGCTACGAAGATCATCCGCTCGCTCTCGTGCGTCAACTCACCAAGGTCGTAGTCACCGAAAACATCCAGCAATCGCAACCCCGCGAGATGCAGCAGGTACTCCATCTCGAACCGGTAGACGTACCGCAGCTGATGCTCACTGATCAGCCCCCAGGTGGTGCCATCCGGCCGCGTCCGCTCATAGCGCATCGAGAGCACGCGGGTCTGGGCGGCAAGGTCGTCTTCATGCACCTGCCACACCTCCAGCCGGCCCCCCTCGTCCGGCGCCGAGTACACCAGCACAGGCTCGCCGTTGTGCAGCCCGTCGACCCATCGCGCCGGCCCCGGCAGGTCGACCGCCAGCCTTCCCCGCGCGGAGAGGCTGCCGCCCAGCGCCCGCAGTGCCGACAGCTGCTCCTCGCCGTCGTGGCAGTGGAGGAAGACGTCGGCCGGGATCACAATCAGCCCAAAATCGTCGCCCGGCAGGGTCGCGAGGTTCGCCAGCGATCCTTCGACCAGTTGGACGTCGAGCCCGGCATCCTCGGCTTTCGCCCGCGCCAAAGCCAGCATCGCCCTCGAAGGGTCAATCCCCGTGACGCGGTGACCGGCCCCCGCTAGCCCAAGCGCAATCCGGCCGGTGCCTGTCCCAATTTCGAGCACGGCCCCATCGGTCGCGCCCGCCATCGAAGTCCAGAGGCCGGTGTCCGCCCCGTCGTCGGGGTGCAGCAGGTCGTAGAACTCGGCGTCGACGGCATACGGGTCGCTCACCGCACGGATGCTATTCCGGCGTCCCGGTGTTGGGAAGGTGCCCTATCACGTTGAAAGATGGAGCCTTCGCCCGGATTCGAACCGGGGACCTACGCTTTACGAAAGCGCCGCTCTGCCAGCTGAGCTACGAAGGCCTGCATACCCGCCATCGCCCACCGCGATGCCTCCCGAGTGTACGAAACCGGCCTCGCTACTGGCGAGACCCCTGCACTTCCTCGTCCATCGCCGTTGCTTTTGCGATGTTCTCCGCCGCGAACGCCTCAAGCTTTTGCGTGAGCGCGGGGTCGGTCGCGCCGAGAATCCGCGCTGCCAGGATTCCCGCGTTCCGCGCCGCACCGATTGCCACCGTTGCCACCGGTATCCCGTTCGGCATCTGGACGATTGAGAGCAGCGAGTCCAGTCCGTCGAGCGTCTTCAGCGGCACCGGGACGCCGATCACCGGCAGCGTCGTCACGGACGCAAGCATCCCCGGTAAATGGGCCGCGCCGCCGGCCCCGGCGATGATCACCCTCAGCCCCCGCCCGGCGGCGTCCTTGCCATAGGCGATCATCTTTTCCGGCGTCCGGTGTGCCGAGACGACACGCACCTCGCAGCTGATGCCAAATTCAGCGAGCACCTCCGCTGCCGCCTGCATCACGGGTAAGTCCGAGGAGCTGCCCATCACGATCCCGACTACCGGCGCATCGCTCATTCCGGCATCTCCCGTGGGTCCAGCATGTGCGCCGCCCTTCGCGCTCGTGCGAGGGCTTCTTCCACGGTCGTACCCAGCGTCGTCACATGTCCGAGTTTACGCCCGGGCCTGCTTCCCTTCCCGTACCAGTGCACGTGGGCACCCTCCACGGCCATGGCCCCGGGGATTTTAGCAACGGGGTCAGGCAGCGCCTCGTTCCCGAAAGCGTTCACCATCACCACCGCCGGCGCCACGAGCGCCGTACTCCCGAGGGGCCAGTCCAACACCCCGCGCAGGTGGTTCTCGAACTGTGAGGTCACGCAGCCTTCGATGCTGAAGTGGCCGGCGTTGTGCGGCCGCGCCGCGATCTCGTTGATCAGCACGCGTCCATCGCTGACGAACAGTTCGATGGCAAGGTTCCCGATGCTCCCGACGACCTCCGCGACCCGCTCACCGACACGTCGCGCCTCCGCCGCCACCTGTTCGTCCACGGGTGCCGGGGCAATCACCTCGTGGCAAACCCCGTCCTTCTGCACCGTCTCCAGCACCGGGTAGACGGCCGCCTCGCCGCCCGGCCGCCGCGCTACCAGCACCGCCAGCTCGCGCTCGAGCGGCAGAAACTCCTCGACCACGAAGACGCCTCCATCGCCCATCCGCGGGACTGCCTCCACCGCCGCCGCGTCCTCGCAGATCCAAACGCCACGGCCGTCGTAGCCACCACGCGCCGCCTTCACCACCACCGGCCAGCCATGCTTCGCGCCGAACGACTCTGCCGCCGCGACGTCCGTCGCCCTCGTCCAGGCCGGGACGGGCAAGTCGGCTGCCCCAAAGCGAGCCCGCTGCTCCAGCTTGTTCACGGCCACTTCGAGCGTCCCCGGCCCCGGCCGCAGCACGATGCCCTCGGCCACCAGCGCCGCGAGGTGTGCGGGCTCCACCAGTTCGTGGTCGAACGTCATCACGTCGCAGCGACGCGCCAGCCGCCTCAACGCCTCAAGGTCGTCCGGCGACCCGATCTCGACGCCGGCCGCCACCTGCGCCGCGCTTTCGTCCCGCCTGTTGGCCAGGACCACCGTGTTGATCCCGAGGGCGCTCGCCGACTCGTGCAGCATCCGGGCCAGCTGCCCTGCTCCGACGATCCCGACCGTTGGGCCACCCATCTGCTCAGAGTTTACCGGTGCCCGCCCGACTGCCGAAGCACCTACGACGCCGGCGCCGAACCTGCCGCCGCCAACCGTCGCTTGGCCTCGGCCACCACATCCGCGGGCAGCGGTCCCTTCGCGGCAGCCGCGAGGTTGCCCTGCAGATGCTCGACGCTGCGCGTCCCGACGATCGTCGTGTCGAGGTTGGGGTCGGAAAGGGTGAACCGCAGGGTGAACTCCATCCGGCTCATCCCGTCCAGCAATTCGTCGAGCTTCGCGCCCTCCCAGCGATCTTGCACGCTCGCACCCTCGACTGCCCGGCTCGATCGTTGCTCCCAGTCCGTCGGTGCGCCCCGCGCCGCCCCGCCCCGGATCACGATCCCGGCGCCGGCCCTCGATGCCTCGGCGATCACCGCCTCATGCTCCCTCTGGAGCGCCGAATATGGGATCTGGAACACGTCGAAGACGCCCATCGCCACCTGCTCCGGCAGGTTTGGCAGCGTCCCCGACATCCCGATGAAGCGTACCTTCCCTTCCTCCCGCAGCTTCACCAGCTCTGCCAGTGCTCCTTCGTCCTCCAGCGTCGCCTTGTCCGGGCTCGCGTGGAACTGGACCACGTCGAGGTAGTCCGTCTTCATCCGCGCCAGGCTCTGCTCCACGCCCGCCCGCACGTTCGCCGCCGTGAAAACGTGGGGGTTCCGTTGCCCCGCCGGGGCCGGGGTAGCACCCACCTGGCAACCGCACTTCGAGGCCAGGAAGTACTCCGACCGCCGGTTCGCGACGGACTTCCCGATGCGTTCCTCGCTCCGGCCATAGTCGGGCGATGTGTCGATGTAGTTGATCCCCGAATCCAGCACCGCGTTAAGCACGGCCCCTGCATCCTCGTCCGAAATCTCCGGTCCACGCGGCGCCCCCCGCAATTCCATCGCGCCGTAGCCCAGCGCCGTCACTTCCAGCCCCGTCCGTCCCAGTGTTCGCCTTTCCAGTCCCATCGATCGCCTCCGCGGTAGTGTGTGACTGCGAAGCTACGCCCCCGGCTCACCCAAGGCGAACCTCTCGGGCATCGTCTCGCCGGCACGCCACCCCACCACGTTCTCCGGGACGACGATGATCAGGGGCAACTGCTCCAGCGCCATCTCGCGATGCTGCGGATACCGCTCGCGCAGCGCCTCAAGGGCCTCCGGGTAGGCGTCCCCGCGCGCCAGCACCGTTGCCACACCATCGAGCCGCACCCATGCCAGCTGTGACCAGTCGTCGTCGTAGCGGTCGAAGAGGAGTGTCACCCGCGGGTCGCGCTCGATATTCCGAAGCCGTGCCAGCCGCGTCGTCGACTTCGGCTTCTCATCGATGGCAATGGCAATCCCCTCGTCCACGATCGCGTACACAACCGGCACCAGGTGCGGCCCGCCGTCCTTCGCGATGGTCCCCAGCCGTGCCACCCGGCATGCATCGAGCAGATCCCATTGCCACGCCTCAAGCTCGATTGGCGCCTCCGCATCCGCTCCGATTTCCTTGCGATAGAGGACGATGTTGTAGGTCCCTCCGCTGCTTTCGTACGTGATGGACGTGCGGCCCGTCTCGGTGTAGCCGATCGCCTCGTACAGCCGCTGCGCCGGTACCTGCTCCACCGTCGTATCGAGGATGATGGCCCGGGCGCCAAGCTCCGTCGCCCGTCCTTCCAGGGCCGCCATCATCTGCCGGGCGATTCCCTGGCGTTGCCGGCTCACCGCCACCCGCACGAAGTTGACCCGGTAGCTGAGGCCGCTCTCCGGCCGCAACGAGCCCATCGCCACCAGTTCGCCGTTTACGGTCCCCACAAGGAACGCCCCGTCGGCCTGGAAGTTCTCCGGGATGTTGAGCAGTTCCGGGCGGATCTTCGCGCTCTCGCGAGGGTCGGCGTCCGGGTCCATCGCCTGCACATTCAGCGCCAGCACCGCCGCGAGGTCCGGCGGCTCAAAGTCCCGGATGACCAGTTCCTCCGCCATCGCGACAGTGTATGCCAGCCGTGGCGCCTGCTACCGTTTCCCCCATGCCACGCATCCTCGCTGCCGACTTCGGTGGCACCCATCTCCGTGCCGCCGTCGTCACCGGCGACGGCACCGTCGAATATCGCCACGACGTCGAATCCCCCGACCAGCGCGAAGGCGTCCTCCCCATCGTCCTTGCCCTCCTCGAAGGCACCGCCGCAGATGCCGGAGGACGATTCGACGCCTGCTGCATCGCCAGTGCCGGCCTCATTGATGCCACCCGCGGCCGCGTCATCATCTCCCCCAACATTCCCGGGTTCCGGAACCTCGCCCTCGTCGAGCCTGTGAGCGAACGCCTGGGCATCCCTGCCTACATCGAAAACGACGCCAGCGCCGCCGCCCTCGCCGAGCACCGCTATGGGGCCGGCCGTGGCTACAACCACCTCCTCCATGTCACCGCCGGGACCGGAATCGGTGGCGGGCTCGTCCTCGGCGGCAAGCTCTATCGAGGCGCGCGCGGCTTCGCCGGGGAGATCGGCCACATGGTCATCGACGCCGGCGGCCCCGCCTGTGCCTGTGGCGCCAGGGGCTGCCTCGAAGCCCTCTGCAGCGGGGTCGCCTTCGAACGCCGGGCACGACGCCTCATCGAATCCGGGCGTTCGCCCCTTCTCGCCGAGATTGCCGGCACCGAGATACCCGGCGCCCCACATCTCCAACAGGCGGCGCTGCGCGGCGATGCCCTCTCGGAGGCGGAGATCCGCAACGCCGGCCACTACTTCGGACTCGCCCTCGGCTCGCTCATGAACATCCTCAACCCCGAGGCGATCACCATCAGCGGCGGCCTCGTTGCCATGGGCGATCTCCTCTTCGGCGAAGCGCGGAACGCCCTGAAAGAGATGGCCTACGGCCCAACCAGCGGCGTCGTCATCAAGTTCAGCGAGCTCGGCGAGGATGCCGGTCTCCTCGGCGCCGCCGCCGTTGCGATGGAGCACCTCGAGGTCTAGACAGGCTCCAGTCGCCGGAACGCACCGTCCGCGGCGATAACATCGATCGGGTCGCCCGCTTTCACTTCGCCACTCTCGATCACCACGGCCATCACTCCCGCCTTCCGGACAAGTTCGCCGGCGGCATCCCTGTCGAGGACGGCAGCCATCAACCCGGACTGGTAGTTGTCCAGCTGGGCACAGGGATTGCGAAGGCCCGTCACCTCGACGAGCGCCGTCCCGCCGAGCCGCAGCCGCGTCCCGGTCGCCAGGCCAAGCAGGTCGACCCCTCGCGTCGTCACGTTCTCGCCCATCGCGCCGGGGCCCACCTGGAATCCTGCCGCCTTCAGTTCGTCCTGTAGCTCTTCGTGGATCAGGTGCACCTGGCGAAGGTTCGGCTGCATGGGATCGCGCGCCACTCGCGAACGGTGCTTCACCGTCTTGCCGCAGTGGGCATCCCCCTCCACGCCGAGCCCTTCCAGCAGCCTGATCCTCGCCGCCGCCGGCTTCGAAAACGTATGCGTGCCGCTCACGTTGACCGCCACCACCTGGGCGCTGGTCACTTCGGAGCTCCCTGCCCCTCAGTCTCGGCAGGAACCTCTTCCAGCTGGATCTTCCGGAAGCCCTCGGCGTATTCGAACGGCTGGCCCTCGGCCTGCATTCGGCCCATCTCCATCACCCAGCCCACGACGTCCTCACCCAGCTGGCTCGGGTGCGCCAGGAGAGCCTTCTTCTTCAACTCCAGCGTGGGGGTGATGTCGACCCGCACGTTCGGCACATCGGTCCCGCCCAGCCAGATCGACGCCACCTTGTGCGGCAGCAGGTTCTCCGTCAGCAGCTCGGGGAAGGTGAGGCGGTCGCGTGCACTCGGGAAGATGGCATCGACCGCCGCGTCTCCACTTGCCCGGTGATCGGGATGATTCGCATAAGTGTCGCCAAGGAATCGCTGCGTCGGGTCGAAGCAGATCACCACCTCCGGCCGGTGCCGCCGGATGATCCGTGTGAGGTCCCGCCGAAGCGCCAGTGTGTGCTGCAGGTAGCCGTCTTCGTATCCCATGAATTCGAAGTGCTTCACGCCCAGGATCGTCCCTGCCGCGCGTTGCTCGGCCTCGCGGATCTCCGCCAGCATGACCGGCGTCATCTCCGGGTCCTCGCTGCCCTTGTTCCCGTTCGTGATCACCACGTAGGTCACGGTGCTTCCCGCACCCGCCCACTTCGCCACCGTCCCCGCGCAGAGAAACTCCGCATCGTCCGGGTGCGCCACGATAACCATCGCCGACTTTGGTACGTACTCGTCGCTCATAGCCCTGTCGTCTCTGCCTTTGCCCGAAGCGTAACAGCAGCGGCCGCCGCGGCTCCTCCCATTTCAGTGAGGCTCATACCCGTATCGTTCCCTCTCCCACGACCACCGCCGGCCCGCCGACGCGCACGCTCCCGTCCTTCTGCACCGCCGCCATGATCGTGCCTGGCCGCCCCATCTTCACACCCTGCCGCAGCACAAGTGGCTCACCCATGGCTGCACGGCCATTGCGGACGAGGTATGCGGCCAGCGGCCCTGCGGCACTTCCCGTCGCCGGGTCCTCCGTCACCCCGAGCACTGCTCCAAACATCCGGCAGTAGGCCGTCACACCGTCGCCCCCGTCCTCGAGCGAAAACACGTACGCCGCGATGTGTTCGTGGCCGATGCTGTCGTAGAGCGCCGCCGCCGCGGCAACATCGAGCCACGCCCGGTCGACCGCCTCCCGCGTCACCAGGGGCACATAGAGAAAGTCCACCCCGGCGCTTCCCCCCACCACCGGCAGGGACCCATCGATGTCGCCGGCACCGACGCCAAGCGCCTTCGCCAGCGCCGGGCGATCGAATCGGTCGTCGCCGAACTCTGGTCGCTTCTGGAACATCCAGGCACTGGCGAGGCGCCCGCCTGCCCACTCCAGTTCCACCCGCGTCGGCCCAACGCCAAGCTCAAAGACCGTGGCCTCTCGCCCGCCCGGGAGAAATCCCGTCTCCGCCAGCGCGAAGGCCGTCCCCACCGTCGGGTGACCGGCCATCGGCAATTCTCGTTGCGGCGTGAAGATGCGCACCCGCACATCGCACGCCGCATCCTCGGCCGGCCAGGCAAATGTCGTCTCCGCGAAGTTCATCTCGTTCGCGATCCGCTGCATCTGGCCGTCATCCAGCCCCGCCGGCTCCGGGAACACCGCAAGCTGATTCCCCGCCATCGGTTCCTCGGTAAACACGTCCAGGTGCAGGTAACGGTATTCGGCCACGCTTCTCTCCTCGAAGCTACAAGGCTAATCGGCGGCCCGTTAGCAGCACCCGCAAACTCTTCTGTCGCGCCTGTAGAATCGCGGCCACTACTACCAACACGGAGTGCTGCCCATGTGCTTTCCCCACGACGCCCTTCCCCCCATCCATCCCATTGCCGGCGCCGCCGTCGATAGCGAGGACCTCGTCCTCACGTCGAAGGACGGCACGCAGTTCGCCGCCTTCGTCGCCCGCGCCGAAAATCCCTCCGGCGCCGGCATGGTTGTCCTCCCCGACGTCCGTGGCCTCTTCCGCTTCTACGAAGAGTTGGCCATGCGCTTCGCCGAAGAGGGCATCAACTCCGTCGCCTTCGACTACTTCGGCCGCACCGCCGGTGTAGCCAAGCGCGATGCTGACTTCGACTTCATGCCCGAGGTCCGCAAGACCAAGGCCAACGAAATCGCCGAGGACGTCGGCGCCTGCGTCGACTATCTCCGCTCCCCTGCCGGCGGCAACTGCACCAGGATCTTCACCGTCGGCTTCTGCTTCGGGGGCTCGAATTCCTGGCTTCAGGCGGCGGCCGGTCATGGCCTCAGCGGCGCCATCGGTTTCTACGGCCGCCCCGGCCCGAGTTTCGCCGACAGCTCTCCCGGGCCTTCCGATCGCGCCGCCGAACTCAAGGCCCCCATCCTCGGCCTCATGGGTGGCGCCGACCAGGGCATCCCCAAGGAGCAGGTCGACGAGTTCGACAAGGCCCTCACAGCCGCCGGTGTCGAGCACGAGATCGTCGTCTATCCCGGCGCCCCTCACTCGTTCTTCGACCGCCACTACGTCGAACACGCCGATGCTTCGGCCGACGCCTGGAAGCGCTCCCTCGCCTTCGTCCGGAGCCACTGATGGCCGTCCTCTCGCCCGACCAAGAGCAGTACCTCCGCGATCACCGTCTTGCCGTGCTTGCCACCGGCCGCAAGGATGGCTCCCCCCAGGCTTCCACCATCATGTATGCCTACCACGATGGCCAGGTCCTCATCTCGGTCACCGAAGACCGGGCCAAGTGGAAGAACGCCGTCCGCCAGCCGAAAGTCGCGATGGTCATCCTCGATGGCCGCAAGCAGATGATGCTCTACGGCAATGCCCGCGGGGTCGATGCCGACCCCGAGCGCCTCGCTGCCCACAAGCTCATTCGCGAGGCCATGAACCGCCCCGTGGAGGATGAGGCCGAGTACCTCGACCTGCTCAACAAGCAGAAGCGTGTCATCCTCGCGATCACACCGACCAAAGTCTTCATGAACGATTAGGAGCCGACTCGATGGCTGTCGACCGCACTCTCCCCCGGCCGTTCTCCCTCCATTGGGGCGAAGGCAACATCGTCGAAGAGGCCACCGTCGAGGGCCCGTACCACAACCCGGCAATCCAGCTGCTCGAATTCGAAGACGGCTCGCTCTCGATGCGGTTTTGCCACTACTCCCACGATGGCCGCTTCCAGCGCAGCCCGCTCATCCTCGGCGACGACACCATCGACGGCCTCCGCCAGTCGGTCGCTGCCAACCCCCGGCTCAAGAAACTCCTTCAGGCACTCGTCGCCGACTGAACGGTCTCCCTGCCGACATCCATCCCGCCCGCGGGACGACCCTCTTTTGCCAGGGCGGCGTCGTGTTCGATCGATTCGATCGCACATCGCGTGTGCTCGAACACGTTCTCCGACCCCAGCAGCTCGATGATCCCGAACCGCTCCAGCAGTGACCGAACGTTCGGCTGCAGGGCCGTCAGCATGATCCGGCCGTTCCGTCCCTGGTGGTGTTTGATGATCCCCTCCAGCGTGATCAGCCCCGAAGAATCGATGTAGTGCACGTCCTTCATCCGCAGGATGAGCGGCCGGGCCCGTCCCTCCGAGAGCTGGTACTCGAACTGCGCCGCGCTGTGGAACGAGAGCACACCCTGGGCTGTGAAGAAGTCGATGTCAGGGCGCGACTGGATGAGCGCGCTCAATTCGGACGACACCGACTGCACCCTTCCTGCCGCATCCGGAAGCATCTCGCGCGCCGCCGGAACCGAGATCAGCTGCCGCAGCAACAGCACCATTGAGACCACCACGCCGAATCCAATCGCGTACGTGAGGTCGAACGCCAGGGTGATCAGCATTGTCGCGGCCAGCACCACCACGTCTGCCCGTGGCGCCCTCCGGAACATCGCCAGGACCTCTTCCACGTCGGCGATCTTCCACGCCACGACCACGAGGACACCGGCCAGAGCGGCCATCGGGATATGTCCCGCCACGCCACCCAGGGCCAGCGTGATGACGAGCACGGTGAGGGCATGGAACACACCGGTCAGGCGTGAGGTTGCTCCGTTCGCGATTCCCGCCCCAGTTCGGGCGATTGCCGCTGTCGCAGGCATCCCGCCCGTGAACGAGACGGCCAGGTTGGCCAGCCCCTGGCCGCGCAGCTCCCTGTCGGGGTCATGGCGCTCCCGGCGCCCCGACATGCCATCGGCAACCGTAGCGCTCAGCAACGACTCCACCGCTCCCAGGATGGCGACCGCCACGGCAATCGGCAGCAGGTCTACGACGAGGCCTGTGTCAAGGAACCCGGCGTCGGGCAGTGGCAGCCGCCGCGGCAGCTCTCCATAGCGGGAGGCGAGCGTCGGCGTGTCCACCGCCAATGCCCAGGTCACCGCCGTCACTGCCGTCAGTCCGACCAGGGTGGCCGGCACCCGGCGCCACGGCGTCCGCTCCCAGCCGATCAGCATCACGACCACTGCCATGCCGACCAACGGTGTTGCCAGCGACACGGTTCCCAGGTGACGGAGCGAGTCGGCAAACTTCTCGTGGAAGTGCTCGAGCGACGGGTCGGTGCCCGAAATCCCGAGCAGGGCGTTCAGTTGCCCGAAGGCGATGGAGAGCGCGATCCCTGCCGTGAACCCGAGGATCACCAGCCGGGGCATGAACCGGATGAGCCGGCCCGCCCCAACCGCCGACATCCCCAGCAGGATCACACCTGCCATCAGCGCGATCAGCGGTAGCGACGCCGCCCCGTGCTGGACCACGGTGGGCGCAAGCAAGGGCACGAGCGCTGCCGTCGGACCTGTGATGTTGAATCGCGATCCGCCCGTGATGGCGGCGACGGCTCCTGCGACCATCGCCGTATAAAGCCCCACGATGGGCGCCACACCGACGGCAACCGCCAGTGCGATCGAAAGCGGGATGGCGATGATCCCTACGATGACACCCGCTACGGCGTTCGAACGCAGGTCGCCAAATCCAGGGCCGCCGAACCACGATGGATGGGCGCGGGAAGAGGGCACGGCCAAGAACGACTCCGGTTTCCAAAATGGTTGGAGCGCTTCCTGGCCTGCGAGGTTAGCTATGGGTTCGAGAGTGAAGCTTCTCGTCTGCCCTGAGCAGATGCACCCGTTCCATGTTCCCCCGCTTCGCGTGAGCGAATTCGGCCGTCCCGCAAAGGAGACATGCTAATTGTCGGTTCGGGAACCTCCCCAATCAAGGCCGAGGCCTTGACGCGCCCGCGATCCCTGCAAGACTGCCACCTACAGTCCAACGCGTACGCCCCGGCTGAGGAGGAACCACCCTGTGTCCGAACGTCCCATGAATGGCCTCTGGCCAAGTCCGATTACGCCGAAATCGCTCGCCTCGAACCTCCGGTTGGGCGAACCCGCCTGGGATACCGACAGCGAGACACTCGGCTGGATCGAAGGGCGCTCCGACCGTGGTGTCCTCGTCATCCAGCAGGGCACCGATGCCCCCCGCGACCTCACCACCGACCTCAGCGTCCGCGCCTTCGTCGGCTATGGCGGTGGCGACTTCACCCTCGCCCACGGCGTTGCCTACTTTGTTGCCCAGCACGACCAGCGTATCTATCGCCAGCCCATCAACGGCGGCGCGGCGCGGGCCATTACCCCCGGCTTCGGAGCCGCCTCCACGCCTTCAGTCTCGCCGGACGGCCGCTGGTTGGCCTACGTCCACACCTACGAAGACGTCGACGCCATTGCCATCGTCGACACCGAAGGTGTGCACTGGCCCGAGCGCATCGGCCTTGGCCGCGACTTCTACATGCAACCCACCTGGCACCCCTCGGGCGAACAACTCGCCTGGGTGGAATGGGACCACCCCAACATGCCCTGGGACGGGACCGAACTCAACGTCGCCACCCTCAGCTTTCCCGAGGGCGCCCTCCCCATCGTCGCCGAAACGAACATCGTCGCCGGCGGCAAGGACACCTCCATCTACCAGCCCATGTTTTCGCCCGACGGCGCCTCGCTCGTCTATGCGTCCGATGAGTCCGGGTGGGGCCAGCTCTACCGCCGCGATCTGGCCAGCGGGACCGTGAAGCCGCTCACCGCCGACCGTGAAGAGTACGCCCGTCCCGCCTGGGGACAGGGCTCGCGCAACACGGCCATAGGCGTCGATGGCACCATCTTCACCTCCCGCGCAACTGCCGGCTTCGACACCCTCGTCGCCATCGATCCCGACGGCGCCATTCGCGAACTTCGCGATGTCCAGGGCCGCCACACCTCGCTCAACCACCTCGTTGCCGCCCCGTCCGGCCAGGAAGTTGCCTGCGTCGCCGGCAGCGGCACCATCCCCGACCGCATCGTCGTCTTCAACCTCGACCACGAGGGCTACCGGACCAGCATCCGCCGGCGCGCCAGCGGCGAGACCGTACCCGCGAGCGCTCTCTCCCATCCTCAGCCCATCTCCTGGGAGTCGTTCGACGGCAAGCAGGCCCACGGCATCTACCTGCCCCCGGCCGGCCCCTATGCAACGGCCGGCGAACGTGCTCCCACAATCGTCCTCATCCATGGCGGCCCCACCAGCCAGGTGACCGCCAGCTGGCACGCGCAGGCCCAGTTCTTTGCCACCCGCGGCTATGGCGTTCTCCTCCCGAACTACCGCGGCTCCACCGGCTACGGCCGCGACTACATGCTCAAGCTCCGCGGCAACTGGGGCATCTACGACGTCTACGACGCCCGCACCGGCGCCGAACACCTGGTGAAGGAGGGCCTCGCCCAACGCCAGGGCCTCGTCATCATGGGCGGCAGCGCCGGCGGCTACACCGTCCTCCAGTCGCTCGTCGAATTGCCCGGCTTCTACAAGGCCGGCGTCTGTCTCTACGGTGTCGCCAACATGTTCACCCTCGCTGCCGACACCCATAAGTTCGAGGCCCGCTACCTCGACTCCATGCTTGGGCCGCTCCCCGAGGCTTCGGAGCTCTATCGCCAGCGCTCGCCCATCTTCCACGCCGACAAGATCAGCGACCCCATAGCCGTGTTCCAGGGCGAGATCGACCGCGTCGTCCCGCGCGAGCAAAGCGACTCCATCGTCGCCTCCCTGCGCGCCCGCGGCGTCCCCCACGAATACCACGTCTACGAAGGCGAAGGCCATGGCTGGCGGAAATCCGAGACCATCGAGGCGTTCTACGGGCACGTCCTCGGCTTCCTCAAGCAGCACGTCCTCTTCGCCTGACTACTCGCGCCAGGTCATCGCCGCGAACGCCGCCGCCCGCTCCTTCTCGCTCTTCTCTGCCCAACGGCCAAGGAACGCCTCGCCGACGATTCCCTTCGCCTCCTGCCAGCCCAGCGGTTGGCCGCCGGCAAGTTCGCGCGCCTCGCGCATCGCCACCAGGAAGCTCGTCGCATCCCCCAGGTCATGGGCGTCCAGCACCTCGCAGTCGAGCATCGCGACACCTGCCGGGAAATAGGGGTCGGCCCTCGCCGTGATCCCGAACGCCAGCCCCTCCAGCTTGTTCGGCCGGTCCCGCCCGCTGACCAGCCCCAGCGGCTGGAGCAGGTGCGCGCTCGTTGCGGAGAGGGCCGTGATCGCCAGCGTCCCTGTCCGCGCCACCAGGTCGTGGGTGAGATTCGTCTTGTGCAGCACCACAAGCAGCCGCGGCCGCTCCGGCACGATCGAGGCTCCAAATACGGACACGCAGATCTGCGCATTCGGGCCGGTCTCGCCATGCGACCCGATCGCGCAGAGCGGCGACCAGAACGCCGAGAGGATGTCCGTTCCGCGCCCTGCCATCAGCAGACCGGTGCCGTAGGCATGCTCTCCATCCGCACGTCAGAAGGGTCGCTATCGAAGTGGTGTTCACGGACCCATTGCGTCCGTGCCTGCCAGTGCACGGGATGGCTGTCGTACCCCTTCTCCCGCTCCACCACCCACTTCCAGTCGGCCCAGCAGAGGAGCGCCGTATCGAGGTCACGCCAGGCCAGCCTCCGGATCCGTTTCATCTCCGGGTCGCGCTTGCGCTTGCGGGGCTCCACTTTGTCGGCCAGCAGGATGATCTTGGCGATGAGCGACATCTCCGCCAGCCCCAGCGTGTGGTCCCGCACCGCCGCCAGCACCTCCCGGTCGTCGACGCCCAACCGGTGTTCGAGCACCGCCGCCGCGACCGGGCCGTGAAGGACGATCGGGCTCCGGCGGTCCTCGCTGCTGATCGCCACCCCCGCCTCCGCCGCCAGTTGCAGTTGCCGCGCTTCAGACTCGTGCCGAAACAGGTCGTGCCCCCACGCCGCGAGAGCGAGCCGCTCCTGATCGACATCCCAGTACGCGCCGATTTCCCTGGCTTCCTTGGCCACCCGCTCGACGTGCTCGATCAACCCGCTCGGCCGTGAAGCCATCTCCGCCTGCACACGGTCAAGCTGGGCCTTGAGCGTTCCCGCCATCAGCCTTCGGGGCCTAGCTTTCGGCCCCCGAGCAGGTGCATGTGCAGGTGTGGAATCGTCATTCCCGCCGCATCGCCCACGTTGAAAGCCAGCCGGTATCCCGACTCGATCACGCCCTCGACGCGCGCGACGTCCCTGGCCAGGCCGAACATGCTGCCCAGGATCTCGGTGTGGGAGAACTCGATCTCCCGGGCATCGCCGATGTGGTGCTTCGGGATGATCAACAGGTGGTGCGGCGCCCGCGGGTTGATGTCATGGATGGCGAAGGCGAGGTCGTTCTCCAGCACCTTATCCACAGGCACCGCCCCGGACGCCATGTTGCAGAACAGGCAGTCGCTCATGCCGCGATTGTAAGCCAATCAGCCCGTGCCGGATGGGCAGCCTAGGGAATCGTTAACACCTGGTCCACGAAGATTTCGCACGCGTCATTCAGGTCGTTCGCCGCGATGATCTCTTCGACCGTCGTGCCGAGTTCCGTCGCAATCGCCCCACAGGTATCTCCCGATTTCACCGTGTAGGTGCCGCCACCACTCCCCGATGGTGTGTTCGTGGCATTCGGCTGTGTCGTCGCGGTCTCACCCGCGCCCGGCGTCTGGCTCGCCGTCGTCGTCTGCGTCTGACCCGCCGGCTGCGTTTGGCCGCCGCCGGCCTCCACTGTCTGCGTCGCGTGCAACGCCTGCTGCGTCGCGAAGGTATCCGCCGCCGAAAGATCGTCATCGCCGCCGCCCGAAAGGGCACGCTGGATAAGGAAGGCGAGGGCGACCAGCGCGATCGCCAGCGCGAACAGACCAATCGTTGCCGCCGGCATGCTGATCCCGCCGGTGCGCGGCCGCGGCCCCAGTGTCCCGCCGGGCTGGCGCCGTCGTTGCCCGGGAGGTGGCGTCCGCCGTTGACCCCGCGGAGCACCCGCCGGCGCCGCGACTGGTGGCCCTGCTTCTGTCGATGCCATCGCTGCTGCCGCTGCTGCTGCCGCTGGCGCCCGGCTCTGCGGTACCGCTTCGCCCTGGAACACGGGGCAGTTCGGATGGTTCGCCCCGAGGCAGTACGACTCCTGGTGACCCGTCGCTATCCGCGTCGGGTTGGGGAGCTTGTAACAGCGATGGGCCTCGGTTGCGTAGGTCGCATGAGAGTCCGCATCGTCTGCCAACCCCAGGTACTGGCAGGTGGCGTCTACATCAATCGTCTCGTCCGGAAAGCTCACAGTGCCTCCTGTTCGCCCTGGTGAGCGTCCACGCCACACTCAGCGGTATGTTGTCATGGAGCGTACCCGCAGGCAATCAGCCGCGATTTTGGACGAAGTCGAGACAGGATGCGCAATCGGCGCCAAACGCTGTTCGAGCGGTCGGCCGTGAACGACACGCGTCGCTTCACGCCCGTATGTGTGTCACCAGTCTGGCTGGGAGTAGGGTGGGGGCAGGCCGGTTTTGCCCGGCCATACCCCCTGCGACGGGGAGGACATTGTCGCCAGGTGCCCCCGGTCAGAAGGGCACCTGAACAAATCAACGGTTCAACCGGCCTCCATCAGAAGTGCCAGGGTGAACTGTTCGGTAGCAATAGCGTGCATTCTCGTCCGGCGGGACTAGCGCTTTAGGCCGCCTCTTCGATGTGGCGCAACAGGTTCGATATCTCGTCGATGCCGTACGGCTTTGGTAGCACTTCCAGGCCATACCGGCCGGCTAGCTGGGCGATCCCGGCATCCGTCGTCGCCCCCGAAGCGATCACCACCCGTTGCACCAGGTGCGGCGCCACCGATTGCAGCGCCCGGACCACGTCGTCCGCCACGTCCGAGGCCAGCCGGTAATCGCAGAGCACCAGGTCGTAGTCGCACTCCCCCGCCAGCGCCGTCGCGTCCTCCACGCCGGACGCCACATCGCAATGGTGGCCAAGAGACTCGATCAGCCGCTTCGCCACGGTCCTCAGGCTCGGTTCGTCATCGACCACGAGGACCCAGCGGCTGCCATCTTCCACCGGCCTTTCGGCCTCCTGCTGCTCGGCCGGCGTCCAGTCGCGCGGGATCGTCACCCGGAAACAGGCGCCTCGGCCCGGGGCCGACTCAACCGTCAGCGTCCCGCCGTGGCTCTGGATGATCGAACGCGACAGGCTCAGCCCGAGCCCCGTCCCGAATCCCGGTTTCGTTGTGTAGAAGGGCTCCCAGACGCGCTCTCGAACCTCCGGGGCCATTCCCGGCCCGTTGTCCTCGACTTCCATCACTACGAGGTCGCCTTCGAAGCGCGCGCGCAGCACCAGGCGAGCATCGGCCATGCCTGTCAGCGCTTGCTCCGCGTTCGTCGTGAGGTTCAGGAGCACCTGCGTCAGCTGGTGTTCGTTCGCCGTCAGCGTGTTGTCCTCGGCCGAAACCTCGATCGTCGCCACGATCCCCTGCTTCAGCCATGCCGCGTGCCGCAGCCGTTCGATGTGGCCGACCATATCGCCAAGTCGAAGCTTCTCGCGCTCTACTTCTCCTGGTCGCACCAGGAACAACAGGTCGCGGACGATGTTCCTCGCCCGCAGCGCTTCCTTGTGGATCAGGGTCAGGTCCTCCTGGATCGCTTCCGTTCCCTTCGTCGCCGTCAGCAGTTCGGCGAAGCCGAGGATCGCGGTCAACGGGTTGTTTAGTTCGTGGGCAACGCCGCCGATCATCTCTCCCAGGGCTGAAAGCCGGGCCGCCTGGGCCATCTGTTGCTGGTGGCGTTCGGTCTCGACCGCTCGTCGTCGTTCTTCTTCGATGTCCTCGAACACCACCAGCCGGCTATACGAGTCGTGGTCCATCGTCAGGATTTCGTACCGGTGCAGCCGCGACTCTCCCGCGACCTCCAGGGCCGCTTCGCCTGTCGCCGATCCGCCACCCGCGAGCGCGCGAAGGAGTTCAGCGACACCGCCGTCGCCGTCGCCGTCCTCGGGCTTCACGTCGCCATTCGCGACGCGGGGACCGAGCGTATCCAGGACATGTTGGCCATGTTCGTTCACGAATGCTGCCTTGCCGGCCCGGTCAAGCAGCACGATCCCCGCCGACAGCGAGCCAACCACAACCTCGAGCAGCGCCCGGCTGCGCTCCAGTCGTTTCAGGTTGTGCGCCGTGTGAAGGGCCGAGCCGACGAACTGCGCCGCCGTCCGCACCACCCGTTCCTCGCGTTCACCGAATGTCCATCCCGGCTCCCCCGAGGCGACGATCAGCACGCCCCGCAACGAACCCGCCGAGCGGTCCGGCGCAATCGACACCGCCCGGACCGAGCCCCCGCCAAACCAATCCCAACCACCGAGCAGGTCCTCGTACCCCGTTGACATCGTCACCTGCCCGGTCAGGTTCGCCAGTTCCCCCAGCATCGAGGCAGCCCCGATCAGCGGCGTGCTGTGCGAGCGATACACCGTCAGGTCGTCGCCATCGAGGATCGCGAAGGCGCTGCGGACCGCCGGCACAAAGCGGCCCAGCGTTGCCGCGAATCCCTCGAGCAATCGGCTCGGTGTCCGTTCGTCGGCGCTGATCGCTGCGATCGCCGCCAGCGCGCGCTGCTCGGCCGTCTCCGCCCGGCTCTCTTCCAGCTCCCGCTCCATCACCGCCCGGTTCACGATCGCCTGGGCCATCAACGTCGCCGCCAGCGCCAGGAAGGAAAGGTCGTCGTCGCTGAACGGCCTCATCGTGTCCCGCGAAAGGATCAGGGCGCCGGCCGTCCGCCCCATGTGCGTCAGGAAGACGGCGCATGCCATCCTGATCCCCGCCGCCGCCAGCCGTTCGCCAATCGCGCCGCCGACTTCCGTGGGCGCGAACTGCAACCACCGCTCGGAATTCCGGATCTCGGCGAGGTCGACGTCCACCCGCAGGTCGTGCAGTACCAATCCCAGCTCCGGCGGATCCGCGGCAACGAGGCTGAGCTGGTTGCTTTCGTCTGTCCGCATCAGTCCCGCGGCATCGAAGGTGACCGCCCGCGAAAGTACCCCGACCATCGCGCTGAAAAGCTCCTCCACGCTGCGGCCCTGGTTCAGGAGCACCGTCAGCTCGTTCAGGAGCTGGCTCCGCACACCTTCGCGGTCCGCCCGCCAGATTGCGTGCTCCTCACGGGCCGCCGCGGCCAACAGGTCGCCGGCCTGCCGCATGAACTCCAGTTCCTGCTCGCCGAAGGACGTGGCTTCGATCCGCGCCACCGTCACCGTGCCGTAGTAGTCCTCTCCATCCATCAGCGGCATCGACCATGCAAGCTTGATCCCAAACGCCACCATCCGCCGCTCGGCCCGGCCCCGGAACTCTGTCGGGTCCCACTCGACGCCCCGGCGATACTGGTCGGCAAGCAACTGCCGTCCCCGCGAGCGCCGGTACTGCTGGTTGTCCGATCCGTCGATTGCTTCCGGCGGATACCAGCCCACCACGCGTTCCATGTCCGGCTCCGCGTCCAGGACCATCAGGCTCGCGAAATCGAACCCCACGTGCTCGCCGATCTGCTGAGCGATCTCTTCAAAGACGTCCGCCAGCCTCTCGCGACCCGCGAGCAGACGCGCGATCCGATACAGCGCGGCAGTTTCGCGTGCGGTGGCGTCCCCGGTCGGCTCTCCCACGGATATAGACCCCTCAGCAGATAATCGACCGCCCCCGCGCTTTCCCGGAGCAGGGATTCCACCTAGGGGAAAGCCGGTGCGCCCCCGCCTCCCGTAAACTTCCCGGGAATGTCCGGACCCCTCGCCCTCTCCTACACCTCCCAGCGCCTCACCCTGCGTTACTTCCAGTACGGCGACCCTGCTAACCCGCCGCTGATTCTCGTCCATGGCACCCGCGACCACGCCCGGTCGTGGGATAAGACCGCCGCCGCCCTCATCGATCGCTTCTCCGTCTACGCCCCCGACCTGCGCGGCCATGGCGATTCCGACCGCGCCATCGGGGGCAACTACTCGATCATCGACTACGCGCTCGACATCCATGCCCTCGGCGAACACATCGGCCGCGAGCCCTACGCCATCATTGGCCACTCACTCGGCGGCGGTGTCGCCCTCGAATATGCCGGCGCCTTCCCCGAGAAGGTCTCCCGCCTCGTCACCATCGAAGGGCTCGGTGGTCTTGGCTGGTCCGACCGTGCGCCCCGGCCCGCCCATGTCCGCATGCGCCGCTGGGTCGAGAGCATGCGCGCCCTCGAACTACGCGAACCGCACCTCTATCGCAGCATTCAAGACGCTACCGAACGCATGATCGCCGCCAACGAGCACCTGACGCCCGAGCTTGCCCGCCATCTCACGGTCGAGGGCACCGTCGAGACCCCGGACGGCTACGCCTGGAAGTACGACAACTTCACCCGCGCCGGCTCGCCCTACGAGTTCAACATGGAAGACGCCCGCGACCTTTGGAACCAGATCCGCTGCCCCATCCTCATCCTCTGGGGCGAGGAGAGCTGGGGACGCCGCAACTACGACCTCGATCTCAGCCCTTTCCATAACGTCGAGGCCGCGCGCATCGCCGGCGCCGGCCACTGGGTCCAACACGATCAGTTCGACGTCTTCATCTCCCACGTCAACCGCTTCCTCGACGCCTGAACCTTTCCCTTCGGTTCACCGTCCGATGTATCGCCTTCGCCAGCCGATGCTATCCTCGAATATGCCGCGGGGACGTTTGTGTCCGCGCTTTGCCTACCCTATCGAAGGTCTAATCCCCACATGTCCAACCGACAGGCTCGTCGCGAACAATCCCGCAGCGCTCGCGGCGAACGGAAACGCGCCCCCGCGCCTCGCCGATCCACCTCCCCCGGCTCAAGCGGCGGAGGCGGCGCCGGTGACTTCCTTTCCGGCCGCTTCATCCTCATCGCCATGGTCCTCGTTGCCGTCCTCGTCGTTGCCATCGGGCTCTTCGCCACCTTCAGTGGGGGCGGTGGCAGTGACGACGAACTCGTACAGGCCCTGAACGACGCGGACGCCAACTTCCCCGCGGACATGGCCAGCGGCTACTCCGTCGGAAGCGAAGACGCTCCCCTCACCATCACCCAGTACGAGGACTTCCAGTGTCCTCACTGCCTCAACTACACCGGCGCCAACGAGCCCGGCATCATCGATCAGTACGTGAAGTCCGGCCAGGTCCGCCTCGTCTTCCAGAACTTCCCCATCCTCGGTGTCGAGTCTGTCGCCGCCGGTAAGGCCGCCGAGTGCGCCCAGCAGCAGGACATGTTCTGGCCCCTCCAGAACCAACTCTTCCTCGTGCAGGCGAAAGCTGGCCAGGACACCAACGAGAAGACAAACATCGGCCGCTTCTCCGACGATGCGCTGCGAGGCATCGCCCAGGGCGTCGGCCTCGACATGGAAAAGTACGATTCTTGCTACGCCGCCGACGCCACCCTCGAAACGGTGCAAAACCAGGCCGCGACGGCGCGGTCCTTCGGCCTCAGCGGCACCCCCGGCTTCCTCTTCAACGGCGTCCCCCTCTCAAGCGGCGCGCCCTCGGAGATCGATGGCTGGAAGTCGGTTATCGATGAGGAGCTCCAAAACCTCGCCGAAGCCACCCAGACCCCCGAAGCCTCTGCCACTGCCACTGGCGACGCTGGCGGCGCTCAAACGACCCCAACGCCCTGACCATGGCGCGTGGCCTCGTTTGCCGAAACCACGCGCTGGCGTTGCTCCTCGTGTTCGCCGTTGCCACCGTCGCCTGCTCCAACCGCGATGAGGATCCCCTCGTCGCCGCTGCCGGCTCGCCAACCCAAACCGCTGCCGCTGCCACCGCGACCCCGCTCAGCGACGCGGACATCGACCAGCTCGTCGTCGAGGCAATCGAGGCGAGCCACGACGCTTTCCCCTTCGACCTTGCCGATGGCTACGCTCTCGGCGACCCCGACGCGCCTCTCACCATCACCGTCCACGAAGACTTCCAGTGCCCGCATTGCCTGGACTACACCGCGACGGTCGAACCAAACCTCATCGCCGAATACGTGGTGAGCGGCCAGGTACGCATCCTCTTTCGCCACTTCCCCATCCTCGGTGCTGAATCCGTGGCGGCGGCCATCGCTGCCGAATGCGCCGCCCGGCAGGACCGCTTCTGGGAAATGCACTTCGAACTCTTCCTCGTCGAGGCGCGCGCCGGCCAGTTCACGGGCGAAAAGACCAACGTCGGCCGCTTCTCCGATGCTGCTCTCGCCGATCTCGCCGATACCGTCGGGCTCGACCCAACCGAATTCGCCACTTGCTACGCCGCCGATGACACCCTCGAGACCGTAGCCGGCGACGCCTCCGCCGCCCGCGCAGCCGGCCTCACGGGCACACCTGGCGTCCTCTTCAACGGCGTCCCGGTCGGCGGCAATCCCGGGAGCCTCGCTAACTGGCGCCTTCTTATCGATTCCGCGCTCGCGGACCTGGACTCGGAGGACTGAATCCTATGCCAACACGCCCATCCATCATCCGCCTCAGCCTCGGCATCGGCGCTCTTGTGTCGCTCGCCCTTTTCGCCGCCGCATGCGGAGGTGATGACGACGACGGCCCTAACCTCGCGCCCGGCGAGTGCGTCGTCGGCGATCCCTCCTGCACCCTTCGCCAGGCCGTCCACTGGCACGCCGACCTTGGCCTCTACATCAACGGCGAAGAATTCGACTTCGACCAGCCCCAGTTCGTCTCCACCGAGGACGAGGAGCTCAGCGACGCCGCCCACATCCACGAACCCCGCACAAACGTCGTCCACGTCCACCTCGAACAGACCACCTGGAACGAGTTCTTCACCTCCCTCGGCATGAAGGTCAGCGATCGCTGCGTCACCCTCGCCGGTGACGCCGGCGAATACTGCGCCGACGACACCAACAACCTCACCTTCATCGTCAACGGCGTCCGCGTCGACTCCATCCGTGAGCTGGACATCACCGATCTGCAGCGCACCCTCATCTGGTACGGCCCCGAGACTGCCGACGATATCCTTCCGATGTGGCAAGACCTCGTCACCGACGAAGCCTGCATCCCTTCGGCAAAGTGCGCCGACCGTATGCCCGAAAACCCGGAGGACGAGCCCTGTAGCGTGCTCAACAGCACCTGTAACTAAGTTCCTCGTGCTGCGCCATAATGCGTCCCATGATTCATGAACTGCGTATCTACACCGCCCATCCCGGGAAGCTCGGCCCGCTCATGGCCCGCTTCCGCGACCACACCACCCGCCTCTTTGAAAAGCACGGCATCACCAACGTCGGCTACTGGACCAACGTCATCGGCGGCCGCAGCGACGAACTCTGGTACATCATCGGGTTCGAAGACCTCGGGCATCGCGAAAGCGCCTGGGCCGCCTTCGGCGCCGACCCCGAATGGCAGAAGGTTCGCGCGGAATCCGAGGCCGACGGCCCCCTTGTCCACCACCTCGTGAACCGCATCCTCCGGCCCACCGATTTCTCCCCGGCGCGGTAGGACCTAAACCAGCTTCGGCAGCACTTTCTTCGTGAAAAGCTCGAAGGTGCTGTGGCTTAACGGCGAGACGAGCAGGTAGTTCATCGGGATCTCCTGCTCCATCGCTTTCAGCTTGTCCACCACCTGCGACGGCGTCCCATAGACGACGACGCTGTCCATGTACCGCTGCACCGGGTCCTCTTCCGCTGCCTTCTGCTGCGCCTTGTCGACAAACATCGACTCCCCGGTCGCCGGGGCATCCTTCCCCAGGGCGCTCTTCGGCCGCATGTACGACCCCACCGTCCAGCTCGCCCCCGACCGCGCAATCTCCTCTGCCTCCCGCTCGGTCTCGCCGATCGCCATCAAGCGGGCCATCGGGATCAGCCGCCCCTCGATGGAATGTCCCGCCCCCTCAAGCGTGTCCTGGTAGAGCTTCCGCTTGCTCGCGATGTCCGCGTGCGCGGAATGGGGGTCCATCATGATCGTGTGCCCCTGCTTCGCGGCCCACTCCACCGCCCCCGGCGTCGAAGCGGCTACCCAGACGGGCGGATGCGGCTCCTGCAGTGGCTTCGGCAGCACCTCAACACCGTCGAACTCCCAGAACTGGCCCTTGTACGTTAGCCGGTCCTGTTTCCACGCCTCCAGAACGATTTCGAAGTGCTCACGGAAGCGCGGGTAGCTCTCTTCGCGGTCCACGCCGAACGCCTTGAACTCCTTTGCATCGAAACCCCGTCCGGCGCCCCAGTTCACGCGCCCGCCGCTGAAGTGGTCGAGCAGCGCCACCTCCTCGGCCAACCGCAACGGGTGGTAGAACGCCGCCAGCGAAACGCCCATCCCGATCCGTAGCTCGCTTCGTGCGCGCCGCCACCATCGTCCCCATCATGTGCACCGACGGGCAGACGCTGAACGTGTTGAAGTGGTGCTCCGCCAGCCAGACCGCGTCGTAACCACCCTCATCCATCACGTCGATCCGCTGGAGCGCCCGCTCATACACCTCGCCGAGCGCTATCCGCCGTTCGGGCCAGCTAAAGAACTGCAGCACGCCGACTTTCATGGGACTCCCTCCATCGCAAGGGAGGATACAGCCTTGTCGCGGCATACTCCGCCACGCTCAGCTTCCTCCGATTCCTGAACCCTCGACCCTGAACGCAGCGCCGCGTGGCGCAGTACGATGCCGGTGGGCCCCTCCGCGATTGGGCCCTACACAAGTCGCCATCTTCTCGCCCAAACTCTCCCCCTCGGCCACCAACCGGGGTAGACTTCTCCTCCCCGGCCGATATGTTCACCCATCTACACACCCACACCGAATACTCCCTGCTCGACGGCATGTCGAAGATCGGCCCCCTCCTCGACAGGGTGAAGGAACTCGGCATGGAGTCGGTCGCGATGACCGACCATGGCGCCCTCTATGGCGCCATCGACTTCTACAAGGGAGCCCGCGAGCGCGGCATCAAGCCCATCATCGGCGTCGAGGCCTACGTCGCCCCGACCACCCGCTTCAGCCGCGAACGCGGCGACAACCAGCCCTACCACCTCGTCCTCCTCGCCCGCAACAAGGCCGGCTACAAGAACCTCCTCGCGCTCGTCACCAA
This sequence comes from uncultured Chloroflexia bacterium, assembly GCA_963737965.1. Lineage (GTDB taxonomy): Bacteria > Chloroflexota > Dehalococcoidia > Tepidiformales > Tepidiformaceae > JAGQGZ01. The sequence continues at coordinate 773,151 of CAVTUS010000007.1, read as the reverse complement.
GGCCAACCTCGAGGGCTACTACTACAAGCCCCGCATGGACCGCGAACTCTTCGAGCAGCACTCCGAAGGCATCACCGTCCTCAGCGGCTGCCCCAGTTCCGAGTTCCTCCAGCGCCTCGAACAGGGCGACCGCGATGGCGCTATCGAAGTGGCGAAGTGGTACCGCGAAATCTTCGACGGCCACTACTTCCTTGAGGTGCAGGAACACCACGATCGAGCGCTTCTCACGCATCAACCCGCTCATCGCCGATGTCGGCCGCGAACTCCGACATCCCGGTCGTCGTCACGAACGACTCCCACTTCACCCTGCCCACCGAGCACGATGCTCACGACATGCTCCTCTGCATCGGAACCAACGCGACCGTCGACCAGCAGGACCGCTTCAAGATCGACGGCGACGGCTACCACGTCCGCTCCGAACAGGAGATGGCGGCGCTCTTCCCCGACAACCCCGAGTTCGTCACCAACACCCAGCTCATCGCCGAAGAGTGCGACCTCAACCTCGAATTCGGCCGCCAGCAGCTCCCAGCCCCCAACATCCCGGAAGGACGCGACAGTAGCGAGTACCTGGCCGAGCTCTGTCGCAAGAACCTCGCCATCCGCATCAACAGCGACCTCTCGCCGGCACTACACGACCGCCTCGACTACGAACTCGATGTTCTCCGTCAGACCGGCTTCACCGACTACATCTACATCGTCAAGGAGATCGCCGACTTCGCCCACGAGCGGAACATCCGCATGGGTGTGCGCGGCTCCGCCGCTGCCTCCCTCGTTCTCTATTCCCTCGGCGTCACCGACATCGATCCCGTGGAGGCCGGGCTCGTCTTCGAGCGCTTCCTCAACCTCGAACGCCGCGAGATGCCCGACGTCGACTTCGACTTCGCCGACGACCGCCGCGACGAGATGTTCCGCTTCGCCTACGAGCGCTATGGCGAGGACCGCGTCGCCCAGATCATCACCTTCGGGACGCTCGGCGCGAAGGCCGCCGTCCGCGATGTTGGCCGCGCCCTCGGCATTAGCTACGCCGACACCGACCGCGTGGCTCGGCTCATCCCCAACGCGCTGCACGTCACCCTCGACGACGCAATCGAGCAGGTTGCCGAACTCCGCGAGTACATGAACACCGATCCCCGCGTCCAACGGCTCATGGACACGGCGCGCCAGCTCGAAGGCGTCTCCCGCCACGCCAGCACCCACGCCGCCGGCGTCGTCATCGCCCGCGAGCCCGCTCATCGAACACGTGCCCCTCCAGCGCCCCTCGCGCGGCGACGAGACGAGCATCCCGACCACCCAGTTCGCAATGGACCAGGTTGCCAGCATCGGCCTCCTCAAGATGGACTTCCTTGGCCTCTCCAACCTCACCATCCTCGGCCTCGCCGTCGACCTCATCGCCGAAACCAGCGGCGAAGACCATCGACATCCTCGCCCTCCCCGACGGCGACGAAGCCAACGATGGAGATGCTGGGCCAGCGGCGAGACCTTCGGCGTCTTCCAGCTTGAATCGTCCGGCATGCGCCGCTACATCCAGGACCTCCAGCCGACCAACATCGCCGACCTCTGCGCCATGGTCGCGCTCTACCGGCCCGGCCCCATGCAGCACATCCCGCGCTTCATCGATGGCAAGCACGGCGACATCGAGATCACCTACCCCCACCCCGACCTCGCGGAGGTCCTCGACGAGACCTACGGCGTCATCGTCTACCAGGACCAGGTGCTGCTCATCGCCCGCCAGTTCGCCGGCTACACGCTCGGCCAGGCCGACATCATGCGCAAGGCGATGGGCAAGAAGAAGGCCGAGATCATGCAGGCCGAGCGCCGACGCTTCCTCGCCGGCGCCCTCGCAAAGGGCTACACCGAGGAGGAAGCAGACGACCGTCTTCGACCTCATCGAGCCCTTCGCCGGCTACGCCTTCAACAAGGCCCATGCCTGGTGCTACGGCAACATCGCCTACCAGACCGCCTACCTCAAGGCCAACTACCCCGTCCAGTACATGACCGCCGTCCTCCGCCTCACCCGCAACTCGCCTGACACCCACGCGCGCATCGCCGCCGCCGTTGCCGAGTGCTCGAAGCTCGGCATCGAGGTGCTCCCGCCCGACGTGAACAGCAGCGGCGAGAACTTCACCGTCGAACGCCTGCCCGGACTGGCGACCTCGCCATCCGTTTCGGCCTCGGCGTCGTCAAGAACGTCGGCACCGGCGCCGTCGAAGGGCATCATCGCCGCCCGCGAGAAGGACGGCCCCTACGACGACATCGAGGACTTCTGCAAGCGCGCCGATCTTTCCGGCGCCAACTCCCGCGCCATCGAACACCTCGCCATGGCCGGCGCCCTCGACATGCTCGGCCAGGAGCGCGGCACCCTCGTCATGAACGCCGAGCGCCTGATCAACCTCGCGCGCCGTGAACGTGAACTCCGCGACAGCGGCCAGTCCACGATGTTCGACCTCTTCGGCGGTGAAGTCGACGCCCCCATGCCCGCCCTCGAGCTAGAACCGCACCACGTGACATCCGAGCAGATGCTCGCCTGGGAGAAGGAACTCCTCGGCGTCTACGTCTCCGAGCACCCCTTCCGCGCCGCCGCCGCCGAGATCTCCCGCTACGTCAGCCACTCGATTTCCGACATTTCCATGGACGTCATCGGCCAGTCAATCACCCTTGGCGGCATGGTCAGCAGCGTCCAGTCGCGTTCCACCCGTGACGGCCGCAAGTTCTTCATCCTCAACTTCGAAGACCTCTCGGGCACGTACGGAACTCACCGTCTGGAACGATGTCATCGACTCCCACGGCGAGGAAATCTGGGCCGAGGGCCAGGTCCTCATCGTCTCCGTCGACGCCCGCGAACGCGCCGACCGCGTCAACCTCAGCGTCCGCAAGGCCGCCCGCTTCGACCGTGCTGAAGGCGTCGTCGTCGGCTTCGCCCCGGAGCAGTGGCAGGTCGAGGCGAAGAAGGAGAAGCCCCGCCGCAGGCCCCCACAACAGCAGAACGACCCGGGTGCCAATGGCCGTCCTCCGAACGGCAACGCCAGCAACGGCGCCTACCCGAATGGTGGCCCCACCACCGAAGCCTCGTCGCCCCAGGTCTCGCCCCCCATCAACGGCGATGCGGCAAAGCTCGTCATCACCATCTACGAGACCGAGAACGAAGTGACCGACCAGGCACTCCTCCGCTCGGTCATGAGTCTCCTCAACGATGCCCAGGGCAAAGATCCCGTCCGCCTCATCGTCCACGACGCGGAGGGCCAGGAGTTCGAGTTCGATTTGCCGACCGCGAACGTCGACGAGCGCCTCGCCGAGTCCGTCAAGGCCGTCCTTCGCACCAACGGCACCGTCCGGATGAGCGCAGCCCGTTCCACCGCTGCCTGATCAGGCGCTACCTCGCCGCTACCCTTCACCCATGGACGTCATCACCCTCTACGGCCTTGTCGCCGTTTCCGCCATGTTCGTGTGCTACTGGCTCGAACATCGACACCGAGTTTTCATACTGGCTTTTGCCGCCGCCTGTCTCGCCTCCAGTGCCTACGGATTCCTCGCCGGGGCCTGGCCCTTTGGCATCATCGAGATCGCCTGGGGAGGCGTTGCATTCCGGCGCTTTCGCGCCCGGCCAAGCTAGGTTGATGGGCCGGATGTCACCCGCGTATGCACCTGCGCCGTCAATTGCTCGATCCGCACGGAGAGCGCCCGCACTTCCTCCGTCAGCGCCGTGTTCTGCTGCAGCAGTGTCAGCGTCCGCTCAGAGAGTTCTTCCCGGTGGCTGGCATCGGCCTGGCTCCAGAACTTGTCGCGCTCGGCCTCGCGCGTCTCCGCCAGCAGGATCAGCGGCGCCGCGTACGCCGCCTGCAAGCTAAATGCGAGGTTCAAGAGGATGAACGGGTACGGGTCGAAGCTGTGCCGGTAGACCGCGTTGAAGACAATCCACAGGAAGACGACGACCGACTGCCCGATCAGGTACTGCGGTGTCCCGAAGAGCCGCGCTGTGGTCTCCGCCACCGCCCCAAAGTTTCCATGGCCAAACGGCCGGCTGAGGTTAACGAACGGGGCGTGATGGCGAGTGGTCGTAGACGATGGGTCCAGCATGGCGAACTCCCGGCGGTGAGATTCGTAGATTGTCCACCGCCGGGGCGTTCAGCCAACGCCAGCTCCTGCTACGGGTGTTCGACGTCCACTACGATCCGCGTCGGATTCTCCAGCGTGAACACCCGGAAGGGGAGCGCATCGTTCGTCCCCACCACCCAGGCAACGACGCCCTCGAAATCGCACGTCTGGATTCCTTCGACCATCGCCGGGTAATCGACCACGATGTCGTCGCTATCGATGCTCTGCTCGCCTGCATCGGTATGGGCCTGCGCCTTCTTCAGCACAATCGAAAGGCTCGCGGTGCCACCGGGCATCACTGGTTTGCCGCTTCCGCAGGCCGTCGCCGACGGCACGTACTTCACCTCGTAGGGCGAAAGCTCCTCGCCATCAAGCTCGAACACGATCCGGTCGTAGCCCTCGTTCTGCCCGATCCGGACATCCGTCACCACCGGGATCCCGCTGGGGTTGGGGCCGCTGTCGTCCACCACCTCGCCGGGCTCCATGTAATCCGGAAGCGAACCCTCGTCGATCGTCGCCGTCGCCACCGCTGTCCCGCTTGAAGTAGCGGCCGCGGTCGCAGTCTCCGTCGTGGAAGCCGCGCCGGTCGCCGTTGCGGTGGTCGTCGCGTCGTCGTCGTCGTCGCCGCCACAGGCCACCAGTGCGACCCCAACGACCAGTACGGTCCCAAGACCAAGAAGTTGCCTGAACATCTGTAGTTTCCCTCTCCGAGTCGCCGGCCACGCGCCGCGCGGACTCCCGAAACACCCCACATGATCGTATGGCCGCGCGGGGTTGCTCGATAGGTACAGACGTTGCGCCGGGCAAAGGAGTTCCCGCCCGGTCTTTACCCTGGCTCCTGCGTTCGTCGCTCCAGCACCTCCGTGAGCGTCTCGCCGAGCATCCGTTCCACCTGGGCGATGTGCGTCCGGTCGTGTTCCACCCAGTGGGTGATCCAGCTCCCCACCGTGAACTCGCCGTACTCTTCGTGGCGCCCTCGCCTCTCCTCGTCCCCCGGCCTCAGGTTCGCCAGCATGTTCAGGCTTGCCTGCCGTTGCAATGCAAAGTCCCCGAGCAGTTCCTCCTTGCGATCGCGCGACCGGTTCCGCTCCTTCTCCCAGGCCTTCTCATCGAAGTCCGGGAACACCGGGCCGTCCTCGCTCAACATTCGCTCGCAACGCATCCGGAGCACCAGCCACTCATCGTCCCGCAGGTGCGCCAGTACCGTCCGCGCCGACCATTCGCCGTCCGCTGCCGTGTCCAGCAGTTCGTCGCTCGCTTCCACCACCAGGTGCGCCAGCGTGCGGGGCGTCGCCGCCAGTTGCTTCAATAGCTCTTCCATCGAGCCAGTTTACTCGCCTCGCCCTGCTGTTTCGCCCATCCCTTCTAGTACACTGATGCCAATCCATACCCTCTGCCCGGCCCGGCCGGGCGCCCGGAGTACCAGCATGCCCCAGACCGGAACATGGGCCGTCAAGGTCGGCCTCGCCCAGATGCTCAAGGGCGGCGTCATCATGGACGTCGTCACGCCCGAACAGGCCGTCATCGCCCAGGAAGCTGGCGCCTGCGCCGTTATGGCCCTTGAGCGCGTCCCCAGCGACATCCGCCGCGACGGTGGCGTCGCCCGCATGTCGGACCCCGACATGATTCGCGGCATCATCGCCGCCGTCTCCATCCCCGTCATGGCCAAGGCCCGCATCGGCCACTTTGTCGAAGCCGACGTCCTCCAGGCCCTCGGCGTCGACTACATTGACGAATCCGAAGTCCTCACCCCTGCCGACGAGTCGAACCACATCGACAAGCACGCCTTCACCGTCCCCTTCGTCTGCGGCTGCCGGAACCTCGGCGAGGCCCTCCGCCGGATCGGCGAAGGTGCCGCCATGATCCGCACCAAGGGCGAAGCCGGCACCGGCGACATCGTCGAAGCCGTCCGCCACATGCGCACCGTCCAGGGCGAAATCCGCCGCCTCCAGACCATGTCCGATGATGAGCTGTACACCGCTGCCAAGGAGATCGGCGCTCCCCTCGAGCTGGTCCAGCGCGTGAAGTCCGAAGGACGCCTGCCCGTGGTCAACTTTGCTGCCGGTGGTGTCGCCACACCCGCGGACGCCGCCCTCATGATGCGCCTCGGCGCAGACGGCATCTTCGTCGGCTCCGGCATCTTCAAGAGCGAACACCCGCCCATCGTCGCCAAGGCCATCGTCGAAGCGACCACCCACTACAACGACGCCGAGGTCATCGCTTCCGTCTCCGCCGGTCTCGGCAAGGCCATGCAGTCCATCGCTGTCAATTCGCTCCCGGAGAAGGAGCTACTCGCCACTCGCGGTTGGTAAGGCCCAGGCATCCGATCGATGTTGCGCCGCTTCGCTTACGCTCTGTTGAGATCTGAACTTCTTCAGATAATATGAACGTATGCGCGTAATCGAACGGCCATTCTCCGACTTCCTTCGACAACCGAATGATGTGGTAGCGGATCTGTCCGACCATGATGTGGTCCTGCGGCGCCGGAATGCCCCGGCTCTGCGAGTGAGCGAAGCCGACCGCGCTCAGGACCGCGACGAGGCGTTTGATGCTCTTGCCCTGCTCGTGCGTAATCTGCTCAATCGTGGAAATCCGAACATTGCATTGTCGGTCGGCGAGGTTCTTCCCTGGACAACGTTCCTGCCGGGGAAAGAGCGGGATCTCTTCGTCGAGGAGTTCCTCCAGACTCTCCTCGCCGCGTCGGCAATTGACAACTTCACACCGGTCGGGCAGTTGCTGCGGGAATGGAAGGCGACTGCCGAGGTTCATGCAGACCCACGCCTGGCCCGGCGACTCCGAAAGCCCGTCGAGGCATCGGGCGAGCCGGTTCCGGCTCCTCAGCCGTGAACCCCGATGCCAAGGCGCAGGGAGCGCGTCGCTCCACCACCGAAAAACGACGGCTGGGATTTCCGTTTCGCCAATAATGATGCGGCAAAGGGATGGGAGCAGATCTGTGCCGCCGCATCGGCCAATGCCCGAGCGGCATGGGAGCGAATCACGAACGATCCTCGCCAGCGGGATTCACGGCAGCATCCGCTTCGAGGTTCGTTGGGCGTTCGCAGCGTGAATGGAATTGCCCTCGAACAGTGGCAGTTCGAGATTTCCGCCGGAGGTCGTGTTTGGTATTGCATCGACGATGACCACGCCACGATCTGGATGACGGACGCTAGCGTGGGACATCCAAAGGCGACTGAATAGCCAAGTCTCAGCCTGAACTATCCCTCGATCGTGGCCGTCAGACCGCAGCTCTCGAGACCCGCCCGGTAGTGCTCCGCGGCCTCCTTCGGGCACTCGATCACAACCGCCTTCCCCGCTGTGTGCGCCTCGAGCATCACCGCCTCCGCGTCGCTCTCGCTCAGCGACTGCACGCACTTTCGTAACGAGCGAACGACGTGCTCCATCGAGTTGTAGTCGTCGTTGTAGAGGATCACCTTCCAGGGCGGCAACAGGCGCTGCAGTCGTTCGACGTCGATGTCGGTCCCGGTCTGAGTAGCGGAAGTACGCACACGCCGATCGTAGCGTTCAGTGGCCCCCGAATCGACCAAGCACCCACGCCGCGCGCTCGACTGTGGCATAGACCGCCAGTCCCTGCTCCACGAACCCGGCCCTCAGGCTGTCGATGAGTTCCCGTTGCCACGCCTCGGTCGACTCCGTTGCCCCGAGTACGATAGCCACCGGCTTCGTAGCCCCCGCGGCGATGTCACCGAGTCGCGTGCAGGCATGCCGCAACCGGTCCTCCGCATCGGGTCGCCCAAAGAACCATTCCTCTCCCACGTTCGCGATCGCCACATCGTAGGCGTCCGACGCAAGCATCAGCTCCAGCAGCCCGTTCGAGCTAAGCCCGCTTCCCGCCAGGATCGACTGGTCCACCGGGTTACCGATCCAGTCAGCCAGCATCGGAGCCCGCTCCCGCACCTTCTCCCGGATGGTCCCCGGCAGGGCCACCAGTTCCAGTCCATTTTCCTCGCAGGCATCAGCACTCTGCACGCTCCTGCCGCCGCCACCACCGACCACCGCCACTCGACGTCCAAAGGTCCCATGCAACAATGACGCCCCGAGCATCAGGTCGAGCAACTGTTCCTGGCTGCGCGCCTCGAACGCTCCCGCCTGCCGGATCGCCGCCGACCAGACAGCCGCCGCTCCCGCCAGTGCCGCCGTGTGCGAAGAGGCCGAATGCGCGCCCGCCGCCGTCCGCCCGGCTTTGTGGATGATCACCGGCTTCTTCGCTGCTGCCGCCTGCAGCCCTTCGAAGAACTCGCGGCCCCCGGCAACCCCTTCGACGTAGGCGCCGATCACCGTCGTCGCGGCGTCATCGGCGAGGTACGCCAGCAACTCGCCCGGTGTGATGTCCTTGCCGTTGCCGTAGTTCGCCACCTTGCCGAACCGCAGGCCTCGCGCCGTCCCCCTGATCGCTACCTCCACGGCGTTGTTCCCGCTCTGGCTCAGGAACGCGACGCCGCCGTGCTGTCGTGGCAGGTCCGGCCGGAAGGCGATACCCGCGGCGGCGTGGTACACACCCAGCCCGTTCGGCCCGAGGATACGAATGCTGGCCGCCGCTGCCCGCTCCTCGATCTGCCGCTCCAGGTTGGCCGCCTCGGCATCCCCCGTCTCGCTGAAGCGCCCGGTGAACAGGTGCAGGAACGTCGCCTTCCCCTTCGCCTGCTCGATCAGGTCCAGCACGCCGTTGGCCGGGATGCATGAGATCACGAGGTCGACCGTCGCCCGGCACCTCAGCCAACGAAGGGTAGGCCCTGAACCCCGCGACCTCGTCCGCGCTCCGATTGATCGGGTACACGTCTCCCTGGAAACCGAAGATCCGCAGCGAACTCACATAGTCGTGGCCCGGCGAATCCACGTTCGTCGAAGCGCCGACCACCGCCACGGAGCGAGGAGAGAAGAGGCGGTCGAGGTCGGCGCGTGCGGGCATGGGGCCGATTCTACGAGGTCAAGCATGGCGTGGCTTCGTTGTAATTCGATGGCCCGCTGGCCAGGGTGATCACACGATGCCAGCCGTCATTGTTGTCGTTTCGGCCCTGTCGTTGGTCATCTGCCTCGTGGTCGGCCGGAGTCTCTCCGACCGGCGCGGGCTCATCCTCGTAGCGGCGGCGCCCATCGTGTGGCTATTGCTGGACCTGTTCGTCAGCTGGACCTGGGTAGACCTGCCCCACTCGGGAACCACCGGGGGATGGCTCAGTCTTGGGCGAAATCTGCAGCTAGCCGCTTTTGCCCTCACGCTTGGTCGCCGGTCTCGCTCTCCAGTGGCGTGCGTCGCATCGTCAGTCAGCCCCATCGCTCTGACCGCTGCGCCGCCTTCTCCCGATACCCGCTACGCTTGATCCATGACCGCGCCTACGACGCGCCCGCCCTGGCTCAAGGTCCGCTTCCCTGCCGGCGGCGGCTACCAGCGCATCCAGGAACTCATGCGCGCCAAGGACCTTCACACCGTCTGCGAAGAGGCCCGCTGCCCCAATATCGGCGACTGCTGGTCGCGCGGCACCGCCACCTTCATGATCCTCGGCGACACCTGCACCCGCTCCTGCGGCTTCTGCGCCGTGAAGACCGGCCGTCCAGGGACCATCGACCGCGGTGAGCCTGGCCGCGTTGCCCTCGCCGTCCAGCAGATGGGTCTCCGCCATGCCGTTATCACCAGCGTCAACCGCGACGAACTCCCCGATGGTGGCGCCGCCATCTTCGCCGAAACCATCCGCCTCACCCGCCTCATGTCGCCCAAAACCACGATCGAGGTGCTCATCCCCGATTTCAAAGGCGACCTTGCGGCCCTCGAAACCGTCATGGCCGCCCGTCCCGAGATCCTCAACCACAACACCGAGACCGTGCCGCGCCTCTACACACAGGTTCGCCCCCAGGCTCGCTACCAGCAGTCGCTCGCTGTCCTTGCTGCCGCGAAAACGATGGCCACCGAATGCACGGTCACCAAGTCCGGCCTCATGGTCGGCCTCGGCGAAACCCGCGACGAACTCATCGAGGTCTTTGCCGACCTCGCCGGCCACGGCGTCGACATCCTCACCGTCGGCCAGTACCTTCGCCCCACGCCTGACCACCTCCCCATCGACCGCTACTACCACCCCGACGAATTTGCTGAACTCAAAGACGCAGCCCTTGCCCTCGGCTTCCGCCACGTCGAATCAGGCCCCCTCGTCCGCTCCTCCTACCACGCCGACGAGCAGGCTTCGGGCCTCATCTCCCTCGACTCCGTCAACGGCTAGTACTTCGGGAAAACATTCGCGCGCACGAGTTGCTCCCCTTCTCCCGCGTGAGTCGGGAGAAGGGGCTGGGGGATGAGGGCCGGTCTTCGGGCCTCGAAAGCTAATCCAAGCTGTCCATAACGGATTCACCCCCAATTGCGATGCCGGTCAGCGCGGCATAGCATTGGCCCCGAAAGTCGAGTGCCCGTCTATGGCTTCCGCCACAACCCTCGACAACGCCACGAGCACCCTCTACGCCAGGCTGGGGGAGCACGTCCTCGAACGTGACCAGGTCGCCGCCAGCAGCGTCTTCTACGACCTTGTGAAGGCCGGCCGCCCGCCGGAAGAGATCGTCCGCGAGACCGTCCGCATCCACGCTCCCTACACGCACGTCCCCTACCACCAGCGCATCGAGAACGGCGTCGTCCGCTTCGTCAACAACGACCACTGCCTGCTCAGCGCCCGCACGAGCCTTCGCCTGCGCAAAGCGGTCGGGCCCGAGTTCCAGTACCTGCCCATCGCCCAGACCATCTGGTACGTCCCCACCGGCCTCGATCCGTGGAACCAGCTCATCGGCAAGATGCCCGGCCACTACAACCGCCGGCCCTTCGACCAGGCTCCGCCACCGCCGGCGATCCACGCCGAAGACCAGGAGCCCGAGTACCTCGAAGGCACCTTCGACGAGCGCCTCGACCAGTGGCTCACGCGCGTCCAGCGCGGCGAGGTCGTCCCTGCCTACCGCGCCTTCCTCGGCCTCCTCGAAGACGAAGAGAACCGCGACCAGGCCCTCGCCCAACTCGCGTTCGCCGGCCTCATCGACGTCCAGGACCGCATCCTCTTCAACCGCTCCTTCACCACCGGCCACAAGTCCTATCGCGCCCGTGCCACCATAGAAATCGGCGACGCCGTCGGCTGGAAGAACGCCCGCCCGATCATCTACGCCGGCGTACCCGATATCGCCGTTGGTCCGCGCTGGTACTCCGCCTACGAAATGGCTGGCGAGGTCGCCTGGACGCAGCTCGCCGAAGAAGACGAGCGTCAGCGTTCCTCCCTCGCCCCCACACCGGAGCTCCCGCCCGAGCGCCGCTTCCTTGCCAACGAACTACCGCTCACCACCGCCGAAGCCTCGATGCTCGTCAACGCCCTCCTCCATGCCGAAGAGCCCGCCTACATCGACGCCATCACCGCTCTCCTCCTCGCTGGCAAGAGTCCGCGGGCGATCGTCGATGTCCTCCAGGTCGCCGCCGCCAGGACCGTCCTCGCCACCGCTGACCCGAAGGGCTACGCAGGCTCGCAGCACGTCTACGAGTACACCAACACCCTCGGCTGGTTCTACGACCGTTTCGACCATCAGCACCGCATCAAGCTCCTCTTCGTCGCGGGCTCGTTCATCCGCCAGGTCGCCCACTGGCTGCAGGCCACGGGCAATGGCGAAGCCGACACCACTCCCACCCGCGAGATGAACGACATGTCCGCCCGGCAACTGCTGGTCGAACTCGATACGGCGATGGTGGACCGTGACCCCAATCGCTCCGTCGCCCTCGTGAAGGCATACCTCCGGGGTGGCTACGACCGGGCGCCGCTCGTCCGCACGCTCGCCATGGGCGCCGCCAAGCACGGCAACGATCCCCACAACCAGGAAATTGGCATGTGCTTCCTCGAGGACTACGCGAAGTCCACTGCCGCCGACCGCGACACGCTTCTCCTCGGCTGCGCACAGCACACTGCTGGCCACATCAAGTACGGCGACTCCCTCGAACCGTACCGCCGCTTCGCCGAGGCGATGGGGATCGAGGCTCACCAGCGCAACGACGGCGACCTCGACCCTCGCGAGCAGTTGAAGGACTGAGCCACCCTCCCGCAGGGTTCCCCCGATACCGTCGCGGCGGTTGCCGATCTACGCTATGCGCGTGTCTGGAAGTCCCGTCAACTTTCGCAACGAAGCGCTGGGCGCCTTCGCCCACGAGTTCCGCACGCCCCTGACCGCGATAAAGATGGTGATGGAGCTCGGGCGGCGTGCCGGCCAGGGGGAGGACATCCACCTCGACCCCGAAATCGCCGAGATGCTCGACGAATCCGTGCGCAATCTCGAAACCCTTGCCGACGGGATCCAGGCGCTCTCGTGGCTCGAACGCGGCAAACTCAAGCTCGATGACGGTCCTTGCGACCTCGCCGCTTCCATCGCCGCGGCGCGTGTCTCCCTCGGCGAAACGGTGGCCGTCACGACAGCAGGCGCCGATGGCGTCACCGGCCCCTGGGATCCTGCTCGCCTCCCCGGGGCGATCGCCGCCCTCATCGAGACGGCTGCCCGTTGTGGCACCGGCGAAGTCGCCATCACCGCCAGCGCCGCTGACGGCGCCACTTCGCTGACCGTCGCCTCCGGCGAGCCCGGCGGCAACCCACGGGCGCTTAACGCCGACCTCGGCTTCGATTTCTTCGCTGCCTGCCTGCTGCTCCAGTACGGCGACGCCAACATCATCTGCGAGCGCTCCACCCGCTACTTCAAGGTCACCGTCGAACTTCCCGCCTAGTCGCCCGTGAGCAGGACCACAGCCTCGCTTCGCCACAGGTACCAGCAGGCCACCGTCGCCCACGGCCGCCACGTCTCCCCGATCCGGGTCACCTCATCGCCCTTCGGCATCGCCTCCAGCCCGTACTGCCGCATGATCGCCCGGTTGATCCCCACATCGTTCACCGGCAGCACGTTCGGCCGCCGCATGTGGAAGATCAGGAACATCTCCGCCGTCCAGCGGCCGACGCCGCGTACCTGCGTCAGGTGTTCGATCACCGCCTCGTCGTCCCAGTCGTCCAGCAGATGCGTGCTCAATCGTCCCTCGGCGAAGTGCAGCGCCAGGTCCCGCACGGCGGCCACCTTCTGCCGCGAGAGCCCGGCCGCCCGCATCGTCTCGTCGTCGAGCGCCAGCACGGCGGCCGGCTCCGGGAACGGCTCATCGGCCCCATCCCATTCCGGATCTGTCCGGCGTGGTCCTAATGCACCCTCGCCGCCGAGCCCATCGAACAGCCCAAGGAAGCGCGCGTATATCGTCGCCGCGGCCTTCCCACTCAGCTGCTGGAAGATGATCGCGCGCGCCAGCGACTGGAACGGGTTGGCGCCGTCCGGCCGCATCTCAAAAGGGCCAACCATCTCGATGATCCGCCCCATCGTCGCGTCGGCGTTGCGGAGGTGGGCGATGGCCGTTGCGTGGTCGATGTCCGCCTGCACGCCATGAGCCTACGCCAGCAACCTTTGGTACTCACAGCCCCCGTTGCGACGGTCGATCGGCCGCAGTCTGCACCCGTCCGCACGTGCACCATTGGGGCATCTGAATGGGGAGCAATTATCGTGAAGCGTCTTCTCGTAGTGTTGGCCGCGCTGGTTAGCACCGGCCTGCTCGTTCGGCCCCTCTACCGCCGCCTGTCCAACTGGGGCGCTACCCCACTCGAACAGGAAACGACCTTCCCCGGCGACGACGCCATACCTGCAGCCTCCTACCGCGTCACACGCGCCGTCACGGTCGAAGCCGGACCGGAGCACGTCTGGCCCTGGCTCCTCCAGATGGGCGATGGCCGCGGCGGCCTCTACAGCTACGACTTCCTCGACCGCCTCTTCGGCTTCACCCACGCCCGCAGCGCAAACGCCATTCTCCCTGAGTTCCAGCACCTTGAGCCGGGCGACGTCATTCCCATCGGCCGCGGCGGCGACTTCCCGGTGCGCGATGTCATCCCCGGGCGCGCCCTCGTCCTTGCTGGCAACGACGACAACGGCGGTTGGCTCTGGGCCCTCATCCTCGAGCCCGGCCCCAATGGCACGACCCGCCTCATCTCCCGAAACCTCGCCCGGTTCCCCGGGGGACCGTTCGGCCGCCTCCTCGTCTTCGCCATCGACCTGGCCGCGATCATCATGACCCGGCGCATGCTCCTCAACCTCAAGGCCCGCGCCGAAATGCTCGCTTCGCAGGAAGCCAGGATACGAACGGAAGCCGGCGTCGTGTAGCGGACCAGCGCTATCCCAGGAGCGCCGCCACCTCGGCCGCCATCGCCTTGCCGTCCGCGATACCAGCGTCCACGGCACGGGCGCGCGCCATCGCATCCATCAGGTCGGCCCCAAGATGTTCCAGGCCCCGTCCGCCGCCCAGTTGCACCACCGGCAGCCCCTTCGCTGCGAGTTCATCAATCTCCGGGTTGGTGCGAAGTCCCTTGGGGAGCGCCGCCAACGGCCCGATGAAGAGCACGGCATCCAGCCCCTTCTCCTCCACCAGCTCCGCAGAGAATCCTCCGCGGGGGCCATCCATGTACCGTCTGCCGTTCGCCGAGATCGGCGGGAAATACCCCGGGATTGCACACGAACAGGCCACCGCCCGCGTAAGGGCGATGCCGTCTTCCTTCGACAGCAGCACCGATGCTCCGCTCTCGCAGTCCGCCGTCGTAATCCGCAGATCCTGCTCGGGCCACTCGTCTGTCCCGAACATTCGCTCGAACGAGGCGACGAAAGCGTTGTCCGTCATCGCCACCGGTGCCGCCAGGGCGAGGGGACCGATCGCCCGCGCCCGCTCCTCGACGCTGCCTTCTCGTGAGATGAGCAACCGCATGATCTCCGTGGGCACGACGCGCGTGCCAATCTGGCGCCCACCGGCTTCGCTCGGCCCTGGGCGGCCCGCCCGGCTCGATGGCGTCCGCCGCTGCTGAGCCACGAGTTCGTCCATAGGCTTGCCCAGCGTCAGCAGTGCCCCCGCCGCCGAACCGGCCGACGAGCCGACGATCACGTCCATCGCCCCGGGGTCGAACCCCGCAGCCTCCTGTAGGCCCGCCGCGACGCCGATCTCCCAGGCGATTCCCACGACACCGCCGCCGCCGAGCATCAGCCCGATCTTCTTCATCAGCCCTGTCGCCTACTCCTCGGCGCCACCGGCCGGGAACGCGGCCACGCTCACTTCCAGCAGCTCGGCGATGTCGAACGCCTTGATGCGTGCGCTTCTCCTCGTCCGGCTGCACCGCGGGGATGCCGTCCTCGAACATCTGGATGCAGAACGGGCAGGCCGTCGCCACGATGCTTGCGCCGGTGTTGATCGCCTCCGCCGTCGCGCAGGTGGTTGACGCGCGTGCCCGACTCTTCCTGCCACATGTTGCCGCCGCCGGCGCCGCAGCACATGCCCCTTGTTCCGGTTGCGCGGCATCTCCACGAGGTTCGCCCCCGGGATCGTCTCGAGTACGTTCGCGCGGCGCGTCGTAGATGCCGTTGCGCGCGCCCAGGTAGCACGAGTCGTGGTACGTGATCGTCGCGCCGTTCATCTCCTTCGGCTTGCAGCTTGCCGCGTGCCAAGGAGCATCTGCAGGAACTCCGCGTGGTGGGTCACTTCGTACTTGCCGCCGAAGTCCGGGTACTCGTTCGCGAACGTGTTGAAGCAGTGCGGGCAGGCGGTGATCACGCGCTTGCACGCCCATCTCGTTCAAGGCCTCGGCTGTTCGCCTCCGCCAGCGTCGCGTAGAGGAACTCGTTGCCGAGGCGCCGCGCCGGGTCGCCATTGCAGGTCTCCGACTGCCCGAGCACGCCGAAGCTGGTGCCCGACTCGATCAGCAGCTTCGCGACCGACTGCGTGATCGGCACGTTGCGTTCGACGAGCGCGCCCGAGCAGCCGACCCAGTAGAGGTACTCCTGGCTGCCGTCGAAGATCGGCACGTCGATGCCCTCGTGCGCCAGCTGCTCGATCCACGTGTTCGCGCGTGAGCTGCGTGCCGCGCCACGGGTGGCCGCGCTGCTCGATGTTCTGCAGCGCCGCCTGCGCCGTCGCCGGGATCGCGCGCCTGCTCCATCACCAGGTAGCGGCGCATGTCGACGATCGCTCGGCACGTGCTCGATCATCACCGGGCATTCCTGCACGCAGGCGCCGCACGTCCGGCAGGCCCACAGCGACTCGTCCTTGATGTAGCCGCCGACGAGCTCCTGCTCCAGGTGCTCGTCGCCGGGTCCTTGCCGGCGATCAGCAGCGGGCCGGCGTGGTTCATGTACGTCTTCAGGTCCTGGATGATCGCCATCGGCGAAAGCGGCTGGCCCGCCGTCCAGGCAGGGCAGACGTCGGTGCAGCGGCCGCAGCGCACGCAGGTGTCGGCGTCGAACAGCTGCTTCCAGGTGAAGTCCTGGAGCTTGCCCGCGCCAAGCGCCCGCGCCCGCTTCCATCAGCTCTTCGAAGTCGCCCATGGGCGCGAGGTAGAGCTGGCCGGCGTTCGGGCGCTTGAGGAAGCGCGTTCGCCGGCGCGAAGACGATGTGGCGGAACTTCGTGAGCGCCATCAGGCTGAGCAGCGTGAAGGCGCTGACGACGTGGAACCACCAGAAGCCCATGGTGGATGTCGAGCAGCGATGTCGGCGCTCAGGCCGCTCGAGGATCTTGGCGACCACCCAGCCGGCCGGCGACCAGTACGACCAGTCTCTCATGGCCGGCCGGGATCTCGCTCCCGCGCGATGCGCAGGCCTTCCACGACGATGCCCGTGAACAGCACGAAGCCGAGCAGCCCGACCACCAGCGCGTCCTCGGTCCGCGGCGGTCCCACTCCAGCTTGGCGGGCGGCGCGAAGTAGCGCCGGTAGACGGCCATGCCCGACGCCGAGCAGGCCGACCACACCGAATGTGTCGCCGACGAGGCTGTAGAAGAGGTAGACGCCGCCCTTTCAGGAAGGCTGCTCAGCGTCGCTGCCGAAGATGAGCGGCAGGTAGTCATCGAGCGCCAGCAGCGCCGTGACGAGCGTCAGCACGATGAAGCTGGAGTAGATGCACCAGTGCATGACGCCGGCGTAGCGGTCGTTCTTCACGCGGCTGGTGCCGGCGCCCATGGTCAGGGCGTTGGTCAGCCGCGCGCCCAACGTCACCGAAGCCTGAATGTGCCTGTCCCAGCCGCCAGATGCGCATGCGCTGAAATAGCGCTCCAACGATCACGGCCACCGAAAGCGCGAAGACGAAGTACATC
This sequence comes from uncultured Chloroflexia bacterium, assembly GCA_963737965.1. Classification (GTDB taxonomy): domain Bacteria; phylum Chloroflexota; class Dehalococcoidia; order Tepidiformales; family Tepidiformaceae; genus JAGQGZ01. The sequence continues at coordinate 755,893 of CAVTUS010000007.1, read as the reverse complement.
AGGGCCGGCGTCTTGATGTTGAAGAACACCTCGCGCGAGGCGTCGACTCGTGCGCGCCGTCTCCGCCGCCGAGATCGCCCCGAGGATGGCGATCGGGATGACCAATCCGCCGGCGCTCACCCGGAAGCGTGTCCCGCGAGGCTTGTCTCCGGGTGTTGTGCCCTGTCGCTGCATGCTCGCTCTCCCCTCGGGTGTTCCTCGGTATCCGGCTACCTAGACGTCGTTCTGGGCGGCGCCAACCGTCTTGCGCAAATCGTTCTTCAGCACTTTACCCATCGCGTTGCGAGGCAGCTCCTTCACAATCGCCGTGTAGGCCGGCGCCTTGAACGAAGCCAGTTTCGACTTTGCGTACTCGGTCACCTCGTCCGGCGTGATCGACGCCCCCGGCTTCAGGACGAGGACGGCCTTCACCACCTCGCCCCAGTCGAGGTCCGGCACCCCGATCACTGCCGCTTCGTCGATCGCCGGGTGGCTCTCCAGGCAGTTTTCGATCTCGCCGGCCGAGATGTTCTCGCCACCGCGGATGATCAGGTCCTTGATCCGCCCGGTGATGAAGAGGTAGCCACCTTCGTCGATCCGGCCCATGTCACCGGTGTGCAGCCAGCCGTCGATGATCGCCGTGCTCGTCGCGTCTTCCTGCTCGTAGTAGCCGCTCATCACGCGGTCGCTGCGCACGCAGATTTCGCCTTCCCCGCCGGGCGGCAACAGGCTGTGGCGCTCGTCCATGATCCCGATCTCCACGTCGTCCATCGGCCGCGCCCACCGACCGCAGCCGCTGCTCCTTGATCTCCTTGTCGGTCGAAAGGTCGTGGTCGTCGGGGCCGAGGAACGTCAGCGTCGATGTGGATTCCGTCTGCCCGTAGGCGTTCATCAGCGAGACGCCCCTGGGCGGGAAGATGTCGCACGCCTTGCGCACCACTTCGTACGGCATCGGCGCCGCGCCATAGGTGATCAGCTGCAGCGACGAGAGGTCGTACTTGTCGAAGTCCGGCACCTCCATGATTCGCTTGAGCATCGTCGGCACCACCATCGAGTGCGTCGCCTTCTCTTCGTGGACCGCCCGCAGCCAGCCCTCGGGCGTGAATGCCGGCAGGATCACCAGCGTCCGGCCCGCCCCAGATCGAGGACATCATCGCCGTCGCCCCCGCGATGTGGAAGAACGGCACGGAGACCAGCGTCTTGTCGTGCACGTCCGGGTCCGCCGGCGACATTGTGTTCGTCACGTAGACCGTCAGGTCCATGTACGTCAGGACAACGCCCTTGGGGAGCGCCGTCGTACCGCTCGTGAAAATCATGATCGTCGGATCGTGGTCGTCGATTTCGACCCACGGCTGCTCGTCGCTCGCGTCCTTCACAAGGTCGTCGTAGGCCGTGTAACCCGCCCGCGGCCCGTCGTAGGAGTAGTAGTGCTCGATCGTATCGAGGCTCGCCTGGAGCCGTCCGACGAGGTCGATGTAGCGCTCACTCACGAACAGCGCCCTCGCCCTGCTCGAGTTGAGCATGTAGCTCAGCTCTTCGTCCTTCGAACGATAGTTCAGGGGCACGAAGGTCACCCCGATCGATGCCGCGGCGTAGTACGTGACCACGTAGTCCGCGCTGTTGACGGCCATGACGGCGAGCTTGTCGCCACGCTCAAGGCCAAGGCCCTGCAGGGCATTCGCAAGCTTGGCGACGGCCGTGGCCATCTCGCCGTAGGTCATGTGTACGCCGCTGCCGCCCACCTCCACCAGGGCATCGCGGTCGGGTACAACCGCGGAGGAAATCTGTAAAAACTCGACGGTGTTCATAGGATCGCCGCCCTCCCGAAAGAAGTCGCTGTGGGTGCCGGATTCTACGCACTGACTCTGGCTACGGCGAACGCATCCCGGCGAGTGGCGCCCCAAATCGCACCCCGGTACACCGAATCTCAGGCGACTGCGGCAACCATCCGGGCCATCCGGTCTGCCGCCACGTCGGGCTCCATGCCCGCATCCCGGAGCGCCAGCCACGTCCGGAAATCGAGTGCAAACGCCACGAGTTGGCCGGTTCGCTGCCTGTCGCCGGCCCAGTCGCCACCCAGCGCATCGTGGTAGGCGGCAATTTGCGCGCGCATCAGTTCACCCACAAAGGCCGGCATCACCTCGATGTCGCGAAACGAGTTGGCTAGCATTTGCTCGTTCCCGGCGAAGTACCGGTACAGCTCGTCCAGGGCCGCATGCAAGCGTTCCTCGCCCGGCGCCACCTTGAGCCATCCCTCCACGCGGGGCCACGGGTTCGCCGCCAGCCAGTGGCTCGTGCAGGCGCCGAACAGCGCCTCTTCGTCCGCGAAATGCCGGTACACCGTCGACCGCTGTACCCCCGCCAGTTCGGCCACCGCAGAGAAGGTCGTGTGCGCCGGACCTACCGTGCCGTGGAGCTCGACCGCCGCCTCAACGATCTTCCTCCGCGTCTCGGCGATGTCCTCGTTCCGTTTGCGCATCCGATAGGTTCGAGAGGTCACGTGCTGTTCGGTCATCCTTTCATCCTACATCAGTGTTCGAAGAAAGAGCAGACTGGGATCCCCACATGCGTACCTCCCTCAAGGTGGGCGTGTGGACGTCTTCACATATGAGAGTACATCACCGTGCGATGAATATTGACATCCGTCGCGCGGCCACCTTAGGTTAGTTCAAGCGAACAGCAGTGTTCGACGAAAAACGGGAGCAACCAGCATGTCCTTCCTCAACCTCACCCTCGACAATCCCGTCGCCCGCAAGGCCGACACCAATACCGGCCGCCTCATTGCCATGGGCGCCCGCTTCGTCATGGATGGCGCCGATTCCGATCAGCGCTTCGGCCTCATCGAACATCCCATCATCCCGAGGGGCCTCGCCGCGCCGATGCACCTCCACACCCGCGAGGATGAGTACTCCTTCATCCTCGAAGGCCGCTGGGGCTTCCAGCTCGGCGACGAAGTCGTCTACGGCGAACCCGGCGACCTCGTCTTCAAGCCGCGCAATGTCTGGCACTCCTTCTGGAATGCCTCCGACCAGCCGGCCCGCCTCCTCGAGGTCATCTCCCCCTCCGGCTTCGAGCATTACTTCGAGGAGTTCGCCGAGATTTACGGGAGCCACGGCCTCGAGCGCATGGACCTATTCCAGGAGCTCAACGAGGCTTACGGCTTCCAAATCGACTTCAACTCCATCGAAACCCTCGTCAAGACCCATGGGCTCGTCCCGGCAGCCGACCCTTCGGTCATTTTCTAGCCGCCATGCATCTTTCAATCATCGACATCTCCGCCAACTACCAGGAAAGGAACACCACCGTGACCAACGGAACCGCAACACAGCCGACCACTACCACCCGCCACACTGGCGAACTCATCTACCGTTTCGAAGCGCAGCTCGGTGAGCCCTTCCCCGTCGGCGTCTTCGACGACGGCATCCGCTTCCACAACAACTTCGACGGCCGCATCAGCGGTGGCCCCTTCGCCGGAGCCCGCATCTACGGCCTCGACGAGTTCAAGCTCCGCCCTGACGGTGTCGGCGAGGTCGTGGCCCCGGAGGCCATCGATGCCGGTGACGTCCGCGCCTCGGTGCACGTCCGTGGCTACGTGGTACCGCCCGACGGGATGGCGATGCCTCCGCTCGAGGTCGTCGCCACCCCCGGCTTCGCCTTCCCCGACCTCGACTTCCGCTTCACCGGCAGCGCCACCATGGCCACCACCAACGCCGACTTCGCCTGGCTCAATTCCACCGTCGCCATCCTCGAAGGCACCGTGAACATGGGCACCGGCACTATCAAGGTCGAAGCCCGCGCCGCCTGACATGCAAGGCAATCGACCCAAAGGGGGGCGTCACGCAGCGCGTGGCGCCCCCCTTCTCATTTGCTCAATTGCTAGCCATCGCGCGCCGCACCCCAGGATTCCCAGTAGAGGACTTCGTCCACCGGCTTGCGGCGGGTAGGGCCGAAGTTTGCGTCCGGGTATCCGAGCGGGATCAGGGCGACCGGGCGTGCGTCCTCAGGCAACGCGAGTTCGCTGCGGACCGTTTCGTCGATCCACGACTGGAACGTTGTCAGCACCGTACCCAGCCCGAGTCCGCGCGCCGCAAGCAGCAAGTTCTGGACCGCCGGGTAGATGGAGGAACCGGTGAGCAGGCGGTCTGACCGCCGGGCGCCATAGAGGCATGGAAAGACCAGCACCGGCGCCTGCGCCACGTTCTCGGCCAGGCCCAGCGCACCCGAGAGCATCTTCCTGACGCTCGGGTCGTCGGACTTGGCGCCGCTTTCAAAGTATTCGCGCGTGGCACTGTCGCTCTGGAGCCACGTACGGAGCGCCGCGCTGATAGCCGCGCGCTTGTCCGCGTCGGTCACCACAACAAATCGCCAGGGCTGCTGGTTACTTCCGCTCGGCGCCTTCGTGGCGGCCTCAATCACGCGCCTGATCAGATCCGGCGGCACGGGGTCCGGTTTCCAGCGGCGGATGGCTCGCTGCGTGTAGATCGCTTCGAAGAGTGAGTCGGTGCCTTCTTGGGTGCTTTCCATAGCGTCCTCCTGCAGATGGGACGGTACGGGAACCAGCGCGAGATGGCACCCCGCCGTGCGCCCCGCTTGTTGCGCTACGCTTCCTGCCATGGTCGAACTCCACATCGACACCGACATCGGCGGCGATGTCGACGACCTCTGCGCCGTCGCCATGGCCCTCGGCTGGCCCGGTGTCAGGCTCGCATCGATATCCACAGTCCACGACCTTGACGGTACCCGGGCGGCGCTCGCCGAACGGGTGGTCGAACTCGCGGAACGGGTGGACGAGGTGATCGTGGTCCGCGGCGCCTCTTCCACCCTCAGCGGGCGGGGAGTCCCTGCCGTCGACGAGGCTGAGCGCTACTGGGGCTACAGCCCACGCCCGGAAGGGCCATCCGCCTACGCGACCGTAGAACGCCTCGAGTGGAACGCCGAGTTCAGGAACACCATCGTCGCCATCGGACCCTTCACCAACCTCGCGGTCCTCGAAACACTGCGGCCCGGGCTCCTCGCCGGCACGAAGCTGGTCGTCATGGGCGGCTGGCTCGACTACGCGCCCGATGGCTTTCCTCAATGGGGCCCCGAGATGGATTGGAACGTCCAGTCCGACCAGGTTGCCGCCCGCATCGTCTACGAGCGCTGCGACCCGATCGTCGTTCCCCTCCATATCACGCTCCAGACCTACCTCACCGAGACCCACCTCACGGCCGTCGAAGACGCCGGCCTGCTTCCCGCTCTCGTCGCTCGCCAGGCCCGCCTCTACGCCGACCAGTACGGCCATCGCGAACTCGGTGCCACCAGCTATGGACTGCCCTTCGACTTCCTCAACTTCCAGCACGACCCCCTCGCTGTCGCCGTCGCGCTCGGCTGGGACGGAGTCACCATTGAAGAGCTCCAGGTCACTCCCGTGATGCAGGACGGCAACCTCATCCTCGCCCCCGGCGGTGACGAGCCCCTGCGCGTCGTCACCGGCGTCAACGCAGAAGCCCTCGCTGATGTCTGGATCGACTGCCTCCGCCGCATCCACTGACCTCGCTCGCGTATCATCTCCAGCACCCATTCCAAGGTTGGTCCGCCCATGAAAGCCGCCGTCCTTTACGAAGCCCGCAAACCGCTCCAGGTCATCGATCTCAAGCAGTCCCCGCCAATGCCCGGCGAGGTCGTCGTCAAGATGGGCGCCGCCGGCATCTGCGCCAGCGACCACCACGTGATGCAGGGCTCGGCTTCACTCCCGATGCCCGTTGTCCTTGGCCATGAGGGCGCGGGGACCGTCATCACCACCACCGCTGGCGTCCGCAATGTCGCCGAGGGTGACCGCTGCATCCTCTCCTTCATCTCCAACTGCGGGCACTGTCACACCTGCCGCAGCGGCAATCCCCAGCTCTGCCTTACCAACCGGGCCACCGGCGCCCGCCAGTTCGATGGCACCCTCCGTCTCAAGGACGGCGAGGGCAACGAGGTCCACCAGATGTCGAAGATCGGCGTCTTCGCCGAAACCCTCGTGGCCCCTGCCCAGGCCTGCTACCCCATCCCCGACGATATCCCCATGGACGTCGCCGCCCTCATCGGCTGCTGCGTCACCACGGGCGTGGGCGCTGTCATCAATCAGCCTGGACTCAAGCCTGGCGCAACCGTCGCGGTCTTCGGAGTCGGCGGTGTCGGGACTCAACGTCGTCCAGGGCGCCCGCGTCATGAACGCCAGTCGCATCATCGCCGTCGATATTCTCCCCGGGAAGCTCGAATTCGCCCGGCGCTTTGGTGCCACCGACGTCATCAATGCCATGGATGTCGAGCCCGTCGCCGCCATCAAGGAACTCACCGGCGGCGGGGTCGACTGGGCCTTCGATGCATTTGGTGGCTCCGTCACCATCAGCCAGGCTTTCGATTGCCTCGGGCCCGTCGGCACCGCCGTCATGGTCGGCCTCGCACCCGTCGGCCAAAAGGCCGCCATCGACATGGTCAATCTCGTCCGCAACCAGAAGACCCTTGTCGGCTCCTACTACGGTTCCGCCAGCCCCCACGAGACCTTCGGCACCATCATCGACCTCTACCGCCGCGAACAGCTCGACATATCCGGTCTCATCACCCGCCACTACGCACTCGACCAGGTCAACGAGGCGTACCACGACCTCGAACAGGGAAAGGACGGCCGTGGCGTCATTCTCTTCTAGGGAACGTGCCGCGTGAGTGCTACAGCGGGCCAACCGCCCGACTACCTCGACTGCCTCGTCGCCACCGCCTCTTTCGAGACCCTCTGGGCCTACTACTGGCAGAGCGACGGCAGTCTCTTCGACGAAGAATGCCGCCGGGCCGCCCAGGACGTCGTCCGCGCCGTCCGCCGCATCCTTCAGCACGATGCCTCCATCCTCCAGGTGAGGTCTGAATCGCCCGCCACGACCGTCGAGGGCCCACCCAATGCATCCATCGTCGACGCGCTGGACGAGTGGTCGATGGGCGCCAGGCGCTTTCCCCACTTCGATGCCGACGAGGGCGCTGCCACATCCGATTCCGAGCGTGGCTTCGCGAACGTCTGGCTCCTCACCTCAACCCTCCTCATGAACAGCGTCGAAGCCCTCGGCGGCTCCCGCTACGGCATGTCCATGCTCTCGGCCCAGCAGCCCGAGTACACCGCCGGCTGGCTCCGCTGGAAGGCCCACCTCCCCGACCGCGTTCTCCGCACCCTCCACGGAGATGACATCCTCGCCGAGATGTCCGCCGCCACTTCCATCTCCGTCATCGGCGACATCAAGCGCTCCCAGGACCTGATGACCTACGCCCGCGACTCCCAGCAGTTCTCCGACCGCATCTCTACCTTCACCGAACGCATCCGTGAGCTCTCCGACGCCTATGGAGGCATGTTCGACAAGTTCACCGGCGACGGGTTCCTTGTCTATTTCAGCGAAGTCCTCACGGCGAAGGTTGGTCTTTCCTACACCGACGCCTTCGTCCACTTCATCTGCGACGTACGGGACTACTCCGTCGCCTACTTCGACGACTGGTGCAAGGTGGTCCGCAAGCGCCCCGCGGTCCAGGTCGGCCTCGCCCTCGGCGCCGATATCGGCCAGATCGAATTCCAGGACCGGAGGAACAACCTCATCGCCGTCGGCGATGCCATCGTCTGGTCTTCCCGCATGGCCTCATCCGCCGGCGCCGGCAATATTCTCGTCAACAACCTCCTCGCCGCCGAATTGCGCTCGCTGCCCGACCTCGCGCTCACCCCCGTTGCCGCCGAAACCAAGACCGGCGAGGACTTCCTCGCCTACCACCTCGAGCCCGGCGACTCCTGGAAGGGCGGAGCCTAGCCACCCGCCACTCGCCTACACTGCCACCATGCCCGGCGCCCTCCACAACGTTCGCATCCTCGACTTCACCCGCTACCAGCAAGGCCCCTTCGCCACCGTCCTCCTTTCCGACCTCGGCGCAGAAGTCGTCAAGGTCGAATCGTCCGAAGGCGAGCCCGGCCGCGCCTTTGGCCGCGACTCCTCCGACTTCAGCGCCTACTTCGAAGCCCATAACCGCGGCAAGCAGTCGATCACCCTCAACCTCCGTACCCCGGAAGCGCGCGAAGTCGTCCGCACCCTCGTCCCTTCCTTCGATGTCGTCGTCGAGAACTTCCGCCCCGGCGCCATGGAAGACATGGGACTTGGCTACCAACACCTCAAGGCCTTGCGCCCCGACATTATCCTCGCCTCCGCGAGCGCCTTTGGCCGCGAAGGCCCCTACGGTCAGCGCCCCGGCTACGACCACGTCGCCCAGGGCCTCAGCGGCATCATGTCGGAGCAGGGTGGCGGCCCCGGCCACGAACCGGAAGCCATGATCGGAGGCTTCGCCGACCAGGTTAGCGCCATGCTCCTCGCCCTTGGCATCAGCAGCGCCCTCTACAGCCGCACCCAGACGGGCCAGGGCCAGCATCTCGACGTCTCCCTCATCGGCTCCATGGCCAACCTCCAGGCGATGCCGCTCACGCGCTACCTGCGCACCGGCCAGCAACTCGGCCGCCAACGTTACCGCGCCGCCACCTACACCCATTACCGCTGCAGCGACGGCGGCTACATCGCCATCGCCGCCAATACCCAGCCGATGTACGAACGCCTCTGCGACGCCCTCGACCGCCCCGACCTTCGCAGCAACCCCGACTTCGTCGGACCTTTTGACCGCGATCGCAACGTCATGGCCCTCGTCGACATCTTCACCGCCGAGTTCGCGAAGCGCCCCGTTGCCGAATGGGAGACGCGGCTCACCGAGCACGACGTTCCCAACGCGCCCGTCCTCGACTACGCCGGCGTTGCCGAACACCCGCAGTTCACCGCCAACGGCTATCTCGTCGACGTCCCCCACCCGAGTCTCGGAACCCTCCGCATGCCCGGGCCCGCCATCCACATGACGGGGACGCCATCAGCCGTCCAGGGCCCCGGCCCCGAGCTTGGCCAGCACACCGAGGAGGTCCTCCTCGCTGCCGGGTACAACTGGGACGACATCGTCCGCCTCAAGGATTGCGGCGCCATCTGAAGCCGTCGCAACACTCTCGTTAGGTCCGCTCCTCCACGTTTGATGCTCTCGTCACCGGACCGCCCCTACCGTGGATGGACCACGGGAGGTGTCACATGGCAACGATTGAACGCTCCGTCGAGGTGAAAGCGCCGCTCAGCGCCGCCTACAACCAATGGACCCAGTTCGAGGAGTTCCCGAAGTTCATGGAGAACGTCGAGGAGGTGCGCCAGGTCAGCGACAGGCGCCTCCGTTGGAAAGCGAAAATCAACGGCATCAAGCGCGAATGGGACGCCGAGATTTCCGAGCAGGTCCCCGAACAGCGAATCGCCTGGCACAGCATCGACGGTGTCGAAAACTCCGGCGTCGTCACCTTCCACTACGTTCAGCCCTACGTCACGAAGGTCATGCTCCAGATGAACGTCGACCCCGATGGTCTCGTCGAGAACGTGGCCGACAAGCTTGGCTTCATCACCCGTAACACCGAAGGCGACCTCGAGCGATTCAAGCAATTCATCGAGGACCGTGGCGAAGCCACCGGCGCCTGGCGCGGCGAGATTCCCAACAAGAGCGGGCGCTAGGCCTGCCGTTTCAAACGCCCGCGGGGCACCACTTTTCCCTGCCCCGCTGTGTCCCGCGGGCGAACTCTCCCTACTCCCTTCCTGCTCACCCCTCTACGCTTAGGGACGCATGCTCGTGGTCCAGAAGTACGGCGGGACGTCCGTGGCCGATGCCGAACGCATCATCCACGTGGCGAACCGCGTTGTCGCTCGCATCAAGCAGGGTGACCAGGTTGCCGTCGTCGTCTCGGCAATGGGCAACCGTACCGACGAACTCATCGACCTCGCCACCTCGATCGCCCCGGATCCAGACCCGCGGGAGCTGGACATGCTCCTCTCCACCGGCGAGCAGATGTCGATCGCGCTGCTGGCGATGGCCCTCCGCAGCATCGGCCAGGAAGCGGTGGGACTCACCGGTCAGCAGGCGGGCATCTACACCCGGCCCCAGTACGGTTCCGGCCGGATAGCCCGCGTCGAGGCGGATCGCATCCAGCGCGAGCTCGCCGCCGGCCGCGTCCCCATCATCGCCGGCTTCCAGGGCATCACCGACGACGCTGAGATCGTCACCCTTGGCCGCGGCGCTTCCGACACCACGGCCGTCGCCCTTGCCATCGCCATCGGCGCCGAGCGCTGTGAGAACTGCAAGGACGTCGAGGGCGTGATGACCGCCGACCCTCGCATCGTCTCCAATGCCCGCAAACTCGCCGATATCACCTACGAAGAGATGCTCGAGCTTTCCGCCCAGGGCTCGCAGGTGATGCATTCGCGCGCCGTCGAGCTCGCCTCCGTCTACAACCTCCCCATTTACGTCAACAGCAGCATGGTCGACGCCCCGGGAACCCTCATACACTCCGGAGAGAACATGGAAGAGAGAAATCGTGTCCGTGGAATCGCCCACGATACGGACGTTGCGAAGATCACCGTTCGCCACGTACCCGACCGCCCGGGCATCGCTGCCAACATCTTCGAGCCTCTCGCGGCGGCCAACGTCAGCATCGACACCATCGTCCAGAACGCCAGCGAAGACGACATGACCGACCTCACCTTCACCCTCGCCGAAAAAGACCTCGCCCGGGCCGAGAACCTGATGCCCGACATCTGCAAGGCGGTCGGCGCGAGGACCTACATCGCCGACCGCGACCTCGGCAAAGTCTCCATCGTCGGCACCGGCATCCAGACTGCCCCCGGCTACGCCTCCCGCATGTTCCGCGCCCTCTTCGACGCCGGCATCAACATCGACCTCATCTCCACCTCCGAGATCCGACTCACCTGCCTCGTCAGCCGCGATAAGGTCCACGACGCCGTCCGCGCCCTCCACGACGCCTTCGAACTCGAGCGCCCTGATCCGCCTGACTAGCCCTCTTGCGCCCTGATCGCCTCGATCTGCGCCACATGATCCAGGTCGTGGATGCGCTGGAAGGCGAACCACGCGCGGGCGTGCAGCTCGCCGAAGAACGGGTGCCCGTAGACCGCATCCACCACCGTCCCGGCCGTCAGGCGCGGGGCCAGCGCCGCGAATTCCGTAGACAGCGCCAGGTACTCGCGGCGAAGTTCCGCCACCGGCTTCGGCGCCGGCTGCCATTCAGGATCGGGCGAAACGAAGGCGGTCGGCCGGTCGCCGGCCAGGAGCGCCTCGGCAATTGCCAGGGCCCCCCGCTTCCCTTCGACAACGTGAAACGCCAGCTCGCCGATGCTCCAGCCCCCACCGGCGAGCCTCAGCGCCGTATCTCGCTCGTCCACGCCATCGAGCGCCGCCGCCATCCGCACTTCCGCCTCGGCCAACCGCGGCCACAGCTCCAGCCCATCCTTCGCCGCGCCCTCGCGACGGAGGTAGTCGCCGATCTTCACCATGGCTTCCGGCGGAATTCCCTGCCGGGCGACGAGCACGTCATCAGGTATCCGCCGAACGTCCATCCGGCGCATCCTAGCGGATTGCTCGCCGCGCGTATTCACCAAAACCGCACGACACCGCGCGCCTATCGCACGCTCCGCACGCGCGGCGGAGATGCCGTCCCCGCATACAGGTCCCCGGCATGCCCACCTGGACATGTGCGGTATTCGGGTGGTGGGTCCTGGACTCATGCGAAGACTCTGCCCGAAGGGACGGAGAACTCGGACGGGCAATCGACACGCGATCCGCAACGGTCGTCCACGACCGCTCCCCAATCTGCCGATTTCCGCAGGAGTGCCTACACTACGGCGATCGCCTCGACCTCAATCAGCAGGTTCGGCTGCGCCAGCGCCTGCACACCCAGCAGCGTGCTCGCCGGCGGCGAATCCGCATCGAACATCTGTTGCCGCGCGTGGAGCAGCGCCGGGCGCGAATCCGCCGTGTAGTTGACGACGAAGATCGTGATCTTCGCCACATCCGCCGGTGTCGCCCCGGCCGCTGCGAGGGCTGCACTCAGGTTGCTGAACGCCTGGATCGCCTGCCCCTCCAACCCTTCGACCACCGTGCCGTCAGGCCGCACGCCCACCTGCCCGCTGATGTACAACGTCGACGTCCCCGTCGCTCGCACAACATGCGTATACCCCCGGGCCTCGTGGATATCTTCGGGACTGATCTTGTCGAGCGGCATGGCACAACTCCTTTTCCCGGAATCGTACCCGACCTCGTGGCGCCGCGGCCCCCCGTGGCCGCATGCCGTTGGATCGCGCTTGGGGCTCCGGACTTTCGTTCATCCGCCCGGCGACCTCACCCAACCCTCTCCCTGCGCGGCCAGGGAGAGGGCTTGATGGCACCGTCACAGCTAAAGGGCTCGCCAATCCAACCCTCCCTCTCCCCGTGGGAGAGGGACCGAGGGTGAGGGTGCTCATGGTCAATCGCAAGCCTGGACGTTCCTTCATCCGCGGCGACCCTCACCCAACCCTCTCCCACAGGGAGAGGGCTCAATCCGTATCGACCTCCAACCCTCCCTCTCCCCGTGGGAGAGGGACCGAGGGTGAGGGACTCCCCGGTGCCGCATGGGCGTCCCGGCGCTTCCATCAACGCCCCAACCAGCGATCGCTCCCAGTCCTTCCCCGGAAGGACGCTCCCAATTGCTCCCAATTGCTCCCGGCCGGCCTTAGCCGGCCCACCGCAGCACCCGCATCGCCCGCAACGTCACCCACCGCGACGGCTCTCCCACCCCATCGTCCACGTCGAACCACGCCTGGCCGGGCATGGTGTAGTCGAGCGGCCAGGTGCCGTCCTCCAGCTGCCGAGACCGCACGTGCTCGATGGCATCCGAAAGCCGGGGGTCCGGTGCCGCCCCCGTCAGGAGCGCCGCCGACCGGAAGTAGTCGAGCCCCCGCAGCACGTCGTACCACCAGCGGCTCGGGTGCACGAAGAAGAGGAACCGCTCATCCGCCGGCTCGCCCGTGCTCAGATCGCCGGAACAGGCGTCGCTCCAGCAGGTACTCCTCGCCCGAGCGCCGCGCCATGCGCGAAGCCTCCGTACCCCCGGTCGCCCGTTCGAACTCCAACAAGCCCTCCAGCACATTGATCGTGCTGTGGAACGACGACCGCACCGACCCGTTCGCCCTCTCGCAGTTCCAGCCGCCATCCGGCTGCACCTCGCCCACCAGCCGCTCGACAATCGGCGCCACATCGACCCCGAAATACGCGCCGTCGGCCACCGTCCGACCGTTGATGCACTCCTCCACCTCTCCCTCCCAGAACGGCTGCCCGTCATGGTCCCAGCGCGAGTTCTCGCCGATCAGCCGCACACCCCGCCGTATCTGTTCCGAAGCCGGGTCCAGCCCGAACTCCCGCAACTGCGTCAGCGCGTGACACGTCGACGTCCACGGCTGCCCCGCCGTCTCCATCGTGCTCCAGTCGAACCCCCGCGGCACAAACGAACCGCCCGCCCACTGCCCGTCCTCATCCTCCAGCGCCAGCAACCGCGCCCCCCACCCCTCCGTCTCCACCCGCGCCCGCTCCGCCCGCCACTCCGCCTCCGGCGCATCAAGCAAGTCGCGCATCACCTGCCAGCGGATGCTGGGGTCAGAGTCGAGGAGGAAGGGGGTGGGGTCGTTGGTCATGGGGGGAAGTTACCATAGCTATGGCGTGACTCCTCCGCACATCGACAGACGGGCCGGGAGTTCGGCTCCAACGAAGACAGAACCATTCTCCGGCTCGGTTCCGCAGTGACTATCGAGAGCTTGTCGCCTGACACTTGGTTGCGGCAACAGCCTTGGGGTTAAGCTAATGGCAGTGAGGCCCCCAGCGGGAGTTGATCGTTTGTAATGCCGAAGACCACGTCCCTAACGAAAGCCATACTTTCGATCGATGAACGGGCGGAGCGCGCCAAGGGTTCGGAGGTTCTTCTCGAAGTTTTGTCGATACCGGTGCGATTGACCTCCTAGACCGGAATGCGAATCAGATCGTGTACGGACGCCGGGGATCTGGCAAAAGCATCTCCTGAAGGTACTCAAAGAGCGGGCGGAGCCTGATTCTCTCGCTCTCTATGTGGTACTGCCGCGTGCTGGCTAGCAGTGGGCGCGTGCTGGAGAGGCCGACGGAAGGACGCGCGGATCGCCGTCTTTCGCAGACCTGTGCGGAGATTGTCGATGCCCTCTTGGACTCACGATCGCGGAACTCAGACCAAACAGACTCTGTACGGCGAGCCGAACTCGTTGACACAGTTCGACGCGCTCCTTCAGAGGCGCTTTGTGAGGAGGCAGATTTGAAGGCACCGCCGGCAATCGCAACCGCTGCGGTGCGTAGAGCATCCCGGACGAGACGAGGGTCTCGGCACAATCTGACGAAAATCCTCCAATCTGCACCTAAGCTTCATCTGTCCGGACTCGGTGCCACATTTAACATTGTGCTACACCCAGCCGAGACAAAGCTGTCTACGATGCGACTTCCAGAGCCTGAGGGAGGACCTTGGCGGAGTGTCTGATGCGCTCTACTCCTTCGTTTTCGGGGCCAACTCGGAAGCGAGCCCGGACAAAACTTCACCGCGCCTCGTGCCCGCACGATGGGATGAGAGGACAAGACGGAGTCTGTCAGCAGCTCTTCGCTGGTATGAGATGATAAGGTCAGCGATCTGACCGAACGACCGAATGTCCTCAGCGTAATTGTTGATGACGTGATTGCTGGTTCGCGAGCTCGTTCTATGGAGAGCAGGCACAAGCTCATGACGTCATACGGGAAATCTGTGCCGGAGCGTATTCAGGATAAAGGCCGGTTATCCGGCCGGATGGAAGAGGAGGCAAAGTTGCGTTACGACGTGTTCGTCGATTACGGTACCGTAGATCGCATAGAGACTAGTGCGACCTCTCCCCGGCTTCAAGCAGACCGGATTGAAACGCGTTCTCAGTGCCTTTCATCGATCGAATGAAGTTTCGTCAGGATCATTGCTGACACCCCGAGAAATTTAGGAACGTGCGGGAGTGCATGGTGGCAGAGGCGCGTCTGCGAGCGGCGGGCACATCCCACACGTGGGTGGCTCAGGCATTGGGGTGCCGGCTCCGCGCGAGGCTGGAATTACCCAGAGAGGCGCGAGTCAATACGCGCGACTCAGAATCACAGCCACACCCCCCCAGGAGCGCACCCCATGCCAGCCGACACCATCTTCCACAACGGCATCGTCCACACCGTCGACGCCAACAACACCATCGCCGAGGCCGTGGCTGTCGAGGCGGGCCGGATTAGCGCCGTTGGCTCCAACGCCGCCGTGCGCGCCGAGGGCGGCCCCAACACGAAGCACGTCGACCTCGCCGGGCGCAGCCTCACCCCCGGCTTCATCGATGCCCACCACCACTTCACCGGCGTCGGCGGCGCCCAGGACGCCATCGATTGCAAGGCCCCGGGGATGCAGTCCATCTCCGCCATCGTCGAGGCCGTCCGCCAGCGCGCCGCCACCTCCCGCCCGGCACCTGGATTCGCGGCCGCGGCTACGACCAGTCACGCCTCCGCGAGCAGCGCCATCCCAACCGCCACGACTTCGACCCCGTCAGCCCCGACCATCCCGTCATCTTCACCCGCACCTGCGGCCACATCATCGCCTTCAACACAAAGGCGTTCGAACTTTCCGGCCTGCCTGCAAACGCCCCCGACCCCGACGGTGGCCGCTACGACCGCGACAGCGATGGCACCCTCAACGGCGTCAGCTACGAGCGCGCGAATGGCCCCATCCAGGCCGCCGCCACGCCTTCGCCGGCCGAACAGCGCGAGCTGGCTGAAGGCCGCCAACGCCGCCGACCTCAAGAGCGGCCTCACCAGCATCCACGACGCCGGCGGCATGATGGGTGTCCCCATCAACCTCGCCAAGGACCTCGTCGACCGCGACGAACTCCAGGTCCGCATCTACGCCTTCTGCACCGTCAACAGCTTCGAACACCCCCACGTGCCGATCCTCAACACCGGCCTCCGCACCGGCTTCGGCGACGAACGACTCCGCATCGGCGCCTTCAAGGTGATGACCGACGGCAGCAGCAGCGGCCCCACCGCCGCCACCCGCGACCCCTACACCATCGATAGCGACGACTTCGGCATCGCCTACTGGGCCCAGGACGACCTCGACAACCTCATCGGCAGGGCGCACCGCGCCGGCTGGCAGTGCACCGTCCACGCCGTCGGCGACAAGGCCGTCGAAATGACCCTCAACGCCATGGCCCGCGCCCAGAGCGAGTTCCCCCGCGAGGGCCTTCGCCACCGCATCGACCATTGCGGCATCACCCCGCCCGACCTCCAGGAGCGCGTCAAGCGCCAGGGCATCGTCCCCGCCATGCAGCCCGCCTTCTTCTGGGAATTCGGCGACGGCTACATCCGCAACTACGGCCGCCACCGCGCCGACGTCATGTTCCCCGCGAAGTCGCTGATCGAAGCGGGCGTCATCGTCGCCGGCTCCAGCGACTCGCCCGTCACCGACTACCGCCCCCTCTTCGGCATCGAACAGGCCCAGACCCGCGCCACCAGCGACGGCGACATCTGCGGCCCCAACGAGCGCGTCGACCTCACCACGGCCATCCGCATGCACACCTACAACGGCGCCTACGCCAGCTTCGAAGAAAACATCAAGGGCAGCCTCGAAGTCGGCAAACTCGCCGACATCACCGTCTCCTCCGCCGACCTCCGCAAAGTGCCGGTGAAAGAACTCCGCGACCTCCCCATCAGCATGACCATGGTCAACGGCCGGGTGGTGTACGAGGCGTAGTCGCGACCCCCCGTGGCCGGCTTGACAGGCACACCTCGGGGCTGCGGGCCTCCGTGCCCGCGGGACCCTGGACCACCCGTGGAGCTGCGGCCCCCCGTGGCCGCATCCCCTCGGATCACGCTCCGCCCTGGCGCGAAGCCCAACGTTCGCCGGCCCGCCGAAACAACCTTCCCTCTCCCCTCGGGAGAGGGACCGAGGGTGAGGGCCGAATGCCCTCGGATCACGCCCGGCCCCGAGACCTCCCTCTCCTCCACCTCGCCGCCTCCGCGTATCGTCGGAGCATGACCCGCGTCATCGCCCACCGCACCGGCCCCTACCAGGAAGCCGAGAACAGCCTCGCCGGCATTCGCATGGCCGGCCAGCTGGCGGCCGACGGTGTCGAGATTGACGTCCGCCTCACCCGCGACGGCGTGCCCGTGCTCGTCCACGACCACACGCTCTGGCGCCTGCTCCGTCGACCCCTGCCGACGCGCGCTTTCACACTGTCACAGCTCCTCCGCCTCAAGCGCCGCGACAACGGCCTCCCCATTCCCACCTTCGCCGAAGCCCTCCAGGCGCTCCCCGACGGCGTCTTCATGGCCATTGACCTGAAGGAACCGGCGGCAGCACTCCCGACCATCGACGAAATTCGCCGCCAGGGCGCCACCGAACGCGTCGAGCTCTGGGCCCAGTCGATGGATGCCGTCCGCACCTTCGCCCGCGATCTGCCCAGGCGCCGCGCGCCCTCCTCCGCGACACCAAAGCCGGGGCCGCCACGCACCAGTTCGTCGAAGACGCCCTCGCCGTCGAGGCGCATGCCATCTCCGCCCACTGGGACCGCATCACGCCCGCGTTCGTCGCAATGGCCCACGAGAAGGGACTGGAGGTCTACGCCATGGCCCAAAACGCTGCCTCCCAGCGCGCGAAGATGGCCACCGGCCTCGATGCCGTCGTCACGAACTGGCCCGCCGAAGCCCTCGCCATCCTCCGCGGCTAGCTGCCCCTCTACGCCCTACGCGTCTACGCTCTGCGCTATGAAACTCACCCGCATGTACAAAGGCGACGACGGGATTTCCCATTTCGAAGACCTCGAGATTCCCGCGCGCAGCACCCGCGTCGGCGCCATCTCCGAATGGCTCGACGTCAACGACATTCTCTTCCGCGAAGTCGAACCCGGCCTCTTCATCGACTGGCACCACGCCGATAGCCGGGTCCTCATCGTCATCCTCACCGGCACGATTGAAGTCACCCTTGGCAGCGAGAGCCGCCAGTTCGGCCCCGGCTCGATGGTGCTCGCCGAAGACGTCGACGGCCAGGGCCACCAGACCCGCGACCTCACCGGCCCCCGCCAGAGCATCATGATCCGCGTGCCCGAGTCGCTGGATATCTCCGGCTGGAAGCGGCTCCCCTAGGCCACCGCTCGCTGCCGCAGCCGCCACCATTGTTCCGCTCGCGAAAGGAGCAGCGTCCCCAGCAGCGTGATGATGATCGCCCCAATCGAGACCTGGATCAGGCGGCCGTCGGTCAGGTGCGACGGCTGGGCGAAGGAGTGGAAACGGAGCAAGTATGTCAGCTGCGTCAGCGGCAGGGTGACGATGAAGGCGATGGCGTAGCGAAAGAAGAACTCGTTTGCGGCCGCCCTGCCGACCTTTCGCCATCGCAACCACGCCGCGAACGCGATCCAGACAACCGTCGGCGGGCCAAGGAACCATTTCGCCCCCTCGATGATGCCCACGGCCCGCTCCACGCCGTGCCCGGCGCCAAAGAAGACCGCGAGCACTGGATGGCTCGTGCGGCCGGGCCGGTCGTTGATGATGAACCAGCCGATGACGAAGAAGAGGGGAACAAACTGGACATAATGCGAGACGCCCTCGTCCAGCAAGTAGATCAGGTGGTAGAGGTTGCCGGCGTCGAGGTTCGCCCGTTCCCGCGAGTAGATTTCGATCACGTTGGCGATGTGGATGCCCGTCCCATAAATCACCAGCGCGATCGCAAACTCGCCAACGAGATGGAGCCGCCGATTACTGCGTAACGAACGCGGGTCGGCGCGCAGGTCGCCGAACACATCGGTGTTCACCTGGTGCAGCGCCAGCCAGAGCAGCGGGCAGTAGACGATGATCTCGATCCAGTGGTTCGTGTCGATGCCACGGATCATGGAAGAACAGATGAAATCCAGACCCACAATGTGGCCGAGGAAGCCGCACAGCACCGCCTTGTAGTAGTAAGCAAAGACGACCACGGCGAACCAGCCGACCACGTTGGTCCGGAGGCGGATGACCGGTGGTTCGCTGTCCTGCATGGGCCTCCGTCCTCGCGAGCGAGCCAAACCTAGGGGAGCCGGCACGGTCGCGTCAACGCCAAATGGGAAGGGCGCCCCCGGCCGGGGGCGCCCTTCGGAACGAGCTTCCCTTCCCGGGAGACTGCTAGGACTTGGCCTCTTCCTGGGCCGGGCCGCGGTCATAGAAGTTGCGGCGCTCTACCGCCGGGCGGAAGACCGCTTCCATCTGGTCGCTGGCGTCTGCGAGGCTCCACATCTGGTTGCCCTGCAACGTCCGGATCTGCTCCGGCTGGTTGTAGAGAGCGATCGTGTAGCCGCTGGCGTGCACGATCTGGCCGTTCAGCCAGCCTGACCGCTTGCTCGCCATGTAGGTGATCGGGATGGCCACGTTGTCCGGCGAGCGGGCCGGGTCGTCCTCGCTGCTCGGCGCCCTGCGCCGCGAATCCGGCACCGTCGCCGTCATGCGCGTGGCAGCGCCAGGGCTGATCGCGTTGCTGGTCACGCCGTAGCGGCCGAGTGCGTTCGCACAGCTGTAGGTGAAGCCCACAGATGCCCATCTTCGCCGCCGCGTAGTTCGGCTGGCCGGGCGCGCCGTGGATGCCCGAGACCGGACGAGAAGTTGATGAGGCGGTAATCGCCTTCGCGGGCCTGGCGCCAGTAGATGCTGGCGAACTTCGTGGTGTTGAACGTGCCCTTCAAGTGCACGGCGATAACCGCGTCCCACTCTGCCTCGGTCATGTTGAAGACCATGCGGTCGCGGAGGATGCCGGCCACGTTGACGAGGATGTCGAGGCGGCCGAATTCGTTCAGGGCCGTGCGGATGATGTTTTCGGCAGCGTCGTAATCCGAGACCGAGTCCCCGTTGGCGACGGCCTGGCCGCCCTTCGACTTGATCTCGTTGACCACCTGCTGCGCTGGCGAATCGTCGTGCCCCTCGCCTTCGACGCTGGCGCCGAGGTCGTTCACGACGACCGCCGCGCCCTCGCTGGCGAACATCTTGGCGACGGAAGCGCCAATGCCGCGGCCAGAACCGGTAACGATGGCGACGCGGCCTTCAAGACTGTTTCCCATTCGGGTGTGTGCTCCTTGCGTTGAGTTGCATCGCGCATTCTGCCCCAAGTTGACGCTCACGTCAGCTTTCTATGGCAAACACTTGGCTGTTGATACGCAGCCCGGCCGGGAGTGTTTCCCGGCCACACGGGAACGCGCACGGTTCCGCCCGGGAAATCCCGCCTGCGATGCTCCCCCCGAACTTGCTTTGGAGGCATTCAACATGGCAACAACAGTCCTCTCCGGGAGGGCGACCATAGAACGACCCCTCACGATCACCCTCGCCATCGCAGTAGTGGTCCTCAACGCGATTGGGAGCGTCGTCACCCTGCCCTGGGTCCCCGACGAAGCCCCCACCGAGGTGATCGTCGTTTCCACGATAATCTCGCTCGCTCTCGTCGGCGTGTCCTACTGGCTCTGGCAGGCGCGACGCTGGGCATGGTGGGCCGTCTTTGTTGTGATGCTCATCAGCGGATTGCTCGCTCTCCCGGGGCTGGGTGTAGCACCGGTGCTCGCGGGAATTGGCGTGGGGCTCAGTGTCATCGTCTGCGGACTGCTCCTCACCCCTTCCGCTCGCCATTTCGTCCATTAAAGTCGACCTCGCTGGTGGCCGCCGTACCGGCGGCCACCGGTGCTATCCTCAGCGGGATCCGGGAGAGACATGGCGGCGATGAGCGCAGCGGTCCGGCAACGAGCCACCTGGGCGGGAACGCTGGCGACTGCGGTCGCCGTGGTGACCGTTGCCCTCGTGGGCGCCGGCATCGGATTCGCCATCGCCGATCGCAATCTCGATATCGCGGCCCAGATCAACGACCCGCCGAAGTGGCAGACGATCCAGCAGACGATCTCTGCCTTCGTCTTCCTCGTCCCCGGTCTGTACCTCGCGCTGCTACGACCCCGGAATCCATTCGGCTGGCTCCTCCTGATCGGTGCGCTGAGCCATGGCCTCAGTTCCGCCGGTTACGGCTATGTGATCGCAAGCGAGGTCGGCGGCCATCACTATCCGCAGCCCTGGATCGGCGCGCTGACGTTTGACTGGTGGACGGGTGCGGAAGTCCCCATCATCGCCGCGATCATCGTCTTCTACCCCGACGCACGGCGGCCGCAAGGCTGGCTGGGATTCGCAGGTCTCCTTTGCCTCGCCGTGACCATCTTTGGATTCGCCATTGGGCCGCTTGGCTCCTTCGACGACGTGGCGGTCGACCCGAACTCCCCCATCGGCCAGCTCCGCAATCCCATGGCCTGGACCTTCTTCGAACGCTTCGACCAGGGGGGCGTTCTCTGGTACGGGCCGCCCATGCTTGCCCTTTCGGTGATTGTCATCCTTCGCTGGTTGCGCGCCGAAGGTGAAGAACGCCAGTTCTTGAAGTGGCTCGTCCTGGGCAATCTCCTTGGTGCTGTGTTCGCTCCGTTTCCGCTGCTGGGTTCGGAGTGGTTCCTGCTGTCCGTCCAGCTGCCGTCCGTTCTCTTGATGCCGATCCTGGTTGCCGTCACGCTGCGCCACAGGTTTTTCGGCATCGATGTTGTCGTCCAGCGGACGTTCGTCTATACCACGCTTCTGCTGCTGGTTACGGCGGTCTACGGGGCAATCGTCGGTTCCGCCGCGTTGTTCTTCGATGGGGCCGGGGCCGCAGTTTCGTTCGTTGCCGCCGTGGCCGTGGCGTTCGCCCTCGCGCCAGCCCGGGGTCGTGTCGAGAAGGTAGTGAATCGCGTCCTCTTTGGCCGCCGTGACGAACCCTATCGCGTGCTCTCCGATGTCGGCCGAAAGCTTGAGTCGGCCGGATCCCGAGGAAGAACTGCTGCCGGAATTCGTCGCCTCGGTGGCAGACGGACTGCGCGTTCCCTACGTCGGCGTCGAAGTTCGAGAGTCAGCCGGGACCGGGCTTATTGCGCACGGGACTCCCCCGGATCGCTGCGAAAACTTTCCGCTCCGCCGCCATGGCGAAGAGATTGGTTCCCTGGTCGTGGGTCTGCGCACCGGCGAGTCGGCGTTTTCCGTCCGGGAACGCCTGCTCCTCGAGGACCTCGCGCGGCAGGCAGCAGGCGCCGCATCCCGCCTCGCTCTTACCGCAGACCTTCGCCGCTCCCGCGAACGCCTCATCACCGCCCGCGAGGAGGAGCGCCGTCGGCTCCGCCGCGACCTCCACGACGGGCTCGGCCCGACTCTCACCGGCGCCGCCATGCTCATAGACGCCGCCAGCCAGACTGCTCCCCGCGACCCTTCAACGACGCAGGAAACGCTGCAAGACGCCGGCGGCCAGGTTCGCGCTGCCATCCGTGACGTGCGCCGTCTCGTCTACGCACTGCGCCCACCGGCCCTTGATGAACTTGGACTCGTGGGCGCCCTTCGAGAACAGCTCGCGCCGTTTGACCTGAAAACAGAAATCCGTACCTGCGAGCCCTTTCCCGAGCTTCCCGCGGCAGTGGAAGTTGCCGCCTTTCGCATCGTCCTTGAGGCCGTCACCAACGCATCGACGCACGCCCATGCAACCTGCTGCCTGGTCGAGCTCCGGATCGAGTCCAGAGCCCTCGTTCTGGAAGTCAACGACGACGGCCGCAGCGACGGAGCCTGGAGCCGGGGCGTTGGTCTCAGTTCAATGGCGGAGCGCGCGGCCGAGCTCGGCGGGAGCTGCGAAGCGGGGCCCGCCCCCGACGGTCACGGCCGGGTCGCAGCCACGATCCCGCTTTCGGGGCCATGCTGATGTCGCAGCCGTGGCGTGTCCTCGTCGCCGATGACCACCCGCTCGTACGCGGCGGCCTCCGTGCGCTCTTCGACGCGATTCCTGAAGTCGATCTCGTTGGCGAGGCGAGCTCCGGCGAAGAAGCACTGAGTCTGGCCGCCGAACTTCTCCCGGATGTCGTCCTCATGGACATCCAGATGCCCGGTATGGACGGCCTCGAGACCACCAAGCGGATGGTCGAGGCAAGCCCGTCCGTTGCCGTCGTCATGTTGACGATGTTCGACGACGACGACACCGTCTTCGCAGCGATGCGTGCCGGAGCCCGTGGCTATCTCCTCAAGGGCGCCGAACAGGGCGAGGTCGTTCGTGCCGTCGAGGCGGCAGCCAGCGGTGAGGCAATCTTCGGCAAAGCGATAGCCACGCGCATCACGAGCTACTTCGCACGCCGCCCCCTCGAGGCCACCATTCCCTTTCCCGAGCTCACCGTCCGCGAACGCGAGGTGCTCGGCCTCATCGCTTCCGGCGATAACAACCTGTCCATCGCCCGCAAACTCGGCCTCAGCCAGAAGACCGTCGCCAACCACGTCTCCAACGTCCTCAACAAGCTCCAGGCCGTTGACCGGGCGGAGGCCATAGTCCGGGCGCGGCGCGCGGGCCTTGGCGATTGACGCGACGCCCGAAACCGCAGTTGAAAGTGATATCGCCGGTCGTGCCCGGCTACGCTCGCCAGACTCTCCAGCTCATGAGCGCGTAGGCGACTAACGAAAGCGCCTCCAGCGGCCCAAAGACGGTCCCCGCCACCGATCCGATGGCGAAGAGCCCGATGAGCCACCATCCAACGCTGCGTGACATGCTCAGCCCCACGGCCGACACAAGAGGGCCGAGGACGGTGAGGATGAGCCCGGCGGTGATCGCCCCGTCGAAGTGGGCACCGTTGCTGTTCACGTACACCAGCAGTTCGTGCGAGGCCGCCGGAGTGAGGGCAGTGGTGCCGCTTGCATACCAGTCGGCGGCCGCCTCCGCCATGAGCCCCGCTCCAAAGGCGGCGACGCCTGCGGTCATGAGCATCCCGCCCGCGACGGCAAGCAAACGGCCCCGGCCCGGCACGAGCCACCACATGACTGCCGTGTAGGAGCCGGCGGTGACAACGAAGACGATTCCACTGGCCGTGTGCCAGGCCCACCATTCGTCGCGATGCCCCTCGATGAAAGGCACGAGGTTGCTGTCGGGGTGCCACAAGCCCAGCGCAATGGCGACGATCTGTGAGGTGAGGAGCGCTCCGAGGACGATTGCCACAAGTGACCGGTCGTAAGGTAATCGTCCCGATATCGACGGGGCGGCCTCCGCAGGCACGGGAACGCTGGCGGGGATACTTGTCATGGGGTATTCCTCTGTACCGGGGTGTCGCATCGAGGCTATGTGTCCGGGCGTCCCGAGCGCTTGGGAACACGGTCCCGGCAATTCGGGAGACCAGTCGGGAAACTGGTACCTGGCCCCGACGGCCGATCGCCGGCGGCCCACCCTCACTCCCCCTCCCGTACACTCGCGACACACCCGGCCCGATGCTGG
Organism: uncultured Chloroflexia bacterium; assembly: GCA_963737965.1. Lineage (GTDB taxonomy): Bacteria > Chloroflexota > Dehalococcoidia > Tepidiformales > Tepidiformaceae > JAGQGZ01. The sequence goes on along the minus strand of CAVTUS010000007.1, from coordinate 731,661 downwards.
CTCGCGCCGACACCTCGGGGGTTGGATTCTCAGGGCCACACGGAGGCCGGAATGGTGTGGGCAATGCGGTATCTCTTCGCGGCGTTGGTTGGGTTGGTGGTCGCCTTCATCGTCGTCCTCAACCTTCATATCCTCGTTGGCCTCGAAAACGGCTACGCGGCGAGCCCGGCCGAAGTTGTCGACCGGTCCCTGGTCCTCGCCATCGTCGATGTCGTCTTGTTCGTTGGCGGCCCGGCCGCCGGCATCCTGGTGATGTCGCGGCGCACCTCGCATCATCCCTGAGTCGGCCCGTTCCAGGGCAACCCGGGCTCCCGCGCTCCACCTACACCCGCGCCTCCCGTAGACTCGCGACCACATGGATGGCTACGCACCGGCGCCGGATCTCCTCTCAGGCCTCCACATCCTCGAGATGTCCGAAGGTGTGGCCGGCGCCAGTGCAGGGGCCCTGCTTCGCCGCCTCGGCGCCCGCGTCACGCTCGCGACCTGGCCCGAAGGTCACCCTCTCGAGAAGCGGCCTCCGTTCGCACGTTCCGGCCGGTCCCTCTATGACGCCGCCTTCAACCATGGCAAGGAGCCGGTCTCCATCATGCCTGAGGGCGAGCACGCCTCCGTCGACCTCGGCTCAGTCGACGCCGTCATCATCGAAGGGCCGGCTGCCCGCGTCGAATCGCTGCTCCAGCGCGTTGTCGATAAACCCGTCGTCGCCATCACGCCTTTCGGCCTCAGCGGCCCCCGCAAGGATTGGAAGACCAGCGAACTCGTCACCCAGGCCTACGCCGGCATCCTCTTCATCACAGGCGACCCGCACCGGTCGCCCGTCCGCATCGGCGTGCCGCTGGGTGAGTACGCCGCCGGGCAAGCCGCCGCCGCCTCCCTGCTCTCGGCCATCTTCGCTGCCGACCCCAACCATCGCGTCGCCGAGGTCAGCATCCTCGAAGCGGCCCTCAGCATCATGGAGCACTCCTTCGCCACCTGGGAGTTCCGCCACGAGCAGTGGATGCGTCGCGGCAACCACGGCACCGCCGCCTGGGGCATCTATCCCTGCGCCGATGGCTACGTCGGCGTCATCAGCGGCCTCGGTGAGTCATGGCAACGTTTTCGCCGGCTCATCGGCGGCGCTCTCCTCGAAGATCGTTTCAACCAGGTCTCCTCGCGGGCCGAACGCGCCGACGAGATCCATGCCGCCATCCTCGACTGGCTCTCCCACCGCACCAAGCAGCAGGCCTTCGACGATGCTCTCGCCGCCCGGCTCCCCTTCAGCCTCCTCGCCACCCCCGACGAACTCCTCGGGCTCGAACAGCTCGCCCAGCGCGACTACTGGGACACCATCGAAGTCGACGGCACCGCCGCCAGGGTACCCGGCGCCCCCTTCCAGGCCTGGACCCCACCGGCGGAAGAAGTGGCTCCCGCTCCCGCTCTCATGTCTCATCCCTCAGCGGCCCGGCAAGGGCCCTTGCACGGCATCCGCGTCCTCGACTTCGGCATCGTCTGGGCCGGGCCCCATTGCGGGCGGATGCTCGCCGACCAGGGCGCAGACGTCATCAAGGTCGAGAGTGCCCGGCGGCCGGATCTCATCCGTGGCAGCGTGACGGCCAACGGCCCCATGGCCGGTTGCTATCCCAACGGCGTCGCCGGACCCGAACCCTGGAACCAGTACGGCTACTACATCGAGCGCAACCGCAACAAGCGTGACGTCTGCCTCGACCTGAAGACGCCCGAAGGCCGCGACCTCGCCTTCCGCCTCGCCCAAACCTGCGACGTGGTCCTCGACAACTTCACCGCCGGCACGATGGAGCGCATGGGCCTTGGCGCCCGCCAGTTGCATGCCGTAAACCCGGGCGCGATCGTCGTCAGCATGTCCGCCTACGGCACCACCGGCCCCTGGCGAAACAATGCCGGCTACGGCGCCACGATCGACGCCCTCAGTGGCGCCGTTGCCCTTACCGGCTACCAGGACGATGAGGTCGCGACCAACCTCGGCATCAACTCCAGCGACCCGATCGCGGGCCAACATGCTTTCCTTTCTATATGTGCAGCGCTCGTCGCCCGTAAACGCGATGGCAAAGGCCGCTACATCGACCTCTCCCAGCTCGAGTCGGCAGCGCGCCTGACAGCCGTGCCGGTCCTCGCCCAGCAGCTCGGCGAGCCCTCCCCCCGCGTCGAGAACACCGAGGACGGTTTCGCCTTCAGCGCCGTCCTCCAGTGCGACGGCCGCGAGCGCTGGCTCGCCGTCTCCTGCCGCGACGGGGCCGAAGTCGCGACCCTCTGCGACATCCTCCAGGTCGCCACCCCCGAACAGTGCGCGGCAGCTGCCGCCAGCCGCGACCGCGACTTCCTCGCCGAAGCCCTGCAGGCCAGGGGTGTCGCCGCCGCACCTGTCTACCCCGCCGAAGAGGTAATGGCCGACGAACACCTCGCCGGCTACTTTGTCGAACTCGACCACCCCGTTGTCGGCCGCAAGCGCTACCTCGGCGGACCCACCCGTTGGCACGGACGCCCCCGCGAGTTCGAGTACCGTCCCGCCCCCCTGCTCGGCCAACACACCGACGAAGTCCTCACCGAAGCCCTCGGCCTCTCGCAGGCGGAGCTGGCCGCCCTTCGGGAGTCGGGCGTCACGTCGAACGACCCGCTCGCCGTCCAGGGAGCATAGGGAGCGCGGGGAGCGGGCCTGCGGCCCTGGGAGCATCGTGACACGTTAGAATCGCCGCCTATGGCCCAACTACCGTACCGAGATCTGAAAGTGTGGCAGGTGGCGATGGATCTCGCGACCGAGGTGGCCGCTCTCTGCGACCGCGAGGGTTGGCGCCCGTTCATGCGGGATCAGTCGTGCCGGGCAGCATTTTCCGTACCGGCGAATATCGCTGAGGGCAATGGCCGGAGTACGCCGCTCGACTACGCCTCGTTCATCGACCGCGCACGGGGTTCACTCTTCGAACTGGACAGCTGGCTTGTCGCCGCCGAGCGGATCGGGTCCATTACTTCTGAAACCCAACAAGCGCTGGAGCCTCGTATCGCCGATCTCGGCGCCCGCCTGAACAACCTCGCGCGCTCACTCCGTTCTAAGAGCGAGCTTGCCTCCCGCGGGACCACGATCGCTCCCAGGCGGCGATAGCCGCCGCTCCCCACGCTCCCAATGCTCCCGCCTGAGCGGCCCACCGCTCAAGCCCGCGGCCTGATATCCGCCACCTCCGCCATCAGCCGCATCGCGTCCTCATCGCCGTTCACCGTCAGACCCGTCGCGCCGCTGTCGGCCCACGCCTGGTACCGCTCCCGGATCCGCTCCGGCGGGCCAACCAGGCTCCCGTCGTCGCAGTACTCGTCCGGCACCGCCTCGATAGCCTCCGCCTTGCGCCCCGCCAGGTACAGCTCCTGGATCGCCTTCGCCTCCTCCGCGTAGCCCCGGCGCACCATCATGTCGTTGTGGAAGTTCTTGTCCCGGTGCCCCATGCCGCCCACGTAGAGCGCAATGTTCGGCTTCATCCGCCGGAACGCCTCGCGCACATCCTTTGTGATGATCACGCTCACCCCCGTCTGGATCTCAATGTCCTTCAGGCTCTTGCCGTTGCCCGCCCGCTTGAACCCTTCTTCCAGCCACGGCCGGTACGTCTCCATCGCCCCCGGCACAAAGCCCAGCGGTAGCCAGCCATCGGCGTACTGCGCCGTCAGCTTCACGTTGCTCTCCGTGCCCGTGCCCAGCCAGATCGGCAGGTTGGGGTTCGTGTGGAGAATGCTCTTCAGCGGCTTGCCGATGCCCATCGCCCCCGGCCCTTTATAAGGAAGCGAAATCTCCTCACCATCGTGCGTCACCGGCTCTTCCCGCTCGAAGATCTTCCGCATGATCTGCACGTAGTCGCGGATCCGGTAGTAAGGACGGCCCCACGGCTGCCCATACCAGCCCTCCACGATCTGCGGTCCCGAAACCCCGAGCCCGCAGATCACCCGGTTCCCACCGGCGAGCGCGTCCAGCGTCTGCATCGACATCGCCGTCGCGGCCGGCGTCCGCGCCGCCAGCTGGATGATCCCCGTCCCCAGCCTGATGTGCTTCGTCAGCGCCGCAATGTAGGCCAGCGGCGTAATCGCATCCGACCCGTACGCCTCCGCCGTCCAGACAGAGTCGTAGCCCAGCTTCTCCGCCAGCAGGATCCGCTCCATCGGGATCCGCAACTCCGCCCCCGAATATCCGATGCCAATGCCAAGTTTCACGCGATGCCCCCTCGCCGGTGGTCTAGTGGGGCGAAAGCATACGCGGGGCGGGGACCGGGGAGCATGGGGAGCATAGCGGGAGCGGGCTGCCGCCCCGGGAGCGTTGTCCGCCCGTGGCCGCCACCGGCTGATTCACTCGCCGAGTGGGTGTTGCTCGAAGAAGTCCCAGAAGAGGTCGCATGCCTGGAAGCCGATGCCCACGTCCGACGGTCCGGGATAAATGTGGAACATGTCTTTCACCACCCGGATCCGTAACTCATTCGGCGCACCGGCCAGGCTGGTGTCGAAGGTCAGGGTTTCCCGCGCGGGCCTGCCCAGCTCCGCCGTATAGGTCGTCTCCAGTCCCAGCACCGCGAACCAGCGCCCAAAGATCGCCTGGATGTACGGATGCGCCAGGAACTCCTCCGCCGTGGTGGGGAAGTCGTCGGTGATCCCGGAGGCGATTGCCGTGGAATTTCCAAAGACCTTGTCATCATTCGTCCCGAGCAGGATGTACAGCGAGCGCTCCGCCGTCTCGTCGCTCGGTGTCACCTGGTACGTGGGCGTCAACACACCGGAGCCCGCGACCCCGAACGCCGCGAACACGTCAGCCATCTCCATCATGACCCGCGTCGTGGTGAAAGACCCGCCGTTCGAAAAGCCGGTCGCGTAGATCCGCTCAGGGTCGATCGTCCACGTCGCCTCGATGCGGTCGAGCATGGCCTGGACGAACTCCACGTCGTCGTGCACTTCCGTGCCCGGCTTCAAGATGGTCGCGATCTCCGAATACGTCCACTTCGTCACGACGCGGTTGTCGTCCGTCACGAAGTAGCGGAGCGCCGTCGGGTAAACCGTGATGATGTTCTCGGCCTCCCCCTTCTCCTTCCAACCCGAGTCCGACCAGAACTTCTCTCCGTCCTGGCTCGTCCCGTGGAACATGAAGACGAGCGCCGCCGGCGTGCCTGCGACGTAGGAAGCCGGGACGTGGACGATGAATTCCCGCGCCTTGCCATCCACCATGATCGTGTAGTCGTTGCGTCCCGGCGTGAACTGCAGTGGCTGCGGAGGCGTCGTTGCCGTCGCCGCAGGAGTTTCCCCGCCGGTGGCCCCGGATGTCGTCGTCTGCGTTGCCGTACCCACCGGTTCTGTCCCCGCCGGACTCGTAGCCGAAGCCACCGCCGTGTCCGTCGCGCTCGGCACCGCGTCCCCCTCCTTCGATCCATCGCCACCGCACGCCGCCACCATCGCCACAAGCACGACCAAAGCCACCGTGGGCAGCATGCTCACCCCACCCCACATCATCCGCACGTCACCGCGGCCACCGTGAAAAGCATGCCCCCGTGGCTGCCTCGGTCTCATCTCGCCCGCCTCGCTTGCCGATGTCGTGGGCCGAAAGCATACCCGAGGGGGGACGGGGGAAGTATGGGGAGCGCCAGCATCCGGCCCTCATCCCCCAACCCCTTCTCCCGACTGCCACGGGAGAAGGGGAGCTAGACTTGGCCCGTGGAACAGCACCACGATTCGTCCACAACATCGCCGGCGCCCGTCGCCTTCGCACTCGATGACCCGACACAGAGTCCTTCTTTGGGAACGCCTGCGAGATCGGCCGCTTCCACGGCCTCAAGTTCCGCCGCCAACACGCCATCCACCACTTCGTCGCCGACTTCTACTGCGAGGAGCCCACCTCATCATCGAAGTCGACGGCCCGGTCCATCGCGACCCCGAGGCACGGAGGCAGATCTTCCACGACCAGCGAGTACCGGCAGGCCCGGCTAGAGGCTGCTACGATATCCTCCGAGCTCGTGGAGACCGAGATGGTAACCGTCCTGATATCGATCCGCCCTCGCAGCGACCCTCACCCCCTGTCCCCTTCTCCGCAACAGGAGAAGGGAGCCCTGAGATCGTCGCCACCAACAGCCCAGACTCCCTCTCCCCCTGGGAGAGGGCCGGGATGAGGGCCGCCCCACTACGCTATCTCCTCCGAGCTAGTGGAGAACCGGAGATGAGGAACCACCCTCGACATGATCCGCGCGGCAGCGGCCCTCACCCCCGTCCCCTCTCCCAACAGGAGAGGGGAGCCCTGAATCAAGTCCCAACAGCCAGACTCCCCTTCTCCCGCCAGATCGGGAGAAGGGGCCGGGGGATGAGGGCCGCGCCCACTACGTAGCGCCTCCGAGCTAGTGCAGACCGAGATCGAAACCGCCCTCGCCACAATCACGGCACCACCCTCACTCCCCTTCTCCCGCGAGAGTCGGGAGAGGGGAGCCGGGAGATGCGGCCCGCCCCACCAGGCCCAGACTCGCTATCGCCCAATTCCGACCTCAGCCTCTCGCCGCAATCACGGCCACCCCACTCCCATTCTCCTCCGAGCTGGTGGAGAGACGGGAGATGAGAAACCGCCGTCGGACAATGATGCCCGTCCACGGCATCGACCCTCACCACCCGGCCCCTCTCCCAAGCAGGAGAGGGGAGCCCTGAATCGCCGCCCCAACAGCCAAACTCCCTCTCCCCCTGGAGAGGGCCGGGGTGAGGGCCGCCCAGCCGGAAAGCACCTCTCCCGCTCACGTCCCCGCATCGCCGCAGAACCCCTTCACATCCCCTCCCCTTCACCCGATATTTCCCCAAAAGACACGTTAACCTTGGCGCCCGCCCGTGCGTTCTCACTCCAGACGGGCGATCTTCGCCTGTCGCTGTTCGCGTTCGCGCGTGCAGGGAAAAGGAGCATTGACCCTTGGTAAAGCCGTCGATACGCTCCGTGGGAATTTGCCAGCCGGGTTCGCCCGGTCGGCTCTCCGCCGTTGGACGCAACGCGGGAGGATACTTGGCAACACACAGCTTCCACCAGGCCCCCCAGGGTGCCCGGTTTTCTTACAGTTCCGCTCGGTCGGGTTCCCACCCCTTGGGGGTTGGAACCCGTTCTTATGTTGAGCGGAAGTGGGAAGTGCATTCCCTGTTGACGAAAGGAGGGTTGCTCGCCGTCCACCTGGCCTAGAGCCCGGCGCGTCCTTCCAGCCCTAAAAGCCGGAAGGAAACAACGAGAAGGCCGAACCAGGTGACATACAACAAGCTGATTTCGCCAAATTGAGGGAAAGCCCGGACCCGTCCGGACCCAGCGCCGGGGAACGGCGGCACGACGAGCGGGCACCTCACCAAAAGTGGCCACACCGGCCCTCCCCTGTGGAGACGGTGAGGCAAGAGCCCGCAAATCCGGGCGAGTCCGGATAAAACGAAAAAGGCTTCCCGAGCAGCATGCGAGGGAAGGCCAACCACCACAGTCACATATGACTGGAGAGGTACAGAAATTGACGCAACAACTTGCTGAAGCGGCAGGGAGCTGGCGGACCCGCGTAGGGATTCTGCTGTCCTCCTGCTCGCCGCAATGGCTACGGTGTTCGCGCTGCAAACGGCAAAGGCCGACATTCCTCGACGACGGTTATAGACGTCTCGGATGACGGGCCAGCCAATGGAGGCGAATCCATCATCTATTGGTTCGGCGCCACATTTACGCCGAGCAACGCGGTGACCTCTACGACGCCTGGCGCGTTCGTGTTCACCCACGACACCAACCTGATATACGTGCAGGCCACCGGGGCGGGGCTTTCCGTCAGATCCTCCCAATACGACTGCACGGATGACGGCACGACAACGACGTGCCCCATCCTCGCCGGGGTAACTGGGTGAGCGGCACACAGACCCTGGAGTTCCTCGTTGACGCCGCCGGTGGACAGATTGATCCACCGACCGATCTGCCAGTTGGACGATGCCGGGGCCGGTGGCCGCGATTGATTGTGTCGATGACGGACTCTCCAGAGCTTTCGCCGCGACGAACGCCGTTTCCGTGTCCGCCGACGCAACCAACGCGTTGGTGCATCGAAGCACACCTTCACGTTCTCGCTACCCGCTGGTATCGACTGCGCAGACCGGTAACTCGGCGAACGGTCCGGATCAGACGAATGTAGCGCCGCGATGCCACCGACGTGAACGACACGCTCGATATTCTCGACGTGACGGTCAACAACTGCCGACATCACAACGGCAGACCACGGTCGACCGTCACCGTCGTCGGCGACTACGAGCGGCACCGTATGCCTCGATGTCGTTTCGCCTGTCGGTGCATCGACGGTGCTACCGCATCTCGACTGCTCGCCTTCATCTCGCAATCGGCACCAAGAATACGCCGCACGCTGAGCTCCGGCACATGTCGGACCGTACAGCAGTGAGACTGACCTCTACGTCGTTCCCGCTCAGCACGTCAACAACAATGTCCGTGGCTCGCGCCACGTCATCTGTGTCGTCGCTGCCGATACCGGCATCGATGTGACCGGTGACGGCGTTGCCGATCCTGGCGACCCCGACGAGGCGCCCGTCCCGCTGCAGATCCCTGTCGAGCTGGACGATATCAACGTCGTCGCTGGCGGTGGCTACAGCTCACCCGCTGACGCAGACCCGACGATTACCGACCTTCGCCTCTTCGTCGGCGATGGTGTTGCCCTCCACGATGGCGGCAACGGTGGTCTCCTCGACGCGACCTGTTTCAGCTGGATCTCGGTGAACGCCGGCGACCAGGAAATCTCGGTCAACTACACCGGCGCGGATGATGGCGAGACCTACAACGCCAGCTGGGACAGCAACGACGACAACAACGACGGCGACCTCGTCGACAACGACGGGCCCACCAACACCGCCCTCGTCAAGGAATGGAACCGGCTCGACGAGAGCTGCGTTACCTCCAGCTCCGGGTGAACTCCTGCTGCAGGAGCCTACTGAGCCTATGGCCCAGGTCCAGGAATCGGCCGCCACGGTCGGTGCGACTGGCTGTGCCGTTGACGGCGTTGCCCTGACACTCGATGTTCCCGCCTACTTCAACGGCGCCTACAGCGAGTTCCAGTTCGCCCCGATCAACCTGACCGACGTCTTCTATGGCAGCCACGTGAACAGCGCGGGCGCCACCGAAGCCGAAGTCGCGCTGGTCGGCGTCGAGTGGGACGTCTCCATTGACTCCTCCTGCGGCGATTTCCAAGGCTCCGACGAAGGCGTCACCAAGCTCGACAACGACGGCGGCGTCTTCGACAACCCGGACATCACCGTCTTCGGCATCGGCTGCCAGGTCGGCGATAGCATCGTCGTTACCTTCCACGGCAGCGAGCCCGGCACGCTTGGTAGCGGCGTCGGCCTTGATGTCTACCAGGACGTCATCATCCACCTCATCACCCCGCCGAACCCGGTCAAGCAGGTCGTCCTGGCCTGGGCCGGTCAGCGCGTAATGATTGAGCACGACTGGCGCATTCCAGCCGGCGACGACTATTACGGCGAGGACTACGTCCAGGGCAACGGCTTCTGCCCGTTCGTTGATGTCTTCGGCCAGAACTCCTACGACTTCAGCGTCGCTGCGGTCCGTGGCAGTGGCCCCGGCAACTTCGTCCCCGATGCAACTGGGCCTACGCCGTAGGCAACGACCAGGCCTATGCACTCGTCGATGGCAGACACCGACCAGTTCGATTCGGCGACTGGATCGATCCGTTCGACCAGGAGCGACGGCCAGCCCGGCTGCATCAGCCGCTTCATCTACGAATCGGAAGACAACGGCGAGGTCGACCTGACGCTGTTCGTCGATGGCCTTGACTGCGACGAAGACGGTGGCTACTGCGAAACTATCTCCCGGACAACCAGACCGAAGGTCGCCGTCGTCATCTACTACATGAAGATCAACACGGTGAGCCTCTCGCTCGTCACCTCGGTCGAGAAGCCGACCCACAACGCGACCGGCAAGGACTTCGCCCCCGGTAACCCGTGGGACTCCTTGACCGACGTCACCGAGACCGACTGGAACGTGAGCAAGGACCTCCTCGTCCGCGGTCGCGTCACCGGCTGGTTCCTCAACACCAACCCGTCGGGCCGCGTGCGCGACGATAGCGATCCGACCAACGTCCTCCCGGCCGACCGCTGGGTGATGCCCGATGACTGGGCACTCCTCCAGGGCGGTTCCTGCGGTTACGACTGCCGGCCCGAGTACGACTACATGTTCGCCCCCAACAACACCAAGGGCATCGCTCTGACCTCGCCTGACGGCCTGGCTCAGACGCAGGTGACCACGACGGTTGCGGGCAGCACCACGTCAGTACTCAAGGTCGCCAGCGCAGCCCAGCTGCCTATCGGCCAGACCATCCGCATCGGCTCGAGCACGACCGTCTACACGGTCACGAACGTTGCCGGTACCGCGGTCTCGCATTAGCCCGTCCACCGCGGCCCCACGGCTGCCGGTACGGCCATCTTCGTCTTCAACGGCGTGCCGTTCGAAGGCCCCTACAGCATGATCGACATCCCTGGCCTCGCCCCCGTCTTCGGTGGCGCCGCCCTCAGCGATCTCGTCCCCGGCAACATCAAGGACACCATCCTTGGTGACGGCGTGCTGGACTGGTGGGACGCCCCGATGCCTTCGGCTGTTATCACCGTCGACATCAACGGCGCCGGCTTCATCAAGCAGGTGCTCAAGAAGGACGTCTACTACATCGGTGGCGCCGACACGGCCAGCCCAGGTCTACCCGAACGCCTACTACTTCACCGACATTCCTGAGAGCCCATGGCTCCCGGCGAACGTCCTGGGTGGTGGCTTCCTCTGGAATACCTGGGGCCTCGATGGTCCTGGCGGCCTCGGCGATTCCGTGCCCTCCCGGCAACGGTCACGCCTACCAGTACTGGCAGGCAGTCAGGGTTGGCGTGAACCGCAACGGCAGCCCGGGCCAGGTGATCAGCGCCGCGCTGGCCGCCGAGCTCGCCAACGCCGTCGGCCGTCTACGGCGATGCCACCATCGCCCGCCGCCTCGTCGTCTTCAGCGACAACCACGGCGAGTTCATGGTCATCGCCAACGGCGATGCCAACCTCACCTTCGACGACTGCGAAGTCAACCTGTACCAGAACAATCCTCATTGTTCACAGGGCGATGTCGTTGGCGTCTCCACCATCAGCGCCACCGCCGATTACCCGGACTTCCTGGGTAAGCACTTCCCGGTTTCCTCCAACGCTGCCACCGTCAACTGGACGTGGGGCGGCTACAAGGAAGTCACCGTCGAACCCGGCGAGACGCAGCAGTTCAAGTACATCGTCCTTCACGGCCTCGACCGCGACGGTACGTGCCAGGGTGAAGTTGCCAGCAATGGCCGCGTCAGCCTGCACCCCATCCTCGGCGAGTACGTTGACTGGCTCATCGACTCGGATGAAGGCGGCCGCTTCGTCGACGCCGAACACGAGTACGACATCGCCGTGACCAACGAAGATGCCACGACGACGATGTACAGCACCGCCGAGACCGGTCACACGCACAAGAAGTTCGACCCGATTAACGGGTCGACCGTCGAGTGCCAGACCTGGGTCAAGCTGTCCAACAGCCTCCTCGGCCGCACCAACGTCTTCCTCATCGCCGAAGAACCTGAGGGCGACCTCGGCTTCGACGTCATCGTCGACTTCACCGACGAGATTGAGTACACGCTCAACTTCCGCTGGAGCCTGATCACCTGGGCTGGCGCCGACGGCATTTCGCCGACGGACGCTCTCTCCGGTACGGGCGCCAACGCGGGCGGTACGAACATTCTCGACCAGGTCACCGCCGTCTACGGTTGGCAGCAGCAGTCACAGACGTGGCTCAGCTTCTTCCCGGATGGTGTCGGCGTTCCTGGTGCCAATGACCTCACCGGTCTCAACGAAGGCGATGCTTACTGGATTGCCATCAAGGGTCCGAATTCCATCACCTGGAAGGTCGTGACCGACGTTAACTAGTTCTGTAAAGGGCGCTCGTCCCTTCCCCTCCCCATCGGAGGGGAAGGGCAGTACCCTTAACGAAGTGGTTACAAGGTCACACCACAGAATGGAGCAAATGAGAATGACGCAGATTCTGAAGTGGTTCGGCGGCATTGGGCTGGCAGTGATGCTCTTGGGCATCGGCACGCTCACCGCTTCCGAAGCCGCCGCGGATTCTCCTCCGGCCCCGCCCGCGACCTTCGTAGGCTCGATCCTGGTAGATGGCGCCGCACCGGCGCCCGGCACCGTGGTCGAAGCGAAGATCGGCGGGGTCGCCTGTGGCGTCACGACCGTGTTCAATTCTGGTTCCCAGGCCCGGTACTCTCTTGAGAGCCCCGCGCTTGACCCGGACCAGACTCCCAACTGCGGCACCGAAGGTGCGTCCATCGACTTCTACGTCGGTGGCCACAAGGCGCAGCAGACGGGTAGCTGGCTGAACTATCAGCTCAACCAGCTGGACCTCACGGTCGTAACGACCACCACGACGCCGACTCCGAAGGCGCCGAGTACCGGTAGCGGTCTTGATGATTCTGCGAGCACGTCTTCGTGGCTGTTCGCGGTCCTCGGCCTCGGTGTCCTCGCGTTCGGCGCGTCCGGCATCGCGGTGGCACGCCGCACCAAGTAATCCTCGCCTTCACCGGCTACAAGCGAACGGGCCTCCCGCAAGGGAGGCCCGTTTTGTCTGTCCTGAATTCTGGGGCTGCGGCCCTCCGTGGCCGCGGGATGTGGCACCCGTCTCCCGACAAAGCAGTACTCACGCCCGGGGCTGCGGCCCTCCGTGGCCGCGGGATGCCGCACCCGTCTCCCGGCAAAGCAGTACTCACGCCCGGGGCTGCGGCCCTCCGTGGCCGCGGGATGCCGCACCGGTCTCCCGACAAAGCAGTACTCACGCCCGGGGCTGCGGCCCTCCGTGGCCGCGGGATGCGGCACCGGTCTCCCGACACAGCAGTATGCACACCGGGGCCATGCCCCCGGAACATCTTGAGCCCGGGTACTTCAGTCTGGGTACGGGAGAGTTCGCCGTCGCTGGCTCCCGCTACTCCCCGGTAGCGGGCACCACTTCCTGGATTGCCGCCCTCAGCCGCTCCGGCGTGAACGGCTTCTGCACCAGCCCCGCAATCTTCCGGCGCATGGCTGCATCGATGTGGCCGTCCGCCGCGTACCCCGTGCAAACGATCACCGGCAGGTCGTCGCGGATCTTCTGCAGCTCCCGGAACGTCTCCGCCCCCGTGAGTTCCGGCATCACCAGGTCCAGCAACACCACCGAGAACCGGTCCGGGCGCGCCCGCACCAGCTCGATCGCCACCCGCCCCGTCGAAGCCTCCACCGCGTTGTAGCCCGAGGTACTTGATCGCCTCACCCGTCGCACGCCGCACCATATCGTCGTCATCCACGATAAGCACAAGGTCCGTGTCCACCGCCGGGTCCGCGAACGTAAGGTGCTCAGTGGGCTCCTGGAGCAGCGGCAGCCGCAGTGTGAATCGTGCTCCCCTGCCCGGCGCCGTCTCCAGGTTGATCGAGCCTTCATGGCTCTGCACCACAATCCCATACGTAATCGCCATCCCCAGCCCCGAACCAGAGCCAATAGGCTTGGTCGTGAAGAACGGCTCGAAAATCCGGATCTGCGTCTCTTCGTCCATCCCCGGGCCATCATCCGCAATCACCAGCACCGCCTGGTCGCCCTCAGCCCTAAGGGAGATCGTGATTGAACCACCGTCCGGCATCGCGTCCACCGCATTGAGGACGATGTTCAGCACCGCCTGCTGCATCTGGCTGCCGTCGCCTTCGATCGGCACAGGCGCGCCCGGCAGGTCCACCGAGACCGTGATCTTCTCGTGGATCGCCGGCTCCGCCAGCTTCACCGAGTCATGGATCACCGCTCGCAGGTCAAGCGGCCCAAAGCGTGCCAGCCCCCCTCGCGCGAACGTCAGAAGGCGCCCGCTCAGGTCCGCCGCCCGGTGCGCCGCGTCCTCGATCAGGTCCAGGCTGGCGCGGTCACGTTCGCTCATCGTCGGCGAAATCTTCAGCAGGCTGGTATAGCCCAGCACGGTCGTCAGCAAATTGTTGAAGTCGTGGGCGATCATCCCGGCCATGGAGCCAAGCGACTCCATCTTCTGGGCCTGCAAGAGCTGTCGCTGCATTGCCCGCTGCGCCGATCGGGCGCTGTCACGGATATAGGGCGAAAGGCCCTGGAGCATCTGTTCGAACACCGGGATTGGCTCAGGCATGTGCCAGTCATGAGACTTGCTCGCGAACAGTACCCGGCCGTAGGGCCGGTCTCCATCGCCCACGAACACGCGGCCCGCCGAGGCGAATCCAAGCTCGTGCAGGTGGGCCGCAAGCGTGCCTGCCGGCGCTGCCGGGAGGTTGCTGTTCGTCGTCGTCCAGCTGCCGGCCCGTTCGCCCTGCAAGAGCTCGCTCGGCGCCGGCGCATTGATTGCCCAGCCAAGGTCGGTTGGGTACACATCCACGATCGTGTCAAAGCCGTCATCACAGGCGATGATCGCGGCAAAGTCGGCGCCGGATTGCCGGGCCAGCCCATACGCCAGGCCTTGTGGGCTATGGAACGCTGCCACCAGTGAGTCGGAGGCGCTAAAACCCGCGACGGCCGTTTCGCTCTCCGTCATCGGGCCACCCTTGGCCGAATCCATATTTGCGGAATCTGGTTCTTCACGGCGTAGCAGGGGTATCCGTGGGCTGATCGTGGCTCCTGGCGATTTTTGCAATGCTATCGCTCCGGAAGTCTAAGGCGTACCTCACGGGCGACGCCGGGATTGTACCAGACGGGTTGGGGGTAGATTAGGTGCGCTCTCGGGGCGTCGATATACGGGATCGCCCCTACATTCGGGGCAGGACTATGTCTCGTCCCTTAGTACGCCCACATCGCGTTGCTCTTCATTTGAATGAAGTAGGCCACCCCGCCTCGCATCGTCGTCAGGGTGTTCACGTAAGGCGGGCTCCCCGGGAAAAAGCGCAGCCAGTGCTCGCCATCCCACGTGTAGACCCAGCTCACGCTCGGGCCAAGTACCCCCAGCGCCGTGGTCACGGGCAGGTCGGGGCCGCCATAGGTCACGAGGTTCAGGCCAATCTCCATCTGGCGTTCAGTAGGCTTCGGATCCGAGGGAGCGGTCTTGTGGATTGGGGCGGTGGGCTCGGCTGTCGGCGCCACGGGCTGGACCTGCGTTGGGAATGGCGTAGCGGTCGCACTCAGCGAAGGTGGGCGGATGATGTGCTGCGTCGGAGTAGGGATCGGCGCCGGCGTCTTCGTTGGTACCGGCGTCTTCGTCGGCGGTGCCGTCGGTGGCGGTGCCCCCGAATCGTCGACGAAGCCGAAGTTCATCGTCCAGGCGCTTCCCGAGTGACCGATACCGACCGCAACGTACCCTCCATTGAGGATGTTCGCCCGATGGCCCGCCGACTGCATCCAGGCGTCGAATGCGGCCTGCGCCGAACCAAAACCGTAGGCGATATTCTCGGCCGCGCCCGAGCCATAACCGCAATCCGTCCCCCGCTCAAATGGCGAGCGTCCAAGGCTGTCGACGTGGTCGAAGTTCGGCGGCACCGCGCTCGAATCCTCCGATTTCCAGGCCGCCATCCGATTCAGGTTGGGTGACAGGACGAGTGCGTGGGCGCCCTGGGCGGACCGAGCTGCGTTCACCAGCTGGAGCATCGTCAGTTCGGCGCTGTCGTTCGCGGCCGTCGAAGTGTCACAGTTCGTGATGGCGTGGGCCCCATCAACGGAAAGAGCTGCCCAGATGGCAGCGCCGAACATTCCGAAGGCGAACAACGCGAGCGACGCTCGTGTGGTGATCCGTCCCATGGTCCCCCATGAAGCCGATGTTCTGGCGGGTTCAGACAACGGCTTCCGTCCCGAACCTAGCGGGGGTCGTGGTTAGCACATACCTCGAAACAGGCTGGATTCATACGTTTTACAAACATTTTGCCCGGGGCGATCCGTGAGCTGACAAACGGGCCGATCTTCGACGTTTTGTCTAGTAGTCCCAGGTGCCGGGACGGTTCACCGCAATGATGTACTCAAGTCCCGGTTCCACCCAGGCAAGCGAGTTCACGTACGGCGCTTCCCCCGGCACGTAGCGGAGCCACCGATGGTTCGCTACGTCCCACGAATAGACGAACGCCAGGCTGCTCCCGAGGCTCGCGAACACATCCGTGCTCCAGCCGGCCGGACCGTCGTAGACGACATGCGTCATCCCAGGCGTGAGCGCCACTTCCGAAGGTGGTGGCGCTGGTGGCGGTGGCGCTGCTGGCTTCGATTGCACCGGTGCTGCCGCCGCGGACCGGCGTTGGCGCTGGTGCGCCGTCGTTGTAGATCCCGAAATCGGCCGTCCAGCGGTCGTTGTACTCGCCGATGCCCACCGTCACGTAGTACGACATCAGGATGTTGGCGCGGTGCCCGGGGCTCGACATCCATGCATCGAACGTCGCCTTCGCCCCGCCCCAGCCATAGGCGATGTTCTCCGCCGCCTCGGCCGGGAAGCCACAGTCGTTCGCCCGCGGGCTTGGCATCCGCCCCAGGGAGTCCTGGTGGCTGAAGAGCGGGTCAGAGGGCGTCGTCCCCCAGGCGCTTCGATCCTCTGACTTCCATGCCGAAGACCGCGTCAGGGCGGGCGAAAGGATCAGCGGCGTGAGGCCCTCCTCGGCCCGCGCCGCGTTGATCAAGTTGAACATCTCCTGCTCGGGACCGCTCAATCCAGCGCCGTTCGTGTCGCAGTTCATCAGCGCCCGTGCCGGCAACGGCGAAGCGGTGATGAGTACCGTCGCAAAGGCGATCGCGGCGAGCGTTGCACCGAGGGAAATGGCCGATCTTCGGCCCATAGCGGCGTCCGTCGGTCGCGAGATTGGGCGGGGGCACACCTGCAACCGGGTTCGACCGTAGGAACGTCGCTACCGATGGGGAACCGGGTAATCCCTTGCCTGGGACAGGATTTACGAAGAAATTACGGCGGCGGTCCCCGCGGTTTACACCCGGGCCGTTTACGCGCCGATCGGCTCAGGGAAACCCCCAACCTCCCGCAAAAAGCCCGTACAACACGGACCCGTAGGATCGGCTGCGCAGGACCGCCACGTGATCCCCATTTCCGACAGCCCCCGGACGCGCACGACTCCGGTCGTGAACTACGCCCTCATCCTCATCAACATCGCGGTCTTCGTGTACGCCCTCACTCTCTCCGACGCCCTGCCGGCGACCCGCCGGCAGGAAGCCTCCGAGTTCCGGGAGCAGTTCGCCGGCGTTTGCTACGGCTACAACGCGGCGCCCACCGACCTCGACCGCTTCTACTGCAAATGGTCGCTACAGCCGCGAGAGTTCCTCGACGCCGTCCAGGGCAACACCGACCTCGGGGGCCAGGATGTGGTCCTCGTCCTTGTCACCCTCATCACCTCGCTCTTCCTGCACGCCGGCTGGCTGCACATCGGCGGCAACATGATCTTCCTCTGGGTCTTCGGCGATAACGTCGAGGATCGCCTCGGCCATTTCGGCTACGTCATCTTCTATCTCTTCGCCGGGGCGGTCGCCACGTTCACGCAGATGGCCATCGAACCCGACTCGGTCGTCCCCGTTGTCGGGGCGAGCGGGGCCATTGCCGGCGTCCTCGGCGCCTATTTCCTCTGGTTCCCGGGGGCCACGGTGCATGTAGTCATCCCGCTCTTTCCGTTCGTATTCATCCCGCTCCCCGTCCCTGCTGTCCTCATGATTGGCTTTTGGTTCGTCCAGAATCTCGTTGCCGGCTACGCCTCACTGGGCGAGACAGCCTCGGTCGGTGGGGGAGTCGCCTTCTTCGCCCACATCGGCGGCTTCATCTTCGGTATGTTCGTGGCCATGCTCTTTGGTTCCGCGCGAAGGCGAGGTCCACCCGGCTACCCCTGACCGGTTGCCGAGTCATGTACCCTTGACCCGGATTTTGTAAGAAATCCGCCGCACGGCTGTCTCACTGTTGGGATGGCCGGCAAATCGACGGCCAGCCATCCCTGATTCGGGCACCAGGCGGACCCGAGGAGGTTGCCAATGGCAATCGCGTCAGTGGAGACGCGGACTGACCGCGAATTGGTTGCCGCCGCCACCGGTGGCGACCAACAGGCGTTTGCCGATCTCTACGACCGGTACTTCGACCGTGTCTACGACTTCGTTGCCCGCATGACGCGGGACCGCGACGAAGCCGCCGACATCACCCAGGACACCTTCATCAAGGCGATGCATGCCCTGGGCGGTCTGAAGGAAGGTGCCAGCTTCAAGAGCTGGATCTTCACGATTGCCAGGAACACCGCCCTCAACCGCCTCGAGAAGGCGTCGCGCACGCGTCCCCTCACCTTCGAGGATGACGATGGCGAGGACGTCTCCATGGACGTGGTCGACACCGACCGCTTCGGCGATCCCGCCGAAGCCGCCGAAGCCACGGCCATGGGCGCGCTCGTCTGGGAGGCCGCCGCCGGCCTGGACCCGAAACAGCTCTCGCTCCTCCAGCTCCACCTGCA
Source organism: uncultured Chloroflexia bacterium (assembly GCA_963737965.1). Lineage (GTDB taxonomy): Bacteria > Chloroflexota > Dehalococcoidia > Tepidiformales > Tepidiformaceae > JAGQGZ01. The sequence continues at coordinate 713,192 of CAVTUS010000007.1, read as the reverse complement.
CCAGGGGCTGGACAGCGCCGAGATCGCCGAGGTGATGGGCGTCACGAAAAACAACGGGTACGTGATGCTCAACCGCCTCAAGAAGGCCGTCGAAGAAGCGATTGGGGCCTACATCATGCTGCACGACGGACGAAAGTACTGCGGTGAGCTGGACGCCGCGCTCGAGGAGCGTGGCATCCGCCAGATGACACCCGACGTGCGCAAAATGGTGCAGGCGCACGTGGCCGGTTGCCCCCAGTGTGAAGATCGCAAGCGCAAGATGGTGAGCCCGTTGGCCGTCTTCGGCGCCTTTGCCCCCGTGGCCGCCCCGCCGGCGCTCAAGGCCGATGTGTTGGGCCAGCTGATGACCAACTGGGCCGGCGCCGCCGGTGGTGGAGGAGGTGGCTCCCTGCCGGCCGGCGGCGCTCTGCCTGGTGGCGGCGGCTGGTTCCCTCCCGCCCGGGTACTCAACGTCGCTCTTGGCCTCGGGGCGTTCGCCGCCGTCCTCTTCTTCCTCTTTGCCTTCACCCCCCTCAACCTTGCCCGCCAGGGCTCGGGCGACGACGGTGGCGTCGACCTTCCCGCGGCCATCGATCCGACGAATACGCCGACGCCGACGGACGAGCCATCCGATACGGCGACGCCCACGAAGACGAATACCCCGACGCCTACGCCAACTGCGGACACCGGCGTGGCCACCATCGGCGACAACCTCGACGACGAGACGCCAACCCCCACCGACACGCCCTCCGCAACGCCAACCGGTACCCGTACGCCTACGGCCACTCCGACGAAGACGTCGACGCCAACTCGCACGCCCACGCCAACGGCGACCCCCACGGCCTGCCTCCCGCAGTTCTACGTCGTCAACAACGTGCTCAGCCTCGGGGTGCAGCGCGTTTGGCAGTTCACCCTCTACAACCGCTCGTTCTGCGGCGGCTCAACGGTCGTGGCCACCTCGAACCAGCCATGGCTCTCGGTCACCCCGTCCAGCTTCGAGCAAGGGCCGGCGCCTGCTCAGCAGGTGGTCGTCATCGATATCGACCGCGCCAAGATGCCGTCCGGCGCCCAGTCCGCCATTGTCACGCTGAAGCCTGCCGCTGGCGACATCGGTGCAGGTCATCGTCAACGCTACCGGCCCAACACCAACGCCACGGCCAGCCAACCGCCATCACCAGCTGGTTGTGGACAGCACCGGGCCCGCGATCACCAACGTCCAGTGCGTCCGCCAGAGTGCGGCAATCACCGTGGTGGCTGACGTATCACGACCCCTCCGGACGTCTCAGATCCGCCTCGATCCTGACCTGGGGTCCGCGAGCACTGGAACCGATGGACATTCTGAGGTACGTGGAACCATCGAACTTTCCAGGTGCCTCGCCCCGCAGGATCGCCTCGGAACCCGACGATCGACGCCACGGCAAACTGGGCAACCATTCGACCTATCAGATCACCGGCATCTCCAACCAATGCCAGTAACGACGGCCACCGGTTGGCACGCCTGCGCGCCGCTCGGGTAGAATCCGGTTACGAACCTAAACGCCCGCCCGGCCCGTTCGCGCCGGCATCCGCGGAGGTAGCCTGCCCCATGACTGTTTTTCCATCCGTTGACTGGTTCCAGGAAGCAGCCGACCTGCTCCAAAAGTCCGACAGCTTCAAGCAGTTCGGCGCCGCCGACGCCGAGATGGGCGTCCAGGTCGGCGACAAGTGCTTCAAGGTCGTCTTCGATGGCTTCGAAATCTCCGAGATCAAAGAGATCCCTTCGCCCGACTCCGAGGACCTCGACTTCACCCTCGTCCAGGAGCCGGATGAGTGGAAGGCCATGCTCCAGAACATCAAGGAAAATGGCCGTGCCGAGCACGAGTTCACCCTCAACTCCCTCGACCTCCACTCCGAAAAAGAGCTCGCCATCGGTAAGGACTACAACCGGCGCGACATCTTCTACCGGATCAACCAGACCATCCAGGACTACTTCGACCAGTCCGCCAAGATGGAAACGGAATTCGCGATCTAAGCGAGGCCACCATGGCCACACCGACCCGGAGCACCACGGCAGCGGCCATCGAGCAGATGGCAGCCGCAGCACGTACCTTCCTCGAAGCGCTCTCTCCCGAACAACGCTCGATTGCCAACCTCCCTTTCGAAGGTGACGGCGAGCGCTCCACCTGGTTCTACACACCGACCGACCATGGCGGCCTCAGCCTCCGCGACATGGACGGCCCCCAGCAGCGTCTGGCCTTCGTCCTTCTCCACACGGGCCTCAGCGAAGCCGGCTACAACACCGTTTGCACCATCATCGGCCTCGAGAACGTCCTCGACGGGCGGGAGGGGTTCAACCGCCAATTCGTCGCCGACCGGGGCCGCGGCCGTGACCCGAACTTCTATTACCTCACCATCTTCGGCGACCCCGGCGCTGCTTCCGGCTGGGGCTGGCGCTTCGGCGGCCACCACGTCTCGGTCAACTACACCTTCGCCGGCGACGACGTGCGCTATCAGCCGCTCTTCTTCGGCGCGAACCCGGCTCGCTACCCAGTGGGGTCACAGCTCATGCGACCCCTTGCCGACGAAATGGACCTCGGCCGGGCGCTCCTCCAGGCTCTCCCCGCCGAACAGCGTCGAGCCGCCATCATCTCCCCGGCGGCACCCGAAGATATGGTGACGGCGAACCGCCCGCGCTTCGAGGTTGGCAACCGGCCGCCGCCCCAATGGCAACTCATGCGCGGCGTCCCGACCGAGCAGCACCCGGCCATCGAAGCTCGCATTGGCCGTTTCGCTACCAGCCTCGGCATGACGGAAGCGCTCTACGAGGCGCTGGCCCTGCCCGCATCGCCCAAAGGCGTCCCTGGACGAGAGATCGCCGGCACTGCTGCCGGGGACGTCCTCATGGACCTGGCATCCGTCTTCAGCCGCCGCCTGCCGCCAGCCCTCGCCGAAGCTTCGCCGATCACCCCGGAAGCCCTGGCCGATGTCCACTTCGCCTGGGCAGGCAGCACCGACGAGGGTGGCCCCCACTACTGGCGCCTCCACGGACCCCGGTTACTCATCGAGTACGACTGCGTCCAGGACGGCGCCAACCACGTCCACACTTCGTGGCGCGACCCCGTCGCCGACTTCGGGCGCGACCTCCTCGCCGAGCATTACGCCGCCGCCCACTAACCCGGGTCTTCGGCCGGACCTTCTCGCCGCAGCCGCGAACGCACCTCCTCCACCTCGGGAATATTCAGCAACATCGCCATCCCCAGGTAGACTGCCGCCCCACCCCCCGCCAGCGCCACACCCGTTGTCAGCGAATCGGCATCCCTCCCACCTCAAGCGCTCCCCAGGCCAGGCCAACGAAGAGCGCCATCGCGGCGGCGCAGAGTGCGTAGGCACTCGTAAACTGGAGTTCCGGCCCCGTGGTGGCCCCGGTCCGCCGTGCGTAGAGATGGTAGAGCGCCAGCCACTCGACCCACGAAGCGACGCCCACAGAGAACGCCAGCCCCTCGATGCCGAAGTGCTTCCATAGCAGCGCGGACAAAACGGCGTTGAGGACGAGGTTCGCCCCTGTGAGCAGGACCGGCGTCCGCGTGTCGCCCAGCGCATAAAAGCCCCGGCTGTGAATCTCCAGCCCCGCCTGGGGGATGATCCCGAGGCAGTACCAGCCGACCGCCGCAGCTGTCAGGGCCGTGTCGGCCGAAGTGAACTCCCCCCGCTGCAGCAGCACCTCCGTCACCGGTTCCCGCAGCAACGCCAGCCCCACCGCCGCCGGGATCGTCAGGAAGAGGATGAAGCGCAACACCCGGGAGACCGTCGTGACCAGCCCCTCGATGTCCTCCTCCGCCACCAGGTCCGCCAGGCGTGGGAAGGCCGCCGTCGAAAGTGCCATGCCGAAGAGCGCAAGCGGTAGCTGCGCCACGAAGAAGGCATACGTCACGTCCGCCAGCTCCGCCGAGCCAATCTTCGAGGCGAAGAACACCGTCACAAAGAGGTTGAGCTGCACCGCCGCGAGCCCCAGCACGCGTGGCCCCATGAGCCGGCCGACCTCGCGCACCGCATCGTCCCGCCAGTCCCACCGGGGACGGAAGTGAAACTTCTCCCGCACCAGTCCCGGCAGCTGCACCGCGAGATGGAGGCCTGCGCCAAGCACCACGCCGATCGCAAGGCCGTTGATCCCCCAGGCGTCGGCCAGGACCACCGCCCCAAAGATGATCGCGATGTTGTAGAGCATCGGCGCCAGCGCCGGCAGGAAGAACTGCTGCCTCGCGTTGAGGATCCCCGTCACCATGCCGCTGATCGCAAAGAGGAAAGGCGATAGCAGCATCAGCCGCGTCAGGCTCACGGCCTTTCCCTGCACGTCTCCGTCGCCGCTATCGAGGCCGGGAGCGATGGCCGGAACGATCAGCGGCGCGAAGATGAACGCGACAACGCAAAGCACCGCCGTCGCCGTCGTCACGATCGTCAGGGCTGAGCTCGCCAGTTGCCAGGCGCGCTCGCTCCCATCGCGCCGGTAGAGCCGCGCAAACACGGGGATAAATGCGCTGCCGAGGGTTGCCCCGGCGAGCACCTGGAAAATCAGGTCGGGGATAAGGAAGGCCACGCGGTAGGCAGCGATGTCCGGCGAGGAACCGAACTGGCTCGCGATCGCGGCCGTGCGCACAACGCCGAGCAAACGTGACCCGACGAAGCCGAAAGCGACAATTCCGGCAGCGACAAGCAGTCCGCTCGGTTGCCTGGGGGGCGCTGCCTGGCCCGGGGCAGCATCGACCATTCGGGCATGGTACGGCCAACCGCCGCTCTGGTCGCAGGCGCAGAATCCGCCGCCCATGGTTCGCTCGCTTACGGCCGCCCAAAATTCGGCCCTCGGCGGCCCCCGCAACAGCCGGCCCGTCCAACGAAGGTCCCCAAAGCCATGTCGCCACGGCGCTGCCCTGTATGCTTCGGGCCGTGAACACATCCGTGCTTGGCCCCCTCGGACCCGTCAGCCGTCTCACCCTGGGTGGGGGCGGCATTGGCGCCGTCTGGGGCCCCACCAGCCGCGAAGAGGCGGTGGCCACCGTGCGCGAGGCGGCAGCCTCAGGCATCACCCTCTTCGATATGGCGCCCGGTTATGGCCGCGGCGAGGCCGAGACCGTCGTCGGCGAAGCCTTCACCGGCCACCCGCCCGCGGGCCTGATGTTCACGACCAAGTGCCTCCTCGGCAATCCCCCGGCCGCTGAGGTGTATCCCCAGCTTTCGGCGAGCCTCGACGAGAGCCTCTCGCGGATGCGCCTCGATGCCGTGGATGTCTTCATCCTCCACGGCCAGGTTGGGCCCGACCTGCCCGGCGCCACTCGCCCCAACACCTCGCTCATGCTTTTTCGCGAAGATGTCGTCTCGGCCTTCGAACGCATCCGCGAACAGGGCCGCATCCGCGCCTGGGGCATCACGGCAGTCGGTGTCCCCTCCGCCATCCTCGACGTCCTCGAGCATGGCCCCCGACCCGACGTCTGCCAGTGCATCACCAACCCGCTGGACGCCCTCGGCGAGATGCGCCGCTTCGACGAGGACGCCCGGACCCGGGAGATTATCGCCGCCGCTGCCCGCCACGATGTCGGCGTCATGGGCATTCGTGCCGTGGCCGCCGGCTCACTCACCGACACCATCGATCGCGACCTGCCCGCCGGCCATCCCGGGATCGCCGACTTCGAACGCGCCGCGCCCCTCCGCGCGATAGCAGTCGAACTCGGCGTCTCGACCGCTAACCTCGCCCATCGTTATGCCTTGACTATGCCGGGCGTCTCGACCGTCGTGCTCGGCGTCAAGAACCGCGCCGAGCTTCGCGACTGCATCGCCGCCGAGGCTGCCGGACCCCTGCCCGCCGAACTGGTGCGCCGGATCGATGGTGCACTGCAAGGAGGCGCCTGATGCGCATCGGAATCTCTCTCACCAGCAGCCATGCCGTCCGCGACGCCCGCGAGGGTGCCCGCTGGATGATCGAACGGACCGTGGCCGCCCGCGAGGCCGGGCTCGATTCGCTCTTCGTCGGGGATCACCACGCGACCCCGGCGCCCTACTACCAGAACATCCCGATGATGGGCCGTCTGCTCGCCGAATGGGGCGATGGGCCGTTCGGCTGCCTCTTTCTCCTCCCGCTCTGGAACCCGGTCCTCCTCGCCGAGCAGGTGGGGACGCTCGCATCGCTGGCCGAAGGCCGCTTCATCATGCAGTGCGGCCTCGGCTATGGAGACGACCAGTTCGCCGCCATGGGGACGACGATGCGCACGCGCCCTTCGGCGTTCGAGGAATCGCTGACGGCTATGCGCAGGCTCTGGGCCGGCGAACGGGTGTCCTCCGACGGCCGCTTCCAGTTCACCGATGCCTCAATTTCGCCGCTGCCCCCGGAGCCGGTCGAAGTCTGGGTCGCTGCCTCGGCCGACATCGCCATCGAGCGCGCCGCCAGGATGGGCGACGGCTGGCTGGCAGCCCCGCGGGAGCCAATCGACGATGCCCGCCACCAGATCGAGCACTACCGCGCATCCTGCGCCGCCGCCGGAAAACCCGCCGGGGTCACCGCTATCCGCCGCGACATTTTCGTCGGCGAGACGAGCGAGGAAGCCGCTCGCACCGCCGGCCCCATAGCAGAGAAGGGCTATCGCGGCTTCCCCAAAGACGCTCCTGTATACGGCTCCCCGGCCGAAGTCGCGGACAACTTTCGCAACCTCGCCCGGCTCGGCTATACCGACGTCATCGTCCGGAGCATGGTCGCCGACCAGCCCCAGGCACTCTCCTCGCTTCGCCTCCTGAAGGAAGTCCGCGAGATGGTCGCCGACGCCTGAGAAGCCGGTTCACAATGCAATGGGGCCGGCAATGCAACCCAATAGTGCTGTAGCTGCCGCCAACAGTGACCAGCCTTCGCGGTATCCCGAGACCCAATACTGACCTATAGTGAAACGTGTCAAACCGACCGGATCGGCGGGGCACCGGTCAAAGGGAGGTTCGACATGGGAAGAACAAACGTCGCGCCGCAGTGGCTGCGGCTCTCTGTCCTTGGCCTGATCGCGATGGCGGTCGGCCTCGCCCTTGCGGCCAGCAGCGTTAACGAAGCCAGCGCCGCCGCAGGCACCTGCAGTCTCAGTGCAGACCGACTACCCGGTCACTGAAGGCGACGGTCTCAACGTCACCATCTTGCGCTCCGGCGGCACCGAGGACGCGCCTACGTCCATTACACCATCACCGGACCACGCCGGCCGGCTACTCTCCGACCTCGGGTGTCACCACGGTCTTCGGCGGCAATTCGTCGAAGAGCATCGCTCCTATCCTCGCCCTCGACAACATGGCGTTGGATGGCACCCGCGATAGCCACCATTACGATCGATGACCTGACGTTTTCCGACCAACCCATGTACTATCGGGCCGCCAGACGAGGCCACGCTGACGGTCAGTGACGACGACGGCCCGCAAAAGGCGGTCGTGACCGGCATGAGCCCTGCCAGCGATACCATCGCCGGCGGCGCCATCGTCATCATCAGTGGCATCAATTTCACCGGCGCCAACTGTCCCGGCGACGTCACATTCGGCGGCACCGCTGCCGATTCCTGCACCGTCGACGACGACGACCAGATCACGGCGACCGTTCCCGCTCACGGCGCCGGGACCGTCAACGTCCAGGTCGAGAACAACGAGGCCGCCGGGATCAGCGACGCCACTGCCGCCGACCAGTTCATCTACGTCAACGGGCCGGCCATTACTCCCTGACGCCCGTCAAGCGGCGCCCGCGGGCCAGACCACTGCCGGGCATCGTCATCGCCGGCGCCGGCTTCCTCGGGACCACTTGCAATGACGTTGAGTTCGGTGGCGTCGACGCCGTCGCCTGCACAGTTGACAACGACAACCAGATCACGGCAACCGCCCCTTCCCACGTCGATCGGCACCGTCGATGTCCGCGTGACCAACGGCGCCACCAGCCCCAACACCGCGGACGACGACTTCACCTACCTCGGCGATGAGCCGATCGTCACGAGCGTGACCCCGAGCAGTGGACCAACTGTTGGCGGGACCAACGTCGTCATCAAGGGCCAGTTCCTCAGCGGCGCCACCGCGGTCATGTTCGGCACCAACCCCGCCGACAGCTTCACGCCCGTCAACAGCACCACCATCAACGCTACCTCTCCCGCCGCCGCAGGCATCGGCAAAGTCGACGTCAAGGTGACGACTCCTTCCGGCGACAGCTCGACAGCCGCCACCGGCGACGACTTCACCTACACCCAGTCCCCAACGATCACGAACCTCACCCCCGATCACGGCCCGACCGGCGGCAACAACGACGTCCTCATTACCGGCACCAACCTGCTCGGCGTCACCTCCGTGATGTTCGGCGCCAACGCCGCCCTGGACTTCACGGTCGACAGCTCGACCGAGATCACGGCCTCGGCGCCGCCGCACGCCCTGGGCACGGTCGATGTCCAGGTCACGAACGCCAGTGGCACCAGCGCAAACACCGCCTCCGACGACTACGAATATCTCGGCGGCCCCAACATTACCGACGTCACGCCGTCCGGCGGTCCCACCGAAGGAGGCACTCCCGTCACGATCACCGGGAGCGGCTTCACCGGCGCCACAGCCGTCGACTTTGGCGGCGTCGCCGCGACCGATGTCGTCGTAGTCGATGACACCTCGATCACCGCGAAGTCGCCGGCACACGCCCTTGGCGCCGTCCATGTCCATGTCACCGCCCCCGGCGGCACCAGCCCTGAAGTCGAAGCCGACGAGTTCACCTACGGCGTGCCCTCGGTCACCGACCTCTCGCCCGACAATGGCGCCAAGACCGGTGGCAACTTCATCACCATCACCGGCTCCAATTTCACCGGCGCTACCAAGGTCTTCTTCGGCAACACCGAATCCCCCGCCTTCCAGGTGAGTGACGACACCTCGATCGTCGCGCAGGTCCCTCCCGGCACCGGCATCGTCCACGTCCGCGTCCAGACCGACGCCGGGCTCAGTGCGGAGACTGACCTCGACAAGTACACCTACAACGGCCTTCCCGTCATCACCAACCTCTCACCGAACAAAGGCCCGGCCGCCGGTGGCACCCAGGTGATCATCACCGGTTCGGACTTCACCGGCGTCACCGCCGTCGCTTTCGGCAACACCGCCGCCACGAGCTTCACCTTCAACAGCGACACCCAGATCACGGCGATCGCCCCCGCGGGCGTCCCCGGCGACGTCACCGTCCGCGTCGTCACGCCCAAGGGCACCAGCCTCTCGAGCGACAACGCGACCTACACGTACCTGTCCAACATCCCCACCTTCACCTATTCGCTCTCGTTCCGCTGGAACCTGGTCACCTGGGCCGGGCCGAGTGGTGTCGACATCATCGTTGCCCTCCAAAGCCTCGATGGCAGCAGCCAGACCAACCCCATCTGGGACTACGTCACCGCCGTCTACTATTTCCAGAACCCCGGCTGGGAGCGCTTCTTCCCCAACGGGGTCAACGTTCCCGGCGCCAACACCCTCTCGACCCTTATCTACGGGAACGCCTACTGGATCGCCCTCTCCCAGGCCCAGACCTGGGTCATCCCCGGCGGACCGTAGCCGCCAGTGCAGCATCAGGCGTGGAGGATCTCGGTCTCCACGCCTGAAAGCGCCGCGTCATGGCTCCATCCCTCGATCGCCGCCAGGATCGCCTGCAGCTGCGAGTCTGCGTGCCGCGCATCGTTGCTCAACACGGCCACCGCAATCACCGCCACATTCGCCGCGTCGTTGGATTCGACTTCCGCCACCGTCGCGTTGAAGCGCGAACGCGTGCGCTCCACCAGCGGTCGAATGATCGACCGTTTCTCCTTCAGCGAATCGGCCGGTACGTCGAATGTCAGCCGCAAGAGCCCGATAACCACCGCTAGAAGGGCTCGACTTCCTCGGCCGGTTCTTCCTCGGGCAGCGGAGGCAGGTCCTCAATCCCGCTGTAGCCGAAGTGTTCGTAGAAGGTGATGGTGGGGCGATACAGCCTCGGCCGGCCAGGACGGTCCGACCGCCCCGCTTCTTCAATCACGCCTCGCTGCTCGAGTGTCGCAACCATGCGGTCGCTGTTGACGCCCCGCACGGCCTCAATCTCCGCCCGCGTACAGGGCTGGCGATAGGCGATGATGCTGAGCGTTTCGAGTGCCGCCCGCGAAAGCCGGAACGAGTCGTCGCGTCCCAGCAGCCGCGCGACATACCGCGAATACCCAGCTGCCGTCACGATCCGGTAGTTGTTGCCGTCATGCTGCAGGCGCAGGCCGCGAGCCTTGTAGTCCTCGTTCAACTGCGTCAGCGCCCTCCGCACCGTTGCTTCGCCAACGCCACAGGCACGCGCAAGCGCCCCCGTCGACTGCGGTTCGTCGCCCGCTGCAAACAGCATCGCTTCGAGCACCCACGGCAGCTCGTTGCGCGAAGGGGGCGCGAGCGAATCCGCCTCAGCCATCCCGCATTTCATCCTCGTCGTTCATGTCCGCCATCGGCGCCGGGCTCATCGATGTCTCAGGCTCCATTGGCTCCATGTCCTCCACCTGCGGTCGCATCGGTGGCGCTTCTTCCGGCTGCCGCGGTGGTTCCCAGCTGAGGCGGCTTGCCTCTGCCGAGGGCGCTTCATGTGGCCAGCGCGCGGCCTGCGTCGCTGTCGGAGGTGGCGGCGCCGGCAATGGGCCCTCCGGCGGCGATACCGGCCTGCTCGACACCGGGTGCCGCACCTGGATCTCGTCGTAGGTGATCCGAATCGTCGGGCGCCGGACCTGCGTCGCCCCGATCTGTTCGCGGAGCACCGACCCCGTCGCCTCCGCGACCGTCGCCGTCACATCCGCGATGTTCGCGCCCGCGTCGATCGAAACGGTGATGTCCGACTCCACCGTGCCGCCACGCACCCGCACAACCGGCGACACTTCCCGCACGCCCGGAAGGGGCCGCAGTTCGTCGGCAAGGGTACGTTCGATCGCGCTGGTCGTGATCTCGACCGTGCCACCGCCGCCGCGCTGGATCCGCACGGTCGTGTCCCGGTCGTTCCGGTGCCACGGCAGGAAGGCGATCAGCAGGCTGATCGCCCCGAGCAGGGCCACCGCCACCAGCATCACCGTCACGGCAATGCGGGCGCCGTCCGAGGTAATCACGAGCGCCTGGAGGTTGTAGTCGCCGACGGAGACGTCCAGCTTCTCGTCTTCCGCAAACGAAAGGGCGATAAGGCCCCCGCAGGCGGCGATCAGGAGGAGTCCGTAGACGGCGAGGTAGAAACGAGCGAGCACATTCATGGGGCTATCCGAAAGTCTCTCCGCTCAGCCCGTCTGCCAGCGGCGGACCGAGCCGGGTCATCGTGATGCGGTTGGCGAGCTGGCCGTTTGCAGCATAAACGGCGATGTAGTTGTCGGTGTAGCCGTGCCAGCGCCGGTGGCCCTCCACCTCGCGCTCCTGTTCCCAGAGGACCGGCCGCACCGTCCCCTCGTGCTGCTGCTGGAACGCACCGGCGAGTTCGGCGCCCAGCGCGAGCAGCCGCGTCATCCGCTCCTTCTTGACCTCGAGCGGCACCTGCTCCCTCAGCTTCGCGGCCGTCGTCCCCGACCGTTGCGAATAGGGAAAAGCGTGGATCCGCGAGAATCGCACCTCCCGCGCCAACGCCAGCGTGTCTTCGAAATCCTCGTCGGTCTCCCCCGGGAAGCCGGCAATGATGTCGGTGGTGATCGCCACGTCCGCCACAGCCGCGCGGATTCGCTCGCTCGCCTCAATGAACTGGCGGGCGCTGTACCGCCGGCGCATGGTGCGAAGGACCGCTTCGCTGCCGCTCTGCAGGGCGAGGTGGAAGTGCGGCATCACCCGCGGGTCCTGCCATGTCGCCAGCAGCGCGGGCGTAATGTCCTGTGGCTGCAGCGAGCTAAACCGCAACCTCGCGATGTCCGTCCGCTCGAGGATGCCCGCGATCAGGGCGTGGGGAGCCGTCGGTGGGTCGAGGTCACGACCCCATGCTCCCAGCTGCGTCCCCGTGACCACCGCTTCCCGGGCCCCGCGTTCCACGGCAAGGCGGACTTCCTCCACCACCCGATCAACGCTCCGTGACTCCTCCCGGTGCCGCGTCCGCGGAACGATGCAGAACGCGCAAACGTCGTTGCAACCTTCCTGTGCCTTCACGAAGGCCCGCGTGTGCAGCTCGCGTTCACGCTTAGCGCTCGAAACCGTGGTCACCCTCGCGGCGATGGACTCCGTGAGCTCCCGTTTGTCGCCGTCGCGCGTGCCGGTCACGATATCCGCGCCGAGTTCGAGCACCCTTGATACACCCGCTGTTTGGGGATAGCAGCCCGTCACCGCCACAACCGCTCCCGGCGACATCCGTCGCGCCGCCCTGATCAGCCGCCGCGACTTCTGGTCGGCCACGTGCGTCACCGAGCAGGTGTTCAGCACGTAGGCGTCTGCTTCGCACAGCCGGTCGCTGATCGCGAATCCCTGCTGCTCGAGCGCGCGCCCTATTTCGGCACTGTCGGCCAGGTTCAGCTTGCATCCCAGGGTGATCACCGCCGCGACCTTTTGCTCGCTCACCGGGCAATGGTAACGCGGCTTTCACCGCCGCTGGAATCGCCGCGTAATGATGGTCTTGCCTCGGCACCGCCTAAGCGTCACAGTTACGGCCACAGGAGCTTTCCCATGACCACTGACTTCGAGTCCTCAACCGCATTCGACGAAGCGTTCGCTGCCGCCAACTCCCGCGTCGACCGCATGCTTGGCGTGGTTGCCGAGCGTTTGGGCGCACACGCCTCAGCCCAGGCCGTCTTCGGCGAGCCGATCGAACGCGAGGGGATCACCGTCATCCCCGTTGCGAAAGTGCGTATGGGGTTCGGCGCCGGTGGCGGCAGTGGCAGCGGCAAGGACGAAGACTCCGGCGAAGGTGGCGGCGGCGGTGGCGGCACCACTGCTACCCCACTTGGCTACATCGAGATTTCGGCGGCCGGCGCGGAGTTTCGGCCCATCCATTCCCTGGCCGATAGCTGGCCCGCGATCCTCGCTGCGGGCGCTGCCGCCTTTCTCGTCCTTCGCGGCCTTCGCGCCCTCTTCCGCTAGCCCCAATGCCGGGCCGAGTGGTGGGTACCGTCGCTGAGATCTGGCGGTACCCGGTGAAATCCATGGGTGGCGAGCGTGTGCCGGCGGCTTTCATCGGTGAAGGCGGGCTCACCGGCGATCGCGGCTGGGCACTCTACGACGAGGATGCCGGCCAGATCCGCAACGCCAAGCTCCTCCCCAAGCTGCTCCAGTACGAAGCCTTCTACACACGCGAGCCCGGCGCCAACGGTTCCGCGCCCGTCGCGATCAACACCCCCGAAGGCGAAACCCTCGAGAGCGACGATACGGACGCCGCCTCGGCAGCGCTGTCGGCCGCGCTCGGCAGGAACCTCCGTCTCTCCCCGCTGCAGCCGGCCACGAACACCGAACACTATCGCCGCGGCAAACCCGACTTCGCCGACCCGAAGGAGCAGACGATGCAAACCTTCGCCCTCGAAGCCGGCGACCCAATGCCTAACGCCGCCGGCATGGCGACCCTTCCCTGGCTCGGCTCCCTTCGCGAATACGCCACGCCGCCTGGCACCTATTTCGATGTCGCGCCCCTTCACCTTGTCACCACCAGCTCCCTTGCCGAACTTGCCCGCCTCGATCCCGGTGCCGATGCCGACCCCAGGCGCTTTCGCCCAAACATCGTCATCCAGACCGCCGACCCCGGGTTCACCGAGTTCGCCTGGTGCGGCGAACAACTCGCGATCGGCCCCCTTCGGCTCGATGTCCGGGCGCGCACGCTTCGCTGCGCCATGCCCACCCACGCCCAGCCCGGGATCGAGCGCGCCACCTCGATCATGCGCACGCTCATCCGCGAGACCGGCCAGGACTTCGGCGTCTATGCCCTCATCCCCCGGGCCGGCGAAATCCGCGAAGGTGACACCGTGGTCCTTGGCAGCTAACCGCCAGCGGCTACCCTGAGGCGGTGACCGAAGGCAGCGCCATCTTCCTCATCGACCCAGCGGGCCGGGTCCTCCTCCAGCAGCGCGACGATGACCTGCCGCCGGCCGGCTACGGGCGTTGGGCAGTCCCCGGCGGTGGCCGCGAAGGTAACGAGTCCCCCGAAGAGACCATTCGTCGCGAATTTGCCGAAGAGACCACTGTGGAGCTGGCGCACGTTACCCATTTCGGCGACCTCATTGGCCTCGTCGACGAGACCGCCATCCTCCACGCCTTCGCTTCCAATGATGTCGTCCCTCGCGAAACGATTGAGGTGCTTGAGGGCATCGACTTCCAGTACTGGGGCCCGGCTGAGATCGATGAACTCCCCCTCAATCCCAGGACGCGCCGGTTCGTCCGCGACTTCTTCGAAAGTGCCGCCTATGCCGCCCTCCGCGGGCAGCAACGCGCGGCGGGCGCCGGGGTCATCGAAATTGACCGCTGGGGACGCCTGCTCGTCCGCCGCCATGCGCTGGGTAGCGGCGACCTCACCACCGAGGACTTCCGCCTTCCACTGGTCGAGATTGGTCCCGCCGAGAGCCCCGACGCCGCGGGGCTTCGCCACTTTGAAGAGGAGACCGGCGCCCTGCTCCCGACGCTCAAGCACTTTCGCAGTTACCGGCGCTCAGACGATTTCCCCAACGCTCCGTTCGAGACCCTGCACCTCTACTACCACGACGCGGACCTCGATGCGGCCGAGCTGGGCTCGGACGGCTCAGAGTTCCTCTACCTGGATCCGAAGGGCCTTGCCGAGGCGCCGGTGGCGGCGGTCACGCGCCGCCTTCTCGGCGAGTTCCTCGAAAGCCCCGCCTACAAGGCGATGTTTCACTAGCGCCGCACACGCTGGTGCCGCCAGCGCCGCCCGCTCGAAGGGCCCGCCTGCTCCGGCTTCACCATGCCAATCGCCGCCATCCCTTCCTTCACCACCGGCTGGAGTGTGGTGATCAGGAGCGCGTACTGTTCGGCCACCTCGCTGGCAAGCGGGCTCGTCAGCCGGTCGAAAGCGAACACCCGGTGCAGTCGCCGCCACGAGGCCGTCCACTCCTCCAGCTCCCACTCCGGCCCCAGCGTCCCTGCGATCGGCGCCGCCATGTCCGCGATCCGCTGCGCCCACTCCTCGTTCTTCTCCACCACACCCTCGAAGTGCAGCCCGACTTCCACCTGCCGCCGCGAAACTTGCGGCTGGACCTCGAAATGCACGTTCGGGTCGCCGTAGTGCAACTGGAGGATCGTCCACATCACCTTGCGCTCAAGCCGCGGGAGCGAGGGAGACAGTTGGGCCATCGCCCGGTCTTCGCAGGCGAAGAGGAATTCGCGCGCCTTTAGCGTCCCGTTTGGCGTTGGCATCGCAGGCTATGGTAATCCCCGACACCGTTTCATCGCCTTGCGTGGTTACACTCGTAGGCATGAACCTTGACCCGCGGGCGACGCGCAAGGCGCGCATCGTCTGCACCCTGGGCCCTGCTTCGGCCGATCCCGGCATCATTCGCGAGATGATCCGCGCAGGCATGGACGTTGCCCGGCTCAACACCAGCCACGGCGAGATGGATGACCACGTCACCGCCGTGGCCATGCTCCGGGAAGCTGCCAACGACGTCGGCAAGTCCGTGGGCGTCCTCCTCGACCTCGGCGGTCCAAAGCTGCGGACAGGTTCTCTCGCCGGCGTCGACCCGGTTCTCCTCACACCCGGCCAATGGCTCACGATTACGCCCGAGGATGTCGGCTCCGATACCACCCGCATCCACATCAACTACTCGCGCCTTGCCGAAGACGTGAAACCGGGCGATCCAATCCTGCTCGACGATGGCAACATCGAACTCGTCGCGGTCGATACCCGCGGCGACGAAGTGGTGGCCGAGGTCAGGTACGGGGGGTTCCTCGGCTCCAATCGCGGTGTCAGCGTCCCCGAAACGAAGCTCCAGTTGCCCTCGCTCACCGACCGCGACCGGATCGCCATCGCCGCCGGTGTCAAAGCCGACGTCGACTACTTCGCCCTCAGCTTCGTCCGCGAAGTCGCCGACGTGGCCGAAGCGCGTGCCACCATCAACGGCGCCGGCGGCGACATCCCCATCATCGCCAAGATCGAGCGCCGCCTCGCCATCGAGAACCTTGACGCGATCCTCGCCGAAACTGACGGTGCGATGGTTGCCCGCGGCGACCTCGGCGTCGAACTTCCGCCCGAAGATGTCCCCATTCAGCAGCGCCGGATCATCGCCTCCGCCGCCATGCACAAAGTGCCCGTGATCACCGCCACCCAGATGCTCGAATCAATGATCCACGCCGCTCGTCCCACCCGCGCCGAGGCCAGCGATGTCGCCAACGCCGTCTGGGACATGTCCGATGCCCTGATGCTCAGTGGCGAGACCGCGATTGGCCGCTACCCCGTCGAGACCGTCGCCATGATGGACCGGATCATCCGCAAAGCCGAGTCCGAATTGTTCGACACGACGCCGCCCGCTCCGGAATCGAACATGGACGACCACTCCTACGTCGTCGCCCTCGCTGCCCGCCGCATCGTGGAAAGCGACCCGAACATGCGCGCCGTTGTCTGCTACACGAATAGTGGTTATACCGCCGTCCTCATGAGCAAAGTCCATCCGCCCGCGCCGATCTACGCCCTTTCCTACAATCAGTCCGTGGTCAACCGGCTTTCGCTCGCGCGTGGCGTCATTCCCATGCTCTGCCGCCAGGTAGAGACCGTCGACGAAGTCTTTCGTCTCGTCGATCAGCGTCTGATCGAGACCGGTGCCGTCGCCGCCGGCGAAGAGGTGCTCATCGTCGCCGGTCTTCCCGTCGCCATGGCCGGGACGACCAACTTCATGAAACTGCACCAGGTGGGAGAGTCGCCATGACCACCCCAAGCGTGGTGGCAGTCGCCGAGACCGGCGATGAGCTCGAGGCGAACATTTGGGCCGATGCCTTGCGCGATGACGGCATCCGGGCCGAGCTGGTCATGCTCGGCGCCCGTGGCGCCCTCGGTGGCGGCGTCATGTTCCCCGGCGCCTCCTACCGGCTGCTCGTCAACGGCGACGACGTCGAGCTCGCACGCCGCGTGATCGCCGACCTCGGTGGCAGTGACCGCCTCCGCGCCGACGATGGCCCGGGCCGCGGCAACCCCATGTGGATTGTCTGGCTCATGGCCGCCATCATCGTGGTCTTCTTCGGGGCAGGCCTCTTGTTGAACGCCCTCGCGTCCTAGGCAGCGACGGCGTTCGGTCGCGGCTGTTCCTTGCGCCGCAACGGCGACGACTCTTCCGCGTCGTGCAGCACGTCCGTCGCGTACATCGATTCCATGTCGTATTGCATCATCCGGGCGGTCACCCGCACCTCAAGCATTCTCCGCCCGTCGCTCACAGCGATCGTGCCCGGCACCCGCTTCAGATAGAGGAACCCCTGTTCGTAGGTGCATTCGGTCAACACCACGCAGAAGCGTTCGCCGCCAAGGTGGCTCAGGAAGTCCGAGCTCCGCGTCACCCGCTTGAGCAGTTCCACCGCAGAATTGAGGGCCCGTTCGCGGAACGCTTTGCCCCGCCGCGACTCGATCGCATCCATCTCGTCCAGTTCGAAAAGAATGACCGTGAACGGCGCCTCTTCGCTCCGCGCCCTCGGCATTTCGCGGCGAAGTTCGCTGAGCAGATAGTTGCGGTTCGGCAGGTTGTGCAGCTCGCTGATGTAGCCAGTGCCCGTCAGCTTCGATGACATCATCCGGAAGCGGCGCTGGTCCAGCCACCGCGAAAGAAGCAACTGCGCGTTCACCACGGCGAAGAGCATCACGAATGCCACAGCCGTCACGATCGATACCATCGACGGGTTCAGGGCAGCGTTCACGACCGCATACGCGATGATCACGCCCCAGAGTGCAAAGCTCACCACGCGGAGTGCCCGTTGCCGCTTCTGGTTCTGGGCGCGGTCCTGGTGTTTCTCGATCCCTGCCTGCTCGTCCATAGTCCCCGTCGTCAGTCCTTCCCCCTAATTCATCGGCAGATTGGGCGGCGAGTTAAGCGGCTGGCTCGTCCGTATTCTCGTCTTCATCCTGGAATGCCGGCTCATCCGGCCCGTGATACCACCGTGGCGGCTTCGAACTTACGTGCAGCAAGAACGCCCTCGCCCGGTCTTCGATCGTCCGGATCCCGCCGTTCACCCGGTCCAGGGCATCGTCCACCCGCGGCGGCAACGTCGCCCGCGACCATCGCTCCGGCTCCCGCGTCCAATCGAAGCCACAGGCCAGGCCGGCGCGGTTGCAGGCAAGGTTGGCCGCCGCCACCACGTCGTTCATCGAGTCCACGGTCGAGCGCATTGGGTCGTGGTGGTGCTTCAGCGCACTTACCAGCGGCTCGGGGAACTTCCATCGTTGCGCCAGGCGAGCGCCGATGTACTGGTGGCCGACCCCAAAGGTGGCCACCTCGGCATCGTGCCAGTTCAGCCCGTCGCGCGTCGTCAGTTTCACCGCCGCCCGGAAACGCCGCGGCTCCGCCAGCAACATCGCCAGCTTGCCAACGTCGTGCAGGACGCCGGCGGTGAACGCATCCTCCGGACGTGCCACGCGGGTCTCCTTGGCGATCGCTTCGGCCACCAGGCCGGTGCACACGCTATGGGCCCAGAACAGGTCCCGGTCAAAACCCTCCACCTCTTCCACGTCGAAGGCATCGATAATCGAGGAGGCGATCGCCACCGAGCGCACCGTCCGCATCCCCAGCAGGATCACGGCCTCACGGACATTGCCGATCCGCCGGGCATAGCCGTAGTAGGCCGAGTTCGACAGCTTGAGCAGCTTCGCTGTCAGGGCCTGGTCGCTGCTCAGGACGGCTGCCAGGTCCATCGCCGCGGAGTGTTCGTCCTCCGCCATCTGGATCGCTTTCGTGGCCACCGTCTTCAGCGGGGCAAGTTCCACCGTCCTGTTGACGATCATGCGCAACAGTTCTCCCGGTTCTTCAGGTGCAAGGCTCGTCCCGCTCATGCCGCGTTCCTTTTGTCGTGTTCGCCGTCCGAGACAATGCGGTTGCGGCCCTGGCGTTTGGCCGCAAGCAGCCGGTCGTCTGCTACATGTATCGCACTTTCCAGGCTGCCCGCGCAGCGGGGAATGGTTGCAACTCCGCCGGAAACAGTGACTCTCACGGGATTTCCGTCCGGGACCGGGATGCTCGCACTGCTGATCGCCACCCGGACCCGCTCCGCAAACTTCTGGACCGCCGTGTGCCCCGCTCCCGGCAGGAACGCCACGAACTCTTCGCCCCCGAAGCGGCCAAGGATGTCCCCCTGCCGCGCGGCGTTGGTAAGCACCAGCGAAAGCGCCGCCAGCACCTGGTCACCCACCAGGTGCCCGTACGAGTCGTTCACGTTCTTGAAGCGGTCGAGGTCGAACAGCGCAACGCTGAACGATCGCCCGTTGACAATGCAGTCCTTGAGCTTCCGCTCCGCCTCTTCGAATGCACTTGCGCGGCGCAGCAGGCCCGTGAGCCCGTCATGGCGCGCCACATGGTCGAGCGTTGCCACGATTTCATTCAGGCGGTCGTTCTTGTCTCGAAGGTCCCGTTGGATATGGTGCAGCTGCGTGTGGTCCCGGATGTACATCACGGTCCCCAGCACGGTGCCAAAGCGGTCGCGCAGCAGTGATGCCGAGACCGCCGCCGGGAACCGCGTGCCACCCTTACGCAGCCCCGTAAGCTCCGTGTTCACCACCGAACCGTCGGCGACAACGCCGTGATGGAACTCGTGGTATTCCTCTGCGGAGTCGAACACAATTGCCGCGTCGCGGTTCAACACCTCGACCGGCGCGTAGCCAAACATCGTCTCGCTCGAACCCGTGTAGAGGATCACGCGGTCGTCGGCGTCCGTCACGATAATGCCGTCCGGACAGGCCACCAGCATGAACTGCTGGAGGTCCGCGTCCCAGAGAATCCTCAGAAAATCCGTTTCGCCCGGCACGCGCACACTCGCCTCCATCTACCCCTTGACTATCGGCGCGCGCGGACCGGACGTTGAGGTGCGCGGCTCAGCCTCCAGCCGCTTTCCCTCGGCCCCGGGTGATACCTATGCTTCTGTCGTGTAGGTCAGGCGGTTGCCGTCCGCATCCTCCGCTTCGAGCACCCTTCCCCAGGGCACCGTCGATGGGCCGGACACGATCCGGGCTCCCGCTGCGGCCAGCTCCGCCGCGACGGTGTCCACATCCGAGACGATGAACACCACGTTCGTCCCGGCATCTTCGCCCCCGAGGTCGATCGTCGCCTCGCCTTTGCTCAACCGCGCGTACTTCGTAGGCTCGCCAATGCGAAACACCTCGGCGAAGCCCAGTGCGACCACGTAGTGCTCCACCGCGGCATCCACGTCGGCCACCCGCAGGACCGGGATCGCTCCCTCATAGTCCGCCCCGGCCGCCAGCACCTCGATCGGGTCCCCGGTGCGAATCGTGCCCGTCTTCAAGACCCGCGTGTAGGCACGGGCATGGCCCGGATTCAACTTCTCGCTCAGCCGCCGGATGTCGCCATCGGTGAACCATTGCTTCTGTGCCGCACAGGGCGTTGCGTAGGTTGTCACCTCCACCACCACTTCGTCGCCAAGCCGCAGCCGGACCCCCGGCTTCATAGTTGCCCAGTCGAGGCCCTCGGTTGTCACATTCTCGCCCGCCGAGCCCGGCGCGATGGTGTGCCCCTCTGCCCGAAACGCCTCGATCTCCTCCAGGGAAAACAGGCAGAGCGCCCGCGTGGGTCCGCCATGGACCTTCGGCGTCGCCTGGCGATCGCCCACCATGCCCGTAGCCGTCACCAGCCCGGACTGGATCGCTCGCTTAGGCACCCCGCCATCGGAAATGTTGACCTGGTGGATGCGCGCCATCGCCGTACCCCTCGTGAGTTACACGAAGAATACCCGAAGACATGCGGCGATTAGTCCATGGCCTCAGGAACGATCACGCGCCTGCATTGCCACTCCGATGGCCGTCCCCAGTCCAACGCCGACACCGATGCCCACCGCGAGATTGCCGATGGCGATGCCGATCGCCGTTCCGACGGCGATTCCGACCGCTATCGATGCTCCCAGGTTCCCCGGCTAGCCCCTCGGCAGGCCCAGGCCGCGCGTGGCGATGATGCCGCGCTGGATCTCGCTGGTACCCGCCGCAATGGTGCCCGACACGCTCGAGAGGTAGCTCGTCGCCATGTCTTCCACCTGTCCGTGGCTCCCGTTGCGCAGCTGGCCGGCCGTGCCCAGCAGGTGCATGCCCGTCAGCTGGATGCGCTGCCCCATCTCGCTGCCGAAGATCTTCGCCGTGCTCGCCTCGTAGTTCGGTACCAGGCCCCTCGCCTGCATCGTCGCCACGCGGTAGGCCAGCAACGTCCCCACGTTCCAGCTCAATCGCACGGTCCGCGAGTTCGTTGCTTCACCGACGGCCGGCGCTCGACCAATGCCGGGTTGTTCTTGGCGATCCTCGCCAGGCGTTCCACGTTGCGGCGGCCGCCGGCGAACGCGCCGATCCCGCTCCGCTCGAAGTCGAGCGCGACCGCCATGTGGTACCAGCCGCGGTTCACTTCGCCCACCACCTGGCTGGCCGGCACGCGCACGTCCTCGAAGAACACCTCGTTGAAGCCGTGGCGGTCGGCATGTTGATCAGCGGGCGCACGGTGACGCCCGGGCGTCTTCATATCGAGCATGAACATCGTGATGCCCTTGTGCTTCGGCGCGTCCGGGTCGGTGCGGGCCGCAAGCCAGCCCCAGTCGGCGAGGTGGCCGCCGCGAGGTCCAGATCTTCTGGCCGTTGATGACGTAGTCGTCGCCGTCGCGGACGGCGCGCGTCTGCAGGCGCGGCGAGGTCGGAGCCGGCGCCCGGCTCGCTGTAGAGCGTGCACCACCAGTCGTCCGCGTTGCGTGATGCGGGGGATGAAGCGCTGCCTTCTGCTCGTCGGTGCCGTAGAGCATGAGGCTGGGGCCGACCCAGGCGATGCCCATGTTCGCCGACGGGCGCCGGCTGTAGGCCATCTCCTCGTTGTAGACGAGCTGGCGCATGTGGCTCGCGCCGCCGCCGCCGTACTCCTTGGGCCAGGCCATCGCCAGCCAGTCCTTCGCCGCGAGCTTCTTCTGGAAGCCCATGGTGTAGTCGTACTCTTCCTCGTAGGTGTCGAAGCCACCCTCGTAACCGCGCTTCAACCGCTCCTCTTCGGGCGGGAGCTCGTCCTTGATAAACTGGCGCACTTCCTCGCGGAAAGCCTCGACATCCTGGTCATACTTGAACTTCATGTGTCCCTCACAGGGGTTTGGTGTTTAGCGTGGCGCGAAGCATACCAGAACGCGGGATGCGGTATCCGGGATGTCCTCGGGCCTGCTGCTACCACCAATCCCCGCGGGTCGTTGCACTTCGCTTGGGGCCACGGCCGGGCGGCAGATTTGGGAGGTGGAAGTGGTCGATGACAGCCTGGCTATGGAACCAGGGTCGACTGCTCGACGTTAGAGACTCATGAGAATGATCGCGGCCGCCCTCCTCGCACTGACGGGAGTCACTATCGCGGCGTGCGGAAATGACGGGGCCACGGATCTCCCTTATGCGGTCTACGCGGGTGAGCCGAATGGCGATGCTGCCCTCCTCCAGGGAACCCTGGCGCTCGAAGATGGCTGCCTTTACGTCACGACCGAAGGCGGCCAGGCGTATCTCGCCTTCGCCGAAGGTACCGCCTCCTGGGACACCGCCGCTTCCCGGCTGACGATCGGGGACATCGCAGCCGTCCCCGGCGACGTGGTCCACTTCGGCGGCAGCGCGCTCTCCACGCCCGTCGAGGATTATGACTGGGTGGTGCCGCCGGGCGAGAACTGCATCACGACATCGCTCTGGTTCGCTGGCGACACGCTCGGCCGCGGACTCCTCGGCGTCCGCTAGACACCACCGGGGCGGCGATGCGATCCCCGGTGAGTGCCGGGCCGCTATCCGCTCCCTGCGTAGAATTGGCGTCACATACGTCATTCCATCGGGAGAGCCTTCTATGCCGCCAATCCAGCTCAGCTTCACGTCCAACGTCTTCGACGTCGAAACGATCGACCTCGAGGGCCACCGGGAACAGATCGTCAAGGGGGGCCGCCACCTCTTTCCCCTCCTCCCCAGGGCCTTTGCCGGGATCCAGCAGATCGGGGTCATCGGCTGGGGCTCCCAGGGACCGGCCCAGGCTCAGAATCTCCGCGACTCGCTGGCGGGCACCGGCATCAAGGTCAAGGTTGGCCTCCGCGCCGGCTCAAGCTCCATGGATGAAGCCAGCGCCGCCGGCTTCACCGAGGCCGATAGCACCCTCGGCGAGATGTTCTCCGTCGTCGCTGAGAGCGACCTCGTCATCCTCCTCATCTCCGACGCTGCCCAGGCGGCCCTCTTCGTAGATGTCTTCAAGCACCTCAAGCCCGGCGCCACCCTCGGCCTCTCACACGGCTTCCTGGTCGGCCACATGATCAACGTTGGCGCGAAGTTCCCGGCCAACATCAACGTCATCGGCGTCTGTCCCAAGGGGATGGGCCCATCCGTCCGGCGGCTCTATCTCCAGGGCATGGAGGTTAACGGCGCCGGCATCAACAGCAGCTTCGCCGTCCAGCAGGACATCGACGGGCGCGCTACCGACATCGCCCTCGGCTGGTCGGTCGCTATCGGCTCGCCCTACACCTTCCAGACCACCCTCGAATCCGAGTTCAAGTCCGACATCTACGGCGAGCGCGGCATCCTCCTCGGCGCCGTCCACGGCATCATCGAGAGCCTCTACCGCCGCTTCGTCAGCGAAGGGATGAGCCACGAGGACGCCTTCCGCCACTCCGCCGAGGCCATCACCGGGCCGATTTCGAGGATCATCTCTCACCAGGGAATCATGGGCCTCTACAACGCCCTCGGCGCCGACGGCCAGCAGGACTTCGAGCGCGCCTATGCGGCCTCCTACCCGGCCGCGCGCGAAATCCTCCTCGAGATCTACGACGAGGTCTCCTCCGGCAACGAGATCCGCAGCGTCATCATGGCCGGCGATCGCCTCAAGCAGGTTCCCATGGGCAAGATCGATGGTACCGAGGCCTGGGACGTCGGTCAGCGTGTTCGCGCCGAGCGTGTCGAAGACGAGATCCCCCTCGATCCCTTCACTGCCGGCGTCTACGCCGCCACGATGATGGCCCAGATCGACATCCTCCTCGAGAACGGCCACCCCTACTCAGAGGTCGCCAACGAGTCCGTCATCGAGGCGGTCGACTCCCTCAACCCCTACATGCACGCTCGCGGCGTCGCCTACATGGTCGACAACTGCAGCACCACCGCCCGACTCGGCTCCCGCAAGTGGGCCCCCCGCTTCGACTACGCCCTCACCCAGCAGGCCTACGTCGCCATCGACCACAAAGAGCCGTCCGACGCATCCCTCGTGCCGGCATTCAAGGAGCATCGGATCCACGAAGTCCTCGCCGAATGCGCCAGGCTGCGGCCGTCGGTCGATATCTTCGTGGAGTAGGGCGGTTCGCCGACGCGTCACTGGCGTGGCGCCAACACCCACGTGGCGTCGTGGTTCTCTGCGTCTTCCAGCCTCGATCCGCACCCAAACCCATGGTAGGCGAGGCCGTTCGATCCGATACCCAGCGTGCCCGCCAGGGCCACGCCATCTTCCAACGACCAGCCATAGACGATGACGTACCCGCCCGGATTGGCGTGGTCCTCACGAATCCCGATCAGTCGGTAAACCGGCGTCAAGTCGCCGTAGGTGAACGAGATTGGCTGCTCCGCGTCCGGTTCGACGTAGACCCCCTCGCAATCGGAGACCAGGATGACGTCGATGGGAGTACCATCCGTAACGCCCTCGGGGCAGAGCGGTGGCGCACCAATGCCCTCCTGCTTCTTCACACATGCCACGGGAGTGGTGTCATACGGCGGTGGCGTCCCCTCTTCCACGGCCTCAAGGACGGCATCAACCGCAGCGATTCCCGTGCGCGTGCTCCACGAGTACGTGCCGAGCATTTCGTCGGGTGGGCTCCAGGGATGATTGCGGAATCGGCCATCGACTCCCTGCGAATTCCCGGCCGCGATGTCGAACGGTCCGAGATAGGCGTCTGGTGGCACTCCGCAACCAATCCCGGACAGGCCCGGAGCGCCATCCGCTGGCCAGTACATCTCCAGGCACGTGAAGTGTCGCCCAACGCCCCCGCCAACGCTCCCCGGCGGCGGCGTCTCGCTGATGTAGGTCAGTGTCACTTCTATCCAGTCCCTCCCACATTCGGCCTCGGGGAGCGATGGCTCGCTGAAGCAGCCTATTGCCGCAATGCGAAGGGTGCCGGGGCCGTACTCGTCTCCGGTCTCGACGGCTGTTTGGGCATGCTGGACCCCACGTTCCAGCCGCTGTCTGAGGGCCGCAGCGTCGTCGTAAATGCCTTCGCCGCCGGAGGAGATGAGGTAGCCCTGCACCATCGTCCCATCCGCCAGTCCGTCGCAGAGAGGTGATGGAGCGATTCCGTGTCCCGGACACTCGACCGGCTGCGCCTGCGCATGGTCCAGCAGTGCCGCCACATCATTGGCGCGGAAGCGGTCGTAGAGGTCGATGGCCGCGTTGCAGATCTCTGTCTGCACGGGACACGGCCCCCCGTCCGGAGCCCGGACAGCAGGCTCAGGCGTGGCCGTCGAAGTCGGGGCTGCCATCGTCGCAGTCACCGTGGTCGCAGCCGTCGCCGGCGATGCGGAGGGTGAGGGCGTGGGGCTCGGCTCGTTCTCGCTCCCGGAACAAGACGCCAACAGCGCCGCCAAGACAACGAACATCAGGCTGAGTCGGTACGTCATTTCTCTACGGTAGGACGTTCAGCCACGTTGCATAGTTCCGAAACGCAAAGCAGGCCCTCCTGGAGGGCCTGCTCCCATTGTCGAAACCGGGTTGGCGCTAAGACTTCGGCTCAAGCACGAAATCCGCACCTTCAGGCGCCGTCGCCGGCCCGCAGCCGCCGTAGTACGCGGCGATCCGGCCATCTTCGTTCAGCACTACCAGCGGCGAGAACAGGTCGTATTGAGCTATCGTCCGGCCGAAGCTGATCCTGTACCCGGCCGGCATGAATTCGTCGCCATCGTCGTGCCAGGCTGCGAACAGGTAGTACTCCTCGCCGTCGGCCCCTTCGACGAACGATTGGAACAGCGTCGGCACGCCCTCTTCGAACGCCCAGTACCCTTCGCACCGCGCTGCCTGGAACACCTGCACGGTCGAGCCGTCGGCAACGCCGTCGGGACACTGTGGCGGCCCGCCGAGGCCGTTCACGTCGGTCGTGCACTCCCTGTCCTGGAGCAGTGCGAGGGCAGCCAGCGCCTCGATGTCGCCCTTCTCCCAGGCTTCGAGAATCGCGTCGATCGCCGGCACTCCCGTCCGCTTCCCGTGACCATAGAGGCCGTCGGGTGCGTCGCCCTCCTCGGGCCCGGATGTCGGCGTCGAGGTGGGCGTGTCCGTGGGCTCCTCTGTTGGCTCGCCGGTCGGTGTCTCGGCGTCCGTCGGAGGAGTCGGCGTAGGCTCGGAGTCGTCGTCGCCGCAGGCCAGCGCCAGCAGCGACAGCGACCCGATGAGCAGTAACAGCAGGATCTTCTTCATGGGGTTGTCTTCTTCCCGGATGTCGTGCATCCGTCTTGTGTCACCAGAAAGACGCCGCTGTCGACGATTCGGTTCCCGGCTCATGTGAACCCCATTACAGATCGTTGACGTGGCGCATCGCCACCGTCCAGCCGCTACAGTTGCGTCACTTCACTTCGCTCGAGGAACCATGATTCACAAGCTCTCCATCGGCTTCCGCTCTCGCGGTGGCACCGATACCGAAGATGCCTTCAACCGGGTGCGGGCTGCCGACGAAGCCGGCGTCGACACCATCTGGGCCGCCGAGTCGTGGGGTGGCGACGCCTTCACGCTGATGGGCCAGATTGTCGAACGCACGAAGAACGTGAAGGTCGGCAGCGCCATCGTGAACGTCTACTCGCGCACACCGGCGGCGCTCGCCCAGCACTTCGCCAGCCTCGATGTCGCCAGTGGTGGCCGCATGATCATCGGCCTCGGCACCAGCGGTGCGAACGTGATCGAGCACTTCCACGGCGTTCCCTTCGAGAAGCCGCTTCGCCGCACCCGCGAGTACGTCGAAATCATCAACATCCTCATCGCCGGCGCGCCCCTGAAGTACCAGGGCGAGATCTTCCAGATGAGCCGCGGTTTCACGTTGAATATGACGCGCCAGCGCGACCACATCCCCGTCTTCCTTGCCACGCTGTCGCCGAAGAGCATTCAGCAGACCGGCGAGATCGCCGATGGCTGGCTCCCCATCTGGACACCGATCCAGGACGTCGAGCGCGTCACCGCGGACATTCGCAAGGCAGCGACCGACGCCGGCCGACCGGGCGATGCGCTCACCCTGCGCTCGCCCGGCGGCGTGATCATCACCAACGACGTTGACCGCGCCCGTGCCTCCACTGCCGGCAACTTCGCCTTCTACCTGAACCGGATGGGCGTCTTCTACCACCGCCACATCCGTCGCCTTGGCTACGGGGACATGGTCGACACCATCCAGAAGGCCTGGGAAGACGGCGGTTCCGGCGCCGGCGCCGAGGCGGTGCCTCCGGACCTCCAACAGCAACTCGTCCTCGTCACCAACTCCATCGAAGAGGCCCGTGAGCGCATCGCCCGCGAGGCCGACGCCGGCATCGACCTCCACAGCGTCACGGTCGACGGCCAGACTCCGCAGGAGATGCAGAAGACCTACGAAGCGCTAATGCGCTAGAGGCACGGCCTGCGCCGGTGGGTACCGCGACCGACAGGGAGCGGCGCCCCGAGACAAGTTCGACCGCCAATCCCGTACCCTTCGCCTCATGACTGCTTCAGGACTGCGCGACTACCTCCTCCACAAGAAAGCGGCCATGGATGCCGCCGCCGCCGAACACCCCGATCCTGCTCATTGGCGCGAGTCGGTCGAGGCTGTCTGCGTCGCCGACGACGTCACCGGCGTCCGCAAGCTCAAGCTCCGCGACTGGGAGTTCATCGGCGACTCCGGGCCCGCTTTCGGCGGTCAGAACCAGGGCCCGTCCTCACCCGAACTGCTCTGCGGCGTGATCAGCACCTGCCTCACCCACACCTACCTCATCGGCGCTGCCCAGCTTGGCGTGCCGGTCGATCGCGTCGAGGTGCGCGCCACCGCCGACAACAACGATGCTCCCCTCCTCGGCATCGCCGGCACGGACCCGTTGCTCCCTTTCAACATCCGCGCTGTGGTGACCCTCGAAGCACCCGACGCAACCGACGCCCAGCTCGGCCGCCTCCACCGCTACGCCGACCAGTGCCCCATGACCAACCTCATCCGGAACAGCAACGCCGTCACCGTCATCACCGGCTAACTGGCACAACGCTGCGCCCGGCTTGTATGGTCGCCCGGCGACACCGTCGCGAAAAAGGGGCGCAGCAATGTTCGAGAGAATCCGAACAGTCACGACATCCGAGGAAGACGGGCACGCTATCCCGGCGCTGGCTGCCTTCGTAGCCGGTATTGGCGCCGTCGTGCTTGGAATAGGCTCGGCCAACAATAGCGGTGTTACGGCCGTGATCGGGGGCATCGTGCTTGGCGTCGGCCTCGTCGGCTTCAGCCTGCTCGACCACGTCATCGTGGCCTACGACATCTTCGGCCGCCTCGAAAATCTCGAGGGGACGAAGAAGGACTAGGGCACCAGCACCACCCGGCCGAATGCTTGCCTGCTCTCGATGTGTGCATGCGCCGCCGCCGCCTCGGAGAGCGGGAACGTGCTGTCGATGGCGACCTTCAGGTTCCCTCGCGCCACGTCGGCGATGAGACCTTCGATCATGGCGCGCGTACGGGCCGGGTTCTGGGCGAACTCAGCGCCGAGGTAGACGCCCGTGATCGACGCGTTCTTCTGCATGATCCCACGCACATCGGGCAGCGCTTCGTCCCGGCCCGCGTTGCCGACCCACGTAATCCGGCCACGGTAGCGCAGTGCCGCGACGCTCCCCTCCAGCGTCTTCCCGCCAACCGGGTCGACGACAAGGTCGACGCCACGGCCGCCGCTGAGTCGAAACGCTTCCGCCGCGAGGTCCTTTTCCCGGTAGTTGATACCGTGGTCCATGCCGTACTCGTGCAGCCGTTCGAGGCGCTCATCTGTCGAGGCCGTAGCCAGCACTGTCGCGCCGGCCCGCTTCGCCAGCTGGATGGCCGCCAGCCCAACGCCGCCGGCGCCCGCCTGTACCAGCACCGTTTCGCCCTTGCGCAGGTTGCCGAATTCGAAGAGGCAGTCGTCGGCTGTGCCGAAAGCCACCGGTACACACGCGACCTCCCGCAGGTCGGCGCCATCCGGCACCACGTAGCTGGCAATCGATGGCACGGAAGCCAGCTCGGCATGCGAGCCGTTCGGCATCGTCGCCACAACCTTCTGGCCTACGTGGCGATCGGTGACCGCCTCCCCGACGGCGACAATCGTCCCCGCCGCCTGGTAGCCGACAATATGGGGCGTGCCCATCAGTTCACCGCCCGCCCGGTGGAGCACGTCGCCGCCCTCGATGCTGATCGCTTCCACCTTGAAAACGATCCCGCGCGGCCTGACCACCGGGTCCGGCACCTCTTCGTACTGGAAGACGGACGGCGGTCCGGTGCGGTAGTAGACAGCAGCTTTCATCGGGACACTCCGGCAAGGGGAAGGATGACCCCAATCCTACCCGTTACCGCCCCGCGGACAGTCCTTCAGGCAGACTCGGGCCGGTAGACCATCACGTCGAAGTCCTCCTGCTTACCCTTGAGCGGCACCGTGCGAGGTTCGCTTCCCGGGTAGCTGCTGGCGACCGAGCGGAACGCCTCGGTGCTGAACACCACCTCGCCTGCCTCCGCGACACTCTGCAGGCGCGCTGCCGTATTCACCGTGTCGCCGAGGGCCGTGAAATCGACCATCGATCCGGCCCCCACGTTTCCCGTGTAGGCATCCCCCACGTGCACCCCAACGCCGAGCGGGAACCCGCCTTCCCGTGCCATCGCTTCCTGGAGTTCGACGGCTGCCTTGCACGCCTCGCGGCGGTACTCTTCCCCGGCGATCCCACGCACGAAGAGGGCCATCACTCCGTCGCCGGCAAGCTTGTCGATAATCGCACCGTGGTCGAGGAGCACCGACGTTGTCTTGCCGTAGAACCGGCTCATCTCGCCGGCAAACGAGGCTGGCCCCATTGATTCACCCAGTGCGGTCGAACCGCGAATGTCGGCGAAAAGCACGCCGATATCGACCGTCGCCCCGCCCGGCGGCAGCCTCTCGCAGCAGCGGGCGCAGAACTGCGGGTTCTTCCGCGACGGCGTGAAGCCGGCGATTTTGCAGAGCCGGCCGCCAACTGCCCCGAACGGGTTGTTGCACATCTTGCAGCGGGGTGGGCCCGGCAGAAGCAGAAATGCCGCCCGCATCATGCGATGCGCGCGGTGGCCGTTCACAAGCAGCTCGCGCCAATCTTCGCTCTCGACCTGTGCATCGGACTGCCTTTGCGTCACCATGACGTGGAGGATACCCCTTCGACGCGTCATCGATAAGACGACGTGGTAGCGCCCCCTTTCTCGAAACCACCTCCACCGGGGAGGGAACAATTTACCCTCCCCAAACGTTTGCTGAAGAAGGAGATGTGCGGTCAATGGGGCGCTGGTATGTACTGCTCACTGTTGTTGTGTTTCTTGCTGCCTGTCGCGGCGGCAACAGCGAACCAACGGTCACCCCAACTGCCTCGCCTGGTGGCTCCGCCGAATCGCCCACACCCGCACCGTCCCCCACCTCGACACCTGAACCGCCCACATTCCTCTTTTTCGTGGCCCAGGGCCCCTATGGAAGTGTCATCCAGCAGGTAGCCCTCACAGACCTCGACGAGCCTTCCCGAGGAACTCCCTATCCAGCTCCCGTTTGCCGACGTCGCCCTCAGTCCGCGCGGAGACGTTGCCGCTGTCGCGCTCCCGGGCCTCGAGCCGGCCGACGTCACGCTCTTCTCCCTCACCAGTCCGTATGCCCAGGAGAACCTCTTCCGCACGCCGGACATGGACGAGACCGGGCCGTTCTTCTCCGCCGACGGCAACTTCCTCGCCGCCCGCGTTGCGAATAGCCCCGACGGTCTCGCCCTCCACTGGGAAAACCTCGCAACCCGCGCGGACGACGTCACCAGCCTTGGCGACATTGCGCCGCAGGACCTTCGTTGGCTTCCTGGCGGCAAAGGGTTCAGCTACGTGCTCGAAGGCGCCGCCACGGTCCATCGCTTCGACGACGGCCAGCACACCTTCCACGCCGAGGACGACTACGAAGTCCTGCAGTTCGCCTTCTCTCCCGATGGTGAGCGCGCGGCCGTCATCCAGGTAGAGCGTCCCCCGGTCACTCCCACCCCCTCCGCAACGGACACGCAAGGACCCGAAACCGCGACGCCCGGGTCCCCCCAAACCCCCGCGAATGCCGTCACCCCCACGCCGGAACACCAGCCGGAGTGGCGCCTCTCCATCATCGACGAGCAGGGATTGGTTGTCGCGACCCTCGCACCCGGGTTCATCGGCCTTGCTGAGCTTCGCTGGCAGTCGAACGGTGGTGACCTCGTCACCTTCACCGGGACCGATCGCAGACGGCCAGGCCGGCCTCTGGGCCATCGCGCCCGGCCGGTCGCCGCAACTCATCTACGAGGGCCGTGTCGATGATTCCGCTTGGTCCCCGGATGGACGCTACGTCGCCCTGGTTGCGGATGGCGGCGAATGCAGTACCCGGACCTGCCCGCGCGGCTTCCTCCGCGTCGTCGACCTCGCCACCGGCCACGTCTATCGCTGGGATGCATCCCCGGTACTCAGTCGCCCGGCCTGGGGTGTCGCTCCCTAGCGGCCCTCGAACCGTGGCTCACGCTTCTCCAGGAAGGCAGCCATCCCTTCGGCGTTGTCCTTCGTGGAGGCGCTGTCCACCATGTGCGTGGCCTCCAGGGCCAGGGTTTCGCCCAATGTGTGGTTGGCTGCGTAGGCGAGGTTCGCCTTGATCCGCCCGTACGCCGCCGTCGGGCCATCCGCCAGTCGCCGCACAAACGACGCCAGCTCGTCGTCGAATTCGCGCGGCGAGATCACCCGGTGGACCAACCCCAGCGCCAACGCTTCTTCCGCCGTGATCACATCCGCCAGGAGATACAGTTCACGCGCCTTTGCCGGTCCAATCAGTCGCTGCATCGTCCAGGTGCCGCCGAAGTCTCCGCTCAGGCCGACGTTCGCGAAGGCCGTCGTCAGTTTCGCGTGCTGACCGGCGATCCGAAAGTCGCAGGCCAGGGCGATGCTCAGGCCTGCCCCCGCCGCCGCACCGTTGATCGCGGCCACCGTCGGCTTCGGCATCTCGTAGAGCAGCCGCGAGATCTGTTCCTGCCGCTCCAGGGCGTCGGCGCTCGCCAGCAGTCCCTCATGCATGAGAGCGTTGATGTCCCCACCCGCACAGAACGCCCGCCCCGATCCCGTCACCACAACGCACCGAATGGACGCGTCGTTCGCCACCGCCTCCCCCATTTCCACCAGGGCGTCGAGCAGCTCGGCATTGAGCGCGTTCATCTGCTCCGGGCGATTCAGCGTGATCGTTGCAACCGCCCCGTCGCGGCTGAGAAGGACTGTGTCGGACATCGAGACTCTCCCGGGGGCGGAATGACTGGATTCTACCCGTGTGCCTCGACGGTGACGCCGAGCGCCTCTCGCATCGTGCCCACCTGCGCCACGTGCAGTGCATCGTGTTCGGCAGCCCGCACCATGAGTTCGGCCAGCGTCGTCGTCGACCCGTCCTCGGCCCGCGTGCCCGAGCGCTGCCACGATTGGGCATCCAGCTGCTGCAGCAGCTCAGCGTTCGAGAACCGCGTCACCTGGAACACCGTCAGGGCCAGCTCAGGGTCGCGGAACAGGTAGTGCAACTTCCGCTTGAACAGCTCCTCATCCCACGTCGGCACCACCGGCTCCGGGTGGGCAATCACAAACCGGAACGAGACCGATCGCACAAGCTCGGCGTCAGTCACGTGCATCACCACGTCCCGGATAGACCAGTCCTCGCCGGCCGGCCGCCGGTTAAACGCTGCCGCATCGAGTCCCTTGAGCGCCGCCCGCAGGTCCGCCGGGCCGGCAACGAAACGGTCGAAGCTCGCGGCAAGTTCCTCCGGGATCCGTGGCATGGGCGGCATTGTACAGGGAGACCCCGGGGCAGCCTTTAGCACTCCATTTGCTACACTGCCAACACCTATGGCGACCACCCAACGTGACCTGTACGAGGTACTCGGCGTCGGCCGTTCGGCCACTGCGGAAGAGCTGAAAAAGGCCTACCGCAAGCTCGCCATGCAGTACCACCCCGACCGCAATAAGGAAGACGACGCCGCCGAGCGCTTCAAAGAAGTCAACCACGCCTATGAGGTCCTCAGCGACCAGGGCAAGCGCGAGCGGTACGACCGCTTCGGCCATGCCGGCGTCGAAGGCAGCGGTGGGCCCCAGGGCTTCGAAGGCTTCTCCAATTTCGAAGGCTTCGGCGACATCTTCGATGCCTTCTTTGGGGGCTCCCGTGGCGGCCGTCGCCGCGCCGGACCAACCCGTGGCGCCGACCTTCGCTACTCCCTCGACCTCGAATTCGAGGAGGCGGTCTTCGGGGCCGAGAAAGAAATTACCTACAAACGCTCCGAAACCTGCGCCGAATGCAGCGGTACCGGCGCCGCTCCCGGCACCGAACCCGAGGTTTGCGGCACCTGCAGCGGCGCCGGCGAGATCCGGCGCGCCCAGCAGAGCGTCTTCGGCCAGTTCGTCAATGTCACCGCCTGCCCCCGCTGCAAGGGCGAAGGCCGTGTCATTGCCTCCCCCTGCGTCCATTGCCGCGGTGTCGGTCTCCAGCGCAAGGACCGCACGATCAACGTCACCATTCCTCGCGGCGTCGATAATGGCTCCCAGATCCGCCTCACGGGCGAAGGCGAGAGCGGCCCTCGCGGGGGCGGCGCCGGCAATCTCTACGTTGTCCTCAACATCAAGAAGCACCCCCACTTCGAACGAGTCGACGACCACATCCTCTACGAGCTCCCGGTCAACATGGCCCAGGCCGCCCTCGGCGCGACCATCACCATCCCGACCATCGACGGCGAAGAAGAGGTCGAGATCCCGGCCGGAACCCAGTCAGGCGATGACTTCTCCCTTCGTGGCCACGGCGTCCCTCACCTTCGCGGCTCCGGTCGCGGCGACATGATCATCCGTGCCACCGTCGTCATCCCCGAGGAGCTCTCGGATGAGCAACGCGAGCTAATCGAGAAGCTCGCCGAGACGATGGGGACTCCCACCCTCCCCAAGCGCCAGAAGAGTTTCTTCGAGCGGCTCCGCGACGCCGTCGCCGGCTAGCCAAACCGTGACGAACCTCTGGTACGAAATCACCGCCTCGGTGTCCCCGGCCGAGACGGAGGCGGTCGCCGACGCCATGCGCGCTATTGCCCCCGGCGGCGTCACCGTCGAAGAGCCCATTGACATCCTTGGCCCCGAGATGGGCTTCCGCGTGCGCCAGGGCGAACCCAACCTCGTCCGGGCCTGGCTCCCCGCCAGCGAGCTTGGCGCGATCCTTGTCTCCAACCTCCGCGAAGCGATGGAACGCTGGCCCCGGGTCGAACTCACCGCCAGGCCCATCTACGAACAGGACTGGGCGGTTAACTGGCGCGAGTTTTTCGGCGTCGTCGAAACCGGTGGGCGGCTCGTCGTCGTCCCGACCTGGATCGAACACGAAGCGGCCCCCGGCCAGCTCATCATCCGCCTCGACCCGGGCAGGGCTTTCGGTACCGGCCACCACGAAACGACCCGGCTCTGCCTCGTTGCCCTCGAACGTCACATCACGCCCGGGGCCTCCATTTTTGACGTCGGGACTGGCTCCGGCATCCTCTCCATCGGCGCCCGTCTCCTTGGCGCTGGCCACGTCGATGCCGTCGACATCGACCCCACCGCCGCCGAAGTCGCGCGAGAAAACGCGGCTGTGAACGGCGTCACCATCAATATCACCGCCGGCGCCATCGACCCGACCAGCATCACCCGCACCTACGACATCGTGGTAGCGAACATCAGCGCCGCTGCCAACATCTCCCTCGCTCCCACCTTCGCCGAGGCTGCCCGCGATGGTGGCACCCTGGTCCTCAGCGGCCTCCTCGACGAGAACGTCGACGAAGTCTCCCGGGCCATGGCCCCCTGGTTCGATCGCCGCCATCGCGAAGTCGACCGTGATTGGGCGCTCGTCGAGTTCGTCCGCAAGGCTCGCTAGACTCAGCCCATGCCAGGGTTGCCGCGCGTCTACCTTCCCGGCCCACTCGCGCCGGGGCTGGTCACCCTGCCACCGGATGTGGCGCGGCGGCTCACCAGCGTGCTCCGGCTCTCGCCCGGCGATAGCTTTCTCGCCTTCTGCGGCGATGGCAAGGAGTACCCGGCGACCGTCGAACAGGCCGGCGCCAAGCGTCTGCTCGGCGACGCTTGGGCCCGTGTCCCGCCAGGAGCCTCCCGCGGCCCTCAGCCTCGAGCTCTATGCCGGCCTTGTCCGCGCCAACCGCTTCGACCTCATCGTCGAAAAGGCCACCGAAGCCGGCGCCGACGTCATCACCCCGCTCATCTCGGGACGGTCTGTGCGCGGCGATGCACCCTCACCCAGCCGCTACGAGCGCTGGGAACGGCTTGCCGCTGAAGCCGCCGAACAGTCCGGCCGCCTCTACCTGCCCGTCCTCCAGCCCCCGGCGACGCTCGACCGCCTGCTCGAAAAGCCGGGCCTGTCCATCCTTCTTCCCCACCCCGGCGAGATGCCCTGGTCCCAAGCCGCCACGCTCCTGCCTGCGCGCGGCACCCTCGCCGTCGTCGTCGGCCCCGAAGGTGGTTTTAGCGACGAAGAAGTCGCTGCCGCCCGTCAGCGCGGCGCCATCCTCGCTTCCATCGGCCCCAACGTCCTCCGCACCGAGACCGCAGCCATCGTCGCCACCGCGCTCGTGCGCGCGGCCGCCCTACACTGAGTCCATGCAGACGCTCAAAGGCCTTGGCGGCGCCTTCCTCATCTTCGCCGCCTGTTTCGCCCTCCATATCGTTGGCGGCGCCACGGACCAGGACTGGCTGTTCGCCATCGCCGTGGTGCTCATCTACCTCACAGCTTCCGGCTTCCCGGCCATCGCCTGGCTGCTTTCCGGCCGGCCGGCCTCCGATCGCACCCTGCTCGTCGCCGGTGCCGCCATCGGCTTTGTCCTTACCGTCGCCGCTTTGCGCGCCGCGAACGACCGCACGTTCGCCTGGTGGCAGCCACCGCTGGCGATGGTCGCCGTCATCGTCACCAGCGCCGTGATCGTGGCCGTCGACGTGCAGTGGCGCCGCTCACGCCTCTCCCGGGCGGGTGCCTCAGCCTAGAGAAACGGGTGGTCGTCGAAGCGTTCGCCGCCGGTCAGGTGGATAACGCCCGCCCAGATGGCAGCGATGCCCCCGCCGACCGTGGCCAGCGCGAATGGCAGGCCGAGCACATGATGCTTCCGAAACGCCTTCAGTCCGCCTGAGATCATCCCCAGCCCACCAAGCACCATGAGCGCGCCCCGGAATGCGAGGCCCGCCTGGAATCGCGGCACATCCGAGAGGCCGTAGCCGTGTTCTTCCGCTTCCTGGTGCGGGTCGTCGCTCACTGGTCGCGGAGGTCGGGGGGCAGCATGTTGGGGATGCCGTCCTCGATTGGGTACTCAACCTTGCAGGCGGCGCAATCTATCCGGCCCTCGATGATCTCGCCGTCAGCTTCCTTGTACACGGTGAGCGTCACGGGACCCTTACAGGTCGGGCACACGAGGATCTCCATCAAGTCCGGTTGCATCCCGAAATCGTACGACGGTGGCTGCAATGCGTCACCAGAGTCCCTCTTGCAACAGCGGCGGCGTCGCGCGAAGGTGGCCTAATGTGCCGGGAAAACCGCTCGTGAACTGGGTCACCCTCCTCGTCGTCGCCACGATTGGCTTCCTCACCTGGAGAGCGTGGCGCAATGGCTTCATCCGCGAGTTGGTCTCCCTTGCCGCCGTCGTCCTCGCCATCCCGATCGCCGGCATCTTCTACGACGACCTCTATCCCAAGGTGGAACCGATCGTCGACAACCAGGTCGGCGCCGCGCTGATCTCCTTCCTCGCCATCCTCGCCGGCGTCATCATCGGCGGCCAGGTAGCCGCTCATCTCCTCCGGCGCGGCGCCGAGATCCTCAATCTCGGCGCTGCCGACCAGCTTGCCGGCGCCGCCTTTGGCTTCGTCAAAGGCATCATCGTCTGCCAGGTGATCCTCATCGCCTTCGTTGCCTTCCCCAAGCCCGACCTGCGCAATGCCATCGACGACTCCAGTGCCGCCCAGGCCCTCCTCGACGGCACCCCCTTCGTCCTCACCATCCTCCCCGGCGCCTTCGACAAGGCCATCCACGTCTTCCTCGATGGCGCCGGCAACCTCGACGGCCAACCGAACTCTAGCGAAGGCTCGTAGGAAATACAGCCGGCACACGCGGGTGCTACACTCGCCGCGCATCCGCCAATGGCTCTTCCGGAAGGAGGTTCCCAGTGCCTGACGCGCCGGCCACCGAATCTGAACGACAGCTCCTCCGCCTCGCTGCAGGCAGTCGCCTCGCCTTTCAAAGCACCCCCGCGCCGGTCGGCACATCTCCCCGCACCGTCGTTGGTTTTCGCGGCAAGGCAAGGCTCTACTACTACGCCCCGGAAGCCGAGTCACGGCTCAAGACGCCGCTCGTCCTCTTCCCCTACCTCGGCATCAGCCGTCCATACATCTTCGACCTTCGCCCCGACGAGTCGTTTGCCCGCTTCCTGACCGCGAACGGCGTGCCCTTCTACCTCGTCGACTGGGGCGTCTTCGGCCCCGAAGACCGCGAAGTGGGCATGGCCGACATCATTGCCGACCGCATCCCTGCGCTCCTGCGCCAGGCCATCGAGCATTCCGGTGCCAGCGAGGCAACGGCCTTCGGCTACTGCATGGGCGTACCCATGACCGCCAGCACCCTCGCCCTCAATCCCGATCTGCCCGTGAAGAACTTCCTCGCCATGGTCGGGCCCATCGACTTCAGCGAGGGTGAGTTCCCCGAACAGACCGCCTCGGACAGGTTCGATGTCGACGCCGTCGTCGAGACCTTCGACATGATGCCCGCCGAGTTTGTCCGCTCCGGCTTCAAGATGCTGAACCCCATGGGCGACACCAGGCAGTTCCAATCCCTTGTCGAGAACATGTGGAACCCGGACTGGCTTCGCAACTTCCGCGCCATGAATCGCTGGGCCGAAGAATGGGTACCCCTTCCCAAGCAGTTCTTCCGCCAGTGGGTCCACCACTTCTACCAGGAGAACCAGCTCGTGAAGGGCGAATTCCGGGTACTTGGCGAGCGCGTCGATCTCTCCCGTATTCAGGTCCCGACCCTCTGCATCTCTGCCGCCCGCGACGACATCGTGCCCCCTTCGAGCGCCCGCGCCCTGATCGACCTCATAACCAGCGAAGACAAGCAGTATCGGGAACTGCCAGGTGGGCACATCAGCGTCATCGCCGGTAGAAAAGCGCGCGAAGATGCCTGGCCGGGCGTGCTCGCCTGGCTCAAGGACCACGACTGACCTATGCCTCCCGGCCCGCCCCTCCCCGAGGCCGTACTCGACGCTGTCGGTTGGACTGCCGACGGTTCGCCCGTCGTCGTTCAGACCGGCTGGGACAACTACCTCTGGAAGTTCCAGCGCGAAGGCGCCCCCTACGCTCTCCGTGTCGTCCGCCTGGCCAGGAACGCCGATGCCGGTGGCCGACTTGCTGACTTCGAGTTCGAACTGGCGGCGATGGAAGTCGCCCGGGAAGCCGGGATGCCGGTGCCCGCAGTCGCTGCCCGCGGCGTCTTCGAGGGGGCGCCCTTCATGGTCATGGAGTGGCTCCCCGGCGCCACCATCCTGGACCTGGTCCGCCGCCGACCCTGGCAGGCGCGCCGGCTCGGCCGCGAGTTTGGAAGGCTCCAGGCCCGTCTCCACACCCTCTCCAGCGACCGCTTGCGGCCCCTCGCCGACACTGACTGGGTAGCCCGCGCCGGTCATCCCGGCCTCGTCGCCGCCGTTCAGCAGGAGGTCGCCGGTTCAGACCCCCGGCTCTGCCACTTCGACTACCACCCCCTCAACGTCCTCCACGACGGCGAGTCCATCACCGGTCTTCTCGACTTCACGAACGCCTCTGCCTCCGACATCCGTGCCGACCTCGGCATGACCAACGCCGTACTGGTCGCCGCACCCCTCCCGCCGGGGGTCCCCGGCCGGGCGATGAACATGGTTCGCCGCCGCTTCACCCACGGCTGGCGCGAAGGCTACCTCGACTTTGCCGGGCGCTTTCCCCTGGAGCCGGCCTTCGAAGCACTGGGCTACGGGATCTACCACCATGAGTTCGCGATGGCCGTCAATGAAGACCGCGGCTGGGCGGATGTCCGTGACCTCAAGCACCTCTTGGCCTTGCGCGACGACGCCCTCCAGCGGGCCGGGATCGCCTAGTCGGCTGACTTGCGCTTGCGCGGCCGCCGCTTCTTCGCCACCAGCTCAGTCAACTGGTCGTCGATCCGGTCGAGGCGCAAGAGCACCGTGTTCATCTGGTCCATCAGCCGCCGAAATTCGCTCAGCGGCACACCGCCCGCCATTTCGACCGCGGGCTCGGCGATCTTCTTCCGTCGCCTCGGCCATGTTCGCCTGGGCGCCAAGGTAGGTGTCCCGCGCCTGGCGTACCGCCTCTTCCTGCTCTTCGGACTCGGTCGCGCCTTCAATGGCGGCGTTCCACGTCTTCAGGAACTCATCGGTGGTCTTCTTCCACGCGGTCATCATTTCAGCGAAGGGGTCGGCCTGTGTCATGGCCGTAATCCTAGCACCGGCTCTTGCCTTCGTGTCATCGAATTGTGACGGGCTTGCCGCACTCTTCCTGTACCTGCGCGGTGTACCCTTGCATCAATGGCCGAGCTTATCGAGACCCGCGCCCTGACCAAACAATACCCGGGCGTCACTGCCCTCGACGCCATCGATCTCGAGCTCGAACCTGGCATCATTGGCCTCGTTGGCGCCAACGGGGCGGGCAAGAGCACGCTCCTCAAGATCCTCCTTGGCCTCATCGGCGCTACCTCCGGCTCCGCCCGCATGCTCGGCTACGATGTCGCCACCGAAGGTCCTGTCGCCCGCCAGTTCGTCGGCTACATGCCCGAACACGATTGCCTGCCGGTCGACGTTTCCGCTACTGAGTTTGTTGCCCATATGGCCCAGATAAACGGACTCCCTCGCGGCGCCGCCCGCGAACGCACCGCCGAGACGCTCCGCCACGTTGGCCTCTTCGAAGAGCGCTACCGCGAGATGCGCGGCTACTCCACCGGCATGAAGCAGCGCGTCAAGCTCGCCCAGGCCCTCGTCCACGACCCTCGTCTCATGCTCCTCGACGAACCCACCAACGGCCTCGACCCCGAAGGCCGCGAGGAGATGCTCGACCTCGTCCGCCGCACCGGCAAGGAGTTCGGTATCTCGATCATCATGGCCTCCCATCTCCTTTCCGAGATCGAGCGGGTCTGCGAACACCTCGTCGTCATCGATGCCGGTAAGCTCGTCCAGTCGGACAGCATTGCCACCTTCACCGCCCGCACGCCCGTGCTCCGCGTCGAAGTCGATGGCCCTGCCGCCCCCGTCGCTGACCGCATCCGCGAGGCCGGCTTCGAAGTCACCGCCGATGGCCGCCAGTTGCGCGTCCAGATGACCGACGACCGCGTCTACGACCTCATCCGCGACGCAACGATCGAGGCAGGCGTCGGTCTCGTCCGTCTCGAACAGGACCGCCGCCAGCTCGAGGACCTCTTCCGCGACGCCGCCGAGTCCGGGGAGGCAGCCGGTGTCTGAACGCGCCGCCGGCAATATCTACGACCTCGGCTATCGTCGCTACCAGGGAGCCCGTCTCGGCCGCGCCCAGGCCATCCTTACCCTCTATCTCTACAACCTGCGAGCCTCCTTCGGCTTCGGCCGCCGTCCGGTCAGCAAGATCTTCCCCTTCGCCTTCGCCATCATCGCTTTCCTCCCCGCCGCCATCTTCCTCGGCGTGAACGCGATCATCCCCGTCGGCGATTCGATCGATATCTGGGCGCCGGAGGATTACTACGACCTGATCCAGTACATCCTCGCCCTCTTCCTCGCCACGGTGGCCCCCGAGATTGCCGGCCGCGACCAGCGGACCCGTACCCTCAGCCTCTACTTCTCACGCGCCCTCAGCCGCGTGGACTATGCCATCGGCAAATTCGCTGCCCTCACCACGGCAATGCTCATCCTCACGCTCGGGCCCCAGCTCCTCCTCTTCTTCGGCAACGGCTTCGCCGGCGACGACGTCTGGGGCTATTTCAAAGACTCCGGCACCGACATTCTTCCCATCGTCCTCAGCGCCATCTGGATCTCCGCCATCATGGCCGCCGTTGGGCTCGCGATTGGCGCCTGGGTCCCCCGGCGCTCCTATGCCACCGTCGCTATCCTCGCCACCTTTGCCATCCCCCTCGCCGTCACCGGCGTCATGATCGACGCCGCCGGCATCGATGTCGGGCGCTGGAGCATCCTCCTCACGCCAACCTTCATCTTCCATGGCGCCACCTACTGGTTCTTCGGCACCGCCGAAGTCGACTTCTTCGATAGGGCGAACTTTCCGGGCCTCGTCTATCTCGGCGCCGGGCTCGCCTGGTTGGGGATCGCGGCCGGGCTCATGATACGCCGGTTCGAGCGGGTTGCCGCGTGACCGCCACTGAGGCCCCGCCGGCGCCCGACAACCACCGGGGCCACGGTCGAGCTCGTCAATGCCTCCCGCTGGTACGGGAACATCGTCGCCGTCAACGACATCTCCTTCGAGCTTCATTCCGGCGTCACCGGGCTCCTTGGGCCGAACGGCGCCGGCAAGAGCACCATCCTCCACATGCTCTCCGGCTTCCTCAAACCCTCCAACGGCGAGGTCCGCATCCTCGGCCAACCAGCCTGGCAGAACGAGGATTCTCTATCGCACCCTCGGCCTCGTCCCCGAACGCGAAGCTGTGTACCCGTTCCTCACCGGCACGGAATTTGTCGAGCTGTCCGCCCGCCTTCACAAGCTCCCCGATCCAACTGCCGCCGCCCGGACCGCCATCGCCGCCGTCGAAATGGGTTTCGCCGCCGGCCGCACCACCGGGGGTTACAGCAAGGGCATGAAACAGCGAATCAAGGTCGCCGCCGCCCTCGTCCACGACCCCCAGGTCCTCCTCCTCGATGAGCCATTCAACGGCGCCGATCCCCGCCAGCGGCTCCAGATGATGGACCTCTTCCGCCGCCTCGCCGCCGAGGGCCGCACCCTCGTCTTCTCCTCCCACATCCTCGAAGAGGTCGAGCGCCTGGCCGAAAACGTCCTCGTCATCGTCGCCGGGCGCCTGGCCGCCAGCGGCGACTTCCGCGAGATCCGCAAGCTCATGACCGACCGTCCCCACGCCTTCACCGTGCGCTCCAGCGACAACCGCGCCGTCGCCGCCGCCCTCATCGGTGACCCAAGTGTCTTCGGCGTCGAACTGGACGACGACCGCGTCACCGTGCGCACCAACCAGTTCGCCGCCTTCACCTCCTCGATCTCGACGATTGCCCGCAACGGCAACATCACGCTCTTCGAGCTGCGCCCCACCGACGAGTCGCTCGAGAGCGTCTTCAGCTACCTGGTGAACCGGTGAGCGGCGTCGTCTTCCGCCTCACGATGCGCCAGCTGATGGGCCGCGGTCGCACCATCCTCATGCTCCTCCTTGCCCTCGTCCCCCTCTTGATCGCCATCATCGTCCGCATCGCCTCGCCCGAGGACTATGAAAACCAGCGGTTCGTCGCCAATGCCCTCTACCGCGGCATCGTCGTGACGCTCGTCCTCCCCCTCGTCGCCCTTGTCTATGGCACCGCCGTCCTCGGTGCCGAAATCGAAGATGGCACCGCCGTCTATGTGCTCTCCAAGCCGATTCCGCGCTCCGCCATCATCCTTGCCAAGCTCGTCGCCGCCTGGATCGCCACCACCGCGACCGTTGCCGGCTGCGCCCTCCTTGCCGCAATCGTCGGCATCGCCGGCGCTCCCGAATCCGGGATCATCATCGGCTTCACCATCGCCATTGCCCTCGGCGCCCTCGTCTATTCGGCCCTCTTCATCTTCCTCAGCGTCCTCACCAGCCGCGCCCTCATCGCGGGTCTTGCCTACGTCTTCATCTGGGAAGGGCTCATCAACGGGCTCTTCACGGGCACCCGTTTCCTCAGCATCCGCCAGTACACCCTCGGCATCGCCGACGCCTTCACGACGGTCAGCCGCCGCATCTTCGAAGCCGACCTGAACCCGGCGACGGCATTCATCGCGGCCGCGCTGATCGGCGTTCTGGCCACCTGGGGCGCCATCCGCCGCCTTCAACGCTTTGAGATCGGCGAAACCACGTAGACACTGCCCCACGGAGGCGCGGCGTGGAAAACGAACCCCGGAGCAGGCAGGAAATTCTCGATGCGTTCCGCAGGAGCTACGCGGATTTCGACTCGGCACTTGCCAGGCTCACCGACAGGCAGATGCTCGCGACAGGCCCCGGCGGAGGCTGGTCCGCGCGTGACGTCCTCGCCCACATAGCAGCGGACCAGCGCTGGATTTCAGGCCAGCTCCAGGCCGTTCTCGAAGGTCGAGAGCCCACCGTGGCTGAGTGCTACGGAGACGTTCTCCCGCCAGGCCCGGAGCATGACCTCGCCACCCAGGACGGCCGAAACCGCCTGCAATGGGAACAGAATCGCCATCTCTCGCTCGCCCAGGTTCGGTCGAACCACATCGAGTTCCGCGCCAGGCTCGAACGCATTCTCGAACACATACCCGACGACGAGATGGAACGACCCTACGCAATCGCCATGCTCGGCTCCGTCGGTCAAGTGCGCCCCGCCCGCGAAGGCGAGCAAGGCTATCCTCTTTGGCAGTGGCTCCGCGGAAGCACCTGGCACCATTTCCAGGCGCATCTTCCGGACCTGCTGGCGGCCGCTTCGCGCTAACCGCCCGCCAGCTTCACCGTGTGCCCCGCTTTTTCGAGCGCCGCCGCGA
The DNA here is from genome assembly GCA_963737965.1 of uncultured Chloroflexia bacterium. Classification (GTDB taxonomy): domain Bacteria; phylum Chloroflexota; class Dehalococcoidia; order Tepidiformales; family Tepidiformaceae; genus JAGQGZ01. The sequence continues at coordinate 669,221 of CAVTUS010000007.1, read as the reverse complement.
CCCGTTCCCGCTGATCGCCCTGGATGACGAGGTTGCGACCTTCCAGCGTCCCGCCTGTGCCGCACTGCGACTTCAGGCCCTTCAGGAGCTTCTCGAGTTCGGCGGGGCTGCCGGGCAGACCGGTAACCAGCGTCACGGTCTTGCCGCCGCGCCCCGTCTTCGAACGCATGACCCGGACGATCCCATCATCCGGGATCCCCGGAGACGCCTGCTTTGGCGCCTGGGTGCGCCGTGCTGGTGGTGCAGGCTTTGCGCGACCACCATCCGTCGAGTAGACGATCCGGCCGTCGCTGGCCGGGCGCCGGTTCATCCCGGCCGGTGCCCTACTTGGCTCCCCAGTTCGCCGAGCAGCCGCCGGTATTCGTCAACGTTCGAAGCTGGCAGGTGGTTCGCTTCAAGTTGGCGGCGGATATCCGGGCGGTTCGGGTCGTAGCCCCGGCCGGCCAGCGTGGTCAGCTCCTGGCCCGCAATCTTGAAGTACTCCTGAAGGCCCCGGCGCGCGAACCCCATCCGCTCGACCACCTGCGCCCGGTTGGCCTCGACGGTCGCCACCGAACCTCCGCCGATATGCGTGATGAAGTCTTCGAACTCCTGCTCACTCATGCTGTCGGCCGCTTCGCCTAGCTGTGCCCTGAACCGGGCCGCGCGATCTTCCGCCTGCTGCTCGTTGGGCACGAAACGGACCGAACTCTGCAGGCCCGCCTCATAGGCGAGCGTAGCCCCGCTGAGCACGCGGATGCGGCTGATGGCGTCGTTGAGCTGGGAGACGTGGGAAATGTAGGCGTCGTAGGGAGACGCCAGCTTCCAGACAAGGGTACGGACACTCACGGGCAAGACCTCCTAGTCGCCGCCACCCCGCAGCAGATCTTCGACATCGCGGATCACGTCGTCGGCCGAAAGTTCGCTTCCGTCGCCGTCCGCTTCGGGGGGACCAGATTCACCGTACTGCTGTTCCAGCGTCCGTACATACTCGCCGATCTGACCGTCGCCTGCCGAGGCCTCCTCGACCTTTTCGACGAACTGCACGCCCTCGCGCTCCAGCGAGTCGGTCGGTGGCGTAAATCCGAGCATCGGGTGCAGCGCCTTCAAGAGGGCCATGGTCGCCGGCGGGTTCTCCGCGACGTTCAGGTAGTGGGGGACCCCGGCCGCCAGGCTCAGCAGCGGCACATTGCGCCGCCGCAGCGTGTCGTGCAACACGCCGATGATTCCCGTTGGCCCCTGGTACATCGAACGCCCGAGCCCGAAACGCGACACCAGGTCCGGGTCCGCCGAGGAGCCGGTCACGGGGATCGGTCGCGTGTGTGGGGTCGCTGCCGGGCGCGCCACCAGCGTGCACACCAGCGATGGCGAGCACCCGGCGATCGCATCGCTCAGGCGGTCGCTAAACGTCTTCCAGCGAAGGTTCGGTTCCACCCCGCTGACCACCACCAGGTCGTGGTCGGCCGAAGGCATCCGTGCATAGAACGCCTCGTTCTGGGGCCAGCTCAAGATTCGTTCCCCATCGTCGTCGATGCTCACCATCGGCCGCGTGTCCGTGAAGACATAATATTCTTCGGGGTCGATCGTCAGGAAACTCTCGGCGTCATATGTCTCAACAAGATGACGGGTTGCGTCAACGGTCACCGTGCCAGTGTCGCTCCAGCCCATAAAGGCCATGACTACGACCGGCGAACGGAGACCCTCTACCGGTTCGTAGGTAAATCCATCCACAATGTCATTCTAGGCCCCGGGGCCATGCCGGTCATTCGACCCCGGCGGCTCTCAATGCGGCCTTGCGGTAATACATCGGCGCGCCTTCGCCGCCTTTGCGTAGCATGATCACTTCCGCCATCACCGCAATCGCGATTTCTTCCGGTGATTCTGCGTGGATGTCAAGGCCAATCGGGGTCCGCACGCGGGCGATTTCGTCGCGGTCGAATCCCTCTTCAACAAGGTGCTCGAGCACCGTCGCCGACCGCCGCCGCGAGCCAATCATCCCAAGGTAGCGGGCGCCGCGACCCAGGCACTTACGCAGCGACAGCTCGTCCTGCTTGTGCCCGCGCGTCACCAGCACGATCGACGTGTCGCTCGTGATCGGGAAAGCATCGAGCGCCTCTTCGAAATCCGCACAGATCACCTCGTCCGCTTCCGGCAACAGTTCCGGGTCGGCGAAGTCATCGCGGTCGTCGATCACCGCAACATGGAAGTCCAGGAAGTCCGCCAGCTTCACCAGCGAACGTCCCACGTGACCGGCCCCCACCACCAGGAACGTCGGCTTCGCTTCCACGACCTCCACGTAGATCGAGGTTGCCCCCCGGACCGTGCGCACGTTCAGGTGGTCCCCATCCACGTACACCGTCTGGGCGCTGTGCGCGGCAAACGCATCCTTCGCGAAGTCAACGATCAGGCTGTCGAGGGTGGGATTGCCGAGGCTCCCAAGGGTCGCGCCATCGGGCTCGACGAGCAGCCGGGCCCCCTGCACCAGCGTCGCATCCGGACCCGGCTCCAGCAGCGATGCCAGGAGGACCGGCATGCCACCTTCCGCCGCCTGCAGGAGCCGTTTCGTCAGCGCGAGTTTTTGCTCATCTGGCATGACCTCAGTCTACGCTCGTTCGCTGACGCATTCCGGCCGCCGGGTTACGCTCTGGAGATTCCCATCCCTGTGAGGCCCGGCCATGGACGCATTGCACCGCCGCGACCCCGATGTCGCTTCCATCGTCGATCGCGAAGAGCAACGCCAGATCGAAACCCTCGAGATGATCGCCAGCGAGAACTACGCTTCCGCAGCCGTCCTCAACGCCACCGGTTCGGTGTTCACCAATAAGTACGCCGAGGGCTACCCGGGCAAGCGCTATTACGCCGGCAACACCTTCAGTGATGAGCTCGAAACGCTTGCCATCGAACGCGCCATGAGCCTCTTCGGGGCCGAACATGCCAACGTCCAGTGCACCAGCGGCGCCGAAGCCAACATGGCCGCCTACCTCGCCTTCGCCGAACCCGGCGACACGATCATGGGGATGGAACTCTCGCAGGGCGGCCATCTCACCCACGGCTCACCCGTGAACTTCAGCGGCAAGCTCTATCACTTCGTGCCCTACATGGTCGACCGGGAGAGCGAGACCATCGACCTCGACCGCGTGCGCGCCCTCGCGAAGGAGTCGAAGCCAAAGATCATCGTCGCCGGCGCCACCGCCTACCCCCGCGCTATCGACTTCAAGACCTTCGGCGAGATCGCCCGCGAGACCGGCGCCCTCCTCATGGTCGACATGGCCCACATCGCCGGCCTCGTCGCCGGGGGCGTCCACGAATCGCCTGTGCCTCACGCCGGTGTCGTCACTTCCACGACCCATAAGACCCTGCGCGGTCCTCGTGGTGCCCTCGCCCTCTGCACCCTCGAGAACGCCGACGCTCTCGACCGCGCGGTCTTTCCCGGCACCCAGGGCGGCCCCCACCTTCACTCCATCGCCGGCAAAGCCGTCGCCTTCGCCGAAGCCGCGACCCCCGAGTTCAAGGTCTACGCCCGCCAGATCGTGACCAACGCCGCAGCCCTCGCCCAGGGCCTCATCGATGGGGGCATCCGCCTCGTCTCCGGCGGCACCGACAACCACCTCATCCTCGTCGACTGCAATTCGGCCGGCATCAGCGGTCTCAAGGCCCAGAACGCCCTCCAGGGCGCCGGCATCATCACCAACCGCAACACCATCCCCTACGACGAGCGCTCTGCTTACGTGACCAGTGGCCTGCGCATGGGCACGCCCGCCCTCACCTCGCGCGGCATGGGCCCGGCCGAGATGAAGCAGGTTGCCGCCTGGATTGTCCGGGTCCTTCGCGATCCCGACGGTGATGGCGTCCGCGAGGCCGTGCGCAAGGAAGTCGCCGAGTTCGCCCGGGCCTTCCCCGTCCCGGGCATCACCGACCGCGACAGCTAGACCACCCGCCGGGCTTTGTACTCCTCGGATTCAGGCACTCGCCAGCCGAGCAACAACAGCCCGGCCGTCGCAATGCCGAGCAAAAGGAAAGCCAGTTCGAGGCCCTCGGTCTGGGTCGGAGAGCGTTCGACGATCAGCACGATCACCGGCGTCGCCAGGACACCGCCCATAAAGCGGAACATCCCCCGCAGGCCCGCGATCGTGGCCAGTCGCTGTGGCGCCAGCTCGATCGCTGCGGCGTTCGCCGGCGGATTCGTGATCCCTACGCCGGCGCCCATCACCATCACTACCAGCGCAAGGTAGACGAAGTTATCCAGGTGCAACGGCCCAATCGCCGCGTCGTGGATTCCTATGGACAGCGTCGCCAGTCCGACAGACGTGATCACGAGGCCCGCCATGATCGGGCGGCGCAGGCCGATTCTCGGTAGCAACGACGCCGTCGCCAGCGAAACGAGGACCACGAGGATCGCCCTCGGCGTCAGCAACGCCCCCGCTTCACTCGGCGAAAAGCCATACGCCTCCTCCGCATACAGCGGCAGGAACGAGAACGCGCCGAAGAGCGTGGCCCCATATCCGAACTGGAGCATGTTCACCGTCAGGAAGTCGCGCTGCCGCACCAGTTCCAGGTCGACGAGCGGGCTGCTCGCCCGGCTTTCCCGGCGAATGAACGCCCATCCAAAGACAACGGCGGCGATCAGCATCGCCACCACAACCGGCACATTGACCGACCCCGACTGAGAGAGCTCCGTCAGTGCCACCACGATCGGCGTCACAAGGGCGCTCAGCAGCGCCGCCCCGAGAATATCCGTGCGGCCACCCGGATCGGTACCCGTTCCCGCCCTCAGGGCAACAACCCCGAGAAGCGCAACCAGCGCCCCCGCCGGCACGTTCAGCCAGAACGTCCAGCGCCATCCCACCGTATCCACGATCAGGCCGGCGATGTTTGGGCCGATAATCGAACCTGCCGGCCCGATCGACGACACCAGGCCGATCGCCCGTACCCGGCTGTTGGGGAACGCATCTCCCACGACGCCGTAGGCCGAGGGCTGCACCGTTCCCGCCGCCAGCCCCTGCAGGGCCCGCCCCACGATCAGGATCCAGATGTTCGGCGCCAGCGCGCAGACGGCCGATGCTGCCGCGAATGTCCCGATCCCGGACACGAAGATGAGCCGGCGCCCGAACTGGTCGCTCAGCCTCCCCGAGATCGGCATCGAAATAGCCTGGGCGAGCGTGTAGATCGTGATCGTCCAGCCCACCCAGCGAAGGGGTGCGTCCAGCCCATCGATCAGCGCCGGGAGCGCTACGGACACCATGGAGAACTGCAGCGATGTGAGGAGGATCGCCAGGCCTACAAGGCCGAACAGGAAGATCGGATGGTTCCGCGACACGCCACGTCACCTTACGTCCGCCCCAGCGTCTGGCGTAGCGCCCCGATTTCCGATTGAGCCGAACAACGCCGGGTGATACGGTGAGTTGTCTCGACCGGGTCCACGGCTCGCTCAGCGGGCAATCCCATCGCCCCGGTCAGGTGGAGTCCCCATGCGTGAATACGAACTGGCCGTGATCTACGACCTCGAATTGGCCGAGGCCGAAGGTCCGGAGGCGAGCGTCGAGCGCGTCAAGAGCGCCGTCGAAGCCGCCGGTGGCACCGTCAAGGAAGTCGACCACTGGGGGCGCCGCCGGATGGCCTACCCCATCAACAAGGCGATCGACGGCGATTTCATCATCAGCCGCATCGAAGTCGACCCCGCGTCCGTCGGCGCCATCGAAGCCAGCCTCAAGATCGACGAACGCGCCTTCCGCACCCTCGTTGTCCGCGCCGACGAACTCTTCGAGATTACCCCCATCCAGGATCGGCGCGAGCAGCGTCCTTACGGCGGCCGCCCTGCCGATGGCGCAGCCCCCGCTACCGACGGCGCAGCTCCCGCTGGCGATGACGTTGCCGCCGCAACCACCGAGACTGCTACGGCCGAATCGCCCGCCGCCGAAGCCGAAGCGCCGGAAGCCGAAGCCCCTGCCGTCGTAGCCGATGCTCCCGTCGCGGCAGCCGAAGCTCCCACCGCGGAAGCCGAAGCTCCTGTCGATGAAGCGGATGTCGAAGCGCCCGCCGCCGAAATCGAAGCGCCGGTAGCCGAAGCCGAAGCTCCCGCCGCCGAAGTCGAAGCCCCGGTAGCCGAAGTCGAAGCCCAGGCAGATCCCGCTGAAGAAGCCTCTGCTGCCGAAGAAACAACCGATACCCCCGAAGCCGAGGCTGAAGAGAAGACGGAGGAGTAGCCGTGGCCAACCTCAACAAGGTCATGCTCATTGGCAATACCGGCCGCGATGCCGAGATGCGATACACCGCCAACGGCAATGCCATGGCCACCTTCAGCCTGGCGGTCAACACCAACCGGCGGAACCCCGCCGGCGAGTGGGAGACCGAAACCGAATGGTTCAACGTCGTGATGTTTGGCGATAGCGCCGAACGCCAGGCGCAGTACATCACCAAAGGCAAGCAGATCTACGTCGAAGGCCGCCTCCGCACCCGCAACTGGGACGACGATCAGGGCCAGCGTCACTATCGCACCGAAGTCATCGCCAACACCGTCCAGTTCCTTGACCGCCGCAACGATGCCGAAGGCGGCGCCGGTGGCAACCGCGGCGGTGGTGGCGGCGGCGGCGACGATTGGGGCGACGGCTTTAGCGGCCGCTCCAACGGAGACTCGACCGACGCCGACGACCTGCCATTCGAATAACCCCGGCTCCGGCCGAGACCATCCCCGGCGTGCACAGCACGCAAACCCTTCGGGAGGAAACCTATGACCACGGAACAACGATCACCCTCACCGGCGCCGTCCGGTGACCGCCCCTCTTACCGCCCCACTGGCGACCGGCCTTCCGGCGACCGCTCCGGCGGCGATCGCCCCCAGGGCGACCGCGATCGGCGTCCCCCGCGGCGTTTTGGTGGCCGCCGCAAGGTTTGCCGCTTCTGCGCCGACCACATGGCCGGCGTCGACTACAAGGACATCGCCCGCCTTCGCATGTTCGTCAGCGACCGCGGCAAGATCGAACCACGCCGCAAGACCGGTACCTGCCAGAAGCACCAGCGCATCGTTGCCGTCGCTATCAAGCGCGCCCGCCACATGGCGCTCCTGCCCTATACGCTCGGTCACGTTCGCGCCACCCGGATTTTCCCAACCCGCGGATAATCTAAGCTTGGTTGCAGGGACCTTACCCGCAGGGACCACATGAGCCGTCGCGACCGAACCACCGGACTCCCCCGACCGCGCGAGCGTGCCGCCGTTTCGCATGGCCCAACCTTCCTCGGCATCCATTGGACCGACGACCATTGGCGCGCCGCGATTCTTGGCGGCGTCGCCATCATCGGTCTCCTCGTCGTCGGGATATTCGTCTGGCGCTGGTACGTCGAGCACGTCCGCTATCCGAACTCCGTCGTCCTCCGCGTCGAGGACCAGGAGTTCACCCTCGACTACTTCACCGAACGCTTGCCGTCCTTCGCCCAGGCCAATTCGTCGCTCACCACCGGTTTTCGCGAACCTGCCCTCCTGAGCAAGCTCGAGGAAGAGGCGATCACCATCATCGCCGCCGAGGGCCGCGGCGTGGACCTCAGCGACGAGGCCGTGACCCAGTGGATCGCCGATGACCTCGGCGTCCCCGTCGGCGGCGCCGGCAGCTCCTTCGACACCCTCTATCGCCAGCGCCTGAAAACGCAGGGACTGAGCAACGACGACTATCGCCGCCTCGCCAAAGCGCAGCTCGCCGACACAAAGCTACAAGAGATCGCTGAAGGACGAACGAGGTCCCACCGGCACCCTGCTCACGCTTCGTGTGGTCTCCCTGGCCTCCGAGGAGGATGCCCAGGCCATTCGTGACCGTATCGAAGCGGGCGAGGATATGGGCACCATCGCCCAGACCGAGTCTCTCGACATCCAGAGCCGCCAGGAGGATGGCCTCACCCAGCCCACACCGCCTGAGCTCTACGCCGATTCCGCCCAGGAGGCGCTCGCCGACCAGCCCGTCGATACGCTCGTCGGTCCCATCCAGGTCGGCAACAACTGGTGGGTCGCGCGCATCGAACGCGTGCAGGACGACGGCACCTACAGCGACACCCAGCGAGACCAGCTTGCAACCGTCGACCTCACCGACCTCATCGATCAGCAGCGCGAGTCGCTCGATATCGAAAAGAACCTCACCAACTCCGACATCGAGTGGGCCTACCGCCACGTAGACGCGGTGCCGGCCTCCGGCAGCTAAGTGCCTTCCGCCTCCCGGCCGATCGAGATCGGCTTGCTCGGTCTGGGGACCGTCGGCGGCGGAGTCGCGGCCGCCCTCGCTCGCAACGGCGAAAGCATCGCCCAGGCGGCCGGCGCCCCCATCGTCATCCGCAAGGCGCTGGTGCGTGACAAGAGCCGCCCCCGGGCCGTCCCCATCGACCGCTCCCTGCTCACTCTCAATCCCGCCGAGGTGATCGAGGACGACGCCATCGCCATCGTCGTCGAGCTTCTCGGTGGCGAGGAACCCGCCCACTCGCTCATCCGCGCCGCCCTCAAGCGGGGGAAGCACGTGGTCACAGGCAACAAGGAAGTGATCGCCAAGCACGGCGCCGAACTCCTCGCCCTCGCCCGCGAGAATGGCGCCGGCCTCCTCTTCGAAGCGAGCGTGGGCGGCGGCATCCCCATCATCTCCCCCCTCCGGCGCGATCTTGCGCGGCAACGCATCCCGCAATCTCCGCGATCATCAACGGCACCACCAACTACATCCTCACCCGCATGGCCCAGGAGGGCGCCAGCTTTGCCGATGCCCTCGCCGACGCCCAGCGTCTCGGCTATGCCGAAGCCGACCCCACCAGCGACGTCGAGGGCTATCGACGCCGCCTACAAGCTGGCGATCATGGCCAGCCTCGGCTTTCAAGACCCGCGTCGACCCACACTGCCGTCCATCGCGAAGGCATCTCGCTGCCTCGAAGCCCGCGACTTCCAATACGCCGAGGAACTCGGCTACGCGATCAAGCTGGTCGCCCGGGCCGAGCGCGTACCCGAGGGGCATCCTCGCCCGCGTCGTGCCCGACTCTCCTCCCCCTCGCCCATCCCCTGGCCACGCGTCGACGGTGTCCTCAACGCCGTCCAGGTCCATCGCCGACCGGTCGGTAGCGTCACCTTCCAGGGTCCCGGCGCCGGTGCCGGCGCCACGGCCAGCGCCGTCCTCGCCGATGTCATCGAGCTCGCCCGGCTCGTGGCCACGGGGGCTCCCGGCATCCTGCCCCCGGTAGCGGACGAGCGAGATCCCCCTCCTTCCGCTGGGCTATTTGCAGACCCGGTACTATATCCGGGTAACGGTAGACGACCGCCCCGGCGTCCTCGCCCAGATAGCCTCGCTTCTCGGCCAGCACGATGTCAGCATCGCCGCCGTCACACAAAAGGAAACATTCGACGACGACCAGACCGCCGAGCTGGTCATCACCACCCATTCCGCCCGCGAGAGCGCCATCCAGCAGGCACTGGAAGAGATCGTCGCCCTCCCCCTCCGTGAGCCGGCTTGGCGCCCTTCTCAGGATCGAAGGCTAAACGTGGCAGGTACCGCCCCCCGCGACGCAATCTCCCCGGAGATGATCGATTGGCTCCAGGGCGAGATTCGCCAGCTCACCGAGAACCAGGCGGCAGGCCTCAGCCACCTCGACCAGCTCCGCCGCCAGGTCCACGCTCTCGCCGACCAGGTCATCCAGTCCGAACGCGCCATCCGCGAAGTCGACCCCAAGTTCATCCCCTTCCAGGGCATCCCCGAGAAGCTCCGCGAGATCGAGGAAAGCCACGAGCACCTCCGCCAGGAGATAACCACCAACCGGGCCGAGGTCGAAAACGCGCTCCGGATTACCGCCGCCGAATCCCAGTACGACCGTGAGGAGCGAGCCGACCTCGCACGCCGCTTCGAGCAGGCCGTCCAGCAGCTTGGCGTCATCAGCGCCGACACCGCGCGCGTGCAATCGCAGACGGTGCAGTTCACCCAGACCATGCAGCTGCTCACCGATCGCCAGCGCGAAGTCGAAGAGCTCGGCAAGCACCTCGCCACGCGCGTCGACCGCATCGTCGAGGTCAACCGCGACATGGAGGCCCGCCTCCTTCGCGAATACAAGGAGCACCAGGACGACCGCTTCGAGGTCGTCTTCGAGCGCCTCCAGGTTGTCGGCGAGATGGTCCGGCGCAACGAAGAACTCATCCAGGCCGTGGCCGCCGAACGCTCCATCCGCGACGACCTCCTCCAGGAAGTCGGCATCCTTCGGGACCAGCAGTCCCGCCTCGAAACCCGCCTCGTCGTCGTCGAAGAACTTGGCGAAAAGCTCCTCTCCGAAATCGACAAGGCCCAGGCCGATATCACCCTCCTCGACGGCCGCCACCAGGGCCTCGGTGAGCGCGTCGCCACCATCCGCCGCGATATCGCTGAAGTTGTCGACCACGTCCGCGAGGAGTTCACCAAGTACTCCAAGATGCAGGAAAAGCAGCGCCGTGCTCAGATACAGGTGCTGGAGCAGGAGCTTCGCGAAATGAAGTTCCACTCATTCCATCCGCCAGAGGAGCCATGACCGCCGTCATGCCCAGGCCCCGCGGTGTCCTCCACCGCTGGGGCGAAATCCTCCCGCTCACCCCCTCAACTCCCATGCTCACCCTCGGCGAGGGCGACACTCCGCTCGTCCGGGCCGTCCCAACTCGCAGGTCAATGCGGTGTCGACGAGCTCTGGTTCAAGCTCGAAAGCTGCAATCCCACCGGCTCCTTCAAGGACCGCGGCATGGTGGTCGCCGTCGCCAAGGCGATGGAAGCCGGCGCCACCGGGATCATGTGTGCAAGCACCGGCAACACCAGCGCCAGCGCCGCCGCATACGCCGCCAAGGCCGGCCTCGAATGCTTCGTCATCGTCCCCGGCGGCAAGATCGCGGCCGGCAAGATGGCCCAGGCCGTCGCCTATGGCGCCACCATCCTCGAGATCGAAGGCAACTTCGATGACGCCCTCACCGCCGCCCGCGAGGTAACCGCCCAGACCTCCATCGCCCTCGTGAACTCCGTCAACCCCCACCGCATCGAGGGCCAGAAAACCGCCGCGTTCGAAATCTGCGACACCCTCGGCGATGCCCCCGACACCCTTGCCATCCCGGTCGGAAACGCCGGGAACATCACGGCCTACTGGAAGGGCTTCCTCGAGTGCTCCGAGCGTCGGCCTCTCCACGCGGCACCCCAGCATGGTGGGCTTCCAGGCTGCGGGCGCCGCACCCATCGTCAACGACGCACCGGTCACCGACCCCCAGACGATCGCCTCGGCCATCCGCATCGGCAACCCCGCCAGCTGGAAGGGCGCCGTTGCCGCCCGCGACGAGAGCGGCGGCCTCATCGAAGCCGTCACCGACGAGCAGATCCTCGAGGCCTATACCCTCCTAGCCGCGCGCGAGGGCCTCTTCGTCGAACCCGCGAGCGCCGCGTCCGTCGCCGGCCTCATCAAGCTCGCCCGTGAGGGCCGGCCACGTGGCAGCCAGGCCGTCGCCATCCTCACCGGCAGCGGTCTCAAGGACCCCGACACCGCGATGACGACGATGAAACCCACGATCATCCGCTGTGGTGCTGCGGCCGCCGAAATTCGCGTCGCCCTCGGCATCTGATTCCTTGACCGCCTAACGCCCACCCGTAGACTGAACACACATGCTTCGTCCAACGGTGCTCTCCGCCATCCTTATCGCTTCGGCGCTCTTTGGATTCGGTTCGTTGGCCCTCGCCAGCGCTGCCGAGGCGCCCCAACCCGCACCCATCGTCCGCTCATGGGATGGTTTCCAGGCTGAGGATACAGGCGGGCGCTCCATCGAAGAGCCAGTGATCTGGAGCGTCGTCGCCCTCGCCGCCGGGTCCGTGATTTGCGCCACGCTCTATCTCTTCAAGCGGCAGGTTGGTGGCTTTCCGGCCAATCCGGACTGGGTTGCCCCGATAACCATCATGCCCGCGGGCGAGAACGCCGTCGAAGAGTCGGACTACCCTCCGCCGCCGGCGGACCACCACTAGCCGTTCGGTTTCACCACCACCTTGCATTGGTCCGGGTTCGCCAGCGCGGCGAACGCCTCCGGCAGTTCGTCGAGCCCGACGATTCGCGTGATCAGTGGCCGTGTGTCCACCGCCCCGGAGGTGAGCGCTGCCAGCGCCTCTGCGTACTCTGGCCCCGTGTAGCCGAGGACAAACTTCAACGTCAGTTGCTTGTTGATCCCCACCATCGGCCGGATCGTGTCCTCCAGCATGCAAACCCCAACGACAACGACCGTGCCCTGCCGGTCCACCATCTCCATCGCTTGTTCAAGCGTTCCCTGCACGCCCACGCATTCGAAGACCGTCACCGGCCTCCCGCCCCAAGCCTGTTCGTGCGCTTCCGTGGGACTCGTCCTTGCGGGGTCGACGACAAGGTCCGCGCCAAGCTGCTCGGCCAGGGCGCGCCGGGCCGGGGCGAAGTCGCTTACCGTCACATGCGCGATGCCTTCGTGCTTCAGCCAGAGCAGGGTCATCAGCCCAATCGGTCCGGCGCCCATCACCAGCACGTGGTCGGTGGCCTTCAGCCCGGCTTCACGAACCGCGTGGAGGCCCACGGCGCAGGGTTCCGTCGTCGCGGCGACCTCGTCGGGGAGCATGTCGTCCACCGCCAGCAACATCGCCGCCCCCATCAGCACGTACTCTCCGTACGCGCCCGGAATCTCCGGCGCATAGCCGATGCTGCGGAAGCCGTTAGGGGCCGCCGAATCGGGCAGCACCGGCACCGAGGTCACCCTGTCGCCGGCCTTCCATCGCGTGACTCCATCGCCGACCTCGACCACCTCGGCCACAAATTCATGGCCCATCACCATCGCCTGGTCCCGGTCGATGGTGTCCCACGCGCTCAATCCCCCGGCCCGCGAGGCAGCGATCATCTGGTCGAGATACTTTGCCGCGTGCAGGTCGCTCCCGCAGACTCCGCAGGCACGCACCTTCGCAAGCACCTGTCCCGCTCCCGGCTTGGGCCGTTCGATGTCCTCAATCGCCAACGAGGTTCCACGCAATACCATCGCGCGCATTGCCAGTACTCCTGGGACAGATTCGCGCACTATACCGCGTCGCTCTGTGTACACTCGGCCCGTGCAGCGACTGCTCCTCGCGACCAATAATCCCGGCAAGGTTCGCGAGTTTCGCCGCCTCCTCGCGAACGTCCCCTTCGCCCTGGCGACACCCGCCGAGGCCGGCCTCAACCTCGACGTCGAAGAGACTGGCGCCAGCTATGCCGAGAACGCGGCGCTGAAGGCCCGCGCCTTCGCCGCCGCCGGCAACTGTCTCGCACTCGCCGACGATTCAGGCATCGAGGTCGACGCTCTCGGGGGAGCGCCGGGAGTTTATTCGGCGCGCTACGGTGGCCCCGGGCTCGACGATCGGGCCCGCGTCGACCTCCTGCTCCGGGAGCTGGCAGGCGTGCCGCTGGCCGCGCGAACAGCACGGTTCCGCGCCGTTGTCGTGGTATCCGGCCCCGGCTTCGCAGAACGCTGTTTCGAAGGAGTGTTCGAAGGGTCGATCGCCCTGGAGCCACGTGGCGACGGCGGCTTCGGCTACGATCCCGTCTTCCTTCTCCCCGACGGTCGCACCTCCGCCGAACTTTCCCCCGAAGAGAAGGACCGATTGAGCCACCGCGGCATCGCCGTCCGGAAGGCCGCGACCTACCTCGAGTCACTCACGTGAAGGCCGGCCTGTCTCTCACGCTTGCCTTCGCCTTGGTCGTTGGGTTGGTCGCCGGCTGCGGCAGCGCAGCCACGCTCCCCGATCCTCCGCCGTGCCCGGACACCGATCCGGCCTTCGAAACCGGGGCGCAGCCCGGCCGCGACACCTACGTCCGGGCCGTGGACCTCGCGCTCAATCATCTCCAGGCCGTCGACCAGGAATTCCGCCGCGGCTGGCCCGACCGCGAACTCCACACCACCAACTCATTCCGGCGGGATTTCGTGGCGTTCGAAAGCGGGACGCGTTGTTTCATCGAGGATATTCGCCGCCCGACCGTTCCCACCGAGGTCGCCCCTGTGGGTGCCGGCCTCCTCGCCTTTCTTGGGACCGTCGAAGCCTCGCTCGATGTTGCCCACGAGGCCGTCGACACCCGGAACAAGAGTGACTACAACGGCTGGATCCACGATTTCGACCAGCTTGTTATCGGCTATACCGACTACCAGGATCGGCTTGCGGCCGGGCAGTAATGGCTTAGCCTCGCGGCAATCCCAGCCCGCGTTGGGCGATGATGTTCTTCTGGATGTCGCTGGTGCCGCCGGCGATAGGGCCGGCAACGGCAAGCAGGTAGGCCGTCGAGAGCCGTCCGTGGAGCTGCGCTCCCGGCGACCCCGGCGTCAACTGGCCGTGCGCGCCCAAAATGCCGAGTCCCACGTTCGCCACCTTGATCCCCAGCATGGCCATCCACACCTTCCCCATGCTCGCCTCGTAGTTGGGCACGTCGCCTTGCGATTGCAGCCACGCCGTCCGGTACGCCACCAGCCGACCTGTCTCCGCTTCGATGGCGAGGTCTGCCAGCTTGTTCCGCACGCTCGCCTTCTCCCATGGACGCCCGCCGCCATGATCCTCTTGCGCCCACCGGATCAGGTCATCGATCGTCCGCCGCGCGCCACTCACCGCGGCGATGTTCGACCGTTCGAAGTCCAGCGTCGTCGTCGCCACATACCAGCCGTTGTTTTCGCCCCCGAACATGTTGCTCGCCGGCACCCGCACGTCCTCGAAGAACACCTGGTTGAAGTCGTGGCGATAGGCCATGTTCGGCACGCCCTGCACGGTCACGCCCGGCGCATCCATATCCACAATGAAGGCGCTGATCCCCTTGTGCTTCGGGACGTCGGGGTCCGTGCGGGCCAGCAGGATCATCTTGTCCGCGATGTGGGCGTTGCTCGTCCAGATCTTCTGTCCGTTGACCACGTAGTCATCGCCGTCGCGGACGGCCCGCGTCTGCATGCTGGCCAGGTCGCTGCCGCTGCCCGGCTCACTGAAGCCCTGGCAGTACCAGTCGTCGCCGCTCGCCATCCTCGGCAGAAAGCGCTCCTTCTGCTCCTCCGAGGCGTGGACCAGCATCGTCGGTCCCGTGATGCCGATGGTGAAGAGCCGTCCCCCTGCCGGCGCCCGGTGATAGGCCAACTCCTCGTTCAGCACCATCTGCTCGATCTGGGTCTTTCCCATGCCGCCGTACCGCTCCGGCCACGCCGGCGCGAACCAGTGCCGTTCGCCGAGCTTCTTCGTGAACTGGCGGGCGAACGCTACCTGCTCTTCGTTGTCGAAAAAGTCGTCGTCGCCTTCAAATCCCGCGGGTATCTCTGCCGCCAGGAAGCCGCGAAGCTCGTCGCGCCACGCTTCTGTTTCGGGGGAGAGACGGAAGTCCATCGCTGGAGTGTACGCAGCCCTTGTTGGGCGTACTACCCTGCGTACGTTTCCGCGAAGTAGTCCCAGGCCATCCGCATGAGCTGCTGGCCCAACGGCAGGTCTGCGTACTTGTAGGCCGTCCCCTCCGCGAGGAAGGTGACGATGTAGGCGTAGTCCCCGTCGGGCCCGCTGACCTGCACAATGCCCGCGTCGTTGTCGATGTAGCCAACGTCGCTCCAGAAGAAGCCGTTCTTGTGGCTCACTGTCGCCGGCCCTGGCACGTAGGCCGTCAGGTAATTCAGGCCCGGCTTCACGTCGGCCATCACCTCGAGCAGGTAAGCGCGGCTCTCGTCATTCAGGACTTCTCCCCGCCAGACACGTGCGAGTACAGAGTTCACCGCCTCCGCCGTGAGCCAGTTGTTCAGGTCGATACCGAGCGAATCGCTCGTGTACGCGGGCGGATGGTCGATCACGACATCGTCCAGTCCCAGCACATCATGCAGCCCCGAAACGCGGTGCACCCCTTCGGTCGTGTCGCCGTCCCCCACGATCCGGTACAGCTCGCGCGCCGTCGTCGCGTTCGAACTCCAGGTCGTCGCCCGGATCAGCGAATCCACGGTCACCAGCGGGTAGCGGCCATCCTCCACATCGAGAAGCGCCTGCAGGATGACGAAGAAGTTCATGACGCAGCCGCTCAGCTGCTGCCGTTCCAGGTTGGCGCCAACCGTATAGCCGGTCTGGAGGTCCGTGACGGCGATCGCGTAGCGTGTCGATCCGTCATACGGCGCCACCGCCGCCGCAAGCTCGTCGCCAAAGTTGAGGAACGCGGTCGGCGGCGTGGAGACTTCGCCGTCCGCGGCAAGTCCGGGGATCACCAGGGGCCCCATCACCGGCTCGTCGGTCTTTACATCGGGTTCCGTTGTCGAGGTTCCGGCGGCGCGGACGCCTGCCACCGCCTCCAACGGCGCTTGAGCCGCCATCCCCAGCTCAGGGGCGACGGCGTCGAAGTGCAGCCTTGGTTCGCCGGCCCGCGGCGCGAGCGTCACAGCCATCACCAGGAAGCTTCCCGCAAGAAGGCCCAGCGCCAGCGCCAATCGGGCAAGGAAGGGATAACTGCGCGTCGTAATCACCATCCCACACAAAGTAAAGGGAAATGCGATCCGTATTCACCTTCGTCTTTTCCAACGCCGCGTGCAACGAGAAAGTTCCCCTGTCTATCGCGAAGCGGTGGCCGCGCCGCGTTCCGGCGCCGCCTGCACGCGCGCATCAACCTGCCGTCGCGAAGGCTCGTTCGTTGCCGTAATCGTCGTCAATCGCCGCCCGAAAAGAACGAGCGCACACAGGCTCGCGCTCAGCACGATCGCTCCCATCGTGAACAGGCCCGGCCGTACACCGGCCCACGAAGCGAGGAACCCGGCGCCGAGCGCCCCCAGCGGGATCAGCCCCCGGTCGAGGCTCAGCAGAGACATCACCCGGCCGTGCATATCGGGCGAGCTGTTCGAAAGCAGGATGCTGTTCGTCAGCGCCATGTAGGTCGTCGACATCGACCCCGCCAGTGCCAGCAGCAATGCCGTGCCAATGATGGTCTCCTGGAACGAAATCACGATGAGCGCCGTGCCGAACACCACCATGTTCAACATCAGCTGCAGCCCCGGCCTTCGGGAACCACGGGAGGCGATCACGAGCGACCCCGCAAAAGCCCCGGCTCCCGTCGCCCCCGCCAGGAAACCGATCCCCGAATTGCCGATGTCGAGAGTGTTCTTCGCAAGAAGCGGCGTGAACACCTGTTGATAGGGAAAGCCGAACACGAAAAGGATGCCCGCGAGCCCGATGACGAGGCCCAGGTCCTGGTTGCGCCGTACGTAGGCGAAGCCCGCGGCCACCTCGGAGAACAGGTTGCCGCGTGGCTTCTTCCGCCGCCGCTCTGCATCAAGATCGAGCGCGAACGTCGTGAAAATCACGCCGATGAACACTGCGACAATGACGAAGTAGACCTCGCCCGGGTCGAACAGCACGAGCAGCAACCCGGCCAAGCTCCCACCGCCGATGCGCATGAAGCTCGTGGCGGACGAGTTCAGGGCGATCGCGTTCACGATGTCTTTTGCCGGTACGACCGTGGGGATTAGCGACTGGCGCACCGGCTGGTTGAAGGCCCTCGCCGTCCCCGCTACGAAGGCCGCCGTATACACGTGCCAGACCTCGATCACGCCGGTCACCGCAAGCAACGCCATTGACAGGTGCGTCAGGAGCGTCAGCGATTGGCAGGCAACCAGCAGCGTCTTTCGGTTCGCCCGGTCGGCAACCGCTCCCGCAATCAGCCCGAACAACATCGTCGGGACCAGCCGGATGGCAATCACAAACGAGAGAGCGAGTGCGTTATCGTCGGTGAGTTCCAGCACCAGGGCGGCCCGGGCCACCTGGTCCATCCAGAGGGCTCCCGCCTGCCCTACCTGTCCAAGCCACAGAAAGCGAAAATTACGGTGTCGGAACGCTCGAAAGGTCTCGGCCTCACGAACCTTCGTGAGAAGGGCCATTCTCACAATCCTACGTTTACGTGAACGTTCGATCGAGATTCCGGCGATTGGAGGCGTAAAGCATGCAGCCAGGCACCATCATGCCCGGGGCCGACTTCGGCAAGACCGCTGCCGACTACGGCGCCCACCGCGCCGGGCCCCCGGATCGCCTCTTCGAGCGCCTTGCCGCCTTCGGCATCGGGCTGCCCGGTCAGCTCATCTGGGACCTCGGAAGTGGCACCGGAGCGCTCGCCCGGCCCCTCGCCGCCCGGCAGGCCCGCGTGATCAGCAGCGACATCTCGCTACCTCTCCTCCAGACGGGCCGCGAACTTGCCCGTTCCGCCGGCGTCGCCATGGCTCCCATGCTCGCCGCCGCCGAACATCTCCCCGTTCGCGACGCCGCCCTCGACGTGGTCACCGCGAGCCAGTGCTGGCACTGGTTCGACCGCCCGGTGGCCGCCGCCGAATGCCTCCGCGTCCTCAAACGAGGGGGTCAGGTGGTCATCACCCACTTCGACTGGCTACCCCTTCCTGGCAACGTCGTCGAAGCCTCGGAACAGTTGATCCTCCAGTACAACCCGCGCTGGGGCGGGGCGGGCGGCGTCGGGCAGTACCCGCGCTGGGCCGGTGACGTCGCCGGAGCCGGGTTCACCGCCATCGAGACCTTCTCCTTCGACGTCGACGTGCCCTACACCCATGAAGGCTGGCGCGGCCGCATCCGGGCCAGTGCCGGCGTTGGTGGTTCGTTGCCCCCTGCCGACATCTCTCGATTTGACGCCGAACACGCCGCCCTCCTGGCCGAACACTATCCCGAGGACCCCCTCGCAATTCCGCATCGTGTCTGGACGTTGGTCGCGACGAAGCCCTAGTACGATGCAAGGAAAGTTCGCGACCGTGGTTGAGCGGGCTCCCGGCACGCTCCCCTTCTCCCGCGTGAGTCGGGAGAAGGGGCTGGGGGATGAGGGCCGGTCGGCGGGGGTTCGAACGCCGACTCTCCCAATGAAGCCCTAGTCGCGCGGTGGCTGGTACTTGTAGCCCACGCCCCAGATCGTCTGGATCAGCTCTGCCGCCGGCCCGAGCTTCTTTCGCAGCCGCTGGATGTGCGTGTCGATGGTGCGGTCCGTGACCTCGTAATCGTTCTTCCACACGCGATCGAGCAGTTCATCGCGGCTGAATGGGCGCCCGGGGTTGCTGACAAAGAGGACGATCAGATCGAACTCCTTGGGCGTCAGCTCGATCTCCTCCTCGTTCACCGTCACCACCCGCATCGCGACGTCGACGGTCACCCGCGCCGGCCCGGTTTCCTCGCCGTCCGCATCTGGTTCCTCGCCACCGTCTTCGGCCGGCGTCCGTACGCTGCCCGGAGGTTCGACTTCTTCTGTCTCCGGCACTGCTGGCTCGGCCGATGGCACGGTCATCGTGCTGCTCCCTCCGGTGCTCGCCGGTCCCGCGCCGCTCCATCCACGAGCTGCCGCGCGGGCACGTTCGCCCAACTCGTCCGTCACTGCCTGCAGCCGGTCCGTGACTGTCGCCGCCGTTCGCCGGGCCCGTTCACTGAAGGACGCTTCTCCGGCCGCGGTCGTGGCTGAAGATCCGTGCGCCGCGGGCAGTGGCGATGCCGCGACCACATTGGCTGGCTCCATCTCCGGCGTGAGCGGCGGTTCGACGGCCGCCGCTGGCGTATCCATCGCCTTGGACCTTGCCACTGGGGGCCGTGCCCGCCGGGGAGCTGGCATCGACCACGGCTGCAGCATCCCCTCCGTAATCCGCGCCGTCACCCAGGCCGTGCCGTTCACGATGTGCAGGGCAATCAGCAGCGCAACCGGCGCGAGCACCAGGGGAATGAGCCCCTCCTGCCACGTCTCCACCCGCCAGATGCCGAAGTCGACCACATCCCAGATGGCGACGATCGGTACCGAAATCGGCGCCAGGGCCGCCGCCAGGAAGGCCATCATCAGGCTGAACCCGATGGCGCTGAGCGGCAGCTTGATCACGATGTAGGCCATCGATTGCCAGCTGGCCGTGCTCCGCAGGCGGGAGAGAATGTGCTCCCAGGCGCCCGGGCCGTTCGGCTCTTCGAACCGCAATCGTTGGATGTGCGTGCCGAGGAGAGCGTTGCTCAGCTGGCGTTCTACTTCTGCCAGCACAGGGACCGCATAGAGCACGCCCAGCAACAGCGGGATCCCCACAAGGACGACGGCCAGACCGCTGCCCGCGGAGAGGAATCCCACCATCAAGGAGAAGTACAGCGCCCCCAGCGGCGCCGCGATAAAGAGGAACGCGAGGTGTTTGTAGGTGCGGCCCTGGAACGCCACCCCAAAGACCTTCCAGGCCCAGCTTCCCCCCTTAGGCTCGTACCAGTCTTCGTCGTTTCCTAGCGGTCTTCCTTTGACCTCAACCATTGGGTATTGGCCGCCATTCGGGGCGGAGGTGTGGAACAGCATGGGCTGGCTCCTTGTGTCGGATATCGTTCGAACACGCTAGCCACGAACTGTTACCGCCCTCCCGCAAAGATGTCACAAACGTGTCACAACATCTTCGGACACGCCCGTCAGATTCGCGAGAGCCGCTTCTCCAGTCGCGAAATTCGCCGTTCCAGTGCCGAAACACTCAGCGCACCCGGCTCCGGTCCCGGCCGAATCAGCCCCCGCCGCAGCAGTTCCCGCGCCTCCACGCAGGCATCCATGGCCCGGTTCACGTCGCGCAACCGGTGTTCGGCGATCTTCGCCAGCTCCACGTAGGGCAGCAGACGCCGTGCTCGCGGCTCGGCGCAGAGTGACGCCCAGGTCGCGGCCGCATCCTCCCAGCGCTCGAGCCGCGCCAGGCAGCGCGCCCGCCGTTCCAACGTGTCGACCCGCTGCGCCCTCCCTGTCGGCGATTCCAGTGCAACCTCGAAAAGCCGTGCGGCCGCCTCATGGTCTCCTGCGTACTCGGCCGCCCTCGCTGCTTGCAACGGCGCCCCGTCGACGCCACAGGTGTGCGAAAGGTGAGCCGCCAGCGCCACCAGCGAAAGGATGTCCCAGGCGTTGTGACGCAGTACCGGTAACAGGTGGGTTGGGTCGCCTGTCCGTTGGAACTTGAAGTACCGTTCGGGCGCCTCGTGGCCGGGCGCGTCATTCTCGCGTTCGAACTGCAACAGCTCCTGTTCCATCCGTGTCAGGCGATGGCTGTCGAACATCCCTTTGAACAGTCGCCGGTTCGGGTGAAGCAGGTCCAGGTGGGGAAGCGCCTTCCACCCCGGCGTCATCCGCGAAAGCACATACCGCGTCTCCAGCACCGGTACATCGAACGACTTGCCGTTGTAGCTCACCAGCGCGCTCGCATTCCCCATTCGCTCCGCCAACCCGCCCAGCAGCCCGCCTTCGTAATCCGGCGCGGGCAGGAAGTACTGGTCCAGGTGCAAAGTGCTCCCCACGAAGTAGGCGACCCCCGCCATGAATACCAGCGTCCCGGCGCCACCCATCCCCGTCGTCTCCGTGTCCACATAGAGAAAGTCCGCAGGGTCGCAATCGGCGAGGCGCGGATCGCGGCACTGCGGCGCCAACAACGCCGTATCCAGCTCCAGCGCCCGGTGCAGCGCCACCGTCCCGTGTTCGTAGCCAGCCTCGTAGCGGCTCTCCACCACGTACCCCGGCCCGTGCGGCGACTCAAACCAGCGTCCGCCCAGCATCGAAAGGTCCGACAACTGCGTCACGTTGTCGCTGCGCGCCGGCGCCTCAGTCCGCGTCGGCTGCTGCAGCGCCTGGCGGAGCTGGTCCCGCAGCGCCGATGTCATGCCCGATCCCCTGTGGCGAACATATGTGCGAAGTGTTGATCGGGGAGGTTGGAGGGGCAACGGGTGCACGTCAGGGGATGTCGGGATGGCCAGGATGCCGATGGGAATTCCGACTGGGAGGCCAGCCGGATTTTCTCTGTCCCCATCGACTAGCACTTCGCGAGGAAAGTTGGCGACCGTGGCCGAACCAGCCCCTGGCATGCTCCCCTTCTCCCGCGTGAGTCGGGAGAAGGGGCTGGGGGATGAGGGCCGGTCCTCGGACTTCGAACGCTGACTTTCCCGACCTGAGTACTCGCCCCCACCTTGCCCGATCCTTCCTCCCTGTTGTGGTTAGCTGCGGAGACGATCCTTCAAGAGATGCCTGTGTCCTTTCGCGCCCTCGCAACGGCATTCGCCCTTGGTGCTGCCCTCCTCTTCTCCGCTTGCCTCACCGAGCGGACATCCGGGAGTCCCGAGGCCGGGCTTACCGCCACCACCCCGACGGCGAATGCAGACACCACCCTCGACTGGCAGCCGTGTAACAAGCGCTACGAATGCGCGACGATGACCGTCCCCCTCGACTACAGCGGCGCGACCCCGGGGACCGTCCAGTTCGGCCTCATGCGCTGGCCCGCCGCCGACCCGGCCGATCGCATCGGCTCGCTCATCATCAACCCCGGCGGACCCGGGGGCTCCGGCACCGGGTTCCTCCAGTCCGGCTTCGTCCAGGGCTGGACCGACCTCCACGAGCGCTTCGACATCATCGGCTTCGACCCGCGCGGTGTTGGCCCCGTCGGCGACGTCGTCGACTGCGTTGACAATCTGGACGACTACTGGCCCGTCGCCGACCCCTACACCGCTGCCGACCGGGCCAGCCCTCGCCATCGTCGCGAAGGAATTCGCCGACGCCTGCGAGACAGCGTGACGGCAACCTCCTCCCCTACCTCTCGGCCGAAACCGTCGCCCGCGACATCGACCAGGTTCGTTCTGCTCTTGGCGAGGAACAGATCAGCTACCTCGGCCTCTCCTACGGCACCTACCTGGGGGCGATGTACGCGGAACTGTTCCCCGAACACGTCCGGGCGATGGTGCTCGATGGCGCCGTCGACCCTGCCCTCCCACCGAAGCAATGGCAGGAGCAACAGGCCATCGGCTTCGAACACGCCTTCGATGCCTTCGCCGCCGATTGCGACCAGGACCGGAGCTGCCCGCTCTCGTCCTTGCCCGGTGGCGCCGAAGGTTCGTACGACCGGCTCATGGCGTCGCTCGAGCAGCAACCGCTGACGTTCGATGGGCGTTCGCTCGGCCGCAGTGAAGCGGAGATGGCGGTCTCCCTCGACCTCTACAACCAGGACTCCTGGCCCTTCCTCGCCCAGGAGATCGCCGACGGCCTCGACGGAGATGGCGAGGGGCTCATGTATGCCTTCGATGCCTTCACCGGCCGCAACTCCGACGGCACCTACGACAACATGATGGAGATCTACCGCGCCGTCAGCTGCGTCGACCTCGCCTTCCCCACCGACCCCGCCGAGTACGACGCCTGGGCCACCGAGTTCGAGCAGGCCGCCCCGCGCTTCGGCCGCGCCCTCGCCTACGAGCACATCGACTGCGCCTTCTGGGCCGCGCCCCCGGTCACCATCCCCACCATCGACGCCAGCGGCGCAGCCTCCATCCTCGTCGTCGGCACCACCAACGACCCTGCCACGCCCTACGTCTGGGCCCAGTCCCTCGCCAGGGAACTCCTGCCCGGCGAACTCCTCACCGTCGAAGGCGAAGGCCACACCGCCATGGGCAAGAACACCTGCGCCACCGCCACCATCGACCAGTACCTCCTCACCGCCACGTTGCCGCCGGATGCCACGTCGTGTCCGGCGGACAAGTAGCTCCGCAACCCCCAACCCGCATCTCCCAACCCGCGGGCTCGGTGGTAAACCCACCAGGCCCCATGCTACGGTCACCCCGCGGAGCGTGTATCGACAGGGCCAGGAGGGACCCGCGATGCCACATGTCAGTCGCCACATCGCCCTCAATCCCGCCGAGGCCGAGACTTTGCGCGCCCTCGCCGACCAGAGCATGACCAACCCGCAGCTCGCCGGGCACTTCGGCGTCACCGAAGCTGCGATCGCCTCCCGCCTACACCGGCTGTATGAACGCACGGACTTCCACGGGCGGACGGCGGTGGTGCTGTTCGCGGTCGAACACAAGGATTGTTGCCTCGCGAGGGTTTCGTCGTGAAATGCAACAGATCTGTTGCAGACAGGGTGTGCCCATAGGCGCAATCTCCTTCCATCCACTAGTGAAAGAAGTCGCAGATCATGAAGGCACTGACTGTGGTCCTTGCTTCGTTGTTGTTACGCTGTGTGCGATCGGGGGGAATCCAGAGTTGCAACGGCAAATACACCCGAAATCCAAAGTCCAACGCCACCCCCTCCCACGACCGACTACGAGCCAACCGGCGGGGGCGTCGTGCCGATAGATGGCGAATGTCCGGAAGGAGGGCTGGTGCTTGCACCAACGGGTGAATGTATCGACGACTCGCCGCCCTCGCCGGAGGCCGTCAAAGTCGAGGCGCTCAAGAGCCAGGCCGCAGCGCTTCTCCACGAGTCTAAGAGCGGGGTGCCTGGGTCCACCGTAGAGCTTCAACGCGCCGTCACCCAGCTGTGGACGCTCACATCCGAGACGATTGCATATCCGCCGCTCAATGGACGTCCTCCTGAGCTGCAGCCCGCGTCTCTGGAGGAGGAGTCGGGCCGTGCTACTGCAGTGAGCGGTACCATCTCGCTAACGGTCTACGGACAGATCAATAGCTATTATTGTGGGCCGGCGACTGCGGAGACCATCCTCCGCTACCTGGGTCCGCAACAGAGCCAGACGTACGACAGCGTGTACGGCGGCTACCCGACGCTTACGGGCAACACAACGAACGACCAGGGAGTCCTGGCCACGACAGCCTGGTTGTGGACCGATCACGACGGTGGTACGGGGTGGGGACCTACTCGTATCCCGCACACCCTCAATGATTGGCGCAACAGCAGCTATTACGTCGGGACAGCCACGCCAAATCTTGGCGGATCACTTTCAAAGTCGACAGCTTGGTGGGACATCGATTTTGACATGACCTATGGGTATCCGGTTGCTGAGAATGTACGATACAAGCAAAGCCTATCGTACATCCCTCTAGGCTTCAATCCTGCTGGAGATTTTGTCCACTGGGACGTCGTGAAGGGAACGTGGACTGACTCGGTGCCGTATCCCGGTGCCAAATGGGTCTACATAGGGCAGGTATACCATTCCCCCGGGTATTCTTGGTATCCCAGCCAGCCGAAGGACTGGGACACTCACTGGCTCGCAATCAGCGTCCACCACGGCATCTTGTGGTAGGTACTGTTTATCGGGCTGCGCCGCTGGCTCTGATTTTGGTTGCTCTCGTGTGGGGAGCGTGTGGCTCGAGTGGGTCGCCGCCTACACCCGGAGCCGGTGCCACGGCTGCCGTCCCGTCGCCCGATGGCGGTATCGCCGAGTACTCTGGACAGCGAGTGCCGTGGCGTCAGCCCCGGGCACGCCCATGCCTGGCGACAGTTTGGAGGTATCAGCGGCAGACTTGCTTGTGGACCGCGCTACGGCGATCTCCCAAATGCAAGATGGGCTTTTCTGGTCGCCGATGGTGGGATTGGGCTCCGGAGTGCTCCTCAGAGCGGATCCAGGATTCGACATATTCGCAGGATGCGGATTTCTTCGACCCTGCGACGGGAGAACGCCGCGTACTCTGGATTGGAGAGCCAAACAGGCAAGACATCATCATTTCCGCTGACGGAGACTGGGTCGCAACGGTCCGTACGGGTGCTTCTCTTCCGTTTTCTGAGTGGGATCTCATCCTTCGCAACTGGCGGACTGGAGAGTCACGCGAGATCGCCCATTCGGACGACCGCGTCGCCAGCTCTCCAGGCCTCCACCCCGGCATCCCACTCGGATTTGCCCCAACGCCGATTGTTCGCGATGGATTCGTTGTCTGGGAGGAGCATTACGTTCACGAGGATCGCGTGGGCAAGCGAATCCAGCGATACGATATCGCGGCTGCCAATACAGAGACGTTGCGGGAGGTTCCCGATGCTCGCCTGGAGGACTTGCGATTACCTACCGCCAGCGGCCATGTCGCTGCCTGGATCCACCTGATCTTGGCGGATGGGACCGCCGAGCATGCGGTCATTGTCATTGAGGTGCCTTCGGAATCTGGCATTCTCCAAAAGCTCGAACTCCCGGGCGAGCCATACTACATCGCTCTCTCGTCCGACGGTCAGACGTTGTATTGGTCAACGTTGAGCCCATTTCAGTTCGCGACGAACCTCCACACCCTCGGGACCAAGCAGCTAGCAAGCGGCATCGGGTCGCTGGTCTACGTCAGCGGCGCGCATGTCGGCTGGGCGCCGGTCACCCAGGTCGGCGCCACCACCGTCGGATATTACGATGAAGCATCCGACACAACGTATACGTACGCCATCCGCGATAGCCAAGCCCGATCAACGCTCGCCTCGGCCCCTTGGCAGGTGGTTCGTGTGGAACGTCCTGTATACGGACGACGAGGGAAACAACGACTTCGAACGCAATCAGCTCTACTTCCTGCCCTTCGACTAGCGGCTCCCTTCTCCACAGTTTTGCGGCGTTCCGCCCGCTAACGGCGGTGTCGCCGCGGCGCCCCTACCGCGCCTTGAACTCCCCCGGACGCCGCTCTGAGTACGCCTTCACGCCCTCCCGGTAATCCTCCGTCTGCCGTAGCCGCGCCTGCTCTGCGTTCTCGCGGTCGGTGGCGGCGCGGTAGCGGTCGGCCAGGTCGGCCCGCATCGTCTCCCGGATGCTCGCACAGTGCCAGCGGCGCCGACGTCGCTATCTCCTTCGCAAACGCGATCGCCTCGGTCCGCACATCCTCCAGCGCCACGAACCGGTCCAGCAGCCCGATCCGGTGCGCCTCCTCCCCGTCGATGCGCTTGCCCGTGTAGAGCAGCTCCCACGCCCGCTGCTGCCCCACGATCGGCGGCAGCAGCACCGTCAGCCCGAAGCCGTGGTGGAAGCCAAGCTGGGCGAAGTTCGCCGTCATCCGCGTCTCGCTGCACCCCACCCGGAAATCCGCCGAGCATGCCAGCCCCAGTCCGCCGCCGACCGCCGCACCCTGCACCGCCGCCACCACCGGCGTCTTCGCCGCGATCATCCGCGTCGCCCTCGTATAGAGAGGACTGCGCCCATCGGCCTCCGTCTGGCGGTCTCCGTCCGAGCGGCTGACCAGGTTCGCCCCGGCGCAAAAGTGCTTCCCCTCCGCGCACAGCACAATCGCCCGCAGCTGCGGGTCCCGGTCCACCTCCTCATACAACTGCGAGAGGCTGTCGATCAGGTCCACGTCGAAGTGGTTGTTCGGCCCTCGCTGGACCTCCGCCACCACCACGTGCCCATCAACCGTCACACCAACGTCGCCATATCGTTCGTCAACCATGTTCTTGTACCAGCCTGTAGTCGCAGCCACCAGCGGATCGGTCGGACAACGATCGTTCATCGTGCAACCTTCCGCGAGGCAGAGGCGACGATAGCCTTCCGCTGACCGCTGACCGCAGACCGCTGACCATAGACCAGAGGCCACATCCCCCTACGCTCAGTACAGACATTCGCCACAGACAGCAGGTCCTCGTGTGGCCCGTGCCCGGCACGGGGGAGGATAAGCCGAAAGGCGCCTGCCGAGGCAGAAGGTAACCGCACGCCACTCCTGGCGTCGCTGCCGTCCCTGCCGTTGTGCGCGGGGACGTTCTTTTGTCCCAACGCACCGGATGTTCGCTGGCCCGCAAGGGCCGGACACTCATGCAGGAGGCCACGCCTATGCCAACCGCGCGTAAGGTCGAGATGCTCGAGGAGATCAAGGAGCGCCTGGGGCGCGCCGCGATCACCATCGCCATCGACTACCGCGGGCTCTCCGTCGCCCAGATGACCAAGCTTCGCCGCGCACTCCGCGAAACGGATTGCGAAGTGAAGGTGGTCAAGAACCGCATCGCCCTGCTCGCCGCCGAAGCCGCGGGCGTCCCCGAAGTCAAAGAGATCGTCCAGGGCCCCAGCGCCCTCACGATCGGCTTCAGCGATGCTGTCGGCGCGGCCCGGGTGCTCACCAAGCACATCGAAGCCGAGCGCCTCAACATCCAGATCTATGGCGGCTACCTCGACGGCCACGTTCTCTCCAAGGACGACGTCGAAGAGCTCGCCAAGCTCCCCTCCAAGGAGCAACTGATCGCCGATGTCGTCGGCAAGCTGCAGAGCCCGCTCTACAACTTCCACGCGCTGATGCAGTCAACGATTCGCGGAGTCCACGGGCTTGTCGAAGCTCGCGCCGCCCAGCTCGAAGCCGAAGCCGGCGCCTGAGCCCGACCCTCCAGACGAAAGGAACACACATGGCAACGAAGATTGAAGAAGCCCTCGAAATCATCAAGGGGATGACCATCCTCGAACTCCGCGATCTCAACAAGGCGATCGAAGAAGAGTTCGGCATCACAGCCGCCGCGCCGATGATGGCTGTGGCCGCCGGTGCCGCCGCTGCCGATGCCGGAGCCGCCGGTGGCGACGAAGAGAAGACCGAGTTCGACGTCACCCTCAAGGACTTCGGCGACAACAAGATCAACGTCATCAAGGCGATCCGCGAGGTCGTCAGCGGCCTCGGTCTGAAGGAAGCCAAGGACCTGGTCGAGTCCGCCCCCGCCAAGATCAAGGAAGGCGTGCCGAAGGAAGAGGCCGACACCATCGCCGCCAAGCTCAAGGAAGCCGGCGCCAACGTCGAGATTTCCTGACGCCCGCAAGGCCAGTCTCAAGGGCCCGGCGAGCATGCTCGCCGGGCCTTTTGTGATCATCGCCGTGCCCAGGTTCGGGAACCGCCCCCCGCCGGTAGACTGGGCCCGTGGCCTTCTACAACCCCTTTCGGCCCCAGTACCGCGAGGACCCCTATCCCGAGTTGGCCCGCCTCCGCGCCGCCGAGCCGGTCCACGCCAGCGACAGGGTCCGCGACTGGGTGATCACCGGCTTCGAGGAAGCCCAGCGCTGCCTCCAGGACGACGACTTCTTCTCCAACGACCCGGTGCATGCGAAAGGCCCCATGGGCGCCGAGGTCCTCAAGCGCCGCCACGAGACAACGCTTGGCCTCGTCCCACTCCTCGGGCAGGCCGATGCGCCCGATCACACGCGCTTCCGCGCGGTCGTCAACCGCGCCTTCACGCCGCGCCGGGTCGAATCGATGCGACCGCGCATCGAAAAGCTTGCCGCGGCCCTCATCGAGCGTTTACCAGCCGGCGAGCCAATCGAGTTCATGCGCGGCTTCGCCGAGCCGTTCCCGGTCATGGTCGTGCTCGATACCATCGGAATACCGCCCCAGGACCAGATGGCCGTACGCGCCTGGTCGACGGCGATCATGGAGCCGATCTCCACCGACCGGCTCCCTCCGGGCGCCGAGCAGCGCGCCGTTGCTGCCCGCGTTGCCTTCGAGCAATACCTTCGCGAAGGGGCTGCCCGGCTCCGCTCCTACCGCCAGGAGAGCGTCGTCAACACCCTGCTCGAGGCCGAGAACGCGGGGACGATGACGCTGGATGAGGTGATCGTCATGATCATCCACATCTCCCTCAGCGGGAACGGGCCTACCGCCTTCATGCTCGGCAACGCCGCCCTCGCCCTTGCCGAGCACCCGGATCAGCAGGCCGTCCTCCGCCAGAACCCCAGCCTGTTTCCCAATCTCGTCGAAGAAACCTTGCGCTACGACAGCCCCACTCACCACGTCGTGCGCATCGTCCGCCAGGAGCTCTTGCTTGGGAAAAAGCGCCTGCGGAAGGGCGAGGCCGTCCACGTCATCATCGGTGCCGCGAACCGCGATCCCCGCCGTTTCCCGGACCCCGAGACCTTCGACGTCGCCCGCGATGACGTCCGCCACCTGAGTTTCGGGCACGGCATCCACTTCTGCCTCGGCGCGCCTGTCGCAAGGCTGCTTGGCGCCGTTGCCTTTGAACAGCTACTTGCCCGCTTCGGCGAACTCAAGGTCGCGCCCGAAGGTGTCACCCGCGGCGACACCTTCTTGCTCCGCGGCCCCGGGCGGCTCGTCCTCGAACCGCCCGCGACCTAGGCGCTACGACAGGGTGCAGTCGTTGGCCAGCAGTTGGTCGGCATCGTCTGCGGTTGCTCCGTCGACGGCTGCGACGTCCGCGCCGAAGAGACGCCAGCCCACGAAGTCGAAGGGCTCAAGGTTCGAGCGGCTCATCGTGTATTTGCCGCAGAACACCTGCTCCGTTCCGTCCGTAGTCGTGGCCGTCACCACCGCCGGCAACGTCGCGAAGGTCGTGCCGGCCGCGCCCTCCATCGTTGCTTCACCCGTCAGCACGGTCGTCGTGTCCGTGTCCTCATAGCCGGTCGCGAAGTCGCCAAAGTCCTGCCCGCTCGCATCGCCGATTTGCGACCAGTAGGTGTACGCCTTCGGGAGTTCACCGGCGTCGAGCGCCTCGTAGAACGATGTCAGCAGGTCGTCCGGCGTCGCCACATCCACCGGCGCCTCCGTGATGTTGCCGGCGCCGGATGTCTCGATCGACTCGATCAGCCAGTCGCCCGAGTCATCGCTCAACGTCACTCTTACAGTCGATGTACTGGCCACCTGCGTGCCGTCGCTCATCTCGTGCACCAGCAGAACCCTGCCGTCCACCTCGACGCCATTGGTAGTTTCCGCAGCGCCCTCGAACAAAGGGCTCATGCGATTGACCGGCTCGTACTCGGCCGTGAAATCTGCGAGCGACATCCCACTCGCGGCGCCGTCATCGGCCCAGAGTGCGTAGGCGTCCGCGAACTCGCGGCCATCCAGGTCCCGGTAGTACGTCACCAGTGCTTCGATGGCGCTGGCGTCGACCGTAGGAACAGGCGTTGCCGTCGCCGCCTCCGTTGGCATCGACGTTGCCGAAGTGGTGCCTGTCGCGCCCGCGGTGGCGGTCGTGCCCACCGGTGGCGTGGCCGTGGGCGTCGTGTCGTCGTCGTCGCCGCTGCACGCGGCCAGTGCCAGCGCGACAACGGCCAACGTTGCTACAGCCGCAAAGGCCGGCTTGCGAATCCTCAGCATGGAACTTCCTCGCTCTCCCGTACGCCCCGGCCTATCTACGTTATGACTGGCGGGGCCCAGTGACAGGCCCCTTGTCTACCACCTGAACCGTCCCTTGACGGAGGGAGAGCCGCTGGCGCCTTTCAATTTCATAACACCGCAACAGCCTTGGTAGCGTGGGAAGCATGAGTACCTGCACCACCCATTCGGGGGCCGTCTGACCATGGGCCCCCTCGACGTTCGCCGCCTCGCCGCGCTCGATATGTACGGGAGCAATGGCAGCCGTCTCCGGCGCACCGTCATCACCATCGAGTTCCTGCTCGGCGCCACGACCGGCCCTGCCATTGGCATCGTCGTTGCGCTCATGAGTTCCGACCCTGGACTGCAGTTGTTCGGCGCCTACGTGACGGCCGCCTGCCTCAACTACATTCCGCTCTCGCTCCATTCCTTCACCCTGCTCCGCCGCAGCGCCCTCGAAGATGAGCTAGCCGGCCTCGACCTCGGCGAGGAACTCGGCCGCTACACGAAGCTCCAGCTCTGGCTCGCCGTGCCCTTGCTGTTTGATGTGATAGCGATCCCGCAAGCCCTCGGGCGAAGGCCTCTCTCA
This sequence comes from uncultured Chloroflexia bacterium, assembly GCA_963737965.1. GTDB lineage: Bacteria > Chloroflexota > Dehalococcoidia > Tepidiformales > Tepidiformaceae > JAGQGZ01. The sequence goes on along the minus strand of CAVTUS010000007.1, from coordinate 637,960 downwards.
GCTTGAGTCAGATCTCCGTTCCCGCCGTTCCAACCGGATAATCGGCACCGCCCGCTTCGCGGCCCTGAGTACCGCGCCGTAGGAATTCGGCCAATCCGCGGTGATCTGTTCCCTCAGCGCTGTCCACTCTTCGCCCTCGGTGAACCGGGCCAAGACCGGGATCGTCTCCCGCCCAATCTGTACCGTCGCCTCCGGGTTCGCACGAAGGTTCCCAGTCCACTGAGGGTCCGCAGGCAGTCCGCCGTTCGAGCCCACCACGATGATGCCCTCGGCATCCCTGATGTAGCTCAACACCACCGTTCGCAACCGGCCCGATTTTCTTCCTCTCGTCGTCAGCAAGAACGCCTCCGGCGCCGAACTTGGGTGCATCTTCGCCGCGAATCCGCCGCCCAGCAGCCGGTAGAGCGGGACTGTGATCCGGGTGACCAGCCGCATCACCCGCTTCAACCGCCATTCTCGGAAGCTCATCCTCTTCTTGGTCACGACTCTCTGCCTGGTTGCAGTGCGGGCGCTGCTCGTGACATTTCCCTCTCCCCTTGTTTCCGTGGCGCCAGCCTCCATGCGAACGCTGCCAGCCCCAACAGGAGCCCCGTACCCATCGTTGGCGCAAAGACCCGTTTCAACCACACGCTGTCGAACAACAATCCCGCCACGAAGCCGAGCACGCCAACTTCCAGCAGCACGAACACAACCTGGTCGATCCGAGAACCACGGCTGCTCGGCGCAGTCGCGCATATCAGCATCGCGAATATCCCGTTTGTAACTGCACCAATGAACTGGGAGTGGTCGAGCGCCAGCCCCTGATGGACCGGCACGAGGTCAAAGTCGCCTTTGTAGCGGACGGCAAAATAGAACGCGAGTCCCAGCACCCATACAACGAATACTGGCGCCAGTGCCGCATAGCGCTGCGCCGTTGGGGCCAGCCAGTCCACCCGGCGAAGTTCGGGAAGCATGCGCCAGAAGAAGATCCCGATGGCCACCAACTGCAGGAGGATCGCTACCGGTGCCAGCGCCTTCAAGCGACAAGAGGAACGCGACCGACAGGATCACGCCGCCGACGAAGAGGAACGCCATCTGGCTCGTCCCCGCCCGGTCAGCCTTCGGCGGGTTGGGAAATCGAAACGTCCACTCGCTGACGCCAAGTGCGATCGGCGTCAGGAAGCCGACCACCATGGTCGCCGGATGAACGTCCTCACCGCCCGACGGAAGGTATTGCCTGCCCGTTGCGATCTCCAGTCCAAGCAGCACCCCGAAGACGCCCCCGGTGACAGATGTGGCCATCGCCGCCAGGAAACCCAGGTGGGGAACGCCGAGGACGATTTGCCGCGCCCGCCAGACAACCCAGGCCAGGAAGCTCGCAATCACCAGGACTGCCACTGCTCCCACGGTTGGTCGCACCTTGCCATACGTCGTTGAGAACACGGCGACGTAGGTCGCTAATGTCACCACGGCGGCCACGCACATCACCCGGATAAGCAGTCGTTCCCGCCCCGAAACTCTCCGATCCCCGCCGAATAGCCACAACGATGCTGCGAACACCGACAGCGTGAGCCAGCCCAGGGTGCCGCCATGCACATGGCCGAGGATTCGTCGTTGGTCGAAGTCGACGAGATCAGTCCCGTTCAGGATCCCGATGCCGATCGTGTAAAGGAAGATCGTCATCGCCGACAGGATCAAGCCACGTATCTCGTTCCAGAACACTGGCGGCGCTTCGGTTGGGGCGTCCACGCAGCGCAACGTAGCCACCCCCGGATTGGTGCCACTAGGGGGACCCGCCCTAATTGCCGAACATTGGGGGTTCCGAGCGCCGGGTTCAGGCCGATCGATTTGTCAGGCCGTGCTCCACCGCGTAGGCGGCAAGTTGCGTCCGTGAATGCAGGTCCAGCTTGGTCAATATCCGGCCGATATGGTTCTCTACGGTCTTCTCTGCGAGCACGAGTTCGGCAGCGATCTGGCGGTTCGTAAGGCCGAGAACCACCAGCCCGGTGACCTCCAGCTCTCGCCGCGAAAGCGACTCCGCCTTCATGTTCAGCAGCCGCAATGCCCCTCGGCCGACCGGCCCGCTTGAGCCGGCGAGTGGCTTGCCCAGGAAGTCGTCCATAGCTTTCGCGATCGCCCGCCAGTCGCCGATATACGGCGCGCTCGATGCGCCTTCGAACAACGCCAGGCGCGCGTTGGGGATCGTGGCTGCGACTTTCTCCACCATTCCCGGTGCGAGGAGTGCGAACCCGGGCCGGTGCATTACCAGGGTCTTGCATTGCACCTGTGGCGCCAGGTTCCAAACGTCATAGGTGTGCATCTGGTCGACGAGTTCGACCATCTGGTGTTGGTCGATACCCTCCCGGATGAGCTCTGCATACTTGCGAGCCGAATCTGATTCCGACCATCCCACCAGTCCATGGGCAACCGTCTCGCTGAAGGTCATCCAGTCTGTCTCGATAATCGTCCTGGCGGCGTTCAGCATCGGATTCGCTTTGTGGATCGAGGTGTCCATCACCGGGCTCCAGAGCACCACCGCCTCGACACGTTCCGGGTGTAGCGCCGCGTAGGTGACCGCGATCGGAGCCGCGTTTGCGGGGCCGTAGAGTGCCACCTTTTCGCTGCCGAGGGTGTCAACCACCGCCTCGAGGTCCGCGAGCATGGAATCCATGAAGAAGTCCGCCCCTTCGCGCTGCGAGAGGCCGGTGCCCCGCGCGTCGTAGCGCACAAACGTGCGGGCACGACTACCGAGCTGGAACGATCGCCGCCATTCCGGGATGTCCCACTCCATCTTGATGTGACTGTGTGGGAGCGCCGGGAGAACGACCAGGGGCGGTCCCTCTCCGATCGCCCAATAGGCGATGTTGAAGCCATCCGCAGTGGTCGTATATCGGATCAGTGGCGCTGTCCATCGCGGGGACATTCTAGTAGTCCACCGCGCGCAGCGTTGCGTGATTCGCGCTGCCATTCCCCAGGCGTTCGGACCGCGGCTCGCCAATTTCCCAGCGTCATAGCGAACATCGGGGGACGACAACGCCATCTCCGGGTCATAGGGTGTTCCCATGTCCGCAGAACGCGCCTACGAGTCGCTGACCGATCGCGAGCGCGAAGTTCTGGTCCTGATGGCACGTGGTCTCACCAACGGCCAAATCGCTGAACGCCTTGGCATCGGCTTCGAGACGGCAAAGACCCACGTCTCGCGGGTGATTGCGAAGACCGGCGCAGGGACGCGCGAGGAAGCGGTTGCCAACTACCGGGCGCTCAACCGCCCATTGGCGCGACTACGTCGCCAGCTCTTTGGATTGGCTGCGCTGCCAGCGGCGAAGATTGGTCTCGGCATTGGTGTAGTCGTTGCGGTTGCCGTCGCGGGACTCGTTGCCTGGCAGGCCTTCGGAAGTAGCTCGAGCGATGCCGATCAGGGGCCTGTTGTGCAGTTTTGGTCTGGCCGCGGCAACGACTATTCCCCCGTCGAAGAACTTTCATACGGCGAGGCTCTTCAGCGCCAGCAGGAACTCGTCGGCGTCAAGGCGCCGATTAGGGACGTCTTGTTGAACCAGGCGTTGCATCCCCTTGTGGTGAATGCGCGGCTTCCCCCGGAGAATCTTCCGTTCGGTATTGCAGAGTTCGCCATTTCCTTTGGCGATGGCCCCACCGAAGCCCTGAGCAACGTGCGCATCACCTTCGACTGGACGTGCAACTATTCGACGGACCACAAGTGCGATAGTGAAGACCGAGCATTCTCCTCATCGGCCATCGACGGGTCTGACTGGGACGAGGTCATCGACCTCGACGGGGGCAACAAGGTTGGGTACTTCTCGGGTTCCAACGGCGACGAGACTTACGTTGCCGGGCGCCCCGGAGCCTTGCTAATCACGCAGATGAATGTCTGGAACATCCCCCGCGAGCAAGCGATCGCCATCCTCGAATCCGTCCTCGCGAACGAATAGCCCAAGAACCCCGGCCCTACCGCCCCGTGAACTTCGGCTCCCGCTTCTCCACGAAGCTCACGCTGCCCTCCCGCCGGTCCTGGCTCGGCCCGGTGGTGCTGAGCGCGATGCCGCTGATCTCCAGCGCGCTCTCAAAGTCCATGTTCGCCGTCTTGATCGCCAGCGTTTTGCCCAGCTTCTGCCCGATCGGTGGGCCCGCCTCCACGGCCAGCGCCAGCTCCATCGTCTTCGCCTCCAGCTGGTCCGGTTCCACCAGGTAGTTCGTCAGACCTGCCGCGTGCGCCTCCTCGGCGCTCATGAATCGGCCCGTTGTCATCAGCTCCATCGCCTTTCGCCAGCCGATGATCCGCGGGAACGACCAGAACCCGCCGAGGTCCGCGAACAACCCCCGCTTCACGTACGCCACCTGGTAGCGCGCTGCCGTCGAACCCACCGCCATGTCGCAGTGCCCGACCATGTCGAAGCCCGCACCCACGCAGACACCGTTGACCGACGCTATCACCGGCACTTCAAGCCGCCGCAGCGCGATATACGCCTCCGACTCGCGCCGGAAATTGAGTCGCGCACCTTCGAGGTCCAGCGGGTCCCTCCGTTCGCCTGTGGAAGCGCCGGAGCCCGAGAAGTCCGCCCCCGCACAGAAGCCCCGGCCGGCTCCCGTGATCACCACGCATCGCACCGAGCGGTCGAGCCGCGCCTGCTGGAACACGTCCTTCAATTCGTCGAAAAGCGGCATGCTCAGGGCATTCAGCTTCTCCGGCCGATTCAGGGTCACCCAGAGGATGCCACCCGTATTGCCCCGGCGTTCCGTCAACAGATTCTCGTACTCCATCACACGCCCTCCCGGTTTTGTGCGCGAAGTATAGGCATATGGCCCGTCCACCGGCGGACGAACGGCCCTCCCCATCCGTCGCTCCGCCCGGCACACTGCGATGGCAGATGGACACATGCACGGCCGATCTCTACTGGCTCCCCGTTGGCGCCGGCACCTCGCGACTTCAGCAAGCGAGTCTCCGTGCCTGGGAGGCCATCGAAGCCTTTCGCGCGCGCAGGCCACGCGCCCGGCTCCTGCACTCGGCCCTTAAGCTGAGTCTCGCAGATGGCCGCACCTTCACCGTAGAACTGACGCCCGCCTTCATCGGGAGTCCCGAGCCGCCACTCATGACCGGCCCGGTTGGCATTCGTGGCGCCGATCGCTTCCGCATCTTCCGCTACCAGCTCCGTTGTCTCCCCGGCGACGCTCTCCCCGATGAACAGTGGGCGGTCGGAAGCCCCATTCAGCTCACGAACGACTGCGCCGTCGTCGAACGCATCCTCGCTCTGGGACCCACCGTGCCCCGCCATACCTGGGGCCGTCGCATTCGCGGCACGAAAGAGATGTGGACATCAGACTCCACGATTTCGTGGCTCCTCACCCGGTCCGGTGTCGATGCCGCCCGGCTCGTCCTGCCCCCTGGGAGCCGCGCGCCCGGGTGGGATGCCGGGATCGAGCTGGCAACGTGAATGAGCTCCGGAGGTCTGCTTGATCGCCGTTCGACATCGTAGTGTCAGTCCGAGCCCCAACAGCCGCGCGGCATTGCCGCCCCAGATCATCTCCCGCTCCTCATCGCTGAGGCCCGGCGTCCGTTCCACCAGCCCCACCGGGTCCTCTTCGCCCATGTCGAACGGGTAGTCCGTGCCCAGCAGTACGTGGTCGGCGCCCATCATCCCCACCAGTTGCGCGACGCTTTCCGGCGTGTACACCACCGTGTCGACATAGATCTGCTTGAGGTAGCTGCTCGGCGGCTCGTCGATGTGGACACGGCACTCCGGCCGCACCTCCCAGGCGTGGTCCAGCCGGCTTGGGTGGAACGGCAGGTAGCCGCCGCCATGCGCCACCACGACCTTCAGCCCCGGGTACCGCTTCAGCACCCCGTTGAAGATCAGGCTCGCCACCGCCAGCGCCGACTCCAGCGGGATGCGCGATCGAGTTGTTCAGGTAGAACTGCCGGAACCGCTCACCGTGCGTGAACCCGAGCGGATGTATGAACACCACCGCGCCGATGCCCGCCGCCGCCTCCCAGAACGGCTCCAGCGCCGGGTCCCCGAGTTCGCGCCCCGCCGGGTACGTCGAGACCTGCACGCCCCGCAGCCCTAGCTGGCCCGTCAGGTACTCCAGCTCCTTCGCCGCCGCCGCCGGGTCCTGCAGCGGCACCGACCCCAGTCCCGCGAACCGCTCCGGCCGCTCCGCCACCAGGCCCGCGACATGTTCGTTCTGCAGCCGCGACAGCCTCGCACCCAAGCTCCGGCTCCGCCCAGTAGAACTGCTGCGGCGAAGGCGAGACCGCCTGCACCTCCACCCGCATCCGGTCCATCCGCGCCAGCCGCTCATCGGTCGAGGTCAGCGCCAGCGCGTACTGCTCCCGCCCCAGCACCCGGTTGTGCGCCGCCGACTCCTCGCCCATGAAGAAGCTCGAAGGGTCGAACTCCGGCCGGAATACATCCTTGATGAGCGGCGGAATGGCAGGGGCAACGGCGGCGTGGCAATGGATGTCGATGGTGGGCATGGGCGGCAGTATAGGAGGGGTGCGGGTTTGGGGTGCGGGGTTGGGGTCTGGGGGTCGGTGGGTCCGGGTCTCCCGCTATACTGCCCGCGATGGATCCGGCGGCATTTGCGAAGAAGTGGGCTGCGTCGAAACGCAACGAACGGGCCGCCTCTCAGGAACACTTCATCGATATTTGCAGTTTGCTGGGCGAAGAGACGCCCAATTCCGATCCTAACGGCGACTACTACGCGTTCGAAAAGGGCGCAGAGAAGACCACGGGTGATGATGGATTCGCCGATGTCTGGCTCAAGGATCGGTTCGGCTGGGAATACAAAGGGAAGCACAAAGACCTCCGCGCGGCCTACGTCCAGCTCCTGCGCTACCACGAGTCCCTTCAGCAGCCCCCCCTCCTCGTCGTCTCCGATATTGAACGTTTCGAAGTCACACGAAGTACACCAGCACCGAATCGTGGATCTACCAATTTACCCTGCTCGATCTCCCCACGGACACGCCCGTCCGATCCCGCTGGCGGCACCCCAGTGGCAAGACTCGCCCGCTGCTCCCCACTTTCGGCGTTACGCGTTCTCAAGCGCGCTCTTCGAGGACCGCGATCGCCTCAAGCCCAATCGCACCACTGACGCCATCACGCGCGACGCCGCCCAGGTCTTCTTCGATATCGCCGAAACGCTCCGCAAATGGGGCATCGACCACATGGAGATCGCCCGCTTCGTCTCCCGGATCGTCGTTTTGCATGTTCGCGTCCGACGTTGGCCTCCTGCCGCGGGGCACCTTCTCGGCTGTTCTCCAACAGCACACCAGGACAACCCCAAAGCGTTCCAGGAAGCGCTCAGCAAACTCTTTGAAACGATGCAGACCGGCGGCCGCTACGGCGCTTACGCCATCCTCCATTTCAACGGCGACTTGTTCACCGACGCCGAATGTCCCCGACAACCTCACCTTCGACGAACTACGCGAACTGGAGAAGCTCGACAACCTCAATTGGGCCGATGTCGAGCCAGCCATCTTCGGCACGCTCTTCGAGCGAGTCCTCGACGTGAAGACCCGGGCAAAGCTCGGAGCGCACTACACCATCCCGAGACGACATCGAGCTTCTTGTCGAGCCCGTTTTGATGGCTCCGCTCCGCCGTGACTGGGAGGCCATCAGTGACCGCCGGATCGAGCTCGCGGCGAAAGAGTCACAGAAGGCGAGCGAGTCGACTCAACGCGACAGGCTCCGGGCGGAAGTCGCTCCTTTCCTCGATCGTCTCTGCCACGCATTCGCGGTGCTCGACCCGGCCTGCGGCAGCGGCAACTTCCTGTACGTCGCCTCGCTGCTCCTCTGGACCTGGAGAAGGAGGTCATCGCCTTCGCGGGCCCAGGGCATCCGTTCCCCCACGTGTCATCCTCAGCAACTCGACGGCATCGAGATCAACCGCTACGCCCAGGAGCTCGCCCAGTCGTCATCTGGATCGGCTACCTGCAATGGATGCGCGACAACGGCTTCGACCCCGCCAGCGAGGACCCGGTGCTGGAAGCCGATCGAATCGATCCGCCGCATGGACGCGATCCTCGACCTCACCAACCCCGCCGCCCCGCTGGAACCGGAATGGCCGGAGGCCGAGTTCATTGTGGGGAACCCGCCGTTTCTTGGCGGGAAAGTTCATGCGGACGCTACACTGGGCGACGATTATGTTGATCGACTCTTTGAACACTGTGACGCGAGCGCGTGAAACCCGAGGCGGACCTCTGCTGCTATTGGTTTGAAAAGGCGCGCGCAGCCAGATTGACGACGGTAAGCGGGCAAAGCGGGCTGGCTCTACTCGCTACGCAGGGAATTCGCGGTGGTGCCAACCGCGAAACATTAAAACGAATCAAGGAGTCGGGTGATATCTTCTGGGCGGAGTCAGGATCGCGATTGGGTTCTGGACGGTGCGAACGTCCACGTTCGCATGATCGGCTTTGATTCGGGAGAAGAAACGAACCGCATCCTCGACGGCGAACAGTCGTTTCAACAATCAATCCCGAACCTTACCGCTACGACCAACGTTACGTTGGCGCGTCGTCTCCCGGAGAATCGAGAACATCGGCTTTATGGGCGACACGAAAGGTGGAGCGATTCGATATCAGCGAATGCGTAGCAGCTCGAATTTCTAAAATCGCCGAATCCACACGGCTGCCCGAACAGCGACGTCGTTGTCCCGTGGATCGAATGGGATGGATGTAACGCGGTCGCTCGCGAAACATGTGGATCATCGACTTTCGCCACGGGACGTCGCTTGATAATGCGTCGCGATACGAAGCGCCATTTCGATTCCTTCTTGAAAGCGGTCAAGCCGACGCCCGCACTTCTTCGCGATCGAAGATCGCGGATCTGGTGGATTCACGAACGTCCGCGAATCGAAATGCGCGCCGGAACTCGCCAAACACGAGCGGTTTCTTGCGACCACAACCGTCTCAAAACATCGACTGTTCGTCTGGATGTCCGATCCGACGCTACCTGACCATCAATTGATCGCATTCGCCCGATTCGCACGATTTCTTTCTTCGGAGTTCTGCATTCGCGGGCTGCATGAAGTATGGGCTCTGCAACGGGCTCGGAACTCCGTCGAGCGGAACGCGCCTCTCGTTACACGCCGACCACCTGCTTCGAAACCTTCCCCTTCCCCGGCCCGACCGACGACCAGCGACGCGATCGCGGCGGCGGCGAAGGAACTCGACCGGCTGCGCAACAACTGGCTCAACCCGCCGGAGTGGACGCGGACCGAAGTCCTCGAATTCCCCGGCACCGCCGACGGCCCGTGGCGGCGGTATATCGACCCGCACAGTGTCCCGGACGCTGGCAGCGTCCGGGACACTTCGGCGTCACCCATCGGCACCGTGCGCTACCCGCGCATCGTTCCGAAAGACGAAGACTCGCTCAAGAAACGGCACGCTGACCAACCTCTACAACGAACGCCCCACCTGGCTCGCCCTTGCCCACCGCAAACTCGACGCCGCCGTCTTCGCCGCCTACGGCTGGCCGACCGCTCCCTCAGACCCGAGATCCTGAGCGCCTGCTAAGCTCACCACGAACGGGCGGCGCATGCGGATTGAGACTATTCCTCAATAGGTGCTGACGGTGCTACTCGCTTCACAGCTTCGGCTCCGCGCCTAGCCGCTACTTCGAGAGAACGATTCGCCGATGAGGCTATGTTTTCGTTGTTCCCGCAACAGTCGCCACCTCCAATTCCGCCGACATCCTCATAGAGTTCAATCTTGCTGCCATTGCCATGTCCTTTCCAGATCGTTCCATTCCACATTCCACATTGTAGCGATTCACAGTTATTCGCCAGACGTCAGTACCTGTCCACTTCGCCACCCACCCCTCCGCACTCCGTCCCAATCCTGACACCCTCCGTCCATGGCCGTCCCGCTTACGCTCGGGCCCACCGCAGATTCCACCGCCTGCCAAAACCCCCGGCGCATGCGGTGAACGCGTTGCCACCGCGCGTGCGGTATGTGAGGTGGCCGTGCGGTGGCGTGCGGTTTTGGTGCGTCCGCAAGACGCCCCCTCCCATCCCCCATCGACACCCCCTATACTTGCGTACCAACCCTTTGCATGGCGCTAATCAACGCCCGCCCAACCGGAGGCCCGCCGTGAAGTTCCACTTCTTCCATCTCATGCCCTGGCCCGATCTCCCCGAGACTTCCGCGAGAAGCACCGCTCGGTCTGGGTCGACCCCGACTACTCGCTCTACGACCCCTTCAAGGGCAACCAGGTCTACGCCGACTACCTGGACGAGCTGGAGTTCGCGGAGAAGCTCGGCTTCGATGGCATCTGCGTCAACGAGCACCACTCCAACGCCTACGGCCTCATGCCCAGCCCGAACATCATGGCCGCGACGCTCGCGCGCCGCACGAACCGCGCCTCGATCGTCGTCATGGGCAACTCCATCGCCCTCTACAACCCGCCCCTTCGCGTCGCCGAAGAGTTCGCCATGCTCGACATCATCAGCGGCGGCCGCCTCGTGGCCGGCTTCCCGGTCGGCACCTCCATGGACACGAACTTCGCCTACGGTGTCCCCGGCGCTGAGCTCCGCGACCGCTACTACGAGGCCCACGACCTGATCATGCAGGCCTGGAAGGACAAGGGCGTCAGCACCTTCAACGGCAAGTACACCCAGCTCCGCTACGTGAACCCCTGGCCGCGCCCCCTCCAGGACCCCCACCCGCCCATCTGGATCCCCGGCGGCGGCTCCATCGAGACTTGGGAGTGGTGCGCCGATATGGCCTACCTCTACAGCTACCTCTCCTTCTCCGGCTACATGCGCGCCAAGGCCATCATGGATGGCTTCTGGGGACGGATGGAGGAGCGCGGCAAGGAAGCCAACCCCTACCAGGCCGGCTTCTTCCAGGTCATCTGCGTTGGCGAAACACATGGCCGAAGCCAAGGAGCTCTACGCCGAGCACATCGAATACTTCTACCAGCGCTGCCTTCACATCTACCCCGGCTTCGCCGATGCCCCCGGCTATCGCACCAACCGCACCGTGAAAGCGGGCATGAAGTCGATGATGGAGATGGCGAAGGCGCGTGCTGGCCAAAAGCTCGACTGGGACTTCCTCGTCGAAAACGGCTACGTCATCGCCGGCAGCCCTAGCGACGTCATCGCCGGCCTCGAAAAGCTCACCGACGACCTCAACGTTGGCCAGCTCTTCTGCGGCCTCCAGATGGGTTCCATGCCCCGCGACAAGGTCTTCTACAACCAGAAGCTCTTTGCCGAGAAAGTCATGCCCGCCATGCGCGACAAGTTCTCGAACTTCGAGGACCACTGGGCCCCCAAGCCCATGCCCATGGACGATCGCGCCGTCCCCCGTGTCCCCGAGATCAGCGAGGTCCATCGCCCCGGCCGCGTTCCCAGCGGTGCCCCCGCCGGCGGCGGCGCTGCCGGCTAGGCTTACGTCGAACGGATACGGAACGTCGGCCCGGCCGGGCCAGCGTACGCCGAGACGATCCACTGTCCGTCGTCGCTGACTTCCGCGGCGAATATCCCGCCGAGCAGCATCAGCACGAAGCTCGGATCTGCGTGGCCCGGTCGCAGCAAGACCATGCCGGAGTGTCCTGCCGTTCTCGGACAACCATGTCCCCAAATCCCGTGTCGTGAGTGAGAAGAGTCCGGTTCCTTGCTCGGGCGATCCGCAGGATTTCGTTGTCGGCTGCGCGAGCAAGCCCCAGGTCCGCGGTGGTGTCGATGTCCGTACCATCGTGACGCAGCTGCGTCACGACCAATACATCGATGTTTTGGTCGGCGATGAACCGTCTATCTCCGAGCCTCACGCGCTGGTCTTGACTCGCACGGCCGGCGCCTCAAGCTGCCGGGCCGCATAAAGGGCGGCCTGCTCAATCGCCTCGGGAGTGAGCGCCGGCCAACCGTCGAGGATCCGTTCGACGGTGCCACCGCTTGCCAGCAACTCCAGGATGTGGGCAACACTTATCCGCGTGTCTTTGATGCACGGCTTCCCGCCCAAGCGGCCCGGGTTGGCGACGATGAGGGGGAACTCCTCGGAGAGTTGCACATCCTTCATTCGACAATCGTAGCACTGTCCTCCCCCCGCCCCACCCGCTAGGATCGCCCCACTACACAAGCCCGGAGCCACACCATGTCACTCGAAGGTCGCAAAGCACTAATAACCGGCGCCAGCCGCGGTATCGGCGCAGACGTCGCCAAGGCGCTCGCCAAAGCCGGCGCCGCCGTCGCCGTCACCGCCCGCACCGAGGAGGTCACCGACAAGCGCCTGCCGGGCACCATCCATTCCGTCGCGAAGGAGATCAACGACGCCGGCGGCAAGGCAGTCGCCATCAAGATGGATGTCCGCGACCCCGAGAGCATCGCCGCCGGCGTCAAAGCTGCGGCCGAGGCCCTTGGCGGCATCGATATCATCTTCAACAACGCCGCCATCCTCGTCCCCGGCACCCTCGAATCCGTCCAGCCCCGCCACATCGACCTCATCTGGCAGATCGACGGCCGCGGCCCCCTCCTCGTCATGAAGGAAGCGCTCCCCTACCTGAAGCAGGCCGGCCGCGCCCACATCATCAACGTCTCCTCGCGCGCCGGCGTCTTCCCCGGCCCCGGGCCCTACGAGAACACACGCGCCGGTGGCGGCTTCTACGGCATGATCAAGGCCGGCCTCGAACGCTACAGCCAGGCCCTCGCCATGGAATTGCAGCCCGACAAGATCTCCGTCAACGTCCTCTCGCCCCAGGGTCGCATCAAGACCCCCGGCAACGTCTGGGCCGAAAACGACCGCGAGAACCCCAACCTCGACTTCGAAGAAGCCGTCTCCATGGCCAAAGGCGCCGTCTGGCTCTGCGAACAAGGCCCCGAGTACACCGGCCACATCCTCTTCGACGAAGACCTCTGCAAAGAGCAGGGCCTTTAGCTCATCGCGACTGCGGCCCTCCGCGGCCGCGAACCCTGAAAACTGCGTAGCGGTCCCACGACCCCCTGGAGCCGCGGCCCCCCGTGGCCGCATGCCTCGCACCGATGCCAGGCACTGGTTCCCCGCTGAGCCGCGCGCGCCAGCAAGCGCACGGAAGCATCAACAATCACGGCACTCCCACCCACCGCATTCTCGCGCTACGGTAAGTGCATGGCGTCGGAACAACGCGCCGCAAAACTCGAACGCGAACGCCGCCGCATCAAGAAACACGGCCGCACCCTGCTGAGTTCGAAGGAGACACCCTTGAAGAAACGCCTGGAGCGACGGCTCAAGCGCAAGCCGCGCAAGTAGAGCTCATGCCCGGTGGGCCCGTCTCACAGAGAGAGATGGAGTCGAAGCGCGTCGTCAATTTCCTCCAATACCCGAGCGGGCACGACGCCAATCCGGGCCGCGAAGCGCCGGATATCCAGGGCACGCACCTGTTCAGCCTGCGCCTTCGAATCGACGGGCAGGTTACATTCGTCGGCTGAAAGGAAGACCTGGAAGGGCAATACTCGCCTGACGGTGCTGGTGACAGGTACGACGGCAACCACGCCTCGGCGCAGCTCCGAGGCTCGTTCGGCGGCACGATTATTGCTGACTACCACGGCAGGGCGCACTTCGTTGGCCTCTGAACCAACTGATGGCTCCATGTCTACCCAATAGATTTCACCGCGCCTCATAGCGGTCGCCCTTGAGTCCATCGCCAACCGTGCGGTCCCAGATCGCCGCTTCGCCGCTTTCTTCCCACTCGATGAACGCCTCTTCGTAGGCGGCCGCCAGGTCCTCTTCTCGGAGCAACTTAACTGCCCTCTGGAGGACCGACGATCGAGTGGCGATCGCGTGCTCCTTGGCGTAGCAGTCGATGAACTCAACGTCGGCGTCAGGTAGGCTCACACTCATCTTCATACCGTCGATGCTACCATCGTCGTGCCGCCGGAGTACTACTCCATGATGCCTTCTCGCATCCCACTGATCCCGTCGTCAGCTGCGCCTGCCCCAGGTGTTCACGGGCATGCGTCACCGCCCGCATCAGCACCGCCCGCCCCTGCACCCGCCCCATGTTCGGATGTTCCACCAGCGCCTCCACGTCTTCACCCCTTGCCGCCCCCAGCACAGCCACCAGCTCGGGCTCTATCCGCTCCCACTCCCGGCGCAGTGGCTCCACGCTCTCACCCCGTGCCGCGAACTCCTCGTCCCGCCGCCACTCGTACGGCATGCCCCCAAAGTGATGCAGCACGTTCCGCTCGATGTTCGCCAGCGTGTGCGCCGTCAGCACGTAGAGGCTGTTCGTCTCCTGGCCCGGCGGCCGCCAGTTCAGTCCCTCCGCATCCAACCCATCGAGCGCGCGCAAGAGGTGCTCTGCGCTCCGCCGCAGGATCGTGAGGTATAGCGCCGCTTCATCGTCCATCGCCGGGACATTCTAGATCACCGTTCCCGACTTCGATGACCGGTCAAATTCATCCAAGACTCCCTCGTGCTCAGCGCTACCCTTCCTATGACCTACATGAGGAGCACCGCATGAGCAGCCTCATCGCCTCATCTTTGGTCGAGGACATCCCCCGCAGCATCCGCCTTTACGCGACGTCATGGGCTTCGAGCTCGACAGCAAGGGACCAGTCGAATCTCTCGACTTCGCCTCACTCCACCGCGGTCGATGACCATCTCATGATCTCGCGGATTGATGCCACCAGTCTCGAGCGATTGGCCGATGTCGCGAGCGTCCGCCGGTCGCGCCGCGGCCAGGGTGGCGCCGTGTCCTTCTACATCGAGGCCGGTGACCTGCAAGCCGAATACGAACGAGCCACCGCCGCCGGCGCCACCATCGTCGATCCGATCAGCGAACGCCCCTGGGGCCAGTCCGAGTTCGTCCTCGCCGACCCCGACGGCTTCTGGTGGGCCGTCTGGAAGCAGGGCTAACTGGCACAACCAGACCCCTCTCCCGCGCCGCCGCGCGCAACGCCTCGTGGAACTCGTCCATCGTCATGCCTGCGGCGAAGGGCGGCGGATCGTCGAATGTCTCCACGATGCCCGGCGCAGGGCCGTCGACGAATGCCCAGGCGACGCGATCATCCTTCTCTACCACGCTGGCGTACGACAGGATGGGGATGAACGTCTCGTTGTCGGGGCCGCGTGGCCGGATGACGAGCGTCACCTCTTCGTCAAGCACCGGGCGCGGGACGCCGTAGAGGTGCTCCGGGTCATCCCAATCGCCGTACCAGCTCATCGGGATCACATGGTCGCCGCTCCCGACGATGTAGCTATCCACCGCAAATTCCAGCACCGTCCGTGGCAGCGACTCGTCATGCCCTCGCGCCTCAGCCTGCGGCGAATTGGGCCCCCAGACAACCTCGTCTACCTTGACGTACCGGCCTACTACGGCCGCCGTCATCTCGCTGGCCAACTCATCGACGCTGGCTGGTGGCGGCGACACGGCTCCCATGTCGGAGAATGCAGCCGTTGAGGTGCTTCGACCTTCGTCGCTGCTGGTCCCGCCCCCGCACGAAGCCAGTACAGCTGCGATTGCGACCACTACGATCGCACGAAGCGCCTCAATCCGCGGTGGCTGGGCGGGCAGTTGTCGAGTCATCAGCCAACGCTACCAGTGCCGTCAATCACATCACGGCGAATCCGCCATCCACCGGTATCGATACCCCCGTCACAAAGTCGCTCGCTTTCGAAGCAAGAAACACCGCCGCCCCACCCAACTCTTCCGGCTCACCGAAGCGCCCGGCCGGCGTGCGGCCGATGATGTGATCGAAGAACTCCTGGCGCTCCTTGATCCCGATCGTCATATCCGTCCAGATCCAGCCGGGAATGATGCAGTTCACCTGGATGTTCTCCGGCGCCCAGGCGATCGCCAGCGACTTCGTCAGCTGGATGACGCCACCCTTGCTGGCCGAATACGACACCACCCGCGGGCTCCCAAACAGCGAATACTCCGAGCCGATGTTGATCACCTTCCCACGCCCCGCTTCCTTCATCGACGGGAACATCGCCTGCGCGAACACGAAGCACGCCTTCAGGTTCACATCGATCACCGCATCCCAATCCGCCTCCGAGAGCTTCTCCGGCCGGCCGCCGCGACCGATGCCCGCGTTGTTCACGAGGATCGTCGGCACGCCCAGCTCGTCCCGCGTCCGCCGAATCGTCGCGTCGATGTCCGCCCGTTTCGTCACATCGCAGGAGATGCCGAGGCACTTTCGGCCCAGGGATCTCGATCTCCGCCCTCGTCGCGGCAGCTTCTCCTCGTTCCGCGCCGCCAACGCGATGTCCGCGCCCGCCTTCGCCAGCCCCAGCGCGATGCCCCTGCCGATGCCGCCGTTGCCGCCCGTAACAATCGCCACCTTGCCTGCCAGGTCGAACTCGTCCATGTCGAACCTCCGGGCGGAATCCTACCGGGAATTGACGGGCAGGGCGCTCTACGCTGCGATGAACCGGTGACTTCCTGCATTGCCCTTCTCCGCGCCATCAACCTTGGCAAGACGCGCAAGTTCCCCATGGCCGATCTCCGGGAACTTGCTGCAGAGCTCGGACTGGCCAAAGTGCGGACCCACCTGCAAAGCGGAAACCTGCTCTTCGAGTTCAAAAACGAACCTGCGGACATCGCCGAGGCGCTCGAATCCGCACTCCGGTCGCGTTTCGGATTCGACGTTCCCGTGATCATCCGCACGGCTACTGAAATGGCTGCGATCGCCGGGGAACACCCCTTTGGCGAAGAAGAGGACCCGACGAAGCTCCACGTCGTGTTCTACGCCGAACCACCCTCCGAGCACGCGATCGAGAGGGTTCTGGCCCGCGACATCAGCCCCGACCGCGTCGCCGTGGTTGGCCGCGAGGCGTTCGTCCATCACGCACGCGGGTTCCATGCTTCCCGGGTGAACCTCGAGCCGCTCGGTCTGGGCACTGCCCGCAACTGGCGCGTCGTCCGGGCGCTTGCCGACCTCGCGCGCGACGGTTAAGGCGACGCCGATCGACAGTCGGTGCCCGCTCGGTCACAATCGCGCCATGTCCGCCAACCTCGACCTCTGCGAGCAGCTCTTCTCCGCCATCACGCGCGGCGACATCGATGCCGTTCGGGTCATCTACGCCGACGACGCCGTCATCTGGCACAACAACGACGGCGTCGAGCAGTCACCCGAGCAGAACCTCCGGGTCCTCCGCTGGGTGGTCCGCAACGTGAAGGACCTGCGCTACGAGGACATCCGGCGGCACGAGACGCCGACAGGCTTCGTCCAGCAGCACGTCCTGCGCGGATTCGCCCCGAACGGCACGGCCCTCGAGATCCCCGCCTGCATCGTCTGCACCGTGGTAGATGGCCGCATCACCCGCCTCGATGAGTATCTCGATTCAGCACAGATAGCTCCACTGACGAGTTGAGCGCGCTACGCCACGGGCACGACGGTTGCGCCTCCACAATGCGACGGAATTAGCGGTTCAGATTGCGTAAAACATTCCTGTGCCATATGGGAGCTGGTTGAAATTGTTTCGGGGGGGAGAATAGATAGCAAAGCAATATGCGGGGACGAAATCCCACTGCCAAGAACTGGTCGATCATGACGTCAATGCGAGCAAAGTTTATGGCCCTTGGTCTGTGTGGCGCGATTGTGCTCGCCGCAGCCAGTTGGATGTGGGGTACGAGGGGCACGGGGGCGACGGAGCAGGGAACGACGATCGATACCGGCGGGTTTGACATTGTCCGGGAGACCCCCACGGTTCCGGTGCCCACCTCCCCGGTGACCGAGGCGGACTATCTGCGCTCAGCCTCGGGATCGGTCGTCGCGGCCGTTGTCGAGGCGATGGAAGCGGGCGATGTCGATACGCTTTTGAGCCTTGTGACTTGGAACCAGGTGACATGTGCGCCGGTTGGCAACCGCGGCGTGCCCAGTTGCTCGGTGCTGGGCCTTCCTCCTGAAACGACAATTCAGACGTTGGCCAACGCCTACCTCCCGGGCGCTGGCGTGCCGGAAGCTGAGGTCCGTACGCAGTTCGCTTCGTATCTCGGCGCCGAACCACAGCTCATTGCCGCAGCCCAGGTGGTTGACAGCGGTCCCTTCGACAACGCGCCAGAAACAATGCTCGAGTTCGCTATTGACCCCCGCCGACTTGCCGATGCGGGCGACGATCCTGTGGTCAGCGTCGCATTGGGATTGACCGACGGCTCAGTAGTCTCATACCACACGTACCCTCGCGGGGGCTCGTCGCTCATCGCGAGCGTCCGGGACTGGGCGCAATCCGGCGACTGGAAGTACGAGATGGATTACGTGAGCCCCGATGCACAGTGGCGCGAGGATGCTTTCCATGAGGTCGACGTGGCCTGTCGCACTGACGGTGCCATATGTCCCGGCGGCATCAGCTGGCCCAACGACACCTGGCCGTCGCGCCAGTAGCGCGCCCCGGCGTTCGCGGCGATCCTACAATGGGCGCAGCCACCATCCGGAGCAGCGCCATGGTCTCCACGCCCGAACGCTCATCAGCCGCCAGCTACATCCATGAGCGCGTCGACGCCCTGCCTTTCGGCAGTGATGAGAAGTCGGAGCGCTATGCCACAGAGCGGTACCAGGGCGCCACCGGCCTCAACTGGTACGACATCGACCCCTCGCTCCAGTTCCTCGCCCGCTTCTACCTACCGCCCGAAGCCCATGCCTGGGCCGAACCCCACCTTCGCAACCTCGGCGCCATCACCGGGGGGCCCATCAGCGAGTGGGCCGACATCACCGACAAGAACCCGCCGAAGCTCGTGAAGTACGACCGCTGGGGCCACGACATCTCCCGCGTTGACCTGCCAGACAGCGTGACAAAAGCCAAGCGCCTCCTCTGGGACAACAATTTCAGCGATCCCACCATCCGCCGCGACGCCGAGAGCCGTGGCATCAGCCTTCGGATGGCCAACGTCGCCTACACCTACCTTCTCTGCCAGGCCGATATCGGGCTCAGCTGCGCGATGGGCACCGGCGGCAACATGGTCGAAGCCTTCGTCGACCAGTTCGCCACCCCCGAGATGCGCGACTTCCTCATGCCGAAGATCGAGGCCGGCGAGTTCCGCGGCGACACCGCCCAGTCCCTCACCGAGCGCACCGGTGGCTCCGACCTCGGCGCCATGGAGACGACCGCGACGCCGGATGGCGAGGCCTATCGCCTGAACGGCCTCAAGTGGTTCGTCAGCAACGCCGACGGCAACGCTTTCGTCGTCCTTGCCAAGGTCGAAGGCGGCGCCGACGACATCCACGGCGTCGAGAACTTCCTCGTCCTGAAGACCCGCCGCGATGGCAGCCGCAACGGCATCCGCATTCGCCGCCTCAAGGACAAGCTCGGCACGAAAGCCGTCGCCTCCGCCGAGGTCGAGTTCGTCGACGCCGAAGCCTTCATCCTCAGTGGCGCCTCAGATGAAGGCTCTCGCACCGGAGACGGCCGCGGCGTCAGCCGGATGATGGAGCAGACGAATATCGCCCGCCTCGGCGTCGCCATGATGGGTCTCGGCTGCGCCCGCCGCGCCTTCGTCGAATCGGTGCTCTACGCGCGATCCCGGCAGTCATGGGGTCGCCCGCTCATCGAGCACCCACTCATGCGGCGAAAGCTCGCCGAGATGATCGTTGACCTCGAGGCCACCCAGGCGCTTGTCTGGGACGGTCACGGCGTCCCTAACGCCCTCCGTGGCTTCACCGACACCCGTCTCTTCCGGCTTGGCCCGCCGCTCGCCAAGATCAAGGCTGCCCGCCTCGGCATCAGCATGGCCAGCGATGCCGTCGAGGTGCATGGCGGCAACGGCTACATCGAAGACTGGCCGGTCGCCCGCATCTACCGCGACGCCCAGGTCAACACCGTCTGGGAGGGCCCTGACAACATCATCTGCCTCGATGTCCGCCGCGCCATCCAGCGCGAGAAAGCCGACGAGCCGTTCCTCGCCCGCATCCGCGAAGCCCTCGACAACGCCGGCGAACCCGATGCCACGGTCCAGGCCGTCGCCCGACGCACCGAAGACCTTGCCGACGCCATCGAAGCCTGGAAGCAGCTCGACCCCCAGAAAGCGGAGGCGAAGCTCTTCCCCCTCGCCCAGTTCATGGCCGAGGTCTACGCCGGCGCCCTCCTCCTCGAGCAGGCCGCCTGGGAACGCCAGGAGCTTGGCACCGACCGCAAGGCCCTCGTCGCTCGCCTCTACGCCAACCGCTACCTCGCCGACCAGCACCGCCTCCGCGGCATCACCGACGAAGACGAAGCGGTAGAGCGCTTCGATGAGCTGCTGGCGGGGGCGCTGACGATCTGAGTCGTCCGCGTACAGGGTTCCCGAATACTGCATTGCTGGCGCGGCGCGCTAGCGCCGGTCTGGCCGCATCCGAACGCGTGAACAATCCCGCCGCGTGTAGTCCTTTGGATGGCTGTGAAGCACGGCTCCGTCAGTGCCGACAATCTCGTGAACTGTCCCCAGGTGTTGGCCAGCACGAGTCTCCAGCTTCAGGATTCTCGAGCGGCCGCCGGCATAGGCGGGGTTTGTCGCGAGCACCTCATCGGCCACGACCACGGTGAGCAGCCCCGCTTCGCGCTTGGCATTCATTCGGTTCTCGGCCCACAATGCATAGAAGGCTGCTTCAGAAATGACTTCATCGATCGGCATTCGGTCGCTCATTATGGCCCAGGTACGGGATGCGGTCGTCGCTGCCCTTCGTAGTGGCATTGATGGCGAAGCATTAGAGGATTTCGTGGCGTCTGTCGATTGGACCGGCCATCAGGATGCCGATTCGCTCGTCCGGGAGACACTCGGGCACCTTGAGCAATGGGCGACGATGTATCGCGAAGGGGACCTGAGCGTTCAGGAGTATGCCGGCAATCTCCTCAGCATTCTCAACCGCTCAGGGAGCCTTTCCGCCTGACCAGAGGGCTCTACCCCACCACCCACTTCGTCCCCTCCGGCCCGTCCTGCAGCTCCACACCCTCGGCTGCCAGCCGGTCGCGCACCATGTCGGCCAGTGCGAACTGCTTCGCCTTCCGCAGCTCCGTCCGCAGTTCCACCAGCAGGTCGATGAACGGCGCCGCATCAGCGGACCCGGAAGCATGCGCCTCCAGCATGAACCCCAGCACACCCGCCAGCTCCCGCAACACCGCCTGGGCCCCAGCCACGGACTTCCCTTCTGCAGCTCCCCGGTTGATTGTCCGCGCCAGGTCGAACAGCGCCGCAATTGCCCGCGGCGTGTTCAGGTCGTCCTCCATCGCCGTGATGAAGCGCTCCCGCGTGTCGCCCGCGTCGATCGCATCACCGCTGCCCGTAGACTCCACGAACGCCGCCGTCCGCAGCCGGTCCGCTCCTGTCTTCGAACCCTCCATCGCTTCGTCCGTGTAGGTCACCGGGCTCCGGTAGTGGCTGCTTAACACCAGCATCCGAAAGGCGTCCGGCCCCCAGCGGTCGAGCGGGTCGCTGATCGAGACGATGTTCCCGATCGACTTCGACATCTTCTCGCCGCCCATCTGAAGCAACGCGCAATGCATCCAGAACCGGGCGAACTTCTTCCCCGTGTACCCCTCGGTCTGGGCGATCTCGTTCTCGTGGTGCGGGAAAATCAGGTCGGCGCCGCCACCGTGGATGTCGATCTGCTCGGCCAGCGAACGCAGCGACATCGCCGAGCACTCGATGTGCCACCCGGGTCGGCCCGGTCCCCAGGGGCTCTCCCACGCCGGTTCACCCGGCTTCGCACCCTTCCATACCGCGAAGTCCAGTGGGTCGTCCTTCAGCTCCGTCGGGTCGATACGGGCGCCGCTCTTCAACTCGTCAACGTCCCGCTTTGAGAGCTTTCCATAGTCGGCGAAACTCCGGACCCGGTAGTACACGTCGCCACCCGAGGCATACGCGTGCCCCTTGTCGATCAACCCCTGCACCATCGCGATGATCTCCGGGATCGTTTCGGTCACCCGCGGATACTCGGTCGCCGGCAGCACGTTCATCCGCTTCAGCTGGCGATGGTAGTCCTCGATGTTTTCCTGGGCGAGGTCGGCCATCGTCAGCCCGAGGTCCTGCGACCGCGCGATCAGCTTGTCATCGATATCCGTGAAGTTCTCGATGTGGCGGACGCGGTATAGCCGCGCCACTCCAGGTATCGTCGCAGCGCATCGAAAACGACCGCCTTCAGCGCATGGCCGACGTGGCTCTGCGAATACGGCGTCACTCCGCAGACGTACAGCAGGACCTCCTCGCCGAGGGGTTCGAACTCGCTCTTGGTGTCGGTCAGCGTGTCGTGGATCTGCATCGTTCCTGCTCCCGCGTCCTTCTCCGGCGAAGGACAAGTCTAGGCCTCCGCGGCCGTCCGGTCGTACATACGACAGCGGAGGTCGCCCGATCTAACAGGTACGGGGACAGGAGCAGGTCGCGGCGAGACGGGCAGCGATGTCGGGGCTGGTTCGCCGGTGCATGCTGGTATCGTCGGCGAGCTTGCCGTGTCTGTAAAGGCCTAGTGCACGCCCTCGTGCTGCTCGTCGTGCACGCCATCGAGGTGCCCCTGCACATGCTCCACGAGCTGGTGCAGCTCTTCTACCTTCCGGTCCAGGTCGTTCAGGCGCTCCCACTCCGGGTCCGGCAGTCGCTGGATGGCGCCATTGGAGTCGTCGCGGAAGGCCACGATATGGCCCGGTACGCCGACCACCGTCGCGTTCGCCGGCACATTCGTCACCACCACCGAGCCCGCCCCGATCTGCGAGTTTTCGCCCACCGTGATTCCACCGATCACCTTGGCGCCCGCACCCACCGTCACGTTGTCCTTCAGCGTGGGGTGACGCTTCACCCGGCGCGTGCTCGTTCCGCCCAGGGTCACACCCTGGTAGAGCATCACGTTGTCGCCGATCTCCGTCGTCTCACCAATCACCACGCCCATGCCGTGGTCGATAAAGAAGCGCTCGCCAATCGTTGCCCCCGGGTGGATCTCGATCCCCGTCAGGAAGCGTGCCACGTGCATGATGCCCCGCGGCACCACCGGCACACCGCGCCGATGGAGGGCATTCGCCAGCCGGTGAAATGTTCGCGCGTGAAACCCGGGATAGAAGAGCACCACCTCGATCCATCTCGTGGCCGCCGGATCACGGTCCATCGCCGCCTCGATGTCGCCCTGTATCCCACGCGTGGTAGACATATCCATCGAGAGTACAGCGTCGCCCCCGCGCGTTACAGGTTCGCCCGGCAGGGGTAAGGTGCGGCTTGAGGGAAACCACCATGTTCAAAGGCAATCCTGTAACCGATCGCGGCGTCACCGAACGCGACTTTGTCCTCCAGCTGGACGGCAGAAAGGTGCCCGGCGTGCTCTGGATGCCGGAACAACACGCCGGACCAATGCCGCTCGTCCTCCTTGGCCATGGTGGTAGCGGCCACAAGCGCGAACAGTACATCGCCTCGCTTGCCCGGCGATTGGTCCGCCATCTCGGATTCGCCGCTGCCGCTATCGATGGCCCCGACCACGGCGACCGCCGCGACGATGGCGGCCTCGACCGCGACAGGGTCTGGGCCGAACGCCAGGCCCGTCGCACCGGACCCGATCACACCGATGCCATGGTCGCCGACTGGAAGGCAACTCTTGATTGGCTCCAGGCTGAGCTCGAAGTCAGCGGCGTTGGCTACTGGGGCCTCTCGATGGGCACCGCCTACGGCCTTCCCTTCGTCGCCGCCGAGCCGCGCATCCAGGCAGCCGTGCTCGGCCTCAACGGCGCTCCTGTCGAACCCACCGACGACGTCTATCGCGAACGCAATCGCCGGCGATTCAATGCCGACGCGCCCCGGATCACCGTCCCGCTCCTCTTCATCGCCCAGTGGGACGACGAACTCGCCCCCCGCGACGCTGCCTTCCATCTCTTTGGCCTCTTCGGTTCGGAGAAAAAGACGATGCATGTGAACCCCGGCCTTCATGCTGCCGTGCCGCCCGCCGAATTCGACGCCTCCGAGCAGTTCTTCCTCCACTGGCTCGGGAACACCCCCACCGGCGCCTAACGCCGTACCGACTGTGGTGAGGAGACGGCTGTGTACGGGATGATTGGCAAGATGCTGGCGACGCCCGGCGATCGCGAAACCCTCCTCGCACTCCTGATGGAAAGCAGCGGCGCCATGCCGGGCTGCCTCAGCTACGTCGTCGCCAAAGACGCGACGGATCCGGACGCCATCTGGGTCACCGAAGCCTGGACGGCGAAGGAGGCACACGATGCCTCCCTCAGCCTGCCGGCGGTCCAGGCCGTGATTGCCCGCGCCCGCCCGTTCATCGCCGGCTTCGGCGACCGCTACGAGACCGAGCCCGTCGGCGGACACGGTCTTGTGCCGCCAGGCAACCCGTGATGTCCCGGCCCGAGCCCACGACCGACGACATCTATTGCGAACTCATCCTGTCGGGACGCCTCCCGGTAGACATCCTCGTCGATACCGGAACCGTGCTCGCCTTTCGCCACACGAAGCCGATCGAGCCATTCCACGCCGTCGTCATTCCCAGGGCCCATGTCCGCAACCTGGTCGAACTCGAAGACACGGCCATTGTCGCCGAGATATTCGCCGTTATCCGCAGTCTCGTCGTGACCCACGCCCTCGAAGACACGGCGTTCCGCGTCGTCACCAACGGCGGCGAGTTCCAGGAGTCGAAGCACCTCCACTTTCACGTCCTCTCGCCATCCGGCAGGTAGGGCACGATCGGCCCAGCTCCAAGGTCACATGAATACCGGACCCGATGTGTCCTGGCTTGACGCCCCGAGGGCTACCGGGGATTCCGGAGCTCGAGGATCCCCTCCATCCGCTCACGGATCCGGTCCGTGAACCCCTCCTGCGCCGGGATCACATAGAACCGATTCTCCTTCACCGCCTCGAACACCTGCGTCGCCACCTCCGCCGGCGGCCAGCCCGCCGCGAGGCTATCCGTCAGCCCCTTGCGGAATCGTTGCGCGCCTTCGGCGAACTCGCCCGTCTCCGCCAGGTCGGCGTTCCGGTTGCGTGACGACTGCATGATGCTCGTGTTGATCAGCCCCGGGCACACCACCGACACATGCACGTTGGAATTGGAGATTCGCAGCTCCTTCTCCATCGATTCCGAAAGGGCCACGACTCCGAACTTCGTGACGTCGTAGACACTCATGAACGGCGACGTCGTGAGGCCCGCCATCGATGCCGTGTTCACGATGTGCGCCTCGTCGCCCTGTTCCATCATCCGTGGCAGGAAACTGTGAACCCCGTGGATCACGCCCCACAGGTTCACGTCGATCACCCAGCGCCAGTCATCCAGGGTGTGTTCCCAGGCTGCGCCAATGACCTCGACGCCGGCGTTATTGCAGAGCACGTGCGCTTTACCGAAGGCTTCGTACGTCTTCGCCGCCAGCGCTTCTACCTGCTCCGGCTTCGAAACGTCGGTGCGCACCGCCAGCACGTCGGCGCCGCGATTCTTCAGGTTCTGCTCCGATATCGAGAGCGCTTCCGGTTCGATGTCGGCCATCACGAGCTTCATCCCCTCTTCGGCGAATCGTTCGCACATGGCGAACCCGATGCCGCTTGCGGCGCCCGTTACAACCGCTACCCGATCACGAAACTCGTCCATCATCCCTCCAGCGAGACGGAGGTCCCGCGAGGCGACATGATACGTTCAGGAAACCACGTCGGGGGAAGCGAATTTGCGGTTCATCATCTATGGCGCCGGCGCGATCGGGGGCGTCGTTGGCTCCCGGCTTATCGAACAGGGGTACGAGACGGTGCTCATCGCCCGCGGCGCCCACCTTCAGGCCATGCAGCGCGACGGCCTCCTCCTGCGCACACCCAACGGCGAACTGCGCCAATCGGTGACCGCCGTTGGTTCGCCCTCCGAGATCACCTTTCGGGCCGGCGATGTCGTCATCCTCACCATGAAGTCGCAGGACACCCTCGGGGCCCTGGACGACCTTCGCCATGCCGCCGGCGACGACATCCCGGTCATCTGTTGCCAGAACGGCGTCGCCAACGAACGCATGGCGTTGCGACGCTTCCAGAACGTCTATGGTCAGCTCGTCTGGCTCCCCGCCACCTTCCTCGAGCCCGGCGTCGTCCTCACCCACCTCGTGACCAAATCCGGCGTCCTCGACATCGGGCGCTACCCCTCAGGCACGACGCCGTCTCGGACGAGGTTGCCGCCGCTCTCACGGCCGCCAACTTCATCTCCGAATCTGACCCCGCCGTCATGCGCTGGAAGTACGCGAAACTGCTCGGCAACCTCAACAACGCCGTCGACGCCCTTTGCGGCCGCGGCGCCGACACCCGCGACATCGCTCGCGCCGTGCGCGAGGAGGCCATCGCCTGCTACACCGCTGCCGGGATTGCCTGGGCCTCGCCCGAGGAGGAGCGTGCCCGCCGCGCCGAGCACATGGTCATGGGAGAGATTGCTGGCGAGACTCGGGGCGGCGGCTCCACCTGGCAGAGCCTTGCGCGCGGTTCAAACTCGGTCGAGGCGGACTACCTGAACGGCGAGATCTGCCAACTCGGACGTCTTTGGGGTGTGCCCACACCGGTGAACCGCGTTCTCCAGCTTCTCGCCAACCGGGCCGCGCGCGAAGGTATGGATGCGGGCGCAATGGATGGTGCCGAACTCCAGTCCGCCGTCGAGCGCGCCACAGCCGGGCTCCCAATCTAGCCGGCGCCGGCCATTTCGCCGTACGCGAACGGGTCGTACATGCCGGCTGTGGTTCTCGTTCGCGGCTCCAGTGCGAACCGGACGGCGACGTAGACGAGGTACCCCAGCAGCAGGTAGATGACCACGGTGGCGAGCGGCCGGTCGTTGGCCAGCATCACCAGCGTCCAGAACGCGCCGCTGAGGCATCCCACGACGACGAGCCCGGTGCGGAGCCAGCGCCTGCTCTCTCGCCGCGCGGCCGCGATCGCGAACGCCACGCCGGGGACGAAGAAGATGAGCCCGGGGCCAAGCCCCGCTACCGGGACAAAGGCCAGCCCCCGGTCGAACCAGCGCCGAAATCGCCGCGTCGCTTTCCCACGACGGGCAAACGCATAGCCTGCTGCGGCGCCAAATCCGCTCACCACCACGAAGATGAACAGCGTCCCGGCCACAGTGAATTGCGGCTCCTTGTCGGTGATGAGCCGCATCCAGAGCCTGCCCGGCAAAGCCCACGCAAGGCCGAGCAATGCTCCCACGAACACGGCCCGCCGCGTCCCTCGTGGGTCTCGCTCGACGGATGCGGCAAGGCGGGCGATCAGTGACGGCTTGATAGCGACGGAGCGAAGCATGGACGTGCCTCCTGGAAGTAAATAGGAATGTATCTTCCTATAAATATTGGGAAGATACAACCACGGGGACCAGGGAGTGTGTCTAAGCGGCTACGGCACGGCGCTGGATGATCGCATTGCGCCACGTCCCCATGACAACCACCAGGGCAACGATGGGGACGATCCCGGTCGCGAAGAACACCAGCCCGACCGGCAGGACGCCGAGCGTCGTCATCACGGCCCCGGCCCTCGGCTGCTGTTCTATCACCTGCCGGCCCGCAAGCATGAAGCTCCCGGCTACCAGGAAGAGAATTCCCCCGGCGACCGCTCCGCTCGTGGTCCGGTTCTGGTTCTGCCCGGCCGTCACCACGAGCGCAATCCCGAGGGCGATCGCCAGTACCGCGACGATGATCGTCAGGCCGGGCAAACCGCGCCGGTTCAGCCACCGCGCGCTCGACTCGATCGTCGCCAGGGCTGCGGCGAGCAGACGCACCGGCAGCTCGCCAATCCGAGCCTGTTCCACCCGCCAGCTGAGGTCGGCCGGGATTCCAAGCAGGCACCGCAGCAGGATCGCCAATGCCGTCTGCCGTGCGGGGCTGTCGTGAGCCTGCTCCCACAGGTCGCTCGCTATCTCGTCGCGGCGCTCACCACGGGCATCGGTATCAAGCCCGAGCGTGTAGAGCCCTACCCACCAACTGCTGAACCGTGTTGCCGCGCCGATCGCCCCGGTCATGTTGGTTGCATCCCCGCTTGCCAGGCGCCCGCGACAGCGTTCTCAGCGGCCAGGTGCAGCGCCCGCTGTCCTTCCGCGGTCACCCGGTAGAGCCGGCGCCGCGGACGGTTCTCCTGCACCGCAAGGTCCGGGTCTTCCCACGAACTCTCCAGGTAGCCGGCCTTCTTCATCCGGTCGAGCGCCTTGTAGAGCGTCCCGTGCGCGGTGAGCGCCCGGGCGTTCTCCCGCTCGCGTATCTCACTCGCGATCATGTAGCCGTGGAACTCCGCTTGTCCGGCCGCCACGAGATCCACCGCCGCCTGCAGGATCGCGACCTCGATCGGCAGCAGGGTCCCCGGCTTTCGTCGCATGACGCCCAGTATTGGGAAGATACATTCCGCCCGTCAAACCCCGTCTGCCTCCAGCGCCTCGATCGCAACCAACTTGATCCGCCGCTTGTCGGCCGCCACAACGGAAAGCCGGAGCCCCTGGTATTCGAGCGATTCTCCCCGCGCGGGGATGTGTTGCAGCTCTTCCAGCAGCAGCCCTGCCACCGTTTCCGCCTCAGCGTGGGAGACGCCGAACCCCAGCTGGTCTTCCACCTCCGAGAGCCGCATCCGGGCATCAACCACGGTGCGCTTGCCGCGCGTTGCCGCTATCCCGGCGACTTCCCGCCCCGACTCGCTCTGGATCTCCCCAATCAGCTCCTCAATCAGGTCCTCCAGCGTGAGCAGGCCCGCCGTCGAACCGTACTCGTCGAGCAGGATCACCATCTGCGACGACGACTGCTGCATCCGTTCCAGCACGTTTGCCGCCGATGCCAGTTCAGGCTCGAAGAGCACCGGGCGAAGAATCGAAGCCACCGGCTGCCCTTCCTTGCCCGCCAGCATCGCCTTCGCAACGTCGCTCATGTGGGCATAGCCGGCTACGTCATCGGCGCTCTCGCCATAGACGGGCAGCCGAATGTAGCCCCCCTGCGCCAGCCGTTCGCCCGCGTGGCGGATCGTGTCGGTCTCGTCCACGGCCACGAAATCGACACGCGCCGTCATCAGGCTGCGTGCCTGGATGTTGCGAAAGCCGAGGGCGCCCAACAGGAGCTCTGTCTCTTCCGCGGCCAGCGTGCCCGTCTCGCCGCCGAGCAGGATCGCGGTCCGCAGCTCGGCGCTGGAAAGCAGCTCCGTCGAACTCACCTCGCCCCCGAAGAGCCCGAGCAGCGCCCGGCTCGTCCAGTCCAGCAAAAAGACCAGCGGCCTCGTGACAATCGCCCAGGCCGAGAGCGGCACGGCGTAGTACCGCGAGATCGGGAAGCTGTGGTGGAGCGCGATCGTCTTCGGCCCCACTTCGCCAACCACCACGAGGAGGATCGTGATCGCGAAGGTCGCGATGATCACTCCGCTGCCCTCGCCGACCAGCTCGAAAGCGATCACGGTCCCGACGGCCGCCGCCGCCGTATTCGCCAGGTTGTTCCCGAGGAGGATCGCGGCGAGCAGCTGAGCCGGCCTTTCCAGCAGCTTCGAGATCCGCTTCGCCCCGGCCGTCCCTTCACGCACGGCGTGTTCGAGTTGAACTCGTTGCAGCGACAGGTAGGCCGTCTCCGCGCTCGAAAAGAACGCTGACGCTGCCAGCAACAGCAGGAGTATCGGAAGGTACAGTTCCATGGTGCCCCCGGCGCACCTTTTCGCGGTGCGGCGCGGCTCAATAATAGGTCAGGTGTTCCCCCCTACTCCCAGCGCAGCTCCCAGAGCCGCACCGGCTCCTCCAGCCCCTTCAGGTCATGCTGGCCCGTGTCGTGAAATAGGAATCCCTTGCCTGCCACCAGTTCGCGCACGACGTTCGCCACCAGCACCTGGCCACCTTCGGCCTTTGCCGCAATCCGCGCCGCAGCAATCACACTCGCGCCGAAGAGGTCATCGTCCTCCGCCACCGGCTCGCCGGCATTGATGCCGATCCGCACCCGTAGCGTTTCGCCTGCCACCGGCTCGGCGAACGCCCCCTGGATCGCGGCCGCGCATTCGAGCGCCGATTGCGTGGAGCCGAAGCTTGCCATGAAGCCATCGCCCATGCTCTTCAGCTCGTCGCCGCCGTGGGAGCGCAATGCTTCGCGCGTGCGCCGTTCGTGCTCGCGCAACACTTCCCTGCCCCTCGCGTCGCCAAGCCGGGACATGATCGCGCTGTGCCCCTCGATGTCCGTGAAAAGAATAATGCGAAAGTCGGGCGCACTCCGCACCATCGGCGCCTCGCTGCCAAGAAACCGCAGCCAGTAGGGGATCGAGTCGACAAAGAACGGATCCTCGACGAACACCAGCTCGCAGTTCGGGATCCGGCTCGCGAGGTCCTGGAGTTCGCTCACCGTCGACCACGGGTTGTTCCGGCTCTGGGTGATCAGCACCGGCTGGGTGACCTGCGGCAGCAGCGGCCGAATATCCGCCTCGTCATTGGCGTGGACGCCCTGGAGCAGAACCTCCGGGGCGCAGCTCTGCGCAATGTACGCGGCGACGCCCGCGGCCAATTCCGCCGGCGCGAAGCTGAAGAGAAGCTGGGTCACCGTCTGTGCGTACAGCGACGGGTCCTGGCCCCGGATAGCCTGTTCCATGCGTGCTGCAGGCGTGTCCTGCTTTTGCCCCGCCCAGCCCCAGATATCACCGACGATGACCCGGTCGATGATATCCGGGAACATGGCCGCCGCCGCCAGCGCGAGTCTTCCGCCCCCTGTAATGCCAAACGCCGTGATCGGCGGCTCGACCTTCGCCGCGACTGCTGCAAAATCCCGCATCATGGCCTCAGTGCTGAAATCGACCGCATTGCGGTCCGACATCCCAATGCCACGCGCGTCGTACCAGTAGAGGGTGCCAGCGTGGGTCATGGCCTGGGCAACGTGAGGCGCCACCTCTGGCGTCAGTTGCACGTTTCCGTAGGGAATCACAGGGAGCATGACGATCGAGCGGCCCTGGCCGGCCATGGTCCAGGCAATCGACACATCGTCATTCGTGCGCGCATACCGGATGGACAGGTCCACGCTTCGGATTATGCCAGAGCCGTGCCGGGCTGCCCCATCACGGCGTCCTCCGGGCTGCCGCGTATAGTTCCACGCGAGGCGCCCAACCTATGGCTGACGCATCTGCCAGGGCAACGCCAGGCTGATTGCCGGCGGGGCGCTATCACTGGAGGTTCGCCCATGGCGCCCATTCCCCACCGCAGCACGATCGCCGTCACCGGCGCCGCCGGCTACATCGGCAGCTGGGTCGTCCGCCGGGCGCTCGAACGTGGCTATCGTGTCCGCGCCTGCGTCCGCGACACTGCCGACGACGCCAAAGTCGGCTTTCTTCGCCAGCTGCCCGGGTTCGCCTCGGGCCGCCTCACCCTTCACGCCGCCGACCTCGATAATCCCGGCTGCTTCGACGAGATATTCGCCGGCTGCCAGGGCGTTGCCCACGTCTCCCACGTCAGCACTTACGAGGACCAGGAGTACGTCAGGCGCACCTGCGATCACATCATCGAGAGCGTGAACAACTCCGGCACCGTGAATCGCGTCATCGTCACCTCCAGCGTCGCCGCCGTGATCGACGAGGCCGATATCCAGGAACTCGCCCGTCGCCCCGTCCTCTACGAGGACCGCTTCCCCGACGAGTCCAATCCTCGCCGCACGACCGACCGGGGCAAGGGCTACAGCATGGGCAAAGTCGTCGCCGAGCGCGCCTTCGCCGAAGGTGCCGAGCGCGACGGCCGCTGGGACGCCATCACCTGCTGCCCCGCCGACAACGTCGGTCCCATCCAGTCGCCCCATCACGCAACCACCGGCTGGCAGGGCCAGATCGGAGGCATGTTGCGCGGCGAGTACCACCAGAATCCCGCCTACCGGCCCTGGATGACCGTGGATGTGCGCGATTGCGCCGATGCCCACATCGGGCTTCTCGAGTCCGTGGCCGTCCACAACGGGGAGCGCTACATCGCCTGGTCGACCGACCGCCGCAACGTCGAAGACATCTGCGCCACCATCGACCGCCTGCTACCCGAGCTCCGCCACGACACACCAGCCGTCACCGATCTGTTTCCCGAGCGCATCCAGGCCCGCGAAGCCGAGCTCCGTGGCCTCTGGGCGGGCACAGAACTCCGCAATGACCGCATCCGTGCCGTCACCGGCATGAGCTTCCGCCCCCTCGACGAGTCCATCGTCGACACCGTCGAGTCGCTCCTCAGCATCGGAGGCATCAAGCCAAAGACGCGCCCCTAGCCCGGACCCCGCGGCAACGGCCTTCCCCTTACGCCCGCCTCTGGCTGCGTGTCGGGTCTTCGCTCACCTGCACCAGCGTTTTCCCGAAGTTCCCGCCTTCCAGCATCGCCCGGAACGCCTCAGGAGCCTTCTCCAGACCTTCCCAGGTGTCCTCGCGGTAGGTGATCCGCCCCTCCCGCATCCATCCGCCCATCTCCTCGAGGAATCGCTCCTGGTAGCCCGGCACATACTGGCCCACCGCCAGGTCCTGGTACCTCACATCGTTTCGCTCGAACACCGCCTGCCCCATGCGCCGCCACTCGTCCCGGCTGTCAACACCATCGGTCCGCCCGTAGGTCGAAACGAGTCCGCAAACCGAGATCCGCGACCGCCGGTTCAGCAGCGGCAATACCGCCTCGAACACCGGCCCTCCGACGTTCTCGAAGTAGACGTCGATCCCGTCCGGGCAGGCCGCCTTCAGGTCGTCGGCGAACGTTGGCGAAAGATGCGAGGCGCAAGCATCGAACCCCAGTTCGCCGGTCACGAAGTCGCACTTCTCCTGCCGGCCCGCGATTCCTACCACCCGGCAGCCGAGGATCTTCGCTATCTGTCCCACGCACTGGCCCACGCCACCGGACGCCGCCGAGACCACGACCGTTTCACCCGCCTTTGGCTCGCACTGCACCACGAGCCCGGAGTAGGCCGTCAGTCCCAGCATCCCCAGCACACCGACAGCCGTGGAGATCGGGGCGACGTCCGGGTCCAGCTTCCGCGGGATACATGTAGCCGAACGTCGAGATCCCCTCGCCGGTCAGGCCATAGCGCTGCCACCCGTTGGTGTTGAACAGGTAGTCGCCCGTCGCGTAGCCGTCCATCCGGCTCTCCACCACCTGGGACACGGTCCGCCCGTGGCAGACCTCCCCAACCTTCTCCACTCCACCGCGTCTCCGCCCCCACTGGTACGGATCCAGCGAGAGGTAGATTGTCCGCGTCAGCATCTGCCCGGGACCGGGAGACGGGATTGGCGATTCACCCCACGCGAAGTCACCGTCGGTGGGCAGGCCTTCAGCCGGCGTCCGCGCCAGCGTCCACTGCTGGTTCATCTCAGTCATTGAGATGCCATCCTACGTGCCACATGGTCACCTCGCCGGGTCCATCATCTCCCGGAACCCGTATCGCTCGTACGGCCCCGCCACGATGATCTCGAACACCCCCATCCCTTGCTTCCCGTTCGCCGTCACGCGAGCCACCTGCTGCACATGCAGGTTCTGCATCGGCGCCTCGCTCGCGAGGTCGAACACCACGCCGTCCACCTCGTTCTCGCCAACCCACACCCCGTGGCCCCACTTCGGGTCGCCATAGCCAAGTCCCTTCATGAGGAACGAATAGAGCGGTTCGAACTCGATTGCCAGCGGATCGCCGCCGTCCGGGGTAAGTGTCACCGTTGCGCTCTCAAGCCAGCGCGTGCCCGACTTGAACCGGAGCTCGTGTGACGGAGAGGCGTGCGTGATCGCGGCGTTCGGATGCAGATTGAGGATGGCCGCCGACTCGTGCCAGCGTGTCCCGTCCGCCAATTCCGACACCGTGTAGAGCGTGCACATGTCTTCGAAGTTCAACGGCGCCCAATTCCAGAAGAACTGCGGGCGTTCCTTCGATGGTGCACCCCGTGGATCACGCCCGCCAACACCGCGAATCCCCCACGAGTGGTCGCGCGAGCCCCACCAGTTCTCCGGCGTCACCGCCACCTCGCGCCCGTCGATGCGCAACGTGCCCGTCCATGCCCCGTGCTGCGTCATCCGCGTGTAGTCCATCGACGGAACGTTCCCCGCCAGCCGAAGGAAATGAGGTTCCTCCACTGGCAGCGAGCGCGCGCTGAACAGCAGTTCCCCGCTGATTCCCCATTCGTTCGGCTCCACGGTCACCCGCACGTCGTGCAACGGCCGCACGATCTCGACCCCGATCGGCCCGACTATCGCCTCCATTCGCTCCGCCCCGAGCCGTCGCGAGGCGCGCACCACCCGTTGCTTTCCATCCACGACCACGTTGAACGCAGCGTCGGTGATCCCCAGGTTCGGGTACTGGCCCATGGCCACCGCAAAGAACAGCTCCCCGTCCCGGCTGTAGCCGTTGAAGAAGTAGCGGTCGTAGAAGTTCCGGTCGCTCGTCGCAACGCGGTCGAAGGTGTGCGGCGTCTGGTGGATGAGATATTCGTCGGCGGCGGTCAGGGCCATGGGCTGCGCTCCTCTGCGTGGGGTACGCCGCATGTTGGCCGTCCCGCTGCCGATTGTCGACCGCCGGGCTCAGCGCCCATAATCCCCAACCATGCCCGGACCTGGCGCCATTACTCGCCTCAACGAGATCACCCCGGAATGGATGACTGCTTTCGTCCGAGACCTCGGCCACGATGTGCGTGTCGAGGCAGTCGACTCGGAGCCGATCGGCACCGGCCAGTCCGCCCACAGCGAACGCTTCACCCTCACCTACGCAAGCCCGGCCCCTGACGCCCCCACGTCCTTCGTCGGCAAGTTCCCTTCCCCCGATCCGACCAGCCGCCGCACAGGCAGCATGGGGAGCTACGTCCGCGAAGTCAGCTTTTATCGCCAGATCAGGCCGACCGTCGACATCCGCACCCCCGTGGTCCACCGCATCGAATTCGATGAAGCGTCGGCAGACTTCATGCTCATGATGGAAGACATGGCGCCCGCCACCCAGGGCGACCAGATGGCCGGGTGTACCGTGGCCGAGGCCGAAGCAGCGATGGACGAGATCGCCCGCCTCCACGCGCCACGCTGGGGCGACCCGACACTAATGGACTATCCCTTCTTCTCGAACATCCAGCGTGGTGCGATGGAACGTGCCTTCTACCGCCGCCTCTGGCGTGGCTTCCTCTCCCGCTACGAGTCGCTCCTTGCTCCCGACCTCCTCGACCTCGGCCGGAGCCTCGAAGAGCGCTTCAACACCTACGGCCGCCTCTACCCTGGCAACCGCACCATCACCCACGGCGACTACCGCCTCGACAACCTTCTCATCGGCCGCGACGGCCCGACACCCGTGATCACGGTGGTCGACTGGCAGACCGTCGGCATCGGTTGCGGCGCCCTCGACGTCGCCTACTTCATCGGTGCCGGCCTCCTGCCCGAGGTTCGCCGCAAGCACGAGCGCGACCTCGTTCGCCGCTACCACGAGGCACTCCAGGCCGGCGGCGTCCGCGACTACAGCTTCGATCAGCTCTGGGAGGACTACCGCTGGTACGCCTACGCCGGCTACGTCATGGCCGTCGTCGCCACCACCCTCGTTGTCCAGACCGAGCGCGGCGACGAAATGTTCCTCACCATGGCCCGCCGCCACGGCCAGCACGCCATCGACCTTGAAAGCGAAAAGCTCCTCGACGCCGCCGGCAGTGACTGACTCGATCGCCTTCGATACGGTGTCCATGAGGGAGCCGTCGGCTTCTACACGCTCCTCCGACTCTCGCATCGCGTTCCCGGCATCGCCTTGGCTAAATCTGCGCCGCTCGAAGTCTTCTTAACTCCCGCGGGTCCGCCCGGCCATGCCCGCAACGGTCCCGATAGACAGAAGCCCGGCGATCGCTGCAACGAGGTACCACACTCCAGTGCCCGCTCCTCCATCCGTCCCCCTGCCCGTCGCCGGCGGTAGCGGTGTTTGGGACGCAACAGGCGTCGGCGGAGGTCCGGAACGGTCGCTCACGACAATCGTCCCGCCCATCCCCTGGTCCGCGTGCGGAATGCAGTAGTAAAAGAACCTGCCCGCGGTAGCGAACTTCATCTCGAACTCGACGCCAACGGGTGACTCGACGCCCATCATTCCGCTGTTCCAGAACCCCGTCCCGCGATACTCGTCTCCCGGCACCGCGCGCTGGTCCACGGCAGGATTACCCGCTCGCGGGATGCCCTGTGGGAACGGCCCGAACGTCACGGTGTGCTCGGTAACCGTCGTCGAGCGCCAGCGCACGGTGTCGCCGGTCTCCACGTCGAGTGTCGGTGGGAAGAACGCCTGCACATCCCCTTTGGGTGTTTCCCCGGCGATATACACGGTGTGTTCCATCGTTCCGTCGGACAGCACGGTCCTCTCGATGTCGCGGTTGGCCCAGGCCTCGGCCTGCACCTTCAGGGCCGCAATCTCCCGGTCATAGTCGGCCTCGCCCTGCACGTCGATGGCCCCCTGGGTAGGGGACTCTGTGGGGTCGTCGACCACCGTCACCGTCCCTTTCATCCCGGGATGGATGATGCAATACACCTGGAATTCGCCGGCTACCGGAAAGCGCACCGCATACGAGGTGTTCGGGCCAAACAGCAACGCCGACGTATGGAAACCGGACCCGGGATAGTCGCTCCCGAAGGTGTTTCGGGCGGTGCGCCAGACTGTGGGGTCCCAAATGTCACCGTGTGCGGTTCCCACCACGGGAACTCCCACCGGACCGTGGTCCCCTTCAAGACCGTCAGGTCCTCCGGCAGAAATGCGTTGACGGCGAATCCCGCCTCGCCGTCCCCAGCCCGGGCCACGACCGTCTCGTCCCCGGCCATCCCCGGTGTCGTCGCCGCAAGAGCGAACAAGAAGGTGCCGGCAAGGCTCGCCAATACGCGAAACATGCTTTTGAACCTAGGCGCCTTGCGCCCATGACCAAGGGCCGTTCGGTCCATGTTTGCTACCCCCTTGGCAGCCCCAACCCCCGCGTCGCGATGATCCCCCGCTGGATCTCACTCGAGCCGCCGGCGATCACGCTGGGGATGCTGCCGCTCAAGTAGCGCGCGATCCGTCCTTCGTTCACTTCATGTCCGTGTGAGCCTTTCATAAGCTGCCCCGGCAGGCCGAGGATGCTCACAGACGATGTCGCAAACCGGCGACTCAACTCGCTGCTGAACAGCTTCACCATGGAGGCTTCGTAGTTCGGCACCTCGTCCCGGTCCTGCAAAGCCGCCACCTGGTACGACATCTGCCTCGCCACCTCGCTCGCGAGGTACAGCTCCGCCAGCTCTGTACGGTCCGGGCTCCCGGCCGGCAGCGGCTTCACCATCTCCACCAGGTCGAGGATGTTCAGCTGCAGCCCGATCGCCCCGGCGATCCCCGAGCGCTCGAAGTCCAGCGTCGTCATCGCCACGTACCAGCCCCGGTTCTCCTCGCCAATGCGGTATCCCGCCGGGATCCGCACGTTGTCGAAGAACGTCTCGCACAGTTCGGCGCCCCCTGCCATGTCCGGGATGGGCCGCACCGTGAGCCCCTCCGTCGCCATCGGCGTAACGAAGTAGCTGATCCCCCGGTGCTTCGGCGCCTCCGGGTCGGTCCTCGCCAGGAGGAACATCCAGTTGCAGGTCGTCGCGTTGCTCGTCCAGATCTTCTGGCCGTTCAACACGTACTCATCCCCTTCGCGCACCGCCCGCAGCTGCAGGGAGGCGAGGTCGCTGCCCGCCCCCGGCTCGCTGAAGCCCTGGCAATAGATGTGCTCCCCTTCGAGGATCGGCGGCAGCAGTTC
Organism: uncultured Chloroflexia bacterium; assembly: GCA_963737965.1. Lineage (GTDB taxonomy): Bacteria > Chloroflexota > Dehalococcoidia > Tepidiformales > Tepidiformaceae > JAGQGZ01. The sequence goes on along the minus strand of CAVTUS010000007.1, from coordinate 600,455 downwards.
CTTCTTCTGCTCGTCGCTGCCGTGAAGGATGATCGTCGGTCCCACCATCTCCACCTGGCGGCCGCCGGGATGGGGGACGCGGTGGCGGGCGAACTCTTCCTTCATGATGAACTGCTCCATCACGCTGAAGCCGGCGCCGCCGTACTCCTTCGGCCAGTGCGCCGCAATCCACCCCTGCTTCGCCACCTTCGCCCGCCAGCCCTGGAACAGCTCGTCGCCCAGCCCGTAGGTATCCACCGCCGGGATGTGCTCGTCGATGTACTCCGTCGGCGCTTCCCCCCTTAAGAAGGTGCGAACCTCAGCCCGCCACTGCTCCTCTTTCGCTGTGTCGCGATAGTCCAATGCCAGCCTCCAACGCCCGTTCGCGGGCCCTCAGAATTACTTTACTTGAGGCAAAGGATTAGGTCTGGACTCCACATTGCTCCTTGGTCTAGAGTCCCTGCGCCGGTGATACCCCGGCTACGGAGGTCTCAATGAAGATGCGAAGAGTGGCTACGGGGAACGATGCGAATGGAAAATCGGTCGTCGCAAGCGATGAACAGGTTGAGGCAGTCGAGGTTTCGCTCGCCCCCGGCATGTATTTCCATCGCCTCTGGGGCACCGATGAGCCGGCCGTCGTCCCGAATGACGGATCGACCCCCATTCAGACCTCGTACTTTCCACCTGAGACTGGTGCCCGGTTCATCGCATTCACAGTTCCCCCCGACAGTGCCGCAGCGCCCGCGCAGCTCGACGACATGGAGGCGGCAGTCTCCGAAGCGGAGAAGAAGCTGCCCGGCATGTTGCAGCACCTCGAGATGGACGACCCCGGTTTTCACACCACGGACACAACGGACTATCTGTATGTCGCAAGTGGCCGCGTCATTGCCCGCCTCGACAACGGAGTCGAGGTCGAACTCAAGGCCGGGGACACCTTTGTCCAGAACGGAACGCGCCACGCCTGGCGTAACCCGGGTGACGAACCCACCACGCTTGTCGGCGTGATCGTGGGCGCAAACCGCAAACGCTGATTTCCTACCAGCTCTCGGGACCTTCCCACGCGATGCCCGCTTCGCTCCAACCCTCGCGCACCCAGCCGAAGTGGCTCACGGCGTGGTCCGCATTGCGGGCGAGGATTCCGCCGATTGTGCCGTCGCCCCAGGGCGCCCGGTGCACCTTTTCGGTCAACTGTTCGTCCCGTAGCTCCGAGAGCAATTGCAGCGTCCGGCCGCGGGCTGCTTCCGTGATCGCCACAGCGTCACTCAGCGTCACGCTCTTGTGCTCGCGCGCCCACCCTTCAGTGAACGCGTGCACAGCCTTGACCACCTCGTCCATCGAGCGCTCGCGGCCGGCTTCATCGAGGAAGAACGGGACAGGCTCCGGGTTGCTCGCCAGGTGCCGCCGGATGATGTCGACCCAGTCGTTCTCGATCAGCGCAAGGTGCACGAAGTGATCCTTCGCGCTCCACCGGGAGTCGGGGTCACCCTCGCTCTGCGTCACCGTCGTGGTCAACTGCCGCTCATCCAGTGCTGCGAAGGTTTCAAGAATCCAGGCCCGGCTCTTGTGGAGCCGGACCTCGATCTCGATGCGTGATTGCGGCGCTGGCGCGTCGCTCAATTGAACATCAACACCTGGCGCGAAACTTCACCCGCCTTCATCGCGCGGAACGCCTCGTTCACGTCCTCAAGCCGCAAGCGCCGGGTGATCATCTCGTCCAGCTTTAGCCGGCCCTGGCGGTAGAAGTCGATGTAGCGGGGCATGTCTTTGCGGAATCGGTTCGAACCCATGGAGCTGCCCTGTAGCCGCTTCTCTCGAAGCAGCGACGGGCCATCGATTTCCACTTTCTGACCCTGCGGGATCATGCCGATGATCGTCGCCGTGCCGCCGGCGGCCAGCGCTTCGTAGCACTGCTCGGCCGCCTTCTTCAGGCCGATTGCTTCAAAGCTGTACTCGACGCCACCGCCCGTCAGTTCCCTGACGGCTTCCACCGGGTCGTGCGACGAGGCGTCCACGATATGCGTCGCGCCGAGTTCCTTCGCTGTCGCCAGCTTCGATTCAACCGTATCGACGGCGATGATCATCCGGGCGCCCGCAATCCGCGCTCCCTGGATCGCGGAGAGGCCGACACCGCCTGCCCCCCAGACTGCCACCGATGAGCCCGGCTCGATTCTTGCCGTGTTGAGTACGGCCCCGACACCCGTCGTCACGCCACAGCCGATAAGGGCGGCAGCCGCCATGTCGACGTCATTGTCGATCTTCACGAGCGCGTTCTCGTGGACAAGCATCTCCTCGGCATAGCTGCCGAGGTTGGCGAACTGGATGACGGGTTGTCCGTTCTGTGAAAGGCGCGGGGTCTCGCCGGGGCCGCGGCGCAGTTCCGGCGCGCTGCAAAGGTTCGGGCGGCCGCTCAAGCACATGTCGCAATGCCCGCAGAACACCGAAAGGCAGCCAATGACGTGGTCACCTGGCTTCACATAATGAACCTGGTCGCCGACCTGCTCGACGATGCCGGAGACTTCATGCCCCAGGACGGCTGGCGGCGGCATCCTGTAGAGACCGTCGACGAAGTGGAGGTCGCTGTGGCACACACCGCTGACGACTGTCTGAACGCGCACCTCGTGTGGACCTGGATCGGCGACATCGACGTTCTCGATGACGAGTGGCTCATGCGGACCATGGAATACAGCTGCTTTCACCTTGGACGGGACCTCCGGGTGTGAATGGGCCGGATTCTACGCCCTCGCAATCAGCAATGTTGCCGCCAAAGCCGAGCCGCGACCGGGAGGGTTGGGTCGCCGCCGCGACTTGGCCACGGCCGTTGCGACTCGTCCGGCCCGATTGATCCACCTACCGCAAGTACCCCGCCACCTCATGCACGAACGGATCCACCACCGTCACACCGCCGAACCGCTGCCCGTCCTGCAGGTCCTCCGTCAGCAGGTATTCGCATCCCGCCGCGTCCGCGGCCGCCACGATGAGCGCATCCCACCACGAGATGCCGTAGCGGTCCGAGACCGCCCACGCCGATTCGATCAGCGGGAGGTCGACCGTCACCGGGTCCCAACTCGCGTAGTCGCGCATCATATCTCGCACGTCGGACGCTACCGCATCGGGCGCCACCTTTGCAGACGCTGCCTGGAGTTCGACGAGCACCTGAAAGCTCACGCGGCCGAGGCCGCTGGGCCAAATCTCATCGATCCAGGCGGTCGCCGCTCTCCTCTTCTCCGGTGCTTTCGGGTCCATCGTGTAGAGCAACACGTTCGTGTCGACGAAGATAGGGCCGGTCATACAGTTCCTCGCGCTTGGGCCACGGGACGTTTGGGTCTTTCGTAAGGAATGGTTTCCGGGACAGCGCAGTTCCATTGCAGCCTGGTACTCCGCACTGTGCTTGCGACCGCTGCCCACCTTCCAGCTCCCTCGCCACCAGCTCACTCACATACTTCGAGAGGCTCTTGTCCTGCTTTGCCGCCTCGACCTTCGCCTTGCGCACGAGGTCGTCATCGAGGCTGATCGTCACGTTTCGCATCTCACGATCTTCGTGAAACACGAGATCCGTGTCAATCCGCCAGCGGATCGGTCGCTGCTCGCAGTCAAGGCCCATTTAGTTGTAACGCGAACTATCTCCCCCGACACTATCTGTCACAATCGCAACCAGGAGGCATCCGATGCCAGCCGTTACCGCCGATACCCTTACCCTTCCCCGCATCCGCAAACTCAGCGACGCCGGCGTTCGCTGGCGCCCGGTCACCAACATCGTCACCGCCCATAGCCAGCTCGAAGGCGAGGGCTTTGTTGTCCGCCGTCCCTTCCCCAACGAGCGCCTTGCCATGGCCGACCCCTTCCTCCTCCTCGACCACCTTGGAGCGGTGGAATACGCCCCCGGCGAGGCGAAGGGCGCACCCTGGCACCCCCATCGTGGCTTCGAAACCGTCACCTACATGATCGACGGCGCCTTCGAACACGAAGACAGCACCGGCCATGGCGGCCTCATCACCGATGGCGCAACCCAGTGGATGACCGCTGGCGCCGGCATCCTCCACAGCGAGCTCCCGCCCCAGGATTTCGTTGCCAAAGGCGGCCTCTTCCACGGCACCCAGCTCTGGGTGAACCTGCCGGCGGCCGCCAAGTGGAACCCGCCTACCTACCAGGGCATCGAACCCAACGACGTCACGCTCCTCTCGAGCGACGACGGTGGCGCCCTCGTCCGCGTCATCGCGGGCGAACTCGATGGCCATAAAGGCCCCGGCTCCACCTACACGCCGATCACCTACCTCCACGCCACCCTCAGCCGCGGCTCACGGCTCACCCTGCCCTGGCCTGAGGCCTTCAACGCCCTCGTCTACGTCCTCTCCGGCGACGGCTATGTCGGCCACGAACCGACGCCGCTGAACGAAGGCCAGCTCGCTGTCTTCGGCCCCGGCGAGGCGATCGACATCCGCGCAAAGGACATCCAGGCGGCGCCCCAGCAGGATCGGTGGGACGTCCTCATTCTCGGCGGCCTCCCGATCGGCGAACCCGTCGCCCGCTACGGCCCCTTCGTCATGAACACCCGCGAAGAGATCGTCCAGGCCTACGAGGACTTCCGCTCCGGCAAACTCGCGACCATCACCCCCCGCGAGATGCCCCATCTAACCAGCGCCGACGGCTCAGCACCCAGCCAGAACTGAACCCCGGCACGCCCAACGCTCCCCTCTCCTGCCGGGAGAGGGGCCCGGGGGTGAGGGCCGACCGGCAGTCCGGCAGCGATGTCCCAGGTGAACGTCGTGGTGTTGCTGTCGAAGGTCCGCGAGTCGCGCAGGCCGTCGCCGCGGTAGGCAAAGGTCGTGGTTGCTGAGTCGACGGTGGCGCTCGTCATCCGGTCCTCGTAGTCCCACTCGAACTCGTCGGAGCCCCGGTCGGTGAGGTTGCCGTTGTCGTCCCAGGTGTAGCTGATGGCGCTCTCACCGGGTGGCGTCAAGCTCGTAGTTGGTCGGTCTCGTTGTAGCTATACGTCGTTTCGTCCATGCCGCACGGTCATGCTCGCTGCGGTTGCCGAAGGCGTCGTAGACGTAGTCCGTGGTGCTCGGGCCGGGGTAGGTCACCTCGGTCAGCCGGTAGAGGTCGTCGTACGTGTAGCCATGGGTGCCTTCCTCGTCGACACGCTGCGTCGGTCGCCAACGTCATCGAGGGTGTAATCGACGGAAGCAAGGGTGGTCGTCCCGCCCTGACATGGTCCATGACATCCTCGGCTTCCTATTCCGTCGGGCGCACGAGCAAGCTCGATGTCACCCACCATGAACGCCACGATCGCGAATGTTAGAAAGTCTGCTCGGTGATTATGAAGCCGATGACAACCTGAGCGACTTGCTCAGCGTGGGCTCGAGTCAATGGCTCGGGAGCTCATATGCGACTACAGCTGTTCCGACAACCGCAGCTACAACCAACAGAAACCATGCCACATCCGACGAAGATCACCAGAACGACAGCTAATAGACCGAGTGACAAGCCAGCTGCGTGGATGAGGATTGCATCACTGGTTTGACGTATCACGTTTCCCTTTTCGTCGATCGTCTTTGTCGGGTGCTCGCCCGATAGGCTAGTTCTACTATGACACGGGCTAAACTGATTTTTCTCGTCCGGCGCAGACGCTTCCTGCGCGCACTTCATCTGCGTCAGCCCTGGCCAATTCCCCTAGCGTCTTTCAAGGGCGATCGCTAGGTCGCCGGCCAGCTCTGCTCATGATTGGACACAGAGGCAACGTGCTGTTAACGCACCCCGCGGCGATACCACGGCTGGGCCGGCCCGCAACTGATTGATGCTCGCAATCGGTTTCGAGACGGCGGGTCCGTACTTTGTCCGCCACGTCCGGAATCGGGGCCCAATTCTATGCCGATTTCCGAGACGCCGACCTTCATACATCGGAGACCGCTTCGCCACCTTCTTGGATATTCCTGGGGCCGCGGCCAAGCCCGTCCGTGAGGGATGTCGGCCGGGTCTGCGCAGGCATACGCCTGTCCCCGCCCATCCGGGGGCCGCAAGCATCGGCTCCCTTGAGACGAACCGACCCGTCTCCATGTCGTAGTACCGCGCCCGCAGGTACTGGAGCCCGGTGCTGCCATCCACCTGCTGGCCGGCGAACTGGAACTCGTTGTCCTGGGCGCCCGACTCGGAGCGCGTCTCGCCGAAGACGTCGTAGGTGTACTCGTTGACGACGTCGCCATCACTATCGACCGTCGCCATGGTCGAGCCGAGGCCGTCGGTCAGGTAGTAGTAGCTCTCGGCCCGAGGTCACCTGGCTGACGAGGCCCGCGCCGTAGACGTAGCGGGCGTCCTCATCGTCGATGACGACGGGCAGGCCGGCGGCGATGTCCCAGGTGAAGGTCGTCGTGTTGCTGTCGAAGTTGCGGGAGTCGCGGAGGCCGTCACCGCGGTAGGACGAAGGTAGCCTTGCTCCGGACGAACCGGGTTCCTGCCCGCGAGGCCACGTGGCCCTCGTCGAGCCCTTGAGTCGCTCGGCCAAGTTTCGGGCCCGTCTACCTACTCGTCAGGGACGACACCCATCGCCACCAACTCATCTTTGAGTTGCCGCGTATGGCCAGTCGCAACCGAATAGTGATCGCCTGTACGGGTAATGATGTGTAGCCGCCTTTTGAGCGAAGCCGGCAAAATGAACCACAGCCGTCCCGACTTCTTCTCCAGTTGAGCCTCAACGATATCGGATAACTCCAGGCTGAACGTGCGATCAGCGAGAGATCTGCGAGGCACAGCTGGTCCGATTCCTGATGTATGTTGATCAACCGCTGCGTCGTAAGCACAATACGGCCGGTACCCGCACTCGACCTTCCCGACATCCACCCCCCCAGGCTCAGAACGATCTCTTCCCCCCCCCCGGAGCGGCGGAAGGCCAGCACCTGCGAACCTCAACCACCACTCTCTCCGCTGGCGATCTTTGTAAGCGGTCACTGTCCCTTTCTCTCCAATGGTCCGGCCGGGAGCGTGCGCCATCGTCGCTGAGCATGTTCCAGTGACGGCCGTTTGCGCTGTCAGCGTTGAGGCGTCAATCACGGACTCAATGCCTTCTTTGATCAGTCGCCCACCTGCGCCGCTGGGATTGACGAGATCGACAGCGCCGTTGACGAGAAGCAGACCGAAATAGGCCCCGTTTCTACCGGGCGAACAGCTGTTTAGCCCGGCCTGGATCGCTCCCGCGAACACGGCCGCTATGCCAATGCCCTTATCGACGGCAAAGCACCCGGTACCAAATCCTGGATTGACAGCTGTTAAGCCGACGCAGGCCGCTCCGAGTGGCAGCGTGTCCAACAGCTGAATTCCGGTCAACAGATTGTCGAAAGCATCTCCGGTGAGAGGATGCTCGACTGTAGACTCCAGATCGACTGCCGAATTCTTCAGTGCCTTAGCACCGACGACCACGGCGCTGGCTGCTTCGTCGCCACAGTTCCATGGGTCTTTCCACCCGCACAGTCCGAGCGGATCGACGACATTAGCCGGGTTCCCATTCGCGTATGTGAACCCGTTCGAACGTTGCGCTGCATTATCAGAGAGCGGGTCACGCGATGCGAATCCGCCCGACCCCATGTCGTAGTACCGCGCTCGCAAATATTGGAGCCCGGTGCTTCCATCGACCTGCTGTCCGGCGAACTGGTACTCGTTCGCCTGGGCACCAGATTCGGAGCGCGTCGCGCCGAAGACGTCGTAGGTGTACTCGTTGACCACGTCACCATCACTATCGACCGTTGCCATCGTCGCGCCAAGGCCATCGGCCCGTTCCCCCTAGCCAGCCCCCCGCCGCCCCGCTACGCTGGATCCAGCTATGCATCACGGCAGCTTTCCGCGCACGCAAAGATAGAATCCGGTCCCGTCTTCGAGACCGCGGTGAACTGTGCGCAGATTCGGACGCCTCTGCTGGCTGTCCCGGGCGCGTAACGACGCACAGGCCCTTCTCGCGGAAGGGCTTTTTCGTGTCCCTCCGGACTGATAGGAAGAAACAACAACATGCTCTACGCAGAAGATGCCTGGAAGACCTTCGGCGCCGTCGACGTCCTCCGCGGCGTGACCTTCATCGTTAGCGGCGGCGAACGCGTCGCCCTCGTCGGTCCCAACGGCGGTGGCAAGTCGACCATCCTCCGCATGCTCGCCGGCGACAATCCCGCAGATGAGGGAACGGCCGGCTACCGCGGCGGCGACCTCGGCTTCCTTCGCCAGGAGGCCGACCTCGATCGACGACCACACGCTCGTCGAGGAGATGTGGCTCGCCTTCCCCGACGCTCACGCCATCGAACGCCAGCTCGCCCACGTCGCCGAGGCCATCGAGCGCCGGCGAAGGCGATATCGACGCCCTCATCGAGGAGCAGGCGAAGCTCTTCGACCAGTTCGACGCGCTCGACGGCTACCGCATCGAGGCCCGCATCGGTCGCGTCCTCGATGGCCTCGGCTTCGACCCCGAAGAGCGCACCAAGCGCTGCAGCGAATTCAGCGGCGGCTGGCAGATGCGTATCGCCCTCGCCAAGGTGCTCGTCCGGCGCCCCGAGAACGTCCTCCTCGACGAGCCCACGAACCACCTCGATGCGCGCACCCGCAACTGGCTCGCCGAGGAATTGGCCGAATACGACGGGGCCGCTCCTCATCGTCACCCACGACGGCGAGTTCCTCGATAAAGTCGCCACCCGTGTCCTCGACCTCCGCGACGGCCAGGTCGAGAGCTACACCGGCAACTACAGCGAATACCAGCGCCAGAAGGCCGAAAAGCTCACCGCCCAGGACAGGGCGGCCGCCCGCCAGGAGCGCGAGATCGGCCGCCAGGAACGCTTCATCACCCGCTTCCGCGCCAAGGCGACCAAGACCACCCAGGTCCAGAGCCGTGAGAAGGCGCTCGCGAAGATCGAGCGTATCCAGCGCACGAAGAAGGATGCCGAGGTCAGCTTCAAGCTCAACGCGTCCGGCCGCACCGAGCGCGACGTCCTCATGCTCCGCGAAATCGGCCACGCAGTACGACGACAACGTCGTCCTCATCGACGTGAACATGCACATCGAGCGCGGCCAGAAGGTAGCCCTCGTCGGCCCCAACGGGAGCGGCAAGAGCACCCTCCTCCGCATTGCCGCCCGCCAGCTCCAGCAGACCCACGGCACGGTCGAGTGGGCCGAGCTCGCTCGTCCCGGCTACTACGACCAGCACCAGGACGAAGCCCTCGACGCCAACCGCACGATCATCGAGGAGGTCCGCACCGTCGCCGGGAGCAAGCCCGACGTGCGAGCTCCGCACCGTCCTCGGCCAGTTCCTCTTCCGCGGCGACGACGTCTTCAAGCCCATTCGCGTGCTCTCAGCGGCGGCGAACGGAGCAGAGTCGCGCTCGCCAAGTTCCTCCTCCAGCCCACGAACGTCCTCCTCCTCGACGAGCCCACCAACCACCTCGACCGCGCCACCCGCCGCAAGCTCCTCGACGCCCTCACCGCCTACACCGGCACCATCCTCGTCGCCAGCCACGACCCCGGCATCGTCGAAGGCGTCGCCACCCACGTCTTCGAAGTCAAAGACGGCGAGTGCAAAGAGACCTGGGCCAAACCCGTCCTCGTCGGCAAAGAATAGGCCCCCCGTAGTCGCGGCCCCCCGTGGCCGCTTGCTGGCTCCAGCCTCTCGGCATCAGGCACCAACCGTGCGCCGTCGTCACCAACGGGAGCCGCGGCCCCCCGTGGCCGCATGCCTCGCTCCAACGCCCCGGCATCGCAACCGTTCTCCCCTTCTCCCGCGAGAGTCGGGAGAAGGGGCCGGGGGATGAGGGCCGCCCGCCAGACCCCTTACGCGTCGCCAGTCTTTAGCACCGTCGCCATCTGGAGCCGCCACACGCCGTCGTCAGCGCCTACAATTGCGAACCCTCGCGCGGACCTCAATCCCGCCGCCCCAACCTCTCACCCCCGAAAGGACGGTCGCCATGCCATCACTTGAAATCGGCCCCGTGCGCATCCACTACGAGGAAGCTGGCTCAGGCTTCCCCCTCCTCGTCCTGCCCGGCGGCGGCCTGAATGCGACCATCGCCGGCCTCGCCAACCACGCATTCAACCCACTCGAGGCCTTCAGCGACACCCATCGCGTCATCGCCCTCGACCTTCGCAACGCCAACGGTGGCCAGTCCGAGGGCCCGCTCGAAGTCGAACGGACCTGGGACGCTTTCACCGATGATCAGCTGGCGCTGGTGGACCACCTCGGGATCGACCGCTTCATGGTGATGGGCTTCTGCATCGGCGGTCCCATGATCTGGAACCTCTTGAAGCGTGCCGGTGAGCGCGTCGCCGCCGCCGTCCTCGTCCACCCGAGTGGCTACACCTCCGCCTTCCCCAACATCTACTACCAGAACAACAGCAAAGGTTGGGGCCCGAAATTCCGCGAGCAGTAGACCCGAAATCACCGAAGCGATGGTCACCGACTACCTCAACAACATGTACACGAAGCGCGCCGACTTCGTCTTCACCGTCGACCGCGACTTTATCCGTGGCTGCCAGACACCGGTGCTCGTTCTTCCGGACGACATCCCCGCGCACCCCTACGCGACTGCCATGGAGACGGCCCTCCTGGCGCCCAATGCCCAGGTCAGCCTCTATCCCTGGAAAGAGAACAGCCGAAAGATCGCTCTCGCCCTCAACCACATCCGCCAATTCATGGCCGCCAACGCCCGCTAGTGGAGCCGCGGCCCCCCGTGGCCGCATGCTTCGCTCCATCGCCCCCAATTGCCGCGCCGTTCTCCCCTTCTCCCGCGGCAGTCGGGAGAAGGGGCCGGGGGATGAGGGCCGTCCGCCGCGGACATGCCACCGGTCACCAGTCTTGAGCCGCCCATACACGCCACGCTAGTGGAGCCGCGGCCCCCCGTGGCCGCATGCCTCGCTCCAATGTCGCAGACATCACGAGCATTCTCCCCCTTCTCCCGCGAGAGTCGGGAGAAGGGGCCGGGGGATGAGGGCCGCACGCCAGCGCTTCGGATGCTGTCTCAGACCTCCTCGCAACCCCCAATTAACTCGTCCCGATCGACAGCAAATTCACCACCGGCTGGTATAGCTCCTCGAGGTACGTCAACGTCCTCCTCCGCCGAGCGTGATCTCCGCCGCCGCCACCAACTGGTCGAGTTGCTCGATCTTGGACACGCCGACAATCGGCGCCGTGATCTCGGGTTTGCTCATCAGCCAGGCGAGGGCGATCTGGGCCGGCGCTTTCTCGTACTTCTCCGCCATCTCTCCCACCCGGTCCGCGATCGCAAAGTCCATCTCGCCGCGATACAGGCTCTCCGTCCGCCGCCGGTCGCCACCGGTGGACCGCGCCGTCGTTCCCTGGTCGAACCCACCCTTGTAGGCGCCGGTCAGGATCCCCCGCGCCAGCGGCGACCACGGCGTCAGGCCAACGCCATGGCTCGCGCAATACGGGTTCATCTCCCGCTCTTCCTCGCGGTAGATGAGGTTGTAGTGGTTCTGCATCGAGATGAACTTGGTCCAGCCGTGCTTCTCCGCCGTCATCTGCAGCTCCGTGAACTGCCACGCGAACATCGACGATGCCCCCAGGTACAGCACCTTGCCTGCCTTCACCACGTCGTGGAGCGCCTCCATCGTCTCTTCGATCGGCGTCTCCACGCTCCCCCGGATGCCGTGCGGGTGCCGGTGGATTACCAGGTGATCGATGTAGTCGTGGCCGAGCCGCTTCAGGCTCGCGTCGACACCTTCCATAATGTGCTTCCGCGAAAGCCCGCCCGAGTTCGCCCCGCGCCCCATCGGGTTCGCGATCTTCGTCCCCAGCACGTACTCCTCCCGCGGCGCCAGCTCCTTCAGCAGCGCCCCCACCACCTCCTCGCAAGCCCCGATCCCGTACACGTCGGCGCAGTCGAAGTAGAAGAGCCCATGCTCCAGGGCCGCCTTGAAAATTGGCCGTGCCTGGTCGATGTCCAGCGTCCAGTCGCCCTGGTGCCCCCGGCCCGGCTTGCCGAAGTTCATCGTCCCGAGCCCTAGCTCCGACACCCGCAACCCGCTGTTCTTCCCAAGCTGTACCGGCTTCAACATCGCGCGTTCTCCCCTTCTGTCTGTCGCCGCAATGCTACGCGACCATGCATGAATACGACCCCGAGTCAGCATGGTAAGATTGGGCTGCGAGGTAAGACGAATGCCTAAGGTAAGAGCGAGAGTATCGTCGAAAGGCCAGATCACCCTCCCCAAGGCCATCCGCGAATGCCTGGGGCTCCAGCAAGGCTCGACGGTCGAGATGGAAGTCGAGGATGGCGCCGTAACCATCCGGCCTGTGGTGGGCGGGTTCCTCCGCTTTGGTGGGTGCGTATCGCCGAAACATCAGCCCGAGGATTGGAAGTCCATTCAGGACCACGTGGCGAGGGAAGTCGCACGCCGAGCCGTCGAGAAGGACAGCTGAGAAGTGGCGCATTCGGAGCCTGTGTTCGTCGACACGAATGTCTTCATGCGCTTCATCGTCCGGGACGACGACGAGGTATATGCCCAGTGTCGGGCGTTGTTCGAACGGGTAGAGCCGGGGACCGTCCGCATTTGGACTTCCCATCTCGTTCTGGCCGAGATCGTGTGGACACTTGGCTCGTATTACGAGCGACCGCGCGCCGAGATCGCCGAGATTCTGGATGGACTCCTGGATATGCAAGGGTTGCAGTTGGAACGGCCTGAGACGGTGCGAGACGCAATCGATCTCTACCGCAACAACAACGTGGACTTCACGGATGCTTACGGTGCCGCAGACGCACGCCGCCGCGGCCAGAACGTCGCCTGCACCTTCGACCGTGACTTCGACCGCCTCGGCATCACCCGCCTCGAACCTTCCGAACTTATTGGCGACACCTAGCCCAACCCGCGACCCTCACCCCGCATCTCCGTATACTCCCCGCTCATGCCCGGAGCGTTTGAGGGAGTCCGTATCGTCGACTGCACCCAGGGGGTCGCAGGCCCCATGGCCACCATGATCCTCGCCGACCATGGCGCCGATGTCGTCAAGGTCGAAGGCCCCGGCGGCGACCGGATGAAGGACCACCCGGGCTATATCTGCTGGAGTCGCAACAAGCGCGTCGTCACCATCGACCGCGACAGCTTCGACGGCCAGCAACAGATGCTCGACCTCGTTTCCCGCGCCGATGTCGTGATCTTTGATGATGCTCCCGGCGTGCTCGAACGCCAGGGCCTCGACGCTGGCAACCTCGAAGCTGCCTTCCCCGCCCTTCTCCATGCCTGGCTGCCGATGTTTGGCGAACGCGGCCGCTGGAGCCAGCTGCCCCACGAAGAACCCCTGCTTGCCGCCGTCGCCGGCGGCGCCTGGGGCCAGTTCAGCTGGGAGGGTGTCCCCGTCCACCTCGTCTCGCCGCAGGTTGCCTACGGTCACGCCATGACCGCCGCCACAACCATCGCCGCCGGCCTCGTCGAGCGGGCGAAGACCGGCGCCGGCCAGTCCCTCGTCTGCACCGGCCTCCATGGTTTCGCCGCCGTCCAGAGTGGTAGCGCCCTCCGCGCCGGCGAAATCATGCGCATGCGCGGCCGCGGCGCTCGCGGCGGTGTCGCAAAATACCGCCTCTACCAGTGCGCCGACGGCCAGTGGCTGTTCCTCGGCACCCTCCTCGAGCCCCACTTCCTCAAGGCCCTCGAAACGCTCGACCTGCTCACCGAAGTGCTCACCCTCGAAGGCGTCGACGGCGAGCTCGCCAACACCATGCTCCCCGACGTAGCGCCGAAGGTGGTCGAACTCCTCGACCGCAAGTTCCTCGAGAAGTCGCGCCAGGAGTGGCTCGACATCCTTCACGCCAACGGCGTCCCGCGTGGCCCTGTCAGCACCCGCGACGAGTGGTTCTACGGTGACCAGGTCGGCGCTAACGACATGCGTGTCACCCTCCACCACCCGGAGCACGGCCCCGTCGACATGCCCGGAGTCTCCGTAAAGCTTCGTGGCACGCCCGGCGAAGTCCGTGCCTTCGCACAGGGAACTTCAGTTGACGATGTGACGGCCGGCTGGAACGTCCGCCCAAACACACCGGTCACGCCGGAACCGAATACGGCCGGCCCCCTTGCCGGCGTCACCGTCCTCGACATGGGCGTCATCATCGCTGCCCCCCATGCCAGCACTGTGCTTGCCAACCTCGGCGCCAACGTCATTAAGGTCGAACCCTTGGACGGCGACTCCTTCCGCCCGTTCGGCCTTGGCTTCATCGGCTACAACCAGGGCAAGCGCAGCATCAGCGTCGACCTGAAGTCGCCTGAGGGCCGCGAAGTCTTCTACGACCTCGTCCGCCATGCCGACGCCGTTTGTGACAACTACCGACTGCGGCGTCCTCGAACGACTCGGCATCGACTACGAGACCCTGCGCAAGGTGAACCCGCGCATCATCTCCTGCTCCGTCACGGGCTACGGACCCCTTGGCCCCCTCGCCGCCGACCCCGGCTTCGACCCCCTCATGCAGGCCCGCAGCGGCCTCATGGAGTGGCAGGGCGGCGATGACGAGCCGGTCTTCCACGCGATCCCGGTGAACGACACCGCCAGCGCCATCATGGCCGCCTTCGGCATCACCGCCGCCGTCTTCGCCCGCGAGAGCACGGGCGAGGGCCAGCGGGTCGAGACCTCGCTCACAAATTCCAGCGTCCTCTGCCAGTCGGCCGAACTCACCCGCTACAAGGGCGCACCCGAGATGCCTCGCGGCGGCCGCGACCATCCCGGCAACTTCGCCCTTCGCCGCCTCTACCAATGCGCCGGCGGCTGGGTTCATCCCTGGGTCACGACCACCCGCCAGTACCAGGACCTTTGCGTCGCTCTCGATCACCCGGAGTGGGCCGGCCGCATGACCGCCGAACAGGCCCTCCGGGAGCCGGCTGATTCGGAGCTCGCAACACGCCTCGCCGAAGCGTTCGCGCCGCTTGAACTCGATGACGCCGTCCGTCGCCTCCTCGCCGCCGGTGTCCCTGCCGCCCCCTGCACCGAGACTGCGAACATCTTTGAGAGCCCCTGGCACCTGGAGAACGACTTCCTTCAAGACTTCGACCATCCCATCTGGGGGCCGATGACCACCGCCCGTGGCTACGCTAACTACAGCCGCACGCCCGGTGGCTTCCCCCGCCGCGCTCCCCTCCTCGCCGAACACGCCCATGAGGTCCTCGGTGAGATCGGCTACAGCCCCGATCGCGTTGCGAACCTCGAAGCGTCCGCGGCAATCGGCATCTTCCGGCCGGCGGGCTGACTCCCCGGCAGCCCCTCAGTCGCTGCCTTATGATTCCCAACCACAGCAATCCCCGGAGGAACAGATGCCCCGTCGCCTTGGCGTCTCAGTCGGATTTACCGGCACGCCCGAACAGAACCGAGCCCTCATCGAACGGATCAAGATCGCCGAGGAAGTCGGCGTCGAAGCCGTCTTCACGGCCGAGACCTGGGGCCGCGACCAGTTCTCGCTCCTCACCCAGATCGCCCTGGCGACCGAGAAGATCAAGTTCGGCACCGGCATCGCGCCCGTGTTCGGCCGCTCGCCTGCGGTCCTCGCGATGACCGCCGCGACGCTCGACGAGCTCTGCGGCGGCCGCGTGATCATCGGCCTCGGCACCTCGGGCGCCCGCGTCATCGAGCACTGGCACGGCGAGAAGTTCGAGAAGCCGATCCAGCGGACGAAGGAATACGTCGAGATCATCAACATGATCCTGAGCGGCGAGAAGGTCTTCTACGACGGCGAGATCTTCAAGCTGCAGCGCGGCTTCAAGCTGCTCTTCGACCCCATCCGCAACCACATCCCGATCTACGTCGCCACCATCTCCCCAGACTCGCATGGCCCGCGTGGGCGAAGTGGCCGACGGCTGGATGCCCATCTACTGGCCGAAGTCGAAGTTCCGCGATGGCAAGGCGATCGTCGCCGAAGGCTCCATCGCTGCCGGCCGCCCCGCCGACGCCGTCGAGTGCGTCGCCTCCATCACCACCGTCATCAACCCCGACATCGAGAAGGCGAAGTTCCAGGCCGCCGGTGGCATCTCCTGGTACGTCACCAACATGGGCGACTTCTACCACCAGATGCTCAGCCGCAACGGCTTCGGCGAGGAGGTCCAGGCGATGCGCAAGGCCGGCGAAGAGCACCGGCCGCCGCCCTTCGGCACCAACCCCGAGATCATGGCCGCGATGGGCGACCAGATGCTCGAGGAGACCGCCATCTACGGCGACCTCGAAACCGTGGCCGCCGGCATTGAAGAACGCCGCCAGCTCGGCGTCGATCTTCCCGTCATCGGCATGCCCCAGGGTGACAACCGCACCCTCGAGCACGTCCTCGGCACCCTCGTGAGCTAAGGAGAAAACTCAGCATGGCACTCGACCCCCAGGCCAAAGCCTTGCTCGACATGATGGCCGCCCTTGGCGCGCCACCGATGAATGAACAGACCCCGGAAGCCGTCCGGGCGACAATGGCTGCTGCCCGCGACGCCCGTCCTCCCGGCGAAGACGTCGCCTCCGTCGAGGACCGCAACATTCCCGGCCCTCACGGCGAGATCCCCGTGCGCATCTACAACCCCGGGAACGGTCCCTTGCCGGTGGTCGTCTTCTACCACGGCGGTGGCTGGGTCATCGGCGACCTCGACTACCAGGATGTCGCCTGCCGCTACATCGCCAATCACACGCCGGCCCTTGTCGTTTCCGTCGACTACCGCCTCGCTCCCGAGCACAAGTTCCCGGTGCCCTTCGAAGACAGCTACGCCGCCCTCGAATGGGTCGCCGCCAACGCCGCCTCCATCGGTGGCGACCCGACGAAGATCGCCGTCGCCGGTGACAGCGCCGGTGGAAATATTGCGGCGGCCGTCGCCATCCACGCCCGCGACAACAATGGCCCGGCGCTCCGCCACCAGCTCCTCGTCTACCCCGTCACCAACCTCGACTACGGTACCCCCTCCTATAGCGAGAACGCCGAGGGCTACATGCTCACGAAGGACTCCATGGTCTGGTTCTGGGACCACTATGTCCGGACGCCTGCCGATGCCGAAGACGTTCGCGCTTCCGTCCTCCGCGTTGCCGATGCCTCCGGCCTTCCCCCGGCGACCGTCATCACCGCCGGCTTCGACCCCCTCCGCGACGAAGGCGAGGCCTACGCCGCAAAGCTGAAGGCGGCTGGCGTTTCCGTCCACGTTGAGCGATACGAAGGGATGATCCACGGCTTCTATGCCCTCTCGCACGCCCTCGATGAAGGGAAGCGCGCCCACCAGCAGTCGGTCGAGGTGCTCCAGGCCGCGTTCCGCTGACGGAACGATCGGGCATGGACTCCGAAGACTGCCTTGCTAGCTTGCGGGCGGCCCTGCCCGCGCTCACCGTTGGTTCTGCTGCCCTCGTCGCCGACCAGGGCTGGGACTTCTGGACCTTCGTCGTCGACGGCGAGTGGATCTTCCGCTTCCCCCGGAACGGCGGGGCCGCCCGCGCACTCGAGCGAGAGATGGCTGCGCTCCCGGCCATCGCCGCCGCCTTACCCCTCCAGGTTCCGAACTACGCCTGGCAGGGCGACTGGATGGGGCTGCCGTTCGGTGGCTATCGCCGGATTGAGGGCCAATCCCTCAGGCCCGCGGACTTCGGCCGGCCAGCCATCGCCACGAAGCTCGCCGAGTCACTCACCGCGCTGCACAGTCTCGACCCCGCGTCCCTCGCTCTCCCGCAGGGCGAATCTCTGGACGCCAATCGCTGGTTCGACGATCAGCACGCACTACTCTCCGGGGCGGCAGCCACCGGCCTCCTCGAGCGCGACCTCTCCGCCCACCTCGCGTCCCTCCGCTCGGCCCTCGAGGAGTTCGCCGATCTCGCCTGGCAGCCCGTCCCCGTCCACAACGACCTCGGCGCCGTCCACCTCATCGTCCGCGACGGTGAACTCAGCGGGATCATCGACTGGACCGACATGATGATCGGCGACCCGGCAATCGACTTCGCCCCCGTCCTCACCGGCGCCGGCGAAACCGCGCTCGCCCTCGTCCTCTCCCACTATCAACGCCCGCCAGGCAACGCCTTCGACCGCCGCGTCCGCTACTACGCCTGCGTCTCCCCCCTCCACGATGTCCTTCACGGCCTTGCGATCAACGAGGAGGCCATCGTCCGCGACGGCCTCGTGGGCTTTGCCAGCCGCCGGGACTTCTGGAAGGGCCAGGCGGCATGGGGGCCGGGGGGTTCTTAACCTCCGTCCGCCGACCGGCGTTCCCATTCCGCGAATCTGGAAGAACGCGTTTTTGTTGGAAATTCGTTAGATTCCATAAATTTGCCTAAGGGAAAACCCCACATTTCATAATGGTTTTCCCGTATAGTCCGCCTCCAGACCACAGAAAAGCCCCGCCACGGCTGGCACCGTGACGGGGCAGGACGCAAGGAGACATTCGAAGCCAGCCTTGCTGTAGACGATTGTAACCAGTCGCTCTCAGCGCCGCCGGGGGGCCAGCCGGCCGCGATGGGAATTGTTCCCAAATAGCCACCGCTTACCCCTCTTGTCTCTACCGCGTCCCGGAAAGGAGCTCCCCCGGGACCAACGCTATACGCACCCCATCCACGGATTGGGTCCGCAAGGCTGCGATCTGCCTGGCGGGCAGCGCTAGTGCGCCGCGCTCTCGACAGCGCGGCGCCGGACATGCTCCCTAGCGGAGAAGGAGAACTACATTGCTTAAGCTTTTGAGCATTCGTACTGCCATCGTCATGGCCGTCGCGGTCGCGATGTTCGCGGCGGTCGGGTATGCGGCAACGTTCGCCATCAACCCGTCCCCTAACGTCAATGCCGAAGGAGAAACACTCGTCGTGTCCTGCACGGACCGGGTGAAGGTCGTGAAGTACGACAGCTGGCGAGATCCGGTCAGCGAAGCAGAAACGCATCCCGGCGATGGCGGCTTCTACGTGGATCATCTCGTGGTAGCCACGACCGGGGACTGTGATGGCATCTACGCTTACATCGTCCTAACCGATGAGCATGGGAAGTCGATCGGCGTCGTCGAGGTCAAGCTCGGACCAGCCAACACGCCACAGACTGTCGACGTTAGTGGTTGGAACGTTCATGTCAGTGATCTGTTCGACATTCACGTCCTGCTTTCAAAGGATAAGCAGGTCGGAACCAACCTGATCCCCGCACTAGACCTCTGGGATAACCCACAAATAGAGGTCAAACCGAAGGAAGGAGAGAGCTACTTGAGGGCATCGACACGTTTGGCGGTAGCTTGCCTTCTCCTTCTAGCATTCGTGGCCTGGTTCGCCTGGCTCCGCCCTGCGGCGCTGGGCGGACCGGCCACCTTCATCATCGTTAGCGGCGAAAGCATGGAGCCGACCTATCACCAGGGCGACCTAGTCGTACTGCACCAACGAGTCCGAGTACTCCGCAGGCGACATCGTTGCCTATCCCATGGATCGCCTTTTCCACACAGGGCGCCTCGTCATCCACCGGATCGTGGGCCAGGACAATGGCGGCTTCATCACCCGGGGAGACAACCGAGACCAGGAAGACCCTTGGCGCGCGACCGACGGGCAACATCCGCGGATTTGCCTGGTTCGTTGTCCCAAAAGCGGGTTCGTTGCTCGCCTGGCTCCGCGAGCCCTGGCGGATTGCCGCTGGTCGTTGTTGGAGTCTTCCTCCTCGGCGGCATCCAGAAGGCAGACACATATCGACGACGGAGGCATCGTATGAAGAAGCACTTTGTGAACGGGGGTAACTGGCTCCCGGACCCGGCCCAGTTCAGCAGCTACCAGTCGGGCTTGCTCGCCCTCGCGACCGGCGCCGGCATTCTCGCGCTCGGCTTCCTGCTGCTCGGCGTGCTCGCCTTCTCGCGTGCCTCCCAATCGGCCGAACAGTCGTCGATCCCCGAGTACACGGAGTCCGGCAACTTCGACTACGCCATCTTCATGGCGCCATCCACGCTCTACCCTGACGGCGTCCTCCAGTCCGGACTCCGTTGCCGCGACAAGCGCGACCGACACGGCGAAGCCGATGCGTCGCCGCCTGCGGCCTTCACCAGCCTCACCCGCGAGGCGAAGCTTTCCTTCAACTATGCACTCGACTCCGACGACGCCGTCGACATGACCGGCATCGTCGCCGCCGATCTTGTCATCCGCCCTGAAGGCGGCGAGTGGTCTCGCACCACGCCGCTCCTCGCGCCGCACCGCTTTCGAAGGCACGACCGCGACGTGCCCCGATCTCCATCGACCTCGTCGCCGTCGGCGCCCTCATCAACCAGATTGAAGACGAGACCGGGCTCAGTGGACGTTCCTACGAACTGATGGTCAATGCCCATGTCACGGCCAGCGGTACGCGCGCCGGGGAACCATTTGAGACGACCTTCGAAAGTCCGTTCACCCTCACCTACGACCCCGTGCTGATAACGCCGCCTTCCACATTAACCACCACCACGCCCACCACGGCAACGAAGACCATCGTTAGTCCGAGAGTCATTGTCACTGGGGTTCTGGTCACCGACGCGTCTCTTCTGCGCGCGCGGTCGCCGATGGTCGGGATTCTCGGCGATGCTTGGCCTGCTCCTCATGGCCGGCGGCTACCTCGCTCTTGGCCTTCGGAACGACGAAGAGGCGCGCATCCGTGCGCGCTACGGCTCGCGCCTGGTCAGTGTCGCTGGCCCCGAGACCGAGCGCACCGCGGATGCGGTCCGCGTCGCCACCATGCGCGACCTCGCCCGGCTCGCCGAGCGCTTCGGCAGCGTCATCCTCCATGCGCCCCTACCCGGAAGGCCATCGCTACTTCGTCCGTGATGGCGAAGACACCTACGAGTACTTCGTCGGCTCTGACGAACCGGTCATTGGCCGCACCGTCACCCGCCCCAACGCAAGAAAGTCGTAGGGAATCGCGACCATGTTCCGACTCGTCGGGTTCGCCCTGCTCCTCGTCATTGTCGTCCCCGCGATCTTCGGGTTCGCTGCGTCGTTCAGTGTCGACCCCATCGTCAACCAGGAGTTCACGATCCCGGTCGGGGAGGTAACCACAACGACCGAGGGCGGCCCCTGCCCTGGTCGAGAAGACGGCGGGCACGTCGACCGACTCGAATTTCGTCACCGTCCTGGACGCCAACCCGGTGCAGGAGCCCCAGGGTTGCACGGACGCCGAACTGGCGGCGGGCTACCTCAAGTGCCTCGACGGCACCTTTGACAGGAAAGACTCCACGGACGAAAAGCCAACGGCGGTGCCCAGGGCCACGCCTGCCCCTAAGCCAACGCCCCGAGGCGAATCGGATCAGGGGTCGACCTTCGCCGAACCGGTGTACCAGCTCCACTAGCGATTCGCTGCAACAACGGTCCGGCGCCTTCTGGTGTTCTGGATTTCCTACGCCGTCGCCGGGATCGAGCAGCTCACGCCCGTACCCTGCAGCCCGCAGTAGCCGTTCGGGACCTTGTGGAGATACTGCTGGTGGTACTCCTCGGCGTAATAGAACGGCCCGGCCTCAGTGATCTCCGTCGTAATCGAGCCCTTGTGGGCGCGAGCGAGCGCGTCGTTGTAGGCGGCCAGGGCCATCCTCGCCGTTCTCGCCTGCGCCTCCGTCGTGGTGTAAATCGCCGACCGGTACTGCGTGCCGATGTCGTTACCCTGGCGCATCCCCTGCGTAGGGTCGTGCTCTTCGAAGAACACCTTGAGCAGGTCCGTGTAAGCCACCTTCGCGGGGTCATAGGCGACGAGCACCACCTCCGCATGGCCCGTCCGGCCGCTACAGACTTCTTCGTAGGTCGGGTACGGCGTGATGCCTCCCGCGTACCCTGCCGCCGTGGTGTAGACGCCCGGTATCCGCCAGAACAACCGCTCGGCGCCCCAGAAACAGCCGAGTCCGAAGACCGCTGTTTCGATCCCTTCGGGGAACGGTGGCTTCAGCGGCCCGCCGAGCACCTCGTTGCGCTCGGGGACGGAGTAGCGATAGCCGTCGCGGCCGGGCAGTGCCTCGTCCGCCGACGGGAGTTTCAGGCTCTTGCCGAGTAACCAGCGCATGGTGCCACCTCTCTCATCGTTCTGAGTGTACGTGATACGTGGGGGCCGGTTCTTGCCCGGGGATTACCGCTCCAGCGCCGTAGCGACAGCGTCCAGCAGGGCCCGCACCGCGACCGTCGACGGCAGCAAAACGTCCGCCAGTTCCGCGATCTCCATCGGCGTCTCGTCGCCGCCGCTCACACCCGCGAGCACCACGGTCTCGCCATTCGCCCGCATCTCCAGCGCCTCCCGGAACATCGCCACATCCGTCAGGTCGTCGCCCATTACGAGGAGCGAGTGAGCCCGGAAGTGATGGACCAGCGCCCGCAGCGCCTGGTCCTTCCCCCCGCGGGCGTCGGGGAGCACCTCCAGTACCATCCGTCCCTCCCGCAGCCGCAACCCGTCCGCCAGCGGCAGCAGCGCCTCCCGGATTCTGCTCGCCGAGCGCCGGGTCGTTGCGGAAGTGGAAGGCCACGGAAATCGCCTTCCGTTCAATCCCCTGGAACGCCGTCGGCACCGCGGAGATTACGCGCTGCTCCACCGCCTCCAGCTTTGGCGCCAGCTTCAACCGGTCCACATCCGGCAGGAGTGGGTGGTCGAACGAACCCTCGAGCCCGTGACTCCCCACCATCGCGACATCGTCCGTCGGCACCAGGCGCCGCGCCGTATTCAGGTCGCGCCCCGTCACCACGGCCACCCGGGCCACCCTGCCCAGCCGCTCCAGCACATCGAGCGTCGCCTGGGGCACCTCCGCGTCACCGGCATTGGGGACGATGGGCGCTAGCGTCCCATCGAGGTCGGTCGCCACCAGCAACGGGCCGCGGGCATTGGCCAACTCTTCCACCAGCTCCCCAATCGGCCGGTTCACAGGCCTGCCCCACCAAGATCGCGAAGAAAACCCTCCGCCCACGCCGCCGCATCTCCCGCCCGGACGGCCGCCACCAGTCGATCACTCACCCGCGCCGTCCTCCCCGCCACAGCGGCTGCCAGCGTTCGGGAGAATGTGGCGGTATCGAAGGGGTCGACGACCACCAGTCCATCATCCTCGAAGCCCGCGTATGCGCTCGCCGCACCGGTATCCCGCCCCATCGTGATCACCCCGCGCTCGGCCGCCGGCTTCACCGACTGCGCGATCGCAGCCTGGAGAGGCACCAGGTTCATCCCGTCCGCGAGCGACGACGTGCAGACGATATCGCTGTCGCGGAGGACCGCCACCACCTCTTCCCATTGCAGCGCCGCCGGCTCCTGGATGCAGGTGCAGCCGGCCCGCTCCGCCGCCGCTACGGCCATCCGCAACGCGGCATCGAGCGCCGCCCGGAAACGCTCATACCCCGGCACCCCCTCCCGTGTGGGCGAGGCGAGGCCAACGTAATGGAACCGCCGTCCCGCCGACCAGAGCGCCGCCATCGCCTGCAGCCGCTCGGGGATCCCCTTTGTGTAGTCCTCGCGTTCGAGCCCGGCGACCACCGGCGCGTCGCCCTTGAGCGAGCTGAGGATGCCGTAGCCCGGCGCCCTTGCTGCCACCCGCGCCACGTCATCGGCATCGATTCCCACCGGGTAGGCGCCGAAGCGGACGCTCCGGCCCTCGACATCGAGTTCACCCGGCCTTCGCACCCTCGCACCGGTCGCCCCCGCCATGGCCGCAAAACGAGCGGCGTCGGCGGGCGACTGCAGTCCCACCAGGTCCGCGCCCAGCACTCCCCGCGTCCAGTCGAGCAGTCGCGCCAGGCCCGCTCCCCCTGCCACGCGCTCAACGATCGTCAGGTCCGGCACCGGCGTGTGGAGAAAGAACCCGATCCGTCCCTGGTAGCCGCCCGCCCGCAGGTACGCCGGCACCAGGCCCAGCTGGTAGTCGTGGACCCAGGCCGACTCGCCCCGGCCGGCGTCCACCACTGCCCTGGCGTAAGCCTCGTTCGCCTCTTCGAAGGCGCGCCAGGCGCCCGGGTGGTCGCCGAGGGCGATCGGTCTCGGCACATACCCGGTGCGCTCCGGGAGCGGGACCCGTACCAAATGCAGCATCGGCCAGAGGAAAGCGTTCGATACCTTCGCGTAGAACTGGTCCCACGTCTCGTCGTCGAAGAAGACCCGGCGATGGCGCAACGGCCCTCCCACCGTCGCGAGCTCCTCGTCTCCCCGGTCATCCACGTAGGCGGCGTCGCACGGTCCCCGTCCCGCGCCGACCCACGTCGTCCCGCCTTCTCCCGTGGCGACGGCCGGGCTCACGGCCGCGATCAGGCCCCCACGGCCCGTTTCCGGAGGTTCGTCTTCGCCCGGTGGCACCGCATGGTCCCGGTAGGCACGGTTCGCGACAATCACGTCTGCGGAGGTCACGTCCCAAGTATAGGCAGGGGTCGCGACTGGCCCGCCTAGGCTGGTGCCCCTGCCTGCATCTGCCCCATCTGCATCAGGAACTCCGGCGTCACCGTGTGCAACTGGGCCAGGTAGGCCGTCTGGTGGTAGCTCGGCAGCAGCTCCGCATCCCGCGCTTCCTGGTAGCGGGCCATGGCGCCTTCCTCAGTCTGCTCACCGCCGAACCAGCCATGCAGCCCCTCGCTCAGCAGCGCCGCGTC
This sequence comes from uncultured Chloroflexia bacterium, assembly GCA_963737965.1. Lineage (GTDB taxonomy): Bacteria > Chloroflexota > Dehalococcoidia > Tepidiformales > Tepidiformaceae > JAGQGZ01. The sequence goes on along the minus strand of CAVTUS010000007.1, from coordinate 576,001 downwards.
GCGGAAGGCGTCATTGCAGCCCGTCCCGGTCACCGGGTCCTTCAGGCAACCGGCGTCGCCGGCCAGCGCCCAGCCCGGGCCGTACGGCTTGCGAATATATGCCTTGCGACCCTGCATCCCATACCAGCTCTCCTCCCGTTTTACGTCCTTGGCTCGGGGGTACAGCTGCGTCGCAAGCTGTGCCATCTTCTCGAAGAGGTAGCGATCCGGGTCTGCCCGAAACTCCTCCCAGGCGTCCCGCGGTGCCTCCGCGGCGAAACAGGTCAGGCCATCGTTCGTCGGGAAGGCGAAAAAGGCATGGTTGCCGTTGTAGTGCAGTTCCGTGGTGTCGCCCGTCGCCCCGCTGAAGAAGCTGTAGAAACCGCAGCTTGTCGGCTCCACCACCTCGTACTCCTCCACGTCCACGTGGCGGGCGAGCAGCGAATTGCGCCCGTCGGCGCCCACCACGATGCGCGCCTCTTCGCTCACCGTCGACCCATCGGCGCCCCGTCCCTGGATCCCCGTCACCCGTCCCGTCGCATCCTTCACAATCGCCTGTACAGAAAACCCTTCCCGCACCTCGGCGCCGGCTTCCCGGGCCGCCTCCACGAGGATCTGGTCGAGGTACGTCCGCCGCGGCGCGATCGCCGGGAACTTGCCGGGAGGCGCCGGTGCCAACATCATCCCATCGCCGAAGTTCGCGACCACGCTGCACTGCGGCACGCCCGTCGCGTAGACCTTCGCCAGCAATCCCCACGTATCGAGGTAATGGCTGGCCTCGTCCTGCAGGAAGGTCGTCGAAAGCGTGTCGCTGGGGAACGTGTCGCGGTCGACGACGAGGACCCTGTGGCCCTGCCGCGCAAGGAGCATGCCGAGCGGCGAACCCGCCACCCGCGCCCCGATGACGATTGCGTCGTACATCTTGAACCTCTTCGCGAAGATGGCGCAGTCTAGCAAACGCCCACCGCCGCAGTGCGATCTGGTTCACTTAGAGAGCGGGCAGTTTCCGCAGTGGCCCCGCGTGCAGTACTCGCCGTGCAACAGCAAGCCTCCCTGGAGCGCCGCCGCCGTCCGGAAGACCCGCTCTCCGTGGCCCAGCCAGCGCTCCAGCGCTCGCAGTTTGCCGTACGTTCCCGGCGCCGGGAGCGCGGCGAGGAGCGACGTGCACTCGACGCCCGTCGCGAGGAGGACCGGGAGGACGGCGTTGACCGCCAGCTCGATCCCCATCTCCCGGCCGGCGCCTTCCACCTTCAAGAGTTGCAGCAACGCTCGCGGCTCCGCCGGCAACGCCGGCAGCGTCAGTGCCGCTCCCTCCGGCCAGAGCCGGTGGATGAGCCGCGCCGCGCAACCGAGCCTCCGGCCAGGACTCGCTGCCGGCCGCAAACCGGCACGGCGTAAGGCGACCCCGGCGGCGGCCCCTTTCAAGGCTGCTTCGAGGGCGAAGGCCCGCTCCCCGCTCGCTCGCTGGTCGGCCTGTTCCACCAGGGCCGCGAGGGGAAGCGCTCGCGCGATGGTGGCGAAGCTGGCGCCGTTCGCCGGCCCGGCAAGCGTCTCGAGGACCAGGGTGTAGAGGGCCTGCGCCGGCCCGTCACTCGCGAGCAGCGGTCCCACTCGCGAGGCCTTCTGGCGCAGCCGTCGTGCACCCATCCGCACAAGCGTCTCCTCGACCGCGTAGCCGCGTTCGCCGGCGAAGGTGCATGGCGGTGTAAACGGCGGCGGATAGCTCGCGGTCGCCCCGCGGAGGACGAGGATCGGGATCGTCCGCCCGCTCGCGTGAAACGTGACCGGCGTCGCACCATCATTCGCCGCCACCACGTGGAGGACGACTCCCCCGTAGGCCGGGTCGCTCTCGTGCCCGTGGGCGCGCCAGCCGCTCGCCCGCAGGTGCAGTTCGACGTCGCCGCGCAGGTAATCCCCGCCGGCGTCGAGCGTTGCCCCTGTGAAATCGGGACCCGCCCCGCCGCCGCGCACGCCGGGGAAGATCACGCGGAGCGCTCGGCCATCCTCCAGCCGGAGAGCACGGCCGCTCCCCGCTTCCCACAGCCGCGCGAGGTCGGTTTCCCGCCCGGGAAGGGGCGCCGCCTCAGCCATCGCCGTCGCGTCCGCTCTCGTAGACTGCCCGGTCCTCTGCCAGCAGAAAGAGCATCCGCGCACTCGCCCCGCGTGGCCGGTACTTGCCGGTCTCCCATTCGCTCACGGTCTGCTGCCGGACGCCTATCCGGGCCGCGAACTCGGCCTGGCTCAGGTTCAGCCGTTGCCTGAGCGACAGCACCCGTCGCTCGTCCCACGCCTCATCCATCCCTACACGGTACCGTGTAATCCTCTTTCTCACTAGCGCAGGGTGGAAGCGGCGAGCCCGCGCCGGGCCAGTTCCGCCCGCAGGTCAAGGAGGGCCGTGTACGTCGCCATCACGTTGACGGTCGCCCCCTTCCCCGCCCCGGCCAACAGGGCGTCGAGCGCCGCGCCCGCCTCTTCCGGCAGGACGGCCCCCACATCGATCCCCGCGTAATGCAGGCGAAGCACGGCATCGGCCCCCCGATCGCCGCCTGCCCACGCCCTTCCCACCACTCCCGCCAATGCCTCGAAGTCCACGTCCCAGGTCCAGCTCACGTCCTGGCCGTCGGCGTAGCGGTCGTTGAGAAGGAACGCGAAGTGCTCGCCCTGGCCCTGCTCCCCCAGCAGCTGGATCACCTGGTTGGCTCCCGCCGGGTTCTTCACCAGGAAAAGCCAGATCGTCACGCCGCCGCTAACCACGGTCTCTTGCCTGCCGAACACGGGACCCGCTTTGGCGGGGCCCCGGCGTAGCGCCTCGTCCATGAACCCCAGCGCCCGCCCCGCCGCGATCGCCGCCAGCGTGTTCCAGGCGTTGTAGCGGCCGCGCAACTTCGTCTCGACCACGCCAAGCCCCTCGATCGCGATGCGCAGCCCGGCGGCGGTGTCCTCCACCGACGTTGCCCGCGTGCCCGGCTCCGGTCTCGCTCGCCCACAACCCGGGCAGCGCCAGTGGCCGACGTGGCCGAAGAAGCGATGCTCGTAGACGAAGTCGCTCCCGCAGGCGCCGCACCAGCGGGCGTCGAAGGTGCCCCGTTCGCCGCCAACCCGCGTGTCGTCGATCCCGTACCACTGGACTGCCAGCTCGCGCGTCGCCGCCAGCTCCGCCACCGAGGGGTCGTCGGCATTGAGCACGAGGCTGCAGTAGGCTGGCGCCAGCGCGATCGCCCGCCGCCAGTGCCCGGCCACCGTGTCGACCTCCCCGTAGCGGTCGAGCTGGTCGCGGAAGAGATTCGTGAACACGATCGCCGCCGGCTGCAGGGCCGCCGTCGCTGCCGGCAGCGTCGCTTCGTCCGCCTCAAACACGCCCAGCAGGTTCTCACCGTCGCGGATCGAGCCCCGCCAGTCCGCCCGCGCCAGGAGGGCCGAGACCATCCCCCGGGTCAGGTTGGACCCCTCGCGGTTCGCCACCACCGCGAACCCCTCGGCCATGGCGCTTGCCGCGATGATCCGGGCCGTCGTCGTTTTGCCGTTTGTGCCCGTGACGAGGACGCTGCGCCCCAGCTGCGATCCCAGGTTCGCGAGGATGCCCGGCGCCAGCCGTTCGGCCACGAGGCCGGGCAACGCTGTCCCCCCGCGGTGGAGCAGCCGCCGGCTCAGCCACGAGGCGACCCGCGCAGAGGACACCGCCAGGACCACCCTCGGTTGCATCGACTCAGGGTAGGCGGTCAGTACCAGACGAGCATGTTCGTCGCCCGCTCGTCCGGTGTCGGCCGGGCCGGCAGGGTCATCGCCGTGCCCGCCGCGATCCGCGCCGCCGACCAGGCAGCCACGGCTGCGTCGAGAAGGTCGTCCGCCGGGATGTCGTCCCCTTCACAGTCGTTGAGTTCCATACCGGCGCCGGCGAGCAGCCGGACCCGCGCCCGTTGCCCGTTCCAGCTCCGTTTCCGCGGCAAGACCACCCCGCCAAGGGCCCGGAACGAGACCTCCGGGTGCACCTCGTAGAGCCCCACGCCCGCTTCGACGGCGGCCCGCGCTTCGAGGATCTTCGGGAAGAGCGCGAAGCACTGGGCCGATGGTGCCGGACCACCGTGCGCCCTTGCCAGTGCCACCGCCTCGGCATGATTGTTTGCGGCCAGCGCAGGCACGGGTGGCACCGAAAACACCGAGCTGGCTCGTGGACTGATGAACGCCCGGGCGTGGGCATCTGCCGTGCGTGGACCCGCCGCCGTCAGCGCGAACGGCATGTCGATCGCCACCACCCGGACCCCGGCGAAACGATGGAGAGCGGCAGCAATCGTCGGGACACCACAGGCCGCCACTACATCCCCATCCGCGAGCGCCACGCAGGCCCAGCCTCCGGGATAGCCGTCGAGGCCGAGGACGAGCTCTGCCATCCGGACCTCAGACGCCCTGGATCAAGCCGGCCTGGCGCAGCAAGCCGACGATCCGGTCTCGTGCGATCACCCCGACAACGCGGCCATCGGTCACCACGGGCATATGCCCGAGCTCCAGTTCTTCCATCGCCAGGAGTGCGTCCGTCAGGGGTGCGTCGAACGCCGCCGCCCGCATCTTCTGGCGCGGGACCATCGTTTCGCCCGCCGTGCGCCGGTCCCAGAGTGGTTCCGGCACCGCCCGCAGCTGGTCCGCCCCGACCAGCCCGGCAAACGTGCCCCGCTCCTCCACGAAATAGCAGACTCGCGGATTCAGCTCGAGGACTCCCCGGGCCATCGTCGCCACGCTCACATCGAGCCCCACGACCGGCGGGTCGGCGACCATCAGCTCGCTCACCCGGTGCTGTCCCAGCGTGTGCACCAGCTTCTGCTGGATGAGCGACTGGCGCGCGCCACTCTCAAGGAAGAGGCCGATGAAGATCAGCCAGAGTCCGCCGAAGGCGCCCGTCTCAATCCCGATGCTGACGCGCAGCGCCGCCAGCACACCGACGCCGATCAGGGCCCAGGCGAACCCGCGCCCCGTCCAGGCGGCGATCACCGTCGCCTTGTTGTAGCTGCCGCTGATCATCCAGATCAGCGACCGAAACACCCGGCCGCCGTCCATTGGGAACGCCGGCAACAGGTTGAAGAGGCCAAGGAGGACGTTCATCCAGGCCAGCCAGAAGAGCGTCACCTCCACCGCCGACGCGTCGACGGTATCGGCCCCGGCAAGGAACCAGGCGCCCCCGAAAAGCGCCCCGAGGGCAAGGCTCGTGAGCGGCCCCGCCGCCGCCATCAGGATCTCCGAGAGCGGCTGCGTCGCTTCCCGCGTGATGTGGGCGACGCCTCCAAAGATGAAGAGGGTGATGCTCCGGACAGGGATCTTGTAGGCCCTCGCCACCAGGCTGTGCGCCAGCTCGTGCAGGATGATCGAGAGAAAGAAGACCAGCGCGCTGACCAGCGCCATCGCCACGTGCGTCGTCCGCGAAGCCTCGTTCACGATCTCCGGGAACACCTGGAAGGCAAGAAGCCAGACGGTGAGCCCGAACACGAGGAACCAGCTCGGGTTGATGAAGAGGGGGATCCCGGCGAGGGTGCCTACCCGGACGTTGCGCATCGTCTCAGTCTACGCGTTCGCGAAGCCGTCGCCGGTAACGGGCTGTTACCGGTTGCCCTGGCCGCCGGCCGGTGGGGTGGCCGTCTCGTCCTCAACCGTCGCCTGCCAGGTGATGTAGAAGAAAAACAGGCCCATGAACACCGGCGCGAGGAAATAGGGGCTGCTCGAAAGAATCAGGCCGATCATCCCGCCGCCCGTGATCAAGGTCAGCGCCAGCAGGTAAACGATGAATGCGGGCCAGCTCCAGGTCACCATCGGCGCCACCTCCGGGAAGTGCCCCGATAGTAGCCACCCCTTCGGCACGTCGCATGGTTCCTGAAGGGCCTGCCGCATTAGAAAACTGTTGGAAACAGCCCCATTTGGTGGGCAGGAGGGGATCAGCCCGGTTGCCGGACGGTTGCTGGCGCCCTACGCCGTCTGGGCCTGGCTCTGTGGGAGCGGCAGTGGCGGCACCATCCCGTTCATCACCCGCTCTATCGCCATCGTGTGGCTGCAAACCGCCCAGGTGCCGAAAAAGTCGCAACTACAATGCCAGGTGTTGTCCGTGATCGAGACCTCGTGGTCCCTGTTCTCTCCGTGGAATGTCACCTGGAGGTTGTCCACGTGCATGCGGTGCGGTTCGCTCGCATACATCCGGGCCTTTTCGATCTTGCCTATCAGGCTGGATTGCATCGGTAGTTGCTCCTCCCTGAAAACAGAAAACGGCGCAGGTGTTCCCGCGCCGTTTACGAATGGACTGACGGTTGCCCATCCCTCATGCCGTCAACCTACGTGAACCGCGATCGGCCTGTCAATCAGGGATTGCTGAGGAGCGACGGAGACACCGTGGGCCGTGCAATCGTTGTCGGCGCTTCCCCTCACTGGCGAGGAACCGAAGCAGCACGCCCGCTGGCGAAACCGGCAGCGCCGGGCTATCCTCGCCGCCATCCGTCGACGGTGGTGAACGAGCATGAACGACACAGCTATCGACGCGGCACGCCGCTACGTCGACACCTACAACAAAGGCACGGACGCGTTCGTCGAGGCCTGCACCACGGAGGATTTCGCCGCCTACACTCATCCGGGCGGCCATCTCTTCATGCAAGGGCGGGAGGCCCTGCGGGAAGGCGCCAGGGGCGTGCTTCGTTCGGTCCCCGACCGACGAATCGTTGTCAAAGAAATGATCGCTGCGGGTGGCTGGGTGTCGGCTCACGTGACCTACACCGGCCGCGTCGCGGAATCCAACGAACGGCTTCCCCCGGCGGGCGAGACCATCGCCTGGGACATGCTCCTCGTCTGGCTCATCCGCGATGGCCGTATCGCGATGGAGCACATTTTCAGGGGTTGAAGGCCTCGTCCTGGTGCGCCGGGCGGCACTCAACCTACTGGTGTGATCGCTGACCTGCTTCCCGCGGGGTCTATACTCCCGCCAGCCTTGGAGCTGGAAGTGCATCGTGGAGAGCCTTGCTGCCGTTGCCAACCGCTACTGGAATATTGCCAACGACGGTACGGTGCGGTACCTGGACGAGTGCTGTCTCCCCGGTCACACGATGCGCTCGGGCGGCGATCCGATCTGGAACGACAGGGAGGGCGGTAAGCAGTTCATGCGCGCCCTGCTGGCGGCGACACCCGACACCCAGACCGAGCACTCGATTCTCTTTCAGGTCGGGAATGCTATCGCTGCTCGCATCCGGACGACCGGATCGGTGGTTCGCGCCGTGCCCTTCCTCCCACCTGTCGGCGAAAGCTATGACACGTCCGCCTTTGCCGTCCTTTCCATCGACGACGAGAGAGTCGCGTCCGAGGATGTCTTCATGTTCGCCGACGACGATGGCGGGACTGTTGCCGAGGCGGCTGCCAGGAACTACTGGTCGACATACAACGAGGGCACGCCCGGCTTCGTCGACTCCTGCCTGACAGACGACGCTCGATTCGTGGTCGACGGCCGGAGCATTGGTGGCGGACGCGAGTCAAACAGAGCCGCGGCCGAGGCAGTACTCGCGCAGTTCCCGAATCGTCGCGTGGAGCCCATTGCGGTCGCGTCGGGGAGCAACACCGTCTGTGCCCGCATCCGCGTGTCAGGGTCCGGTGCGGACGGTGCGTTCTCAGACGAATACATCCAGGTGCTTTTGATGCGGGACCAACTCATAGCCACCGAGTTCAACTTCTCGGGCCGTGCTCCGCGCGGCTAGCGATCACTGCGAGCAAGTCTTGCGAAGCAAACTCCAAGACTTCGGCCCGCAGGCCGAATGTCCTACTCGCGAAGCACGAAAAGAGTTCGCTGAAAGCGAACTCCGAGACTTCAGCCCGCAGGCCGAGTGTCCTACCACCAGATCTTGTGCTCCGACGTCGTCCGGCTGGTCCGCCCAGTCGGTCGTCCACAGGTTGCTCGAGAGGTACTTCCAGCCGCCGTCGGCCAGCAGGCAAACGATGTGCTGCTCGCCCTCCATGCGCTCGGCCGCCTTGATGCGCCGCCCGCACGACCGAGCCGGCAGCTGACCCCCACGAACAGGCCTTCCTTCTCCGTCAGCTCCCTCGACATCGCGAAGCTGGTCTGGCTATCCACCACGATCTTCCCGTCCAGCACCGACTCGTCGAGGATCGGCGGGATGAAGCCGTCCTCCAGCGCCCGCAGGCCCTGGACCATGTCGCCCGGGTGCGGCGCCGCGGCGATGACCCGCACCGCCGGCTTGTGGTCCTTCAGGTAGTGGCCCGTGCCTGTGAGCGTCCCGCCAGTCCCCAGCCCCGCCACGAAGGCGGTCGTCTGCGGCAGGTCGCGCAGGATCTCCGGGCCGGTCGTCTCGTAGTGGGCGCGCGGGTTCGCTTCGTTGCCGTACTGGTACGGGAAGTAGTACTTGCCCGGGTTCTGCTCGACGATCTCCTTCGCGTGGGCGATCGCGCCGTTCGAACCGAGGTCGCCGGGCGTGTAGATGATCTCCGCGCCGAACGCCTGGAGCAGTTGCGTGCGTTCCTGGCTCACGTTCTCGGGCATCACGCAGACGACTTTGTAGCCCTTCAGCTCCCCATCATCGCCAGGCCGATGCCCGTGTTCCCGCTCGTCGGTTCGAGGATCGTCGCTCCCGGCTTCAGCTCGCCCGGATCCGCTCGCCCGCCTCCACCATGTACTTCGCGATCCGGTCCTTCACGCTGCCGGTCGGGTTCTGCCCTTCCAGCTTGGCGTAGAGGTGGACATCCGGCCGCGGCGCAAGGCTCGCCAGTTCGACCAGCGGTGTATTGCCGACCAGGTCGAGGATCGATGGGTAGAGCGTCACCTCGGCACGAAGAGTCCGGTCCGCGCGCACCCGGGTCAGGACGTAGCGCCGCCGGCCAGCGCCGGCAGGATGTCGAGCACGTCGCCGTCCTTGATCGCCGTGTCAACGCCGCCCGTGTAGCGGATGTCTTCGTCGTTCAGGTACACGTTCACGAAGCGATGGAGCTTGCCATCGTCGCTGAACATCTGCTGCTGGAAGCCCGGGTAGCGCGACTCCAGGTCTTCGATGATCTGCGCCGACGTTCGCTCCACTGGCTTCGACGGTCTTCTGACCACCGGTCAGCTTCTGGAGGACGGCGGTGACGCGGACCTGGACGGTCGGTGCGGTCGGACTTGCAGGTCATGGGCGATGCGGCTCCGTTCGGTTCACGGCGTGCGTGGCCCGCGTGCGGCATCGGGGCGCCGCAGAACATTTCGTAGTCGATGAGTTCGGTCACCGTCGGGTTGTCACCGCAGAGCGGGCATTCCGGGTCCCGGCGCACCCGTACGATGCGGAATTCGAGCGACGAGGGCATCGTAGAGCAGCAGCCGGTTCACCAGCGGCTCCCCGATGTTGAGGATCAGCTTGAGCACTTCCGTGGCCTGGATGCTGCCGATCGTGGCGCACATCGCGCCCGAGCACGCCCGCCTCGGCGCAGCGCGGCACCATGCCCGGGGGAGGCGGCGCCGGGTAGAGGCAGCGGTAGCAGCCCTTGCCGGGCAAGTAGACGGTCGCCTGGCCGTCGAACATCAGGATCGAACCGTCGATCAGCGGCTTCTTGAGCAGGTAGGCGGCGTCGTTGACCAGGTAGCGGGTGGCGAAGTTGTCCGCCCCGTTCACCACCATGTCGTACTGGCCCATGATCTCGAAGGCGTTGTCCGCTGGTCAGCGGCTCTTCGTGGGTGACGACTTCGATGTTCGGGTTGTGGGCGAGGAGCGTCTCCTTGGCCGAGATCACTTTCCGCTTCCCGATGTCCGTCTTCGGCGTGCAGGATCTGGCGCTGCAGGTTGGAGCGGTCGACGACGTCGAAGTCGATGATCCCGATCTTCCCGACGCCCGCCAGGGCAAGGTAGAGCGCCACCGGCGACCCCAGTCCACCGGCGCCGATGATCAGCACGATCGACTCGATGATCTTGCGCTGCCCAACGCTGCCGACCTGCGGCATGATCAGGTGGCGGCTGTAGCGGTCGACCATCTCCGGCGTGAGCACCGTCGGCGCGCCTCCGGCCAGCGCCGGGATCACCGCGACCTCGTCGCCGTTCTTCACCGCTGTCATCTCGCCCTGCAGGTGCTCGATCTCCACCTGGTTCACGTAGACGTTGATGTGGTGGGCGAGGTTCGCCGTTCGCTGTCGAACAGCTGGTGCGCGGAAGCCCGGAAACTGCTGGTCGAGGTCGAAGAGGATCTCGCTGACGTTCTCGCCCTTCGCCTTCACGCTCGTCCGGTTGCCCACCAGGTGGCGAAACGGCGTCGGGATATACACGTTGATGCTCATAGGTTCTCCGTCCATGTGGGGCGTGATCGCAGTCTCGGACTGCGGCATTCGCGTTACGTTCGTGGCCTGTCCCTCCCTGGAGGGCGTGCTACATATTGACACTCAGGTATCGCTCCCCCGTGTCACAGAAGATCGTGACGACCGTCTTCCCCGGGCCGAGCTGCTCGGCCACCTTCAACGCGCTGTGGACATTGGCCCCGGACGACGGGCCCAACAGCAGCCCCTCCTCCTTCGCCAGCCGCAACGCCATCTGCTGTGCTTCCTTATCTTCCACGCGGATGATCTCGTCGTAAATGGAGCGATCGAGGACACCCGGCACAAAGCTCGCCCCGATCCCCTGGATCCCATGCAATCCGGCACGGCCCCCGCTGAGCACCGGCGACCGGGCCGGCTCCACTGCCACGATCTTCACCGCCGTTCCCAATCGTTCCCGCAGCACCTGCCCGACGCCGGTGATCGTGCCTCCGGTCCCCACACCCGCCACGAAGGCGTCGATGCGCCCGTCCAGCGCCTCCAGGATTTCGATTGCCGTTGTCTCCCTGTGGGCCTTCGGGTTCGCGCTGTTCTCGAACTGTTGCGGCATGTAGTACCCGGGTCTTCGATTCCACCATCTGGCGGGCCGCGAAGACCGCCCCCGTCATGCCCTCGATCGCCGGCGTCAACTGCAGGTCCGCGCCGAGCCGTTCCAGCAGCCGCCGCCGTTCGATCGAGTAGTCGTCCGGCATCGTCAGGATGAGCTTGTACCCCTTCACCGCGCAGACGATGGCAAGCCCAATGCCCGTGTTCCCGCTGGTCGGCTCCACGATGATGTCGCCCGGCTTCAGGGCGCCTGTGCGCTCGGCCTCCTCGATCATCGAGAGGGCGATCCGGTCCTTCACGCTGCCGCCGGGGTTCAGGCTCTCCATCTTCCCGTAGACGGCCGCGCTGCCCGCCGGCACGACCTTCGAGAGGCGCACGAGCGGCGTCCGCCCGATCAGGTCGAGCACCGACTCCGCCACTTCCGGGCGCCGGGTTGGTGCGGTCATATCTGGTACCTCCCGACGACCGCCGTGGGCTCGCGCTCCAGCATGTCGCTCAGCGTGTACGACTCCAGGATTGCCCCGGTCGCCTCCCGGATCCGTTCCCAGACCTCGCGCTGGCCGCACTGATGCGGGTGGTCCGTCGACTCCGGCGGCTCGTCCAGCCAGGACACCGGCGAGATGCTCCCCTCCAGCGCCTCGATCACGTGGCGGACGCAGATCTGTTCCGGCGGCCGCGAGAGTTCGTGGCCGCCACCGGGCCCCCGCACCGAGCGGATGAACCCCGCCTTGCGCAACGTCGGCAACAACTGGTCCAGGTACTGCTCCGGCACATGCCGCCGCAATGCAATCTCCGACGATTGCAGCGGCCCCTGGCCGTAGTGGCCGGCCAGCTCAATCAGGGCACGAAGCCCGTAGTCACCGCGGGTCGAAACGCGCATGGCTCCAACACGATCCCGGGTTGCCGTGTTTATCGACGAAAAAGTCGAGCAACTCTGTCAACAATTGTACGGCCCGCCCCCGAAGTCTGCCAAGCCCGCCCTGCGCTCTACGCTTCCCCCTCCATCCGCAGGCCCACCAACGCGATACTCGTCTCGATCGTCTCTTCCGTCGCCACCACCAGGCCGAACCAGAACGCCACCGGGCTCCCCAGCCACCAGCCCAACGCCACGCCCGTCATGCCAATCCCCAGCATCGCCTTCCGAAACGCCACCATGTGCCGCAGGTTCCGGTGCGGTGCTTTCCCTAGAGAGCGCCAGTCTCCCGTCGCTCGCACAAAGAACCACCCGGCCCCCGCGAGCAACACCAGGCACGGCAGCCAACGCCACTCCGCTTCAATGATCATCTCCATGGCTAAAAGCATACACTCTGTATGTATGTTGTCCCACTTACCTCCCCTGCTTTACCCTTAGCCAGTCCAACCATGCCCACCAAGGCCGAACAATCCGCCGCTACCCGCCGCACCCTTCTTGATGTCGCCCGCCGCTTCTTCGCCGCCGAGGGCTATGCCGGCACCGCCACCGAGCGCATCGTCGAGGAAGCCGGTGTGACCCGCGGCGCCCTCTATCACCAGTTCGAGGACAAGCGCGACCTCTTCGTCGCCGTCCTCGCTGAACTCCAGGACGAGATCCTCGCCCGCCTCGGCGCCCTTCCCCCTCCCGCCTCCGGTTCGCCGAAGGACTGCTCTCCGCGCCGCCTTCGCCACCTACCTCGATATCTGCATGGAGCCCGACGTCCGCCGCATCCTCCTCCTCGATGGCCGTTCCGTCCTCGGCTGGGACGAATGGCAGCGCATGGAAGAGAGCCATGGCCTCCCCGTCGTCATCGCCGGCCTCACAGCCGCCATGGCCGCCGGCGAGATTGAGCAACAGCCCGCCGCGCCGCTCGCCCACCTCCTCGTCGGCGCCGTCAACGAAGCCGCCTTCGTCACCGCCGCCTCGTCGGATCCCCGCCCGCTCCCGCCACGACCTCGGCCACGCCCTCGACCGCCTCCTCGCCTCCTTATAGATCCGTAGTCGCGGCCCCCCGTGGCCGCTGGGCCATGCCACCACCAGAGCCTCGCACAAAACCTTCCCCCTCTTCCTCTGGGAGAGGGCCGGGGTGAGGGCCCCATCCCCACCCAAACAACCGGGGCGCAACGGCTATTTGCGTGGCACCCTAGAACCGTGCGACACATGATGCCGGCCAAGCCCAGGACATCCTCCTGGCAACTCTTGAAACGCGTCGCCGGCCTCTTCAAACCTTTCCGGGGCCGGCTCGCCCTCCTCGCCGGGCTCATCGTCATCACCGCCACCCTCGACCTCCTCCCGGCACTGCTCATCGCCGATATGACCAACGAGGCCGCCAAGAAGACGGCCGGCGACAGCACCCGTCTCGTGGTCCTCTTCGCCATCGCTATCGCCATGTACCTCTCGTCCGGCGTTCTCGGCGTTGGCCGCAGCTACCTCAACCAGTGGATCGGCCAGGACGTGATGGTCAACCTCCGTCGCGACCTCTTCGGCCACCTCCAGAAGCTCTCCGCCCGCTTCTACACCGGCACCCGCACCGGCGAAATCATGTCTCGTGTCATCACCGACGTAAACGCCGTCCAGCAGTCCGTCACCAGCGTCTTCAACGACTTCCTCGTCAACATGACCACCCTCAGCGTGGCGGTGGTCATCATGTTCACCCTCGAATGGCGGCTCGCTGTCCTCGTCCTCGCCGTGCTGCCCTTCTGGGTCTGGCCCACCATTCGCGTCGGCCTCGTCCAGCGCCGGCTCTGGCACGATTGGCAGGCCGAAGCCGGGGAGATGTCCGCCCAGCTTGGCGAAGTGCTCAGCGTCAACGGCGCCATGCTCGTCCGCAGCTACGGCCGCCAGCCCCACGAAGCCGAGCGCTTCGACGCCTCGAACCAGAAGCTCCGCTCCCTTTCCATCCGCCGGATGATGGCCGCCCGCTGGTTCAACATGGCCACCGACCTCTTCGGCAGCATCTCCGTCGTCGTCGTCTTCTTCCTCGGCGGCCTCGTCGCCGTCCAGGGCGACATCGAGGTTGGCGCGATCGTCGGCTTCTCCGTCATCATCCAGCGCGTCTTCGGCCCCTTCCGCCAGATCGCCCAGATCAACACCACCGTCCTCTCCTCGCTCGCCGTCTTCGAGCGCATCTTTGAGTACATGGACCTCCCCGTGGAACTCACCGAGAAACCCGGCGCCATCGCCCTCCCCGACGCGCGTGGCGATGTCCGTTTCGAGGACGTCAGCTTCTGGTACAACGACCCCGGCCGCCAGGCCCTGCACCGGGTCAGCTTCGCAGCGGCGCCCGGCGAAATGGTCGCTCTCGTCGGTCCCTCCGGCGCCGGCAAGACCACCGCCATCAACCTCCTCCAGCGCTTCTACGACCCCTCCGAAGGCCGCGTCACCATCGATGGCCACGACCTCCGCGACCTCCGCCTCGACGCCGTCAGTGCCACCGTCGGCGCCGTCATGCAGGACACCTTCCTCTTCCATGACTCTCTCGCCGCCAACATCCGCTACGGTCGCCTCGATGCCACCGACACCGAGATCCACCAGGCGGCATTGGCAGCCGGCCTCGGCGACCTCATCGCGGACCTGCCGAAGGGGATCGAGACGGTGGTCGGCGAACGCGGCCACCAGCTCTCCGGCGGCGAACGCCAGCGCGTAGCCCTCGCCCGCGCGATCCTCAAGGACCCGCCCGTCCTCATCCTCGACGAGGCGACCAGCGCCATGGATTCCCGCCTCGAACAGCAGGTGCGGGCCGCGATGGTCAAGCTCGCCGAGGGCCGCACCACGGTCGTCATCGCCCATCGTCTCTCCACCGTTGTCGCCGCCGACCAGATCGTCGTCCTCGACGAAGGCCGCCTTGTCGAGCGCGGCACCCACGCCGAACTCCTCCGCAAAGGCGGCCTCTACGCCGCCCTCTACCGCGAGCAGTTCTCCCACGAAGAAAGCGCCATCAGCGCGGCAGGTGGCGCTTGAGCGACGATCACGCGGCATGCTCGGTACGGTTACTCCCCCTCGCCCGCGAGAGTCGGGAGAGGGGGCCGGGGGTGAGGGCAAGATGCCCGAACTGACCGACCGCGTCGCAATCGTTACGGGCGCGAACTCCGGTATCGGCGCCGCTACGGCCATCGCCCTCGCCGCGAAGGGCGCCGCCGTCCTCGTCACGTACCTCCGCCTCTACGATTCGCCGAACACTGGCATCCCCGAAACCTACGCCGCCAACCGCGCGAAGGACGCGTTCGATGTCCTCGCTACTATCGAAGCCGCTGGCGTCCGCGCCATCGCCCTCGAAGCCGATCTCGCCGACCCCACCGTTCCCGCCCACCTCTTCGACCATGCCGAACGCGAGCTCGGCCCCGTCGACATTCTGGTCAACAACGCCTCCGGCTGGGTCGCCGACACCTTCAACGCCGCCGGCCCCGACCGCCGCGGTTTTCAGATACAGCGGATGTCCGTTGAGACCTTCGAGCGGAACTTCGCGGTCGACGCACGCGCCTCCGGCCTCCTCATCAACGAGTTTGCCCGCCGCCTTGTTGAGCGCCGGGGCAACTGGGGCCGCATCGTCGGCCTCACCAGTGGCGGCCACCTTGGCTTCCCCGAGGAAGTGAGCTACGGCGCTGCCAAGGCGGCCCTGACCAACTACACCATGTCAGCGGCCTTTGAACTTGCGCCCCACGGAGTAACGGCGAATGTCGTCCATCCACCCATTACCGACACCGGCTGGGTTAACGACGAGGTGCGCGCGGAACGCGACCGCCGCCCCGACTTAATCCATATCGCGACTCCCGACGAAGTGGCCGAAGTGATCGCCTATCTCTGCACCGACGCCGCTCACCTGATCACCGCGAACGTCATCCGCCTGCGCTAGAGGCGGCGCCATACAATCGCCTACATGCGCGTCCGCCTGCGACCACCCACCGTCGACGATGTCCCCTGGCTCGATGAAGCCGATGCCACTCCCGAGAATCGCGGCGTCTTCAACGACTTCGGCCTTCCCCGCACCTCCCATGCCGAGCAGGCTGAGAAGGGCTTCATCGACGAGGAGCACGGCAAGATGATCGTTGAGCGCGTCGCCGACGGCGAACGCCTCGGCACCGTGGACTGGCGCCCGGCCATCTATGGCCCCGGTCCCGAATCACGCGCCTGGCAGCTTGGGATTTCTCTCCTGCCCAACGCCCGCGGCCACGGCTATGGCCCCGAAGCCCTTCGCCTGGTCGCCGACTACCTCTTCGCCACCACCACCGCCAACCGCGTCGAAGGCTCCACCGACATCGAGAACATCGCCTCCCAGCGCGGCCTCGAAAGGGCCGGCTTCACCCGCGAGGGCGTCAACCGCGGCGCCCAGTTCCGCGCCGGCGCTTACCACGACCTTGTGCTGTACTCGCGTCTCCGCAACGACCCGTAACCGTAGTGAGCTAGCGCCGCGGCCCTCGCCTGTACGAGTTCGTCTGTTCCGACGTGTAGGAGTTCGCGAACTGGCGATCCTCGCCGCAGGCGCAGTGGCCCGCCGACTCCGGGCCACTCTGCCCGTCGATTCGCCAGCGGTGCACGTGGTCGCTTTCGATCGTCTCCCCCGTGATCGGTGCGTCTTCCAGGGGTGTGGCCGTCTGTGACTCGTATTGCATCGCTTCCCTCCCGGGTATGTAGGTGTGGCGGCGATCCCGGACCGCCGCCACGTATCGATTTGCCTTAGCCCTGGCTGGCTGCCGAGCGCCGTTGCCCGCGGTAGCGGTTCTGCCGGGGCTGACCATGGCCATCCCGTGGGTCCGCTGCCTGTTCGTCGCCCGTGTTCCGGACGAACGCCCGGCTGCGGCCACCGGTTGGCGCCGCAGATCGCGGTCCCCGGTTTTGCTGTTGGTTGCGGCCCTGCTGGGGTCGTGGCCGGCGCTGCTGCGGCAGGCGGTTGTGTCCGCCGTGCTCCATCACTGGCTCGGAAAGTTCCGGGCTCCAGGCGGCCAGGTCGGCCAGCCGCGGATCCCCCGGGCGCATCGGCTCAATCGCTTCGCGGATGTGTGCCTGGCGACGCAGGATCTCAGCGTCACGACGCTCGTCCGGCCCCACCATCGTTACCACGATACCGCTCGCCCCCGCCCGCGCCGTACGGCCGGACCGGTGCAGATACGTCTTCGCGTCCTCCGGCAGGTCGTGGTGGACCACGATGTCCACGCCATCGACGTGGATGCCCCGCGCGGCGATGTTCGTCGCCACCAGCACCCGGATGGTGCCGCGGGTAAAGGCCTGGAGTGCGCGCTCGCGCTGAGGCTGACTCATCCGGCCGTGCAGCATGCCCGCCGGCACGCCCTCAGCCGAGAGCTTCTTGGCCAGCCGATCGGCCCCTCGCTGCGTGCGCACGAAGAACAGCGTCCGGCCAGGGCCGGCGGCGATATCCGCAGCCACGCCGATGCGGTCCTCTTCGTTCACGCCAATGAAGCGGTGGTGCATCTCAATCGGGTCCTGGTCGCTCGCGTCGACTTCGTAGAACACCGGGTCGTGCTGGTATCGCTTCACCAGCCTGTCCACATCGCCATCAAGGGTGGCGCTAAACAACAGCGTCTGGCGCTCGCCCTCGATCTGCTGAAGGATGCGCTCGACCTGCGGCATGAAGCCCATGTCGGCCATCTGGTCGGCCTCGTCAAGGACAACCATGTTCACATCGGCGACGGTCATGTCGCGGCGCTCGAGCAGGTCATTCAGGCGACCCGGCGTGGCAACGACAATGTCGACGCCACGGTTGAGCGCCTGTGACTGCCGCTGCAGCGAAACGCCACCGTAGACGGCGAGTACCCGCAGGCCGCGGATGGCGGCGAACGGCTCAATCGCGGCGACCACCTGCGAGGCCAGCTCGCGGGTCGGGACAAGGACGAGCGCGCGGGGTGCCCGCCGGTCGCTCTTCTCCGCTCGTTCCGCCAGCGGCAGGCCGAAGGCGAGTGTCTTGCCCGAGCCAGTGCGTGCCTTGCCGCAGAGGTCGCGGCCGGCCAGCACGTCGGGGATCGTCAGTGTCTGGATAGGGAACGGCTCGTTGATGCCGTTCCGGCTGAGTTCCGCGACCACCGGTCGCGAGAGGCCGAGCGCTGAAAAAGCGCCACGCGCCAAGGTGGCCCCGGAGCGCGCAGCTTCGGGCCGAGATTGTGTGGTGTTGAGGGTCAAGTGGTCTGTTGGTTCTCCGTCAAATATCCCTCGTCTGGAGCAAGGCGAGGTTCCTTCCGGAACCTCATCTGCTTCGTGGGAAGACGGAATGGACGCCGGTTGCGCACGTGCTTTGTGTGCGGGCTCCTGATCACCGTAGCACACCATCCCACTCCCGGCTGTACCTTCCCGGTGGCAATTGCCAACAGTCCGTCTCGATTCGGTGTACATTCAACCCACAGGGGATGCCCCGGCGGCGTCTCAGATTGGATGTGCACATATGGGATGGCTGAAGAAGTTACTGGGCCGCGAGAAGAGCCACGACCAGTGGCTCGCCGAACACCCGGGCAAGGGTTCGGACAAGCATGTTGAGGCGGAAGTCGACCACGACGAGCGCGCCCGCATTCGGGCCACCATGGAAAACGACCTTGCCGAGAAGCGAGAGCAGCGCGGCTCAGAATGAACTGCCCGCGTTGCAGTTCCGGGTCGGTGATTCGAAACCACCTTACCGTCGCTTGCCTTGCTTGCGGGCACGCTATCACCGAACCCGAACGCGAAGCCTGGGATCCCGCCTGGTTCCCTCGCACCGGCAGCGACCATCTCGGCCCCAAGTGGACCGCCGAGGAACGTGAGCTCTGGAGAATCGCCGGCGCCGCAAGCGCCCGGCGTTAAACACGTCGTTTTCGACCGACTGAAGATGTCGCTTCGGCGACAGGAGTAACCAACGTGGGTGATCGCAGCCCGAAGAGCAGTTCCAAGCAGAACAAACAGAAAGCCAGCGCCAAAGCCGCCAAGAAGGCCAAGGTCGAGGCCGCAAAAGCCCCCGCGGTGGTCGCAAAGCGAGGCTAACCTCGCCTACCCGCGCGGCTCCAGCACCATCTGCGTCTGCGTGACGAGCGCGAGCAGTCGTCCGTCTGCGCCCGTCACGCGCGTCTGCCAGACCATCGTCCGGCGGCCACGGTGCAACGGCGTGCACTCGCCCCGCACCGTCGTCCCTGTCACCCCAGGGGCGAAGAAATTCGTCTTCGACTCGATCGTCGTCGTCCCGTAACCGGGTTCGAGGTTGAGCCCCGTCGCCGTCCCGCCGAGCGTGTCCGCAAACGCCATCACCGCGCCGCCATGCATCACTCCCGGCACCGTGCACAGGTCCTCCCGCACCACGATCTCGGCCACCACACGGTCCGGCGTAGCCTCCACCAGTTTCATGCCGAGCAGCCCGGGGAAAAATGCCCCCCAGCGTTCGTTGACGAATTCGGTCTGGTCACGTGGCGACGGCATGGCACTCCTCGGATACGTACAGGCTGTATGCATGGTACCTCCGGTGCCGGCCGGTCGCCAATGAATGTGGGGAGTGGCCCAGGCCGCCATTCGTACGCTCCACCAATTCCACGCTTCGCCATCTTGCTGGATCGCTCCCCCTGCCACGTATGCTGAAGTGAAAGGGGGAGCGTCATGACTGCACCGCCGGGCGACCCTCGGGCGCGGCTCGACCGCGCCCTGTCCCGGGCAATGGCAAGCTTCGTGCAAAGGCCTGCGAGCGATGAGCTGCTGGCGCTCTGGGCCGACCTCATTGAACGGTTCGCCGACCACGTCAGCGACGACCCACCCGAGCACGTGCTCTGGGCCTACTCCGACCGCGGCATCATGGCCGCCCACGGCGTTCGCTCCGCCGCTGGCGTCAC
Source organism: uncultured Chloroflexia bacterium (assembly GCA_963737965.1). Lineage (GTDB taxonomy): Bacteria > Chloroflexota > Dehalococcoidia > Tepidiformales > Tepidiformaceae > JAGQGZ01. Next base: position 556,431 of record CAVTUS010000007.1, on the reverse strand, counting down.
CGTCACCAGCGTCGCGCCCGGCCAATCGATAGTTGCCGCGGTCCAGTTCGGGGAGCGCGTGGCCGGGGCCACCGACGCCGTCCATGGCGGTGACATCGCTGCCGCGTTCGATGCCGTGATGGGCATGATCTTCACGGCGATGCAGCCGGCGGTGCGCACAGGCCGGCTCGACGTCCGCTTTCTCGCGCCCACTCCTCCCGGTGAATCCGGGCAGATCGAAGCACGGATGGATTCGGCCAGTGGTCGCCGGTTCACGGTTTCGGCCGAGCTGGTCGCCGGGGGCCGCACCTGCGCCACGGCTGAAGCTGAGTTCGTCCAGCTCCGTTCAGTCGCGCCGTAGCCGCATCTCCACGCCGCCGCCCCGCTCGCTAAAGCCGAAGGTCCGGTACAGCTCGATGCCATCCTGCGTCGCATGCAACTCCACCCGCTGCACTCCGCGCGCTTCCGCCGCGTCCAGCAACATCGCGAAGATCGCCCGGGCATACCCTTGCCGCCGCCATTTTGCCCATGTCGACATCGAGCTGATGTAGGCGAACCAGCCCTCAGCATTCCCGGGCGACGGTATCCGCTGCTCGAACTCGACCACCCCTGAGGCGGCCAGCCCCGAACCGTCCGGGGCATCGATCACGAATCCGGCCATGTTCGGCTCCGCCAGGGCCCGCCTGAAGTGCCTCGTGCATCCCTCCATCCAGGCCGGGTCGCTCACAGCCATCCCCATCGAGCGAAACATCTCGGCCCGCAGCGCCGTCAGCCCTTCCGCGTCATTCGGCACCGCCCGGCGCGGCTCGCTCATCGCCCTAGAAGACCTCGGGACACCACGGCTGTGGCTCCCACCGGAACATCCCGTCGGCCTTGAGCAATGCCTCCCGCTCGCCTTCGACGCGCCCCGCCCGCGCCAGCGACGTGAACGAAGTCGCTCCCATGTATACCGCTCCGAGGTCCCGGATGCCCATCCGGATTTCTGGCTCGCGTGTCGTCACGCTGCAGGTGGCCCCCTCCGGGCCACCCTCGACCAGGTAGCGACCGTTCCCCCACTCGAGGAAGCGGTCTGTCACATCCACGACCAGCGAACCTTCCCGGCTGTACCGTCGTGTCGCCAGCGCCGCCTCAGCATCGACCACACGCAGCCAGAGGCCATCCTGCGGCGTCCGCTGTAGCCGGCGAGGGTCGATGAGCATGTGCACCAGCGGCTCGTCCACAGGGCGGTGGTACGCCGTGATCTTCGAGACCAGGTCGATACCGAAGATGTAACGCCAGAGTGCCGTGTACGCCTCGTCGTTCGCCGCAATCAGCTCCATCACCTCAACGTGGTTGTCCGCGATGTTCCGGCTCTCGCGCTGCGTGTTCCGGTAGTACGCATATCCTGCGATTTGTCCGCCGACCTCGTATTGCACCCAGAACCGTGGCTTGGCCTTCTCCCGGTTGTAGAAGCGGTGACGCTTCCAGTGCGCTGTGCTGCGGCTAAACATCCCCGGCTGTCCCGCTCGCACCGAGTCGAAAAACGCAGGCCAGTCGCGGAGCGCAGCATCCTCGCTGACCAGGCGAAAGCGCCCGTGCGGTGCGGTCCCTGCCGTCAGGCTTGCGAATGGGCGATCGATCTCCCATTCCACCGATTCGCTGCTCATCCCATAGCCGAAGCGCCCGTAGATAACGCTTTCCGATGCCCAGAGGCTGGCCATCGACTCGCCCCGTTCGCGCACATCCTCAAGCTGGTGCCGCATCATCGCCGTCAGCACACCCTTGCGCCGGTGCGTCGGCTTCACCGAGACAAACGAGACTCCCGCCATCGGCGTCACCGCCCCGGGTACGCTCATCTCGAACGGAAACACACACGCCGTCGAGACGATCTCGCCCTCATCGAGCGCCATCTGGCAGCGGTCAAAAACGAGGAACTCACGGAATTGTGCGAGGTCCTCGGGCTCTGTCTGCCCTCCGAACGCCGCCGCGTCGCAGGCGAGCCAGTCCTCGAGCCGCGCCTCGGGCAATGTCCCAATCTCGATAGCCATGCCATACGCCCAGCGGCCGAATGGGGCCGAACGCGGATCGTAGCGCCGAGCCACCCGTGAGGCGAGACGCTTCGCGGCTCAGTTCTCGAAGCTCTGCTTCACTAAGGCCATGAATTGCTCGAGTGGCGCCCCCGCAGCGATGTATTCATGCGCAACGTGCCCTGTCTCGGGGTTCACTTCGTAGGCGCGTAATGCGTGCCAGGCGGGATCGCGCCCGGTGCGGCCCTTCGGGCCTACCCTATCGCTGCTCGTGGCGGTCGATATCCGCTCCCAGGCGGGCGTTCCGCTCTTCAATCCTTCGCCGCACGTCGTCCCCGGTGAAGATGTATGCCCGGTTCTCCCGTATCCCGCTGACCACCAGTGGGCCAACCGCCATCCCGTCGATTGCCCGGGCAATGCGGTCGGGCCGTGGCACAGACCGCCCCGGCCCCAATGCCTCGGGCCGATTCCGGTCGGCCTCCCAGATCCGCGTGTTCACGGTCGACGGGCAGAGCACCGACACGGCAATCCCTTCGCCGGCCAGTTCCGCCCGCAACATTTCCGAATAGCTCACGACGGCCGCTTTGCTGGCGCTATAGATCCCCAGGCCTGCCCCCAGCCGTGGCGCCAGGCCCGCCATCGAGCCAGTGTTCACAATGTGACCTCCATTGCCGGCCGCCCTCATCCGGGGTACGAAGGCCTCGACGCCGTGGATCACTCCCCGTAAGTTCACCCGCAGCACCCAGTCCCAGTCGCCGGCCGCGGCCCCCACGAGCGGTCCGTCCAACATCACCCCGGCGTTGTTGCAGAGGATCGAGACTGGCGCCATCTCAGCCTCGACTGCCCGCGCAAGCTCAGCCATCTGTCCCGCGTCGGAAACGTCGGCCCGGAAGGCCTGCGCGCCCGGCAACTCTTCCGCTACCAGCGTCGCTGCCGCGACGTCGATGTCGGCCACAGCAACGCGTGCTCCTGCCGCCGCCAACGCGTGTGCGATACCTCGGCCAATGCCGTCGCCACCACCCGTGACGACCGCAACCTTTCCCTCAATCTCGTCCATTGCCCCACCTCTTCGATTCAGAGTGGGCGAAGTCTACGGGACGGTGCCCTACCGCAGTGTGCGGCCGCCGTCGACCAGCATCACCGTGCCCGTCACGTAGCTCGCCGCATCGCTCGCCAGGTAGACGGCCATGCCGGCCACTTCCTCAGGCGTCGCCACCCGGCCCATCGGCACATCGCTCCGCAGCCGCTCCCCGTGGCGGCTCTCGAAAAGTTCCGATACGAGGTCGCTCTCCACCCACCCGGGAGCGATCGCATTCACCCTGATCTTGCGGTCTGCCCATTCCAACGCCATCGAACGGGTCAACTGGTCGAGCCCCGCCTTTGCTGCGCCGTACACGCCCTGCCGTTCCAGCGGGATCGTGCCGGCCATCGAGCTGATGTTGACGATCGTCCCGGGCCGCTCGGCCTCGAAACAGCGCTTCGCAACCTCCACGCTCATGAAGTACGCACCTCGCAGGTTTACATCCTGCACCTGCTGGTACTCCTCCGGTGTCACGTGTTCGAGCCGCTTGTAGTAGGGGCTAATGCCCGCGTTGTTCACCAGGATGTCGATCGGTCCGAGCCGCCAGGCATCGGCCACCGTCGCCACCACGTCGTCATGGTTGGCGACATCGCAGGACCTCGCGATCGCATTGGCTCCGAGGCTCCCCGCGGCTTCATCGAGGGCCTGTTTTCCCCTCGCCGTGATCACAACGCGCGCACCAGCTTCGATGTAGGCCCTCGCGATCGCGTAGCCAATGCCACGCGACCCGCCGGTGATCAGCGCGGTGCGTCCTTCGAGCGTGAAATCAGTCATGGGGCGAAGTCTACCGGCCGGCGAGCATCGCGAGGATCGCGCCGCGTTCAGGCATCGATGCCGCGGCGCCTTCCCTGGTCACGCAGATCGCCGCCGCCGTCGATGCGAACCGGATCGCATCCTCGAACGCCCGTCCCTCGACGAGTGCCGCGGCCAGCGCCCCATTGAAGGCGTCTCCTGCCCCCACGCTCGCCACTGCCTCCACCGGGTAGGCCGGGCAGGCGAACTCGCCGACAGGGCCGAGCATCAGCGAGCCGAGTTCACCGAGCGTCACGATCACGGTCTCGACCCCGAACCGCCCGCGGATGGTTGCCGCTGCCCGCCGTGCCGTCGCAACGTCCGTGACCTCGATTCCTGAGAGTGCTTCCGCCTCTGTCTGGTTCGGCGTCACGATGGATGCCGCCGCCAGGAAGCCATCAGGGACATCGCGCGCCGGCGCCGGGTCGAGTATCACGGTCACGCCCGCCGCCCGCGCGGCTCGCATCGCCGCGAACGTCGGGCCGAGCGGCGTCTCCTGTTGCACCAGCAAGAACTGCGCCTCGCCGAGGCGTTCGATCACCGCTGCGACCTCCGCCTCGGCGACCATCGTGTTCGCGCCATAAGCGGCCGTCACCGTGTTTTCGCCCCCCGCGTCGACCGCGATGATCGCCAGCCCGCTCGCCATACCGGCCGTGGTCGCCACCCCACGCGTCGCCACCCCGGCATTCTCCATGTACGCCCTCAGCTGCTCGCCGTAGATGTCACTCCCGACACGCCCAACCATCGACACCCGTCCTGGTTCTCCCAGCGCCCGTGCGGCCGCAATCGCCTGGTTCGCGCCCTTGCCGCCCGGGGTTGTTTCGATACTCGACGCTTCCATCGTCTCGCCCGGCCGGGGAAACCGCGAGGTCCGCGCTACGAGGTCCATGTTTATCCCTCCAAGGACCACGATTCCCGCCTGCGTCACGCGCTCGCCTCGTGTGCCTGCGCCCACTCCATCAGACCCTGGACCGACCAACTGTTGACCACGATCTCCGGCTTCACACCGGCACTCCCGCCGCGATCGCAGCCGAATGGCAGCCACGCCAGCTGCCCCGGTGCATGCGCATCGGTGTCGATGCTGAAGCGGCACTCGAAATCCAGCGCCAGCGCGACAAGCCGCCGCGGCGGGTCATTCCGTTCCGGCCGGCAGTTGATCTCCACCGCCTTATCGAAACGAGCGCAGGCCGCAAACACCAGCTCCGCATCGAAGGTCGACTCCGGCCGGTTCGCCCGCCCTCCCCGCATCCGCCCCGTGCAGTGACCGAGCACATCCAGACGCGGGTTCGCCACCGCCATGATCATCCGTCGCGTCATCGGTTCTGATTCCATTCGCAACTTGCTGTGCACGCTGCCGACCACGATATCGAGCCGCGAGAGCAACTCCGGCGATTGGTCCAGCGATCCATCTTCGTTGATGTCGACTTCGATGCCCGTCAGGATGCGGAACGGGGCCATCTCGGCATTCAGCCGTGCCACCTCGTCGAGTTGCCTCAGCAGCCGTTCTTCGCTCAGCCCGTTGGCCACCGTCAGGCGCGGCGAATGGTCCGTGAGCACCATGTAGTCATGTCCCAGCTCCGCGGCGGCGCGCGCCATCTCCTCGATGGGTGACCCGCCGTCGGACCAGTCCGAATGCACGTGAAGGTCCCCGCGGAGTGCCTCGAAGAGCACCCTACCCGGCACAGTGGCCGGCTCGATTGCCGGTTCTGCTTCGAGCTTCGCCAGGTACTCGGGTCGCTTCCCCGCTATGCAATCCGCAATCGCGGTCGCCGTCGAAGGGCCAATCCCTTCCAGCTCCGTGAGCGTCCCTGCCCGGGCCCTCTTTGCGGTCTCCGCCGGTCCCAGTTTCAGGACCGTGGCCGCTGCTCCCCGGAAGGCCTTCACTCTCGGCGTCGCCGCGTTCTGGCTCTCCAACAGGAAAGCGATCCGGCGTAGCGCCTCGACGGGCTCCATGGCGTTGTAGCGTACTCGTAACGCGCTGCCCGGTCGCCGGTGTCGACGCCGCAACCCTCCCCGCGTACGGTGTCAGTACATCCCCGGGAGAAAGTCCATGGGCCGTTTCCTCGGTCGCCCTCTCATCGTCCTCACCGCCGTCGCCGTCGTCATCAATGTCGCCGTCATGATCGTTGCCCTCGCCCTCAAGGCACGCATGCGCTCCTGGGGCGACGAAGACAGCGACTCGGTCGAGCTCGTCTGCATCATGGATGGCCTCGAATTCTCCAGCCACGCGAAAGAGTTCTCGGGAGGCTCCGTTTTCACCATGATGGGCGGCTCCGAAATCGACCTCCGCAAGGTCAATCTCGCCGACCACGGAGCCTTCCTCCAGGTGCGCACGATCATGGGCAGCACGGAGATCGTCGTCCCCGAAGGCTGGCGTGTCCTCCTCGATGGCACTGCCCTCGCCGGCGTTAACGAAAAGTCCCTGAACGACCCCGACCTTCCGCCGGATGCCCCCACCCTCGAGCTCGATGCCCGGACCTACCTCGGTGCTCTCGAGATCTCCCACGCCCCCATGCCGATGGTTGAGGCGCTCTAGCCGGTAAAGGTCCCGGTACCGGGTGGCCTCGCCGTAACATCTCGTTAAGCCACGACGGCGTCCCCATCGGCGACCGTATCCCGACAAACGCGGATGGGGGAGCCAGCCTATGCCGATCGCCGGCGCCTTCGAAGAGTTCTTCTCCGGTACCGTCTACCCCCACCGTTACCCGGTCGCGCTCGCCCTCGCGATCGTCCTGGCCGGCGGCATCTATCTCGCCTGGCGTCTCCGCTGGCACCAGGACCTCTGGGATCACAAGTACCTCACAGCTGCTATCGGTGCTCCCGTGCTGCTCATTGCCAGTTTCGGTGGCTATTACACCCTCTCGCCGCTCTGGCAGCGCTCCAGCCTCTGTGAAGACAATCCCCTCACTGCCGATGTCGACGAATCCCTCTTCGAAGGCGAGCGCTGCGACCAGGCTCGCGCCTCAGCTGACGAACCTACTGCCGAACAGCCAACGTCGACCCGGGAGGTTGGACCCGCTGCCACGTCCGGCGCCACATCGCCGGCCGCCACGGCCGAAGCGACGGCGGTCTTTGAGCCGAGTGTGCTGAGCCGGGGCGACTGGGTGGGCGCGGACGAGTTCCACTATGCCCGAGGGACGGCGCTTCTCCTCGAGACCGAGCCGGGTGTCTACGCCGTCCGCGTCGAAGACTTTTCGGTACTCAATGGGCCGGACCTCTTCGTCTACCTCTCGCAGAACCCCGACGGTTACGACGACAACGCGCTCAACCTCGGCAACCTGAAAGCCACGGACGGCGCCTTCAACTACGAAGTTCCGGCTGGCACCGATATCAGCCAGTTCAAGAGTGTGATCATCTGGTGCCGCCAGTTCGCCGTGCTCTTCGGCCACGCGACGCTGGACTAACCGGCGTCTTCCGCGTCCGGCACGTTTTCGTCTTGCTCATCGCCCGCAGCGTCGTCTTCGTCCGCCACCTCGACGTCCTCATCCTCGTCCGTCTCGGCGCCCACGCCCCTCGGCGGCGACACCACGATGATGTTCGCGCCGACATGGCGTTCGCCGGTCTCCTCGTCGTAGTCCAGCGCCATCACCACCCGCTTCAGTTCGCCTTCGTGGCTCACCGCCCCTGAGACGAGTGCAACCTCGCTGTTCCAGGGGTCCTCCTCGTCCGGCGCAACCATCAGCGAGACCGGGATCACCCGCTTCCGCGCCCAGAACTCGATCTCAAAGTTCACCGCACCCAGAGAAGGCAGCTTCCGGACGGTTGTCCCCAGCAACTTCATCGGCCGGTCGAAGGCGAGCATGACCGTCTTCTTCCGTACGGCGCCATCCGCGCGGTCCGCCTCTCCCATCAGCATGTCTTCGTTTTCCTGGATTCGCAGCCAGCGTCGAAACAGATCGTCGGCCGTGAATCGGCGCCCCGTCGGGTTCTCGAACAGGGCGTCCTCGCGGCCAACCTCGGGCCGAAAGGCGTTGCCCGGTATGCCCGGCGCCGGCGGCAGCGTGATCCCCAGGATCCGCCAGTCCAGGTCGCCCGTCTGGAACGAACGGTTCTTCACCCACAGCGGCCACTGCACCGTCGACGGGTCGTCGAGCGTGACGAGGTCGACTTTCAGCGCTTCCGCGCGCTTGCGGGCCGGCCGGCTGAACCCCGCCGTGCTTACGCACATCGAACGGACGGCGGCCGTGTTCTGGGCCTTTTCTGCCGCATCCTCCACCACGCTCACCCCTGCCGCGCGCGCCCCGTCGTGGCACTCCACCACGTAGAGTTCCTCCCGGTCGTTGGCCGAGGGGATATAAACCGCTACATCCACGACCGAGATGTCGCCCGATCGCCGCCCTCGGATCGCGGACTCATAGGAGACATAACCGCCAGCAGCCTGGGCAATCAGCTCCATCACATCGATCAGGTGGTCGAATTCGGGTCCAAGTTCGCTCGGGTTCGGCATATGACGCCTCAGTCTAGTACAAGGTTCCCGTGTGGTCGGCAGGTATACTCAGAGCCTTCATGGCCGATGAGACGCTTCGCTGCCAGGAATGTGGCCGCGATTTCACGCTTCCTCCCTCAGTACGTTCCCGCTACCCCAACTGGACGCCCCGCACCTGCATGACCTGTCGCGACACCGGGAAGCCGCCGGCGAAGCGGGGAGCCACTACCGCCGCCCGCGCCGGCTCCACTCCCGGGAGCCTCCACACGCCTGCCCAGGTCCTCGAACGTTACGATGGCGGCCCCCGCGACGGCGTCTTCACCGACGGCTCCTGCTCCGGCAATCCGGGCCGCGGTGGTTGGGGAGCCGTGAGGGTCCGCAACGGCCGTGTCCTTGAAGAACGCTTTGGCGAAGACCCCAGCACGACCAACAATCGCATGGAGCTGACCGCCATGATCGAGGGCCTCTCCATGCTCGCCCCCGACGAGGCCGCCGACGTCTACAGCGACAGCCAGCTCATCGTGAACACGCTCACGAAGTGGGCAAAAGGCTGGGAAGAACGAGGCTGGAAACGTAAAGAAGGGCCCGTGAAAAACCTCGACCTCGTGCAACGCGCCTGGCAGATGGCCCAGGCACGGCCCGCCGCTCGCATTCAGTGGATCAAGGCTCACGATGGCAGCCGTTGGAACGAATACGCCGATGCCCTCGCCACCACCTACCTGCGTGAAGGTGACTAGCCCGCGGCGTTCTCCGCCTGGCTTGCCTTCCTCACTGCGTCCGGTGCCCCCGACATAATCAGCCGGATCGCCTCCTGGTCTTCCGCCGACGGCAGGCCCCATCCAGGTTCGTAGTTGAAGACTTCGCCGGCCGAAGGCGACCCGAAGTGCTCGTCCAGGATCTCGATGTCCGTCGCCGTGACCAGTGATGGGTGCGGCACTCCCACCGCTCGACTCAACCCGATCAGGTCCTTGCGCAACGCCACCACGTAGTTCGCGAGCCTGACGGACTTCAGGGTTGGGTCCAGGCCGCGCATCAGCCACTTGCTCTGCGTCGCCACACCCGTCGGGCAGTGGCCCGTGTGACAACGTTGCGCCTGGATGCAGCCCACCGCCATCATCGCCTCTCGCCCAACGTTCACCATGTCGCAGCCCATCGAAAACGCCAGCAAGGCCGACTCCGGGAACCCGAGCTTGCCGCTGCCGATGAACATCACCTTGTCCGCCATCTCGTACTCGGCGAATTCTCGGTAGACCCGCGCCAGGGCCATCTTGAACGGCAGCGCCACGTGGTCCGTGAACACCAGCGGTCCTGCCCCCGTACCGCCCTCGCCGCCATCGATCGTGATGAAGTCCACGCCCCTGTTCGTCGTCGACATCTGCAGGGCCAGCTCGCCAAAAAACGTGTGGTCGCCGACCGCGGACTTGATCCCGATCGGGAGCCCCGACTCCTCCGCCAGCCGTTCCACGAAGTCCAGCATCGAGTCGATGTTCGAAAACTCGGGGTGAGTGCTCGGGCTGTGACAGTCAACCCCCACGGGAATGCCGCGAATCTTCGAGATCTCTTCGTTAACCTTCGCCCCGGGGAGCAACCCCCCCACGCCTGGTTTCGCGCCCTGGCTCAACTTGATTTCGATCGCCTTCACCGGCGCCGCCGTGACGTTGTCCCGGAATCGCGACATGTCGAACCTGCCCTGGTCGGTGCGCGCCCCGAAGTACGCCGTCCCCAGTTGCCAGATCAGCTCGCCCCCCTGCAGGTGGTAGGGGCTTATCCCGCCCTCTCCCGTGTTGTGGAGGCAACCTGCCAGCTTCGCGCCCGCGTTCAGCGCCTCGATTGCCCGCGGGCTCAGGGCGCCGTAGCTCATTCCCGAGATATTCACGACCGAGTCCGGTCGGAACGCGTGCTTTCGCTTCATGAAAGCCCCCAGCACCTTGGCCGAAGGCAACCGCCACTGCGGGTCGTAGTCCGGCATCCCCTTGTCCGGCGAAGCAAGCGGGAATACCGAATGCTTGATGATGATGTAGTTCGGCGACCGCTCCAGGTCCTCGCTCGTGCCGAATCCGTGGTAGTTGTTCTGCTCTTTTGCCGAGGCGTAGATCCACGACCGCTGGTCGCGGTTAAAGGGCAACTCTTCCGTGTTGCTGGTCACGATGTACTGGCGCAGTTCGGGGCCGATCGCCTCCAGCCAGAAGCGGAAATGGCCAATGATCGGGAAATTGCGAAGGATGGCGTGACGGCGCTGGGTCAGGTCGTAAATCGTCAAGGCGACGAGGCCCACGACTACGAGGCCCGCGAGAACGAGCACCACAAGCAGAAAGCCTGACATTCAGCCCTCCCTCGGGCGTGCAACGCCGCGCACCCTCGATTGGAGGGTACTACTCGCGCGCGGAGAGGCTATCAGGGGAAACGTTAAGGGCCGAGATCGCCCTAGGCAGCCACCAGTCGCTCGAAGGCTGGCGCCGCAACCGCAGCTTCTCGCGCCGGGCCCTCCACTCGCAGCAAGGCTTCAATCGTGAAGCCCAGGTCGCCCCTCTCACAGAGCGAACCGCAATAGGTCATCTTCAACGACGAACTCGGCGACCGGCGCCAGTCGTACGTGAGACCGCAGCGAGCACAGGTGCGCAGGTTCGACCGCGCCGCCTCAGGGTTACCAACTGTGCTGTTCGTGCTTTCCATGCCGGGTCTCCTTGTCGAGATCCCGCTATTGCGGACTCTCTACTGCTATAGACGGCAGGGCGACCTGTTTGGTTACAGGGTGGAAACCCGAATTCACATATTTGTAAAGAATTCGTCGCGGCCCGCCGAAGTGGATGTGCGACTACCGGGTGCCCGCTCGCAGCGTGTCGCCCAGCGCGTTGCATACATAATCCACGTCGGCGTCCGTCATGTCCGGGAACATCGGCAGCGTAATCGCGCTCGCCGAGAGCCTCTCCGCCACCGGGAAATCGCCTTCCCTCCAGCGCCCCATCTCCCGGTACGCCGTGAACGTATGCACGGGGATAAAGTGCATCGAAGTCTGGACTCCGCGCTCGGCCAGCCCGCGAATCACGTCGTCGCGTGCCACCGGGGACGTCTCCCCAATCCGGATGACGAAGAGATGCCACGGCTGGCGGTTGCGCTCGTCGAACCAGGGCAGGATCACATGGTCCATCGACCGCAGGTTGGCGGTATAGCGGCGCGCGATTCGCGTCCGCTCTTCGATCGACCAATCCAGCTTTGCCAGCTGCCTCCGCCCGAGCGCCGCCGCCGGGTCCGGAAGATTGTCCTTGTAGCCGATCTCTGTCACGTCATAGCGCCAGGCGCCACCCGCGTCATACCGGCGATAGGCATCCCGCGTCATCCCGTGGAGCGTCAGGCTCCGCACCCGGTCGCTCAGCTCTTCGTCTGCCGTGGCCAGGGCGCCGCCTTCGGTCGTCGTCATGTTCTTGTTGGCGTAAAAGCTGAAGGCCGCCGCGTCGGAGATCGTCCCGATGCGCCGGCCAAGGTATTCGGCCCCGATCGCATGCGCCGCATCCTCCAACACCTTGATGCCGTGGGCCCGCGCGATCTCACCGATCGCGTCCATGTCACAGGGCTCGCCCGCAAAGTGCACCGGGATGATCGCCCTGGTCGCAGGCGTCACCGCTGCCGCGATCTTCGCCGGATCGATGTTGAAGTCTTTCTCCCGCACATCCACAAAGACCGGCGTCGCCCCCAGGTGGACCACTACGTTCGCCGTGGCCACGAAGGTGTATGGGGTCGTGATGACCTCGTCGCCGGGGCCGATCTCCCATGCCGCGAGGGCAAGCTGCATCGCCGCCGTGCAACTGTTGACGACGTTGACGAACGGCGCCCCGCAGTACGCCGAGAGCTCTTCTTCCAGGGCCCGCGCGTTTGGCCCCGTCGTCAGCCACCCGCTCCGCAGCGAATCCGTTACGGCCGCAATGTCGTCTTCGTCGATATTCGGCCGGAAAAACGGGACCCGGAACTCGCTCATGGCCGGATCGTAGCGGCATCACCGCTAGGTGACAGCCGCCCGCTCCTGGTACTTCGCCGCCCTGAACTCGCCGCTCGCCATCACCGCCACGAGCCGCTCCACGCCATCCCAGGCGTCGACGAAGCGGGTGTACAGCGGCGCGAAGCCGAAGCGCAGCAGGTCTGGCGCCCGGAAATCCCCGATCACCTTGCGCGCGATCAGCGCCTGGATGATCGCATACCCCTCCGCGTGCCGGAACGACGCCTGGCTCCCGCGCCGCGCCGCCTCGCGAGGTGAGGCGAGGGCGAACCCCTGCCCTGCGAGTCGCTCCTCCACGAGGTCGATGAACAGCGATGTCAGCGCTTTCGACTTTCGCCGCACATCCTCGACCGACACCCCCTCCCAGATCTCCATCGCGGCGTCCGCCGCTGCCATCCCGAGAATCCCCGGTGTCCCGGCAGCGAAGCGGGCAATGCCCGGCGCCGGTGCATAGTCCTCCGCAAAGTCGAACGGCGAGGCATGCCCCATCCAGCCTGTGATCGGCGATGTCGCCCGCTCCTGGTGGCGGCTGGCAACGTAGAGAAATGCCGGCGAACCGGGGCCTCCATTCAGGAACTTGTACGTCCCGCCCACGGCAAAGTCAGCGCCCACCGCCGACAGGTCCACCGGCATCGCGCCTACCGAGTGCGACAGATCCCAGAGCACCAGGGCGCCCACCTCGTGTGCCCGCTTCGTGAGCGCGGCCATGTCGTGCAGCGCGCCCGTTCGGAAGTCGACATGCGTCAGCATCAGCAGCGCGACCTCCTCGTCGAGCGCTTCGGCCAGGTCCACCCGGTCGACGAGCTTGAGCCGGTGCTCCCCTGTCAGCGCCCCGGCCGCGCCCTGCGCGATGTACAGGTCCGTCGGGAAGTTGTCCCGCTCGCTCAGCACAACGGTCCGCCCGGGCTGCATCGCCAGCGCCGCGCCGATCAGCTTGAACAGGTTCACCGAGACCGAATCGGCGCAGATCACCTCACCTGCTGAGGCTCCGATCAGGGGTGCAATCCGGTCGCCCAACTTCCGCGGCAGCTCCATCCATCCGGCCGCGTTCCAGCTTCCGGATCAGCCCGTTTCCCCACTCGTCTCCGGTGACCCGGTTCAGCGCTTCGACGACGCGATGTTGCAGCGGCCCCAGCGAATTCCCGTCGAGATAGATGACGCCCGGCGGCAACATGAACCGCTCCCGGAGATGGCCCAGGGGGTCGGCGGCGTCGAGCCCTTCCGCCTCCGCGCGCGACGTCATCGCGAAGGAACAGAGCGCAGGACGCCGGAGAGCGATCCCGCCCCATATGAGATGTGCATGAACGCCAGCGCCACCGCGATCCGTACGGGGTTCGCCTCGTGCCCGGCTGCTCGCGCTGAGCCAACCGCCACCACCACGCTATATGCCAGCCCCGCAAGGACCAGCACAACGCGGGCCACGGCCAGCCACAGCCCGAACAAGAGCAACACAAGCCCGCCGAGCACCGCGCTCGCTGGCACAAAGTGGCGCGGTTCCAGCCTGCGGCCGCGGCGAAAGAGCATCCCCTTCGCTTTGCCGTATTGGTAATACTGGTGCCCCAGTTCCCGGTAGGTGCTTCGCGCGTAGTAGGTGCTCTTGATCTCCGGCACCAACACGATCCGGCCGCCGGCGTCGCGTACCCGCGCGTTGTAGTTATCGTCATCGGCCGCTGCGATGTCCTCGTCGAACCGTCCCACGATTTCCCAGACCTTGCGGTGGTAGCAGCCGAACGGCACCGTATCGACGTCCTCTTCGGTCTGCGAGTAACGGAAGCGCGCATTGCCAACGCCAAACGGTGTCGACATCGCCGCCGCGATCGCTTTCCCGGTGGCGCCGTGCCCGATCGTTTCGATGGGGCCGCCGACGCAGGCCGCTCCCGTCCGCCGGAGCGCCTCCACCGACTGCCGCACGAAATCCGGCCGCACGAAGCTGTGGGCTCCGAGGATGATCCAGCAATCGCCCTGCGCCCTCCCCATGCCTTCGTTCAGGCCCGCCGCCGTGATCCGCCGTGGGATTGTCCACGATCTCGAGGCGCGCGAACCGGTTCGGAAACTCGGAGACCAGCCCGCGTGTGTCGTCCTTGCTGTCCCCATCGGCCACCAGGACCTCGATCGCGTCGGCGCCGTAATCCTGCGCTGCAAGCGATTCAAGCAGCGCAACGATGTAGCGCTCCTCGTTCAACGCCGGGATCACAATCGAGACCAGCGGCCTTTCCGGCAGTGCGAGGTCAACTCTGTCGAGTCGCGTCGGCAGGGCGGGGGCGGCCATCAGGCAACCGTATGGTTCTCGGCCCGCGCCGGTCAATTGGGCGTGCGCCTAGCCTTCCCTTCCGGTTCACTCATCCCATGCGACTCACCACCGTCGTCGGCGCCCGGCCCCAGTTCATCAAACTGGCGCCGTTCTCGGCCGAAGCCCGCGCCCGCGGACATGACGAGCGCATCCTGCACACCGGCCAGCACTACGACGAAGGCATGTCGGAACGGTTCTTCCGCGAACTCGGCATCCCCGAGCCCCATCGCAACCTCGGCGTCGGCTCCGGTTCCCACGCGACAATGACCGCCCGTGCCCTCGAAGGCATCGAGGCCGACCTGCTCGCGAACACCCCCGGCGCCGTCGTCGTCTTCGGCGATACCAACAGCACCCTCGCCGGCGCCCTCGCCGCTGCGAAGCTCGGCATCCCCGTCGTCCACGTCGAGGCCGGCCTGCGCAGCTTCAACAGGGCCATGCCCGAGGAGATCAACCGGGTTCTCGTCGACCACGCCTCCGACCTCCTTCTTGCGCCCAACGAATCCGCCATCCAGAACCTCACCATCGAGGGGCTCGCCGCTCGGGCGGAAAACGCCGGCGATATCATGGTCGATGCCCTCCTCGCAGCCCGCGGCCGTGGCCGTCCGCCCGAGGCAATCCTTCTCGAACTCGGCCTGGACCCGGGTCCCTTCCTCTTTCTCACCGTCCACCGCGCCTCGAACACCGACGACCCGCGTCTCCTGCGCTGCCATCCTGGCCGGCCTCGAAGGCGAAACCCGCGCCGTCTTCCCCGTCCACCCGCGCACCAAAGCCGTGATCGACCGCGAAGGCATCATCCTGCCCGCCAACATCTTTCCCGTGGCGCCGCTTGGCTACGTCGATACCGTCGCCCTCGTGGCCGGCAGCCGAGGCCGTCGTCACCGACTCCGGCGGCCTCCAGAAAGAGGCCTACCTGCTCGAGACTCCCTGCGTCACGCTTCGCGAGGACACCGAGTGGACCGAGACGGTCGACCTGGGCTGGAACACCCTGGTTGGCGCCCGAACGGACGCCATCCGCGCGGCCATCGCGGATCCTCCGCGGGGGTCGCGCCATCCCGCCATCTATGGCGACGGCCACGCCGCTTCGCGGATGCTCAACGCCATCGAGCGACGCTTCGGCTCCTGACAACAAAACAGGGCGCCCATTCGGGCGCCCTGTTTGCACGTTCCTGATGACTCCCGGGGCTATTCGCTCGGGAAGCTGTTGCTCAGACCTTCTGAGTCGCCGCCGGGGAACTTGTCCGCGCCGACCTGCGTAATCACGATCAGGTCCTTCGCGTCCATGCTCGTAACCGTCAGGCCACCGAAGAAGCAGCTTGGCGCGTTCCCGGCCGGGAACCCGTTGTCCGTGTCAGCGTTGGCGAGGAAGACCTTGCTGCCGCTCACGGTCCAGGTCGATTCGAATGGACCAACCGGGCATCCGGAAGTGGGGTCACCCACGTACCGCAGTTTCACCTGCGACGTTGTGCCGTCCGCAACCTGCACCTGCACCCAGCTGTTGAAGCCGAAAGTGCCCGGCCCGCCCGGCGAAAAGCGCCGGAAGAACAGCGGTGCTCGCCATTCTGTCGTCGCCCGGTCGGTCGGGACGCCGTTCACCGCCGCGTAGGCAGCTTCGTTGACGCCGGACCCGGCCGATGTCTGCTTGCCGCGAATCACCACGACCGCGAGTGGACTCGTGGACGTCACGCGCGCCGAGCCGATGAAGCCCTGCGGGACGTTCGTACCGCCGCTGTAGGTCGAATGGAAGCTCGCCGTGTCCACGTTTCCGAGGTTCACGTTGACCTGCGAGGCCGCGCCCGTACCGTCGGCGAGGTTGCCGGAGTACTCGATGCTCACACCCGCCGAGGCGCCGAGGTTCATCACGCCCACGACGGTATAGAAGCCCGAGTTGCTCTTCATCGCGATCGGCGCCGCCACGTCCGTGCCAACATCGTCGGAATTGGGGTTGTCCGGGTCATAGACCAGGGCGTTGTACGAACCCAGCAGCCGGTTTCCGTCGCTCCGGTAAATGTCGACGATCGCCGCGATCTTGTTGCTGTCTGCGGCATTGCGGACGGTCGCCAGCGCGGCCAGCTGGTTGTTGAACGTCCCGTTTGGGAACGGCATGTCGCCCGGTTCAGGGCTAAACGTTATCTGGGCACCTGCATTCAGCGTGTAGCCCGTCCCGCTGAGGCAGCCCGGACCGTTGTCCACCACCGTCCCGCTGTTGCCACCGGTCAGGTAGTAGGTCATGTTCACGCAGGCCGTCGTGCTTCCCACGTTCACCGAGGCTGATACGGCTATTCCAGTCAGCCGTCAGCAACTCATTGAAGAGGATCGGCATCGCCAGCTGGTGGCCGCCCGTCGCCGTCGCGTTGGCCAGCGAATACGACTTGGCCTCGGTTGCCGTCGGCCGCAGGATGTCCCGGACCTCCAGCGCGTTCACCGGCTGGTCGGCCGAAATCACGCCGACACCGCGGAACCCGGCCACGAGACCGTCGTTCACGGCCTGCGGGAACTGCGTGGTCCCACCCGGCGCCACATCCATCGACACCCGCGACGCCGCTGGCACGAGGATGCCGGCAGGCGTGTAAATGTCGAGCGAAATATCCGCTGGCGCGTCGCCCACGTTCTGGACGATGACGATCGTGTTCTCCTTGCCTTCGGGGATCCCCGTGGCCGCGTCGGCCGCGGTGATCAAGGCGAGGGGAACGGCTGCGGCGAGGGCGACGAGGATGCCCTTGCCAATTGCGTTCAAACGCATATTCATACAGACAGCTCTCCCATTCCGTCCGATGTTATGGATGGCCCTCCTGTAGGGTCAATGAAGGGTCACCCGATCTGCACAGGTCCCTGTAAAGGGCCTGTAATTTCTGGGCGTCCGCTTCCCATGTGAATTTCGTCTCCGATGCTTCCCGGCCGGCTTCTCCGAGCGCCCGGGCTCGCTCTCGATTATCCAACAATTCGTTGATTGCCGTTGCGTGGGCCGCGGGCGACACCGAATCGACCGCGATTCCGCACCCGGCCTCCGCGATCACCGCTGCCTGGGTCGGCAAGTCCGACGCGACAATCGGCAGTCCCGCCGCCATGTACTCCACCAGCTTGTTCGGCCACGCGAGCAGATTGTTCAGGTCGAGCGGGCTCCGCGGTAACCAGCCAATCGATCCTTTGGCCAGCATTGGCGCAACATCCTCGAACGGCACCGTTCCCACGAAGTCGACCCCCACCGACTCCCACTCCTCCGTCGTCTTCGCCTGCAAGGCAGGGTCCACCTCGTGCCACTCGACGTTGCCGATCATCGTAAAACGTGTCTCCGGGTGCGCTTCGTGCACCAGTCGCGCCGTTTCGTAGAGGATGTCGAGTCCGCGCGCCGCGTTCAGCAGGCCTGCGTACACGACATCCGGCTTCCGTTCCCCCCGACAGCCTTTGGCCGCGCCGACGCCGGGGGGAGATTGCGCACGACGGCGACCTTCGGCTGGAAGGGCCGAAAACGCTCGCCCATGTCCTCGGTCACCGTCACAACCGCGCTCAGCCGCTTCGCAACCCGCTTTTCGAACCAATCGGCGAACCGCGAGAGCGGGCCGCGAACCAACCGCGGTATCCAGTGCTTCGTCGAAATGTCCTCGCGCAGGTATTCGTGCGAGTCGTAGATCACCGGCTTCCGCGTCACCCAGTGGAGGAGCAGCCCCCAGGGGAGGAGTTCCGGGTCGTGGAAGTGGTAGACGTCGGCCTTCAGCCTCCACGCTTTCCACCAGAGCACCGGCCACCGGAACGGTCTCCCCGCCCGTCCGCCCCAGCTCGGCAGTGATAGAAACCCGATTCCATCGACAGGATGCTTCGGCGCACCGGGCGCGATAAGCGTCACTCGCGCCCCCATATCTCGCGCTGCCTTCGCTTCCCGGTGGAAGATTCGCGTATCCAGCGGCGGGTGCACGGAGGTCAGCACGCCGACGTGGATCGCCCGTTCAGGCATCAGGCCCTCCAAACCGGCGTCCGTAGCCGGTCCCCGCCGCGAGCGCACCCGTCAGCAGCCAGTACACCGCCATGATCTGGAAGTGATAGTAGCTGCCTGCCGTGATGTTGAAGAACGCCAGCAGCACCGTGTACGTGACCATCACGAGCCCGCCCGTCGCCACAATCCCCGCTTCGAGCCGCCATGCGCGCCAGGCGACGAGGAACGCCGCCCCGAACAGGGCAAGGTAGGCTACCGTCCCGATCAGTCCGTAGCGGTCGAGGAAGAGCGCGTACTCGTTGTCGACCGTACCCAGCTCGATGTCCTTCCGCGGTCCCGCGCCGATGATTGGCGAGTCCGCAAACCGCGGCAGCTCATCGTTCCGTAGCCGCGATGGGTCAGTGTCCGTAATCCGCGAAAAGCCGGGGGCGATCGTCCCCTGGGTCAGCGTGGCGCCATCGACGGCGAATGTCGCTGTCTCCCCATCCGCCGGGACCCGGAGGATTACCTGGAGGATCGTGACCCGGTTCTCTGCCGGCGTCTTGAACGGCAACACCACCTGCGTCCAGCCGCCGGGCTCAACCGTCACGGTCGTTTCCGCGAAGGGCTCCTCTGTCGACCCGTCTGCCAGCGTCGCCGAGAGGTAGACCTGGAGCGTCAGCGGCGCATCTCCAACCGGCCGCACGTAGATCGCCGTGTTGTAGTCCGCATCTCGGGTGAAGTCGAAAACCACGGTGTCGTAGTATCCGCCGCCCGGCTCCACCGTCAGCTCCGCCGCGTGACTGCCGAACAGGGGCTCCTCGTTCCGGGTCACCTCCGCCGGGCCCGTCACCCCCCATCCGACGGGCGGCGTTCCTGTCTCAAAACTCGGGTTCGCAGCGATGTTTGGGATAGTGCCAAGTGCATAGATCGGCCCTTCGGAGTCTGCGGCGTTCTCTAGCTTCGCCCCTACCAGGAACCCCGACTTCGCGACATAAGCCGGATAGGCCTCGCCCGTCGAAGGGTCGGCGGGGAGCGAGTCCATGAATTTCGGGACGAGAGCTGCCTGGAGATCCAGGTCGACAGGCCATTTGTCTTTGTCGCAGTAGTAGTCCAGCACCGCCCGGCCGATATCGGCGACATCGTCCTTGCGCTTCATATCGCGGTCCATTGCCGCCGCGTCCGCGGCCGGCCATCCCAGGTCTGTCGTCGTCGCATGGCTGTCTGGAAGCTTGCGATGCTCCAGGCGCTCTCCCTCACAGAAACTCGGGCCGCTCTCAAGGAACCCCGCAAAGATCGACTTCCATCGCGAGAGCCGGATCGTGAGCGATGAGTCGTCCAACCAGCCCCGACGGTGCGAAACGTGCCGAGAACGAGCCGACGTCCGGCGGCCGCATTTCGACAAAAGTCACGGAGACGGCGGCCGAGAGGACGAAGATCCCGATAGCCGGGAAATATGCCGCTCGTCCCCGTTCCTTCACGAAGATCAGCGCCAGCGCCTACCGTCAGCGCAATCAACACGCCGAGGACGGCCGTTCGCGACTGGGCACTGACCATCGAAAACGCCGTGCACAGCACCGCCAGGACCATCAGGCCGTACATCCAGCGCCGCGGCCGTCGCAGCGCGATCACCGCAAGCGCCACGATCAGCAACAACCCGGAGAAGGCGCCGAAGTAATTTGCGTTCCCGATCGTCCCTACCGTGCGTCCCGCTCGCTCCACACCGTCCAGGTTGTGGCTGACGGCCCAAACGCCGGTCACCGTGTCGTTGAAGCTACCCGGGTCCACGTACTGGAAGAAGGCGAAGATACCGAGAAGCACGCCCAGCCCGGGAAGGATCACCACTGCGTCCTTCCACGCTTGCTCGGCGTCCAGCGTCAACGCCAGGCGGAACAGGACCCAGTACTCCACCACTCGCGCAATCTCGAACGGGTCCCGCAGCGACCACGACACCGCGTTCAGGAAGAGCGGCGCCGCCGCCAGCGTGATCGCCATCGCAACGCCGAGGGCCACGAACGCCAGGTCGACAAGCCCCACGCGCCATAACTCCCGGTGGTGCCAGTAGTGCAGCCCGAGGAGCGGCAGGTAGCCCGCCAGCATGACCTGCTCCAGCCTGATCGCCGGCAGGCTCCCGGGCATGCTGAAATTCGGCGAGAGCACCGCCGCCAGCAGCAGGAACACAAACGCAAGTTCCCGCGCCGGCGCCAGCTCGAAATCGAATGGGTTCACCAGCAGCCGCTTCACCTCAGCAGCGCCTCGAGACCGGCTGTCGCTTCCGCCGTCACCCGCGCAGGCAGGTAGCGGCTTGCCGCTTCGATGCCTGCGTCGTTTTGCCGCAATGGCCGGGACACATGCGCTCGTACCGCTTCCACCGCCCCATCGACGCCCTCGACTTGCGTTACGCCGGCCATCGGGTAGTTCCAGATCACCTCGCGCCCAAACGAGAGCGCTTCCACCACGCTGTGAGAAAGCCCATCGTGGTTCACCAGCCGCAAAAAGCACGAACAGCGCTCGTACACCGGCGCCAGGCCGTTCACGAAGCCGAGATTCTCAACATTGGCGCGATTCAGCCTGAACCCGCCGACCAGCACGAACGGCACATCCGGAGCTCGGTCGATCACCTCGATCGTCCCCGCCACGTCGTAGGCGGCGTGTGGCTGGCTCGGCAGGAACACCAGCACTTTCGGCTCCTCGGGCATGGGCTTCGGCTGGCCGAACGCGATCGGCATCGGCAGCGGATGTTCGGAAACGTCCAGGCCAGAGCGGCCGCAGCTCGTCGATCAGCCAGCTGGCGTCGGCCCAGTGCGTCACGCCCGCCAGCCGCGCCGACACGCGCCCCTCACCGTGCGTGCCGAGCGCGTGGAGGACGTCGCTTCCCACCCAGTGCATAAGCACACGCTTGAACCGCGCCACCATGTCCACGGGTGATCGTCGCGCGATGCTCGAGCCGATTGCGTAAACAAGGTCGGCGCGCACCAGGTGTGCTGCCGCGCCCGGGTTCTTCGCCGCTGTCGGTAGCGATGGCACATAGCGAGCGTCGTAACCCGCGCCCGCCAGCGTGGCGGCGACACGGGAGCCGAAATACGGCAGGCCGACAACAGCGATCCGGCTCACGCCTCTTGGCCCGTCGTCGCGGGGCTACCGAGGCCGAGACGCCGGGTCAGGTTTCGGGCCAGACGGCGGTAACTCGCCAGGTCCGCCCGGCGGATGACAAACAGGTCCGGCAACCGCGCTTCCGAAAGCCGGAGGAAGAGCCACGTCGAGATCACCGCCGTCACCCCGTAGCTGATCAGGGTCGCCCAGGCGCCTCCCACAAATCCCACCCGCGGGATGATAAGGACGCTCGCCACTACGCTCACCGCCAGCGAACCCCCGGCAAGCGACAGCGAGATCCACGGCTTCCCCAGCTGCACCGTGTAGAAGTTCGAAAGGATCGACTGCGGCGCGTAAATCAGCGTCGCCAGGCAAAGCAGGCGGAGCGATGTCCCGGCAGCCCCAAACTCCTCGCCGAAGAGGAACCGCAGAAGCCACGGCGCCACGACCGCGATCGGGACAGCCAGCACCGTGACGATGAGCAGCGTGTGCCGCACCCCCTGGGCCGTAATCCGGCTCGACTCCGATCGCGTCGTCGAGCCGACAGCTGCGTAGCTCGCCACCGCGATTGCCGTCGAGAACAGCCACAACGCCTCGGCGATCCGCACCGCCTGGGCGTAGAGGCCTGCCCCCGCCTCGCTATCGAGTGCGATGACGAGCAGTTGGTCCACCCGGTAGTTGAAGTAGCTGATGAACCCCGCCAGCCCCGTGAACGCCCCGAAGATCACAAGCTGCCAAGCCAGCGCCGGATCTGGCCGGTGCGTCGCCAGCCACCGCCACCAGCCGGGACTCGTCAGGGCCACGGCGAAGAACGACAGGTACTGCGCTGCAATCCAGACGCCGAGCGCGTCCACCGCCGTGCGATGGTCCAGCAGCACTACCCATAGAACCGTGCCCAGCAGCGCGAACACCCCGTACCCATGCAGCGAAAATGCGTACCGCAGCAGCGCGTTGATCCCCACATACACGCCGCCCAGTGCCGTCCGCACGATTAGCGGTGGCATGGCCAGCCCTGCGATCACCGCCGCCGTCGCCACATCGCCGTTGGCGAAGATCGCCACTGCCAGGCCCGTCACCAGCAGGATGCCGCCCATGGCCAGCCCCAGGAGCGTCACATTCGAGGCGACCTCCGGCGCCGCCCGGCCCCTGTTCGAAACGAAATACCCTGCCGAGCCCGAAAAACTGCCGGCAACCGTCCCGATCGCGCCAATCGCCACAATCGCGCTGGTATAGATGCCAAGTTCGTCGACCGGCAGCGCCCGCGCCGTGATGATCGTCAGCGCCGCCAGCGAGACGATCCCCGCGACCCGGTACGTCAGCGAGACAAGACTGCCGGTCGCGATGTCCATCTCAGTCGTCGCTATGGTCGATGACGCGCGCCGCCGGTTTCGCAACGACGGCGCCCGGCGGCACGTCCTTCGAGATCACCGCTCCTGCAGCCACCAGCGCCCCTTCGCCGATCGTCACCCCGTGGAGAATGATCGCGCCGGCCCCGATGTAGGCGTTCGCGCAGATCCGTACTGGCCCCGTTTGCCGCGGGCGCGATTCAGCCAGGCTGCTCCGGCCCGCATCGAAGTGTGAGATCAGGATCGTCCGCATGCTGACCGTGGCGCCATCTTCGACCGTGATCGCCTCCGCAAGGTCGAAGAACACCTCGCTCCCGATGTGCGTCCGCTTGCCGATGGTCAGGTTCGAGAAGTCGCGCCGCGCGTTCACGATGCTCACCGGCCCAACCACCATCGCGTCCTGCGCTATCTTCGCTCCGAACTGGCGCATCGCATCGGCGTGGCCCGAAGTGAGGGTGCGGATGCGGCCCGCGACCCCGTCGATATCGTGACGCAGGTACTCCCACCGCAACTGCAGCCGCGTGAGGTGCCCAAGCGCGCGATTCACCGGCCGCCCGCCCGGTCGCAGCAGGGGACGCGCCCTCGCGAGGAGTCCAGGGCCGCTCACCGGCGGCCAGCCCGCTGTCGCAGCATCGTCCACGAGTGTAGACCATGCCCGGCACACTGCACCCGTATCAGACTCGCGAGCCGCCGCCCACTAGAATCGTGCCAGCACCACAGGCAGGAGCGTCCGATGTACACCGTGCTCGCCGGCGGCGTTGGCGCCTCCCGCTTTCTCCAGGGGCTCGTCCAGGTTGTGCCGCCCCGCGATATCACCGTCATCTCCAACACCGGCGACGACGTCGAGATGTTTGGCCTCTACGTTGCCCCCGATGTCGACATCGTCACCTATGCGCTTGCCGGCGCCGTCAACCCTGCCACCGGCTGGGGCCTCGCCGGTGACAGCCTCGCCGTCGTCGGCGCCCTCCACCGCTTTGGCTACCCCGACTGGTTTAACCTTGGCGATATCGACCTCGCCACCTGTCTTCACCGCACGCGCCTCTTCCGCGAGGGCCTGCCCTATCACGAGATCACCGCTGGCATCGCCAACGCCTGGGACGTCGATGTCCGCATCCTCCCCATGGCCAACGAGCGGGTTACAACCCGCATCTTTTCCACCGAGGGCGAAATCCCCTTCCAGGAGTACATGGTCCGTCTCCGCGGCGAAGCCGACGTCCAGCGGATCGAATTCGACGGCATCGAAGCCGCTCAGCCCGCGCCCGGCGTCCTTGACGCGATCACCGGCGCCGACGTCCTCATCCTCGCGCCAAGCAACCCATTCGTCAGCGTTGGTCCAATCCTCGCCGTCCCCGGCGTCCGCGATGCCATCGCAGCTTCGCCGGCGAAGAAGGTCGGCATCAGCCCCATCATCGCCGGCGATGTCGTGAAAGGGCCGGCCGCCCGGATGCTTCGTACCCTCGGTCACGAGGTCTCGGCGCTCGGCGTCGCCCGCATCTACGCCGGCATCCTCGATGTCTTCGTCATCGACCAACAGGACGCCGCCCTGCGCCCGGCCATCGAGGCGCTCGGCCTCCAGTGCGCCGTCACCGACACGATGATGACGAGCGACCAACGGAAAGCGGAGCTCGCCGCCGATACCCTCGCCGCCGCCGGCATTCGCCCGTGATCCCTCTCGTCCTCGTGCCCGTGAATCGCCTCGATCGGGCCAAGGGCCGTCTCGCCGAACTTCTCTCTCCCGCTCAGCGTTCCGATCTTGCCCTTGCCACGCTCGCGACCGTGCTCAGCGCCGTCGGCGAAGCCGGGGGTTCGGCAATCGTCCTCTCAGCCGACCCGGTCGTACGCGCCGCTGTCCCTGAACCGCACGCACCGGTGGCGGAAAGCGAACAGGCGGACGGATTGAATGGCCAGCTCCGGGCAGCAATCGATCTCGTCGCCGCGCCGGAGATCCTCATCCTCCACGGCGATCTCCCGCTCATCGCCGCCGGAGACCTGGAGCGCCTCATTGCGGCCGCCCCGGCGTCACCGTCGGTCACCATGGTCGAAAGTGCGGATGGCGGCACGAATGCGATGCTCCTGCGTCCGCCCGACGTCATCGACCTCCACTACGGCCGCCTCAGCGCCTCGCTCCATCGCATGGCCGCTGAAGAGGCTCATGTCGCATCCGAGATGGTCGACCTTCCTCGCATCGCCCTCGACCTCGATACGCCAGCGGACATTGCCCGCCTGCTCTCCGCCGAAAATGGAAGGACCTCAGCGGCCGGCCGGCTGCTGAGGTCCTGGGGTCTTGAGCCCGGCGCCTGAACGCTAGTTGGCGATCAGGGCCGAGAGTTGCGGCGTGTAGAGGATGTTCGTGAGAGCCGGCCCGGCCGTGAGGTTCTGGGCGTGGGCGCCGGCGCCCTGCCACGTGGCGGTCTGGGTTGCGAACTTGCCGCCTGCCCCGGCCTGTTGCGGTGCGATGTAGAAGCGAATGCTCCGGCCGCTGTCGCCACAGCCAGCCGTCTGGTCGTCGGTGATCACGTCGACCACATAGACCGTGCTGCTCGCGTCAGTGAGGACGGCGCCGTTACCGCAGCTCCGCGACGAAGCGCCACTGCCGATGGCAGCGACAATGCCGTCGCCCGACGCAGCGCCGCTTAGCGTGCCGTAATACGTCGCCGGCGGCTCCGGCGGGAACCCCTGTGCATGAGCATCCTGGAGTCGACCGAGGCCGAGTATGGCCGCCGGCACCGCTGCGAGAGCGATGAGTCCGGCGCCGATCCATGCGAGTCGAGTTGGTGTCATGGTTTCGTAGTCTCCCTGAGGGGCGGGACCCTCACTGCCGATCAGCGTAGGCACGCCGAATTCTGCGGGCAAGGTAACGGCTAGGAAGGATCCCCCGATTCCTTTATCTATTTACGGCCCGTTTACACGATAACGCCACCTCTACCGCTCCGTGGCCCATACCGGGCTTACGAAGGGCAACACGGCCTTCGCGAATCCTTCCGGGTTGTCCAGCGGCACGGAATGCCCCGACGGGCCAACCTCCACGACCGTGCAGTTGGGGATCTCCTTGCCCATCCGTGCTGCCAACTCGGGCGTGATCAAGTCTGACTGTGCTCCCCGGATGAACAGCGTCGGGGCGGTGATCGCCCGGCACAGCGCCCATCCATCCTCGGGCGCTGGGCGCACCAATGGACGTTCGCCCGTGCGCAGGCCGCGGTCATGCCGGAACGTCACCCGTCCGTCCTCCAGCCGCATCAGGTTGTTGCGCACGCGGTGCTCACGTTCTCCCGCCGGCGCGATCGGGTTCGCCTTCGCCGAGGCCGCCAGGGCCTCCTCCACGCTGTCGAAGACGTCCTGTGCCCGGGTGCTCTCCTGGATCCGTTGCATCCCGTCCCGGTTCGTCTCCGGCGCGATGTCCACAATCACCAGGCGTGCTACCCGCGCCGGATACGTCCCCGCGAAGTGCAGCGCCACCCGGCCACCCATCGAAAGGCCCAGCAGCTGGAAGCGCTCGAACCCCAGGGCGTCGACCAGTTTGTGGACATCCTCCACCATCGCGTCTGTGCTGTACTCCTCCGCCCAGTCCGAGAGGCCGTGGCCCCGCTGGTCGAGCGCAATCACCCGCTGCGAAGGCGCCAGTTGCCGCGCGATCGTGTCCCACGTCCGCGAATGTCCCGTGAACCCGTGCAGCAACACGATCGGTGGCGCCGCTTCGTCGCCCCAGTCCCGGTAGAAGAACTTCAATCCCCCAAGTTCAATGCGCTCGTCGCGGACGTCGTCTCCCATCCCTCACTCCTCGGGGCCTGCAGCCTTGGGCCGAAGTATAGTCCGTGCCATCGGGAGGCCTCTCAACCATGGCGGATGCGGCTGAGCTGCCAAAGAGCGCGGGCGTCGTGATCATCGGTGGCGGCGTTGTCGGCGCCTCCACCGCATTTCAGCTCACCCGTCGCGGCGTCCGCCCGCTCCTTCTCGAACGTCGCCAGCTTGGCGCCGGGGCCAGCGGAAAGTCTGGCGCCCTCGTCCGTGTCCACTATGCCAACACCCACGAAGCCCAGCTCACCCTTCGCAGCCTCGAGGTATTCCGCCACTGGAAGGACGTCGTCGGCGCCGGTGATGCCGGCTTCACCCAGTCCGGGTTCCTGCAGGTGGTCGCCCCCGACGATGCCGCCAACCTCAAGGCCAACGTCGCCGCCCTCCGCGCCATCGGCGCCAACACCTGGACCGTCGGCCCCGGCGAAATCCGCGAGATCGACCCCCTCATGCGCACAGACGACATCACCACTGCCGCCTACGAACCGGAGAGCGGCTACTGCGACCCCAACGGCACCCTCTACGGATTCGCCCGGGCGGCCGAGGCCGGGGGCGCCACCATTGCCCAGCACGTCGCCGCCTCGGCAATCGTCGTCGAGGGCGGTCGCGTCGTCGCCGTCGAAACCGCAGCCGGCCGCGTCGATACAGAGCGCGTCCTCCTCGCCGGGGGAGCCTGGGCAAATCAGCTTCTCGCGCCCCTCGGCGTTAATCTCGATCTCGTTCCCCGCCGCCTCCAGGTCGCAATCTTCCGCCATCCGCCGGAACTACCTGCCGGCCTCGGCCACCGCGTCGTCATCGATGCCACCAACCACAGCTGGCTCCGGCCGGAGGGTACCAACGCCACCCTCATTGGCGCCGAACGGCAGGCCTTCGAGGGCGATCCGGATACCTACTCCCAGTCAGTCGACCCGCCCGTCATCGAGGACGCTCGCCGCGCCCTCGCCAACCGCTACCCGGTGTTCGAACATGCGACCATGCGCGGCGGCTGGGCCGGTATCGTCATGATGAGCCCCGACAGCCACCCAATCCTTGACCGCATCCCGGGCGTGGACGGCGCCTTCGTCTTCACCGGTGATAGCGGCACGTCCTTCAAGACGTCGCCCGCCGTCGGTGCCATCCTCGCCGACTGGATGACCGACGGCGACACGGCCGGCTTCGATGTCACGCCCTTCCGTGCCACGCGGTTTGCCGAAGGGCGTCCCTGGATCGATGCCACCGCCTACTCTTCGATGCCGTTCCAGTCGGTCTCGCGCTAACACCAAACCGCCACGCCGATCTAACGGCTCTCCAATGCCGGGGAGACCCTTAAGGGTCGTTTTCCATGGCAACGGCCTTCCAGACCGACAAAGGCAAAGCCGGTGAGAACCGGCGACGCAACGCCACGGGTCCGAACCGCGCCAGCGGAGGATCGCCGGGCTACCGAACCTCGAAGACCTCCCTTCAGCGGAGGCCTTGCTTGATCTCGTTCACTCCCTCCCTTGTCCGGCGTGCCCTCCTTGCGCTGCTGCTCCTTGCGGTAGCCCCGGTGGCAATGTTCGCGGCCCATCCTTCGAACGCCGACGCCCGTGTGGTCTGGTGTGCCGGCGACCCCGCCGTCATCGTCAACGGCAACCTCGTCGACGTTCAGGTCCACTTGCCCTTCGATCGCCTTCGCGATGTCGACTACGTGGAAGTCGTTTTCCATGTGCCGGCCGACGCCCAGGTGCTCGCGGTCATCAACGACAGCCTCTTCTTCAAGGCTCGTCCGCGGGTCGAAAAGGACCTGCCCGCCCAGGGAAGAGCGCGGCTGCTCCAAAGCACCGACATTCCCGTCGATATCATCGTCCACCACCGCGGCCAAAGCATGGATGTAGCAGCCACCGGTGTCTCGACGGGCTGGGGCTCTCGTCTCTGGATCCAGGGCACCTCCGACCAGCCGCTCCATCTCAGCACTTCAGGATTCCTCGGACTCCGCCTCTTTGGGGGGCTTTTCTAAGGCCCCACCCCACTCTTGCCGATACTCAACACAGGGGGCATGCGCACGCGTGCCCCCTGTGTTTGTGACATGGACGAACGATCCGACCGACCGGTCCTCGCCCTGATTTCCTTCGTCGTCGTCGCTTCCGCGGCGCTCTTCGCCGTCGTCCTTCGCCAGCACATGCAGTTCACCAGCAGCCAACTCGTCACGGCCGCCTTCGTTGGGCCGCTCATCGTCATCGGCCGCATCTTTCCCCTCCAGGTGGCCTTCCGCCGCCAGATGGTCGCCGATACCGCCCCGCTGTTCGCTGCCTGCCTCCTCCTGCCTGCTCCCCTCGCCGCCGCCACCGCCCTCGCCACCATCGTCCCGGCCGAGATCTACACCGGCCTCCGCCGCGACTTCTTCGCCCGCCAGGTCGCCTTCAATTCTTGCCAGGCGATGCTCGGCGTGCTCGCCGGGAGCCTCGTCTTCCACGCCGTCGGCGGCGACATCGCCGATGCTCCCCACTCGCCCCTCGGCGCGCTCGCCCTCGCTGCCTCCGCTCTCACCATGCTCGCCATCAACGACGTCATGGTTTTCTCGGTGGTCTGGGCCCAGGTGGGCTTGCGCTTCGACCGGATGGTCTGGGACTACGTCCGCGGCCGCCAGGACGTCCTCTACGACCTCGCTCTCGTCGGTGCGGGTGGCATCGCCGCCATCGCCAGCGCCAACGCTGTGGTCCTTCTCTGGCTCCTTGCCCTCCCCGTGCCACTCCTCCATCGCGCCATGAAGAACCAGATCGCCCTGCGCCGCCAGACGCAGGAGGCCGTCATCGCCCTTGCCGACACCGTCGACGACCGTGATCCCTACACCTTTGGCCACTGTCGTCGCGTCGCCATCTTCAGCGAAGGCATCTGCCGCGAAATGGGACTCTCGCGGGACCTCGCCGAAGAGATCATCCTCGCCGCCCGCGTCCACGACGTCGGCAAAATCGGTATCCGTGACGCCGTTCTCCAAAAGCCCGGCCGCCTCACCGATGAGGAGTATGACCACATCAAAGAGCATCCCGACATCGGTGCGCGCCTTACCGCCCGGTTCCCCGACTTCGCCCGCGGCACGAAGTACATTCGCCATCACCACGAGCGCTTCGACGGCGGTGGCTATCCGCTCGGTCTCAAGGGCAAAGACATCCCCATGGGCGCCCGCATCATCGCCGTCGCCGATACCTACGACGCCATCACCTCCTCGCGCGTCTACCGCGAGGGCCTCGACGACGCCTATGCCCGCATCGAGATGGCCGGCGTCGCCGGCACTCAGCTCGACCCCGAGCCCGTGCATGCCTGGTTCCGCGTGAAGGATTGGTCCTGGCCCGGCGAGGATGAAAGCGACCCGGCGCCCGAAGCCAGCGAGGCGGCCTGACCCCTCAGCTGACCTCGTCGAGAAAGCGTTCCATCTGTCCGTAGAGTTCGCCCGGGTTCTTCTGCCAGTGCCCGGGCGCCTCCGCCACCACGAGACGCGCGTTTGGCGCCCGTTCGGCCAGCAGGCGAGCCGCCCGTGCCGGGTGCAGGCCGTCCCCCTCGTGCGCCAGCACCAGCGTCGGTACCTCGATCCGGCGGTACAGATCCGGGTCGTGGAACGGTGCCGACACGAGCCCTCGCAGGACGCCCGCCACGGTGTCGGGGTTCTGTCCCCGCAACCAGTCCATCCGCGAAGTCCGTTCCTCGTCGTCCGCCGCGAACCCGGGCCACAGGCTCAGGTTCTGCACCGTCGTTTCCAGGCCAAAGTTCTCGATCGCCACCGCGAGCGCTTCCAGCATCGCGATCCGTTGCCGCTCCTCCGCCGACCGCATCACGTCGTGGCCCAGGGGCGGAGGCATCATCAGGACCAACGCCCGCACCAGCTCCGGCCGTTCGATCGCCACCCAGATCGCCGTCGCCGCACCCATCGAGGCGCCTCCCACGATTGCCGGCTCGTCCGTATGCGCTTCGATGAACGTCGCCATGTCCTGGCCCAACGTTTCCCAGGTGTAGCCCGTTGCCTCGCGCGGACCGCTCGATTGCCCGTGTCCGCGCGCATCGTAGAAAAGCAGCCGCAGGCGCTGCTCAAGCCGCATCCGCGCTTCCGCCGGTTCCAGCAGTTGTTCGATCGAGCCAAGGATCCCATGCCCGAACACCGACAACGGCCCCGAACCTGACAGCCGGTAGCGCAGGCTGTTGCCATTGATCTCGGCGAACGCGAACTCGTCCACGAACCTATGGTAACGGCCGCTTGTTCCCGCTCCCTCCCCGTGCCGTAGAATCGCCGCAATCTGACCTGTTCGTCCCCGCCAAATTGGCGAAGGAGTGTCCCATGCCCGCTGAACCCACCACCGTTTCCGTTCGCGGAGGTGAATTCGAAGCCCGTGTCTACCGCCAGGGCTCGGGTGAACCGCTGCTCTGGCTCCACGGCGCCGGCGGCATGGCCTCCGGCCTCACCCCGGATCTCGTTGCCCTCTCGCAGCATTACGACGTCATCGCTCCTGTCACCCCCGGCTTCGACGACACCGCCGGTCTCGAGAAGATCGACGACATCCACGACCTCGTCATCTACTACCAGGACTTCTGCGACGCCCTTGGCCTCACCAGTTTCCTCATCGCCGGCCATTCGCTTGGCGGCATGTTCGCAGCTGAGATTGCCGCTGCCCGGCCAGACATGGTCAAGAAGCTCATGCTTGTCGATCCCGTCGGCCTTTGGATGGACGAGACCCCCCTCCCCGACCTCTTCACGCTCCTCCCCGGTGAGCTCCCCGGTTTCCTCTACGCCGATCCCAATGGTCCCGCTGCAAAGGCTATGATGACGCCGCCCGCGGACGAGGAAGCCATGGCCGAAGCCATGTATATGCGCCTCGTCAATCTCTCTGCCACCGGCAAATTCATCTGGCCCATCCCCGATAAGGGTCTCAAGAAGCGCCTCCACCGCATCAAGGCGCCGACCCTCATCGTCTGGGGCGACCAGGACAGGCTCGCGCCGCCCGCCTATGCCCAGCTCTTCGCTTCGAAGATCGCGAACTCGAACATCGCGATGATCAAGAACGCAGGCCACCTCCCCATGTTCGAGAACGGCGCCGACTACCTGAAGGAGGCCATCGCCTTCCTCGGCTAGCCTCACCCCTCCACCAGCCGGCCCTCCCCGATCGCGAGCGTCCGATCCGCGAATCGTTCCAGGAAATAGCGATCGTGCGAGACCGCGATTGCCGCTCCTTCGTACCCCGAAAGCGCTTCTTCGAACGCCTCTCGTGAGGGCAGGTCCAGGTGGTTGGTCGGCTCGTCAAGCAGCAGAAGGCTCGTCTGGTTCAATACCATCGCCGCCAGCGAAAGACGCCGCCGTTCGCCAAAGCTCAGCCGCCCGATCGGCGTGCTCAACAGGTCATGCCCGAACAGGAAGCGATGAAGGAAGTTCCCAATCTCCGCGCGCGACATCGCGACCTGCCCTCGTAGATACGCCACCGGGTCCAACGCCAGGGCCCCCGCGAACTCGTCGCCGTCTTCCTGTGCCAGGTACCCAACCTTCGCCGACGCCGCCACTCGCAGTTCTCCTGACAGCACCGGGTGCCGCCCCAGAATGGCCCGCAAGAAGGTCGTTTTGCCGCTCCCGTTTGGCCCCACCAGCGCGACTCGTTCACCTCGGGACACAACGAACTCCACATCCTCGAGCAGCACTCGTCCTTCGATCCCTATCGAGACATGGGAGGCGGTCACCACCTGCGACGCCGACCGCTCGCTCGTGAAACCGCCCGCGAAACCGCCGGGTTGCTTCCCCGGTCGCTCTACGTGATCCGCTCCCTCGACCTGTCGTTCCAGCCGCGCCTTCAGCGTCGTTGCCCGCCGCGCCACCTTCTTGGCCCGCTTCCGGTAGTGGAAGTCGATCGTCTTGTTCTCGATCCCCCGCGCTCGTGACTCGATGGCCGAGATGTGCTGCTTGAGCTTCTTCTCCTCGCGCTGCTGGCGGCGGTACGCCTCCCACTGGTCTTCCAACCGGCGTGCCTGTTCCTCCGCAAACGCCGAATAGCCACCCACGAACATCTCCGCGGTGTGTTCGACAGGGTCGATCGCGAGGATGTGCGTCGCCACCTCGTCGAGGAACGCCCGGTCGTGTGACACGATAACCGCCGGTCCCTCGAAGCCACGGAGGTAGCCGGCCACCTCGGCCATGCCCGAGAGGTCCAGGTGGTTCGTCGGTTCATCGAGCAGCAGCAGGTCGGGGTGCTCGGCCGCGATCTGCGCGAGGGCCAGCCGTGTCACCTCTCCGCCCGAGAGCATGGAGACAGCGGTCTCCGGGGCCACCTCCGGGGCCGTAACGCCGGGGCCGGACTCCATGTTCATCGCCGCGAGAAGGCGGTCGTACTCCGCGGTCAGGGCATGCAGCCTCGCCGGGTCACGTTCGTCGCCAATCGCGCCTGCCACCTCCGCCAGGCGTTCGCCCGAGCCCTTGACCTGTCCGGTCAGCGGAAACAGGTCGCTCACGCGGCTCGATGGGTCGTCCCCATAGCCCTGCCGCAAGAAACCGACACGCGTCGCCGGTGGCCGCGATACCGCACCCCGGTCCGGCGCCAGCTCGCCCGCGATCGCCCGAAGGAGCGTTGTCTTGCCGGCGCCGTTCGCACCGACAATCCCTACCCGTTCGCCCTCGTTAGCAACGAACGAGATCTCGCGGAGCACCGTTCGCCCGCCAAGCGATAGTGAGAGACCAGAAACCTGCAACATGGAGACTCCGTTGTGGACACAGGCTCCCGCAGTGCTTTGGCGTTTGGGCTTTCAGGTCCGGGCAACGAAGGTGACGCGGGAGCGGTAAGACACAAACCAGGGGCAGACCAGCGCATTGACTGGTCACTTGGACGTTGCACAGGCCCTGGTTAGTCGGTCAACGGGCTCCCTCGAAATTGACTCGTCAAAAGAGTAGCATGCTACAACTGCTAGTTCTAGCACGACAAACGAGGCATCCCCTCATGGGCCGAAACGCGAGTCCCTCCTAATGGTCGTTCCAGTGTCGCCGCGACCGTTTGAGTCCGATCGGCGTGGTCATCGTCCCCACAACCGGCGTTCGTTCTCAACGGACCATGCCCGATGATGGATGAACTGCTCTCGCTGGGCATTATCAACCTGCGAGAGACCGCCGAACGGATCACCCGCGACGTCATCGAACCGCGCAGTGCGAGCGTTGATTCCGAGGCCCGTTGGCCCGAACATTCATTGCGCGCACTCACCGAGGCCGGCCTGCTCGGATTGCATGTGCCGCGCCGTCTCGGCGGCCACGAACAGGGACTGCTCGCCCTCGCCGCCATAAGCGAGACAATCGCTCGCGGTTGTGCCTCTTCGGCCCTCTGTTATGCGATGCATTGCGTTGCTACCGCCGTCATCGCGGCCAAGGCCACCCCCGAACACGAGGAACGCTACCTCCGGCCCATTGCCGAAGGCCGCCACATCACCACCCTCGCCCTCTCCGAATCCGGTACCGGTTCCCACTTCTATTTTCCCCAGACCGCGTCTTGTCCCCGACGGTGGCGATTTCATCGTCAACGGCACCAAGCAGTTCGTCACCAATGGCGGTCACGCCGATTCCTACGTCATCTCTACCTCCGCAGGCAGCGGCGACCCCGTCGCCGGCGAATTCAGTTGCCTCGTCGTCGACGGTGACACCCCCGGCCTCGGCTGGCTGGACGAATGGTCCGGCGTCGGCATGCGCGGCAACTCCTCCCGCCCGCTCAAGCTCGATGGCGTCCGCGTGCCCGCCGGCAACCTCCTCGGCAGGCCCGGCGACCAGGTCTGGTACACCTTCGAAGTCGTCGCCCCCTACTTCCTCGTCGCAATGGCGGGCACCTATCTTGGTGTTGCCCAGGCCGCCCTCGACCTCACCCTGAACCACCTCAGCCACCGGACCTACGATCACTCCGACGAGACGCTCGCCGAAGTACCAGTCCTCCAGCATCGAGTCGCCGAGATGAGCATGGCCGTCCAGCGCAGTCGTGGCCTCATCTACCATGCCGCCCATCTCGGTGACGTAGGCGACCCCGAGGCCGCAACCGCCGTCATGCTCAGCAAGGCCGACGCCGGCGACACCGCCGTCACCATCGCCAACGACGCCATGACCCTTTGCGGCGGCCAGGCCTATGCCCAAAACAGCACGATCTCCAGGCTCCTCCGCGACGCTCGCGCCAGCCACGTCATGGCGCCCACCACCGACATCCTCAAAGTCTGGGCCGGCCGTTCCATCCTCGGCCTCCCCCTTCTCTAGGCCCGCAACTATGGCAATCGTCATCGCCTGCATCGAACCCGAGACCGCAGAGATCCAGGAGACCATCGCCGCCGAGCTCAAGCGCTCAGGCTTGGCCTACGCCCGTTGCCGCACCGTCGCTGAAGCAGTGACCACCCTGCGCGGGGCCAAGGGAGCCGGCGACCAACCCGCCATCGCCGTGTTCGATCCGCGGCTCGAAGCGCCCCTGACCGTGGCTCGCCACGTGCTTGGCGGCGCCCCTCTTGCCCACCTCGTCTTCCTCGCCGAGCGGCGACGCTGCCGACCTCCGCCGGAAGGTCGAATCCCCCGTCGCCATGATTGGCTCACACTGGTCCGTCGTCGACCTCTCCAGCGAAGCGCTCGTCCCCGCCATCGAGGCGGCCGCGCGCGCGAGCACGAAGCGTGCCCAGCTTCGGGCCGTCGTCGGTCGCATGAACACCCAGATCGCCGCGAATCCACGGCCGGGTGTGTCTGACTTCACGCGGTACGCGGACTCGGATCGCTTCGTCGCCAACATCCTTGCCAATGCCAACGATGCCGTTGTCGCCGCCGCCAACGACGGCACCATCGTCACCTGGAATCCTGCGGCAGAGGCCCTCTTTGGCCGCCCAGCAACCGAAGCCCTCGGGACACCGATCGAGCACGCGGCCGGCGGTGACTGGCCTGCCGCAATCACCGCCCTTCTGGCTCGCCTTCGCTCTGAGGGCGGTGTCAGTGCCATCAAGGACACGGTCGCTTCTCGCGATCCCCGCGGCGATCTGCACGAGGTCGAGGTCGTCCTCTCCGAAGTTCGCGATACCGCCGGGCGTGCTATCGGCATCTCTTGCATCGCCCGCGACGTGACCGAAGAACGCCGGCTTCGTCAGCAGCTCCAGCAGGCTGAACGCCTGGAGAGCCTCGGTAGCCTTGCCTCCGGCGTCGCCCACAACTTCAACAACCTGCTCACCGGGATCATCGGAAACGCTGAGCTGGCGGCCGAACAGGTCGGCCCGGATTCCGTCCTGCGCGAGCTCCTCGAATCCATCAGCCACGAGGGCTTGCGCGCCGCCGGCCTCGTGCGCCAGATGCTCGCTCTCTCCGGCAAAGGCGGAGTCTTCCGCGAAAACGTGCAGCTGGACCTCATCACCTTCGAGACAATCGCCTCCCTCCAACCGGAGGTACCACCCACTTGCCAGTTGCAGATCGAATCCACGCCCAACTTGCCGCCGGTCCACGCCGACCCGGTGCAGGCTCGCCATCTTGTCCTTCAATTGGTGACGAACGCCGTCGAGGCCATCGGCGATACGGAAGGTTCTGTCATCGTTTCCACCGGGACGGTCGACGCTTCCAGGGCATCGCTTTCCGGTGGGGCACCTGCTGCGGCGCTCGCACCCGGGACCTGTGTTTTCCTCGACGTTGTCGACACCGGCCCCGGCATGGATGAGGCCACCCGGGCCCGCATCTTCGATCCGTTCTTTTCCACCCGCTTCGCTGGTCGCGGACTCGGGCTCGCCGCAGTCCTCGGCATCGTTCGCGGCCATGGCGGCGACATCGACGTCCGCAGCGCTCCCGGCCGAGGCACCACCGTCCGCGTCGTTCTTCCTGCAGCGGCAAACTAGAGCGCCGGCGCAGGGAGTTTGCATTAGGGCCGCTCAGTCTCGCGAGGCCCTCTGAATTGACTCCAGCACGATGTCTGGATCGACCCCATACTCTCGATACATGGCGGCGAGCAACTGTTCGGTCGAATCTACTTCCATGATCTCGCCAATTGAGCTGAACACGTAGCTCTGGAACGAGGAGGGTCCATCAGGGGGTGCCGGCGCCGTCTCAAATGCCAGCGGCTCCCCGCACCCTGGTAAATGGCTCGGGTAGGCAGCCGCCGTACTGGCGGGCAATGTCACCGGGTACGACAGATACTCGCTGCCGGAAGGCGAGATGACCAGATGCGATAACTTTGCACCGCATCCGGTGCATTGAGCGCCTTGAAACTGCACCAATTCGTTCGGGTTTCCATCCATCGCGCAATGATAGCTCGGCGCTAGCCGCGCCGGCTTCTCAATGCCGCGGCCGCCAGGCTCCCACCGACCGCCAACCCCATCACCATGACGATCACCACGACGCCCTGGGCGTACGTCTCCGGGTCGCTGCGGTGTCCCGTGCCGGCAACGGGTGCCACCGGCGTCTGGCTTATCTCAGGCGCCGGGCTGTCCACGACGTCGACATCCCCGGGGAGCACGATCGGAAGGCTCGACTCGGCTTGCTGCGCGGATACACCACCCCAGAGCGCGAGGCACGCCACCGCTGCTACAAGGGTTGCCAGCACCTGCTTCCCCATGCCGAAGCTCCCTTGCCCTTCTTAACGATCCGTTGACCGGAAAAGTTCCATTTCCAACCACAGCATCGTTCCCCAGCATCCCGGACGACGCTCGACGCCGGCCTAACAGCAACGCGCGGTGGGTTACATTTTCATCGCAATGTGGCCGGTCTCAACCCCGCTGCTTCCGCGCTCGCAACACCACCGTCCCTGCGACCATGTGCTCGCCACCACCGCCCCAAGGAGGGAGAGGGACGGGCCAGATTGATTGACAGGTGACTAATAGGTCACATATAGTGCTCTCAGGCAGATGGAAGAAGTCTTCAAAGCCCTTGCCGATGCCAGCCGCAGGCGCCTCCTGGACCGTCTCTTCGAGCGGGACGGCCAGACCCTCACTGAGCTCTGCGAGGGCCTCGAGATGACCCGTTTCGGCGTCATGAAACACCTGCGCCAGCTCGAACAAGCGGGGCTCGTCACCACCCGAAAGGTTGGCCGCGAGAAGTTCCACTACCTCAATCCCGTGCCCATCCAGGTGCTCGCCGACCGCTGGATCAGCAAGTACGCCCGCCCCTGGGTCGAAGGCATGGTCGACCTCAAGCGCGAACTCGAGGAGGAGTCCGTGGAAAAACCAACGCACGTCTACACCATCTACATCCGCACAACACCCGCACTGCTCTGGCAGGCGCTCACCGATGGCGACCTCATGGAGCGCTACTTCGAGGAGCGGCCAACATCCCCCTGGGAAGTAGGCACACGCATCGACCTCCACTCGCCGGAAGGCGACCATCACGTCGAGGGCGAAGTGCTCGTTTTCGACCCACCAAAAACGCTCTCCTACACCTGGCATGCCCTCTGGTTCGCTGCCGGCGTTGCCGAGGCGCCGTCGCGCGTCACCTGGCAAGTCGAGGAAGCCGCCGACGGTGTCTGCCTCCTCACTCTCACCCACGACCTCTTCCCGGCAGGATCGGCGGTTTATAAAGAAGTCGGCGACGGTTGGCCGCACATTCTCAGCAGCCTCAAGTCGCTCCTTGAGACCGGCGAGCCCCTGCCAGCCATGCCCGCCACAGCCGGCTCCCACGGAGGATCTTGATGTTCGACCCCGAGTACGACCGCATCGTCGCCGAATGGCGACACAAGAACCACGTTCACCGCGCTCGCGTGGCGCGCGACACAGACGGCGGCACATCGGGCCGCGCTCGCCTCGCCGGGGGCCTGCGCGAGGTCGCCCGACGGCTCGACCCGCCACAGGCATTCGACGGCAACGAGGTAACGGCATGAAACCGGAACAGGTCTACGAAGTCTGGATTCGCACCACGCCCGAGCGTCTTTGGCGGGCCATAACCGATGGCGAGTGGACGCGCCGCTACTTTCACCACACGCGCATCGAGTCCACCTGGCGCCCGGGCTCGAGCGTCATCTACTGGATGGACGGGAACGAGGTGGCAGTCGAAGGTGAGGTCCTTGAATGCGATCCCCCTCGCCGGCTCTCCATCACCTGGGGTGTCCGCTACAACGATGAGATGGCGAAGGAAGCGTCGAGTCGCGTGACCTACGAAATCGAAGCCCACGACGCGATGTGCCTCCTCCGTGTCATCCACGACCGGTTCCCCGAAGGGAGCCAGGTTGCCCCCAACGTGGCTGAAGGCTGGCCCGCAATTCTCTCCAACCTCAAGACGCTGCTCGAAACGGGCGTGCCCATGCCGATCAGCTAGTTGTCGCGGCATCCTCCGCACGGTACGGTCGCCCCCATGCGCATCCTCGTCATCGGCGGCACGCAGTTCATGGGACCGCATGTCGTGGCCGGCCTCAACTAAGGCCGGCCACGATGTCACCCTCCTCCATCGCGGCGACCACGAGCAGGTGGGTGACATCCCCCACATCCATGGCGACCGCCGCGATCCCGAGGTCGTTGCTGCCGCCATTGCCGAAGCTTCGCCAGAAGTCGTTGTCGATATGGTCGCCATGCTCGAGAGCGACGCCACTGCCCTCATCGATGCCGCCCGTGGCGACGTCCGCCGCATCGTTCTCGCCAGCAGCATCGATGTCTATCGCGCATACGGCCGCCTCCACGGCACAGAGCCCGGTCGGGTCGAACCCATTCCGCTCACCGAAGAGTCGCCCGTTCGCGAGAAGCTTTATCCCTACCGCAGCGATCCCCGGCGTACAGCGGCCGACCCCAATGCCTGGCAGGACGACTACGACAAGATCCCTGTCGAGCGGCTCGTCCTCGGTTCGCCGGACATCGAGGGCGTCGTCCTTCGCCTGCCCATGGTCTATGGCCCTGGGGACCGTCAGCACCGTCTCTGGCACTACCTCAAACGCATGCTCGACGGCCGTGCCTTCATTCCGCTCGGTGAGACGCTGTCCCGCTGGCGCACCTCCCGCGGCTACGTCACCAACGTTGCCGACGCCATCGTCGCCGCGGCCATGGACGCTCGTGCCGCCGGCCGTCTCTACAACGTCGCCGAGGAGACGGACGAGGACGAAGGCGCCTGGGTACGGGCGATCGGCCACGCGTTCGACTGGCCCGGCGATGTTGTTACCGTCCCCGATGGGGCGCTCTCCGACGCGGTTCCGGCAGAATCGGCAAAGCATCACATCTACGCTTCCTCCGCCCGTATTCGCGCAGAGCTCGGCTACCACGAAGCCGTGAACCGCGAGGCTGCCCTTGCCGCCACCATCGCCTGGGAGCGCGAGCATCCGCCGGAAGGCTGGACCGACACCATGCTCGACTATGCCGCCGAGGACAGGTTGTTATCCGGGCGACGGTAAGTGACGTAGTTCATCCAGATTTCCACCCATTCACTCGTGCGATCAGTGCGCTGGGCCGGCGCCGGGGTTGACCTTGCGCAATGAACTTGGCTAGGGTCGTAGACGATGTCGCGGGGCAGTGTGCTCAGCACACGCTTTGGGCGGCAGGTCATTGTTGCTCGTGGCGCCGCATGTGGTGGCGCGTGAGTGGTGGTGGCCA
The DNA here is from genome assembly GCA_963737965.1 of uncultured Chloroflexia bacterium. GTDB lineage: Bacteria > Chloroflexota > Dehalococcoidia > Tepidiformales > Tepidiformaceae > JAGQGZ01. The sequence continues at coordinate 516,258 of CAVTUS010000007.1, read as the reverse complement.
ATCCGATTCGGCTTTTCGCCGATCCCGGATTGGAGGTGTTCGTCATTCAAATACGTACGCCATCTGTTGAAGATGGCGCGGCGATTTGGGAACTCGTTCGAGGTGCTGGTAGCCTCGACCTCAACTCTCCCTACGCATACTTGCTCTTCGCCGATTACTTCCGCGATTCGTGCGTCGTTGCCTGCGACGGCGACCGGCTCGCTGGGGCAATCATCGGCCTGACCCCGCCCGGCCGCGACGACACGGTGTTCGTCTGGCAGATCGGGGTCGATAGCAACTATCGCGGTCGGCAGGTTGGCCGTCGCATGCTTGCCTGGCTCGTCCAGCACGCACGCCAAACCGGCGCCACCTACCTCGAAGCCACGGTCACCCCCACCAACGAACCGTCATTGCGGATGTTCCGCGGCTTCGCCCGGGACACCGGCGCTCCCTGTGAGGAGTCCCTCCGCTATCCCACCACCGCCTTCCCGCACACCGGCGAAGGCCATGAAGAGGAGTGGCTCCTGCGAATCGGCCCCATCCCTCGCGAAACCCTCGCCAATCTCAACAAAGAACATGTTGCAACCACAGGAGGTCATGCCCGGTGAACACGATTGAAAGACTCGAATCCGACGTCCGCTCCTACTGCCGCCTCTGGCCCGTTGAATTCGCCTCTGCCCGAGGCTCGAAACTCTTCGATGTCGACGGCAACGAGTACATCGACTTCTTCGCTGGCGCCGGCGTCATGAACTACGGCCACAACGACCCCGCCATTAAGCAAGTCGTCCTCGACTACATGCTGCGGGACGGCATCGTCCACAGCCTCGACATGGCGACTTCCGCCAAGGTCGAATTCCTTCGCTCCTTCGAGCGCACGATCCTCAAGCCCCGCGGCCTCGACTACAAGGTGCAGTTCCCTGGCCCGACCGGCACCAACGCCGTCGAGGCGGCGCTCAAGCTCGCCCGCAAGGTCAAGGGCCGTGACAGCATCATCAGCTTCACCAACGCCTTCCACGGCATGACTCTCGGCTCGCTCGCGGTCACCGGCAATGAGATGAAGCGCCGCGGCGCCGGCGTGCCCCTGAACAACTCGTCGACGATGCCTTACTACGGCTTCCTCGGCCACGAAGCCCAGACCATCGACTACCTCGAAGCCTATCTCCAGGCCGGCGGCTCGGGCATCGACACCCCGGCCGCGATCATCGTCGAAACCGTCCAGGCCGAGGGCGGGCTTAACGTTGCCTCGCGCCGGCTGGATGCGCGAACTCGACCGCGTTCTGCAAGGAGCACGACATGCTCCTGATCATCGACGACATCCAGGCAGGTTGTGGCCGCACCGGCACCTTCTTCAGCTGGGAAGAGATGGGCATCGACCCCGACATTGTCACGCCTCTCCAAGTCGCTCAGCGGCCTCGGCCTTCCCTTCGCCGTCACCCTGCTCAAGCCCGAGCACGACGTCTGGTCCCCCGGCGAGCACAACGGCACCTTCCGCGGCCACAACCTCGCATTCGTTGCCGCCACCGAAGCCCTCAAGCGCTGGGAAACCAGCGACCTCACGAGCGAAGTACGCCGCAAGGAAACCATCGTCCGCGCCCGCCTCAATGAGATGATTGCCGGCAACCCTGGAATCGAGGGCCAGCTGCGTGGCCGCGGTCTCATCCAGGGCATCGCCAGCCCCATGGAGGGCTTCGGCGAAGAGGTCGCCAAAGAGGCCTTCAAGCAGAACCTCATCATGGAGACATCCGGCCCCGATTCCGAAGTCGCCAAGGTGCTCCCACCGCTCGTCATCGAAGACGACCTGCTCAAGCGCGGCCTCGACATCATGGCCGAGTCCGTCGCCGCCGTGGCCGCCCGGGCCACCTCTGGCGAGGCCTCCCTTGCGGGAGTAGCCGGCGGTTAGGCCGCCAAACCCTCATCGCTCACGACTACGAGGAGATAACATGATTATCCGCAAGCTCGAAGACATGGTCGGCACCGATCGAGATGTCGCCGCCCCCACCTGGAACAGCCGCCGCTTCATCCTCGCCAACGACCGCGTCGGCTTCTCCCTGCACGACACCATCATTCGCGCCGGTACCGTCACCCACATGTGGTACAAGCACCACATCGAGGCCGTCTACTGCATCCGCGGCCGCGGCATGCTGAAGGACGTTGCCACCGGCCAGGTCCACGAAATCACGGAGGGCACCATGTACCTCCTCGACAGGCACGACGAGCACGTCATGACAGCCGAAACCGACATGCAGATGGTCTGCGTGTTCAACCCGCCCTGCACCGGCCAGGAAGTCCACGACGAGGAGGGCGTCTACCCCCTCCTCACGGTCGACGACGAACCGGAGCCGGCCGCCGCAGGAAGATAACCTGGAGGAATTCCATGTCCAGCCATGCAGTCCTCGCCTATCCAACGAGGACGGGCGAGGCGCAGATGACCTACCGCCAGGAGCCAGTCGCCTGGTGCGATCCTGAGGAACCATCCCCCGGGCCTCTCTCTGCCAGCCAGATTCGGGAGTACGCCGAGAACGGCTTCCTTGTTTTCCCTGGCCTCCTCGAAACCGATCATGTCGCCACGCTCAACAACGAACTCGTGCACGCCACGCGCGAACAGTCCCACGAATCGAACCCGCGCTTCGTCCTCGGCCAATCGGCCAACGACGTCCGGCGGATTCACGACATCCACGTGAACCGGCCCGAGTTTGCCGACCTCGCAGGCGACGAACGCCTGGCCGGCGCCGCCCGCCAACTCCTCGCCTCCGAGGTCTATCTCCATCTCGCGCGCGCCACCATCCTTGCCGACGCCTTTGGCGAAGCCTATCCCTGGCACTCGGACTTCGAGGCCTGGCACGCCGCTGATGGCATGCCCTCCATGCGTTGCCTCGGTGCGGAAGTGCTCCTTTCCCCCGCCGGCGAACACAGCGGCGCAATGGTCCTCTCGCCCGGCTCTCACCGCACCTTTATCTCCACCACCGACCAGCCCGGCGCCCAGTCGCCTCCCGGTTGGGAAGGCCGCCATGAGCCGGACAACATCTGCATCGACGCCATCCTCGAGCGGTGCGGCATCACCCGTGTCGAGGGCCCGCCGGGCACCGTGGTCCTCTTCGATTGCAACTTGCTGCACGCCACCCTTCCCAACCTCTCGCCTGACCGCGTCGCGACCCTCTTCTTCGCCTACAACAGCGTGGAGAACCAGCTCGGTTCACCCATCTCCGGGGATCGCGCCGCGGCCGGAATGGATCGCGCACCGGGAAAACACGGCCCCGCTAGAGACTGTCCGCTCGCCGCGGTAGCCTTTGGGCACCATCCAGGAGTGAGCCCATGTGCCGCAGCATCAAAGTCCTTCGCGACGGTGGGACGCCCGCCACCGACGAAGATATCGAAGCCGCCGCCCTCCAGTTTGTCCGCAAGATCAGCGGCTTCCGCAAGCCCGCCTCTCACAACGAAGCGGCCTTCCAGGCGGCCGTCGATGAGATTACCGGTTCTTCACGCCGCCTTTTGGATTCGCTCGTGATCAGGGGAGCCGCCGCTAGCCGTTAACGAATCCGCTTGTTACGTTCACCATTCGCCCGTGGCGGGGCGGAAGTGAAGGGTACTATGAAGGACCACCTGCACCGGCTGGTGCTCGCGGCCCTGGCGGTGGTGGCAGTGTCGTCCGGCGCTGTGAGCATCTTCCTCAGCGTTACCAGCAGCCAGGCTACGGGCACTCTTGGTGCCGAAAACCACGTCATTGAGATTCTCCACTCGGGCTTCAACCCGGAGAACTGCACCATCCCCCGCTACGACACCTTCAGCTTCATCAACAAGACGGATGAGGAACAGACCGTCCTCTCCCCCGTCAACGACTACTTCGTCGTTGGCCCCGTACCGCCGGGAGAAGACTCGAAGGTCCTGGAAATCGTCTTCATCGGGAGCAACGAGTTCTACCTCGATAGCAACCCCGACTTCAAGGGCTTCGTCACCATCACCGACCACCAGGCGGAGCTTTGTGACCCCCTGCCGCCGACGCCCACGCCCACCAATACACCCACGCCCTCGCCGACGCCTATCCCCACCCCCGAGGGCCGGAAGGGCCTCATACCTTCGATCCAACGCAACTGACCTTTTCCCGGAACGCCGTGGGGTTGCACGCAGGATCGCGCCCGTGGGAATTCCCACGGGCGCGATTCGTTGGAGCTCTGGAGGTTAGGACTACCCCTCTAGTCCGTTTTCCCCTGTGGGGTAACGTATCCCTGAGTTGTTCTCACGCCCGTTTCTCGTGCTTTATGCGGCCGTCCTTGTGGCGACCATGGGAATCTCCATGGTCAGCCCCTTGCTGCCCGTCTATGCCGAAGAGCTCGGCGCCACCGGCATCTGGATCGGCCTCACCTTCTCCATCTTCGCCGTCACCCAGACGATCTTCGGGCCCTTTGCCGGCCGCTGGTCTGACCGCTACGGTCGCAAGCCGTTCATTGTCGCCGGGCTTGCGCTCTACTTTGTTGCCGCCCTTGGCTACCTCACCGCCCAGAGTTTCGTCCAGGTCATGGCCTTCCGCGCCCTTAGCGGTGTCGGCACCAGCCTCATCTTCTCCGTCGCCCGCGCCTATATCGGCGACATGGTCCCCGCCGGCCAGGAAGGCCGCTGGTTCGGCCTTTTCGCCACCGCCGACATCATTGGCTTCGGTATCGGCCCCCTGTTCGCCGGCATCGTCCGCGACATCTCCGGCTTCCATTCGGTCTTTGTGGCCATGGCGCTGCTCATGGCCTCTTCCGGCATCATCGTTGCCGTCCTCCTCCCCCGGATCAGCCCCGAACAGCGCCTCCAAGCGTTCGCCGGACGTGCCGCCGAGGTCAGCTTTCGCGTCGCCCTCCAGGACCGTCTCGTCCTCGCCATCACCCTCACCATGGCCGTAACCTCGCTCTCCTTCGGCTCCACCTTCAGCTTCCTCGCCGTCAAGCTCGAGGATCTCGGGATCGGCCCCATCCTCATCGGCGTCACCTTCGGCCTCGAAAGCCTCGCGTCGGGACTCTTGCAGCCGTTCACCGGCCGTCTCGCCGACCGCTCCAACCGTCGCGTCCTCGTGGTCTGCGGAATCGGTGTCACGGCCATGGCCCTCGCGACCGTCGGCACCGCCCACCACCTCGTGGCCATCATGTTGCTGCTCGTCTGCATGGGCATCGGCCAATCCTTCAGTTTCGTCGCCTCCAGCGCGATGCAGGTGGTCGCCGGGCGCCGCGTAGGCATGGGTACCGTCATCGGCCTTGGCTCCGCCGGCAACGGCATCGGGATTGTTATCGGCTCCGTCACCGCCGGCCTCATCGTCGACCAGTGGTCCGTCGACGCCGCCTTCTACTTCGGTGGCGTCGTCATGGCCTGCAGCCTTCCCCTCTTCTGGTGGCTCACGCGCGGCCTCAAGGTTACCCAGGACGAACCGCTGCCGCCCTCGCACTCGTCCCGAAGCGGTGCCTTGCCGGGCGACATTGGTGGAGCCGCCGCCGGATCCCCGGCTCACGGTGGCGGCGCGTGACTGTTCCGTAAACGGCGCGGAAATATTCCGCCCATTCAGGGAATTTGCCGACTGGACGGAGCAACTCTTTGGCTCACCATGCGTTACTAGAAGCGAGTCACGCTCGAACTATCCACAGGGTTGTCGTCATGGAATTCTCCGAAATCCTCGCCGTTGCCGGCGCAGCGCTCTTACTCTTCGTTGTTCGCATCGTCGGTACCTCCCTTGGCACGGTCCGCACTCTCGTCATGTACCGCGGCCACGAAGTCTGGACTGCCGTTCTCGGTTTCGGTGAAATCTTCGTCTACGTCGTCGGCCTCGGTGCCGTCGTCAACGACCTCGGCAACATCGCCATGCTCATGGGCTACTGCCTCGGCTTTTCTGTCGGTGTGGTCGCCGGAATGCGGCTCGACCGCCGCCTCGCCATGGGCAACCTCTCCCTGCGCGTCATCTCCCGCTTCAAGGGCGATGAAGTCGTCGCCGCCCTCCACGAAGCTGGCTACGGCGCCACCCTCAGCCACGGCCGCGGCCGCGAGGGCGATGTCGCCATCATCAACTCCGTGATCCCTTCCAAACACTCCAAGCGCGTCATGGCCCTCGTCCAGGCGTGCGACCCAACCGCCTTCATGGTCGCCGACGAAGCCCGCGCCGTGATGCAGGGCTGGCTACCCGGCGCCACCAGCGCCTTCCCATCCCTGCCCGTGACGCAGCCCGGCGCCGACGCCGTGCCCACTGAGCCACCGGCACCGGCCGTCTCCCCATCGCCCCCAAAGCGCGCCGCCGAGGAGTTCTACGGCTTCTACCCCGAGGCAGTCGCCGGCGGTTGATCTCGCGCCGCTGGCGCACATCCTTCTGTACTCCACAATCGCGCGATGACTCCCTCAGAGCCATCACCAACGCGTCTCCCCTTCGTCGCCCTCGTCGCCGCCGACAACGTCTCACGATTCGGCGACCTGATGACGGCCGTGGTCATCCCCTGGTTCGTCCTCCAGACCACCGGTAGCGCCGGCAAGACCGGCGTCGTCGTCTTCGCGATTGGCGTCGCCGTCGTGGTCTCGCTCTTCGGCAGCGGCGTCATCGTCGACCGGGTTGGATACCGTCGCATGAGCATCATCGGCGACGCTGCCAGTGCCCTCACCGTCGCCACCATAGCCACGCTTCACTACCTCGATGCCCTCCCCTTTGAGGCTCTCGTGGCTCTCGCTTTTCTTGGCACCCTGCTCGACCTGCCTGCCCAGATGGCCCGCTACGCGACCCTCCCGGATGCTGCGCGAAGTGCCGGGCTCCCCCTCGAGCGCGCGAATTCCATCTACGAAGGCGTGGTCTCGACGGGCGCCCTGGTCGCCCCCGCCACGGCAGGCTTTCTGATCGCAGGCGTCGGCCCCGCCAACGTCCTCTGGTTCGACGTCGCCAGCTTCATCCTCTCGATCATCATCGTCGCGACCGCTTTTCCGAAAGCTCCATCCGGTCAGGCGGCCGAGGCGAAACTGCCGCTCAGTCGCGCCCTCGCCGACTCCTGGTCCCTCATCCGCCGCGACGAAGTCCTCCTCCCGCTCATCGCCTTCCTCTGCCTCATCAACTTCATCATCGGCCCCGTCGAGACGCTCATCGTCCCTGTCTACGCAAGCACCGTACTCGACTCGGCAATCTCTCTCGGCCTCATGACGGCCTTCCTCGCCGGTGGCGGCCTCCTTGGCAACGTCTTCTTTGGCGCCATCGGACATCGCATCCCGCGCCAGCTCACCTTCGCGCTCGCTTTCCTCGCCCTGCCGCTCACCATGTTCGTGTTCGCAGCCTCACCCGGACTCGCCGTGATCCTTCCCGTGCTTGCCGTGCTCGGCCTCGGGCTCAGCATCGGCAACCTTCTCGAGTACACGATGTACTTCGAACGCATCCCAGCTCATATTCGTGTCAGCGTCCTTGGCATTTGTGGCGGCCTCACCTGGCTCAGTGTTCCCGCTGGCCGCATCGTGGTCGGCGGCCTACTCGAAGCGTGGTCGTTGGAACGTACGCTGCTCGTGTTCGGCCTGGTTGCCCTCCCGATTCCCTTCCTCGCGCTCGTCCTTCGGGGGCTGGCGATCCGTACCGTGCAGCTTGAGCCTAGCTCCCCTTCTCCCACTCCCCCGCCTCTGCCTCCACCCGCCTGAAGAACTCCTCGAGCGTCCGGCCCTCTTCCTTCGGATACAGGTCCGCGAGAATCTGCATCTCGCTCACGCGGTCCAGTCGAAAATCGCGGAAGTCGTTGCGAAGCTCGCACCACGCGCTCAGCGTCCACGTCTTCCCCCAGAAGAACAGCCCCAGCGGCCAGATCGTCCGCTCCGTCTGGTTCCCTTTCGGGTCGATGTACGACATCCACGCCTTGTTCCGCTCCTCGATTGCCCGCCGCAGGTCGCTCAGCCGATCGACCACCCCTGGCGGCACATGGAACCCCGGCGCGAACATCGGCGTCGCATTCACCCGTTCACGCAGCGCCAGCGGCACCGCCGCCTCCACCCGCTCGATGGCCTTCTGTGCCGACTTCGCCAGCTCCTGGTCGCCCCAGCTCGCCACCACCCGGGCACCGAGTACCAGTGCCGCCAGCTCATCGCTCGTGAACATCAGCGGGGGCAGGTCGAACCCACGCCGCAGCGTGTAGCCAACCCCCGCCTCGCCATCGATCGGCACCCCGCTGATCACGAGGTCCCGGATGTCCCGGTAGATCGTCCGTTCCGAGACCTCCAGGTCGCGGGCAAGCATCGCCGCCGTAACGACATGCTTGCGCCGCAGTACCTGGATGACCTGGAAGAGGCGGTCTGCGCGGCGCATTTAGGCCTGTCCGGCCGTCGCCGGTTCCACTGCCTTGCTCGGGTCGAACTCCATCACCTGGATGTAGTTCCCGTCCGGGTCAACGAACGTCGAGATGATCCCGCCCCAGTACTCCAAGCCCTTGTCCCGGATGCATGGCGCCCCCGCCTTCACCAGCCGCTCGTGTTCCGCCGCGACGTCGGCGACCATCAGGTTCACGAGGTATCGCGTCGGCTCCTTCGCGGGACCGCTGATCTCGCTGTGGCCATCGAAAACGAGGGTCGCTCCTCCTGCGTTCAGGGCCGTCTCTCCCATATCGGCAACTACCGGCAATCCGATCGTGTCCTTGTAGAACGCATACAGCCGCCCCGGGTCGGTGCTGTTGATGTTGATGATTGTGGACTGAACTTCCATGGTGCCCTCCTGGGCTCAAGACTCGGCGTACCCCGCCGGCCCGTACACCATCGCACACCCCTGCTGACATCATTCTGTCAGGATCTCAGCTTCGTTGACGTACGCAACTGACACCATCGTGTCAGGAGAGTGTCAACATTCCGGAGCCGCGGCCCCCCGTGGCCGCATGCCGGGATTCAGAAGCCTGGCGCCAGCGCACCCCTACGCCTCGTCCCCGTACCCCATTGCCTGCGCATAGAACCACCCATCCAGGTCCGGCGTCTTCACGCCCATCTGTGCCAGCGCAACCTTGATCTCCGTCCGGTGCTCCACCCCATGCTCCAGCGCTGCCACCAGGAAAAACACCTTCGGAAACCGGTATGTCCTCCCCTGGTACGGCAGGTCCACCTGCGCCGCCACATCGACCGCCTCAGCGATCGCGATCAGCTCATCGTTCGTCCGCGCCGCGATCGCCATTACCTCGTCCCACCCCGGCCAATCGCTCCATCGCGCCAGTTCGCCCTCGTGCTGGCGTCCCATCGTCCGCAAGATATCTGTCTCTTGCCCGCCCACCACGTGCATCACCAGAACACGAACCGTTGCCGAGATCCCCGGCATCTCGGCATCTAAAACGTCGTCCGTCAGCCCCCGGCACGTCGCTAGCAACGTCTCGTTGGCCCAGCGGTTGTAGCGAAACATCTCGGCGAGGTCAGCGCTCATCCGCCGCAGTGTATCGCCCCGATGGCGCCAGCCTCTGCATCGCCACAACAGCATCCGAAACCCAACGAACGCCGTGCGCCGGCGGTTCACGCCTCCGCGATCCACTTCACGTAGTGTTAGTTGCAAACAGCAACTGACTGTGCCACCGTTATTCCACCTTCCGCGGAGCTCGTACCCATGTCCCCTCGCTCGACCCCGTCCAAGTGGCTCACCCTCGCCGCCGTCTGCATCGGGCTCGGCATGCTCATGATCGACACCTTCGTCGTCAACGTCGCGCTCCCGGCAATTGGCCGCGGCCTCGATACGTCGGTGAGCGCGATTGAATGGACGGTCACCGCCTACGTCCTCGTGCTGGGCGTCTTCCCCATCGCCATGGGCCGCCTCGGGGACATTTTCGGCCGCAAGAAGGTCTACCTCTTCGGCCTCGTTCTCTTCGTTGCCGCCTCCGCTGCTGCCGGTGCCGCCCAGAATATCGAGCAGCTCATCGCCTTCCGCGTCATCCAGGGCGTCGGCGCCGCGACGATGATGCCCGGCACCCTCTCCATCATTACCCAGGCCTTCCCGCCCGAGCAGCGCGGCCTCGCGATCGGCATCTGGGGCGGCGTCAGCGGCCTCGGCCTGCTTGCCGGGCCTATCCTCGGCGGCCTCCTCGTCAACGGCGACCAGTGGCGCCTGATCTTCTTCGTGAACGTTCCTGTCGGCATCGCCGCACTGGCCATGGCCTACCTCTTCGTCCCCGAGTCACGCGACGAAACGGCCCCTCGCTATATCGACATCCCCGGGCTTGCGCTGCTCTCCGGTGGCCTCTTCAGCCTCATCTTCGCAATCAGCCGCGGTAACGCCCTCGGTTGGGGCTCGCCCGTCATCGCCACCTGTTTGCTCGCCGGCGTGACGCTCCTCGCCACCTTCATCGTCGTCGAACAGAACGTTCGCCGCCCCCTTGTCGACCTCACCCTCTTCCGCAGCTGGACATTCGTCGCTGCCTCCCTCGCGGCGATGCTCTTCTCCATGGCCGTCTTCGGTTCGCAGCCGTTCACCAGCCTCTTCATGCAAAACTACTGGGGCTTCAGCCCGCTCCAGGGCGGGTTCGCCTTCATCCCTGCCACCGGCTTGGTCGCCCTTCTCATGCCCGTCTCCGGCATCCTCGGGCAACGACTTGGCCCCCGGATTCGCTACATCCTCGCCGCCGGCGCCGTCTCGGTCCTCTGCTCCTTCGTCTGGCTCCTCACCCTCGACCTCCACAGCGGCTACATCGACGGTATGCTCCCCGCCTTCCTTCTTCGTGGCCTCGGCATCGGCCTCTTCATGTCCGCCACCAGCTACGCCGTCGTCACCGCCGTCCCCGTCGCGAAGTCGGGTCTTGCCTCCGGCACCCTCACCATGGCCCGCCAGATCGGTACCTCGATCGGGGTCGCCGTTTTCGGCGCCTCCTATCTCCACTCCCTCGACGCCAACCTCGAACGCCCGCTCTCGACCCTCTCGCCCGAACAGGCCGCCAGCGTCCACGCCCATGCCGAAAACTTCCTCATCACCGGTGACGGCGCCGTCCGCGCTGCGGTCGAACAATCCATCCTCGATGGGTTCATCTTCATCTCCACCGTCGGCATCGGCATCGCCATCTTCGCCGTCCTTGTCGCCCTGACAATCCGCATGCGTGCCCCGTCACCCGTCGCCAGTCCCCGCGTCGAACCTGTCGCCGCTTCCGCCTCAGGTGGCCGCTAACCCCTCGCGCGTTCCCCGCCGTATCTGCTCTCCCCTCGACAAATCGCCTCGCGCGAGCCCATCAACCGCCTCAACCTCGCACGCCATCCCCCTCGCCCGCGACGAGCGGGAGAGGGGGCGCAGGGGGTGAGGTTAGTCTCGCGCCAGCCCATCAAACGCCCCAACCCCGTACACCATCCCCCTCGCCCTCCGGGAGAGGGGGTGCAGGGGGTGAGGGCCGCCACGCGCCAGCCCATCAAACGCCCCAACCCCGTACACCATCCCCCTCGCCCTCCGGGAGAGGGGGCGCAGGGGGCGAGGGCCGCCTCGCGCCAGCCCATCAAACGCTCCAACCCCGTACACCATCCCCCTCGCCCGCGACGGGAGAGGGGGTGCAGAGGGTGAGGGCCGCCACGCGCCAGCCCATCAAACACTCCAACCCCGTACACCATCCCCCTCGCACGCGACGAGCGGGAGAGGGGGCGCAGGGGGTGAGGGCCGCCTCGCGCCAGCCCATCAAACGCTCCAACCCCGTACACCATCCCCCTCGCCCGCGACGAGCGGGAGAGGGGGCGCAGGGGGTGAGGGCCAAACGTTCCTTACTCCGTATGATCCCCAGCACACACCACTCGCCCGGAGCTTCCCTTGGCCATCACTCCCACCGGTCTTGAGCACGTCCTCGCCTACACCGACCCCGAGCACGCCTGCAACCAGGGCAGCATCATTCGCCTCCAAAACGGTGACCTCATGCTCGGCTTCAACATGGAGCGCGGACGTTTCCATTCCGACAGTGGCCAGTCCTGCTGCATCATCTCCCACGACGGTGGCCGAACCTGGGACCGCTCGACCTTCACCGTTCTCTGGCCCTGGACCGACCACGGCGGCAACTGGGACTGTGCCTTCGCCCAGGTCTCCAACGGCGACATCCTCGTCCACACCCGCGTCTGCAGCTTCATCGAACCGAGTGCACTCAAGGGCGGCGCCGACCAGTCCATCGGCGGCCCGCCGCCCGGGCGCCCGGAACGCCTCAAGCGCCAGACCGGCTACGCCATCGTCCGGTCCAGCGACAACGGCGCCAGTTGGAGCGACCCACGCCCGGTCAACACCAGCCCCGTCGCCGATGGCGGCCTCTTCCCCTACACCTGCGGCGGTTCCGGCGCCGGCCACATTATGGAACTTGCCGACGGCGGCCTTCTCCTGCCTCTCCACGGCACCTTCAGTGGCGACTTCACCCGTCCCGGCGGCGAAGTCACCCGCTGCTTCGTCCTTCGCTCCGACGATGGCGGCCGAAACTGGGAGTACTGGGCGACAGCCGCCTACGACGCCGCCCACATCCTCGGCTGGCAGGAACCCGGGATGACTCGCCTCCGCAGCGGTCGCATCCTCAACATGATGCGCACCACCAGCCGGCCCGGGCGCTTCGACAACATGTGGTTCAACTACAGCGACGACGACGGTGCCAGCTGGTCCCCGCCCCTGCGCACCAACATCTGGGGCTACCCGCCCGACCTCCTCGAACTCCAGGACGGCCGCGTCCTCGCTGTCTACGGCTACCGCAAGGATCCCTGGGGCACTCGCGGCTGCATCTCCGAAGACGGCGTCTCCTGGGACGTCGCCAACGAATTCGTCATCCGCGAAGGCGGCGCCGCTGATCCTTCGTTTCCCCAGTACTGGCACATCGCCTACCCCACCGTCACCCAGGCCGATGACGGCACGATCGTCTGCGCCTACCACGAATACGGCGGCGAAGGCCCAATCCAGCAGATGTGGGTCACCCGCTTCCGGCTTTAGTCTCGTCCAAATCGGAGCCGCGACCGGGAGGGCGCGGTCTGGCCCCCCGGCTCGCCACTCTCGCTCAGGCGGCAGCTTCACCGCGCCCGGATGCCGCCCTCAGTCCGTGCGAACCACCCGCTCCAAGAGCACGTGCAATGTATCCGCTTCGCCATCGCTGAACATGCCGGCGAACTCCTCCTGCACTGCTCGAAGGTGCGCGGGAGCGGCCCGCCGGAACGCCGATCGCCCCTTCGTCGTCATCACCACCTCAATGCTTCGCCTGTCGTCCGCCGCCGGGATGCGCGCGATATACCCCTCGTCGCACATCCGCCCGACCAGCCGCGTCAGCCCGCTCTTGCTCAGCAGCACCGCCCTCGCGAGGTCCGTCATCCGCAGCTTCCCGCCCGGCGCCTCCGACAGGTGCAGGAGCACGTCGTACCATGCCAGCGAAAGCCCCGCTGAGGCCTTCAGCCGCGCTTCCAGGCGTTCTGTCACCACCGAATGGGCCACGAGAAACGCCCGCCAGGCGGCGAGTCCAGCTTCACTCGGGCGCGCGTTTGCGGGCATGAGGCGAGTGTAGCGATGCTTTGCGCCACCGGCAGCGTTACGGCTCGATGCCCGTGATTGCCAGCCCCTCGATTGCCACCGAATCCGCCACCGGACTGCCAATCGTCGCATCCCGCGCGAAGGACGCCGCGATGAACGAATCCCCGGACCCGTGGTACCGGTACACCCGCCCCTTCGTCTCGAACCGCGCCATGAACCCCGGGACAAGTACCTGCCCGCAAACCCGTCCGTGCGGGGTCACCCCAAGGCAGGCGTCCGGCCACGTCACCTCCTCGTAGGAGACCACCACGATTTCGGCCGCGTTGATCTGCAGGCGCGCGGAGAGATCGGCCTTCATCGCCGCCACCACCGCCGGTTCCTCCCCCATCGTTACGGGGGCCCTGGCCACGCCTCCCATTGGCCCGAGCATGGATGACAGGATCCAGGCAAGCAGCGCCACGATCGCTCCAAAGTCGACGAACAAAAGCCGGGGCACATCCTTCCAGACGATGGTTCGGCGCGTTCCGTTCCCCGCTAGACCGCGGCCAGCATCTCCTCGATCTGCTGCGCCACCAGGCCCGGGTCTTCCATCGGAAAGAAATGCGTTGCACCCGGCATCGGATAGTCGCTCACGTTCTTGAAGTGCGCGGCCAGGTCGGGGGCCGTCGGCGACGCCGACATGTCGCGTGGCATCTCCCCCGCGGCGATCACCCGTGGCCTTCCCCGCAGGATCCGCACCGGCGCATCAATGCGTTCAATCTCCGCGTAGATGTTCGTGCCCTGGGCGTTCGCGTACACGTCCGCTTCGATCCGCGGTGGGCACGCGAGCACGTATCCGTCGCCTTCCGGCAGCAGCCCGTAGTTACAGTAATCGCGAAGTACGTCGCTATCCCAGCGCGAAAACGGTTCCCGGTCCTTGAACCGCTCGTACATCTCCGCCGGCGAACTCCACTCGTTCCGCCGCCGCGCCGCGAAGTGCTCGTCGCCAGGCGCCGCCGGGCGAAAGCCCTCGTACGCTGCCTCGGTCATGATCACCGGGTCCAGCAACAACAGTCCTGCGAACGACTCCGGGCGATGGGCCGCCGCGTACGTCACCGCATGTCCGCCCTTCGAATGCCCGACTCCGATGGCTCCCTCGACTCCGAGTTGCTCGGCGACCGCAACGACATCTTCGCCAAAGTACCGCCAGATATACGGTGGCTCCGGCTTTGCGCTCCGTCCGTGCCCCCGAAAGTCGATGGCGTAGCAGTGACGGCCCGGTAGCCGGGCCACCACCTGGTCCCAGCAGCGTGCGTGGAACCCCGTGGCATGGGCGAGAAAGACGGCCGGGCCATCCCCCGGCCACTCGAACACGCACACGTCCAGCCCGTCGTGGCTCTTGAGGTCGAGACGCTTCGGCTCCATCCCCTACCGCAGTTCCATCCGTCCGTTCGGCGTGTGGATCGTCGCAATCAGCGCCGGTGCGGGCCCGCCTCGCACGTCCAACTCCTCGCCGAGTGCCCGCGTCCACACCTTGATACTGCCCGGGTCCGGGTGTTCCGCCCGCAGCCACGCAAACATGCATCCGGCGGGCGAATCGTTCGTGGGATGCGGCGTCTCACCCCAGTCGATCAGGAATGGCACCAGCCCATCACCCGGCGGCTCTTGCCGGCGCGTCAGCGTCCACTCCAGCAGCACACCATCCGGCCGTTTCCGCGAGAGCGGTTGAGGGTCGCCGGGGTCGTAGCCGGCTCGCTGTGCTCGCTTCACCCAGTCCGCGATACCTGGCGCCTTGATCGCCCACGTCAGTAGCCTTGGCGACTTCAACCTGTCCACTCCGAACGACATCGGCCGGTTCGGGTCCGGTGTCTGCTCCGGGTCCGGCCCGATGATCTCCAGGTACCCGCCGCCACCGAGAGAAAGCAAGGCGTTGTGCGTCCCATTTGGGTGCTTGCCGCCCCAGGCGGCGCGAACGCCCCACGCTCGCTCCAGGTCGTCGATCGTCTTGGCAACGTCGGGCGTACCGTAAACAAGGTGGTCAAGCATGTCGAATCCTCAGCGGCCGGTCGTGCAAATCTACCGTCTCGCTAAGGCGCTGTCCGCTTCTTGATAACGGTCATCCCGTCCCGGATCGGCACCATCACGCATTCCAACTCCGGGTTCGCGACAACTGCATCATTGAATGCCCGGATGGCCACCGTGTCCTCCGAATCGTCCTCCACCTCCACCACCTGCCCGTACCAGAGCACGTTGTCCACCACGATCACGCCGTCGTCGCTCAGCTTCGGAAGGATCGCCTCCAGGTAGTTGCGATAGTTCCTCTTGTCGGCATCGATGAACGCCATGTCAATTGGCCCGTCGATCGCGGTCAGCAGGTCCAGCGCCGCACCCTGCCGCACTTCGATCCGTCCCGCGAACTGCGATGACTCGATGTGCCGCCGCGCAATCGCCACGTGCTCCGGGTCGATATCAAGGCAGATCATCTGGCCATCGGCCGGCATTCCTCGCGCCATCGCCAGCGCGGAGTACCCGCTGAAGGAGCCTACTTCCACGACAAGCTTCGGCCGCACAAGCGCCGCGATCGATGCCAGGAAGGCCCCCGCCAGGTGTCCGGTAAGCATGCTGATCCGGTCCGCCAGGTGCTCCCGCGTGTACTCCGCGACCGCTCGCAGGTAGTCGGGCTCCGGCGACGTGTGTGCCGTGGCATACGCTTCCAGCGCGGGCGTCGTGATCGGTTCAGCCATTAGCCAGCCCGCCAGACCCGCGCCGGCTTGCGTTGGGCCAGGTCCGCAAGGCTATACAGCTCGATCCGCCACGGCGTCAGCTTCAACACGCCAAACGCGGGCGACGACGGTCCGTCCGGCCAGAACATCGCCGGGTCGTAGCCGTAGGGCTCGGGTGTTCCCTTGAAGAGCTTCCACACCCGCTCCTTCTCCGCCGCGTCCGCCATCCACTCCGCCTTGCACTCGGCGAAAACGGTGTCGTGTTTCGGGTCCCAATAGCTCACCGAGACGTACGGGTTTCGGGCGATGTGCTTCGCCTTGTGACTGTCCGGCCCCGTCATGATGTAGCCGGTCGTGCCCTCCCACAACGGGTGAAGCAGCCGCGACCTTGGCCGTCCCTTGCCGTCGATAGTCGTGACCGATGCCCACACGATCCGGCTGACCCGTTCGTTGAAGTCGTCGGCGATATCTGCGAAGGATGCAACGTCCACTGGCCAGTTCCCCGTATCAAGGATGAGACGCGATCCTAGCGGAGCAGCTATCCGGTGGCGATCACGTAGCCGGCCACGGTCATCGCGGCCGGGATCGGGAGTCCATCTTCCTTATCCCCTCGACGTGGAAGCGCACCGCGTCCTCGATCTCCCGCAGCGTTTCCTCAACCGTCGCGCCTGTGGAGTCCCCGTAGGTTCGCCTGTCGCCATACGCTCTCCACAGCCGGACCAAGTCGCCGACCTTCATACTCGCACCACCGGTACACTACCCCCTCACCTAATGGAGGACGCCATGGAGTTCGAACTCTCCGAAGAACATCGCCTGATCAAGGACACCGCCCGCCGCATCGCGCGCGAAGTCGTCGCTCCTCGTGCGAAGGAGGTCGACGAGACCCAGCAGTACCCGGAGGACTTCTTCCAGGCCTTCAAGGCCGCCGGCCTCCTTGGCATGCCCATCCCCGAGGAGATGGGTGGCACCGGCAACGGCATCCTCCCCCTCTGCCTCGCCATCGAAGAGGTGGCGAAGTACGAGTGTGGCGCCGGGCTCATGTTCGTCCTCAGCGGGCTCCCTACGCGGCCAATCGTTTTCGGTGGTAACAGCGCCCAGCAGCAGAAGTACCTTCCCTCCGCAGCGGCCGGCGACACCAAGATGGCCTTCTGCCTCACCGAACCCGACCATGGCTCCGACGCTGCCAACCTCGAAACCCGCGCCGTTCGCGATGGTGACGACTACGTCCTAAACGGCAACAAGGTCTACATCTCAGGCGGCACCGTCGCCGACTACCTGACCGTCTTCGCCCGCACCGGCGGCCCGGGCGCCCGCGGCATCAGCGCCTTCGTCGTCGATGCCCACGCCCCCGGTGTCCACATCGATCGCACCGACGACAAGATGGGCGTCCGCAGCGTCCCCACCGCCCACTTCAGCTTCAACGACGTCCGTGTCCCCGCCGAGGACCTCCTCGGTGGCGAAGAAGGCAAAGGCTTCAACGCACGCCATGCTCACCCTCAACTCCATGCGCCCAACCGTCGGCGCGCGTGGTGTCGGCCTCGCCGAAGGCGCCGCCAGCTACGCCATGGAGTGGGCCCGTGAACGTGAAGCCTTCGGCAGCAAGGTCCTCGACTTCGAGGCCATCCAGTTCATGTTCGCCGACATGGCCATCCAGATCGAAGCGGCCCGAAACCTCGTCTACAAGGCGGCCTGGAATGTCGACCGCGGCATGTACACCCGCGAACACGCCCACCACCTCAGCATCGCCAAGGCCTTCGCCACCGAGATGGCGAACAAGGTCGCCTCCGATGCCCTCCAGGTGCTCGGCGCCCAGGGCTACATGAAGGACCACCCGCTCGAGCGCCACTACCGCGATGCTCGCCAGCTCATGATCGTCGAGGGCACCAGCCAGGTGCAGCGGGTCGTCATCAGCCGCGCGATGATCGACCGCAACCTCGTCTACGGTTAGCCATGCCCGAAGAACCTGTTCATCGACCGACGGCGCGGATCATCCTTATCAGCCCGCATCGCCGGCTGCTGATGTTCTCCATCAACAGAGTCGACGATGCCACCGGCCGCCCGTTCTGGTTCCCGCCAGGTGGTGGTGTAGAGCCGGGCGAGACCTACGAGCAGGCTGCCTCACGGGAACTTCTCGAGGAGACCGGCCTCGCCGTCCCTATCGGCCCGTGCCTCTGGCATCGGAGCTGGGTGGGGCATCTCGAAGGGCAGCTCACACGTGCCGAGATTCGCTACTTCTTCGCACGCAGCGAGACCGAGGATCTCGGCGAACAAAGCCTGACCGAACTCGAGCTGCGCGACGGTCTCCACCACCGTTGGTGGTCCCAGGCGGAACTGGAATCCACCACGGATCTGCTTTTGCCCGGCCAGCTTCCAGCGCTGCTGCCACCGCTCCTTCGGGGTGAGTATCCCGCGGAACCACTCGTCGTCGACTGACCCTACTCCACGACCTCGATCGTCCCGAACATCGCCGACGGGTGGACATCGCAGTTGAACTGGTAGGTCCCCGGCGCGTCGATCGTCACGGTCAACGACTTCGGGCTTTCATCTTTCGTGAACGGTGGCGTAATCGCCTCATCCACACTGCCCGCGACCACGTGGAAGTTGTGCCCGATGGCGTCGTTGTTGACCATCGTGATCGTCGTCTCAACGCCCGCCTTGATCGTCAGCGTGCTCTTGTCGAACGAGATGTCCTGGGCGGTGATCGTCAGTTCCGAAGGGATCTCCTCCGTCGGGCCCGCCGTCGCGGCCGTGGTTGGCGACTCGGCGCCCGTTGCGGTCGTGTTGGTTGCCGCAGGCGTGTTGCTGCTGCCGTCATCGTCGTCGCCTCCACAGGCAACCGAAACCAGCGCCAGGCAGGCAACCCCTGCCACGAACAGGCTGAAAAAACGTGTGTGCATCCATCTCTCCCGTTGTCGATTATCTACTATTCGTTCGCCGGAACGCTTTGGCTTCACGATCCACCACAACAACCCTGCATTCGTAACAAATCTCTGAACCCCGCGTATCCTGACGCCGTGCGCGAGACGGTCATCCTTGGTGGCGGCGTCATAGGGGCGGCCATCGCCTACTTCCTCTCGCTGCATGGGCGCTCGTCGACCGTCGTCGAACGCCGTTCCGTGGCCTCTGGAGCCAGTGGCACCGCTGCCGGCCTGCTCTCCGCTCCCACTCCCTCCGACCTTCGCCAGCCCTGGGGCCCGCTCGCTGCCGCAAGCCTCGCGCTCCACTACGAACTCGCCGAACGCCTCGACGGTCCCGCCATCTACGACTTCGAGCCCGTCAACATGGCCCTCATCGCCACGGCCGAGGCGGAAAAACACCACCTCGTGTCCGAGTTCGGCGCCGACGCGTGGCGGGATGCAGCAGCCCTCGTCGCCCAATGTCGCTGGCTCGAAGGGTCGCCGGTGCTCGGTGGTGTGATCCGTCATGGCAGTGCCCAACTCGACCCCGCGAAGTTCACCCGGGCGCTGCTCGCTGCCGCCGGCGCTGAGGTCGTCATCGCCGCAGCGGACGCCATCGCCCTTGACGGAGGTGCGGTAGCCGGCGTCTCACTGGCGGGAGACTCGCATCCCTGCTCCACCGTCGTCATCGCGATGGGCCCCTGGAGCACCGAGGCCTCGGCCTGGTTCGGCCTGCCCGTTCCTGTGCGTCCGCTCAAAGGCCAGATTCTCCGCATGGACGTTCCCGGCGCGCCCTCCGCAGGGTTCGCCGACCTCGACGGCAACTACGTCGTGCGCAAGCCGAACGGCCTTACCTACACCGGCACCACGGAGGAGGAAGCAGGTTTCGACGAGCAGCCGACCGCGGCGGTCGAGCAGCAGATCCTGGCCACCAACGGCAATCATGGCGCCTGTCTTACGAGGTGGCACCGTTGTCCAGCGCACCGCCTGCCTGCGGCCACTTTCGGTCGACAACGTCCCGATCATCGGACCCCTGCCCGGTGCGCGTGGGGCCTTCATCGCCACCGGCCACGGCCGCAAGGGAATTCTCATGTCGCTTGCCACGAGCAAAGCGTTGGCCGAACTCATCGTCGACGGCGTAGCGTCGTCGCTCGATCTCTCGCCTTTCAGTATCGAACGGTTTCCCGCCGGGTCCCGCTGAGGCGTTCGCCTACGCCCTGCCCCAGAACTTCCACCAACGGCGGTCCGGCGTGTGCTCCAGTGCGGGCTCCTGCGACACCGGCAACATCGCTACCCGCAGCTCGGCGATTCTTCCGTCGACTCGGGCGACCGCCGCGTGACTCACGTCGTCGATGAGTGGCTCCTCGACGTCGAAGACTACCTGCCATGGCTGCCGGTCGGCTCCGCGCGTCGCCCGGAACGCCCGGTCGCGGTACACGCACTCGGCATAGGTAGGCGACCCGCTTTCCGCCGAAGCGTGTTTGATAACCCGCCGCAATGTCGACTCCGCCACGCCCAGTTCCGTCGCTGCTTCTCGCACGGAAAGCCGCGTGCCTTTGGCGGCGATGATTCGCCGATCGCGAGGGTCCGGGCCGCTTCGGGAAAGCTGTGGGGCTGCGCTCACGACTGGATCATCGGCGCGCCCCGCCGGACCTGAACACCCGAAAGCCCCCCGCCACTTCTTCCTCTAGACTGGCCGAAATGAGTTCGACGCCCGTCGCACGCATCCCCCTCGCCTATCGCTTTACGCCATCCCGCCTTTATTACGGTTGGGTCATCGCAATTGGCTGCGCCGTCCTCATGTTCGTCGGCGTGGGGGTCGGCTACTACGGCCTCGCCGTCTACATCGGCCCCCTCAAGGACGAGCATGGCTGGTCCACCACCGCCATCAGCGGCGCCACCGGACTCTACTTCAGCCTCGGCGGCCTCACCGCAGCCTTCGTCGGTCCTCTCATCGACCGCAAAGGGCCGTTTAAGTTCATGGTCGTCGGCATCATTACCAATGCCATCGCCGCCTCGTGCATCGGCCTCGTCGACGCGCTCTGGCAGCTCTACGCCGTCTATGCCGTCATGGCCGTCGCCTTCGGCATCTCCAGTGCCGTCGCCGTCAACGCCATCATGACCCGATGGTTCATCCATCGCCGCGCCCGCGCGATGAGCGTCTCTGCGACCGGCGTCTCCGTCGGTGGCGTCATCCTTTCACCGGTCATCGCCAGCATGGTCGACCACGGCGGCATCGCACTCGCCGCGCCCGTTACCGGCGTCCTCGTCCTCGTTGTCGGTCTCCCCGTCATCCTCTTCGTCCTCGCCTGGGACCCGCGCCAGCTCGGCCTCAAGCCCGACGGACTCAGCTTCACACCCCCTGCGACCAACCGCCTGACCCTCTCCGACGAAGTGCAGCTGCGGCAATGGACCCGCAGCGAGATCCTCCGAACGCCCGGGTTCTGGGCCCTCCTCCTCGCCTTCCTCATGGTCCTCATGGCCCAGACCGGCTATGTCATCCACCAGATCTCGTTCCTCGAAGATCGCATGGGTTCCCGCAGCGAAGCGGCATTCGCCCTCAGCCTCACCGCTCTCGGCAGCATCATTGCTCGGCTTATCGTCGGCACCTTCGCCGATGCCATCGACAAGCGCTGGCTCACCGTCGGTCTCTTCGTCGTCCAGGCCAGCGCCATCCTCCTCATCGTCTACATCGACAACCTCGCCCTCACCTGGTTCCTCACCCTCGTCTTCGGCTTCACCATCGGCAACGTCTACATGATGCAGTCGCTCATGGTCGGCGAGATCTTCGGGATAGTGTCCTTCGGCACCGTCTTCGGCCTCATCAGCCTTGCCGGCCAGGTCGGTAGCGGCGGCGGTCCCCTCATGGTCGGCGTTCTCAAAGACGCCACGGGCGGCTACACCGTCGCCTTCACCGTCACCGCCATCCTCACCTATCTCGCAGCGATTGTGGTCATCTTCGCCCGGCCGCCGGAGATCTCGTCGGCTGTCCAATCCCATGCGCCCGCTATCCCCGTTTCCGCGCCCGGCGGTGGCGAGTAGCGCCAACTCCGACCTTCGGCGGTCGATCCCGTACACTTCCCGGAACATCGAGTCCGGAGGGATCCATGAAGGCATCGCGCACCGCCACTGAACGAACCCACGCAGAGGTTGCCCGCTCCCGCTAGCTGGCGTCAGCCCGCTCCCTTTCTGCGTGACCGACCGGCGGCCAGACGGCCGCGTTCCACGCAGGGTGCACAATGCCTTCTCTTCTCCGCGACCCGGCGCGCCTCTATATCGCGCTGCGGTTGGCGACCGGCTTCGTCATGGCCACCACGTTCACGACGAGCGCCATCTACCGCATCAACGTCGGCGATCTTTCGCCGTTTCAACTCGTCCTCGTCGGTACGGTCCTCGAACTCTCCGTCTTCCTGTTCGAGATTCCGACCGGCGTTCTCGCCGATAGCTACAGCCGCCGCGCTTCCCTCATTCTCGGTTTCGCAATCATTGGCGTCGGCTTTGCCTTCGAAGGGGCAATCGCGCGCGTCGAGACCATCCTCCTTGCGCAGGTCATCTGGGCTCTCGGCTATACCTTCACCAGCGGCGCCACCGAGGCCTGGCTGATGGACGAAGCCGGTGAGCTCCAGGGCGAACATGCGCTCATCCGCTCTGCCCAGTTCGCCCCCCTTGGCTCCCTCGTCGGGATTGGTTGTGGCGCTGGTCTCGCCGCCGTGAACCTGCGCATCCCCTACTTCGTCGGCGGCGCCGGAATGGTGCTCATTTCCATCGCCTTGCTCTTCGCCATGCGCGAAACCAACTTCACGCCGGCGCCAAAGTCCGACCGCGGCAACCTCCACACCGGCTGGACGACCTTCCGCAATGGGCTCGGCGTCGTCCGTGGCCGTCACGTCCTCATCCTCATCATGCTCATCAGCGTCGGCCAGGGTCTCTGGAGCGAGGCCTTCGATCGCCTTTGGGAACTCCAGTTCCTTCAGCACTTCGCCTTCCCCTACCGGGCCGACCTCAACCCCGTCATCTGGTTCGGAATCATCAACGCCGTCGGCCTTGTCCTTGGCATAGGCGTCATCGAGGTGATCCGGCGTGTCATTCGCGGCCGCGATGCCACGGTGCTCGCCGCCAGCCTCGGACTCTCCACCGCTGCGATGGGTGTCGGCCTCGCAACCTTCGCCCTCGCCGGGTCATTCGCCCTCGGCGTCGGCAGCTATCTCACGGTCCGCATTCTCTACCGCATGCTCGACCCGCTCCTCGTGGCCTGGCTCAACCGTGGCCTCGAACGCCACGTCCGCGCGACCGTCATCTCCATGTATGGCCAGATGAATGCCTTCGGACAAATCACCGGAGGCCCCATCGTCGGCCTCATCGGCTCCCTTGCCGGCGTCCGGACGGCGCTCTTCGTCTCGTCCCTCGTGCTGATCCCGGTTGTGGGCCTCTACGGCCTCGCGACCCGCGCATCCCGCCGCGAGCTGGCCGGTGGCGAGCCTACCGACCCAGGAACTGGGGCGTCCGCTTCTCCATGAACGCCCGGCGCCCTTCTTTGTAGTCATCGCTGGCGAAGCACTCCTCGACCATCCGCTCGACCTTCGCAAGGTCGCGCTTTGCCGGATCCCGGAGTGCTTCGTTCACCGCTACCCGGAGGGTATTCACCGTCAGCGGCGCATTGGCGGCGATCGTGGCCGCCATCTCGCGGACCGTCGGCTCCAGTTCGTCCACGCTCACCACGCGGTTCACCAGCCCCATCCGCCAGGCGTCTTCCGCCTTGAAGCGCCCACCGGTGAAGAGGATTTCCCGGGCGTAGGCCGGCCCCACCAGGTCCATCAGCGACCGCACGCCGCCGAATCCGTATCCCAGCCCGAGCTTCGCCGCGGGTACCCCGAACTGGCTGTCATCGCTCGCTATCCGGATGTCGGCACGCATGGCCGTCATAAGCCCTCCGCCCATGCAGAAGCCGCGGATCATTGCGATCAGTGGCTTCTCCAGTGCGCTGTAGGCGCGGCCCGCCGCATCGCCGATCCGGTCGAACTCCGCGATCGTCTCCGGCGACGACCGGTGAGCCTCGAACTCGCTAATGTCGGCCCCCGAAACAAAGGCCTTGTCGCCTGCGCCCAGCATTACCACCACGCGCACCGCCGGGTCTTCGTTGAACGCCCCGAGGATCGTCGGGATCGCCTCGTTCATCTCCATCGACATCGCGTTCCGGCGTTCCGGGTTGTTGAACACCATCCAGCCCACGCCGTCTTCCACGCGGGCAAGCATCTTCGTCGTTTTCAGTTGCATGGATACTCCTAAATGGCCCCGCGCTCGCGGAGGGATGCAATCGAGCCTTCATCGTAGCCGAGCCAGCCCATCACCTCATTGGTGTGTTCGCCTAGTCCCGGCGTCGGCCGCCGGACCTCCGGCTGTTCGACGCTCGACAGGTGGTACGGCTGCCCCACGACCGTTGTATCGCCCACCGCCGATCCCGCCATCGGGATGGCGATCCCCAGGTGCTGCACCTGCTCGTCGGCAAACGTCTGGTCGATCGAATTGATCGGTCCGCAGGGCACGCCCGCCTCGTTGAGCAAGGCAACCCACTCGGCTGAGCTCTTGTGCCGCGTCTTGTCTCCGATGAGCGCGTTCAACCGCTCCCGGTTCCGTGAGCGCCGTCCCGCCGAGACAAACTCCGGGTCCTCAATCAACTCTGGCGACCCGATCGCCTGGCAGAGCCGCCGGTACAGCGCCCCGCCCGAGGCTGCGATGTTGATGTGCCCGTCCGCGGTTGGAAACACCCCCGTCGGGATACCCGTTGGGTGGTCGTTCCCTGCCTGCGGTGGCACCTCCCGGTCGATCAGCCAGCGGGCGGCCTGGAAGTCGAGCATGTGGATCTGCGCCTCAAGTAGCGACGTGTGGACCCATTGGCCCTCGCCCGTCCGGTGTCGTTCCAGCAACGCCAGCAAGATGCCCTGGGCCAGGAATTGCCCGGCGCAAAGGTCGGCGATCGGGATACCCACCCGCACAGGACCTTGCCCCGGGAGCCCGGTAATCGACATAAGCCCGCCAAGGCCCTGGGCGATCTGGTCCACGCCTGGCCGGTCCTTGTATGGTCCCGATTGCCCAAACCCCGAGATCGACCCGTAGATGATCCGCGGGTTCACCGCCCGCACCGCCTCGTAGTCGATTCCCAGCCGCTGCTTCACGCCCGGCCGGTAGTTCTCCACGATGACGTCCGCCCTCGCCGCCAGCTCCATGAACAGCTTGTGGCCTTCCGGTGCCTTCAGGTTCAGGGTCATGCTCCGCTTGTTGCGGTGCAGGTTCTGGAAATCGGGCGTGTTCCGCCCGCCCGTGATCCCCTCCTGGGAGTCCGATGCCGGTGGCTCTTCGAGCTTCAGCACGTCGGCGCCCCAGTCGGCGAGCTGCCGTGCGGCGGTAGGGCCTGCACGCGCCCGCGTCAGGTCCAGTACGAAGATCTCATCGAGTGGCAGCGTCATGCCGCGAAAGGCTACGCTCCCGCGCGCTCAGCCACTACCACCGACGACCGTCAGTCCAGCGCCGACGCCGAAATCGAGAGGATCGGTGGCAACAGATGCCGCACCAGGTCCCACGAGTCGCCATCGTCGAGGCTCGCATAGAGGTGGCCCGGTGTTCGTCCCGAAGTACACTCCCGCCGGCTTCATCGAATCGGTGCACAGCGCCTGCCGGTAGACCCCCATCCATGCCTCTTCTTGCGGTAGCCCCTTCGTCATTCCCTGCCAGCTCTTGCCCGCATCGGCGGTTCGCCAGACCTTCATCGCTCCGCCCGGCGGTGTCCGCATCTCGCCACCAATGAGCGGCCACGTGTAGGCCATGTCGGCGTTCGTCGGGTGGGCCGCCATCGCCAGCCCAAACTCCGAAGGCAGCCCTTCCGTGATGTCCACCCACGACTCCGCGCCGTTGTCCGTCCGGTACGTCCCCCAGTGGCCCTGCAGGTACATCCGGCCCTTCTGAGGTGTCGATACCAGGTGGTGCACACACTGACCGGCCTCCGGGTACTTCTCAACGTTCGGGTCCATCTGCGCGGCGACATCGCGGATGTTCACATTCTTCGGCTCCCACGTCGCGCCACCGTCGTCCGTCTGGAACACGCCCGCCGCCGAGATCGCGATCGTCATCCGGTCGGGGTTGTCCGGGTCCACCACCATCGAGTGGACCATCATCCCACCGGCGCCGGGCCCCCAGCGGTCGTGCGTCCGGTGATTCGTCAGCGACGCCATTTCCTGCCACGTTTCACCGTTGTCGCCAGACTTGAAGATCGTCGCCGGAGCGACAGCGCAATACAGCTCTCCCGGCCGTCCGCCCGGCTCCAGCGCCCACAGCCGCTCCAGCACCTTGTTTTCGTGGAACATCCACGGGTACTGCTCGCTCACATCGTCGGGGTCGTTCTTGAACCGTGGGCTGGTCTTGCAGGGTTGCCAGGTGTCGCCCCAGTCGGTCGTGTATTGCACCGATGGCCCGAACCAGGCGTCATTGAACAGCGCGTAGATCCGCCCGGACTGCTGGTCGAACGTCACCCAGTTGACGTCCTGGCCGCCCATGAACGGGCCCTTGAGCTCCCAGCTCTGGCGTCCCTGCGAACTCCTGAGCGTGAATGCCCCTTTTCGTGTGCCGATAGAGAGGAGGATTTCAGTCATGCGCGGGAGTGTACGGCAGCACCGGCGCCTTCGAACAGATCCCGTTGTCACGGGCCGGTTAATGATCGCCGCAGCTAGAGCGCCCCCGGAAACTCCCGGCCGATCTCGTCGCCCAGCGCCGTCAACTGCTCGATCGTCTCACCGTCCAACGGCACTCCGTTCGCCTCCCGGTCCTTCCGCGCCTTCCACTCCGGGTCGCCTGCGATCAGGACTGCTTCTCGCCCAGTCTCAGGACGCGTCGCCCGGATGTGCGCTGCCATCTTCTTCATCTCCGCTTTGAACGCCGCCGGCTCGACGAATGCATCGATCCGCCACGCCGCGAACCAGTAGCCCTGGTGGAATCGCTCGTTGAAGAGTGCCGAGCCCGCCCCCGGCAGCACGCCCGTCAGGATGTCCACCATCAGCCCCAGGCCATATCCCTTGTACGAACTCGTAGTCATGCTCGAACCGAGCGGCAGAAGCGCCCCTCCTTGCCGAAGCGCAGTTGGATCCGCCGTGAACTTCCCTTCCCCATCCACAGCCCAGCCCTCGGGTATTGGTTTGCCCTGCCGCGTTGCGATCTCGAGCTTTCCGCCCGCCACGGCCGTCGTCGCGATGTCCAGCAGGAACGGCTGCTCGCCCTCGATCGGCGCCCCGAACGCGATCGGGTTCGTTCCGTACACGCGGTCCAGTCCGCCCGCCGCATTCGCAATGGCCGGCACGTTGCACATCGCCATCCCGATCATGTCCCGCCGCGCCGCCATATGGGCGTAGTAGCCGGCCGCCCCGAAGTGCCGACCGTTTCGCACCGCCACCATCCCGATGCCCGTCGCCCGCGCCTTTAGAAGGCAGGCGTCCATCGCCCGTTTGGCTACCAGCACCCCCAGTCCGCCATCCGCGTCCCACGTCGCCGCCACGGGACTCTCCCGTTCCACCTTGATATTCGGCCTCGGGTTCACCGCGCCCTGTTTCAGTCCCGGGACGTATCCGAAGTGCCAGGGCAGATGGGCGATGCCGTGCGATTCGATGCCCTGCAGGTCCGCATCCACCAGCACTTCGGCAGCCACTGAAGCGTCGTCCGCCGTCAGTCCGAAGTGCTCGAACACCGTGGCCGTGAAGTCGCGAAGGTCCTTCGCGGCGTAGCGTGGTCGTGTCTCGGGCATCGGTCGGTTCTCCCCTGATTTGGGCGAAGCCTACCGCCTGCGCCGGGCCACAACCATCATCTCGATTTCATCCAGTTCCAGCGGCCGCCGGCCCCACCGCCCTGCCGTACCTCCCCAGACATGCTCGACCTCAAAGCCGGTCTCTCCGAGCAACGCAACGAGCTCTGGCACGATGTACAGCCGCTCTTTGTAGCGCATCGGTCCGCTCGCGCCCCCGACGGTGAAATCGTCCACCCGGACCTGCGTCATCGTCACTGGATCGAAGCCCGGATCGTCTTCCTCCACCTCCCGGATCCGCCGGTATCCGTTCGGCGTTGTCAGGACGAACGCCCCTCCCGGTCGCAGCGAAGCAGCCACGTTCTCCAGGATCGCGCGGTCGTGCGCCTCCGCATCGCCCTCAAGGTCCACCATCGTGAACGCTGAACCACAGAGGCAGAGCACCGCGTCGAACGGTTCCTCCGCCACGTACATCGTCGCATCGGCCTGTCCCCATTCGACCTCCACGCCCGCAGCGCGCGACTTCCCCCGTGCTTCCGTCAGCATGCCCTCCGAGAGGTCAATGCCCGTCACCCGGTACCCCCGCTCTGCCAGCGCGATGGAGTGGCGGCCGGTACCGCACCCGAGGTCGAGGATCCGGCTGCCGGGGGGCATCTGCAGCAGGTCGTCCAGGAACGCTACCTCGCTCGCCGTGTGATGCGTGAAGGCCCCCCGGTCGTAGTAGGGCGCGTGGCGGTCGTAGAAGTCCTCCCATTGGTTCGCGTTGGCCATTGGATGGGTGTACCACGAACGCGACCCGGCCTCCATCGTCAAGTCCCCTTTCTTCCCGCACGACGCTTTTCTGCTTCCATGCACCATGAGCTAGGCGAGGAGGTTGTCCACCCAATGTCATCCCCAGCTCGCGGCCTCACCCGCGAACGGCACACTCGCATCAAGGCGGTCACCGCCGCTCTTGCCACCGGGGGCTTCGTTGTCGCCTGGCTCGGCTTTGCTACCAGCCACGCCGAAACCACCGGCGATGCCGGCGCCCAGGTCACCAGCTCCGAAACAGCGCTGGTCTTGGCCCAGACCCCTACTTCAACCGTCGCCGCCCCGGCGACCGGTGATTCGTCGTCGGCTGCTGGTCCGACTGCCACCACTGCTGCGCCCACCGCTACGCTTGAAGCGCAACCCACCGCCGCTCCGGTTCCAACAGTCACGCGATCGCGGACGTCCCGGGGTTCCTGATGAGCTGGCGCGTGAGCCTCGTCGTCTTCTGTGGGTTACTGATTTCTGTCCTCACGGTCCGCGTCGTCCAGGACGGCACCGACGGCACCGGCACCTGGGACTTCACCAGCGTGCCGCGGGTTTCGTCGGCTACTTCCTGCTCTGGCTCGGCGTCTGTGGTGGCATGATCACCGGCTTCCGCGGCGTGCCGGGCCCCTTCAAAGGCGGTCGCTGGGTCGAACTCCATCGCATGGTCTCGACGCTCGCTCTCGCCTTCGTCGGGGCCCACATGGTTGCCCTGTTGGTCGACCCCTGGATGGCCTTTTCACCCGCCGCCATCCTCATCCCCTTCCAATCGGAGTACCGGACGTTTTGGGTGGGTCTCGGGTCACTCACTGTCTGGCTGCTAGCCATTGTCCTGGTGACCACCTTCCTCTTCGCTCGCCTCGGCTGGAAGCGCTGGCACCTCCTCCACATGCTCAGCTACCCCGCCTTCGTCATGGCCTTCTTCCATGGCGTCTTGGCCGGCACGGACGCTGGCGCCGAGTTCGCCATTGTCATCTACGCCATCACCGCCGCCATCGTCGCGGCCCTCACCGTCTACCGCATCGCCGGTCCGCCGCCGGCTCGCGTGCGGGTGCCCGCCGAAACGTAATGGCGATCACTCGCGAGCCAAGTTGGCTGTGTTAGACTCCCGCATCTTTCGAGGGGAGTCGCACCATGTCCGCCGAAGCGTCCGTCCACCACAACGACATGCACGACGAACTCGTGGCCAGAACGCAATTGCTCATCCCTTCACTCCTCGAGCGAGCGCCCGAAGCCGAGCAGCTTCGCCGCGTCCCTGATGCGACCATTGCCGACATCCGCTCCGCAGGCCTCATACGCACGCTCCGGCCGGCCCACTACGAAGGCTACGAACAGGACTACCGGACCTTCTCCCATGTTGTGCGCGAGTTGGGCCGTGGCTGTGCCTCGACCGGCTGGTGCGGCGCCGCGTGGCTCTCGATGCCGTTCATTCTCACCCAGTTTCCAGTGCAGGCGCAGGACGACGTTTGCCTTGCGGATCCGGATGCATTTATTGCGTCCACGGGCGTTCCAAGTGGGACGGCCGAGCCCGTGGACGGGGGATGGCTGGTGAATGGTCGCTGGGGGTTCGCCAGTGGCGTACATGCCACGTCATGGATGACCGCTTCAGTCGTTGGCCCTGGGAGTCAACTATTCAGCGCTCTGATGCCCACATCCGAACTGGAAGTGCTCGATACCTGGCGGTCGATGGGTCTGCGGGCAACGGGCAGCACCGACACCGTCGCTAAGGACTTGTTCGTGCCGTCCCACCGCGTAATCGACGGGACGACGTACATCTTCACCGAGCACGGGCCCCGTTCATCGCGGGTCCAATGGCGAACCAGCGCTCCGTATCCACCTTGTTGACATCGGTGGTCTTTGCGCCAGTTGCCGTT
Organism: uncultured Chloroflexia bacterium; assembly: GCA_963737965.1. Taxonomy (GTDB): domain Bacteria; phylum Chloroflexota; class Dehalococcoidia; order Tepidiformales; family Tepidiformaceae; genus JAGQGZ01. Next base: position 485,839 of record CAVTUS010000007.1, on the reverse strand, counting down.
GGCAACGCCATTGGATTCATTGACGCCTTCGCTGATGCCGCTCCCCAACGCACCATCACCCAGGCCCGCGTGAAACAAGCGGATCACATCGGCACGCAGCAGCGCCTGGCGGAGTCTGCCTTGGAGGTCGATATCGCGGGGATGCTCCTTGACCGCTGCTATGACGATATGAATGCCCATGCCGACAATGGGATCATCCCGTTGCAAACCCGGTCTCGGATGCGTCGTGACACGGCCTATGCCGTCAATGCTTGTTACCGCGCGATTGATCGCCTTTATCAGGTTTCCGGTGCTCACGCCCTGTTGGAATCCAATGAACTCCAGCGCCGGTGGCGCGACGCCCACGCAATCGCGTCGCAACCACATTTTCATTGGGACTATGAAGCCGAGACCTGGGCACGACTGCGGCTGGGCATCGAGATCGATCATCCCTCCCTGGGCGCGCTTCCGTGACACCCGAAGAACAGGCCCTCCACCTCCTCGACCGCTTCGTCGCCGCCGAAAACGCCCACGACATCGGTGCCTTTGACGAACTCATGCACCCCGACCTTAAGGTCTGGGGCAACGGCGTCCTGGTTCGCGATTCCTGGGCTGCCTACCGCGAAGTGATGGCCGCTACGCTTGCCGCCTTCCCGGACTCGCACCGCGAAGTCCACATGCGGGCCGCGCAGGGCGACCTCGCCGCCTTCCGCTGGACGGTTACCGGAACCCATAAGGCGCCATGGAACGGCATCCTCGCCTCAGGCAAGCCAGTCGCCTTCACGGGCACTAGTTGGATCCGCGTTCGGGACGCTATGGTCGCCGAAGCCTGGTTCGATATGGACATGGCCGGCCCCATTCGCCAGATGACCGGCTGACTCCCCTTCTCCCGTACAATCCGGCCCCATGGCCGATCCCTGGCGCTGGACCGCGACCCGCATCGCCGAGGCCGTCCGCGCCCGCGAACTCTCCTGTCGCGAGGTGGTCGAGTCGCACCTCGCCCGCATCGACGCCACGAACCCGGCGCTCAACGCTATCACTCGCGTATTGGCCGATGACGCCCTCCGACTCGCCGACGACCACGACCGCGCCCTCGCTCGCGGCGAGAATCCCGGGCCGCTCACGGGCGTCCCCATCACGGTCAAGGAGAATGTCGATCTCGCCGGCTCTCCAACCACGATGGGCGTCCGTGCCCTCGCCGCCGACCTGCCCCAGGGCGACGCACCCCACGTGGCCCAACTCAAGGCTGCCGGCGCCATTCCCATCGCCCGCACCAACCTCCCTGACTACGCCTTGCGATGGCACACGGAGAACGCTCTTCACGGCCTCACGCTCAACCCCTGGGACCCGGCCGTCACCTGTGGCGGAAGCAGTGGTGGGGACGCGGCGGCGATCGCTTCGGGCATGACGCCGATCGGCCTCGGCAACGACATCGCCGGTTCCGTGCGCTGGCCATCGCAGTGTTGCGGCACCTGCGCCCTCAAGCCCACCCGTGGCCGCGTCCCTCGAACCCGCATGACCGCAACCCCCGTCCCTCGCTCGATGGCCTCCCAGGTGTTCGCCGTCCACGGACCCATGGCCCGCTCCGTCGAAGATCTCTGGCTCGCCATCGTCAACATGTCCGGCTATTCGCCCTACGACCCAACCTGGGTCCCCGCGCCACTCATCGGTCCTCCGGAGCACGAACCTGTCCGCGTCGCCCTCGTCACCGACCCCGATGGCCGCGGCCTCGATCCCAACGTCGAAGCAGCAGTTCGTGCCGCGGGCAAGGCGCTCACCGAGGCCGGGTACAGCGTGGAAGAAGTCGCGCCACCGTCGTTCGAACGCACCATCGAGGTTTACTGGCAATGCCTGGGCGACCTCACCACTGCGTCCAACCCTGACTACGTTGGCGAGTCCTTCGCCCGCTACCGCGACGCCTTCGCACCCGCCTACCCCGAAGTCATGGGCGCCGCCTCACCAGACCCCTGGGCCGAACGCCTTCCCCTCGCTGCCGAATGGTCCCTCTGGATGGACGAGTACCCGCTCATTCTCGCTCCCGTCGCGACCAGGCCCGCCTTCCCCGTCGGCTACGACGAGTCCCCTGAAAACGCGCTTGGCTGGCTCCACGCCATCCGCTGGATCGTCGCCGTCAACTTCCTCGGACTCCCCGCCGTTGCCCTTCCAACCGCTGTCGTCGAAGGCGTTCCCCAGGGCATCCAGGTGATCAGCCGCTCCTTCCGCGAAGACCTCGCCATTCGCGCTGCCAAAGCTATCGAAGACCGCGTCGGAGCCTTCACCCCCATCGAATCCCATGCCGGGGCGGTGAAGGCCGTCTGCAAGCGCTACCATCGCGACACGGAGGCAACCATGCCCGAATCCCGCGACCTCATCCGCGAACTCCTCCTCGAGATCACCAGCACCGTCGACACCCTCCTCCAGCTCGACCGACGACGGCCTCGACGCCTCCTGCAGCCACGGCTGCGCTTACAACGGTGGCATCCGCCGGCTCCTCGTCCACAACGCCGAACACGACCGCATGCACGCCGCAGCCATCTCCAACGCCCGCGCCGGCCACAATGCCTTCCAGGAGTCCGAACTCGCCCGTCTCACTCGCGACTGGCTCCGCGAGCGTGTCGAACTCATCGGCCAGCTCATCGGTGCCGGCGACGACATCCTCGCCATGAAAGCCGATGGCGATGACTGGGACGTGCGCCAACAGGTCGAACACGTCCTCTACTGGGAAGCCGACTCCATGCGCGTCGTCCGCGACGAACAGGAAATTCCCGTATGAGTGGCGCGTGGCAATCCGGATCGATGAAGCCTTGCCTCCCCTTCTCCCGTGTGAGTCGGGAGAAGGGGCCGGGGGATGAGGGCAGGCCGGACGCGCCTCATCGGCTCACCAGGAGCACTACGATGACCAACCGTCCCGCCCCACTCTTCCACTGGTTCATCCCCATCGACGGCGACGGCGAACACCTCGGCACCCTCCGCGCCGAGCGCCCTCCGACCTTCGCCTACCTCCGCGAAGTCGTGACCGCCGCTGAAGAGAGCGGCTACACGGGCATGCTCATCCCCACCCGCTTCTCCAACGGCCTCTTCGAAGAGCAGGCGCCGATCGCCGAGACCTGGACCATGGCTACCGCTCTCGCCGCCGTCACCTCACGCATCCGCTTCCTCGTGGCTGTCCGCCCCGGCTTCATCCAGACCGGCCTCTTCGCCCAGATGGTCGCCACCGCCAGCGAGCTCAGCAGCGGCCGCATCGACCTCAACGTCGTTCCCGGAGGCATCCAGGGCGACATGGAGCGTCTCGGTGAATCCGCCGGCCACGACGACCGCTATGCCCGCGCGGAGGAGTTCATCACCGCCTGCCGCCGCCTCTGGACCGAGCCAGGCCCGGTCGACTTCGAAGGCGAGTATGTCCGCCTCAGTGGCGCCCTCTGCCAACCCAAGCCACCGTCGCCTCCTTTGCTTTACACCGGCGGAGCCTCCGACCGTGCCCTCGGCATGGCCGGCCGCCACAGCGATGTCTTCCTCGCCTGGATCGAACCCCTCGCCCAGATGGAAGCCCAGTTGCAGCGCGCCCGCGCTCAATTCGACGCTGCCGGCCGCCGACCGCGCTTCGGCCTCCGTGCCCACATCGTCCTCGGCGACACCGAAGCCGCCGCCTGGGCCGAGACCGAGTCCCTCCTCGATCGCGTCGCCCCCGAGGTCGAACAGCAACGCTCCGGCGCCGTGACGGGCACCGCCATGGTCGGCGCCCGCACCCAGGCCGCCGTCGCTGATGACTATCGCCCTGCACCGCGTCTCTGGAACGGCATCAGCCGCGTCCGCGTGAACTGCGGCACCGCCATCGTCGGCACTCCCGCCCAGGTCGCCGAAGAACTCCACGAGTACTGGAAGCTCGGATTCGACGAGTTCATCCTCAGTGGCTGGCCCCACGCCGAACAGGCGCGCGCCGTCGCCAACGAGGTCATTCCGCTCTTCCGGGAACGGATCGGCTAATACTTCGCGAAGAAGTTGGCGTTCGCGCGTTCAACGCCTCGCAATGTGCTCTCTCCCGCGTGAGTCGGGAGAGGGGCTTTGAGGGCCGGTCTCCGGGCATCGAACGCTGAGTTTCGCAACTGAGTACTAGTTGTAGCGCGCCTGCGCAGCCGCCACGTTGCTCCCCTCCCGCACGGCCTCGATGCACTCGCGGATGTCCCGCAGGTACCCATCCACCGCCGCTTCGTGCACCGGCGTCGCCATGAAATGGATGCCCGGCGGGTCCACCGTATTCGGGCACTGCCAGTTCCGCTCCGCCATCAGCGCCGACACCTTTCGCATGTCCACACCTTCCGCCGCGTAGGCGAAGCCGTAGAGCGGTGGCTTCCCGAAGACGCGCACGCCGGGTATCGCCGTCAGCCCTTCGACCAGCCTCTCCTTCGTCCGCATCGAGGCATCCGCCAGTCCCTGGTACCCTTCCTTGCCGAGGAAGTTCAGGGCTGCCCACGCCGCCGCGATCGCCCCGCCCGGCCGTGTGCCGGTGAAGGTCAGCGACCCGTATAGCCCGTGCGGCCAATCGTCGAAGGAGAATCCCGCATAGCCGCGGAGTTCGCGCGTGCGGAAGTGCACCGTCGATGCCGGCTTCGCCGCAAAGCCCGACTTGTGGAGGTCGGCCGAGATCGAGGTCACCCCCGGCGCCGAGAAGTCATAGACCGGCACCTCGCGGCCGCTCCGCCGCACGAAGTAGCCGAGAATCCCGCCAACGCAGGCGTCCACATGCAGCCAGAGGTCCCGCGCCGCCGCCACCCGGCCAAGCCCGCTGATGTCGTCGACAATCCCAAGCGAGTAGCTCGGTGCCGAAGCGTAGATGCCGATGGTGTTCGCCGTGATGGCCGCTTCGATCGCCGCCACATCCGCCCCGTAGTCAGCGCCAACAGGAACGCGCTTCACCGTCAGGCCGAGCAGATGAGCCGCCTTGTTCAATGCCGGGTGCGCCGAATGGGGAGCGACGAATTCCGGTGCCGTGATCCCCGGCTTTGTCGCCCGCGCCCACTCCCGCGCTGCATAGATCGCCTGGAAAATGCTCTCCGTCCCACCCGACGTGAAGATGCTCGCTGCCTCCTCCGGTGCGCTCAGTAAGCCCCCGCACCATCGCCAGCACCTCTCGCTCCATGCCCCCGATGCTGTGGAAAACGCGGACGCCGAGCCCGTTCTCCACCAGGTACATCGAGAAGGCTTCCTTCAGCACCTCTTCCAGTTCGTCGTTCGCGTACCAGACATAAGCTCCATGCCGGCCGCTCCGCCAGTCGAGGTCGTCGCCCCGCATGGCGGTCATCTCTTCCTTCAGTTCGCCCCAGCTTCGTCCCGTGCTCCGGGATCTCCGACAGCTCGCTCACACAGTCTCCCCTCCGCCGTCAGGTCGATGGCGGCCTGCTGCGCATACTCCCCAATCCGCGGCCGTTTGGTCACGTCACTCGAGGTAGCGGTTGATCGCCTCCTTGAGCTCGGCGATTTCCGGGTAGCGCCCCTCAGCCTTCTTCGAAAACACGAGGTCACCGTTCACCTCAACCTCGAACTGGCCTCCTGAACCCGGGTATCAGCTTCAGTCCCGTGGTGAAGTCGGCGTACGTGAGCAAGAGTTCTTGCGCCGTCCACGCGGCGCGTGCCGTGTAGTTTCAGGGCACGCAGTAGGTGATCGAGATGTCGAGCATGCGGTCAGTCATGGCTCACCTCCGTGGCCCCCATCCTAGCAGCGCCCAGACAGCCCTCGTGCCGTAGGATTTCGCGTCATGGCGCCCGAACTCCGGACCGAATCAATCTCTGCCCCGCTCATCGTTGACGCGCTCAAAGACGCGTTTCGCTGGGAACGACCCGAAGAACAACGCCCCGCCGGAAAGCCGCTCGGCTGGGTTCTCGCCGTACCCGATACCCACCAGCGAAGCGTCCTTCGCCTCCTCGGCGATGACCCCGACATCCGCCTCGTCACCTGCAGCACCGAGGACGAGGCAAACGCCATCGCCGCCGGCCTCTACATGGGCGGCGAGCCGGTCATGATGCAGATCCAGCACGCCGGCCTCTATGCCTCGGTCAACACCCTGCGTGGTGTCGCGATAGACGGCCGCGTGCCCAGCTTCTACCTGATCGGCCTCCTCGGCCGAAAGCCGGGCGAAGAACTCGCCGACTCCCGCAGTTCGATGGTCCGCTACGCCGAGCCGCTCCTCGAGACGTTCGGCGTCCCCCACGCTCGCCTCGAGCACGCCGGTGATCTCCCTCGGATCGCCGAGTACTACCGCCTCAGTCGCGAACAACAGGGACCGGCTGCCGTCCTTGTTGGCCTGGAGACGGCCGAATGACGATGAAGCCCGAGGACGTCGTGCGCGTCGTCGCCGAGATGCAGGGCGAAGGCATCGTCGTCCCCACCATGACCACCGTCCCCTCCTGGCGTACCACCGCCCCTGAAGCGCTCGCCGTGAGCTGCGTCGGATTCATGGGTGGCGCGTCGTCGATTGGTCTCGGCCTCGCCCTCGCCGAGCCCGGGCGCCGCGTCGTCGTCCTCGATGGCGATGGCTCGCTCCTCATGCAGCTCGGCTCGCTCGCCACCATCGCGGGTGCCGCACCCATGAACCTCACCCACGTCGTCATGGCCAATGGCGTCTATCACACCTCCGGCAGCCAGGGCATCCCGTCCGCCGGTCGCATTGACTTCGAAGGACTCGCCCGTTCCGCCGGCTATGCCCACGCCGAGACCATCGACAACCTCGAGGACTTCCGGATTCGCTGGCCCGACCTTCTCTCGCGCGATGGCCCCGTGATGGTCCAGCTCGTCACCAGCGAAGCCGAACAAACGCCAATGACTGCCCCCGGAGGCAAACCCTTCGCCGAGCAGGTCGCCAATCTCCGCGAACAGCTGCAGGAAGCGTGAACGACGAATGGAACTGATCCTCATCAGGCACGGCCTGCCCGAGACCGTAGTTCGTGAAGATGGCAAGCCCGCCGATGCCCCCCTCAGCATCGAGGGCCGCCTCCAGGCGGACCGTATGGCCGGTTGGCTCGCCGACGAAGGCATCGCCCGGGTCTACGCCAGCCCCCTCGCCCGCGCCCGGCAGACCGCCGAACCGCTCGCCGGCGTGCTGGGGCTCGACGTCGAGATCAACGACGGCGTCGCCGAATACGACCGCAACTCGCACAGCTACGTTCCCCTCGAGGAGGTTCGACGCACCGACCGCGAGCGCTACCGCCAGATGATGCGCGACAACGCCTTTGGCGGCGATAACCCCCAGGAGTTCCGCCGCATCGTCGTTGAGGCCATAGAGGAGATTGTCGCCGCCAATCGCGGTCAGACCGTTGCCGTCGTCTGCCACGGCGGCGTCATTAACAGCTGGGCGTCCCATGTCCTCAAGATGGACGATGTGTTCTTCTTCAACCCCACCTACACGAGCATCAACCGCTTCATGGCGGCCTCCAGCGGCGAACGCACCGTGATCACCCTCAACGAGCACGCCCACCTTCGCGACTGAGGCGCCGCAAACGCCGCTGATACACTCGACGCATGTCCCTCGCCGCGTCCGTCTTCCAGCAGTTTCACGAGCGGGGCCATGAGCTCTGGCTCGTCGGGGGCGCCCTCCGCGACCGCCTGCTCGGCCTCGAAGAGAATGGCGACCTCGACTACACCACGTCGGCCCTGCCTGATGAGGTCGAGCAGATTGGCCGTGCCCTCGGCTTGAACCTCGTCACCGTTGGCAAGCGTTTCGGCACCATCGGCATCCAGGTCGACGGCCGCTGGTGGGAGGTCACGACCTTCCGCGGCGATAGCTACGAAGCCGGCGATCGGTGGCCCGACGTGACCTTCGGCGCCTCCATCGAAGAGGACCTTGCCCGCCGCGACTTCACCGTCAATGCCCTCGCCGAAGACACCCGCACCGGCCGCCTGCTCGACCTTTACGGCGGCGAGACCGACCTCCGCGCCCGCGTCATCCGGGCGGTCGGCGATCCCGTTACCCGCTATCGCGAGGATCCCCTCCGTATCCTTCGCGGCCTCCGCTTCGCCAGCCAGCTCGACTTTGAAATCGAAGACGCCACCCTCGCCGGCATGGCCGAAACAGCCGATCTGCTTCTCACCCTCTCCCAGGAGCGCGTCACCGCGGAACTGGACAGGCTTCTCGCCGGCAACGCCGCCGCCCGGGCCCTTCGTCTTCTCCACTCCACAGGCGCACTCGCACGAATCCTCCCGGAGCTGCTGCCCGCCGTCGGCTGCGAGCAGAACAGCTATCACCGCTTCGATGTCTGGGACCACACCGTCGCAACAGTCGCCGCCATCGATCTCGACGCCAATCCGCGCATTCGCCGCTGGGCGGCTCTCCTTCACGACCTCGGCAAGCCCGCCGTCCGCCACCGGAAGAAGAATGGCGAGTGGGGCTTCTACAAGCACGAGACAGCCGGCGCCGAACTCGCCGCCGCATTGCTCGCCCGTCTCAAGCTGAACCATCGCGACGCAGCGGCCATCGTTCTCCTCATCCGCCGGCACATGGACCGTCCGAACGTGGACGACGCCCGCTCCGTCCGCCGTTTCCTCAAGCGATTGGGCGACCTCTGGCCCGATTCGCTCGCCCTCAAGCGCGCCGACAACGCCAGTCACACCTACGACGACAGCGAGTACCTCGGTGCGCTTGAACAGGCCTGCGCCACCATCGTCGAGCGGGACGCCACCCTCCTGCGCGCCGAAAGCCCGCTCGATGGCAACGAACTTGTCTCGATCTTTCACCGCGAGCCGGGACCATGGATCCGCCAGGTGAAAGATCGTCTCAGCGCCGGCGTGCTCGAAGGTGACCTCGATCCCGGCGACCGCGAGGGCGCGCTGGTCCTCGCCAGGAAGATCCTGGAGGGCGAATGAACCGGGCAATGCTGGTGGCCGTAGTCTTCGCAGGTGCGCTCGCCGGTTGTTCGTCCGCCGAGGATGGCTCAGACGCTCCCCAGCCCACGCTTTCCGCGAGCGAGGCCGCTTCCACAACAGCCGTCACCGAAGACCCTGATGCGGAAGTCACCGCGACCCCGGAAGATGGCCTCGTGACGTTGTTGGTTGAGGGGAGCGCCGGTTCCGCCGAGGTCCATGCCGAGAATCGCCCGGACCTCGGAGCAAGTCACGACGGGGCTCATGAACCGCGAGTCGCTCCCCGCCGACCAGGGGATGCTCTTCATCTTCGACCCGCCCTCGAACATCGGCTTCTGGATGCGCAACACACTCATCCCCCTCGACATCGCCTATCTCGCCGACGACGGCCGCATCCGGGAGATACGCCAGGGCCAGCCGCTCGACGAGACAATCCTTCGGCCTCAGCTCCCCTACTCCTACGTCCTCGAAGTCAATGCCGGCTGGTTCGAATCCCACGGTCTCGGCGTCGGCGATCACGTCCAGATCCCCGCCGAAACCGGCAAAGGTTAGGCCGCGACCGCCCGCGCCACCTTCTCTGTGGCGCCCACCACCCGCACAAGTTCATCCACCACCCGCGGGTCGAACCGGGAGCCCGCGCCCTGCACGATTTCCGCAAGGGCATCACCGGGCTCCTCGCTTCCCTTCCGGGCCCGTTTGCTCTCCAGTGCGTCATACGCATCGGCCACCGCCACAATCCGCGCCGTCAACGAGATGCCCTGGCCCTCGCGTGCATACGGATATCCAGCGCCATCCCACCGCTCGTGATGTTCGCCCACGCCGCGGCAGGCGACAGCCAGCCCCGGAAGTCTTCCCACAATCTGTTCGCCGTAGGCCGTGTGCCGCTGGACCATCTCGAACTCGGCCGCCGTGGCCGACGAAGCCCTCACCAGGATCGCCCGCGGAATCGCGATCTTCCCGATATCGTGAAGCTGCGCGGCAAGAGCCACTTCCCGGAGATGGGAGGCGTTGAGCCGCATCCGCATGCCGATCCGCACGGACAGCGCTGCCACCCGGCTGACGTGTCCCCGGAGGTCGGGGTCGTAGTCCTCGATCGCCTCCAGCAACCGAAGCATGTTGCCCGGCGAGCCACGGCCCATCGAAGCCGCCGCCCCGGGCAGCTGCAGGCCAAGGACCATCGCTCGCAACCCCGGTCGCGTCCTCTGCTCGATAAGGAAACCTGCTGCCGGCAGTGCCCCAGAGCAGAGCAACATGAGATCCCATTCCCAGCCTGCGATCCCCTGCAATCCGCCACCGGCCAGCGCCACCACGCCAACGGCGAGGCCGCCCGTGCCGGTGGTCATCGCCACCAGAGACGGCAGGCGAAGCAGGTGCCACGCTCGCCCGAAAGCGACGGTCGCGACGATGTAACCCGCCGCCGACACTCCCGCCGCGGCCTGCAGCACACCCAAGGCGGGCAGCAGTGACGGGTTCACGACGGGCAGGACACACACGCACGGCCGTCGCCAGCGCTCCGCCAATGAGCAGCAGCCGTGCTGGTGGCAGGGCCGAGTCCTCGTCCGGTTCAGCGCTCAGGGCCGCCAGCATGAACCACAGACCCGCAACCGTCATGCCGATCAGCGGTGCCATCGCAGCGCCCGTCGACGGGGCGAGCCCAAAGCCGATCGGGTCGGCAACAATGCGCGTCACCATCCCCGCCGCCACCGCCAGGCAGCCAAGCGCGATGAACGTGGGCGGCCGGTCGCGGATGGTCCAGGCAATGCCCACGACGATCCCCGCAACGCCGCCACCCGCGCAGGCTCCCGCATACGCCACCGCCTGGGCCGGGAAGGCTCCGCTTGCATCGCCGGTGAAGGGCCAGTGCAGGGCAGCCAGGGCAAACGCCACCGCGAGCAGGCCAAGCACCGGGATCGTCCTCGTCACCTCCGGATTGTCGGCGCTCCCGGATTCCCAGCGGAGAATCTGGGGAAGACCGCCGGTGGCCCACCGGTGGCCACTTCGTGGCGCCTCTCTCTGTCGCCAGCACCCACGAAAAGATGCTCCGTGTGAGCGCTCCAGATAAGGGATTCCCGCGATGACCGAACCGCACCCCCGTTACCTACCTTGGACATGTGCAACAGCGTCCTCGGCAACCCGCGGCGGCGCAGGGCTATGGCGACGTCCTCCGCACGCTGATGAAACCCGCCTATGCCATCCCCGGCGGTGTCGTCGGTGCTGTCCTTCTCCTTGCCATCTTCATCCAGCCCCATGGCTCAACACCCCCCGCTGAGCCCGAACCCACGGTCGCTCTCGAGTCGACATCCACGGCCACCGCCACGGAGCCGCTCGTCCCAACCGAAACCCCGACCGTCGCCGCGCTCCAAACCACCGAGCCCACCGTCGGCGAAACGAGTGAAGTCGCCGGCATCCAGTCGACGCCGGAGCCCACCTCGACGCCTCTTCCCGACGTCGCCACCGCCCAATGCGGCGCCCTCCAGGAAGGCACCTACACCGTCGGCGTCACCCAGACCCTCAGCAACGTCTCCGTCGAAGCTACGGAAGTCTCCGTCTACCCCATCAGCTACCTCCACTGCCTCCTCCTTGCCACCGGCGGCCATGATGCTGTCACCCTCGCCTCTGCCCTTGGCGTTGCCGAACGCGCCGGCGCAACCCATGTCGCCCTCGTCGACCTCTGGGTCACCAATGGCTCGCAGGACTTTGTCCAGCTCACCCTCAACACCGTCACCTTCTCCGCCGGCGGCCAGAGTTTCGCCGCCCTTGGTACATTGGGCGGCGGCGCCGAAACCGTCGTTGCTTCAGGACAGGGACGCGCCGTTACCGTTGTCGGGACAATTACGAACACCGTTGGCACAACCACAGGCCCAATAACCATCGCCCTCGAAGGCCCCTGGATCGGGGGCGCCCAGGTCCCCGGCAAGTACCAGCTCTTCCTCCCCACTCCGTAAAGCTCCTCGCCGCCAAACGGAGGCGCGGGTAGCATGAGGTTCATGGCGGATTCTCTCGATCTACCTCTTCTGGACGTCCCTCGTTGTCGCCCTCCTGGCGAGCGCGACCTACGTGGCCTACGTCGCCAGTGGCGCCCTCGCCGTCCGCCGCGTTACCGCCGCCACCGAGATGGGGACAGTGACCGTCTCCACCGGCCCTGCGCGGCCCAACGCCGGCATTGGCCGCCTTGCCACCATGCTTGCCGTCCTCTGCGCTGGGACACTCCTCGCCGCTGTTGGCAGCCGTTGGGCCGCCGTCGAACACCCGCCCTGGTCGAACATGTACGAGTTCACCGTGACCTTCGGAGCCGGGACCTCCATCGCCTATCTCGTCTTCGAGACGGTCACAGGTCAGCGCCGTGCAGGAGTGGTGGCGCTCCCGATCGTCGCCGCCATGCTCGGCATCGCCACCCGCTTCCCGAACGACGTCGAACCGCTCATTCCCGCCCTCCAGAACGGCCCCCTCCTCGCCATCCACGTCGCCACCATGATGGTCAGCTACTCGGTGCTCACCGTTGCCTTCAGTGGCGCCGTCATCTACCTCGTCCAGGGTGGCTCCGGCAAACGCCGCTTCGCCTCCCTCCCCAGCCCTGAGGCGGCTGGCGACCTCGCCCACAGGGCCACCGTCGTCGGCTTCCCCCTGCTCGTCGCCGGGATCGCCCTGGGCGCCTGGTGGGCCAACAGTGCCTGGGGACGCTACTGGGGCTGGGACCCCAAGGAAACGAGCGCCCTCATGGTCGGCCTCACCCTGGCCGCCTACTTTCATGCCCGCGCGGGTAGCGGCTCGGTCCTCGGCGCCCCCGGCATCCGCAAGATCGTCCCCCGCCGTGTCCGCCTGGGCTGGCGCCCCGATCCCATGTGGTGGCTCGTCGTCGCCTACGGCATGATCCTCTTCACTTACTTCGTCGTGAACCTCTGGATCACCGGCCTCCACAGCTACGCGGGCGTCTAACCGGCCGTAGAATCGGGCCGACCGCAGGAGGCCCGCTCATGTCCACCACTCATCCCCCGACCGACGCCGTCCTCGCCCCGCCCTACATCGAAGAAGTCTCTCCCGGGATCTTCGCCTACATCCAGCCTGACGGTACCTGGTTCCTCAACAACGCCGGCTGGATCACCGGCGACGACGGCGTCATCCTCGTCGACACCACCGGGACGGAGAAGCGCGCCCACGCCTTCCAGCAGGCCGTCCGCCGGACCACCGCCCTTCCCGCCCAGGCCCTCGTCAATACCCACGCCCACGCCGACCACACGCACGGCAACTTCCTCTGGGCGCCGCAGACGGCGATCATCGGCCATACACGATGCCGCGAAGAGGTGCAGCGCGGGAGCCTCGACGCCACGAAGGCGGCATTCCCCGGTGGCGACTTCGGCAACCCGCCCAAGACGCCGCCATTCATCACCTTCGAAGAGCGGCTCCACGTCTTCGCCGGCGACCTCCGCGTCGAACTGATCCACGTTGGCCCCGCCCACACCAACAACGATGTCGTCGCCTGGATCCCCGATTGCCGCCTGCTCTTCTCCGGCGACATCGTCTTCAACGGCGGCACCCCCTTCGGCGTCGCAGGTTCCATCGCCGGCTGGATCGAAACCGTGGCCGTCATCCGTGACCTCGACCCCGCGGTCATCGTCCCCGGCCATGGTCCGGTTTGCGACACCGGCGTCCTCAATACGGTCGAGGCATACCTCCGGTTCGTCCTCCGCGAGGCTGAGCGCGGGATGGCGGCCGGCATCGAGCCCCTCGCGCTCGCCCGCCAGCTCGACCTCGGCCAATTCGCCACGCTCACCGACAGCGAGCGCATCGTTGGCAACCTCCATCGCGCCTACCACGAACTCCGTGGCAACCCGCCCGGCTCCCCGCTCGATATCCGTTCCGCCATCGGCGAAATGGTGGCCTACAACGGCGGCGAACCCCTGCGCTGCCTCGCCTAGCCCGGGACCGACTCGCCCCCGGCCGGTCCGTAGAACACCACCCACGTGGCAAAATCGTCGCTGAACTTCTCGAACCGGTGCTCAACGCCCGCCGCAACAAAAAGCGCATCGCCGGGGCCAACCTCAACCCGCTCTCCGTCACGGATAAACTCGGAGGTTCCACGCGCCACGACGTACACCTCATCCTGCTCGTGCGGTTCCTGCGGGTCCGCCCCCTTCGGGGCATACAGGCCAAGCACCAGGCTCGCGTGGCGAAACACCGGAGCAAAGCGGCTGTTCGCCATCTCTGCCGCCGCTAGCGCATCGGCAAACTGCGGCGCCCATTTGACGTGCTCTGTCATACTTCTGTCCCCGGCTCACGGGCGACCGTTAGCGTCTCGTGCCGCAGCCTGTACCCCAGAGTGTAGTCATCGGCCATGCGATCTGTTGCCATCATCTCAACGCAACCCGGAATCGAGTCGCTGGTTTCCGCCCTCGAAGGAGCGGGCCTCGACGTCTCCGTCCTTGGCCCTCGCGATATTCGTATCGATGCTCCTGTCCGGGCTGGTGCCTATCTCGTCGACTGCCGGGACGTCTCCCACGGCGGGCTCAAGGCCGTCATCGAACACGGCGATGAACACGGCATCCCGATCATCGCTCTCGTTGGCATCGACATGCTCGAGCGCATCCCCGTGGACCTCGATGTCGATGACTTTGTCGTCTTCCCAGGCGAACCGCGCGAACTCACTCGCCGCGTCGAACGTGTCCTCTGGCGGCGCCACGGTGTTGATGCCGAAAACGTCGTCACCTGTGGTCCCCTCACTATCGATCTCTCCAACTATCGCGTCACAGTGCACGACGATCCGGTCATCCTGACCTTCAAGGAATACGAACTCCTCCGCTTCCTCGCTATGAATCCAGGGCAGGTGTTCACACGTGAACAATTGCTCAACCGCGTCTGGGGCTACGACTATTTCGGTGGCGCAAGGACGGTCGATGTCCACATCCGCCGCATCCGCGCGAAGATCGAACTCCACGGCCGCGTGTTCATCGAAACCGTTCGTAACGTCGGCTACCGAATGATCGCCGTCGGTCGGTAGGCACTTTTTTTACAGAGATTTAATGACGCTCTACGGCTGCCTAACCCGTGCGTTCCCGGTGTCCGGCGCCGGCGAATCAGATTCGGATGGCGTTCCCGCGCCCCCATCGAGACGGCTAAACTGTGCAGACCCTTAACCTATTCTCCGGGTTTTCACCGTATTGACACTTTCTTGTCACTTCTATAATCCTAAGCCGTCGCCCGCTCCAGGTGGACGGCAGAAGGAGGAACCCACATGAAAGGGTTCGCAACGCTCCTTGCTCTCGGTGCGCTCGCAGCCGCTGCCATTTCGCAGTCTGCGGTCGCCTTCCTCTCCATTAGCTGGGGCTAAGAGTCGGGAGCAACCCAAAGGAAGGGGCGGGCTGGCAGGCCCGCCCTTTCCGTGTCCCTTCCACCGCCCAACCCTGCGCTCTTGAACCTGAACGCTGTGCCGATAGTGAAATCGTGGGTGCTCCCATGCTCACAGGGCCGGGGAACTGCCATTCCCCGGTTCCTATACCGTACCCGGCCAACTCACCGCATACGGCGACAGCCGGGTGACGTCAGGGTTGAATCAGGCGGCTGCCTGTTTTGCTGGCATCGACAACACGTCGCGCAGCGTGTCCCGCAGCACATCCAGGGTGAATGGCTTCTGGATGAAGGCGTCCGGTGAAGCGCCGATCCGCTCCGATGCTTCTTCGCTCGCATACCCGCTCATCAGGATCACCCGCGCGTCCGGCCGGATGTCCCGGATCCGGGCCAGGGCCTCGTCCCCCGATAGTCGCGGCATCGTCATATCGATAATCACCGCGCTGATCTCGTCCGCATGCTCCGCGTACCGTTCCACGCCGTCCATCCCGTCCACGGCCTCCATCACCTCGAAGCCGTAGAGGCCGACAGCCTTCCGGGTCAGCTTTCGCACCGTCTCATCGTCGTCCACAATCAGGATCTTGCCGGCGGCCTGCCAGTCGTTCGCTACCGGCCTTGCGGCCTCGTGCGAGGACACCTGCTTGTCCAGTGAAGGCAGGTACACCGTAAAGGTTGTTCCGCGACCCGGTTCGCTCTCCACGCGCACGGCGCCATGATGGCTGCGGATGATCCCGAGCACCGCCGCCAGTCCAAGCCCATGCCCCGTGAATTTCGTCGTAAAGAAGGGGTCGAAGATGCGCGCCATCGTCTCGCTGTCCATCCCGCAACCACTGTCGGTCACGCGGAGCGCGACGAATGTGCCCGGCTTCAGGTCAGGGGCCGCATAGGCGTCAACGATCGTCGAACTGCTCACCTGCTCGTTCCGGATCGAGACCCGGAGCCGTCCGCCGTTGCTGCCAATCGCGTCCGATCCGTTTACCACCAGGTTCATCACAACCTGGCGCAGCTGCGTTGCGTCGGCCTCTACATAGACGTCCTGTTCCGGCACATCCATCTCGATCGTCACACCCTTGTGGACCGTCGACTTCAGCAGGCTCGACGTCTCTGCCACGAGCTTGCCGAAGTTGACCTCCTGGACCTCCAGGCGGCCCTTGCCTGCATAGGCCAGCATCTGGCGGGCGAGGTCGGCAGCCCGTCGCCCGGCCAGCCGGATCTCCTGGATCGTGGCACGGGCCGCGGACTGGTCACCGATTTCCGCCAGCGCCAGGTCGGCGTTGCCGAGGATGCCCACGAGCAGGTTGTTGAAGTCGTGCGCGATGCCGCCCGCAAGCACGCCGAGGCTCTCCAGCTTCTGCGTCTCGACCATCGCCTCCTGCACCCTGCGGCGCTCCGTCACGTCGACGGCCACGCCGATCAGGCCATGAGCCGAATCGCCACCCGCGCGGCTGATATGCAGCTCGAAGATGCGGCCGCCCGTCTCGCCGTTGATCATCAGCGGCTCCCGCGAAGCCCTCGCCGTGACCATCGCCGCGCGTACCTCGTTCGAGTTGTCGAACAGGTCCCATGCCGGCCGGCCGATCGCATTGGCGGCGCCGGGCAACCGCTCCAGCGCCTGGCCCTCCACGAGTTCGATCGCGCCACTGGCGTCGACCGCAAAGAGGATGATCGGAGCGTTCGACGTTGCCGTCCGCCGCAATTCTTCCGCCAGCTGGCGGGCTCGTTCCGCGTTCTTGCGGTCCGAAATGTCTCGCACCATCAGCAGCGAGTCGCCACCCTTCACGGGCACAATCCGCGCCTCGAAATGGTGAGGGGCGCCGTCCGGCCCCTCCGCCTGGTATTCCAGCAGCCGCACAAACCCCGTCCGGTGGGCCATCGCCATCTCGCTTCGCACGCGGCGAGCAACCCCACCGGGAAAGCCATCGGCAAAGTGAATGCCACGGTGCATCGGCGGTTCGGCCGTGCCCGGCGCATTGGCTTCCACCACGAAACCCCGTCCGTCCAGCTGGTACATCACGTCCGGGATCGCCTCGAGAATGGCCGAGTTCGCGGCGTTCGCCGAGCGAAGCTGCTGGTTCGACGTCTCCAGGCGGGCGAGCGTGTCGCGAGTCTTCTGCACCACTTGCCGGATCGAGTACCAGGACAGCGCGAGCGGAGCCACCAGCAGCAGCAGAGCGATCGTCCCAACGCTGCCGTAGACCGACGCGATCCCGCCCGCCATCGCGCCGAGGGCTGCATAGTGGGGGAACATCCATTGGAACAGTTCGCGGTAGACCCCGAACGCCCGCCGGTTTGTCGTGAAGGCGATAGCGAGGCTGACTGCTGTCGCCGCCACCACATAGAGGAACGTCGAGACCGCCGCTCCCACCGCCAGCGCCGCCACCGGGTTGTCCAGGTGTGTGGTGACGGCATCGATGCCGACGATCGCCGAGGCCCCGAGGGCGGCAATATTGTGCTGGCCCAGGTTGAAGATGAACTTCTTCCAGTCGCGGGCGTGCAGCACGAAACCGGTCACCGCAACTGTCGAGGCCGTGAGGGCCGCGGCCGACGGTCCGAACGCCACTGCCGCGATGACGACCCCCATGAAGCTGAGGGAGAGGCGGCCATCGAAGTAGAGGTCGCTCTTCGACTCGGCGACCACGATGAGCCCGACCAGGACAGCGAGCGATTGCCATTCGCCGAAGCCGCCCTGGGAGAACGACACAAGCGCCGCCAGGGCTCCCGCAAGGCTCACAAACGCAATCAATGCGTTGATGCGAGATCCCGGTCGGATCCTCGGGCGTGCACGAGACACGACCCCTGAGGCCATGGCTGTCATCCTTGTGCGCTGGGGAGCGGCTCGCTCACCGAACATGTGGACTGGACCCCGGTCGAAGATTGGAGCTCATCGAGGGGTTCGGCGGCCCGGCTGTCGTGCCCGTGAAGGGGGTAGACCCGAGGCTTTGCGTCCCCGCCTTTCGGTCGGGTTTGCCATTTCGGCTCTTGAAGAGCGTCTTCTTAGAGATTCGGCCCCTAGGGGAACTACCGAACGCCGGCTTGTTCGCCCGGCGTATCAGGGTGGTGATAACGCGGTAACAGCGTTCCATCCGCCGGCGCCGGGAATCGCGCCTTAAAGGTGAACGCCCCCGCCGTCGGCCCCTTCGCCTTCAGTAACGCCAATCGATCTTCCCCTTCTTCGACAGTCGGCTCGGTTCCCGCTGGTATCCACCAGAGCACCGCGTACGGCTCATCCTCGTGCGTGAACCACTTCGTCCGCTTGCGGTACACCTCCACGTGCTCGCTGCGAAACGTGTAGGCGAAGAGCGACTCCGCATCTTCCCAGACGCTGAAATTGATCAGGATGCGCTCGTCGTCACGGACCCTCACGGAGGTACTGTTTCCCTCGTCCGTCTGGTGCCGCCAGACAAAGCCGGGAGACACGTCCGCCAGCCGGTTGATCCGGTCGAGGTACTCGCGAAAGTCGTCGTAGAGCTCGCCCTCGAACGGCTCCCGGCACCAGGCGATGTTGTACTGGGCAAGATGGTGCGTCACGCCCCAAGTGTATATTTTCGCCTACCGGGAGAGTGAGCTTCGATGCCCGCATTCACCTACCAGGTAGAAATCTCGTCAGCCGCAGAGTCGATCTGGTCGGCCTGGATGGATGTCGAACGCTGGCCCGAGTGGGCTCCTGCGATGAAGAAGATCGAACGCCTGACGCCCGGACCCCTCCGCGCCGGATCTCGCCTCAGGATCGATGCCCAGGGTGCCCCGACCGCCGTGTGGGAGGTCACCGATATCCGCCCTCACGAGTTCTTTGAGTGGGTAACCTCGGTCCGCGGCGTGGCGGTTCGCGCCGGGCACCGGATCGAGGCCGGCAAGGATAAGTGCACGGTAACCCTCACCATTGAGTACGGCGGCTTCATGGCCACCCTCTTCCGGCCAATGCTCATGCGCACTGCCCGCCACAACGTCCCTGCCGAAGGCCTCGGCCTTCGTGACCATTGCGAAGCCCAGGGCGGAGGGCCGGCCAGTGACTGAGAGCCCAGGCCGAAGGCTCCGGAACCTCATGGACCAGGGCATGGCCTTCGCCCCCTTTGTGTTCGATGGCCTCCAGGCAAAGCTCGCCGAGGCCGCCGGCTTCCAGGCCGTCTACATGACGGGGTTCGGTACCGCCGCCTCCTACGGCCTTCCCGACCTCGGCCTCATCGGTCGCGCCGAAATGTCCGCCAACGCCTCGCGCATTGCCGCCGCTGTCGATATTCCCGTCATCGCCGATGCCGACACCGGCTACGGCGACGAGACTTCCATCGGCCATACCGTCCGTGTCTACGAACGCGCCGGCGTCGCCGCCATGCACATCGAAGACCAGCAGTGGCCCAAGCGCTGTGGCTTCCTTGACGGCAAGACCGTCATCCCCACGGACGAGATGGTGCTCAAGGTCCGCGCCGCCCTCGCTGCCCGCACGGACCCCGACTTCGTCATCATCGCCCGCACCGACGCCTTCGCCCCCAATGGCTGGGACGACGCGATGGACCGAGCTCGCCGCTACTACGCTGCCGGCGCCGACCTCGTCTTCGTCGACGGCCTCAAACAGCCCGCAGATGTCGAGCGGGCCGCCGCCGACCTCCGTGGCGTTCCCCAGTTGCTCAACTCCCTCTATTTGACCCCGGACGAGGCCCGCGCGATGGGCTTCAAGGTCTACATCCACATCGCGACGCTCATGCGTCACGTCGCCGACTTCCGCGACTCCCTCGCCGAACTGCGCGACACCGGCGCCATCGCCCTCAGCGAAGCCGACAGTTCCGTGAAGCCGGTAACGGAGCTCCTCGGCGGCCCCT
Organism: uncultured Chloroflexia bacterium; assembly: GCA_963737965.1. Lineage (GTDB taxonomy): Bacteria > Chloroflexota > Dehalococcoidia > Tepidiformales > Tepidiformaceae > JAGQGZ01. The sequence continues at coordinate 465,853 of CAVTUS010000007.1, read as the reverse complement.
GACCTCTCCCACCGTGGATAATGTCCCGATGGATGACCTCCGCCCGGGCTTCGAGCGCTGGCTGCGCGGGAGAGAAGGAATGGAGCGTGCCGGCGTCGGCGCCATTTGTCCCGTGGAAGGCGGCGCTTCGAACCTCACCTATCGCGTCGAACTCTCAGATGCGGCCTTCGCCGCCGTTGCTCTGCGGATGCAGCGTGAGTCCGGGATCTTCCAGCCGTACGATGTTGCCCGCGAGGGCCAGGTGATCCATGCCCTTGCCGGGACCGGCGTTCCGGTCCCGCGCGTCGTCGGCATCGAGCCCACCACCGGCGTCCTCGGCGCCCCCTTCATCGTTCTCGAATGGGTCGATGCACCCCACATGGGTGTTGCCGGCCCCGATGCGGACTTCGGCGCCTTCACCCGGATGGTCGCTACCATCCACGCCGTCGACTGGCATGACGATGCCTTCGCCATCCTCGGCGAGCCGGCCTCCGCCGCCGCCGCGACGGCGACCGAGATTGCGATCGTTGCCGCCCGCATCGATGCCTTCGGCGTCCGCCAACCCTTGCTCGACCGCGGCCAGGCCCTGCTCGAAGCTCGCATCCCGCGCGACGGCCACCTCGCCCTCTGCCAGGGCGACATCAACGTCTTCAACTTTCTCTTCCGCGAACGAGAGGTCGTCGCCGTCGTGGATTGGGAACAGGCCCGCATCGGCGACCCTCGCAGCGATGTCGGCCAGCTGATCTCGCTGTCGCACCTCAAGGGGGCGCCGTTCGGCGACGCTGCCACCATGCCCTTTGCCCGGGCCTACACCGAAGCCTCCGGACGCTCCCTTGCGGGCCTCGGCTACTTCCGTGCGCTCTGGGCCTGGCAACTTGCTTTCATCCACCGCGCCTGGGTGCAGAGCAACGGCAGCCAGCCCTGGTACACCTGGGACGAAGCGGAGGCGTTACTCGACCGCTGCCTCCAAGAGATCGCCTGATGGACTGGCAACAAACCCTCGCAGCCTACCTCGCCGAGCGTCTCCCCACCGCCGAACAGGTCGCGGTGCGCGCCACCGGCTACATGCCCGCCGGCGCCAGCAACGAAACCCTGCCGATCGACCTCACGGTCAGCTGCGACGGCGTTGAGCATCTCGTCCCGCTAGTACTTCGCCCCCAGCGGCCCGACGGCATCCTCGCTCCCTACGACGTCGAGCGCCAGTTTCGCGTCATGCGCGCTCTCGCCTCCAGCGATGTGCCCGTCCCGGCCGTCGCCTGGTACGAGCCTTCGCCGCATGTCCTCGGCGCTCCCTTCTACCTCATGACCCGCGTCCCCGGCGAGACCCTGCCGCTGTTTTGGTACGGCAGCGCCTCGCCTCGTCTCCCCGCCGTCGCAGCGATGCTTGCTCGCATCCACGCCGTCCCCTGGCGAACCCTCGGGCTCGACTTCCTTCTCGACGGAGAATCTCCGACGCCGCTTGCCAGCGACCTCGGGCCCTGGCGCCGGATGGCCGAGCACGCGGGCATCGTCCATCACCCGTCGCTCGTCGCTCTCGGCAACTACCTCACCGCGAACGAGCCAGCCGACGCCACCTTCGCACTCATCCACGGCGACCCCAATCCCGGCAACTACCTCATGCGCGGCAACGACGTCGTCGCCGTCCTCGATTGGGAAGTCGCCGCCATCGGCGATCCCCGCTCGGACCTTGGCTTCTACGCCGCTCTCCTTGCCGTTTTCGGCGGAATGCCGGGCCGTGGCGGTCGCACCCTCCTCTCCGACGCCTACGAAACCGCGACGGGAGCTCCGCTCGCCCACCTCGACTTCTACGAAGCCGTGGGGCTCTACAAGATGGCTATCGTCATGAGCCGTTGGGGCGGCCGCACCGGCATGGCCTACGGCATCGATGTCATCGCGCGGCGGCTGGACTTTCTGTTGGGCCCCGCGTGGGCAACGTAAACACAAACGTCGTCCCCCGTCCCACTTCGCTTGTCGCCCAGATCTCGCCGCCGTGCGCCCGCACAATCTCCCGCGAAATCGCCAGCCCAAGGCCGTAGCCCTTGCGTCCGTCGTTTCCGTTGCGGCGGTCGCTCGCCCGGTAGAAGCGCTCGAACAGGTGCGGCACATCCTCCGCAGCAATACCACCGCCTGTGTCTGTCACGGTCACCTGCACCACACCGGGCTGCAGGTCGCGGCTTACCAGCCGGATCACGCCGCCCTCAGGTGTGTGTTCGAAGGCATTGTCGAGCAGGTTATTGAGCACCTGTTCCAGCCGGTCGAAGTCACCTGTGACAGGGAACATGTTCCGCCTGCTGATATCGAGGGCGATGTTCTTCTCTTCCGAACGCAGGGCGAATAGTTCCGAGAGGTGCGCAAACAGCTCATCGAGGTCCAGCTCGTCCCGCGCCATCGAAACCTGGCCGCTCTCGATCCGCGAGAGATCCAGCAACTCTTCGACAAGCCGTAGCACCCGGCCCGACTCGTTGCTGATAATCCGCGCCGACCGCTCGATCCCCTCCTCGTCGTCGATCGTGCCGTCCAGCATGGCCTGGCTGAACCCCCGTATCGAGGTGAGCGGCGTCTTCAACTCATGGGAGATGTTCGCGAGGAAGTCGCGCAGCGTCTGTTGGCCTCGCTGCACGTCTTCCGTCATCCGGTTGAAGGTCGAGGCGAGGTCGCGCACCTCATTCGGACCGGTCACCGGCACCCGCGATCGGTAGTTACCGCGCGCCACGTTCCGGGCCGCACCGGCGATCCCCCGCAGCGGCGCCGCAACGCTTCGCGAGAGCAGGAAGCCGAGGACCAGCGCTGCAGCGATGCCAATGAACCCCGACGAGAGCAGCCGCGGCATCAGCCCGCCGACAACGTCCCCAAGGCTCGCTTCTGGTTCAGCCACCACGATCGCGACGGCATCGCGCCCGAACTCCTGGTCCACGTTGATGTCCGCCAGCGGCATTGTGACGCAGAGCAGCGATGGTCCTTCCCGGGCGTTGAGCCGGCACCGCCGCGGGGTAATGTCCACCACTTCCGCCGTCGCCGACTGGGGAAGGCCATCGAGGGCCGCACCTTCCAGGTCCAGTGGCCCCGCCCACGCCGCTGGCAACACCTGGCCAGAGCGATTGACGAGCGCCAGCGAGATGTCCTGTCCGGCTCCCCCCGTCGTCCCCTGGATATAGAGGCTGCGAAGGTGGCTCAACAGTTCGGTGCTCACCGCTACCGGCGAATTCGGGTCCTGGCCCTCGCGCAGGGCATCGATCTCGCTATCCGCCTCCGCTCGCACAACCGGCGCCAACACCTCGAGGTTCTCGTAGGTGATGCCGTCGCGATAGCCGCCAAAGAGGAGGAAGAGCGAGAGCGTGGCGAGGCCAAGGGTCACCCCGATGATGACCAGGTAGGTGAGGAACAGGCGCACCTGCAGGCTGCCCAGGGGGGCACCTCCGGCGGCTCAGGAGTCGGTGGCTTCTACGAGCTTGTAGCCGATGCCGCGTAACGTCTCGATTTGGACTTGCGCCCCTTCGAGTTTCGATCGTAGGTGCTGAACGTGCACGTCCACCGTGCGGGTTGCGCCCGGGTGGTCGAAACCCCAGACGCTCTCCAGCAGAGCCTCGCGTGTCAGGGCGAAGCCCGCGTTCTCCATGAAAGCGACCAGCAGGTCGAATTCTTTCGTCCGCAGGTCGCGCCGCTGGCGGTCAACGTGGACCTCCCGCCGCGACTTGTCGACTTCCAGGTTGGCAAGGCTCAGCCGTCGCTCATGCCGCTCGCCCGATTCCGCCCGTCGCAGGATGGCCTTCACCCGGGCCACCAGCTCGCGCGGGTTAAAAGGCTTCGTCATGTAGTCGTCGGCGCCAATCTCCAGGCCCACGATCTTGTCCACGTCTTCGTTCCGGGCGGTCAGCATCAGGATCGGGACGTCGTGCTCCTTGCGAAGTTCGCGGCACACCTGGAAGCCGTCCATCCCCGGCATCATCACGTCCAGCACCACCAGGTTCGGCGATTCCTTCGTGAACACCTGGATCGCCTCTTCCCCATCGGATGCTTCCACAAGCTGGAAGCCCTCCTTTTCGAGGTAGAGCGAGGCGAGGTCACGGATATTGGCTTCGTCGTCGACGAGAAGAATCTTGTGTGGCATTGCACCCGGCCCGGTGGGGGCGTGAATCCAGTATATGCGCCGAGGGCGCTCTTCCTGTCACATCGGGCCGAAACCCGCAGCGGAGGGACAGGAGAAGCGCCCTCGACATACCAGAGGGTGGCCAGATCCGAGGGGCCAGTCCCAGATCTACCCAGCAATCAGCAGTCTGGGGCGACCCCGTAATCCCGGTATATGCGCCCTGCAAACTTCTTGTAAAACGGGGAAACGTGAAGATACTGAACGGTGTCTATCCGGGGCATCGGTCACCCCGATTGCCAGTTGGTGCCCGTGAGCCATTCGTTAATCCGCCGTTAAAGCGGTCTCCCTACGTTCGGCAGTTGTGAAACCACTCAAGAACAGTAGGGAGAACGCATTGCCAAGCATACTCAATCCTCGGCTGCGGTGGCTCAGCGTCATGCTGGCCCTCGTGGCCATCGTCGCCCTCACCGTCGCCTGTGGCGACGACGATGACGACGACGCAGCAACAAACACGCCGGGCGCATCGGCGACCGATACGCCTTCGACCGGTGACATACCCGCGGACGTTGGCAAGGACGACAGCGCAGAATTGACTGGCGCGGGCGCCACCTTCCCCGCACCGATCTACCAGGCCTGGTTCTTCGACTACCAGGCGGATGTCGCCTCAGGCGTAAGCATCAACTATCAGAGCATCGGTTCTGGCGGTGGCATCGAGCAGTTCACCTCGAAGACGGTGGACTTCGGCGCCAGCGACGCACCGATGAGCGACGACGATCTCGCGGCAGCGCCAGATGCGCAGCACATCCCAATGGTCCTCGGTTCCGTTGTCGTCACCTACAACCTGGACGGCATCGACGATGCGCTGAAGTTCGATGGCGATACGCTCGCCGCTATCTACCTTGGCGACATCACCAAGTGGAGCGACCCGGCGATTGCCGCCCTCAATCCGGGCGTCGACCTTCCTGACGAAGACATCCAGGTGGCCCACCGCTCCGATGGTTCCGGCACGAGCTACACGTGGACGGACTACCTCACCAAGGTGAGTTCAAAGTGGTCCTCTGAGGTTGGTACCTCGAAGAACCCGGAATGGCCCGTTGGCCAGGGCGGCCAGGGCAACGAGGGCGTGACAAACTTCGTACAGCAGACGCCGAACAGCATCGGCTACGTTGAGCTTTCCTACGCGATCGTGAACGACCTGCCGTACGCCGACGTGAAAAACAAGTCGGGCAACTTCATCACCCCGTCGCTCGAGTCGACGAGCCTTGCAGCCGCCGGAGTCGACTTCCCCGACGACTATCGGGTTTCGATTACCGACGCCCCCGGAGCAGACGCTTACCCGATCTCGACGATGACCTACTTGCTCGTCTACAAAACCCTTGGCGACTGCAGCCAGCAGACCCCCCTGGCTCATTTCCTCTGGTGGGTCTTCCATGAGCCGAGCGCGACCGAGACCGCAATGGGCCTCGACTATGCGCCGGTTCCGGAGGAACTCATTCCGAGGATTGAAGACACAATCAAGAGCCTCAAGTGTGATGGGGGCTCGACTCCGAGCCTTTCGGAGCAGTAGGGAGACAGACGCGAGCCTGCTCGGCTCAGAGCCTGACCGTACAAATTGACGCAGGGCGAGAAACGACTCGCCCTGCGTCAATGTCAGAACCATAACGACGAGGAGGCCATACCGTTGGCTTTGACGACAAGACCGCCAGTCCCCCGGCCGCGAACGCTTCAGAACCGATTGAAGCCCGGGGATTGGCTGTTTACCGGTCTCACCGGGGCAGCCGGGGCGGTGTTGATTCTGGTCATCCTCGGCTTGTTCTACGAACTCATCACCCGCTCGATGCCCAGCATCCGGGAATTCGGGTTCTCGTTTCTCTGGGGGACGACCTGGAATGCTCCCGGCCAGGTGTTCGGAGCCGGCGTGTTCATCGTTGGCACCCTCATCACATCTCTCGTTGCCCTTGTGGCCGCCACGACCATTGCAGTCCTGGTAGCGGTGTTCCTCGTGGAGATTGCGCCGGGTTACATCGGGCGCCCAGTCTCGTACATGGTGGAGCTGCTCGCCGCGATACCGAGCGTCGTCTATGGGCTCTGGGGCATCTTCGTTATGGGCGTGTTCATTAGGGATCACATGGGCCCATTCATTGTGGACTATCTCGGCTGGATTCCATTTCTCGATGGGACGCCGCTGATCACCGGGCTTTTCTCCGCCTGCGTGGTTCTCACCATCATGATTTTGCCTACCGTAATGGCCGTTTCTCGGGACGTCATCGCGGCCGTGCCGGGGAGCCAGCGCGAGGGAATCATGGCGCTCGGGGCAACTCGGTGGGAGATGATCCGCATCGCCGTCTTGCCGTACGCCCGCTCCGGAATCATGGGCGCCGCGATCCTCGGACTTGCCCGCGCCGTGGGTGAAACGCTCGCGGTGACGCTCGTCATTGGCAACCGCGTGGCATTCCCGGAAAACATCTTCGCACCCACCTACACCATGGCGAGTGTCATCGCGAATCAGTTTCGAGAGGTCGAAAACAGCATGCACAGGGCAGCACTGCTTGAGGTCGGCTTACTGCTCCTTATCCTCACCTTCATCATCAATGCCATTGCACGGTTCCTCGTCTGGCGAGTTACCAAGGGCCAGCATGTGGTCGTGCAGGAATGACCAGTCCTGCGTTCAGTGCTGGGAAGGGCCTCTCCATGACCCCCGAGGCTGTGCGGCTCTATCGCCGCCGCAACTTTATAGACCGCGCCATGACGGGTCTGATGATGGTGGCGGTGGTCCTGGCACTGGTCCCGTTGTTCCTCATCATCTTCTACCTCCTCAAGAACGGCGTCGCGGGTTTGAACCTCGACCTTCTGACCAAGAACCCAACCGCCCCCGGGCGAGACGGGGGCGGCGTCCGCAACTCCATCGTGGGCAGCGGCATCATGGTCGGCCTGGGGCTCCTCATAGGCGTGCCTATAGCAATCGGAACGGGCGTTTTTCTCTCGGAGTACGGCCAGAATCGGATTGGCACCGCGCTCCGCTTCCTGATCGAGGTCATGGCAGGTATCCCCTCGATCACTGTGGGATTGTTTATCTATGGCCTCATCGTGCTGCACCAGGGTCACTTCTCCGGCCTCGCCGGAGGTGTCGCTCTCGCGATCATCCTGGTCCCAATTGTCGCCCGGATTACCGAAGAGATGCTCCTCCTCGTGCCTCGCTCAGTGCGTGAAGCCTCCTATGCCCTCGGCGCACCGCGCTGGAAAACGGTCCTGCGTGTCGTGATGCCCACAGCCCTCCCGGGGATCATCACCGGGATCGTCCTGGCGCTCTCCCGCATCGCCGGGGAAGCAGCCCCGCTGCTGTTCACCACTCTCGGGAACCAGTTCTACACAACCAACATCGAATCACCGATGGATGCATTGCCGCTGCGTATCTTCGTGTACGCTTTGGGGCCTTACGACAATTGGCACGAGCAGGCCTGGGCGATGAGCCTGTTGCTTGTAGCGATGATCCTCGTGATCAGCTTGATCATCCGCGCGGTCTTCGGGACACGCGTTACAGTGAGACAGTAGGAGACTGCGCATGGCGGACCAGACCACCCTGACCGAATCCACGACAGCAGGACGGATCGAGAGTCAGGCACAGCCATCCGAGCCGAAGTTTCCCTCGGACGAGCGCGAGATTGCGATTCAGCTCGAGCACGTCTCCGCGTTCTACGGCTCGAAGCAGGCCGTCACCGACATCTCGATGGATATTTACAGGGGCGGGGTCACCGCCCTGATCGGACCATCGGGCTGCGGCAAGTCGACCCTGATTCGCACGCTCAACCGAATGCACGAAGTTATCGCCGGGGCGAGCGTGCAGGGCAAGATCAGCGTTTTTGGCAACGACATCTACGCTCCGGGGGTCGACCCCGTGCGCGTGAGACAGCGGATCGGCATGGTTTTCCAGAAGCCCAACCCGTTCCCAACGATGTCGATTGCCGAAAACGTGGCGGCGGGACTGCGGTTCCTCGGAATTCGCAACCGGGCCGAGATCTCCGATCGCGTGGAACACTCGTTGAAGCGCGCTGCGCTCTGGGACGAGGTGAAGAACGATCTGAAGAAGCCGGGCATCGCGCTTTCAGGCGGCCAGCAGCAACGCCTTTGCATCGCGCGCACAATTGCTGTCGAGCCGGAAGTCGTGCTGATGGACGAGCCCTGCTCCGCACTCGACCCCATCGCCACGCTGAAGATCGAGGACCTGATCCGAGAACTGGTTGAGAACTACACGATTGTCATCGTGACCCACAACCTGCAGCAGGCAGCCCGCGTCAGTGACTGGACCGCCTTCATGCTGACTGACGAGCAAACCACCGGACATCTCGTTGAGTACAACAACACAGACCAGTTCTTCACCAACCCGGCCGACAAGCGCACCGAGGACTACATCAGCGGGCGCTTCGGTTAAGGTTCCGACGTTCGGCCGGTCGCGCGGATCACCTTTTGCTAAAGTAAAGGCCCGCGCCCCCTACCGGCGGCGGCCAGGAAGGCATGTGCAATGTCTCGAGCCCTCTACGAGCAGGAACTAACCGATCTCCGTGATTCGGTCGTTGCTATGGGGTCCATGGCCGAAAAGGCCGTACTCGACGCCATGGAGGCACTCCGCGACGGCGACACCGCCTGGTCCGAAAAGATCGTCGCCGACGACGAGCGGATCAATGCCAAGCGCTTCGAGATCGAGGACAAGACCCTCTTCGTCATCGCCTCCCAGCAGCCCGTCGCCACCGACCTTCGCCAGCTCGCCTCCGTCCTCTACATCGTCACCGACCTCGAGCGCATTGGTGACCACGCCGAGGGCATCGCCAAGATCAACCTGATGATGCACGACGAGGTGCTCCCCCGGAAACTCGGCTACATCCCCTCCATGGCCGACCGTGCCATCGCCATGCTCCGCAACTCCATGCGCGCCTTCCTCACCCGCGACGTCGACCTTGCCGTCCAGATCTGCGACGCCGACGACGAAGTCGACCGCCTCCAGGACAGCGTCTACGCCGATTGCTTCAAAACCATGATCGACGACCCGCACTCCATCGAGCGCCAGACCTACCTCCTCTGGACGAGCCACAACCTGGAGCGCATCGCCGACCGCTGCACCAACATCTGTGAACGGGTCATTTACACCGTCACCGGACGCATGAAGGAAATCAACGTCTCCAAGTACTAGCAGCCCTCCGCCCGGTTCCTCTAACCGCCTGGTTTGCTAGGCTGAATCCTTGCGCGGCGGGCGTAGCGTAGTGGTCTAACGCGTCTGGTTGTGGCCCAGAAGATCGAGGGTTCAAATCCCTCCGCTCGCCCCATCTCCTCACTGCAAACGGTCGATGACGACGCCGGCGAAGCCGAGCAGCAGTAGGAAGCTCATCGCGTCCGTAATCATCGTCACGAAAATACTCGATGCCAGCGCCGGGTCGGCGCCGAACCGCCGCAGCACGAAGGGCACCAGTTGGCCGAACAGCGTCGCGAGCGAACTTGCAACCGCCATCGTGCAGAGAAGCAAGACTGCCAGCGTCGGGTTCTGGGTCAGCACCATCGCGATGCCCGCGAGCACGGTGCCCACCACGATGCCATTCACCAGGCCCACGACCAGCTCCCGCGTCAGGCCAATCTTTAACGCCGCATCCGCGCCCGAAAGCGCCATCGTGCGCACCGTCACGGTCGCCGACTGCGTGCCCGTTACCCCGCTCTGGTTCGCAACCACCGGGAGGAACGCCGCGAGCACCACGGCCCGCTCCAGCGTCGAATCGAAGGCGAGGACAACCAGGCCCCCCACGAACGCCGTGAACAGGTTCACTAGCAGCCACGGCAGCCGCAGCCGGATCGTCTCCCTGATCGAACTTCGCGGCGACTCGTCTTCATCGAGGCCGACCATGCGGTACATGTCCTCGGTCGCCTCATCCCGCAGGACGTCGATCAGCTCGTCCGCTTCCGCCACCCCAACGAGCGTCCCGGCATTGTCCGTCACCGGCAGCGCCAGCAGGTTGTACCGCTGCAGCACACGCGCAGCTTCTTCGCGGTCGGTCTCGGCCGGCACGGCATGTACGTCACGGATCGTGATATCGACGATCGCGGTCCCTGCCGGCGCCACCAGCAGGTCCCTCAGACTCACCACCCCGATCAGCTGCTGGTCCGGGTCCACCACATAGAGGTAGTAGGCACGGTCGGCAGGTGGCTTCCAGGCCCGCAGGTACTCAATCGCTTGCTGGACCGTCATGTCGCGTTCGAGTGCCACATAGCTGTGGCTCATCAATCGCCCGACCGACTCCTCCGGGTACTCCAGGAGTTCGCCGACTTCGGCGCCGCGGTCGAGTTGTTCGAGAGTTTGTTCTCGTTCCTCCGGCTCCAGGATCTCGAGGATCTCGGCCGCGATCCGGTCGTCCACTTCGTCCAGCGCCGCGGGCAGGTCCGGCGTGCCGATCGCCTCGATCAGCGGCCGCAGCTGCTCGGTTTCCGCGAACTCCAGCACCTGTCCCTGGGTTTCCGCCGGCAGCCGCTGCAGCATCTCCCTGCGCTCCTCGTCGTCGAGGAGCATCGCCAGTTCGCAGATGTCCGATGGGTGGAGCGCGGAGACGACCGTGACGAGCTTGAACCACTCGCCCGCGGCGACGAAACCGCGAACGTCTTCCTGCAGATCCTGCGTTATCGCTGCCACAGAAGCCTCACACGCGGAGCGTAAAGCATCCCTGCAAATGGGGGACCCGGATTGGTGCACAGCTTGCGTTTTCCGCTAAACTGCGTTATCGCTTGCTCAAATAACTCCACGCGGAGGCAAGAATGAAGCGCGCCTGGTTATTGCTGCCGCTCGCAGCCCTTGCAACTCTCGTCATCGTCCCGCTCACCACCGTCTTCGGCGACGACGAGCCACCCGAGCCATCGGTCTTCGCTGTCGACCTTGGCGCCGACTTCACCTACCAGGGCCTTTTCAAGGATGGTGGCGACCCCGCCAACGGGACCTACGACATTCGCTTCATCCTCTACGACGCCGATTCCGGCGGCGCCCAGGTCGGCTCCACCGTGACCGTCGAAGACATCGAAGTCACCGACGGCCTCTTCACCACCACGCTCGACTTCGGCGCCTCCTCCTTTAACGGGGACGCCCGCTGGCTCGAGATCGCGGTCCGCGATGGTGCTTCCTCCGACACATTCACCGTCCTCAACCCTCGCCAGCCCATTACCGCTGTTCCCTACGCCCTCCACGCTCTCACCTCCGGCGGGTTTACCGTCCCCCTCGACATCTCAGGGACCGAAGAGAGCGCCGCTCTCCTGACGGTGAGCCAGGACGGCGATGGCGAGGCCGCGACGCTTGAACGCGCCGCGACCGATACCTTCGGCAACGCCCTCTCCGTGGTGAACAATGGGAACGGCGCCGCCATCTTCGGGTCCTCGCCGTACGACGGCGGCGTTGCCGGTCAATTCGCCGCCGACACCGCGCTCCTCATCGACGGCGCCGTCAAAGTTGGTGTCGCGAATCCCCCCGCCTTCAAGATCTACGCGGAGACCGGCGTCAACACTTGCGATTCCGACACCGCCCTCGTTATCGCGAGCCCCCTCGCCAACGACGACCCCAACGCGATCATCCTCGTCACCTTCGATGGCTCCCAGACCACCCCGCCGGCCACGCCCATGTACGTCGAGTACGACACCGGCACTGACTGTCCCGACAACGGCTGGGTTGTTCGCTACCAGGGCGGCGATACGTTCGGCGATGACCACATCGTGAACGTCTTCATCCTCACGGCGACGGTACTCGAATAGGAGGGCTCGCCATGACTCGCATACGTTGGTTAGCTGCCGGCGGCGCGGCCCTTGTGGCCCTTGGTGTGCTGGCCGTGTTCGCCCAGCAGGGCGGCAGCTATGAGTTCGAGCGCTACGCCATTCCCGGCGGCGGCGGCAAGAGCGAGATGGATGCCTATGAGATCGAGGGCGCCATCGGCCAGCCGTTCGCCGGCACCGTGCAGGGCAGCGGTTTCGTGCTTGATGGCGGCATCTTTGGCGGTGGCGGCGCGGAAGTCGGCCCGGCAATCCGCAAGCTCTATGCCCCCGGCCTGAGCAGCCAGCCCTAGTACTTCGCGAAGAAAGTTGGCGTTCGCGCGTTCAACGCCTCGCAATATGTGCTCCCCTTCTCCCGCGTGAGTCGGGAGAAGGGGCTGGGGGTTGAGGGCCGGTCTCCGGGCATCGAACGCTGAGTTTCGCAGCCAGCCCTAGTCGAACGAGTTGTCGTCGCTCGGGCGCGGATTGCCCTGGAGCGCCGCGATAAGGTCCGCGGCCTCCTGTGCCGTGATCCGGCCCTGCTCCAGTAGCTGCAAGACGCGCACTTCTTCCGATTCCGTCTGACGCGAAGGCCCTGCCTTGCGCTTGCCGGTCGCCGGCGTCGACGCGGCGGATTCTCGCGTTCGTGCCGAAATGGCCGCCCGCCCAATGCCCGTGTTCAGCGTCACCCTGATGTCGGCGTCCTCACCGGCGTCCGGGTAGTTCGTCTCGCCCTTACCCAACCCGCTCGAGATGCTCGGGTGCACCTTGAGCCCTGCAGGCAGGGTCAGTTCCGCCTGTCCAATCCCAACCTCGATCGAGTAAGCGCCGCTACGCGCCTCGGCGATGTCGATCCGCACATCGCCCGTCCCACAATCGCAGGCCACCAGCCCAGTGTGGTCCTTCACCACGATTTGCCCGGCGCCAACATCGATCGTCGCGTTCGCCGCCACTCGCCGCAGCGACACATCACCGGCACCGACATCGATTGAGATATCGTCGCACCGCACATCGCCGAGCATCAGGTGGCCATGAGCCATGTCCACTTGCAGGCTCGAAAACCCGGGGCCAAGCCGCACGATCGTGTCCGCGCCCTTCCGTCGCCGAAAGAGCCTCCCAAGGCTCAGCCGCACATCCACGACCATGCGGTCGCCGTCGCGCGTCACCGAGAGGTCGGGCGGCGACTTGCTCGCGCTCGCCTCCACTCCGGGTGTCTCTCCATCGGCACAGGGCCGGATGGTCAGCCTGCCCGCCGTCTGCTTCACGAGGACGACGCGCACACCGTCGACGTCGAGCGCCCCGTGCACGGAGGCGCCGTCGCTTAGCGAGTCAAATCCAAAGGCCTGTGGCCCGTGCCGCCTTGCCTCGCGGTGTATCTTCGTCGCCTCCGCTCGAATCCGCCTCGCCTCTGATCGCGCCTCGTCGCGCGCTGCTCTCGCCGCCTCCCGCGCCAGGCGAGCCGCCTCCCGCGCGATGTCTCGCGGTTCCTCAGTTGCCATCGCGCGCACCAAGGTCCCGGAGCTGTTCGGTCGCCTCTGCAGCGCTCAACCGGCCGGCGCTCAGGTCATCGAGGATCTTCTGGCGCCGTGCCGGCAGGTCTTCTTCCTGCGTCTCGAAACCCATCGAGACCAGGACATCGTTCAGCCGCGATACCACCGTCGGGTACGAGAGCCCGAGCTCTTCTTCGACGTCCTTGATCTTGCCGCGCGCCCGCAGGAACACCTCGACGAACGCGAGCTCCTCGCGCGAAAGCCGCGCCAGGGCACCCTGTTCGAAACGCCCTTCGACAGAGACGCCGCAAGCGGGACATTCAAGCCTCCGCACCTCAAGCGACGATGAACAGCTGGGACAGGAACCTACGAGTTGTGCCACCGGTGCCTCCTTTGGCGATCCGTGGGAATGGGGGCCGGCCGGGTGGCCCAGTTTTCGATCCAGCGCGAGGCCCTGTTCATCCCTCCCGCTGCCAGCGCAATCGCACTGAGGAGACCGAGGTCCTCGCCGTCGCCGAAGCGCTCCCGGTCATGGCGAAGCTCGTTCACCCGGATCAGTGCCTGCTCTTCGAGCCCAATTATGTCCTGGTACACCCTTCGTTCCTTGCCGCTTCCCACGCGTCGTGAGGATTATCTTCCGTCAGGCCAAGAAAATCAATGTGTTACTTAAGTTTCTTCACATATCGCCTGAGGTACACGCCTGTTGGGCGGAACCCTGAATGTCTCCCCGGGCACACCGATATTCACGCGCGACGGTTCCGGACCATGCGCCGGCCCACGTACGATGGGCCACATACTTTCGGAGATCCGACTCGTGCTCTTCCGCAAACCCAGGACCGATACCCCCACCGACGCAGCCCAGGCTCCCGCAGCTGCGGAGGACCTTCGCACTGCACAGCCGGCCGCTGACGCCGGGCACCAGCCGACCCTTGGCCAGGTCCGGGCCATGAAGCGACAGCTCACCTCCAGTGACGTGCGGACCGATCGTCTCGTCCGCCAGCTCCGGGACGAGATCGATGGCGTTCGCAATATCCTCGACGAGTTCGCCGAAGACCAGGAGCAGCTCCTCCTCGCCGACGTCGACCAGGTGGCCGAAGACCCCAGGGCTGCCGCTTCGCTCCCGGGCTCCCTCCTCGTTCGCACCATTCTCGCTCTCGCCGATGAGCGTGACGAAGCGCTCGCCACTGCCGCCCTTGCCGCCGCAGAGGCGAAGGAGCTGGTGGCCGAAGTTCACGCCCTGCGACTCGTCGAAGCCGGGCTCCGTGGCCGGCTGGAAACCTTCGACGACGTCATCGCTGCCCTTCACAACAACCTCGAAGACCTTCGCTTCGCCCGCGATCATGCGCTTCCTGCCGAGCCCGTCCGTCCTCGCTTGAAGGCCATCCACGACAGCGACGACGATGCCGAGGCCGCCGGCGGGCGCGCCTGAGATGGCCATGCGGCGTCCGCTGCCCATCCACCGCACGACCCACGACGACCTCCTCCGCGAGGCCGCCGAACTGCGGGAAGTCGCCCAGTCGCGCTACAGCGAGGTCGACCTCCTCGTCGCCGCCCTCCGCGAACACATCGCCGATCTCCGCCAGGAACGCGATCGCCTCGTTTCCGAACTCGAACGCTCGCGCGAGACCGAAGCGGGCCTCCGCGACGACCAGCGCCGGCTGAGCAGCACCTGGATGTGGCGGGGCGTGAAGCCACCGCACACGTCGCGCTAGCCGAGCAGGCTCAGCGCCCCCACCGGCTCTCCGTCGAAAAGCTGCAACATCAACCCGTCGCCCTCGAGCGCCACCTTCGCGTCCTCCACCAGCGACGCCAGTGCGGCCCGGGCCGCTCTCTCGGCCGCATCCGCCCCATTTCGCCGTGGGGCGACAATGGCAAGGGCACCCTCCGCCTGTCGCCCCATCTCCTTGCTCAGCGCTTCCACGAAGAGGAATGGCACCGTCAGGTTCGCCGTCACCACCGGCATCCATTCGTCCGCTGAGAGTTCGGCAAAGGGCGCCTCGGATTCAATCCAGCTCGAGGCGACGGCGAGGTCACACCGGCCGAATTCGTCCAGCACTCTCGCTGCGAACGCAGCCATTGCCGTCGGGTCGGTCGCATCCATGGCCATCACGAACTGTCGCGTCCCGATCGACCACACCTCGTTGGCGATGCTCGCCACCTGGAATTCGTCGGCCGGCGACACCGTCGCAAGCGCCACGTCGGCTCCTGCCTCGGCTGCCGCCACACAGAGGGCCCGGTCCGCGCCGGTGCCCCTGCAAAGGACGGCAAGCACCTTGCCCCCCAATGCGCTCACCTAGCGCAGCACCACGAGGAAGAGGGGGATGATCAACCCTGCCAGCGCGAGCAACCCGAGCGCCACAACAGCGCTGTTCCAATCGAACGACCGCACCCGGCCTGCGTAATACCTCTGCTCCCACGATCCATCGAGCAGGTCCATGTCGCGCTCATCCGGCCCAGGAGCGCCCCCATCGTCATCCCACTCGTCTCCATCGTCGTCGAGACCGAGTGCGAACGTGTCCTCTTCGTCGGGCGTGGTCATGTCCCGATGTTAAAGGACGGCCCGGTCCTCGTCGTCGCGCTCAAACAGGTCCCACTCGAATCGCCGTGGCAATTGGAATCCGCCGACGCCCATCCCGATCGCGGCTGCCGAAAACACCCAGGCGAGCACTGCCAGCCAAAAATAGTCATTTGCCGCGAGCATGATCGCGCCCGCAATGCCCCACCAGGCTGCCGCCGCAATTCCCCGGCTCTGGCCGCGCCAGCTGTTCGCAACCGTCGCCGCGGTGAGGAACGCGAAGATGCAGATCCAGGTCGCATCCCCATCGCTCCGCACCGCCGCTGCACCCGTCACACCCCAGGCAACCGCGATGCCAAATCCGAGCAGCCACGCCGTCCTCCGCATTGCGCTATAGACGATCGCGCCGGTCGCCAGGAACGCGAAGATCGCCATCCACTCGCTCTCGTTGTCCGCACCGACGGCGACGGCGGTGCTGGCCCACACGGCGATCAGCGCGATTAGCCGCCCGATCCCCAGCCTGCGCCACATGCCTATGCCGACGGCGCCACTCGCAAGGAACGCGAAAATCAGCGTCCACCAGGCGTCGTGATTCACGATCACGGCAGGGATCATCGCCGCCCAGATCGCCACCAACGAAAGCAGCGAGGTGGCCTTGATCGTCACTTCACGAAGCCTCGCTCATCGCGGATTTCCGGTTCGGAGACGCGCGCGCGGCCATCGCCGAACTTGCCGTCGCGCCAGTTGAGTGCCGCCTTCAGGCCCTCTTCCCGTGACCGCTTGCCGAACTCGGCCACCGCCGGCGAGAGATGGGCGCGTGCGTCGTTTTCGACACCGAGCCGCTGCATCGTCCGCGCCCCCATCAGCTCCAGGCCGATGTTCACGATCCGCTTGTTCGCCGTCAGCAGGTCGGTGTCGATCATCGCCATCCGGTCTGCCAGCTGTTCGACTTCGTTTTCCAGCAACTCGGCCGGCACGGCCTTGAGCACCGCCCCGATTTTCGCCGCATCCGCACCCGAAATCGTGTCGCCCGTCAGGAACAGCCGTTTCGTCCACTGCGGACCCACGTGGTATAGCCACATCTGGTTCGGCAACGAACCCATCGCCCGTGCCGCCGGGAAGCCCATCTGGGCGTCCTCCGCCGCGATGATGATGTCGCAGAGCAGGGCAAGGTCCGTACCCCCAGCCAGGCAGTACCCGTGGACCTGCGCGATCACCGGCTTATGCATGTCGAAAATCACCATGCGCAGCCGCTGCGACTTCTCCATCCGCCAGGCGTCGTCATCGAAGGTGCGGCCGGTCCGGTAGTTCTTCCCCGGGTCGGCATCCATGCGCGGCCGGTTCGGCGTGATGTCGTAGCCGGCGCTGAATGCGCGCCCTGCCCCCCTGATGATCACGGCGTGGACGTCGTTGTCGTTGTCCGCCTCCCACAGCGCCGCGTTGAGTTCTTCCTGCAGTTCGTTCGAGAGCGCGTTGAGCTTCTCCGGCCGGTTCAGCGTTATCCGCGCTCGGCCCTTCTCGACTTCGTAGATGATGGTTTCGAATTGCACTTTCCACCTCCAGGCGCGCCGATTGTAGCGGTTGCGGCAGGCACCCTGTGGCGCCTCACGAATTCCGATGTTCACGGGGGCCTAACTGGTGGTATGATTTACGTCGAGTTGCAGCGCCAGAACGCATTTTCGCCGGGTACATCTTTTCCGATTGCTCTGATCTCGCCGGCCGGCGCTCCAGCACACTCGACCCCTTGCTCACCGGACCGCGCCCTTCGCGACCGGGTGGCTCTGTGGGTCGCCCGAGAATCGCGAAAGGAAGACTACACACCCTGATACTCTCACGCCTTTTCGGACGGAAGTCCGAACCCGAAGCAGCGACGACAGACTCCGCCACTCGCGGAGGCGGCTCAGTCGCCGTCGTCGAACGCCCACGTTCGCAGCCCCAATCTGCCGACACCGCTTCCACCGCCGACCGCAACCGCACGCACCGTGCCACCGACAGCGAAGTGGCCGCGCCCCCGCGCCGTCGCAGCCGTGGTGGCCGCCGCCGCAGCCGTTCCGGCGAGACCGCAACCACCGAACCGTCCGAACGCCAGCCCCAGGGCCGTGGCCCCGCCACCTTTGATGGTCCTCTCCCTGAAGCCTTCGTCGGCCTCGGCCTCGACAACACCTCACTCCAGGCTGTGGCCGCCCTCGGCTTCACCGAACCGACCCCCATCCAGGAACGAGCGCTACCCGTCCTTCTCGAAGGGCGGGACGTCGTGGGTATTGCCCAGACGGGGACCGGCAAGACCATCGCCTTCGGATTGCCCCTCGCCGGTTGCATCGATCCCACCGACAACCGCGTCCAGGCCCTCGTCCTCGTCCCCACCCGCGAGCTCGCCACCCAGGTCCTCGAAGTCATGGACCACCTCGGTCGCTACTTCGGCTTCACCGCCATGGGACTCGTCGGTGGCAAGCGCATCGCCGGGGACCTCGCCCGCCTCGAAAAAGGCGCCCACGTTGTTGTCGGCACCCCCGGCCGCGTCATCGACCACATCAAGCGCGGCACCCTGAACCTCCGCGCCGGCAAGTTCGTCGTCCTCGACGAGGCCGACCAGATGCTCGACATCGGCTTCCTCCCCGACATCAACTACATCCTTCGTTGCGTCCCCAAGCAGCGCCAGACGGCCCTCTTCAGCGCCACCATGCCCATGAGCATCAAGAAGCTCGTCTATCGCTACATGGACCGCCCCGAAGAGATCCTGGTCGACCCCGAGCAGCGCGCCGCCGAAGGCGTCGACCAGCAGTACTGCGAAGTCAGCGAGCGCGACAAGATACTCGCCCTCCAGTACCTCTTCGAAGAGCGTGGCCTCGGCCGCTCGCTCATCTTCCGCAAGACCAAGATCGGCGTCGACCGCCTCACCAGCCAGCTCCGTGCCGCCGGCGTCGGCGCCCAGGCCATCCACGGCGACCTCCACCAGGGCGAACGCGACCGCGTCATGAAGGACTTCCGCGAAGGCCGCCTGGAATTCCTCGTGGCGACCAACGTCGCCGCCCGGGGCCTCGACATCCCCGACATCCAGCATGTCATCAACTACGACGTCCCCCAGAACTCCGAGGAGTACATCCACCGCATCGGCCGCACCGCCCGCGCCGGTAAACGCGGCTACGCCATCACTTTCGTCGGCGAGTGGGACCTTGACGGATGGGAAAAGATCATCGCCGACCTCGGCGAAGAACGTCCGGAGTACCTCGAATTACCGGCCCGTTGGGACTAGCTCCGGCGTAGGCCAAAGCCGGATTGTAGGTGTCGCCTCCAGGAGGTGGCATCATGCGAATCCTTGTCACCGCGGCATCCAAGCACGGCGCCACGGCGGAGATCGCTGAGGCGATTGCCGGTGAGCTTCGTACAGCTGGCCTCGAAGCCGACACCCGTGAGCCACACGACGTGCGCACCGTCGAGGGCTATGACGCCCTCGTCCTGGGTAGCGGCGCCTACTACGGCCACTGGTTGAAAGAGGCGAAAGAGTTCGCCGAACGCATCGAGAGTGAGCTGGGCGACCGCCCCGTCTGGATCTTCACGAGCGGCCCAATTGGCGATCCTCCAAAGCCCGACGACGAGCCGCCCGACGTAGCCGAAGTCGTCGAGGCCACACACGCTCGCGAGCACCCCGTATTTGCCGGCCGCATCAGGCGCAAAGGGCTTGGCCCTCTCGAGCGGACCATCATCTCCGCCATGCATGTCAAAGAGACAGACAACCGGGATTGGGACGAAATCCGAGCGTGGGCCCGGGAGATAGCGCGACACGCCCGGCCGCCGCCACCCGGTCGCTACACTCTGCGTGGCGTGTCGCTGGCTGCAGTCGCGGGCATTGTTGTGGCCGGCGTCGCCCTTGCGGGTGCCGCGTTCCTGCTCAACCGCGGTGAGGATGACCAATCGGCCGCCGCTGATGCGACCCCATCCTCAGCGACGGTTGCGGCCGCAGAACCCACACCATCAGCCTCGCCCCACCCCGGGGTGGACGCTCTTCAGCGCACCGGCGACGACGAGTGGCAGATTACCCAGTACCAAGACGGCGACACCACGAACGGCCCCTACGGCATCTTCTTCACGGACACCGCATCCGGCGACGCCACTGGCTATCAGGTCATTTCGCCAGACGTCGCTTCCTACTATTCGTACTCGGCCGGCCGTGGAAACCGCCTCGTCTTCGCCACCGGTGACGGCTACACAAGAATGCTCGACCGAGAAGAAGTTCGTTCATGGGAGTGGCTCCAGGAGACGCTTTCGGTGTCCGCTGCGAATGGCCGGTACGTCCTCCTGAACGAAACGCAGCGCATCTCCGCCGAGCAACAGCCAAACGCTACCACCCGCTTCCTCCTTCTTGACGTCGACCAGATAACGTCTCCTGGCACCCGGCCCGCCGTCGTTGCCTCCTTCTACCTGCCGGTCGAGGGCCGATTCTCCGTCACCGGCGCCGGCCTCACCGCCGATGGCGCCCACGCCGTCATCATGGTCGCCCGGCTCGACGGGCGACCTCCACGCGATGTCTACATCGTCGACCTTCCGGGCGGGGATGCCACCGTCATCGCCACAATCGCAGGGGAGTACCAGTGGGTCCGGGGCCCCAGCTTGCGCCTGACGAAGCGAGTTTCTCGTTCATGCAGACGCGCTATCCGCAATTGAAAGACGAGCCGCCGCAGCTTGGATCTGTCATGGCTAGCAGCTACGACTGGAGTGGGCGACTGTTGGCCCGGCTCGAACAGCAGGGAGCTATGGGCCCCGAACGCGTCGAATTCTCCCCCGACGGCAACTACGCCATCGCCGAATCGACGATCGGGACAGGTGGCTCCGGTGAGTCACCCGAACGATGGCCCGTCATCAGCGTCTACGAGCGCCAGTCTGCGACGGTCTGGCAGCCACTCTGGCGAGTGAAGAGCGGCACCATGGTCACAGGGGACAACCTGGAAGGTTCTCACTGGTTGGCCGATTCCTCGGGATTTGTTGCCGGCATTACCGGTTCCACGGGCGCGGACGCTCTCTACGCGCAGGTCGCCGCCGTCTTCTCCGTTCGGCCGGAGACTTACACGACACTGCCGCCCGACCCCGCCGCGACGGACAAGCCAAGGTTCGGCTCACCCGCCGTCCTCCCCAATCCGCTGAACGCCGATGTCTTCAGCAACCAGCGCACCTCGCTCTACAACGCCGCCACCGACCAGTGGCACGCGCTGACGGCCAGCTCGTTGCCAGCGCATCTCGACCCCTGGAACGGTTCCGCCGCTGAGATGGTCTTCGCCATCCCGGATGGGGGCCACGACGGCGGCTGGACGTCCATCCTCCTGCCGCCTGCCATCGAATATCCGCCCTTCGACCTTGGGAACGCGATCACACTCACCGTGCGCGGCGATGGCGAGTGCCTCCGCATCCGCAGCAAGCCCGGCACCACCGGCGAGATACTCGGCTGCCTCGACGACGGCGCCGACGTCACGCTGGCAACTCCCGCCTGGACCTCCCCGAACATCACCGGCGACTGGCCCGCCGACCAGCCTTTCGAAGGCGAAACCGTCCACTACAACCGCGACGACAACCTCCGCTTCGCTTACGTCTCATCCGGAGACTTGGAAGGCTGGGTCGCGCTCGACTTCCTCGCCTGGCCGTCGCCACACTAGGGGCATGAGTCTCGGCGACACCGATTGGCAGGTTCTGCAGTGGCTCCGCGAAGGACGGCATGATGCCGAGATCGCCGTCCGCCTCGGAGTCAACGTCGGTGAGGCCCGAACCCGCATCGAAAGTATCCGCCGCGAGCTGGGCGCGAAGGACCGGGCGGAATTGGTCGCCTCCGAGCCAGGCGGTGCCGGTTCGACCCTTGACGCAAAACGCCAACGGCCGACACCGCCCTCGCTGGCGTCGAGCCCCTGGCTGGTAGTGGCCGCACATTCAGCCGGCGCACCGTCCTTCTCGCGGGAGCGGCCGGGGCGGGTGCCGCCGTCACGGCCGGGCTCGGAGTGTTCACCCTCTCCCGGGACTCGGCAAACGGGCGCAGGACGAAACCCCAGGCGCCATCCAAACGCCATCGCCAACACCCTCGGGCCAGCCCACGGCCGTGCCAACGCAGACACCACATCCCGGTTTCTTCGCCCTTCAACCTTTTGGTGACCGCCTCTGGAACCGCGAGAACGTCGAGTCCGGCGAGGAGATTGGCTACCTGCATGGCATCGCCTTTATGGATATCCAGACCGGCCAGATGGATGTCCTCAGCCGCCAACGATCGTCGCCCTCGACCCTGTCCCCACCACCGTCAACCAGGTCTTGCTTTTCAACCGTGAGACCGGGAGGCAGGCGGTCTGGGACGCGAACGCGCTCGGACTCCGCTTTCTCAACGCCAACGGCATCGTGTTTGAGCAGTTGCTTCGGAACCGGGGCTATCTGACTCCGGTGCCGACTGGCCTGCGCTGGTACGTCTTCGCCCCCGACTTCACCCCTCTGACGGAACTGGACACGTCGAACTTCAGCAACTTTGGCGTCTACGGCTCTGCCCTCAGCTCCGACGGGAGCCTGCTGTTCGGTTCCGCCGGCGACCCGGGCGCTCGAATTGGCCCGGTTGGTGACCCTCCCAAACCCGATGACGAGCCACCAGACGTGGCCGGCATCCTCCAGGCGACGCACGCCCGCGAGCACCCCGTGTTCGCCGGCCGCATCCGGCGCAAAGGTCTCGGCCCTCTCGAGCGGACCATCATCTCCGCCATGCATGTCAAAGAGACAGACAACCGGGATTGGGCCGAAATACGGGCGTGGGCCCGGGAGATAGCGCGACAACTCTCTTCGCCGCCTGATCGGCCTTCGGACGTACCCGCGAAGTGATGGATGAGGGCGGCCTGGATCTCAAAGTATGGCCGGCCCGCCGGCTCACTGGTCGTATGAGACCATGCTGAGGCCGTATATGAGCACCGCGCCAACTGCCAGGTGCATGCAGATGAGCGCGACGGCGGCCTCGCCATCGGCGAAGTAGGACGGGCCAACCATTGAGATGGCGAGAGCGGTGCTTCCGATGAAGGGCCACCATCGCCGGGCTGCCCCGAGTTTCGCCATGAGGGCATGAACGCCGGTAGCCGCGAGACCCCCCACCAATGAAGCTATCGCAACGTCGATTGCTCCGACGGTGCTGGTCTCCCCGTCCCGCGTGACCTCAAGATCAACGCCTGCCGCCACCGCCACAGCCCAGACAACGAGCCCGGCAACCATCCCGGCGGCGATAACAACCGCGGACGTGACGGCGCGATTCTGATGGGCGAAGGTTTGGAATGTCGACACAGGCGCCTCCTCGAAATGGTCCCTGACCATCCCTTCAACCGTGCGCAGATGAAAGGGGCGACGTCAAAGGGGGCACGTTAATGGCTTCACACCCGCCTTAAATGAACCGCCCCACTCTCCTTATCCCGCGACTACCCCATTCCGCAGCACACCTGCCCCTGTCACCTCGATCTCCACGACATCGCCTGGCTTGAGTGCCTGCGGACTGCCCGGCGTGCCCGTGTAGATGATGTCGCCCGGCAACAGCGTCATCACTGCCGACACCCATTCGACTGTCCCGGGAATGTCCATGATCAGCTCGTCCGAGCCGCCATGCTGGACCTCTGTGCCATTCACCCGCGTGCGCATCTCAATCTTGCTCGCGTCCAGCCCCGTCACGATGCTCGGACCGAAGATGCCAAAGGTGTCCGAGCCTTTCGCCCGCCACCATTGGCCGTCCGCCGCCTGCCACTCGCGCGCTGAGACGTCATTCCCGCAGGTGTAGCCGAAGATCACCGACTCCGCGTCCGCGCGGGAGACGCCCTTCGCCTTCTTGCCGATGACGATGACGATTTCCCCCTCCGGGTCCACGCGCCCCGCATTCTTCGGCAGCACGATGTCATCCCCTGGTCCGGCGATGCTGCTCAACGGCTTGTGAAACAGCGTCGGCGGATTCGGCACCGGCCGCCCACCGAGGTGGCTCTTGTAGTTCAAGCCAACGCAGACGATCGAGCGCGGCTCAGTCGGCGGAAGCAGTCGCACGCTCGAAAGCGCAACCGTCTCGCCGGTCGCCTTCGTTTGCTCCCAGAACGGCTCCTCGATTACACGGATGTTCTCCCCTTCAAGGAGCCCCGCTCCACTCGTCCCATCAGACCTGCGAAAACGAACGTAGTTGGCCACGGGCCACCTCCTCTTTGTGGGAGGGAGTCTACAGGCCGCGTGCAGCCGCGAGGATCGCGTCCTCCAACCCTGGCACGTCATGTACTTCGGTATTCGGCA
Organism: uncultured Chloroflexia bacterium; assembly: GCA_963737965.1. Taxonomy (GTDB): domain Bacteria; phylum Chloroflexota; class Dehalococcoidia; order Tepidiformales; family Tepidiformaceae; genus JAGQGZ01. The sequence goes on along the minus strand of CAVTUS010000007.1, from coordinate 441,753 downwards.
CATCGTCGAGGCATCGTGGTTGCTGGTCGATGTGGCGACCGGTGCGGAACAGGATTGTGTACATGCCAAGAGCATTGGCGGGCGCCACGTCGTTGTCGATCCGGTCGCCCACCATGATCGTTCGCTCAGGTCCCACGCCGAGGTCTTCGCAGGCGCGGAGGAAGAGCCGCACATCCGGTTTCCGGTAGCCGTGGTGGCCGCTGACCTCCCGGTGCGAAAAGTAGTGTCCGATGCCCAGTTCATCGAGTTTCGCGACAACCCTTGTCGGCTGGTTCGCCGCAAGGCCCAGCCGCAGACCCTCGTCCTGCAGCCTCGCCAACATCTCCGGGACTCCCTCCCGCAGTTCGAACTCGCGGTCAGGAACACTGAACCCCTGGAACCGCGCTGCCATCTCCCTGTCTCCCCCGCAGAGCTCCCAGAAAATCGCCTGGTACGTGTTGCCGGCGAACGTCTCCACCGCCCGCCGATTGGCGGCTGCATACGCGGCGTCGGTCACCTGAACTCCTTCGGCAGCGAGGGCGGACGCGGATTCGAAGGTCGATCAGCGCCTCCGCGGAATCTCGGTATCGAGCGGCCCACCGACATCGAACAGCACGGCTATGGGTTGCATACGGCCGATTACGCTAGCGCCAACCGAGCGAGAAAGCACGCTTTACCCCCGGCCGTCGCAGGCACATACTTCATCCCAGCTACATTTTCGTGTTTTGCGGAGGAATCCTTTGGTTGCAGCTTCATCTTTCTCTTCGGCTTTGCGCCGCCTCGCGACGAGGCGCATTGCCGCCGGTGTTGCACTGGCGGTCGTCATGGCGGCCATTGCCATCGCCACCCCATTTGCCGTCCACACTGCCCGCGCCGACGACCCTGCAGAGATCGCTGCTCGTGCCGGCGGTGGCGAAGCTGGCTACTCAGTCAACCTCTACCTACCCCAGGCCATCACGATCCACACCGGCGACACCATCACCTTCTCGTTCGATTGGTTCGAGCCTCACTCCGTAACCTTCGGCACGCCCACCGGTGACCCCACGGCGCCTTCGGTCCCTCTTGACGCGCCCTACGTCTTCGACGGCACCGGCTACTTCAGCTCGGGCCTCCTCGGCGAAGGCTTCACGGACGTCACGACCTTCTCGGTCGAGTTCGCAGCTGCCGGCGACTACGAGATTTACTGCGCCATCCACCCCTTCATGACTGGTGATATCACCGTCATCGATAGCGGCGACGTTCCCACCCAGGAAGAGCTCGATGCGACGGGCGACACGGAATACGAAACCGAACTCGCGGCTGCCAAGGCTGCCGCCGCCGTCCTCGCAGCTGCGCCGGTCACCTCGACCAACAACGGCGATGGCACCAAGACCTACGATGCGGTCGTCTCTGGCGCCCTCATGAACAGCGACGTCATGCAGTATTTCCCGCCGTCACTCACCATCCACCAGGGCGACTCCGTGCGGTTCACCAACTCCACGCCCGTGCCGCACACCGTCAGCTTCAATCCCCAGGACTACCCGGGAGGCGATCCCTTCGAATCCGAGCAGACATCGCTTCCTAATGGCTTCGATGGTTCCGGCTTCGCCAACAGCGGAATCATCGGCCAGGACTTTCCCCTGGGCCAGACATTCGAAATGAAGTTCACGACGCCCGGCACCTTCACCTACGTCTGCTTGTTGCACTCCACAGAAGGCATGGTCGGCGACATCGTCGTCCAGGCCGCGACTGCTCCGAGCCCGACGCCAACACAGACGGCGCCGCAGCCGCCCGCTACCGGTTCCGGCCATAGCGGCGGCAGTAACACCATGCTCGCCTTCTACCTGGCTGGTATCGCCTTCGTGCTCATCGGTGGCTCAGCCGTGATGGCTGCCCGAAGGAGCTAGGCGCCTCGGATATTCGTGCAAAGGGCCGGGAGATTCTCCCGGCCCTTTGTTTGTGTGGAGGAAGGGTTGTTGAGACTCCTACTTGTACTTGCCACCGTTGTTGGCGCCATCTTTCTCGTCGCTTGTTCCGGTGGCAGCGGTGGCGAGGCTACCACCACGGCCACGGCGACGGCCCCTATCGTGACTGCCACCGCGACCAACGCTGAAGGTTCACCGACGGCCATATCTTCGTCACCATCTCCTGCCGCGACGAAAACCGCCGGCACGCCTACCGCGGCGCCGGCAACATCGGCGACCGCAGAACCGTCACCGAGTCCCGCCGCCAGCCCAACAAAGACGCCCGTGCCAACGGCACCCACCACGGCTCCATCGCCGACGCCTGCCCTGCCGCTCCAGGCAACCATCCGGATGGTGGGAAGCGTCAAATATCGCTTTTCGCCGTCTGAGGTGGAGATCGGCCAGGGCGGGTCCGTCACCTGGCAGTGGGTCGCCGGCATTCACAACGTCGTGGGTGATTCGGCCGGCAGCCCCATTAACGAACCGGACCCCATCAGCGAGCCCGGGCACACCTACACCGCAACGTTCCCCGCAAAGGGAACGTTCGCGTTCCATTGCGACGTCCATCCAGCCGATATGCAAGGGACCGTGACCGTGCGCTAGAAGGCGCGGTCGATGCGGGTGCCGACCCTCGGGTCAAGGGAACGCTCGACGTCGGCCTGGACCTTCAGGTTCGCTCGCAACGCCGCAATCTGGGCCTGCCGTGCCCGGCGCTCCACCATCGCTCCCGTCGGGTCACGGAGCGGGTCCGCCCCCAGAGGACGGGAAATCGCGGATATGAGCGGCTGCATCCGCTGACGATTGTCCCCGAGAACGGCGTAGCGGTGCAGTAGATGGCCGGTGACAGGCGGGTGACAGGAAGGCCGCGGCACCGAATGGCCGCGGCCCCCCGAAGGTCCTGGGAATGCTGCTATTCCGCCACGAACTCCGCTGCCGCTTCACCATTCACGATGACGACATAAGGCAGTCGCTGGTTACGTGTCTTTGTGGCGGGCTTCACAGAAGCTTTAGGTCCCGCCCCGCCGCCGCAACGGGGTATCATCGGCAGCCTGATACGGAGAAATCGACTCATGGGATATCTCGTTGCCAGGGCCGTGCTGGTGACCGGGGCTGCCTCGTCTGTACAACCTGGCGCCACCATCATCCCCTGTGAGGCAGGCACCACGATCACCGGGGAATGCGCGGCCACGGCCGGGCACCCATCGGGCGGCCAGCGATGACGGCTAACGATCTCTGCTTCCTCACAGCGCGCGAACTCGCCCGCATGATCCGCGATAGGCAGGTCTCCGCCCTCGAGGTCATGGAGGCCCACCTCGCCCAGATCGATCGCGTCAATCCTCTCGTCAACGCGATCCCGACCCTCCTCCCCGACCTCGCGATCGCCGGTGCCAGGGCGGCCGATGCGGCACTGGCAAGCGGCAGCCCGCCTGGACCTCTCCACGGCCTCCCGATCGCCCACAAGGACCTCGTCGACACAAAGGGCATTCGCACCACCTACGGTTCGCCCATCTACGCCAACTACGTCCCCGACCGGGACGCCCTCATCGTCGACCGCATCCGCGCCGCTGGCGCCATCACCATCGGCAAGACCAACACCCCGGAGTTCGGGGCCGGTTCCCAGACCTTCAACAAGGTCTTCGGCGCCACCCTCAATCCCTATGACACCACCAAGACCTGCGGCGGCAGCAGTGGCGGCGCTGCCGTTTCCCTCGCCACCGGCATGCTCCCCATCGCCGACGGCAGCGACACCGGAGGCTCCTTGCGCAACCCCGCGAACTTCAACAACGTGGTCGGCTTTCGCACTTCGCCCGGTCGCGTCCCCATGTGGCCCTCATCCGTGCCGTGGTCGCCGCTCAGCGTTCAGGGCCCTATGGCCCGCACCGTCGGTGACGTTGCCCTCTTCCTCAGCGTCCTTGCCGGCTTCGATGCCCGCTCGCCGATCGCCCTTGAGACGCCGGGCTCCGTGTACGCCAGGTCGCTGGATCGCAACTTCCGCGGTGTCCGCATCGCCTGGAGCCGCGATCTTGGCGGCCTCCCCGTCGATCCCCGTGTCAGCGCCGTCATCGACGCCCAACGGCGAACGTTCGAAGACCTCGGCTGCATCGTCGAGGATGCTGATCCCGACCTCAGCGACGCCGATGAAGCCTTCAAGACCTGGCGCGCGTGGCGCATGGAGGCCGGCCGCGGCGAAACCGTCCGTAACTACCGCGACCAGGTCAAGGAAACCGTCATCTGGAACGTCGAGGAGGGCGCCAGGCTGACCGGCCCCGATATTGGCCACGCCGAGAAGCTGGCGGCCCAGATCTTCGCCCGCATGCATGAGTTCATGACGACCTACGAGTTCATTGTCTGCCCCGTCAACCAGGTTCCACCGTTCGACGTGACCACCGAGTACGTCACCGAAATCAACGGCATCCCCATGGACACGTACATTGATTGGATGCAGTCCTGTTCCCACATCACCGTGACGAACCACCCGGCCATCTCCGTCCCTGCCGGGTTCACGCCTGAGGGTCTGCCGGTGGGCCTCCAGGTGGTCGGTCGCTTCCGGGACGAGTTTGGCGTCCTCCAGCTGGCTAACGCCTTCGAGGCTGCCACGAACTTCTGGCGTCACCGCCCAGCGATCGCCGGGTGACAGCGCCCCTCTATCTGCCCTGGGACCTGCACTTCGTCCTGGCCCCGCCGGGACAACTCGACCTCACCCTCGAATACGACACCGTTGCCCGCCGCCTCCAGGCCACCCTCACGAACGCGGGGGCGGAGGTCGTGGCGCCGGGAGATGTCGTCGTCACCGCTGTCGCCACCGGCCCCCTCATCGACGGCTGGGCCAATCTCCACGGTCGAAGCATGACAGACGACGCCCTCGTCCGGCGCTTCGGCGACCAGCCCGAAGAGGGCTACAGCGGGCATTACCTTCGTCCCGGCGGCTACGTTTCGCGCGAGGCCATCGGCCTCCAGCTCCCCGCCAGGACGACACCGGCGCTGGTCATCGGTTCCCTTCGCCAGGACCGGTACTTCACCGACTTCGAACTCGACGTCGACGACGCTGAGGAGAATCTCACCGCTGTTTCGATTCGCTGGCGCCTCGAATCCACCACCATCGAGCCCGGCCAGTCGCTCATTCTTCCGCCCCTCTTCTTTGTCGAAGGCCAGGACGCCTCCGCCCTGCTCGGTGACTACGCCGGCGCTGTCGCCGAGGAGATGGGCGCTCGCGTCGCCGAATACGTCCCCTCCGGCTGGTGCAGCTGGTATTTCTACTACAACCGGGTCTCGGAGACCGACATCCTCGCGAACCTCGCCGCCATGAAGGCCTCCGGCGATCCCGCAGATTACCTGCAAATCGACGACGGCTTCCAGTCACATACGGGCGACTGGCTTACGCCCAACGAACGGTTCCCCGGCGGCATGACCTCGCTCGCCACCCGGATCGCCGCGGACGGCTATCGCCCCGGGCTCTGGCTCGCCCCCTTCGTCATGCACCGCGATTCCGACGTCCTCCGCGAACATCCGGAGTTCGCCCTCCGCACCGCCGCTGGCTCGCTCCTCGAGATCGAAACCTGGCTGGGGCCGGTCGCTGTTCTCGATTGCACGAACCCAGCTGCCGAAGCGTGGCTTCGAAAGGTGATCCGCACCGTCGTTCGCGAGTGGGGTTACACCCTCCTCAAGCTCGATGCGCTCATCTACGCCGCCCAGCCGGGCGACGAAGTCGCCTACCACGTGGCCGGCACAACCGGGCCGGGACATCTTCGCGCCGGCCTCGAGATCATCCGCGACGAGGCCGGCGACCGGACGTTCATCCTCGGCTGCACCTGCCCCTTCGGCCCCGCTGTCGGGCTCGTCGACGCCATGCGTGTCGGCCCCGACGTAAAAGCCGTCTGGACCGACGGCACCCGTCCCTCCGTTCGTCACGCGATGCGAATGTCGCTGCAGCGAAACTGGATGCACCGGCGTTGGTGGCTGAACGATCCCGATTGCCTCGTCCTTCGCTCCACGGAGACCGAACTGGCCGAACCGGAGGTGCGCTTCCTTGCGGCTGCTGTGGCGCTGTCCGGCGGCCTCGCCGTCTCCAGCGACAACCTCGACACGCTCGTCCCCGATCGCCGTCGGCTCACGCGCACGCTCATTCCGCCGTCCGGCATTGCCGCGATGCCCCTCGATCCCGGCCAGGGCCCCGTTCCCTCAGCCTGGCGGGCGCGGCTCAACGAGACGCGCTCACTCGTTGGCATCCTCAACTGGGGCGAGGAGTCACGCTGGGTCTCCGTGAATGAGTACCTCTTTCCGGGCGAAATCGCGTTCCATCCCTGGACCGGGCAGGTATTGGGCAAGGGCGACCTCTTCCTCCGGCCCCACGAGGGCACATTGTGGCAGGTGACCGCTCCGTCGCCGGGCCCGAGAATCGTGGGCGACACCGGTCATCTCAACTACGTCGGCCTCTACACGCGACAGGTCAGCGGCCGCCTACAGCTCCGGAATGATGCCGCCGAATCCCGCGTCGTCGCCGTCGATGCCCGCGGCCAGGTTCGCACCTACGAACTGGCCATCGATGAGATGCGCTGGTTCGAGTAAGGACAGGCGCCCGCGATCGCCGCGCCTGCTGGGCGCTCGCACCTTCGCCGGACGCCGCCTAGTCGAACACGATCTCGTCGCCCGGGTACCAGCGGTAGCGCCGGAGCTCGGTATACCCCTCCTCCCCAAACTGGACCCCTTCGGCCCTGAGCAGTTCGTACTGGCGGTCCGCCTGCGCGCCGCGCCCCTTGTGGCTGATCCCGCCGCGGGCATTGATCACTCGCCACCATGGCACGTCGCTGCCGGGGTCCAGGTTGTGGAGCGCATACCCGACCGCCCGCGCAGCCGCCGGCGACCCGAGGTAGACAGCCACCTGCCCGTACGTCACTACGGAGCCCGGCCGGCACCTTCCGGACCACGCCGTAGACCCGCTCGTAGAAGTTCAGCCGCGCGTCGCTGGGCTTGGACACACCCCGTATTATTCCCGACTACGATGCAACCTTCGCCCACCGCGCTCTCCGGCGTGCGCGTTATCAACGCCGGACAGATCCTTGCCGCCCCCTTCTGTGCCACCCTCCTCGGTGAATTCGGCGCCGACGTCATCAAGGTCGAGAACCCGGAGTCGCCCGATACCACCCGCGGCGGCCCGGCCTTTTCCCAGGAGAACCGCGGTCAGCGCGGTGTCACCATCAGCCTCAAGACCGCGAAGGGCCAGGCCCTCTGGCGCCGCCTTTGCGATACCGCGGACATCCTCATCGAGAACTTTCGCCCCGGCACCCTGGAGAAGTACGGGGTCGACCCCGAGTCGTTGCGCGCGACCAACCCGCGTCTCATCGGTGTCCGCTTCAGCGGCTACGGCCAGACCGGCCCCTATCGCGACAAGGCCGGATTCGACCGCGTCGCCCTCGGATTTTCCGGCATCACCTACGTCACGGGGTGGCCGGACCGGCCTCCTGTTCGCCCCGGCTACATGATCGCCGACTATGGCTCGGGCCTGATGGGCGCCTTCGGGGCCCTGCTCGCCCTCGAAGCTCGCGAACGCACCGGCGTCGGCCAGGATGTCGATGTCGCGCTCTACGAATCCATGTGGCGGATGAGCGGCACTCACGCCACCCTCTTTGGCCAGAGCGGCGAGAACCGTGAACGCTCCGGCAACTACTACCCCGGTGTCGTTCCCGCCGAGCAGTTCGAGACGAGCGACGGCCACTTCATCATCATCAACGCCACCACCGATCGCATCTTCGTCCGCCTGTGCGAGGCGATCGGCAAACCGGAACTCGGCAGCGATCCGCGCTTCATGCCCGCACCCGCGCGCCGCGCCAACTACCAGGCCATCCACGACATCATCGGCGAATGGGTTGCCACGGTGACTCTCGCCGAGTGCCAGCGCGTCCTCGACGAGAATGGGATCCCGGGTACCAAGGTTTACGCCACCAGCGACATCGTCGAGGACCCGCACTACGCCGCCCGCGAGCAGGTCATCAAGGTCGAATCGCTCCAGGGCGGCGAGGTCCTCCAGCCTGGCATCGCTCCCCGTCTCACCGGCACCCCCGGACGGGTGACGGGCCGTGCCCCTCGCCTCGGTGAGCACAACCACGAGGTGTTCGTGGGCGAACTGGGAATGTCCGAGTCCGAGTTTGACGAGTACCGGGCCGAAGGAATCATCGCCTAGCGAATTCCTGGCAGCCCCCAGGCTCTGTTTGCACCCCCACCCCTGCGTCTCTATGCTCCGCCGGGCACACAGAAGAGGAGACACCGTCACCCCATGCCTTCAGCAGACGACTACAGGACCCAGGTCGCAAGCGGTCGTTCCGCCTTGCGCGCCGCCATCTCCACCTCCGGTAACCGCTGGGAGACCGCCCCCGCATCGGGCGGCGAGGGGGAGGAAAGCTGGTCGCCGCGGAAGGTCGCCGAGCACGTCATCGCCGCCGAACGTAGCTTTGCTGGCGGCGTCTCACGGGCGATGGAGGGGAAGGCCCCCGAGCGCAAGGAGTACAGCTTCGCCACCAGCGCCGAGGCAATCGAAGCGCTTGACGCCAATGCCGCAGACTGCGACAAGGTCTTCCGCTACATCGAAGACAGGGACCTCGCGAAAGCGGCGCCGATGCCCGATTCGGTTCCCCTCCCCAAGACCATCGAAGGGTTCCTGCAGCTCAACATCTACCACCTCAACGACCACGCAAACCAGATCGGGTAGTCTCTGAGGCGTGACTGAATCCCGGTTTACCGTCGATGAGGTTGCGGCCGGCACCTGGCGCATCAACGATGGTGTCGCCAACTTCTACCTGCGTAAGCAAGACGGCAGCGCCCTCGTCATCGACGCCGGCTGCCGCGGTAGCGCCCGTGGCCTCGCGATCGCCCTGCGACTCTCGGGCCTCCGCGTCGAGGACGTCGTCGCGGTCCTCCTCACTCACGCCCACATCGACCATGTCGGGGTCGCCGAACGCGTCCGGAAGCGGGCCGAGGCGCCCGTTTATGTCCATCCCGACGACGAAGCGATGACCCGTTGCCGCAATGGCGGGATCGCCCGTGGCGCCATCACCTGGTTTGGCCTCGACTGGGGCCCCCGCGCCGCCTGGAGCCTCTTCCGTGGCCACTGTTTCCCCTACCCTCGCATTGCCGAGACCACACCCGTCGACGACGGGGAAGTCCTCGACTTGCCAGGGAAGCCTCGCGTCATCACCCTGCCCGGCCACACCATGGGCTCCGTCGCCTATCTCTTCGAGGGATCCTCCACCCTCTACAGCGGCGATGCTCTCTGCACCTACCGCGCTGAGGATGGCTCCATTGGCTGCAGTGCCCAGTCCATGCAGTACGACGAAGACCCCGTCATGGCCCTCGAATCGCTCATCCGGCTTGGCCCCGTCCAGGCCGGCCTCATTCTCCCCGGCCACGGTCCGGATTTCAGCGAGGGTGTCGATCGCGCCGTTGCGAAAGCCAGGGCGGACGCCGCTAAGGCCCCGTAGCTCCGGTTACGGGTGCGCATAAGGCGTCGGCCTCATCCGAGCGCGTCACTGAGCCGTACATACGCCCTGAGCACCGCCAGCGTGATCACGAAGAGCAGCAGCATCCAGCCAAAGCGATGGAGCAGGTCGCCGCTGGGCAGAGCGGGCGCTTTTTCGGTCTGGTAAAGCGCCACGAAAGCCAGGGCGAAGACGCCGAAGAACACCTCCGGTATCCACGACGCATCGATCGCGAGATCGAGAGCAAAGGCGATCGCGAACCCGATAAACAGCGCCGCCATCCCGCTCGTCAGGACGCGCTCGCCGTCAATCCGGTCGCGCAATGTTTCCAGGGAGCGGCGCACGGCCAGGAGCATACGCCGCCGTTCTCTACAGCCGCCGCTTCAGGTCGCTCACCGCCGCGATCCGTTCGCGCGCCAACCGCTCGGCCGCGACCTCGGTCCGCACCCCTTCGCTCCGCGCCTTCTCCAGCACCGCGAGGGTCCGTTCGTAGAGACCATCGACGCGCCGCAGCGCCCGCTCCGCCGAATACCCCTGCGCCTGTAGCTCCTCGAAGATGTTCATCACACCGCCGGCGTTCACCACGAAGTCCGGCGCATAGAGGATGCCCCGCTGCACCAGTCGTTCCCCATCCTCTGCCGTCGCCAGCTGGTTGTTCGCCGAACCCACCACCATCTCGCACCTCAGCTTCGGGATCGTGTGTTCGTTGACCTGCGCGCCCAGTGCGCACGGCGAAAACACATCGCACGTGACCGCAAATTCGTCCCCCGGCGTCACGCACTCCGCACCCAGCTCGGCCACCGCACGATCGACGGCGGCCATGTTCACGTCGGTGACCGTAACCCGGCACCCCGCCTCGCGGAGATGCCGCGCAAAGGCGAAGCCAACCTTGCCTACACCCTGCACCACGACGTGTTTGCCACCGAGTTCGTCGCTGCCCCAATGGAACTTGGCTGCCCCTCGCAGGCTCGCGAGGAGCCCTCGTGCCGTCACCGGCGACGGGTCGCCCGAACCACCGGAATCGACGCTCCCGCCCGTCACGTAGGGGGTCTCCCGCCGCATCAGGTCCATATCGCCGAGGGTCATGCCAACGTCTTCGGCCGTCAGGTACTGCCCGCCGAGGGCGTCGATCACGCGAGCCAGTGCGCGCAGCAACCGCTCACTCTTCAGCCTCTTCGGGTCACCGATCACCACCGCCTTCCCCCCACCGAGGTCGAGGCCGGCCGCCGCGTTCTTCAGCGTCATCGCCGCCGAGAGCCGTAGCACGTCCGTCAGCGCATCTGCTTCGCTTGCGTAGGGATAGAACCGGGTGCCGCCAAGCGCAGGCCCAAGCTCCGTTGAATGCACGGCCACGATGCAGCGCAGTCCGCTCTCATCGTCGCGGCCAAACAGTACCTTCTCATGGCCGGCCGCACTTGCGTTTTCAAAGACATCCATGCGATCCAGTGTGTCGGTGACACACCGTTCCCATCAACCGGGAGTCACCCTCCCCCAATCGCCGGGATGAAGTGCACTTCGGTGTCCTCGTGCAACGGTTCGAGGAGCCCCATATGTTCCGTCTCGCCGTTAATCGCGGCCACGATTTCCGGACGGATGCGTCCCTCATCGTCTGTCAGCCGCTCCTTCATCCCCGGGTGCAACGCCTCCAGGTTGTCGAGCAGTTCACGAAGGTTCTTCCCGTCGACGTGCACCCGGGTTGCGCCATCCGTGAGCCCCCGCAGGAGCGACGGGATGAAGACGACGGGCACCGGTCAGGCGCCTGTGCCGTTGCTTCCGCGCTGCTCTAGCGCCTCAAGGATCCGCCCGGGCGACATCGGCAGGTGCGTCAGGCGCCGGCCCGTCGCGTTTGCCACCGCATTCGCGATCGCTGCCATCGGCGGCACGATGCACACCTCCCCAACCCCGCGAATGCCGAACGGGTGCGCCGGGTTCGGCTCTTCGATCAGCACCGTCTCGATCATCGGGAGGTCAAGCGTGGTGGGCATGCGGTAATCGAGGAAGCTCGCGTTTTCCATCCTCCCTTCCTCGTCCCACACGTACTCCTCGTTCAGCGCCCAGCCGACGCCCTGTGCCACGGCCCCCTGGATCTGGCCCTCCACGTAGCTCGGGTGCGCCGCCTTGCCGACGTCCTGGAACGCCGTGTACCGGAGGATTTCGACTTTCCCTGTCTCCGGGTCCACTTCCACGTCGACCATGTGGCCCGCGAATGCCGGCCCCACCTGCCGCGGGTTCGAACTCGCCGACTCCGTGATCGAACCGCCGGTCCGCACCTGCGAAGCGGCGACGTCCTTGAAAGTCAGCGTCTTGTTCGTGCCGTTGCGGAAGGTGCCGGCATCGAACTCGATCTTCTCCGGCTCCGTCTCGAGGAGAATTGCTGCGCGTTTGATCATCTCGTCACGCACCTTCTCCGCCGCGGCCACCACCGCAAGGCCCGTCGAGAACGTCGTCCGGCTGCCGCCGGTCTGTCCCGTCCAACCCACCGAGTCCGTGTCGCCGACCGATGGATGCACGTCTTCTGCAGCCAGGCCGAGCACCTCCGCCGCCTGCATCGCCAGCGATGCCCGCGTCCCGCCGATATCGGCAGAGCCCGTCACCAACGTCACCGTGCCGTCCGCCGTCACACTCACCGTCGCCGAGGAGGAGTTACCGGCATTGCCCCAGAACCCGACCGCAACGCCGCGGCCCCGGTTCGGCCCTTCGATCGGCGCGTTGTAATGCGGATGGGCCTTCATCGCCTTTTCCATCTGTTCGCAGCCGGTCGGGGGCAGCGGCACACCCGTCGGAAGCCGGTCGCCCGGCCGGATGACGTTTTTCAGCCGGAACTCCATCGGGTCCATCCCAATCTTCTCTGCCAGCTCGCTTACCGCACGACTCGATGGCGTAGGCGGCTTGCGGCGAACCCGGCGCCCGGTAGGCCGCCACCTTCGGCTTGTTCACCACAACGTCGTAGCCGTCGACGAGGATGTTCTCGATCTTGTAGGGTGCGAACCCGGTCGCCGCCCCCGCCCCCACCGGCGAACCCGGGAATGCTCCCGCTTCATACACCAGCTCGGACGATGCGGCGGTCAGGGTGCCGTCCTTCTTCGCCCCCAGCTTCACGCGAATCCGCGTTGCTGAGGTTGGCCCGCTGGCGATGAAGACCTCCGCGCGATCCATCGTCACCTTCACCGGCTTGCCCGTCTTCCGCGACAGCGCTGCCGCCACCGGGTCGAGGTAGGTATTGAGCTTCCCGCCAAAGCCGCCGCCGATCTCCATCGGGATGGCCTTCACGCGCGACTCCGGGATCCCCAGGATCGCGGCCGTCTGGGCGCGCATCCCGAATGCCCCCTGGGAGCTGCTCCAGATCGTCAGGTGTCCATCCGGCTCCCACAGCGCCGTCGCCGTATGCGGCTCGATATACCCCTGGTGCACCGTGCTCGTCGTGTATTCACGCTCGACGATCGCGTCCGCCTCGGCGAACCCGGCCTCGAGATCGCCGAACTTGAACTGCAGGTGGCTTGCGACATTGCTGCCCATGCCCGTATCGGTACCGCGGTCGAACCGCTTCGCCACGGAGTACGTCGTCATCCTGTCGTGCAGGCGAGGCGCGTTGGGGTCCATCGCGTCCGGCCCGTTGAGCACCGGCGGCAACACCTCGTAGTCCACCTCGATCAGCCCGAGCGCTTCCTCCGCAATCGCCGGCGAGGTTGCCGCCACTGCCGCCAGGGCGTGGCCGCGATAGAGCACCTTCTCCGACGCCATGATGTTTTCTGCGAGCACGCGCAGGTTGCCCAGCGTCTCAGCCAGGTCTATGACCTTGTCTTCGTGGATTGGGAAGTCCGCGGAAGTGACCACGGCTTCCACGCCCTGCAGGGCCAGGGCCTTCGAAGCATCGATGCTCTTGATTCGCGCGTGGGCGTGCGGGCTCCGCAACACCTTCCCCGTCAACAGCCCAGGCAGATGCACGTCCGCGCCGTATTTGGCCCGCCCGGTCACTTTGTCGAGACCGTCGTGGCGAATAGGGCGCGTTCCAATCACGCGATACGGCGTCTTGCGGGCTTCGGTTGAGGTCATGCGGGCATCTCCGGCTCTTGGATTGTGCCCATATGCTAGCGCCGGGAGCCGTAAACTGCGCGATTGCGATCAGGGGCGCGGGTCGCCGTTCGGTATGTAGATCACCGGTTCCGTGTGCTTCTTCAGCATCTTCCGCGTCTCTGCTCCCAGCGCCCGAAAGGCCACCTGTGAGAACGAGACGGTTCGGGCAGGCAATCTCGCGGCAGTCATCACCGCGTGGCCGATGACATCGAACTTGGCCGGGTCGCCGAATTCGCCTGCCACTGCTGGTCCGGCATGGACACGTATTGTCAACTCGGCCTGCCAGCCCTGCTCACCCAGGATTCGATTGATCTTCTCACGCAGCGAAAGCAGTGCCATTGCCGCCATGTCGGCCTTAGCGACGGGCCAAACCGCGAGCGAGCCGTCGCCCAGGTGTTTCACAAGCGTTCCGCCGGAGCCTTCCACAGCCGCAGTGGTGGCCGCCATCACGGCATCTGCCATCGATGCCATTTCTTCATCGGTGCGGCCTGCTGTCGCCCGCGAGTAGCCGGATATGTCAGTGAACGCGATGAGGAGTTCTTCGTGAGCCCGAGCGGGGGCAAGATTTGGGGTCGTCGTCATATGAGGTTCCTCCTGTGATCGTGCTTGCATCGCCGGTCCGGATGCCCGGCAGGGGCGGAGGAATCATCGCGGGTCCATATGTCCCGCAGTTCGTCGCGACTATAGCACGCCCTGCCCTCGAATTCGTGTGAAACACTTGATAGCCAAGGGTGGGGATCGCGAGAGCCCCGGCTTGCCGGGGCTCTCGTCTTCGCGTGACCCGCCCGGACTACGCCGTTGCGTACGCAACCGGCAGGTGCTTGATCCCGCCGATGAACGTGGATCGCAACCGCTCCGGGTTCCCGTTCATGTGGATGTTCGGGAATCGCGTGAGCAGCTCCTCCAGCATCACCTTGATCTCGAGCCGGGCGAAACCGGCCCCCAGGCAGAAATGCTCGCCGATACCGAATGCCAGGTGCTCGTTCGGCGTCCGCGGATGTTGAAGGTCTCCGAGTCCGGGAACACGTCCTCATCCCGGTTGATCGCCGGATACCACATCACCACGGGCTCGCCCTTCGCGATCTTCTGCCCCCGGATCTCGGTGTCTGCCATGGCCACCCGCGCCATATGGGTCACCGGTGAGACCCAGCGAAGGATCTCCTCCACCGCCGTGGGCAGCAGGCCCTGCATGTCGCCCTTCAAAGCCTCCATCTGGTCGGGGTGCTCGAACATCGTGAGCAGCCCGCCGGAGATCCCGTTCCGGGTCGTCTCGTTCCCCGCCAGGATGAGCAGGAAGCAGAACCAGAGGATGTCCTCGTCGCTGAGCTTGTCGCCGTCGAGTTCGGAGTCCACCAGCAGGCTGATGAGGTCCTCCTTGCGCTGTGCCTTCCGGCTATCGAGGACCTGGGCGAAGAAGGCGAACATCTGCATGGTGCCCATGTTCCCCGTGATCCGCGCCGCGTCGGGCGTTCCCCGCTGCTCCTCCGGCACATCGGTCTGGTACTCCGGATCGCCCGGGCCCAGCACCTTGTTCGTCAGCTGGAACATCAACGGCCAGTCTTGCTTCTCCAGCCCCATCATCCCGCAGATAACCGCCAGCGGGAGTTGGGACGCTACCTCGATCACGAAGTCGCAGGAGTCCTTTTCCGAAATGTCGTCGAGCAACTGCCGCGCGATTCCCCGGATGTGGTCCTCCATCGCCAATACCGCTCGCGGTGTGAAGCCCTTGTTCACCAGCCGTCGTAGTTTCACGTGCCGGGGCGGGTCCATCGTGATCAGCATCTTCCCGTTACCGTCCGCGGCTGCCGATTCCTCGCTCGCGTCGAGGGGGAAGTACTGCACGATGCCCTTCTCCGAGCTAAACAACTCTGGATGCCTCGAGACGAACATAACGTCCTCGAACTTCACGAGGTTCCAGACCCCGCGCACGTCCTCGTTGCCGGGACTCCAGGAGATCGGCTTGCTCTTGCGGAGGATGCGGAACGCCTCAGTCGAATACCCGCCCTCGAACAACTCCTCGTCCATCAGGTTGATGTTGTCAGCGGTCAATGGAAGCTCAACGGCCATTCCAGTCCCTCCTCAGGGTGATATGTCTTCAGCCTACCGATCGGTAGGTTGGCTGTAGTGTAAGCCATCCTCCCGGGGCATGGTTAACTCCCGTCCACCCACCGGATGGCAGCCCGCGGGCACAACCGGATCGCCCGGTCGACCTTCTCCCTCAGCTCGGGCGGCACGTCATCCACCAGCACGTAGCTCAGGTCGTCGTCGCGCAACTCGAACACCTCCGGGGCACTCATCTGGCACTTCCCGTGCCCTTCGCAAACGTCGTGGTTCACTTCGACCTTCATCAGTCCGCCTCCTTTGTTTCCGCTCGCAGCCTACCACCCGTCGAATGTCGTTCGCCCTGCCTTCGGTTCAATCCCCTGCCCGGCAGGCGTAGAATCACCACTCACACAAGAGAACCGGGGGATCTCATGGAAGTACCACTGCTCATCAACGATTTCCTGCGCCGCGCCGCCAAGCTCTACCCCAACAAGGAAGCCGTCATCGACGGCAATCAGCGCTACACCTACCGCCAGTTCCAGGAACGGTGCAACCAGCTCGCGCATGCCCTCATGGACCTCGGGATCCAGAAAGGCGACCGCGTCTGCATCCTCAGCCCCAACTCCCATTACTTCCTCGAAAGCTACTACGGCGTCACCCAGATCGGCGCCATCCTCGTCCCCCTCAACTACCGCCTCGTGCCCGCCGACCACGAGTACATCATCAACCACGCCGGCGTGAAGGCCGTCCTCGTCGACTACGAGTACGCCGCCATGATCGACGCCATCCGCTCACAGCTCCCCAACGTTAAGCACTTCATCGTCGCCGACCCCGACCCCGCCTCGAAAACCCCCGATGGCTGGACCGACTGGGATACGCCTCATCAAAGACAAGCCCACGACGATGACGCCACACGTCGAGCAGGACGAGAACGACGTCACCTCGATCAACTACACCAGTGGCACCACCGCCCGTCCCAAGGGCGTCATGCTCACCCACCGCAACGTCTACATCAACGCCTACAACTTCATCGCCCACCTCGGCATCCACCACGAAGATGTCGAACTCTGGACGCTGCCCATGTTCCATGCCAATGGCTGGGGCGGGCCCTTCGCCCTCACCGCCATGGGCGCGACCCACGTCGTCCTTCGCACCGTCATCGGTGGCGAGATCTACCGTCTCATCGAAGAGGAGAAGGTCACCTTCGCCTGCATGGCCCCGGCCGTCCTCAACACCATCCTCAGCTATCCCGACAAGGCGAAGCACAAGATCACCACCAAGCCGCGTTTCACCGTTGCCGGCGCCCCGCCGCCTGCCGCTTTCATCGAGCGACTCGAAAAAGAGCTGGGCTGGAACTTCATCCAGATCTACGGCCTCACCGAGACCGCTCCCATCCTCACCGTCTCCTCGCCGGACTACCAGAATCCCGGCGGCACCGACTACCAGCGCCGCGCCCGTGCTGGCGTCGAAGCAATCGGCGTCGACATCCAGGTCCTCGACGACGACGGCAATCCCGTGCCCATGGATGGCGAAACGATCGGCGAAGTCTGCGCCCGCTCGAACGTCGTCCTCAAAGGCTACTGGGAACAGCCGGAAGCGACCGCTGCCGCCATCTACGGCGGCTACTTCCACAGTGGCGACCTCGCCGTCTGGGACGAGTTCGGCAACATCAACATCGTCGACCGCAAGAAGGACGTGATCATCTCCGGTGGCGAAAACATCTCCTCGCCAGAAGTCGAAGACGCGCTCTACAAGCACCCGGCCGTGCTTGAGTGTGCCGTCATCGGCGTGCCCAGCGAAAAGTGGGGCGAAACGCCAAAGGCCCTGGTCGTCCTCCGCGAGGGCCAGACAGCCACCGAGAAGGAAATCATCGAGTTCAGCCGCGAGCACCTCGCCCACTTCAAGGCGCCAACCTCGATCGAATTCGTTGAGAGCTTGCCCCGTACCGCCACCGGCAAGCTCCAGAAATTCGTCATCCGCGAGAAGTACTGGGCCGGCTCGAGCCGCCGCGTGAACTAGGGGTTCCGGCATCTGCGACCTCGCCTGCGCCGGGCTTATCGGCCCCGCTCGCGATTACGAAACGCTCGCCCGTTAAGGAGGCTCCTGTGCGCGTCGAAACCTTCGTTACCGATGCCCTGGGCGATGCCAGTCACGTCCTCCTCGACGGCCAGTCGGCTGCGGTGATCGACCCCCAGCGAGACGTTCGCCCCTACGTCGAGGCTGCCAACCGCGTCGGCGCCACCATCGAGTACGTCTTCGAAACCCATGTGCACAACGACTACCTTTCCGGCGGTCGTGAGCTTGCTGCTCTTGGCGCCCGCGTCGTCGCGCCCGCGAGTGGGAGGCTCGAGTTCCCTCATATCGGCATCGGCGATGGCGATGAGGTGCATGTCGGCGGCATCGCGGTGAAGGCCCTCGCCGCCCCGGGGCACACCTACGAACACACCGCGTACCTCGCAGCCTCGGACGGGCCTCCCACAGCCGCCTTCACCGGCGGCTCGCTCCTGATGGGCTCCGCCGGCCGCTCTGACCTCCTGGGCCCCGATGACACCGAGACCCTCACACGCGCGCAGTGGGACAGCATCCATCGGCTCGCCGCCACGCTGGACCCCGGTTCCCTTGTCTATCCGACACACGGCGCCGGTTCCTTCTGCTCCTCCTCCGGCTCGATCACGGACCGGTCCGGCCCACTCAAGACCGAGCAGGGTCGCAACCCGGCCCTCACCCTTGCCAGCTACGACCTCTTCCGCACGCTCCAACTCCAGCCTGCGCCGATTCCCGGCTACTACCGCTACATGGCCCCGATAAACCGCGAGGGCCCGAAGGTTTTTGGCACTCCGCCAATGGTCGAACAGCTGAGCGCAGCCACCGCCATCGAGCGGCAAGAGGCCGGTGCCACGGTCATCGATGTCCGCCCCGCCGACTGGTACGCGACCGGCTACCTGTCGGGCTCACTCAACATCGAACAAAGCTCGTCCTTCCTTGCCTACGTAGGCTGGCTCGTGCCGTTCAACGCCTCGATTGTCCTCGTCTCCTCGAACACGGAACAGGCTCGCATCGCCACCATCGACCTCTTCCGCATCGGCTACGAACGGGTCGAAGGTGTCCTCCTCGCGGCTGATATCCCGTCCGGCCGTCGCGCAACCTTCCGGCCGGCCACGGTGGAAGAAGCCGGGAAAGCGCTCACTTCCGGTGAACGCCCTGTGTTGGATGTCCGTTTCGCTTACGAGCAGGCCGAGGCGCCGCTCGCCGGCGCCATCCGGGCGCCAATCGAACAGCTTGCTGCCGGCGACCAGCCGCTACCCTCGACGGCCATCGTGGTCTGTGAAGCCGGAAATCGCGCCTCGATTGCGGCCAGCTACCTCCGTGCTCGCGGCCTCGATGTCGTCCCCGTGCTCGGTGCCGGCGTGAACGAAGTGGCCCAGAAGCTGGTGGGGGGCGCCTGACCACCTCCTCCCAATTCGCGGTCCCGATGGTCGCGACCGCTGACCGCCTGGCCAGGTCACAGGCATTCGCCGTCTCCCGTACCCTGCAAGGCATGGACGCAACAATCGAACAGGCCCTCAGTACTGAACGCACGATCGACATCACGACGACCGGCCGCACCAGTGGCCAACCGCGCCGCATCGAAATCTGGTTCCACCGCACACCCGAAGGCCGCTACTTCATCACCGGCAGACCGGGCAAGCGTGGCTGGTACGCCAACCTCGTGGCTCACCCATCCTTCACCTTTCACCTCAAGGGCGAGACCAAAGCCGATCTCCCAGCGAGGGCCCGGCCAATCACCGATCCCGCCGAGCGCCAAGCG
Source organism: uncultured Chloroflexia bacterium (assembly GCA_963737965.1). Classification (GTDB taxonomy): domain Bacteria; phylum Chloroflexota; class Dehalococcoidia; order Tepidiformales; family Tepidiformaceae; genus JAGQGZ01. The sequence goes on along the minus strand of CAVTUS010000007.1, from coordinate 422,437 downwards.
GTGATTACCTCGCTCCCCTGGGTCAAAGAACGCGACGACGTCTCCGTCCCGGAATGGGTCGCCGGCGCACCCCTCATCGAGGTTTCCTTCGCAAGCTGACCGGCGCCTCTGTGGCATCGCACCGTAAGCATGGTTGCACGAGGGCATCCTCCACCTGTCTCACAATGGATGCAGGTGGAGGTCCTCCATGAGAATCGCGATTACCGGTAGCAGCGGCCTTGTCGGCACTACGCTCCAGGCCCGCCTTGCCGCGCTCGGCCATGAGGTCATCCCTATTCATCGTGGCGACCCATCCGACCCACGTGCGACCTGGAAGCCGTCGCAAAAGTGGATTCGCGAAGGCGCCTTTGAGGGCGTGGACGCCGTCATAAACCTCAGCGGTGCAAACCTTGGCGCCAAACGTTGGACTTCCGACCGCAAAGCCGAACTCGTCTCTTCGCGCGTCGACCTCACCCGTTTCCTCGTCGACCACCTTGCGTCGCTCCCCAACGGTCCCAGGATCCTCGTCCAGGCGTCGGCGGTCGGCGTCTACGGACCCCACGGCGACGAGGTGCTCACCGAGGACTCACCGCCGGGCGAGGGATTCATTGGCGATCTTTGCGACCGCTGGGAAGCCGAAGCCGCGAGCGCCCGCTCGCACGGCATTCGCGTCACGGTCGTGCGCTGTGGCGTGGTTCTCGCCAAGGAAGGCGGCGCCATCGGCAAGATGCTCCTGCCCTTCAAACTTGGCATGGGTGGCCGCATCAGCTCGGGCAAGCAGTACCTCTCCTGGGTCTCCCTCCGCGACGCCATCGACGGCTACATCTACGCTCTCGAGCACGGCCCCGATGGCGTGATGAACCTCACGTCGCCAAACCCGGTCACCAACGCCGAGTTCACAAAGGCCCTCGGGGGCGCCCTTCACCGGCCAACGTTGCTCCCCGTGCCGACCTTTGGCCTCAACCTCCTTTACGGCAAACAGCTTCCGAAGGAGATGCTGATCGAGGGCCAGCGTGTCGTCCCCAAGTACCTGGAGGACGCCGGCTTCGAGTTCCACGATCCCACCATTCGGGGCGCCCTCGATGCCATCTTCAACCCGTCGGCCTGACCATGAAGCTGAATCGCTTCGAGTCCACCGAACGCATCGCTGCTCCCCTCGCCGAAGTCTGGGAGTTCTTCTCCAATCCCCGCAATCTCTCCCTCATCACCCCGCCCTGGCTCGGTCTCGAACTCACCAGTGATCCGCCGGCCGTGATGCACCCGGGCCTCCTCATCACCTACAACGTCCGGCCCTTTGCCCGCATTCCCCTCGGTTGGGTCACGGAAATCACCCACGTCCTCGACCAGGAGCTCTTCGTGGACGAACAGCGCAGCGGCCCCTACAGGTTCTGGCATCATCAACACCACTTCCGGGCCATCGAAGGCGGCACGGAAATGCGCGACATCGTCCACTGGGCGCTTCCTGCCGGGCCGCTTGGAGAACTCATCGCCGGGCGCGACGTCCGTCGACGGGTCGCACGCATCTTCGAGTATCGCGCCGGCGTCCTCGCCGAACGGTTCGAACTGCTCCCCTCTCCCGGGCAACAGCCCGTCCGCCACGGGCGCGACCTCATGGCAGGCGGAGCGACGGCCTAAAACACAGCCACCGGGTTCACCGGCGAGGCCGTCCCCATCTCCAGCCGCAGAGGCCCGAGCATCAGCAGGAACTCATAGCGGTTGCGCGCCCTGCATGCCTCGCTCAACCGTCGCAGGCAGAGGTTGTCCAGGATGTGCACGCCCATCGAGGCGATGATCACCTCGTGGATCGGCTGGATCGAGCCCTCGATCCCGCTCGGCAACACATCCGAGACCCCGTCACAGCCGATGATCGCGATGTCTCGCTCCTTCAGCCACGGCAGGCAATCCGCGTACATACCCGCGAGTCCTTCGCCCAGGCCCCAGGGCCCGAGCGACGCCAGCCGCGCATCCCTCCCGGTTCCTACCAGCAAGATGTCGCCCGGCTCCACCCGCAGACCCTGGCGTTCTTCCGCCGCGCTCAAGTCTTCCGGGTGGATCTGCTCGCCCGGCTCCAGCCACTCCTTTCCCTTCAGCGCCGGGATATCCAGGAAGACGCCTCGGCTCACCAGCCCGTCTTTTCCGGACATGATGCTGTTCTTCCCCGCGCCAACGCTCCGGACCTCGCCCTTGTCGAAGCCGTTGTACAGCTTCCCGTTCGATACCACGTGGCAGAGCGCGTCGAGGTGCGATGTCGCCATCCCGTGCGGCGCGATCGCGAAGTAATCCGCCGTGAACTGGAGCCCCTCTTCGCTCACGGCGTCGCCGGCCCGCAGCATCATGTGAGCCACCGGCCGAAAGTTCATCGGGCCCGCCGCCACCGGAAGCGGCAGAGCGCAGCTGACTGTCACGCCCTCTTTCGCCAGCCCCAACGCCTGTCGCGTCTTCTCCGGCGTGATCAGGTTGAGCGTCCCGCGCTCGTCGTCGGCGCCCCAGCGTCCCCAGTTCTTCAGTTCCTCGAACATCCGCGCGACATCCTGTGCCGTCAGTGCAGCCATCGTCGTTCTCCTTGTCGAAATCCGCGCGGGGAGTATCGCATGGTCCCGGACATCCGTCCGTTCAGCCCTTGTCGCCGTGGGCCCCGGGGGGAATGCTGCCCGGATGGATATGAGCGGTGACGCCATCGGTGTTGTGGTCGCAGTTGCCTCGGGTCTTCTTGTGGGCGCCGAACGCGAACGCCGCAAAGGGTCGGGAGTTCGCCGTGGCGTCGCCGGCATTCGCACCTTCGCCATCATCGCCCTCCTTGGCGCACTCGCCTCTATCCTTGGCGGGGTCGCGCTGCTCGCCGTTGCCCTCGCTTTCGTTGGTGGCGCTGCGCTCGTCGCCTACCTCACCAGCACCGGCGAGGACCCGGGCCTCACCACGGAGTCGGCGATGGTCGCCACGCTCCTCATCGGCGCCCTTGCGGTCGAGCGCCCCGAACTGGCTGCCGCCCTCGCCGTCACCATGACCATCCTCCTGGCCACGCGTTCCTCCCTTCACCGCTTCGTCCGCACGATTGTCACTGAAGATGAGCTTCACGACATCCTCATCTTTGCCGCCGCCGCTGTGGTCGTCCTTCCCCTCGTTCCGAACGAGAACATGGGGCCATACGACGCGATTAACCCCTTCTCGGTCTGGCGGCTCGTCGTCCTCGTTATGGCAATCGGGGGGATCGGCCACGTCACAACCCGTGTCTTTGGTGATCGCTACGGACTTCCTATAGCAGGGCTTTCGGGAGGGTTTGTCTCGAGTGTCGCCACGATCACTGCCATGGGCCGGCGTGCGCACGAGGGGACGAACTCTCTGCGGGCGACCGTCGCCGCTGCCGTGCTTTCGTCGGTGGCGACGATCATCCAGTTTGTCGTTGTCCTGGCGTCGGCTAACCCCGATGTCCTTCGCCGCCTGGCGGTCCCTCTCGCCCTCGCGGGTGTTGCCGCAGTGACCTACGGGGCACTGGCCGCGTGGCAAATTCCTCGTCACGTGGGTACCACGCCGGCGAAGACTGGCCGAGCGTTTCGGACGAAGGATGCTGCGTTGTTCGCCGTCCTGGTTACCGTAATCGTCGTCGTGTCCGCTGCGGCCAACGATCTGCTGGGCGACTCTGGTGTCTACGTCTCCGCCGCCGTTGCCGGGTTCGCCGATACTCACGCCGCTGCCGCTTCCAGTGCGACCCTTGCCAGCCACGGCGATGTTTCGGTCCATGCTGCTGCGCTGGCCGTGCTCATCGCTGCCACCGCCAACAGTGTGACCAAGATCGTCGCCGCCTTCGTCGCCGGCGGCAGGCGTTTCGGTTTGTCGGTTGGCGCGGGTGTTGTCCTCATTCTCGCCGGGCTCTGGGTAGCCGCCCCTTTGATCTAGCTATACTCGCCGCCATGCCCTACGCCACGGCCGCCGACGGTACCCGGATCTACTACGAAGAAGCTGGGTCTGGCTTCCCCCTCGTGTGGTGCCACGAATTCGCCGGCAGCATGGAAAGCTGGGAGGCCCAGGTCCGCTTCTTTGCCCGCCGCTTCCGCGTGATCACGTTCAACGCCCGCGGCTATCCACCCAGCGACGTACCCGGCGACGCCGGCCACTATAGCCAGCAACACAACGTCGACGACCTCGCCGCTCTCCTCCGCCATCTTCAGATCGACCGCGCCTTCATCGGGGGGCTATCCATGGGTGGCGCCACCACGGTCCACTTCGGGCTTCAACATCCCGAAATCGCTCGCGCCCTCATCATTGCTTCCGCCGGCAGCGGTAGCGACGACCCTCCGACTTTTCGAGAGAATTGCAGGCGACTTGCCGGGTCCCTCCGCGCCGACGGCACAAAAGCCCTCGATGGCTACGCGACCGGCCCGGCACGCGTCCAGCTCCGCCGCAAAGACCCCCGCGGCTACGAAGAGTTCCGCCGCCTTCTCATGGCCCACTCCCCTGAGGGAAGCGCGTTCACCATGGAGAACGTCCAGGGCGGCCGCCCGCCCATCTACGACTTCGAGGCGTCCCTCCGCGAACTTCGCATCCCGACGCTCGTCCTCATCGGCGACGAAGACGAGCCCTGCATCAACCCGGCCCTTTTCCTGAAGCGAACGATCCCCGGCGCCGGCCTCGCCGTCTTCCCGAACTCCGGCCACTGTATCAACCTCGAAGAACCCGACCTCTTCAACCGCCTCGTCCTCGACTTCCTCACCGCCGTGGGGTAACCCGGACGAACTACCCCGGTATGCTTGTTTCGCGGCTCCCGCGCTTCGGGGCGCTTGCCGCATCACCTATGTCCAAAGAAAAACTCGGCTTTCAACCGACCTGGGCCATGGCTGTTGGCGGCATGGTCGGCGGCGGCATCTTCTCCACCGCGGGCGTCGTCATCGCCATCGCCGGGTCCTGGGCCTGGCTCAGTTTCGTCACCGCCGGGCTCGTGGCCCTCGCCACCGCCTATTCCTACGCCCAGCTCGCCGCACGCTACGGCGAATCCGGCGGCTCCTTCGCTTTCCTCCGCGAGGTCAAAGCCAACCAGGTCGCCGGCAGCCTCGCCTGGATCCTCATCGGTGGCTACGTGCTCACCAACTCCGTCTACGCCTACACCTTCGGCGTCTACCTCGCAGAAGTCGTCGACCTTGGCTCATGGTTCCCCCACGTTGCCGCCGGCTCCATCCTCGCCCTCTTCATCGCCCTCAATCTTCGCGGCATCGGCCAGGTCGGTGGGGTCGAGGTGTTCCTCGTCTGGGTCAAGCTCTCCGTGCTCGTCGGCCTCGCCGCATTCGGCCTCGCCCGTTGGGAACCGTCCTTGCTCTCCGAAGGCACGGAGCACGGCGGTCTCCTCCCCGCTATCTTCGGGGCCGCCTCTATCTTCATGGCCTACGAAGGCTTCCAGCTCCTCGCCTACGACTACGACGACATCGACCAGCCGAACAAGACGCTTCCGAGGGCGCTGCTCTCGTCGGTTGCCGTCGTCACGCTTGTCTACGTTGCCGTTGTCCTCGGGGTGCCCATGCTGATCGGCGCCGGCGACGTCATCGATCACAAGGAAGTCGCCCTCGCCATCGCGGGCAAGGAAGCTCTCGGCGTCACCGGCCTCGTCCTCGTCACCATCGCCGCCGCGTTCTCTACCGGCTCGGCCATCAACGCCACCCTCTTCGCCACCGCCCGCCTCGCCCGCGATGTCGCCAATGCGAAGGAGCTTCCGGATGCCCTCGGCCGCACCAACAGTCGCGACATACCCGCCACCGCCGTCATTACACTTGGCCTTGCCGCGGCGACCCTTGCCGTCCTGGGTAACCTCGCCGTCCTCGTCGAAGCCGCAAGCCTCGCCTTCCTCGTGACCTTCGCCGTCGTCTGTGCTCTCGCCTTCATCGAACAAGCCGGTTGGCGGTCAGTGACCGCGTTCGGCGCTGTCACCGCTGGACTCGCCGCCATCGCCGTGACCGTTCGCCTCGGCCGCAACGAACCCGTCGTCCTTGCAAGTTGCGTTGCCGTAGCGCTGATCGCCGTTGTCGGTCGCCCCTTGCTCCTCAAGCGCCTCGGCGATCGCTGAACACCACGACGAACTCCCCTAGCGCGCGCCCACCGCCTGCGGGATGTACGGCCCCCGTCGGGGCATCTCCGGCTTTCGCGCCAGGATGAAGAACACGCTCCCCAGCCCAGCCATCACTGCCAGCAGGTCGAAGCCGAACCGGTAGTTCCCCGTGATGTCGTACGCGAATCCCGCAATGAGCGGCCCGAAGACCGACCCCACGATGATCACCACGTTCGACACCCCCATGATCTTTCCGAATGCAGCGCGGCCGAAGTATTCCGCGCGCAACGACGTCATCTGCGGGCCGCGCCAGCCCCAGGCCAGCCCATGGATAAGCGTGAACCCGCCCACCATCAGCACCCCGTTGGCGTGCGCCAGCATCACCAGCCCCACCATGTGCATCCACATGCAGACCACCACCAGGGCCCGCTTGTTCACGTAGTCGCCGGCGAAACCGCCCGAAACGTTGCCGATCAGAAAGACCAGTGTGAGGACGAACACCACCGTCGAGGCCTGGCCCAGCGTGTAACCCTGGCTCTGCGTCAGGTGCGCCACCAGGTGCACCCCCATCGACGACACCACGAACAGCGCCGACGCGTGCCCCAGCGAGAGGAACCAGAACGACGGCTCCCGCATCGCCTCCGTCAGGGTGAAGTCCGTCGAGATCCCGGCGAGCGTCGCTCGCCGCCTGGCTTCCGCTTCCTCGCTCCCGTGCTCGATGCCGTCGGGCAGCAGCCCCATCTCCTCCGGGTGGCCCCGCAGCAGGTAGGTCAACGGGATGCCTGCCGCCACGATCAACAGGCCCGAGCCGAAGGCCGTCCATCGCCAGCCGGCGTGTTCGAGGACAAGCACCGTCAACGGCACGACCATGCCCCCCACGGCGAATCCGGCGCTCGCCAGGCTGATCGCCGTCGACCGCCGCCGTTCGAACCACTGCACGATCGCCACCGACACCGTCAGGAAGCCGGCCATGCTCATCCCTGCCGAGATCACCAGAAACGTCAGGTAGAAGGTCAGCGGCGACTGCACCTGGCTGAAGAGGACGAAGCCGACGCCGGTGATGCTGATCCCAATACGCGAAATCGTTTGCGGACCGAAACGGTCGACCAGCCAGCCGATCAGCGGGCTCGTAAGGCCGCCCTGCGCCTCCTGCATCGAGGAGGCTGCCGACAGCACCGTCCGGCTCCAGCCAAACTCGCGCTGGAGCAGCACGACGTAGGCCCCATAGGCCTGTCCCAGCAACGAAGCGAAGAGCAGCTGAATCGCCGCCCCCGAGGCGACAATCCACCATCCGTGGAACACGGTATCGACGCGGAGCGCACGGGCAGGGCGCAAGGTCGTGGCCAGCGAAAGCCTCTATCGCGGCGGAGGGCCGCATTTCCCACAACGTACGGCCGGCCGCCCATATGGAGGAGATGGGCGAAGCCCTATTCCCGTTCCAGCACCTGCGAAAGAAACTGCTTCGTCCTCTCCTCGGCCGGATGGGCGATCACCTGTTCCGGTTTGCCATCCTCCACCACCACACCGCCATCCATAAAGACAACGCGCTCGCTGACGTGGCGTGCGAATCCCATCTCGTGCGTCACCACCATCATCGTCATCCCCTCCTCCGCAAGCTCTCGCATCACCCGCAGCACGTCCCCTACCAGTTCCGGGTCCAGCGCTGACGTCACTTCGTCGAAGAGCATCGCCCGCGGCCCCATCGCCAGCGCTCGGGCGATTGCCACGCGCTGCTGCTGGCCGCCCGAAAGCTCGGCCGGGTAGCTCCTGCGCTTCTCTTCCAGCCCGACTCGCCGGAGCATCTGCGTCGCCACTTCGCGCGCGGCGTCTTTCCGCCGTTTCAACACGGTCGTCTGCCCAATCGTCACATTCTCCTCGACCGTCAGGTGGGGGAACAGGTTGAACTGCTGGAACACCATCCCAATGTGCGACCGCACCCGGTCGATGTCGCAGTCCGCGTCTGTGATCTCATCGTCGGCAACCCAGATCCGTCCGCTCGTCGGCCGCTCGAGCAAGTTCACGCAGCGAAGCAGCGTCGACTTGCCCGAACCCGAGGGTCCAATCACACAGACCACCTGCCCGGACGGAATCTCAAGGCTGATCCCCCGCAAGACCTCCAACTGCCCAAAAGACTTGTACAGGTTCTCGATCGTGATCGGCGCCTGCGCTTCGAGCGTCATTTGCCCACCCTCGCGCGCCGCTCGAGCCAGGCTGCCAACCGCGTCATCGGTATCGTCAGGAGAACGTACATGAACCCGGCCACAATAAGCGGCGTCGCATTCGCCGTGGTGTTCACCCCGTCCCGCCCGAAGCGGGTCAGTTCCTTGGTGTCGGCGGTCACCCCAAGCACCGAGATGAGTGCCGTGTCCTTCAGTAATGCCACCAGCTCGTTGGTCATCGGCGGGATGATGATCCGGAAGGCTTGCGGAATCACGATCTTCCGCATCGCCGTCGCCCCCGACATCCCCAGCGATCGAGCCGCCTCTACCTGCCCTCTCGGCACCGCCTGGATCCCCGCCCGGATCGTCTCCGCGATATACGCCGAGGAGACGATCGCCAGGGCCAGGCTGCCTCGTCCATACGTTCCCGGCACGCGCGTCCCCAGGGCAATCGGCAGGCCGAAGCCGATGAAGATAAGCACCAGCAGGGCCGGCAACCCCCGGATCACATCCACGTAGACCGTCGCGAACCAGCGGTAGGGGCCGATATCCGACAGCCGCATCAGCGCGACGATGAGCCCCACGACCAGCCCACCGGAAAACCCGAACACGGTGAAGATCAGGGTGTTCTTCGCGCCTTGCGTCACGATCTTCGGGAACTGGTCGCGAACGATGTCCGGTTGGAACATCGCGTCCTGGATCCGCGGCCAATCGATGGCGACAAGCAGGTAGCCGAGAACGAGCAGCCCGGCCGCATAGGAGGCCCAGCGCGTTAGGCGGGCCTGGTCCCTTCGGCCCAGTCGCAAGCCTGTCATGGCACTCCGCGGGCCGGCCTCAGGCCGGCCCGCTCTTTAGACCGCTACTCGCCGAACCATTTGGCGTGGATTGTGTCGTACGTGCCTTCGTCGTGCAGGTGTTCCAGCTGGTGGTTCACCGCATCGATCAGCGCCTGGTTATCCTTCGCCGCCGCGAAGCCGTACTGCTCCCCGGTAGCGAACGTCTCCGTCACCACCATCGTCGGGTCCTGCACCTGGCGATACCCGTTGACCGGCAGGTCCTGGAGGATCGCTGCCACGTCGCCCGACTGCAAGGCGAGGAACATCGCCGCCGTCTCGTCGAACGAAACCAGCTCGGCGCCTTCGGGGGTGTGTTCCTGGGCGTACATTTCGCCCGTCGTCCCGGTCTGAACGGCGATCCGTTCGCCCGCCAGCGCATCCAGGGTGGCGAACTTCTCCGCATCGTCCTTGCGCACCAGCAGCGACTGGTCGGCGTCGAAGTACGGCTCGCTGAAGAGCGCTTGCTCCGCCCGCTCGTCGGTGATTGTCATCGCTGAACCGACCAGGTCACAGTCACCCGCCGCCGGCAGCAGCCATATGCCGTCGAACGGTTCCACGGTCACGGCCAGCTCAAGGTTTTCGTGCTCCGCGATCTCCCGCAAGAGATCCATGTCGAAGCCGGTGAACTCGCCATTTTCTTCGAATTCGAACGGCGGATACGGCGAGTCGGTGCAAACGGTGAGCGTACCAGCGCTAACCAGCGTGTAGCTCGCATCGCCGCTGTCGTCATCGTCGTCGTCACCGCAGGCGGCAACGACCAACGACATCAATGCCGCTGCAGCGAGCAGCATGAACCATCGGTTGAGTTTCAAGGGTGCCCTCCCGGCAGGCGCGCCCGTTACACGAGCGGGGCGACGCAGCCGCAACAATAATTGGACGGCTGCCCCTGCCACGCAACCATTGTTCACGTTGACGACAGAGTAAAGCCTTCGCTAATCTTCCATTCTGGGTCTTCCCGGAGAGGATTCTCGTGACTGCATCTCCCGCGATGCGGCCTGGTCAGAATGGTCCGATGGGGCGACCCGGCCCCGGTGCGCCCCGGCCGTCACTCCGCAAGGCCGCCCGCGTTTTCCACATCCGTCACTACCGCAATCTCTGGTTCTCCTCCACCGCTTCCTTCACGGGCATGCAGATGCAGCAGGTCGCCCGCGCGATCCTCGCCTGGCAGTTGACCCATTCCTACGGCTGGGTCGGCGCCGTCTCCTTCTCCTTTGGCGTCCCCATGATGCTTTTCTCGCTCATCGGCGGTTCGCTCGCCGACCGCCTGGAGAAACGCAACCTCACCCTCATGACCCAGGCGGCCACCGGCATCCTCGCCCTCGTTACCGCCGTCCTCGTGACCACCGATGTCATCACGATCGAGATACTCATTGGGATCGGCCTCGTCCAGGGCACCTTCTTCGCCTTTGGTATGCCCGCCCGCACCCCCCTCATGGCCGAAGTTGCCGGGCCCGAAAACATCATGAGCGCGATCGCGATGTCCAACGCCTCGATGAATGCCACCCGCCTTGTCGGCCCCGCACTCGCCGGCGTCCTCATCGCCGTCTGGGGAATCGACGCTGCCTACTTCGCCCAGGCTGGCTTCTACGTCATCTCCTCAGCAATCCTCCTCCTCGTCCCCACCGGCCTCAGCAAAATCGCCCAGGCCGGCATGCCCGTGCCAGTCCGCGGCAACATGTTCGTCGAGATCGGCCGCGGCGTGCGCTATGCCGCAACCGACCCTCGCCTCCGCCTCCTCTTCGCCATGCTCTTCATCGTCACCTTCTTCGCCATGCCCTACATCATGCTGCTGGCCGGCTTCATCGACGAAGACCTCCACCTGGGCGAAGGCTGGTTCGGCGCCATCCAGACGGTGACCGGCGCCGGCGGCCTCATCGGCTCGCTCGGCATCGCCACTCTCACCGAATCCGATCGCAAACCTCTCATCCAGTGGGTCTCGGGCATCGGCGGCGGCATCGGTCTCATCCTCCTCGCCCTCGGCTCGGTGCCGTTTGGCTTCCTCGGCGCCGCCGTCGGCGTCTTCATCATCGGGCTCATGTTTACCGCCTACCAGACCATCAACAACACCATGGTCATGGCCGAGGCGGACCCCGCCTACTATGGCCGCGTCATGAGCATCAACATGCTCACCTTCAGCGTCATGCCGATGATGGCGTTCCCGCTCGGCGCCCTTGCCGACTCCATCGGCGTGCGCGAAACCTTCCTCGCCCAGGGCGCCATCGTCCTGGCCTTCATGGCCTTCGTCGCCTTTGCCAATGCCGGCTACACCTTCGGCCGCCACCAGGCGCCGGCCCATTTGCAGGCCGCCGCCGGGTTGGGAAGCGCCGTCCCTGCTGCCGGAGCTGCCGCAGGCGCCGCTCCCGGCGGTGGTGGCGGCTAGGATCCGGCCCGTCGCGGGAATCCCCGGGTTGCGGCGCCTAGAACCCCAACGCGTAGTCGATGGAGTTCGTAACCAGCCGCTCGAACTGCGGCACGACCCAGGGACCCCGGAACAGCAACGGCGTCGTCTTGTCGGCCGAGACATTCGCCTCAACGAATGGCTGCGAATTGCTGTTTGGCGTGTGGCAGTGGCCCAGCGCGAAGTACGTCACCGACCCCTGTCCGACCGGCTTCGTGTACCCCATCGCCCGCGTCTTCCCATCCTCCATGAGCGCCGTGTCCTTCTCGTAGACGAACCCGAAGCCCTCCGGCGAAGCATCCGGTCCCAGTTCGGCCGTTAACAGGATCTCGGTCTTCTCCGGCTCCTGCACCTCGATCATGTACGGCTCGTCCATCACTTCGAATGGCCCGGTCACGCCCTTCGTGATCGGGTGGCCGCCATCGTGAACATCAACGTTGAACTTGCGGATCGGCGGATGGTTGAGGAAGAAGCCCCCGAGCGTCGCGTGGTGCGGCTGCTTCAACATCGCTCGGCGCGGGCGGCCCTCTCCACCGCTGTCCACCCGCACAGCCTTACCCCCGCTGCTGCCATGGAAGGCCAGCCAGTGGCCGCCGTGCTCCAGCCAGTCCTCCACGTAGTCGTTCATAGCCTCGTTCAAGAATGGTCCCGCCACATACGAGACCATCAGCTTCGCCGACGGCAGCCAGCGGTCGACATCGTTGAAGTCGTTGGCGTGCGTCGCCGCTTCATCCCGCTCGCCCAGCCACTGGAGGATGCGCAACCGGGCATAGTCGTGGTCATGTCCGGCCGGCATACCCGGCGGAAAACCACCCGCCACCACGTGGACTCGTGCTCGTTGTGCCATCGAAATCTCCCCCTTGTTGCCCGCCGTAGCCTACACCGTTGGCTGGCGCCCGGCGGCGCGTGGCTACTTCGCTCCCAACGCCTCGTAGACAGCCTTGCTCAGCGAGCGGCTGCGCAGGTCGATCGCCGGCCCCATCTGGTTCATCACGTAGCCAAACCCCAGGCGGTGCTCCGGGTCGGCGAACCCGAGTGACCCGCCCATGCCTGCATGCCCGAACGCCTCCGGTCCCCGCGGGTCGCCCAGTTCCGGCACCGGCAGCATGAACCCCAGCGACCGGCTCGTTTTCATCACGAGGATCTCGTCCGCGCTGCTGACGCGTTCTTTTGCGGCGTTTGCCACAGCCTCCGCGCTCATCAGGCGCACGCCGTCCAGTTCGCCGCCCAGTGCCAGCGCCCCATAGTACCGGGCCAGCCCCTCGGCGCTCGCATGCCCGTTCGACGATGGGATCTCCGCCGCCCGCCAGCGTCGCGTGTTCGCCACCTTCGGCGGTCGCGGCGGATTGTTGAACACCCTGTACGACAACGTCGACGGGTCGGCCATCGCCGCCGCGACGGGGCTCAACGCCGGATCGGCTGCCGCCACCGGCACCAGCATCTCGGCCGTCCTCGCGTCCTCGCTTTCCGGCAGGCCAATCCACAGGTCAGCCCCCAGAGGCCCGGCGATCTCCGTGCGGAGGAACGTGCCCGCACTCATCCCCGTGATGCGCCGCAGGACCTCGGCGTTAAGCCAGCCGAACGTCGCCGCGTGGTAGCCCTGCTTCGTCCCCGGCTCCCAGTACAGGGTCGATTCCTCGAGCGCTTTCGCCATCGTGTCCTGGTCGTAGACGGCCTCGTCCGGCACATCGACGCTAGGCGCCGGCAGTCCCACCTGGTGCGTGAGCAGGTGCCGCACCAGCGCCGAACCCTTCCCGTTCGCCGCAAACTCCGGCCAGTACTCCGCCACCGGCGCCTCGAGGTCGAGTTGTCTCCGGTCGGCCAGCATGTTCATTGCCCCGGCCAGCCACCCCTTCGTCGTCGAATACACGTTGACGAGCGTGTTCGGCTCCCACGGCTTCGTCCGCGCGCCGTCACGATGGCCGCCCCAGAGGTCGACTACCTTCTTCCCATTGAGGTAGACGACGACCGCCGCCCCTACATCGCCGCGCTCGCTGAAGTTCCGCTCGAACTCCTCGCGCACGCCCGCGAATTCAGGTGGACATGTCCCGGAGATTTCGATTGCTGGTGCGGTCATGGCGGCCTCTCCCTGTGTGGTGGCTCGATTCTGCCCCTTCCGCCACGCCTTCGCGACCGGGCCATCGGGTCGAGGAAAGCCAGGCGCCCGACGCGGTGCGCGAACGAACCGACCCCCGCGCCCGTTGTCCGCGCTCCCGCCGCGCGCTAGTGTTGCCGGGCTACTCCGGAGGTCGCCCATGTACGCCTATCTCGACCACGTCGGCATCGTCGCCCGCACCTGGCCCGAAGCGGCCGAAGTCCTTCTCGACAAGCTCGGCCTCGAAATGGACCTCGACCGCACGCCAATGCCCGATGGCTCCTACTTCGCACCCGAACGCACGAACAACTACTTCGTCAAGGTCGGCATCGGCCACACCCGCATCGAAGTGCTCATCCCTGCCGACACCACCAGCGGCACCGCAAAGTACCTCGCAAAGCGCGGCCCGGGTCTTCACCACCTCGGCTATGCCGTACCCAACGTCACCGAGTCCGCGGCGAAACTGCGCGAGCGCGGTCTCGTCCAAATCGACCTCGGCTCCGACCCTGACCGCCTCTCAGCCGGCCTTCTTCCGCCCGGGCAGTGTCGGTGGCATCCTCACCGAACTCGTCCCCGTCCGCGACCAGGCCACCGGCAAGGTCATCCCGCCGTCGTGACCGACCCGGGGCACCCTGAGTACCCGCTGACTCTCTGGGCGGCGGTGAGCAACAGCCTCGCCGTCACCCGCGAAGCGGCCACCCGTGGCCTCGATCTCGAGCGCGGGCGGCACCCCACGCTCAGCGAACTGCGCGCCGCTCTCGGCCTTGATCTCGACCTCGCCCCGGCCTGGGATCCACTCCGTTCCATCCGCCTCCCCGAAGGCACTCCCTCCGATGCCGAGATTGTCGAAGTCATGGACGCCATGTACCGCGGTCTCGCCTCGACCCGCAAAGTGACCGTCACCGCCACCGAATCCGGCATCGTCGTCGACGGTGAAGCCGAACCCATTCCCGTCCGCGAAGGCGACACCCTTCCCCTCTGGGTACTCTTCGACAATCCAGGCGACGAGCCCGCCGAAGCCGAAGTCGCATATGCCGGTGCAACTGCTGCGGTCAGGGTCGAACCCGGCCGGGTGGCTTCCCTCCTTGTCGAAGGTTCATCGGCCATGCGCGGCCAGGACCGTGCCCTCCTCGATGTCGAACTTGGCGATCGGCGCTCTGCCTTCGCCATCCCCATCACCGTCTTGCCCGCCTGGGAGCTCACCGTCTCGCTAATCGATGATGCGACCGGCGAATCGGTGCCCGCGCGCGTCTACCTCACTGACGATGCCGGCCCCGCAGCTCCCGACGGCGCCATCCTCCGCCGCGACCAGCATGGCAACCCTTTCTTCCACGCTGAAGGGTCATTCGCTGCTGTCGTCGCCGGGACAGCCCGCCTCACCATTCACCGCGGCATGGAGTACGAGCCCTTCTCCTCGGAGCTATCACCACCCACGAGCGGCCGGGCGACCGTCGCCGCCCGCCTCCATCGCTGGTCCGACCAGGCCGCCGGACGGCTGGCACAGCGGCGACGTCCACGTCCATCTCCACTATGGCGGCGAATACCTCCTCACACCGGAACATGCCTCCCTCGTCCAGCGCGGCGAGGACGTCCGCTTCATGAACATGATGGTCGCCAACAGCGGCAGCGGGTACGTCAACGACGAGGCATGGTTCAGCGGCCACGATCACGAACTCAGCAGCGACGAGCCCACATCCTCCGCTGGGGCGAGGAGTACCGGAACAACTTCTACGGCCATCTCTGCATGTATGGCATCGAAGAACTCGTGCCACCGATTTACAGCGGCTTTCGCCTCAGCGACCATCAACACGACCTGCCCGCCAACGCCCATGCCGCCGACCATGCCCATACCGTCGGTGGCACCCTCAGCTACGCCCATCCCATGTTCGGCAGCATCGACCTCGACCGCGTCTTTAGCGTGGTCCGGACGGTCGAGGCGAAAGAGCTGCCCGTCGATGTCGCCCTCGGCAAGGTCGATGCCCTCGACGTCATGTCCTATCCGGGCGTCGACCTCGAAGTCGCCGAACTCTGGTACAGGCTCCTCAACTGTGGCTTCCGCTTGCCTGCCACTGCCGGCACCGACACGTTTATGAACTTCGGCGGCACTGCCTTCGTCAGCAATCCGCCCGCCGGTAACCGCGTCTTCGTCCAGCTCGAATGGCCCGTTCACCACTGAAGCCTGGTGCGCCGGCGTCCGCGAAGGCCGCACGTTCGTCACCAATGGCCCGATGCTTCGTCCTCACCGTCGCTGGCCATTCGATCGGGGAAACAATCGACGCCCGCCCCGGCCAAACCCTCGAAGTCATGGCGAAGTCGCGCTCACTTCCCTGTCGAACGGCTCCAGCTCCTGGTCAATGGCATAGTCGTCGCCGAGACACGCCCTGGCCGGCGACTGCACCTCCGCCATCGACATGCCGGTTGTCGTCGCCCGAAGCTGCTGGATTGGCCTCCGCGCCCTCGGCGCCGGCCACGCTCTCGTCTTTGGTGGCCCGCTCTTCGCCCATACGAGTCCCGTCTACGTCGATGTCGCCGGCGCCCCACTTGCCGACCCGTCTGCCGCCGCCTACTTCGTCGAATGGATCGACCGCCTCATCGCCATGTGTAGCAGCGATGGCCGCTACCCCGACGACGCGTCCCGCGACGAAGTTATCTCCCTCTTCGCCTCGGCCCGCGAAGTCTATGAGCGACGTACTGCGGATTGATGCTGGAGCGGTCACCGCCCCAAACTCCCTTCGCAAAACGCCACACAGTCTACAATCACAGCATCCCGGGAGGTTCCCATGCGATACGACATCAAGTACGGCCCCGCCTATGCCCTCGGCGTCATCTATCTCGAAGCCGGTGAAGAGGTCCAGGCCGAGGCCGGCGCCATGGTCAGCATGTCCCCTTCGATTGAGATGACCACGGCGGCGCGCGGCGGCGTCTTCTCCGGGCCTCAAGCGTTCCGTCCTCGGCGGCGAGAGCTTCTTCATCAACACCTTCAAGGCAAACGCCCCGGGAGAGGTGACCTTCGCGCCCGCTCTTCCCGGCGACATCATCGCCCTCGAGCTCGGCAGCCAGCCCCTCCTTATCCAATCCGGGAGCTTCCTGGTCTCCACGAAGGACGTCACCATCGACACCAAGTGGGGCGGCGGCAAGACGTTCTTCTCCCGCGAAGGACTCTTCCTCCTCAAGGCGACCGGCACGGGGACGATTCTCGTTTCCAGCTACGGCGCCATCCACCCCATAGACCTCGCCCCCGCGGAGCAATACACAGTCGATACCGGCCACATGGTCGCCTTCGACGACTCCATCCACTACGACGTGGGCCGCTCCGGCGGCTGGAAGTCGACCCTCCTCGGCGGCGAAGGCCTGGTCGTCCACCTGTCGGGCCCCGGCCGCTTCTACATGCAGACCCGCGCCCCCGATTCCTTCCTCCAGTGGCTCATCCCCAAGCTCCCCGGCAAGCGCGACTAGGCGACCCCTTTCCGCGCAGGCTCACCCTTCCGAGCCGTCCAATTCGTCGGGGCGCTAGAGCGACTTCAACAGTCGCGTGCGGCCGGCCATCAGCCCCGTGATCGCCAGCAACGTGCCGCTCGCTATCAAGGCCCCCTGTACCCCGATGATCGAGGCAGCTCCGCCAAGCACGATCGGCCCTACCCAGCCGAACCCGATGGCGAAGTTCCAGGCGCCGATCGCCCTTCCTCGCAGTTCGTCGTCCACTGCCGCCTGCAAGAGCACCCACTCGAGCGCGTCCACGCCCGCCATCGCCGCTCCAAGGCCAACGCAGACCACCAGCCCCGCCACGAAGAACTGCGACGCGCCGAGAGCGATCATCAGCAAGCCGAAGCCGGCCACGACCCCCGTGAGCAGCAGACCCTTCCGCCGGAAATCGCCAAGCGCCGCAAGGCCCAGCAAACCCAGCATCGCGCCCACGCCAAGCGCCGTCGTCAGCGCCCCGAACCCGGCCGCGCCGACATCGAGCACGTCATCCGCCACCGACGGAAGCAGGGCATTGGTCGAGAACCCAAGATTTTCGGCGAGCAGCATCAGCAGCAGCAACGTCGCCACCGTCCGGTGTCGGAAGATGAGCCGTATCCCCGCCGCCAATTCACCGCGAAACGCCCCCGTCCTGCCCTGCATTCGTGTGGCGCTCTTGATGATCAGGAACAGTCCCGCAGCCACCACCAGCACACCCGCCGCAAGAGACAGTGCAACCGACGTCCCCGCCCCTTCGATCAGGAGTCCCGCGATGAGCGGGCCTGTCGTCCCAACCGCGCGCTGCCCGAAAGTGTTCAGGCTGATCGCGCTCATCGCCTGCTCCGGGCCGGCGATATCGCGCGCCAGCGTTTGCAGCGAGGCCAGCCCCGCCGTGTTGCAGGCGCCGCTCATCGCTGCCAGGACCAGCACCAGTGCAATCGGCGGTTCGTCCGTGGTCGCGAGCAGGGCCAACATGCCCACCACGATGGACTTCGCCGCCGTCGTCGCCGCTAGCATTTTCGGCCGCGACACCCGGTCGGCGAGAGCCCCCGCGATCGGCCCGACAACCATCCCCGGCGCCGATCGCACCGCCCAGCTCAGCGCCGTCAGGAACACCGAACCCGTCGCGTCGAGCACCAGCCAGCCCACGGCCGTCCGCTCCATCAATGTCGCGAACGAGAGTGTCGCCGATGCAGTGAACAGCCAACCAAAGTTCGGCAGCGCAAACGCCTGGCTCGACGTTCGCCACGTCCGCGCGATCGTCATCGGGCGCCACAGTTCGGAATTGCGGGCATCAGGGCATTCTACGGACCGCCGAACCTCCGGGAGACCGACGGCAAGAAGATGCGCTCCCCTCATCCGGCCTGATCGCCCCACGCGAACGCAAAGAAACCCGGGCTCTCACCCGGGCTTCTCTACGCTGAACGCTTTACGCTCTACGCTAATCCGCCATCAGTACCAGCGTCCCTGTCGTCGACAGGCTCCCCCCGGTGCCGTTGACGACGCACGAGCGCGCGCTGGTCTGCTTGCCCTTGATGCCGTTGACGCCGTCCTCGGCGGTGCCGCTGAGCTGCCGGTACGCCTCCACCAGCAGTTGCATGCCGTACATGCCGCAGTGGTTGAAGCTCAGGCCGCCGCCGTTCGTGTTGATCGGCAGCCGCCCCCCGGGCGCCGCGTGGCCGTCCTTCCAGAGCGTGAACCCTTCGCCCCGCGGCGCCAGGCCGAGCATCTCCGCCGTGATCCCGGCAGTGACCGTGAACGAGTCGTAGATCATGGCCATTTCCATGTCTTCCGGACCCATCCCGGCCATCTTGTAGGCGGCGGCACTGCTGGCCGCAGCGCTCGTGGCCGTGAAGTCTTCCATCTCGAGCATGTTCGAGTGGCTCATGTTCTCGCCCGCGCCGGCAATCCAGACCGGCTTCGTCTTCAGGCTCCGCGCGATCTCCGGCTTCGCCACCAGTACCGCTCCGCCGTAGTCCGTCACCAGGCAGAAGTGGAGCAGCGTCAGCGGCCAGGCGATCAGCCGCGAGTTCGCCACGTCCTCGACCGTGATCGGCCCGCCCTGCGGATGGGTCTCCTTCGAGAACATCACCGCACGCGGATTCAGCGTCGCCCACTGCCGGGTCACCACGGCGATGTGGGCGAAGTCTTCCGGCGTCGTGCCGTAGCGGTAGTTGTGGCGCGTCATCGCGTGCGAGTAGTTCGAAGGCGCGCCCGACGATGCCGTACGGCGATGTCCATGAGCGCATCCGGCGACCACGGGTCGCTGCCGCCCGGCCGCGGCCGGTGCCGCGGCCCTTCGTCGCGCGCTGGCTCCAGCCGTTCTCGCCATGCGTCACCAGCGCCACGTTCGACGATGCCGGCGTGGATAGCCGCCAGCGCATGGTGGACGTGCATTTCGAACGAACAGCCGCCGACGGCCGTCGTGTCGATATAGCCCGGGTGGATTCCCAGGTGCTCGGCGATCTGCGATGACCAGCCGGCGCCGAAGACGCCATCGATCATCGAGATTGGGATCCCGGTCTGGTCGCTGACGTTCTTGATCGCTTCGATGTGAAGCTGGATCGCCGTCTTCATCTCTTCGGGGTAGCCGATCTCTTTCGCCTCGGCCGCCCCAACAATTGCTGCTGCTTTCGAAAGTTCTCCAGGCATGTTCGCTCCTTACACCACGCGCCAGAAGGCAATCGACACGTCGTCGTTCGCCTTTTCGAATTCGACCTTCACCGGCGCGCCGCACTTGATGCTCTCCGGCTTCTGCGGGTCAACCCCCCGCAGCACGGTGAACATCCGGTCGCCTTCCTTGAGGTCGATGTAGGCGGTCACGAAGGGCGTCTCGTCGGCCCAGCCGCCGAAGGCCCGGTGCTGGACGGCGTAGGTGTGGATCCAACCTTCGCCGCTCCCTTCGATCCACTCGAGGTCCGTCGAGTGGCAGTACGGGCAGATGAGGCGCGGATACCAGTGCACGCGGTTGCACTTCACGCATCGCGGCAACATCAGCTTGCCTTCCTTGGCGCCTTCCCAGAACGGGGCCGAATGAGGGTCCGGCTCGGGGATTGGCTTGGTGTATTCAGCCATATGCGATCTCCTCCATGGGCGGCGGTCACCCGAGGGGCCTTTGTGGCCCTGCCAGAGCATCCGGGGTTCCGCGCGGATCAATTGCCGGGAGGTTCGCACCCGGCGTTGCTGCCGCAATATACTGACGTTCCCGTTAAAGTGCCCGTCCGCCCCGAGCAGCGTTCGCGAACGCTATCCTGACTGCGAGGAGTCTCCGTGCGGGCCACCATCTACGACACCCCTGAAGCTGCCCTCGATGGCATCGAAGAGGGCATGACCATCATGGTCGGCGGCTTCGTCTCGGCCGGCACGCCCTCCAACCTCCTTCTCGCCCTCAAGGCCCGCGGCACGAAGCGGCTCACCACCGTCAGCAACAACATCGGCCTTGGCGACAAACTCGACGACCTCTGCGAAAACCGCCAGATTTCAAAGGCCATCACCACCTTCGCCATCCGCGCCTCCGGCGGCCGCAAATCCCGCTTCGAAGAGCAGTTCCGCGCCGGCGAAGTCGAACTCGAACTCGTTCCCCAGGGCACCCTTGCCGAGCGGATCAGGGCCGGTGGCGCCGGGATCGGCGGCTTCCTCACCCGCACCGGCGTCGGCACCGTCGCCGCCGAAGGCAAGGACGTTCACACCTACAACGGCGAGCAATACCTCCTCGAGCGCCCCCTCCGCGCCGATGTCGCCCTCATCAAGGCATACCAGGCCGACACCCTCGGCAACCTTGCCTACCGCCAGGCCGGCCTCAACTTCAATCCCGTCATGGCAACCGCCGCCGACCTCGTCATCGCCGAAGTTGAAGAGATCGTCGAGCCGGGCCAGATCGATCCCCGCCTCGTCGTCACCCCGGCCGTGTACGTCGACCGCATCGTGCGCTGCGACCCCGTGGAGGTGCGCTGGGATGGCAGCTGACCCGATGGATGTCCCCCGCATCCCCCGTGAACTGATGGCCCTCCGTGTCGCGAAGGAGCTGCAGCCCGGTATGGTCGTCAACCTTGGCATCGGGCTCCCCACCCAGGTCGCCAATTTCGTCCCACCCGACGCCGGCATCCTCCTCCAGGCGGAGAACGGCATCCTCGGCTACGGCGGCATCCTCGATGAGGATTTCGATCAGGACCTCATCAACGCCGGTGGCCAGCCTGTCTCCCTTCACCCCGGCGCCAGCTTCTTCGACAGCGCCGCTTCCTTCGCTATGATCCGCGGCGGCCACGTCGACTGTGCTGTCCTCGGCGGCCTCCAGGTCAGCGCCAAGGGCGACCTCGCCAACTGGTCCGTCCCCGAACGCGGTGGTGGCAGCATCGGCGGCGCCATGGACCTCGCCGTCGGCGCCAGGCGCCTCATCGTCGTCATGCAACACACCACGAAGGACGGCAAGGCCCGCATCCTCGAGCGCTGCACCTACCCTCTCACCGGCCCCGCCTGCGTCGACCTCATCGTCACCGACCTCGCCGTCATCGAGGTCACACTTACCGGTCTCACCCTCCGCGAATACGCTCCCGGCGCATCGCCCGGAGGCGTCCAGTCCCTCACCGCCGCGCCCCTATCTATCACCCCCTCCTGCCACGAGATGGAGCTCTAACCTTCGGGGCTGCGGCCCTCCGTGGCCGCGGGATTCCATAGGCGGCTCAGGAGACTGCGTCCCAACTCCGTTCACCTCGTTAGAATCCCCCGGTGCACAACGCCGCCGAACTCCTCAGGCACCGAAACTTCACGCTCCTCTTCGCCGGCCGCTGCGTCTCGTTTCTCGGCAACGCGATGGCCCCCGTCGCCCTCGCCTTCGCCATCCTCGAACTCTCCGGCTCCCCCTCGGCCCTCGGCGTTGTACTCGCCGCCCGGATGGTCCCGCAGATTCTCTTTCTTCTCGCAGGCGGTGTCCTCGCCGACCGTCTTCCCCGCAGTACCGTTCTCGTAGGCAGCAACCTCCTCGCCGGTGCCTCTCAGGCCGCGGTGGCCGTCCTCCTGCTTTCCAACCACGCCGAGGTCTGGCACATCGCCGTCCTCGAGGTGATAAATGGCACCGCCTTCGCCCTCTTCTACCCCGCCGACGCATCCGTCGTGCCCCTGACGGTCCCGGCCGAGCTTCGCCAGGACGCCAACGCTGTCGTTCGCCTGGGGACCAACATCACCCTCATCCTCGGCGCGGCCATTGCCGGTGCCCTTGTCGCCGCCTTCAATCCCGGCTGGACCGTCGCTATCGATGCTGCCACGTTCTTCGTAGGCGCAGCGCTCATGGCGAACATGCGCGGCATCAAGGCGGCCGCCGCAAGTGGCACCAACTTCTTCGCCGACCTCGTGGAAGGCTGGAGCGCATTCATCGCCCACCGCTGGGTTTGGACTATCGTCGTCCAGTTCGCGCTCATGCTTTTCGGCTACTTCGGGGCGTTCTACGTCCTCGGACCCGTCGTAGCGAACGAACGACTCGGTGGCGCGGGCGCCTGGGCCGCAATCCTTGCCGGCCAGTCCGCGGGACTCATCGCCGGTGGCCTCCTCGCCCTTCGCTGGCGCCCGGGCCGGCCCATCCTCGTGGCGACCTGCTTTGTCTTCGTGAGCGCCCTCCCCATCGCTGGTCTTGCGCTCGAGCTGCCCGTCGTCCTCCTCGTTGGCACGACCGCGCTCAACGGCGTCGCCATGGAAATGTTCGGCGTGCTCTGGTTCACCGCGCTCTACGACCACATCGCCCCGGAGGCATTGGCGCGGGTCGCCTCCTACGATGCCCTCGGCTCGCTTGCGCTCTCACCGCTTGGCTATGTCCTCGCCGGTCCCGTTTCCGAATGGATCGGAATCGACCGCACCCTCTGGCTCGGGGCTGCCTTCATCATCGTTCCGACCGCCCTCGTCCTCCTTGTTCCCGAAGTCCGCAACCTCCGCTCCCTCCATCGGGAAGACGCGCCACCAGTCGCTACCCCCGCACCTCAGCCCGCCGACCCCTGAACCCAAATACATCGTGGGGCTGCGGCCCTCCGTGGCCGCGGGACTTCGGTACGTGCGCCGGGCAACCTTCATCCGTGGGGCTGTCGCCCTCCGTGGCCGCGGGAGCCTGGTACGCCCGCTGGACAACCTTCATCCGTGGGGCTGCGGCCCTCCGTGGCCGCGGGAGCCTGGTACGCTGGACCACTACCTGGATCGCCTGACGAACTTTCCCCTTGCTGCCACAGTTCACCGGTCGGTTTAATAGCAGTCGGCGTGAGAAAAATGTCTGCCTACCAGCCGCCGCCCCCGGCCCATCGCCAACCCCACACGCCGGGCCGCAACCGCTTCCGGGGGCTCCTCCTTACATCGATCGCTGGCGCCAGTCGGTGGAGACAGGTTCGACCGCCTCTTCGCTCGGCTTTGTGAGCTGAGTAATCCGCATCAGGCAAGGAAGGAAAAGCACCATGGCAACAATCACAAACAAGATCGTTCCCCACCTCTGGTTCGACACGCAGGCGAAGGAGGCCGCCGAGTTCTACACCTCCCTCTTTCCGGACTCCAGGATTACCAACGTCAGCGTCATCCACGACACGCCGTCGGGCGATTGCGACATTGTTTCGTTCGAACTCTTTGGGCAGCGGTTCATGGCCATCAGCGCCGGGCCGCTCTTCACCTTTAACGAAGCCATCTCCTTCATGGTCGAATGCGACACCCAGGCAGAGATCGATCGCTACTGGGACGCGCTCTCTGCTGACCCCGACGCCGAGCAATGCGGCTGGCTCAAAGACCGGTTCGGCCTCTCGTGGCAGATCGTCCCTGCCGGCATGGACGCGATGCTTCGCGAGGGCACGGTGGAGCAGCAGGCGCGGGCCACGCACGCGATGCTCCAGATGAAGAAGATCGACCTCAAGGTGCTCCAGGATGCCCACGCGGGAGTCGGAGGGTGAGCAAGGTCCGCATCCACATGATGATGTCGCTCGATGGCCGTGCCGCAGGCCCCAACATGACGCCCGATCGGCCCTTCGGCGACGGAGTCGAAGGCTTCACCGACTGGGTCTTCGAACTCAAGTCGTTCCGGGCCGAGCACGGCATGGAAGGGGGCGTCGAAGGCCCCGGTGACGATGTCATGGCCGAAACCTCCCACAATCTCGGCGCCACGATCATCGGTCGAAGCATGTTTGGTGGCGGCCCCGGGCCATGGGGCAACGAACGCTGGGGCCGGGAGCCATGGGACGGCTGGTGGGGTCCCAATCCGCCCTACCACACTCCCGTGTTCGTGCTTACCCATCACCCCCGCGACCCGCTCGAAATGGAGGGCGGCACCACCTTCCACTTCGTCACCGACGGGATAGAATCGGCCCTGCACCAGGCGAAAGCGGCGGCTGGCGAGAAGGACATCCGTATTGGTGGAGGCGCCAGCGTCGCCAACCAGTACCTTGCCGCACACCTCGTCGACGAAATCGAAATCCACCTCGTTCCAATGGTGATCGGCGCCGGTCCGCGCCTATTTGAGGGGCTTGGTGACCCGCGCCCGGGATTCGAACTCGTCCGGACTGTGGCTGAACCGCATGTCACCCACCTCAAGTACCGCGTGAAAAAGTAAACAACGTGCGGAGCCGCGGCCCAACGTGGCCATGAGCCCTCGGAGGGGTGCGGCCCACAACAGTGCCGAGGACGTCCTCCGCGCTCTAGGCTTTGTCCCTCACACTTTTCGGCGCCGTCAAACTCCATGCGACCGCCGCCATCCCCGCGATCTCGTCCCAGTCCACCTCGCCCCGGTCGATGTACACGCTCACCCAGCCATAGCGGGCCATGTACGGGGCGGGCGCAAATTTCTCCGGGTCCATCTCCACCAACCGCCCCATCTCTCCCGGAGGCATCTTGCACTGGAAGACGATCCGCCCGTCGCCATGATGGTCGTCAAGGAAATAAGCGAATTTCTTGCCTCGCACGGTAAATGCGTAGTGCTGGCCGGCCGGACTTGCCTCCTCCACTTCCGGCAGCGTGCCGACGACTGCACGCGTCGCTTCCTGGAGCCTCCTGGCGAGCGCCGGGTCGGTCGTCATGCGGTCGCCTCCGGTTTCTTGGTCCCGCTTGCAAACCGGGCTTTCGCAAAGTCCACGTAGCCGGTGTCGCGTACGAAGATATGCTGCTGCGCCGCAAGGACATCCCGCAACGCCCGTTGGATGGGGCTCGTCTCGAACAACGCGCTCGATCCCGCCGCCTTGTACCCGAACTGGGCCACCTCGACGGCGACATCCGTGGCATGGGCCCCGCTCAGGCGCATGCGCGCCAGCGCCTTCAGGCTCGGCTCCTGCCCCGCACATGCAGCTTCCCAGACCGCCCGATGAGAATCCATCACGAGCGCACGCGCCGCGTCGTAGGCCACCGCCTTACGCCCGAACTCAAGCTGGAACGACTCGCGGTCGCCAATACTCGATGGGCTCATCGACCTGCTGCTGGCCGCAATCGTCGACTCCAGGTGTCCTAGCACGCCTTTCGCGATGCCCAGCGCAAATCCTGCGTGCCCGGTCGCCACCAGCGTTGTCCCCGGCAGGCTCGTCCACGACCCGCCCCGCAGAGCTTTGCCCGGAAATCCCCAACCGTAGCTTGCCGGCACGAAGACATTCTCGATCGAATAGTCGCAACTACCAGTCCCTCGAAGACCGGCGACATGCCAGTTGTCGTGGATTGTGGCGTCCTCCCGGGGCACGACCATGCCGTGAATCTGGGGTGTTCCGTCCGGGTTCGTCCTCGGCTTGCCGTTCTCAATCGCGAGGGCGCCGCCGAACACCCAGTCCGCCTGGTGGATCCCGCTTCCGAACGACCAGCGTCCGTTCAGCTGGTACCCGCCATCGACAACGACTGCCCTCCCCCTCGGCCAAACCAGTCCCGCAAGGATCGGCCACTTCGTCCCGCCGTAGATTGCCTCTGCTGCATCGTCGCCGACACGACTCGCCGTGAACTCGGCCGTCAGCGCCCCAATCATCAGGTTCCAGCCTGCTGCCCCATCGATCGCCGCGACCTCCTCAAAGACCTCGACCTGCGTGAGTGGATCTACCTCAAGTCCGCCGACGGCCACCGGAGAAGGGCACCGGAACAGGTCTGCCTCGCGCATGGCCTCGACTGATGCCGTCGGCAGCCGCCGTATCTCCTCGGACTCTGCCGCATAGGCAGCCAATAACGGCGCGATCTCCCGGACGTTGTCGAGCAACCGCTCGCGCTCAGTCGAACGGACAGCATCGGCCATGGTGCACCTCCGGCTCTTCGGCGAGGCGTCGAGTGTAGCCCGGCAGTCAACCCCGATGTGGCGCCGGCCGTCAAAGAAGAGCCGGAGGTGCACTCGCACCGTTGCGAACCACCACCGGCTCCTGCCATTCCTTAGCCCTTGGTCCCCACGGACATGCACAGGCCCTCTGGACAGGCACGGCCCACTCGCCGCTCTTCTCGGGTGACGCTTGACGCGGGGAAAAAAAAACTTGCTACGGTCAGCGTTGCTGACCCGCCCCCAAAAATCCGCGGAGGAGCGGAATGAAAGGTCGCTTTGTCACGCTCTCGGCCTTCGGATTGGCAGCCCTTACGCTGGGGATAGCTACGTTCTTCACCGTCCGGGAGGCTACAAGCGGCGGTCGAGCCGAGGCTGACACCGCCGGCAACACACCCGTTGTGTCCAGCAAGTCCGAGACCCCCGAATCCCGGCCAGCTGCCAGCCCGACCCCTGTCCCAACGTCCGCTGAATACCCCGGACTTCCCGAACCGTCGTCCTTTGGGGCCGATTGGGATCTCCCGTACCGGGAGGCCTATTGGGGAAATCCAGTGGTCGATGAGGTTGTCCTTAGCGGTATCCATGTTGGGCCATCGATTCCCACCAACGACTTGGAGAACTGTCCGCGCGGGGAAGGCGTCCTTGTTGAACGCGCTGCTGCCTCGGGGTCGCCCGTCGACATTGTTCCCGGATACCTCCCTCCGGACGCGATCGAAGCGGGCGCACCGCGAGTTGTCGAGCAGCTCTCCGGAGGAGTCAGCTGCCATGGAGAGATCGTCTCGCTTGAGGTCACAATCGGGCGAAAGGCGGCACAAGACGTTCTGGAACGACTGGCTGCCGGCGAAAGTTGGTTCGACATACCCACCGGCGGCACGATAACCATCTACAAATCGAGTATTCGCGGGCCCAACCTCATCGCTTCCTTGCCCGCCAGGTACTGGGAGGCTGCCACCATCAACGGGCTGCCAGGAGTAGTCGGCAATCCGATCCTGGCTCGCGGCCTTGGCGATGTCTACGTTGCGACATGGGACCAGGAACACGGCATCCTTACAGTGGTGTCTGCTCTGAACATGACCGTGGGTGAGGCGACACGAATCCTGGAGGGTCTTCAGTGAAAAGGCCGCAGAGACTCGGCATCCTCCTCGTGGTCGTTTCGATTTGGATCGGCGCGATTCTTGGATTGCTGTCGGCTACCCGTGCGAGCTTTTCCGGGCCGCCTGGAAAGCCAGCGTCAGGTGCCCAGGTTCAAAGGGCCAGGGTGTGCTCGCAATAGCGCCAGCGCCCCCCGGCTCAAGTACCCATGCCTTGGCCCTCGGCTCTCGCCTAAATCTGCCTGAACACCGGGATCGGGTAGTCCCCGTTGTCCTGCTTTTCGAACTCTACCTTCACCCGGCGGCCGATCGTGATGTCCTTCGTGGGGTCGGCCGCGCCGACGATGCTCGTGAGCACCCGGAAGCCCTCGTCGAGGTCGACGTAGGCGACGGTGTAGGCGCCCATCTCGCGAAATCCCGGCATGCCGCTCTGACGGACCACCGAGTAGGTATAGATCTCGCCTTCGCCCTTCGAGACCTTCGTGGTCAGGTTGCTCCCGCCGCAGGCGTCGCAGTGCTTCTTTGGCGTGAACACCACGTTCTTGCAGTCGTTGCACACCTGGTAGCGGAGCTCGCCCGCCTTCACGCCATCCCAGTACGCCTGGGTGTTTGGCTCCGGAAATGCTGGTTGTGGTCGGTTTGGCATCGTGATTAGTCCTTCGCCAGGATGACGGTGCCGCCCGTGTGGGTGCCACCAAGAAGACCGCCGTTGCCGTGCGCCACGGCAAGCTTCGCGCCCTCCACCTGGGAGGTGGACTCGCCGCGTAGCTGGCGGACGGATTCGAGGAGGAGGAAGAGCCCTCGCATCCCCGGGTGGTTGCTGCTCAGGCCCGCCACCATCGGTGTTCAGCGAAAGCTTGTACGGGTTGTCGAAGTCGAGCTGGCCATCCTTCACCAGGTCGCCGAACTGTCCCTTCGGCGCGAAGCCGAGGTCCTCCAGGCAGGTCGCCACCGTGATCGTGAACGAGTCGTAGATCATTGCGATGTCGATTTCCGCTGGCTTCACATCGGCTTCAGAGAACGCGATCGGGCCGCTCTGCGCCCCGGCACTCACTGTGATGTCGCCGCCGTTCTCGCGGTACTTCGTCGCTTCGCCCGAACCGATGATCCAGACCGGCGTCTTCTTCGTGTCGCGGGCGACATCGGCGCTGGCGATCACCAGGGCGCCGCCGCCGTCGCTCACCATGCAACATTCAAGCAGGTGCAGCGGGTCCGCGATGATCCGCGAATCGAGCACGTCCGCGACGGTGATGTTGTTGATGCCCACGAACTGGAGGTCGGTCATCGCCTTCACGGCCTCGGGGTTTCGCATCGCGTGCTTCCGCGTCGTCACGCTGATCTGCGCGAACTGCTCCATCGTCGAGCCGTAATTGTGCATGTGCCGGTTCTTCACCATGGCGTAGTTGCTGATCAGCGTGCCGCCATACGAACCTTCCATGTTCGAAGCCCACGTTGGGACCGGCGCCACGCGCCCACCCGTGCCGATCGCCACGCGGTTCGATGCCGCCGTCGAGCCATAGCTCAGGACCGCGACCTTGCACTTGCCCGCCGTAATGTCGCGCCAGGCGTGCGCCGTCTGGAACTCGTAGCTCGAGCCGCCAACCTGCGTCGTATCGATGACGCTCGGCTTGAAGCCGAGGTAGGCGGCCAGGCCGAGCCCGCCGCCACCTTCGCCATCCTGGGCGTCGTAGAGCCCATCGACGTCGGACCACTTCAGGCCCGCGTCATCAAGGGCGGCCTTGATCGATTGTGCTTTCATTTCCATGGCCGACACGCCCGGTGCGACTCGGAGCGGGTACTCATGGATGCCGACAATTGCGGCCGTTCGTTGCTGGTTCATTGTGGGGTCTTGCAAGCCTCCGGCTGGAGATTGCCCTGTAACGGGCGGTCGTTAGGATGCAACGATGCGCATCGGGCTGATCAGCGACACGCATCTCCCTTCCCTGCTGCGTGACCTCGATGAGCTCGGTCCGGAGATCGGGGAGTTCCTCGCGACGGTGGACGTGATTCTACATGGCGGAGATGTCACTGCACCCGCCGTCCTCGACTGGTGCGCCCAGTTCACCGATGTCCTCGTTTCGAGGGGCAACAACGACGTCTTCCACGACCCCCGCATGGCCCCGGTCCAGCGCATCGATATCGAAGGCTGGCGGATCGCCATGACCCACGAGCTGCGCCCCGAGTCGCGCCCCATGTCCGAACTCCTGCGGGTGGCCACCGGCGGCGACCACGTCGATATCCTCATCTCTGGCGATACCCACCTCGAGCGCCTCGAATACCGCGACGGCGTCGTCCTCGTCAACTCCGGCAGCCCCATCCTCCCCCACCACAAGAGCACCCGCCTCGGCACCCTCGGCCTCCTCGACATCGAAGGCGACACCCTCCGCGCCAGCGTCTTCAAGGTCGGCGAAACCGAAGGCCTCCCCAACCCCGCCACGGAACTCTCGCTCGAAGTCACCCGCAACGGCCATTATGAGCAGCGGCCGCACGGAACTGGGAGGGGACCCGGACAAGCCGGCCCGTCGCCAACAACACCCTCAAGGCCGGTGTGGTTGCTCCATCAGTGATCACAGGGGTTGCCTTGCCCGCGATGCCGGCGCCATGCTCCGCGTCAAGACCGACACCTATGCCACGATCCGCATCGAGGTCTGGGACGATTCTCAACGGCCTGGGCTATGGAAAGCGACTCCGGCGTCCTCCAGTTCGACGCCCACTTCGATCAGCTACACGCCGGTACGACGTATCAAGCTCGCGCCATCGCAATCGATAGCCTGGGACACGAGTCACAGGCTCCCGGCGAGTTCACGACCCTGAACCGCTACGTCGAGGTCAGCTTCAGCGGTGCACAGATCGTCAACCACGCCTACTCCCATAGCGACTTCAGCAAGTGCGTGTGGGCCGAGGGCGAATGGCTCGACGACTACCTGGCCAACGACCTCGACCTCATCGATGGCGACTCCCTCGAATGGGGTACCAACGAGATCTACCTCGGCGAGGTGCCGCAATATCTCGACTTCGCCGTCGAACTCGTCGAGACAGACATCTCTGGCGACCTCGTCGGGGCTGCCGCGTGTGATTCTCATTCCGAGCCATTCCTCTCGTCCGGCGGCGACCACACCTGGTCGTATGCCTACCTCGACGCCAACGACCTTGACGATCGCCCCGCCGATGCCACCTCGTGGACTGAACACACCATCCATACCTCCCTTCAGCCCTTCGGCAACTCTGATGGCCTCCCGCCCGGATACGGCGAGCCGCTCTCCTTCTACGTCCCCATCACCATCCACGTGATCTACCAGTAGCAACTCGCGATCCCGCATCGAGGACGGGGGCTGACTGAACCAGGCAGCCCCCGTCGCCGTAGTGCAGGTAAAGCCAACGAGCCCCCTCTGGTACCCTCTCGCTATGCGTGCCGATCGCACACCGACGGACGAGCGCATCCTCAACTACCTGACTGAGGGCCTCTACGACGCTGAAATCGCCGTCCGCGTCGGCCTCCCCATCAACGACGTGAAGTCGCGCATCGACCGTATCCTCCAGCACGAGCACCTCGTCGACCGCCAGGCGCTGGTCGACTGGTGGCAGGGCGGGCCGCCTGGAGATTCCCGTTCGTTCCCCTCGAACGACCGTGGCGTCTCCGGCCGGATGATGGCGCTCGCCGCCACCGCCGCGCTGCTCGTGGCCGCCGTGTTTGCCCTCGTGTTGCTTCCCCTGGGCGATGGATCGGGCTCTGCCGCTGATGCCGCCGCTTCGGCCACGATTCCCTCGACACTCGCGGCAGAGACGCCGTCCCCGACCTCAATGTCGACGGCCACTGCTGTCCCAGCTGAACCGTACTCCCTCAGCATCGGAGCGCTCGAGAGCGATGTCGCCCTCATCGTCGAGGTTCTTGGGTCCATTGACCGCCGGGACCATATAGAGCGCGTCTACGTCGACCCGCTCGACCCGGCACGACTCGTGCGTGAAGCGCTCTGGCCGCCACCGCTGGCTGATACCAGCGCGGCGGCGGTCGCGCACGTCACCGTCAGTTACGACGGCCGCCTCATCGCCATTTCCGGGGACGTAGAAGAGCAGGACGGCGAACAGTTCACCTCGCTCCATGTGTCATCCGTCGATCATGCGGCGAACGGCCAATTCCTTGAGCCCATCCACATCCCTCCGGGCTACTACCCCGCCTTCTTCGCGAGAGAAGACGTGGTAATCGCGCCTACCTCGGCCGATCTCGTGCGCGGCTGGCGCCTCCTAGACACCAGCGCGGGCACGCTCGATACGCTCGATCCGCTGATCCACCTCCGGCCGCGACGGCCGGACCGATCGGCTGGACACCGCTCACAGGGATCCTCTGGCCGGGTCCTGGCGGCGATCTCCTCGACGCGCAAGGAATGGCAGTCCTCCACCTCGAGTACGGAGACGACTTCCCATCCAGTGTGCTCGGTTTCGCCTACGCGCCCAACGACGGCACCCTCGTCTCCGATGTCGCTATTCCATCCTATCCCCGCCTCGACCGGGGCTGGATTACCATCTCATGGTTGGGCCAGGATGACCGCTCGCGCTATACGTCCTGGATTTCGCTGTTCGATGGCCGCGTCTTCGCCACCCGCAGCGGTCCGCTTACGGTCACGGGGAACGGCTTCCTCTCCTCGTGCGTCGGCAACTACTGCTCCGACTTCTGTCGGCCGGTACGGTTCAGCTGGGACTGGGACTCGGCCGTGGTGTATCAGCAACTGACCGAGTCGTACTCCCAGGACCCTGCGCTCGACCCACGGTTCGTGACTATTCTTGGCAGCCAGCGTGGTCCCTTCGCCCGCGTGAAATCGGATCTCGGCGAATGTGCCCCTGTCGAGGGGCCCATTCCGGAGGGTCAGATCGATTGCCTCGCCCCGGGCACACTCGTCACCCTTGGCGGCATTGATGTAAGCACCAACGTTCCGGCAGCGAGAACGGTGTCAGGCGGTGGTAACGGTGCTCCGGAAGAGGAGTACGTCCAGATCGATCTCGGCTACGGCAAGGTCGGCTTCATCAGTACAGTCCTCGTCGACTTCCGCCGTACGTTCGAGGATCTGACCTTGAGATAGGTGGGCTCCCAACCTACGCCGGGATCGTCTCGACCAGTTTCGCCACCACCACGTCCCTGTGCAGGTAGTGGCCGGGACCGCCCGGCGTCGAGCTCTCGAATGTGCCGCCACAGGTGATCAGCGTGATCCACTCTTCACCCGCCGGCTTGTTGGTTGGCCAGATCAGGTCGCCCATGGGGATGGTGTCGGCGTCGTAACGCTCGTAGCGCACGAACTCATAAATGTAGCGCGTCCCGTCCGTCATCACGACGTCGAAGCGGTCGCCCTCTTTCGAATCCGCAAGGTTGTAGAACGGCCCCCGGATGTCCGGCCACCAGTCGACGTGTGCCGCGAAGACTGCGTTGCCGCCCCAACCCGGCCTGTCGTAGATCGAATACCAGCCCGTGTCATGTGGGTCCGTTGGCGATTCGAGCGTGTTATTGGAATCGAGCCCGATAAGCTCAACCACCGAGTCAATGTCGTACCGCTCGATCTGGAAGCGGGCGACGTCGCCCGCGAAGGGCGTGGGCGTCGGTGTCGGTGGCACCGGAGTACCGGTAGCTGTCGGTCGCGGCGTCGCAGTCCGCGTCGGTGTGCTCGTTACCGTCGGCGTCGGCAACTCGTCGGCCTCGCCGTTCGTCGAACGCACCGCGACGGCCACCAGCCCCGCGATGAGCAGCGCAACACCAAAAGCCAGCGTCGCGAGCGCCGCCCGGCGAAGAATCGTCAGTTCCACTGCCTAGGACTGTAGCGTGACCCCCGCGCTCTCTGCCTTCGATCGGTAAAGCCGTCTGCACGAACCGTCCGGTCTTCGCTTTCGGTGCTACGCTCCCGCCATGCGGGCCGGCCTGACCCCTACCGACGAGCAGATCCTCGACTACCTCTCCCGGGGGCTCTACGACGCCGAGATCGCGGTGCGGGTCAGCCTCCCAATCAACGACGTCAAGGCGCGTATCGCTCGCATCCTCCAGCGCGAACACCTCATCGACCGCGCCGTGCTGCTCGACTGGTGGCAGGCCGACGAACCAGAGCTGCCGCCGCCGCCCATGGCCCGTGCGAACGACCGGACGGGGATGTGGAAGGCCCATCTGGTGGGAGCGGTCGTCGTAGTAGCGATTATCGTTATCGGGATCTTCGCCATCTTCCAGCCATTCGGAGACGGTTCGTCGAATGGAGACCGCCTCCCGAATCTGGATGCAGCGATAAATCCGGATGCTTCCGCGTTGGAACTCGCGACGGCACTTGCTGGAGCCAAAGCGGCCGTGGCTACGCGTGTAGCCGTTTCGACTGGCCCCGACGCCTTCACAATGACCAACGGCTCCCTCCGCCCCGGGACCGCCCTCCTCATCGCCCGCGACGACCTCGCCCGCGATCGTTCGCGTCTCGAGCGCGTCTACATCGACCCCGCAGATGGCGTCACGCCCGTCACTGAGACGATCTGGGAGTCGCCGAAGGGCTTCCACATTATCGATGGCGTCGCCGATTGGACCGGCGATCAGATAGCCGTCGTCATCGAAGGCGCCGACATATTTGGCGAGCCGCACGCACTCGTCGCCGTCGGCACGGCGTCCGGCAATTTCGCCAGACCGCAGGCGATCCCGTCGCACCTCTACCTCGGCTTCTTCGCTGGCGACACTGTCGTCTTAACCTCGCCCACCCGGGCCATCGATTTCAGCGCGGAGGCCTACGATCCCACGGCCCAAACATTCGTGGAGATCCCCAGCCCGCCCGGTGCCGTACGCCGCGCTCCGGTCGCCTGGGCGGACATTGTCGGGTACCTCTGGCTCGGGGACGAGGGCGCCCTGATCGACGAATCCGGTGTTGAGCTCGTTCGGCTTGCCTTCGGGCCTGCTAACGCCGTGGACGTGACCGGCGCGGTGCTCCCTCCCGGGGCTATGGCTAGCGCTGAACACGGCAGCGCTATCTCGTGGGACGGCTCCGACGGCAGGCGATACCTTTCTCTCTTCGACCACGCCCGAGGGCAGGCAACGGTCCGTGATGTCAGTCTCGTGGTCCGCGGTGCGCTGGGTGCCGGTGCCTACGCCGGGACGTACTGCCAGCCCCAACCATCCTGCCAGCCAGTGCCAGCGATGTTTGAGGACGGACTTCTCAGTTCTGCCGCTGTGATCGCCCCGACCGCCGATACCGGCGCGCCGATGCTCATCGGCACCTGGCTCGGCCCGTTCGTCCGCGTCTTCGCCGACGCCGGCCACTGCGTGCCCTTGCTCGAAACCATCGCCGACGAAGACTCACAGCTGGACTGTGCCCGGCCCGGCCAGCTCCTGGCCCTGGCCGAGTTAGTCAACGGAAACGCCAAGACCGTCGTCGGCGCGGACGCAACCTATATCCGCGTGCGGACCGCCACAGGCGAACCGGCGTGGGCGGTGGCCCAACAGGTTGCGCCCGGTGTCATCCAATAGCGCATCTGCTTCAGTTCGCCAGTGCCGGTACCTTGCCCCCCGGCGTCGCCACGATCATCTCCAGCAGCTTCTCCGTGATCTTCGGCTCCAAGCCTTCTGTGTGCCCCTTGTCCAGCCGCACCACATCGGCGATGAGGCGGCCATCGCGCGCATTCGGATACACGTACACCTCCGCCGTTCCCGGTCGTGGCAGCAGTCCCCATCCCGGCGACGACTTCCCTTCGCGCGAGGTGTCGTAGATGCGTCCCGGTTCCGTGTCCACCACGTCGGCCAGCCGTTCTCGTGGCCCGGCGCCATACTTCGCCGCCCACGGCGACGAGCCGGGTAGCGCCACCATCTCATGCTCCCCCGTGGCGAAGATGAACGAGATGTCGCAGTTCACCTCAACGGCCCGGCCCGGTCGCGGCGCATTCTCACCTTGCGGCATGGCCGGCCGTTCGACCCCCGGCGGGAAGAAGGATGCCGGGACCTCCACCGGCCCGATCCGCCCACCTGAGAGGCTCAGCCAGCCATCCACCCGGTCCTGGAAATACTGCTGTCCCAGCAAGCGGTTACTCGTCATCCCACCCTGGGAGTGGCCCACCAGCCAGAACCGCGCGATCCGCTCCCGCCCGAACTTCGCGAAAACCGCCTCGACGACGTTCTTCAGGTGCTCGTCGTCGGCTTCGTCCACCCAGCGTCGCATCGGTTCCTTCGTCGCGGCTGAAGGCGTTGCCACCACGAGCCGGAACCGATCCACGAAGTCAAAAGCCGGGAAATACTGGCGCTGCCAGTGCCCCACCGAGCCGCCGCCATGCAGGTTCAGCAGGAACGTCACAGGCTCGCCCGGCTTCAGGTCGTCGGGGTAGTCGAGGTAGTACTTCCGGCCGGTCTTCTCGTCGACGCCAATCTCATTGGCCATGGCTCTATATCCTCTCTTCTCTCTCGGTGTGACTACGGAAGGATCGATTCGACGGCGCCCATGATCGTGCTCAGGTAGTTCGCCGACTGCTCCTGGGCCGTCTCGCCCATGGTGACCACCACCAGTTGCTCATCCGGCACGACAACCAGAACCTTGCCGCGCGCGCCCAGCCCCAAGAACACGTTTCGCTCCATCGAAGGGAACCAGCGTCCCGTGCCGCTTCGCCCGCCCGTCGTGCGCCAGGTGCCGTTTCCCTCGTTCAGCCACCACAGGTAGCCGTAGGCGCCGTTCGCCTCCGGGTAGGGCGCCGAAAGTGCTTGGCCCACGAACTCCGGGTCCAGCAGCTGTTCGCCGTTCCACTTGCCCCCGTTCAGCCAGAGCAGTCCCATCCGCGCCACATCGCGGTGCGTCGCCTCGATCACCGGCAGCGGACCCTGGCTCCCGATCTGGATCCAGCCCTTGCTGTTCGCCGGCCAGTCGAAGCTGAAGCCCACGTGCCGTCGGAGGTACCTCTCGTAGAAGTCGCGTGGCGGCATCCCGCTCGCCAGCCAGAGGATCCCCGTCAACGAATTCAGGATCTCGTTGCTGTTGTACCGCCAGTAGCTGCCGGCCGGCTCCTTGCCCGCAGTCATATTCAGCAGGTGCTTGATCCGCGCTCCCTCCACAATCTCTGGGTGGTGCACCGGTAGCCAATCCGACACCAAATCGTCGACGTGAAGGATCCCCTGCGCCTGTGCGATACCGACCAGCGTCGAGCCGAACCCCTTCGTCAGCGAAAAGATCGGGTTGGTCGCTGCGGCGTCTCGTATGTACGTCTCGTGCACGATCCGCCCCTGCTTCGCGACCAGTACCCCGTATCGCTTGTCGATCGTCATGATCGTGGCCGCCGCCGCCGTGATCTTCTCGCTGTCGAGCCCCATCGCCTCCGGCGTCGCGAACTCCCAGTCCTTGCCGGGGAAGACGGTGTCGTGCGTCGGGGTCATCGGAGCGGTCATGGCGGCCTCGCGTGCAGGAATTGGTAGCACGCGAGCCTACCCCTCATATCCCTTGCTCGCACCGTTTACGATGGCGGCCACCTCATCCGGGAGCCTCATTCATGCCCGACAACGAACAGATCATCCGCGACTTCTGCGCCGCCTGGGCCCGCCTCGATCCGTCCGAGCTCGCCAGCTACTTCGCATGACGACGGCTGCTACTACAACATCCCCACCCAGCCCGTTCGTGGCCGTGCCAACGTCGAAGCCATGATCAAGAACTTCACCGCCAGCTGGACCTCGACCGAATGGGAGCTGCTGAACATCGCCTCGCAGGGCAATGTGGTCTTCACCGAGCGCGTCGACCGCACGAAGACCACCCGGGGAGACGTCGACCTACCCTGCGCCGGTGTCTTCGAAATGGAGGACGGCAAGATCAAGGAATGGCGAGACTACTTCGATCTGGCCACCTTTACCGGCCCCATGAAGGGGTGATTCGGCAGGGCGTATAGTCCGGCCATCTCATCCGAGGTGGTAGTCCCATGCCCTACGCAGACCTTCCCGGCGTTCGCCTCTTCTACGGCGATGAAGGCGAGGGCTCCCCGGTCTTGCTGGTCCACGGTTGGTCCTGTGACGGCAGCGACTGGTCCTACCAGGTGCCCGCTCTTGTCGACGCCGGCTACCGCGCCATCACCGTCGATCTTCGTGGTCACGGCCGTTCCAGCATTCCCGAGGGCGGCTACAGCCCGGCAGGGTTCGCCCGCGACCTTGCAGCCCTGGTCGAGAGCCTGGCATGCGGACCCGTCGTCGCCGTCGGCCATTCGATGGGTGGCGCCACCGTGGTCGCTCTCGCCGTCGAACACCCCGAAGTCGTCCGGGCGATCGTGCCCGTCGACTCAGCCTACGGATTCGGTGAGGACTTCCGCGGTCAGCGCGAGACATTCTTGTCCGCGCTCGCCAGTCCACTTGGTCATGCCACCGCCCGCCAGCTCTTCGATGGCTTCTATCCGCCTGCGTCCCCTCGCCACCTTCGTGCCTGGCACCTTCGGCGCCTTGAATCCATGCCCCGGGAGGTACTCCACGCAGCCTTCGCCGGCATGCTTGCCGACGACAGCTTTGGTTTCAAGCCCGAAAGCGAACGCTACTTGCGACGTGTTGCCGTACCGGCACTCGCGTTCCGCGCAGGATACCAGGACCCCGGCGACGTCTCGCGCTGGGAGCGTGCACAGTTCCAACATCCGCTCTCCAAGGCTGTGGGGTGGGAGGGCACCGGCCATTTCCTCCATCAGGAACGGCCGGCCGAGTTCAACGCACTCCTGCTCGACTGGCTCGGCAAGCTCGACAATCCCGGCTAGTACTTCGCGAAGAAAGTTGGCGTTCGCGCGTTCAACGCCTCGCAATGTGCTCCCCTTCTCCCGCGTGAGTCGGGAGAAGGGGCTGGGGGTTGAGGGCCGGTCTCCGGGCATCGAACGCTGAGTTTCGCAACTGAGTACTAAAGTGCCCCCAGCATCTCTGGCACGCTGCAGAACTTCACCCGCGGACGCCCGCAGGCCTCCCCTGCCGCGCACTCCGCTGCATCGATCCGCTTCCAGTCGTCGAAAGACACGGGGCGGCAACTCTCCTGGCCTGCAAGCACGAGCGCGATCTCCGTGGCCGGCGGCATGGGTTCCCGCTGCCGGAGTTCCGGCGCGTCCTGGAGCAACGCCGCCACGGTCTCGACTGCGTCCGGTTTGTTCGTGCCAATCACGCCCGAGGGCCCGCGCTTGATCCAGCCCGCCGTGTACAAACCGGGCACCGGCGCATTGGTCGCCGGGTCGATGATCCGACCGTGGTCGTTGCGGATTACGCCCCAGCGCTCGTCGAAGGGAACCCCTGGGATCTCCGCTCCCCGGTAACCGACCGAGCGGAAGATAAGCGTTGCCGGGATTGTCTCCGTCTCTCCCGTCGGCTGGGGGGTGATGCTCCCGGTCTCCGTCCGCACCAGCCGGTTCTTCGCCAGCACCAGTCCGCCGGCGGCGCCAGTCCCGTCATCGAGGATCTCCGTGGGGGATACCAGGAAGCGCAGGTGCAGGCGCCGCTTCTTCCCGGCCGGCTTCTGCGCCGCATACCCCTGGATGATCTCGACCTTCTTCGCCACCATCCGGTCGCCCGAAGCCTCGAGCTCCTCGGCGCTGATCGGGTCGAGGGCTGCCTCGTCCGCGGGCACCAGGACGTCGGCGTCCGCGAGCTCTCCCAGCTCCTTCACCTCCGGCGTCGTAAAGGCCGCCTGCGCCGGGCCCCGCCTGCCAAGCAGGTAAACATCACGGACCTTGCTCCGGGACAGAGCTTCCACCGCGTACGGCGCCATGTCGCTCGCGTGCAGCTCTTCCGGCGAGAGCGAAAGGATGCGCGCCACGTCCACGGCAACATTCCCCACGCCAACAATTGCGACCGTTTCCTGCGTGA
The DNA here is from genome assembly GCA_963737965.1 of uncultured Chloroflexia bacterium. Lineage (GTDB taxonomy): Bacteria > Chloroflexota > Dehalococcoidia > Tepidiformales > Tepidiformaceae > JAGQGZ01. The sequence goes on along the minus strand of CAVTUS010000007.1, from coordinate 383,366 downwards.
GGTCGAAGCGGAGGTGGCTGAAATCGGGGTGGCCGTTGTACCAGGCAACGAACTCCGTCGCCGGGCGGCTCCGCAACAGGTCCTCGCCCGGGATGTTCATCTTCCGGTCCGACTGCGCCCCCGTCGCAAAGAGCACCGCATGGTAGTGCGCCCTCAGGTCGGCAAGGCTGATGTGGCGTCCGATCTCCACGTTTCCGAAGTAGCGGAATCGCGCATGGCCGGCCGTCCTCTCAAACGCCCGCGTCACCGTCTTGATCTTCTGGTGGTCCGGTGCCACCCCGTACCGCACAAGGCCAAACGGCGCCGGCAGCCGCTCGAACATGTCGACTGCGCACTCCTCGCCCTCGGCCGAAAGCAATGCATCCGCCGCATAAAAGGCCGCCGGCCCGGCCCCCACAATGGCAACCCGCAACGTCACGGCTGGAGCAGCTGCGTTTCGAGGTTTTCCACCGTGCCCTTCAGTCGTTGCATCTGCGCCTTCACCAGGTCGCCGAGGCTCAGCACCCCCACAAGGTGCCCATCATCAACCACCGGCAGGTGGCGGAAGTGCCGCGCCGTCATCGTCCGCAACACCGCTTCCGTGTCGTCTTCCGGCGAACCGGTCACGATGCTCGTCGTCATCAACTCCGCGACTGGCGCTTCGAACGGCACCGCCCCCTGCGCGGCCACCCGGATGATGTCGCGCTCCGAAAGGATGCCCACCGGCGTCCCCGCCTCGTTCACCGCGACGATCGCGCCGATGTTGTTGTCCGCGAGGACCTTGATCGCTTCAGCGACCGTTGCCGAAGGCGAAAGCGTGAAGACGCCAAGACCCTTGGTCGCGAGTACGTTTTGCAACTTCATGACGACCTCCCGCGACAAATTGTGCCCCCGCGACGTGAAACCTGGGTATCAGCGCTCTCCCTGCCATCGGGCCTCTCTCGCCTGACCCTGGCTGTGGCTGGTATCCCGCGTGGACTCGTGCAGCCTGGCGACACCTGGCGCAATCAGCGCGCCATCGCGTGGTACTCCGGATTCGGCATCATCCCCGTCGCCGATGCCATCCGGTTCGTGAAGTTGAACATCGCCGCCACCTCCGCGATGTCCCAGATGTCTTCGTCGCTGAATCCGTAGTCGCGCAATTCCTCGATATCTTCCGGACCGCAGGACGCCGGCTCCAGCGTCACCTTCACCGCGTAGTCCAGCATCGCCACCTGTTTCTCCTCCAGCCCTGCCCGGTGGTAGTCCAGGGTGATCCGGTCGCCCAGCACCGGGTCCTTCGTCAGCGCTCGTACCGCGAACCCGTGCGCAACCAGGCAGTAGAGGCACTGGTTCTGCATCGAAACCGCGACCGAAATCATCTCCCTATCGGCCTTGCCCAGCCCCGGCGTCGGCTGCATCAGGTCCTCGAAGTGCGCCCGCCACTTGTCGAACCGGGGTCCTCGCCAGGCGTAGGCCCGGAACACGTTCGGCACGAATCCCAGCTTCTCCTCCAGCCCGCTGAAGAGCGCCTGCACCTCGGGCGAAAGGTCGTCGAACTCGGCGATGGGGAACCAGGAGATCTGCTCGTCATTCATCGCTCGATCCTACCGCGATGCCTTGAACTCGCGCCGGATCCGGTTGAGCACCGGCTCCGTGTAACCATTCGGCTCCTCCAGGCCGTGGAACACAAGCTCCAGGGCCGCCCGGAAGGCGTAACTCTCCTCGAAGTCAGGTGCCATCGGCTGGTAGAGCGGGTCGCCCTCGTTCTGGCGGTCGACCACGGCCGCCATCCGCCGCATCGTCGCTTCCACCTCGTCACGCCGTGACCAGGCCATGCCTGAGCCAGTTGGCGATGTGCTGGCTCGAGATTCGCAACGTCGCCCGGTCCTCCATCAGCCCGATGTCGTTGATGTCGGGCACCTTCGAACAGCCGATGCCCTGTTCCACCCACCGCACGACGTAGCCAAGGATGCCCTGTGCGTTGTTTTCCAATTCCCTGCGAACGTCCTCCTTCGTCAGTTGCCGCTGCGCCGGCAGCAGAGGCGGCGTCAGCAAGGCCGCGAGATTCGCCCGCGGCCGGTCCTCGATCTCGCGTTGCCGCGCCTGCACATCCACGGCGTGGTAATGCATCGCGTGCAATGTCGCCGCCGTTGGCGATGGCACCCAGGCGCAATTGGCGCCCGCCTGCGGGTGTGCAATCTTCTGCGCCACCAGCGCCCGCATCTCATCGGGCATCGCCCACATGCCCTTGCCAATCTGTGCCTTCCCCGCCAGGCCGCACTCGAGCCCGACGTCGACGTTCCAGTCCTCGTAGGCGAGCATCCAGGGCGCATTCTTGATCTCGGGCTTCGGGACCATCGGGCCGGCTTCCATGCTTGTGTGGATCTCGTCTCCCGTCCGGTCGAGGAAGCCAGTGTTAATGAAGATCACCCGGTCCCGCGCCGCCCGAATGCACTCCTTGAGGTTCAGCGTCGTCCGCCGCTCTTCGTCCATGATCCCGATCTTCAGCGACGAGGGCGCCAGCCCAAGCGCCCGTTCGACCGCCGCCATAAGGTCGACCGCCAGTTCCACCTCCGCCGGGCCGTGCAGTTTCGGCTTCACAACGTACATGCTGCCGTAGCGGCTGTTAGGGTATGCCGTTTCCCCGCGCAGGTTGGGCATCGCTGCCAGCGCCGTCACCATCGCGTCGAGGAACGTCTCCGCGATCGGCTCGCCGTCACCGTCAACCACCGCGTCGGTGAAGATGTGATGTCCGACGTGGCGCACAAGCATCAGGCTCCGGCCCGGCACGCGCAGAGGCTCACCGTCCGGTCCAAGGTAATCGCGGTCCGGGTTCAGCCTTCGGTGGACCGTCTCATCCCCCTTCACGAAGTCGGCGGAGAGCGTCCCCGCCATGAGCCCGGCCCAATTCCGGTAGACAAGTGCTTTCTCCTCGGCGTCGCAGCTTGCCACCGAGTCCTCGCAGTCCTGGATAGTGGTGATGGCTGACTCCAGGAGGACGTCCTTCACCCCCGCAGGATGCTCCCTCCCCACCGTGTGATTGCGGTCTACCTGGATCTCGATGTGGAGACCGTGGTTGCGCAGCAGGATCGCCTCGAGCCCATCCCTCCCGTTGCGATAGCCGGCCAGCTGTGCTCTATCGCGAAGGCCCGTTGCGTCTCCATTCGCCAGTGCCGCCACGAGGCCCTCGTTCGCAATCCGGTATTCCACCACGCCCCCGTGCGACCCCTCCCCCAGTGGGACCGACGTGTCAAGGAAGTCGTTGGCATAGGCGATCACGCGGGCTCCGCGGCGCGGATTGTAGGAGCCTCCCGCCTCCTCCCCGGACTTTTCTTCGATGACGTCCGTCCCATAGAGGGCGTCATAGAGGCTGCCCCACCGTGCGTTTGCCGCATTCAACGCGTAGCGCGCGTTGTCGAGCGGCACGACGAGCTGCGGCCCTGCGATCTCGGCGATTTCCGGGTCAACGCCCTGCGTGTCGATCGCGAATCGCGGCCCTTCCGGGACGATGTAGTGCAACTGCCGCAGGAACTCCTCGTGGGTCGCAGCATCCCAGGGCTGGCCCTGCCGATCGGAACACCAGCCGTCGATCGCCTGTTGCAACAGGTCGCGATGCTTGAGGAGTGCCCGGTTGCGCGGTCCGAGCAACGCCACGATACCGTCGAGCCCGGCCCAGAACGCCTCCGGCGCCATCCTCGCCGGTCCGGCCAGCTCCTCCACCAGTTCCACCAGCACCCTGTCGACCGACAGGCGGCTAACGCGCACCATCTCGCCCATTTGCCCGACCTCCGTGCGGCTGCCCCCGGGCCGCGACCGGCATGCTACGCCGATACCTCCCCTGCTACCGGCTTAGGCTCACCCGTTCTACCCTTGGCGCGTGGACATCGCCGCCGTACTCGCCTTCCTCACCATCGATATCAACATCGATCCCACGCTCGCCGACATCGGGCCGTTTACGCTCACCTGGCACGGCCTCTTCACGGCCGTCGGCATCATTGCCGGGGTCTCCCTCTCTGTGTGGCTCGCCCAGAAAGATGGCTTCCCCGCCGAGTTCGGCCAGGAAGTCGCCCTCGTCGGCGTCCCCTGTGCCATCGTTGGCGCCCGCCTCTTCTTCGTCTTCGAGCACTGGGACAAGTTCAGCGACAACATCCCCGGCATCGTCCTCGACATCACCGAAGGCGGCATCACCCTCTACGGTGGACTCATCGGTGGCGCCCTTGGCGGACTGCTCTATGGCATCTGGCGCAAGTGGCCCGTTGGCATTGGCCTCGATGCTGCCGCCCCGGGGATGATCCTCGGCCAGGCGATCGGCCGGATCGGCGACCTCATCAATGGCGAACACCTCGCCACGCCGTCCGACCTGCCCTGGGCCGTCCGCTATACCAACCCGAACACGCTCGGCGAGATTGGGCGATCGGTGCACCCAACCGCCGGTGGCTACGAACTCCTCGCCGACCTCGCCATTCTCGCCATCCTCCTTTTCGTTGCTCGCCGCTACATCACTATTCCCGGCTGGAGCTTCTGCCTCTACATGGTCCTTTATGCCGTGGTCCGCTTCTGGCTCTCCGAATTCCGCTTCGACGAACAGACGCTCGGCGGCATTCCCCTGCCCCAGCTCAGCAGCGCGGTCGTCGCCGGCGTTGCTGTCGCCGCCGCCGGGTTCCTCCTGAAGCATCCCGGGCCGATGACCACTGAGTGGCGCGACCGCCTCACTCCCGGCTGGAAGACGGATACGCAGGCCGCGGGTGCCACCGCCGGCTGAGCCCGTCGTCACCCTCTACGGCCGTCCCGGTTGCCATCTCTGTGACGCCGCCGAAGCCATCCTTCGCACCCTCGAACCCGAGCTGGGATTCAGCACCGCCCTCGTCAATATCGAGGCCGACGATGCCCTCCACCGGCGTTTCATGTTCGAAATCCCGGTCGTCGAAGTGGACGGCCAGGTGATCGCCCGCGCCCCCATCGCACGCCGCGCCCTTGTCGCCGCGCTCAAGGATGCCCTTCGTCCCGGCTAACTTCTCGAGTTGAACATTGGCAGCAGCCCGACCGGTGCGAACATCTCGATCAGCAGCTCTTCCAGCCTCGGCGCCCACTGCTCCAGCGTCCCCCGGGCGTAAGCAGCCTGCGGGCTCGCCATCGCCGTCTGGACGCCTTCCGCGCTGTCGAAGGTATAGATGGCGAGGAACGTGCCGGCGGTCGTCTCACCGCTTTCGATCTGGGTGAACCCGGGTACCGCCCGCGCATCACGCAGATGCACCGTCCGGAACCAGTTTCGAAACGCTTCCCGGTCTTCCGCCCGCGGATGGGCGCGCAGCAAGAGAAACGGCCGGTCCGGGCTCATCCGTCCACTCCCGCCAGCAGCAGCGCCGTGGCCACACTCGGCCCTATCTCGAACCGGGTGTCGACAACCAGCGCCGCGCCGGGGTGCCGCTCGATGCCGCGCACCATTCCCTCCAGCACCGCGACATCTGCCTGCGAGTGACCCGTCCGTGGTCCACGAACGCGCTCGCGCAGCGTTGCCAGCGGCGCCGTCAGGCAGACGAATACGCATGCCTGGCCCCGTTCCCTTGCCATCGCGATGTATCCCTTGCGGAAATCCTCCCGCAGGTTCGTCGCGTCGAGCACCACCAGGCGACCACAATGGAGAGCTTCGCGTACCCGCCGCTCCACCTCGTCAAAAACCCGCTGATGCTCGGCCTTCGTGTAGCGTGGATGGGCAGCAAGACCGCGCCGGATCGCATCGCTCTCCACGTGCTCGATCGGCTGTTCCCTGGCCAGCGCAGCCGCAAAGGTCGTCTTGCCGCTGCCCGGCAGCCCCGAAAGCAGGATGAGAGCCATCCTCCAAATCATTGCCGCAATGCGGGGCGTATGCTAGCGTCGAATGTGACAGAGCAGGCAAAGGAAGAAAAAGAGCAAGGTTGCTGACAGCAGAACGTAAGCGCGAAGTCGTCGAGGAATTTGCCACCCACCCGGGAGACACTGGTTCCCCGGAAGTGCAAGTGGCGGTCCTTACCGAACGCATCATCTACCTGACGGAACACCTGAAGCAGCACAAGCATGATTTCCACACGCGCCGTGGACTTCTCAAGCTTGTGGGCCAGCGTCGCCGTCAGCTGCGCTACCTCAACAACCGCGACGTGAATCGATACCGGGAACTGATTGCAAGGCTTGGCCTCCGCCGATAAGCGGGGGCTTTTTTGCTGGGTGCGCCCGGCCCGGTAACCCAAACGATTCGGACTCAAACGTCACCGCCTGCCACATCCCTCCCAGCGAAACGCGCGGAGGACTGAACGTATTGGCGCTGAGGCGCCGGAAATGGAACAAGCAGCAGAGTGCAAGACAACGAAGTAAAGACCTACGAGATCGAGGTCGATGGAAAAACCATGAGCATCCAGTTTGGGGTGCTCGCTCAGCAGGCGAACGGCGCAGTCACAGTTCGCCTTGGCGACACAGTCGTCCTGGTCACGGCCTGTATGGCGGACCCGCGCGAGGGGATTGATTTCTTCCCCCTCACGATCGACTACGAAGAGCGCCTCTATTCCGTCGGGCGCATTCCCGGCGGTTTCCCCCGCCGCGAAGGCCGTGCCAGCAACGACGGCATCCTCGCCATGCGGCTCACCGACAGGCCCCTCCGGCCGCTCTTCCCCAAGGGCTTCCGCAACGAAGTCCAGATCGTCGCGACGACGCTCTCCGCCGACCAGGAGCATCAGCCGGATACCCTGATCACCGTCGGCGCCAGTGCCGCCCTCATGATCAGCAACATCCCCTTCGCCGGCCCGGTTAGCAGCGTCCGCGTTGTCCGCATCGGCGACGAATACATCGTCAACCCCACCTTCGCCCAGTCCGATGAAGCCGACCTCGACCTCATCGTCGCCGGCACGAAGGACGCCGTCGTCATGGTGGAAGCCGGCGCCCGCGAAGCCCCCGAGGACGCAATCCTCGAGGCCATCGACCGCGCCATGGAAGCCAACCAGGTCATCAACAAGCTCCAGGAGCAGATGGCCGCCGACGCCAACCCCGAGAAGGCTTCCTTCACTCCCGCCGTCGACAACGACGAAGCCATCGCCAGGGTCGGTGACTATCTCTCCGGACGACTCGATGAGCTGGTCGCCACCGCCGCCAGCGAGCGAAGTGACGCCAACAAGGCCCTCAAGGTCGAACTCGAAGAGAAGTTCGGTGAAGAGTTCTCCCGGAAGGACCTCAGCGACGCCCTCTACACGGTCATCAAGAAGGCCATGCGCAAGCGCATCCTCGAAGAGGGCAAGCGCGCCGATAACCGGGCGACCACCCAGATTCGACCGCTCGATATCCACGTCGGCGTCCTCCCCCGGACGCACGGCACTGGCCTCTTCACCAGGGGCGAAACCCAGGTCCTCACCATTGCGACGCTCGGTTCGCTCTCCATGGCCCAGAAGCTGGATACGCTTTCTCCCAAGAACTCCAAGCGCTACATCCACCACTACAACTTCCCGCCCTACTCGGTCGGTGAAGCCCGGCCGATGCGCGGCGCCGGCCGTCGCGAAATTGGCCATGGCGCCCTCGCCGAGCGCGCCCTCGAACCCGTCGTTCCCGACGAAGACAAGTTCCCCTACGTGCTCAGGCTCGTTAGCGAAGTCATGTCCTCCAACGGCTCGACCTCCATGGCCAGCGTCTGTGGCAGCACCCTCGCCCTCATGGACGCCGGTGTGCCCATTAGCGCTCCCGTCGCAGGCATCGCTATGGGTCTGATCATGGGCGACGATGGCAACTACAAGGTCCTCACCGACATCGCCGGCCAGGAAGACTTCATGGGCGACATGGACTTCAAGGTCGCCGGTACATCGAAGGGCATCACCGCCCTCCAGATGGACATCAAGATCGGTGGCGTCTCCAACGAGCTCCTCGCCCAGGCCCTTTCGCAGGCGAAAGATGCCCGCATCGAGATCCTCGCTGCCATGGCTGAAGTCATCGACGAGCCTCGTGAAAGCGTCTCGCCGTACGCCCCGAAGATGGTCGTCATCCAGATCAAGCAGGACCAGATCGGGACCATCATCGGCCCCGGCGGCAAGATGATCCGCAAGATCCAGGAAGAGAGTGGCGGCACCAGCATCGATATCGAGGAAGACGGCACCGTCGTCGTCGGCGGTGTTGATAGCGCCGCCGTCGATAAGGCCATCGCCATGATCGAGGGCCTCACCAAGGAGATCACCGTCGGCGAGATCTACACCGGTCCCGTCACCCGCCTCCTCAACTTCGGCGCCTTCGTCGAAATCCTTCCCGGGAAAGAAGGCCTCGTCCACATCTCCGAACTGAGCGACGAACACGTCGACCGGGTCGAAGACGTTGCCAACGTCGGTGATGAACTCACCGTCATGGTCACCGAAATCGACAACCTCGGCCGCGTAAACCTCTCGGTGAACGCAGCCAAGACCGGCGAGATTCCGCCTTCGTCCGGCGGTAATCGCGGCGGTGGTGGACGCCCCCGCGGCCGCGGCGGCGATCGTGGTGACCGTGGTGGTGACCGCGCGGCGACCGCACGACCGTCCTCGTGACCGCGGTAGCGACCGTGGCCCCGATCGCGGTCCCGACCGTGGTGGCGACCGCGGTCCAGACCGTGGCCCCGATCGCGGTGGCCGTGGACGTCGCGATGGCGGCGGCGGTGGTGGCCGCGGACGTCGCGATGGCGGCGGCGGCGGCGGCTCCGACTATCAGCCGACCAGCCAGCGTGGCTCAAGCCCCGGTGGCGCCAGCCGCGGTTGGACCCGGCGCGCCGATCCGCAGCGTGGCGGTGAAGAGGGCGGTCCTCCCGCACCTCCGCCTCCGCCCCGCCGTGGCCTCGGTGGCTTCGGCAGCTACGACGACTAGGCTCGTCGCTTAGCTACACACAGCAGAGGGCGGTCCTTCCGTGGAAGGACCGCCCTCTCTCTTCTCCTGACACCAGGTGCCCGGCGCGGTGTCTACAAAATCGGCAGGAATTCCCGCAGCTCGTAATCGGTCACGTGAGCGCTGTAGCGCTGCCACTCGATCCGCTTGTTCGCCACCAACGACTCGAAAACGTGGTCCCCGAGGGCATTGCGCAGGAACGGCGTCGATTCCGCGATGTCGAGCGCTTCCTTGAGGTCCGCCGGCAGTCGTTCGATGCCTCGCGCCTTCCGCTCCTCGTCCGACATCTCGAACGCGTTCTCTTCCACGGGCGGCGGCAGGGGCAGCTCGCGCTCGATGCCATCGAGCCCCGCCGCCAGCATCACCGCGAATGCCAGGTAGGGGTTGCAGGCGGAATCCGGCGAGCGGTACTCCACCCGTGTATGCGTCTGGTCCGTTGATCCGTATTCCGGTATCCGGATCAGGTCGCTCCGGTTGCGCCGGGCCCAGCTCAGGTACACCGGCGCTTCGAAGCCCGGCAGCAGTCGCTTGTAGCTATTGACCCACTGGTTCGTGACCAGCGTTAGCTCCCGTGAATGTGCCAGCAGCCCGGCGATGTACCCCCGCGCGACGGCGCTCAGGTTGTAGGTATCCGAGCTGTCGAAGAAAGCATTGCTCTCGCCCTTGAAAAGCGATTGGTTCACGTGCATCCCGCTGCCGTTCTCGCCCTGGATGGGTTTCGGCATGAACGATGCATACGCGCCGTGGAGGGCCGCGATCTCCTTCACCACCAGGCGATAGGTCATGGCGTTGTCCGCCATCGTCATCGCGTCCGTGTAGCGGAGGGCGATCTCGTGCTGCGATGGCGCTACTTCGTGGTGGCTGTACTCCACCTCGATACCCATCGCTTCCAGCGCCAGCACCGTCTCCCGGCGAAGGTCCGTCGCGGCGTCCGTCGTCTGATCGAAGTAGCCTCCGCGGTCCAACGGTTCAGTCGAGCCGGACTCCTTGAAGTAGAAGTACTCGAGCTCCGGGCTTACATAAAACGTGAAACCGAGCTCGGACGCACGCGTCAGCTGGCTCCGAAGCACGTGCCGGGGGTCGCCCTCGAAATGCGTGCCATCCGGCCGGTAGATATCGCAGAACATCCGTGCCACGCCGCGTTCGCGCGGCCGCCAGGGCACCAGTTGGAACGTTCCGGGGTCCGGGATCGCCACCATGTCCGATTCGTCGATCCGGGCGAATCCCTCGATCGACGAGCCATCGAATCCCATCCCCTGCTCCAGCGCCTTGGGCAGCTCTTCCACGGTGATGGCAAAGCTCTTTAGCGACCCCAGGATGTCCGTGAACCACAGGCGCACGAACTTCACATCGCTTTCGCGGCAGGCCGAGAGCACGTACTCGACAGATTCCTGCATCTCTAGTTCGGAAAGCCTAGAGCGGGGATGTTTCGGGTTCATTGCCGCTACCGTAAAGGACTTCGCCCCTAGCGTACGGCCCGGGCGGTTGAGCCGCATGCATTCTCGTGGAGGAAGACCGAGCGGTCAGCCCCGCACATCGACGCATTCTGGATGTGCTTCGCGGAACTCCGCGCTAGACCACCTCGCCGAAGAGGTCGTATTCGCTCGATGCCGTGATCCGCACACGCGTCTTGCTGCCCGCCTCGCCGGCGCCGGTTGCGATGACCATGCCGTCAACCTCCGGCGCTTCGCGGTACGTCCGCCCGGCCACCACGGGTTCGCCATCATCCGTCTCGCCCGTGCCTTCCACGAGGAGGTCCAGCGTCTTGCCGACAAACCGCCGGGTCCGCCGCGTCGAGATCGCCTGCTGTGCGGCCATCAGGCGGTCCCGGCGCTCGTGCTTCACTTCGTCCGGCACGTGGCCTTCGTGGTCGTCCGCCTCCGTCCACCGTTGCTTGCTATAGGTAAACACGCCCAGGTGGTCGAACTCGATCGCCCTGGCGAACTGCACAAGTTCCTCGAACTCATCCTCCGTCTCGCCGGGGAAGCCCGTGATAACCGATGTCCGCAACACCACGTCTGGCATCGCCCGCCGCAGATGCTCGATGAATCCGTGGACTTTCTCGAGGTTGCTGGGACGCTTCATCCGCCGAAGGGTTGCCGCCGAGCCGTGCTGCAACGGCACATCCAGGTACGGCAGCACCCCCGGCAGCTCGGCCATCGTCTCCACCAGTTCGGGCGAAACACGGCTCGGGTAGGCATACATCAATCGCAGCCAGGTCTCCCCATTCAGAGCCTCGTCGAGCATCCGCAGGAGACCTGGCAGGCCACTGGCCACCGGCATCCCAAGGTCCTCTCCCCAGGCAGTACTGTCCTGGGCAACGAGCACAAGCTCCTTCGCGCCGGCGTCGACCAGTCGTCGGGCCTCCCGTAACAGCAATCCCGCCGGCGCCGACCGCAGCTTCCCCTTGATCCTCGGGATCACACAGAACGTGCAAGGCGCGTCACAACCGTCCGAAATCTTCAGGTAGGCACTCGGGCCCTTCACCCGCGCGGGCGTCTCCGGGATGTCGAACACGGCGTCCACGTCCACGCTCAACAACCGCGCCACCTGCTGCCATTCGCCGGCCCCGAACACGTGGTCGATGAGCGGTACTTCGTCCCGCACCTGCTTGCCATAAAGCTGCGTCATACACCCGGCGACGATGAGCTGTTGGCCATCACGCTTTCCCGCCGCAAGCTCGTGCACGGCCGCCATCGATTCCGCCTGGCTCTGCTCGATAAAGCCGCAGGTGTTCACGATGATTGCGTCGGCCTCGGCAGCGCTATCCACCGCCGTCAGTGCCCCACCGGTGAGCATCCGTTCCAGGTGTTCAGAGTCCACATCGTTCTTCGGGCATCCCAGCGTCACGAGGTGGTACGTCTTTGGGACCGGCACTAGTTGGGGCCTCTGCTCACCTGGATAATCACCTGGCTACCCGCCGCACCTTCGTTCCCCGGCGCCGGTGACTGGTCGACGACCGTGTCCTGGGGCTCGCTGCTGTCGACGACCGACACCTTTTCGATGAACCCGGCCGCCTGGATCTCCGCTACCGCGTCGCCCTGCAACATCCCTCGAACGTCGGGCACGATCCCCGCAACCGCCGTCGAGACGGTCGCAGTAGGTTCATCGCTGGTCACCGTGTCCGTTGCGTCGGCGCCGGCGCCTTCCACGGTGTTCGATCCATCCGGGATGATACCGCCCTGGTTGTCGCCGCCACCCGCCCGAGAGAGGAGGAACGCCAGGAGTATCACCACCAGGATCGCCGCAATCGCCACCAGTACCACCGTCGCCGTCCGGGTCTGGGCGGCGGGATCACGGTCCAGGCGGCGTGTCGGCACCGGCACCCCGATGTCGACGCCGATCGTGGGCTCCCAGCTGTCATCTCCCCGCTGGTAAGCGGGCGTCACCGGCACGACTCCCTCGCCTCCGCCGCGAATCGGCGTTGGGCGTTTCCACGTCGGACGCCCGGGCTCCGGGGCCGGCCGCGCTTGCGGCTGGCGCACGCTCGTCCGGCCGGAGCCCTGTGCTCCCTGCGCAATCGGCGGCGCGTAGGCGTCTTCCTCCCGCGGATAGCGCGCCATCGCCTCCTGCGGATCGAGTCCGAGATATTGCGAATAGCTTCGCAGGAAGCCCCGCGCATATACCGGCGCCGGGATCACGGTGAACTGCTCTTCTTCCAAAGCCTGCAGGTATCGCCGGGAGATGCGGGTATCGCGCTCGGCATCCTCGAGCGTCAGGCCGCGCGCTTCGCGCGCCTCAATAAGCCACGAACCAAGGCCGGTCATTGTGAGAAGCGCCGATCCCTGCCAGTCGAATTACCGCGATCGCATGCGGAGGTCATCAAGGAAGCGTATCGCGCTACGCTCGTGGGCGCACCGTTTCAGGTTCAGCGAACGATTCGAGGCCCTAGTTTGCGCCCGCCGGTGTCGCCGCCAGCGTCTTCGCGGGCACCTCGACCGGTGGCGTCAGGCTGTGCCGCGCCAGTTCTTGCATCACCAGCTTGCCCATCGCGTCGTCGGGTTCCACCACGGGCAAGCGGGGCGCCCCAATATCGAAGCCGAGCTGCCGGATCGCGTACCGGATCGTACTGGGGTTGCCGTTCAGGAAGCAGGCGTCCGTCACGGGCACGAGCTCCCGGTGGATGGCCGCAGCCGCCGCGAGCTCACCCGCATCGACGTGGGCCATCATCGTTCGCTGGAGGGGCGCCACTAGATGCCCGGTCACGCTCACCGCGCCATACGCCCCGAGGCACCACAACAGGAAGTTGTCGTTGTCGTTGCCACTCCAGATCAGGAAATCCGGCGCCGCTGCAATCAGTTTCGCCGAATACGCCATGTCGCCGTTCGCCTCTTTGTCGCCGACCACGTTCGGGATCTCGGCGATCCGCACCATCGTCTCAAGCGAGATGTTCACGCCCGTCCGTCCCGGGACGTTGTAGACGATGATCGGCAGCTCTGTGCTCTCGGCGATTGCCCGCACGTGCTGGTAGATCCCTTCCTGGGAAGGCTTCAAGTAATAGGGCGCCACCACGAGAATGGCGTCCGCCCGTGACCGCTCGGCCCGATGCGTCAGCTCGATCGAGTGGTGGGTGTCAACCGTCCCCGCGCCGGCGACGACTGTCCTTTCCGGCCCCACCTCGTCCTTCACTTCAGCCCAGAGACGCTCTTTCTCGTCATCGCTCAGAAGCGGCGATTCGCCGGTCGTGCCGGAGATCACAAGGCCGTCGTTGCCGTTCTGCACCAGGTGGGTCGCAAGGATCCGGGCCTTCTTGTAGTCGACCTCGTTGCCTGCGGTGTAGGGCGTGACCATTGCGGTCATGAAGCGAGCGAGGTCGGCCATAGCCTTTCTCCAGGTGGATATAAGGCGGGTAGTGTACCGCATCCGTTCCAACTGACGCTCGTTATGGCGAATGAAAGGCCCCGGCGGTAGGGACACCGCCGGGGCCAGCGAGGGAGGGAGCCAGGTCGTGCCCGGCTACTGTAGCTAGACGCCGAACGACGCATCCGTGTCGTCTGCCGGCGCCTCGCCATCGATCGGCGGGTGGCCCGGGCCACCTGCCGGTGCCCCGTTGTTCACGATGTCGGTCACCTGCTCCGTGGCTTCCGCCTTCTTCGCGGTCGCTTCGTCAGAGGTGATCCGGCCATCGGCTTCAGCCTGGTCGATATGGTCGAAGATTGGCTGCAGCATTGCGTCGATCACCGTCTGCGGGTCGATCCCGAGCGAGTTGGCGACGTCGGCGAGCGTGCTGCCATCGCTGAGTGCGTCGCGAAGCTCCTCCGGGGTCATCCCGAGAGCGTCGGCAGCGCCACCGAGGATGGCATGACGGCCACCAGGCCCGCGGCCATCGCCGCGTCCGCCATCCTGGTGAGGCTGCGGCGTCGTATCGAGGAGTGTGTTCAGCATCGTCTCGGCGTTGCTGAGCTTTTCGTCGGCCGTCGCCTGGTCGATATCGCCGTTCGCGACCGCCTCGGAGAGACGCTGATCGATCTGGGCAAGGGCGTCGGAAACGACCGTGTCGGGGTCCAGCCCCTGCTGTTCCAGTACTTCGCCCACGGTCAGGCCTTCGGCGAACCCGTCGGTGAAGACCTGGCGGTCAAGGCCGGAGGCTTCGAAGAGTGCGCCCGCGACGCCCGGTCCGCGACCGTCACCCTCGTGCGGCTGCGGCGTCGTATCGAGCAGCGCATTCAGCATCGTCCCCGCATTGCTCAGCTTTTCATCAGCGGTCGCCTGGTCGATGTCACCGTTCGCGACCGCCTCGGAGAGGTGCTGCTCGATCAGGGCGAGGGCGTCGGATACCACCGTATCGGGGTCCAGTCCCTGCTGGGTGAGCACTTCGCCAACCGTCAGACCCTGGGCGAACCCATCGGCGAACACCTGCCGGTCGAGCCCCGAAGCTTCGAACAGCGCGCCGCCGAGCGGACCCGGACCTGGCCGATGGGGATGGTCGCCCGGCACCTGCGCCGTGTCGCTGGTCGGGGGCGTCTCATCAGCTCCCTGCGCCATCACCACGCCGGTGCCAAGCACCCCGAGCGCGAGGACGCCCGTGACGCCGATAGCGGCGATCCCGGACTTCACGTTGAATTTCATTTCGATTCGTACTCCCGTGTTGTAGTCACGCCCCGCGGAGCGTGTTCACAGGGGGAATGGCGCAAACGCCCGCCGTGGTGCCGCACCGAGGTTTGGGTCCGTTTACCTGTGGCGCTCCACAAAGCGGCCGCGGAACAACAACAGGTCACCGGTCCGGACCCGGACGGTCGCCGGCGATGCCGAAACTTCGTTGTGGATCCCGTAAGGGCTGAACCGGAGCGTGGCGTTCTCCAGGTTCCAGCGCATCCCGCTCGTCGTCACGCCTGTGCACTCGCCAAGGGCAACGAGCGAAACTACGGTCCCTTCCGGTGCCTCAATCGTCGCCATCTCTTCCACCAGCGACGTCTCGAAGAGGTCGTCGATGAGCCGGATCTTCGCTCGCCCGCGGTACAGCGTGAGCACCGAGAGGTTCGCGAGGTGGTGATCTGCCCGCCCGCCGCCCGCCGCCAGCACATCCACATCGTCCGCGCCCAATGCCAGCGCGTAGTCGATGGACTTCTGGAGGTCCGTGGTATTCGGGTCGGCGTCTTCATGGAACGTCGCCATTCCCGCCTTGCTGCGAAGCTCCGGCGTCACCGAATCGAGGTCGCCCACCACGGCGTTCGGCACAATCCCCGCCGCGATGGCATGTCGCAGGCCCCCATCTGCGCACACCACAAACGCAGCGGCCGCGCAAAATTCCCGCAGCAACGCATCCGTCGGTGTCTCTCCGTTTGCAATCACGGCCGCCCGCATCCCCACAGTGAACGCGTTCCCGGCCCGACGGGAAAGCGAGACTCCGGTTCCCGGCGCTACAATGGCCCACCTTCGCCCGAGGAGGCTCACCATGCTCTTCTTCGTCAAAGCCGAGTTGGTCCGTGATTCCGGCTACGACCGGCTTCGTTGGCTCGGACTCGTCGCAAGCACCTGGGAGCAAATCAAGCAGATGGAGGCCGATGGCCGGGTCGTCGCAGGCGGCGCCTTTGTCGGCCAGAACGCTGGTTGCGTCATCGCCGACGTTGCCAGCCACGAAGAACTCTCCGAGCTCATCAACCGGCTGCCCGTCTCCGCTATGGTCACCTGGAGCGTCACCCCGATGATCCCGGCCGATAGCGCACTCCAGGCCGCCAAGTGGGCGCTTTCCCAGGCGGGCGCCAACAACCGCAGCTAGAGCAGCGCCGCCACCCGTTCGGTGTACTGGCGAGCCCCCCGCAGCATCCCTTCGGCCAGCACGGCATAGCCCGCGGGCGCATGTGCCTTCGTCCAGGCCTCCAGTTCTCCCAGTGCCCTTTCGGCGGCGGCCAGGCGTGGTCGCGCTTCCTCAGCCCGGCCATCCAGCGCCAGCTCCCAGGCCGAGAGCCGGTTCGCCAGGTGCCGGGCCATCGCTGCTACGTATTCGGCCTGCCCCCGCTCGCGCGCTATCCGGTCCCGCTCATGCGGTGTCGCTGAGGAGATCTTCAGCAGTTGCTGGTGCCGGGCGGCGAGCCCTGCCGCCGCAGAGAGCGCTTCCCCTGCCTTCACTCGCATCGTCTCCCGCGGCTGGTCCGCGAAGTCGAGCACGTCGCGGCGCGCTTGCCATTCCAGGTCATGCAGGTCGAACAGCCGCCGATAGCTTTCGTCCTGCAGCCCGTAGTAATGGCGCGCCGCGTGGCCACACTGGGGGAAGGCCGCCGCCGTGAACGTCCGCAGCGCCTCCTCCCACGGCGGCGATTCGTAGCCTGCCCGGGCGAACCACCACGCATGCAGCGGCGGGCCCAGCCACGGCCGCGGGCCCACCATCAGGTTCTGCAAATTGCCCACTCCCGCCCGCGCATAGGCTCCCGCGTCTTCCGGCAGCACCGTCTCGTGCGTCGGTGCCAGCCCCTTGAAGAGCACCGCGTCGCTGTAGTACTCGAACACCGAAATTCGCGCCGCGTCGTTGCCGAACGCCCTCCGCAGACCGGCGAAAGGCCCCCAGTAGTCCCGCCGGTTCCGTTCGCAATCGCTCATTGTCGATGCCGTGGGCGTAACAGCGTTCGCGTGGTGCGAACAGGGCCTCAACGTTCGCTGCCGGCGCCGTCTGCTCCGGCGGAATCCAGGGTGTCGTGGTAGGCGAGGTGGGCGATCTTGAGTCCCTTCGCTGCCAGCGGCGCCGCCATCGCGTTCGTCATCCGCAACGCCTGGTCCGCCGCCGAAAGCCCTGAACAGCCATCGCAAGCGCACCAGCCTCCGCCACGGATGTCGTCGGCCCAGAGATGATAGGTGTCCGCACCCGCGAAGCGTTCGACGAAGGCTGCCGCGCCATCGGCGATCCGGGCCATCGCCTCGCTGTTCGAGGTGCAGATGTTGTGGCGCCCATCGCGGACACCGTTCCTCAGCGGGAACCACTCCGGGTGCTCGCCGAACAATTCGCGCGGCAACGCCGTCGCCAGGTGGTGTCCGCCGAATTGCAGCGTCATGCCTCGTTCGCGTGCGGCGCTGACGATTTCCGGCCCATCGGCGTCCCAGCGTTCGAAGAGCCAGCCGCCGCCGGCCGCCACCATCCCTTCGTAGCTTTCTGGCCGGGGGCCGCTGCGACCAGCCTGGGAAGGAGGCGTGTCGTGGAAGAAAATGTCGTCGTAGCGGTTGCGGCTGGCCCAATGCAGCCACGCACGCCATTCGTCGTGGAACCCGTCGCTGCCGAGGATCAACGTGCGCCTGGGAAAGAGCGGTGTGATTTCGTGTCGCCCGTCCGCCAGTTCCTGCTCGCGGTCGACGAGGGGGACATCCAAACCCGGCTCCGGGAAAATCGCACCCACGGCCTCAAGGAGCCAGTAGGCGCCGTCCATCGCCCGCCGCGGCGTCCCCCCGGCAATGGCCACGGCGCTCCCGTCGATCGTGACGGCGAAGCCGTCGCCCAACGCCGCTCGTACGCCGATCTCGATGCGAGTGTTCCCCCGCGGCTCACCCAGGATGGTGCTCAGCTCGTTCGCCAGGTGACCGGCCATCGGCTCAGGCAGGTGTACTGCTACCCTCGCCCCCTGGAGCGTACGAAATGAGTGCGCCATCGCCCGCGATGCTACCCGGTTGCGGCGCTAGGCTGCTCTTCGCTCGGCCTTCTCTTGCAGCTCCGCCAGCAGCGATCGGAGAAAGGCCGTCTGTGGCGCCGTCAGCTCCTGGAATTGGCAATGCAGGATCGTCCCGCCCGCCCGGTCCGACATCGAGAGCACGTCCACCGGCAGTTCGGCCCGGAAGCCAAACGCATTGACCTCGACCGTGAGGTGGGCGTCGCCCGTTTTACCTGTAAGCACAATCGCCATGCCGCCGCTCGACACGTCTTCAAGGATCGCCTCCGACCGCCAGCCCGATGCCGCTCGCAGCCGCACCGGCAGATCTGTCTCGTAGCGTTCGTTGCCCCGCTGGTCGAATCGCTTCCAGCCGGTGCTTCGCCGGATCAAATGGAACTTGCCGCTGGGGCTTACGTAGACCGACTGTAGGAACATCCGGTCTCCCGGCCGTCCCGCGACCACGAGGATCGACTCCCCGCGGCACCAGGCAATCGAGTCGTCGACCCGTACCACCATCAGTTCGCCCTGGCCGCCGGCCACCGTCGCTGTGTGTTGTGTTGGCGGTTCGGCGTCCATCCGCATCACCACAACCTGGGTCAGTTCCGGTTCCATACTCGGGGATCATCGACCGCGACTTCCTCCCACTTCAGGGTTTCCCCCCGATCTTGCTGCAGAATGACGACATGCCTACGCCGTCGCTTCGCCCCATGCGCGTCGACGATGCCGCGATTGCCGCCGTGATTGCCGGGGAATCCGCTGCTGAAGGCTGGACGCGCCCGGCCTTCGAGAAGGAAGTCACAAACAACGCAGGCAGCCGCTATGTCGTCGTTGAGGAGGGCGGCGAGGTCGTCGGCTTCGGTGGAATCTGGCTCGTCCTCGACGTTGCCCACGTGACCAACATGGCCATCGCCGGGGGGCACCAGGGCCAGGGCCTTGGCCGGTTCGTCCTCCATGGCCTCTTCGACCTTGCCATCCGCGCCCAGATGGATGTGCTCACCCTCGAAGTACGCGTCTCCAACACGGCGGCCAGGCGGCTTTATATGGAGTTCGGCTTCTACGAGACGGGCCGCCGGAAAGCCTACTACCGCGACAACGGCGAAGACGCCCTCATCATGACCACCGAGAGCTTCGCAACCGTCGCGGTCCACGAACGCCTCTCGGAGATTCGCCAGCGCATCGACCGCGCCTACCCCGGCGCAGACCCCGTGATCTCGGCCAGCGACCTGGAAACCTGGACTAGGCCAGCTGGCTAACGAGGTCGTTGAGCACCGCTTCGCCGCGCTCCAGCCTCCCGAGGATCCCCCACTGGCCGTGGATGTTCAGCGTCATGTTGCCGGCCTGTCCGCGGACGCCGGGGAGCCTTCCCCGCACGCCTGTCGCCTCTTCGTACCGCTCCACCTCGGGCGAATCGGCGCCAAAGATGGCGTTCAACAGTTCAAGCGAACGTGCCTGCCACTGGTCGTACTCGAAAGGATTCGGGCCCGTGCCCCGCAGACGTGCGATCCGTTTTGTGTGCGCTTCCAGGGAACTCCGGGCTTGTGGGCTGGCCATGGCGAGATGATACCGGCGGACCGGCGCTCGTGAAACTGCCTTAGGCAGCCTTGGCGATCCCCAATTCGTGGGCTACTTCGCCCAGGCTCAGCAGAGCACCCACGATCTGGGCGCCCTCCCCCGGCCGCGTGTGCCACGCATCGACAAGGAACTGGCGCACGCGCTCCTCACCCTCGTCCGAGTAGAACATCGACGGCCGCACCACCCCGAGCGTGTTACTGCAAAGCACTCGCCCTTCGGCGTTGCGGCAAGCGAACGCCACCGCCACGTGGTCCAGGCCATAGGGACGCCGCATCGTCCCCGCCGCTTCCCGCATCCAGGAGACAATCGTCTCCACGACCTGGTCCGCTGCCCCGGTCGCCTCCGGCATCGGCATTGCCCAGCTATTCTCCTGGACACCAACCCCCTGGCGCACGGCCCTGGAAAGCCGGCGGGTCGCCAGGTAACGCCGTACGGGTTCTATCACACCGTCATCGTCGGCAAGACCCGCCCGGCACTTGGTTGCAAAGCAGGTTGCGGTTCGGGGAATACCGTCGCACTGGCATCCCTCTGTTCCCCTCCGTACACTCTTGGTCGTGGACAACGGCCACGAGCTAGACGCCGCGAGAGTGATCGCCTCCATTCGCGAACACGACGTCATCTCCATGCGCTTCGTGATAGTCGGCAAGCGTCTCCTCATGGATTTCCGCAGCAACGAACTCGACGGCCCCATGGTGCGCCTCGCCGAGCCGGCAAAGTCCGCCCGGGACCGTTTCGCCATGCTCGCCCGCATGCGCCCTCGCTTCCCCGCCCCCGAGAAGTTCGTCTCCGTGCGCTGGCCCCGTTTCGCCCGCTCGCTCGACGACCTCGGCGTCCGTGAGGCCATCCTTGCCCGCGTCGCCGAAGCCGGCCACCCCGACGCCGTCCGCAATGCCGAACGTACCCTCGATGCTTTGCTCGAAGCCGAACTTGCCACGCAGCGCGATGCCGTGGTCGGCGACGGGTTCCGAACCCTCTGGAGCGCATCGCCCAGCCGGCGCTAGCCCTGGAACGCTCACACTTCCGCCGCCTGGTCCGCGAAGCCCTCGATGAGATACCCGAGGCCCTCCGCCGCAAGATCCACAATGTCGACCTCGTCATCGAAGACGCGCCCACGGCCGACGACCTCGACGACGCTCACCTTGACCAGGGCCATCTCCTCCTTGGCCTCTATCACGGCATCCCCCTCACCGAACGCGGCGAGTACTACAACCTCGTCCTGCCCGACAGAATTAGCATCTACCAGCGCAATATCGAGGCCGTTTGCAATGACGACGATGACATTCGCGAGCAGGTTCGCGTCACCGTCCTGCACGAAATAGGGCACTACTTCGGCATCGACGACAACCGGCTCCACGAACTCGGTATGGCCTGATCGAAAGACAGTCTTTCGGCCCTCGTTGACCGTCGCCCTGCGGATGCTACGTTGAACAACGTTCATGGCCACAACTGCCCAGGCGGCGCCGTTCCCTCGTCAGCGTCCGAAGCCAAGGGCCATCCCCCGGTACTCTCCTCGGGATCGGCTGCTCTTCGTCGCCGCCCTCCTCACCTTCGGTTTTGCCGTCTTCTATATGAGTGGCGGCCTCCTCGTGCGCGCCTATCCCGCCCTTTTCCCCGGGGAGCAGGCGCCGTTCTTCAGCCAGGTCCTCCCATCCCTGCCCGCCGTTGGTGTCGACAAGCCCGGCAGCGAAAGTGTCTTCAACAAGCGGGTCAATCTGCTTGTTCTCGGCCTCGACAAGCGGCCCTACGAGCCCTTCGAGGGCGAGTACCGCACGGACACCATCATGGTCGCCACCGTCGACCCTCTCTCCAAGCAGGCCAGCGTCCTCAGCTTTCCCCGCGACCTCTGGGTCACGCTCGACCTCCCCGGCTACCAGATGGACGACCGCATCAACGAGTCCTACGAGTACGGATACCGGAAGGACAACACCATCGCCTCCGGCGCCGAACAGGTGGCTCACGATCTCCAGTACAACTTCGGCATCACCATCGACCACTGGGTGGTCATGGATTTCCTCGGCGTCGAAGATGTCATCAACTCGATCGGTGGGATCGATGTCGACATCCCCGAGGACCTGGCCCTCTACGACTGGTACTACTCAGACGAAGGTGACCGCCCAGCTCGATACCTGACCTTCCCGCCGGGAGAACAGCATCTCGATGGCTACCTCGCCGTCGCCTTCGGCCGTTCCCGCGAGAGTGCCCAGGGCGATCTCGACCGCATCAAACGTCAGCAGGTCGTGCTCGAGGCCGCACTCTCGAAGGTCTTCTCCCTGAGCCTGCTCAACGACCCGGTCGGCCTCTTTAACGCCTACAAGGGGTTCGTCCGGCACGACGTCTCGGTGGGGCAGATGCCGGGCCTCGCCCGTTTGCTCCAGGCATCCCACGGCAGCCTCCAGACCTATTCGATCGGTGACCCCGTCGACGGCAACCCCACGGTCTTTGGCTTCACCACCGACGGTGGCGCCTCAGTGCTCGGCTTCGACCCGGAGAATGTGAGCTATTGGCTCAACAAGGCCTTCCCCAAGGCTGCCTATTCGGGCGCCGCCGTCGAGATCCAGGATGCCTTCGGAGCGCCCTCCGAAGACTGGGACGAGTCGCTCGGGCGCTATCTTCGTTTCGCCAAGGGCGTCCCGACCGTCTATATCGGTCCCGAACGCGAGGCGCAGCCCACCACGACGATCACCCTCACTCGCGAAGGGCGTCGCCCCCTTGCCGAAGACATTGCCGGCTGGATGGGCATCCCCACCTCGGCCATCATCACCAAAGAGCCCGTCGACGACTCCACACCGGACATCCTGATCGTCGTCGGCCAGGACTTCGTCCTCCCCAACCAGTAGCAGCGCCTACTCCGTAGGACGTGCCGGCGTGGGCGCCGCATCCAATGCCCGCCGCGCCAGCTGCTCCAGGGCCCGGTCCTCCAGCGGCGGATTGTGCAGCGCCGCCCGCACATCACGGTAGTACCGCTCGATCGGCCGGTTCTTCAGAAGCGACACGCCCCCCACCACGCGCATCGCCGTTTCTGCCGCCTCGATGCAGGCGTTCAGCGTCTCCACCTTCGCCACCGCCACCCGGTCCAGTGCAGGCATCCCGTCCTCCGCCTTCGTTTCCCATGCCCGCGCCGCGTCGTACACCAGTGCCCGGCTGCGCTGCAACAGCAGGTCGATCCGGGCGATCCGCGCTCGCACCCCCGGATACTCCCGGATTGGAGCATTCCCAAGCGGCGTCCGCGTCCGCGCGTAGTCGACTGCGTAGTCCCTCGCCGCCTGCGCCACGCCAATCGTCGTCGCCGAGACGCCAAGGGCGAACCACGCCTGTCCGGCTCCCCCACGCTGGTCTGGCTTGCCCGCGGTGCGCCGGTTCATCAGCCGTCCCTCAGGGAGACGCAGCCCCTTCAACACCAGGTCGTGGCTGCCCGTCGAGCGCATGCTCATGCTGTCCCACGTCTCCTCAATCCGAACCCCCGGGTCGTCTCGCAGGATCATGAACGTTCCGATCTCCGGCGCTGCCGTCCCTGCCGCCGAAATGCGCGCCGAGGTGATGAAGTAGTGCAGGATCGGCGAAAGCGTGGTGAAGCTCTTTCGCCCGGTGATGTGCCAGCCACCCTCGACCGCCACCGCCAGCGTTTCCGGTATGCCACCGCCTGCCGGGCTCCCTAGCCCCTCTTCCGTCGCCGCCGTGTTGCAAAGCCAGCCCTCTTCCACGGCGCCGCGGCAAAGCTCGTCGAACCAGTGCATTGGATAGCTGTGGCTTTCGCGCTCACCGCCAAAGCGGATGAGATGCATGTTCAGCGCCAGTGCCGTCGAGCCGTCCCCCGCCGCGAGCACCTCCTGGAACTGCAGGAAGGTCGACAGCGGGATCTCATCGCCGCCGTGCGAGACCGGCACCGTGAGCTTGAGAAAGCCCCTCTCGCGCAGGTCATCGAAGTTCTCGAAAGGGAAGCTTCCCTCGCGATCGTGCGCTACCGCCCGGCGCGCAAACACGGTCGCCAGGTCGTGGGCCGACGCTAGGAGCTGGGATTCGTCCACAGCCCCAAGTCTAAGGGATGCGTTCCGCGCTCACTGGCCGCCCGCCGGTGACCCCGCCGACGCTGGCGAATCTTCCGCTTCCTCCAGGCTGATCTGCGGCAACAGCCGGTCCATCCATCCCGGCAGCCACCAGTTCTTGTCGCCCAGCAGGGCCATCGTCGATGGCACCAGCACCAAGCGGATGATCGTCGCGTCGATGAGAATTGCCGCACCAAGCCCCATGCCGAAAAGCTTGATGATCCGGTCGTCGCCGAACGCAAAGCTGAAGAAGACGAAGCACATGATCGCCGCTGCCGCCGTGATCACCCTCGCCGTCACCGCCAGTCCATTCGCCACCGCTTCGCTGTTGTCGCCCGACCTCAGGTACTCCTCGCGCACCCGGCTGATCAGGAACACCTCGTAGTCCATCGAAAGGCCGAAGAGGATCGCGAACAGCATCATCGGGAGGAACACCTCGATCGGCCCCGGCTCGACATCGATCACGCCGGCGAACCAGCCCCACTGGAACACCGTCACCATCACGCCGAAGGCGGCCCCAATCGAGAGCAGGTTGAGTATTGCCGCCTTGAGGGCGACGACCACCGAGCGGAAAACCGCCGTCAGGAGCAGAAAGCTAATCCCAATAACACCGATGAAGAGGTAGGCGATCCGCCCATTAATCCGGTCTGCGATGTCCACGAATGCCGGGACGGACCCCGTCACGTACACATCGACGCCATCTGCCGCTTCCGCCGCCGGGATCACACTGTCGCGAAGGTCGTGCACCAGGTCGGTCGTCGCCGCATCTTGCGGTCGCGTCCCCGGGTACGCGGTGAACACCACCGTCGTGCCCGATTCGTTCGGAAACGGCGGTGTCACTCCCACCACATTTGGATGCTCCGCCACCGCCTCCTGCACAGCGCCCGCTTGCGCCGCCGCGTTCGGCCCATCGACCACGATGGTCAGCGGTCCGTTGAAGCCCGGCCCGAAGCCTTCACCGAGCAGGTCATAGGCTCGCCTGATCGTTGAGCTCTCCGGGCGGTTGCCGTCGTCCGTCACGCCGAGGTCGAGGCTGAGGATTGGCGAACACAGCACCAGCACCAGCCCAAGCGACCCCACCAGCCACGGCCATGGCCGCCGCTGAATCGCCCGGCTCAGCCGGTACCAGCCGCTCGTCACGTCGAGGCCTTCCCGCGTCTTCAGGAAGGGGATGTGGATAGCGTCGATGCGATGCCCGAGCAGCACCAGCACCGCCGGCAACAGGGTCAGCGCCACGAAAACCGCACATCCGACCACGATCGCCCCCGCCGCGCCGAGCGCCGCCACGAACGGCAACCCCATGAGACCGAGCCCCAGGAACGAGACCGCCACCACCACGCCTGCGAAGAACACCGAGCGGCCGCTGGTCGCCACCGCACGCACAACGGCCTCCCTCACCTCGAAGCCTGTGTGCAACCCTTCCCGGTAGCGCGTGACGACGAGCAGGCTGTAGTCAATCCCCACGCCGATCCCGATCATTGCCCCGAAGGCCGGACCGAAGCTCGGGATATAGCCCGTCGTGGCCAGCAGGATCATCCCGGCGAACGCCGTCCCAAGGCCAAACAGGGCCACGAGGATCGGGACACCGGCAGCGACGATGGAGCCGAAGGCAATCACCAGGATCACCGCTGCCGCGCCAATGCCGATCAGTTCCCGCGGCCCGCCCGGCTGGTCTCCCTGCGTGAACGAGACGATGGAACCACCTGTCTCGATCTCCAGGCCGTTCCCGCCGGCCGCTTCCACCACGTCGACGTAGCGGGTCACGGAGGCCACGTCCACGTTGTTCGCGTCTTCCTCCCACTGGACGACTGCCCTAGCAATCTGCCCGTTGTCGGAGACATACGCCGGCTGGTCGAAGTGCGATTCGACCGACACAATCCCCGGCAGCGCCGCCACCTCTTCATAGAGGACGTGGAGCCGCTGTTCGACCGCCGGGTCGTCCAGCCGGCCGTCCGCTTTTACGACGATGTCGGAGGTGCCGCCCGCCCGCGCCGGGAAGTTCTCCTGGAGAAGATCGATCGCCGCCTGCGACTCCGTGCCCGGCACGTTGAAGTCATCGCTGAATTCGCCGCCAAATATCCCGGCGATGATCCCGAGTGCGACGAGTCCGATGATCCAGGCGGCGAGGACCGACCACGGGTGACCGGCCGTGAACCCCGCCCAGCGTTCAAGTAGTGACATCTTCCGGGAAGTGGTTACCATCTACTACCTTCACGAAGTGGGAAGTGGAACAGGAATTCCGTTTCCGGTACAGTAGACCAATGCCCGCCGAACCCGTCAAGCGCCAAAATGTGAATCTTCCCACGCGCCGCGATGCAGTCGCCAATCGCGAACGTGTCCTCGCTGCCGCCCGAGAAGTCTTCGGCGAGCGCGGTGTCGATGCCGAGGTCCGCGAAATTGCCGAACGTGCCGGCGTCGGTATCGGCACCGTCTACCGCAACTTCCCCTCGAAAGAAGCCCTCATCGACGGCCTCGTTAACCAGTTCATCGCCGAGCTTCGTCCCGTCTTCGATCAGGCACTCGCCACCGACGACCCCGTCGCCGGGATCACTTCGCTCTTGCGCCAGGCGATGATCTCCGCCGAGGCGTTCGGCAACGTCCTCAACCTCATCACCCTCATGGCCGCCGAACGGCCCCAGGCCGTCGACCACGCTCGCGATGTCCTCATGGAACAGGCTATCCGCATCTGCCAGCGCGGCGCCGACATGGGCGTGTTCCGCGACGATCTCTCGCCGGAGTTCATGACGATGTTCATCGAGGCCTCCATGCCCGATACCTACATCCGCCTCCGCGAGACCTATTCCGCCGAAGAGGCCTGCGAGGGGGTCGTCCGGATGCTTGTTGGGGCCATCACAACCCGTCCGCGCACGCAACCGCGAGCTTAACCGGACCCGAAGGTCGAGTTGCTATAATCCCGCTCAACCTGCCCGGGGAGCTTTTCCCGGCTATGTACAGGAACGATTACCGCTCATTTTTCGTTAGACATACCGGGGGCTCGCTGTCATGGAAGATCCAAAACTCGTAGCCGAACGCATCATCACCAATGTCCAACGCGTCATCGTCGGCAAGGAACGAGAGCTTCGCCTCGCGATTACCGCCCTTATGTGCGGCGGCCACATGCTCATTGAAGACGTCCCCGGCGTTGGCAAGACGATGCTCGCCCGCGCCATCGCCGCCTCCACCGGCCTCGAGTTCTCCCGCATCCAGTTCACCCCCGACCTCCTCCCGACGGACGTCAGCGGTGTCTCCATCTATAACCAGAAGAGCGGCGACTTCGAGTTCCGCAAGGGCCCCATCTTCGCCCAGATCGTCCTCGCCGACGAAATCAACCGGGCAACCCCCAAGACCCAGTCCGCCCTCCTCGAAGCCATGGAAGAACGCCAGACCACCGTCGACGGCGTCACCCGGAAGCTACCGGCCCCCTTCCTCGTCATGGCTACCCAGAACCCCATTGAGTACGAGGGCACCTTTCCTCTCCCCGAGGCGCAGCTCGACCGCTTCCTCATCCGCATCCACCTTGGCTACCCCTCCCCCACCGACGAGGTCCTCGTCCTCGACGGCCAGCAGGTCTCCCACCCCGTCGAATCCCTCGAACGCGTGACCGACCAGAACGAAGTGCTCCAGCTCCAGCAGGCCGTCAAGGAGATCTACGTCGACCCCCTCATCAAGAACTACATCGTCGCCCTCGCCAACGCGACCCGCGAGCACGAGTCGGCCTACCTCGGTGCCAGCCCTCGCGGTTCGCTCGCCCTCTTCCGCACATCCCAGGCCAAGGCCCTCCTTGACGGCCGCGACTTCGTCACTCCTGACGATGTCAAAGACCTCGCCCTCGTCACCCTCGGCCACCGTGTCATCATGAGCCCCGGCGCCAAGGTCAAGGGCGCGACCGTGGCCGATGTCATCTCGGCCTGCCTCAACCGGGTTCCAGTTCCCGGCGCCAGGGCCCGCAGCTAGGCCCGCCGCCCATGCGCCGAGTCCTCCGGTGGATGTTTCAACCCAGCAATCCCACGCTGGCGCTCATCATCGTGGTTCTCGTCGTCGCCGCCATCGTCGCGACCGGCACCGGCTTCTGGCTCCTCTTCCGCCTCTCCTACGTGCTCGCCTTCGCCCTCCCCGTCACCTGGCTCATCGCCTGGTACAACACCCGCAACATCGAAGTCCGGGTCGACCGCCGTACGGACCGCGGCCAGGTCGGGCAGGAAGCCCAGGAGGTCATCGAAGTCCACAACACAGGCATCTTCCCCAAGCTCTGGCTGGAAGTTGACGACCCCTCGGAGATGTCGGGACACAGCGCTCGCCGCGTCGTCATCATCCCGCCTCGCGGCTCCCGCAGCTGGATTGTGGACACCCGACTCACCCGGCGCGGCCTCTTCGATTGGGGCCCCGTCACCATCCACAGCTCCGACCCCTTCGGATTCTTCCACCGCACTCGCACCTTCGGCGAAGCGCAGCAGATCCTCGTCTACCCTCCT
Organism: uncultured Chloroflexia bacterium; assembly: GCA_963737965.1. GTDB lineage: Bacteria > Chloroflexota > Dehalococcoidia > Tepidiformales > Tepidiformaceae > JAGQGZ01. Next base: position 355,385 of record CAVTUS010000007.1, on the reverse strand, counting down.
GTTGTCGACATTCCCCACTTCCAGGCTCCGCCGGCCAATCTCCCCGGCGAAGGACGTTTCCGTCGCCGCACCCACTACGTCACACCCAACGCCAGCGGCATCCGCGAGTACGCGCCCGGCGACGCCTTCAATCGCATCGCCTGGAAGGCTATGGCCCGCACCGACAAGCTCATGGTCAAGACCTTCGAGCTCGACCCTGCCAGCGACATCTGGGTCGTCCTCGACCTCGAACAGCGGGTCAACTTCGGCTTTGGCGAAGAGAGCACCGAGGAGTACGGCGTCCGCGTCGCCGCCAGCATCGCCCGCCATTACCTCGGCCAGAATCGCTCCGTCGGCCTCATCAGCTTTGGCCGCAACCTCCAGGTCGTCGAACCCGAACGCGGCGGCCAGCAACTCACCCGCATGCTCGAATCGCTCGCGATGGCCAGCGCCGTCGGCGAGGGCCCGCTGATCAACGTCCTCATGGAAGAAGGCAACCGCTTCGGCCGCCACACCACGCTCATCGCCATCACCTCCGCTACCGACGACCACTGGGTCACCGGCCTCCAGTCGCTTTCCCAGCGGGGCGTCCGCGTCGCCGCCGTGTTGGTGGATGCCAGTAGCTTTGGTGACAGCCGAACCCCCATCATGGTCTTCAGCGAACTCGCGGCGAGCAACGTACCGACGTACATCGTCCGCAAAGGCGACGACCTCACCGCCGTCTTGAGCCCCACAGGAGGTCAGGGTCAGTGGCAGGGATAAGCTCTTCCCAGTCCATCGGCGCGCCCCGCGAACGCTCGGGCGCCCGCCGCGCCGGTGAAGCCGTTGTCCGCGCTCCTCGCCTTCTCATGTCCTGGGAGGACTGGCTCACCTTCGGCGCGGTGATGCTCGTCTTCCTCACCGTCGCTGCTTCGATCCAGTCGGCCCACTGGGTCAACAACATGCCCCAGATGGTGCCCACTGCGCTCGCCGGTCTTCTCGTCGGCCTTTTCGCCGCTCGTATCCGGCGCGAATTCGGCGCTCATCCATCCCGTGGCGATCGCTCTCGGCGTCTTCGTCGTCGTCATGGCCGCCCAGAGCTACGCCGATGGCCTCACCATCGCCGACCGTCTCGCCGATTTCCGCGTCCGCATGGTCGAGTGGTGGGACATCGTTCGCGCCGGCGACATCTCCAACGACAACCTCCCCTTCGTCGTCCTCGTCCACAGCATCACCTTCCTCGCCGCCTACCTTGGCACCTGGTCGGTCTATCGCTGGCACAACCCCTGGCTCGCCGTCATCCCCGGCGGCATCGTCATCCTCGCCAACATCGCCGCCCTCCGCGGCCAGCCGAGCGTTGCTTTCGTCGTCTACCTCTTCGGCGCCCTCCTGCTCATCGCTCGCCTCCACCTCCAGAAGCGCCAGGCCGAATGGAAGAAAGCGGGCGTCGACTACCCCGACTTCATCAGCCTCAGCGCCGCCAACCTCGCGGTCTGGATCGTGATGGGCTTAATGATCTTCGCCTGGGCCGTCCCCCTCGGGAAGCAGGCCGATGCCGTCAACGCCACCTTCGACCGCGTCGGCAAACCACTCGAAGACCGCTCCGATATCTTCGTTCGCCTCTTTAGCAACCTGAACGCCGGCAAAGGCGGCAACTTCCACGACTTTGGCAATGCCCTTCCGGTGCGTGGCGACGTCAAGCTCGGCAGCAAGGCCCTCTACGACGTCGGTATCTCCGAGGCAGGCCTCCTCCGGGGCGCCGGCTATGCCGAGTACACCGGTGTCGGGTGGCTCGCCGGCGACTACGAGTCCGAACGCGTCGACGGCGGCGAACTCCGCGTCGAAGATGAGGCCGGCTACCGCGATCGCCGTGTGACCACGATCAGCATCTCGGTCCGCGATGACGAGAACACCGTCCTCTTCTCCGGCAACCCACTCGGCACCAATCTCAGCTCCATCTTCCGGGCGCCGGCCGGTTCCACCACCGGCCCGAACCAGGTCATTAGCCGCCGGGGCCTCAACAATGGCGACACCTACAACGCCGTCGGTTCCGTCAGCATTGCCACGCCCGAATCGCTCCGCGCCGCCGGCACCGACTATCCCGCCTGGGTCGCCGAAACCTACCTCCAACTGCCAGACACCCTGCCCCAGCGCGTCCGTGACTTCGCCGTCCAGGTCGTCTCCGAGGCCGGCGCCCAGGATCCCTACGACATGGCCGCCGCCATCGAGGCGCAACTCCGCACCTATCCCTATGACCTCACCGTTCCCGCCGCCCCTCCCGGCGAAGACACCGTCGACTACTTCCTTTTCACCCAGCAACGCGGCTACTTCGACTTCCACGCCACGGCCATGGCGGTGCTCCTGCGCACCCTCGGCATCCCCGCCCAGATCGCCATTGGTTACGCCGTCGACCCCGAAGACCTGAACGCCGACGGCACCTATACCGTCCGCAAAGACGATGCCTACGCCTGGGTCGAGGTCTACTTCCCCGACTACGGCTGGGTGGTCTTCAATCCCACGCCAGACCGGCCCTCCGGCTCTGCCAGCGAGGGCGTCGGCACCGGCGGCTCCGGCATCGTAGATCCCACTGACCTCGGCCCCGAACCATCCATTGGCGAGCTGCAGGACCTCACCGGCGGCCTCGGTGGCGAGACCATCCCTCCCGATGCTTCCGGCGCTTTGAGCGAAACGCCGATCGATGCCAGAGGGCCGTTCCCCTGGTGGATCGTCTGGACGCTTGCTGGTGCAATGGCCGCTGTCGCCGCGCTCGCCCTCACCGGGAATCTCGCCTTCACCTGGGGCACCCGCAGCTTGCCCGTGCACCAGAAGCACTGGGCACGCATTCAGCGCGTTGGCGGTTGGGCCGGCCTTGCGCCTGATCCCGACGAAACCGCCCGCGAATGGTCGCAGCGCGTCGGGACAACGGTCGACCGTGAACAGGAGGCCACCGCCCTCGCTCGTGCCTACGAAGCCGAGCGCTACGGCCGTCACGATTCCGAGAGCGTGAGCGAAGAGGAGTTGTCCGCTTACAAAGCGCTTCGCAACCGGCTCTTCAAACGCGTCGTCAGGCGACGCGAACGGGTAGATGATGGCGAGGATGACCTCCTCGTCTGAGCCGCTGCATGCCGTCGTCGCCGAGACTGCCCTGGGCTTCGCAGGGGTCGCTCTCAGCCCGCGCGGCATTCGCTTTGCCACCCTCTTTCACCGCACTCGCGAAGCAGCAGAGGGTGAACTCGCCGCCTGTGGCGCAGACTTCGAACCCGACGCCCGTGCCCCCGAAGTGGTTCGTCTCCTCGAAGGCTACGCACGCGGCCAGGCCTCCCTCGACGACTATCCTGTCGATATTCCCGAAGGCGGCGAACTCCAGAGCCGTGTTTGGGCAGCGCTGCGCGACGTGCCCCGCGGCGAAACCCGCAGCTACGGCTGGCTCACCAAACACATCGGCCAACCACCCGGCGCCGCCCGTGCCGTCGGTGCCGCCGTTGGCGCCAACCCCATCCCCCTCTGGCTCCCCTGCCACCGCATCATCGGCAGCTGACGGCTCCCTTCACGGCTTCGGCGGCGGCCTCGCCATGAAGCAGGCGATCCTCGAAGCCGAAGGCGCCCTCCCAAAGTCGCTAATCTAGGCAATCACCGTCTGTCATCTTGACCATAGAGTAGGTACATCCGGCGCCGCTCGCGCTACCCTCGCTTCGTGGCCCTCCCAGACTCCCTTCGAGAACGCCTCCACGAGGACTTTGACTGGTCGCCTCGCCAGCGTGAGGTCCTCGACCTCCTTGCTAAGGGCCGTACCAACGCCGACATCGCCACCGCTCTAGGCATCAGTCTCGATGGAGCCAAGTGGCACGTCCGAGAGATCCTCAGCAAGCTCGGCGTCCCGTCCCGCGAAGACGCCGCTGAATATTGGCGTGCTCGGAACGGTTGGCGGTCGCGGCTTGCCAGCCAGATCGTGGGCACGGGCCTCTGGAGGGCGACGGCCGGGTTGCTCATCGTGGGTGCCGTTGGAAGCATCGCGTTCGTCACCTTTGTGATCGTTGTGGGAGGTGGTAACGACAGCCTTCCCCTAGCCGCTGAAACTCCATCACCATCGCCCGACATCGATTCGACCCCTACGCCGGTTTCCCCCACCACCATTCCACCAACCGCCACTCCATCTTTTCCAACCCCGCCGCTCTCCCCCGCACCGGTTCCCGCCACCACGATCCGCATCATCGCCGTCGATGGTTCGGGCGAGCGTTCACTTCCCGTCGCCGCCAGCGCGCGTTTCTACTGGTCACCCGACGGCCAGACGATCGCCGAAATGAGCACTGATCATGGCGTGACCTTCGTCGATGTCGCCAGCGGCTCCCGGGAGCAGGTATTTGCGCGGCCAGCGGTCACCGCTGCCTGGGCACCCGATAGCTCCGGCATGGCTGTCTACGACTACAGCGTGAGCGGCGAGGAAGCGGACGATATCACGATCATCAATCGCCTCGGACAGGTCCGAGCCCGGCTGGAGCGAGAAGGCCGGCTTCCGATACATGCCTCCGCTTTCGACTGGGCGCCCGGTGGTGGGCCTTTCGCCGCCAACTTCTACGGCGAGGACATCATTCTCCTCCCGAACGAGAGTCGCCTAGACATTAAAGGCAGTTTCTACGGGTTCGTCTGGGCGTCCGAATCCGAACTGGTTGCCGTAGAGGCGCCGTCTGAAACGGACCCGGCAACGCTCGTCCGCATTGATGCGACCAGTGGTAAACGGTTGCAGGAAACGCCACTCGACGTGCCCTACAACCAGGTCGCAATAGCCCCCGGCGGCGAATGGGCGCTGGCTTGGACGTACAGAGGAGAGTTTGACTACGATGTCCGCATCGTCGATATGGAGGATGGTTCGGAACTATCGGTGAATGTGGACCCTGGCACGATCGGAGGCTTTGCTTTCAGTCGTTCGGGCGATACGGTCCTCGCCAATGTCGATGTCTGCACGAACGATCAGGAACTCGTGGTCCTCGACCGATCGGGTGACATCCGGGTGCTCGTCCAGGGCATCGACCTCGTGGCCCGGTTTTCACCCGATGGGGACCAGGTCGCTTACTCAACCGACTTCGAACTCTACGTAGTTCCCAGCGACGGAAGTGAGCCGCCCAAACAAATCGCCGCGAATATCAATGGACCCGGAGGCTGGGCGTGGTCGCCCGACTCCCGGCAGATCGCGGCGGCTCCGCCACCCCAGGGTGGATTCAGCGCATGCTCCTAGCCCAACGATTTGGCAACCAAAGACCAAAGACCGCCTCACACGTTGAACAGAATGTTCACGATGTCCCCATCCTTCACCACGTACTCCTTCCCCTCAGTACGAAGCACTCCCCGCTTCTTCGCCTCCGCCTCGCTCCCCGCTACCGTGAAATCGTCGAACGACACTACCTCTGCCCGGATGAAGCCCCGCTGCAGGTCGCTATCGATCTTCCCCGCCGCGACCGGCGCCGGTGACCCCGCCTCCACCGTCCATGCCCGGCATTCGTCGGGCCCCGCCGTCAGGAAGCTAATCAGCCCAACAGTCCGTAACTCAGCCGGATAGCGCCCGCCATCCCACTCTCCGTCACTCCCGCCGATTCCCGGAACTCCTCCGCCTCCTCCTCGCTCAAGTCGTTCAGCTCCATCTCGAACTTGCCCGCCACCACTGCGACGTCACGTCCGTGCTCGCGGTACTTCGCCTGCGCCTTCGCTTCGATCTCCTCGCGTCGCTCCAGGTCCTCTTCGCCGATGTTCAGGAGCACCAGCATCGGTAACCGCGTCATGAATCGCGACCCCGCCAGCAGCTTCTCCTCCTCGGCGCTGATCTCCTGTGCTCTCACCGGGACTTCGTTCTCCAGCTCCCCCTTGATTCGCTCGAGGACCGACTGAAGTTTCACTGCCTGGTCTCGTTCCCCCGCCTTCACCGACCGCATTTCCGACGCCAGCCGTTCCAGCCGCTTCTCGATCATCGCGAGGTCCGCAAAGGTCAGCTCAAGGTCCATCGTCGCGATGTCCCGGTCCGGGTCGATGTTGCTCTCCGGATGTGCCACCGCCGGGTCCTCAAACACCCGCACTACGTGGATCAGTGCGTCCATCCGCGCCAGGTCGTTGAGGAACTTGCCGCCCGGGCCCTCGCCTTTGCCGAAGTTCGCCCCCGCCGCCGGGAAGTCCACGTATTGGATCGTCGCGTAGGTCGTCTTCTTCGGCTTGTAGACCTCTGCCAGCCGGTCCACGCGTGCATCGGGCACCGTCACCACACCCACGTTCGGCTGGTCGCTGTAACCGCCAACCGCAGCCGTGCTTCGCGTCACGGCGTTAAACACCGTCGTCTTCCCCGAACGCGCTAAACCGATGATCCCTAACTGCACCCATCTACGGTAGAGGGAGAAGCGAGGAGGGAGAAGCGACGCCGGCCGTGACCCTCGTCCTACTCGCCAAACGCCGCGAAGCGGCCCGCCAGCCACTCCCGGTACTCGCCGTCCGAGAACTGCCGGATCCGCTGGCGGTGTGCGCCGATGAACGGGGCCACGCGCCAATCCTCCTCGAGGAACGCCGCCCGCAATGCCCACGTGTTGTGGATCACGCTCGCTGTCCAGAGGTTGACGATCCGCTCGCCGAGCGATGCCTCATACGGCGCCGCCGCTGCATACGAGGCCAAATAGCTGTCCAGCACCTCGAGGTTGTCGAGCGCGTACGTGAAGTCCGCCGCCCGCAAGACCTCGTATAACGGTGGCGCCGTGGCCACCATGTCCCAGTCCACCACCGCCGCAACCGTGCCATCCGCCTGCAGCATCACGTTCCCCTCGTGCACGTCGCCGTGGATCGCTTGCCTCGGTAGCGCGCCGAATTCCTCCGGCCGCGGCAGCTCACCAGATTCCAACAACTCGACCTGGCGACGGATCCCGCCAAGCACGTCATCGGCGTCCAGACCTTCGAGCGGTCCTGAAGAACGGACCACCCGGGTCACATGGGCCAGGTCGCGTAGCGACCGCTCGCTGTCCCACCAGACCTCGGTGGCGGGTTGCATCTCTCCGTGCTCGAAGTCGCGCAGCGCCACATGCAGCCGGCCGTGAATATCGCCGAACACCGCTGCCTGTGCCGCCGTGATCGCCCCCCGCGAGTAGGTCGACGCCTCCACCCACGGATAGACCGAGGCGTAGCAGCCTTCACTCCCGAAGAGGACAGAGCCATCCGCCGCCGCGATCGGCTCCGCAACCGGCACACCCCTCGTGGCGGCATGGGACATCGCTGCCAGCCCCAGCTCGATCCGCTCCCGCGGTCGTGTGTGCCGGTGCCGTCGAAAGAAGAGCGGCCCTGCGCCCGTTTCCACGCGCCAGTTGTGGTTCCGCCCCGAGGCGATCGGCGTCGGCTCGCCCAGCAGCACATACCCGAGCTGCCCTAGCGTTTCGCGCATCAGCGTAAGGTCGTCCGTGGTCGTTTCTCCGGGCACGGACCTTACAACGAGTTCGCCGGGATTCGGTTACCTTCCGCCTGCGCGTACCCGCACTCACGCGCCAGCGTGCACTCGCCACATTTCGGGTCCCGCTTCCGGCAGAGGTGCTTGCAGTGCAGGACGATCAGCGCGTGATACCGTGCCCAGAGGTCCCGGTCTGGCTCCAGTCGTTCCGTGAAAAACCGTTGCCACGTCGCGTAGTCAGTCGTCGACACCGGCCCCTCTCCCAGCCGCGACATCACCCGCTGGGTGTAGGCATCGATAACGAACGCCGGCTGCTTTCCCGCGTAGAGCACGATCGCATCTGCCGTCTCTGGTCCGATGCCCCACGTCGCGAGCAATTCGGCCCGCATCGTCGTCCCATCCAGCGCAAGCAGTTCCGCCAGCCCAGCGTGCTCCCGGACAAGGGCTATGAATGCTCGCAGCTTCTTCGCTTTCGTCCGGTACTGTCCGCTCGCCCGCACCAGTTCCTCCAGGGCTTCCTCGCTGAGCCCGTCCATCGCCTCCACCGAGAGCGCATCTGCCGCGCGGAGCCGATCCAGTGCCCGCTCCACGTTCGTCCAGCTCGTGTTCTGCACGAGGATCGCCCCCACGATGACCTCGAACGGCTCCCCGTCCGGCCACCAGTGCCAGCCCCGCCAGGCGTGCATCTCGTCGAGCTGTTGATAGATCTGGAGCAGCCGCTCGCCCGTCGTCACGTCACAGGCACCACGGCGCCCGGCACCCGGCCCCGCTCGCTCAGCAGGATCCTCGTGGCCACCGCCGTGACGATGATTGCCCCACCGAGGATGGCCCAGCCGCCGGGGTTCTCCCCCAGGAAGATGAACACCCAGACCGGGTTGAGCACCGGCTCCACCATGTTCACCAGCGATGTCTCCAGCGCCGCCACGCGCGCGATCCCATACGTCATCGCGATGTAGCCAAGCCCTATCTGGGCGAACCCCATGAACGCAAGGCCGGCGCCGTCGGCAAGTCCCGGTGTGAACACAGACGTATCGCCCCGGGCAAGGTTCACCGGCAACAAGACCGCCGCCAGCCCAAGATTCCCGATAATCACCGCCGCCACTCTGTCCTCCGCCGTGACCCCCGGCGCCCTGAACAGCACGAGCATGCAACCGAAGCAAAGGCCGGCAGCAAGCCCGAACAGGTTGCCTGTCAGCGCGTCCGTCTCCAGTTTTCCCACGAAGAACAACGCCATCCCGGCGAAGGTCACCACGAGCGTAGCAATGTCCAGCTGCGTCGGTCGTTCCCGCAGGAACACCCCCGCAAGCACCGCCACGTACAGCGGCGCCGTGAACTGCAGGAAGATCGCATTCGCCGCCGTGGTCAATCGCGTCGCGATGACAAGGAAGAGCAGCATCCCCGCGTAGCTCGCCGCAATGGCAACGGTCGTTGGCTTTGGCTTCGCCCCCAGCGGCGGCCGCAAGATCGCCCAGATCGTCAGGCCGGCCAGCAGCGAACGCCACATGCTGATCCCGTAGGCGTCGATCTCCACGGCCTTGATGAACAACCCGCCCGTGCTCAGCAGCAAGGCCGCGATGACGACGGCAACTGTGCCGGCCCGGTGGGGGTCGAGCGCCGCCGCGCTTCTCACATCGGTGGCGACTGGGACTGGTCCGGGAACCGCCGCTCAAGCAGGAACAACAGCACCGACAGCACGAGCCCCCCGATGATCCCGACCCCAACGCCGAGGATCACCTTGTCCGCATCGAACCTCACAAACAGGTAGATCACGAAGCTGACGACAAAGCCGACGAGAAAATACAGGAACTGGCGGCGCAGGAAACTCCACATAGCCGAGGACTATGCCGTTTCGCCGGCACGCTTGTAAAGCCTCACGGCCCTATCCCCAAACGCGCCATCAACGCACCCGCCCGGTCGATGATATGCCGGTACCGGCTGTACACCGCCAGCGACGCCTCCCGCGCCAGCTCCTGGTCGCGCTGGTCGATCTCCCCTCCTGCCACCCGCTGGTCGAACTCGTCGCGGTCCTCCTCGATCAGGGTGTCGTCCGGCAGTGCCCACCAGTCGAGTTCCAGGTCGCGGTAGCTCAATTCGTGCTCGCCGATCTGCACATCGGCCACCGCATCGAAGCGATGGGCGAACGCCACCCCGTCGCGGTCCATCATCCGGTACAGGTTGTACGGCTTCGCGACCCAGAAGAACCCGAACGAGACCGATCCCGGCGGTACGTACACGGCCGTGCCGGGCACCAGTCCGCCGCCCCGCATCTGGAAACGAATGATCGCCATCCCCCGCTCGAGGTGCGCCGCCGTGCAACGATATTCGCGGACCGTGCCGTCGATTTTCACTTTCTTTTCGAGGTACGGCGGTTCGATCCCCGGCCGGGCCCGCTGCTGGTTATCCTGTGCCATCACCTGCCGATGCTACGCGGCGAAAAGGCAGCGAACGATGGGCTTCCTGGGGATGAGATGGCCTGCCCTGGCAGTGATCGCTGTGGTCGTTGTCATCGCCTCCTGTGGCGGCAGTGGTGGCCCGCCGGAGCCGCCAGCTCTCACGCGCGCCACCGCCGAACGCCAGGTCGACAACGGCCTCGCCCTGCAGCGCACCGTTATTACGCTCGAGTTCGAAGCTCCCGTTTACAACGGCAAGCGCGACGAGCCGGCCTCCTCCTACTTCCACCTGGAGGTTGCCAGCGCGATCGCCGCGGACGGCACGGAGACCCTGTCTCCCTCGGGGGTCCGCGTCGACGGTGCAACAGTCTCCTTGACCATCAACCAGCCGGTGCCCGTGGAGTCGACCCTCTCGATCGATGGTGGCTTCTTCGGCCGCGAAAAGGATCCGCCGGTCGAAACCACCGTCGCCAGTAGCCTCTCCGCCTTCCAGGCCACGCTCGCCGCCCACGCGCTTACACCCACGTCGCCCGACATCGTTACGGCCGGTGGTCCGCCTCCCGTCACCGGCGCCGACCGCGATCCGGTTGCCATGCGGCAAGCCCTCGTCCAGCACATGGTCGCTCGTGGTTCAACCGGCGCCATCGTTGCCCGCGCCGAAGATACCTTCGACAACATCGACCCCGCTGTCGTCCCCTCTCCCAAGCTCAGGGCCGCAATCGCCTCCCTCAACGGCAGCTTCGCCGAGCCGGCCATCACCTACCTCTTCTCCGACGTCTCCTGTGTCAAGACCCCGGTCGTCCGGATCGACTTCGAAGACATTCCGGACGGCGACTCCCTCCTCGCTCGCGTCATCTACGACGATGCCGGAAACCGCATCATCGTCCTTTCACCTGCACTCGAAGGTGAACGTTTCGAACTGCTCATGCCCCTCATCGCCCACGAAGCCATCCATTGCGACCGCGAAGACAGCGCCGAGGAAGAGATCGCCGCGACCGCCTTCGATGTCCTCCTCTATGCCCAGCTCCTGACCGTGGACCCAACCATCGCGCTCCAGGAAACCCCACTCTCCCGCGTCTTCAACCTCGACCTCATCACCATGATCAACAGCGGCCGACGCTATCCCGAGTCTCTCGGCGTCCTTCCCAGCGACGGTATCGTTGAGGCCCTTCCTGGCAGCTCAAGCACCGTCGGTTCGTTCGCCGAGCACATCGCCAACGCCTACCAGCTCGACAGCGTGAGCGACCCGACCCCCGAGATCCTCTCCGATGTCTACGCCGCTGTGCTCGCCGACACGGTGGGCCTCGATGCCGGCGAGCCGTTCGACCTCGTCTATCTCGACCAGCTCATCGGGCTCCAGTTCGACCCGCAGTCGCTCGCGGACGTCGTCGTCGCACTCACCCTTCAGCCCTGAGGCTCAGGAGGCGGCCGCCTCTTCACTATCAAGCTCGATGGAATCGAGCAGGCGCAACAGTTCCTCGGGTTCGAAGGGCTTTGCATGGAAAAACGTCCGGTAGGTGGAGGCGGCATAGCGCAGGCCCCGGTCCATATCCGCACCACTGACAAGAAGGCAAGGAAGCCCCGGCTCTCGCTCGGCAATCGCCGCCCGCAGTTCAATGCCCGAGGCTCCCGGCATCACCACGTCGCTGATGACGATGGTGAACCGGCCCGGCCGAAACTGCGCCAGGGCATCTTCGGCGTCCACCGCTGTTTCAACCCTGTGACCCTCCCCCTCCAGGAGTCGCGTGAGAAGCACACGCATCGCGTGGTCGTCATCGACAACCAGTATCTCGTGTTTCAGGAACATGCCCCTTCTGCAGCCCTGGCGCGCACCCCGGGCAGCCCCTGCATTGTTTGCCGCGCCCCTCGCCCGGCGCATCGGGAATCTCCCGCATACAAACCCCTGCCGGGCGTCTCGAACGTGAACTTTTTGCAGCCTCAATCTCCGCCATCTATCATCGGCCAAGGATCGGAGCGCGAATGAAGTCAATCGGCGGTGTCATCGTCCTGGCCATCTTTGTTGCGGTGGTCGTCTTCGCCGTGCTTGTTTTCGTCGACGCTTACTTCGGCGCCAGCATCTTCCCGGACGACTTTGGCCCCGATTCCTGGGCCGCCCCCGACAGCTGGTCCGAGTGGCGCGACATCACCATCGTCGCTTTCGGCTTCCTTTTCGTCCTCGCCGGGGTGATCTGGATCGCCGTCGCCGTCGCTGTGCTTCTCCTTGTCATGACCATTCGCCGCCTCCTCCGCGAAAACGTTGCCCCCGCTGTCGACTCACTCAAGGGCACCCTCGATAACGTCAAGGGCACCTCCGAATTCGTCGGCGAGACCGCCGTCGCCCCCATCGTCCGGATCTACTCCATCTTCCGGGGCGTCCGTACCGGTCTTGGCGCAGTGGGCGGCATCGGCGACAAGATCCGGCGCAAGAAGTGAGCATGGACGAAGAACCCGGCACCACCGGCGACGATATGCCTGAAGAGTCACCCGCCGAGGAGATGGCCGCCAAGGCCGTGGAAGAGGTTGCAGAGTCAACCAGGGACGCCCGCGACCAGGTTCGCCAGGCCGCCCAGCGCATTCGCGATCGCACTGCCCGTCAGCGCGCAACGGCCCGCAACATCCTTGCTGCCGTCAGAGAAACCGCATCCGACGTGGTCAGGGAGGCCCGCCGCGGCGCTGCCGAGGCCCAGGACGAAATGTGGGCCCGCTACGAAGCCAGGACCAAACACCGCCGCGGCAATCCAGCAGACCCGGACGAATAGGCCCCAATAGGCCATCACCAGCCGGTTCGATACACTGGCTGACGTTGCCCGCAAAGGGCGTCACTGGCCAACCGGAGAGGTGCTGGAGTGGTTGAACAGGCACGCCTGGAAAGCGTGTAGGGGGGCAACTCCCTCGAGGGTTCGAATCCCTCCCTCTCCGCCAGTTAAACTCTACCGTATCCGTCTCCCCAGCTTCCCGCTTCGTGATTGGCTTCTGTACGACTGTGAAACTGCGGTGGAGCGAGCGCACTACACTGAGAGCGTCCCGGCTAGTAACTAGCTTGACCGCAGCCTCGGGTCGCTGCCACGACGCCTGGGGCTTCTTCGTGAAGCGATACCTGAGGCTGTCAAGTCGCCACGGTGATTGTTATCGTGTGACGCCGTGAGATGGGTGCTAGTGGCACTGGTCATTGTTTCCGCGGTGGTAGCCATCACTGCGGGCATCACATTGCCGTGGTCGGAGTCCAACGTATTCGGGCAACGCACACCCCGAATGGCCCGTCCGAGGCTCAGCAGTTCCTCGACGCGATGGGGGGCGTTGGTCGGCATCTTCGGCCTCCCCAGCGCGGTTATTGGGCTCTTGCTCGTGTATCGGCAACAGCGCCACGATTCCAAGTGAGGCGCCGCGAACTGAGCGCACACGTGAGGGTCGACTTACTACCTACGTTGCTTGTTGGCCATCGCGACATCGTGATGCCAGATGCCTACTATGCTTCGGGGGCGAACACGCTAGTCTTCGGCGACAAGTCTCATGGCCCGAGAGTTGGTATCTCCGCTTGGTTTAGAAACCTCCAGGCTCACCCTCAGGAGTCGCCTACAGCATCGAGGCGAGTTTCTTGGTGCGGGCTTTCGACCCGGACTCCGCCGCTTGGAACTGCCGGAGGTGAATACGATTCGCATCCCATACCTTTACGAGGCAAACCTGTTCGCGTTCAGGTCGCTCCGTTCCCCGCGAGCTGGGAGGCCAGAGTCATCGTCTGCCACATTCGCTACGCAGACATGTACGGAGGCAGGAAGCTGTCGCTGCCTGTACAGACGAAGGGTCCATGGACGGCTTGTATGCGAGTACGCCGAGCGGCGATTTGACGCGACTCCCGTGTTCGCTCGCTCTCTCGAAGGATTGAAGACCTTACACGTCAGAGTTCGCCAAGTGCAGGCATAAGGCCGAGTCTTCGTATAGTCGTTGACGAGAGGTGTATGTCGATGCTTGCGAAACGAGGCCGCGGCGTGCAGCTAGTCAAGGCAACGCTCGGAACTGACCGAGAGTCACTGGCAACCCTACGTCCGCTGCGACGAAGAGAGCGATGCCAAACGCGTTCGTGGAATCGAGTCCGACCATCGAAGGATAGTGGTTCGCGATGGCTCCGTTGAGCTTGAACCGATTGAGTCTGAGTGACTTGGTTCCCACCAGACTCCGTGGACCCCACCAAGCACGACTTCCCACGTAAGGCTATCGACCTGGATGTCGGTGCAGCGTCAAGGGGCCCCTCATCCCCAACCCGCAGTAGTATCTATTCGGCCGGAGTCTGTTCGTACACCTGTACCGATGGACTTCGAGTGACTGCGGCCTCGATGTTCTGAATCCACCACCATTCCGTGACCGCTTCCGTGGCTTGGCCGTAGCTCGATGCACAATCCTAAGTCCGCCGTCCAATTCCTCGGCTTCGAGCCATCCGTTATGCGTCCGGCAATATCAGCAGCCGTGAGCGACTGCAGCTTGCGCCATCCAAGTTCGGACTGAGAGAGTTCCCTGCAGATTCTCCTAGCCCGCATAGTCGAAGCTCGCCAATTCCCTTTTAGCCTCCATCCATCGCGCAAGCATTGAGAGCCCGTCAGACTCGCCGTCTCGCCAATTGGCCGCCAGCGTGTTCCGATTTCAACGTGTTGAGTGCCTGACGCGTCTGCGCGTGTTTCGCCGTTCGTAATACCTCTACCACAAGCATACGCATCGAAACGCTCGTCTTTGCGCTGTCAATCGACCCATCATGATTTGCTCGCCTTGCACGTTCCTTCTCCTACCCCTCCAAACTCCACAACAACCTACACTCACATAAAACCCTGGAAACTGTAGGGGGCATCTCCCTCGAGGGTTCGAATCCCTCCCTCTCCGCCAGTCATCGGCGGATGTCCGACCATTGCCCGCTCCCTACGGCGGCACCGGGACCTGCTACGTGGAATTCGGCGACGAGACTGTAGCCCGGCTCGATGCGGACTTCTACGGCGGTCCATCTCCGCGTGCCCCGCTCATCGGACCCAGCCTGGAGGGCGCGCCGCGAAAAGGCGGAGTTCGCAATCTCACTCGCCAACGCTGGTTCGGCTATCCGTCCTAGCGGCCGAAAACGTCGAGGTCGATCGTCAGGAACAGGAGCGCGGTCCCCACGACGGTCGCAACGTGAAAGATCTCGTGGTGGCCAAGAATCCGTGGCAGAGGATTCGGCCATCGCATCGCGTGGATCACCGCCCCCGCCGTGAACGTTGCCCCGGAGGTCAACAGCAACACTGATCCCGCCGGGCTCAGTTCGCGCATGATGATCGGTAGCGCCACGAGTGCCGCCCATCCCACCGGCAGGTACATGCCGAGGTTGATCCAGGGTGGCGTTCCTGGCCAGCAGACCTTCACCACCGCCCCGAGCAAAGCAAGAATGCTAACCGTCGCTAACAGAGGTACTCCCCAGGTTCGGGGCAGCGCCACAATGCAGAACGGCGCATACGCCGCCGCCACAAAGAAGAAAATCGCCGCGTGGTCCGCGCGCTTGGCGATGCTCCGGCCGAGCGGCGGCCACGGCGGCAGGTGATAGAGCGACGATGCCAGGAACAGTGTGATCATCCCGGCGCCGAACACCCCGGCCGTCGCATATTCCGAAGGCGAGCTGGCGCGGTACAGAAGCCAGGCAAGCCCAAACGGCGCCACCAGCGCCGCCAGCAGGTGGATGTACCCGCGCAACGCGGGACGCACCGGACGCGTCGCAGTCGTCACGCTTTCGAGCGTACTACTCGCACGGCACGTCGTGTTGTAAGCGCCCGGGCGTAAACTCGGCTACCACGACCCATCCCCATACCCGCAAGGAGCACCAATGAAGCTTGGTCTGCACCTCTCCAACTTCACCTACGGCGTCGACAACAAAGGTTTCCCCGCAAAGCTCGACGAAATCGTCACCGGCGCCGACCAGGCAGGCTTCGACCGCATCTCGGTCATGGACCACTACTTCCAGATCCCCAACGTCGGCCCCGCCCAGAACGAGATGTTCGAGGCCTACGGCATCCTCGGCTACATCGCTGCCCGCACCTCCCGCGTGAAGCTTGGCACCCTCGTCACCGGCATCACCTATCGCCACCCCGGCTTCCTCGCCAAGCAGGTGACCGGCCTCGATGTCCTCTCCGGCGGCCGCGCCTGGCTCGGCATCGGTGCCGCCTGGTTCCAGCGCGAACACGAAGGCCTCGGCATTCCCTTCCCGCCCCTCAAGGAACGCTTCGAACGCCTCGAAGAGACCATCCAGATCTCCCTCCAGATGTGGAGCGACAACGACGGCCCCTTCGAAGGCAAGCACTACAATCTCCGCGAGACTCTCTGTTCGCCGCGGCCGGTGCAGTCGCCCCGCCCGCCCATCCTTATCGGCGGATCCGGCGAAAGGAAGACGCTCCGTCTCGTCGCCCGCTACGCCGACACCTGCAACGTCCGCGGCTCCAGCCCCGAAGAGACCGCCCGCCTCTTCGGCATCCTCCGCGAACACTGCGAACGCGAGGGCCGCGACTTCAACGCCATCGAGAAGACCATCGTCGGCCGCTTCGATCCCGGTCCCACCGGCGAGCGTGCATCCGAGGAGATCGATCGCCTCTCCGCCTTCGCGGCAATCGGTGCCCAGGGCGCCCTCGGCTACCTCATCGGCTGCGAAAACCCCGCCGTCATGGAACAGATGGCCACCAAAGTCATCCCTGCCCTGGAGAAGGTGTAGCCATGACCCTCGACCTCTCCACCATCCGCGCCCTCACCTTCGATGTCGGCGGCACCGTCTTCGACTGGCACTCCACCATCCGCGACGAGATGAGCGGCTCGCCAGCCAGCGCGGCTGGGACCTCGACGCCGCCGCCTACGCCAACGCCTGGCGCACCCGCATGTTCCAGCTCCTCGCCAAGGTGCGCTCCGGCGAACTCGAGTGGATGAACGCCGACCAGCTCCACCGCCTCGCCCTGGACGAAATCGCCCCCGACTTTCCCGTCGTGCAGCTCTCCTCCGCCGAACTCGATGACCTCAACCGCGTCTGGCACCGCCTCAACATCTGGCCCGACTTCCCGGCCGCCCTCGAACGCCTTCGCTCGCGCTACACGGTCGTCGTCCTCACCGTGCTCAGCTGGTCGCTCGTCGTCGACAGCTCCAAGCACGGTGGCCTCAGCTGGGACGGCATCCTCAGCTGCGAATTCCTCGGCCACTACAAGCCCGATGCGGCCGCCTACCAGGCCGGCTGCCGAGTGATCGGCCTCGACCCCTCGCAGGTCATGATGGTCGCCGCCCACCCCTGGGACCTGAAGTCCGCAGCCGCCGCCGGTCTCCACACCGCCTACGTTCCCCGCCCCGGCGAACGCGGCGAAGGCAACGACGGCGACCTCGCACCTCCCGACTTCGTCGACATCTCCGGCACCGACTTCCCCGACCTCGCGGCAAAGCTCGTGCCATAGACGACACCCCCCGACTGGCCGACTAGCGACCAGACGACTAGACCAGAGACTAGTCCTCATGGAACGCGGCATCCTCACCGTCACCTGCCCCGACCGTCCGGGCCTCATCAGCGCCGTCACTTCCATGCTCGCCCTTCACGGCACCAACGTGATCGAGGCCGAACAGCACAGCGAGCGCACCACCGACCGCTTCTTCATGCGCGTCGAATTCGAGCCCCGTGGCGCCAGCTTCGAAGCAGTTTCCAGCGGCATGACCGCCCTCGCCGCCCAGTTCGAGATGGACTGGAAGCTCCGTTCCACCGCGAAGCCGAAACGCATGGCCATCTTCGTCTCGAAGTACGACCATTGCCTCCTCGACCTCGTCTGGCGCGTGCGGGCCGGCGAAATCGCCGCCGAGATCGCCTGCGTCGTCTCCAACCACGACGACCTCCAGCTCGTGGTCGAGGGCTTCGGCATCCCCTTCCACCACGTCGCCATCACCAGGGAGACCAAGGCCGCCCAGGAGGAGGCCGAACTCGCTCTTCTCCGCGACTACGGCGTCGACTTCGTCGTCATGGCCCGCTACATGCAGATCCTTTCGCCCGTCTTCCTCGGCGGTTATCCCATGCAGGTCATCAACGTCCACCACGGCCTGCTTACCCGCTTTCGCAGGCGCCAAGCCGTACGACCAGGCTCGTGACCGCGGCGTCAAAATCGTTGGCGCGACCGCACACTACGCCACCGAGATCCTCGACGACGGCCCCATCATCGACCAGGAAGCCGTCCGCGTGAGCCACCGCGACACCGTCGACGACATGCTGCAGGTCGGCCGCGATGCCGAACGCCTGGTGCTCGCCCGCGCCGTCCGCGCCCACAGCGAAGACCGCGTCTTCCTCGATGGCCGTCGCACCGTCGTCCTCGGCTAGCCTGTCCACCAAATCAGAGCCGCGACCGGCAGGGAGCGTCCGGGGTTCCCTCTGAGCAAGCTGCCTGGGCCTGCAGCGCCCTACCGCCACTCCGACGCTCCCCCGGCTACCGCAGGTACTCTGACGAAGCCCAACCGCTCCTTCCGTCCGGCGTCCTCACCGCCAGCCACGTCATCCCGTCCCGCTCCCACGCGTCCTCCCTGTCCCCGAGCAACACGCCGTCCGCTGCACACATCAACACCGGCGCCCCCACGCCAACCGTCGTGCGTACATTGAGGCAGTCCCCACCCGCGTCTACCCGAAAGAACGGGCCGGCAACGAGCGCGATCGCGGACGCAGCGCTCTCCGGCGACGAGTCGAGCCCGGGGAAGCTGGCAATCGTGCCTGCATCGAGGTCCACCAGCACGGCGCCATTGACTGGATCCAGCCCGGTTTTCGCCTCCCGGCTTGCATTCGCGAGCAGTCGGTGGTCGTCGACCACTGCCACGACCTTCAGGGTGCCACCCTCGAGCACATGCCACGTATCCGGGCCTCCGGGTCCGATCGCCACCGCCGTTTCGTTCCCGTAGCCATCCTCGAAGTCGTGCCTGAGCAACGAAAGCCTCTCCGGATGTGACACGAAGCCCGCGTCCGCCTCGTCCGGCACTGAGACCTCCCGGCCCGAAGGAAGCAGGAGTGCCGACTGGCCACCATCCTCCGCCTCGATCCCCACGAGCATTTCATCCCCTGCGAGGCCGATGACCCTGCCGCCCATGGGGATCTCGGCCGCGACGGTCCAGGTCACCCCGCCATCCCGCGATACGACAAGCGACCGTGGCACATCATCAACGCTGCCATCGTGGCGCTTTCCGCAGTACCCCTCGTCCGTGTGGCACCATGCCGCGGCGAACATCCCGGCGCCGTCCGTCACAATCGGCGCCAGCGGGTAACCCGCCGGCAATCCCGGCTGGTTCGGCCGCAGCAGATCGTCCACGCGCAACACGCCGGCATCGTCCGCGACCATCCGCGAAAGTTCCGCGCCGTTGCAGACCGAGCAATCGGAGGTGTAGTAGACAACTTCGCCGGGCTGCAACGAGGCATGGTCGACAACGTCGAGCGGGAGGACCGGCACGCCGTCGAGCAGCCGCGGTGACCCTTCCGGTGTCGCCGTTGGCTGTACCGGGACCTGTGGTCGGCGTTGGGAAGTCGCCCGGCGCGTTCGGCGCCGTTGAACCACCGGACTTCACCAGGGCGAACGCTACCGCCAGCCCGACAAACGCCGCTCCCATCAACGCGAGCAGCGGCCCGGCCCAGGAAGGCAGTGCCAACAGATGCGTGGCTGCATATCTCATAGAACGATGGCCCGCGGACACCGGTTCCATGACCGGCAAGGACAGGTTTACCTATTCGTCGTCCGTCCATGGTGAAGTCAGCGTTCCGCGTCAGGAAATAGCGGTAGTCGATGATGTAACTCTTCACGCCCAGCTGATGGAACAGCGTGTTCAGGTCGCCGTGGTGGCCCCGCTCATGCAGGAGCAGGTTCCCGATCGTGTCACCCGGGCTCCAGACCTCCTCGCCATCGCCGTAGTCCCGCCCGACCTTCGTAAACAGCCATTCGTCCTCACGGTCCAGCGCTACCCGGCACTGCGCGCGCACCTTGGTCCGATACTCCTGCATACCTGCCCAAACCTTCAATTCAGGCGTTCCCGGGAACCCTTCGCCGTCTCGCGGGTACTGCCGCGGTCCGAGATTCCATGCCCACTCGCCGTTCAGCCAACCGTCGTACGCCGCGGTGAAGTGCTCCACACAGTCCGAAAGCGCCGGCCAGCCGGATCCCGGCACCGGCGTCCCGAACTGGTCCGGTGGCAGTCCATCGATCGTCCGGGCAATGCGCTCCCACGCCCAGCCGGTGTAGTCGAACAGTTCGATCAGTGCCTTGCGATCCATGTACGCCCCTTGTTCGTTCGCGGTGCGAAGTCTGCCAGACGATACCTGTTGGTTCGCTACGCATCCAAGAACGCGCGTCACCATCAGCCAGCCTCACGCCATGAGCTACAGGGCTGCAAGTTCTGTCCCGCTCACGCTAAAGATCTGGCACAACCCGGTCGTCGATCGGGATAGGGGGCCCAGCCATGCGACTCGATCTACGCGCAGTCTTCCTCTCGTTGCTGCTCGCCCTCGCTGCTGTCGCTTGCAGCTCCAACGATGCCGCCCCGGAGCCGACCGAAACGGCTCGCAAGCTCCTCCTTACACCAACTCCCACCTCCGCAGCAGCCGATGCAGCGGGTGCCGATTTCTCCCTTCCTCCCGGCCCCGAAGTGACCGACACGCCCCTCGCCGACGCCCCCTCCTACCTCTTCCTCTTCACCCACACCGAAGACCAGTTCAACGACGAACTCTCCGAAGAACGCTACTGGCGGATCGGCGCCATGATCGAAGACTTCGCCGCCCAGCATCCTGAACTGGACCCCGTTTGGACCATCGAATTCATGGGCGCCGACGCTGAGGAAGTCGCCAGCCGCAACGACGAAACCGGCCTCGTCGACTACCTCCTCTCCTTGCACGACCAGGGCCTCGTGGAATTTGGCTACCACGCCAAGCACGAACCCACTTACCAGAACCGACCGATGAACGACCTTCCGGCCGAGCCCACCTATGACGAGGTCTACGACGCCCTCTGGACCTGGATCACTTGCCGCAAGGACCCGGCCTACGGGGGCTGCACCGATGAACGCGGCGGCGGCATCGATGAGGTCCTCGACGTCTTCGGCCAGGTCACCCTCGTCACCGGCTACGGCCAATCCGACGGCGTCCAGGTCGAACGGTCGGCCGGGAGCCAGGCCGTCCGTGAACTCGTCCCCGACCGGATGCTCAGTTTCGGCTTCCCTGACCACGGCGATGTCGCCCAGGGCGGTGACTACGCCACCATCCGCGATGGCCTCCTCGCCATCCTTACGCCTACCCACGAGACCAGTTCCGGCACCTTCTGGATGGACAACTCCATCCGCATCAACGACAGCGCCTCCGTCGAGGGCGTGAATGCGGGCGCTCTCCGCGAAGGCTCGGACCCACTCGCCGACACGCTCAATTCCATCGACGGCACCCGTTCCTTCGTCCTCAACCTCGGTATTGCCGACAAGTATCTCTACACCGTCGAGTCGACCAGCCCTACAAAGTACGGCTACCTCAACCCCGCCTCCCCCGAGCTACCCCCGGATCTCCTGCAGACCGACAAGGAGCGGAACAAGCGCTACGCCTTCACGCAGCAAGCGCTCGACTACCTCGCCGGCCGCATGACTGATGATCCGAACGCCCTCCAGTTCGTCGATGCCAGCGAAGTCATCGGCCTCTTCACCTCGGACGACTACTGGAACGTCGACGCGGACGAACTCGAACAGGTCGCCCTCTGGACCCTCAACAACTGGGATGGCCGGCCGCCGAGCTGGGTCTACGACGGCGAGGATTTCTATTCGCTCGACGATGCCTTCGCCCTTCTCGTTGACGCCCTTTCCGGTACCACACCGGCCGACACCCGCGTCTCCAACACCTACGGCCCCTGGTCCGTCACCATCGCGAACACGGCCGAGACGAACGTGTCCGTTGCCGATCTCCGCACCCTTCTCGAAGGCGACCTCTTCGACAACGATCGAATCGCCGAGACCTACACCGTCGGTGGCCAGCAGATAACTGCGACTCAGCTGCTCTACGCGCTCAGCTACCTCTACGAACTCGACCAGGCCGGCGTAGCCGCCGAGACCATCACGATCCCGGCCACCGACACCGCTCCCGAGACGCTCGCCTACCTCGAAGACCTCGGCTGCACCAACTGCCTCGATACAGCCTGGTCCCTCAAACCCGCCCGCTTCCAGGATGCCTCTGACTAATGCTTGAAGTGCCGCGTCCCCGTGAACACAAGCGCCACGCCGTACTGGTTGCAGCAGTCGATCCCGTCCTGGTCCCGCATCGAACCACCGGGATGGATGATCGCCGCAACCCCTGCCTGGCAAGCCTTCTCGATGCTGTCGTTCCACGCGAAGGGGAAGAACGCGTCGCTCGCCAGTGAGGCGCCGCGCACTTCCTCGCCGGCCTTCTCCATCGCGATCTCCACGCTCTTCACCCGGTTCGGCTGGCCGCTGCCCATGCCGAGCAGCCGCCCGTCCCTCGCCACGGTGATCGCGTTGCTCTTCACGTGCTTCACGCAACGCCAGGCGAACTTCAGGTCCGCCAGTTGCTCCGGCGTCGGCTGCTTCTCCGTCATCACTCTTAGCTCGATGTCATCCGGGCCCACGTCATCCGCCGACTGCACGAGCCAGCCGCCGCCAACCTGCCGGTAGGTACGACCACCCTTGCCCAGGGGCTGCGCCTCGAGGATCCGCAGGTCCTTCGACTTTCCCTTCAAGGTCGTCAGCCCATCCTCCGTGTACCCGGGTGCCACCACGATCTCGTAGAACATCCGCGATGTGCCGTCGGCAGGGCTCCGGAACTCCCGGATCTCCTTGGCCAGCGCCTCATCCACCACCCGGTTGAACGCGACAATGCCCCCAAAGGCGCTCACCGGGTCGCCGTGCACCGCCAGCCGGTACGCCTCCAGCATGTCCTCCCGGCTAGCCACACCGCAGGGGTTCGTGTGCTTCACCACCACGCAGCTCGGCCCGGGAAAGTCATTCACGGCGTTCCACGCGGCGTCGGCGTCGAGGTAGTTGTTGTACGACATCTCCTTGCCGTGGTGCTGCACCGCGGTCGCGATTCCCCCCGCCCGTGGGCCGCCAGCGAACGGTCGACATAAAACGCGGCCCCTTGGTGCGGGTTCTCGCCATAGCGAAGGTCGGCTGCCTTCCGAAGCGGCAACGTGAGGCTTGTTGGCGCCTCGCCGGGATTCACCTGCTCGTGCAGCCACTCCGACACCTGCGAGTCGTACTCTGCGACGTGCGCGAACGCCTTCCACGCCAGTTCGAGCCGTACCCCCGCCGGGACTCCCGCCCCCTTCAGATGCTCCAGCACCGGCCTGTAGTCCTCGGGCGAAACGACGACGATCACATCCTTGTGGTTCTTCGCCGCCGCCCGCAGCAGGGTCGGCCCCCCGATGTCGATGTTCTCGATCCCCTCGCCGAAGGTGATCCCTGGCTTCGTCACGGTGTCGTAGAACGGATAGAGGTTGTTGCAGACGAGGTCGATCCCTGTGATGCCATGCTCGGCCAACGCCTCCCGGTGCGATGCGAGCTCCCGTCGGGCAAGGATGCCGCCGTGCACGACGGGGTGGAGGGTCTTCACGCGCCCGTCAAGCATTTCCGGGAAGCCCGTGATCGCTTCGATCCCAGTCACCGGGATCCCGGCCGTTTCGAGCGCCGCCTTCGTCCCGCCGGTCGACACCAGCTCCCAGCCCAGCTCGTGGAGCCCGCGGGCAAACGTATCGATACCGGTCTTGTCGTAGACGCCAAGTAATGCGCGCATGGTGGAGGTCTCCTGCCGTGGTGGCACCCCGCAGGGTGCGGTCGGGCTACATCAGCCAGGCCCAGGCGAGCGACCATTCCTCATCGTCCGGGCTCCCCCGCGGTACTCCGCGTTTCGCCAGTCACCCGGAGCCGCCATTGTAGCGAAACGGCGAACGGTGGGGGAACGTCCTACAGCCCGAGGTCCCGTTCGATCTGCCGGTCGTGCTCCAACCAGCCACGCAGATTCGTCAGCCGCTCCTCAACCCCCCAGATCGGCGCCCACCGCTCGATGTACGCCCAATCCAGCTCATCGACCTTGCCCAGCTCCATCACATCGCGCTGATCCTTGGGCCGGAAGGCAATGAGTTTCAGCACCATGAGGCTCGGCAGTTGCCACCGGCAAAGCGAGCCCCTCATCTGGCACAGCCCGCTCTATCAATTGACTCTCGAAGTCCGTCTTGGCAACCAGCAGGTCGACCATCATCTGGGTTTCCCCATGGCGTAATCGCAACAAACCGGGACCCGAAGCCGCGTCGGGGTCGACTCCGAGTTCCGTCCGGAATCCTGCCGCCCCGAATGTTTCGGCGAGCTTCGTTGCCGGCTCTCCGGACATCACCGCAACGTCGATATCCACCGTCAGCCTCGGCGCCGTCCACGCGTTCACCGCCTGCCCTCCCACGAGCGCTCCCTTTGCGCCCGCGTGCTCAAGGCTCTCGGCCACCAATCCAATGAGCGAACGTGCGGTGTCTTCCAGGCTACTCATGCAGGAGGCCGCGCTTGCGCGCTCGATCCCTCAGTTCCAGGGGCCATGGTTGGTCACTGTCCCAGCGCCAGAAAGGAGCCTCACGCATCGACCACGCGATGCTTCGAAGGACCCTCTCGGACATGGGCAACGCGAGATTCTCCTCGCGCGCGATCCGGTGACTTTCCACCTTCCAGCGGCCAATCTTTCGGAAGTGCTCCTTGTCCCGGTCAGTTACCTTTCGTGCTTCAGTCACACCACCATTGTAGCGCGAACGCCTACCCCTCCGACCACGTGAAGCGGTCCCGGTACCGGTCGAGCGCCCGCAACAACGCCGGGCCCAGCGTCGCCAGCAACACCGCATTCGCCAGCGCTCGCATGGCGTCCCAGCCGAAGCTCGTCAGCAGGTAGTAGTTCCAGTACCGCCGCACCGTTTCGGGAAGTCCGAGTCCCGGTTCATAGCTGATGTCCGGCCCCGAGACGAAGAACGGCCACGCCCACAGGTTGGTGATCGCCCCGAAAAGCAGCCCCCAGCCGATGCCGAACACCACGAGCACCGCCACCTGCGCACCTCAGGCCCAGTCCGAATCGCTCGACCGGCCCCCGGACCAGCGCAGCCGTCGACCCCATCCACGCCGCCGCAAAAACCTGGAACGGCAGCCACGGCCCAAACCCCGCCGTCACGATCGCGCTGATGAAGAACGAAACGGCCCCCAGCAGGAACCCGAACCGAAAGCCGAAGGTGTAGCCCCCGAGGATCACGAGGAAGAAGTACAGGCTCGCACCCGCCGGTAGCGAGATCGTCCGCATCACACCCGCCATCGCCGCCAGCACTCCCAGCGCCGCCAGGGACTTGCTGTTCAGGGAGCCTTCGCTCAGTTCGCTGATTACCAGCACCATCGCCAGTGCCCCGATCACGGCAACAATGAGCGGCCCATCCGTGTTGTGGGCAAACCAATCGTTGTCCGGCTCCGTGGCCGAAGACACGAGGAATGGGTACAGGTAGGCCACGAGCCCGGTCGCGTTCAACACGAGGAAACTCAGCACCCCCAGCGAGGGCAACTTCAACGCACGGTGTCCGCGAGCCACGCTAATCGCCACGGCGCGACCTCGTGACCAGCGCCGCCGCTATCCCAAGGACCAGGACACCTGCGACACCCGCGAATCCGATTGCCGCCCACCGTGCCCCCGACGATTTCTCCGGATCTCCCGCTGCGGGCGGCGCGGGCGTGCCCGTGACTGCTGCGCCTGCGGTTGCAGGATTGGTCGACGTTGCGCCCGGCGAGGCCGAACCGGTCGCCGGCTCGGACGTCTGCGTCGAGGCCACTGCAGTTCCCGGCAGGGTGAGCTCAGCTGTCGCTGTCGGCATCATCGCCGTTCCCGCGCCCGGCACCGTACTCACCGGTTCCGGCGTCGCCGATGGCGGCACGTTCGAGACCGCCCCGGGCGAGTGCCCGCATACGGCCTCGAACGTCGTTTCCGGCGGCGCCGGTGCACTCGCCGGGCTCCCGGGGCCCCAGTTCCACGCCTCCAGGTCACCGTCCTCCGCTTTGGCGACAAACAGGCCTAGCGCCGAGTACCGCCATTGCCCTCCGTACTCTTGCTCGAAGAACGACCAGTACGTGCACGAGTCGCTACCCGTCTGGCACTCGCAGGTGCAACTGTTGAACGTCCCCGAGTGCTGGCACCCGACGTCGTCTATCCCGCAGACCAGCCCGCTGAACTGGTTCACGTTGTACCCCGCCGTCGCCAGCACCTCGTCGCCGGTGACACTGTCGCCCGCGAAGCCCACGCAGGCCGTGCTCGTTATGCCGTCGCCCCAGTGGATCACCAGGCCAACTTCGCCGTCGGCAGCGGCCGTCCGCACCGTCACGATAGCTACCAGGAGGGCCGCGAATGCAATGCCTGTCCTCATGCCCGGCTCACTTCTTCCGTCACGAGTGCGCCCGGTACGACCCTTGCCACGGCTGTTGGTAGCGGCCCGCCATGCCCCAGTGCTTCCCGCACCGGCAGGTCGAAGCTGATCCGCCCCGCCGCCAGGCCTACCACGCGCGTCGCCCACATCGCCGCCGATTCCACGTCGTGCGTGGCAACGATTGCTGCGCCGCCTCCGGCGGCATGGCGTCGCAGTGAACACGCCAGCTGCTGCCGCGCCGCGACGTCCGCTCCCCGCGTTGGTTCGTCGAGCAGCCACACGCGCGGCTTGTGCGCCAGCATCGTCGCCTGGGCCGCGCGTTCCTGCTGTCCCACGCTCAGGTCGCGAGGGTTGCGCCCGGCGTACGCCCCGAGTCCCCATGCATCGAGGACGGCAGTTGCCCCGCCTTTGTCCAGGCGCCGCCGCGACAGGGTCTCGCGGATCTCCTCGCCAAGGCTCTCGCGATAGAACGCTAGCGTTGGGTCCTGGGGCACGTAGCCCGCCACTACGGTCCGCCGGGAAACGTCGTCTGGTGCGGCCTGTCCCCCGAGCATCACATCGCCCGTCGTTGCCTTCACCAGTCCCGCGATCGCCCTGAAGAGCGTCGACTTCCCGCTCCCGTTTGGCCCCACGAGCGCCACGACTTCGCCCTCCCGCACCGAGAGGTCGACACCGTCCAGCGCCCGATGCGTCCCGTACGACACGCCGACTGAGTGCGTCGACAGCAGTTCGTCTCCCGGTGCTTTCGTTGCCGCAGCGGGTGCGATCCTCAGGTCCAACCCTGCCGGCCAGCCTGCGAAGCTGAGCGGCAACGGGTCCAGCCCGAGGCGATAGCACAGCCTCGCGAGCGCCGGCGCCTCATCCAGTTGCGACGCGGCGGCAGGGGCATACTCCGAGACCGTCCCCTTGTCCACGCGCCATACGTTCGTGGCAATGGGGAACAGTCGATCCGTCCGGTGCTCGGCCACCAGCACACAGCACCCGCGCTCCGTCCGCACGCCCTCCACGGCGCCGGCGAAGGCGTCTGCGCCCGCACCGTCGAGCTGCGAGGTCGGTTCGTCCAGCAGGAGGAGAGGCGGCTCCAGCGCCAGCACTGCTGCCAGCGCCACCCGTTGCCGTTCGCCCCCGGACAGCGTCGCAAGTCCCCGTGCCATCAGGTCTTCGACTCCCATCGCGCGGCCAAGTCGCCCGATTCGCCTTCGCATCTCCACTCGAGGCACGCCCACCTGCTCCATGCCGAAGGCGATCTCGGATTCAACCGTGTCGGCGATTGCCTGGTCTTCCGGAACCTGGAACACCATCCCCGCGAGGGCCGCCATCTCCCGCGTCGGGACATGCGAAGGGTCGCGCCCGCAGACATCCACGGTCCCGGTCAATGTGCCGCCGTGAAACTGGGGAATGAGCCCATTGAAAAGACGCAGCAGCGTCGACTTCCCCCCGCCGGACGGCCCGACGACCAGGTGGAGTTCACCCTCCCCCGCTACAACCTCGACGTCCTTCAGCGTCGCTCGTTCGGCACGCGGGTACCTGTAGCTGACGCCGGCCGCGCGGGCAATCACCGGGGAGCCTCCTCAGCCATTACTCCCTGTCCCACCGTCGACGCGCTCTCGCCCGGCCAAATCGCCAGGAACACCACCGGCCACACCGCGAGGAGCACCATCGCCGCCGGGAATATGGCGAATTCTGGCGTCGGCAGTCCCGCGAATGGGTTGTAGCTCAGCGCCAAGTAGTCCGATCCCCGCAAGAACGGGAGCGAGATCGCTGCTACCGCGGACGCCGCGGCCACGATCCCCTGCGCCCCCGGCACCGGGTCATCCTCCAGGCGGGTCGTCACTCGCTTCGTCTGGGCGCTCACGCCCCAGACCACAAGCAGACCCGCTCCTGTGAGTGCCAGCACCGGACCGAGCCATCGCCAGTCGCTCGCGTACAGCCAGAGCCAGGCGCCCGCCAGCATCGCCGGCAACGAAGCCATCGCCGCCAGTCGCGCCCACCGGCCTGGTGGTGCCGCCGCCGCGTACCCTCGCGCTTCCATCGCCTCCGCCAGTCGAAGCGATCGCTCCAGCCCGCCAAGCACGGCCGGAACCACCAGCCCTGGCACGTCCCGCAGATCGGCCCCGCGAGCCCCGCACCATCTGCATCTCCCGGATCCGCCGTGTGTCGCTCACGATCGATGGCAGCAGCGTCAGTCCCACGGTCACCGCGAGGCTCGCGTGAAAGAGCGACGCAGGCGCCAGTCGCAACAACCTCACCGGGCTCACCGCCCCGTTGAACACCGCGAAGCCCAGGAAGACACAGAGGATGGCCAGCGCCCGCAGGGAAGCGCCCGCCAGTGCCTCCGCCGTCACCGGCCCTCCCAGCCGCAACCCCCCGAACCATTCCGGGAATTGCGGCCCGGGAACGTCGAAGAGCACGTGGGCGCCGCTCGCACCGTTAATCGCCGCCACGCCAATCGAGAACACGCCGATCCCGATGCCGGCCAGCAGCATCAGCCGAAACGTCCCGAGTGCCGTCGACGACCATGGCGCCAGGGCCGCGACCAGGAGGACGCAGAGCAGCAGGATGGCCAGGTAGTACGGGTTGGTCGTCACCAACGCCAGCACCATCACCAGCGAAACCCAGCTCAACCAGGCAATCGGATGCACCGCGCCCTCCCGGAGCTCAGGCCTTCCGGCGCCGCGACGCAGCCGCCAGTCCCATCGCCGCGAAGATCGACGCGAGGCCGGGCGCCAGCGAAGCCCGGGCCATCCTCCGTTGCCAGTCCCGAGCCCGTGTTGGGCGGCCCCGGCACACGCCTCGGTGTCGCGGGCTCGGTCACCGGTGCATCGACGGCGCTCCCGAAACTTCGACCCGCCAGTGCCGGCACCACCTGGTTCGTCGCGTACCCCGGGTCAAATCCCGGGAACGAGCCGTCTGCCCGCTGCACGGAGAGCAGATAGTCCACGGGGTCGACGCCGTCCACGTCGTACGCAGCAGGGTCCTCTCCCACCGCGAGAAGCGCCTGCACGACATATGCCGTCGATGACGTGTTCGACTCAGCCGGGTCGAAGCCCCAGCCGCCGTCGGTTCCCTGTGTCGAATCGAGGTAGGCGAGACCGTCGGCGACCGCGGTGTCGCTCGTTGGCACTCCGGCCGCCGCCAGCGCCTGGAGAGCGATCGCCGTCGTGTCCGTATCGCTCGTACCTTCGAATCCCCAGCCGCCATCGTCGTCCTGGGAGTCGCGCAAGTACGTGATCGCGCCGTTGGGCGCCGGGATGCCCAATCGGGTCAGGGCGACGACGACGATCGAGTGGGTGAACGCATTGTCCGCGTACCCTCCGGTTTCCGGGTCATAGGCACCCTCGGCAATGGCCACCAGGTCGACACCGCCGACGTCGCGCGCATCCATCCCAAGCGCGCGCGCCGCCAGCGCCGCCTTCGCCGCAGAACCAGCGTCCGTAGCATCTCCGGCGACCGAAAGCAGGTAGTCGGCCGGGGTCTTGCCGTCTTTGACCAGGCTGTTCGGGTCGATTCCCGCCGCCCTGATCGCGTAGATGGCGTCCATCGATTGGCCGGGCCCGAAGCCCCCAAAGCCGCCATCGGCCTGCTGGCTGGCACGGATGTACGCGACGCCCGCGGCCACGGCCCCCTGCTGCGGAAGGGACGCTCCCGAGGCCACCAGCATCGGAAGAGCGGCCAGTACAGCCGCAAGGACAAAGAACGATCGAGAAAACACGTTGAGCTACCTCACAGGGATTGCCCGGCAAACAACACAGGCGCGTGCGCTGCCAGGCGACGTCAAACGTCCGGAAATCGCTCTGAGGTTAGGTAGGGAGAAGTGCCATGCCCCCGACTCCTTTCTGCGCGAAGGATGTCCGGCGGTGAAGGGGGCAGGGTTCCTGGCTCATCCCTTCCTGTAGGAAGGAAAACACAGTTGCGGCACAGCGCGGGATTGACACCCGCTTCCCCCGGCGTCCCGAAAGCTTCGAGACCCCTTCCCGGTTGGATGTCCAAAGACTGGCGGTTGCCCGCCCCCAGGTCAAGCGCTACTCAAGCCCGCTGACAATGATGCGTGCCACCTCGGTGGCCCTCGCTAGCTCTTCTTCGTCGTCGTCACTCACAAAGGAGAGGCCGATCGAGATCTCGTAGCGCCCGGCCCGCACCGTCACGTCATCGATCGGCTGCGTGTTGTACGCCTCGTCGCCCAGGCCGTCGATCGCCGGGTAGTCGTTGTTCTCTGTCTCCAGGTCCATCGAACTCTTGGCGTCATCTTCGTTCGGCCATTTGATAACGCTCACGGCCAGGGACTGCTCACCCGTGTCCCAGTCGCACCCAAAGAACGGGGGGACCGGCGCCTCCGACTCCCCCTCCGGAGCCTCAGCGCCCAGGGCGGTGCTCACTTCCTCTGGCGAAAGCAGCGCGCAAACGTCGATGGCATCGTCCCCGCCTGCATCGGCGGAAGTTGCCGTCGAGCCCGCCGGCTCGCTTGTGGCTGTACCTGCCTGGTCGTTGGTCGCCGTCGCCGCGTCATCATCGTCGTCGTCCCCACCGCAGCCCACGACGGCAACAAGCATGGCCAGACCAAACACGAATGAGACGCTCCATCGCAAAGAACGCATGGTTCACTCTCCGGGGGGCGCCATCCCAATCATTGCGCTCTCCCAAGGGCAACGCAACGCCGTGCGAGGGACTGCCCGGAATGCGACACTTGCCATTCCGACAGGAGGCATCCGGTGCTAGCTCTCAGGATCATCGTCGACGACGTGGACGCCGCCCTGGCGTTCTACGAGGGACATCTCGGGTTCACCCTCAAGCAACGTTGGGGCCCTCCCTTCGCCTCGATCGAGCGCGATGGCCTCGAAGTCTGGATTTCCGGCCCAGGCACCTCTGCCCGCAAGCCCATGCCCGACGGGAGCGAACCCTTGCCCGGTGGCTGGAATCGCCCGGTCCTCCAGGTGCCCGACATACGCTCCCTCGTCGAAACGTTGAAATCCGCCGGAGTCACCTTCCGCAACGAACCCGTCGCCGGTCCCGGCGGTACCCAGGTCCTCATCGAAGATCCGTCCGGCAACCTTGTCGAGCTCTTCCAGCCGGGCTGAACAGGCCAATCTTCTCTCAGACATTGATAACAGGCTTATCAAGGAATATACTGTTTACACTACCAATTAGGATCTCATCTTGAACCTGAATCGCTATACCGAGAAGGCCCAGGAGGCTGTGATCGAGGCCAAGCAGCTGGCCGAGGAGTTCTCCCACCAGGAGGTCACCCCCGACCACCTCGTCCTCGCCCTTGTCGAGCAGGAAGGCGGCGTCGTTCCACGCCTCCTCAAGCTCATGCAGCTCCAGCCCGACTCCATTGCCACGCCTGTCCGCGCCACCCTCGCCAAGGCGCCGAAGCTCTCCGGCCACCAGCAGATTACCTGTCCCGCGCCCTCGACCAGCTCACGACCCTCGCCGAGCAGGAGGCCGAGCGCCTGAAGGACGACTACACCAGCACCGAGCACCTCTTCCTCGCCGCCGTCGACAAGGCCCAGGGCGAGACGGCGGCGCTCTTCGCCCGCTCCAACCTCAACCACGACTCCGTCCTCCAGGCCATGGTCAGCCTTCGCGGTAACCAGCGCGTGACCGATCAGAATCCAGAGGATAAGTACGAGGCCCTCCAGAAGTACGGCCGTGACCTCACTGAGATGGCCGAACAGGGCAAGCTCGACCCCGTCATCGGCCGCGACGAGGAGATTCGCCGCACCATCGAAGTCCTCTCCCGGCGCACCAAGAACAACCCGGTCCTCATCGGCCCGCCCGGTGTCGGCAAGACGGCCATCGCCGAAGGCATCGCCCAGCGCATCATCCGCGGCGACGTGCCCGAGGGCCTCAAAGACCGCCGTCTCGTCACTCTCGACCTCGGCGCTCTCGTCGCCGGGGCCAAGTACCGCGGCGAGTTCGAAGACCGCCTCAAGGCTGTCCTCAAGGATGTCTCGGAGTCCGAAGGGCGGATCATCCTCTTCATCGACGAACTCCACACCGTCGTTGGCGCCGGCGCCGCCGAAGGCTCCATGGATGCCAGCAACATGCTCAAGCCCGCCCTTGCCCGTGGCGAACTCCACTGCATCGGCGCAACCACGCTCGACGAGTACCGCAAGCACATCGAGAAGGACGCCGCCCTCGAACGCCGTTTCCAGCCCGTCCGCGTCGACGAGCCCACCGTCGAAGACACCATCTCCATCCTTCGCGGCCTCCGCGAACGCTACGAGGTCCACCACGGTGTCCGCATCAAGGACTCCGCCCTTGTTGCCGCAGCTGTCCTCTCCAACCGCTACCTCGGCGACCGCTTCCTCCCCGACAAGGCGATCGACCTCGTCGACGAGGCCGCCGCCCACATCCGCACGGAGATCGACAGCCTCCCGGTCGAACTCGACGATGTCGAGCGCCGGCTCCTCCAGCTCGAGATTGAGCGCGAAGCGCTCCGTAAGGAGGAGGACGTTGCCTCCCGCGAGCGCCTCGACCGCCTCGAGCGCGAGATCGGCGACCTTCGTGAACAACAGTCGGGTCTCCGCGCCCAGTGGCAGCAGGAAAAGGACCGCGTCGAGAGTGGCCGCACCCTGAAAGAACAGATCGAGCGCACCCACCGCGAAATCGAACAGGCCGAACGCGCCGCCGACTACGAAGCCGCCGCCCGCCTTCGCTACACCACCCTCTCCCAGCTCGAAGAGCGGCTCGCTGCTGCCGAATCAGGGCAGGATACGGTCGAGGGCCAGCTCCTCAAGGAAGTCGTCGACGAAGACGACATCGCCGAGGTCGTTGGCCGCTGGACCGGCATCCCCGTCTCCCGCCTCATGGAGAGCGAGACTCAGAAGCTCGTCCGCATGGACGACGAGCTGCACCGCCGCGTCGTCGGCCAGGATCAAGCGGTCCAGGCTGTGGCCAATGCCATTCGCCGTTCGCGCGCCGGCCTCCAGGATCCCGACCGCCCCCTTGGCTCATTCATCTTCCTCGGCCCCACCGGCGTCGGGAAGACCGAGCTCGCCCGCGCCGTCGCCGAATTCCTCTTCGACGACGAACACGCCATGGTCCGCATCGACATGAGCGAGTACATGGAGAAGCACTCCGTCTCCCGCCTCATTGGCGCCCCTCCCGGGTACGTCGGCTACGACGAAGGTGGCCAGCTCACCGAGCAGGTTCGCCGCCGCCCGTACTCCGTCGTCCTCTTCGACGAGATCGAAAAGGCTCACCCAGACGTCTTCAATGTCCTCCTCCAGGTGCTGGACGACGGCCGGCTGACTGACGGCCAGGGCCGCCTCGTGGACTTCCGCAACGCCATCCTTGTGATGACCAGCAACCTGGGCAGCCAGTACATCGTCGAGCCCGGCCTCGACCAGGAGACGGTCCACGCCCGTGTCATGGCCGCGGTCCAGGGCCACTTCCGGCCTGAGTTCCTCAACCGCGTCGACGACATCATCGTCTTCACCCAGCTGAGTGAACACGACCTCCTCAGCATCGTCGATATCCAGCTGCAAAGGGTCGTCAAGCGCCTCGCCGACCGGCGCATTGTCCTCGAGGTATCGGACCGGGCGAAGGAGGCGATGGCCCGCCAGGGGTACGACCCGCTCTACGGCGCCCGGCCCCTTAAGCGCGTCATCCAGACTGAGCTCCTCGACCGCCTCGCTATGGAGATCCTCGAGGGCCGCCTCCACGAAGGAACTGTCGCCTCCGTCGACTACGATGGCAGCGCCTTCACCTTCCGCGAGGTGCTCGTCGGCGAGGCTGTCGCCTAAGCGTCGCTGGCCGGGCCGGGTGGAAATCCGGTCCGCACGCCAGCTACCTTTACCCTCGTGAAACACCCTTGCCGCACGCTCGCACCATACTGACTGCAAATGGGGCGTTCAGTGCTGGCCTGCTTCTCGGCGGCCGCGATTCTCCTGCTCTTCACCGCCTGTAGCGGCTCGGACGACGGCTCGCGTAGTGCCGTTTTCGTCTCGACGCCCCCTCCCACTGACACACCACTGCCCACACCTGAACCCACGCTCACCCCTTCGCCGGTGCCAACCCCGGACCCTCTCGGCTGCGCCGACCGCATCACCCTCGCCAGCCAGATGGCGGGCGAGGTCGAGGAAAGCCTTCGGGGCTATGACGCTGACTGGGGCTTCGCCTTCATCGACGTTTCCTGCGTCAGCGTCACCGCCCTTCATCCCGGCTATGCCCAGTACGCGGCCTCCGCTGGCAAGATCATCAGCGTCATCGCCGTCCTCCGCGCCGTCGAACGTGGCGATATCCCTCTCGAAGCCATCACCGATGACCTCACCCTCATCACCACCCTCAGCCTCGACGATGCCAGCGACGATATCGAGACCTACCTCCAGCCCGGGGACCTCAACGCCGTCCTTGAAGACGCCGGCACCACGACCGCCCGCATCACCGAGACCTGGCGCCACACCAACATCTCCGCGACCGACATGGCCCGTATCTGGGCCGCCCTCGTCGA
Organism: uncultured Chloroflexia bacterium; assembly: GCA_963737965.1. Taxonomy (GTDB): domain Bacteria; phylum Chloroflexota; class Dehalococcoidia; order Tepidiformales; family Tepidiformaceae; genus JAGQGZ01. Next base: position 320,768 of record CAVTUS010000007.1, on the reverse strand, counting down.
AGGTCGCCTTCTCGGCCCCGAAATGACGGCATACCTCCTCGAACTTGTCCAGCACGCCGACATTCCCAGCGGCTTCGACACGTTCCCTGGCATGCAATTCAAACTCGCCGATTTCGAGTGGGGCCAAAAGGCCGGGTACTACGTTTCCGATGGCGTGCCCTACTTCTTTGTTGGCGCCGGCTACCTTCACTACCTCCCAACTGACGAATACTTCATCCCGGTCCTCGTCGTCAAAACCGAGATCGAAGACCTCCTCGATCCTCAGCGCTACAGCGTCTTCCCCATCGTCATCGACTACGTCCAGCGCATCGTTGGACTCCAACCAGCTGCGGCCGGAAGCTCCCCCGAGCCAACCTCCGTATCATCCGGCCGGTGACGCCGATTCGCCTCGCAGGCGCCCGCATCTGGACCGCCAGTGGCCCGTCTCCATGGCTGGACTCCGTAGCGGTCGACGGCGGCCGCTTCATCGCCGACGCTGCCGGGGCCGACGGCGTCGAAACGATCGACCTCGGCGGCCGGCTCGTCGTTCCCGGTTGGTGGGATGCCCACGCCCACCTCCTCTACACCGGCGAAGCTATGGCCCAGGTACAGCTCAAGGGCATCCGTTCGGTCGCCGACGTTCAGCAGCGCCTTGCAGCACGCATCGCTATCGAACCCCCGATGCGCTGGATCGAAGGGGCCGGCTGGGACCAGAACGATTGGACAGGCCGGGAGTTCCCCCACCGCCACGATCTCGACGCCGTCGCACCCGATCACCCGGTCCTTCTCACCCACACGAGCGGCCACTGCGCATGGACGAACTCCCTCGCCCTCCGCCTCGCCGGGGTCACTGCGGCCACCCTGGCACCCGATGGAGGCGTCATCGCGCTCGACCCGGGCGGCGAACCCACCGGAATACTCTTCGATCGCGCCATCGATCTTGTCGCTGCCAGCATCCCGCCTGGCGGCCCGGACGCCGTCTCTCGGTCGCTCCGCCGCGCCATCGACCATGCCCATTCCCTCGGCCTTGTTGGCGTCCACGCCATGGATGTCGAAGCGGCCGAACTCGCCGCCCTCCAGGCCTTGCGAGCGTCCGATGCCCTCGACCTCCGTCTCCGTATCTTCCTCTCCGCCCGTGACGAATCGCTCTGGTCCGGCCACCGCACCGGCGATGGCGACGATTGGCTCCGCATTTCCGGCGTCAAGTGGTTTGGCGACGGCGCCCTCGGCTCCCTCACCGCCTGGATGGAGCAGCCCTATGAAGGGTCGAGCGACGTTGGTTTCCCCCTGCAGTCGGTGGCCGATCTCGAAGCATCCGTCCGCCGTGCCCTCGATCTCGGCCTCGCTCCCGCAATCCACGCCATCGGCGACCGCGCCAACCGCGAGGTCCTCGGCGTGCTCGCCCGCACCGCTGCCATACAGCCCCATCTGCCGCGCCGCATCGAGCACGCCCAACTGCTCGCCGACGGCCTCGTCGACCAGTTCGCCGCCCTCGGCGTCACGGCCTCTCTCCAGCCAATCCATGCCACCCAGGACATGGACAAGGTCGACCGCGAGTGGGGTACCCGCGGCCGCTGGGCTTACGCTTTCCGCGACCTTCTCGATGCCGGGGTCAACCTCGCCTTCGGTTCCGATACCCCCGTCGAGACGATGGACCCCCTCGCCGGCATCCATGCCGCCGTGCTACGCCAGCGCCGGGACGGTACGCCTGCTTCAGGCTGGTATCCCGCCCAGCGGCTCTCCGTCGAGGAGTCTCTCGCCGCCTATTCGCATGGTCCCGCCCTCGCAACGAATGATGCCGGGACCCTCGGCTGCATCGCGCCCGGCTTTGCGGCAGACTGCGTGGTACTGTCCCACGACATCATCACCGACCCCTCCGCGATTCTCGCGGCCCGGGTCGACCTGACGATGGCCGGTGGGAAGATCGTCTATGCCCGTCCTGGCTCTGGCTTCGAAGCCTGCCTCCACATGAAAGGATGAATCCATGCCTGAAGAAATGGGCGTCTTTGACGCGATCTACCACAGCAGGGCCATGCGCCGCATCAAGCCTGATCCCGTGCCCGAAGAACTCCTGGTCAAGCTCGTCGACGCCGCCAACCAGGCTCCCTCTGGCTCGAATGCCCAGAACGGACGCTGGATCGTCGTTCGCGATAAGGACGTGAAGGCGAAGCTCGCCGCCCTCAACAAGACCGCCGTCGACCGCTACGCGCAGTCCTTCAATGCCGACATGCCCGGCCAGGATCCCGAGGCGCGGCGGCGCATCCTCGCTTCCGTCCAATGGCAGGCCGACCATCTCGCCGAGATCCCGGCTCTCATCATCGCCTGCCTCGAATTCGGTGGACCGCCGCCCGACCGCTTTGCCGTCGGCGCCGGATCCGGTGGTTCCATTTGGCCCGGCGTCCAGAACTTGCTCCTCGCAGCCCGTGCGCTTGGCCTCGGTGCCGCTCCCACCACTCTCGGTCTGAGCAACCGCGAGGCCGCCCGCGAAGCACTCGGCCTTCCGGACACCATCGAACCCTTCTGCCTCATCCCCGTCGGCTGGCCCATGGGCAAGTTCGGCCCCGTCACCCGCCGCCCCCTCGAAGAAATCATGCGTTGGGACCGCTGGTCCTGAGTCGAAGGAGAAATCAACCATGACCGTCAAGCTCGCCAAGGACGCCATCGATCTCGGCATCGTCGTCAAAGACGCCGACAAGTCCCTCGCCTTCTACCGGGACACCCTCGGCCTCGAATTCGAAGGCGAACTGCCCATGGGAGGCGGCGGCAAGATGCACCGGCTCAAGGCCGGCAACACTATCATCAAGCTCGTTTCCCCCGGCCGTGTGCCTCCCTCCGAAGCCGCGCCCGGCGGCATCCAGGGTGCCTATGGCTACCGTTACTGGACGATGATCGTCGAGAATCTCGAAGAAATCGTCGGACAGTGCGAGGCAGCCGGCTACAAGATCGCCGTCCCCGTCTCCGAATTCCGCCCCGGTACCACGATCGCCATCGTCGAGGACCCCGACGGGAACTGGGTCGAGTTCGTCAAGCGTTCGTGACCGGGCTGCTCACCACCCGGCGCATCCACGAAACACTTGGCGACCGGCTGATCGCCATCGCTGCCGCGGCCGGGAAGGAGCTCGACTTCGTCCTCCTTCCCGACCAGCCGGAAGGGCGTGTTACCCCGGCCGACCTTGATCGCATCGATGCCGCCTACTACTCCGGCGATGTCTTTCCCGAGCGCTCGCGGGCCTTCTTTGCCGCTGCCCAGGGCGCGCCCCACCTCGACTGGCTACAGACCTTCAACGCCGGCACCGACAACCCGGTCTTTGGGCGCATCGCCGCGAAAGGTACGCGCATCACCAACTCCTCCGGTTCCACCGCCGTACCCATCGCGCAGACGGCGATCACCGGGCTCCTCATGCTCGCCCGCGGCTTCCCCACCTGGCTCGCATCACAGCAACGCAAGGAGTGGGAGCCCCGGCGAGGTGCTCCGCCGCCGGATCTCTCCACCCAGGTCATGACCGTCGTTGGCCTCGGCGCCATCGGCACGGAAATCGCCCGCCTCGGCCAGGCCCTCGGGCTTCGCGTCATTGGCGTCCGCCGCTCTCCCGCCCACGGCGGCGAACCCGTCGACGAACTCGTCACGCCGGCCGGCCTCGACAGCGTCCTTCCACGCACCGACTGGCTCGCCCTTGCCACCCCCCACACGCCGGAGACCGATCGCATGATCGATCAGCGCCGCCTCAACTTGCTGCCTCGGGGCGCCCGCATCCTCAACGTTGGCCGTGGCGCCCTCATCGATGAGCCGGCGATGCTCGAGGCCTTGCGCTCCGGCCAGGTCGGCGGCGCCTACCTCGACGTGGTCGTCGAAGAGCCGCTTCCCCCCGAGTCTCCGCTCTGGACGCTGCCCAACGTCATCATCACGCCCCACAACTCATCCATCTCTTCGGGCAACGAGGCACGCACCTGGGCGATCTTCATCGAGAACTTTGAGGCATGGATCAACGACCGTCCGCTCCGCAACGAAGTCCGCCGCTAACTACTGGCTCCCACCGGGGATCACAAGCACCTGTCCGGGATAGATGAGGTTCGGGTCGGTTATTCCGTTGGCGTCGACCAGCGCCTGCACCGTTGTCCCGTACTGGGTTGCGATTTTCCCCAGCGACTCGCCCGCGGCCACCGTGTGCGTTTGCTCCGAAGGCGTTGGCGAAACCGTCGTTGTCGTTGCTCCAGCCACCGTCTCGGTCACCGCAGCCGTGTTCGTCACCGCCGCCTGCTGCGTACTTGTGGCCGTCGGGACCACCGTCGGATCGTCCCCGCCTCCAAAGACACATCCCCCAAGGGATGCGCCGAACACGGCCAGGCCGGCCACAGTCAGTCGGGTGCGGTGTCTATGCATGGTATGAGCGCAGCCTATGCCAATCGCCAGCCCTTCGCAACGGTCCAATTGTTGCAACGGGCCATCGCCGTTTTCGACCTATCGTCGCATCACCCGGTGAACAATCGTCGAAACTATCCCCGGCCGTTTTCGCTTCTCGAGATGGTGTGAAACAGATTCTTCTCGCCCCATCAGCAGCGGTTCGCTCCAATCACGAAGCGTCGGCTCCCGTTCTTCTTTCACCGTCGCTGGTGCTCGAAACCGGTCGAATTCCACCCACTCGCCCTTCCGGCGCACCCGCACGTCCAGCCCTGCTGCCTGTCCCAACGCCACGCCCGACGCCAGGTCCCAGATCTTCAACCCCCCAAAACTGCACATCGTAAAGACGCCTGCCGCCGTGAACGCACACTCCACTGCCGCCGACCCCGTCACCCGGTTGTCCCATTTCGCCGTCCGTCCCGGCGACCCACCCGGGGCAGCGGCCAGCGGTCGCCGGATGCGATTCTCCGGATTGGAGACCCCCACCGGATTTCCTTCGAACCTGAGACCGTGCCCCAACCGCGCGTGCAACACGCCCGGCTTCAGCTCCCGCGAGACCGAAACCCACGTCGCCCCTACCACGGGCCGGCCCCGGTGCAGGACACCGATGCTCGCGCTGTAGAGGGGGAACCCGTTGATGAAATTCGAGGTTCCGTCCACCGGGTCGATCGCCCACGTGTATTCGGCCCCGGCCGCCGGTTGGGTGTCCACCTCTTCGCCGATGATCGCATGCTCCGGCCACTCCGCCGCCAGGCGCTCGCGGATCATCGCCTCCACCGCCTTGTCGATCTCCGAGACAGGGTCGGTGGGCTCGGCCCCGCCTTTCCCTTCCGTCTTGTATTCGATCGCCAGGTCGCGGCCGAGGGATTCGGCAATCGCGGCCCCTGCAGCCCTCGCGAAACTCAGCGCGGCCTCCTCGATGACCGCCAGTTCGTCGTCACCGGGTAGCGGCTCGGGCTCCGCGCCGCTCATTCGTTCCTGTCTGGCCTCGCCCACCGCGAAGTGTCCTCGGGAGTAGCTCCCGTCTCCTCGTCGTTTTCGCAGTCGGAGGCAACGGCCGCCGCTTCCTGCTCCTTCTCCTGTTCCTCATCGTCCTCGCTGCTCGCGAAGATCCGGTGGTCCGCCCCCAGGAGCGAAGAGAGCCCCGATGGCCGCTGAATCGTCGTCTCCGAGTCGCCCTCCTGGGCTGCGAAGGGGCTTCGCTCTCGCGCCTGCACGTGCGTCCACACCTGTTGCTCGTCGCTCCGCACCAGGTGCCCATCCGAGAGTTCCTCCACCCGGTCGGCCCGCTCCATCACGAGCCGGTCGTGAGTACAGGTCACGATCGTGATCCCTTCTGAACGGGCGAGATCCCGCATCAAGCCGAACACCGCTACCGCCGTGGCCGAGTCCAATTCGCCGGTCGGCTCGTCCGCAAGGATCAGGCGCGGCTCCGTCGCCAGTGCCCTCGCAATCGCCACCCGCTGCTGTTCACCGCCGGAAAGCTCGTAGGGCCGGTGATCCGTGCGGCGGCCAAGTCCCACCAGTTCAAGCACGCGCCGCGTTCGCCGTCCTCGCTCCCGTGAGCCCACCCCCGCAATTCGCAGGGGCAGCTCCACGTTCTCTTCCGCCGAGAGCAGCGGCAGCAGCCCGAACGACTGGAAGATCACGCTTACCGTGTGGCGCCGAAGCTCGTTCAGCTTCTTGTCGTTCATCTGGTCGACCCGGTCGCCGTCGATCCAGACTTCGCCTTTGGTCGGCCGGTCGAGCCCCGCGATGAGGTTCAACAGCGTCGTCTTCCCGCTCCCCGAACGCCCAACCATCGCCAGGAATTCGCCTGCCCCGATCTCCAGGCTAACGTCGTCGACCGCCAGCACATCCTCCGACCCCAGCCGGAACAGGCGGGACACGTTGCGGACCGAGATCGCAGCGCCCGGCACTATCCGTCCTCCCTGCGGCGATCGCTGGGCAACACTTCGACCGAGGTCTCGCCCGCTTTGATCCGGGCCCGGTCGTGGATGTTCAGACGGTCGAGGAACTCCCTCGGGATCTGCAGCCGCCCGGCCGCATCGATGAGGGCGAACTCGTCGTGGTAGATCGTTGGATGCCCCGCCTCAAACTCCACCCGGCGGTAGATCTCCGTACTCGTCCGGCCGTCCCTGATCGCCACGACACGGTCCACCCGCGAGGCGATCTCCGGGTCGTGCGTCACAATCACAATCGTCACTCCCATGGTGCGGTTCAGCTCCACGAAGACCTCGTAGATGAGGTCCGCCGCCATCGAGTCGAGCTCACCCGTCGGTTCGTCCGCCAGGAGCAGTGGCGGGTTGTTGGCAAGCGCCACTGCGATGCTCACGCGCTGTTGCTCCCCGCCCGAAAGCTGCTGCGGCCGGTGATGCAACCGGTGCGATAGCCGCACCGCCTCCAGCAGCGCCAGCGCCCGCTTCCGGGACTCCCCCGAATCCGTCCCATTCAGGATCATGGGCACTTCGACGTTCTGCAGCACGTCCAGGTACGGAACCAGGTTCCGGCCCGTTTGCTGCCAGACGAAACCGACCTGGTTCCGCCGGTATGTCACCATGTCGCGGTCCGACATTGTCAACAGGTCGCGGCCCCCGACATACGCTCGCCCGGCGCTCGGCGTGTCGAGCCCGGCGAGGATGTTCAGCAGCGTGCTCTTGCCCGAACCCGATGCCCCCACGATCGCCATGAACTCGCCGTGCTTCACCTTCAGGTCCAGCCCCCGTAGAGCCACAACCTCGAGGTTCGCGATCTTGTAAATCTTGAACAGGTCTTCGCAGTTGATGTACAGGTCGCGGCTGGCGGTGCTGGTCGGCAGGGTCATCGAGACTACAGTTCACCCATCCGCAGCGCCTTGTGGACGCTCAGACGGGAATAGAGGATTGCGAGGGACACTATCGTACCAATGAACACGACGGCGAGAAGCGAGTATACCGTCAGCACCGTGGCCCAGCTGATCTGCGTCACGATCGGCGGGATCACATCCTGGCCCTGTTCGTTGACCCCCATGTAATCGATCATCAGCCCGCTCAGCGGCATCCCCAGGAACGTGCCCACCAGAACCCCGGAGACGATCACGAAGAGCTGCTCAAAGCTCACGAGGCCGAAGATCTGGCGCGTCGAAAACCCCATCGTCCGCAAGATCGCGAACTCCAGCGACCGTGCCTGCGCCGTCAGGAAGCTGTACACCACGAAGCCCAGCGCCGTGAGCAGAAGCACCGAAGCGAACGAGAGGAAGAGGATGCCCTCCCAGCTGGCCGCAACCAGCGGGTCCTCCCCGGCGACTGCCCGCAGGCCCGCCTCGGTGATCACCTCTACCCCGAATGCGCTCTGGGTCAGCTGCAGCTTTTCGGGGTCGAGCATCGCCCCCTCTGTGCTCCCCAGCCATGCCTCGTTCGGATAGGCGCCTGTCGCCAGCACCGGCACCCGTGCCGCGAGGTCCTGCATCGTGTCCAGGTTCGCGACGATCAGTTCCTCGCCGTTGCCCGGTTCCCACGTCGGGAAATACGCGAACGAGCCGACGACCGCGACGCTCACGTACTGCCGGTTGATATAGAGCAGGGTCGTATCACCCGTCTTCAGCCCTGTCCGGTCGAGAAACCCGTCGCTTGCAAGGATCGAGAGGGAATCGGCCCCCGAGCGCGGCCGGAACCCGAACAGCTGCGGGCCCTGGTCGAAAATGCTGAATTCCAGCTGCATCGCATAGCGGTCGGTGCGGCCCACTTCCGCCCGCGTCAAAACCGCCGGATCGCGCCGCTGGCTGATCCCGCCGATTGTCGCGTAGGCCGACACATCGTCGAACTCATCGATGATCGTCGGGTTCGCAAACCCGAACTCATCCTCGGCTGGCAACGCGGCCCCCGTCTGAAGGGCATCGATCAGGAACGTGTACCGGGTGTCCCCCGAAGGCGCATTGGTGAATCTGAAGAACACCGCATCGAGCTGCAGCTGGTCCGCCGGGTCGGGCGAGCCAAGGTTCAGGGGCGACACCGGTTCATCCAGCGAGCCGGCGTAGAACTGCCACCCGGCGGTGTCTGGCTCCCCCACCGGTAAGAGGCGGTATTCCCAGAGGCTGCCATCCTCGTCCGCCACGCGCAGGCCAATGTCCCCGCCACTCCTCGTTACCACCGGTGGCGCCTGCGCCCAGAGCCCAATGTAGCGATCGCCGGGGGCGATGTGACCAACTTCCGGTTCCGGCTCCTCTTCCGGCGGCACCAGCCGGCTCATCAGGTTAGCCAGCGACGGTCCCGCAAAGTCGCCTCGCCAGTAGGCGATGTCCTTGAACTCGTCCGGCCGCACGGCCAGCATCTCCGAGGTCACGAACGTGAAGGTCGTCAGGTCGCTGTAATTCGCCGTGAGCCGGGCCACCGGCGTCACGTCATCAGTGCCGGTCAGTCGTTCGATTTGCGTCACGAAGCGGTCAGGCGGGTAGTCCCCCCGCGTGTACTTGATCCGGGCCGGCGCCCCCGCTTCGTACGACGACCGGTCGTTGTAGCTCTGTTCCAACGTCGCCCTGAACCCCGCCGCGAACATCCCCACCGCGGTTGCCAGCAGCAGCAGCAAGATCAGGCGACTGTAGTGCAGGGGGCTCCGCACAAGGTGGACGAGCCCAAGGGGTATGGTCGCCCCATTGAGCCCCCGCCCCGCCCACGATGCCACCCGCAACACCAGCGGAAACAGCCGCAGGAAGACCAGCGCGATCATCAGCATGAACAGCGTTGGCGTGATCAGGAGCAGTGGGTCGGCCGAAAGGTCGCCAAACAGTTTGTCCGTAACGAGCGAGCCCCGCTGCCGCAACTGGTAGAAGAGGAATGCGCCGACAACGATCAGCCCGAGGTCGAGGTAATAGCGCAGGAACGCCGGTTGTTGCGGCGGTCGCGCCAGTGTCTGCTTGTAATTCACGATCGAATTGCGTGTCGCCCGGTACGCCGGGACGAGGAGCGCCACGAAGGCCATCAACACCCCGAAGAGTGCAAGCAGGAACGCCCAGATCGAGTAGTTCACGGCGAGCGTGTGGCCGTTGCTTAACCCATGGAACGATGGCGTCAGCCCCAGCAGCGAGATCGCCGTCCCCGCCAACAGCGGCCCCACCACCACACCAATGGTGCACAAACCGGCCCCCTCGATGGCGTAAATGGCCATCACCTGCCGCGTGCTGGCTCCCCGGCTCTTCAGCAACGCAATCTCGCCGACCTGCCGCTCCACCAGCATGTTCGAGACCATCACCAGGTAGTACATGACGATGCCCACGATCTGGACCATCAACGCGAAGAGCGGCAATCGCGTGAAAAACAACTTTTGCTGGTAGTTCTCGATCGTCTCCGGCAGGTTGGTATTCACGGTGGTCCGCAGGATCTGCGCCCGCAGGTTCGAATCCATTCCCTTCACGTGGGCGACGAGGGAATCGGCGTTCCGGCTATTCACTCTGGACGCATCCACCAGCCCGTACGTCCAGAAACTACCCCGCAGGTCGGGCAGGTAGTCCGTCACGGCCCCGGTCAGCGTCTCTTCCGGCACAAACAGCGGGTAGGTTGGCCACGATGTCGATGTGATCTGGAAGACCCCCTCCGTCCCTTCGCCAAACCAGAACGCTTCCTCCGGGTCTTTCGGGGCGATGATCCCGACCACCGTCACCTTGACCGGCGTCGTCGAGAGCGACCAGAACGGGAGAAGGTCGAACGAATCGCCGACGTTGACGCCGAACTGGCTTGCCGCCGAGGTGCCGAGCATCACTTCCACCGCCGGTGGGTCGGCCCCCGGCGCCGTTACCTCGGCGAGCCGGCCTTCCACAACGTCGACGTGGTCCTCAAGGTCTTCGTAGAACTGCAGGTACGACCGTGGTCGAAGGTCGTCCTCCAGGTTTACCGCCGTCCCGCTGGGCGCGAGGAAGAACGTGTCCGTCTTGCCGTACCGCACGATTTCGTCAAGGACATTCCCGGCGCCATGGTCCAACTGGGCGCGGGTGATCTCTACCCGGTCGGTGTACAGGTCGCCCGTGAAACCCTGGCTCGAACTGAGGATCTCAATGTCGAGATCCAGCGGGTCTTCCGCCTGCAGGGCGAACTTCAGCCCCAGGTCGCGGATCGCGTCGGAGTAGATCGCCACACTCGCCATAAGCGCGGCGGACAGGACAACACCGACCACTACCGTTGCCAGCAGCCGCCTGTTTCCCATGCTCCGGCTAAAGACGAGCCGCAAGACCGCGAGAAACCGAGCCAACGAGCCTCCCCAGCCGGGAAGCCTATCAGCAATCCTTCGTCGCCAGCAAAGAGCCGTTAACCCTGCTCCCGGCTTGGCCGTCCTGTCTGTAGGCTACGCGCGGGGAGGGAAGCTCTGAATCGGTTCGGGCCATCCTGGCAAATCATCACCCAGCGGGCTGCCGCGAACTGGCGCCTGCTCGGCGTCCTTGCCCTCGGCATCCTTATCGCGGCCACCCTGCTCGCCGCTGCCCCGGTGTATGCCCGCACCATGGGCGACCTCGGCCTCACCTTCGCCGTTCGTGAAGACATTGGCGAAGGTTCCGCCACCCGTGTCGTCCTTCGCGATAACGAACTGGGCACCGCCGAAGGCCGGGCCACCGCCGCGAGCGTGTCCCAGCGCATCCAGGACCGCATCGGCTGGTTTACCAGTTCCATCGCCATCTACCAGCGGGGCGCCCGCTTCACCTTCTCCGGCGACCCGGCCGAAGCCTCAACCTTCGGACAGCCCTATCTCGAACTCCAATCCCTCGAAGGCTACGAGCTCCTCGTCTCCGTCGAAGACGGTAGGCTGCCCGAACGCACAGCGCCTGGTGAGCCCGTCGAGGTCGCCATCTCCCCGGAATCAGCCGAAGCCGCTGGTCTCGCTCTCGGAGACACGCTCTTCCTCCACGAGCTGCTCAACGACTGTGAGCAGACCATCACCGAAGGCGAGATGGCCATGGTGACGCCGTGCCCTCCTGGCGTACCAACGGTGCAACTCACCTATCAGCTTGCGGCCACCGTCGTCGGCATCGTCTCGCCGATCGAGCCCGACTCCGCCGTCTGGGCCAGCGGCTCCTCCACCTACTTCTCCCCCCGGCACGATATTCCCGGCGCCGGCCCCCAGGTGCCCGCCTTCGCCAACCCTGAGATGCTCGCCATGGACCTCGGCGCCGTCGTCCCCGGTTACCGCGCCGACACCAGCTGGCTGGTCACCGTCGACCCCGAGACAATCTCGCGCGCCAACTACAAGCGCGCCCTCTCCGACCTCCAGGCCCTCCGCGACGACCTCGTCCCCGTCGGCGCCCTCACTTTCAGCCCCCTCGTCGACACGCTCGAAACCTTCGAGCGCGGCGAGAGCATCAAGCAGACGCCGCTCACCATTCTTCTCCTCCAGAATCGCCGCCATCGCCCTCTTCTACGTCGGCCTGGTCTCCGCGATCGTCGTCGAGCGCCAGTCGGAGGAGATCGCACTTCTCCGAAGCCGCGGCGCCAGCGTCCTCCAGGTGCTCGCCGTCTATCTCGCCGAGGGCCTCCTCGTCGGCATCCCGGCTCTCCTCGTCGCTCCCCTGCTCGCGACCGCCGCGACGGCCGCCCTCGGCCTCACTCCCGCCTTCCAGGACGTCAACGACGGGGGCATTCTCCCCGCTGTCCTCGTCCCGCAAGCCTTCCTCTGGGCGCTCGCCGGGATCGCCCTTTCCCTCCTCGCCGTGGTCATCCCCGTCTTCTTTGTCGCTCGCCGGACCTCCGTCACCCAGAAGCGCACGGAAGCGCGGCCAACGCCCTCCATCCTCCATCGCTACTACCTCGATCTTGCGCTCGCCGCCTTCGCCGGCATCCTCCTCTGGGAGCTCAACGAGCGTGGTTCGGCGTTCCAACCGAGTCCCACCGGCGGCGTCAGCTCCGACCCCATCCTTCTCGCCTCACCGGCCCTCATCATCGCCGCGGCGGCCGCCCTTGTGCTCCGCTTCTATCCTCTCATCCTCCGCATCGCCACCCGCGCCCTCTCCGTCGTCGCCGGCGTGACGATCACAATCGGCCTCTGGCAGCTCGTCCGGCGTCCCGGCCAATACACCCGGCTCACCCTCCTCCTGATGATGGGAGTGGCCGTTGGCACCTTCGCCGCGAGCTACACCAGCACCGCCGATCGCTCTTACCGCGACCGTGCCGCCTTCTCCGCCGGCACAGACTTTCGCTCGAAGCTCGCCGAAAACATCACCTTCCCCGGCAGCCAAAAGGAGATCGAAGCCGCCCTCGCCGACATTGAGGGCATCGACCTCGCCTCCCTCGTCTTCCGGTCCAACACCCGCACCGGGAATGCCGGGAACACCGGCCGCGAAATCAACATTCTCGGTGTCGATCCCACCGATGCCGCGGCCATGCTCTACTCCCGCGACGATTTCGCCGACGAGTCGCTCCAGAGCCTCCTCTTCCGCCTCCAGGGCGCCGAACAGCTCCTTGGCCTCCCCCTCCCCGAAGGCACCCAGAGCGTGACCATGTGGGTCAATTCCAAGGTGCCCCGCCCCGATACCTCCCTCTGGGTCCGCGTCCGCGATGCCAACGGCAACCATCGCCTCTTCCCCTTCGGCAAGCTCGAGACCACCGGTTGGATCCAGATGCAGGCCGACCTCTCGACTTCCACCTACACCCTCGCGGAGCCTGCAACCGTCGTCGGCATCATCATGACCGAGCCCCCGAGCCGCTTTAACACCTTCGCCGACCCCGTCCTCATGGACGACCTCACCGCGGTTGGCCCCGGCGTGTCCGAAGTCATCGACGACTTCGAGACTCCCCGCTGGAATACCCTCCCTACGCTCGAGAATGCCCACGACGAGTTCGCCCTGACGGCGGACGATGCGAAATCCGGCCAGTCCTCCGGCCAGTTCACCTTCCGCCTCGGCGTCCAGACCGAACGCCGCGGCCTCTACACTCTCGACGAGAACATCCCCATCAAGGTACTCGCCAGCAAGGCCTTCACCACCGCCACCGGCATCCCCGTTGGTGGCCTCGGCACCATTCGCCAGGGCCAGGTCCTCGTCCCCATTCGCGTCGTCGGCAGCTACGACCACTTCCCCACGCTGCCCATCGACGATGGCCCCTCCATGGTCGTCAATGTCGACCAGTTCGCATCCTACGTAAACGCCTTCCTCGCCATTGGCGTGCCCGATATCGAAACCAACGAGGCCTGGTTCAACCTCGCCCCGGGTACCGACACCGCGGCTCTCAAAGACACCCTCGAAAGCCCACCCTGGAGGATGTCGCGCTTTGTCGATCGCGATTCCGAACTCGATAGCATCGAACGGAACCCACTCCTCACGGCTGGCGGCGCGGGCATCCTCCTCGTCAGCTTCGTCGGCGTGCTGGTCCTCATCGGCGCCGCCTTCCTCGTCTCGCTCTGGACCGCCGTCGAACGCCGCCGCACCGAGTTTGCCGTCCTCAGGGCCATGGGCCTCTCGCGCGGCCAGCTCCTCCGGCTCCTCACTTTCGAATACGCGCTCGTCAGCATCATCGGCGTCGTCGTCGGCGCCTACCTTGGCCTCGTCGTTGGCCGCCGCATGCTCTCCTTCCTCGATGTCACCGAGGCCGGCCAGCGCGTTGAGCCCGGCTTCATCCTCCAGACGGACTGGGCAATCGTCGCCGGCGGTGGAGGCGTCGTCGTCGGCATCTTCGTCGTTGCCCTCCTCCTTGCCGTCCGCGTCCTTGCCAGCACCTCCGACGCCGCCGCTCTCCGCAACGACTAGCGAGCCGGCCCCGAAATCGTCACGCCGCCGTCCACCGGCAGCACCACGCCCGTCACATACCGCGCTTCCTCCGAACAGAGGTAGAGGGCCGCATAGCCGATGTCCCAGCCGGACCCTTCCACCTTCAGCAGTGAGGCATTTCGACGGCGCTCCCGCAGTTCGTCAGTCATTCCCCCGGCGTACACCATCGGCGTGTACACAGGCCCCGGCGCGATGCAGTTCACCCTGATCCCGTCCCCGGCGTGGTCCACCGCCATGCTCCGTGTCAGCGCGATGACCGCCCCCTTCGATGTCCCGTAGGCGGTCAGACCGCGCGGCCGCATCGCCGCGATCGATGAGATGTTGACGATCGCCCCGCCCTTGCCGCCTTGCACCATCGCCGGGATCGCCGCCCGGCTGGCCAGCATCATCCCCTTCACGTTCACGTTCATCACCCGGTCCCACTCCTCCTCGGAGATCTCGAGGATGCTGCCTCGGCTGCCAATCCCGACGTTGTTGTCGAGGATATCGAGCCGCCCGTAGCGCTCGACGGCGGCAGCAACCATCGCTTCGCAGTCGGCGCTCTTCGTCACGTCCGCAGTGAAGCTGCTCGCTGTCCCGCCTTCCGCCTCGATCATCGCGACGGTTGCCGCGGCCGCCTCCGCGTTCGTGTCCACCGCAACCACTTTCGCCCCTTCCCGCGCGAAGAGGATCGCTGCTGCACGGCCATTCCCGATCCCCTCCGAACGCGACCCGGCGCCCGTCACGATCGCGACCTTCTCCTCGAGTCGGCCCGTCATCGCCACGCCGCCACATCGACCGATTCCGGCACCGCGATGAAGAGACTCCGGCGCGGGCCCTCAATCTCCCGCGAGATGTGGCCGTGGCCCGTCGTATCGTCCGCCAGCATCGTGTCGCCGGCGCCGAAACGCCGCTTCGCTCCATCGCCGCATTCCACTTCGACGATCCCCTCCAGCGTCACCACGAACTGCCGCCGCGGCGCCGGGTGGAAATCGATAACCTGGTCCGGCGGCGTCTGCCTGAAGATCACCGATTCCGCCGGCACCGGCGCTGAAAGCGACCCGAAGCGAACGTTCTCCAGGGGTATGTCCAGTTCCTCGAAGTGCGATTCGTTATCATCGCCCGTAAATATCCGTACCACGCGCATCGTCCCGTACCTCCGTGTGCCGGGGCATTGTGCGAGCGGTGGCCGCTCTTCACAAGCGAGGTGTCCGTGCTCAAGGCTTCTGTCGGTCACATCGAGGTCGTCGCCCTCGTCGATTCCGTAGGTGCGTTTCCTGCCGGCGTGGTCTACCCGGCGGCAGGCGACGCTGTTGCCCGCTACGACGCCTACCTCGACCCTGCTGGCAGTGTCCCCCTCACCTTCGCCGGCTACCTCCTCCACGACGGAGACACCACCATCCTCGTGGACACCGGCTGGGGACCGGACCGCGGCGGCGGCCTCATGAACGAGATCGCCGCTGCTGGAGTCGCCCCGGGGGATATCGACTTCGTCCTCTACACCCACCTTCATGGCGACCACACCGGCTGGACGTTCGATCGCCGGACCGGCAAGCCGAACTTCCCGAACGCTACCCACCTCGTACCCGGCGCTGATTGGGCCTACGCCACAAAACAGCCACCACCCTGGGCCTCCTTCGAGCGCGACATCATGCCCCTTCGCAACAGTGGCCTCCTCGAACTCATCGACGGCGAACGCACGATTACTCCGGCAATCACCGCTGTGCCCACGCCTGGCCACACGCCGGGACATACCAGTGCCACCATCGTGTCGGGTGACCATCGTGGCTACGTCCTCGGCGACGCCGTCATCACCCCCATCGATCTCGCCGAGCCCGATTGGCCCAACGGCTTCGACTGGGACGACGACATCGCCCGGGCGACCCGCCACCGCGTCATCTCCAGCATCGCCGAAGATACACTCGTCGCCGCCGGCCACTTCCCCGACTCCGGGCTCGGCAACTTCGTCGTCGAATCCGGCCATCGCACCTGGCGCGGGTTCTCTCCCTCATGAGTTCGCAGGGCCCGGCCGCGGCCTATGCCGAGCCGATCGACGCTCCCCGTCGCCGGACCTGGCTCCTGCCGGCAATCCTGCTCGTCTTCATGATCGCGATGCTCTCGGCCGTCGTTATCCTCGCCCAGCGCGCGAATGACGACGGTACGCCTCCACGGCCCGACGACTTTGTCGCCCCCGCCTCTTCTTTCCCCACCGTCCCCTACGACATCCAGCAGCGGTCGAACGATGGGACGCTCACCATCGCCGCGACAAAAGGCGCGACCTTCGACGTCAACCTCGACGGCCTCGCTGTTGAAGTTCTCGAACCGATCGACATCGGCGATATCGCAGTCGGCGATCGCGTGTCCGTCATCGGTCGCCCGAACGATGTCCGCAATTTCGTCATCACCTCGATCGTTGACCTCGGCGAAGGGCCTGGCATTCCTGAAGGCGACGCGGGCTACCGGTCCGCCTCCGGTTTCCAGGGCTGGGAGGCCAGCCGCGACCAGTTACTTCGGCCCGTCATAGCCGGCACCGTCACCGCCACCGCTGACGCCAGCCTCGTCCTCGACACCGTCGCCGGCGAGGTAACCGTCGAGCTCGTCGATACCGAAGGCGCCGGCCCCCCGCCGATCTACCGCCTCAGCGCCAATACCGATTTCGTCATCGATTCCGGCGACCGTCTCGCCCTCGCCGGGATGCAGGGAGATGACCCCGGCACCGCCACGGCCGCCATCGTTCAGCCTGCCTCTGCCGAACCCGCGGAGAACGAGGCACCGCCCACAGCCGTTCCTACCGGGGGATAACCACGTTCCGGGGGCGCCCCTCGAGGAACGCCACGATGTTGTCTACCACGGTCTTGTTCAGCAGGTCGAAACCCTCCGGCGTCGCATCCGCTGCATGAGCCGACATAACGACGTTCTCCAGCGCGCATAACGGGTGTCCGGCCGTCAGGGGCTCGGGGTCGAACACATCCAGTCCCGCGCCCGCCAGCTTCCCGCTCCGGAGTGCGTCCATCAGCGCCCCGGTGTCGACCACCGGTCCTCGCGAGCCGTTCACCAGGATGGCGCCATCCCGCATCAACCCGAACTGGCGCCCCCCGATCATGCCGCGCGTTTGTTCAGAAAGGCCCACGTGGAGGCTCACCACGTCCGCCTGCCGCAACAAATCGTCCAGTTCCAGGTAGCGGAATCCGTTGGCGCGCGCCTCCTCAGCCCGCGGATGGAACGACCATGCCACCACGTCCATCCCCAGCGCCTTGCAAAGCTTCGCCATCTGCACACCACTGTTCCCTGTCCCCACGATCCCCACGGTCTTGCCGCGAAGGGTCATCAATTGTCCCTCCGGCCATCCTCCCGCCCGGATGTCCCGGGTTGAGTCGCCCAGCCGCCTCGCCGTTGCCAGCATCAGCGCGAACTCATGCTCCGCGACGATCGCCGAAGTGCTGTCGCCCTGGTTGCAGACCGTGATCCCCAGCTTTGCTGCAACACCGACATCCACGGCATCGGTCCCCACCGAACACAGCGCGAACAACCGCACGCCCTCGAGTTCCTCCAGCATTGCCGGCGCCCACTTCATCGACCCGTGCGAATTGATGATGACGTCGGCCCCGCGCACACGGTCCAGGCGCTCGCTGTCGTCCTTAGGCAGGTCCGGGTAGACCACCACCTCGCCGTACGGCGCCAGTCGCTCGAGGTGCGGCGATCCTGCCACCTGGGCGGGGTAGTCTCCCGGCGCAACGATGCGGACTGCCATCGCTCCTAACCATACAAACCGGTGTCCTTGTGGGAGACACCGCTCGCGGCGCGTAGTCTGAACCGACGATGAGTTTCGAAGCCCACCTGCGCACTCTCGTCGGCGACGCCCACGTCATCACCGATCCTGATCTCAAAGCGTCCTACGAGTCGGACTGGACCCGCCGCTTCTCCGGCACCGCTCGCCTCGTCGTGCGTCCGGCAAACACGGCCGAGGTCGCCGCCGTCGTCAAAGCCTGCGCGAACGAGGGCCAGCCGCTCATTCCCCAGGGCGGCAACACCGGCCTCGTCGGCGCCAGCGTCCCCCGCGGCGGCGAAGTCGTCCTCAGCCTCAGCCGGCTCGCCCGCAGCGAACCTGTGGACACCATGGCCGCCCAGGTCACCGCAGGGGCCGGCGTCACCATCGCCACCGTCCAGCAGGCCGCTCGCGACGCCGGCCTCATGTACGGCGTCGACCTCGCCAGCCGTGACAGCGCGACCGTCGGTGGCACCATCGCCACCAACGCGGGCGGCCTCCGCGTCCTTCGCTATGGGGCCACCAGGGCCCAGCTCATGGGCATCGAAGCCGTCCTCCCGAACGGCGAAATCATCGAACGGATGACCGGCCTTGCCAAGGACAACACTGGCTACGACCTCGCCGGTCTGCTCACGGGAAGCGAAGGCACCCTTGCCGTCGTCACCCGGGCCATCCTCCGCCTCTGGAACCCGCCCACCTCCCGTGCCACGGCCCTCGTCGGCGTCGACTCCATCGCCGGTGCCATCGCGCTCCTCGGGCGTGTCCGTGGCCTCGCTTCCCTCGACGCTATCGAGACTTTTTTCGACGACGGCATGGCCCTCGTCTGCGACCACACCGGGATGAACCGTCCTTTCCCCGGCGCCTATCCCTGCTACCTCCTCATCGAGTGCGCCGGTCAGTCCGACCCCGCCGAAGAACTCGCTTCCCTCCTCGATGGCTCACCGGAAGTCCGGGCCGCGGCCTTCGCCCAGGAGCGTCCCCAGCGCGAGGCTCTCTGGCGTTACCGAGAGGCCCACACCGAATCGATCAGCGCCAACGGTGTCCCCCACAAGCTCGACGTCACGCTGCCGCTCTCACGCATGGTCGAGTTCGAATCGGCCGTCCGCGGCGCCGTCGAACAGGCCACGCCGGGTGCCCGCGCCATCCTCTTTGGTCACCTCGGCGACGGTAATCTCCACGTCAACGTTCTTGGTCCCGCAGATGACGACGAGCGCGCCGACGATGCCGTCCTCCGTCTCGTCGCCTCCCTCGGCGGCAGCATCAGCGCCGAACACGGCATTGGCGTTGCCAAGGCCCCCTGGCTCCACCTCACGCGCAGCCCCGCCGACATCGCCACGATGCGCGCGATCAAGTCCGCACTCGACCCTCGCGGGATCATGAACCCGGGCGCCATCTTCGGGTCCTAGTCTTCGCCCTCGTCCTCGTCGGCATCCGCTGGCACGACCAGCGTCGGTATCCGCGAGTGCTTGATGACCTCGTCCGCCACACTCCCGAAGAGCAGCCGGCCAAGTCCCCTGCGCGCGTGCGAAGCCATCACGATCAGGTCGTGCCCGCCGCGAACTGCCTCTTCCGAAATCGCCTCGGCCGGGTTGCCTTCCACCACCAGCAATCGCCAGCCCGGCTTCCCCACGTCGTCCCGCACGTTCCGAAGGTAGGCCTGGCCCACCGTTTCCAGCGTGTTCTCCCGCGCGATCGCCGCCCCAACGCTTCCCGACGAGCCGAACATCTCGGCTACCGAAGCCAGTGTCACTTCTGCGGACTCCGCGACGAGCAGGAGCGTCACGGCCGCGCCGGTTGCCCCCTGCAGCGTCCGCGCATGCTCCAGCGCCGCCTCTGCTTCCGGTGTCGAATCGAGCGGAACGAGGATACTCCGGTACATACGACTCCTTGCGCCCCGCTCCGGCGGGGCACTGTGCACTCTACGCCCTGCGCTCTACGCTCTACGCCCGCGCGTATTCCTTGGCGTCCACGGCCCTCGCGGGCTTGTGCTGCCGGTCCGCTTCCGTGAAGGTCGTCGTCCAGGCCGCGAACTCCAACAGGATCCCGTCCGGATCCATGAAATACATCGAGCGCACGAAGACGTCGTCAGTCACTTCCTTCGAGACCTGGCTGGGACTGTTGTCGTGGTTCAGGATCATCGAGACCTTCACGCCCTTTTCCTTCAGGCGGGCCCGGTACTCTTCCATCTTCTCCGGCGCCACGTCGAAGGCCACGTGGTTCATCGAAGCGTGGGCCGTCACGATTTCGCCGCCAAGCCCCGGCACTCCCGCCGGCGATGCCACACCCGGCGCCGCCTTTGGCGCGTTGGGGAACCAGAAGAACGCCAGGCAGTCGCCGTTCCCGATGTCGAAGAAGAAGTGCTGTCCCATCCCGTTCGGCAACTCGATCGTCTTCACTAACGGCATGCCGAGCGTGTTGGAGTAGAAGTCCACCGTCCGCTCCATGTCCGAACAGACCAGCGCGAGGTGGTTGATTCCCCTCAGGGTAAATTCCTTGTTCTCCTGGACCTCGTCGAGCGGCATAGACTCTGTCTCCGCGTTCTATAGATTGCGTCATACGTTACCACGCCCGGCAATCCGCCGAAGGAGATCCCATGCCCCGTCTTCGACAGGTCCCCCGCTCCGAGGCCGCTCCCGAAGTCCTCGAGATGTACCAGCGCCTCTTCGGCGACCGTGACCCCGTCGCCGAGCCTGGCACCGCCACCGGCACGCCCGGCAACTGGTGGACCGTCTGGGCTCTCTCGCCCGATGTCTTTTCCTCCGCGGTCTCGCAGTTCGGCCTCTTCAACAGCCGCCGCCGGAGCCTGCCGCCGGTCTTCCGCGAACTCGCCATCACCCGCGCCGGGTTCCTTGGCGGTAGCCAGTTCGTCTACTCCCAGCATTGCAAGGCTGCCCGCGCCGCCGGCATCCCCGAGGAGAAGGTCGCGAACATTCACGCCTGGGCATCAAGCGAAGTCTTCGAGCCCGCCGAGCGCACCGTCCTTGCCTACGTCGACGAGATCGTCCTCCAGGATGGCCGCGTCCAGGACGCCACCTTCGACCGCCTCCGCGAACACCTCGACGAAGCCGCCATCCTCGAACTCACCTTCGTCGCCGCCACCTATAAGCTCCATGCGACCATCAGCCGCGCCCTCCGCCTCGAATACGACGACGTCCCCGAGCGCGTGGTCGAGATCCCCGCTCCCGGCGAAGCGGCCGCCGCCGACGTCATGACCCAGATCAGCCGCAACTCGAGCTAGAGCCCGTACCGCTCGTATGCCTGCTCAAATTCGTCACGCCGGAAATTGTCGGCGTCCACATCCTGCAGGGCCGCGAGGTGCGCTGCCAGCCACTGCCCCGGGATGATCTCGACGATCGGCGCCAGCTGCTCGCCCACATCCGCGACCTTGAGCCACGTCGTTCCCGCAGGTCCCTCCACCGGCGCTACCCACGCCACGGGCAGTCCAACGTCGAGCCCGAACTGCGCCACCGTCATCGAGCGCTCAAGTGATGCCCCCGGTCCGGCGAACACGATAAGCGGGTCGCCGGCCTGCACCTGCGCCTGGGGCCCGTGCAGAAACTGCTCGGCCGCATAGCCCCGGCAACGCAACCGCGCAGCTTCCGCCACCTTGATCGCAACCTCGTGCGCACTCACTTCGTGCGGCCCCGCCCCCACGCCGATAAGGCTCCCGAACGGATACCACGCCTTTGCCAGCCTCTCCGCATCGTCCCGAAGCTCGACCGCCGCCTTCACCGCCGCCGGCACCGCGGCGATGTCCCCGACACTTCCCGCCCGGATTCGGTTCGCGATCCGCGCCGTCAGGAGCATCGCCGTCGTATGCGAAACCGTGAAGGCCGACGACGTCTCTCGTGGCACCGTCCGGATGATGACATCGGCGTCGTTCGCTTCCGCGGCGCTACTGGCCACCCAGACCGTTGCCACCTTCGCTTCGTGCAGCTTCGCCAGCGTGTCTTTCGAATAGCGCTTCCGCCCGCTGTGGCTGAAGACGATCGCCGCGTCACCCGCCCTCAGCTCCGGCCCGTAGAGGGCGAAGTCGTAGGCTGCCCACTCCACCGCATCCACGCCTGCCGCGCGCAGCATCATTGCCGCCGTCCTCGCCGCATTCGTCGAAGTCCCCGTGCCGATGGCGAACACCCGCGAGGCCTTGCCGAGCAGTTCCGCAGCCGCCGGGATCGGCTCTTCGGCCGTCACCACCCGTTCGATCTCTGCCGTTTGGCTGCGTATCTGGGTGTACAGGTTGTAGGTCGTTACCTCGCGGGCCATCGTTCGCTCCTTCGCTATGCCAGGGTTTTCAGGAACGCGACCGCCGTCGCCAGGGCCTCGTCCCAGTTCTCTTTGCGTGTCCGCCCCGACTCCTTGCGGGGCCGCAGGTCGTGGTCGCCGTCCTCCAGCCAGTGCACCCGGATCGTCTGGGGCAGGCCAAAGGTTTCCACCTCTCCGCGACTCCCGAACGGATCGCGGCTGCCCTGCAAGAACAACGCCGGCGTTTGCAGTCCCAGCAGGTGTTCCGTTCGCAACCGTTCCGGCCTCCCGGGCGGGTGAAATGGGTAGCCAAGGCAGATCAGCCCCGCCACGGATTCCTCGTCGGCCACCATCGACGCCATCCTGCCGCCCATCGACTTCCCTCCGATCACCGTCTTCGCCGCACCCACGTCCGCAATGGCCTGCTTCCACGCCGCCAGCAGTTTTGGCTGGCTGTCTGGTCCCGGACGCACTCCCTCGGTCCGCCGTCGCGCCATGTAGGCGAACTCAAATCGCGCACAGCGGAAGCCCGCGCCTCCGAAACCCCGGGCAAAATACTCCATGAACGGCGTATCCATCGCGGCGCCAGCGCCGTGCGCCAGGATCACCGTCAGCGGAGCGTCCTCCGGCCCGTCGAAGAGGAAGTCGGCCGCGCTCACGCTTCCTGGATCGCCGCGCCCGTGCGGTCGAGGATCCGCTCGATCTTCACGATCGTGCCGACACCCTTCCGCTCCGGGTCGGCATCCAGCTCGCGTTGGTCCGTCACGGCCATAACGGCCTCCCGTTCGGCTGCGTCCGTCACGTTGCGCGCCAGCCCAAAGAAGCGCCAGACGATCCGCTCGGCAGCATTCCGGTAAAAGATCTGAACCTTGGGGTTCTCGTCAATATTCGGCACCGTGTCCTTGCGGGCCCGGCTCCAGAAGCTCAGTTCGTCGTCGCTATAGACACCAACGCTCCCGCGAAACGCCACCTGCGGCCAGCCGTCTGCGCCCGCTGTCACCACCATGCAGACGTTCCGCTCGTCAAGGGCATTCTTGATGGCGTGGCGCATTTCGTCCGTGAACTCGATCATGGGTACTCCGGTAAAGGTTTTGGTGGCTGCAGCGTAGCGAAGAATGCAGGCCGCCGCTGGCAAACCCCGGGAGGGATCGTGCCGTCAATCTTCGTCCTCTTCGACGTGGACAACACTCTGCTCAACACCGACCTCGCCGTAGAGCGGATCCAGGCCGAGATGCGCGCGACCGTCGGCGAAGCTCACTCTCGCCGCTTCTGGGAGATCTACGAAGAAGTCCGGACCGCCGGCGACTCCGTCAACATCCCGGATTCTCTCGAACGCTTCAGCCTCGAATGTTCCGACCTCCGCGCGGTTAGTCGCATGAGCGAGCTCATCTACGGCTTCGACTTCGAAGGCTGCCTCTTCGCCGGCGCCTTCGAGGCCATCGAGCACGCCCTCGCCATCGGCGGCGCTGCCATCCTTTCCGACGGCGACCAGCTTTACCAGCGCCACAAGATCAGCGTCGCCGGCCTCGAGCAGGCGGTCCGAGGAAACGTCATGGTCCAGAAGCACAAGGAACAGGTGCTCACTCGCGTGGCCAGCCGTTTCCCGGCCGACCACTACGTCGCCCTCGACGACAAGCCGCTCGTCCTCGCCCGGATGAAAGCCTTCATGGGCGCGAAACTCACGACCATCCAGGTCTGCCAGGGCAAGTACGCCGGCACCGGTGAGTCCGCCACCCCTCCCGACCTCGCGATCGACGACATCGCCCAGTTCACAGCGTTTACGACTGCCGAGTTGGCTGGCTCCCGCTAGCGTCCGGCAAGCTCCTGCAACAGGAACGGCGCCTGGGCGGGCGGGGCGGGCCCTCGTGGACCCATGCCGAGCATCCGATAGATGGGCGCTATCGGTCCGTCCCTCAGCCGCCCCGAGAGATACCAGGAGAACGCAACGCAGAATCCTGCCAGCAGGAACATCCCGGTGATCGCCACCACATCGAGCCATCGTGCATCGGGCGCTTCGCCACTGAGCAAAGCATCGCCGTCGACGAGGTACGCCAGGGCATTCCACGTTCCGTGGCAGGCCGCCCCGGCCAGGTAGAGCGGCGCCATGCCCCAGCGTCGCCGCAGGATGCCGTAGATCCCCAGCGCCGACAGCCCGGACGCGCCGCCGTGGACGAACGCCGTGCCTGCCCGCCCGACGGCGAACAACCACCACTGGCTGCCGATCGTCTGCTCAGCCACCGCATCCGGATTCACCGCGGCCAGGCTGTTGTAGAAGGTCTCCAGCAAGTTGAACCCCGTCCCCGCAAGCACGCCCCAGGCGAAGCATCGCGCGGCGCCGCCCTTGCGAAAAAAGAAGAGCGCCACCAGTGAACCCTTCCAGAACTCCTCGTTCAGTGGCGCCACCACCGAAAGGACGCTGAGGTCGAACACCACGCCCGCGCGCCCATCCAGCGTCCAGATGCTGTTGCCCACGTCCCACACATCGCCCTGCCCAAAGTGATGCACGAACCAGGCGCCGCCAAGGATCAGGTAAGCGGTGTTCACGATGCCGCCGAACGTCGTCGCCCCGATCGCCCCCCAGGTGAACCCGGAAGTGACTTCGCGCCAGCTCAGCGGCCAGGACAGGGGATTCGCCCGCCGGTACCGGCTCATCACCAGGGTCGCGAACAGGATCGAAGGCACCGCCACCACCACCAGGTTCACGAACGGAAAGGCCCATGGTGCCCGGGTCGGGTCGGTCGCCTGCAGTTGGCCGGCGATAACCGCCATCGGGAACAGCGGCAGCAGCAGCCACGGCACGTTCGCCCGGTAGGCCGTCGAACCAACACCGCCCAGCGACGATGCCGCCTGCACCACCAGGAATCCGCCGAGCCCCATCAGCACGACAGCCGAGCCGACAAAGACGTTGAGTTCGAACAGCCGGTACTGCGGATCGTCGCTCAAGGAGGTGAGCCCGAGGAGTGTCAGCATCCCCCCGAGAAACGCAAACGACCCCGCCAGCGCAGCGAGGCCAACGATTGTGCCCCGCCGGCGGATTGTCTCTACTCGCCTTCGAAGGAAGTAATCGCGCCTGCCGAGACGAGGAAGCGCGCCGAAGCGCCCGTGATGATGTCCCGCACGCGGTCCGGATCCGCCGTCGTCACGATCGTCTGCTCAAAGCTATCGATGTAGTCGAGAACGCCCTTCCGGCGCCGGGCATCCAGCTCGCTCAAAACATCGTCCAGCAACACTACCGGGTCGTCCCCCAGTGCGTCGCGAAGGTAGGTCGCCTCCGCCAGCCGGAGCGAAAGCGCTGCCGTGCGCTGTTGGGCGCGCGAGGCCATCGTGGCCGCCGGCAGGTCGTTCACTTCGATCGAGACATCGTCCCGGTGCGGACCGACGAGCGTCGCCCCCGCCCCAATCTCGCGGGAACGCATCTCCTGCATCACCGCAAGCATCCGGCCCGTCCACTCCGAGTCTTCAATCGGCACGGCCAGCAATTCGGCCTTCCCCAGGGCGGGCGCGTACGTCACCGTCAGGTGTTCCAGCCCATCGGACAGGTTGAGCATCTGTTCGTCGCCCGACAGTGCCACTCGCCCCAGCGCCTCGGCCCGCGCGTGCATGATCGTCCCGCCGGCGTGGGCCAGTTCCTGGTCCCAGAAGTTCAGGTCGTGTGAACTCGCTTCGCGCTCCCGCACCTGCTTCAGCAGGCTGTTTCGCTGCTGCAGCACCTTCGCGTAGCGCTGCATTGCGCGCAGGTACCCGCGGTCCACCTGCGAAATCATCATGTCCAGGTAACGCCGCCTGAGCAGCGGCGGCCCCGCCACGATGTCGATATCGAGCGTCGTAAACAGCGTCGCCGCCAGCTGGCCAACAGCCTCGGAAGCGCGTCGCGACACCCCGTTGATCCGCACCCGCTTGCCGGCCCGGTGCTGCGTATCCGTCGAACGCCCGACGACCGCAACCTCGAGGTGCAGGTTCCCCGCCGACCGGTGCACTTCCGCCGTCAACCGCGAAACCGGGAAGTCACTGTTCAGGATGTCCCGACGCACAAGGTCGGCGTCACTGCTCGCACGGCTGCTCCGCAGTGTCGAAAGCAGGTAGATCGCTTCGAGGAGGTTGCTCTTTCCCTGGGCGTTTTCGCCAATCGCCAGGTTCAACCCTTCCGCCAGCGGCACATGCGAGCGCGTGTAATTCCGGAAGTTCGTCAGCTGAAGGTCGAAAATGTACATGGACTATGTGAAGTATAGGCCAACCAGTTGTTAGCGCGGCGCGAAATTTACGAAACGTTTGGGTCAGTGCAAAGAATTCGCCCGCCCGCCCCGTCATCGTCGCAAGGAATCCCGGTAACCGCTAACGCACTTGATCATTCGGCTAGCCTTCCTCGCCCCTCGTTCCTATAATTCGGCCAATCTGAGCGGCCCACCCTCGTCCGGGCCTGCCCCCGGGAGAACGCTGTTGAAAGTCCAGGTCCTGCAGGAAAACCTGCAGAAGGGTTTATCGATCGTCGGCCGTGCCGTGGCCACTCGCTCCACCCTTCCGATCACCGCCAACGTCAAGCTCGAAACCGAAGGCCAGGGTCGCCTCCGCCTTTCCGCCACCGATATGGACATCGGCATCAGCGCCTGGGTCGGCGCTCGCGTTGACGATCCCGGCGCGACCACCGTCCCCTCGCGGCTCATCTCCGACTACGTCAGCTCACTCCCCCAGGTGCCTGTCCACATCGAGATCCCCGAACGCGGCCGCCAGGTCCACCTCGATTGCGGCTCCCCCGAGACCTCCCGCAACGACTCCACCATCAACGCCATGGACGCCGAGGACTTCCCCGACATCCCCCGCGTCACCGACGGCGTCACCGTCCTCCTCGATCCCCGCGCCCTGCGCCCCACCATCGAGCGCGTCGAATTCGCCGCCGCCAGCGACGAGACACGCCCCGTCCTTACCGGCGTCCAGGTCAAGTCTTCCGACAACCGCCTCACCTTCGCCGCCGCCGACGGCTTCCGCCTCGCCGTCTCCGACATCATCCTCGAACAAGCGCCCGCCGAGCCGATCGAAGTCATCGTGCCCGCTCGCGCCCTCCGCGAACTCTCCCGCCTCATCGCCGATACCACCGAGCCCGTCGAGATGCGCATCAACGCCGCCCACACCCACGTCCTTTTCGCCATGACCGACATCGAGCTCGTCGCCGGCCTCATCCAGGGCACCTTCCCCAACTACTCACAGCTCATCCCGCCCGAATGGAACACCCGCTGCACCGTCAAGGTCGACGAGTTCAAGCGCGAAGCCAAGATCGCCTCCATCTTTGCCCGAGACGGCAGCGGCATCATCCGCCTCCAGATGGAGCCCGAGACCCTTAAAGTCAGCGCCACCGCCGACGAAGTGGGCAACAACGAAGGCCAGATCGAAGCCCGCATCGAAGGCGACGCCAGCAAGATCGCCTTCAACAGCCGCTATCTGCAGGACGTCCTCAACGCCCTCGACGGCGACGTCAAGCTCGAAATGACCAGCCCCTCATCCCAGGGTGTCTTCCGCCCCGTCGGCGACGACAGCTACGTCCACGTCGTCATGCCGATGTTCGTTCAATGGTGATAAAAAGGCGCTTGCCAGCCATTTCTGGAAGCGCTGGCTCCAGACTGGTGGCCCTACAACTTAACGATAGCGGGGCAACTCGAGACGACAGCCAAACTATCGTCTGGCCGGAGCTACGCAACCCTGCGCGTAACGCATCCGATCGAGTGGAAGGGACGGACAATGACGGTGGTGGACGTTCTATCCGAGGTTCCCTCGCCGGGATCGTACGTGTCATTCGTGGATCTAGCCCCGGCGCCGAGCGGGAGTTTTCGCGTTCAGCGGGATTCGCAGCTTCTGAACTGGGACGATTGGGCTGAACTCGCGCAGGGCGCGGTCGGCTCCGGTTAGGAGCACCGATTCCCGTCAAGAGCCGAAGCAATAGCGAAGGGCTTCGCTGACTCTTGACGCGGATGCACCTCCCACACTCTGAAGGCGCCCGACCGGGGCATACTCGGACAGCCGAGTCGTCTACGAGGTCATAGCCGTTTGGGTAGGAGTGGCCGAGGGAGTGGAGGTTGGTACGGGAATGGGGGTCGGGTCAGGAGCGCCGCCACCGCAGGCGACCCCCACAAGACTCGTCATAACGATGATCGTCAGGACAGCAGCGCCGTGATTCATTGTCTGCAAACGTATTACAAAACAAGACCGGAAGAAACGCACCGCCGCCTACCTTGTCGATCTGCCGCGTAAGTCAGAATTGCGACATGAGGTCCTTCAGATCCGCCTAACGGTGAAAGAGCGCGAGCGCATCGAACGGATGGCGGCCATCCAACATCTCGCTCCGTCAACGTGGGTGCGTCAGGCGATCCTGCGTCTGTTGGACGAGGAACCTCGACCGTCGTAGCGGTTGGTGTACAAACTCGTGCGCGGCCGCTAACGGATTCCGTCCGAGTCCGTAGCTTGGTGGTTGGGAGGCACCGACATGACCGAGCAACTGAGGTTTCACCTGGATTGCTGCCCATGTGGAAGCGGTAGGCTCCTTAAGGAGTGCTGTCTGTCAACTGCGCTGGTCTTGCCGTCCCCTCCGCAGACTGGCTTCCACCATCCGCGCTGCTACGCCCGCGGGTCGGGCGATTGCAGTAAGCGGATGTCACGTGAGCTTCTCCCGGCGGGTGCGCCCGTGGAACGTGCGGCCAGTGTACGTCTCATTCTCGAGGACCCGCTGGATCGTGAGTGGATACCAGCGCCCGCCCTGCTGCGACCGGACCCCGGCCTCGTTGAGCTCACCGGACACGGCGGAGATGCTGCGGGTGATGAGGTAGCTGTCGATGCCGTGCAAGGCGACGAGATGGGTGACGGCGCCTGGGCCTGGGTCGCTCGCGCGCCATGGGGCGAGGAATGGAGCGACGTGCACTCCGTCATCGCCGACGCAGGCGCTTCGTTCGACCTCTCGCGGCTTCGCCTTTGCGCGATCAAGGCGGCCCTTGCTTCTCTGGAAGCAGACTGGCCCGGCAGCAAGACCATCGAGCTGGTCTGCGATGACATCGAAGTCACCAACATCCTCGAGTCCGGCCAATTGGATTCGTCCGGCAAGGCCATCCATCGCGACGCCGTCTTGTGGCAGGAAGTCTGGTCGCTCTGGACCCGCGACGCCACAACGGTCCGCGCGCAGAGGAACGATGTGGAGATCGCCTTGCTCTGCGCTGTCGCCGAGCTGGCTGAGGAACTGGCCTGCGCGGAGGTCATGGAGCTGGAATGAACTCGACGCGCAAGAGGAATGACCCCTCTCACAAGCACCCCTTCCAGTCGACGAACGGGGTGGGGCGTGGACTCAGCTATAATGTATGCATGGAAGTTCTTCCTTTGGCCTCCGTGCTCGTGCACAGATGCACGACCAGCAGAGCAACTGCCCGGCAACGAAGAAGGCCCGCGCCCCACGCGTAGCGACAGCATGCGCACCGCACAAACGGTGCCAGTCCTCCTGCAACCTGGCGCAATCGCTAGCGGCTGAGCCACTTTCTCCGCTCCTCCCGCAACAAGAACTCCTCCCGACGGAATTCCGGGAGATCTGGTCCGCATCCGAACTCGTCTCTGACGACGAGGTCGGGGAGATCTGGAGCCGCCTGCCGCAGGTTGGCCTCGACGTGGACACCGAGTCGAAGGCGCTCGCTTTGGAAACCCCGACATTTGTCGCCTTTGCCTCGCGCGGAGCGGCAGAGTGGCTGCTGTCCGCGTATGCCGCGTTCCTCCAGGAGGTGACGCGCGAGTAGAGGCAGATCGCGATTCACGCGACGGTTATCAGCTACCGGACGGCAGGGTTATCAACCAACCCCAAGCCCAGAGCAGCCGCCTGGGTCACCAGACGGCCTTAGAACACCTGGATGGAGGGCCAATACCCCTCTCCAAGCAAAGGACAGTGGAATGACACAATCCATGGAACAGTTGCGGATCACAAACCAGGCTCTACGGGCGACGGTCGCCTTGGCAGCCACAGCATGGTATCCGGGCATCAGTTACGGCTACGTGGTTCACTTTTCAGGGACACTCACTGCCAGGGGGCGTGCAATCAAGGCTGCTGACCTCGATGGAGTGCACGGCTACGTCCTCGCGGCGCTTGAGGCCCTCGATGTGGTGGCTTCGAACTTGGGGACAGGGGTAGTCGTTGACTTCCTGTTCGCGGAAGACGAAGGGCTCAGTTCCCCGCGTGAACTCCGGAACTTCATTTTCGGAATTCACGCTGATACCGACACAAGCGAGATCTCCCGCGGCATGCAACGGCTCACGGAAGACTTTGAAGTCGCCGTTGAGTTCGCCAACCAGGCTGCCGGTCAGATTCTTCGGTGTCGCACGGAATGGGATGCGGCCGAAGTCGCCCTCGTCGAGGTGGCCGAACGGCTGGCACATCGCGAGGCGGGATTGCACCTAATGTCGAGGCAGAGCGCGTCGCTCAAGGAGGCGTCTGACATCGACGCGTAATAGCAGCGAAGTGCGATCGGCGAACCTCCCGCCGGTCGCACTTCCTGACCGGAATGGAACGGATCGCCTCCCAGTGGACTCGTTGCTGAAGAGTGTCCTACCGCGGGTCCGGGTTTGTTTCGAGGTGGAACGGCGTTTCGGTCGCGCTAAGGCCCGTGGCGGCCGTACATCTGCATCTCACCGCTATCGAGACTCTCCACCATCTCTCCTTCGCTTGTACTTCGACGTCTGATTGCCTGTTGTCAGGTCGAAGGCCAATCAGATCGCTGCTGTTCGCTTGAGCCTTGCCACTCTCATGTCAGTGGAGAGCGGCCGTCACGAAGGTGTCGTCCAAGAGGTGCCTTAGCGACCGCCATAACCTGAGCCGGTCGCTCCGCCATCAAGGCTCGCAAGCGTGAGCACCGGCGATGGGTCGATTGCGGTGATCGCCTCGAGCAGATTTGGGCCCGCCGTTGCGAACGCCAATCGAAGCTCAGCCTCGAAATCCTCGAGGTTTGTGACGCGGACCGCAGAGGCCCCAAGCGCCCGAGCGGCGGCCGCAAAGTTGGCGTCGCTATAGATGGACTTCTCTTCGTGGCCGAACTCATCCTGCTCGTGTTTGACCCAACCGAGCCCGGAGTTGTTGAGGATCAGGTAGGTGATGTCCAAATCGAGGCGCGCGGCGGTCTCGGTCTCGCCCAGGGAGTAACCCCACGCTCCGTCACCGGCCAGCATGACGACATGTTGGTCTGGTTCTGCTGCCATCCTGGCCCGAAGCGCGGCGCCGGCCCCATGGCCGAGCCCGGCGAGCCCACGCGGCGCCACGAACATTCGTGGTCCGCGGGCAGCTACGTAGGCTGCGCCCCATCCCGAGGCGAGAGATGCATCGCAAACAAGGATATCGCGATCACCGAGCACCTCATCCAGGACAGCAGCGAGGCGCTGGGGATGAATCGTTCCATCCGACTGTTCGGATATCGAGGGCGGCGACGTTTCGAGGTCGGCGAGCCAATTTCGTCCTGCGTATCCAATCTCGGCGAGAGCTGCCCCGATCCCGTCCGCGGCCTCCCGCGCGTCCGCCACGATGCCTATTTCAGTTCGGATCGTCCTACCGATTTCTTCGCCGTCGATGTCGATATGAACGACCGTTTGATCGGGCCGCGGCACTTTCCACGAGTGTGTGGTGAGCTGGCCGAGCTTACAGCCTATGACAAGGATGAGGTCCGCTTCGAGCGCTGCTCGATTGCCGCGCAACGTGCCGAAGGTGCCTGTCACTCCGCCCGCGAGAGGGTTCGAGTCCGGGACTACTCCTTTGCCACTCAAGGTCGTAACGACCGGAATCTGATGGCGCTGTGCCAGTTCGGCAACTGCGCCGTCACTGCGGCTGTACATCACCCCTCCCCCGGAGAGGATCAGTGGCTGGGTGGACTTGCCGACGAGGGCGACTACGCGGGCGATGTCCGAGGGTGAGGGCGCGGGGCGAAATCGCGGATACAGGAAGGCTTCTGGTCCGAAGGCTCGTCGCTCCGCTTCTGCGCTCATTTCTCCGCTGAAGACGTCATCCGGGATCTCAAGCGCAACTGGTCCAGGCCGTCCCGTCGTCGCCACCCGCAGTGCCTGGTCTAGGATCGGCTCCAGCATGTCGGGGTGCTCGACTCGCCCGAACCACTTTGTGACGGGTTTCAGCAGAGCCGCCTGATCCATCGCTTGCGCGGCAGACGCTCGTTGGCGAAGGTGGCCCTGATCCGTCCGAATGTCCGCGATGACGGCTATCACCGGGACAGACGAAGCGAACGACTCCGCAAGGCCTGAGACAAGGTTCGTGACGCCCGGGCCAACAGTCGCATCGCAGAACCCAACACGACCGGCGATCCTCGCGTAAGCGTCAGCGGCGCAGGCTCCGCTTCGTTCGTCTCGGACAAGGACATGGCGGAGGCCGGCATCCCGCGTCGCCGCATAGAAGGGCAAGGTTTGGCCCCCAGGAAGCCCAAAGACCGCCTGGACTCCTCCATCGGCAATGATTTCGGCGAGCCGCTTACCGACGTTCATATGACGCTCCTCTGGCATTGCGTGAATTCCTGCTCGTCTCGGCGGGTTATGCAATCGATTTCCTTGCACTTCGTCAGGGATGGGCGAATCGTAACCCTTCGAGTCTTTCACTTAGAACCGGCGTTCTCGATGCGGGTCGTGGAATGTGACCGGAGCGGGCTCTACCGGATCCGTGACCACGTCGATAACGACTGGACCGTCTGTCGCAAGCGCGTCGGCGAGAATGTGGCCGAGGTCCTCGGCACGTTCGACACGAACGCCTTGGGCGCCGAGCCCTCGCGCAACTGTGGCAAAGTCAACATCGGAAAACGCTGAGAGCGTCATTGGCTGGGAATCGTCCTCGCCATAGTGGTACTTCATCACGTGTGTTTCAAAAGCCAATGCCGAGTTGTTCATGATCACAAAGACCATGTTCAGTCCGAGCCGCACGGCGGTCTCAATCTCCGAGAAGTGGTAGTAAGCGCCACCGTCTCCGCTGAGTGCAATGACGGCCCGATCGGGCTGAGCGCATTTGACGCCTATCGCGCCGGGAATTCCCCATCCGAGGGAGCCTTCGCAGCGGAAGTACGCCTGTGTGGGGTAACGCATCTCGAGCAGCGTGCCTGCCCACGCAGCGAGATATCCGGTGTCAGTTACCACAATGGCGTCCTCGGGCAACACTTCCGTGACCTCGCGGCAGAGCCTTTCCGGCGTTATAGGCTGCTGTGATGACGAGGCCCGAGAATCGACAGCGGTCCACCAGTCGCGAATCAACTGTCGGCTGTCATCGAGCCATCGGTGGCGGGCTTCGGGGAGGCGTGGGGGCGTCTCAGCGCGGAGGTCGACCAGCGCCTGAAGTGCCAGTTTTGCATCGCCGACGAGGCCGGTTGTGTCTGGGTAGTTTTGCCCGATTTCGGCGCCGTTCACGTTGATATGGATTGCGGGTGTCGTTGTCGGGGGTACGGTCCATGACGCCGTGCTCTGCGACCCGGTCCTCGTACCGACGAAGATCACGAGGTCAGAGTCCTTCAGCAACTCGTTCGCGGCACGCCGCCCGTAGGCCCCCGCAACTCCGATCGCGAGTGGATGCGTTTCAGGGATGGAGCCTTTCCCCGACAGCGAGGTGGCAACAGGTACCTGGTAGTGCTCGGCGAAGGCAACTAGCTCCGCGGCCGCACCGGACGTGACCACTCCGCCGCCGGCCATAATGACCGGACGCTCCGAATTCTCGATTTGCGCGACGGCCCTGGAGAGGTCGTCGGGTGAGGGAGCGAAGCGGTAGGCAGGCACGCGCGAGAACTGGGACGGGCGGGGCACGTGGGTGGGCAGTTCGGCATCTTCATGGCGATTGTCGAGCGCGAGATGCACAGGCCCAGGCACGCCGGTGGTCGCCTCGCGGAAGGCTTGCCGCAAAAGGTCTGGGGTACGCTCCGGCAAGGGAATGTCGACGGAGAATTTGGTGACTGATTCGAAGTGTGGTTGAACGCCTTGATAGGCGTTGCGATGCACCGCATAGAGGGGCGCGTTTCCGCCCGTAAGCGCCACGATCGGGACCGACATTTGGAACGCGT
Organism: uncultured Chloroflexia bacterium; assembly: GCA_963737965.1. GTDB lineage: Bacteria > Chloroflexota > Dehalococcoidia > Tepidiformales > Tepidiformaceae > JAGQGZ01. The sequence continues at coordinate 286,638 of CAVTUS010000007.1, read as the reverse complement.
CAGCGAGTGCGGCGGCGGTGTTCGTCGCACCGGGCCCCGCCTGGGCAACCACGACGGCGGGCTTTCCCGAGGCACGGGCGTAGCCTTGGGCCATGTACACAGCTCCGCCTTCGGTGTGGTTCAGGATCACGCGAAGGCCGGCACGCTCGGCATGATTCAAGGTGCGGAACAAGTTTGCGGGCATGACGAAAATGCATCTCGACTTCATGATCCTGCAGGATTCCCGTGATGACCTCACTTCCGAGCATGTGATCTCCTCTGTGCAATCGATTCACAGTAGTTTGCTTCAGGCGGTCCGTTGACCGGGATGTCGTTCGGGGGCCAAGCGTCGGAATGACTCGGGTTGGTCGCTAGCGGGCGCCGCGCAGCCGAGGATCAAAGACGTCGCGGAGGCGATCGCCAAGAAGGTTGACGGCGAGCACGAAGACGACGATAGCGACGCCAGGGGCGACTGACAGCAACGGCCGCTCGCGGATCAAGGGGAATCCATCCGCGATTATCACTCCCCAGGTCGCGGTCGATGATTGGACACCTATTCCGAGAAACGTGAGAGATGCTTCCGCGAGGACGGCCGCTCCACAGGTGATGGACGCCTGAACGATGATGGGCTGAATTGCATTGGGTAGTATGTGTCTCGCGAGGATTCGTGAGTGCGAGGCGCCGACGCTACGCTGCCGCGAGGACGAAGTCCTGCCCACGTAAGGAGAGCGTCTGGGCCCGAATCAGCCTTGCGAAGATGGGGAATGAGTTCAAGCCGATGGCAATCATGATGTTGTTCAAGCCGGGCCCCAGAATTGCCACGATTGCGAGCATGAAGATGAGGTTCGGAAAGGCGATCATCGCGTCGACGACTCGCATCAGCACTTCGTCGACCCAACCACCTCGATAGCCCGAGACAAGGCCCCACGGAACGCCGATGGCCATGGCGACGGAAACAGAGATAGCCGCCATTCGAAGGGAGACCCGACTTCCGTAAATCATCCTGCTGAAGATGTCCCGGCCGAGTCGGTCGGTTCCGAGAGGATGGGCCCATGACACGCCTACGAGGGAGGTCGCGGGGTTTTGCTCGTTTTCTCCGTAATGCGCGAGCAAGGGCGCGAGGATCGCAACGATGGTCAGGGTCAGTAACACAGAGACGGCAACGGCGGCCTTAGGGTCCGCCACGAATCGGAGGAGCGAGCGCCATCGGTCATTGCGATTGACGCCACCTAGAGCGACCGTTTGAGGGGCGGAAGTAATGCCATCAACCATCTAGTCGTACCGGATTCGAGGATTGAGGACTGAATAGAGAATGTCCGCAAGCATGGTTGCGAAGACGATCATCAGCGTCGACAGGAGCACGATCGCTTGGATTATCGGAATGTCGCGCGCCAGGGTGGAATCAACGGCCAGTCGCCCGAGGCCGGGGATCGCGAAAATGCGCTCTATTAGCACACTTCCCGCAAAAATGTACGAGAGGAGTATGCAAGAACGGTAATGACGGGAAGCAGCGAGATCTTCAGTGCGTGCCTCATGATGACCTGGGGATTCTCGCAACCCCTTGGCGCGGGCCGTGCGGACATAATCCTGTCTGAGCACTTCGAGCAGGGAAGAACGCGTCTGACGCATTACGGCTGCCGAGCCGAAGACTCCGAGTGCAGTCACAGGCAGCACCAGGTATCGCCATGCGCGTACTGGGTCCGACAGGGGATCGACCCAGCCGGAGGTCGGAAACCAGCCCAGCCAAACCGAGAAGACCATGATCAGGAGGATGGCCGCCCAGAACCCGGGGGTCGCCACACCGAGCACAGCCCAGGTCGTGGCGATGAAGTCGACTTTTCCCGGCTTGAGAGCGGCGATGATGCCAAGAAACACCCCAAGGACGCCGTTCACAGCGAAGGTGATGAGGCTGAGTTTGAGGCTTATGGGCGCCCGCTCTTTGATCATGTCGAGCACCGGGCTGCTTTGTCCGATAGGACCGGCCGAAGTCTCCATGGAGGAGCCCGCTAGCGTAATTCAGGTATCGGACGGGGAGTGGGTCGTTCAGCCCAAGGTCATTACGAAGGCCGTCTATCGTCTGCTGATCCAATTCTTCCAGGGCACCTGCGCCGACCACGGCTACCAGGGGGTCCCCCGGGATCAGCTCTTGACCGAGGAAGGTGAGCATCGAGACGAGAATGATGACCGGTATGGAGTTCAGGCAACGGCGAATGATAAATCTCAGCAAATCGTCCTCGGCCGTTCCCTCGCGAACAATCGTTTGCAACCATGACAGCGCAGGTCGGAGCGGTGTCCAAACGTTTAGCATTCGCTGCCAAACGATGTCAAACACAACCTTCGGCCGGTCTCTTCAAATCTTCGCGTTGATAGGCTCCCACAGCTACGAATTGCGACTGGGCAGGCCCTGCCTGGCATTACCGATTCGCATCTGAACGTCGCCAGACGTCGAGGGCCTCCACCGGAGCCAATACCTTGACAGGGCTGAAACACGGGAGTAGGGATATGCGGAATACAATCGTTTGCACGAAATTGGGAGGCAAGGATCAATGGACGCTCGAGACTCGAATTACTGGAAGCGTCGCCCGCTGAGCGGCCGGTTTTCAAGGCGGGGGCTCCTGCGCGGCGGCGCCGTGCTTGGTGGCGGTCTCGTGGCTTCGTCGCTCGTTGGCTGCGGCGACGATGATGACGACACCGCCGTTCCGACGGGAACAACAGCGCCCGGAAGTTCCGCCACTGTCGCCGCAACAGCGACGCCAGACACCGCACCTACGCGAGGTGGTGTGCTGAAGGTGGGACTCGATGTCGAGCCGCGAGGCCTCGATCCGCACACGACCGTTGGCGGCGAGTCCTGGCCACATCAGGAGTTGCTCTTCGACAACCTCGTTCAGTTCAGTCCGTATACAAAGATGCTCGATGCGGACTACAGCCTCGCTGAGTCTTGGGAGCAGGTGGACGACCTTACATTGGTCTTCACCCTCCGGGATGGCGTAAAGATGAATAAGACCGAAGAGCCGGTGGATGCCGACCTTATCGTGTGGAACTTGGAGCGAGCGTCATCCGGAGCAGCCTCGAAGCTCGCGTTCCAGGGGGTTTCGTCGATCGAGGCCGGGGCTGGTAGCAACGAGGTCGTGATCAAGTTCGCAGATCCCGTCGCTCCGTTCCTCGAAACACTGATTCGGCGAAGAGGCGCTTGCATTATTTCTCGTGAGCACTTGGAGGCTGTTGGCGACGACGCTTTGTGCGGGACGGTCTCGGCTCCGGCCCCTTTACGCTCACAAGCTGGCAGTCGGACGCATCGCTCAAATACGAAGCAGTTCCGGACTACTGGCGTGCCGATGCGAGTGGCAACGCCCTTCCCTACCTCGAAAGCATCGAGTTCAGTGTGATTCCGGACAATGCGGTCAGGATTGCCGCGCTTGAGACAGGCGAGATCCACACATATAACGTGCCGCCGCGCGCTTTCTTAACGCGGTCGGACCTCGAGCGCCTGAATAAGAATGACCACCTGCACAGCGTCAAGAGCCCTGGGTCCGGTGGTGCGAATGCCCGTATCAACATCTCTCACCCGCACTTCGACAACCCGCTAGTGCGCAAGGCGTTCGCTCATTCCGTCGACGTACAGAGCTACATCGACAACTTTCTATTGGGCGAAGAATTGCTCGCATACGGAAATATCTTTGCTCCATCTTCGTGGGCATACGATGCGACGACGCCGAAGTACGAATATGACCCTGCGAAGGCCGTCGGTTTCATGCAGCCAGTCGGGCATCAACGAAGACGAGTGGGAGATTGTCATCCAGAGCCGTGCCGCCGAAACGAACTCGATCGAGGAGTTCATGGCCGGGAGTATTACCCGGGCCGGCATCCCAGCTTCAATCCGACCCGGCAGCCCAACCGTATTCACTGAGGAGTTCAGTCTTGCTCATAAGGCCACGCCTCCAGGAAGCGCGCCACTTCTCTTTACATCGGGCGCCGTCACTGACGAGCCGGACTCTTTCGTGAGTGCTCTTTTCACCCAGGGCGGCTCGTCGAATGCCGGTGCCGCTCCCGTTCCAGAGATTGAACCGCTTGTTATCAAAGCGAGGCAAACGTTCGATGTCGACGAACGGAAGAGCTACTATTCGGAGATCCAGCAATTGCATCACGAGTTGCTGTACTCGATCTTTGAGTTTTACTTCACAACCCCGGTTTGGCACGCCCAGACAAGCGTCCAGAACTTGGACAGCATGCCGTGGGGCGACTACACAAAGTGGAATGAGCTCTGGCTGAAGGCCTAATTGCACGAGTAGAGGATTGATAGAAGCGGGTCGGCACATACCGACCCGCTTCATCTATCTTCCATTAGGCTCCGGAAACGGGGATCTGCGCTACACGGCGACGCGAGCGCCATCGAAGATCCCTCGCAGCGGTTCGAACTGGCCACCGAGGATGGTTGCCGACTCCACGGTTAGCCAATCCTCGAGGACGGTGGCGTAGACGCTGCGAAAGTCGATTTCGAACTGAAGGTCGCCATCAAGCAAACGCTCGGGCCGTAGCGACGGATACGCGCCGTAGAAGCCCCCGCGGACCGCATCGCCGAGTAGGAACACACCGCCACCTGAGCCATGGTGAGTACCGTCTCCATCATCTTTGACGGTCCGTCCGAATTCAGTGAAGACCAACATGACCATTTCTTCGGCGGCTTCGTGGGCGCGCAAGTCGGCGAAGAAGCTAGCGATCGCTCGCGACGCGTCGGTCCACAGCCGCGCCTGGGTAGCAGCCTCCCCCATATGCACATCGAAGCCGCCCATTTGAGCGTAGAAAATCCTGGTTCCTGTGCCGGCCAGGTGCACCTGGGCAACTGCCTTGAGGCTCTGCGAAAGTTCGTCCGAGCCGTAGTCAGCCGCGGGCTCGTAGCCGTGCGGTGCTGTCCGCAACATCTCGGAACCGACGATAGCGTCCGCGCCGAGTTGTCCGATCTCCTTGTAGATCATGTCTTGTTCCGCGATTTCCTCGGGCAAATAGATGCGCTGGAAGAGGCTGAGAGCCCGGCGTTGGCGCTCGCCAGGGAGGTCGCGAAGGAACCCGTATTCCTCCAATTGGGCCACTGCCATCGCCGGTGTGCCGGGCAGATGGAGTGCCTTCGGGAGTCCAGGGCCGAACGACACCGCTGTGGCGACGTTGTGTTTGAGCGGGTCGAGTGCTCGAACGGCTAGCGCCAACCAGCCTTCCTCGCGGAACCGCGCCGGCTCAGCGGTCTGCCAAATATCCATCGACCGGAAGTGCGTTCTGTTTGGGTCGGGATACCCCACTCCATTCACGATCGCGACGCTTCCGTCGTCCCACAGCGACTTGACTCCCTGCATGGCGGGGTGGAATCCGAACTGGTCGTCAATTCGAATCAGTTCATCCGGCCGAAGACCAACGTTGGGCCGATGGTCATAGTAAAAACCATCGCCATACGGCACGACCGTATTCATGAAGTCGTTGCCGCCGGAAAGCTGCAAGACCACGAGCGCCCGTGGCCGGCTTGTCGTTGTGTCGGTCTGTGACATTGGGGTCTCCTTCTAGACGGAGTTGGCTAGACAATTTGGAACTCGGGGCTTGCCGCAATGAACTGACAGACGAGTGCGACGTCCTTCGTCGTGAGGTTCGCAAGATCGAGTTGATATCCAGCCTGTAGTTCTTCGGCGAGTGCGGCGCGGGTTCCCGGACGTAGAACGATGTACCCGAGCTCCCGTGCGCAAGCGTCGATGACGTCTTCAACCCTGGACAGCTCAGGCGACAGGACGCGGCGCGCAATGCGCGCGATTCCCGGTGTCGCGGCGTTGCCAAGGCCGCTCGCCGCAAAGTTCACTCGTTGGAGTAGCGATCCGGCATCGACCCATGCTGTGGAGCCATCCGTGGATGGAGCAAGAATGTCCTGACCCATGGCGGTGATCGCCGAACCCATCTCAAGATATCCGTGCAGCTCCATCGGATCCGCATATTCCCCGCTCAGGCGCGCCACCTCGACAACGATCTCGACGGGTGACTTCCCGCGGCGGTGAGGCTGCTCGACGAAGAAGTCCGAAAGGAACAGCGCCCGCAGAACCTCTCTCGTGTTGCCGTTGGTTTGCCTCAACAGGTCCGTCACGAAGTCGATAGCGCCGTCCTCCGGGTCATGCGAGACGGAGGTGCGGAGGAGCTCGCGGGCGATCGTCCGGAGCGTATCCGGTCGAGCGGCAAGCCGCGTCAGCACAACCTGCGAGTCGAAGGCCCCGGTCTCACCAAGTAACGTGGCCGGACGATCGTCGTGCTCGGCGGCACGGTATTCGAGCTTGTGGATGAGCGGGCCCCAGGGATAGCGCGGGACTGTATGGTCAAAGGTCCAGCCGGTAAATGCCTGTGCGCAGGCGCGAGCGTCGTCGTCGGTGGCTCCGGGTTGGCCGAGCATGAGCGCCGCCAGCAGCTCTCGACCATAGTCGATGTTGAGCGAATCACGCTGGTTCGGCCGCTGCTTTAGCCAGTGCACCATGGCAGGGCTCTGGCTCACCTGCAGCATAACCAGGGGCAAGGGTTCAAGCGCACAGTCGCGGAGCCCTTCGTAGTAGCTCGCCATTTGCGGGCTGTCCGCAACCTTGAACAGGCTGTTGGCGAAGAGGCTGTGCCAAAAGATGGTCATTTTCTCCTGCAGCGGCCGCTGTCCGGTAACCATGCGAAACAGTGCTCGTTGTCGGGCGTACTGGCCAAGGAAGTCGATGCGCTGCGTGTGGTACCGGTCGTACAAATCAACGTCGGCATCTGGCGAGCGCTCAGGATGAACCATGGCGTCGACGATGTTCTCGTACGGCTCTCGAGCGAGCGCTTCGATCTGCTCGCCCGATGCACCGAACCCGGCCGCGTGCAGGAGGCGGGCTACCAGCTCCGGGTCCGTTTGTGCTGGTAGTCGAGAGGTCCGCCCCGATGGGCTGGTCATGGGTGAGGTCATTCCGATGTCCCTGGCAGGCTGGTGGCCCCGAGCCCCGCGAGGTCACTCCATCGTTTCTGGAAAACCTGTATGCGATGCCGTCCGGAATCAACGACATAGATACGTGAGTTGCCATCCACTCGGACGGACGTCGGGCGGTCAAAGGGCCGCTCGAACCCAACGTTCGTCGCGCTAATGCGCTCGCGGATTTTGACAGGATCAGAAGCCAATCCTTTTAGAATCCGTCCGTTGAAAGTAGCGCTACCGGTGAGGACTTCGAGAAACTGCCCTCCTCGGTCGAACACCTGCACGCGGTTGTTACCACGGTCGGCCACGTAGATATCGCCGTGCTGGTCCACCGCCACCCCACTTGGATGGTCGAACTCCCCATCTCTGGGGCCGTGTCGCCCAACAACCTGGAGACACTCGCCATCTTCGGTGAATCGCTGTATCCGATGGTTGCGCCAGTCTGCAACGAGCACCGTCCCATCCTCAGGCGAAATCGCGACACCCCACGGGTGGTCTAGCTCACCGGGGCCGCTACCAAATTGTCCCCATCCTTGGACGTATTGACCCGCGACTGTGAAGCACTGAATGCGATGATTCCGCCCGTTTGCCACCCACACTCGTCCCTCACCGTCGACGGCGATGCCGGCGGGCCCATTGAGATCGCCCTGCGAATCTCCACTCTTTCCCCACAGCTCACTGGTTGTGCCATCGGTGCTCATCACCAGCACGCGATCGCGATACTCATCCGTGCTGAAGATGCGCCCATCCTTGTCCAGCGTGGCGCAGACCGGCATCGGAAGCCGGTCGTCGCCGTCGATTGCGCGGGCCAGCGGCAGACCGTCTGGCGCAGGGATCATCAAATCGCCCGATGGCTCACTATCCAGTCCGATCGGGACGAAGTACGTGCGCGGCCGGGACGATACGGATTCCGCTATGCGGTTCAGTACGTAGACCGTCGTCTGCTCGGCGGAAAGCGGCGAAACAGCGACGTCCACGGGACAGTTCACACCCGTCAATGTGGCGGGGTAGCCGCCTATCGTAGATTCGTACGCTAGTCCATTGCGTATGAATATTGGAGGAGATTCCTCGCGCCCGGTTGACGGATCAATCGTGGCCGTCACGGTCACGATTCTTCTTCTGCCGCAAATGAGAGCGCGGAACTGCCCTGGGCCTCCTGGCCGGGCGCCGGGCCAATCGTGTCGCCTGTTTCCCACCTTCCGACGGTTACTGGGGTGATGTTTGGGGGCTCATGGCCCTCGATCCATCCAACGGCAAGGCGAACTGTCTCGGCCCCAACCTCTTGTCCCTCTATTTCGAATCCGGCGAGGTGAGGACCAAGGAACTCGAACTGCGGTGAATTCGTAAGAGAGCAGAGCGAGATGTCCCTTGGAACTTCCATACCCAGTCCGTGGATTTCGCGCATCAGAGTGCGCGCATAGCGCATTGGGAAGAACAGGATAGTGGGCGGCTCGGGGAGGGCACGTAGACGATGGAATATGCGCGTGACCTGCGGATCGCGCTCCTCGTCGCGGTCCACTTCCTCGTAGAGGCATTGAATACCCTCATCGGCGAGCGCACTCGTTAGCTCGGCAACCAGCGCGCCTTCACGCCCCACGCCAATGTTGATGATCGCCGCCCTATGGTGACCGAGTGCGCGAATGTTCCGCGCCGCATCCGCGGCCGCCCCACCGGCACTTTGGAGTACCACCGGGATGTGCGCGCAGTCCCGCTCACGCGACCAAAGCGCAATCACCGGGATGCCGTCGTCGATACACGCGGCAAGGTCTCGCCCAACGCCCCATGGGCTTTGGATGACGATTGCGTCGACATTTCTGCCCACAAATTGGGCAACCAGCCGTCGTAGCTGGTCCTTTCCATATGCGAGTGTCGTCACGAGAGTGGTGTAGCCGAGCCGATCCGCTTCCGCCGTAAGCCCATTGAGCGTGGCTACCTGCACCGGTGTTACCAGGTCCTGGAGCACGAGGCCGATTGTCATAGTGCGACGGGTACGAAGGACCCGCGCGCCGATGTGAGGCGTGTAGCCGAGTCGGTCCGCGGCTGATCGGACGCGCGCTATCGTGTCTTCGTTTATGCGGTCGGAACCGTTCAGGGCGCGCGAGGCAGTGCTAGCTGACACCCCAGCAAGACGGGCCACGTCCTCAAGCGTGAGGCGTCGGCGTTTGTTCATGAGAGTCCTCGCTTGCAATCGATTGTACTATGCCTTGACCGGCGGCACACCGTCTCTGTATAAGTTCGCTCCAAGGGGAGCCCGGACATGAACCAGGCTGGTCTTGACCTGACAGTGACAAACGGTTGTACAACCCGGACGCTGCGCCTACCGGTGCGTGCTTTTTCCAGCGCGTCAGGCGAGCCAACCCCAACGTCTCCGTCAGTAGCAGGTCCTATGAATCTCATGAATGGCACCTAAGTCTAACGGCTCTTACGCGCCGATGGCCGGATCCAAGGCCGTTTAGCTACTCGGCGCCAAGCTTGGCGTCCTTACTGGAATCGGAGGCAGTTCCATGGCAGATGAGACGGGGCGATACGCGACTGACCCGAACGCTAAAGTTCGGCGTCCGGAGGAGATTGGAGGCAATCCGGTCTTCACGCCGCCGTTCAAGGGCCCGTGGGCCCCGAACCCCACTGTTCCGGAGGGCCGCAACCCTCCCGACTATCAGCCGTCGCCGGCCGCGCTAAACATGTCGGAGTCGATGATCAGCGCGGTGACGCTGAATTGCCTGGACCTCGAGGCCCAGCGCGCTTGGTACGAGCGTGTTTTCGGGATGAAGGTCCTCAAGACGTTCCACCGCGATGGAGATCTATTCGAGTACCTCATGGGGTACGAGCACGGTCGAGGAGCGCGGCTCGCCCTCGCGAAGGCGATGCGGCCTGTTGGCTATAACGATTTCACTCGGCTGAATTTCAACGTCCCTGATAAGAAGGGTCTCTACGAATTTCTCCTCGAGCACGGGGCGATGATGCGCAACGTCTACAACGGCCGCGTGTACATGCTCATAGACCCCGAGGGCAATGCGATCGAGTTCTACACGATCCCATCGTGACTGCGACATCCGTGTTAGTCCACGAATGAGTGGAGCTTCGGGATGCACAAAGGAAGGTTTCAATGACAGCATCAAGTGAGCTCAGCCGAATCACTGAGCCGGCGTACAGCTTCTGGAATATCTATGTTCCCGGAGGGGACACCGTCGCCGACATCCAGGCCTCTGGTGACTGGTACAAAGCGATGTTCGGCGTCTTGGAAGTCGCTCGTTTCGGTGTCGGATCGGGACGTAGCCTGGGCCTTGCGTTGAAGTTCGGCAAGAATCGCGAACGCGCCATGAATGGCTCGCGGCCAGCGATCGGCATCGCCGCGAACTTCGTCGGCCCGCCCGGGGCACCCGGCAAGGACGAGTTCGCACGATTCTCGTTCAACGTCACTCAGGCCGAGACACTCCGGCGCCGCGCCGCAGCGTTCGGAGGGGAAGTGGTGTCTGTGTCGGAGGCAGAGGGAAGCGCCGTAACCGTTTTGCGCGACTCCTTCGGTAACTTTGTCGAGTTGGTGTCACCGGCGAATGAATCGCAGTCCGGTGATGTGCCAGAAGTGTGGTGGCGCGCCGCGAGGATCCCCGCCACTGATCCGGAGCTCACGGCCCGATTCTTTTGCGAAGTACTGGAGATGGAGCAGCTGGAGCAGACGCACTGGCAGGGTGCCTCGGTCACTCGGCTGACTTTCCCGGGAGCACCGGACGATCACCCGCCGCTTGAGATCGTCAAGGTCGATCACTTGCCAAGACCGGTCATGACCACCAACGCCACCCATCTCGTGTTTCGCTGTAGTGACTTCGACGCTATGGCGTCAGCCATGGAGCGCACCTACCGGATGGGCGGCGAAATTCGCACCCATCCACACTACGTCGAGACCTCCGGAGTCACGTACTGCCACGTACACGGCCCCGACGGCACGCGTATCGAGTTCGTCGGGAAGTACAAAGCACCGCCGGGTCTGGAGAACGACATGAACTGGCTCTTCATGGTTGGGCCTGCTGACCACTAGACAACTGGCGCTCTGTCTCGGTGCCACCGCTTTCTGGGAGCAGAAGGTCGAATTCCACCAGCGCCTGTCGGCAGGGTGCCGGGCCGTCCCTCCTGAGCCCGGCACCCTGTCCCGGGCGTCTGCTGTTACCATCTAATCCGGCGAGCGCTCAAGTGACGGGACGGCCCGTGGCCTTTTATCACCCGCGAACATACATGCCCATGTTCGTCCAATGGTGAATGCGCATAAGCGCGTCATCATTTGATGGGGGTCTCGGACGCAGCACTGCATGGTCCGCGCGCTTTCCATGTCGTGGCTCCACCGCTCGGCCTTTGCGCCCGCCGGCGGAGCGGTACCGATGCAACAGCACAGAACGAGCCTCGAACGAACCCATGTGTGACTCGCCAGACACATGGGATTGGTGTCGAGCGTAGTATCCGCCTCGAAGCCCGGTAGGCGGGGGGTATCCCGTGGCGGACCAGATGCTTAGTCACGACGACGCGATTAGCCGCGTCGCCGAGCTTGGGGAAGAACTCCGGCTTTCGGAGGCGCGGACAGCAGCGCTCGAATCCGATCGCGACCAGGTTGCCTGGCGTCTTGACCGTCTCGCCGGGGAGCCGGATCCACTTACGCGCTCGCTTGTGTCGATATGGGAGCGTCTGCGGCTTCGCCTGGCCGAGCGCCTTGGGCCCGATTCGGAGACCGACCGGTGGTCAGTCTTCGTTCGGGAGGGCGAAGAGCTTGTGTCTTTTCCCCGTATAGCCACTGGAGCCCTGGACGCCGATCCCACCCGCGACGCCGCGCTCCACGCCATCCGCAGGGACAGGCGGCCACTCGACCGGCAAGACCTTGCGGGCGAGGTCATCGTCAGCGGCCGGGCCATTCAACTTGACGATATCTTCGGCGAATCTGGCGCCGCCTTCCCACGTGGCCATGCAATGACCAGGGAAATGAACGAGGCGCTCGGTCGCGCAGCGGACGCCCCGGTGCCGATGGTCGCGGTGCCCCTCTTGGCGGCGGGCGAGGTGATCGGCGCGCTCCTGGTGATGCGTCCGGCGGGGACGCCACCGTACTCTGACGACGATCTCGCGGCCATCGCCCCATATGCGGAAGAGATGGCGCTTGCCATTGGCAACGCGCGTGCGGCCGAGCAGCTTGCGCAGCGGAACGAAGATCTGGCGGCGACGGCGGACGTGCTCCGGATTGTCAGCGAGTACTCAACGGACCTGGAGACGGTTCTAGACCGGGTGATCGAGCGCGTCTGCAAACTCGTCGATGCAGACCGCGGGTTTACGTTTCTGGTGGCAGGCAATCGCCGGCGGGGCAGCGGCATCTACGACCCGAATCCGCAGGAGAGCCGGTTCAACATTGCTGAGGGCCGTGAGCTCGACCTCACGGTGCCCGTGGATACGGCCATCCTCGAGCGCCGCCCCGTCCACGTCTGGGGCACCCGTGACGAGATTCGTGAGCAGTTCCCCAACGCAGGGGGTGTTGCAACCGAGGTGTCGACGAGGTTGTGCGTGCCGATCCTGCACGGCGAACAGGCGATCGGAGGCATCGTTCTTTCGCGGTCGCGCATTGCGCCGTATTCGGAGCGAGAGATTGCGCTGGTGCAGTCATTCGCGGACCAGGCGGCGATCGCGATCGGAAACTCGCGGCTGCTCGGGGAGTTAGACGAGCGGAACGAGGACCTGGCGGCGACGGCGGACGTGCTGCGGATCGTCAGCGAGTACTCGACAGACCTGGACGGGGTGTTGGATCGGGTCATCGAACGCGTCTGCAAGCTGGTGGATGCCGATCGTGGGTCTACGTTCCTGGTCGAGGGCAACCGGCGGCGGGGCAGTGGGGCCTATGTTCCAACTGGCGAGAACCCGTTCCGGGTGGCGGAGGGACAAGAGCTTGACCTGACGAGACCGGTGGATGCCGCGATCCTCGAACGACGCCCAGTTCATGTCTGGGGCACCGGTGACGAGGTCCGCGAGCGGTTCCCCAATGCTGGCGGCGCGGGCGGCGAGGAAGCGACAAGGCTGTGCGTGCCTATCCTCCGCGGCAATGAGGCGATTGGCGGGATGATCCTCTCGAGATCGCGTATCGCGCCGTATTCGGAGCGCGAGATTGCGCTGGTGCAGTCGTTTGCGGACCAGGCCGCGATCGCGATTGCGAACTCGCGGCTGCTGGCCGAACTCGAGAAAAGCAACCGCGAAACGGAAGAGGCGCTGGAGCGGCAGACGGCGATCGCCACAGTCCTGGAGACCATCAGCCGGTCGGCCTTCGATCTCGACGCGGTGCTGGCCGAACTCGCCGAACAGGCAAACCTGCTGGTGCACGGCGACGTCACGAGCATCGCCCAGCTGGAGGACGGCGTATTCCGGTACACCATGACGTTCCCGCGCGACACGCCAGAAGCGGCCATGGTCTCGCGAATGGCCTTTGGGCCGGACAACGAGATCCCGGCCATCTGGGCTATGAGGGAACGCCGGGCCGGCTTCGGGACCGTGCATCCGGATGACCCGATCCTCGCGCAGCTGGCGCCTGAAGCACGAGAGTACTTCGACACGTTCGGGACGACATCGGCTGCAGTTATCCCCATGTACAGCGGCGATACGGCCGTGGGTCTGCTGGAAGTGCGACGCCGGGGTGAGCACGTCTTCGACGACGGTGAAAAGGCCGCGCTCCAGACATTCGCCGATCAGGCGGTCATCGCCATCGAGAATGCGCGACTGTTTCGAGAGACAGAAGAAGCACTGGAGCGGCAGGTTGCGGTAGCCGAGGTGTTCGCATCTCTCACGCAGGCGCCGACAGAAGCGGCCCTGCTGGACACCATCGTCGCGAATTCGGCGCCGCCTGGTCATCGCGACATCGGCTTACTCCACCTTCGGGACGCGGGCGGGAATCCACGCTTGGCGGCTGACCACGGACTCCCGCCGGGCTTTCGCGGTCCACCACGGAACGAATCTCGGCGCGGCTATTAGCTAGCATCGGGAGCCATCCTGTGCAAGTGGTGGCGCAACGGTCCACTGCCCCCGAAGAGGAAGCGGCAGGCTGGGAGTCCATCGACGACGATGCCGCCCAGTTGCCGCGGTCCCCCTCCTCAAGGAAAGCGTGATTGCCGTAGCCTCGTGGTGTTGCAGGGAGGACTCTGAGGCGTGTACAGGCACGAACAACTCGCGCTCCTCCAGACCTTCGCCGACCAGGCGTGATTGCGATCGAGAACGCCAGGCTGTTCCGGGAGCAGCAGGAGGCACTGGAACGGCAGACGGCGATGGCCGAGGTGCTGGAGATCATCGCTGCTTCGCCCACCGACCTCCAATCGGTGCTCGACGGAATCGTCGAGCGGGCTGCGGCCCTCCTTGATGCGCCGGAGGCCTCGTTCGCCCACATGGTCGATGGCCGTACCGAAGTGGTGGCCAACCGGCAGGGCACGATGACGCTTGAACAGCCGTGGGTGCCGCCAGGTGGCGGCTTTGCGGTGGCCCACATTTATGGGACTGGCGAGTCGCTTCACCTGTACGGAGGGGATGCTGCAATCGAGGACGAGTACCCGATCGAGGCAGAGACCTTCAGGCAGGTCGGTATTGGGGCGGCCGTGTCTGTGCCTGCACGTGCCACGGGTCCGGTGCTGGGCGTCCTGAGCGTGTTCCGTCCTGAGACCAACGCGTTTTCGAACGAGCAGGTTCATCTGCTCGAGGCTTTTGCCCGCCAGGCAGCGATCGCGATGGAGAACGCGCGGCTGTTCCACGAGCTGCAGGAGCGAAACCGGGAGATCACGGAGGCCCTGGAGCGGGAGCGTGCGATGTCTCGCATCCTCGAAGTGATCAGCAGTTCACCAGCCGCGATTCAACCTGTGTTCGAAGCGGTCGTTGCCGAGGCGGGGCGCCTCACCGGTGCCCAATCGACCGGGGTGCTCCTCGCGCGCGATGGACAACTCGTGCCTGTAGCTTCGGACGGTGCGCCTTTCGAGGTGCCGATTGCCCGGACCACAGCCGCAGGCCGAGCGTTCCTTGACCACGCGCCGCAATACATCGAGGACTACGAGGCGGATGGCGACACGGCACTGCTTGCGGAGTACGAAGGGCGGTATCCGAAGACTGTTGTGGCGGTCCCGCTCGTGCGCCAGGGCGTGGCGATCGGTGTGATTACGCAGGGCTCAACCGACACGGTCCGGCCCATCAGCCCCAAGCAGATCGCGATGCTCGAAACGTTCGCCGACCAGGCAGTTATCGCGATGGAGAACGCGCGGCTGTTCAACGAGCTGGAGGAGCGAAACGCGGAGCTGGCGACATCGCTAGAGCGGCAGACGGCAACGAGCGAAATCATGGAGGTCGTCGGCACTTCGACGGCAGACGCGGAGCCGGTACTGGACTCGATTGTCGAGCACGCTGGCGAACTCTTCCAGGCGGACGCGGCGGTCATCCTTCGGCGCGAGGGGGATGAAGTCATTGCCGTTGCCGGCTACAACCGCATCATCCCCTGGGCCGCCACAGGCAGCCGGTTCCCGCAGTCGGACATGCCAGGAAGCGCGCGAGCCTTACGGAAGGAGTTGCGGTCCGGTCGGTCCATTCGCGCGAGGAATATGTCGGGGAGTTCCCTCAAAGCAGATCTCTTGAAAGGCTCGACGCTGCTTTCCCGGGTGGATGGAACCTCGCGCAGCTGGCCGTGCCCCTCCTGAGCAACACGGGAGTGGACGGAGCTATCGTCGTTTCGCGATCCGAGGGTGGCGCGTCGCTACCACGGCCGTTCAGCGACCAGGAGCAGGCCCTGGCGGAGACGTTCGCGCGACAGGCGGTCATCGCAATCGAAAACGCCCGGCTTTTCAACGAGCTCGAGGAGCGGAACCAGGAAGTCACCGAGGCCCTCGATCAGCAGACGGCTATCGCCCAGGTGCTAGAAGTTATCGCCGAGTCGCCGACGGAGCTGGATCGCGTTCTGAGAACGCTGGCCGAGATGGCCCAGCGGCTTTGCGACGGGGACAATGCGGGCATCTGGATTGGCGAAGGCGACAACGTCGTTCTGCGTGGACTCGCGACGGTGGACGACGACCCAGCGCGAACAGTTGGCCGAGGTAGCCCGCGCATAGGCACCTCCTGGAAAGTCGATAGCGATCCCGGATGGGTGGCGCCAAACATGGTGCTGCGGTCGTTCCGCGAGCGGACCGTCCTGTATACGGAGAACTGGATTTTACTCGAAAGCGAGCAGCGGCAGGCGACGATCCGAGAGCAGTTGGACCCGGAACCGCACCAGGCTTTTGCAGTGGTGCCAATTGTTCACGACGGGCAGTCGGTCGGCGTGTTCACGCTCGCGCGGATAGAGGCACGCGCATTCACGGAAGGGCAACTGCGCCTCACGCAAACGTTTGCCAACCAGGCGGCGATTGCCATCGCAAACGCCCGGTTGTTCCAGGAGCTGGAGGAGCGGAACCGGGACGTGACGGAGGCACTGGACCAACAAACGGCGATGGCTGAGGTACTGGAGATCATCAGCCGTTCGGCGACGGACGCTCAACCGGTGCTGGATACGCTGGCCGAACGTGCTGCGGGCCTATTGGGTGCCGACGCTTCACTTCTGCAGTTGATTGAAGGCGACCAATCCCGCGTCGCTGCCAACTTCTCGACCAACCAGAGCGCCCGGCTGGTGCTACCTGAGGGGTACACCGCCCCACACGAGGGTCGAATCGTTGGCGAGACTGTTCGGACCCGGGCGCGGGTCCATGTCTGGGGCCGGCTGGAAGACTTCGTACAGTACCCGGGCACGCAGGCACTCTATTCTGGCATCGACGAGATGGCGTGGCTGAGCGTGCCACTGCTTCGGGACGATGAAGTTATCGGCGCCCTCATGGTGTCGCGGAACCGCGCGGTGCCGTTCAGCGATGCCCACATCGCCCTGCTCGAAGCATTCGCGGACCAGGCGTTGATCGCGATAGAGAACGCCAGGCTGTTCAACGAGCTGGAGGAGAGCAACCGGGAGACGCACGAAGCCCTCGAGCTACAGACGGCGATCGGCGATGTACTCAATGTGATCGGGCGATCGCCGACGTCGCTAGAGGCCACCCTGCCGGCTATCGGACAGGCGGCGCTCCAGTTATGTTCCGCCGACCGGGTTTCAGTCAGTTACCACGCCTCTGGGGGAGTCTCGGTGTGGGACACGCAACGGGGCTTTAGGGCACGCGACTCGATCGAGAAAGCCATGCAGGGGCTAACGACCGAGAGGCGCTCATTCGGATCTGTCGTGATGGAGACGGGCGGGCCGATTCACGTCGTCGGGAGGATCGAGGACTGGGAATCGGAGTATCCGGGTGCAGCCCAGATCAACCGCCGGGACGGACTCACCGAGCTGGCCGTGCTTGGTGTCCCACTCCCTGGCGCAAACGGCCCTATCGGCGCACTCCTGCTGTTTCGGGACCGCGCGATTCCGTTCGCCGAACGCCACTTCGACATCGTCGAGACGTTTGCGGACCAGGCGGTGATCGCCATCCAGAATGCTCAACTGTTCCGGGAGCTGCAGGAGAGCAACCGGGAGACGCAGGAAGCGCTTAGCGTCCAGACCGCTGTTGCCGGTGTGCTCCAGACGATCAGCCGGTCGGCCTTCGACGTGGATACGGTCCTTCATGCGCTCGTCGAACAGGCATGCACCCTGCTCTCCGGCGTGAACGCCGGTATCGATCTCGTTGAGGGCGACGAGATTCGTTCCCGGGCCCTCTTCCCGCGCGACCTCCCGAGCGCAGAGTTGCTACTCAACACGTCAATCCCGAAATCTGCGGCATCCTTCCGAGCGATCGCCATTCGAGAACAGAGGACAACGAAAGCGACTATCAGGCCCGATGACCCCCGGTTTGCCCTGATACCAGACGTTGAGAAGGAGGTGATGTCGCGGTTCTTCCCGGGCACGCAATCGCAGATCCAGGTACCCCTGCTCACCCCTTCGGGGGCGATCGGGGGGCTCGGCGTCGCTGTCGAAGGAGAGCACCGCTTTACCGACAGCGAGGTCGCACTTCTCGAGACCTTCGCCGACCAGGCGGTGATTGCGATTGAGAACGCCCGATTGTTCAAGGAGCTGCAGGAGAAGACCGAGGAGCTGGAGGTCGCTTCGCAGCATAAGAGCGAGTTCCTCGCGAACATGAGCCACGAGCTGCGGACCCCGCTGAACGCGATCATCGGGTACTCGGAGCTGCTGCAGGAAGAAGCGCGAGGACCTCGGCGACGAGGACTACCTGCCGGACCTCGGCAAAGATCCGATCGGCGGGACAGCACTTGCTCACGCTGATCGGCGGTGTGCTCGACCTCTCGAAGATCGAGGCCGGGCGGATGACGATGTTCCTCGAGGACTTCGACATCGCGAAGCTTGTGAGCGAGTCTCAGTCGATGGTGGCGCCGGCGGTTGAGAAGAACGGCAACGCTTTCGTCGTCGAATGTCCGGCGGACATCGGGACGATGCATGCCGATGTGGTGAAGGTGCGGCAGGTGCTCTTCAACCTGCTCGCTAACTCCGCCAAATTTACGGAGAACGGCACTGTGACGCTGGCGGTGACTCGCGATGGCGACAACGTGAACTTCGCCATTCGCGACACTGGAATCGGCATGAACGAGGAACAAGTGCAACGGCTGTTCGAAGCGTTCTCGCAGGCGAACGTGGAGACGTCGCGCAGATACGGCGGTACCGGCCTCGGCCTCGCGCTGAGCCGCGACTTCTGCCGGATGATGGGCGGCGACATCACCGTCGAGAGCGAAGATGGCGTCGGTTCGACGTTTACGATTGTCGCTGCCCGCGCGCGTGACAGACACCGAAGCGAAGAGACTGGAGGCCGCAATGACCAAAGTCCTCATCGTCGAAGACAACGAGATGAACCGAGACATGCTGTCTCGCCGGCTGGCGCGGCGAGGGTTCGAGATTGCGATCGCGGTGGACGGCGGCGAGGGCGTTTCCATGGCCG
The DNA here is from genome assembly GCA_963737965.1 of uncultured Chloroflexia bacterium. Classification (GTDB taxonomy): domain Bacteria; phylum Chloroflexota; class Dehalococcoidia; order Tepidiformales; family Tepidiformaceae; genus JAGQGZ01. The sequence goes on along the minus strand of CAVTUS010000007.1, from coordinate 267,762 downwards.
GAAGCGAGTCACCGGACATCATCCTCATGGACATGAGCCTGCCGGTGATGAACGGCTGGGAAGCAACGAAGGCAATCCGGGCGGACGAGACGACGGCGGCGATTCCGGTGATCGCTCTCACCGCCCACTCCATGCCGGGCGACCGCGAGAAGGCGATGGAAGCCGGCTGCAACGACTACGACACGAAGCCCGTCGACCTGAACCGTCTGCTGGAAAAGATGGCTGCGCTCGGCGTGAGCGCCTGAGTCGGGCGTATCCTCCCCAGATGGCTGACGCACAAGCCCGAAATCTACGCCATGAGTTGCGGACGCCGATCAACCACATCGTCGGCTACGCGGAGCTTCTCCTCGAAGAACCTGGCATTCCTTCCGACCTGGAGGCTGCCCTAAAGCGCATTTGCGAGATGGCGCGCGACTCACTGGGAACGATCAGCTCCATCGTGGACGAAGCCCGAGCAGTGGCACCCGACGCGCTCGATTCGCTCCGCGCGACGGTTGATGGCATCTCCGGAGCGGTCTCGGAGGCCACGGCGCTGGCGAACGAAGCGACCAGGGCCGACATCGCGCGAATTCGTGATGCGACTGCGACGCTGCAGTCGCTCGTCGGCGACCTTCGCACTCCTGCACGCGCCGCGCCCAACGCGGGGGCAGTCCGCGCCGACGATGTGGCCGCCGAAGCTCCGGTGGTCCTTGTCGTCGATGATGATGCGACGAACCGTGACGTGCTCGGCCGCCGGTTGCAGCGGCTCGGGTACAGGGTGGTGGAGGCGGAGAACGGGGCGAAAGCGCTGGAAGTGCTCGGTGAGGGTGGGGTCGATGTCGTGCTACTCGACCTGATGATGCCCGTGGTGGATGGACTTGCCGTCCTCGAACAGCGCCAACGAGACCCCGCATTGTTGGACATCCCGGTGATCATGATCTCGGCCCAGGATGAGGTTGAGAGCATCGCCCGTTGCATTGAGCTGGGCGCGGACGACTACCTGGCGAAACCTTTCGACCCGGTCCTTCTGCAGGCACGGGTAGGGGCGTCGCTGCAGAAGAAGCGTCTGCATGACCGCGAAAAGCACCTGCTTGCAACGGTGACACGGCAGGCGGAGGAGCTGGCGGCTTGGAATACGGCGCTGGAAGAGAGAGTCGCTGAGCAGGTGCGCGAGGTGGAACGGCTGAGCCTGATGGAACGATTCGTGCCGCCACAACTGGCAGACGTCGTGCGGGCGGGTGGGGTAGACATGCTCACGAGCCACCGGCGTGAGATCGCGGTCCTGTTTTGCGACCTCCGCGGGTTCACGCCATTCTCCGAAACGGCGGAGCCAGAAGACGTGATGGCGGTACTCAAGGACATGCACGACGCAGTGGGGCCGCTGATCTTCGAGCAAGGTGGGACGCTCGCACAGTTCACCGGCGACGGCATGATGGTGTTCTTCAACGACCCGATTCCCTGCGACGAGCCGGCGTGGAAAGCGGTACAGCTTGGATTGGGGATGCAACAGGAAACGTCGCTGCTCTCTCAGGTATGGAAGGCTCGCGGCCACGCTCTTGAGCTCGGAGTGGGTATTGCCATGGGATACGCGACATGCGGCCAGATCGGCTTCGAAGGCCGGTTTGAGTACACGGCAATCGGCACGGTTACCAACCTTGCGGCGCGTCTCTGCGCCCAGGCAGCGGGCGGCCAAATCCTCGCGAACGAGCGCCTGTGCCAGGCCGCCGGAGACCTGGTCACAGCCGAAAAAGTTGGCGACCTCGAACTGAAGGGGCTCGCACGGCTGACACCCGTTTTCGCCATCGAGGGCCCGGCGACCCACCTCAAGTAGAAGGCCCCTTTCTTGCGCACTCTACAGACGGCTGTAGTGGGCGCCTGTGCCTTACGGCGGAGGCCGCCTCACCGCATACATCACTGTGTTCTCCCTCCAAGCCCTTGAACGCCCGCGCATCTCTCGCCTCCAGCGCGAACTCGCCCCTCGCCTCAACGAGGGCTGCAACGAGCGACGACACCACAATCTCTCCGCCGGTGGCCGATGCGGGCGGCGACGTTGACGTGCTTGCCGAAGAAGTCGCCGTGGTCGCGGACGGCTTCGCCGGTATGGAGGCCGCGAGCGTCAGCTATTCCCCGCAACGCTGATCTGTCCTTGGAGTCGCGGGCGGCGACCAAGCATGCCAAGTCACCGGGGTTCAGCGGGGCGCATTTCCCTCGAATGTCACTGCGAGACATAGCCGGGGCTGGTCCCCGATCATCTGCGTCCGGTGGCCTTTCCCGGTCGTGTCCTCGCAGATCGTCACGTTCCCCGGACCGACGCGACGCGTCTCGCCATCGCTGACCGTCACTTCCGCTTCGCCCGAAAGCGTCACGTAGTACATCGGCCGCGAAATCGTATGCCAATCGACGAGTTTTCCGGCCTGGTGATGACGCAGCATCAAGTCACCTGCGGGAACCGTGAGGCCCCCTTCGGGGAAGTCGAGATCCTCGAAGTGCGTCTCGCCGTCGTCTCCTGTGTAGATCCGCATATATGACATCGTGCTCTCCCGCTCTCAGCGAGCCGGTGCGCTGGGCACCGTCTGTTGCGAATTGTGGATGCCGCTTTGGGAACTCCTGCCGGAGCCGCCACGAGTTCGTGAGGAACCGCGGATAGTTCTTCCGCAGATGTTGGTTCGGTTTCCCGGCAAATTCGTTGAACATCATCATCATGCTCGCGTAGAGACCGAAGGGATTTCGGCGGTCAGCCTTATCGCCAAGGTGCTCCAGGAGGTCGTCGGCTGCCGCTTCGTAGTCCATACCCTTGTCGAACCGCCGTCGCGCCTCCTCCTGCACCCAGCGGCTGTAGTCGAGTTGCACGCGGATGTCGTGGACATCCATGACGGGCCCATGGCCGGCGACGTATGCCCTGGCCTCCCAGGCCTGCACCTCCTCCAGGATCTCGATGACCGAGCTCATCCCCGGGTACTGCAGCCCCTGGTGAACGTAGGCGCCCGTGATGTCGCCCATATGCACTACTCCCGCGTCCGGCAGGTAGATCACGGTGTCACTTGCCGTGTGGCAGGGCTTCGCCTCAACGAGAATGACCTTCTGGCCGCCGAATTCGAACTCCATTCGGCCAGCAAATGTCTCGGTCGGCTCAATTGGCGAGAGCCCTGAGAAGTCGAAAAAGTCCTGCTTGTTGCGGTCCATCTCCTTCTTTGCGTCGCCCTTCAGCGACTCTTCGCGGCCGAGCCATGCCTTTGGCGGCAGGTCCGCCATGTAATCCTCGACTTCCCGCGTGCAGATGATCCGGGTGTCCTCGAAGATCGGCATGCAGGCGCCGTTCACGTGGTCCACGTGCCAATGCGTCAGTGTGAGGACGTCGATGCGGTTGGCTGCCGGGTCTGCCCTCGCGAACGACTCCAACATGCGCGTTGTCATCGGAATGTCGGAGGTCGTGTCCATGAGCAGGGTCTGGCCCTCGCTCACGACGAGCGCCTGGTTGTTGAATCCCCAACCGCCGACCTGCGTATATGCGTAGGCGCCGTCGCCGATCTGCGTCACTTTCCCGTGCTGGAAGTTTTCCCAATCTGCCATGTCTGAAATCCTTTCCCGGTAGTCCACCGGCTGCCTGTGTTTCGAGTTCGGTTCGCGACCGACGCTAGAGCTTGAATACCACCTTCCCCTTCGTCTCTCCCCGCTCCATCGCTGTCTGCACCTCGGCGATACGCTCAATCGGGTGGATGGTGGGGGTGTCGAGGCGTTCGCTCCGTATCCACTCCTCGGTGAACGCTTCAGCCTTCTGGTCCGGCTCTGTCCCCCGGTAGGGGATCTTGGAGAACGGCATGATCGTGATCGAGTCGTAGGAGTTGGCGAAGAGGTTGACCGGATCCATGCCCGCCGTCGTACCGAAGAGCACCCAGCGGCCGAAACGGCGGATGACGGCCCGGTCGGTCCGCAGCGTGGGCCCACCTACGCCGTTGAGCGACACGTGAACGCCGGCCGGCGGCGCATCAGGGCGGAAGCCGCGTGGTTTCACTCCGGCGATGGCGCCCACTGCCTCGACGTAGTTGGTCGTCTTGTAGTTGATGGCATGGTCCGCGCCATGAGCCATGACCAGCTCGACCTTTTCATCGCTTCCGGCCAGCCCGATCACCATCACGTCTTGGAAACGCCGCTTCAGCACCTGCACGGCAAGTGACCCGACGCCACCGGCCGCGGCGTGCACGAGCACGATCTCGCCCTCCTGCACCTTCGCCCATTCGAAGATGGCAAGGTGAGCCGTGGGCATGTTCACGACATAAACGAGGGCGGACTCAAGCGGCACATTGTCGGGGACCGCGCGCACGGCTGCTTCCGGGACGTTCACGTACTCCTGGTAGGCGCGTCCCTGTGGCAGGCAGACCACTCGGTCGCCCACCTTGAAGTTGCTGCTCCCCGCACCGACTTCGGCGACAACTCCCGCTGCTTCCTGGCCGGGCACGAACGGCGGCTCGCGGCGTTTCACGGGGATGCCGTTCCGCCCCATGATGTCGCCCCAGCGCAGCCCGGCGAACTCAACGCGGACAAGGACTTCGCCGGCGCCCGGCTCGGGTTTGGGGAGGTCCACAATGCGGAAGTTCTCCGCGGAGCCGTAGTCGATGAGCTGTGCTGCTTTCATGGCGCTCCTTGTGTTGTAATCGATTCCAGTGGAAACGTTTACGGTGGCCGGAGTCTAGTCCTGCCCAGGTCGTTCGGCAAGAGTCACTGCAGGATCCATAGGAGCGCGAATTTGTCCTTCCCTCGAAGGGTCACGCTGCAAGAAGTCGCCGACCACGCGGGCGTCTCCATCGCCACTGCCTCACGTGCGCTCAGTGGCCTCGTTGCCTCCGAACAGGCCGCGGAACGGGTGCGAGTGTCGGCCGCCCAATTGGGCTACGTGCCGAACGAGGCAGCTCGCAGCCTTCGTAGTGAACGCACCATGACGGTCGGGATCGCCTTCTTTTCACTGAAGATGCCCGGTGGGCTCGACTTGCTTGAGTCACTCTCCGCTGCGCTCGACGAGCACGGATACACGCTTCTGATTGGCCACGCCGCCGGCGATGCCACCCGGCTCGATGCCCTCCTTCATCGCTTTCTCGAACGAAGAGTCGACGCCCTGTTGCTGGTCAATCCTCATCGGGTCGGCCCCGTTCTCGAGCAATACAGGGCCCATGGCGTGCCCGCTATTGCGATGGTTAGCCGCGGGCCGGGCGCCGAAATGCTACCACTCGTGGCGCCATCACTGGAGCCGGCAGCGTCCGCAGCAGTTCGCAGGCTGGTCGAGCTCGGTCATCGACGAGTTGTCGCTGCCATTCCCGGCGGTGAGCACGGTGCGTTTCGCACGATCTGGCGCCGCCTTCGCGATGTCGACATAGAAGTCACCTCGGTGGACCCGTTCGCGCCAGGTTTCGCGCCCCCAGGTCAGCTTGTCCGAGTGGCGCTGGAGTCTCGTTCGACAGCCGTGCTTGCCACGTTTCCGGTTGCGCTCCAGCTGATCCGCTCCTGCCGGGAAGAGCATATTGATGTCCCGGGGACGCTCTCCATCATCGCCGTTAGCGATGAGCCCGAACTTGCCAACCTGCTGGACCCACCGCTGTCTGCCATTGGGTTCGATGCCTCCGAGTTCGGCGTAGCGGTAGCGGAGGTCGTGCGCGGTTGGTTGGCGGGGAACGGACCGCCCCGCAACATCCTCGCGCCAGCCTCCCACTGGCATGAGCGGGGTACGACTGGGCCAGCCTGAGCACCCTACCGTGACGGGCTCGGTCCAGACGGCAGTTTGGTTCCCCCGAAAATTATCACCGGCGAACATACATCCGGATGTTTGTTCAATGGTGATAAATCGAAGCTGCGTCGCCTTCGATCGTAGGCTCGACCAAAGCAATCGCTCAGCGATCTCGGACGCTGAGAGCTCTCATTGCTTGGGACTCTCACGTGTGGTGCCAGGATAACTAACCCGCGTCCCAGTGTGTGTGAAACACCTGATCAAGTACATCCAGCGTCCATCCATCCTCCCGATGGGATGGTGTCGGGGGGTGGGCTGGGGAACAGATGGAGATCGAACTCCCGCCGACATCGAAGTCTGCCATTCCCACCCGCGGCAGCATCCGTGCACAACCAGACGACCAGCAGATACCCAGGCGTAGGTTGGAGGCGGAAGGGCGACCCAATGTTTGGGTTTATCGTTGAGATGCAGCCCGTTGGCGTCGCTCCGATGTTCCCTGAATCCACGCGTTGGGTCGGCCTACTCTGGGTCCGCCGGGCGACTCCCCATCCGCTCGTGTACGTCCGTCGTAAGTGAATGGACCTGGCGGGTGAGTTCCAGCAGCTGACGGGATAGGCCCAGCAGTTCTTCGTTTTGCTCTTCCTCCTCCTGGACGAGCTTCCATTGGTGTTCGGACAGCACCTGCCGTCGCAGGTCAGCGCGGTTCTGGCTGATCATGACGAACGTGCTGAGGAAGATCGCCTCGAGTGAGACCACCATGGTGAGGAGCCCGTAGGGGAAGGGGTCGTCCAGTGGACCACCGTCTGTGATGATCCACCACGCGAAGATCGCAACGTGGATGTAGACAAACCACATCGACCCAGAAAAGCCGGTGATGCCATCGGCCACCCTGTTTTGGATACTCGCCGCCCTCTCTTCGGCGAGCTTCGCGAGTTCCGGATGGCGGAGGTTCCTGTGCCCGAGTCTTGCGATAGCCATTGCCTTGCTCCTTCGGTCTCTCTACTCATTCGAGCTGGAGTCTAGAGAGTCAGTGGCACGACATGTACCGAGGACCGCGTACGCCCGCCCCACGCCCATCGGGTTAGCCTCCTTCGCCGCTTACCAGTTCTTCATCGCTCTCCCAGAAGGTCTTGGTCACCATCGTCCGTGGGCTTACCGCATCCGCTCCAAAGCGAGTGCTGAGGTGGATGAGCAGCAGGATCAGCGCGTAAATGGTGACCGAAGTCAATACCAGTACCGTGCTGACGCCAACCACCGATGCGATGGCAGAGACCGTGAGCAACGGCACGATGGCGATGGCATTCTCGAGGGTATTGCGTACCGCAAATGTGCGTCCCTGGAAGGCGAATGGCACTCGTCGGTTGATGTACGTCTTTACAGCGTTGTCAGTGAGGCCGATGCCGAGCCCCACCGGGATACAGAACATGGCCGCTGTTCGAAACTGGCGATCGATCGGAACGCCGAGCGCGGCCACTGCTCGAAGCGGGTCGATCCTGTCGACGACAGCTCCGATGTCAGCCTGCACGAGACCGAGACCGACCAGTCCGGCGATCATAAGACCGACACCGGCCGCCGCCGTTCGTCGTTCTCCTGCCAACCTGATGAACCACGGCGCACACCAGAGCGAGAACGTGAGTGCGATTCCCGCTGGTGCCATGACGTACACAGTTTCCGCTGGATTGCTGCCCAGCACGTCATGAACATAGACCGGGGCAAGGGTCGCCAGGATCACGTTCGAGACTCCGCTGAGGATAGAAACACCTACCATCGTCGCAACCCCCGGGTGTTGAAATACCCAGTCGAGGGCTCGGCGGCTCGTGGTTGGCGTGGGCCGAGGTAGAGTGCCGCCTGTTCCACGATCTCGCTTGGAATAGATGTGTAGGACGCGGGTCGTCGCGGCCAGTAGCAGTCCCCCGGCCACGTAGAAGACGGCGCGTGCGCCAATCAGCTTGAGCAGCACCGGCGCAATCACTGCGGTGCCCGCGGCCGTCCCTATGCTCGAGGCCAACCCCATCATCGATGTGGCACTGGCGAGCTGCTCCTCGCTGGCGACGAGCGGCAACACCGAGTTCTCTGCCGGTCCGGCGAGTTGCGAGAACGCCGCCACGACGAAGACGAGCGCGAACAGCGCGGGGACATCCGTCCCGAAGATCGTCGGGATGAGGAAGCAAGCCACTCCGGCAACGGCGTACGCGATGGCAATCGCGACCCGCTTTGCCATCGAATCAGCGACTTCGCCGGCGTAAAGACCGAAGAGGGACGCTGGTATCAACGTTGCCACAGTCATCAGCGAGGACTCGAACGGCGATCCGCTTGAAGCGACAACAGCTACGATCGCCGCGTATTTCGCCGAATCTCTCCCCATGTCCGAAAGGACCTTGGCGAAGAGCAGGTGCTGAAAACGGCGGCTCCGTGCCACCGAGGCGTCGGGGAGAAAGTGGCCGAAGAGGGCAAAGACCTGTGCCTCGCGACGCCCTACAAGGCGGTCGAACTTGCGGTAGAGTCCGTGCCGGCGAGGTTCCGAGCCCCTGACTGGCGCCAAGCGTGACTCCAGCAAAGCAAATGCGGTAGACCGCTGCCTGAAGGATACGCCGTGCGGGCTAATCGCAGTCGCGGCCGGTGAGGAGCCGCACTTCTGCGGCCTTCACGCACGGTAACGGCGCGGCGCCGACCAGCATGTGTCGCATCTCCTCGTCCACCGTGTCCGAACGTCGATGTGTCCCAACATCTGGCATCGCCGACGAACGTACGTCCCGGGCCTGTCTACCGTCCGTCCACCTGATTCGCGCCTGTTTGTTACGCGTCGCCGCCGACCACAGTTGGGTGTCGATCACTCCGACCGGCAGCAAGAGACAGGGGAGACTTCATGAAACGATTCATTCCCGGGCTGGCCGTAACGCTCTTGATGGGCTTCGCGCTTGTTGCCGGATTCGCGCTGGGACCGGGCACAGCGCTCGGCGCGCCCGCACCGCCACAGTGCAACGGAGAGATGAACGTCGGCGGCGAACAGGTCGTCTGCGCGATTGTCATCCAGAACTATATTGACCCCGATGGCGGCCTCGCCTCGACGGTCGATTCAACGATGACCATGACACGATGCGTCAAGGCCGTCGCCGACCCGGGGCTGACCTGCGACACACCTGTCGTTACCGTGCTCACGGCACCCGTTACGAGCGTTTCGCAATGCAACGGGTCCGGTAATGGGGGCGGCGGCATCGTGCGGTGTTCAGTCGTTATCACGAACCAGTTCACCGGGACGGCCCCCGTGCTCGCGCCGGTCACGACCTATCAGTGCATCGGCTCAGTAATCACCGGCACCGGAGCCCCTGGATTTTGCACCCCGGCGAACACGCCATCCATCGGAGCTGGTGAAGCCACAGTCGAGCAATGCAATGGCTCGGGCAACGGGGGAACGAGCGTAAGTTTCATTTGCGACGTCGCAGGTGAATTCTTGCCCCTTGCGATGCCCATCAGTATCAATCAGTGCAATGGGTCCGCGGAGGGTGGAGGTGCACTCACCGATTGCACGGTGACCATATCGAACCTTGCCGCCCCGGAGCCCACGCCAACAGTAGCCACTGCGACTCCTACCACTGTTCCTTCCACCCCAACGGCGATTCCCTCGACCCCTACCGTCGTTGCGGCTACGCCCACGAATACACCAACGGCGACTGCGACAACGTTTGTCCCTCTGGCGACTCCGACGACGTTCGTCCCATCGGCGACTCCGACAACGTTCGTCCCTCAGGCGACTCCTACAACGTTGGTCCCGCCGGTAACTCCAACCGTGCAGGCGCCGCCGGCCACACCCGTGCCTACCGTTCCGTCATTGGCGCTCGTGCCCCCAACGCCCGCAGCGAGCACCACTCCGCAAACCCAGGTACCACCGACTCCCCTCCCTCCTTCAACCGGCACCGCACTCGCGCCCGCTGACGGTGGGACCACACGCCTTCCAATGCTGCTCATCGGGTCTGGAATGGCGGTCCTCGCTCTCGGAGCCCTGGGATTCTCGCGTAGCTCAAGGTGATCTGAAATGAAACTCGTCAGCGTCGAGCAGCGCTGACCCTCGACGAAGCCAGAAGTCCTGGCCGCACCCACATGCGGCCGGGACTTTTCGGGTTACTGCCTGGTTCGCCCAAAACGCGGGCGCCGGGAACCGTACCTTCCTCCTGGGAGGCAGGATCTCAGCCAGTGAACCATGGCCCTCGTCGTGCAGCTCATCGCCGCCTCGACCGATGCGGCCCATCGGTCTGTTTCCCCGTCAGCTACAGGGGCCGCGGCCCCATCCTGTTTTCGCCGCTGGATGCCCCAATGGTCGCCGAGAGAGCCGAGCAAGAAGTTGAACGGTAGCGCCAGTTTGCCAGCGTAGCTTCCGATTGTTGAGAAACCGTCCTGGAGACCTCGGTCAGATCCTTGCCCTCCAGCTCGCCGGGACGTGGTTCCCGGCTCATGACCGCGGCCTGTGCCTCTGCTAACGAGGTCCGTCCGCTCGACCCGCGGCGCGCTGGTGAGCACTCATCCGGTCCGCATGCCAACGGCGACCGGAAACGGAAAGCCCGCTGACCGGTGCCTGCCAACAAACCTCGACAAATGATTCGACCCCGAACCGCAGCGCGGGCCCGCTCGGCATCACGAACCTGCCCAGGCCCCGCACCAGGGACGCGCCGCCCGCTCCTAGGCCGCCGTCCATCCCCCATCGGCGACCACGATCGCGCCGTTGATGTGGCGCGCCTCATCCGACGCCAGGAAGAGCGCAACCGAGGCGATGTCTTCCGGATCGAGAAAGACAGGGACCAGGGCCGCGTACGCACCAGCACGTGCTGAACCCGCCGGGTCGAGTCGATCCTGCGGCATCGACTCACCGATGTTGGTCCTCGTCGCCCCAGGCGCGATGGCGTTGGTACGCACACCCTTTCCGGCGTACATCCATGCCGTATTCTTCGTCAGCCCCACAAGCGCGTGCTTGGCTGCCGTATAGGCAGCGCCCGCCGCTCCTCCCTCGAGGCCGCCGATCGAAGCGATGTTGACGATCGACCCGGCGCCCTGCTCAACCATCCGCGGTATCGCGCGGCGCATCGTGAACATTGGCCCATCAAGATTGATGCTCATCACTTTCCGCCAGATATCGTCGGAAAGCTCCCCGACGCCCTGCATGTAGTCCATCACGCCGGCGTTGTTCACCAGGATGTCGATCCGGCCGTGGGCCGAGACTGCCATGTCCACCAGCGCTTCCGCTGTCCCGCGGTCCGCGATGTTGCCCTGCGCGGCGGAGATCGCGCCACCATCGCTTCGGATTCCTGCAACCGCAGCGTCCAATCGCTCGCCATTCCAGTCGCCGGCAACCACCCTGGCACCCTCCGCGGCGAAACGCCTGGCCATCGCCAGGCCCATTCCGGAGCCAGCGCCGGTAATCACCGCCACTTTGTCCTGTAGCCTCATCTCCTCACCTCCGTGGACCGCCAATCGACTAGTACTTCGCGAAGAAAGTTGGCGTTCGCGCGTTCAACGCCTCGCAATGTGCTCCCCTTCTCCCGCGTGAGTCGGGAGAAGGGGCCGGGGGTTGAGGGCCGGTCTCCGGGCATCGAACGCTGAGCTCGCAACTGAGTACTAGTCGCTGTGCCCCAGCGCCGAGATTGGCATCAGGAACTCGACCAGTTCTTCATCAGTCAGCCTGGAAACCCGGTCGCTCACGTCGCCGAACGGAACATGGTCCGGTGGTTCCTGCCCCATAAGCTGACACGCCCGGTCATGGCTCTCCAGGTACGCGAGCGCCAGCGAAACCAGCTGCCCCCTCGACAATGCCCGCAACGAAACAACCGCCTTCTCCATCGGTGTCATGCAACACCCCTTTCATCATTGGCTCCGTTCCACCGTAGACCGGTCGCGCGACTCCAACAGGGCCAATCGGAGCGATGTGGGGGCCCGGATGGCCCCGGATGGCCCGAACTCCCATTCCTACGCTGGCGCACGCCCCGGCGTACTATCCCGATCAATGTGGACTCCCACGGTCCAAAACATCCCGCGACAGCTCACTGATCGACGGTTAGGGATCGCCGTCGCCATCCTTGTTCTCGGCGGACTCACCGCCTCCCTCGCTCCACTGCTGGGCGAAGACGAGAATCACCGTCGTTGCCATGGTCTTCCTCCTCGTCGTCCTCCTCGCCTCGGCCGCGTGGGGATACGCGGCCGGGATCGTTGGCGCCATCGTTGCCGACGTCCTGCTCAATCTCTTCTTCATCCCCCCTGTGCACGAAGCCACAGTGCAGGACCCGCGCAACGTCGTCGCGCTGGCAGTCTTCCTCGCCGTCGCAGTCGTTGGCGCCTGGATGCTCGCACTCTTTCGGCGGCAGCTTGCGGCAGCCACCGCCCGGCGTGCGGAGCTCCTCGTCATGCTCGATTTGTCCCGGCACCTTGCCGCGGCTCCCTCACCCAGGGCCGCCCTCGATGCCCTCACCAGCTCGGTCGCGCGAACCCTCGGCGCCCGCTATTGCGCCGTCCTCCAACATCGTGGGGACGAGTGGGAAACGGTAAGTGCAACCACGTCCCCGGCGCCCTTGACGCGCGATGAAGCCGTGCTGGCCGAGCGAGCCATCGCCTCCGGCCGCGTCACCCGTCGCCTCTCCGAACGGGCCGGTTCCCTGCGACTCCTGCGCGGAGCCCACCCGAAGGTGAGGGACATGTTTGTCCCCATACGCTCTGGAGAACGAGGCCCTGGCGTCCTCCATGTGGCCGGCGAGGCCGTGGTACCCGAAGGATGGGACCTCGACGCCTTGCTGCAGGGCTTTGCCAACGAGACGGGGAGCGCGCTCGAACAAATCCATCTCGCCGAAGAGGCACAGCGGGCGGACGCCATCCAGAGAGCGGACGAGTTCAAAACGACCCTCCTCTCCAGCGTCTCCCATGACCTGAAATCGCCACTCACGGCCATCAAGGCCGCGGTCGGCAGCTTGCGCACGCCCGGTGTCGCATGGAGCGACGCCGACCGCGAGCAGTTCCTCGCTACCATCGAATCGCAGACCGATCGGCTTACCGATACCGTCACCGACCTCCTCGACATGAGCCGGCTGGAGGCCGGATCGGTCCAGGTGAGACTGGAGCCCGTCGAGATTCGGCCGCTGCTCCAGGATGTGGCCCTGGCAACGGCCTCCGTGACCGGCGGGCGAACCGTGTCCGTCAACGCTTCGCCCGGACTGTGGGCCCGCGCCAATCATGCCCTTCTCCTCCACGCGCTCACCAACCTCGTCGAGAATGCCGCGAAGTACTCAAAGCCGGGCGCCCCGATTTCGGTCTCCGGAGACCGCGAAAGCGGGCGCGTCGTCATTTCCGTCGCCGACGCCGGCCCAGGCATTCCCGCCGCGGAGCTCCCCTTCGTGTTCGAACGATTCTATCGCGGCACCTCGGCGAGGCAGGTGCTCGGCACCGGCCTCGGCCTGTCAATCGTCAAGTCGATGGTCGAGCTCAACCGGGGTCGGATCACCGTTGAGTCGTCTCCGGCAGGCACCGCGTTTCGCATAAGCCTCCCACCGGAGAGCGAACCTTCGTGAAGGGCGCGCGCGTCCTCGTTGTCGACGATGATCCGGCGATCCTCCGCGTCGTCTCCCGTGCTCTCGGCGAGTCCGGTTACACGGTGGAGACGATGGACCGCGGCGCTGGCGTGCTCGAACGAGCCGAGAGCTTCACCCCTGATGTCGTGCTGCTCGACCTCATGCTTCCCGACGCCGATGGCATCGAACTCTGCCGCGGACTCAGGGGCCCCAGGGTCAGCATCATCGTCCTCAGCGCACTGGGAGACGATCGAAAGAAGGTCGAGGCGCTTGACGAAGGCGCCGACGACTACATCACCAAGCCCTTCAGCATCGACGAGCTCAAGGCCCGGATTCGGGTTGCTCTTCGTCACCAGGCCGGCACCGAGACCGCTCCGGTGGTCATCGCCGGCCCGATTCGCATCGACCTTGCGAGCCGGGAAGTCCTCGTTGATGGCAGGCCCCTGCGCCTCACCCCGAAGGAGTTCGAATTGCTGCGCCTGTTGGGCCAGTTCTCCGGCAAAGTGCTCACGCAGCGAATGCTGCTCACACGGGTCTGGGGCGCGGAATATGTGGATGACACGCACATCCTGCGCACCTTCATCTACCAGTTGCGCGCAAAGCTGGACGAAGCCTTGCCCGGCTCCGGAGCCTTGATTGTGACCGAGCCTTCCGTCGGATATCGGCTGGTCGAACCAGAATCCTGACAACTTCCGGATACCCGCGAGTCGTTTGCCCTATATCTTCCGGACACCCGTCCGGCGGATACTCGGTTGCATGTGGAATCCAACTCTCCACTCGATCGACATCCGGGGTGATGCATCGTGACCGCCTCCATCTTGCTCGTCGATGACGAGGCCCCAATTGCCCGCGTCCTTTCAACCGCACTCCGTGGCCGCGGCCACAGCATCGTCGTGACCGGTACCGCTCTCGAGGCTCTCGACGCGATCGCGTCCGCGCCCCCGGATGTCTTGCTTCTCGACGTCAACCTCCCGGACCTCACCGGCTGGGAGCTCCTGCGCCGCCTCGACCCCGCCGCCCGATCAGCCATGCGGATCATCGTTTTCTCGGCCTCTCCCCTGGCTCCGAGCCGGGTGGAAGAGTTTCGGCCCGATGGTGTCTTGACCAAGCCGTTTCCAATCGACGCCCTGTTTCGCCTTGTCGACGAACTCGTGCCGCCGGTGGACGGCACCGAGAAGGAGCAGGCCCATGCCTGAAAACAACAACGTCACGCTCAACGGCCAGAGCCATCTCCGCGTCTTCCGCGGGGATCGTGCCCATTGCCTCGACGCGATTGCCGAGCGCACTCGCGGTGGATGGCACCTCACCGACATCCAACGGACCGCGCATGGCGGCTACGTCCTCGACTTTTCGCGCCGGCGGTTCGCTGTCTTCTCCGAAGATGAGACCCAACGAGAGCCTTGCCTCGACCTGGAACATGCCCCGGCCGATATCGCCGTCGACGTCATTGCCGACCGGCTAACACGGGGCTGGCGATTGGCCGACGTGCGGGTGGCCGAGGCCAGTTCGTTCGCACTGAGCTTCGTGCTCGAAGGCCCTCTGCGGCCGGGGCGCTCCGATGCCTGACATAGCATTCCTGGGCACCGCGTTGGCGGCGTTCGTCTCGTTCTTCTTACTCGCCGAATTCCTCAGGAGGGTTTGACACGGACATCGATAATCTCGTCGGTCTGATCCTTGGGATCGCAACCTGCGTCTACGTCCTGTACTGCCTCTTTCGGGCGGAGAAGCTGTAGATGACCGCCGTCGAATGGATCCAGATTGCTGTTTATATCGCCATCGTTGCCGCGTTGGCCCGGCCACTCGGCCGCTACATGGCCGCCGTCTATGAAGGTCGGCGGACCTTCCTCCATCCGGTCGTCCGGCCCGTCGAGAAGGCGGCATCTACCGCGTCGCCGGCATCGACGAGACGCGCGAGCAGGGCTGGCAGCAGTACCTCGCCGCCCTGCTTGCCTTCAACCTCGCTCGGCTTCCTCCTGCTCTACGCCATCCTGCGGTCCCAGGACTGCCTGCCGCTGAATCCCGCAGGACCTTCCCGGCGTGAAGCCGAGCCTCGCCTTCAACACCGCCGTCAGCTTCATGACGAACACGAACTGGCAGGCCTACGGCGGCGAGACGACGCTGAGCTACTTCTCCCAGATGGTCGGGCTGACGTTCCAGAACTTCGTCTCGGCCGCCGTCGGGCATGGCCGTGCTGGTCGCGCTCATCCGCGGCCTCGCGCGGCATTCCGCCTCGACCATCGGCAACTTCTGGGTCGACCTCACGCGCGGCGTGCTCTACATCCTCCTGCCGCTCTCGCTGGTCGTCGCCGTCTTCCTGGTCTCCCAGGGCGTCGTCCAGAACTTCGACTCCTACAAGACAGTGACCGACGCTCGAGGGCGCGAAGCAGCTCATCGGCGATCGGGCCCGGCCGCCTCGCAGGTCGCGATCAAGCAGCTGGGCACGAACGGCGGCGGCTTCTTCAACGTGAACTCCGCCCACCCGCTCGAGAACCCGACGGCCTGGTCCAACCTGGTCGAGTTGCTCGCGATCCTCTTGATCCCGGCCGGCCTGGTCTACATGTACGGCAAGATGGTGGGCTCGACCCGCCACGGCTGGGTCGTGCTTCGGCGTGATGACCGGCCTGCTGGTCCTCCTGGCGCCGTCGTCGCCGGCTGTGGCCGAGCAGACCGGGCAACCCGAACCTCGACGATCGCCGGCGTCATGCAGTCGATGCCGGCAGCGGCCAGCCGGGCGGCAACATGGAGGGCAAAGAAGTCCGGCTTCGGCATCGGGACCTCCACGCTCTGGGCGGACACGACAACGCTGACGCCTCCAACGGCTCCGTCAACAGCATGCACGACAGCTACACCGCCCATCGGCGGCCTCGTGCCGCTCGCCAACATCGCTCACCAGCGAAGTCATCTTCGGCGGCGTCGGCGCCGGGATGTACGGCATGGTGCTCTTCATCATCCTCGCGGTGTTCATCGCCGGGCTGATGGTCGGCCGCACGCCCGAATACCTGGGCAAGAAGATCGAGCCGCGCGAGATGAAGGCGGTGATGGCTGCCGTTCTCTCGTTCTCCCCTTGCTGGTCCTTGGCTGGTCGGCAGTGTGCGGCCGTCAACACGTTCGGCACCGACACCTCAACAACGCTCGGGCCGCACGGGCTTCTCGGAGATCCTCTACGCGTTCGCTTCCGGCGCCGGGAACAACGGCTCGGCGTTCGCCGGGCTGAACGCGAACACGCACCTTCTACAACCTCGGCATCGGGATCAACATGCTCGTCGGCCGCTTCGTCTTCATCGTCCCGTGATGGTGATCGCCGGCACGATGGTGCCAAGAAGCGCGCCGAACCCGGGCCCGGCACCTTCCCAACCGATGGCGTCACCTTCGGCGGCCTGCTCTCAGGCGTCATCGTCATCGTCGGGCTGCTGACCTTCTTCCCGGTCGCTCGCTCTCGGCCCCATCGTCGAGCATCTGCTGCTGCGCGACGGGCTCACCTTCTAGGACAAGGGCACATAAATGATAGCACGCACATGGCTGCCATGGCTCGGTCGAGAAGCGAACGAAGAAGCCGAAGTGTCTGGACGCGCGAAATCGTTCGACCGCGCACTGCGTCGACTCGCTGCGCAAGCTCAACCCGCGTCACCCTCTACAAGAACCCTGATCATCCTCATCGTCGAGATCGGCGCGCTGCTGACGTCGGTCCTCTACGTGCGCGACCTCGTCCAGGGCGATGGCTTCGACCGTCGCTCCGCTTCGAGTTGCAGATCTCGCTCTGGCTCTGGTTCACGGTCCTCTTCGCGAACTTCGCCGAGGCGATCGCCGAGGGCCGCGGCAAGGCCCAGGCGGACACGCTGCGCCGCACGCGGACCGAGACCGCAGGCTCGCCGCGTAAGCTCCGACGGCACCACCGAGACGTCGCCGGGCAGCGAGCTGCGGCGCGACGACATCGTCCTCGTCGAGTCGGGCGAAGCTGATCCCGGGCGACGGCGACGTGATCGAAGGCGTCGCCTACGTCAACGAGGCGGCCATCACCGGCGAATCGGCGCCCGTGCTGAAGGAGCCCGGCACCGACATCCGCAGCTCGGTCACCGGCGGCACGACGGTCGTCAGCGACTACCTCCGCATTCGCATCACTGCCGAACCCCGGCGAGACGCTTCCTCGACCGCATGATCGGGCTCGTCGAAGGCGCCGCCCGCCAGAAGACGCCCAACGAAATCGCGCTCAACATCCTGCTCGCCGGACTCACGCTTCATCTTCCTCCTCGTCACCGTCACGCTGCAGCCGTTCGCCCGGTATTCCGGGCGAGGACATTTCGATCGTCGTCCTCGTGGCGCTCCTCGTCACCCTCATTCCCACCACGATCGGCGGCCTCCTCTCCGCCATCGGCATCGCCGGCATGGACCGCCTGGTGCAGCGCAACGTCCTCGCCATGTCCGGCCGGGCCGTGGAGGCAGCCGGAGACATCGATACGCTCCTCCTCGACAAGACCGGCACCATCACCTTCGGCAACCGCCTCGCGGCCGAGTTCATCCCCGTCGAAGGCGTCGACCGCCAAAGGCTCGTGGCGGCCGCTATTGCCAGTTCTCGTCCTCGACGACACGCCCGAAGGCCGGTCGGTGATCGACCTCGCGCGGCGCGAGGGCTTCGGGAGCGCCGTCGAGAGTGCAACCGCGGCCATGGAAGGGGCCGAGTTCGTCCCCTTTTCCGCCGACACCCGCATGAGTGGCATTCGCCGAAACGGTAACGCGGACGTTCAAGGGCGCCGTCGATGCGATCCTCGCCGCCTGCGGAACCACAGCCCCACCACAGCTCGATGCTGAGGTGCGGCGCGTCTCCGGCGAAGGCGGCACGCCGCTTGCCGTCATGGACCAGAACGGCAGCTCCTCGGCCTCATCTACCTCAAGGACACGGTGAAGCCTGGCATCCGCGCGCGCTTCGAAGAACTCCGGCGGATGGGCATCCGCACCGTCATGGTCACCGGCGACAACCCCCTGACCGCCGCCACGATCGCCGGCGAGGCAGGCGTCGACGAATACATCGCCGAGGCCAAGCCCGAGGACAAGATCGAACGCATCCGCGCGTGAGCAGGCCGCCGGCCGCCTCGTCGCAATGACCGGAGACGGCACGAACGACGCCCCGGCCCTCGCTCAGGCCGACGTCGGCGTAGCGATGAACACCGGCACCCAGGCAGCGAAAGAGGCCGGCAACATGGTCGACCTCGATAGCGACCCCACCAAGCTGATCGAGATCGTGGCCATCGGAAAGCAGTTGCTGATGACGCGCGGCGCCCTCACCACCTTCAGCATCGCCAACGATGTCGCCAAGTACTTCGCGATCCTGCCGGCCGCCTTCGTTGTCGCCTATCCCACGCTCGATGCGCTCAACATCATGCATCTCGAAAGTGCCGAAAGCGCGATTCTCTCAGCCGTCATCTTCAATGCGCTCATCATCGTCGCGCTCGTCCCGCTCGCCCTGCGCGGTGTGGCCTACCGGCCCATGGGCGCCGGACCCCTCCTTGTTCGCAATGCCCTTATCTACGGTGTTGGCGGAATCGTCGCCCCGTTCATCGGGATCAAGCTCATCGACATCCTCGTCAATCTCTTGCACCTGGCCTAGGAGGCCCACCAATGAACGCTGCGTTTCGATCCTGGCTTCCCGACCTTCGCCCACTCATCGGGATCACCCTCGCCCTGTTTGTCATCACCGGCGTTGCCTACCCGCTCGCCGTCACCCTCGTCGCGCAGGGCGTGTTCAACGGACAGGCCAACGGCAGCATCGTCGACGTTGATGGCCATGCGGTCGGCTCGTCCCTCATCGGCCAGCAGTTCACCTCCGAGTACTACTTCCACGGCCGCCCTTCGGCCGCCGGCGATGGCTATGATGCCGCCGCCTCCAGCGGCTCCAATCTCGGGCCCACAAGCGCCACCCTGCTCACAAGCGTGGAAGAGCGCGTGGCCGCCTTCCGCTCCGAAAATGGCCTGCCCGCCGACGCACCCGTACCCGCCGACGCTGTGACGGCTTCGGCCAGCGGTCTCGACCCGCATGTCAGTCCTGCCACGGCCCGACTCCAGGTTGGCCGCGTTGCCGCCGCCCGCTCAGCGGATGAAGCGGAGGTCAAAGCACTCGTCGAAGAGTTCGTCGAAGACCCGGTGCTCGGCATCTTCGGCGAACCGCGCGTTAATATCCTCAAGTTGAATATCGAGCTCGATCAGAGGTTCCCCCTGGCTCAATGAACCCAGACGACGAGCGTCCCGACCCGGACGTCCTCCTCGAGCGGCTGAAACGGGAAGAAAACGCCGAGGGTCGAGGGCGCTTGCGGCTCTACCTGGGCGCTGCCCCCGGTGTTGGCAAGACCTACGCCATGCTCGGCGAAGGGCGCCGTCGCAAGCAACGCGGGACCGACGTGGTCGTGGCCTTTGCCGAACACTACGGTCGCCCCTTAACCCGGGAAGCGCTCGAAGGGCTCGAGGTCGTTCCCAGGTTAGCCGTGGAATATCAGGGCGTAGTCCTTGAGGAAATGGACACCGCCGCCGTCATCGCCCGCCGCCCCGAGGTTGCCCTCGTCGACGAGCTCGCTCACACCAATGCACCCGGCAGCCCCCACGAAAAACGGTGGCAGGACGTCGAAGCGATCCTCGATGCCGGCATCACCGTCATCAGCACCCTCAACATCCAGCACCTCGAGAGTCTCAACGACGTTGTCGCAGGGATCACCGGCATCCGCGTCCGCGAAACCGTACCCGACCGCATTGTCGACGAGGCCGACGAGATCGAGGTCATCGATATTTCGCCTGAGGCGCTCCAGGCGCGAATGAGACACGGCAATATCTATCCCCCGGAACAGGCCCAAAAGGCGCTCGAAGGCTTCTTCCGCAAGGGCAACCTGGCCGCCCTCCGCGAACTGGTGCTGAAGCGGGCGGCGCTCGAAGTCGAACAACAACTGCAGGCCTACATGCGCGACCATCGCCTCGAAGGCTGGGAGGCCGGCGACCGCGTGCTGGCGGTCATCGACAACACGCCTGCCTCGGAGATCGCCATTCGCCGAGCCTGGCGCCTTGCTCACGCGCTCAACGCCGAGTTGTTCGTCGCCTACGCCGCCCCCCTCCTCAAGGAGCAGGGGATGACGCACATCCTCACCGTCGCGATGGACCTCAACGCGACGCCCCGGGAACTACCCGGAGACGACCTCGCTACCGAACTTGCATCGGTCGTCACCGCCGAAGGCATCACCCACGTCACCCTGGTAGCACCCCCACGGCGCCGGCTATCGCTCTTCTCCCGCCCGGACCTCGCGGAGCGGCTATGGGACCGTCACCCCCATCTCGACATCCACCTCGTGCGCGCCTGATCCCTCGGCCGCCTGCTGGGTAGCGCCGACCAGCGACTCGAAGTGTGCACCGGTTCACACTCGCACTGGCCGCGTGAACATGTCCGGTGATTGGGTTGGGAACCTTTTTGCCGCCCGCTGAGTCTCTATCACTGCGACCAGCGAAAGGCTGGCACAAAGCAGGTGTGATGTGAAAAAGCGGATTCTTCCAGTTTCGGCAGTCCTCGGATTGGTTGGGGTGGCACTCTTCGGCGCAGTGCTCCTGGGTGCCTTCGACAACGGCGACAACGGCAACGACGGGACCGGTGCCACCACCGGCCAGCTGCGTTGCATGGCCGACTCGCCCGATTGCAACGACCCGAACGACGTCCCCGTGGTTGGAGACGTTGGTGGCCCCAACACCCAGACATGCATGCAAGGCGTCGACTGTAACGATGCCGACCTCGGCACCTCCGGCGAGGACACAAACTGACGCGTCCCTGAGCAACTCCTCGACCGCGTCACGTCGAGCCAGGTTGGCAAGTCGACCCCTCGACTCCGACCTGGCTTTTGCATTGCCCGCGGCACCGGTGGATTGCAAGGCCCTACCGGCCGATCATTTTGCCGCCAATTTACCGCTCCCGGTACGGGAGTTCGCAGAAGCCTGATTCACTCCGTTGGCGTGCCCGCGAAGGGCATTGGTGGAGGAGTGGAACAGTGGCGAAGTCTCTTGGCACTCTCTGGATGGTCATCATCGCAGCGGCGATGCTCCTTGCCGTCGCCGGGACTGCAGCCCCGGGCGCGAAGGCCCTCAGCAACTGCACCGTTTCCGACAACACCATCGATGCACAGGAACAGGCGTTCCTCGGGCTCATCAACAACTACCGCGCCGCAAACGGACGCCCTGCCCTAACCCTCTCCGACAATCTCAATCGCTCGGCCACCTGGATGGCGGCCGATATGGGCGCGCATGCCTACTTCTCCCACACCGACTCGGCCGGCCGTAGCCCTTCCACCCGGGCACGCGATTGCGGCTACCCATCGGGTGCGGGCGAAAACATCGCTGCCGGCACGGCCTGGGACACCGCCTCAGAGGTATTCTCCGCCTGGCGCAACTCGTCCGGCCATAACGCCAATATGCTCAACAGCAGCTACCGCAAGATCGGCATCGCCCGCGTTTACACCGCCGGGAGCCCCTACGGCTGGTACTGGGTCACCGACTTTGGGCTCGTCGACGATGGAGGCAGCACCGGTGGTGGCGCCACAGCGACCACGACTCCCACCCGCACAGCGACGGCCATACCAACGCGCACGGCTACAACCGTCGCGCCACCGCCCACGGCTACACCTGTTCAGCAGGGCGGCCCGGCAGTCATCGCCTCGCCCGCGCCCGGTTCGAAGCTAACCGGCGCCTCGATGTCGTTCAGCTGGAACCCGGCCCCCGGCGCCCAGCAGTACTTCTTCTACATCGGCACATCACAGGGCTCGAACAGCATCTATGGCGGCTCCACCGGTACCGCGACGGCCGTCTCGGTGAGCAACCTCCCGACCGACGGGCGCTCCCTCTATGCCCGCCTCTGGACGCGCTTCGGGAGCAGTTGGACCTACACCGACAGCACCTACACTGCCGCCACATCGATAGGCAGCGACGCGGCGGCGGCGCTCACCTCCCCTGCCCCAGGTTCCACGCTCTCCGGGTCCCAGGTCACCTTCCGCTGGTCGTCCGGTAGTGGCGCCCTCGAATACTTCTTCTACCTTGGCACCTCCGCGGGCGCCAACAATCTTGTCGGGCGCTCCGTGGGCACCGGCCAGTCCCTCACACTCTCGGGTATCCCCACCGATGGCCGCACGCTCTACGTCCGCATCTGGACCCGCACAGCCTCCGGTTGGCATTTCAACGACTACACCCTGCACGCGGCTCCCTAGCCGCCCACAGGCGTCACGCCGGTGGGGCTAGGCCACCACTCGCTTTCCCTTGCGCGCGCCGGCGCCGTGCGTCGGCGTCGCCCTCGGTACGGCGCGCCGACGCTGAGACATCCCGATCCTGTAGGTGAGAAGCGCACCTACGACCGCCACCGAACCGACGTAGAGGAGGATGATCAACGGCGCGCCGCTGTCCGTCCCGGCCATTGCCCCGTGGCCCAGGGCTGCCACGTAGGCGGCGAACGAAAGGTAGTGGATTCGGCGCCAGTTGCGTTGTCCAATCCGTTTGCGCGCCCAGAAGCTCGCTGTGATCAGCGAAACCGACCACGCCGCCAGGACGCCGATCCCGGTCCAGAACGGGCGGTATGGCGCCGCGAACGGCACCACCAGCTGCATCGGCGTGAACCGCAGAAAGCCGTCGAACAGGAGCGAGCCGATGTGCACGCCGGTGAAAGAAAGCACCAGCACGCTCAAGAATTGGTGGAGGTCAAAGACGAGGGCCCGCGACAGCACGCCGTCCGCTGCCTTCGTGCTGATAAGCAGCCCAAGAATCACGGAAAAGCTCAGCAAGACAAACGCGATCAGTCCCGACGCCCTGCTGATGTACCAGGGGATGTGGCCTAGGTCGGCCCCGAGCAAGACGGCGCCAACAAAGTAGCCCGTCACGGCGAACAGTCCCATCAACGGCAGGTTGCGCATCAGGATCCCCGTGACCTGCGCGCCGGTGGCACCGGGGTTGGTGTAGCGTGCTTGCTCCCGGTCGTCGCGCCCACCGGCGAGGAGACGGTCGACGTGGTGTCGCCCGTTGCTGCAGCCGGGACCTGGTTCGCCTGCAGGTAGGCGACGCCCGCCAGCAACGCTCCTACGGCGGTGCCCGCGATCGTCAGCCTCATCGGCCGGTTTCGTGCCGCGGCCATCAGTCGTCCTCTCCATGGCGGTTGTCGTTTTCATGCCGGCCGTCGGAGCCTTCTTCGTGGTCGTCGCCGTGGTCCTCGCCGGCCCGAGAGTCGGCAAGCACGACCACCGGCGCAGTGGTCACCGGTGCCGCTGCACTGACGTTCGTGACATCAGGCGCAAGCGCAGCATCGCCACCGTGGGTGAGTACGTTCGAAGCGCCAAGCCCGGAAACCAGGAGCCCAAGAAACGTGGCGCCGGAAAAGAGAGCGAGCCGTCCATCCATTGAATCCAATACCTCACGAGGAGTGAACTCAGCATCGGTCGCGGCGTTTCGACGATTGTTGATGTTTTCTTTGAAATCTCTAATGCCAGCGCGCCCGGACTATGGTTCGATCAACGGATGCATATACTCGTGGTCGAGGATGAAGCTGGTCTTGCCAGGGCGGTGCGTCGCGTCCTCGAAGAAGAAGGCCACGTTGCCGATGTCGTTGCCGACGGCGCCGATGCCCTCCTCCAGGCCCGCATGGAGGAATACGACATCGTCCTCCTCGACGTGATGCTTCCCGGTCTCGACGGGTTCGAGGTTGCCAGGCGCCTCCGGGCCGAAGGGTTCAAGCCTCCCATCCTCATGCTCACTGCCCGCGACTCCGTCAAAGATCGCGTCCACGGGCTCGACTCCGGTGCCGACGATTACCTCGTCAAACCGTTTGCGCTCGCAGAGCTCCTTGCCCGTATCCGCGCCCTCACCCGGCGCGCCCAGATGCTCGACGGGGCCGAGGGCGGCGTCCTCCACGTCGGCGACCTCCAGCTGGACCTTCGCACCCGCGAAGCCATTCGTGGCGGCCAACGCATCGAGCTCACGACGCGCGAATTCGCCCTCCTCGAAGTGTTGATGCGCCATCCGGGCCAGGTCCTCACGCGCTCCCAACTCCTTGACCGGGTCTGGAGCTACGACGTCCTCACCGAGTCCAACGTCGTCGACATCTACATCCACTACCTGCGCAACAAGATCGACCGCGACTTTGAACCCAAGCTCATCCGTACTGTGCGCGGCGCGGGCTATGCCCTCAGGGCCGGCTGATGTTCTGGCGCGTTCGGCTCAAGCTCGCTGCCTGGTCCGCCGGTGCCCTCGGCGCCATCGTCCTCATCCTCGGCGTCACCATCTTCGGGGTGGTGCGCCATTCCCTCGATGGTGAGATTGACGACTCGTTGACCCGCGCCCGCGACGAGCTTCTTCTCGACCCCGCGGCTCTCGTTCCCCCGGCATCCACTGCTTCTTCCCGCCCCTCCGTGCTCCTGCTCACGGTGCCGAGTCGTCCTCCGGCCGATCCGCCTGTCAGGGCCGATGGCGACGGCGACGGGACCCCCGAACCAGCCGATGACGACGGTGGCCCGGGCGGCTCCGATGACCACCAGGGCCCAGAACCTGATGACGACGATATCGCAGCGGTCATCGCAAGCGATGTCTTCTTTGTGACCTCGTCTCAGGCGGGCGATGTCATCTGGAACCCTCGTGGCGTCGGCACTTCTGAGCTTCCCCTCTCCGAACTCGCCGCCGCCGCCGGGGACGCCGAGCAACGTACCACCGTCGATGCTGGCGACGAACGCCTCCGGATCGCGACGGTGCCGCTGCCGTCCGGGTCAGCCGGAGACGCCGCCTACCTCTTCATTGGCCGCTCGCTCGCCTTTCGCGATCAGCAGCTCCGGGACCTTGCCTGGATCCTCTTCATCGGCGGCGTCGCCGGAGTTGCCCTTTCCGCGGCCGGAGGTTTCGTCGTCGCCGGTCGCGCCCTCGTACCCATCCGCAGCACCGTCGAGACCCAGCGCCGGTTTGTCTCCGATGCCTCTCACGAATTGCGCACGCCACTCTCCGTCGTCCGCGCCAACGCCGAACTTCTTGCTCGCCACCCCGATCGGACCATCGAAGACAACCTTGAACAGCTGGAGGCGATCGAGAGCGAGGTGAACCACATGTCGAACCTGGTCGGCGACCTCCTTACTCTCGCCCGCGCTGACGAGGGACGGCTTGAACTCGTCCGTGAACAGTTCGCCCTCGACCAGCTCCTCGACGAGATCGTGCGAGACATGGCTCCCCTGGCCGCGCACCGTGACATCCACATCGAGACCTCGTTCGACTCCACCGAAGTCAACGCCGACCGCGCCCGGATCCGCCAGCTGGCCGTCATCCTCCTCGACAACGCCCTCAAGTTCACACCGGACGCCGGAGCCATCACCGTGCGTAGCAATCGCACCCGAGGTGGCGCCGAATTCTCCGTCGCCGATTCCGGCCCGGGCATTCCCACAGCAGACCAGGCCCGCATCTTCGATCGCTTCTACCGCGTCTCCACCGCTCGTGGGAGCACCTCGCCCGGCGGCACCGGACTTGGCCTCGCAATCGCCCGTTGGATCGCAGAAGCGCACGGCGGCCGTATCTCCGTCGATTCCGACGTGGGCAAAGGCGCTCGTTTCACCGTCCGCCTCGCCAACTAGGCATTTCCCCGCTGTGGCGCCCGCTTTCTCGATGCTACGGTGCTCACGACAGACTCCCCTGCTTGGAGGACTCATGGCATCCGTCACTGCTTCGCCGCCTGGATTCCATGTCCCCCACCTCGAACTCGCAACCGGGTTCTGGTCCCGTTTCCGCGGTCTCATGCTCCGAACGTCGCTTCCCGAGGGCGGCGGCCTGCTCATCGAGCCTTGCGGGTCCATCCACATGCTCTTCATGCGCTTTCCCCTCGACATCGTCTTCTACAACCGCGAAGGCATCGTGACGAAGGTTGCGACAGGCGTCAGGCCCTGGATCGGCCTCGCCAGTGGCGGCCGCAAGTCGCGAGGCGTTCTCGAACTCCCGGCAGGTGCTGCCGCCGGGCTCGAAGTCGGCCACCAGCTCATCTTCGACCGCTAGGGGGCCGCAAGCTCCGCGGCCAGTGGCAGCCGGTACACCCGTGCTGCCGTGTCGTGGAACATCGCCAGGCGCTCATCCGCCCGGAAGCCGTTCGACAGCTTCTTGAACTGGTTCCACAACACCGTGTACGAACACGAAAACCGGTCCACCGGGAAGTTGCTCTCGAACATGCAGCGGGCCGGCCCGAACTGCTCGATCGCATGCTCGTACCACCGTCGATTCACCGCCAGAAGCTCATCCGAGGTCGGCGGATTGTCGCGTTTCTCCCAGCCAAATCCATTGACCACCATCTGGATGCCGCCGACTTTCATCACCACGTTCGGGCATTTCGCCACTTCGGCGATGTCGTCCTTCCATGTGGCGAAAACCGCATCCGCGCTCCCGTATTCACCGTCGACCAATGGGCCGCCAAGGTGGTCGAGGATGATCGTCGTGTCCGGGAAGGCGCGCGCCAGGTCGGCGACATCGGGGATATCCGGATGGAACAGCCACGCCTCGAACGTCATCCCGTAGCGCCGCAGGTACTTGAAGCCGGCCCTAAAAGACTCGTCGAGCAGCAGGTGCGCCACCTGCTTGGGCGAGCCGGGGCCAATCGGACGTGCCAGCGGCCATGCAGCCCGGTGCCGTATCCCTCGGAACCGGTTCGGACTCGCTGCCAGCTGCGCCTCCAACACCGGCTGCACCGCATCGCCCTCCATCAGGTCCGCCGTCCCGATAATTCCCGCGCAGGCTGCGGTCGCCCCGAATCCGCCACCCGCGCTCATCGCCGCCACGCCCTGCACGAACTCCGTCTCTCCAACACACCGGAACGCCTCCGGCCCGCTCCGTCGGTACATCGAAGTGCATTCAATAAATACCGTCTGCTTCACTCCGTGCGGCGCGGTGTCCGCGACCAGCTCCTCCAGCATGTACCGGCTCCCCGGTCGGTCCCACAGGTGGTGATGCGGGTCCAGGATCGGAAGCTCCGGCTCTAGCGCCTCCTCCGTCACCCGATCCAGCCATTCGTCGTTCAAAGCCATCGTTGCCCCCTTGTTTTGCGTCTCGAACTTTACGACGTCTACCACGCCTTGGCCCCGCCCGTTCGTCGCCAAATTCGCCGTCCAATCGCGTAGACTCAGGCCCCGCACGGTCCTTCGGGGCCACTGAAATCTTCACCTCAAGCAAAACGAGAGGAGTGTTCGCCTTGACCACCCCAACCCGAAAGCAGTTGCCCAGTCCCACACCGGAGACGGCTCCCTACTGGGAAGGGGCCAAGGCCCACGAGCTGCGCCTCCAGTACTGCAACGACTGCAAGGAGCATTTCTTCTACCCCCGCATCTTCTGCCCGAAATGCCTGTCCATGAACGTCGAGTGGAAGAAGGTCTCGGGCAAGGGCACCCTCCTCACCTACGTCCTCAGCGCCCGCCCTGCTCCCGGCTTTGAAGACGAGCTTCCCTATGCCATCGCCATCGTCAAGCTCGCCGAAGGCCCCCATCTCATGACCAACATCGTCGAGACCGAACTCACCCCGGAGAACCTCCCGGCCGGCATGGCGGTCGAGGTTGTCTTCGACGACGTCAACGAGACCATCACCCTGCCGAAGTTCCGGCCGGCCAAGTAGGGAAGGACACGACCATGGCAATGGACCTCCGCAAGAAGATCGCCATCATCGGGGCGGCCGAGACCGATACCGTCGGCGCCATCCCCGACATTACCCAGCTCGGCCTTCACGGCCAGGCGGCCCGCAACGCCATCCTCGATTGTGGCATCGACAAGAACGAAATCGACGGCCTCGCCTGCGCCGGTGAGTCCGTCGTCTCCGTTGCCGACTACCTCGACATCCAGCCGCGCTACATCGACGGCACCTCCGTCGGCGGCTCCTCCTTCATGATCCACGTCGCCCACGCCGTCCTCGCCCTCGAGGCTGGCTACTGCAACTACGTCCTCATCACCCACGGCGAGAGCGGCCGCTCTCGCGTCGGCCGTGGCGGCTTTGGCTCCCAGGCGGCGACCATCCCCGGCCAGTTCGAGGCTCCTTACGGGACAGCCGGCCCACCGAACACGTTCACCGTCCCCATTGTCGCCCACATGAAGAAGTACGGGACGACGGAGGAGCAGATCGCCTCCGTCGCCGTCGCCACCCGCGCCTGGGCTGGCAAGAACCCGCGCGCCATGTTCCGGGACCCGATCACCGTCGAAGACGTCCTTGCTTCCCGGATGATCGCCTGGCCCATCCACCTCCTCGAGTGCTGCCTCGTCACCGATGGCGGCGGCGCCCTCATCCTCACCACCGCAGACCGCGCCCGCGACTTCAAGAAGCCGCCGATCTACATCCTTGGGACCGGCGAAGGCGCCGAGAACATGATGATCAGCTCGATGCACGACTTCACCGAGTCGCTCGCCTTCAAAAACGCCGCCACCCGCGCCTTCCAGCAGGCCGGCATCGACCGGAAGGACGTCGACCACCTCATGCTCTACGACGCCTTCGCCCACACGCCGATGTACGGCCTCGAAGCGCTCGGCTTCGTCAAGCCCGGCGAGAGTGGCCCCTTCTTCGCGGCCGGCAAATCGGCTCCCGGTGGCGAGTTGCCGATCAACAC
The DNA here is from genome assembly GCA_963737965.1 of uncultured Chloroflexia bacterium. Taxonomy (GTDB): domain Bacteria; phylum Chloroflexota; class Dehalococcoidia; order Tepidiformales; family Tepidiformaceae; genus JAGQGZ01. Next base: position 238,927 of record CAVTUS010000007.1, on the reverse strand, counting down.
CAACGGTGGCGGCCTCAGCTACACCCACACCGGCATGTACGGCATGTTCGCCCTCCAGGAGAGCGTCCGGCAGCTCCGCGGCGAAGCAGCCGCCCAGCTCGACGACGTCAAGGTCAGCATCGCCCACGGCCCCGCCGGCTTCTTCGCCGCCTCCGGCACCGTCATCATGACCAACCAGGCGCCATAGGTTTGGACTGTCCTCGGGGAGCCAACTCTGGCTCCTAGAATTTCACTCGCTCGCCGGGCGCAGCCTTCGCCCGGATCGTCGCCCTTGCTCCTGCTTCGGCGGCCAGCTCCCACTGCGGCACACCCTTGCCGATCGGATAGCCTTTCGGGGTCTCTTCGTGGCTGGGTTCAGGGTCTTCGCGTTGGAGTACCTGGGCGCCTTGCCATCCGGGCTTTGCGTGTAGCCGCGGAGTTGTAGATGCTCCGGCCGAATGGCGCTGGCATCCACCTCTGCGACCACCACGCCAACATTGCCCTTGAACGCATTGACCCCGAGGATTTCGCCAAGCTCTTCCGGTGTCTTTCCCAGTACCGTCGACTTTCTCGTGATGTAACCACTGGCGACCTCGCCTTCCTGTCCCGCCACCCACACCTTGACGAACGGGTCTGCCGTAGCGTCGTCGATGGCCGTCTTCGCAAGTCGGTCTCGTTGCCCCGCTGGTCCGTACTGCTGCAGGCTCGGATGCAAGGAAACGCCATCGTCCTTGCCATAGTCATGGTCATAGAGTCTTGGTCTCGTTGCCGGCTGGCTGGAGGGGCTGCGCCTGCGGTGGAGTTTTCCAGGTCGCCGAAGCCCAGTGATAGTGTTGGATAGTTGGTTGCTGTTAGTTCTCTGTCGCTGTTGTGGTTGGCGTGTCGGTCACCGCGGGAATCCCGGTCACCTTGCTCGCGGCCGTGCCTGTAGGAGTGGCGGTTGCGGTCGGCGTCGGCGTCGGCGTCGGCGTCGCGATGCTCGGGGAGCCGCTCACGGTGAAGATTTGACTTGGGTCTTCGTAGCCGTGGGCCGGTCGCGCCTGGCTGGGCCGCGCTTGCCGAAGGGTCCCCCACACTGATCGGTGTGCCATGTCCTGGAGCGCCATCTTCTATGTTCGCTCCGAGGCCGGGTACGACGAGACTCTGCTGATCGTTGTTTGCCTGGCCCACTTCGTTGGGGTTCCGGAGAATTCGCGGCTACTTGCGTACAGTCCAATGCCGGCCATCGCGAACAGAGTCGCTGCAACGTGCTCGCGTTCGGTTCAAGCTGGACCCCGCTGACATGTGACTGACTGGAATGGACTTATACGCACGAGAATCGCGTTTTGGCAAGGCCAGTTTCACGATCGACGTGGCTTTTGTTCGCAAGACCCCACCACCGCCTCCAAACGGTGGAGCATCGGTTCCCGCTGAAGGTTGGTCCGTGTCCGACAGCTCCGGATCGCTGACTGCATGGGGGGCTCGAACGCCCCGCGAATTCGGGCGCCGCGCCCGTCTTGGCTGGGACCTTTTTCCCGATCTAAACGTCGAGGCCATTAACGCGAAGACCAGCTAGGAGTGAGAGGCATCTTCACTCCGGCTCCGTCATCACCACATAGGCCGCTCCCTCCGGCCCGGTACACCGCGCCCCGAACTTTCACTGTTTGCCGCGTTGCACCGGGACGCCTTCAGGCCATACGCTTCCCTCAACTCTCCCCCTGGACGGGCCACACGCATGATTATTCGCCGCCGGTTCGTTTCCCATGCCTGAACGCGCCACGCGCGAGAAGACCGCAACCGCCGCCACGCGGCGCGTCACCGTCCAGTCCCAGCCTCGGGTGGCCGATCCCTATGCCAACCACGTGGCCACCGACGATAGCCCCCAAGAGCTTCTTCGCCTCCAACGCACCGTCGGCAACCGGGCCGTCCAGCGTGCCATTGAACTTCGTACTGCCCCCGTTTCCCACGGCGCCGTGCAGCGCCTCTTCTCGAAAACGGTGACCATCGGCGAAGAGAAGGTCGTCGTCAAGAATAAGAAGGAAGAGGCCGAAGCGAAGGAGATCCTCAAGCGAATCAAGGAGAACTACGGCATCGAGGTCTCCTCGAAGACGACCATCCAGGGCATCAAGGACGAATACACCGACGTCAAGCAGAAGGTGAAGGATAAGCTGAAGGCCCGCGCCTGGAAGATGCGCGAACTCCGCTCGCTCGAGCGCGCCCTCAAGTTCTATGCCCCCATCCTCGGTGGCGAGCGCGCTAACTCAACGCGGGCCGGCTCGGATCAGGAAGTCACCAGCGTTGGCAAGGTCAGCCAGGCAATTGATGAGGATTCACCGGCCGGCAAGCTCGATAAGACCACCCTCGGCGAATACTTCTCCTCCAAGAAGAATATGGGCCTGTTCAAGGCATCCGAGAATTACAAGTCCGACTTCAAGGATCTTGGCGACCAGCTCACCGGCACCTTCGTCCACGAGATCGCCCACGGCCTCCTTTCATACACCATCCCTGACTACATCAAGGCCACCGGCTACTGGAAGGAACGCAACACCAAGCTGGCCAAGGACAAGCGCACCGAAACGCCGATCACCAGCTACGGCAAGACCAACGCCGCTGAAGACCTCTGCGAATCCGCGATGATGTTCTTCATCGACCCGTCGCGCCTCGAGAGCAGCTGCCCCCTCCGCTACGCGTTCATGCAGAAGGTTGGCAAAGACTGGGTTCCGCCGCCCAAGGAAGCGCCGCAGCTTAAGCCGGCCCCGTCAGAGGTGCCGAAAGTCACCGACGTCAAGGGCGAAACCGGCGAGGGATCAGACGTTTTCGACGACCTCCTGAAGCTTCTCGAAGATCTCGGCATCTCCGGCGCGTCCGAGTCTGAGTCCGGCTCGTCTGAATCCGAGGAAGTCGTGGTCTGATGCTCCGCTGATGGCCACATTGATCGAAACCGCGAAGGCCTTCCTCGGTCGGGGCGAGGACGATGTTCGCCGTGCGCTGGGCAAGAACATCTCGTCTTCCTCTGACGACGAATACGAGAGCCTCGATGGGCTCACCTCCCTGGAGAATCCGGCTGTCTTTCCCGGCACCCTCTACCTGCTCGATGGCGCCGTCGAACTCGTCTACCTCGGCGAGGACGCGGTTAGCGGCATCACGCCCGCCAAGATCGAGGACGAAGTGAAGGGCCGCCCTGCTCGCCTTCGCTCGCGTGCGGGCAAGAAGGCCTCCACCTACGTCCACGCGGATGACGGCGTCGCCTACTCCGCGGAGGGCGACGAGGTCCACTACATCGAAGTGTTCCGTCCCCGTACCCGAAAAGAATACGAAGACCGAGATCTACAAAGAGCCGCCGGCCTTCATCCGCTAGTACTTCGCGAAGAAAGTTGGCGTTCGCGCGTTCAACGCCTCGCAATGTGCTCCCTTCTCCTGCGTGAGTCGGGAGAAGGGGCTGGGGGTTGAGGGCCGGTCTCCGGGCATCGAACGCTGAGTTTCGCAACTGAGTGCTAGCTCGCCAACACCCTTCGCAAACGGTGTAGCATCGGCGCCCACCAACCGCTGGGGTGGGAACCATGCCCGACTCTTCCGGCCCCCTGACCGGCATCAGGGTGCTCGAGTTCTCCCAGATCGTCGCTGCCCCCGTCTGTGGCGTGAACCTCTCCGACCTCGGCGCCGACGTCATCAAGGTTGAACCGCCCGGGGGAGAGCAGACGCGCCGCTCCGGCTCTGTCGTCCCCGGCGAAAGCAAAGGCTTCCAGGCCCTCAACCGCGGCAAACGCAGCCTCGTGGTCGACCTCCACGACCCTCGCGGCCGCGCCATCATCCATCGCCTCGTCCCCGAAACCGACGTCGTCGCGATTAACTACCGCCTTGGTGTCGCTGAGCGCGTTGGCATCGATTACGCCACCCTCTCCGCCATCCGCAACGACCTCATCTACTGGCAGAACACCGGCTTCGGCGAGTCCGGCCCCGACGCCCAACGCGCCGGCTCCGACATCATCGCCCAGGCCTATTCCGGGCTCATGGTCACCGAAGCCAAGCTCAACGAGGATGGCGCCCCCGAACTCATCTCCATCCCCATCGCCGACATCACCAGCGGGTTCGCCGCCGCCATGGCCATCTGTGCCGCCCTCTATCACCGCGCCCTCACCGGCGAGGGCCAGCGCGTCGACACCTCGCTCCTCCGCACCGCGCTCTTTCTCCAGGGCAGCCTCGTCATGCGCGAGCCCGTCACGGACGCCGCCCTCCGCGATCCGCTTCTCGCCGAAGTTGCCACCATTCGCGAGCGCGCCGGCTCGTATGAAGAAGTCCTCGAGGCTCGCCGACGCCGCGCTTCCCTCCGCACCGCTTTCCGCCTCTACTACGGCACCTACGCCGCCCGCGATGGAGCCGTCGTCCTTGGCGCCCTCACGAAGACAAACCGCGACCGCATGCGCGCCATCCTTGGCAGCGAGGATGAGCCCAGCGACCAGCCCGGCTATAACGCCCTCGATCCCGCCGACCAGGAAATCGCCGAACAGTGGAAGCAGCGGTACCGCCAGCTCTTTCGAACGAAGACGGTGGCCGAGTGGGTGACCATGTTCGATGCGGCCGGCGTCCCCGTATCCGCCGTCAACATGCCCGAAGAGATGGCCGACGACCCCCAGGTGCAGGCCGACGGCATCATCTGCGACCTCGACCACGCCGTGACCGGACCGCAGCGCGTGGTAGGTCCCGCCGCCCGTATGTCACGCACGCCGACGAAGGCCCAACGGGCCTCGCCCGCCCTCGGCGAACACACCCGCGAAATCCTCGATGAAGCAGGTTTCGACGCACCCGAAATCGAGGACCTTCTCACCGCCGGCGTCGCCGTGGAGCGTGCTTGAGCGTGGCCCGCACACAGGTCGGCATCATCGGCGCCGGGCCCGCGGGACTGGTCCTTGCCCACCTCCTCGCCGAACAGGGCATCGAGTCCGTCGTCCTCGAAAATCGCAGCCGCGATTACATCGAACATCGCGTTCGCGCCGGCCTGCTCGAACACCGGACGGTCCAGCTTCTCAATGCCCATGGCCTCGGCGAACGCATGATGCGCGAGGGGCTGCCCCATCGCGGCACCGAATTCCGTGTCTACGGCGAGCGCCATCGCATCCCCTACAGCGACCTCTTCGGTGGCCGCGAGATGCTCGTCTACCCCCAGCAGGAACTCGTCGCCGACCTCGTCCGCCTCCGTCTCGCCGCCGGCGACCCCATCGCCTTCGAAGTAGAGGATGTCGTCCCCTCGAACTTCGAAACCGGCCACCCCGTCATCGCCTACACGCTCAACGGCGAGCGGGAACTCCTCGAATGCGACCTCATTGCCGGCTGCGATGGCTTCCACGGCGTCTCCCGCCCTGCCATCCCGCCGGGAAAGCTCCGTCTCTACGACAACCGCCTGCCCTTCGGCTGGCTGGGTATCCTCGCCGCCGTTGCGCCCTCCACCCACGAGATCATCTATGCCCTCCACGAGCGTGGCTTCGCCGGCCACATGCTGCGCACCGAATCCGTCAGCCGCTTCTACGTCGAGTGTGACCCCGACGACGACATCGCCAACTGGCCCGACGTTCGCATCTGGGAAGAACTCCGTACCCGCCTTGCCACACCCGGCTGGACGCTCAAAGAGGGCCCCATCCTCGAAAAGGGCATCACCGAGATGCGCAGCTTCGTCTGCGAACCCATGCAGTGCGGCAACCTCTTCCTCGCCGGCGATGCTGCCCATATCGTCCCGCCTACCGGCGCCAAGGGCATGAACCTCGCGATCAACGACGCCCGAGTCCTCTCCGAGGCCATCGCTGCCTGGCTCCTGCGCTCCGACCGCTCCCGTCTCGACGGTTACTCCGCTGAGTGCCTGCGCCGCGTCTGGCGGGTGCAGGAATTCTCCACCTGGATGTCGTGGATGCTGCACCGCCTCCCGGACGACCTGACCGAACGGGACTACCGCGAGCGCCTCCAGCGGGCCCAACTCCACTACGTCTGCACGTCGCCACTCGCCGGCGCCAGCTTCGCCGAAAACTACATCGGTATCGAAGACATCTGAGCCACTGCTTCGTCTTCGCTATCATGCTGCCGGAGGCCAGCTATGTCGGGATACCGCTACGACGAATCCACGGGCCAGCCGCCCTACTTCCACGCTGACTATCGTTCGACCACGCTCCGGGCGCCTTCCCAACCGCTCGTCCCCATCACCCACACGCTCTCCGAGATCACCGGTCCCATCTTCGGAGCCTCCGACGTCACACCCGGCGATGCCGACCTCACCCGTCAGCACGGCGGCGATCCCATCGGCGAGCGCATCACCGTTTCCGGCCGCGTCATCGACGGCGACGGCACGCCGATTCCCTACACCCTCGTCGAACTCTGGCAGGCGAATGCCGCCGGCCGGTACGCCCATCCCGAGGACCAGCACGAGGCGCCCCTCGACCCCAACTTCTCCGGCGGCGGCCGGTGTCTCACCGGCAACGACGGGGGCTATCGCTTCACCACCATCAAGCCCGGCGCCTACCCCTGGGGAAACCACCCCAACGCATGGCGCCCGGCCCACATTCACTTCTCGCTCTTCGGACCCGCTTTTGCCACCCGCCTCGTCACCCAGATGTATTTCCCCGGCGACCCGCTCTTCGCGCTCGACCCCATCCTCCAGGCGATTCCCGATCCCGCCGCCCGGCAACGACTCGTCGCCGACTTCGACATTGAGCTCACCCAGCCTGGTTTCGCCCTTGGCTATCGATTCGACATCGTGCTCCGCGGGCCCGCGGCGACCCCCTTCGAGGATTGAGATGGCCTTCGCGACCACCCCTTCGCAAACCATCGGGCCGTTCTTCAGCATCTTGTTGCCGCTGGGGTCGAACCAGCTGGTCGAGGCCGGCAGCGAGGGCGCGGTCACGATCCAGGGCTTTGTCCTCGACGGCGATGGTGCACCCGTCGGCGACGCCCTTGTCGAAATCTGGCAGGCCGGCCCAGACGGCTTCTACAACCACCCTGCCGACTATCGCCGCCACGAAGGTGCCGGATTCATCGGCTACGGCCGCTGCCTGACCGCTGCCGACGGGGGATTCAGCTTCACCACCATCCAGCCAGGCTCCGTTCCGGGTTTCGATGAGCGCATGCAGGCGCCTCACATCAGCGTCGGCATTTTCGCCCGCGGATTGCTCAAGCGACTCGCAACCCGCATCTATTTCCCCGGTGAGGCATCACGCGAATGCGGCCGATCCCGGTACTCAACACCGTCGACGAAGCTCGTCGGCCGACCCTCATCGCCGAACCCGCGGGTGATGGCCGCCTTCGCTTCGATATCCGCCTCCGTGGCGAGCAAGAGACCGTGTTCTTTGACGTCTGATTCGTTTCTCGGGGGCATGTTCACCTCCCCCGAAATCGAGGAGGCGACCTCGGAGCGAGCCTGGCTCCAGGCGATGTTGGACGTCGAGGCAGCGCTTGCTCGCGCGAATGGCGCGGCGGGTTTCATCCCCTCTGATGCCGTCACGACAATCGTCGCCGCCTGCGACGCAGGACAATACGACGCTTCGTCCATGCGCGCGGGAGCAATTGCTTCGGCCACCCCGGTGGTGCCGCTCGTGGAAGCGGTGAGGGTGCATGTCGGCCCGGTTGCCGCGCCATTCGTCCACCATGGTGCGACCAGCCAGGACATCGTCGACTCCGCGATGATGCTCATCGCCAGGCGCGCGCTTTCGGTAATCCTTGCCGACCTCGATCGGGCCGCCAGCTGCCTTGTGGCACTCGCTCGCGAACACCGCGAAACGCCAATGCTGGCGCGGACATTGCTGCAGCCAGCCCTCCCCATCACCTTCGGCCTCAAGTGCGCCAACTGGCTCGACGCCCTGCTCGATGGGCGGGATGGGCTGGTAACCGTCAGGGACGAGCGGCTCGCCGCCCAGTTCGGAGGCCCCGCCGGCACGCTCGCATCACTTGGGACGGACGGCCCCCGCGTGGCCGAACTGTTGGCCGCCGACCTTGGCCTATGCGCCCCGCCAATCCCCTGGCACACCAACCGCAGCAGAATCATCGACCTGGCGACCGCTCTCGCCGTGACCGCCGGGGCATCCGGGAAGATCGCCGGCGATGCTCTCCTCCTGGCCCAGGCCGAGGTCGGCGAGGTCACGGCTGGTTCCGGCCCCTCGTCCTCGATGCCCCACAAGCGCAACCCGGCCGCCGCCGTGCTCACGTCGGCAGCGGCGAAGCACGCCACCGGCTACGCCGCTATGCTCCTTGGCCTTCAAGTCCACGAATATGAACGCGCCGCCGGCACATGGCAGGCCGAATGGCAGCCGATGACCTTGCTGTTGAGGGCGACCGGAGGAGCAGTCCACAACCTTGCCACCCTGGTCGATCAGTTGGAGCCTCACCCCGCCGCGATGCTGCGGAACCTCCGCGCCGCCGGGGTACCAGGGAGCGACCGGCTCGACAACATGGGCAGTGTCACCGTCTTCATCGATCGAGCGCTCGCCCGCTACGAGGTCACCGCCTAGCCATGGCCCGCCTACCCGCTCTCACCCGCGACGATCTCCCGCCCGACCTTCGCCATGTCTTCGACGACCTTCTCCAGTCCCGCGGATTCGTCCCCAACCTCTACGCCGTCATGGCCCACGCCCCGGCTGCGATGGCCACCTTCATCGAGTTCACGTCCACCCTCCGCGCCGGCGGGGCCTTCTCCGCCGCCGACAAAGAGCTGGCCATTCTGCTCGTCGGCAACCTCACCGGCGCCCGCACCATCACTGCCGCCCATCGCGGTTTCGCTGCCGCGGCGGGGGTCTCGCCCGAGGCGATTGCCTCCATTCCCACCTGGCGCGATGCTCCCGTTTTCGACCCACGCCATCGCGCCATCCTCGCCTTCGTCGAGGCGGTGACCACCGATATCCGCGTGGACGACGCCACCTGGGAAGCCGTCCGCGCCCACCTGACCGATGACCAGCTCGCCGAACTCACCCTCGTCGCCGCCTGCTACAACATGGTCGCCCGCTTCCTCGAACCGCTCGAGGTCGACCTCGATGATCGCTACGCCACCTAGCCCCAGACCTTCTTCGCCGTCTCCACCACCAGCTCCAGCTTTCGCCACTGGTCCTCTTCCGTCAGCAGGTTGCCCTCCATCGTCGATGCGAAGCCGCATTGCGGGCTCAGCGACAGCCGCTCCAGGGGCACGAACTTCGCCGCTTCGTGGATCCGCGCCACCAGCGTTTCCTGCGATTCGAGCTCCGGCACCTTCGTGCTCACCAGCCCCAACACCACGCTCTTGTCCGCCGGCACAAATCGCAAGGGGTCGAACGTCCCCGCCCGCTCCGATTCGTACTCCAGCAGGAAAGCATCCACGTTCAGCCCGCCGAACAGCTTCTCGGCGATCGGGTCGTAGCCGCCCTCTGCATACCACTGGCTGCGGTTGTTCCCCCGGCACAGGTGCATTGCGATAATCGCGCCCTTCCCTCGTGCTTCGCCAATCGCAGCGTTGTCCGCCCGGATCGCCTCGTCCAGCGCCGCATCCGGCTCCATCCGCATCTCCGTCCGCACGTACTCCCGCCACTTCGGGTCGATGTAGTAGCTGTAGCGCGGCGCATCGATCTGGATGTACCGGATCCCTTCGTCCACCAGCGCCGCGATCTCCGTTCCGATGATTGGCACGCAATCCCAGAGCAACTCCGAGTGCGAGGCATAGGCGCCGTCGCTCACGCCCCGTTTGTAGGCGATCGCCGGGAACTGGTTCGCGCTCGGCAGCGTCACCTTGATGTCTCCCGGGCTTGTTGCCTTGAGGAAGCGCACCTCGTGGTCGGTCATCCGCTTCTTCGCCCCGATCTTCGCGGTCGCGATCCCGCTCACCCGGCTCACTGCGCCCGCGTCGTTCCCCTGCCAGCTCCTCGCCACCGCATCGCCTTCATCCAGCCCCGTAACCGAATCGTTGAAGTCGCTCATGAACGTGCGCCGCCGGAACTCCCCGTCGGTGAAGATGCGGAGCCCTATCTCCCGCTGCTTTGCCAGCACCCGCTCGATCTGGCGATCCTCGATCTGCCGCAGCTTCGCCGCGGAAGCGCCGGTCGCTCGCGCCTCGAGTAACTCCGCCGGTCGTAGCAGGCTCCCCACATGGTCCGCTCGATATTGCTCTGGCATCGCACCCCTCCTTCCTGGAAGGGCTCGATTCTAGCCCTTCGCCACTTCCGGCGAAGGCGCCCGAGGAGCCGGGACCGCCTTCACGATCCGTTCGCATCTGCAGGAAGCCGCCTGGTGCGCAATATCCTCGTACTGCGACAGGTAGTACGCCCCGAACAGTCCCCAACCGATCCGCGGCCCGATCACTTTCCCGATGTGCTGCACGCTCCAGCGCCGGGCGTCGTCGATCACCGCGCCTTTGCGTCGCAATTGGGGCACCCGGTCGGCGATGGTCTCGTTCTCGAAACGCGCACCGCCTTCGATCGCCGCCTTTTCCCGAATCGGCCGGTCCGCCGAGCCCATGCCCAGCCGGTACACGATCGATAGCGAGTCCGACGAATCCTGCACCGGGTCCTCCGGTTCGATGAGCGCCGGGTCGAACATGAGCCCGGCGGCCTCTGCTTCCTTCGCCATCCAGTAAAACGGCAGCTCGCCGCGCTTACCCCCGACGTCCGAATGGCATCCGGCAAACCAGCGCTGCTCCACCGTGCCTGGTGCCCGCTCCGGGTCGGCCTCCCACGGCGCTGGCAGAAACGCCACCCGGCGTTCGTCGATTGCAAGCGCCTGCCGCGCTGTCTTCACATGGCTCGAAAGGCGCAGGTCGTGGAACCCCCACCGTCGCCGCGCAATCAGCGACCGTGGCCCGACAACCGGCAGGCCCAGCGCCCCAACCGTGTCCCACACGCCCAGGAAATGCAGGCACACCCTGTCGCCATCCACCGTCCTCGTATTCAGTTCGCGCCGAAATCTGTCCGTCTCCACGCAGTCCGGGTGGTGTTCGTCCCTGTACCGCCCGAAAGCTTCCTTCAGCGTCGTTGTGTCCACCGGTGACCGTAGCAAGCCGATCTTCCGGATCATCCCTACCGTCGAACGCGCTGTGAACGCTCCCCGGCTGAACCCGAAGAAGTAAAGGCAGTCACCATCCTCGTAGTTGTCGCACACCCACCTGTACGTCTGCTGCACGTTCCCCGAGAGCCCTGAACCGAACGCGCCACCCGTGATCGTATCGAACACCCGCGCCGGCCAGCCCTTCCGCGTTCCCTCATCCGTGATGCCGACGCCGGCGTCATAGAACAAGGGCTGCGCCGGTCGCGCCAGAGCGTTCTTCATCCGGAACACATTTGTCCGCGCCGAAGGGTCGTTGAACGTCCCGTCGCAAAGGACGACCAATCGCTTGCTCAAAGTCCCCTCCAACCTTCTTGAGGATTCATTGGGGGCGCGTGAAGCATATGCTTTCACGTCAACACTATGGGTACCGTGCCAGTCCCCGGAGGTTGCATTCGTGGAAAACGTTGAATGGCCGCCTGTAAAGCGCCTCGGCGTCCTCTCGGCCGTCGCTGCCTATGCCCCGCCTTTGGCGGTCCTGATGGTCGTCGCCTGCCTGGCCATTGTCGTCCTCGCCGCCTGGTTCGCAGTGAGCCCGCTTGTCGCCGGCGCCACCGGGTTCCTCGCGCTAGTCGCCTGGGCCATGGGCCTCATCCGCGCGAGCGTTTGGGCGCTCCTCAAGGACGGCCTTGTCGCCCTCGCCAAAGCCACGATCGGCCGCCTCCCCCTCGCAAAGCTCGCCATTCCGCTCGCGGCAATCGTCGTCCTCGTCATCGCCTGGTTTGGCTTCCCTGCCCTCTCCCGCAACGAGTGGTTCGTCCTCAGCGCCCTGTTCGCCGTCGCCGTCCTCGCCATCTTCGCCCAGTACCTCTGGTACATCCGCCGCCAGTCACTCTGGCGCCAGGCCAACGGGCTGTAGCCGAACGCCCGACTCGCAACCCGCAACCTATAGCTCCGGTATCGTTCGCCAAAACGATTCCGGAGCGCACTCATGCCCGATTCCCTCTTCGACCTCTCCGGCAAGGTCGCCCTCGTCACTGGCGGTAGTCGCGGGCTCGGCCGCGAGATGGTCCTCGCCTTCGCCGAACATGGCGCCGACGTCATCATCGCCAGCCGCAAGCTCGATTCCTGCGAAGACTTCGCCGCCGAAGTGAAAGACGAAGACCGGCCGTCGCGCCCTCCCCGTCGCCTGCCACGTCGGTGAATGGGACCAGGTCGAACAGCTCGCCGAGACCGCCTACGCCGAGTTCGGCACGATCGACATCCTCGTCAACAACGCCGGCATGTCGCCCCTCTACGATCGCGTCGTCGATGTCACCGAGGCCCTCTACGACAAGGTCCTCGACGTCAACCTCAAGGGCCCCTTCCGGCTCACATCCATCGTCGGCACCCGCATGGCCGAAGGCGACGGCGGCTCCATCATCATGGTCTCCAGCACCGCCTCCCAGAGCCCCGCGCCCAACACCATTCCCTACGGTGGCGCCAAGGCCGCCCTCAACAACATGACCGTCGGCTTCGCCCGCGCCTTCGCTCCAAAGGTCCGCGTCAACTGCATCATCCCCGGCCCCTTCCTCACCGATATCTCGAAGGCCTGGGACATGGAGTCCTTCCAGGCCCGCGCCGCCAACTCCATCCTCATCGGCCGCGGCGGCCAGCCCAACGAAATCGTCGGCGCCGCCCTCTACTTCGCCTCTGACGCCTCCAGCTTCACCACCGCCTCCCACCTCACCGTCTCAGGCGGCACCCGCTAAGCTCCCCGGAGCCGCGGGCCTCCGTGCCCGAGTGAACACAACGACGAACCAACCACTGGCCAACCCGCCCCAATTCGCGAGGGGGCGAGGGGCCTACCCCAACCCAATCGGCACAAACGTGTATCCCGTGCCCATCCTCCGCACATATCCCCCGCAGGGCCGCGAAAAGTGCGCCCCGAACACCATCACATCCGTGTCCGCGTACTTCGCGATCACTTGCTTCCGCATCGCCGTCGCCGCCGGCGGCCCGTTCAACGGCGTCACCGCATCGGGCGCCAGCACCTGGATCGGGTTGTGCATCACATCCCCAATGAACACTGCCGTCCTTCCGCCGCCTTCCACCACGATATTCACGTGCCCCGGCGTATGCCCCTGACTCGGCTCCAACCGGATGTCGTGGGTCACCCGATGGTCCGCCGCCACCAGGTCGATGAGGTCTGCCTCGATCAGTGGGTCAATCGTGTCCTCTCTCACCTGCCGCGTGCCTTCGTCCGCTCCTGCCTGCTCCATGAATGCCTCGTGCTCTCGTTCCACGAACAGGTGCCGCGCTCGCGGAAACGTCGGCTTCCAGTGCGGGCCGTCCCGGTACGCGTCCCAGCCAAGGTGGTCTGTGTGCATATGCGTGCAGAGCACGAGGTCCACGTCGTCCGGCCGCACACCCGTCGACTCCAGTCGCTCCAGGAACGGCGTCTCCAGCATGTCGAACTGGGGGATGCGCCCGCCTCGGCTCTTGCCGTTCCCCACTCCCGTGTCGATCAGCACTGCCCGCCCCCGTGACTTCAGCAGGTATGTGTGGATGCTCTGGACCAGCCGACCGTTCTCATCGAAAAACACCGGGTCCAGCCCGTTTCGCGCCGCCTCAATCTCGTCGTCCGAGGCACCACCCAGGATCCACCGGACCGAGGTCGCGATGGTCGTTTCTGGCACCTGCCACACCTCGACCTCGCCGAGCGTCGTCAGCAGCATGGGTTCCATCGCCTCAGTCATCGCGGTCACCTCGCGGCGGAGTCTACGTTCCCGGTGTTCTGGCGGTCGAATATGCCTGCAGAACGTGCGCGCCACGCCCCAACCTGAACCTGCAAAACTGGCCAGGGCCGCACGACCTTGACGTCGGTCGTCTGCTCGCACGCAGTCACCGTAACCCCCGGGGGCTACCATTGTGACAGCACGAATGGATCCGGGGAGGGCATATTGAGCCTGGTTGATTTCTGCAACGCCGTCGCAAACCTCCCGGGGGCCGACACCGGCTACCTCACGGCCTCCCTCGACCTTTCGCCTGACTCCGCAGGCAGGCCGTCCGGTGATCACGCATTTCATACCGCCTACCAGGCGGCAGTAGAACGTGCCGGCGGGACCACGTCATTCGATGATGAGGCGGCGCGAATCCGGGAGCTCATTGGCGATGCTGCGGCCACCGGCGCCCGCGGACTCTTTGTCCTGGCCAACGGCGCCACGCGCGAACTCGAGACCCACCTCCCCCTCCGGAACGACGTGCGCATAGGCAAGCGCCCCTGGACCTTCGAGCTTGAGCGCCAGCGCTTCCTCCTCAGTCGCCCGCTCGTCCTTGCCGAGGTCACCCGCGACGAGGCTCGCGTCTTCCGCTTCGCTGAAGCAGAGGTTGATGCCGAAACCGACATCGATCGCGATCCGCACTTTTCCCGCATGACGCACGGCCGCGACCGCACCGAAGGCCGAAGTGGCGCGGGTCCGTCCGGTGGCCATTCACGCCATCGCATCGAGAATGCTGTCCGCGAGCATCGCGCAGCCGAGGCTCGCGAGGTGGTCTCCCTCCTCGAAGGAACCTGGGAGTCCGGTGACCTCCTGGTCGTGGCCGGCAGCTTCGAGGCTCGGCACGAGCTCATCAATAGTCTCTCCGCCACGCTCCGCGGTGCCCTGTCCGATGAAGCGCCGGATAGCATCCCCACCGACGAGCGAGAACTCCACGCTTTGGCTGCCGGCCTCAGCGAACGGCTCCAGTTCGCCGAATCCGATCGCGTTGCCGCCGAGATCCTGGGCGGGGGCGCCGGCGAACAGATTGTCCGCGGGAGGACTGGCGTTCTCGAGGCGCTGAAGGCAGGTCGCGCCGCCCGCGTCCTTCTCCACGAAGATGCAGTCGCCCACTGGGGAACCAGTGTCGACATTCGCCGCCACGAAACCCCCTGGGACGACGCTGACTACCAGGCGATCGTCCGCCGCGCCCGCGACTCCTCGGCTGCGGTCGAGTTCACCAGGCTTCCCGACCTCCTTGCGACCCACGAGGGCGTGGCCGCCATAACTCGCTGGTAGGACACCCGGTCCACCGTCCATGTCGCCGCCTTTCCCCGGCGCTCCCGCCCAACCGGGCTTGCATTAATCACTCAATAGCGATAAAGTCATGTACATGGCCCTCCCACCTAACCTTCTCGTCCACGTAGCCGAACGCTTCCGTGTCCTCTCCGATGCCAACCGTCTTCGTATCATCGAGACCCTTGTTGCCGATGGCGAACTGAATGTCGGGGAACTTGTTGAGCGGTTGGAGATGAGCCAGGCCAACGTCAGCAAACATCTCCGCCTACTCACCGATGCTGGCATCCTTATGCGCCGGCCACAGGGCACTGCCGCCTACTACTCGGTCGCCGATCCCTCGATCGCTCGCCTCTGCGACCTCGTCTGCGATCGCCTTCGCGAGCAACAGCGCGAAGACGCCAGGGCCTTCGCCATGGCCTGACTCGCCGGCAACTTCCTTCCACAAGACAGTCTGTCCGATTCATCGCTTCATCGTTAAGGAGTATCCATTGGCTTCCGCACCTCTCGCAGTCCTTGGGCGTTGGTCCCACAACCACCGCCTCGCGGTCATCTCCCTCTGGGTCGTCTTCACCCTCGCGCTCGGCGTCTTTGCACCACGCCTCGAACACGCCCTTTCCGGCGCTCTCTGGGAAGTGAATGGCAGCGACTCCCTTGCCGCCCGCCAGGTGCTCGAACGCGATTTCGGTGGGTTCTCGTCTCAGTCTGCCGTCGCCGTCTTCCACAGCGACACCCTCGATGCCGCCGACCCGCGCTTCCAGTCGCTGGTCGATCAGGCGACCGCCGTTTTCGCCTCCGAGCCGGCCCTCTCTCCTGCCGCGCCGCCGCAGGTCTCAGCCGATGGTCACACAGTCATGCTCCAGGCGGGAAGCCTCGTCAGCCCGACTGAATCCGTCCGCGCCGCCGAGCGCGTCGCTGATAAGATCGGCGCCCTTTCGAACACCGACGTGACTGTCGCCCTCACCGGTTCTCCTGCCTTCTGGGCTGACTTCAACGCCGTCAATCGCGACGGGATGACGAAGGCCGAGCTCCTCACCTGGCCGGTCACGGCCGTCATTCTTGTGCTCGCCTTCGGCACCCTCGCCGCGGCCGGGTTGCCGCTCGTTCTTACCGCCGCCGGACTGATCTCCGCCATGGGCATCCTCTTTGGCATCACCCGGTTCACCGACCTCTCCATCTGGTCGCTCAACTTCGCGATGATGTTCGCCCTTGCCTTGGGCATCGACTACGCCCTCTTCATCGTTACCCGGTTCCGCGCCGCCATCCACGCCACTCCCCACGACATCAACGGCGCTGTCGGTATCACTATGGATACCGCCGGCAAGGCCGTCCTTTTCAGTGGGCTCACGGTTCTCGTCAGCCTCTCGGCCATCCTCATCGTTCCCATTCCTGCCTTTCGCTCGATCGCGGTCGGCATGATGCTCGCCGTAAGCCTCGTGCTTCTCGCTGCACTCACCCTTCTCCCTGCAATCCTCGGTAGTGGCGTCAATCGCCTGGCCCTGCCGTGGCACTCGCTCGGCGACCACAGGAGTCCGCGCTGGGAGCGTTTCGCCATCCGAATTCAGCGGCGTCCTCTTGCGATTGCGGCCGCAGCGCTCGCTGTCCTTCTCCTCCTCGCAACGCCGGTCCTTGCACTCCAAACAGGCATGCCGGGCATCAATGTCCTTCCGAAGGACCGGCAGGCTCGTGTCGGCTACGACCTTCTTGCCTCCGCCTTCGGTCCAGGTGGCCCCGGCCCCATCCAGGTGGTCGTCGCCCCCGACCAGGACCCTAACGCCATCGCCGCCACGTTAGCCTCCATCGACGGTATCGCTGCCGTCTTCCCCACCCAGCAGGGTGCCAATGGCTCCTTTCTGGTCACCGCTATCGCCACCACGGATCCCTCCAGCAGCGAATCGAAGGCGCTCGTCGCAACCCTCCGCGATCGCCTTCCCTCCAGCACCCTCGTTGGCGGCCCCGTTGCCGAGAACTACGACCTCGACCACGCGCTCAGCAGCTACGCCCCCGTGGTCATCGGAATCGTGCTCGTCCTCGGGTTCCTCCTCCTCCTCTTTGCTCTGCAGGCCATCGTCATTGCTGTCCTCGGGGTCGTCTTCAACCTGCTCTCCGTCGGCGCCGCCTTCGGCGTGGGGGCGCTCGCTTTTCAGCACGGCTGGGCGGCCGGCCCCATGGGCTTCGATAGCCAGGGATACCTCACCTCATGGGCGCCGCTCTTCTTCTTCGCTCTTGTCTTCGCCATCTCCATGGACTACACGGTCTTTCTGCTCGCCTCCGCCCGCGAACACTTCGAACGCTCCAACGACGCTGCCGAGGCGGTCCGCGGCTCTATCGCCCACACTGCCAGGCCCATCGTTGCCGCCGCCGGCGTCATGGTTGCTGTCTTCTTCACCTTCGCCATTGCCGGCACGCTCCCTATGAAGGAGATGGGGCTCATCCTCGGCTTTGCCGTCCTCTTCGATGCTTTCCTCGTCCGTCTCATCCTGGTCCCCGCCGTGCTCTACCTCGTTGGCGAGCGCGCCTGGTGGCTCCCCCACTGGGCCGACCGCCTTCTCCCCGACGTTCGGTTTGCCCACTAACCCCAACAGGAAGGAACTCTCCATGAACCCCTCAACAAATCCCGCTCTCGAAGGCAGCCGCTTCTCCCGCTTCATGGCTTCCGGCCACGGAAGGATCGCCCGCATCGCCCTTGGCGCCGCCATCGTAATCACCGGTGTTGCCGCCATCTCAGGGCCTATCGGCCTCGCAATCGCCGCCTTCGGACTCATCCCCATTGCGGCCGGTGCCTTCAACCTCTGTCCTGTGGCCCCCGTCTGGGGTGGTCACTTCTTCGGCGCTCGCTACTGCCCGCGCCCCATCTCCACAAAGGAGGAATCCCGGTGACGCAGCCAGTACTCCAGTACCGCATTCCGCTTCCCTTCGAAGCGGCTGAACAATCCCTGCGCGAAGCCCTCCAGTCCCAGGGCTTCGGCATCCTCACCGAAGTCGACGTCGCAGCCATCTTCAAGGCCCGGCTCGATATCGATACGCCTCCCCAGAAGCTCCTCGGCGCCTGCAACCCTAAGCTCGCCCACACCAGTCTCACTGCCGAGCCGCTGTCCGGCGCCTTCCTCCCCTGTGGAGTAGCGCTCCGCGAGGGCAGCTCCACGGCAGAGACGCTTGTGGCAATTCAGAACCCGGTCCTGCTCGCGAGTGTCTTCGCCAACCCCGCCCTCGAGGCACCCTCGCAGGAGGCCACGAGGCTCCTGACAGCGGCACTCGAAAGCGTTGGGACTCCCGCCTGAGTTCGGCAGCGGCGGCGGCGCTACTCCGGCCGCCGCCGCTGCCACTCCAGCAGATTCGCCAGCGCGTGCGCCGCGCGGCTCATGCTGCCGTACGTCGCCAATCCCTGTTTCCAGCACGCCTCCTGGAAGGCCACCGAAACCGCCATCGCGTCCGGCGTCAGCGAAGGCCGGATGACCACGACGACCGGCTTGCCCGCCTTCTCCTGGATCTCCGATAACCCGCTCGCCTGCTTCTCCATCCTCGCCCGCATGTCGATGTTCCCGCGGCCGCCCATCGGTCCCATTCCCACGCTCATGTGGTAGAGCACCACGTCGATGTTCGGCGCCATCGCACAAGGCATGAGTGTTGCGTGGAAGCTCTCCTCGTCCGCCATGCTCATCGTGTCGATCGGGTTCCGAATGCTCGTCCCCGCCTCCGCCGTCACCTTCGCCAGTTCCGCCTGTGTCTCCGGCAACAGCGCCGGCACTTTCATCCCGGCCGCGTCCAGGTCATCTGCCGCCAGCACGCTCGCCCCGCCACCGCCGCCAACCACCGCCACGTTCGGCCCCCGCAACTGCTTCACAAACTGGAACGTCGTCGCCATATCCACGAGCGCTTCCAGGCTCTCGACCCGGATCACGCCCGCCTGTTTGCAGAGACCGTCGAACACTGCAAGCGACCCGGCCAGCGACGCCGTGTGCGAACTCGCCGCCCGTGACCCCGCTTCTGTGCGCCCGCTCTTCAGGATCGCCACCGGCTTCTTGGCGCCCGCCTTCCGAAGCGCCTGCGCCAGCCGCGGCCCATCCTGGATTCCTTCCAGGTAGGCGACGATCGTCTCGGTTTCCGGGTCGTCCGCCAGGTAATCGAAGAAGTCCGCCGCCTTCAGGTCCGCCCCGTTTCCGAAGCTAATCACCTTCGAGCAACGCACACCATGAGGCAGCGCGTGCCGTACGAATTCGCCCGCGTTCATCCCCGACTGCGAGACCATCCCCGTGTGACCCGGCTCCGGCGGCTGTCCGCCCATCATCGCCAGCCGCGAGGCTGGGACGTACAGGCCCATGCAGTTCGGCCCGATCATCCGGATGCCCGCCTCGCGCGCCCGCGCCACGATCGATTGCTCCATCTTCGCCCGCTCCACATCGCCCGTTTCCGTGAAGCCCGCCGTGAACAGGTGGAGGACCTTCACGTGCTTCGCAATGCAGTCCTCCAGCAACGCCGGGACGACGCGTGCAGGGACCGACGAGATGACATAATCGATCTCATCATCGATGTCCCGCAGGCTCTTGTAACACTTCAGCCCCCGGATCGCCGGCGCCGTGGGATGGATCAGGTAAATCGGCCCCTGGAACCCCACATCCATCAACGATTGGACGAACCCGCCGCCGCCAAACCCGGCGTTCTCTCGCGCCGAAACCCCCGCAATCGCGATCGAACGGGGGTGAAAGATGAACTCAAGCGGTGGTGCCTCAGCGGCCGGTGCGGTCACAGATAAGTGCCTCGAAACAGTGTGGGTCGCCCAAATCTACCAGCGGTGCGCACTTGGCGCGTCGCGAACAGCAACGCGATGGCGAGGACGCGTCACGAACTCGTGATTTGCCGGCGGGTTTCCTTCGCGCGGGCGAGAAAAATCGCCGAGTCGTGTTTCTCAAAGATGGCAATTGCCCTGTCAAGCTTCTGGCGGGCCGCCGACTCGTTGTTCTTGCGAAGGTCGATCTGCGCCAGCCCGTGGAGGTTTCGTCCCACCTCGATCGGACAGGCCTCCCGCTCGGCCCATGCAAGCCCCGTCTGGAAGTGGCGCTGCGCATCCTCTATCCGGTCGATGTGGAGGGCAATCATTCCTCGGACCACATCGATTCCTCCACAACCGAACGCCAGCATGCGCCACTGGTCGTACCGGGAACTCAGCAATCGTTCGAAGAGGGGCAGGTCTCCGAACTCAACCAGCGCCCGCTCGGCAACCGGGAAGAACGCATTTGGGTACCCAAATGCACTGCTGAGAGCGTTCGCCGAGACGCCAAACGCCGCCCGCGCCTCATCTCGCCGGCCCACTTCGAGGAGGAGCAGAGAGTCCCGAAAGCCGTGATAGATGTCGGCACTGCCGTAAAGCGACCGATATTCGGTCGAGAGGGCGAGCGCTCCCTCGGCATCTCCCGTGTACCACAGCCATATCGGGCGCTCGTCTCCCTGGAAGTTCAAGGGCTTGATGTCCCTGAGCGCAAACTGGCCTGGATCGACGCCCTGGCTAATGTCCAGGCTCGCTTTGCAAGCATCGAGTGACTCCGGTACCAGGTGCCACCGCCTTGCGTTTGCCCGAATGTCCTCGATCGTTCGCCGCGTCCCTGCGATATCACCCTGCGACCAACGGTGATACAGCAGTCCAACCGATGACGAGAGCGCGTCGCGGAAAAACCCTGCTCGATCGAATTGTTCGATGGCGGTCAGTCCCAACGAGATGGACTGCTCTAGATCGCCTCGGTCTGCGATGCCAAGCCCTGCTGTCGAGGCAGCGACGAGCGCGGCAATCTCCGGGAAATCGTTTGATGCAGCGAGCTCTCGCGCTTCGGCCAACCACTGCCGGGCCTTGGCGTCCGATCTCCATCTGGAGCCCCGTCCGAGTAGGAGGCCGCGCAGTCGAGGTGCGCTCTCGCTGGTCGAAGCGAGCGCCCTGTCGATGACCGTGATCTCATGATCGCGATCCCGGGCAGACCAGAGTCCAAACGCGGTGATGTATTTCACGAGAAGGCTGCTGTCATCGAGGGCTTCCACTGCACCAAGTGCGTCCCGGCCAACCTCCGCAACCCGCCGATCTCCGATCGCCTGCACCGCGATCGCGAGGTCCACAAGCACTGACGCTCGTAGCTCAGCGTCACCGGCGAACTCGGTTAGCCCCAGTGCCGCATCGAGAAGTCGCACCGACTCGGACCACGCTCCTTGCCCTGCCGAATGCGTCGCGGCAAGGCGTTGGTACTTCACTGCCTGCCCGGCGTACGCCTCGCTCATCGCAGCTGCTTCGCCAAAGTGGAAGGCCAGCTCCGCCGCTCTCTCGGGTCGTTCGCCGTACCGTCGTTCCAGTGCGTCGGCGATCCGTCCGTGCAAGCGCACCCGGCGCGTCGTGCTCAGCTCAGCCAGCAGAGTCTCCTGCATCAGCGCGTGATGAAACTGGTAGGCCCCCGGCCGATCCGCTTCGTCCACCACCCGGGCATCAATCGCCTCTTCGAGCCGGTCGAGCACCGCGTCGTCGTTTTGGCCGCTCACTTCGGCCAGCACGTCGAGGCGGAATTGCCGCCCAGCGACCGCCGCGACCCGAAGGATCTCGTTGCATTCCTGGCTCAGCTTGTTCAGCCGCTGTCCGACCACCGCGCGCACGCTCTGCGGTATCGCCATGGCGCCACCCGCTGAGAGGGTCCCCTCGCGTGCCATCAACGCGACAACCTCACCGAGGAAGAATGGGTTCCCTTCCGTCTGCTCCAGGATTTCGCCGACGAGATCCGGCGACGGTTCGACCCCTGATGCTCGCTGGATGTAGTCGCGAACCTGTGCCTCATTTAGTCCCTTCAGGTCGACGACCTCGAAACGCTCGCTCCGGTGCAGGTCGGCAAGTGCCGCCTCGAGTGGATGCTGTCGCCCGACCTCGACGTCCCGATAGGTGCCGACAATGAGGATGCGTGCCCCTTCCAGTTCCGCCGCGATGTACTGAAGGAGCAGCAGCGTCGGCTTGTCTGCCCAGTGAAGATCGTCAAGCACGATGACGAGCGGGTGCAGTTCCGCCACCCGCTTCAAGTAGCCCGTCGTCGCGTCGAAGAGGCGGAACTGAGCGCTCTCCCCATCGCTTGTCGGGAGTTCGGTCGGTTCGGGCAGGTTGGGCACGATAGTCCGGACTTCCGGGAACAGTCGCACCAGGTCCTCCGCCCGTTCCTCAATGAAAGGCCGCAAAGGTTCAATGTCGATTGCGTTGTTTAAGGACCGAATGGCTCGCACCCAGGGCCAAAATGCCGGTGCTCCCGCTGACTCGTGCGTGGCGCCCCAGTGCACCTGCGCGCCGCGCCGCGCCGCATCTTCGCCGAACTCGCGCACCAGCCGCGTTTTGCCGACGCCTGGCTCTCCGACCACGGCTACGACTGACCCGTGGCCATCGATCGCTGTCGCCATGCGAGCCTTCAGTCGCGCCATTTCAGCTCTCGCGGCCCACGAATACTCCCTGCGGCCCGGTCCGCTCCCCCTCGAGTCGATAAGGGACCTCGAAGAGTCGCCAGGGTTCCTGGAATCCCTTCAAGTCGTGCTGGCCAATGTCCTTGAATTCGATCCCACTGGCAGGCCCCAGGAGCATCTTCACCGACTCGCTTACGAGGACCTGCCCTCCGACCGCCTTCGCCTGAATCCGTGCCGCCGCATTCACCATCAGGCCGAAGAGGTCCTCCTCTTCCTGCACCACTTCTCCTGCGTTAAGGCCGATGCGCACCCGAGGTGTCCCCGCATTAGCGCTCCGCTCTTTCTCCACCGCACGTTGTATTTCGATGGCGCATTGCACTGCCCGCCGCGTAGAGGTGAACGCGACCATGAAGCCATCCCCCATCGTCTTCACTTCCTGGCCGCGGTTGCGTTCGAGCTGCCCCCGCACAATCGCGAAGTGGCGCTGCCGCATCTCCTGGGCTGCTTCCTCACCCAGGCTGTTCGCGCTCGCCGTCGAACCTTCGAGATCGGTAAAGAGCAGGGTGACCATGCCTTCCGGCAGCCTGTCGGGCATCGCGGGGAGTATGGCACATTCGGCTCCCCAACCGCGGAACAGCCCGCGACGGTTGCCGAAGGCTCTGCTGCCTCCGCCCCGCGGCGGGCCACCGCGGCTATCGCCTCGTCGAGTCCTCCCCGGATTCCTAAAGCCCCGCCACCAACTCCTCGGCATGCACCGATCGCCGTCAACCCCCCCGCTTCTTCCGCATACTTCTGCCGACCGTCCCCAATCGAAACCTTTTTCGGCCAACGCTCTTCGAGGTGCGCCCACTCGCGGAGCACCGCGGTCAAACCACAGCATGCAATTCCCAGTTGGCCGTTCAGCAGAGGGATCATCTGGTCCATCCATCGGTCCTTCGCGCGGCTCCGCCCTTAGCTCTCGCTCGTCTGGCGAAAACCAGCGCCCTCGTGCGGCCACCCGAAAAGTGCGCCTCTGCCCCTGCGAGTTCGGCGCCAGCGGCCGACTAGTCGAGGGCGGACGGGGTCAGCGCGTCGCACATGGTTGTTTCAAGTCTTCGGGCTGCCTCCGTCAATGAGTCTTTAGGTGGTTTTTGATGCTCGCAAAACGGTGGGATTCGATGTCGAAACGTCAGACGAATGGGTTGCTGGGAATCGTTGCCATCCTCGCGGTTGGCCTGATGTTGGTGTTCCTGGTGATGCTGGCCGCGGCGGCCGAGAAGAGCTCGGCAACAGGGGGCAGTGCCATCTCCGCCGATACGGCGCAAGGTGCTCCTGGAGCGGCCTTTACGTCCCTCAACGGCCCAAAATTACTGGAGGAAGAGACTGGTGAGTTCACCCTTGGCAGCATCGTGCTAAATGCTCCCGCGGGGTTCCAGTTCAATGCAGCTCAAGATGTCACCATCAGCTTCTCCGGTGAAGACTGCAATTCGTCGAAAGGTATCGACCTCGGGAGCGGTCGCGGCGTAACGACGGCGATCACTCCCACAGAGTCGTCCGTCACCATCAACGTGACGGCGATGTCCACCGGCAGCTCGAAATGCCGGCTCACGTACAGCAACCTGCAGGTTCGACCGACAGCGGGAACGCCGCTCGCGTCGGGCTCGCTCACGTACAGCGGTACTTCGAGCGTGACCGGTTCGGCCGGCACGCTGACGGAGGTCGCTGGGACGATCTCCGCATATCAGATCACTGGCAGCGCCAGCGTCACAGCAGGGTCGAGCACTACCCTGACGTTGCAGATCGTCGATCGCTCCGGGAATCGGATAAGCTCCAGTACCACGAAGAACCTCACATTTAGCGGTATTGCGGCCGCCCCATCGGGAGCCGTTTCTACCGTGACGGAACCGTCTATTTTTACCGGGAGGGAGCGACCGCCTAACAACGTCAATTTTGGGACCGAAGCGTCGATACCATTCTCCTCGGGTTCCGCCACAACTGTTCTCAAGGCTTACCGGGCCGGCACGTTCTTGGTCGCCCTAACGGACGGTGCGTTCTCGACCGAAGGCCCTGGCGGCCAACCCCTCGCGATCACCGTGGGTGCCGCGGCGCTGAAAAACATCGTTATCGGCACGCAACCCGGTAATGGAGAAGTGGGCCACAGCCTGAGCACCGCGCCGTCCGTTTACGTTCGAGATGTCTACAACAACATACGAACTGACGACAACGCCTCGCTCATCTCGGCAGCGATCGAGGACAACCCTGCCGGGGGGACCCTGGCGGGAACGAAGATTGTTTCCGTATCCGGCGGATTGGCGACCTTCAATGATCTCAGCATCGATCGAACCGGCGTCGGCTACACGCTCCAGTTCACTACATCTCCCGCGAAGAATAATCCGGTCAGCAACACGTTCGACATCACATCAACGACCGCCTCGCAACTGGGAGTCTTGTCTCAGCCCTCCGGTGCCAACGGCGGCGCCGTGTTCCTCGGCCAGCCGCGTGTGGCTGTTCAGGACCATGACGGGAACACCTTGCTGACGAATGATACCAACGTGACGGTATCGCTGGGAGCTGGCCCCGGCACGCTCTCAGGTACGACGACTGTGGCGGCGGTGGGCGGCATCGCAACCTTCACGAATCTGCGGATCGACAACGCTGGCGCTGGCTACGTCCTGCACTTCAGCGACGGTTCGTTGACACCGGCAGACAGCGCGCCCTTCAGCGTCGCGGTTGGACCGGCAGCCAAACTCGCCATCCAGACCCAACCAGCAGGGGCCGTTGATGATGAGCCGCTCATTACTCAGCCGGTGATCCTCGTCCAGGACGCTGGTGGCAACACCGTCACGACCGATGCGAGCACCGTAACGGCCTCCATCCAGACCAATCCTGTAGGCGGTACCGTCTCGGGAAATGTCACCGCGGACGCAGTCAACGGCGTCGCAAGCTTCAGTGGGCTCGTCCTCGAAGACGCGGGCGTCGGCTATGTACTCCGCTTCAGCGATGGCGCCCTTAGCACCGTCGACAGCGTGCCCTTCAACGTCACGGTGGGGGCACCGTTCAAACTCGCCATGCAGACACAACCTGGCGGGGCGACCGGAGGCTCACCGTTCGCTGTTCAGCCGGTTGTCGCGGTGCAGGATGACGACCACAACCTGATCACCTCGGACACAAGCAACGTCACCGTCTCGCTCTTCAGTGGAAGTGGCACGCTCTCCGGCACCACGACAGTGAGTGCGGTTGGCGGCATCGCGACATTCACCAACCTGCGCATCGATAACGCCGGCGGCGGCTACGTATTGCGATTCACCGACGCCGCTCTGCAGGTGGTCGATAGCGACCCGTTCACGGTCGGTGTTGGTGGCCCCGTGGGCCTCGCGGTCCAAACTGAACCGGCATCGGCGGCAGACGATGTGCCGTTCGCGACGCAGCCCGTCATTCGGATACAGGACGCTGGTGGAAACACGGTTAGCGGCGCCCCGAACGATGTCACGGTCACCATCCTGACCAATCCGGCGGGTGGAACGCTCGCGGGGACGACAACCGTAGCGGCGGTTGACGGGGTAGCCACCTTCACTGACCTCAGCATCGATCATGCCGGCACTGGCTACGTGCTCCGCTTCGACGCTGATGGGCTTACGGGAGTGAACACTGATCCCTTCACCGTAACTGTCACTATCGGACCCGCGATGCAGCTCGCCGTCCTGACGCAACCCTCGGGGGCGACCGGCGGTTCCCCATTCCTCGGCCAGCCGCGTGTGGCTGTTCAGGACCATGACGGGAACACCTTGCTGACGAATGATACCAACGTGACGGTATCGCTGGGAGCTGGCCCCGGCACGCTCTCAGGTACGACGACTGTGGCGGCGGTGGGCGGCATCGCAACCTTCACGAATCTGCGGATCGACAACGCTGGCGCTGGCTACGTCCTGCACTTCAGCGACGGTTCGTTGACACCGGCAGACAGCGCGCCCTTCAGCGTCGCGGTTGGACCGGCAGCCAAACTCGCCATCCAGACCCAACCAGCAGGGGCCGTTGATGATGAGCCGCTCATTACTCAGCCGGTGATCCTCGTCCAGGACGCTGGTGGCAATACCGTCACGACCGACGCCAGCACCGTAACGGCCTCCATCCAGACCAATCCTGTAGGCGGTACCGTCTCGGGAAATGTCACCGCGGACGCAGTCAACGGCGTCGCAAGCTTCAGTGGGCTCGTCCTCGAAGACGCGGGCGTCGGCTATGTACTCCGCTTCAGCGATGGCGCCCTTAGCACCGTCGACAGCGTGCCCTTCAACGTCACGGTGGGGGCACCGTTCAAACTCGCCATGCAGACACAACCTGGCGGGGCGACCGGAGGCTCACCGTTCGCTGTTCAGCCGGTTGTCGCGGTGCAGGATGACGACCACAACCTGATCACCTCGGACACAAGCAACGTCACCGTCTCGCTCTTCAGTGGAAGTGGCACGCTCTCCGGCACCACGACAGTGAGTGCGGTTGGCGGCATCGCGACATTCACCAACCTGCGCATCGATAACGCCGGCGGCGGCTACGTATTGCGATTCACCGACGCCGCTCTGCAGGTGGTCGATAGCGACCCGTTCACGGTCGGTGTTGGTGGCCCCGTGGGCCTCGCTATCCAAACCGAACCGCCCGGTGCAACCGCCGCGACGCCGTTTGAGTTCCAACCTGTCATTCGGATACAGGACGCCGGTGGCAACACGGTTAGCGACGCCACGAACGATGTCACGGTCACCATCCTGACCAATCCGGCGGGTGGAACGCTCGCGGGGACGACAACCGTAGCGGCGGTTGACGGGGTAGCCACCTTCACTGACCTCAGCATCGATCATGCCGGCACTGGCTACGTGCTCAACTTCGACGCGGATGGACTTGAGTCAACGGACACGGATGGCTTCAACGTGGACCGCGGCCCTGCTGCGAAACTCGGCGTCCTCACGCCACCAGGCGGAGCGTCGGGCGGCACGCCGTTTTCAACACAGCCGATACTCGTCGCACTCGATGCTGGCGGGAACGTCGTGGACGATGACTCGGGAAACGTCTCGGTTTCTCTCACCGGTCCAGGCACGCTCTCCGGCACGACGATTGTGGCGGCGGTCAACGGCATCGCAACCTTCACCGATCTGGGGATCGACTACGCAGCTAGTGGCTACGTCCTGCACTTCAGTTCTCCGGGACTCACTGGTATCGACGTGCAGGTCAACGTCCAGGTGGGGCCCGCCGCATCCCTCGAGATTCTGGTACAGCCGGGGAACGCAGTCGCAGGCAAGGCGTTTGGAATCCAGCCGGCGATTCTGATGAAAGATGCGGGCGGCAACACCGTTTTGGCTGACACGAGCACGGTATCAGTCGTGGTCCAGTCCAACCCGGGTGGTGCGTCTCTCATCGGCGCGACGGCGATAACCGCAGTTGGAGGGGTTGCCACATACAACGGGCTCGCACTCAGCAGCCCGGGGGTGGATTACGTACTTCACTTCACAGATGGTTCCCTAACGCCAGTCGACAGCCTTCCATTTTCAGTGGATCCCAGGCCGTCTTCCCTCGATTCGACAGTCGTCAGCAGTCCCGGAACCGTCGCCGCAGACGGTGTGACGGCGGCCACTATTACAGTGACCGTTCGGGATGCCGACGGAGCCGAAGTAAGCGGCGAGCCCGTGGCGCTTACTCAGGTCTTGATGGGCGGAGGCACCAGTCATGCACTGATTGCTCCCCTGAGTGCTGTGTCGAACAGCGAAGGAATAGCAGAGTTCCTTGTCACCAACACGGTCGTCGAGAGGGTGGCCTTCACTGCAACAACAGGCTCAGTGCAAATCGAACAGACAGCTTCTGTCGAGTTCACTCCGATTCCAGTCAGCCCCCCGGCTGCTCCGGCCGTCGGAAGCATTTCCCCCAACACAGCCCTGGCGGGCACGACCGTGACGATTTACGGGACTGGATTCCTGGGTGCCACGGCGGTCTATTTTGGAGACGTCTCCGTTCCTTTCACGATAGTCAGCGACAGTGAAATAACTGTTGTTTCGCCTTCCGCTGCGGATGGATCAGTGATGCACATCCGAGTCATTACCGCATACGGCACGAGTCTGGAGACTCCGGCTGACGAGTTCGCGGACGCGGCGTTCGGCCCCGCTGAGTTGAGCTACTCACTCCACATGAGATGGACCCTGATCGTATGGACGGGGCCCAGCGGAACCGACATCGGGGATGCGACGCTGGGCGGAATGTCCAGGGGACTTAACGGAAATCTTGGTCACATCTCCGCAGTCTGGACTTGGGACGCGAGCCTCGAGTCGTATCGTTGGTGGTTCCTGTCCGTCGCGCCCGGGGCCAACACACTTTCTGAGTTCACGAACGGCGGCGTCTATTGGGTGGAGATCGTCGGCGCTGATGAATCGAACTGGAGGGCAATCATTGCGGACTGACGCTGACTGACACTGAGGAACTATGCCGGCGGATCGCCCTCGCGATCCGCCGGCATTACATACAGTGACGCTGAACCAGGCACGCGTGCGGATGGATGGCAGGCCTCCTCCGCCACGCTCTGCCACCGCCGCCGCCTATCGCCTCGTCGAAGCCTCGCCAGTCTCCTGAAGCGCCGCGATCAGCTCGCCCGCGTGAGTCTCGAAGTGTCCGTTCAGCGGCGGGATGATCTCTCCGAGCGGCGTTGGCGTCCCCCGGAAAGGCATCGGGCGGTCACGCTGCTCAGGTGTCAGCCCGCGCAGGAGCTGGATGAGCGCCGCCCTGTTCGCCCGCATCTCTTTCACGAGCGCCTCCACCTCTGAGCCGTCCCGCTCCCTCACCCGCGCCGCGTTCCAGTTGTGCACATCCAGCTCTGCCTCGTGGAGGGCCGCGTCGCCCGGTTCCGCGATCCCCGCGCCGATTCGCACGCGAATTAGCTGCCGCCCATCATTCGCAGCCATGTGCCGAAGAAGTTCATGGCACGTCCATGCCCCCTCGCCCGTGTGGATCACCTCGTCCCAGCGGTCGGCTGGCACCCGTTCCACCGAGGCAATCACCCGCGCGAGCGACATCTCGAGCGACGCAATGAGCTCCTCGAACTCCGCCTCTTCCATGCCCACAGCATATGCCGATTGCTGGGCTTCAGGCCGGGAACTCGAGCCGGAATCCCCGCATCCGGATCGTCGCGATGCTCAGTCCCGGCACCGCGGCGATCTTCGTCCTGATTCGTCGCACATGCGTGTCGATCGCCCGTCCCGGGTCCGGGTCCACCACACCCCAGAGCGACCGCGTCAGCTCTCCCCGGGGCACCACCTTCCCGGCGTCGGCCAACAGGCGTCCCACGATGCGCGCTTCCGATTCGGTCAGCGGTATCCGGACCGCGCCGGCAACCAGCGCATCATTCTCAAGGTGGGTATCCGCTGGCGTGAGCCAGGTCGACATACGAGAGGCCCTCCGGCGGCAAGATCGGGCCTTTCGAAGTATGTCTTCCTGCCTTTGCGCCTTTGTTTCGGAGTCGTGGCAGGCGCTCTCCCGCCTATGTCGCAACACGGTAATAGGTGCGAAATGCACGCTTAATCCTTCGGAAACGCGCGGCTGCCACTATCTGCTCACCCCGCCAGCGCGGCCGGACAGGTCTCCCGTCCGGCCGGGCAGCGGTAGGCACACAAGAGCGCCGTGGGGGAACCTACTCCCTCGCCCCCGCGGCGCTCCTGGAACTGCTCGTATCTCACCTGTCTCACCGGGCCTACTGGTCGACGTACAGCACGCCCCGCATCGTTGTCGGGTGGACAACGCACCAGAACGCGTACTGTCCGGCCGCCGGTGCCGTGAACGTGAACTCATGCACCGATGGACCTGACGTCACTTCCGTACGTACCTCGGAACCGTCGTCCGCGCAGCCAGCTGTGCACCCGCTCAGATAGCCCCCTTCGCCCGCCGTTGTGCCCTGGAAGAACTCGATGTTGTGGGGAATCCCTGTGTCCTGGTTGTCGAGCGTGAGCGTCACCGGCGTACCGGCGACCACACGCACCGCTCGTTGCTCGAAGCTCAGGTTCTTCGCAACCACCGTCGTCACCCCTTCGCCCGGCAGGATTTGTGGTCCAGCAGGGCCGCTATCGCCGCCCGACAGCATCGCCGTCGATCCCGCCGCCACGAGCCCCCCAATCAGCAGCCCGCCAAGCGCAACCGATGCGGCCGCAAGTCCCAGCCGTAGGCGCGCCGGGGGGACTTCGCCCAGGCTCCGGGGCTCGAAACTGACCACCGCAACGCCCGGTCCTGCGTGCCCGGCAATCAAGTCCGCCATGCGCGCCGCATCCGCCGTGTCTTCATGGACAACGCAGACAGTCGAGTGGGCGTCGGCTGCCGCGACGACGACCGAACGGACGCCGCGAACCTTCGTCAGCAGCGACCGCAGTTTCTTTCGGTCGAACCAGGTGTCGGCGACGAACGTCGATTCCCGGATGCCCACTGGGCCTCGTACCGTCTTGTCGCTGTTCCGCGCCATGGCACTGGCCGCCCAGGCGACAAGCAGCACGCAGCCGGCCACGCCGCAACTCACCGCCAATGGGAGCGCGATCGCAACATCCGCGGCGGCGTGCCATGTCAGGAGTACTCCGAAGAGAAGGGCCGCGATAGCGGTGTAGACGGGCCACGGGGAAGCATCCCGGTCCTCCGGCACCACCCACGCCGCCACGTTTTCCGTCCAGAAGCCCGGCAGGTGCTCATCGAGGTGGGGGTCGCTGAATCCTCTGCCACACCCCTGGCAGTACGCATAGACATTGAGATTGTTCCGACCGCACCACGGGCAGGTTCGCATCGTGGGACTCCTTGGTGTTGCTCGTCACTCGATTGCCGGCGGACCGAGG
This sequence comes from uncultured Chloroflexia bacterium, assembly GCA_963737965.1. Classification (GTDB taxonomy): domain Bacteria; phylum Chloroflexota; class Dehalococcoidia; order Tepidiformales; family Tepidiformaceae; genus JAGQGZ01. The sequence goes on along the minus strand of CAVTUS010000007.1, from coordinate 207,732 downwards.
ACCGTGTGACTGATGGCCCGGCCATGACACCGGCATCGTCCCGATCCTCAGATACCCCCACCGGCCGCGGAACGGCCATTCGACCCCGAGGAAACCGCCAAAGGTCCGTTACCCGAACAGGTCCGCGCTCCCAACACTGTCCCGGAACAGCGCGGAGGGAGTCTATGTCTGTGTGTCGTCATCGGGTGGGCAAGGGTCTCGGCGGGCGGACCCTGTGAACCGCCACGTCATCCGTTTCCTCGCCCTCTGGTTCGTGCTCGTCGTCGCAGGCGAGATCTTCGCGGTCCAGGACTTCTATCCCGTCGTGGCGGCGAAGGAAGCAGACGATTTCGACGGCATCTTCCAGTTTCTTCTTCTCTTCGGCATGCCGGTCTTCGCGTTCGTCGTGGCGGCCGTTTCCTATAGCTTCTTCAGTTTCCGCGCGAAGGGGGCGCCCGCCGAAAGCGACGCCGGCCCCACCATGCGGGGAACCGGCAAGGCTCCCCGCATCTGGCTTGCCATCACCGGCTCGCTCGCGATCTTCATCATGATCCACCCCGGGCTTACCGGCCTCGCGAAACTCCAATCCAGCTCCGGCGGCTACGGCTGGGGCGATGAGAACAGCAGCCTCGTCATCAACGTCACCGGCTATCGCTACGCCTGGCAGATGGAGTACGTAGGCACCGGCGTTACCGTCGACAACATAGTTGGCGGCGAACTCGTCCTTCCCGTCGACCGAGAGGTCACCTTCAAGGTGAACTCCGCCGACGTCATCCACTCCTTCTGGATTCCCGCCTTCCGCCTCAAGATCGACGCCATCCCCGGCCGCACGACCTTCTTCTCCGCCGTGCCGACGCAAACCGGCAATTACGAGGAGGACGACGCCTTCCGCGTCCAGTGTGCCGAACTCTGTGGCGCCGACCACAGCCTCATGCGATTCCCCGTGCGCATCGTCGAAGTCGACGAATTCGAGGCCTGGCTCGCCAGTCTTCAATCAACAACCGGGAGCAACTAGCTATGCGTGCAGCATCCTCGCTCGGAAGCGGCCTGGCCCTCGGCCTCGTCGGGTTCTATATCGGCATCGCCCTTGTATCCGGTATCCGCGCGGCAGCGGGAATCGACCCCGTCTGGGACAGGGAACTTGCCGTCACCATTGGCTGGACGTTCGGTGTCATCGGATGGCTCATGGGCGTCGGCATGTGGGCCCAATGGGGCCGCGAGTGGTTCGGAGGCAGCGTTCAATCCAGTCCAACCACCGGCTGGCAGCGCTATTTCACCTTCAACCAGGACCACAAGGTCATTGGCATCCAGTACCTTGTCACCTTCATCGTCGTCTTCTTCCTTGCAGGCGCCCTTGCCATGCTCATGCGCGCCGAGTTGGCCCAATCCGGGCTCCAGATTCTGAGCAACCAGCAATACAACGGCACCATGGGCCTCCACGGCATCCTCATGGTGGCCGTGGCCGTCGCCGCGGTGATCGGTGGCATCGGGAACTATGCCGTACCCCTGATGATCGGCGCCAACGATATGGCTTATCCCCGCCTCAACGCCGTGTCCTACTGGATCATTCCCCCGGTGGCCGTCGGCCTTCTCACCACACCCTTCTTCGGCGGCATCGAGACCGGCTGGACCGCCTACCCGCCGCTCTCCGTCGTCGCGGACAGCTCCCAGCTCTTCTTCAATCTCTCCGTCATTCTCTTCGGGCTCTCGTCCATCCTCGGCGGTCTCAACTTCATCGTCACGATCGTGTTCCTCCGCGCCCCGGGCATGACCTGGGGCAAGCTTCCCATCTTCGTTTGGTCCATGTTCGCCGCGGCCTGGCTCGCCTTGCTCTATACCCAGGGCTTCGCCGTCGGCCTCTTCATGATCCTTCTCGACCGCGTCGCCGGCATGTCGTTCTTCGCTGCTGTCGACGACGGCGGCGACCCACTCATCTATGAGCACGTGTTCTGGTTCTATTCCCACCCCGCCGTGTACATCATGATCGTGCCCGGCTTTGGCCTCGCCCTCGAAATCATCGCCCACTTCTCACGCAAGCCGCTGTTTGCCTACCGCTATGCCGTCGGAGGGCTGCTCTCCATCCTCGGGCTGAGCGGCATCGTCTGGGCCCACCACATGTTCACCAGCGGCATGCCCAACTACCTCCACGGTCCTTTCCTCGTGGCCACGGAGCTCATCTCCATCCCCACGGGCCTCATCTTCCTCTCCGCCCTCGGGACACTCTGGATGGGTCGCCTCTGGCTCACGACTCCGATGCTCTTTGCCATGGCCGTCATCTTCAACTTTGCCAACGGCGGCGTGACAGGCATCTTCCTCGCCGACACCCCGACTGACGTCCATCTCCACGACACCTACTTCGTTGTCGCCCACTTCCACTACACGATCGTCGGCGGCGAGATCTTCGCCCTCTTCGGGGCCATCTACTACTTCTTCCCGAAGATGACCGGCCGCATGTACAACGAGATGCTTGGCAAGATTCACTTCTGGTGCATGTTCGTCGGATTCAACGCCACCTTCTTCATCATGCACTGGCCCGGCATCCAGGGGATGAACCGTCGCATCGCCGACTACCCGGCATCACTGGAACCTATCAATCTCGTCATCAGCCTGTGTGCATTCTTCCTCGGCGCCAGCTTCCTCTTCTTCATCTACAACATGATCAACTCCTGGATTCGCGGGCCGGTCGCGGAAGCCAATCCCTGGCGAGCGCGCACGCTTGAGTGGCAGACTACGTCTCCGCCCCCGCACGAAAACTTCAAGATTCCGCCGACCGTACGCGACCACCCGTACGACTACGGCGTGCCCGGCTCCGTTCACGGTGTCTTCCCGTCTCCTGCCGGTAGCCCCGCAGGCGGGGGAGGCCAGTAAGTGCCGCTACTCACTCATTCGACTCTGGAGGCTTGAGACTCGTGGAAATCTATCGAATCGGTTGGATGGTGGCGCTCTTCCTGGCTGTCCTGACCATCCTTGAGTTCATCTTCGCCAGCGAAGTCCACAACACCGACATCCGCGTGATTGGTGTCATGGCCGCAGGTACCGTCAAAGCGGCGCTCATCATCTGGTTCTTCATGCATGTTTCCCGCGCCTGGCGCGGAGAGGGGGCTCACTAGATGGCTGTCGTTGCCCACCCAATGGAGGGCGCCCACCCTTCGCCGGCAAAACAGGTCCAGATCCGGCGCGTGGGGCTCTGGTTGTTCTTCTTCTCGGAAACGTTCCTGTTCGGATTGCTCTTCTCCGTTCGCTTCTTCCTTGACGGGACTCACGCCGACGAACTGAACCAGCAGCTTGGCCTTGGGATCACCGCGATCCTCCTGCTCAGTTCCGTCTCCGCCTACACCTTCGAAACGGCGATCGAGCACGATCGCCGCCGGGTCGCCTGGTGGGGACTCGCGATCACGATCCTTCTCGGTGTCGTCTTTGCCGGCGGCGTCGCCTGGGAGTGGTCGGTCGCCGAATTCTCCCGGAGCCAGATCTTCGGCACCGTCTTCTTCACCATGACCGGCGTCCATGCCGCTCACGTGGTGAGTGGCGTGGGCCTCTTCATCCTCCTTGGCGCCCAGATGGCCCGTGGTCGATTCAACAGCAAGGATCACTGGCCCGTCTCCGGCATCGTCATGTACTGGCACTTTGTCGACGTCGTCTGGGTCTTCTACTACCCCGCGCTGTACCTCGTTGAGGGAGTGCGGTAAACCACTACCCATGGGCGCGTCCCTTCGACACCTCGCCCGCAACTGGCTTCCCTGGCTCGCTGGCGGGATGGCGGCCGCCTGGGCCTTGAGCATGCTCTGGTGGGCATTGCTCGAACCGGCCCAGGCCCGCGCCAGCGAGTCCGAACTCGTCATCCCCGCTGGTACCGCCGCCGCCGTCGCCGCCGGAGCCGATCCGCCGTTCATTCCCAACTCACTCGAACTCGCGCGCAGTGGGGACCTCACCGTCATCAACGACGATGTAGTCCCCCACCAGGTTGGCACCTGGACCATTCCACCCGGCGGTAGCGCAGTCATCTACGCCGCCGAAGAGACCGGCCAGTTCACGTGCTCCATTCACGCCGGCGGCGTCATCGCCTTCACCATCGATAAGCGGCCCTCCCTCTTCACTACCCTCTACGCGACCCTCATCCTCGGTGTGCCCGTCGGCCTCGTCTTTGGCTTCGCCTCCACCGTCACCCGCCGCCTTGCGATGGGCGAGGACGATGGCTCCTCGCTGCCATAAAGGTCCCCGTCAATTGAAGATTCAAGACCGGTGAAGTCACCACGACACAGCTAGCCACGGTTCCCCTTCTGGCGCTGCGCCACCTTTTCTGAGACCCTCTCTCAATACTCGGTGGCGGCATGCATCAATTCGTCACGATCTTCCTCGCCCTGCTGGTCGAAACGACACCATTCCTCCTCGCCGGTGTCATCCTCGCGGTCGTCGGCGGTCCCTGGCTCCAGCGGGCCGTCGTCTCCTTCGGGTCCAACTCTCCCCTCGTCGGCATCGCCGCCGGTGCTACGGCGGGACTTGCCCTCCCGATGTGCGACTGCGGGAGCCGACCCCTTGCCCACCGCATGGCCCGCGCCGGCCAAACCTACTTCGCGATGGCCTTCCTGGTGGCAGCGCCGATCATCAACCCCATCGTCATTCTGACTACGTGGCTCGCCTTTCGGGATGTCGAACTCGTCGTTGCCCGTCTTGGCCTCGCCGTCATCCTCGCCGTCGCGGTAGCGGCGGTTCTCGGCCGGTTCTCCGGCACCATGGCCCGCCCGCTCGCTCCCGAAACCGCGTCTGCCCCGTCCATGCCCTGGTACGAAACCATCCCCAACGAAATCCTCGGCGACTTCGTTAGCCTCTTCATCTGGCTTGTAGTCGGCTCCGCCATCGCTGCAGCTCTCCAGGTCTTTGTCGATTCCTCCGTCTTCACCGGTCAGTCCGGGCTCATTCTCCCCATCGTCACGATGATGGCTCTGGGGTTTGTCCTCAGCATCTGCTCCAGCGTCGACGCCCTCGTCATCGCCGGTCTCGGCAGCGGGCTCGGAACCGGCCCCCTCCTCGCCTTCCTCGTCATGGGCCCTGTCCTCAATCTCAAGTCCCTGCCGCTCTACGGCCGCCTCTTCTCCCTCACCGCGATTGCCGTCCTTGCCGCCGTCACCGTCGAGATTGTTTTCGCCGGGTCGCTTTTCGCGGAGTTGCGCGGATGGTGAACAACGCCTTCAACGCTCTCGGCGCCGCCCTTCTCGCCCTCGCGATCGCCATACGCATCGAAGACGGCAGCTTCACGGCCCTTGTCCAGACCTGGTATGAGCCGCTCCTCGTCGTCAGCGTACTTCTCCTGGTCGCCTGTTCCGCTGCCGGCGCCGTCGCCGCCATCCGCAGCCGGGACCGGATTCGCCCTCGCTACGCCCCCGCCGCTTTGCTTACCGCCGTCGTTTTCGCCATCCCTGTGGTCGTCGCCCTCGGCTACCAACCGAGCCCGCTGAACAGCGCCAGCCTCGACGACGCCTCCACCTCATCCCTCGATGGCTTCAGCGCTACCGCCGACGAACAGGACCCGCTCCACCGCAACGTCTACCAGTGGGCCTATGCCTTCGCCAGCGATTCCTCGGCCGACCTCGTGGGCCTCGACTTCAGCGTCGTTGGTTTTGTTCATCACTCCGCAGACGAAGCCGGCGACGAATTCCAGCTCGCTCGATTCGTCGTCGCCTGCTGCGTCGCCGACGCCCGGGGCTTTTCAGTTCCCGTTCGTTGGGACTCGGCTTCCGGACTCGCGGCAAATGCCTGGGTGCGCGTCACCGGTCGTGTCGGCACCGATGCCGAGGGCCAGCCAATCGTCATCGCCTCCGATGTGGAATCAGTGGATGCTCCCTCGAATCCGTACATTTATCCGTAGTGAGGCGCGCGTTGCGTCGGCCTTCGCGGCCGTCACCGTCCTTGCCGCTGCATTCGTGGTGGCCGCGTTGCTCCTCGGCGACGAACGGCGCGTTGAAGTTTCTGCCACCTGGCCGCCTCCCGGCATCGCGGTCCCTGGCAGTGTGCGGATCGCATCCCTCGAGTTCTCCCGCAATGCCGACCGCACCGCCGTCGAGTCGCACCTCTCCATCACCCCGTCGATTGCCGCCTCCCTTCGCTGGCATGGGAGCACCCTTGACGTGCTTCCTGACGATGCGCTCCCACCAGGTACCTACACGCTCACTGTGGCAGAAGGCCCGCTGGGCAGGGGTGGGGAACATCTCCGAGAGTCGTTTGTTCTTCCCGTCACGGTCCGCAAGCCGTCTGTGGTCGGCGTCACGATTGATTCCGGCCGCCAATCCCTCGTCCAGTCCGGAGAAAACGGCCAACTCACCGAGCTCCTCTCGGCGACCAACATTGTCCACTTCGCGCCCTCTCCCGACGGTCAGTACATCGCCGTCATTGTCCGCAACGACCAGGCCTCGTCCCTCGTGCTCATCGACACCGTGTCGGGTCAGCAATCCGACCTCGGCGCGCCCGACCAGGTCGCCCTCAACTGGGTCGACTGGGCCCCTGACGGCCAGTCGCTCCTCGTCACGCGCAGCGACGTTCTCCCTGGCGGTGGGCTCGGCGCCGCCCGGGCCTGGCTGGTCCGCATCGACGGCCAGTATGTCGGCATGGTCGACTCCGAAGGAGAGCCCGCGCTCTCGCCCCGCTGGTCTCCCGACGCGAGCTGGCTTGCCTACGTCGCTCCCGCAACCTCCCGGCTCATCGCGCTCAAGCCCAGCACGTTGGAACGCGTAGAGCTTGGGTCGCCACGGAGCTCTGACTTTGACTGGTCGCCAACCGGTGAAGAAATCGCCTTCGACGCCGCTCCCGACGTCGAGGGCACGGCACCGCTCCAGCAAGTGCGCGTGCGGAGCCTTAATCTCCGCACCGACCTTCGCCTCGGGCAGCCAGGAGAAATCTTCTGGGACCCTCACTGGGTCGCGGTCAACCAACTCGCAGTGCTATGGCGCGAAACAGGTCCTGCCCCCCAGGGCACTCAGGTCTGGTTCCTCTCGCTTCCGGCCGGTGACAAGGTCCGCGCCGTCCAGGTCGCTGAACAGGGTGAGGACGTCTCGTCCTGGGCACTCGACCCGCCCGGCGTACAAATCGTCGTCCGCGCCGAGGGGCTTAACTCGGGAGCCGATACCGTCATCAACCTCGTCAACAACGACCGGACCGTGCTCGACGGCGACCTCCATCTTCCGACCTGGCTCCCGTGACACTTGAAACGATACGCAGTATCACTTAGTCTCTTGAGACTAAGTATCAGGAGTCTCTAATGTCGCCGCTCGCTCGCATTCTCCTTCCCCTGGCCATCCTCGGTTCTCTCGCCGCAGCTTCCTGCGGTGGCAACGACGCTGACTCCCATGAGCCCACCATTCTCGCGGGAAACTCGATCGTCGCCGACTGGGTCGCCAACATCGCCGGCGACCGCATGACGGTGGATACCATCGTCCCCCAGGGCGCCAATCCTCACACCTACCAGCTCAGCCCCTCCGCCATCCGCAAGATCGCTTCAGCCGATGTCCTCTTTCTCATCGGCTCAGGGCTCGAGCAAAGCTTTGAAGACGTCATCACGGAGAACGCGACGGGGTCCGTCATTCGCCTCTCTGAGGGCCTCGACCTCGCCCCCCTCGAAGCCGAAGGCTCGGACGAGTCCGGGCAGCCGGACCCCCACATCTGGATGAACCCCGACCTCGCCATCGCCGCCGTGGGCCGCATCGCCACTGAGCTGAGGACCATCGACCCCGATGGCGCCGCCACGTACACCGCCAACGCCGCTACCTACACGGAAGCCCTTCGCACCATGGACATGGAAGTGGCTGCAAAACTGGCCCCGCTCACCCCACAGCAGCGCCTCCTCGTCACCTTCCACGATGCCTATGGCTACTTCGCTGCCCGCTACGACCTCACCATCCTCGGCTTCGTCGTCGAGAACCCGGACGAGGAGCCTAGCGCCTCCCGCATCGCCGACCTCGTGGACGAGATCCGCGCCCGGGGCGCCGTCGCCATCTACAAGGAACCGCAGTACAGCGCCCGTGTCGTCGACCAGGTGGCGAACGAAGCCGGCATCCCCATCCGCACGCTCCCATCCGACACCCTCACCGACGACTGGCCCACGTATATCGAGATGATGCACGCCATGGCCGACAGCATCGCCGGCTCCTAGGCCCTGCGTGCGGCTCACCCGCACATCGCCGAACATTGCACGCGTGTTCAACCTCGACCCCGGCGAACTGATCCGCGCCTCCGACCGCCTTGGCATGGTCGCCTTCGCCTTCTCCGGCGTCTCCGTCGGCCGCGCCAAGGGCATGGACCTCTTTGGGCTCCTCGTCATGGGCATGCTCACCGCCGTCGGTGGCGGTGTCATCCGTGATGTCCTCGTCGGTCGCCTCCCCTACGCCCTCGACAACTGGGACTACACCGCCTGGCCCCTCGTCGCCTCAATGGTCGCCATCATTCTCGTCGAGTGGCTCGACCGTCTCCCGCCGCTCCTCGTCGTCCTCGCCGAAGCTGCGGGCATCGGCGCCTTCGCCGTCGCCGGCGCCGTCACCGCTATCGATGCCGGACTCCCCATGCCGGCTGTCATCGTCCTCGCCATCGTCACCGCCACCGGCGGCGGCGTTATCCGCGATCTCCTCGCCGACCGCGTCCCCGTCGTCCTCACTTCGGAGCTGAACGCCACCGCCGCCGCCCTCGGCGGACTCGCCGTCTGGACGCTCGAACCAGTCTCGCTCGAAGCCGCCTCCGTCGCCGGCTTCCTCCTAGCCTTCGGCGCCCGAATTCTCGCGCGCATCTTCCGCGCCCGCCTCCCTGGAGGAACCTCCACCCCGTAGTCGCGGCCCCCCGTGGCCGCTGGGGCTCGGATCAGCGGTGGAGCCGCGGCCCCCCGTGGCCGCATGCCCTCGGGACCACGTCCCGTCTTCGGTCACTCCGCAACCTGTTGAGCAACAACCCCCCAAAGCCTATAACTGGGGTGCCGCAGCCGCGGCCCGGGAGTGCACTGTGGATATCGATACCGCAATGGCCGCCGTTGAAGAGCGAGATGGCGTCCTCGAAGGCCCCTTCAAGGCCCCGGCCAACCTTGCCTCCGGCCTCGGCGAAGGCAGCATCCACGACGACAGCACCGCCCAGAAGCTCGGCTTCCGTGGCGGCACCGTCGCCGGTTCGGTGCACATGCAGCAGTTCCCCGGCACGCTCGTCAGAGCCTTCGGCCCGTCCTGGTTCGAAACCGGCAACATCTCCACCTACTTCCGCTTCGCCACCATGCACGGTGAGCGCGTCCGGCCGTTTGCCCGCGTCCTCGAGGGTGGCCTCCGCGCCGACCTCTCCATGGAACGCGACGACGGCACTCTCGTCCTCGAAGGCAGCGCCTCTGCGGGCGGCGATAGCGAGCCGTCGTACATCGCCCGCAAGCTCGAAGTGCTCCCCGAGCGCGGCGAAACCCGCATCCTCGCCCATCTCCAGCCCGGGCTCGTCACCGACGAAGTGCCCGCAGCCGCAATCGACCCCGTCCGCTACGAACGCCAGCTCGAAGCTATGACCGAGCGACTCGATTGGTACGACGGCCCCACTCCCTGGGGTGGCCCGGTCGTCAATCCTGGCGTCGCCGTCGGCCTCTTCCGCAGCGTCGAGCGCGGCTTCAACCTCCGCCGCGATGGGGTCGTCGGCCTCTTCGGCGCTATCGAGGTCGCCCACCTCGCCGGACCCATCTTCCGCGATGCCAGCTATACCGCGACCGGCGAACTCCTCTCTGTCGGGTCCACTCCCAAGTCCGAATACATCTGGTACAAGAGCACCCTCCACCAGTCCGGCAAAGACATCGCCCACATGATCATGATGCTCCGCTTCATGAAGGCCTCCTCTCCCCTCTGGAAGGAATAACCGCGAAACCGGAGCGCATCACCCCGTAGTCGCGGCCCCCCGTGGCCGCTCGCCCTTGGATAACCCCGGAGCCGCGGGCTCCTGTGCCCGCGAGCTAGCACGGACGCTCAAGCCGAAGGGCCAACCACCGCCACGCACGTCTCCCCCTCTCCCGCGAGAGTCGGGAGAGGGGGCCCGGGGGGTGAGGGCCGGCTCACCCCAAAATCCACCCCAACGGCGCGAACGGCTCCGGCCCCTCGTCGTGCCCCGGGTACACCACCGTATCCCGCGGCACCATCCCCAACCGCCGCTCCACCGACTCCCGCAACGCCTCTTCGGCGCCATTCTCGTGTCCGTGGCGTCCGGGTCCGCTCACCATCAACGTGTCCCCCGTAAACAACACGCCCTCGCTCCACAACGAAAGTGACCCAGGCGTATGCCCCGGCGTGTGCAGCGCGACGAGCGTCTGCCTTCCCACAACGATTTCGGCGCCGTCCTCCACGTAACGCACCTCGCCGCCGAACTCCGACGCCAACAACTCCCGTTCCGCCTCATGCGCCACCACCTCCGCCTCCACCTTCCGCAACAGCTCCGGCAGCCCCCGCATGTGGTCGCGGTGACCGTGCGTGAGCACCACCGCCCCAATCCGCATCTCCGCTCTCGCCGTCGCTTCCAGCATCGCCGCAACGTCCCCGGCCGGGTCGATCGCGATAGCTTCGCCACCTGCCATCCCAACCACGTAGCTGAAGTTCCAGAGCGGCCCATGCTTGAAGCGCAGCACCGTCAGTTCACCGGCCATCGCACCATTCTCTCCCGAACCGTGCCGAGGGCGTATCGTCGAGCCACATACCTGCCCCACGAGGTCCTCCATGACTGAGGTTGCCCCACCACTCCTCGAAGAACGCCACGGCGACGTGCTCCTTCTCACCATGAACCGCCCCGAAAAGCACAATGCCCTCAATGCGGCCCTCACCCACATGCTCGGTGACGCGGTTCGACGCGCGGCCCCTGAAGGCGCCCACGTCATCGTCCTCACCGGGGCCGGCGAACGTGCCTTCTGTGCCGGCGGCGACATGCTCGAGATGAGCGGCGTCGAGGCTTCCTCCGTCAACCTCCCACCCCCGGATGAACGCCTCAACGGCTTTGCCGAGCTCTCCTCGACACCCCTGCCCGTCATCGCCGCCATCAACGGCATCTGCTACGGCGGTGGCGCTCGCCTTGCCGTCGGATGCGACCTCCGCCTCGCCTCCGAAGATGCGACCTTCCGCCTGCCCGGCGCCGAATACGGCCTCGTGGTCGCCGCCGCCCACCTCCCCCGCCTTGTCGGCACCTCGAAGGCGAAAGAGTGGATCTATACCGCCCGCAAGTTCGACGCCCGCGAAGCCCTCGAAGCCGGCCTCGTCAGCAGCCTCCACCCGCGAGCAGGCCTCCTCGATGCCGCGATGGAGATGGCCCAGCTCATCGCCGGCCATGACCAGGGCGCTGTGCGCGAATCCAAGCGCGTCATCGACGCCGCAACGCTCGACGCAGACGCGGTTCGCCTGGAGAACGAAGTCAACCGCGGACTTCGCGGCACCGATACCCAAACCGCCCGCTTCCGCGAGGCCACCCGCAAGGTCACCGGCCGCTAAGGACGATCGGAGCCACGACCCTGAGGAAGCGCCGCGCGTCCAACCGGCGGCCGCGCACATGGCCGGGCTCTATGCAAACCAAATCGGAGCCGCGACCGGAAGGGAGCGTACGGATCGATCGCGCCCCTGGCGACAACGATGCCAATCGCCCGAACCTCCCCGGCATGCCACCATAGACCAAAGACTGGCGATCAGAGACCAACCATGCCCTACGTCATCACCGAGACCTGCATCGGCGTCAAGGACGCCACCTGCGTCGACGTCTGCCCCGTCGATTGCATCCACACCACCGACGAATCCGAGATGTACTACATCGACCCCGACGCTTGCATCGACTGCAGCGCCTGCGTCAACGTCTGCCCCGTCAACGCCATCTACTCCACCTACGACATGCCCGAAGGCCAGGAGCGCTTCGAGGAGATCAACGCCGCCTTCTTCCGCGACCGCGCCTAGCTCTTACCGCCCCTTGAACTCCGGCTTGCGCCGCTCCACGAACGAACGGAAGCCCTCAGCGCAGTCTTCGGTCCGCAGCATGTCCGTTTGCACCGTCCACTCGTACTCAAGGAAGTCGTGCATCGGCATGGTGTCCGACCGCATCAGCAACCGCCGCAGCCCCGTGTAGGCCAGTGGCGGCCCGGCCGCGATCTTCGCCGCGTAGGCCAGGGTCTCGGCCATCAGCTGGTCGTCTGCGTAGACCCGGTTCGCCAGTCCCAACTCCAGCAGCTTCTCCGCCGCCATCATGCTCCCGTCGTAGGCCACCTCGAAGGCTTTCGCCGGACCGAGCAACCGCGGCAGCCAGTACGACATCCCGTAGTCCGCGGCGACACCACGCTGGATAAAAATCGTCCCCATCCGCGCCGACTCCGCCACAAAACGCACGTCACAGCACAAGGCGATCCCGAAGCCGCCGCCGGCCGCTGCACCATTGATCGCCCCGATGATCGGCACGTCGCACTCCGCCATCGCTTCTGCCAGGTGGAACGAGCCCCCGCGGCGGTCCATCCGCTGGTACCGGCTTGGCCCGCTGCCCCCGCCGGAACCCCGCGAGGTCATCGCCGTCGTGTCCGCACCGGAGCAGAAGCCGCGGCCCGCTCCCGTCAGGACGAATGCCCGGACTTCGTCGCTCTCCGAGGCGAACTTCACCGCCTCGATCAGGGCCGTCCCCATCTCTCCCGAGAGCGAGTTCAATGTCTCCGGGCGGTTCAGTGTTGCGACCATCACGCCGTCGCCGCGGACTTCCGTCAAAAGGTGGTCCGTCATCCTGTCGTCTCCGTTGGCTTGGTGTGTTTCGAAGGTGGTCTGCCCGCGCCCGGCGGTCCCGCAAATGCCTGTGCCAGCCCGAGGAATTCGTCGGCATGCGGTCCCATCGCGACGAGCGCCGTATCGGCAGGATGGATCCGTTGCGTCACCACCCTGCACCAGTCGCCCGCCGGACCTGTCACCCTGTCCTCGGCATCGTCCGGACCCCACGACCAGGTGGCGCCGGTCGGGCTTTCAAGTTCCACCCGCAGCAGCGTCGCCGGCGCCTGCAGGCCGCGGTTCACGTAGGCGAAGTCACGCGTGATGAACCCCATGTGCGCGATGTGCCGCAGCCGTTCCGTGTCGACCGGCGTAACCCCCACCGCATCGTGGATGTCCAGCCCGTGTGACCAGTGCTCCATCAACCGCGCCGTCGTGAACGATCGCGCGCTCATCGGGGGCCCCGCCCATGGCAGGCGGTCCTTCGGCTCGTGCGGCAGGAGGGCTGCGTGCAGTCGGGCCCCTGCCGCCTGGTACCAGTCGAGCACGTCCGCCGGAGCCTGCTCACGCCCCCACTGCTGCGAGGCCGTCAGACCTTCGCCGATTGTCCCCTTCGGCATCCGTTTCGGCGCCTCCCGGAACGGCCGTCCTTCGGCCACGTGCGCCGCGACTTCATCGAAGTCCGCCAGGTGAGCAACGCAGTCGCGCAGCAGCCAGCCGTCCGCCGGGCTTGGCACATCCCAGGTCGCATCGGGAACCGAGTCCAGCAACGTCACCAGCACGGCGCGCTCATCCGCGAGGTCGGCCAGCAACTCCTGCATAGGGTTCGTCACAGCAACGGACTCTACAGGAACGGCCGACCAGCGCCCGCCTTGCCTAGTGCGTGCCTTCGCGCATCAGCACCGTCGGCATCCCCTGCATGCCGCGCAGCGTGTTGATCTCTCCCCGGTGCCCGTTGAAGTGCCCCAGCATGTGCAACTGGATGCCCTCACCGACCGTCTCCGTACCGCCGTCGCGGGTTGGGAGCTCGCGGTCAAGTTCAGCCTCCGTGACGTTGTCGAAGAACTTGTCCGTCGCCGACCAGACCGCATCCTGGTACTCGGCGAAGGCGCCCATGTCCTTGATCCGGAGCGCCTGTGCTTCCTCGTCTGTCATGTTCGTCCCGAAACCTTCGACCGGGAGTCCCGTCCGCTTCGCCCACTCTTCGTTCCAGATCTGCGGCTTCCCCTGCGAGCGCATGTTGATGATCACGTCCTCAATCCGCGCCGTGTGCCACATACACCACGCGATCGAGTGGCTGCCCTTGGGGGGCACGAAGTGCAGTTGCTCGTCGGTGCCGTTCCGCGCATCGGTCAGCGCTCGGTGGGCGAAGGCGAGTCCGTTGCGCATGTAGTCAATAGTGTTCGGCATCGATAGCTCCAGGGGGGTAATGGCCGCATCCTACCCCCGCCGCGCCCTTATTCAACCGTCGCGAACCATTCCTCTCGTGGCCCGGACACGCCGCTCAGCCCCCGCCCGCTGGTGCTGGACCGTCGCCTTCCGGTTTACGTAACGTCTCGGGCACCCGGAAAAGGATCATCGCCGCCCCCAACGCCCCAATGCCCCCCATAAGGATCGCCGCCCCGCCGAGGGTCAGTGCGGCTGTCGCCGCCGAGATCACGAGTGGACCTCCGGCTGTCCCAATGTCGCCGCAGACGCGCCAGGCCCCGAGGAATTGCGCCCGTCCGACCACCGGCGAGAAGTCGGCCCCCAATGTCATGTTGATCCCGCTCCCCAGGCCATTTCCCAGTCCCATCACCAGTCCGACCGCCGAGATCGACCAGAACGCTCCTGCCAAGGGGAGGAGCGCCATTCCCACCGCCATCAATGCCAGGCACGGTATCGCCACCTTCTTTCGCCCGAACCGGTCCATCACCGCACCCGCCGGCAGGAACAGCACCATCTCCATCCCCAGGGAGATGCTGAAGATCAGTCCGATCTCGGCAGCCCCGAGTCCCACATGGTCGCCCCATAGCGGCAGGAGGATCTGCCGCGAGGCCCGCAACGTCTGGATCGCCGTCGTCCCCAAACCCGCTGTCAGGAACACGGCCTTGTTCTCCCGCACCACGCCCACAAAGTTGAGCTTTTCGTGCCGGACCTCGCCCGCGCCGCCATCGCGCACGAGCAGCCAGAGCAGCACCATCGCCGCAATCACCGTCACGAAGTGGATGTAGTACGCCCCATCGAGGTCCAGCCACGGCTCCACCGCCGCGAATACCAGCGGCCCCAGGAAATTCCCGATCCGGTTGATTCCTCCGAGTCCCGAGAGCGCTCGCCCGCGTTGGTGGACCGCCATCACGTCGGTGACGTAGGTCAGTCGCGCCAGCAGCCACACCGACCACCCCCACCCCATCATCAGCGTGAACCCCGCGAACACCCACGGCGAAGGGCTCAGCGCCGAACCGACAAGCGACATCGCCACGATCGTCGTCCCCGCGACCATCGCCTTCCGCTCGCCAAACTTCTCCACCAGCCATCCGGCCGGCACATCGAAGCTCAAGACACCTATCCCACGCATCGCCGCGATCAGCCCGGCCACCGCCGCCGTCGCCCCCAGGTCCTTCGCCTGCAGCACCACGATCGGGATCACGGCGCCCTGCCCTATCGCAAACAACAGCGTCGGCAAGTACACCGAAAGACCGAGGGACTGGATCGAAACCTGGGGCCGCCGCCCCGCCTCTACCATCGCTCGAACAGTACGCGTGGCCCGTTTCTTGAGCTAGAGAAAGACAGCTGGCTGAGGAGTCGCCATTGGCCCGGACCGAAGCAATGGGAAGGCGATGTCCACATTCGCCGGCCTGTTGTGCGGTATGGTCTTCCTCGGAGGATTCGCATGGCCGCTACGACCCATGGTGCCCATCTCGGCTTTGTCGTCGAAATGGTACGGCCCCTCAGCGCCGCCGACGACGACCTGACGTCAGGCCGGTACCTCGACATTGACCAGCAGCCCCTCGGGGATGTCATCTTCGAGCGGGGCCAGCCCCGGCGTCGCTTTCTGCTCATCGTGCCCGATGACGTCGTTGCAATGCATGTCGAGGCCGCCCTCGAAAGTGACGACCGGACAGAATCCAGGGCGCGGCGTGCTGTCCTCCGCTATGCAAAGGGGAGTGCAGTCCCCGCCGGCGTGGTGAGGAATGGCGAATCCTGGGAAACCGGCGGCTACGTTGCCTATGCGTTCGGATCGGAAGACCAGGCAATCTCGGCCCAACAAACCACGTAAACGATCGTCGCTTCAAACCCAGGGGCGCTGCCGTCGACGGAACCTCAGGAGGGGCATTCGCGATCTCGTCCTCACAATGGCGCGCGACTCAGGTGCTTCGTATCCTGTAGCCCATGGGTCAACTGGGCCGATTGGCGCGCTTCTCCCGACAGTTCCTCGTCGACCGCCGATACCGCAACCACGTCCTCGACGTCATCAATCGGCATGTCCAGGCCGAAGCAGGCAAGGAATCGCAGCCGGCCACCGAGTCCACCGACGACTACTCCTGGCTCTCGGGACGCCGCATGTTCCTCGTCGGAGGGTGCGAACTCACCTACCTCAAAGACTGGTTCGATAACCTCGGCGTCGTAACCCATCACACGTTCGACCACGGAGGGAGCCCCGAGCCGCTTGCCGAGGCCTCGAACCCGGGCTCGCAGTTGTGGACCTTCAGCCCGGACTACGTCGTCCTTTCGCAGGTCCAGGTCTTCCGCGGACTCGTGGCCAAAGTCCAAACAGAAGGGTTGACCTCATCGCGGGCCGAGATTGAGGACGATCTGGCCACCTTTGTCGAAAGCGTTCGGGTGGCCCTCCGGCTCATTCGTGAGCGAACCGGCAAGCCCGTCTTCCTGATGACCTACCCTCTCGTCCTCCGGCCGGCACATGGGATCCACGACTACCGGTCCATGAAAGAAGGTTACGGACTCGTCGAACTCATCCGCGCCTACGAACAGGCGATCTACGGCCTCGCGCGGGAGTTCGATGAAGTGTTCGTGCTCGACGTGAACCTGGCCCTGGAGCGGACCGGCAAGGAAGGCTCAATCGAGACCTTCGATGCCGATGGGGTTTACGAGCATTTCACTCGCCAGGGCGCCTCGGTCATGGCCGGGATGCTCCTTCGCCAGCTCAGCGCCATAGAACCAGCAGTAGCCCGCGTGAAATGCGTCGCCATCGACCTCGACGGCACTCTCTGGACCGGTGTCCTGCGCGAGGACGGTCCCGAGGGTGTATCGATTCGGCCAAACTACATCGCTATCCTCGAGCACCTCGCGCGGCGTGGCATGATCCTCGCCGTCTGCTCCAAGAACGACGAGGTGGAACGCACCCTGCTTCCGGGACTTCTTGGTGAGTCGCTCTTCAACCAGCTCGCCGCCATCAAACTCAACTGGCGTCCCAAATCCGAGAACCTCAAGTTGCTCGCGATGGAGCTCAACATCGGGCTCGACACCATCGCCATCTTCGACGACAACCCCGCCGAACGCGCTGAGATCGCCGCGAACGCTCCCACGGTTCGGGTCTACAGCGATGTCGACCTCCTCTCCGCGCTCGACCGGCCGGAGTTCGAACCCCTTGGCGAGATTACGCCCGAGGCCGCGACTCGGGCCCTCAAGTATGTCGAGCAGGCCCAGCGAGATGTTGCGTCTACGTCCGCGGAGTCCCTCGAAGAGTTCCTTCGCAGCTCACAACTGGTGCTCACCATTCGCCGTCCCGAGACAACGGAAGTCTCTCGTGTGTTTGAACTCCTCCAGCGCTCCAACCAGCTCAACGCGACGCTTCGCCGCACTTCCCACGAAGAGGTGCTTTCGTACTACGCGAAGCCTGCACAGTACGAGATCCTCTCCGCTCACCTGCGCGACCGTTTTGGCGACTATGGGCTGATCGGCCTCGTCTTCGCCGAACGCGGATCCGACGAATGGCGGGTGCTCGAACTTGCTTTCAGCTGTCGCGCCATGGGCAAGCAGGTCGAACAGGCGGTCTTGCTTGAACTGTCGCGACGGGCGCGCGCGGATGGTTGCGCCCGGCTCGTCGTCGACTTCCATCCGACCGAGCGAAACGGCCAGATGCTTGAGATCCTGCGCGATCTCTCGTTCCACGAGGGGCCGGTCCCGGCCGAGACGGCCGATTGCCAGCAGTTGCATCTCGTTCGCGACCTCGTTGGAGAAGAGCAGGCGTTCCCGAACTGGCTCAAGATCGCGTGACGTTTCGTAGGAAAGCCAAAGCGATTGGGGCCCGGCTCGTCGCGGATCTCAAGCCCATGAATCGCGGAGCAGAATACGAGTCCCTCCTCCGTCGCGCTCTCTCTGCCGGCTACGATGTCATCGGTCTCGAGGAGTACCAGTCCCGGATCGCTCGCGGCGCCCTCGGTCGACCAACCCTCGCCATTCGCCACGATGTCGATATCGGCAACGTCGCCGGCGACGAAATGTTCCTCGCCATCGAACGGCGCCTGGGCGTCTCCGCCACCTACTACTTTCGCCTCTCAACAGCACACTCCCACGCGCGCTTCATCGAGAGTCTTCACAAGGCTGAGTTCGAAGTCGGCTATCACTTTGAGGAGCCGGCGACCCTCGCGAAACGCGATCGGTTGCAATCCCGCGACGCCGTGTTTGCCCGCCGCGCTGAGATCGCAACCCGCTTCCTCGAAAACTGCGCCGCCATCCGGGCTTCGTGGGCGCCTACCCTGCACTCGGCCTCCAGCCACGGCGACTGGGTCAATCGCAAGCTCGGTTTCACAAACGAGGAGCTCATCGACAAGGCGCTCCTTGCCGAGGCAAACCTCGCCTTCGAGGCCTACGATCCCGCGCTGCTCGATGCCACCGACGTCTACGTCAGCGATGTCGCCACTCCCCCGTCCCGGTGGGCAGGAGACTACAGCCTCGCGGCGGCCATTACTGATCACAAGGACCCGATCTATCTCCTCGCTCACGAGCGCCAGTGGCATACCGCTCCCGTCGCTAACAGCCTCGCAAACTTCCATCGCGCCGGCGAAGCGCTTCGGTACAGGCTCCACCGCTAGTTCGAAAGGCAAGCACCGGCGGCTTCGTCGGGAACCGCACGCGTTGAGCCGCCCCCTTAGTCCACGGCCAACGCCTCGCCCCGGTGCAGCCGCAATGCGATCTGGTACGTCTGTCCGCTCGCCCGGACCGTCGGTGCGTGAGCCGTCAGGAACCGTGCCGCACCGATCAGGATCTCGTCGCCCTCCGGCCGTCCCCTGAAGTGCGCAAACTGCCGTACCGCTGCCTCGTAGATCTGGAACTGGTGGAAGCCCGCGTCTTCGCGCAGCATTGCCTGTCCCAGCACCTCGATCACCTCGTCGTGACGCCCCTCTCGCACCATCGCCGCCACCAGTGCCGCCGTCTCGTCCACCCGTTGCTGCCGGTCGAACTCCCCCAGCACCGCCCCAGCGTTGGCCACAGTCCCATTCGCCGGCGGCACCGGCTGTTTTGGCACGTTCAGGAACCGGTTCAGGTACACCGACATCGCCCCGTCGAAGATCGCCCGCGCGAGCTCTCGTGATGGCGCTCGCCGCATCGCCTGGTCCACCGCATTCGTGTACGTGAAGCTGTGGTGCACCGTGTCCCAGTCGCCAAACTCGTTCGACACATGGAAGTGCACCGCCCGCCGCGCCGCTGCGTAGGCCACCGTCGCCGTCAGTTCCGTCAGCGGAGCGCCCGCCCTCACCGCTTCCACGATCGCCTCCAGCGTTGCCGCCGGCTCGCCGTCAAGGATCTGGTCTGCCAGCGCCCGGTGACCTTCCCACGTCGCGTCCCGCTCGCCGCCTTCCGCCAGCGCCTCATCCAGCCGCGAATTTGCAGCCGCAATCAACTCCGGCAGGTTCACCGGGTGCTGCCACGACGACGTCTCCTCGCTCCGTTCGGCCCCAACCAGCACCGGCAGCACGCTCGGGAGCAACTCTTCCGCCAGCTCCCAGCCCGTGTGGTCCAACAGCTCGAACGCCTTGTTCGCGAAGTCCAGCGCGTGCCCCTCGTCCATGTAGAGGTGGTCCGTGCAGGCCGCGAAGACCATGTCCGCCACCTGCTCCTGTGTCAGGCCGATCCGGATCGCCGTCCGCAGGCACCGTTCCGCCGGGTCCTGGCTCCGCGTCTCAACGAAGCGACGGAACCAGGCCCGGTACACCTCCGGCCGCCGCTCATTCGTTGTAAGCGGCTGCAGGTCGAAGTCCGGTGGCTGCCCCGCCGTGTTTCGCGCCACATGCAGCAGGCCGTGGTACAGCGCCTTCGGCCTGTCCGAAACCGCGAGCCCCGGCTGCACATTCGCCATCGCCGTCAGGATCGAAAGTCCCGGGCTCCAGCCGGCCGCCCTGTTGCGCGCCCCGAACAGCGCCGCCCGCCGCAACAGTTCCGCGGTTTCGCCAACCTCCGAAAGGCCGATGACTGCCTTCGCCAGCACCAGTGAAATCTGCTGCTCCAGGCCCTCATCCAGCTTCGCCAGCCAGTGTTCGCGCCGGTCGCCTTCCAGCGGCCACGGGTCCACGAACACCTCCCCATCCACCACCTCCACACGGAACGACGCCACATCGTCCGCGAACGGGTCGAACGTGCACCCGCCCGCCAGGTCGAACTTCGCGTGGTGCCAGTGACACGTCAGGATCCCGTCGCGCACCGTCCCCCGGTTCAGCGGAAACCCCATATGCGGACACCGGTTGTCCAGCGCGAAGATGCCGTCCTCCGTCGCCCACACCACGATCGTCCGCCGGCCAACCGTCTCCACCACAGGCGACTTCGCCCGCACCTCTGCTTCTGTCCCGATTCGCACCAATCCCGTAGCCCGCGTCTCAACACTCGTCATACCAGCATCCCTCAAGTCCAGTTGCCCGCACACTACGACTTCAACCGCACTTCAAGTCAAGCGAACCGCTACCGATCCTTCAACAACTCCGCGATGCTTCCGCGCACCACCAGCACCGCGGCCACCGGAGCCACAGCCAGCGCGAGCAACGCCGCCGACCCCACAGTTCGCAGCACGATCCGCACATCTTCCAAACCCGGCGAATGCCGAAGCGCTTCGTCGATCGCCAACGCATAGGCCACCGCAAGTGCGAGCCCCAGTCCCACCACCAGCAGCGCTTCTACAGCCAGCATCGCCATCAGCGAACTCCGAGGCGTCCCAACAGCCAGGTACAGTCCCAGCTCTGACCGCCGGAACCACGCCGTCAGCGCGAACAGGCCGGCCACGAGCGCCGCTGCCAGTGGCCACCCATTCCGTTGCGGACGCGCGGCCCATTCGGCCGCCGGGTCCCGCGTGAATTCGTCGCTCCGAATATACGGACGAGCCGCCGCCGTCTCATCGCCGCTCGTGAACGTCGCCGGTAGTGCCGCGAGCCCACCCTCGTACGCCCCCGGTTCGAACTCCACCCAACACTGCTCGATCCCGCCTGCCGGTGGCGACAACTCCAGCGCCCAGCGCGCCACCTGCGGATTGCGCCGTTCCACGTCCGCCACCGCAGTCACAAGTGCCGGCGCCTCTCCCTCCGGGATCGCAAACGACCCCACTCGCAGACCCATCTCCTCGGCCAGGGCCAACCCGACGACCATCGCTCGGCCGGCGACGCCTTCCTGGTGCAATCCCGGTGCCCACACCTGGAGTGCGCCCTCAGTGATCGCCGCCCGCTGGAACAGCACTCCCGGCGCCGTCTCGAACGTTGCTAGTTCTGGCGAAAACACACCGCCGGCGGCCACGACCCCCGGTTGTCCGTTCAGTGCCTCGCACCGCGCCGCGCTATCGCCCGCACCCGTCGCAGGTAACCCGAGCGCCACATATCCCCCGATCGCGCGAAATTCTCCTGGAACTCCGTGAGCTCGTTCGCATCCCGCAACTCCAAGCTCGCCAGTCCGCCGAAGATTGCCGCCACTGCCAGCACCAGCCCGCCAGTCCGCCACGGGCTCGTGACCACGTTCAGCCATGCTTCCCGTACCAGCGCCCCGGCCCGCCAGCTCATGCAACGCCACCTATCGAGAGCTGCCCATCCTGCAGTGCCAGCGTCAGGTCGCACTGGGCCGCCACCCGCGGGTCATGGGTCACCATGATCAGGGTTGTCCCCTTCGGTCGCCCTTCAATGAGCGCCCGGGCTACGCGGTCGGTCGTCGCCCGGTCCAGCTGACCTGTGGGTTCGTCCGCCAGCAGAAACCGTGGGCCCGCCGCCACCGCTCGTGCGATGCAGAGCCGCTGCAACTCACCACCCGACAGCGAGTTCGCCGTCCGCTTTCCCAGTTCGCCCAGCCCCACCGTCGAGAGCGCCGCCAGCGCCGCCTCGCGCGCGCCATCCTCCCCCACTCCTCGGGCGAGCAATCCCAGCATTGCGTTGTCCTCTACGCTCCGCCCGCCCAACACATTCACCGTCTGGAATACCCAGCCGAACAGCTGCGTCCGCAGTTCTGCAGCTTGCCGGCCCTGGACCGGTACACCATCGATGCACACCTGGCCCTCACCCGGGGTCGTCAATAGACCCGCAATCGCTAGCAGCGTTGTCTTCCCGGACCCCGAAGGCCCAACCACGGCGATCGAGTGGTCCTCCGGGAAGACGAAGCTCAGGTCACGGAGCACCGGCGGGCTTGACGTCGAGTACCGGTGACTCAGTCCTCGCAGCTCTAAGGGCATCGCCGGACCCTATGAAAAGTTGCTATGGCGGCGCGAATCGAGTGAATCCAACGCCATGGCCGGTCGTGTGCCTCGTTGTCAATCCGGCGGAGGTCCAGCGAATGCGATCTCTCGACATGCTGCGGCCACTTCGCGCTCGTCTCCCAAGAGGCCGTTTTCGATACTATCGCGATACGTTACATAGTCCGGCGCATCGATGCCAGCAGCACGCACACAATCAAGGAGAGCCTGCTTACGAGCTTCGCGAACAGCCTCCGGCTCCTCGTGTTGCAAAGCCCAAACAATCGACACGTCATCGAGGTACTCCGTCTCGCACGCGTCGGAAACGGCGGCGGCCTCATCCGCGTCGGGCCAAGGCCCGACTCTATATCCGTACTGCATGTACCCCTGCGACTGGTCAGGCGTGGGGGCGGAGTGCGGCAGCCCGGCATCGTCAAGACAGGCGAGAGCTGCCAGCACCGCTTCCTCATATTCGGTGTCCGTCACATCGCCATCGCCGAGCAAATTTGACTCGAATTCTGTCCAGTCCGCCCGAACCCCCGCCAGCCGCGGATCTTGCCTTGGATCGAAAGCGGTTGGTGAGGCGCCACCGTGGCCGCTTCCACATCGGATCGCAATGCAGCCGCTGACGACGGCGATTGCAATCAACACGGGTGCCAGTTTCCCGTTGCCTCGTGTTGTCGTCCGCAGCTTTCGGTTACTGCTCATGGATAAACGTAGCTCGATGTCACCACGGGGCTCCAAGTACCGACTAAGAGTTTCACCTTGCCAAACCCGTGGTAGCAGACCAGTTGAATCTCCTCTGACCGGGACTCATCGCCACCATAGGCCCAGCTGTCAAATGTGTACCCTCCAGAGGTGTAACACCATGCTTGGGAAGCAACAGATATGGCGCAATCTAAGTCATCGTAATGGTTCGCGAAGATGAAATCAGCGTCAGTGTGAAACGCTTCTACATGGGCGTACGTCGAACATTCATTGTAGTAAGGATAAACGTATGTGTCGTCATACGCCTTGACGCTCAACGGCATCCACGCGGTGGCTAGAACAGCTAGCAATCCTATTACCGCGACTGCAACCTGGGTAGTTCTGATAGTGTCCGCATGTGTTCTTCGCGTCTCCCCTCCGCCTCGCCGTCGGGCGGGCATGCCAGACATACTTAACCTTAGGGCACCCGCAATCCCGTATCTCCGATACGAAAATCCGTACCTCAGGCACGAAAATCCGTCGATCTTCAAGCTAAGCTCAGGTCACGGAGCACCGGCGGGCCGGTGGGATCGTAGTGGTGGGTTACCGCGCGGAGTTCAAGGGGCATGGCTGGCTCTCATACGACCCGGCAGCGTGCAGTATGCTCTTGTTATCCAACAAATCCGGGTAATTCGTACTCCTCCTGGACGGCTTTGACGCACGCCCGCCACGGAGATCCTCCTATCACGGTCAGGCGTTGCAGTTCGTCGCCCGTCGGGTTGTCCGAAACTTGTACGTCGGCTTCCTGCAAGCAGTTCACGAGTGCCTCCCTCGCATCCTGGATTTCTTGCTCCGACGGCCGGTTCTCCCAGCTCCACGCATCCCACACCGCCAGCTCCGCTCCTGTGCATGCCTCAGCATTGTCGAAGAGTCCGGGTTCCGAGTCGGGCACGGCGTACTTGATATTAAGCGTTCGCCGCGGGCCTGGAACCGGCCCCTCCACCTCTATCCCCAGGTCCGTCACGCAGCTCACCGCGCGGAGCACTGATGCCTCGTACTCCTCGAAGGTCACCTTCCCATCGTCGAAGACATAGCTGTTCTCAGCGTTGGCCCCAGACAGGAATTCATCCAGCGCCGCCTGGTCTAGCGTCCCCACCGCCTGGTCGCTCTGCCGGCCGCCGCAGGCGGCGGCCAGCACGACAAACGGCGCTAACAGGAGGAGCACCGGATACGTCGGTATCAACTGGCGAGGGCCTCCGTAAACTTCTGAGTTCCGCACACAGGACCGACGCCGCAGATTCGGTGAGTGGCTCTTGCACCGACTGCCGCACCGGAGTCATCCGAAAAATACAGATTGTAGGTCACATACCCAGAGCTCCCCTGGTAGACCCAATTCGAGCCATACTTGTACGAGTACGAATCGATTTTTCGTATCTCGCAACCGGAGGGATTCCCGATCACGTAGGTATTGACACCCGAAACCGCATCTGTCCACGAGTAGGAATCGCCGGTGGCTCCGTCGCTTGCAGTGCACCCGGCAGAGTTCGTGAGCGAGACGCTCTGACTGTACGCCCTGGCGGTGGGTGGGCCCCACAGTGTCAGTAACGCCAGCGCGAAGGCAACATTGAGCGCCATGAGGAGTCTTTGGGTACCGGATGAATATTCCATTAATTGCCTCGAGAGTTTGATGCCCCGAACGGATCCGCGACTCGGCTCCAATGCTAGTAGGCTCGTAGGCATAAAATCCCGTATCTCCGATACGAAAATCGGTACCTCAGGCACCAAAATCCGTCGATCGTCAAGCTTTCGCACGCTTACGGGCATTGCCACTCCTTCAGCACATCCGAAGGATTCGCCAGCACCTGGTCATCAACAGCAAGCCCGCTCGCCACGTTCGTCACCCCCGCCTGGCTCCCCGCCAGTGTCACCGCCACCGGGCGGTACTCTTTCCCGTCGGTGGCTCCAACCACCCACGCGCACAGCGTCCCGGAAGCGTTCGCCACGATCGCTGTTGAAGGGATTGCCAGCGTTTCCAGGGGCGTCTCCCGCTCAATCACCGCATCCGTTTGCTCCGTCAGCGGCTCCACCAGCTTCCCAAACGCTGCCAGACCATCATCGCTCAACGACATCGTCGCCGCGTCGAACGGCAATCGTTGGTCGCCTTTCACCAGCACGTACGAAACGCCCGGGTCCAGCACAATCGGTTCGGCGGGGTTCTGCGCCTGGAACATCGCCGAAAGCAACGTCGCTGGCCCCGTTGCAATCAGGCTGCCCGGCCCGGGCGCCGGTGCCCCCACCTCAAGGTCGAGCGACTCCACAGCGAACGGCGCCGACGGCATCCAGATCACCTTGCCCGGGTCGAACACGCGCGACTCACCCGCACCCAGCGACGCGTTGAACTCCCCCACCGCCAGCGACGTCGCGAACGAGAGAAACTCCGCGTCGGAAGGGATGGCGTCGATAAACCCGGTCGCCAGCAGCAGTTGCTGCAACGCCGTCACGTCAGGCCCCCGGTCGCCGCTCTCCAGCGTCCGGTAGAACGGCGTGGATCCTGCAATCGCCACCCGGTCCACCCCGTCGACTGCCAACACGTGCTGCCCCTGCACAAGTTCGGTGCCCGGCGCGACGTACACGGCCGTCACCGTCCCCGACCATCCTGGCGCCCGCACCACTGCCCCTTCGTTCCAGGTCATCGTCACCGCCAGGCGCTGCAGGTCCCGCACCTCCCGGGGGGTGGGTGCGGCTATCAGTGGCTCGGATGCGAACGACACTGCATGCAGGTCGTCATCGGTGAAGACGCGCAGGCTCACGAGGAACGTCAATGGCACCGCCAACACGGCCACGACAAGGGCGAATTTCGTTAGCTGCAGGTTGACCTTCTAACCTGTCTCAGAGAGACACCGGATATTGTCTGCCTGTTGTTCACCCGAAAGGAGCCCCTCTTTGCGCTTCAGCTGCACTTCGTCCATGTTGCTGGCCTCGATCCCGCTGTCACGGAGACACTGCAGCATTTCCTCGTCCTGCTCCTGCTGTTCGGACACAGATGGCTATTCCTGGCGAACCCAGATCGAAACGACAGGGCGGAGATAGTCCAGGTCGCACTGGTCGTGAATACGACCGTTCTCGGCAGCCTCGGCGTCGCTCGATGGTCCGACAGTGTACCTCCAGTGAGGTCCGTTCCGCGTTTCTTTCAACTTCGGGTCGCTGTGCGGTATGCCCGCGTCGTCTAGGCAGGAGAGGACCCGGAGGACGGCCGCTTCGTACTCGCTCGGTCTTACGTGTCCATCCCGAATGATCGGCAGGACGAAGTCGTTCGCATTGTCTAACAGGCCCTGGAACTCCTGCATGGACATCCCCCGCGGCAACGGTACATCGTCCTGATCGACGGCCGTCGGCGTTGGTGTGCCAGCGACTTGTGTAGACCTGTCGGTCGCAGGTGGGTTGTCTCCACTCCCGCAGCCCGCGAGCAGCGAAAGCATACCGAAGAGGGCGAACGCGGCCACCAGCACCAGAGACATGCGCGAAATCGGGATTGCCCCGCTGGTGTCTCTCATAACGGAATTCAGTCCGTCTCCTCCACGCACTGCGCGTATGTCGACCTCACGTTACCATTGGCGAAGCGTCGCTGCAGGTCCGCGAAATCGGCAGCGGCCACGCCCATTTCCCGTCAGGTCTCCATCACACCTATGTCAGCAGCGCGGCGCGGGGCGAACGGAATGTGGGGACACAATCTAGGACTCGCTGCTCAGCTGCCTCAAGCTCGCTGCCGCTTAGCTTCTTTTGGTCTTCCCACGCCCGCTGCACCTCAGCTTCGTACTCGTCGCCGCAGTCTTCGTACGATCCTCTCCCGTCGATTGTCCGGGCAACGTGTACGTGTAGGTCAGTATGCGTACTCCAAAACTGAGGTTGGTCGGAGTCGGTTGGGAGTGTGCTATATCCCCGCTTCGTCCAGGCACTGCAGCGTGGCGAGAACCGCTCACTCGTATTCGTCCGCAGTAACCGTCCCATCGGCAAGGATCGCCTGTTGAAAGGTGCTCACCGTATCGTCGGTAGGGATTCCGGGATCAGGTTGACTGCCTGGTGCCGAGGTCCCTCTGGATGCTGCGAGCACAAATGACGGTTTCACCGAAGTCGCGATAAGCACAGCTACCCCAACTGTGGTGGCATCGCGAACATAGTGCCAGGGATATTCAACCACTCGGATACTCGCGTTTCACTTCGTCCAAACATCGTCGCCAAGTTGGAATGTCGACACTCGGATTCATCGCCTCTTCCCGAAGATGTTCGTTGACCCAAACATCGAATTCAGTCGTACCCCACTCAGGAATGCTTGTGATGTCATCTTCAGGCTCCCCACCATCGCGCAGACAGGCCTTCCATGCCACTCCAGCCTGTTGCAGCTCACCTTCGGTCGGACGATTATTCCAGTTCCACACTGCCTGGATCGATGACAGGTACGATGTCGCGCAGTTTCCGATCTTTGCACTGCCACTACGCGCCTCGTCCATTGTCGTGCCGGTAAGTATCGAGTACTCGAATTTCCGCGTGGCCGCGTTGTACATAGGCTGTTCGCCGAATTCCAAGCCCGACTCCTCTACGCACTGGGCGAATCCAAACACCGCCGCCTCGTAGTCTGCGAACGATATTTCGCCGTCTTCCAGCAGATCACGCTGAAAGCGCTCCATGCTCGCCCAATCAGCCAACGCTGCACGTTCATTCGGATAGAGTGCCGTAAATCCTGGTGGAGGTTCGACCGAGGCACCCTCAGGGTGCCCCCCTGGGTCACTCCCGGACGAACAGGCAGCCAAAAGGATCGCCGCGATCGCAGCGATCCCGGCTGCGCCTGCGATGTTTCGCAAGCTAGTCAACCGTGTCAGCAGAATCAAACCCCCACTCATCCGGCCCCAGGGCATGCGTTCCCCACCCAGGCAGGCTTGCCGCGTAACTGGCTGTGTACGATGCGTTGTATCCAAAATCAAGGTAGTACGTCGTCCTAGCTCCGGCGTTATCGCCCCATACGCGCTCTCTGCTATCGGCATCGGGGGGGGGTGCATCCTCTCCTTGTATGAACCGCCGGGCCTGGCCCCCTTCTCGCCCGCGGTTGCGAGTACCCTAACACACCCCGTCAAGCATCGTTCCTATGCATTCCGCGTATCGCCACACCAGTATGTGCGCTCATATGCCCATCACGAGACGCAATAAGAGGGGCGGCCACTCGGCCGCCCCTCTCATAAAATCACCTGCAAGAATCAGGCCTCGGAACCTGGAACTCTCATCCCTCATCCCTACACCTCGCGGAACTCACCTTCGACGGTGCCTTCTTCGGCACCACCTTCTTGCGGCTCGCCGCCCATCGCGCCATCCATGCCTGCCGCAGCATCAGCCCCGGCCGCGCCATAGACAGCCTCACCGATGCGCTGCATCGATGTGTTCAGCGCGTCGAGCTTCGTGCGAATTGCATCGGCGTCATCGCTCTCGATAGCCGTCCGCAGTTCCGCCACCTTCTCTTCGACGTCCTTCTTCAGGTCGTCGTCGATCTTGTCGGCGTTGTCGCGCAGCGTCTTCTCCGCCTGGTAGGCCGAGCTGTCCGCCACGTTCTTCATCTCGATCGCTTCGCGCTTCTTCCGGTCCTCGTCGGCGTGCAGTTCGGCATCGTGCTGCATCTTTTCGATCTCGTCCGGCGTCAGCCCGCTGCTGCCCTGGATCGTGATCTTCTGCTCGCGACCCGTGCCCTTGTCCGTCGCCGAAACGTTCACGATGCCGTTCGCGTCGATGTCGAAGGTCACTTCGATCTGCGGCACACCACGCGGCGCCGGCAAGATGCCGTCGAGGATGGAAGCGGCCCAGCAGCTTGTTGTCGCCGCCATCGGCCGCTCGCCCTGCAGCACCACGATCTCCACGCTCGGCTGGTTGTCCGCCGCCGTGCTGAACGTCTGGCTCTTCGAGGTCGGGATCGTCGTGTTCCGCGGTGATCATCGGCGTGCATACGCCGCCCAAGCGTCTCGATGCCGAGCGTGAGCGGCGTCACGTCCAGTAGTAGCACGTCCTTCACGTCGCCCGTCAGCACGCCCGCCTGGATCGCCGCACCGACCGCCACCACTTCGTCCGGGTTCACCCCCTTGTGGGGCTCCTTCCCGAAGTAGTCGCCGACCAGCTTCTGCACCGCCGGCATCCGCGTCTGCCCGCCAACGAGCATCGATCTCGTCGACGTCGCCCGGCTTCTTGCCCGCGTCCTCCAGCGCCTTCTTCACCGGCTCCAGCGTCCCCGTCAAGGCGGTCGCCCACCAGCTGCTCCAGCTTCGAACGCGAAAGCGAAACGTTCAGGTGCTTCGGCCCGCTCGCATCCGCCGTGATAAACGGCAGGTTGATCTCCGTCGACTGCGCGCTCGAAAGCTCGATCTTCGCCTTCTCCGCCTCAGCCTTCAGCCGCTGTAGCGCCTGCCGGTCGTTGCGAAGGTCGATGCCCTCAGCCTTCTTGAACTCGTCGATCAGCCAGTCGATGATCTGGCTGTCGAAGTCGTCCCCGCCGAGGTGCGTGTCACCGTTCGTGCTCAACACCTGGAAGGTCCCATCGCCCAGCTCCAGGATCGAAATGTCGAACGTCCCGCCGCCAAGGTCGTAGACGGCAATCACTTCGTCTTCCTTCTTGTCCAGGCCATAGGCAAGCGAGGCCGCCGTCGGCTCGTTGATGATCCGGAGCACCTCGAGCCCCGCGATCTTCCCCGCATCCTTCGTCGCCTGCCGCTGCGAGTCGTTGAAGTACGCCGGCACCGTAATCACCGCCTGCGTGATCTTCTCGCCCAGGTACGCTTCCGCGTCCGTCTTCAGCTTCTGCAGGATCATCGCGCTGACTTCCGGCGGGCTCATCACCTTGTCACCCAGCTTCACCCCGGCATCGCCGTTGCTCAGCTTGTCCACCTCGTACGGCACCATCTCCACATCGCGCTTCACCTCCGGGTCGTCGAACCTGCGCCCCATGAACCGCTTGATGCTGTAGACCGTGTTGTCCGGGTTCGTCACAGCCTGCCGCTTCGCCACCTGGCCCACGAGCCGCTCGCCGCCCTTCGTGATCGCCACGATCGACGGCGTCGTCCGCGCGCCCTCAGCGTTCGGGATGACCGTCGGCTCTCCGCCTTCCATCACCGCCATGCAGCTGTTCGTCGTCCCCAGGTCAATTCCCAGTACTTTTGCCATTGTTTTCTTACTCTCCCGGGGTCCTCACCCCTTGGTTTCTTCGTGTTGCGCCGCTGGCGCTGCCTATTCGCCGTTCCCGACGATCACCATCGCCGGCCGTATCACCCTGTCGCCGAGCTTGTAGCCCTGCTGCACCACGTGGAGGATCTTGCCCTCCTCGCCTGCCTGCCGGCCCACCGCTTCGTGTTCCGCCGGGTCGAACTTCGCGCCTTTGGCCTCCAGGGCCGTCACCCCCATCGCTTCCAGCAACCGCCCGAACTTCCGGTGGATGGCGTCGACTCCCTGCACCCAGTTCAGTCCCGCAAGGTTCGCATCCACCGTCGCGATCGCCCGTTCCAGGTCGTCGTAGACCGGCAGCATGTTGATCACCAGCGCCGCGTTCGCGAACCGCGCAGTCTCTGCACGCTCCTCTTCCACCCGCCGCTTGTAATTGATGAAGTCCGCCGCCGAACGCTGCCAGTTCGCGTACATCCGGTCCGCGCGCTCCTTCAGTGCTTCCACGCTTTCATCGCCGCCGTCCGCCGCGCCGGTTTCGGCCCGCTGCTCCGGGCTCGACCCGTCTTCAGCATCGTCCTTCATCCGCGCCGCCGCTCGACGGTCAACGATTCGCTCGTCCTCGTCAGGCATTCGTCCTCCAGTTCATCAGTTCGTTCATACGCTCCTGTCAATCACTCCCCCTCGCCCGCGTGAGTCGGGAGAGGGGGCCGGGGGGGTGAGGGCCTACTCCGCGTCTCCGTAGAACTCCCGGAGCAGCTCCGTCAGCACGCCGCTCACATAGCGCACGTGCGATACCGCATCGCTGTATCCCATTCGCGTCGGGCCCAGCACACCGACGATCCCGCCGGCGCCACTGGCGCTCCCGTAGCGGCCCAGCACGAAGCTCATGTTCGTGTACGGCCCTTCCTTATTCTCATCACCGATCACCACCGCAACGCTGCCCGTGGGCAGGTCGCCGGCCGGGATCGCACTCCGCAGGCGCCGTTCCTCCACCGCCTCCAGCGCATCCAGCATGCTGTCCGCCCCGAGGAACTCCGGCTGCCGCAACATCTGCCGCACACCTTCCGTCACCGGCGTCTCCACCGCCTCCCGCTGCGCCCGCAACAGCTCGTCCGCCACCGTCGCAATCACCAGCCCTTCGACACCCCCCAGGGCATCGTCCGCCAGCTCCGAAGGCAGCTCGCTGCTCAGCTTCCCCGCATATTCATCGTTCAGCCGGCTCGCCAGCCGCGTCAGACGCTCCTGCGTCACCGCCACCGGGAACTCCAGCGTCCGCTGCCGCACCGCCGCATCGTTCGTCACCACCACCAGCAGCGCACTCGTCTCCGTCAGCTCCACCAGCTGCACCTGCTTCA
This sequence comes from uncultured Chloroflexia bacterium, assembly GCA_963737965.1. Taxonomy (GTDB): domain Bacteria; phylum Chloroflexota; class Dehalococcoidia; order Tepidiformales; family Tepidiformaceae; genus JAGQGZ01. Next base: position 176,176 of record CAVTUS010000007.1, on the reverse strand, counting down.
ACCGCACCTGCTTCAGACGCGGCTCCGTCACCAGCGCCATATTCCCCACTGCGTTCGCCAGCACACTCGCCGCCAGCCCGATCCAGTTCTCCAGGTCCCGCGCACTCTGCCGGAACTGGTGCAGGATCGTCATCTGCTCATCCCGCGTCAGCGCCTGCTCCTCCATCAGCGAACTCACGTAGTAACGGTACCCCGTGTTCGAAGGGATCCGCCCCGCACTCGTGTGCGGGTGCGTCAGCATCCCCTGCCCCTCCAGCGCCGCCATCTCATTCCGCACCGTCGCGCTCGAAAACCCAAGCTGATGCCGCTGCACCAGCGAAGCCGAACCCACCGGCGTCGCCGAATCGACATAGTCATCGACAACGAACGCCAGGATCCTCGCACGCCGGTCTGACAAACTCATTATCAACCAGTACCCACACACTTAGCACTCGTTACACCAGAGTGCTAAGGCAGATGAATCAAGCGTACCCGAGGGGGGGTGCCGGGGCAAGGGTTACGCGCCGCGTTGAAGCTCCGCGGCAAACGTGCTCAAGGGCTCCGGCGACGTGTCCATCGGCATCGCCGTGAGTATCAAGGTCACGTGTCGGCTGCCAGATGTCACTCCGGCTTTGTGTACGATTCGGCCCCTATCGCGAAGGGACACCCAGGTCTGCCAGGTGCACGGATAGACAAGGCAGCAACTCACGTTGCGAGTCTCGAATAGGGTCGAATAGGCTAGTACCTGCAGTAAGTCGTCGCGGTGCCTCTCCCGAAGAGACTCCTCTACGTCCCGCCATGACGACGCATTGAGTTCCTCAAAGTGAGTTTTGTACTTCGCGTCGAATACGAAGGTCGCGTCGTCGCGTTCCAGGACAACATCTGGCAGTAAGTACCGTTGCGAGCCAACGAACGGCGGTTCCCAGTGCAAGGGCGCTAGCGTCTGTAGTTGGCGTCCAGTCCGGACCGTCCCGCCAATCCTTCGCGACATGTTGGCTGCCACTGTTTCGATCCACGCTTCAAAGAATGTCTCCATGCTCATCGACCAGGGAAGTCCTCGAAGGTCGGCGATACCGCCTAATCCGCGTTCATCTGCGGTCCATCCAATCGCTTCGATCCCGTCATGGACAGACTCGGGCACAAGGCCGCCGCTAAGCCATCGTCCAAGGGCTAAGGGGCGAGGTCGTACTGGAGGAACGTCGCGGACCTTCTGTATCAGGCGATCAGCCAACTCTAGCAGCGATCGCACGGCCACACCGCCCGAAGCTCGTTGACCGCTGAGACTGCCGGCATGAACCCGTAGAGCGTAATGGATTGCGGCGAGGAGATCCCTGTCCCGCTCGAGTTCCGGAAAGCGGCACGGCACCAGCTGAGGTTGGCCCCGAGGCAACGATCGCGTTGCGTAACCCGTCCAGTCGATTTGCCCCCGCGGAGTCGCTAGTTCGGCTTCAGCCATCGCGAATCGACGGCTCGTCGACCGCAACAATGCCTCAATTCGCGTCAAAACTATCGCCGATAAAACCCACGGTGGGATTCGTCGGTCTGAGCGGGGCACGTTGGGCAGACGATCACCGTGGAGTCACCCTCCATCCCATCGTCGCCATCATGGGGCCAAGTCCGGACCACCCGTAGCGCGGACGCACTACCAAACCGTGCTCGATTGCACCGGAACTCGGTGACCGAAGTGGTACCGATCCAATTGTCGTGCCACTCGTCAGGCGCATTCGGACTTCGTTGCCGTCAAAGCTTGTGTGTGCCGTCACGTCGACAGCAGCCAGCGCCGCCCGGTTCATTTCGATGAATTGTCCGCCCAGGCGGGCGGCCGCTGCCGCAGGATCCCTACCAGGCTTCGGCACTAAAGAACCTGCGTCGAACGATGTGCTGCTCGAATCCGCCAACTCGATAGCGACTGCCGCGCTCATGCGGTCTTCGCTTCAAGCCACTGAAGGTAACTTGCGATCTCGCCGGCGAAGCCCGACACGTAGCCTTGGCTTAGGTATTCGTTCAGCAGCGGTTGTAGTTCGGTTCGCAGTCTTGTCTTGGCTTGGGGCTCTTGGCTTTCGAGGAAGTACGAGTGTCCGGGCATCAGCATGAGAGCTTCGTCGGATGCGTGGTCGACAAAGATCCCGAGGAGTCTGTCAAATGCCTCTTTCATAAGCTCGCAGCCGATCGCCGCCACCACGGCCGCCTGCGGCCAAAGGCTCACAAACGCGAATCTTCGGCGGATCGCCATATCCAAGATCGCGATGCTCCGATCCGCAGAATTCATCGTGCCCAACACGTGCAGGTTCGCGGGGATCTCTACCTCCAGCCCCTCAAGTCCTTCGAATCGATGGTCCAATGCAACTCTCCTCGGGCTGTCGGACTGGGACTCAAAGAGATAGATGGCTTCTCCCAACACCTTCGCGAGGTCCGCACGGTTTATCTCGTCAACATGCAGCAAGTACGGCACCTCCGGACGTGCCTTTGCCTTCACGATGGCTGAAAGCAGCGCCCCAGCTTTGGGATAGAACGCCAGCCCAGCGTCACCAGTGGCCGGCACCGGCGACAAGCCGCCGATGAAGGATTCGTAGGTCGTGTTGGGGTGGAACTGAATCGAAATGCCGTTTCCCGCATAGCGTTTCTCGATGAGTTGCACGGCCATTCGGGTCTTTCCAGTTCCCGGAGGTCCTTCCACGATTACGTAGCGCCGCATCGCGAGCATGTCACCGAGCGCGTCCCGGTCCAGATTAGGCATGATGTGCGCCATGTACGATGCTTCGATATCGGCCGACTCGCGGCGCGAAGACGACAACGTAGACACGCCGTGGCCAGCGAGGAACATGTCAAGCATTGCCTTCAGTGCGAGCGCAGTCCGTTCACGGTTTTCGGACGCGAGGCATATCGCATACATCACATCCCCATAGCGCTTGATCGTGTTGCCGAACGGCTCACCTAACCATTCGGAAGTGGAGGTTGGGAGTGGCTGGTCGATCCGCACGGGGTCATGCTTCGCCCAAGCGATCATTTCTCCCGTGTCCGTGCTCCACGTTGAGCCATCGAGCTATCGCTAGCGCGTCGAGCGTGCCCCGGTTGCGTCAGGATGCTCTCATCAGGGCTCAGACCCTGCGTCCCGACGCCCAAGCCGAAACAGGTGGCACCGCTTTCAGTTGGAAAGACAACAAAGCTCGTTCCGCCGTACGGACCGGAGGTTGGGGCAGCATGGTTGATTAGCGCAGCAAATGGCGCACCGTCGGGATCCAGTCTCGGGGCTCGAATCTGGACTTCCCGCCGAAGAGCGCTCTCGGGGTATCGGTTCCCACTGCCGAACAAGCTGCTAAGCGCTGCCTCGGCTTCTTCATGCCAAGTCTGGCTGTGCGGTAGGTAAAGCAAGTCAATCAATTGCTGCATCAAGCGCTCCGGGATCTGGGACTTCTGTGGAGTAGGCATCGTTCGAGATTCTAGACCCTGTTCGAAGCACCTCTCCTCGTCTCCCTCAACCAGGACGGCAAAGTCGACGTCATCCAGCCCGGCAAGCGCAACAAGAAGTACCGCCTCGCTGTCCTAACTCCCCCTCGCCCGCGGCAGTCGGGAGAGGGGGCCGGGGGGTGAGGGCCACACCCGCCCCAACGAGCACCTCAATCAGGCTCCTAAACCCGCGCTCCTGACACCCATCCGGGAGCCACCGCCCCCTTCGACCTCCCACCTCAACCTGCCACTATCCGCCCATGCGCCGGCCATCCACTGCTCGTGTCGCTCCCGGCTCGAACACCCCCAACGCACCCTTCGGCGGAACGATACGTGCGGCGACCCCACCTCTACCGCTCGTGCGGTCCCCGCGGTGGCCATGCGCTCGCGTGCGGTTCCTGTGCATACACACATCGCCCCGTCACCCCCTGCCGCCCACCTCGCCGCTCTACCCTTTACCCTCTACGCCATGACCATCGCCATCCTCGGCGGCACCTTCGACCCTCCTCACCTCGGGCACCTCATCGCCGCCCAGGCTGCCCTCCAGCTCCCCGGCGTCGACCACGTCTCCTTCATCCCCGCCGGCGACCCCTGGCGCAAGACCGACCCGCAACCCGCAACCCGCATCTCGCAACCCTCCGATGCGCAGCATCGCCTCGCCATGGTCACCCTCGCCATCGCCGGCAACCCCGCCTTCTCCCTCGATGACCGCGAAATGCGCCGCCCCGGCTCCACCTACACCGTCGACACCCTCGAAGAGCTTGCCCGCGAAGGCATCGACCAGCCCTACCTCATCCTCGGCGCCGACGCCTTCGCCGATCTCCCCAACTGGCACCGCCACGACGAACTCCCGAAGCTCGCGCGCATCGTCATCGCGCCCCGTCCCGGCATCGAACCGCCGCCCGGCTATCCCGTCCTCGACATGCCCGCCCTCGCCATCAGCTCCACCGACATCCGCCGCCGCCTCCTTGCCGGCCTCCCCATCCGCTACCTCGTCCCCGACCCCGTCATCTCCTACATCCACCACCACCGGCTCTATACCTGAGCCAATGTCGTTGCTACGTCCCCTTGTACACGTCACCCCGCGGTGCAACGTCGACAACGAGGATCACCCCCTCGGCCTCAAGAACCTCGAAGAGCACACGAAGCTCGCCAACTCGCATCCGCCGCACACCGGCCCTGCCACGGAGCGGGATCGAAAGGTTCGGATCGAACGGTTCTTCGGCGAGAAGTTCGAGCCGGCGGTCGAGACGCCGCGTTTGCGCTTCACTCTGGCGTCGAACGTAGCTGGCTGCACGCCGCGAATACTCGACCTTAAAGGTCACGCTCCCTTGCGCTCGCTCCGCAACTGGTCGGCTGATACCGTTTCGCCACGTGCAAACTCTTTGCGTGCCTGGTCGATGAGTGCAAGCTCGTCGGCGCTCAGATCCTCGTCGTCCACGCGCGTGTTTATCAAGTCGACGAGGTCGTCGAACTCCTCATCACTCATCTCGTCGATGAACTGCCGGAGTTCATCTCGCGTGCGAATGTTGATCGCCATCGCCCCATTCTATTCGATAGCCAATTGCGGCTCTATATTGGCGGCTCCTGCGAACTCCCCGCGGCAACCTGCATCCCCGCCCCATCCGGCTCCGCCACCCGGGCCCACCTGTCCCGTAGCGCCGGCCACAGGTACCGGTCGATGACAATCGCCACGCCGAGACCCGCGAACGACACCACCGCCCCAGCTACCGTGTCGATGATCCAGTGGTTCGCCGTCAGCACCACCGAGAAGAACATCGCCACCGGCCACACCACGGCAAAAGCCACGAACCACCATCGCCGCCCGACCCATGCCACCGCCGCCGCCAGCAACAGCGACCACCCGAAGTGCAGGCTCGGCATTGCCGCAAACGGGTTCACGAACGCCTTCGATTCCTGCGTCTCGTACCCGATCTTGTCGTACACGGCCATCGTGTCGACGAAGCCGCTTCCCGGCAGCAGCCGTGGCGGCGCCACCGGGTACAGCGCATACATCACGATCGCGATCGCCCCCGAAGCGAGGAACGCCGTCCGCACCAGCCCGTACGTGTGCCGGTGCCGGAAGTAGAGCCACACCGCGAACACGATCACCAGCGGCATATGGCCCCAGAAGTAGATCCAGTTCATCACCCGGATCCACGCCCGCGAATCCAGGATCCACCCCTGCATCTGGACCTCCCAGTGGAACCCCAGCGCCTTCTCGAGCGAAACGAGGTCCGCTGCATTCGCGAAGGCCTCGGCCTCCCGGTCCACCACCGCTCCTCGGATCCAGAAGTAGAGGAGGAACGCCACCACCACCCCGACGAGTTCGTGCAGGCCCCAGCGGTCCGCTGCCTGCCACCACAGCCAGGTTCGCCGTGCCAGCCCCTGCCGCTCCATCGCCATCGTGCGGTCAGGGTATCGAACCTCCCTGCAAGACGCAGTCAGCGGCCGCCGGTAGACTCACCTCACATTCCCACCCAACCGGAGGCCCTCATGGAGGTCCGCGTCCAGGCCGGCGACATCGCCGCCATCCAGGCCGATACCGTCCTCGTCAATCTGTTCGAAGGCATCACCGCGCCAGGCGGCGGCACCGGCGCCGTCGACGCCGCGCTCAACGGCCGCATCACCGAACTCATCGCTCTCGGCGACATCACCGGCAAGAAGGGCGCCCTCCGACCTTCCACACGTTCGGCGCCATCTCCTCGCCGCGCATCGCCGTCCTTGGTCTCGGCAAGAGCGAAGATTTCGACGAGCACACCGTCCGCAACCTCGTCGCCGAAACCGTCCGGAAGCTCCGCAAGCCCGGCATCAAGCACATCACCACCATCGCCCATGGCGCCGGCATCGCTGGCCTCGACGCCCGGGCGGTGGGCCAGGCCATCGCCGAAGGCGCGCTCCTCGGCAGCTATCGCTTCGACCAGTTCAAGAGCAAGAAGGACGACGACGAAGACGCCGACGACTCGGCCGGCATCGAGACGCTGACCATCGTCGAGGACGACGCCGCGAAGATGGTCGCCCTCGAAGAGGGTGTTGCCCGCGGCAAGGCATACGCCGAAGCCACGAACTTCGCGCGCGATCTCGCCAACGACGCCGGCGAACCACCTCTACCCGACAGATCTCGCCGATCGCGCCGTCAAAATGGCGATCGCCTCCGGCCTCGAATGCGAAGTCCTCGAGGAAGCCGACATGCAGCGCAAAGGCATGGGCTCTCTCCTCTCCGTCGCGACCGGCAGCGCCCAGCCGGCCAAGCTGGTCCGCGTCAGCTACCACGGCACGGACGGCGAAGGGTACGACCTTGCCCTGGTCGGCAAAGGCATCACCTTCGATACCGGCGGCATCAGCATCAAGCCCGCCGCCAACATGCACGCGATGAAGGCCGACATGACCGGCGCTGCCTCGGTCATCGCCGCGATGCAGGCCATCGCCGTCCTCAAGCCAAAGGCCCGCATCGTCGCCATCGCGCCCTGCACCGAGAACATGCCGGGCGGCAACGCCACCCAGCCCGGGCGACGTCGTCACCGCCATGAACGGCAAGCACCATCGAGATCCTCAACACCGACGCCGAAGGCCGCCTCGTCCTTGCCGATGCTGTCTGCTGGGCGAACGAGCTCGGCGCCCGCCACATCGTCGATGTCGCCACCCTCACCGGCGCCGTCACCCAGGCGCTTGGCGATATCTGCTACGCCGTCATGACCAACAACGACGCCTTCGCCACGCGGTTCGAGTCCGCAGCAACGACCGCCGGCGAGAAAACCTGGCGCCTCCCTATGTTCAAGGAGTACGACGAGCTGGTGAAGAGCGATGTTGCCGACATAAGAACCGTCGGGACGCGCGGTGCCGGCACCATCGTCGGCGGCAAGTTCATCGAACAGTTCGTTGGCGATACGCCCTGGGTCCATCTCGATATCGCCGGGATGGACACGATGCCGTCCGATGCGGGCTGGATCGTGAAAGGCGTCAGCGGCGTTTCTGTCCGGCCGATGATCAATCTCGCCGAGAGTTTCGGCAGCTAGTACTTCGCGAAGAAAGTTGGCGTTTGCGCGTTCAACGTCTCGCAATGTGCTCCCCTTCTCCCGCGTGAGTCGGGAGAAGGGGCTGGGGGTTGAGGGCCGGTCTCCGGGCATCGAACGCTGAGTTTCGCAACGAGTACTAACGGACATCGTCTGGCGTCGGCACGAAAAAGGGCCGCCCACCCTGGGCGGCCCTTTCAACATGTTGATTCCCCGGCAGAACTAGAAGATGTTCTTCTGAGCTTCCTGCTGAGCTGAGTCGTTCGATGCAACTGGCTGCGAAGGCGCTGCCGGCGGAGGCGGAGCCTGCACCTGGGCAGGCGGTGCGGGCTGCTGCACCTGGGCCTGTTGCACCTGGGTCGTCGCTTCCTCTTTGTCTTCGTCCTTGACGGCCCTGCGGAACTCCTTGATGGACGAGCCCAGCTCACGGCCAACGCCGCTGATCCGGCCTACGCCAAACACCAGGAGAATGATCACGAGGATGATCGCCAGTTCCGGCGCCCCGAGAGATCCCAACATACTTCGCTCTCTTTCCCGTCCCCGTCGGACGGATGCCCCACTATGCTACACCAGCGCGTCCACACCAAACGAACATCGCTTTACCGCTACCTGAGATACGACTGGCGCCCTATAGCCGGATTGGCCGCGGTCTACGCCATCCGCTCGACGAAGACATCCATCACGCCGCCGCAGATCTTGTCCTCGCCATCGGTGGGCTGCGTCAGGTCCACGGTCACGATGCGCGCCTTGCCGTCCTTCATCACGTCCATCGCTTCCTGCCAGACCTCTGCTTCGCCACAGCCGCCACCGATCGTCCCGAAAAACGAACCGTCCTTGCGCACCACCATCTTGGCGCCGGTCTTACGGGGCGTTGAACCGCGGGTGCGCGCCACCGTCGCGAGGACGACCGGCTGTCCCTTCTCGATGGCCCCCATCAGTTCACGATAGATCTCGTCTTGCATGCAGTGATCGTTGCAATACCGGCGGCGCTTTGCAACCGCCTAGCGCCAGCGTGGATAGCTGCCGAAGACGTTGAGCATCGCGCACAGCGGCCGAATCGCGTCCAGCGCTGCCCTGCACTCCGGGTCCGTCGCATGTCCTTCGAAGTCAATGAGGAAGATGTATTCGCCAAACGTCTCACGCGTCGGCCGGCTTTCGAATTTCGAACAGTTGATCCCGCGGTCGGCGAACTCGTTCATCACCCGGGCTACCAGGCCCGGCCGGTCGTCAGCGAACCTGAACGCGATCGACGTCTTGTCCCGGCCCGTCGGCGGCTGGTTCCCCTCCCCCACGATCACGAATCGCGTGACGTTCAGATCGGAGTCCTGGATGCCCTTTGCCAGCACTTCTCCTCCGTGCAGCTCCGCCGCTCGCAATGTGCTGATCGCACCTGCCGGCACCGGGCTGGCGAGGGCCAGCTCCACCGCTTGCGCTGTCGAGAGGGCAGCCTCCTGCTGGGCATTCGGGAAGTGTTCCTCAAGGTAGATGCGGCACTGGGGAAATGCTGCCGGGTGCGAAAAGACCACGGCTACGTCCGCCTCGCGGGTTCCCGGCGCCACGACAAAGTTGTGGACCACCGGCAGTAGCAGTTCTCGCTGGATACGCAGCGGTGTCTCGTGGATGAGGATGTCGAGCGTCTCCGCGACCGAGCCGTTCAACAGGTTCTCGATGGCCATCACTCCCTCGTCCGCGAGACCTTCTTCCACTGCCCGTGCGACGGCCGCATGTGTCGGCCTCGGCAGCAGCTCCGCGTCGCGCTGGTACAGGACGGCGGCCTCTTCGCCGAACGTGCCCGGCGGACCGAGGTAGGCGAGCCGCATCTTCAGGTGTCCAGCCCGTGCGTGGTCCCTATGAGCGCTTCCTTCAGCGCTTCGACGCCTTCCTTGCGCGTGACCAGGACCAGCGCATCGCCCTTGTAGACGATCGTGTCCCCGCGCGGGATGCGAGGCGCCCCCTGCTCATCCACGATCAGCGCGATCAGCGACTCCGTGGGCAGAAGGATGTTCTGGACCGCCCTTCCCGCGGCGGGGGAATTCTGGGGCAGCCGGATCTCCACCACCTCAAGTCCGCTTTGCAGCTGCAACAGCGGCACCATGTCCGTCACCGGGAGCTCCACCTCGATCTGCGCGAGGATCGCCTGCGTCGCTGAAATCGTCGTCTCGAAGCCCAGGCGCTTGAAGAGGTCCTCGTTTCGCGGGTCGTTGATCCTCGCGATGATCCGGTTGGCTCCGCGCCGGTGGGCGATCATGCAGGTCACGAGGTTGTCTTCGTCGTCCCCCGTAACCGCGATCACCAGCTCCGCCCTCTTGATCCCCGCCCGATCGAGCGTCGCTACTTCGCAGCAGTCACCCTCCATCACGGCATCCTCGATCTCATCGTTGATGATTCGCACCCTCGCCGGGTCGCGCTCAACGATCAGCACTTCGTGGTTCGCCCGGATCAGTTCTTCGGCAAGGTAGTAGCCGACCTTCCCGCCACCAGCGATGAGGATGTACATCTACTTGCCGACCTCGTTCATCCCCAGCATCCCAAGCATGATGTTGGCGCCCATGCTGGTCGGGCTGAACGTGCGCAGCGCCGGCTCGTCGAACATCTCCTGTCGGATGGGGTCATAGATCCGGCAGAGCACCTGCGGTACCTGGTACAGCTCCTTGGCAATCTGGCTCGCCATATAGTTGCGGTTGTCGCCCTGGGTCACGGCAACAAAGGCGTCGGCTTCCTTAATCCCTGCCCGTTCCAACACCTTGGAATTGATCGCGTTCCCCGCGACCTTCCTTCCCTCGAAGTCTCCCGGCAGCCGCCGAAAGGCGCGCGCATCGAGGTCGATCACCGCGACGTCGTGGCCGTGTTCGGCCATCTCAGCTGCCATCCTCGCACCCACGCGCCCGCATCCCATAATCACGACCTTCACGCCTCCTTCCCTCCCTCGCGAATGATCCAGACTTCGCATGGCGCTTTTCGCAAGAGGTACTCGGCGGTTTTTCCCAGGTCCACGCCACCGTTCGACGATGCCGGGACCCCAACCGCAATAAGCGTGACACCTTGCCGCGTCACCTCATCGAGGATCGCATGGCCGGCCGACCGCGCCTGGAGGAGGGCGGCTTCCAACGTGAAGTGTCGGCTCGCAGCCAGCTGCTCAGCCTTCCGCAGGATCATTTCCCCCCGTCGCGACTCCACGTCGAGTTCGGCGTCCACGGGGTACTCTCTGCTTACTTCGATTACGTACGTCGCCAGGACTTTGGCCTTTTGGTGTCGTGCCGCTTCGCCGGCGACCGCGAGGGCATGCATCGTCGCCGACGAAGCCATGAGCGGCACCAGGAAAACCGCTTCTCCGTTACCCATCGCTCTCTCGCTCCCTGCCTGCGGGACTAGGCGTCATCATCCTGCGCGAACCATAGGCGCACCCCCCCGTTAATCACCAGCAACACGCCGATTGCCGTCCCGATCTGCCACTTCCACGGGAATGCGTCCGATGCTGCCGAAGGCAACCCCGACTGCGTCGCGACGAACAGGATCAACGCCACGCCGAGGATGATAGAAGTCACGGAGAAGATGTAGTTGGCCGTCCGCATGGTGTGCGCAACTGCTTCCCATCGGAGAAACAGCCTGCCTCGATCGTACGTCGTCCGTGAGGAACGTGGAATTGGGGGAGCATGACCTGCTCCCCCCGATTCCCAATTGACGATTTCGTTTGCCTATGCCGGCGGCAGTTCGGGTGCTCCATGGCGCCGGCGTCCGAAGTGAAGGACCACGACCAGCACCAGCGCCGGGATGACGAGCCACATGGCCGCCACCACCAGGTAAGCGCTTGCCGCCCCCAACCTGCCCAGCGTCTCTCCCGACCACTCCATGGCATCGGCAAACACCTCGCTGAACGTGCGGTGGCCGTTGCCCTCTTTCGGGCTGGCGTTCGCCGCCACGGGCGAGATGTCGACGCTGACGGTAGCAAGGTCCGTGAGGTCGTCCAGCAGGTTGATGCGGCCCTGGATCTGCTCGATCTGCAGGCGCACTCCGTCGAGGCGATCGTTCACCGTCAGGATCTCGTCGATCGTGTTCGCCCGGTCCAGGAGGACGAGGTACTGCTCCTCGGTCCGCTCAAGGTTCCGCATCCGGCTCGTGAGGTCGGTGTACTCCTCCGTCACTTCGTTCGAACTCGATTCCTCCCGGAGGAGGTTGGCACCTGTGATCCCGCGCATCGAATCGAGCACCGCGTCGTATTGCGTGACCGGCACGCGCACCGTGATCGCGGCATACTCCCGGCTTTCGCCGCCATCATCACGGCTCGAGAGGCTCGACTGTTCGACGAAGCCTCCGGCCTGTCGGGCGATCAACGAGGCACGGTCGAAGGCGGCGCGCACGTCCGACGCCTCCAGCTCCAGGCTCGCCGTAAAGATGATCTTGCGGTCGAGGAGGCCACTGGAGGAGCCCGTCGTGTCGCCCCCGGGTTCGTCGGAGACGGCATTCCCTACATTTGCAGCGACGTCGCGCTCCCCGGAGACTGCGGTCGACGAGCCGTCTACGGGGCCGCTGTCGTGGTCGCCTCCGCCAGGGTCTTCGGCTCCACAGGCCACCAGAGTGGCGAGCAAGGCAGCCAGTCCCACTGCCCAATACATGCGTCTTCGCATTTCTTCCCCCTGCGAGATCGGATGCTTCCACTGACGGCGGCCGGAAGGTAAAGGTTCCCGCCGGGGAAAGGTGACGAAAAGAAAGCGGCCCGGGCGTTCAACGCCCGGGCCGCTTCCCCGCGAACAACCGCTGCTTAGTTCTTGCTCGCCTCAACCACGCCCTTGGGCGTGATCTTCAGCGTGCGCGACCGTGCTTCAGGCTTCTTCGGAAGCGCCAGTCGAAGCACGCCATGCTCGAACTGCGCGTCCGCCTTGTCGGCGTCCACAGTGGGCGGAAGGCGAAGCGACCGCTGGAAGCTGCCGTAACGGAGCTCCTGGCGGATGTACTGTTCCCCTTCGGCCTTTTCCTTGTGACTGAATTCACCGGAAATCGTCAGCACGTCGTCCTTGACCTCGATGGTCACGTCCTCCGGCGCTACGCCGGGGATCGCCGCCGTGACGACGAACTCCTGGCTGTTCTCCGAGACGTCCATCGCGAGGTCCGATCGGCCGAGGTCCTCGCCGCTGAGGGCGCGGTAGGTCGGGCGGAGCCGTTCGTCGAAGACACGGTCCATTGCATTGCGGAACTCCATCAGTTCGTTGACGGGGTTCCAGCGGGTGACGGTGGTCATGGTAGGTTTCCTCCTCCTGAGGTAGATGAGTATCCCCTGTAACATACCGCATCCCAAGCGTGACTAGCAAGAGACTTGATAAACAAGTAGTCAAGGAGTCTCCATACGACTGGTTTGCCTCCTTGCAAACTGCATTGCTACGATGAACGCAACCATGGCTCGCAATTTCTATGACACGCTCGGTGTTTCGCGCTCGGCCTCCGAAAAGGAGATTCGCACCGCCTATCGCAAACTCGCCCGCCAATTCCATCCAGATGTGAATCCCGGCGACAAGGCATCCGAGTCCCGCTTCAAGGAGATCGCCGCCGCCTACGACGTTGTCGGCGACCCTGAGAACCGAAAGAAGTACGACAAATACGGCGACCAATGGGAGCACGCCGACCAGATCGAGGAGATGCAAAAGCAGCGCGGTGCTTCCTGGAAATTCAATGCGCCCGGTGAGGGCCAGCGCGGCGATTTCGACTTTGGCGCGGGGGCCGGCAACGGCGACTTCGGTTCGATCTTCGAAAACCTGTTTCGCCGCGAACGCGGTGGTCCCCGGCGCCAGCGTGGTCCCCGGCCCGGCCAGAATGTCGAGACGCCCATCGAGGTCACTCTCGACGAGGCGTACCGCGGTACCGCGCGCACCCTCCAGTTCGACTCAACCGAAACCTGCTCCACCTGCAACGGCGCTGGCGAGACAAATGGCAGCATCTGTCCCACCTGTGGCGGTGCCGGCCAGGTAGCGCGTCCCCGCCGCATCGAAGTCAAGGTGCCTGCGGGAGTGGCGACCGGGTCGCGCGTGCGCATCGCCGGCGAAGGGCATCCCGGGTTCGGCGGCGGACCAAAGGGCGACCTCTATCTGCTCATCACCGTCGCCAATCACCCGCGCTTCGAACGCAAAGGCGACGACCTCTACGTCGATGTCGATGTCCCTGTCGTTGACGCCGTCCTCGGCGGCGAGGTGGAAGTGCCCACGGTCGATGGGCGTGTCGCCCTCCGGATCAAGGAACTCACCCAGAACGGCGCGTCCATCCGGCTCGCCGGCAAGGGAATGCCGAAGCTCGGCAAGCCCGACCAGCACGGCGACATGTACGCGAGGGTCCGGGTCCAGCTCCCGCGCACCCTCACCGATGAACAGCGGGCGCTCTTCGAACAGCTCCGCGAGCCTGGCGCCGAAACCGTGAGCGCCTGAACGAAAGGAGAACATCGTGGCCGAAACCCCCTTCGACCCGTCAGATGACATTGCTGATGACGAGCCTTGCTACGTCATTTCCATTGCCGCCCGCCTCGTTGGCATGCATCAGCAGACCCTTCGCTACTACGAACGGGCCGGGCTGATCACGCCCTCGCGCACCGGCGGCAACATCCGCATGTACTCCAACGCCGACATCCAGCGCATCCGCCAGGCCCAGCGCCTCATCGATGAGCTAGGTGTCAATCTCGCCGGAGTTGACATCATTCTTCGTATGGGCGAACAAATCCGTGAGCTGCAGGACGAGATGGAAGGCATCCGTCGCGAGCTCGACCGCCTGCGAAGCACCCGTCTCCCGGCCCCCTACCGGCCGCGCTAGACACCTGTCCCATCCACCTCACCATTCCCCCTGACCGGTCCCCGGAGAAAGGAGCGCCATCATGATGCGCCAGGACCGCTTCACAGAGCAGGCACAGCAGGTGCTTGCCAAATCACAGGACATCGTCCGCCAACAACGTCACCCCCAGTGGGGTGTCCCCCACGTGCTCGGCGCTCTCCTCTCGATTGAGGAAGGACTTGCCGAGCAGATCCTCCGTCGCCTGAATGTGGACCTTGGCACCCTCCGGGCGCGCGTCGGCGACATGCTCGGCTCCCTGCCGCGCATCCAGCACGACGTCGTCCAGATCTACACGACGCCCGAAGTCGTCCGCATGCTGGAGACCGCGAACGCCGAAGCCGACCGCCTCAAGGATGAGTACATCGGCGTCGAGCATCTCCTCATCGCGATCGCCGACAACGAGGAGAGCGGGGCCACGCCGCATGCTCGCCGAATTCGGCGTCACCAAGGAGGGGATCTATCGCGCCCTCCAGGAGATCCGCGGGCTCAAGCCGGGTGACCAGCCCGAACGCCGAAAGCCGCTACCAGAGCCTGGAAAAGTACTCGACGGACCTCACCGCGCTCGCCGCCCAGAACAAGCTTGACCCGGTCATCGGTCGCGAAGTCGAGATCCGGCGCGTCATGCAGATCCTCAACCGGCGGACGAAGAACAACCCCGTCATCATCGGCGAAGCCGGTGTGGGCAAGACTGCCATCGTTGAGGGCCTCGCCCAGCGTCTCGCTGAAGGCGACGTCCCCGACAACCTGAAGGACAAGCGGCTGCTCGCCCTCGATATGGGTGCCCTGGTTGCCGGTTCCAAGTTCCGTGGCGAGTTCGAAGAGCGTCTGAAGGCTGTCATGGAGGAGGTGAAGCAGTCCGACGGCGAGAGTCATCCTCTTCATCGACGAGCTTCATACCGTGATGGGCGCCGGCGGCGCCGACGGCGCCATCGATGCCAGCAACCTGATGAAGCCGGCCCTCGCTCGCGGCGAGCTCCATGCAATCGGCGCCACCACGCTCGACGAGTACCGAACTCGCATCGAGAAGGACCCCGCGCTGGAGCGCCGCTTCGCGCCGGTCTACGTCGACGAGCCTTCGATCATCGAGACACGATCGCCATCCTGAAGGGCCTGCGTCCCCGCTATGAGGCCCACCACAGGGTCGAAATCACCGACGATGCCCTCGAAGCGGCTGCGAACCTCTCGGCCCGCTACATCACTGAGCGGCACCTGCCCGACAAGGCCATCGACCTCATCGACGAGGCCGCGAGCAAGCACGTGATCGACTCGCAGGAGCTTCCGGAGAACGTCCGCGATCTCCGCAAGCGGCTCGATGCCCTCGGGCTCGAAGCCGACGCGGCGGTTGAGAAGGATGACTACGAGCGCGCCGCCGAGATCAAGCAGGAAGTGCTCCAGCTCCAGGAGGAGTACGCCAAGCTCCGCGAGGAGTGGGCCCAGGAACACGATGTGGAACTGAAAGTGACCGAAGAGGACATCGCCAGCCTCGTCGGCCAGGTCACCGGCATCCCCGTCTCGCGCCTCGAGGAGAGCGAGAGCGACAAGCTCCTGAAGATGGAAGACCACCTGCATCAGCGGGTCGTTGGCCAGGAACGCGCCATCGAAAGCCTCGCCGACGCCATCCGTCGGGCCCGGGCCGGCCTCAAGGACCCTCGCCGTCCGATTGGGTCGTTCATCTTCCTCGGCCCCTCGGGCGTCGGGAAGACGGAGCTGGCGAAGACCCTCGCCGAATACCTCTTCGACGACGAGGACGCCATGATCCGCCTCGACATGTCGGAGTTCCAGGAACGGCACACCGTCAGCCGCCTCATCGGTTCGCCACCTGGCTACGTCGGCTACGACGAAGGTGGCGGCCTGACCGAGGCAGTTCGGCGGCGGCCCTACCGCGTCATCCTCTTCGACGAAATCGAGAAGGCTCATCCGGACGTGTTCAACACGCTCCTCCAGATCCTCGATGACGGCCGCCTGACCGATGGCCACGGCCGCACCGTGGACTTCCGCAACACCGTCATCATCATGACCAGCAACCTCGGTACCGGGCTCCAGGAGAAGGCCACCCTCGGCTTTACGAAGCGCGCAGACGGCGACGGCGACCGTTCCCGCCTCCGCGATTCGGTCGATCGCGCGCTCCGCGAGCACTTCCGGCCCGAGTTCCTCAACCGGATCGACGAGATCATCATCTTCGAACCGTTGACCCGCGAGGAGCTGAAGTCGGTGGTCGAGCTCCTGGCGAACGAAGTGCGCGAACGGCTCTCGGACCGTGGCGTTGACTTCGTTCTCACCGATGCGGCCCGGGACCAGCTCGTGAATGAGGGCTACGACCCCGCCTTCGGCGCCCGTCCAATGCGCCGGACCATCCAGCGCAACGTCGAGAACGAACTGGCCAGGCGCATTCTTGCCGGTGAATTCGAAGCGGGTGCCCGGGTCACCGTCGACTACCGCGATGGCGAGTACACCTTCGAGGCACAACGCAGAGCGGCTGCAGTGGCCTAACCCCGTAGCCGACCATGCAACGCCAGGGGCCCGGACGTTTCGTCCGGGCCTTTACGCTGTCCGCTTGTCTCCCACCACGGCTCCGAGCGCGGGTGTTGCCATTGGTCCCCGGCCGGTCAAGTGTCGCAGCTTCGCCTTCAGATTCACGAGACCGGCCACCGCGCATTTCTCTCGCAATCCCACGACCGACAGTCCCGAGGGGGCATCGCGCCCCCCGTTTTCGGCCACGAACCATTCGCCCATTTCGTCCTGCGTCGCCCGGAAGCCGATCACGAGCCTGCCGCCGGGCCGGAGCACCCGCAACACTTCCTGGAGATCCTGCTCCACGTCCGGCCAGAAGTAGATCGTGTGGGTGGTGACGACGCGATCGAAAGTGGCATCGTCGAAGGGGATGCTGCTCACCCGGCCCTCGCGGACATCTAGCCGGTCGGCGTCGACCAGCTTTCGATTTCGCTTCAACGTCAGCCGCACCATGTCCGCCGACGGGTCGACCGCGCCAAACGCAAGGCCCGGCACAGACGCGTCCATCCGTTCGATCAACGCCCCGTGTGCCGGGCCGATCTCCAGCACCCGCTCATCCGGCTGGGGGTCGAGAAGTTCGATCGCCCAGCGGTGCATCGGTTTGCTCACCCGGGCCATGAACGCCGCACCGATGCGCCCGGGCAGGCCGGATGGTTCTTTGAATGTTCGCTCGAGCACGTTCAGAAAACCGCGATCGGGTTGACCGGGCTGCCCGTGCCGCCACGGATGTGCAGGGGATTCACCGTGAGCATGAACTCCCACTTCCGCTCCTCGGCGCAGGCCTCCGCCAGCGGCTGGAGCAGCGAGTTGTCGAGCAGGGGCATCCCCATGAACACGATCGTCAGCACGTGTACCCCGAGGCCGGCCATCCGCGAATCGAAGATCTCGTAGCCGCATGGCCCGGCATCCATCAGGTCCCAGACGAGTATCGCCGCGTCCTTCTCCTTCAATACTGGCGCCGTGTCAACGTGGAGCCCGGGTGAAGGACGGCCGCCAGGAGTGTGTTCCGGGTGGGCGGCATAGAACTTCTCGCGGCCGCTGTACACACAAACCGCATCTCCGGGGCGCAGCTCAATGCCTCGGCTTCGGCCGCCGCCAGCAGTTCGTAGCCGCGGACCGGGTTGTCGACATCGACGTACTCCGTGCCGCGCAGGCGGGGGATATCGAGGAGCACGCCGCGCGTCGTGATCCCGTTGCTCCATGCCGCCACGTCGTTCGATTTCGCCCCCAGGGAGGAGACATCCGTCGAATCCTTGCCGTTCCACATCTTCCCGTCCCAGAAGATGTGGCAGAGGGCGTCGACGTGCGTCGTCGCATAGCCGTGGTAGCTGATCCCGATGTAGTCGACGCTCGCGTCCCGCCATGTCCGGACAAAGTGCTGTGCCGGGTTGAAGTTCCCCGGTCCGCCAACGGTGTTCCATGGCCGCGCGAGCGACACCGCCCGCCCGCTTGAGACGACTGCTGCTGCTTCCCGGCGCTTCTTCGGGGTGATCAGGTTGATCGTGCCTGCACTGTCGTCGGGCCCCCACCGCCCCCAGTTCGAACACGTTTCGAAGTAGGTGAGGACCTCTTCCTCGCTTGGCACCGGATGGACAACGGACGTCATGGCTGCACTCCGCAAGCAATCTGCCCTGGCGATGCTACGCGGGGGCAAGCTCGACCGCGACTCCTGTGGAGTAGGCGTTCATTCTCCCGCTCCTCGGCCTCTACGAGCCCTGATCGTCGTCCCAGGTCACGTCCGACTCGGGGCACTGCGGTTGCCACTCGCAAAAGCGGCAGGCGGGGCCTGGTGTCGCCGGGAATTCGGTCGTCCGTTGCATCCGGTCGGCGTTGGCGGCCATCAGTTCCATGGTCGCCTGGGCATCGTCGCGCACAAGTTCGCGCACGCGTTGCTCGTCCTTGCGAAGGTTCCAGCCAATGGCCGTTACTCGCACGTCCCGTCCCAGCCTTAGAGTCCGCCTCGCCGCCACGTGTCCGATATCGAGCTGGATATCGGTCTGGTCCTCGTCTTCATAGCCGCCGGTCTTCCAGTCGATGACGACGTAGTGATCCGCTGCTTTGCGATCCACGCGGTCGACGCGGGCGCTGAGTTCCATCCCTCTGCTCGGCCATGGGGCGAGGGTCTCCCGCTCTGCCCAGCTTTCCTCCGGCTCGAGCGACCGGTGGGCCTCCACACCCTTGTCGTAGAGCGCCATGGCCTCGTCATACGCTTCGGTGCCGGGCGCCGCGCAGGAATGCTTCGGCATCCGCAGGTAGATGTCCATTTGCTGCCGTGCAACGCCTTCGTCCTGGGATTGCGTGAGGATGTGCATCGCCCGGTGAACGGCCTTGCCTACCACCAGCGGCACCACATTATCGTCGCGCTCCGGCCAGGGCTGGTGGCTGAGGTACTTGAACCAGTACTGCTTCATGCAGGTGTGGAACGACCGCAGCTTGGCTGGCGTGATCCGGAACAGTGCCTGCGATTCGCTCATTTGTTCGCATGCTACGCCCGGCCATGGACCACGGCCAGCCGTAACTCGCGAACAAACGTGGCTAGAGCGTCGGGGCGGTCATCCGCAAAGGGAAGGTCGCGACGATGTCATACTCGGCGCCGCGTGGAGTCAGTCGGCTCCGCATGAGCGTGATCTGGCTCGTCCGCCAGTCGACTTCCGGCACCTGCACCCGGCCGACATCGACTTCGATCTCGGCTCGCCGACGTGTGGGCACCGTGTCGCGGACGCGTCCAAGCGTGAGGTGAGGCCGGAACGGACGCCGATCGGGTTCGAATCCAACGACCGATAGGGCCAGGTTCACGTCGCGCACCATCGCTTCAAGCCGCAGCACGTCGCCGGCAATGCCGACCCACATGGTCCGCAGTCCTTCACGGCCGCCGAACGTCCCGATATTCGAGAGTTCGAGGTTGAAAGGCGAATGGCGGACGACCGCCTCCTGGAGCGCCATCTTGATCGCCGGCAGCTTCTTCTGCGAGACCTCCCCGAGGAACTTCAGGGTCACGTGGACGCCGTCGGAACGCACCCAGAGGACGTCATCGTCGCTGGTTTCCTTCAGCTTGTCGGTGATCTCGCCGATCGCCCGTTGGACCTCGCCCGGGACTTCGCACGCCACAAAAACCCGAACGTTGTCGGATGGTACTTCAGTCATATCTTGTATCGCTCAAAGAACAGTCGTTTTGCGTTGCTGCCCCCCACGGCCGATTGGGTATCTGCGTCGAGGTGCTCGACCGTCTTCGCGTACTGACCGGCCATGCCCAGCAAAGGGAAGTCCGAACCGAACAGTACGCGCTCTGCCCCCACCACGTCGATAAGCCGCAAAACGCTTTCTTGATCATACAGGAGTGTTGTGGCCGCCGTATCGAAAGAAATCGATAGGAGGGATTCACGCACCTCCGGCATCCGCATCGCCCATGCCAGCTCTGCCCCCTGGTGGGCCGCCACCATCCGGGTCCGGGGGTGGGCCATTGCAAGTTTCCATAACTCGCGGGCCGAGATGCCGCCTCGCTTGCCCGGGTACTCATGCCCGAACTCCTCGGAGACGTGCCAGTGCAGGACCGCAGCGTGCCCCTCGGCCAGTTCGCAGAGCGCGTGTCCGGCCGGCCCAACGGGATCCCAGCCCTGGTTCCAAGGGCGCAGCTCTCCGAATCCCGCCGCCCACGAGAGCGCTGCTTCGGCCTCGTCTCGCCACCCATCACGTGCCGGGTTCACCGTCGCGAGGCAGGCAAATCGGCTGTCACCGGCCAGTTCCTGGAGCGCCCGGTTCTGGTGGCCGATCTCCACCGCGCTCGCAAAAGCGAAGCCTGCTACGACGGCCCCGTCGAAGCCGGCCTTCTCCACCGCGGCCACGACATCCCCGGGCGTCGCCATCGCGGCGGCCGGGTCGCCGTACATCTCGGCGAATGTCGGGTCGGCATCGGCAATCGCAACCCGGCGGTCCCGTTGCTCTACGGCGAACGCGTGGACATGCGCGTCGATGCGCGCCATCGGCTAGGTCCGCCCTGCCCAGACAAGGCCCGTTGCCAGCAGGTCGGCGCCGTGATGTTCGCCTTCCACGATCGCCTCGACCTCGAAGATACGGGCTGTCGGCCGTTTCCCCGTCATCTCGACCACCGGGCTCTCCCCCAGGTGATCGATAACCGCTTCTGCTTGCGCACGCTGCTCGAAGAGGTACAGCGCGCCCCATTCGCCGGTTTCCGGGCTGGAGATCCAGGTTTTCTGGCGCAGCCCCTCCATCTGGCGAAACCGCGGCATCGAACGCGTCCACAGGTACTCCCGTAAGTCCTCGAACGATGCCTTCGACTCGCTGGAAAGGTCCCATAAAACGAGCAGCGCGTGCATGCCGCCACTATACTCCGGGCCACATCTCCTCCGGATACGTCTTCATGGATTGGCAACCTGTCTACGCCGAAGCCCTCGACATCTTCGTGCGCTACCTCCAGATCGACACCAGCAACCCCCCCGGGCGCGAAGCGCCCGCTGCCCGTTTCCTCGGCTCCCTCCTCGAGGCCGAGGGGATCGAGTGCGAGTACATCGAGATCCAGCCCGAGCGAGAAGCGGTCGTCGCACGCCTCAAGGGTGATGGCTCGAAGCGGCCGCTGATGCTCTGCAACCACACTGACGTCGTCCCGGTCGAGCCCCAGTACTGGACCTATCCCGCCTTCGAAGGCCATGTGGAAGATGGCAAGGTCTACGGTCGTGGCGCCGTCGATATGAAGGGCTGCGGCGTCATGCAGACGATGGCGTTCCTCCTGCTCCACCGCCTCAAGGCCCCGCTCAAGCGCGACCTCGTCTATCTCGCCGTCCCCGATGAAGAGGCCGGCAGCATCTGGGGCATGGAGTGGCTCTGCAAGAATCGCCCCGACGTGGTCGATGTCGAATTCGAACTGAGCGAAGGCGGCGGCGGTTCCTCCAGCTTTGCCGGCCAGCCCACCCGGCTCTTCAGCGTCGCCACCAACGAGAAGGAAGTCTGCTGGCTCAAGCTCACGGCCGTCGGCACGCCGGGCCATGGCAGCCGCCCCCACGCCGACAACTCTGCTGTCCGTCTTATGGAGGCCCTCCTCAAGCTCAACGCCATGGAACGTCCCTTCACCTGGACGGCCGATACCACCGCCTATGCCAGGAACCTCGCCGAAGCCGGTCTGCTTCCCGACTTCGAAAACCGCGCCGCCGTCGAGGAACACGTGCGAAAGTCGCCTGAACTACTTGCGATGTTCACCAACACCCTCAACATCACCATGCTCAACTCCGGGATCAAGGCGAACGTCATCCCCGCAAGAAGCGAGGCCGTCATCGACTGTCGCCTGTTGCCTGGCCAGACCAAGGAAGACTGGATCGACCACCTCAAGCGCGTCATCGCTGACGAGCACGTCCAGGTGGAGCTCTACCTGCCCGACCAGGGCGCCAACCTGCCCGTCGAGTGGGACACGGAACTCTATCGCACGATCCACTCCGTCATCACCGATGCCATGGAAGATGCCGTCGTCACTCCCACGATGACGGTGGGCGGCACCGACAACCGCTTCCTTCGCGCCCAGGGGATCCCGGCCTACGGATTCATCCCCTGCCTGCTCAGCCGAGAAGAGCGGGCGGGCTTCCATGGGAACGATGAGTTCCTCACGATCGACAACCTCAACATGGGGACCGAGCTCATGTACGAGATCGTCCACCGCTTCTGCACATAACCCCGGCTTTCCCATCCGCAGCTTGGATTGCACAAACCTTCACAGTGCTCCCGTGAGAGTTTGCAGAGAGTTTGCCTGATCTGTCTGGCAGCGTTATTCGGGGCGATCTACGGTCGCATTGACCCGGCCGTCGGCCGTGTCGAAACCCAGAAAAGCCCCGGGTCGGCGGCAACCGTCCCGGGGCGGGCGCAAGGGGAGAATGGTGATCCGCCCTTGCAGGTTCGGATTCTAACATCGCGCGCTGGCTAGCCGGCGCCGCCACGATTCCGTTCCCTCTCCCCTGTGTCCGGAAAGGAGCACCGGCACAGATTCCTTCCAACCACAACCAACCTTGCCCCGGGTCCCGAAGACCCCCGGCTACGCCGCGGCATGCCTGCCGCTCGACCACACACAGAGAGGAATCGAACGAGGTGAATCAAGTCTCGACGAAACTCATGGGCGCCGTGGCGCTCGTCGCTCTTCTCCTTGGCATCGGCGCCTATGCGTCGGTAGCCCGCGCTGAGGATGTGCCCACTTCGGGCACCGTCAATAACGCCAATGGCGGTGGCGCGTTCATCGCCAACATCGCCGACCTCAAGCTGCCGCTCGACGCGGCCGACTACGACGACGACCCCGCCGGGGAGCCCGGCTCCGAATACTTCCACGTCGCCCCGAACCTTGGCGACGCGCCGCTGCAGATGGCGGAAAAGTACATCGTCGTCAGGAATCCAGACGACGTCGCCGAACTGCAGGTAACCCTGCGCACACGGCCCGGCGGCACCGTCGTCTGGGAAACGCTCCTTCCTGGTGAAGCGGGCATCTCCGGCGCCGACTGCAATGCCATGCTCGCCTACGGCGAAGGTCCGACCGTTGGCTCCGGCCTCATCGCCACAGGACAGAAGACCACTGAAGAGATCACGTCCATACGCAACGGCTGCACCCAACGGACCGCAGGCATCTGGGTCACGGACTTCCCCGTTTCCAAGCACCTGCCGCCCGGCTGGTACGACCAGTGCGTCGCGATCTCGCATCTTGGCGGCGGCAGCACCCCGCGGGTCTGCGTGCCGATCCGGATCGTCCCGATCACGGGCTATGACACCGACGTCGCCGGCCTTGACTTCGGGACTTTGAAGCAGAACATCCGCAGCGTCGACGAGGGCAACTTCGAACTCGGCGACGACATGGGCACTGTCATGGGCACCGGCAACACGTCGCCGGTCCTCTCCGTCTCCTACAGCTGGATGAAGAACGACACGTTCGACCCGGGCACTTCGAAGTACATAAAGAATGACTTCGATGCCCAGATCAACCGTCGTGACGACTCCGGCCTCATCGTCGATTACGACATGGCCGATGGCCTCCTGGGTGGCGCCGATCCCGACTCCGCCGACCCCTTCGCGGGCGCCGACGTTGCCGCCCTCTCGGGTATCTGCCTCGAGCCAAACGAACCGTTGAAGCTCGACTTCTCGGTGACGCCGCGCCAGGTCCTTTATGACGGCGCCTACCGCGGGCTCGTCCGCCTCTCCATTGGCGAGAGTGAGACTGCCGATGACGGTTGCCAGCCATCCCTTGGCTCCGGCGAAAGCGCTTCCGGCGATAGCAACGGCCCGTTCAACAACATCCCCGGCGAGCCGGTCGAACAAGAACTCTCTGGTTCGGAGCCGGAGCCGACTCCGACCGCTGAAGCGACCGCCACCGAAGAGGACACACCGACCGAGGAAGCGTCTCCCACCGAGGAATCCACCCCGACGGAAGAGGCTTCTCCAACCGAGGAGTCCACTCCCACAGAGGAAGCTTCGCCAACCGAAGAGGGCACTCCCACCGAGGAGACCACTCCCGAGACTGGCGGCTAGCCAACAACTCGCGGGCACTGCCAACCCGCGATCAGGGCCCGGCGATGGCGAACGTCACCGCCGGGCCAACCGATGACAAAGGAGGCTCTGTATGCGGCTGACAGCGTTGTTGTTCCTTTTCGTCTTCACCGGCGTGCTCATCTCCGCCGGCGATGCCGATGCCCAATCCGTTGGCTTCTTTCCTTCCACTATCGAGTTGAACGATGCCCTTCGCGGGCAGGATTACCAGACACGCACGACGCTCGTGAACCAGGCCTCCGAGTCGCGCATCTTCACGCTCAAGGCATCCGGAGACACGGCAGGCTGGACTGCTTTCGCGCTGCCCGAGTCGCCCGATGAGGCCGTCGATCAGGTGACTGTCCCAGCGCAAAGCGAAGTCGAGATCCTCGTGACGGTCACCGTTCCTCAGTCGGCGCCTAACGGCGATATCAGCGGCAAGAACACGTTCGATGGCTACACCGAAGACTCCTTTGCCAACCGCGAGGGCCTCGTCACCGGCTTCGAGCAGCCGGTACGGGTGAAGGTGACCGGCGACCAAATGATCGATCTTCGCGTCGGCGACGTTACCGCTCGCGACGTCGAGGTTGGCCGGCCGCTCACGATCACGGCCCAGCTCACGAACCAGGGCAACGTCGACACCGCTCCCCAGTTAAGCGTCGATATTTTCCGCCTACCCGGCGACAGTACCGATGCACCGCTGGATACGATTTCGGCCGACCTCGATGCCGTCCCCCCGGGTCAGAGCCGCACCGGCTCCGCCGAGTGGGACACCACCGGGCGCGCCGAGGGCCGCTACCGGGCTGACTACGCCGTCACCCTCGATGGCGACCGCCTGGGGCTCGGCAGCTTTGAATTCGAACTCCAACCGCCGGGGAGCATCCTGCCGGAAGGGGCGATCGTTTCCGTCGACCTCGTCAAACCGCTGACGCCTGGGACCGTCAATCGCGCCGATGTCACCTTCGAAAACACCGGTGACGTGGAAGTGCGGGCGCAGTTCACAGGCCACCTCTACAAAGACGCTGCCGCCCTCAGCGAAGCGGCGACGCCTGACTACCTCAACGTTGCTCCGGGAGAGCGTGTGGTCCTCAGCGCTTACTTCGACTTGCCGAAAGGCAACGCCGTCTACGAGCTTCGCGGCCGCGCCTACTTCGAAGGTGCTGAGACCGAGGAGATTGCCGTACCGTTTGCCATTGGTGGTACCGGGGAACCGACGGTCACGCGCTGGCTCGCCATCGGGGGAGGCGCCTTCGTCGGGCTCGGCGCCCTCGTTATGGGAGCAGCCTGGGCAATGAGGCGACGACCCGTCTGACAGTGGGTGGCAAGCAGAAACGCACTGTCCCACACTGTCCTGATGACAGCTCCAACAGCGCCCTTCAACCCACGCAACGGCCAGTTGATCACGGTCGAGAGCCTCAACGATCTCGGCGACGGGTCTCTTCCAGGGCTGATTGGTCTCGTTATCACCGATTTCGACGTACGGGACCGCACCGTGTCCGCGCGTCTACCGATCCGCGGCGAGCTGCTTGCCCCGAACGGCTACCTGCACGCCGCATCGGTGATCGCCCTGGCCGATACGGTCTGCGGCTATGCGGCGCTTGCCTTCCGCGCCGATGGAGCCACCGGGTTCACCACCATCGAACTCAAGTCCAACTTCGTCGGCACGAGTCGCGATGGCGCCATTCGGACGACGGCCCGGCTCCTCCACGGTGGCCGCAGCACCCAGGTCTGGGAGGCCACTGTCGAAAACGAGGCGGACGGCTCGCCGATCGCCTTCTTCCGTTGCACCCAGATGATGCTCTACCCGCGAACGTCCTAGCGGTTTACGTCGTTGCCGGTCCGCCCATGGCCCGCCGCAGCCAGGAGATATGAGCGCTCTCTTCGAGCGCCGTGATCCAGTGGAGTGCCTCCCACAAGGTTTGGCCGCGCGCATAGGCGCCATGGCCCTCCAACACCACAGCCAGCTTCGACTGCAACCGCGACGCGATGTCGACAGCCTGGGTGGCGCTTTGCTTGATCACCGGGACAGAACCCAGGTGGAGCTGTCCCTCAAGGTCTTCCGGCTGGTACTCCTCCAGCCCAAAGGTCACTGCCACCGCATGGTGCGGATGGGCATGGACCACCGCCTGGGCTCCTCCCAGCGCATAGATGGTCGAGTGCAGCACTGTGTCGCTTGAGGGCGGCGGCCCTTCGTGGGCCCCGCTCGCCCCGACGTGAGCGATGTGCCGGCTCTCAAGGCGGCCGAGCATCGTCCCCGTGCCGGTGATCCACATCGTGTGGCCGTCGCGAAGGCTCATGTTGCCCCCATGGCTGCTTACCAGTCCCAGCCTGTAGAGGTCGTTGCCGACCTGCTGCATCTCCCAGAGCACACCGTCTGGCGCCGGCATGCTGGCTATGCCCCGCCCCCATCGACGTAGAGGCGCTGGCCTGTCATGTAGCGAGCAGCGTCCGAAACCACGAAGCGCACAACGTCGGCGATCTCCTCCGGCTGGCAGACGTGGCCAAAGGGCATCCGCTCGTCCAACTGGCGCATATCGGTGACCCCCTGTGTCGCCCGCACGAGGCGCGAGCCCATCTCCGTTTCCACCAGTCCCGGCGCCACGATGTTCACGTGGATCCCGTTCTTTCGTTCCTCCTTCGAGAGGCCGATGGCAAGCGCTTCCATCGCCGACTTCGCCATGTTGTACGGCGCGCCGTTGGCACCTAGGCCCTTCGTTGCCCCGCTCGTAATCATCACGATGTCGCCGCGCTCCTGCTCGCGCATGCTCGGGATACAGAGCTTGGACAGGTAGTGGGCGCCGAAGGCATGGGTCGAGACCACCCGGCGCATCTCCTCCGGGTCCGTGTCGGCCACGCTCTGGCCGCGGCTGGCGATCCCGGCGTTGTTCACCAGGATCCCGACACTCCCGAAGTCGGCCAGCACCTGCTCGACCATCGCCCTGTCGGCCTCGAAATCATCCACCGAGGCCGAATACGCCTTCGCCTTCCGCCCGAGCTTCTCAATCGCCGCGACCGTCTCCTGGGCGGCCTCGGTGTCCCGCCGGTAATTCACGGCAACGTCCGCCCCGTCGGCCGCCAGGCCCAGCGCAATCGCGCGACCGATGCCTCGTCCGCCTCCCGAAACTAATGCCACTCGTCCTTCAAGGCTCATTGTTGGTTCACGTCCTCCCTGCTCTGTGGCCGATTCTACGCAGGTCGCGAATGGAGTACCGGGGCCTCGTGGGCGCTACGACCATTGGGTGATGCCTCGCGACCGGCTACCGTAAGCACAACTTCGTCACGCACAGAGGGGTCCCGATGCCGCCAATTCTCGTTGCAATCGACGGTTCTGAGCATTCGTGGGCCGTCGTGCCCCATGCCGCACGCTTCGCCGCTGCGCTTGGCGTCCCGATCAGGCTCGTCCGCATATTGAGCCCGCTCCTCGATGTTGGCGACGAATTCGGGGCCACGGTGATGGAGGCTGCGCAGTCCGTTGCCGTCCGTTGGAAGGACGACCTCGCTCGCCTTTCCGCCGAGCGGGGGGTACATGCTGAGACCGCCGTCGAGTTCATCGGGCGAAAGGAGTCGATCTCCGACGCCATCGTCCGCATCGCAAAGGAGTGGGACAGTCCCGCGATTGCCGTGAATTCACGCGGCGCAGGCGCGCTGCACCATCTCTTCCTGGGCAGCACTTCGCTCGCCGTGCTTGGCAAAGCCGGACGCCCCGTGTTTATTACCGGACCTCGGGTGGAGCCACCGGCCGCGACCGGCGTCTTCCGCGCCGCAATCACCAGCGATGGCTCGGCTGCGGGCAGAGCCGGCGTCGCTCGATTTGCCGAGCTCTTCCGCGATACGGCGATCGAGCCAGAACTGGTTGGCGTCTACTCGGCGGCCTTCGGTGATCGTGACCCCATGAGCGAAATGGGCGACGCCCGTGCCCACCTCGAGGAGATGCGCGATCTTTTCCCGAACGCAGCCCACTTGAGTACCCACGTCTTCGACGCCGGGGGCCACGAATCGACGGCCCAGGCGATTGTCCGGGGCTCGGTGGACTTGGGCGCATCGATGATCGCGATGGCAACCCACGGCCACCAGGTCGTCCGCCATCTCGTCGCCGGGAGCACGGCCGTGGCGGTGCTCAAGAGCTCGCCCGTTCCCCTCCTCCTCGTCCCGGCGGACTAGCAAACACGAAGGCCCGGACGATCGTCCGGGCCTTCGTGCTGTTCGGCGCCAGGGTTTGGCGTGCTAGCCCTCGCTTTCCGCGGTTGGGGTGCCGTCTCCCATGTCCATGCCGCCGGCTTCGTCGAGTGACTTCACCGGTACCTCGAGCGTCACCGATCCGGCTTTCTCGAAGGTCAGGTCAACATGGATGGTGCTGCCCGCCTGGAGGCCGTTGCCGAGGCCCAGCACCATGATGTGGTAGCCGCCGGGAGCAAATGTGACCTCCCCATTGGCCGGGATGTCGACGCCCCCCGGGACTTCCTGCATCGCCGAACCCACGACCTCGTGGATCTGGGCCTCAGTCCCAACGTCGGCGCTGGCTGAGAGGAGGGTGTCCTCCGCGCCGTTGTTCTTGATCGTCAGGTAGACGGCGGCAACATCGTTCACCGACTCCCTCGTGTAGGCCCCGCTGATATCGAGGTCGCCGACGCTGACCATGGCCATGGAATCGTCCGGGGTCGCGGTCGTCCCCGCGTCGTCATCGTCGTCGTCACCGCAGGCCACAAGCGCCACCGAGACCAGCGAAATGAGCGCAAGGGCAATCATGCCCCGGCGCGCCTTGAGCAGGAATTTCAACTTTCTGTCCATCCTTCTTCGACGAGTTTCTTAATATCGTGAGCCCACTGGTCGCGGGTGATGCCCAGCGGATACACCACATGGGCGATGTCATCGTCCGGAGTGAACGCGAGCACGTAGGCGCCGTGGTTCACCGCATAGTTTCCCTTGTCGTCCAGCGGCACCTTTTCGCCAGGAGCCATACCCAGCTGGCGCTGAAGATCCTCCAGCTTCGCCGGGTCGCCCGTGAGCCCGATGAAATCGGGATTGAATGCGTCCAGCCACGTGCGCATCGCCTCGGGGGTATCGCGTTCGGGGTCCGAGGTGACGAAGACCACCTTCACCTTGTCGGCGATGTCCGGGCCAAGCTGGTTCAGCACCGTCGCGATATCGAGCATGTGCGTCGGGCAGACGTCCGGGCAGTGGGTGTACCCCACGTAGAGCAGCGTCAGGTAGCCCTCCGTGTCCTTGACGATGTCGAAGTCGTCGCCGGAGGTGTCGGTCAGGACAAAGTCCGGCTTGTGGGGCGCCGGTGTAACCTTCGCGCCCCAGTAAGCGGGATCGTTGGCATTCCCGGCGCCAACGGTGATTTCCGGCGTGTCGCTGTCGTCGTCATCACCGCCACAGGCCGTGAGGCCGAGGCTCGCGATGGCCGCGAGGGCAAGCGCCAATATCCACCAGGAGCGCATCTGGCTCATGGTTCTCATCCTTTCGTGGCAGCTGCATCGAGCTGCTTCTGGCGGGCGATGGCCCGGTCGTACCGATCGCCCTTGCGTTCTTCATCTTTCGCCCACTGCACCGCCACTGCCGTGAGCGCCAGGAGGCCCAATGCCTCTCCCCCCACGAACATCAGGACGCCGGCGGCGTGCTGGTCCTGCAACGGCGAAGGCCCCCAAATCCGGATCGTTTCGGCGAGGACCGGGTACATCACGGTGACCGGCTCGTAGAACAGCAACCCGAGGAATGCATGGATGGGCATCAGCGCGAGGAGGTAGAGCACCCGGACCGGGTACGCCAGGTTCCATCGCGTTGGGTTCGCGGCCACGATCGGCCACCAGTAGTGGATGCCGGCGAAGAGGAACAATCCGTAGCCGCCAAAGTGCAGCCAGGTGTGGTGGATCGACGTTTCGAAGAGTGGCGTCACGTACCACATCGTTGGCACGAGGGCGAAGAGGACGACGCCCACGACCGGGTGGCTGAAGGCGTGGAACGGCGTCGAGTGGAGCACGGGATAGAGCCACCGTTGCCGGCGCTCGCGGCCCGCTGCAATCAGCACCAGCGTCAGGGGGGCGCCTGCCAGCAAGAGCGGCGGCGCCATCGTGACGAGGATGAAGTGTTGCATCATGTGGACGAACAGGAAGGTGTGGTCGAACGCCGAGAGCGGCCCGAACACTGTCAGCGACACCAGTGCAATACCGCCGAGAAACGATGCGAGGCGCCACCGCGGCATCTGGCGTTCGTACCCCTGTTTGCGCACCTGCCGGTAGAGCACGAGGTAGCCGGCCGTCACCGCGATCAACAGATAGATCGGGATCGGCTCCATGGCGAACGTCGTGAGCAATCCAGGGAATTCCGGCGGCGGTACCGTCGACACCGAACAGACCGTGACGAACCCGAACGACGATGAGGCCGCCTGGGCGCGCACCCAGGCAGTGGCCGCGATCGCCGCGATAAAGCCCGCGACTACCGCACACGCGTAGATTCGGCCGGTCCGGCCCCCCGATGTCACAGCAACCGTCAGTGTCGTCCTCTCCTGTCGTTGAGCCCGCGGATCATGCTACGAAATCGCGAGCGGGGCCTGTGCTCCAATCGACAGGATTCGCGGGGGACGAAGCTCTGGCCCCACGCCAGCGATCGGCGTGGGGCGCCATGTGGCAGTCACGGCCAGGGTTGCCAGCGTGGCAAGTTGGAGCGCTACCGCCAGCTCACGCAGATTTGCGGCCGGCGCCTGTGGCGAGACCGGCGCCTGCGAGCAGTGCTCTGAATCAGAGTGACAGTGCCCGGCGTGGTCGCCGTGGGTGTGGAGGCTGGCCCCCGCTCCCCCCAGTGAGTACTGCGTGCCCGGGATCGGAATGGAAACGGGGAGCTGCCAGTGGCCGATGAAGAGCAGGCTCGGCAATAGCGCCGCAAGCAAAAGCCGGGCAACCGTCGGCGAGCCAAGGTCCGCACCCACTCCCCTGTCCACCTGCCTATGGGAACACCGGCAGCGTGGCCAATCAAGCGTACGGGCGTCGACCGGAAAGAATCGCTAGCCTCGCGGCAACCCGAGCCCCCGGGTGGCGATGATGTTGCGCTGAATCTCGCTGGTCCCGCCGGCGATCGTTGCCGAAACGGTGCGCAGGTAGGCCTGCGACCATTTGGTCTTGGTACCGTCCGTCGGTGCCTGGCCATCCATCCCAAGGATCCGAACCGCCGTCCGCGCAAGGCGTTGACTCAGTTCGCTCGTAAAAAGTTTGGCGATGGACGCCTCGTGGTTCGGGACGCCGCCAGACTCCTGGATGCCGATGATCCGAAGCGAGAGGAGCCGCGTCACTTCCACTTCCACCTGGCGGTCTGCCAGCTCAGAGCGGTGCTGGCTGTCGAGCCCGCCGGGGCGAGCCTTCGCGACTTCCACCAGGTCCTCCAGGTCGCGCCGGTTGGCGGCGTTGCCGCCCAGGGCAGAACGCTCAAAGTCCATTGTCGCCATCCCCACGTACCAGCCGCGGTTCATGTCCCCGATGAGTTGGCTCCGCGGCACCCGCAAGTCCTCGAAGAACACCTCGTTGAATTCGTGGGAGCCAGCCATGTTCACCAGCGGCCGCACCGTGATGCCAGGCGAGCGCATGTCGGCGAGCAGGTAGCTGATACCGCGGTGCTTCGGGGCATCGGGGTCGGTGCGCGCGAGCAAGAAGATCCAGTCCGCGCGATGCGCCCCCGACGTCCAGATCTTCTGGCCGTTTACCACGAAATCGTCGCCGTCCACGACTGCACGGGTCTGCAGCGAAGCCAGGTCGCTTCCGGAGCCGGGTTCGCTATACCCCTGGCACCACTTCTCCTCCCCCGAAAGAATCGCCGGCAAAAAGCGCTTCTTCTGCTCATCAGTGCCGTAGAGCATCAGCGTCGGCCCCACGTAATTGATGCCGATGAAGTCCGGGCCTGGCACACGGTTGTAGGACAGCTCCTCGTTGAACACTGCCTGCTGCCGGAAGGTGGCGCCCATGCCGCCATACTCTTTCGGCCATGCCGGGGCCGACCAGCCTCGCCTGGCCAGCTTGGAGCGGACGGACATCACTCGCGCCATCGCCTCATCGTTGGCGATCCCCATCGCGTCGGTGCTGCGCTCTTCAGCGGTCAGGTCGTTGTTGATGAACGACCTCACTTCGTCCCGAAATTCCGTAATCTCCGTCGTGTCGCGGAAGTCCATCGCATGCTCCTCGTTCGCGCCTTCAGCAGTCGCTTGTCCGGCGATTCTACGGGCCAGGCGTATGTTTTGCCTCGGGCAAAACGTCTTCGTCGACATAAAGGACGCTGTAGATGCTATAGCGCCTTAACATTTCACGTAGTGTAATGATTGCCCCAAGCACCGTGACGGTGTCGAATTCAGGCAGGGGACCAACGGGAGCTTGAGATCAGGGATTGCCCTTATCTCCTCCCCCCGCGTGGCGGCACAGAATAGGCGGTGGGCCGATGCCAGCAATGCGCCAGCACGACAGCGATCCCGCGACAGGCACAGCCGCTACCCGTGGCGTCTTTCCGCTTGTAGCCGCCACGTCGCTCTTCGTCCTCGGTATCCTTGGCCTGCTCGGCGTCCTTCCCCTTTCTCCGCTCCACAACAGCGCCGCCGGCCCGACCTCCCCCGGCATTCCTTCCCCTCTTGCTCGTGCTCCCGGCGCAGCGCCACCCGACGAAGGCGCGCCTGACGCCTTCACCGGTCTCTTCAGCGCCGACTCCAGCATCCTGCCACCAGTGGTTGCCGTGGTTGTCGAAGAAGCCATCGTGGTCAGCGCCGCTGACTCGAGCGGCTCGGTTACCGGCCTCGATGTTCCCGAAGCGACATCCACACCTGTCCCAACCGACACGCCCGTACCCGAGCCCACCAATACCGCAACTCCCGAAGCGTCTCCCTCGCCCACAAACACGTCCACGCCCACGAGCGAAGATGACGTGTCGAGTCTCCCCGACGGACGCCATCAGCAGCCCGACAAGCCGGTCGTCGTAATCGCCGATCCCCAACCGCAGCCGACGCCACCGGGGCCGGGAGTCGTGAACCCGGCTGAAGGCGACTAAGTCGCCGGATTGCCTTCTTCCACCCGGCGCCCGAGTAATGTGCCACGCCGCGAAATAGCAAAGACGGCCCCGAACAGCACGATCGCCGCAGATACGATCGAGGGACCCGCGGCCAGGTCGGCATGGAACGAGATATACAGCCCGGCCACCGTCGATGCGGCGCCGATGGCGGCGGCGCCACACATGATGAGCACCATGCGACGAAAGAGCAGCGAGGCCGCCGCCGCCGGCGCCACAAGCATGGCCATCACCAGGACAACGCCAACCAGCCGAAACGCGATCACCGCCGTGAGGGCAACGAGGGCGAGGAGCCCCATCCATGCGAGCGTTACCGGCACCCCCGAGGCCGCCGCCATCTCTTCGTCGTAGGCCGTGAAAAGCAGCTCATCGTAGAAGACGAAAACGGTGACGAGCACGACGGCGGTGAGTACGGCCATCAGCCACAGGTCCTGGTCGCTGACCCCGAGGATGTTGCCCACGATGAACGAGTTGAGCTCGAGGGCATAGTTGTCGGCACTGCTGATGATGAGAATACCCAGACCGAAGATCCCCGCGAAAAGCAAGCCGATCGCCGTGTCTTCGCGCAACCGCGTGAACCGCGTGAGGGCGGCCACGCTGACTGCCGTGATCACCCCCGCTATCGCCGCTCCGATGCTAATCGCGAGACTTCCACCCTCGAGTACGAAGGCGACGGCGGCGCCCGCGAGCGAGGTGTGCGCGACAGCGTCGCTGAGAAACGCGAGGCCCTTGACGACCACGAACGTGCCCACCACGGCGCCCGCCAGCGAGATGAGAAGCCCGGCGTACAACGCCCGTTGCATGAACTCGTACTGCCAGGGCTCGGTAAACCACGCCATTAGTCGCGCCTCGGCTGGTGGAAGGTCACATCGTGGTGGCCTTGCGGTTCGCCGTGGAAGACCAGCAGCTGGCGCCCGAAAGCCTCGTGCAGGTGCTCGTC
The DNA here is from genome assembly GCA_963737965.1 of uncultured Chloroflexia bacterium. GTDB lineage: Bacteria > Chloroflexota > Dehalococcoidia > Tepidiformales > Tepidiformaceae > JAGQGZ01. The sequence continues at coordinate 141,934 of CAVTUS010000007.1, read as the reverse complement.
GGTCAGCGTCTCGGCCACGGTGCCGCTGACGATGCAGCGCCCGGCCAGCAGCGCGGCGTAGTCGTATTCGCGCGAGACGCCCTCGATGTCGTGGGTCGCAACGACGATTGTCCGGCCCTGGCCGGCGAGGGAACGGAGCAACGCCACCAGCTGTTCGTCCGCAGCCGCATCGAGCCCGGCGGCAGGTTCGTCCAGCAGTACAATCTCGGGGTCCCGAACGAGCGCCCTGGCTATCATCACGCGGCGGCGCTGCCCGCCACTGAGCTCCGAGACCTGTCGCCCCCGCAGCTCAAGGAGGGACACCGCGTCGAGGGCCGCGAGGACGCGCTCCGGCGTGCGAAACGGCACCCGAAAGCGCGGCCGCCGGCCATACAGGCCCATCGAAACGACTTCGCTGACGGTGACGGGGAAGGTGGAATCGGCCGTGCTGGCCTGCGGTACATAGCCAAGGCTGAGCCGTTCGCCGCCACCGGCCCCTGCGAAGGTGACGTGTCCTGAGGTGGGCTCGACCTGGCCGATGAGCACCTTGAGCAGCGTGCTCTTCCCCGAGGCGTTGGGGCCAAGGAGACCAAACAGTGAGCCCTTCGGAATCGCCAGCGACACGTCGTCAAGGGCCGTCACCGGTCCGAACCGTACGGTCAGGTGCGAAACGGTGATTGCGGCAGCTCCACCTCCGGTGCTCGCCGAAGCCACCTCCGAGTCCAAGTCCGAAGGTACACTCATTTGATACGTAGTATCAGCTATGCGGACACGCTCGTACAGTGCCCTCGCTAACGGCAGTCAGCGCACACGCCGTACAGTTCGACGCTGTGCCCGGCCAGTTCAAACCCGGCAGCCTCGGCTTGCCGTTCGATACGGCGATCGATTGCCGGATCAGCGAACTCCGTCACGGAGCCGCACTCGCGGCAGACCAGGTGATGGTGGTGGCCTTCCGTGGCTATCTGGTATCGCACCGTCCCGTCCTCGAGCGGCACGCGGCACACAACGTCGAGGTCCTGGAGCAGTCTCATCGTCCGGAACACCGTGGCCCGGCCGACATCGGGCAACTCCGCGCAAAGGTCCTCGATCGAGCAGGGCTGTACCTTCTCCATCGCCTGGACCACGCTCTTTCGAGGGCCCGTCAGCCGGTATCCGGTTCCCTGGATCGCCTTCTCGGCCGTCTTCGTCATGCCTCTATGCTAGGCGACCCGACGGCGGTCGCGATAGATCGCATGGCTCAGTTCCGCGGTTCCCACGATGTGAACCGCATCGCCAGGATCACTCCTGCAACACCCCAAACGGCCACAACCGCGAGGTGGCCCCATTCGAAGCCGGAGCCGCTCTCAAAGGGGTTGAAGCCTGTTTGCAGTGCGATCGAGAGGTGGCGGATGGGGAAGACGTTAGCGACCCATTCGACCCATTGCGGCGTGTCCGTGTCCGGTGGGATGAAGACGTCGGAGATGAATAGCAGGGGCAGCACCGTCGCATTCACTACGGCCGGCGCGGCGTCGGCGTTGGGAATGATGGCGACGACGGCGATCCCCAGCGCCGAGAAGGCAGCGCCGCCGACGATCAGCGTCAGGACGATCGCCGGAAGCGTCGTCGTCGGCACCGAAACGTCGTAGAACAGGCGGCCGAAGGCGACCACCAGCACCGACAGCAGGAGCATCACCAGGGTGAGGTAGCCCACGCGCCCGAAGATCAAGGACCACGATGGCAACGGCGTTCCCCTAACCCGCTTCAAGAGCCCCTCGTCGCGGGCAACGGCAAAGCTCATCGCCAGTCCCGTGTAACAGGAGTTGACCACCGTCAGGGCGACGATCGCGGCGACATAGAACGTCGCCACTTTCACCGTCCCGCCCTTCACATCCAGGTCGTCGTTGCCAAACATGAGTGTGAAGATGACCAGGAAGATGAGCGGAAAAATCACTGTGAAGAACGCTTTGGCCGGGTTCCGGCGGAAGGCAAGGTCCTCGTAGCGAATCTGGCGAAGCGCCAGTTGCAAGCCGTTCACTCTCCCCCACCCTCCATCTGCTCGCCGGTGATCTGCAGGTAAACCTCCTCCAGGGAAGTGCGACCGACTCGGAGATCGTCGAGCACAATCCCACCCTCGAGCGCCCAGCTCGTCAACCGATGCACGGCTTCCGTTGGTGAGGACGTGGCAATCGTATAGACCCCGTCGGTCGTGCTTGCGGCGAACTCCGCCGGGAGGGTAACCCCGCTTCCAAGGCGGAACTGGATCGTCGTCGCATCGGCGCCCCCGGTCAGCTCACGGGGCGTGCCTTCACGGATGATCTGGCCCTTCGCGATGATCGCCACGCGGTCCGCGAGCGCCTGTGCCTCGTCCATATAGTGCGTCGTCAGTACGACCGTCTTCCCCAGGCTACGGAGCCCCGCGATCATTTCCCAGGCACTCCTGCGGGCGCCCGGGTCGAAGCCGGTCGTCGGTTCGTCCAGGAAGAGCAGTTCCGGGTCACCGGCCAGTCCCACGGCAACGTCGAGCCGCCGCTGTTGTCCGCCCGAGAGCCGCCGGACCCGAGTATCCGCCTGCTCCTCGAGACCCACCAGTTCCAGCAGCGTCGCCGTCGCCAACGGCTTTTCGTAGTATCCGCGATAGAGGTCGAGCGTCTCGGCGACCGACAGGTACGGTTCGACGCCTGTGCTCTGGAGGACGATGCCAATCCGCTCCTTCAGAGCCCGATCGCCGTGTGCCGGGTCATGCCCCAGCACCTGGACGTCGCCACTCGACCGCGAGCGAAACCCTTCCAGGATCTCGACGGTCGTGGTCTTCCCCGCCCCGTTGGGACCGAGGATGGCGAAGATCTCACCCGCCCGGACCGAGAGATCGAGGCCTCGCACGGCTTCCACGTCGCCATACGATTTTCGCAGCCCGCGGACCTCGATAACGGTGTCGACCGCCATACAGCGAACGTACCACCACCTCGAGATCCGCGACATCGCGCCCTGCTACAGCCCACGACCAGGGACGCCATGTGGCCGCTGTTCGTGTCGCCGCTGACGGTGGCCAGCTGAAGGTCCCAACCATCGGAGAACACGTTGTCTCGCTCTGGCCGCTTCCGGCGTCGCGCCCCATCCTTCAATCCTGTAGCGTTGCCGCCACTTCACACACGCTCTCGCGGAGGTGACCCGTGATCCTCGACAAGTTCCGCCTCGACGGGAAGGCCGCGATCATCACCGGCGCCGGTACGGGCCTGGGACGCGCCATGTCCCTCGCCCTCGCCGACGCCGGGGCCAACATCTACGGCGCTGCTCGCCGACTCGAGCCCCTGAACGAGACCAAGGCCCTGGTGGAGGCGAAAGGCCGAACGATGGCCGTGCGTTCCACTGATGTCACCGTCAGCAGCCAGGTCAACGAGATGGTCGAAGACGCGATCGCCCGCTTCGGCCGCATCGACATCCTTATCAATAACGCCGGCATCACCGAACGCGGCCGCGGCAAGACACTCCCGGAGCTCGACGACGAGGACTGGCGCGTGGGGATCGACGTGAATCTCACATCCGCCTTCTACTGTTCCCGCGCCCTCATCAATCACTTCGTCGACAACGGTGGCGGCAAGATCATCAACATCACCTCCGGCTGGGGCTTCCGCGGGGGCAAGAACAACTTCATGTACTCCGTCGCCAAGGGCGGCATCATCCAGCTCACCAAGGCCCTCGCCATGACCTATGCCCGTGAGGGCGTGAGGGCCACCTGCATCGGCCCCGGGCTCATTCCCAAGGAAATCCCGGACGAGTTTCGCGAGCAGCGGAACGGCACCCAGCCCATCGGCCGTCTCGGCTGGTCTCGCGATATGGGTCCGCTCGCCGTCTTCCTCTGCTCGGATGCCTCCGAATACGTCTCGGGCGAAACGGTCCTCGTTGATGGTGGCGCCATCGCCGCCGGGCTGATCCCCGCCGGCTACGCCCCGCTGGCGGAGGGGTAGAGACGATGGCTCGCGAAATCCCCGTCCCGCCAATGGTCATTCCCGCCGACGAATACGATCTCGGCACGCCCGCTCCCTTCAGCCTCAAGGGGCGTCATGCCCTCGTGACGGGCGCTTCCGGCCCCCTCGCCGAGGCGATCGCGCTCGGACTGGCCGAAGCCGATGCCACCGTCTCGCTGATGGCCGCGACGAATGCTCGGACGGCCGGGCCCTCGGCTGCAGACATCCTCTCAGGCTGCCGGGCACTCGGCCGCGCGGGCGCAGAAACTGAAGCGGACCTCACGGATCCGGATTCGGTGGAGCGCGCGCTCACGGCAGTGGAGGCAGCGGCCGGAGCTGTCCACATCCTCGTCAATGCCAGCCACGGGGCCAACATCAAGCCCGTCCTCGACGCCTCAGTCGAAGAATGGCGCCGCGAACTCGAACGGAACGCCACCGCCGTCTTTGTCGCCACCCAGGCGGTTGGCCGCCGCATGGTCGCGCGCGGCTACGGGCGCATCATCAACCTCGCCAGCGTGCTCCATGATCGCGCCGTCCCGAACGCCGCCATCTTCGCCGCCTCCCAGGGCGCGGTCTACGGCTTCACCAAGTCCATCGGCGTCGAATGGGGCCGCTCGGGCGTGACCGCCAACGTGCTCACCCTCGGCTTCATCGAGGGGGTGCCGGGCATCCATGCCGATCCCGACATCCGGGCGATCCTCGAGCGCTACATCCCATTGCGAAGACTGGGAAGCCCGGCTGACGTCCAGGGGGCCGTTGTCTACATGGCCTCCGACCTTGCCGAATTCCTCGATAGCGAATCCATCACCGTAGATGGCGCCATCCAGGTCCACGCCTAGGCGCGTCCGTCCCTGGCCTAGTAGTGCCGCAGGGCGCGGAGGCGATCGAACTCCGTGCGGATGACCCCGTAGCACTCGCAGGAGGCGCCTTCGAGTCCCACGCGGTCAGTCACGGTGATCTCCCCACGGCGATAGTCGATAAAGCCTGCCTGGTGCAGCACCGCTGCCGAAAGCGCGACGCTTGGCCGGCTCACACCCAGCATCTGGGCCATGAACTCCTGGGTGATGCGAAACTCGTTGCCCCCGGCCTGGTCGTGGATCATCAGCAACCAGCGCGCGAGGCGTTCGTCCACAATGTGGGCCCTGTTGCAGGCGGCCGATTGGGCGAGGAATGCGAACATCACCCCCCCGTAGATGCGCAAAACCTCGGCAAACGCCGGCCATCGGTGGAAAGCGCTCAGGAGGTCGCTCGTCCTCATCCGGAGCGAAGTCCCGGGAAGCTGCGAGATGAGCGCGAGATTCGATTCTCCCAGGCTGAGGATGGACGGCACACCGGTGAATCCTTCGCGGCCGACCGTCGCGAACTCGATCATCATCCCGTTCTCGAGCACGGTGAGCATCGAAATAATCCCGCTCGTCGGGAAGTAGACGTATTCGGGCGGGTCGCCTGCCTCCTGGAGCGTTTCGCGCATACGGAGAGTGTGCGGCTCCAGCATCGGCGCCAGCAGTTGGAACTCGACGGGGTCTACGGCGGAAAGCAGCAAGTTGTCTGACTGAGACAGCGGATGCGTTGGATTTTGCATGGCATATACCGGCGCGGCGTCAAGCGACGCGCCACCCTCACGTTCCAGCATAGCTTGTCTGTGTTCTTTCTCTGCTAATTCCGAACACAGCGGAGCGCCATTTGCCCGAACGTGACGTGCTCGCTCTTTACCGGACCAATATGTCTTGCCTCCGTCGGCATCAGGATGCCAACGTTCCGCTAGTTTCGGACAGACAACCGGGAATATCGTCGCAGTTGCCGCGGTCAAAAACCAACGTGGTCGCCGCAGTCACCTTGAATGGAGGAATCCGCCGTGGCGAGCATCGCGACGCCGATGAGTTTTAGCCCCGTCCACACACACCGATGGCGCATCGAAGAGGCGAACGGAACCGTGAGCGCGGGCGTCTGTGCCATATGCCAGGAGCGGCGCGAGTTCTACAACTGGCTCCCGCAGCTCGACTACATCACCCGCGCCGAACGAACGGAAGAGTAACGAGAACACATGTTGTCCCCACGTAGCGTTTCCCGGTCGCCTTCACTGAGGTGCGGAATGTCCGCCTTCGGGTTCGATGGCGCCGAGCTGGGCCGAATCGAGCGGGTCTTCCGCCGCGATGGCACCTTCATTGTTACCGCCAACGATCGTCGGCTTTCCTTCCCAACGGCCCTTGTCGGCCTCGTGGGTGAGGGGTTTGCTGTCCTTCGCGGGACAGCCAGGGAACTCTGCGACATAGGATCTCCTGCGCCTTCGCCGCAGTCGGCGACTGGTTCGACGGATACATTCCCATCGCTCCCAAAACACCCTGACAGTTTCCAAAGCAGCGCGATCTGTCTGCTCGCTGTCTAGCTGGACCGGTGGGCCGTTGTTCGGCCCTCCCGTTCAGTTGACGTTCGCTGGCCTTATCGCCTGGCTGCTACGAGCCCATCGGCAGGTCGAATACTCCGCGAATCGGCCTCGCCCGGCTGCTTGACCTGGCCACCTTCCCATTCCCAAAGACTATAGGCAGCCAGCTGGTCGCCGGTTGGCAGCGCCATCCGGACCGCTGCCTCGCCCTGGTTGCGAGTGCCATCCAGCAATCGGGCCTTCAATTCGGGTGGGGTTGTTCGCTTCGAGCGCAGGCCGACCAGCGCCACCACGCCAACGACGACAGCGGCGATGCTTGCTGCCACCAGGGCGACAACGTTCATCTCGGTTTCCATACCTTCCTCACTGTTCTGGGGTGCCCGCCGGTCAACGATCCGGCTACACCTCTTCGTCTGTTGTCGATACGACCATGCGCCTGGCAAACGGCGCGAAACTCGCCCAGAACAGGAGCGCCAGCGTCAGGCCGATCGTCCCCATGACGATGAGGATGGCGCCAACGATCTTGATGTTGATGCCAGAGACCTCGGCGTCCACGGCCCAGGCGAGGATCGCGCCGACTGCGATGATGAGCAGGGAGAGGGCAATGGTTCCGTTGTCCATAAACGGACTCCGTCCCCGGAACTGGGCGACAGGACGAAATTGTTCAGTCGGCATTAAATGAGTCCCTTTCCCCGTCTGCGAGTCGTGACGGTTTGGAAGATGAAGACAACAGCCAGGGCGCCGAGAGTGGCGATCACAAGGCTTTGCACGTTAAATCCGGTTACGTCGCCGTAGCCCATCGCGGAGCTGACGAATCCGCCGAGGAGGGCTCCGCCGATACCGAGCAGCACGGTAATCACCAGGCCGCGGAGGCTAAGGCCCCCGCCGCCGCCCAGCACCAGCTGGGCGAGGAATCCGGCCACCAGGCCGACCAGTATCCAGGTCAACAATCCCATTCAAGTCGTTCCTTCCATGGCTGGCACTCCATCGGCCAGCTTCGTCCGTCGTCGCTCGTCCGGCCCGTCTCAGGCGGGGACAGCAACCCGTTCGTCTTGTGGGCCCTGCACCAGGTCGCTAAACAACCAGCGATAGTGCACCATCGCCTGCCGCAGGTCCTCCGTGGATGCTGTTCCGGCCGAATGGTTTATCGCCTGCGCGTGCGCCTTCCGGTAGTTCGCGACAAATTCGGGGTGGTTGACTGATACGTCCGCCGCCCGCTGTTCAAAATCGCCGACCGGATAGCCGCGCGCTGCCATTGCTTCTCCGAGCAGCCGGTCTGCATCAGCGATTGCGCCGCCCGGATCGTCGACGAATCGTGCCTGGGAGGCCGTCCACAGCTCGTTGAAGCGCTCTGTCTCGGCCGCTCCGAGTGCATGGAGATGGAAGGCTTCAACGCGCTCTTCGCGCTCTACCAGTTCGGCTTCGCCGTCCTTGCGACCAGCTTGCCCCACTGTTCGTCCGTACTCGCTCCCGAACTTCTGCTCGAGTCGCTGGGTCGCGCTCTTGCGCCGCTGGGCTTCCATCCAGAGGCCGGCGCCAATGGCAAAGGCCACCACCACTACGACGGCGGCGGCCACGATAATCATCCAGGGGTCCATAAAAAGAATCTCCTCGTTTGAGTGCCGGCGAATGGATTATGACGCCACCATGGTGCGCATACGACGCGTTCTATTGCACAGTGATGCTGATGACGCCCAGCAAAAGAAGGACGCCGACAACGACTGCGGCGATGACGATAATATTCGTCATTGTTCGAGTCCTTTCGATTCGACCTAACTGACCCGCGTCATGAGCGGAAAACTCGAGAGCCGCCGCTCCTGGCACGAGAAAGCAGATGTGTGAGCCGTTAGCTTCGGCGTGGCCCTCGGGCCCGCGCGCCAGTCAGCGCTCATCGAAATGAGGCTGGTCCAGGGGAGCTCAATCGTCCCCGGCTCCTCAGGTTCGTGCCTTCATCTTTGCACTGCGCGTCTGTCCCAAACTAGCGAAAGACATCCCTCACCGTGCACCGGTTGGGCATCACCGGAAGCCATTCATCCGGCGATGAGGGCGCCAGTCATCCTCAACGTGTCGCCCTTGTTGGCCCTCTCCCTCGTCGATCCACCAGTGTCAGTTTTGGGCAGACGACGGGACTACGGTGGCAGTTGCTACTGCTCACGGGCAGCGCTGGCCACGTCCCGCACTCGCGATTCGGGTGGGAGACGGAAAAGCCCGATGAAGGAGAATCACCTTGGTTACCCCACTGCAAACCCGTCCAGCCGAAGCTGCCAACGTCATGATGAACGCACTCGTCTTTCATGGGCCGGGCAAGTCATCCTGGGAGGCTGTGCGAAAGCCGCAGGTCCAGGTTCCGACCGACGCCATCGTCCGGATCTCGATGACGACGATTTGCGGGACCGACCTGCACATCCTCAAGGGGGACGTCCCGCGCCGTCACCGACGGTCGCATCCTCGGGCATGAAGGCACCGGCACTATTGTCGAGATCGGGGCGGGAGTCTCCACGTTCAAGGTCGGAGACAAGGTGCTCCTCTCCTGCATCACCGCGTGCGGCGCCTGCGAGTACTGCAAGCGCGCCATGTACTCCCACTGCACCACGGGCGGTTGGATCCTCGGCAATACCATTGACGGGACGCAGGCCGAATATGTCCGCATCCCCCACGCTGACATGAGCCTCTACGCCATTCCCGAAGGCGTCGACGAGGAAGCGATGGTGATGTTGAGCGACATTCTTCCCACCGGCCACGAGTGCGGCGTGCTCAACGGTCGAGTCAAGCCGGGTGATACCGTCGCAATCGTCGGTTCCGGCCCCATCGGGCTTGCTGCGCTCTCACCGCCCAGCTCTACAGTCCCTCCGAGATCATCGTGGTCGACCTGGATGATCAACGCCTGGAAGTCGCGACCAGCTTAGGTGCGACCAAAACGGTCAACAGCACGAATGGCAAGGCCGCCGACGCGGTCTCGAAGCTAACAGGCGGTAGGGGCGTGGACGTTGCCATCGAAGCCGTGGGTATCGCCGCAACCTTCGATATCTGCCAGGACATCGTGACCGCCGGCGGCCACATCGCGAACATCGGTGTCCATGGCCACAGCGTCGAGCTGCACATCGAACGCTTGTGGTCCGAGAACATCACCCTCACCACGAGGCTGGTGGACACATCCACCACCCCGATGCTCATGAAGATGGTCGTCTCGGGGAAGATCCAACCAACCGCTCTCGTCAGCCATCACTTGAAGTTGGATGAAATCGCGAAGGCCTACGAAATCTTCGGCAAGGCCGCTGAATCGGGAGCGCTGAAAGTCATCCTCCAGGCGAAGTGAACAGGGCATTGCCGGGTTTAAGGGGGCCCGCTTTCTTCCTGCCACCAACTGAGGCTGTTCTCCACAGCGGCAGCAAGGATGCCCTCACGCAACCCGGCCGGTACAACAGCGCATTCGCTGAGACCGTAGTGCCTCAGGACAGCGGCGATGATGAGGATACCGCCTGGTAACAAAGCTACCCGGCGCTGGTCCTGCTTTGCCGTTCCGCAAGTTTGCTCGATGAAGATGCAAGCAGTTCGCGGCTCAGATCGTCGAGATCGGCCAGGCGAAACTTATAGGCTTTCGGTCCGATTTGACTGCCTCAAGCCCAACAAGGTGGTGAGATGACGAGATGGATCGTATCGGAGCCGATGTCGATAACCGCCCAGGCTCCGTCTTTCGATCGACGGCTAGCGCCTTTCGATTTGCGCGCCATCTACTGTTCCGGATCGCTCTTGTCCGCGAATTCGGGACTGTCAGGCACTTCGTAGGTGATCGGCCCCGGATGCCATAACCAGCCAAGAGCGCCCTGGGCCGCTTTCTTGCCATAGAAACCGCCGCCGGGCCCCCGGAGTAACCACGCACACCCGACCGCTATGGTCGCTCCTCCCAATGGACCGACAACATAAGCCCACCATGCGGTCCAATCGTTCATAACAAGCGCGGGAGCGAGGGAGCGGGCCGGGTTCATCGACGCTCCACTGACCGGCCAGCCGATGAGCCCGGCCATGGCGATGTATCCGCCGACGCCAACGGCGTTCAATGGGCCAACATTCTGGGCACCCGAGCAGGTGCCGAGAATCGTGCTGACGAGACCGACGGTGAGCACCACCTCCCACAGCATCGCTCGGGTAGCGCCGATTCCGGGGCCCGGCAGCGTCACTCCGGCCGCACCGTGGCGTTCCAGCAAGGCCGCAAGAAGAAGCGTGGCCAGAACAGCTCCACCGGCCTGGGCCAGGACATACCCCGGCACCCGCCGCCATGGAAAGTCTCCGCGCAGCGCGAACGCCACGGTCACCGAGGGATTGAGGTGCGCTCCAGACACCGATCCCATGAAAAGGATGATGGCGCCAACCATCAAGCCGGGAGCTGTCACCTGTGCTGCCGGGCCAACCACACCGCCACCGAATCGTGCATCGACCAGGCTCGCACCGACGGCAACGAAGACGAGGAAGAACGTACCGAGCCCTTCCGCGAAGAGACGCCGCCACTCGTTGGTGTCATCGAGGAAGGCAAAACGCTCGCGGAGATAGCCCGCGGGATAGCCCATTGCCCGGAGCGTGGTGTCCCCTGCCGTGGCGACTTGCAACGCCCTCCGTTGCACGTCCTCACCGGATTCACGGTCGTTGTCAGCCACCGGGCGCACGTCCTTCGCGGTGTCGCCAGCCTAGCACGAGAGGTTGCCCTGGTGGGGTGGGGACAAGGCCCCAGCCGCGCCCGACGCGTGGCGGCGAGACACTCCGAACAGCGGCTGTGTTCAAGCTCAGCGAGGTGGCGTAAGAAGCTGGCACGGCTGGAGGGATTCGAACCCCCGACCCTCTGTTCCGAAGACAGATGCTCTAGTCCACTGAGCTACAGCCGCGTATGGAACTCGCCTGGATCATGGTAGTAGGTTCGAGGCAGTGCTGAAACGGCTGCTGGCTCACCGCGCGTTTCGCCTTTGTTGTCAATCGTCGCCTGCGCGGGTCGACAGGGCGGCCCTGAGTTCGCACGATGGAACGTATGCCCGAAAGCAACACGGCGCGCGAACACCCCCGGCACCCGAAGGCGGGTAACCGGCGCATTGTCATCGATCGCGTCATGCCGGCTGTCGAAAACGGCAGCGTGCCCATCAAGCGCGTTGCCGGAGACAGCGTCGATGTCGAAGCCCATGTTTTCGCCGACGGCCATGACGAACTCACGGTTCGCCTTCTCTCCCGGCCGATGGGCGAGGACGACTGGACCGTGACGCCGATGGTGCTGCGCTGGAATGATGAGTGGCTCGCGTCCTTCCGCGTTGAGGGGATTGGCGAGTACGAATACACGGTTGAGGCATGGGTCGACCCCTTCCGGACGTGGGCTCGCGATCTGCGAAAGCGTGCCGACGCTGGCCAGGACCTCGAGATGGAGTTCCAAATCGGTGCGGGCCTCGCAAAGGACGCGCTCAAGCGTGCTTCGGGCCATGACCGGGAGCAGATCAAGGTGGGCCTGGCACAGTTCGAACGGCCGGGTGACAACGCCGGCCGGGTGGAGGCGGCCACGGATCCGCGACTGGTGGAGCAGATTGCGGGCTATCCCGACAGGGCAATGCGCCTGCGCCGGACGCCACCGCAACGGGTCATCGTTGATCCACCGCTTGCCGGTTTCAGCGCCTGGTACGAGATGTTTCCGCGGTCCGCCTCGTCCGACCCGGGTCGGCACGGAACCTTCCGCGACGTCGAACTGCGGCTGCCCTACATCCAACAGATGGGTTTCGACGTGCTCTACCTGCCGCCGATCCATCCCATCGGCGAAGCCTTTCGCAAAGGCCCCAACAATCGGAACGTGGCCCGGCCGGGTGACCCGGGCAGCCCCTGGGCGATCGGGGGCAAGGCCGGGGGCCACAAGGACATCCACCCCGAACTCGGCACAATCGCCGACTTCCGCCACCTGGTGGCTGCCGCGCCGCAAGCACGATCTCGCCATCGCCCTCGATATCGCCTTCCAGTGCTCGCCCGACCACCCCTACGTCAGTCAGCATCCGGAGTGGTTCAGGGCCCGTCCCGACGGCACCATCCAGTACGCCGAAAATCCGCCCAAGCGCTACGAGGACATCTATCCGTTCAACTTCGAAACGGACGCCTGGCCCGAACTCTGGGACGAACTGAAGAGCATCTTCGACTTCTGGATCGCTGAGGGTGTCACGGTCTTCAGGGTGGACAACCCTCACACCAAGCCCTTCGCTTTCTGGGAATGGTGCATTGGCGAACTGAAGCGCGAACACCCGGAAGTGGTCTTCCTGTCCGAGGCATTTACGCAGCCAAAGATCATGAGCCTCCTGGCGAAGGTTGGCTTCAGCCAGTCCTATACCTACTTCGCCTGGCGCAACGGCAAGCACGAACTGCAGCAGTACCTGGAAGAACTCACGCAGACGGACATGGTCGAGTACTTCCGCCCGAACCTCTGGCCGAATACGCCCGACATCCTCACCGAACAGCTTCAGACCGGGTCACGTCCGCTGTTCATGGCCCGGCTCGTTCTGGCCGCAACGCTCGGCGGCAACTACGGGATCTACGGACCCCCGTTCGAACTGCTCGAACACGCACCGCGTGAGCCCGGCAGCGAGGAATACCTGGACTCCGAGAAGTACGAGATCCGCTACTGGGACCTCGACCGCGGCGAGAGCCTCGCCCCCTTCATCGGCCACGTCAACCGCATCCGGCGGGCGAACCCGGCGTTCCGGAGCCAGCGCTCACTGCGCTTCCACCCCATCGACAACGACCAGCTGCTGGCCTACAGCAAGCGCGACGAGAGGACAGGCAACACGGTCCTCATCATCGTCAACCTCGACGCGGCGAATGTGCAGTCCGGCTGGTTAAGCCTGGACCGTGGGGCCCTCGGTGTGCTCCCGGGCCAGACGCTCGCCCTCGAAGATCTCCTTGTCGGTACGCAGCACACCTGGGGCCAGGACCGCGAATTCGTCCAGCTCGACCCCGGGTCCAGCCCGGCGCACATTTTCCGTATCGAGAGTGCAGGGGGAGCCAGTGCCTGAAACGCAGGGAACGCCAGGCACGGCCGCGGAACCGGGCTGGTTCAAAGACGCCATCATCTACCAGTTGCACGTCAAGTCGTTCTTCGATTCGAACGGCGACGGCATCGGCGACTTCCGCGGCCTCGCCGAGAAGATGGACTATCTTCAGGATCTCGGCGTCACTGCTGTCTGGCTCCTGCCCTTCTACCCTTCGCCGCTTCGCGACGACGGCTACGACATCGCCGATTACACCCGGATCAATCCTGCCTTCGGGACGATGGCGGACTTTCGCGCCTTCCTTCGCGAGGCCCATCAGCGCGACCTCAAGGTCATCACCGAGCTGGTCATCAACCACACCTCCGACCAGCACGAGTGGTTCCAGAAGGCGCGTACCTCGCCAAAAGGTTCGGGCTGCGCGCGACTTCTATGTCTGGAGTGACACGGCCGAACGCTACAAGGACGCGAGGATCATCTTCCAGGACTTCGAGCCCTCCAACTGGAGCTGGGACCCGGTGGCCCAGCAGTACTACTGGCATCGCTTCTACAGTCATCAGCCCGACCTCAACTTCGAGAACCCGCGCGTCCGCAAGGCAGTCATGGACGCCATGGACTACTGGATGAACATGGGCGTCGACGGCCTCCGCCTCGATGCGATTCCTTACCTCTTCGAGCAGGAGGGCACGAATTGCGAGAACCTGCCCCAGACCCACGCCTTCCTCCAGGAGCTGCGCGCCCACCTCGATGAGCGCTTTGAAGGGCGCATGCTCCTCGCCGAGGCGAACCAGTGGCCGGAAGACGCCGTCGCCTACTTCGGCGAGGGCAACGAATGCCACATGTCGTTCCACTTTCCGCTCATGCCGCGCCTCTTCATGGCGCTCCAGAGCGAGGACCGCTTCCCCATCCACGACATCCTTGAGCAGACGCCGGACATCCCGGACAGCTGCCAGTGGGCGATCTTCCTTCGAAACCACGATGAGCTGACGCTGGAGATGGTCACCGACGAGGAGCGGGACTACATGTACCGCGCCTACGCCACCGACCCGCGAATGCGGATCAATCTCGGCATCCGCCGGCGCCTGGCTCCCCTGCTCGGCGGCAACCGGCGGAAGATCGAGCTCCTGAACGCCCTCCTCTTCTCCATGCCGGGGACACCTATCGTCTACTACGGCGACGAGCTTGGGATGGGCGACAACGTCTACCTCGGCGACCGCGATGGCGTGCGGACGCCGATGCAGTGGAGCGCCGATCGCAATGCCGGTTTCTCCCAGGCCCACCCGCACAAGCTCTTTCTCCCCGCCATCATCGATCCCGAGTACCACTACGAGTACGTCAACGTCGAGAGCCAGCAGAACAACGCCAGCTGGTTGCTCTGGTGGATGAAGCGCCTCATTGGGCTGCGAAAACAGCACCCCGCCTTTGGCCGCGGGACGATGGAGATGCTCCATCCCGATAACCACCGCGTCCTCGCCTACATCCGCCGCTACGAAGCGGAGAGCATGCTCGTCGTGGCGAACCTCTCCCGGTTCAGCCAGGCGGTCGAACTCGACCTTTCCGCCTTCGCCGGCGCCGTGCCGCTCGAACTCTTCGGCCGCACACAGTTCCCTGCCATCCGCGAAGAGCCCTATTTCCTCTCGCTAGGCCCGCACACCTTCCACTGGTTCGTCCTCGAGCCGGCTCCTGCGTCCGTCGAAGCCGAGTCGGGCACGCGGCTCCCCGAGGTCACCGTCCGCGGCCACTGGTCCCGCATCGTCGAAGGACCCCGACCGGCCCTCAATCGCGTCATGCGCGATGTCCTCCAGGGTCGCCGCTGGTTCGGCGCCAAGAACCGGCGCATCAACAACACACACATCCTCGACGCTGTGCCCGTCGGCTCGGGCGCCCGCGACGATGCGCGCGTGGTGCTCGTCCGGGTCGAGTACTTCGATGCCGAACCCGAAACCTACGTCGTCCCCATTCGTCACATCCCGGCGGGCGCAGCCGACGAGGCGTCGGCGCTCCTCTCCGTGCACTCCAACGAAGGCGATGGCTTCATCGTCGATGCCGTCGCCCATGAGGATGTGCAACGCGACCTCCTGGCCCTCGTCGCTCAACGCCGCTCCTGGAAGGGCCTCAAGGGGAGCCTCGCGGGCGTGCCGTTGCGTGGCTTTGCCCGCCAGCTTTCCAGCGAGGGCGACAATCACGCGAGCCGCGCCCACCGCGGTGAGCAGAGCAACTCGAGCATTCTCTACGGTAGCCAGTGGATCATGAAGGTCTACCGTCGCCTTTATGCAGGGGAGAACCCGGACCTTCAGCTCAGCCGCTATCTCTCCGAGACCCGGCAATTCGCGCACACACCGCGCACCGCAGGCTTCATCGAGTACCGGCCCGAACGCGGCCAGCCGGCGACCGTCGCCATTGTCCAGGAGCAGGTTGCCAACAGCGGCGACGCCTGGTCCCTCACGATCGACGAGCTGGGCCGCTACTTCGAACGGCTTGTAACCTCCGACAGCGACGAGCGCTTGCTTCGGCTGCTCCCCCCGGGTCGTGGCCAGGATCCCGGCGCCGAGCCGCCAATCGAAGTTCGCGAGAATCTCACCCCTTACCTCGACTGGGCCGCGCTCCTGGGGACCCGCACCGGCGAGATGCATCGCGCCCTCGGCCATGGAACTTCTGACTCCACCTATGCCCCTGAGCCGTTCTCACAGCTCTACCAGCGCTCGCTCTATCAGGAGGCCAGGTCGGATGTACAGCGCACCTTCCAGGCCCTCCGCCGCTGGCAGCGCGGTCGCGAAGCAGACCCCGCCGTGGACCAACTACTGGCCCACGAAACGACGTTGCTCGAACGCACCCGGGCGGTCGCGCTCGGGCGCATGGCCGGCTCTCGTATTCGGATCCACGGCGATTACCACCTCGGCCAGGTGCTCTATACCGGTCGCGACTTTGTCATCATCGACTTCGAAGGGGAGCCGGCCCGCCCGCTCAGCGAACGCCGCATCAAGCGCTCTCCCCTCCGCGACGTGGCCGGGATGCTGCGATCCTTCCACTACGCGGCACAGGCCCACCTCGTCGTTCCCGGTTTTGGTGCCTCCGTTCGGCCTGAAGATGTTGAATCCCTGGCGCCCTGGGCCGACTGGTGGTACCGCTGGACGGTCGACACGTTCCTGCGCGCCTACCTTCACGAAATGTCGGGGACCGGCCTCATCCCCGGGGACCCTGAAGCCTTCGACGTGCTTCTCGACTCGCTCATGCTCCAGAAAGTGATGTACGAAATCAGCTACGAATTGCAGAGCCGCCCCGAGTGGCTGCCGATCCCTGTCCACGGCGCGCTCGCCCTGGCGATGGCGGATGCCCGTGAGAGCTAGCGACGAAACACGGCGGCGGGCCCTCGCGGCGGGCATCTCAATCGCCTACCACGACATTGCTGGCTCCGAACAAGAGGCTTCAGAGGAGGCTCTGCTCGCCGGTCTTGCCGCCATCGAAAGCAAGGACCCGGCGGCCGATCGCCGCCCCTTGGAGCCGGTGATCATCGCCTGGGAGGGAGCGCCGGTGAGGGTGCCGCTGCGCATCTCCTCCGCTCCCGCGACGCTCGAATGCACCCTCGCGGACGAGGCAGGCGGGGAGTTCGCCTGGGCCGCGCCGATCGAGAATCGTTCCTTCGACCTCCCCCAGTTGGCGCTCGGCTACCACCAGCTGACCATCGACCTCGGCGGAGAGCTGGTGACCAGCCGCGTCATCGCGGCGCCGCGCCGGGCCTTCCAACCCGGCCCTGCCCGGACATGGGGCGTGTTCACGCCGATCTACGCGCTTCGCTCGGCCGAAAACGCCGGGGCCGGTGACCTTGCCGATCTCGCCCGCTTCGGGAACCTGGTGGCCCAACACGGCGCCCGTTTCGTTGGCACCCTCCCCCTCCTCGCCACGTTCCTCGATGAGCCCTTTGAGCCGAGCCCCTACGCGCCTGTCAGCCGGACCTGCTGGAACGAGTTCTATGCCCGCCCCGATTCCTTCGACCGGGAAGCGGCCGCTGCCCTTCGCGCCGGCGAGTTCGTCGACTATCGTGCCGTTGCCAGCCTCAAGCGCCGGGCACTCGAAGCGCAGATGCTCTCACCCGGCGCCCCCTGGACCAAAGTTGAGGCGTTCGTCGCCTGCAATCCCCGCGTCGAGCGGTATGCACGGTTCCTCGGATACCTCGCACGCGTTCGGACCAGCTGGCACGCCTGGCCCGCCGCCGAGCGCGGTGGCGAGATCGCCCTGCCGTCCATTGACCAGGACGAATACCGCTACCACCTCTTCGCCCAGTGGTTCGTCAGCACGCAGCTGGCAGAGACAGCCGGACAACTGGCCGACCGCGAGCTGGGCCTCTACCTCGACTTCCCTGTGGGAGTACATCCGGATGGGTTCGATGCCTGGTCGGAGCAGGACCTGTTTGCCGACGGGCTCAACATCGGCGCCCCGCCCGACGGTTTCTACGCCGAGGGACAGGACTGGGGCTTTCGGCCAATCCTCCCGCAAGCCCTCCGCGAAGCGGGCTACCAGCCCTTCATCGACGCCCTGCGCCATCACATGTCGGTCGCCAGCATGCTGCGGATCGACCACGTCATGGGCCTGCACCGGCTTTACTGGGTCCCCCACGGCAGGGGAGCGAAGGATGGCATCTACGTCAGCTACCCGGCCGAAGAGCTGTATGCCGTGATCTGCCTCGAGTCGGTCCGGCACGAGGTCATGGTGGTGGGCGAAGACCTGGGGACCGTGCCTCCCGGCGTACGCGAGGCGATGAATGAGCATGGGCTCCACCGCATGTATGTCGCTCAGATCGAACTCAGGCCGGATGAGACACCTCCCCTTCCGACCCCCTCACCGTCATCGATCGCCAGCCTCAATACCCACGACATGGCGCCTTTTGCCGGCTACTGGGGGCAAGCCTCCTGGGAACAGCGCGAACGCTTCGCCGTCGGGGTTGGTACGGTGAACTCCGACGACGCACTGGCGGTAGCACGTCGCGCTCACGAATGGCTTTCCGACTCGCCGGCGGCGCAGGTCATGGTCACCCTCGAGGACACGTGGGGCGAAACGCGCTCCCAGAACATCCCGGGCACCTCGGGCGACGTGCCCAACTGGCGCGGCAAGCACCGCTATAGCCTTGAGGTTCTGCCCGCCAGCTCGGCGTTCCAGCAGCTCACCCAGTCCATGTCCGGCCGAGGAGAAGCGCAATGACCACGACGGCCGGCATCACCGCCGACGACATCCACTTCTTCAATGAAGGCACCCACTACACGCTTTACGAGAAGCTGGGTGCCCACCCGACACCCGCTGGTACGCGGTTCGCCGTCTGGGCTCCCAACGCCGCCCATGTTTCCGTTGTCGGCGACTTCAATGGCTGGGACGGGGATGCCAATCCCCTCGAACCGGTCGAGTCGTCCGGTATCTGGCAGGGTGTCGTCAAGAATGCCGCTATCGGCGCGACGTACAAGTACCACATCGAGTCCAGGCACAACGGCTACCGTGTTGACAAGGCCGATCCATTCGCCTTCACCGCCGAAATCCCACCGGCGACCGCCTCCCGTGTGTCCTCACTGGAATACGAATGGGGCGACGCCGCCTGGATGGCTGAGCGCGGCTCACGCAACGCTTTGGGCGCCCCGATCTCCGTCTACGAACTGCACGCGGGTTCCTGGCGGCGCGTGCACGAGGACGGCTACCGCTCGCTTTCCTACCGCGAACTCGCCGAGCCCCTTGTGGACCATGTTCGCCGCCTCGGATTCACCCACGTCGAATTTCTCCCCGTCATGGAGCACCCGTTCTTTGGCTCGTGGGGCTACCAGACAACGGGCTACTTCGCTCCCTCCAGCCGCTATGGCTCACCCGCCGACTTTATGGCGCTCGTCGACCGCCTCCACCAGGAGGGCATCGGCGTCATCCTCGACTGGGTACCTTCGCACTTCCCCAGGGATGAGCATGGCCTCGGCTTTTTCGATGGCACCCACCTCTTCGAACACGAGGACCCGCGCCAGGGACTTCACAAGGATTGGGACAGCCTCATCTTCAACTATGGCCGCAACGAGGTCCGCAGCTTCCTCGCCAGCAGCGCGATGTACTGGCTCGACAAGTTCCACGTCGACGGTCTCCGCGTCGATGCCGTTGCCTCGATGCTCTACCTCGACTACTCACGCGAGCCCGGCGAGTGGATTCCCAACCAGTACGGCGGCCGCGAGAATCTCGACGCCCTGCGCTTCCTCCGCGAGCTCAACACGGCCGTCTACGAGAGGTTCCCCGATGTCCAGACCATCGCCGAAGAGTCGACCGCCTGGCCGATGGTCTCGCGGCCAACCTACCTCGGCGGCCTCGGCTTCGGGATGAAGTGGGACATGGGCTGGATGCATGACACGCTCCAATACTTCGCTCGCGACCCCATCTATCGCCGCTTCCACCACCAGGAACTCACCTTCCGCTCCGTGTACGCCTTCAGCGAAAACTTCATGATGCCGCTCTCGCACGACGAGGTTGTCTACGGCAAAGGTTCCATGCTCGCGAAAATGCCGGGTGACTACTGGCAGCAGATGGCGAACCTTCGTCTGCTCTACGCCTACATGTTTGCCCAACCC
This sequence comes from uncultured Chloroflexia bacterium, assembly GCA_963737965.1. GTDB lineage: Bacteria > Chloroflexota > Dehalococcoidia > Tepidiformales > Tepidiformaceae > JAGQGZ01. Next base: position 122,046 of record CAVTUS010000007.1, on the reverse strand, counting down.
GGCAAGAAGCTGCTCTTCATGGGGGCCGAGCTGGGCCAGGCTGGCGAATGGAACCATGACGCTGAGCTGGAGTGGCACCTTACCGACCAGCCCTTCAACGCCGGCCTCGCGCGGGCCATTGCCGACCTCAATCGGACCTACCGCGAAGAGCCCGCCCTCCACGAGCTGGACTGCGAGCCCGGTGGATTCCAGTGGGTGGAGGCGAACGATGCCGACCACGGCACGATGGCCTTTCTCCGCCACTCCGGCGATGGCGCCGGTCCGGTGCTTGCCGTCTTCAACTTCACCCCGGTCCCTCGCGAAAACTACCGCGTTGGCGTTCCCAGCCCCGGCCGCTGGCTCGAGGTTTTCAATAGCGATGCGGCGATCTACGGCGGCAGCGGACGGGGAAACATGGGCTTTGTGGACTCCGTCCCGGTGCCCTACCACGGCCACTACCATTCGCTAACGATGCAGCTACCCCCGCTGGGCGCGCTGTACTTCAAGCGCCAATGACTCCCGTCGTGCTTGGCCCCGGGGCTCATCTCGTCGACGCCACGACCACACTCTTTCGCGTCTGGGCGCCCAACCACGAAACGATGTCCCTGCGCGTCGATGACCGCTCACCGGTTGCGATGATGGCCGCCAGGAATGGGTATTTCGAGCTCGCGGCGGAGGCGCCGCCGGGCACGCGCTACCAGTTCGTCCTCCCCGGCGGAGACGAACTGCCGGACCCGGCTTCGCGCTCCCAGCCAGACGGCGTCCACGGCCCCTCAGAGGTCGTCGACCCTTCGTTTGAATGGACCGACGGCGATTGGACTGGCGTTCCTCCCGGAGAATCGGTCTATTACGAACTCCACGTCGGCACCTTCACCGCCGCGGGGACGTTCGAGGCGATCATCCCAGAGCTACCGCGGTTGAAGGCTCTCGGCATCACCTTGATCGAGCTGCTTCCCATCGCCCAGTTCCCCGGTCGCCGCAACTGGGGCTACGACGGCGTCTATCCGTACGCTGCCCAGCAAAGCTACGGTGGCCTTCGCGGCCTTCAACGCCTTGTCGACGCCTGTCACGGTCACGGCATCGGCGTCGCCCTCGACGTTGTCCACAACCACCTCGGCCCCGAGGGCAACTACGCCGCCCGGTTCGGGCCCTATTTCACCAACGACTACCGCACGCCTTGGGGCGCCGCCCTCAATTTCGATGGCCGGGGCAGCGATGAGGTGCGCGAGTTCTTCATTCGCAGCGCCATCTTCTGGATGCAGGCGGCTCACATCGACGCCCTTCGCCTCGATGCGGCGCATACCATCCGGGACGCCTACAGGGCCATCTCGTTCCTCGAGGACCTCTCTTCTCGGGTGCGTGAGGCCGAGGCCCACTCCGGTCGCTCGCTACGACTGATCGCCGAAACCAGCCTCAACGACTCGCGCTATCTGCAGCCCGTTGACGAAGGAGGGCGCGGCCTCGATGGCCAGTGGAACGACGACTTCCAACATGCCCTCCACGCCCTCCTCACCGGCGAACGCGCCGGGTACTACATCGACTACGGGGACATTCAGTCGCTCGTCCGCTGCTACGCCGAGGGGTACCGCTTCCAGGGCGAACCGAGCAAGTACTATGGCCGGCGCCACGGTCGTCCATCCACCCATATCGATCCATCGCGCCTGGTCGTCTTCGACCAGAACCACGACCAGGTGGGCAACCGGCCCTGGTCCGATCGCCTCGCCGCCATCCTGGACTTCGAATCGTTGAAGCTGGCCGCCGCTGCAGTCATCCTCTCCCCCTATGTCCCTCTCATCTTTATGGGCGAGGAGTGGGGCGAGGTAGCGCCCTTCTGGTTCTTTGTGGACCACGGAGACCCCGCGCTTGTCGATGCCATTCGCCGGGGGCGTACGCGGGAGTACGCCGCCATGGGCCTGACTGCGAAGATTGCCGATCCCGGGTCTCCGGCAACCTTCGAGGCCTGCCGCATTGATCCGCGGCGTGGCGTATCCGGACAGGGTCTCCTGCTCCAACGTGTCTACGCCGAGCTCTTCCGTCTCCGGAAGTCGGAGCCACTGCTCTACACATTGACGCGCGATGGCCTCAGCGTGGCGGCGGAATCTCCCACGTCGCTCGTGATCACGCGGCAAGCCGCCGGCGACCTGCTTGCCCTCCACCTCAACTTCGCCCATGAGCCCCAGGCTTTCCCCGCCCCGGCCGGCAGTCGCGTCCTGTTTGACTCGGCCGCCAACGAATGGGGTGGCCCCGGCACGCAAAACCGTCACACTGCGCCGTTCATGCAGGCCCCTCGCTCAGCTATGTTGGTGAGATATCCCGAGGCTCTATGACGCAACAACGCTATCTCTGCATTCACGGCCATTTCTACCAGCCGCCACGCGAGAACCCGTGGCTTGAAACAGTCGAGCCCCAGGACTCCGCCGCGCCCTACCACGACTGGAACGAGCGGATCGCGGCCGAGTGCTACGAGCCGAATACGGCCGCCCGCATTCTCGACGGCAATGGCCACATCGTGAGACTGGTCAACAACTACGCGAGGATGAGCTTCAACTTCGGGCCCACCCTGCTCAAGCTGGCTGGACGACAGCGAGCCCGGCGTCTACCAGGACATTCTCGACGCAGATGCCCGGAGCGCCGATCGCTTCAAGGGCCACGGCTCCGCCATCGCCCAGGCGTACAACCACCAATCCTGCCCTGGCCAGCCCGCGGGACCACTGCACCCAGATCCGCTGGGGTCTTCGCGACTTCGAGCACCGCTTCGGCCGTCAAGCCGAAGGCATGTGGTTGCCGGAGACGGCGGTCGACACCGAAACCCTTGAAGATCTCGCTGCCGAGGGCATCGCTTTCACCGTCCTCGCCCCCCACCAGGCCCTGCGTACTCGCAAAACCGGAGACAGGGACTGGCGCGATCGTCCGACCGAGCCCTCGACACCACACGGCCCTACCGCGTCAACCTTCCGAGCGGCGAAGTCCATCGCCGTCTTCTTCTACGACGGTTCAACCTCCCGGGCGGTCGCCTTCGAAGGGCTGCTCGTGCGCGGCGAAGACTTCGCCGGAAGCGCTCCTCGGCGCCTTCGGCGAGGGCGACGGTCCCCGCCTCGAACACATCGCCACCGACGGCGAGACCTACGGCCACCATCATCGCCATGGGGAGATGGCCCTCGCCTATGCCGTTGACTACTCGAGCGCGAAAAGCTTGCAGAGCTAGCCAACTACGGCGCTCTACCTCGAGATGTTCCCCCCGGAGTATCGAGGCTGAGGTCGTGGACAACACCTCCTGGAGCTGTGCGCACGGCATCGAGCGCTGGCGCAGCGACTGCGGGTGCAACAGCGGCCGGCAGGGATGGAACCAGGCCTGGCGAGCTCCCTTCTCGCTGCTCTCCATGGCTGCGAGACGAGCTCGAGCACCCCTTCGAACCGCCGCCGGACTGCTCTTCAACGATCCGTGGGCCGCCCGCGACGAGTACATCCACGTCGTCCTCGACCGATCGGAAGAGAATCCTCGCGGCATTCATCGAGCGAACGGCCGCGACGCCAGGCGAGGACTTCGACCGTCACCCGCGCCCTCAGCCTCCTCGAACTCCAGCGCAACGCCATGCTCATGTTCACCAGCTGTGGCTGGTTCTTCGACGATATCTCCGGCATCGAGACCGTGCAGGTTATCCAGTACGCAGGCCGCGTGGTGCAGCTTGCCCGCGATGTGCTCGACCTCGATCTCGAAGACGAATTTGTCCGCCGCCTCAGCGAAGCGAAGAGCAATCTGCCCGCACAGCGGGACGGCGGGTCAGTGTACGAGCGCTACGTGAAGCCTGCCGTGGTCGACCTTCGGGGCGTTGCTGCCCACTACGCGATCAACTCCCTCTTCATCGACCTCAACGGCAACAACCGTGAGCACCGGGCGGTCTACCCGTTCACCGAAGAGCAGGTTGACCGCCGGCTATCCGAGGCCGGCCAGGTGCGCTTGCTGCTCGGACGCAGCCGGCTCACCTCCGTCATAACCACCGAGCTCGCCGATGTCAGCTACGGCATCCTTCACCTCGGTGACCACAACGTGAGCGCCGGGATCCGCAACTACGAAGGCGAAGAACCCTACGAAGCCATGGTGCGAGACCTGACGGACGCCTTCACTCGTTCCGACATTCCGGAGATTGTGCGCCTCCAGGAACGACACTTCGGCGACCACACCTACTCCCTTCGCTCCCTATTCCGGGATGAACAGCGTCACGTCCTCAGCCATGTCATCAACTCGACCATGGAGAGCGTGAGCGAGGCGTACCGCGAGATCTACGTCCAGAACCTCCCCCTCATGCACTCGCTCGGGCAGTTCGCCTTCCCGATGCCGGCCGGCCTGCGTGTGGCAGCGGAAACCGTGCTCCATAGCGATGCGGTGTTCGAGCTGGACCAGCCGTCGCCCGCCTTTCCCGAAGTGAAACGGATCGTCGATGAGGCGCGAGGCTGGGGCATCAAGCTCGAGACGTCGGAGGCTTTCGCTTCGCCTGCGAGCGGGCGCTGGAGCGCATGGCCATCGCCCTTGAACGCGATCCGGAAGACATGGACCTCCTCGACAACCTCACCGTCGCATCCGAGCTCTCAGACGAACTGGAGCAGGAGATCGATCGCTGGCAGATCCAGAAGGCCTATTACGGCGTCGCGCATTCGGCGGTGTACTCCACGGCCGAGAATCGCGCCGCGCACTATGAGCCTGACGCCCGCCAATGGCTTGAGCAATTCCAGGCCCTCGGCGATTGGCTCGCGGTTGTCCTCCCGCCCAATGCCGGCTGATATTCCCCTCACTGCCACCTACAGGCTGCAGCTCCATTCCGGCTTCACCTTCGACGATGCCAGGCAATCGTCCCCTACCTGGCGTCACTGGGAATCTCGCACCTCTACCTCTCGCCGATCTTGCGCGCGAAGTCGGGCAGCGCCCACGGCTACGACGTTGTCGATCCGCTCACCATCAGCCCGGTTCTCGGTGGCCGCGAAGGCTACGAACGCCTTGTGGCGGCATGTCGCGCGGCAGAACTCGGCATCATCGTGGATATCGTCCCCAACCACATGGCTGCCCACGAGGAGAACCCCTGGTGGCGCGATGTCCTCATGTACGGCCAGGCGTCCCGGTTTGCTCCCTATTTCGACATTCATTGGGACGAAGGGGGAGGGCAGGTGTTTCTCCCGGTCCTCGATAAGCCCTTCGGCGACCTTGCCGACGGTGAGCTTTCCCTCGTCACGGAGTCGGGTGACCCCGAGATCGCCTACTACGACCGGCGCTTCCCCATCCGGCCGGAGTCGTTGGCCGAGCTTCGCTCCGCCCCCACGCGGGAAGAACTCGATACGGTCGTGGCCAGGCAGCACTACGTCCTCGGCTACTGGCGTGACGCGATTGAGCATGTGAACTACCGCCGGTTCTTCGACATCAACGACCTCGTCGGCGTCGCAGTCGAGCGGCCCGAGGTGTTTGAGGCTACCCATCGTCTCATCGGCGAGCTTGCGACTGCTGATCTTCTCGACGGCGTTCGCGTCGATCATATCGATGGGCTGAAGCTTCCCGGCGAGTACCTGGAACGCCTGCAGGAGTTGCTGGAGGGCCGCCCCATCTGGGTGGAGAAGATCCTCGACGCCGGCGAGTCGATTCCCAGCGCCTGGCCGGTCGCCGGCACCACGGGCTATGACTTTCTCGGGGCCGTCGATCGATTGCTCGTCGCCCGCCCCGGCGTCGAGGCGATTGGCGCCTGGTACCGCCGCTTCGCACCCGGCATTGCCGCGTTCCCCGACCTCGTCCGGCATGCCAGGCACGAGGTCCTCATCGACCATTTCGGGGGCGAGTATGGACACATAGTCGCGAACGCCGTGGCCCTTGTCGGCGGCGACACGAACCGCATCCGGCATGCCCTGACCGAACTGACCGTGGCCCTGCCGCGCTACCGAACCTACGGCACACCGCAGGGGATGGCCCGCGGCGACATGGCAGTGCTGACGGACGCCGCGGACGCGGCCGTGAGCGAAGGTGCCCCGGCGAAGGAGACTGCTGGCCTCCTGAAACTCTTCACGGCGCCCGAGGCGAGCGCCGGGGCCGCTGCGTTCGTGCTGCGCTGGCAACAACTCACCGGGCCCGTGGCCGCTAAGGGTGTCGAGGACACGGCAATGTACCGCGACAACAGGCTCGTCTCGCTCAATGACGTTGGCCGGAGTCCCCGCGAAGAACTGCCCGCCATCACCCTCGGTGCATTCCACGACCTCATGACCGCCCGCGCTCAGACGTCGCCGCAGGCGCTGAATGCCTCCTCGACCCACGACAACAAGCGGAGCGAGGACGTCCGCTATCGCCTTCACGTGGTGACGGAGGACGCTGGCGAATGGATTGAATGGGTGGAGCGTTGGCACCGTCTGAACGCCCCCCACGGCGGGACGGTCGAGGGCCAACGGTTTCCCGCCCCCAATACGGAGTCCGGTATCTACCAGGCGCTGCTGGGGACCTGGCCCGGCGAAAGCCCGGACGACGAGTACCGGCAACGCATCAGTGACTACGTCGTGAAAGCCGCCCGCGAACGCTCGCTCAGGACGAGCTGGCAGGACACGGACCAGGTCTATGAACGGGCACTCCGCACCTTCGTGGGAGCCATCCTCGACCCTGCGCGCTCGCCGGTGTTCATCCGCGAAATGACCGAATACAGCACGCGCATCTCACGGCTCGGAGCGCTCAACGGGCTCACCGCCACGCTCCTGAAGCTGACCTGTCCCGGGGTCCCCGACTTCTACCAGGGCCACGAGACGGAGGTCCTCAGCCTCGTCGATCCCGACAATCGGCGCCCCGTCGACTTCGGCGCGCGGAAGGCTTCCCTGGGTGCGATCCCCGCTGGAGTCCTCGAGGCAGACTGGTGGTGGCAGGCCCTTGCCGGGGGCCGGGCGAAGCAGACCCTCGTGAAGCGCGCACTCGCTGTTCGCCGGGTGATGCCACAGCTCTTTGCCAGTGGGGACTACGTGCCGTTGCCCGTCCGTGGCGACCGCCAGGACGCCGTGGTTGCCTTCGCCCGCGGCGACCCATCGGGAGAGGTCTGTATCATCGCTCCCCGCCACTGGCAGGGGATCGTTTCCGGCACCGGCATCGTCTCCGAGTCCTGGGCCACCACCGAGGTCGACCTCCCTCGAAGCGGTTCGTTCCACAACGCGATCAGCGGTCGCTCAATCGCCATCGATGGACCCGCGAACCTGGCGCACCTGCTCGCGGATGCGCCGATAGCGCTCCTTGTGCCAGCTACCACCGCCTGAGCCGGCCGCGGTGGCAACCCGGGCTTGGCCCGAGTGTCCGCGAAACGTGAGCCTTTGGTCCCTTCGCGCGACGGAGCCCGCTCTCGACAATGCAGACAAATGGTGCGGCTCGTGATCAGACATCCATCGCTCTCGGCAGCGATGCAAGCAACGCTCCGGGGGACGACCGTTCCCGGGACGATTGCCGACGTGGAGCCCGGCGACGTGGTGGTGGCGACGACGCAGGATGCTTCGCTGGAGGAGTGTCAGTCGCTCGCCGACCGGGGAGTTGGTGTTGTCATCCTCGCGTCGCGAACAAGCGACGTGGAGCGCCAACGTTACCTCGCGGCGGGCGCGTACAGATTCCTTGAAATGACCGCCGATGCAACGGCTCTCACGAGCGCCGTGGACGCCGCCATCGCTGAGACCCAACATCGCGCCAACGTGGTCTGACCAAACCAGGTGTAACAACCACCGATCGTTGCCGCCGTCAGAGAACGAGAAAAGACGGGTGCTTCTTGTCCGAAAGCCCCCTCAGAAACTCAACGCCGTGGTCGCGCTGTAGAATTGGCTCGTGGAACTGCCGGCGCCGCACCAACTGATCGAAGCTCGCATCGCGGAAATGCTCGAAACGGCCGAACTGCTCGGGCAACCGGGTGACATTGGCGAAGTGCTCAATCGGCTCGCGCTCCGGGCCAAGGAGATCACCGCTTCCGAGTTCGCGGCGATTGGCATTTTTGACGAGAACCTGGATCTCGAACGCTTCACCTTTGTCGGTATCGATGAGGCGCTCGCCCGCCGCCTTGGGCACCCACCCGTTGGCCGCGGGTTGCTCGGCGCCTTGGCTCGGCACGCTGGACCGCTCCGATTGGACGACCTGACCGCTCACCCCGATTCCTCCGGTTGGCCAGCAGATCACCCGCCCATGTGCGCCTTTCTCGGCGTACCCATTCGCGCCGGTGGTCGCGTCATCGGGTCGATCTACGTGACCCGATCGCGCGGCGGCGAGTCGTTCACCGCTTCTGATGAACTCGCGGCCACCCTGCTGGCGCTCCAGATAGCGGGCAGCGTCTGGGCCGCACTGGCGCAGGAGCGTTCCGGTCGCCTCGTCCTCCTTGAAGAACGCATACGCATCGCCCATGACCTCCACGACGGGACGATCCAGTCCCTCTACGCGATCGGTTTGCAGCTCGACTCGACCTCCGAGGCTGCGGTGGTGCCCGATGTGAAGCACGCACTCGTCAACAGCGTCGACCAGATCAACGTGGTCATCCGCGAGATGCGCGCCTACATCGCGATGCTTGAGTCGTCGCAGGCCGCGCCGCAGCCGGAACTCTCGCGGGATCTCGCCCACGTTGTGAAGCAGATGGTCCCCGCCGGGATCGACACCGTCATCAATATCGCGGCCGCCGCCCTCCGGGAAATCGGCACCCGCGAAGCCGAAGACCTCACGTACATCGCAAGGGAGGCCCTCAGCAACGCAGTCCGCCACGGAGCCGCCACCAAGATCGCCGTGGACTTGCGCCAGTCCGCCGCCGAAACGGCCCTGACGATCCAGGACAATGGTGCCGGCTTCAACAGCGACGCCGTACAGTCCGGTCTGGGCTCAGTCACCATGCGCACCCGTGCAGAGCGTATTGGTGCGACGCTGGACATCATCGGGATACCAGGAATGGGTACAACCGTCAGGGTGAGTTTCCCAAGGGAGCAGATTTCGTGAGCGAAACAATGAGCATCCTGCTGGCGGACGACCATGACGTGGTCCGTGAGGGCCTCAAGTCCAGCCTCCGGCCACATGCCGAATTCAACGTGATCGGCGAGGCCCGCGATGGTACGGAGGCCGTCCAGTTGGCAAAGCGCCTGAAGCCGGACCTTGTCGTCATGGACATCCGCATGCCCCGCCTCTCCGGCATCGAAGCCTGCCGCGCGATCCGCGACGAACTCCCGGAAACCAACGTCCTCATCCTGACCTCGTACGGCGATGAACGTGCGGTGATGTCGTCGATCATGGCTGGGGCCGGTGGTTTCATGCTCAAGGACGTAAAAGTTGCCGCCCTCCTCGATGCCATGCGAATTGTCGGGACTGGTGGCTCAACCCTGGACCCGAAAAGCGCGGCAGCGGTGATCGGCAAGATCCGCGAAGGCAACATCCTCAGCGACGAAGACCGGCTGGCGCAGCAACTCACCGAGCGCGAACTTGCCGTACTCGAACTCATCGCCGAGGGAATGACCAACAGGGAGATCGGCGAACACCTCTACCTTTCCGAAAAGACGGTGAAACACCACGTCAGCGACCTGCTCTCCAAACTTGGCCTGACCCGGCGCGTCGAGGCCGCCACCTTCGCCATTCGCCGCAACGCCCAGCACCCGCCCGAAGACTAGGCCCGGCGGCCATCCCATAGCCACGCGGACAGCGACTCCCAGGTCGATTGGCCCGGATGAAGCTCGCGCACACATACCGCGAAGGCGAAGTGCAGTCGATATGCCCTTGTAACTTCTCTGCGCACCCTGTTGTTCGAGTGCCACCGCCATGCGCGCAGACTTCCCGTGCCGCGCCCCGTCGTGGCCGGCACGAGGAGGAGGACCCATGAAGCTGATGGCTTGCATCGACGAGTCGGAACTTTCGGAAATGGCGCTCACGCCAGTGCGGAACATCGCAGAGGGGAGTGACGGCGCCGAAGTCGTCCTCTTCCAAGTCATACCTCCCACCGCCTCAGATGTTGGGGAGCCTTACAGCGGGAGCAAGTCGGAAGCGAAAGAGGCAATCGAGGAAGAGTTCGAGCGCAAGGCCGCCGAGGCCCGCAAGCGGCTGGAAACGCTGGCAAGGCAGGTGAAGGCAACCGTCAGTATCGATGTCGTATCCGATCGCGACCCGGCGGCGGCGATCATCCGGCGTGCCGAAGAAGATGGAATCGACCTTGTCGCCCTGGCAACGCACTCGCGGGAACAGGTGCCCGACGATCGCCACATCGGGGAGATCGCCGAGCGTGTGACGTTGAGCGGTGTCGTCCCCGTGCTCCTTGCTCACTCGGCCATCGCGGGGCCCGAACTGAGCAGCGACGCCCTCTCGCCCGGTGTCTATGTGTTCACCGCCGACGGTGAGGAACTTGGCTGCGTGAAGGACGTCGATGCGGCCCGGTTCCGGGTGGAGCGGGACGACGGAAGGTTCATTGTTCTCCCTCACTCGGCTGCCGCGGCGGTGCAGGGTGGCAAGATCGTCCTCCACTGGGACGCGGCCATGCTCGCCGGCGCCGACCGCTAAACGCCGCGGAAGCCTCCTTCTCCGCCGGCAAATCGACGCTCAGCACCGACTTCGATCGCGGCAACGGGCCCGTCGCCCTTGATGGGCCCCGCCCGGGGTGACATATTCGCCACACGCCCTGGCAGGCGACCCGATCGAAGGAGTAGCTCCATGGTTCAGTCCCCGGTTGCCCGCACCCGGCTCCAGCGCGTCCTCATCAGCAATCGCGGCGAGATCGCAATTCGGATCGCTCGAGCCGCTTCCGGCCTGGACATGGATTCCGTCGCGATCTACCCAAAAGTCGACGCTCTCGCCCTCCACACCCGCTTCGCCACCCGCTCTGTCGAAATCGGCGCCACCCTCCCGGCGGGCGCCTCGGTCGAGGCCTATCTCGCCGGCGACGAGATCATCGCCGCGGCCCTGGCGCAGGCCTGCGACTGCATCCACCCGGGCTACGGTTTCCTTGCCGAAAACGCTACTTTTGCCGAGCGTTGCGCCGCCGCCGGCATCACCTTCGTCGGTCCCTCTCCCGATGTGCTCCGGCTCTTTGGCGACAAGGTGCAGGCACGGAGCTTCGCGGAGTCGCTCGGCATCCCCGTCGTGCGCGGCAGTGAGACTGCCCTGGCATCCGCCGACGAGGCGGCCGCTCTCGCTACATCCATCGGCTACCCGGTCATGCTGAAGGCGGCCGCAGGGGGCGGCGGACGGGGCATGCGCCTTGTGGAGCACCCGGCCGATATGGCCACCTCGTTCGAGCGCTGCCGCAGCGAAGCACAAGCAGCCTTCGGGGATGGCGCCGTGTTCCTCGAACAGGTCGTCGTCCGTCCCCGCCATATCGAAGTCCAGGTCCTTGGCGATGCTGAGGGCCACGTCGTCCACCTTTACGACCGCGACTGCTCGATCCAGCAGCGCTATCAGAAGGTGGTCGAAATCGCCCCCGCCCCCGGTCTCGATGCTGGCCTGCGCCGCCGGATCCACGACGACGCCGTTCGCCTTGCGCAGGCTGCGGGCTACACCAACGCCGGGACGGTGGAATTCCTCGTCGTGCCCGAATCCGGCGAGTATTTCTTCATCGAGTGTAATCCGCGCATACAGGTCGAACACACCGTCACGGAAGAGGTCATGGGGGTCGACCTCGTCGAGGCCCAGTTCCGTATCGCGGCCGGCGCCACGCTCGCCGACCTCGGGATGGCCAGCCAGGAAGAAGTGGGGAGCCCGCGTGGATTCGCCATCCAGGCACGCGTTGTGACACGCGGCGCGGGCACCATAACCGCCTACAAGGAGCCATCGGGTCCCGGCGTCCGCGTCGACGCCTGCGGCTACCTCGGGTACTCACCGCAGCCGCAATTCGACCCCCTTCTCGCCAAGGTCATCGGCTCCGCCAGCACCTACGAGTCTGCGCTCGCTCGCACCCTTCGTGCCCTCGACGAATTCCACATCGGTGGCCTCCCGACGAATCTACCCCAGCTCCGCGCGATGCTCGTGCACCCGGTTGTGCAGGCTGGGAATGCCCGCACCTCCTCCGTCGCAGACGAATTGGCCGGCTCGCCCCCGGTCGGCAGCAATGGGCATGCGGGTGGCGTCCTCGGCCTGCTTGAACAGCAAACCCGCACGATGGGAATGCCCGGCGGCGCCCAGGCCGCGGCCGCCGCCTCGTCCGCCGCAACCCTCGACATCGGCGCGGACCAGGTCGCTCTCGCCGCACCTTCGGCCGGCACCCTCCTCGAACTCCTGGTGAAAGAGGGCGAACGAGTCGAAGCCGGCCAGCACATCCTCGTCATGAGCGCGATGAAGATGGAGACGGTCGTGGCGGCCCCCTGCGCGGGTGTTATTGCGGCCCTCCAGGACCTTGCAGCCGGCGACCACATCGAGGCCGGCCAGGTCATTGCCGCCATCGAAGCTTCCGGCGACACGGCTGGCGCTGACGGCCGGTCCAACACCGATGACTCCTGGGCGCCGATCCTCGGGCAGATTGCGACCTTGCAACAACTCGCCCACGATCGGCTCCGCCCGGACTCGACCGACCCGGGCGTGGTGCGCCAGCGGGCGCGGAACAAGCTCACCTGCCGCGAACGCATCGCCACCCTTCTCGACGATGGGTCCTTCCGGGAGATCGGGAGCGTCGCCGGGTTCGCCTCCTACGACGACGATGGCCGAATCACCGACTTCACACCCGCTAACCATGTTGGAGGCTGGGGAACCATCGAAGGTCGCAAGGCCGTCGTCTGTGCCGATGACTTCACCTCCCGCGGTGGCCACGCCGACGGCTCCATCGCCGGCAAGGCTGCCTATCTCGACCGGCTCTCAATCCAGATGCGCATCCCCTCCGTCCGCATGCTCGACGGCTCGTCCGGAGGGGGCAGCGTCGCGGCGATGGTCCCTGCGCAAGCTTCTGATGGCGAGCGGAGCGCCCTGGAAAGCCGTGGCGCCATCAAGGCGGGCAGGCCGCGCGTCACCGGCGGTGGCGGCTCCACCCTTCCCGGTCACCTCGGGTCCAGCATGTACGCCGAACAGATCTCGACGGTGCCCGTGGTCAACATGCTTCTAGGCAGCGTCGTCGGCATCGGGGCGGCAAAGGCCGTCCTCGGCCACTTCTCCGTCATGGTGCGCGATATTTCCCAGCTGTTCGTCGCCGGGCCACCCGTCGTGACCCACGCCATGGGCTACGACATCTCGAAGGAAGATCTCGGCGACTGGCGCATCCACTGCCGCAACGGGTCGGTCGACAACCTCGCCGAAACGGAAGAAGAGGCGGCTGCGATGACCCGCCGCTTCCTCGCCTACCTGCCCTCGAGCGTCTACGAAGCGCCACCCGTGGTCACGCCGGGCGCCGCTGATGCCCCTGATCGCCGCGACGAGGAACTGTTCTCCCTCGTCCCCCGCAAGCGGACAACGACATTCGACATCCGCAAAGCGATCCGCCTCATGGCCGACAGGGATTCGTTCTTCGAGATCGGCCCGCTTTGGGGCACGGACCAGGTCACCGGTTTCGTGCGCTTCAACGGCTACCCGCTCGGTGTCATCGCCTCCGATAGCCAGCACATCAACGGCGGCGCCCTCACTGCAGACGGCTGCGAAAAGCTTATCCGCCACCTCGACCTCTGCGACCTCTTCCATATCCCCGTCCTCAACCTCGTCGACAATCCCGGCTTTGCGGTCGGCGTCGAACACGAGATCACGGGCACCATCCGCAAAGGCGGCGAATGGATGATCGCCTTCTCCCAGGTCAGCGTGCCCATCTTTACCGTGCTCATGCGGCGAAGTTTCGGCGTCGCCGGCAACAACTACGCCACGCCCCAGGACCGTCCCTCCATGCGCGTGACGTGGCCGGCGGCCGATACCGGGGGAATCCCGCCGGAAGGTGGCATCGAGGCTGCCTACCGCCGCCAGCTCGCCGAAGCCGAAGATCCGGAGGCCTTCCGCGCCGAGATCATGGCCCGCATCGAAAGCGCCCGGGGTCCCCTTGGGCCGCTTTCACGTTTCCAGATCGAGGAGGTCATCGACCCCCGTGACACCCGGCGGTACATCTGCGAATGGGTCGAAACCGCGTACCACAACGTTTCCCAGCCGGCCCGGCTTGGACCGCGGCCCCTGCGGTTCCGGCCCTAGCGCCTAGCGGGCGACGTTGCCCTCCGCCACGATGACGACCGTGCCGTCGGCCTTTTCGACGCGGGCTACGACCGGCTCACGCCCCGGTCCGGCGTCTCCATCCGCCGCGATGCCCGCGCTCACGCGGATCGTTTCGCCCGGCCACAGCACGTTGGTGAACTTGACCAGCAGCCGCCCGGTCGTCGCCCAGCGCTCACCAAGGGTGCTGTCGAGGATCTCGCCGATGTAGCCCATCGTCATCCGGCCGCCGACTACCACGTCCTGGAAGCCGAGTTCTTTCGAGGCGGCCCGGTCCGAGTGGTAGTTGCGAGAGCCGTAGAAGAACTCGCCGCACATCTCGAGGGACACCGATCGCTCGATCGTGCCCAGTTCGCGGGACATGGAGGGCGCCGACCGCGATGCGCCTTCCTTCTCCGCCGCCTTGCGTAGCTGCACCTCGCCCACCGGCGGGTTCTCCAGGAGGAAGCTCTGGTGGTGTCGCTGGACCGACACCACGCCGCCATCGGCATCGCGGACGTGTGTCTCCGTCAGCAGGATGGTGCGGTCGCGGCGCGGATAGATGTCGATCACCCGCCCCTCGACGCTGTACTCCTCGCCCTGGCGCAGCGGCTTGTGGAACTCCCACTCCTGCCGCAGCCAGAGATGGCCCCGCGGCTGGGAGAAGAGCAGCGTCGTCTCCGCCGCGTTCGCGAGCATCTGGGGCACGTTTGAGCCGGGGACATCAAGCCCCGCCCGGTAGCTGGCCAGCATCTCCGGCGTCACGGTCCACGCCTTCGGCGGGATGACCTGGTCGATATGCGGTTCGGCATGTGTCTGCGTCATAGCTGCAACGATACAAGGGATTCGCCGCCGCATGGAACACGGCTCGGGGAAATCTCGGCCGGTGAACGGCGCACATAATGCGCACCCGTTTGTCACCTGCCGATGATCTCGTCATGGCTGACCGCCGCGAATACGAGCGCTTCCCCGTCTGGGCCCTCGGCCGTCTCTGGTGGCAGACGGACGGCGATCCGCGCTCCGTCCGCATCGCCGATCTCTCCGTCGGTGGTGCCGCCATCGAACTTGACGGCCCCCTCGAAGGGGATTCCTTCTACCTCCAGCTGGGCATGGGCGAGCTCGATCAGCCGTTCCCGATGGTGATCGTGAAAGCCGAAAGCACCTGGCACGGGACGATGATTCACGCGCGCTTCGGGGACCTCCGCGCCGTCCAGGCCGCACTCCTTGAGGCGACGATCGAACAGTGGCTCAAGGAATACAACGCCAGGTTGGCGAGGAAGCTTTGGGGCGGCGGCCGCGCAGCCTAGCCGAGTCGTACACCGTCGGTGGGATGGCGCATGGCGCTTTGCTTCTGCGGGCGCGTCATTTCCAGGACCAGGAGCAGGGGCGCAAACCGCCCGACCAGCATCGCGACGATGAGGGCGACCCGAGCGGGTGTACCCCATGTCGCGGTATCGAGTGATGTCCAGCCGACATTCGCCGATGCGGATACGGCGTCGAACATGACATCGATGGCGAGGTCATCGGAGACCGTCAGGAGGAAGACGGTGAGGGCGAAGATGAAGGCGACGAGGCCAAGGGCGATGACCATCGCCTGGCGCGCCACCATGAAGGGCACCTCGCGCCCCAGCATGACAACCTCGTTGCGGCCCCGCAGCGTTGCATTGATCACCGCCAACAGCAGCAGGAACGTGCCGATTTTCACTCCCGCTGCCGCCGAGCCCGCCGCGCCACCCACGAACATCATCCCGATAAGGAAGAACTTGGTGGAGTCATGCAATTGCGCCGTAGGGATGGCGCTGAAGCCCGTCGCCCACATCGCGGTCTGTTCCGCGGCGAGCAACGGTCGGTCCCACGCCGGTACCGCGCCGAGGGTCGCGCTGTTGGTCCACTCGAAGACCCCGATGAAAGCCCAGCCCATGAGCAGAAGGAGAGCGATGCCGCCGAAGATCACCCTCACATCGAGCGGCAACCGGCGGTTTCGCGCCTGGAACAGCAACAACACCGGAATGGCGCCGATCGCCCCAAGGACCGCGAGGATCGCGGAGGGGAGCAACACCAGCGGTTCGCGCGCGAACGGTACGAGGTCGGCGCCGGTCAGGCTGAAGCCCGCCTCGTTGAAGGCCGAGATCGAGTGGAAGATCGCCCACCACACCGCGGTGCCGCTGTCGACGCCCGCCGAGCGGAACCCGATCCACAGTAAAATCGCGCCAGTCGCCTCGCAGGCGAAGGCGTAGATCGCAAGGTTTCGGATGAAGCGAGCCGCCTCACCAATGCTCGGCAGGCCGTAGTACAGGCGCAGCATGTCGGGATCGCGGAGGCCGATGCGCCCTCCGATCGCCCAGAGGATCATCGAGACCCCCAGCATGTAGCCGAGGCCGCCCGCCTGGATGACCACGAGGATCACCAGTTCGCCGGCGAAGTTGAACTGTGCCTGCGTGTCGAAGACAACGAGCCCTGTGCCGCTTATCGCCGAAACACTCGTGAACAGGCCCTCGAGCGGTGAAGCTACGGTTGGGGCGGCATTCGTTGCATCGAGGCTCAGGAGGACGGCTGCGATCACCACGAGCGCTGCGAATCCGAGGGCGATCTCCAGGGATCCGCTACCAACGCGGCGCGCCGGTTGCGGCCGCGACATGGTCACGTTGAACGTGCCCATCATCCGCCGCCGGACGAGGCGACGGGTCATCCCGAACTGGATCCGGCTTGAGGCTCATCGCTCACCGGCAAACAGTAGCCCGGGCGCGGACATGCGTCGATCCACCCGACAGCTTCCGGTGCGTGTCGAACATCAGCCCCGGCCCCGGAAGTCTGTCTCGTCGTGGCGGTTCGTGGCGACCTCCGCGGCTATCCGTTTCGGCCAACGAGCGAGAGCGGCGCCATAGCCGGATACGCGCCGTGGTTCGACGACAAGCAGCCGGGTCAGGGCAGTCGTGGCTTCCTGGCGGAACGCTCGCTGCGTGAAGAAGATCCAGATCGTCATGAGCGCCAACGCCGCCACGATGATCCCCAACACAACAAAGTAGCCATAACGCGTCTGGAGTTCGGGCATGTGGTCGAAGTTCATGCCGTAGATGCCCACCACCAACGTGAGAGGGAGGAAGACGAAGGCGAGGATGCTCAGCACCTTCACACTCTCGTTCTGGCGGATGGAGACGACGGAGAGGTAGGTAGAGAACGCGATGTTTGCCCGTTCGCCGACTCCCGCCACCGTGCTCTCGAGGAACTCTACGTCGTCGGCAAGGTCGTCGAAGTAGAACACGCCTTCAGGACTCACGAGGTCGCGGGCGCGTTCCGGCAGGCGTCGCAGTGAGAGCCGTTCTGGCTGGAGGACGCGGCTCAAGCGCAGGGCCGTGCGCTTGACCTGGTTGAGCAGGTCGAGATGGACGCGGCCGGGATCGTCGATGATCTCCGCTTCCACCCGTTCCACGATGTTGCCAAGGCCTTCGATGGCCGGCTCGAGGTTGGCCACCAGCGTTGCCAGCACGGCGTGCGCGAGAAAGTCGGCGCCACGCCTGCCGATGTGGGTTGGCTCCGTCCGAAATTCGCTCCAGATGTGCTCCACGGCGTCGGCGGGCAGCCGGTGACAGGTCACGAGGTAATGCTTGCCGAGAAAGAGCCCCAGCTCGGTACTCTGCACCTTCTCGGACTCGCTGTAGTAATCGATCCCGTGCGCGAGGACGAAAAGGTGGTCCTCATAGCGCACGACCTTTGGCGGCGAGTGGTGCTCGTCGAGGGCCGTGTTCACGCTGAGGCTGTCGAAGCCAAGCGACTCGAGGAGTGCGATACCGTCGTCATCACGTCCTTCGAGGTCAATCCAGACCAGCCCATCCGCCCGGCCTACTGCTTCGATTGCGCTCTGCCCGTCCTCCAGGTCATGGATGGCTCCATCGCTGTTCAACACCAGCGCCCTCAATAGCATTCGCTCATCCTTCTCCGGGAGTCATCTCATCGTACCCCCACGGGCCCGGCGGACCGCGCAAATGCGATAGGCGCTCATCGGGGGATCGAACCCTGTATAACTTCCTCCGCATCCCCCTTTTTTCGGAGCAGCCCGTGAACGTCGCAGAAGCCATCGCCGAGATCCTCAAGCGCGAGGGAGTCGACTTCATTGTCGGCTACCCGGTGAACCCGATCATCGAGCAGGCGGCCCGGCGCGATATCCGCACGATCATCGTCCGCCAGGAGCGAACCGGCCTGCACATGGCCGATGCCTTCGCCCGGCTCAACTCCGGCGATCGCTTCGGCGTCTTCGTGATGCAGCACGGACCGGGCACCGAGAACGCCTTTGGCGGTGTCGCCCAGGCGTACAGCGAATCAGTTCCCTTGCTCGTGATCCCTGCCGGCTATCCCCGCCGGATCGCTGAGGTGGACCCTAACTTCTCCAGCGCCCTTAACTTCAAGCACATCGCCAAGATCAGCGAGCGCGTCCTCGTCGGCGACTCCATCGGTGAGGTCATGCGCCGGGGGATTCGCCCAACCGCGCAACGGCCGTCCTCGCCCCGTCGTCATCGAAGTCCCGGTCGACGTCTTCCGTGAGGAACTTCCCGGCGACGTCCAGTACGAGCCACCGCCTGCGACGAGGTACGGCCCCGCGCCCGACGAAGTCGACCGCGTCGCCCGCGCCCTCGCGGAAGCCGAGCGCCCCGTGATCTATGCCGGCCAGGGCGTCCACTATGCCAAGGCGTGGCCGGAGCTGAAGGAACTCGCCGAGCTCCTCAACGCCCCCGTGACCACGAGCCTCGAAGGCAAGAGCGCCTTCCCCGAGAACCATCCACTCTCCCTCGGCTCTGGTGGCCGCTCGCTCCCTGAGCCAGTCTTCCGCTTCCTCCAGGAGTCCGATGTCATCTTCGGGATCGGTTGCAGCTTCGGGACCACGGGGTTTGGCATCCAGTTCCCCGCCGGCAAGACCTATATCCACGCCACGCTCGACCCCGCAGACATCGGCAAGGACATCTATCCCGACCACGCGCTTGTGGGCGATGCGAAGCTCACGCTCCGTGCGCTCATCGAGTCGTTGCGCTCGAACCCCGGCAAACATGCCGCCGCCCGCAAGGACGAGGTTCCCGCCCGCATCGGCGAGATTCGCGACGCCTGGATGGACCGCTGGCGCCCCAAGCTCGAATCGAACGAGTCGCCCATTTCGCCTTACCGCGTCATCAACGACCTCATCGCCACCGTTGATCCGGCGAACCATGTCATCACCCACGATGCCGGCAGCCCGCGCGACCAGATCTCGCCGTTCTGGCCCAGCATCGAGCCGCTGAGCTACATCGGCTGGGGAAAGACGACGCAGCTCGGCTACGGTCTCGGACTGGCGATGGGTGCGAAGCTCGCCCACCCCGACAAGCTCTGCATCAACGTCTGGGGCGATGCCGCCATCGGCTTCACCGGGATGGATTTCGAAACCGCCGTCCGCGAGCGACTCCCCATCCTCTCGATCCTCCTGAACAACTTCTCCATGGCGATTGAGCTGCCGATCATGCAGGCTGCCACCGAGAAGTACCGGAGCACGGACATCTCCGGGAACTATGCCGACATGGCCAAAGCCTTCGGTGGCTACGGCGAGCGGGTTACCGATCCGGCGAGATCAAAGCTGCCATCAAGCGCGGGATCGCGAAGACGCAGGAAGGCACGCCCGCGCTGCTTGAGTTCATTACCTCCAAAGAGATCGAATACTCAGTCTTCCGCTAGGAGAATCTGCCCGTGGCCGTCGATCGTTTTACCGTGCCGGACGAAATCGCTGTCCGGATTCAGCCTGCCGATATGCATGCGACCGTCGTTGCCATCTTCGAGGCCCTGGGGATGCCCGGCGACGACGCGCGCCGTAGCGCCGACGTGCTGCTCTACGCGGACATCCGGGGGATCGATTCGCACGGCGTCAGCAACATGATGCCGTATTACGTGAACGGCCTCCGCGATGGGTCGATAAACCCGGCGCCTAACTGGAAGATCGTCCGTGAGGCCGCGGCGACGGCGACGATCGATTCCGCTGGCGGCCTCGGGCTCACCATCGGTCCCCAGGCCATGGCCCTTGCGATCGATAAGGCGAAGGACTGCGGCATCGGTGCCGTTTCCGCGACCAACGGCGGCCATTACGGCGCCGCCGCGTACCACGCCCAGCTCGCCCTGGAGCACGACATGATCGGCGTCTCCTGCACCGTCGGCGGCATCCAGGTGGTGCCGACGTTTGGGTCGCGCGGCGTGCTTGGCCTCAACCCGATCGCGATTGCCGCCCCGGCCAGGAGCGAGGCGCCGTTTGTCTTCGACGCATCGATGAGCAGCGTCGCCGCCAACAAGATCCGCATCCTCCGGCGTCTGGAGGGCACCGTGCCACCCGGCTGGATTGCCGAGATGGACGGCACTCCCGTGATGGAGGAGCGGCCAGTGCCGGACCAGTTCTTGATGCTTCCCACCGGCGGCACCCGCGAGAACGGCAGCCATAAGGGCTACGGCATGGCCATGTTCGTCGACATCGTGGCAGGTGTGCTTTCCGGCACCGGTCCAGGCTTCGCCACCCGCCAGGGCAAGGCCCACCACTTCCTCGTCTACCGCATCGACGCATTCACCGAGCTCGACCTGTTCAAGAGCGACATGGACCATTACCTGCGGGAACTGCGCGAAATGACACCGGCCCCCGGCGAGGAGCGCGTGCTCTATCCCGGCCTGAAGGAGCATGAATCGGAAGTCGACCGGCGCGAGCGCGGCATCCCCTACCACCCCGACGTCGTGCAGTACTTCCGGGACACCGCGAAAGAGCTGGGAGTGGCAACGCCGCTGGGCTGAGAAATCGGCCTCAGGCTGCATCCGGGCGAGCGTCGCGACTGTGCCGACGCGTCCGCGTCAACCCCTGCTTACCGGGGCACCCTGTATAATCGACGTAACTATCGACGGCCCTGCCCCGGGGCCGGGAGAGAGTTCGCCATGCCACGACCCATCTGGAAAGGCACGATCAGCTTCGGGATGGTCACCATTCCCGTGAAGCTTTACTCCGCCACGGAGAGCAAGGACATCTCCTTCCGCCAGCTGCATGAGCCCGACAACGCCCGCATCCAGTACCAGCGTTGGTGCCCGGTCGAAGAGCGCAAGGTCGAACTCGACGAGATTGTGAAGGGATACGAGTACACGAAGGATTGATACGTCATCGTCACCGACGAGGACTTCGAGAACCTGCCCGTGGCCGGCAAGCGGACCATCGAACTCGCCGCCTTCGTCGACGCCGAGGATATCGACCCCATCTACTACGAGAAGACGTACTACCTCGAACCTGAAGAACTCGGCGCTAAGCCCTACGCGTTGTTGGTCAAAGCCCTCGAGGCGAAGGGGAAGACCGCGATCGGCAAGATAGCCATCCGCAGCAGGGAACGCCTTTGCGCCCTGCGGCTGCTCAACGGCCAGCTCGCCATGGAAACGTTGCTCTATGCCGACGAAGTCCGCCCGCAAGAAGCGCTCGATGAAATCGAGATCTCGGAAGCGGAGATGAAGATCGCGACCGCTCTCGTAGAACTGCTCGAGGAGGACTTCGACATCACGAAGTATCGCGACCAGTACCGCGATGCCCTCATGAAGATGATTGAGGCGAAGCTCGAGGGCCAGGAGTTCGTTGCCCCCGAGGAACCCGCCGAGGCTGCCCCGGCGGTGGACCTCATGGCTGCTCTTCGCGCCAGTGTCGAGGCTGCCCGGGCCCGCAAGGAAGGGAAAGCCGAGACGGCCGACGAGGAAGAGAAGTCGCCCTCCCGGCGGCGTAAGGCAACGGCGAAAGCCAGCTAACTCCCGGCGGCGCGACCGGCATGCCAACAGTTGACCTCGCCGAATACCGCCGCAAGCGCGACTTCCAGAAGACGCCGGAGCCTGATAGCTCCGCGAAGTTTCCCGACGCCGGGCCTCTCCGCTTCGTCGTCCAGAAACACAAGGCGACTGCACTTCACTACGACCTGCGCCTCGAAGCGGGTGGCGTCCTCAAGTCGTTTGCGGTCCCAAAAGGCCCGTCTGCCGACCCGGCCGTGAAACGCGGCGCCCACCAGACCGAAGATCATCCGCTTGACTACCTGGACTTCGAGGGCTCGATCCCCCGCGGCCAGTACGGCGCCGGCCACATGATCGTCTGGGATATCGGCACCTACTCGCCCGACGAGAAGGGAGAGTACGACTGGCTCGACCGCAAGCGAGCGGGCCAACGGATCGAGGCCGAGATTGCCGCGGGCAAAGTGGCTTTCACGACGCGTGGCTCCCGGATGCGCGGCTCCTGGACGCTGGTCCGCACGAAGGACGGCTGGCTGTTGATCAAGCACAAGGACCTCGCCACCACCGGCATTGACCTTGCGGAAGCCTTCGACACCTCCGTCCGCTCCGGCCTCAGCATCGGCGACCTCGCGGCAGGGCAAACCCCGTCGTCCGGCGGCCGGGCCGCCTCTCCTGCCGACCTTCCGGGGGCACGACCGGCAACGTTCCCGGCGCCGTTCCAGCCGATGACGGCGAATCCCAGCCCGACCCGCGATCTCGACGACACGATCTGGTCATTCGAACCGAAGCTCGACGGCATCCGTTGCCTCGCCTTCGTGAAGGACGGAGAGGCCAGGCTCTACACCCGCAACCTCAACGACGTGACGGCGGCCTACCCGGCAATTGCTCGCGCCCTCGGCGCCCAGCCCGTCCACGACGCCATCTTCGACGGCGAAATCGCCGCCCTCGACGACGGCGGCCGCCCAAGCTTTGAGCTCCTCCAGCAACGCATGAACCTCGGCGATCATCGCCAGGTGGCAGTGGCTGAGGGACAGGTTCCAGTCGTGTTCTTCGCTTTCGACCTTCTCCATTTGGACGGCTTCGATCTGCGCCCGGCAGCCATCGAAGGCCGGCGCAGCCTCCTCGAGCAGGTGCTGACTCCCTCCACCAGCATCTCGCGCGTCGAACCGATCGAGGCGGACTCGCGGACAGCGTTCGAGGCTGTCGTCGATCTCGGATTCGAAGGTCTCGTGGCCAAGCGTCGAGCAAGCCCCTACCGCCACGGACGGCGCTCCGACTCCTGGCTGAAACTCAAGAGCCGCCGCAGCGACGAGTTTGTCGTCGGCGGCTTCACCTATGGCGAGGGGGGCCGATCCTCAACCTTTGGCGGTCTCCTCCTCGGCACGCCCCGCGACGATGGCCTCCTCGACTTTCGTGGGCGCGTAGGGAGCGGCCTCAACGACGCCGTCCTCAAGCGATTGCGCCGGACTCTCGATGCACTCACCAGCGATGAGTCTCCCTTCGCCGGCGACGTGCCCGATGGCGCGCGCACGACCTTCGTCCGCCCCGAACTCGTGGCCGAGGTCGAGTACGCCGAGCAGACCCGGGCGGGAATCCTCCGCGCGCCGGTCTTCCATGGCATTCGCACCGACAAGTCGCCCGCCGACCTGCGCCCCGGAAACGCGGAATCGGGCGAGGAAGTTCTCGTAGCCCTTCCCGCCACCGTGCGCGACGGCCTTGCCGCGGACGTGGCATCCGTCCTCGGGCAGCTCGAGACGACGAAACAGAAGGCGGAGCTCACCATTGCCGCCGACACCGTCGGCGTCACCAACCTCGACAAGGAACTCTGGCCCGCATTCGGCGGTCGTCCCGCGCGCACGAAACGCGACTACCTCCGTTATCTCGCCACCGTTGCCCCTGTCATCCTGCCGCACCTCCGCGACCGCCCGCTCACCCTCACGCGCTACCCCAACGGCATCACCGGAAAGTCGTTCTATCAGCGCCATTGGGTCGAAAAGGACATGCCTCCCTTCGTCGAGTACATCACCATGTTCAGCGAGACGAACACCGGGGACCGCCCCTTCCTGCTCTGCAACAACCTCCCTACATTGCTCTGGCTCGGGCAGCTTGCCGACATTGAGCTGCATGCCTCACTGGCGCGGGTGTCGCCGGACCCCGATGCCGCAGGCCTCTCCACCGTCTTCGCGGGCGACAAGGAGACCGTCGAGAGTTCGGTCCTCAACTACCCGGACCACCTCCTCTTCGACCTCGACCCCTACATCTACGCCGGGCACGAGAAGAAGGGCGAAGAACCCCAGTTCAACCGCATCGCCTTTGATGCGACCTGCGAGGTAGCCGGTCGTGTCCGCGAGGTGCTCGCCGGCCTCGGGCTCTCCGCCTTCATCAAGACCTCTGGCGCCACCGGCCTCCATCTCTACGTGCCGATCGTGCGCAATCTCCAGTACGGCGAAGTTCGCGCCCTCGCCACAACGATCGCCCAGGAGGTGCTCTCGCGGGCGCCGAAGCTGGCAACGCTCGAATGGGCCACCGACCGCCGCACCGGCAAGGTGTTCATCGATGTGAACCAGAACGCGCGAATCAAGTCGCTCGCCTGCCAATACAGCCCGCGCGCCAAGCCAGGCGCTCCTGTTTCCATGCCCCTGCGCTGGGACGAACTTGGCAAGCGCTACCCCGACGAGTTCACGCTCGCCACGGCGCCGGCTCGGATTGCCGAGGTCGGAGACCTCTGGGCGAACGTCTTGGAGTCAAAGGTCGATCTCAAGGAAACGTTGGGGTTGTGAAGGCGCCTACTGCCAGTCCACCCCATACGTCACGTGCTCCCCTTCCAACCCCTTGAAGCTGCGCGCCTCCCTCGCTTCCAGGGCGAATTCCCCGCTCGGGTCGACCAGCTGGGCAAGGAGCGATGACACCACAATCTCGCCGCCGGTGGCGGAGGCACCGATGCGGGCGGCAAGGTTGACGTGCTTGCCGAAGAAGTCGCCATGGTCGCGGACGGCCTCGCCGGTGTGGAGGCCGATGCGGGCTTCGATAGCCTGCTCGGCGCTGTCGTTGCGGGCGGTGAAGGCTCGTTGCATGGCAATGGCGCAGCGAAGGCCGTCGCGGGCGGACGGGAAGGCGACCATGAAGCCATCACCCATCGACTTCACGATGTGGCCATGATGTGCGGCGACTTCGCGTTCGACGATGGCGCTGTGCTCGCGGAGGAGCGCCATCCAGGTGGTGTCGCCGAGGCGCTCGTTGAGGGCGGTGGAATTGATGATGTCGCTGAACATGAGGGTGACGGTGCCATCTGGGGCGGCGTTGGCAGAGAGGTCGGGCGCCTCCGCGGCGACGGAGGTGCTGACGGCGAGGATCGAGGAGTTGACGTCGGCGTCAGCGAGGCCGAGGAGGCTCATGCGGCGTCCGACGACGCGAGAAAGGTAGAAGGCGGCGTCGATGCTGCGGAATCGCTCGGCGGCCTTGTCGAGGTATTCGACTGCGGCGGCGATGTCGCCCCGGGCTTCGGCGACGGAGGCGAGACCCTCGAGGTTGCGGCCCTGTTCCACAGGGAGATTCTGTTCGGTGGCCCAGTCGAGGCCGGTGCGGTAGTGGTCTTCGGCATCGTCGAGGAGACCGAGGCGGAGGGCGAGGGCGCCACGGATGGCGTCGGCGCCGCGGCATGACTCCGGGTCCCAGCGGATGGGAAGACACCCGAGGAGAAGTCCGTAGATTTGTTCGGCCACTTCGTCCCGCGGGAGCACTGAGACGGCATCGCCGAACTCGGTAACCGAGTAGAACCAAGCGAACGAGTAATATTCAGTCCACGCGAGGTGGACCAGTTGTTCCTCGAATGCCGCCATCTCCGCGCGGGCGGCATCGAGATCCCCCTCCAGGTACCTTATGCGGGCTCTCGCCGCGTGAATCTGGGCGACCCACGGAGGGAGCCCTCCTGCCAGTCGGGGTTCTGGCAAGCGCGCGCTGGCTTCGCGCATGTCACCAGCTATCTCAGACGAATTAATGCGCTGAAGTTGAAGCCCGTAGCTCCCGCTCAGCCGTTCGGCAAGCGACGCGATGCGTTCGAACTCGGGCAACTCGTTGCGGAGGAGGGCAATGCCGGCCAGGCGCAGCTCGATGTTATGAGCAGGAAATTCGGCGTGAATTCTGGTGGTTCGGTCGAGGCATGCGAGTCCCACTTCTCGTCCGTGGGACACATCGCCCGGCATGATGGCAACCATCGCACGTTGCATAGGCGCACCACCTGCGGCACCGACGCTCTGAATCTGAATGGCTTCGTGTTCCACTTCCAGGAAGAGTTCGGTAGCACGGTCAAAGTTCAGACGGAGGAACTCAACAAGCGCCGACTCCCCCTTGAGCCTAGTTCGGACCGATTCGATCCCGTGAAGATCGGCAAGGCGCGATATTTCATCGAACGTTTTGGCGTCCATGCCACCAAACGGCATTAACATCGCAAGGAGACTAGCTTGGTGCTCGGGCGACTGGTCTCCGACAAGCCGGAGACCTTCGAGGATGACCCCGTCGTGCTGCGCCGGCGACGTCGGGATTCCGGCCAGCACCAGGGCGCAATCGGCGGCGCGAAAGCGCTCACCCCGGTCGCGGAACAACGTCATGGCCCGGGAGAGATTCCGCCAGGCCGGTCTATACGTGGCATCGTGGGCGTGACAGATTCCGAGGGCCAACAGGACCTCGGCCTCGTCGGCATCACCCACACCTTCCACGTCGTTGATGATCGACAAGGCAACGTTCGTACCAGCGGGCAGCCTCGGCCCAACCGGTTTCGGCTTCGGCAGCTTTGGCGGCGAGCATGGCGTACTTGATGGCGCGTCCAGCGTAGTCGGGGGAGAGCATCGCGGCTTCGACGAAGTGCTCGGCGAGGCGGGTCGGGCGCTCTTCGGCGGCGGCTCCCCAGCGCTTCTCGAGGGCGTCGCCGACCATGCCGTGGATGCGAACGCGCCGGGTGGTGGTCAGCTCGCCGAGGAGGGTCTCCTGCATGAGCGCGTGGGTGAACCGATAGCGGCCCGGCCGGTCCATCTCTTCGATGACGCGGGCTTCGACGGCCTCTTCGATTGAAGCGAGGAGGGCATCGTCAGAGTCGCGTCGTTCATCAGCCGGAGGGTGTCGAAGGTGAACTCGCGGCCGACGACGGCGGCAGTCTGGAGGAGCTCGTTGGTCGTCTTCGGAGACGCGGTCGAGACGGCGGCCGAGCGCCTCTTTCACGCCGTCGGGGATGGCGATGTCGGAGACGGAGTCGTCGGAGAGCGTGCCCTCCTGGGCCATGAGGTTGACGACTTCGGAGAGGAAGAAGGGGTTGCCCTCGGTCTCTTCGTAGATGCGGGCGACGAGACGCGGCGGTGGCGCCGTGTTGGCGGTGGCGCGAATGTAGGCCCCGACTTCCTCGCGAGAGAGCCCACGCAAGGGGATGCGGAGGAAGCCGGCTTCGCGGTTGAGGCTGGCGAGCGCTTCTGAAAGCGGATGTGTGCGCACGAGGTCGGTATCGCGGTAGGTGGCGATGACGAGGATGCGGAGGTGGGAGAGCTCGCGGGCGAGGTATTCGAGGAGGAGCAGCGATGGCTTGTCGGCCCAGTGGAGGTCGTCGAGGACGAGGACGAGGGGAGCCAACTCGGAGCCGGCGCGCAGGAAGGCGGTGAAGGCGTCGTAGAGGCGGAACTGGGCGGAGCCGGCATCCTCGTTGGCGGGCACGTCGGCGCCCTGGAGAGCGGGGAACATGCGGCGGAGTTCGGCGACCTGGGAGGGGTCGATGCTGCCGGCGAGGTCGGCCGGTGGGACGAACTGGGCGTGGGCGTTGCCGATCTGTTTCCAGAGCCAGTAGGACGGTGCGCCTGAGGCTTCGTGGGCGCGGCCCCAGAGGACACGGGCGCCGCGCATACGAGCGTAGGTCTCGACCTCCTGGGTGGCGCGCGTTTTGCCGATGCCCGGTTCGCCGACCAGCATGACGAGACTGCCGCGGCCGTTGAGGGAGTCGTCGAAAGCGGCGCGGATGCGCTGGAGTTCGCTTTCGCGGCCGACGAAGACGCCGCGAGCGATGCGTTCGAGGGCATGGCCGGCGGAGTGGACGGCGGGCTGTTCGCTCAGGTCGACGGAGGCAAGGAGAGCGGCTGCAGCGGCTGCATTCTCAGGGCGTTTGGCGGGGTCCTTTTCAAGCAGCGAGAGGATGACGCGCTCGAGCGATGGTGGGCATTCGGCCCGGTGCCACGACGGGGCGACTGGCGAAGTGTTGAGGTGCTGAGAAATGACGGCCGTTGGGCCATCGCCGATGAACGGCGGCCTGCCCGTGACCATCTCATAGAGGACGCAGCCGAGGGCATAGAGGTCGCTCCGGATGGAGACGTCGCCGCCGACAGCCTGTTCTGGGGCCATATAGGCGACGGTGCCGATGAAGGTGCCGTGCTGGGTGATCCGGCTGAGGTCCATGGCCATGGCGAGGCCGAAGTCGCCGACCTTCGCGGCGCCATCTTCGCTGAGGAAGATGTTGGCGGGCTTGAGGTCGCGGTGGATGAGGCCAGCTTTGTGAATGAACTCGAGGCCGTGGCAGGTATCAATTGCGAGAGCGAGAGCTCGTTCGACTGAGAGGGTACCGGCCGCCTCATGGAGGAGCGCCGCGATGTCGCCCCCGCCCATGAACTCCTGGACCATATAGATGTCGCCATGGTCATCGCCGATATCGTGGATACCGACGAGGTTGGGGTGGCTGCCGAGGCGGGCCATGGCCTGGGCTTCGCGCTCGACACGTTCGCGGCCCTGGCCATCGAGCCCTTGTGTCTTGATGACGCCGAAGGCGATCTCCCGGCCGAGACGCTCGTCCTTGGCGAGGTAGACGCGCTTCCGCCCACCTTCACCGAGGAACCGGAGAACGCGATAGCGCCCGTTGACGAATGCTGCGGGAAGCGGTGGGGAAGGAATGGTCAGCGGGGGAGGACCGTCGGAACTCGATGACGTTGCGACAGCGGTGGCGACACCGGTGTCTCTTTCGGCGGCATCCAGGTAGGCGCGAGCATCGCTGTTGTCGGGGTCGAGGCGAAGGACGGTGTCGCACTTTTCGCGAACAGCAGCCCAATCGGCACTGGCGACAGCTTCATCAACCTCGTCGAGCAGCGCGTCGATGCGGCGTTGAATCCGTTCGCTCACCATGCGCGGCCAATCTTAACCCCGTTCGTTTGGAACGGGGTTCAACGTGCGTTCGCGACACGATCTGTCGCGTTGTTGTGGCACGATTCTCTCCATGGCAACCACTCGACGGCAAACAAATGCTCATGCACTATATCCATTGCGCGATTCGAGACGCGCGGCGGGGAAGGGAAACGCCATGAGCAAGAGCGATGAGCTCTCTATGTCCCCGTCGGTTACGCATGCCCCTTTCGATAGCGCCGATGGCCCCCAGTCACGCGCCCTCGAAGCCGTCAGCCGTCTCCTTCGTAGCCGCCTGACCCAGGGTGATGTCATCGAGGTCCTTGGCGCCGCCTTCGTCGCCGAAGCGGTTCGGCCGCATTGGGACCAACCCGAGAACGCCAGCGAAGCGCTCGCCCGCCTCCGGGACGACGACCCGGCTCTTGCCGACGCCGTCGAAGGGCTGGCATCGCTCCTCCTCGGCCGTTCCGAGGTGCGCCAGGACCGCAAGGCCGCCATCGCCGCCGTTGAGGACCTGCTTCGCCAGCAGTAGCCATCCTCTTCACACTTCTCCCGCCCTTATCTCCACCGCCCGCCGTCCCTTAGCCCCGCGCTGGTACGATTGAGCGGCAATTCCGGCCGCTCGCGACCAAGTGTTCGAGTCTCTGCCGACCCGGAGCGAACCGCCGCGCCTATGACTGCCAGCAGCCTCGACGAACTCTGTATCAACACCATCCGCACGCTCGCCATGGATGCGGTGGAAGCCGCCGGCAACGGCCACCCTGGCGCGCCGATGGGGTGTGCCCCGATGGCCTACACCCTCTGGACGCAGTTCCTCCGCCACAATCCCGCCGATCCGGCGTGGCCGAACCGCGATCGCTTCGTGCTCTCGAACGGCCACGCGTCCATGTTGCTCTACGCGCTTCTCCACCTCACTGGCTATCACCTGCCGCTGGACGAGATCAAGCACCTGCGCCAGTTCGGCAGCAAAACGCCGGGGCACCCGGAGCATGGCCTCACACCCGGGGTTGAGCTCACCACCGGCCCTCTTGGCGCCGGTTTCGCGATGGGCGTGGGCATGGCGATGGCCGAACGCTGGCTCGCCGCCACCTATAACCGCCCCGGCCACGCGGTCATCGACCACTTCACCTACGGCATCTGCAGCGATGGTGACCTCATGGAAGGCGTCGCCAGCGAAGCTGCTTCACTCGCCGGCCACCTCGGACTCGGCAAGCTCATTTACCTCTACGACGACAACAAGATCTCCATCGACGGCAGCACCGACGAGTCCTTCAGCGAGGACGTGGGGATGCGATTCGAGGCCTATGGCTGGCATGTCGAGCACATCGACGGCGAGGACGTTGCTGCTGTTGCCGCGGCATTGCAGTCCGCCCGTGCTGAAACCTCTCGGCCGTCGTTGATCGCGGCGAGGACGACGATTGGCCATGGCGCCCCCACCAAGGCAGGGACTGCCGCGGCACACGGTTCCGCCCTCGGGAAGGAAGAGGTCGCCGGGGCCAAGCGCGCACTCGGCTGGCCCGCTGAACCGGCATTCTCCATCCCCGGCGAGGCATTGGAGCACTATCGGCGGGCGCTTGATGAGGGCGGCGCGGCCCAGTCCGCATGGGAAAAACGTCTGAAAGCATACGAGGACGCATTTCCCACGGAAGGCGCCGATCTCCGGAGAGTCCTTGCCGGAACTCTCGCCGAAGGTTGGGCCGACGACCTCCCGGCTTTCGAGCAGGGGACCAGCGTCGCCACCCGTTCCGCTTCCGGTAGGGCGCTCAATTCGCTCGCCCCGAAAGTAACCAACCTCGTTGGTGGTTCGGCCGACCTCACCGGCTCCAACAATACCGACATCGCCGGCGAGCCCTGGATGTCGGCCTCCGAGCCGGGTGGCCGGAATATCCACTTTGGCGTTCGCGAACACGCGATGGGCCAGGTGCTGAACGGCATGGCCCTCCACGGGGGCGTCCTGCCCTACGCCGGGACGTTCCTCACGTTCAGCGACTACATGCGCCCCGCCGTTCGCCTCGCCGCTATCCAGGAGACGAACGTCATCTTCGTCTTCACCCACGATTCCATCGGCCTCGGCGAGGATGGCCCCACCCACCAGCCCATCGAGCACCTCGCCTCGCTGCAGGGCCATGCCCGGGCTGACCGTCATCCGGCCGGCCGACGCCAACGAGACGGTGGCCGCCTGGAAGGTCGCCCTCCAGACCCCCGGCCCTGTCGCGCTCATACTCACCCGCCAGAACGTGCCGGTTCTTGCCACATCGGCGCAGGGCGCCAGCCTTGCACGCGGCGCCTATGTGCTTTCGAACGCCGGCGACGGTCCTCCCGATGTCCTCCTGCTTGGCACAGGCTCCGAGGTGGCGATCGCCATCGACGCACAGGCCGCGTTGCGTGAGCGTGGAATCGACGCGCGCGTTATCAGCATGCCCTCGTGGGAGCTCTTCGCGGCCCAACCCCAGGCGTATCGCGATGAGGTTCTGCCCCCCTCGGTTCGAGCTCGCGTTTCGGTCGAGGCCGCAGCCACGTTCGGCTGGGAGCGCTACGTCGGCGATGCCGGGGAGACGATCGGTCTCGACCATTTCGGCGCCTCGGCCCCCTACCAGGAGCTCTACAAACAGTTCGGGATCACGTCTGAGGCGGTCGTCGAGGCGGCCTTACGCTCCCTCGCACGGACGAAGGACTCCTGATGCGCTACGCCGTCGCTTGCGACCACGCCGGCTTTCCGCTCAAGGCAACGGTCGTTGCCGAACTCGAGGCGCTCGACAACGAGGTCGTCGACCTGGGCACGAATTCGGAAGCCGCCGTGGATTACCCAGACTACGCCGCCGCCGCCGCCGAAGCCGTCAGCGAGGGCCGGGTCGACCGCGCGGTTGTCGTCTGCGGTAGCGGCGTTGGTGCTTCCGTCGTCGTGAACAAGATCCCCCGCGTGCGCGGGGCCATGTGCCACGACTCCTTCAGCGCCCGGCAAGGCGTCGAGGACGATGACATGAACGTCCTCTGCCTCGGCGCCCGGATTATCGGGCCGGAGCTGGCAAAGGAGGCCATCCGTGCCTTCGACCGGGCCCGGTTCTCCGGCCTCGAACGCCACGTCCGCCGCAGCAACAAGATCGATGCAATCGAAGCGAAGTATTTCAAGCCCCAGGGCTAGTCGTCCGCCACGACCATCGAAAGAACCGGGAACGGGTAGCGAGCAGTAATCTCGTCGGGAGCGACGATGATGCGGGCGCCCGTAGCGGTCCCCTGCTGGCCAGACTGGCCGGCCCCGGCGCTCTCCGCACCAGTCTCGGTCACGAAGGTGAGGGCGGCCACTCCGAGCAAGCCACCAACGGCAGCGAACGCGGCCACCTTCCAAACAAGAATGATCAACGACGTCATGGCAGTCCTCCTGCGTGTGATGCAGGTAAGAGCGGTGGACGCGAGTTTTCTTACGACCGTCGCCTTTTCCTCGCCTGAACGGAGCTGCGGCCATCTCCCGCTACACTCTCGACGTGCCCAGGCCACTCGTTGCGCTAGTTTGCGTGCTTGTCCTCATGGCGATCGCCGCCTGTGGCGGCACCGACAGTGCCTCGCAGGCCGCGAGCCCCGGCGCCTCGACAGCTACCGCGGCCGCCCTAACAGCCACACCCGGGACCGGCGCCACGTCGACCGTGGCTGCGGGCCTAACACTCGCGCCCGGTGAGTATCCCCAACTCGGTGTCTACACCGACACCGTCTACACCGCGGGCGACCCATCCTTCACAGCACTCGACGGGGCAACCGCCGAGTTCGGCACGCTCGCTGACGCCACCTACCGAATCGAGATGCCCGATAACTGGAACGGGGACCTTGTTGTCTGGGCGCATGGGTTCAAGGGCTTTGGCACCGAACTCGATGTCGACACGCCTCCGCAGGCCCTGCGACGCCAACTGATCGACCTTGGCTATGCGTGGGCTGCCAGCAGCTATAGCGAAAACGGCTACGCGCCCGGAATCGGCGCCGACGACTCCCTGGCCGTTCGTGATTACTTCATCGGCGAATACGGAGAGCCGAGCGCCATCTACCTCGTGGGCGCCTCGATGGGCGGCAATGTGGTGGCGCTCTCCCTCGAAGACTTCCCCGGCGCCTACGACGGCGCCCTTTCGATCTGCGGCGCTATCGGCGGCGAAACGGAGATCGATTACCTCGTCTCCTGGGCCCACCTCGCCGCCTACTTCGCAGGCACCAGGCTCCCCCTTGAAGCTGGAGCGCTCGCGGTCACCCTCACCCTCACCGGCGATGTCTCGAAAGCACTCGGTGAACCAGCCGCGCCAACGCTCGCCGGCCAGCAGTTCGCCAGCACCATCAAGCTGCTTACCGGTGGCCCCCGACCGTTCTTCGACGAGGGCTTCCTGGAACAGTACGTGGCGAACTTTGCCTACATCCTCAGTGACCCGGGCCTCGAAACCGCTACCGCCCGGGCCGCTACGAATAACGACACCGTCTACAGCATCGAGCCAGGCCTTGGGGTGACCGTCGACGAGATCAATGCCGGCGTCTTTCGCCAGGTGGCCGACCCGGACTATCGCAATACCACGAGTTATCCCGACAAGGTGCCCACCAGCGGCAAGCTCACAGCCCCGTTGCTGACGCTCCACGGCACGGGCGACCTCTTCGTGCCCATTTCGCAGGAACAGCAGTACCTCGCGAGCGCTAAGGCGGCGGGCACCGAAAACCTCCTCGTGCAGCGCGCCATCCGGTCCATCGGGCACTGCGAGTTCAGCGATGCTGAAATCTCGCAGGCGTTCACCGACCTCGTTGCCTGGGTCAAGGACGGTACCCGGCCCGCTGGCGACGACCTCTCCGGTGACCTGAGCGACATCGGTCTCGCCTTCACCAACCCCTTGCGCGAAGGCGACCCCGCGCTCGACTGAAACTTGCCCGAAGCAGCGGCGCCCGCTCATGCTGCAGTTCCAATGAACATTTTCTTCGACGTTGATGACACCATCATCAGCTGGGACGTTCGCCTCAGGCCGGGCGTGGAGGAGATCTTCCGACAGCTCCGCGACGACGGTCACACGCTCTATCTCTGGAGTGGCTACGGCCCCCGCTGGGAGGTGGTGCGCCGCTTCGATCTCCACGAGCACATCATCGATTGCTTCTGGAAGCCGTTACATAACCATCACGCGCGTCTCGAAGAGCTGAAGGTCCCGTTCGTGCCGGATTACACGGTCGATGACCATGTGGAGATCATCCAGGCCTTCGGCGGCAGTCTGATCAGGCCCGCGCCGATGCGGCTGGAGCGCGACCGCGAGATGTGGCGCGTCTACGACGAGATTAGCGACTTCGCCGCGAAGCGAGGAGCCGGAAAATAGCCACGGGCGTCATCCTCGTCCGGCACGCGATGCCGGCGATCGAGCGGGGCGTACCGTCGAGTCGCTGGCGCCTCGCCGAGTCATCAAAAGAAGACTGCGTCCTCCTGGCCCATTCCCTGCCCGAGCATCTTGCCCCTGTGACCTATCACAGCGACGCGCCCAAGGCGGCGGAGACGGCGCTCGTGATCGCGATGCGACGCGGGTTGCGGACCGTGCAAGATGCCCGGCTGGCTGAGGTCGATCAGTCGGCCTCCGGCTGGCTTGAGGAGTACGAGGCTGCGGCCGCCAGGTATCTCGAGACCGGCGACTCCCCCGGCTGGGAGCCGCGGGAGTCAGTGGTTGTGCGGATTGGTGCTGCTGTGGATGCCGCCGTCGCGGCCAATCCCGGTCGCGGCGATGTCATTCTCGTCGGCCATGGATTGGCGCCAACGCTGTGGTTGCAGTCACGAAAGCCATTCGACGACATCGCCGCGTTCTGGCGCGCGCTCACCCTCCCGGACGCGTGGCGGCTGGACCTGGAGACAGGGGAATTGGTAAGAGTTGCGGGGGAGCTGTCGCGTTGACGCCCCTGTACTGCCCGCGCTAGGCTTCCAGCCCGATGCCTCCAGACACCCATCGAAGCTCTGAGCAGCTTGCACGCGAGGTGGTCGAGGCTGCGAATGCACGCGACTTCGATCGTTATGGCCTCTGCTATGCGGAAGACGCCGACACCATCTATGCCGGTGTCCCGATTCGTGGCCGTGCAGCCCTCGTGAAGGAATTGGGCAAACAGCTTGAGCAATTCCCAAATCTGGCGACCGCCATCCGCCGCATCGTTGTGGATGGCCCATCTGTGGTCATGGAGCTGGACGTCACGGGAACGAACACGGGCCTTATTCGAACGCCGGACCGCCGCGTTGTTCCTGCCACCGGGCGCGCTGTTGCTTTCCAGCAGGTGTATTGGATGGAGATGGAGGACGGCCAGATTGCCCGCCAACGCGCTTACTACGACCAGCTCACCGTGCTAGGTGCCCTCGGGTTGTTGTAGCTGGATGGCCTCGTCCACGGGCGCAGCAAACCAGTCGTTCGCAAAGAACCGCTCGATGATGTGCGTGTCCGCTTCGAAGGCCATGTCCGGAAGGTCAGTGCGGTGATCGTGCCAGCGGGCAAGTTCCGCGTCGTCTCCGCCGACTGGCACCGCGCCATCTTCGAGCGGCTCTCCGTGAAGGACGGCGACGAGACTGTGTTTGGCTGGTGAGAGGAAATTGGAAACGATGCTGAGCAGACCGGTGATGCGGACCTCGATGCCTGTCTCTTCTCGAACTTCTCTGCGCGCGGCGCTTAGAAAATCCTCGCCCCAGTCGATATAGCCGCAGGGAAGGCACCAGCGGCCACCCTCGAAGGCCTGTCCCCGGCGCCGGCAAAGGAGGATGCTCGTTGCCACGTGTGACCAGCACCGACACTGCGGGCTCCGGGTTGCGATAGCGGACGTGGCCGCAGGCAGCACACCGCCGGAAGACGCCTTCGGCCCGTGTCTCTTCGACCTGCTGGCCACAACGTTCGCAATGCCAGGGGGACGGTGCCTGTGGTTCTGTCGGATCGTAGGCGTGAAAGACCTGTCGCGCCGGGAGGTCCATCTTTCAAGCTCCGGGCGAGCTCAGTCCTTGAAGGCTTCGCCCGTGTAGGGATGGCCATAGCCCGTGTACGGCGGCCAAAGGGTTTCCAGCTCCTTGCGGATCGGGTCGCCTTCCGGCAGATAGCGATGGAACTGTGGCTCGACGTCGCGCCGCTGCCACTTCTTGCCAATCGTGTCTTCGCTGATCTTGTCCTGCAGCAGCATGATCCCCGTCAGCAGCGACTCCGGCCGCGGCGGGCAGCCCGGCACGTAGACATCGACGGGGAGCAGGGTGTTCACGCCCTGGCGTCACGCTGTAGGCGTATGCGAAAGGCCCGCCCATGATCGCGCAGCCGCCCATCGCCAGCGCCCACTTTGGTTCCGGCATCTGGAGCCAGATCCGGCGGACAGCCGGGGCCATCTTCCAGGTGACGGTGCCGGGCACGATGAGGAGGTCCGCCTGCCGTGGCGATGCGCGGAAGATCTCGGCGCCGAAGCGCGCGATGTCGTACCGGGGCGTCGCCGTGGCGATCATCTCCATGGCACAGCACGCCAGCCCGAACATCGCGGGCCACAACGACGATCGCCGGGACCAGTTCAGCACCTGGTCAACACTCGTGATCAGGAGGTTCGACTGAACCTCTTCCTCGACGTTGGTGTCCAGGTGAAGGGGCAGGGGCTGGTAGACCTTGGTGCTCTCAGCCATTGTTCGTGCAGTCTATCACAATCCCGGGAGCGTCAGGTCGCTAGCGCCCGCGTCCGCCCCCACCGTGATACTGCCCGTCGTTGATCGGCTCTTCGATGAACAGATCACCGTTCCGAATCTTGATGTTGTAGCCGCAATCCGGGTTGGTACAGACCCATGCCTTGTAGTGGATTGGGGCCCCCTGGCTCCCGAAATCCGAGAATGGGACCAGGTCCCCGTCGCCACATTTCCGACACTCTGGAAGCTGGTACACGCCACCCCTCCTCCGATGCTTGGCGGATACTAGCAGCAGCCCTTTACCGGGACAATACGTTCTTCAGCCGCGGATGATTGATCGCCACGAGCCGGCATACCCGCGCACGAGGATATCCGGCCCCAGGATCTCCGTCTCGACCTCGTGAAGTGTGATGGCGCTGGCCATCGAGGTTGCCCCCTGGCCACCTACCGCCGGCAGGCCCCGGCCGCCGATCAGCTTCGGCGCGATGAAGGCCCACACCTCGTCCACGGCGTCCTCGTCGAAGGCATTGCCGAGGAGCGTGGCGCCCCCTTCGATCCAGGCGCTGAGGATACCCCTGCGGCCTAGCGCCTGGAAAAGCTGGTGTACGTTCACGCCAACTTCGCCTGCCTCGAGTTCCACAATCTCGGCGCCCGTCTCCTGCACCCGCGCACGCCAGGCCGCATCCGAACCCGGCGCCGTGGCAATCACTACCCTCCCGGGCTCGGTGAACAGGCGTGCCGTCGCCGGTACCCTGCCGCGACCGTCGACGATCACGCGGAGCGGCTGCCGCCCGGCCGTCAATCCATGGGGGCGCGCCGTCAGCGCCGGGTCATCGGCGAGGACGGTGCCGCTCCCCGCGATAATCGCGTCCACCCGGGCGCGTTCCTGGTGAACCCTCTCGCGGGCCGCCTCGCCCGTGATCCATTGCGAGTCGCCGCCGGCCGTTGCGATCCGGCCGTCGAGTGTTGCCGCGAACTTGGCGATGACGTAGGGCAGGCCGGTCTCCCGGTGCTTGATGTACGGGCGAAGCTGCCTCGTCGCAGCGTCCGCGCCATCACCGACGACAACCTCGACGCCGGCCGCGCGGAGCCGGGCGATGCCTTCTCCCGCCACCCGGATGTCGGGGTCTTCGAGCGCCAACACCACGCGCGCAATGCCGGCTTCCACGATCGCGTCCGAACACGGCGGTGTCTGCTTGCCCGGGAACGGTACGCACGGCTCCAGCGTGCAGAACAATGTCGCACCCAGGGCGAGGTCACCTGCGGCATCCAGGGCCACCCGTTCGGCGTGACGGCCCGGCGGCGGTTCGGTCGCGCCCATTGCAACCACGCGACCTTCACTCACAACCGCGGCGCCGACCCAGGGATTGGGGCCGGTCAGCCCCCGGATTGGTTCGGCGACCGTTAGCGCAGCACGCATCCCGTCCGATGGCGATGCGCTCACGTTCCTAGCGCGCCTTCCAAAGGTCGCGCATGAGTTGGGCCTCGCCGATGTGTTCGCGAAGGTGCGCGAGCCCGCGGAGGATTGCCTCGTAGCCCGTGACCTCCACGCGGTCGGGCACGTCGGCGAAGAGCGTTACGCGGTTGAGCGTCTCCTCGCTCCCGCCTTCACACTCGCGGGCCAGTTGTTCGAGATAGGCATCGATGTCGCGCTTGAGGCCGGCGATCGTCTTCGACTGGTCGAGAAACGCTTCTTCGCGCTCGCCGGCCCGGTACTCCTTCAGCGACCGTTCGATCCCGCAGCCAACCTGCAGCCAGAAACGCGTCGCCACAATCGAGTGGTTGACAAGGACCTGTGTGGTATTGCCGGCCCCTGCCGGTTTCCAATGGACGGCCTCCTCCGGAAGGTCATCGAGGACGCTCCGAAACAGGTCGAAGGAGAGGTTAGCGATGTTGAGTGAGGCCTGGTACGCGGGATGCATACGGCAAATCCTATGGTGCCTGCTGGCCCGGCCGCCAGCGGGAGCGTAGCTCGCCCCGATCGTGTACGTTGCTGGGAGCATGAGCGACAGCGAATCTGCCGCCCCCACCCTGCTTTCGGATGAAGACACCGCCCTCGTTGCCCGCCTTCGCGATGGGGACGCAGACGCCTTCGAAGAGCTGGTGGACAAGTATCACGCAGCGATCGTCCGGTTCGCGCGGCTCTACGTTGGTACCCAGGAGCTTGCGGAAGACGTAGCCCAGGAAACCTGGATGGGCGTGCTCCGCGGCCTCGATCGCTTCGAAGGGCGCTCGTCCCTCAAGACCTGGATCTTCCGAATCGCCGCGAACCGCGCTCAGACCAAGGGCAAGCGCGAATCCCGGACGATCCCGTTCGCCGCCCTTGCCTCCTCCGAAGCCGGGCAGGATGAAGCGGTGGAAGTCGACCGTTTTCTCCCCGCCGAATCGGAGCGTCCTGGTTTCTGGTCGACGCTCCCCGTCGACTTCGATAACCAGCCCGAGGGCCGCCTGCTTTCCGAAGAGACCTTCGACGTCATCCGCAAGGCGATCGACACGCTTCCGCCCATGCAGGCGACCGTGATCACCCTGCGGGACCTCCAGCAGTGGTCATCACAGGAGGTGCGCGAGGCGCTCGACATTACGGAGGCGAACCAGCGGGTGCTCCTGCACCGGGCCCGGACGAAGGTGCGACGGGTGCTGGAGGAGTACCTTGCCTCCGGGAGTTCGAACGGAGTGCGAGATGACGGCTGATCGGCTGAACTGTCAGATGCTCGTCCAGCTTGTGACCGAGTACCTGGAAGGCGCCCTCATCGACGAGGAGAAGGTCCGTTTCGAGGCTCACCTTGCGCGATGCCCGCCCTGTGGGACCTACCTCGTCCAGATTCGGCGGACGATCGAACTCTGTGGGAGCCTGCCGGCGGAAACAATTCCCGCGGATGCGAAGCGCGACCTGCTCGCCGCCTTTGAAGGTTGGAAAGCCAGCCGCTAACTCGTCAGGGGCGAAACCTCCCGCGCTCAGGATCCGGTTGCGAAGTCCACGTCAGCTGTCTTGACCGTCCCCGCCGTTCGTCCGGGCGCTGCCTGCTCGCTCCAGTAGAGGTTCGTGTGCGTAATCACCTGGCCGGGTGGAGGGGCGCCCCATTCCGACAGGTCTTCGGTCGTGTGGGCGTCGCTCACGAGCGTTGCGTCGTAGCCCCTCACCAGGGCCCCATGCAGCGTCGAGCGGATGCAGGCATCGGTCTGGGCGCCGGCGACAATGAGCCGCCCCACACCAAGCTCCCCGAGCACCGCTTCCAGGTTCGTGTCTTCGAAAGAGTCGCCGTAGGTCTTTTCGACCAGCGGCTCTGCTGCGTCACGGTTGAGTTCGGGGACGATGCGCCAGTCGTCACTGCCTCGTGCGAGTCCTTCGTTCGAGTGTTGTACCCAGACAACAGGGACCTGCCCCTGTCTCGCCTTCTCGACGAGGTTGCCGATGTTTGCCACTACGGCGTCGCGTTCGTGGGCGCCCGCGACGACGCCGTTCTGCACATCGACGACGAGGAGTGCGGTATTCGGTCGGTTCTCAAGCGTGGTCATGGTCTGCCTCTCGCGGAATGGTCGTGTGGGTCACTGTAGCCCCGTTTCGGTACAGCCTGCGACAACCACTGTCACCCTGGCCTCCCGGCACCCGGTCAGAGGCCGTCGCAATAGCGCTCCAGGTCCTCCATCGTCGTGCGGGCGACCCGGCGGCCAAGGCTGCGCAACGAGTGGAGATCGCCGAGGGCCTGCGCCGCATTCAGCTCCCCGAAGGTGTAATCGGCCCCCGGGATCGCGACATCCTCGGCGACATCCCCTGTGACCTCGATGAAGATCCCGGTGTTCGGGCCGCCCTTGTGATATTGCCCGGTGGAATGCAGGTAGCGCGGGCCGAACCCCGCGGTTGTCGCCACCCCAAATCGCTCTCCGAGCGTTGTCCGAACCCGGGACAGGCGAGCGTCATTGGCGTGGTTCCGCGGCAGGTAGGCGAGCAATGCGATGTAGTCTCCCGGCTTGGCCGCCTCGACGATTTCGGCAGGCGCCGGCGTCGCGGCATCGACTGCCGTTCCGGCAAGGATCGCCGCGGTGGCGTCTTTCGCCTGCTGCACGGCGGGCTGATCGAAGGGATTGAGGCCAAGGACATGTCCCGCGATGGCCGTCGCGAACTCCCAGTTCCACCAGTCGAGAGGCCCCGGGTGGCGGCTCAGCGAGCTCTTTCGGGCCCCGGGGCCGAAGTCCACGAACATCCGGTCCGAGCCGCGCAGCCTGCCCGTCTCGCCCTCGATAGGCAGGATCCCGGTGCCATCCTTCCCGGTGGATTCGGACAACAGCTGCTCCAGCCACCAGCCGAACGGGCGAAGATGCGCCGGCCCAAGGATGGTCAGCTTGTCACGGCCGATTGCGGCAGCGAGGCCGAGTTCGACGCCGGCCCGAATCGCGACGTTCTCGCCCACAGTCTCGACGCGGCTGGCCCGGGCCGCCTGCCGCGCTGCCACCAGGATCGAGCGGACGTCGGCCCCAATCAGGGCGCCGGGCACCAGGCCGAAATAGGTGAGCGCGGAGTAGCGTCCACCAACTTCAGGATCGTTGAGGAAGACGCGGCGAAAACCGCGCTCTTCGGCCAACGTATGGAGCGCCGACCCGGCGTCGGTGATCGCCACGTAATGCGAACCCTCGGGACGCAGGCTCCAGAAGTATTCCAGCTGCGAACGCGTCTCGATCGTGGAACCAGACTTGCTGGAGGCGATGAACAGTGTCCGGTCCAGGTCGAGCGAGCGCGCCTTCGCCAGCAGCTCAGCGGGGTGCGTTGTGTCGAGGACGACCAATTCCAAGGAGCCCGGCGCGCTCCCCAGTACCTGCTGAAGCACCTCCGGCGCCAGGCTCGACCCGCCCATGCCCATCAGCACGGCGGTCGTGAAGCCTGCCTCCCAGGTGGCGCTGGCAAACGCTTCGAGGTCGTCCACTTCGTCGAGCAGGGCCCCCGGTGACGTCAGCCAGCCGAGGCGGTCGGTGCACTCCCGAGCTTCGTCGCTCCAGACGGTGTGGTCCTTTGCCCAAATCCGCTCGACGACGTTCTCGGCCGCCAGTCGCTTGAGCCTGGCTTCCACCGCCTCTTCGAAGCCGGACGCTGTTGTGGCTTCCTCTGTCCCCGTCATGCAGGCGCGAGGGCTGCCTTGAGACTCGCATCGACCGCCGCCAGGAGCGAGTCGAAGTCCTTCTGGAACGCTGCCAGTCCTTCGGCAAGGAGGCGATCGGTGACAGCCTTTATGTTCACGCCCGCCCCCGCGAGGGTCCGCAGCGTCGTCTCGCCACCGGCGATCTCCTCTGGCGACATCGGTGCCACCAGGCAGTGGTCGAGCACCGCCTCCAGGGTGGGTTCCGGCAGCGTATTGACGGTGTCTGCCGCTACCAGGCTCTCGACGTAAAGGACGTCGCGGTAGTCCGGGTTCTTGGTGCTCGTCGAGGCCCAGAGGGGGCGCTGCACACCTGCTCCGTGCTCCACCAGTCGCTCCCAGCGGGCGCCGGCGAAAAGCTCCTGGAAGCGGGCGTAGGAGTGCCGGGCGTTGGCGACAGCGGCTTTGCCGCAGAGGGGAGAGCCGGCGGGAAGCGACGCATCGATTGCGGTGTCAACCCGCGAAACGAAGAACGACGCGACACTCGCGACCCGGGCAATGTCGTCACCGTTCGCCAGCCGCTCTTCGAGGCCGGCGATATAGGCGTCCGCCGTTCGTTCGTAGACCTCCACGGAGAAGAGCAGCGTCTGGTTGATGTTCAGGCCATCGACGGTCAGGCGGCGGAGGATCTCGACGCCGGCCTCGGTGCCGGGCACCTTGATCATCAGGTTGGGTCGGTTCACCGAGTCCCGAAGACGATGCGCCTCGGCAACCGACGCTTCGATATCATCCTCAAGGCCGGGTGGCAGCTCGAAGGAGACGAGCCCGTCGCGACCTTCCGTTTCTTCGTAGAGCGGAAGGAGGGCGTCGCAGGCGGCGCCAATGTCAGCCGAGGCGAGGCGCACAAACGCCTCGTACGGGTCCCGGACTCCCTGGGCCGCGAGCTGTTCAATGTCGTCGCTGTAGAGCCGTGAGCCTGTGATCGCCTTGTTGAAGATGCTTGGGTTGGAGGTGATCCCGGTAAGGTGACCGGCGTCCACCAGGCGCTGAAGCTCGCCCGACTGGATCAGGTCGCGGCCGAGAAAATCGAGCCAAATCGACTGGCCCGCGGCCAACAGTTGATGCACGCGGTCGCTCATGGAACCCCCTTCGGCTGTAGTCCAACGATAGCGCAGCCACACACCCGGTGGGAGGCAAAGAAGGTTCAGGCATCGTTCGCGATTTATGGCGGGGAGCGCCTCGCTGGCCATCCCGCCGGGCGCGGAGCGCCAACCGGGCTCTGCCCTACAATCCCCAGCCATGACACAGCCCGCCGCCCGCCCACCCTTCGAAGACGATCCGTTCCACCGCTACCTTGGCCTCACGCTCGACGAAGTCCGGCCGGGGTTCGCCCGCATCCGTCTCCAGTTCGCAGAGACGACGCCCCGTGGCATCGGCGGCAGCGTTCACGGCGGGGTCCTTGCCGCGATGGTGGACATCGCGATGCTGCGGGCGGTGATGGCCGACTTGCAGCCCGGCGACCAGCCTGCCGGCACCGCCGATCTCAACATCACCTATCTGCGGCCTGCGCATGGTCCTACCGTCGACGCTGAGGCAACCGTGCTTCGGAAGGGCCGCCAGCTTGCCGTGGCTGAGGTCGAGATCCTCGACGCCGGCCGGAAGCTCTGCGCCAAGGGGCGCGTGATCTACGCCTTCCGGCGCTAGCCGGTGTCGGTCTCGACGTCTTTGCCGTCAAAGGTCGCGTTGACGTACGTGAGCATGCGCTTGGCCAGCTCCACGCCCAGGTCCTTATCCTGGGTGCCTTCGAGACCGCCC
Source organism: uncultured Chloroflexia bacterium (assembly GCA_963737965.1). Lineage (GTDB taxonomy): Bacteria > Chloroflexota > Dehalococcoidia > Tepidiformales > Tepidiformaceae > JAGQGZ01. The sequence goes on along the minus strand of CAVTUS010000007.1, from coordinate 78,587 downwards.
TGGACTACCGCATGGACGACCCTTCCGGTCCGGAAGCAGACGACGGTGTCGATGAACTGGCCGAAACTCACCTCGCCAAGGTCGAACTCCGTCGTCGAGAAGAAGCCCGTGGACTCGGTCCCCAGCTTTGGCACGTCGAACTCGTCCAGGGGCTGGTCGTCGGCGATCAACAGCCCGCAGGCGTGGAACTTGAGGGCGTTCGAGGCGGACTCTTCGTCGGCGTAGATGGTGGAGTGCGACTCGATCTGCTGGACGCGCCCAAGGTGCTCGAACCAGTTGTCCCAGGTGAAGAACGTGAGGTGGCCGAGCTGGCGCCCCTGGGCCTCGAGCTGGACTTCCTTCTGTGAGGCATCGATCTCCGGCAGGGTTTGCTGGAACGCCTGTGCCCACTCCTCGTTGGTGAAATCGTCGCTGAAGGACGGATCGAGGCCGGTGACGGGAATGTCGGCCGGTTTCAACGACATAGCTTCCAGGTCGAGGTCTTCCGGGGCAAAGTCGGTGGGGTACGAGGTGCGCGAATCGTCGCCGCCGCCACCACCGGTGAGGCCGCACCCGCCGAGGAGCAGAGCGAAGGCCAACGGGGCGAGCACGGCGAGGCGCTGCATCGCGCAATCCTACCGTATCCGCGAGCGCCACCAAGCACGCGAGAACGAGCGATCCGCCTCGTGTACGCTTCGCTCATCACACCAACGGGGTTTGCTCGCATGAGCCTCACCACCGAAGACCGACTCGACATCCAGGAGCTCTACGCCCGCTACAACCACGCTATCGACTCCGGGAATGGCGACGCATGTGCCGCCACCTTCACCGCCGACGGCACGTTCAAGTCCGGGCCGATGGACTTTGCCGGCACAGAGGCTCTCGTGAAGTTCGGTCGTTCGCTTGTCGAACGGATGAAGCCGCGACACTGGACGAACAACCTCGTCATCGATGAGGCGGCCGGCGGCGCGAAGGGAAGCTGCTACCTGGTCCTCTACAACCTCGGCGGCGAAACGCCGGCGATAGCGACGACCGGGATCTACCGCGACGAGCTGGTGAAGACGGCCGACGGCTGGCGCTTCAAGGCCCGGACGGTTCACGCGGACTAGAGCAGGGCGAGTGCGGCTTTCTCTTTTCCTCGTGGCAATCACCTTGCTCACCGGAGTGGTGGTGGCTGCGACGATGTTTCGCTCTTCGCGCGCTCTCCATGTCCTCCATCGCATTCGGCTCATCGGCCTCATCTACGTGGCGGCGATCGTCGTCATCGCCGGCTGGCGACTCTGGCAGCAGGGCGGGCTCTAAAGGGTGCGAATACTGGTTGCCCCCCAGGAATTCAAGGGCTCGCTCACGGCGACGGAAGCGGCGGAGGCGATCGCGGCCGGGGCGCGCCGGGCCTCTCCGGAAGCGAGCATCGACGTTCTCCCGCTTTCCGATGGGGGCCCCGGCTTTGTTGATGCGATGGAGACGGCCCTCGGCGGCGTCGTCCACAGCGCGCCTGTCGGAGACCCCCTTGGCCGCCAGGTCGCCGGTCACTGGCTCCTCGCGCCGGGCGACACCGCGTATGTCGAAGCGGCCCAGGCGAACGGTCTGTTCTACCTGCTCCCGGATTCGCTCTCTCCACTCGAAGCGTCCACGCACGGCGTCGGCGAGCTGCTGCTTGCCGCAGCGGTGGCGGGCGCCCGGCGGGTCATCGTCGGGGTTGGCGGCAGTGCCACCACGGATGGCGGCATCGGCCTCGCCCAGGCGCTCGGCGCCACCCTGGGCTTCGAACGGCAGTGGACACGCCGTCGCGGTGGCGGTTCCCTCCCGGGCCTCCGCTCGATTGCCTGGACGCCCCCCGCCCTGCTCGCAGAGGTCCCCATCACCGTTGCCACCGATGTCACCAACCCGCTCCTCGGGCCCAACGGCGCCGCCGCCGTCTTCGGCCCCCAGAAAGGGGCAACTGAGGCCGACGTCGAACTCCTTGAGCGCGGCCTTGCGAACTTCGCCGGGGTCGTCGAACGCGCTCTCGGCATCGACATTCGGAGCGTCGCGGGTGGCGGGGCGGCGGGCGGCCTTGCCGCCGGTCTCCACGCTTTCCTCGGCGCCGAGATTCGGAGCGGATTCGAAATCGTTGCCGAGGCCACCGGTTTCGACCGACGTCTCCGTGCGGCCGGCCTCGTGGTCACCGGCGAGGGCAGCTTCGATGGCCAGTCGCGGCAGGGCAAGGCGACCGGTCGCGTGATCGACGCCGCGGAAGCGGCCGGTGTCCGCTGGCTCGTGCTGGCCGGGGTGGCGGAAGAGGAATCCGAACGCGTGCGCTCCCTGTCAACATTCGCCGGCGCCGGACGGGACCCGAAGAAGGACGCTGGCGACCTGCTTGCCGGCCTCGCGGCGGAGGCGCTGGGAGAACTGCGCTAGGAAGCGTCCTCGTCGGCGCCGGCCGCCTGCAGTGTGTGCAATGCCTTCCGGGCCGCGGCAGCGTCGGCGATCTCCTCATCCACGCGGCCAACGAGCAGGCCCTCCGCACGAGCAGCCGCGTATCCCTGGCTGAGGGCGCGGGCACGGGTCGTTGCCGTCTCCGTCGGTGTGAAGGCGGCGTTGGCGGCCGGGACAGCGTCGAGGTTGCGGACGATGGCTCCCGCGAATCCATACTGGCTGTGAGTGCGCAGTTCGAGGTGGAGGCCCGACACGAGCGGAAGGCCATCGATCGCCCGGGCCGCGGCCACCACCAGTCCCCGTGCGTAGGCGAATCGCGGGCCATGTTCCTCGGCGCGCCCACCAACGTCGGCGGCATAGGCGTCGGCGTCGAAGACGAGCCCGGTGACCCGCGGTGCCGCGGCGGCAATCTCGGAGGCCCGGAGCAAGCCACGTGCGGTGCCGATGACCGGGAAGAGCTTGAGTGCCCCCGGTTCGATGTCGCGCTTGTATTCGAACTCGCGGAGCAGGACGGAGATATCCCGGACGTCCTGCGGCTCCGTGCAGTGGGGCAAGAGCACGCCGGCGCAATCGGGCATCACCACCGCATCAAGGTCGTCGCGAAGTAGTTGCGTGCGGGGATGATTGACCATCACCAGCGCCCGCTTTCCGGCGCCGGCGATCACAGGCATCGCCGCCGTTGCCGCGATGCGGAGGGCTCCCACAGCCTGCGAAGCGTCGTTCAGGGAGACGAGGATGGCGTCCGCTTCTGAATCCACGGCTGCCTCGTGGCCCTGTTCTCGCTCAACGGCAACGATGCTTCGCAGGCGCATGGTCTATGCTCGCCCCCCGATGTAACCCCCGACCACGACCGGTGGAGGCGTCAGCGCGGCCAAATGAAGATCCTGCTTCAGCGCCATGACCCCCTGGAGGTGGTCCAGGGCGTGGCGATACATCAACTCGGCCAGCCACTGGCAGGTGAGCGGTCCCCAGCGGGTGTCGGTGCGATGGCGCGTCCAGGTGCTGTCGCTCATCTGCTTGAAGATCACGAGTTCTTCGTCCCGCATTCGCACCACATCCTCCAGGAGCCGTTGAGCCGGCTCGTCGGGGCTGTAGCGCCGTTCGTGCCATTCGCGGCGGTTGTAGTCGAGGGGGTCAAGCATCTCCGGCACCGTCGCCCACCGCAACAGGGGCAGGTAGACCTCGCGCTCCATATCGCACAGATGCGAAAGGTGTTCGTGGATGGTCCATTCGTCGGTCGCCGGCCGGTAGTGGACCTCAGATTCGTTTAGACCCCGGACTGCCCAGCTCAGGTCGTCGGTGACGGACCGTAGGCGGCTGGTGAGTTCGGCCCGGTAGGTGGAAGTTTCGCCCATGCGCCTGCCCTCTCCTCGCCGGGCCCCGCCTCCCCGCGTCTCTCGCCAAGTATAGGGGCATCACCGGGGGTGACGACCAGTCTCAGTAGTCTTCTTTGCTTGGGAGTTCTTTCGAGAGCTCTTCGTATACACGGGCGTTGCGCGCGATGTCTGGCGAAGGGGCGTACATCGACTCCACCTCGCTCCCCCAGCGGGCTTCCGCCTGGACAAGCTTCTCGCCGTCGGTGTACTGGCGGACGAACGGGCTGAGGATCCGCTCCATCGTGTGGCCGCGGGTCCCTTTTTCCGCCTTCGGGCACTTCGGGACCTTTGCTTCGGCGCTTATCGAGCGGACCAGCACTTCCTGTTTCGCACCGCACTTGGTGCAACGGTATTCGTAGAGCGGCATGACTTCAGCCTACCATTCCCGGCCTCATCCCTCACGTTCGGCCCCGGACTGGTTCAGGTACCGTTCGGCCGCGATCGCCGCGGTGGCGCCATCTCCGGCCGCACTGACAAGCTGGCGAGCCGCCCGCGTGCGCAGGTCTCCCGCGACGAACAGCCCCGGCCGGGACGAGTGCATTTCGAGATCGACGATTGCGTGACCCCCTTCGTCCATCTCGACAAGCCCCTTGAGCAGGTGACTGTTCGGCGTTTGGCCGATGAAGATGAAGACCGCCGGGGTGGCAAGCGTGCTGGCCTCGCCGGTTTTCACATTGCGAAGCCGCAGCCGTTGGACTTCATCCTCGCCCTCAATCGCCTCAACAACCGTGTCCCAGGTGAAGTCGATCTTATCGTTGGCGAAGGCTTTTTCCTGGAGAATCGCGTCCGCCCGCAGGGCATCGCGCCGGTGGAGGACGTGGACCTGCGAGGCGTACCGGGTCAGGAAGAGGGCCTCGTCCATCGCCGCGTTGCCCCCGCCGACGACTGCCACTTCCTGGTCCTTGAAGAAGGCGCCGTCGCAGGTAGCGCAGTAGCTCACGCCCTTCCCCGTGAAGGCCTCTTCCCCCGGCACCTCGAGGTGATTGTAGTCGGCGCCGCCGGTCACGATGAGCGCCTGCGTCGTGTCCGTCCCCTCGCCAGTGACGATCTCGAACCCGCCACCGTCGCGCGGGCGGACCTCTTCGACTGCGAGGTAGCGCATCTCGGCGCCAAACTTCTCCGCCTGCTTCCGCATCGCCTCAGCGAGGTCGAAGCCGTTCACGCCGTTGGGGAACCCCGGGTAGTTGTCGACCCGGTCGGTGGTTGCGATTTGGCCGCCGGTCACCGACTTCTCGTAGACGACGGTTGTTCGCCGGGCGCGGGCAGCATAGATCGCTGCCGTTAGCCCTGCCGCCCCGGCGCCGATGATGGCGATCTCGTATTCGGCCATGATCTCCTCCAGACAGAAAAGGCGGCGCCCGCGGGCGCCGCCTTTTGATTTAGTTGCCTCTGTCGTGCGTCAGGCGAGTGCCGACTCGAGCCTCTTCTTGAGGTCGCTCTTCGGCCGGAAACCGACGATCGTGTCCTGCAGTTCGCCGCCCTTGAAAATCAGGAGGGAAGGAATGCTGCGAATCGAGAACTGGGTCGGGATCGACGGGTTCTCATCGGTGTTCATCTTGAAGAAGTTGACCTTGCCGTTGTATTCCTCGCTGAGTTCCTCGACCACCGGGGCAACCATGCGGCACGGTCCGCACCATGGCGCCCAGAAGTCGACCAGCACTGGCAAATCGCTCTTCATCACGTCGGTCTCGAAGGTCGCGTCCGTCACGTCACGGGGTGCGGTCATTTCATTCTCCTTGGTACTTCTACCGGAAGCTGCGTTGCGTACGAAGGTTCCGTGTGACCACACAGTCTACGGGGCCGGCAGAGGCGTTACACACCTTCCCTGGGCGACGGTTATCGCACGTGAGCGCTTCACTTTGTTAGGATTCTCGGGAAAAGCGAGTTCGAAGGTCTATGACGCCCTCATCGGTGTTGGTCCTTAACCAGAACTACGAACCGCTGAACGTGTGCAACGTGAAGCGCGCGTTGGTCCTCGTCCTGCGCGGTAAGGCTGAGGTTCTCGAATCCGGCCGCGAGGCCTGGCATTCGGCCACGGACGCCTTCAAACTCCCCTCTGTCATCCGCCTCATCCAGTACATCCGCCGCCCCCGGCCGAAGTTGCGCCTCACACGCAAAGAAGTCTTTAACCGGGACAACTGGATGTGCCAGTACTGCGGGCGCCAGGGCAAGGACCTCACCCTCGACCACGTGATGCCCCGCCATCGCGGCGGCCCCCACACCTGGGAAAACCTCGTGAGCGCCTGCAAGGCGTGCAACCATCGCAAGGCGGGCCGCACCCCCTCCGAGGCGAGCATGCGACTGCTCAAGGAGCCGATCGCACCGCGCGTCTCCCTCTACCACTCGTTCTTCCCCTACCTCAGTAGCCAGCTCGAGTGGCAAAAGTTCGTCCCCGGCTTTGAGACCACAGCGGTTGCCGGCTGATGCCCCACAACGACGGCGAAGGCGTCCACGTCGTCGACCCGGATCTCCGCGCCTCCGTCCTCGCCGAAGCAGTTGCCATCGCACGTGCCCAGCCCGGTGGCACCCTGGCGACCATGCACAGCGAAGACGGCACTCCCTATGTGACCTTCGTCTTTTTCCATATGACCGATGCTGGCGAGATCGTCTTCGGCAGCCGTCCCGGACCCCAGCACACCCGCAATATCCTCGGGACACCCGAGGTCTCCTTCCTCATCGACAATCGTGAGATCATCCCGGAGGACTGGATGCGCTTCGACCGCCTGGTCATCGAAGGCGCTGCGGTGCAGGTGCCCCTCGGCGACCCCCGCTACGAGGAATTGCTTTCGAGCCTCCGCGAAAAGAACCCTCTCGCCGCGCGCTTCACGGAAGCAGGGATGCTCTTCTACATCCGGCCCCGCCGCCTGGTGCTCCGCAAGGGCGTCCACCCGGACCGGCAGGTCGTCGAGTTCGACGGCGAGGACTGAGCGCCCCGCCATCGCCGTACAATGGCACTCGTGAACTACGCCGAGGCCCTCGATTTTCTCGCTTCCTTCAACGACATGGAACGCGGTGTCCAGAAGTCCGCGAACCCTGTCATGAACCTCGATGGCATGCGCTCGCTGCTGGCCCGCCTCAACAATCCGCACCACGGGCGTCACACCGTCCACGTCACGGGTTCGAAGGGGAAGGGGACCACCGCCGCGATGGTGGAGTCCATGCTGCGTCAGGGCGGTCACACCACAGCCCTCTTCACCAGCCCTCACCTCCATTCTTACAACGAGCGCATCCAGATCGACGGTGACCAGGTCTCGAACGAGGAGTTCGCCGCTGGCATCGAGGCAATCCGTCCCGCCGTCGAGGCGGAGGTCGAACGGGGCGCTTCCAGCGTTTCCACCTTCGGCGTCCTTACGGCGCTGTTCTTCTGGCTGGTGCGCGCCCAGGCTCGCCCGGTCGACTGGCAGGTCGTCGAGGTTGGCCTTGGCGGCAGCTTCGACGTCACGAATGCCTTGCCCCCGCCGGAAGTTGCTGTGATTACCCCGATCTCCCTGGAACACACGCACATCCTCGGCAACACGCCCGCCGAAATCGCCGCCGATAAGTCAGGCATCGTGAAGCAGGGCACGGTCTGTGTCCTCGCCCGCCAGGACGACCCGGAGGTGGTCGACGTGGTCGCCGCCCGCTGCGCCGAGGTCGGCGCCACCCTCGTCAACGTCGCGGACGAGTACGAGGCCACGGTGGTGGAGAAGCACATCTACGGCCAGGCGTTCACCATCGAACACGACGGCGCCACGCGTGAGCTGAGGACGCCGATGCTCGGGCTCGCGCCGGTACAGAACGCCACCACGGCAGTGGCCGCCATCGATGCCCTCGCCGCCGTCGATGGGCCAATCAGCGAATCGGCGATCAGCGACGGGCTCGCGCGTTGCCGCGTGCGGGGCCGCCTCGAAGTCATGGGCCGCGACCCCCTGATCATCGCCGATGGCGCCCACAATGGGGCCAGTGCAGGCATGCTGGCCGAGTCTCTGAAGAGCTACTTCGACTGGAAGCGCTGCTTCTTCGTGATCGGCGTGACGGGTGACAAGGACCCGCGCGCGATCGGCTTCAAGCTGGCCTCCATGGCGGACCTCATCGTCTGTACCCGCTTCAACAACCCTCGGGCCATGGACCCTTTCCAACTGATCCAGGAAGTCGGCTTCCTCGGCGCGCCAGCCGTTGCCGAAGAGTCGGTGGCCGAGGCGATGGATACCGCCCTCGGCCATGCAGACGCCGCCGACCTTGTCTGCGCCACGGGCTCGCTCTATGTCGTCGCCGAGGCCCGCGAATACGTTCTCGGCGAGGGCATCGGCAGCTAGACGTTTACGCTACCCCCGGGCCACGGCACGCTGTTTCCATGGCGCTTGTGCAATTGCTTGCCGGTAAGGACGTTTTCGTCGGGCTGGAGATCACGCCTCCGCGCTCCCGGCGGCCGGATGTCCTCCTCCGGCGGGCGAGTCTCCTCGATGGCCTCGCCGCGGTGGTGAACGTCATCCAGCGCCCCGACCGCCAGTCGAGTCTCGATGCTTCCTGCGACCTGCGCGCCGCGGGCCTCACGCCTGTCTGGCACCTCGTCGCTCGCGGGGACGAGGCACGCGACCTGCCCCGCGCATTCGAGCGAGCCGCGGCCGCCGGTGTGACCGATGTCCTCTGCATCCTCGGCGACCGCACCGGCATTGCACCGCTGAAGGTGCGTGAACTCGTGGCGGCGACAAGGGCTGCTCTTCCCGGCGCCTCCATCGGCGCCACGGTCAACCAGTACTCGACCGGCGAAAACACCATCGCGAACCTCCTCGGAAAGATCGAGGCAGGAGCAAGCTTCGTCGAAACACAGCCCGTGTTTTCGCTCGATTCACTTGCACCGGTCGTCACCCGGACGAGCAAGGAAATCGCCTCCGTCCGCTTCATTGCCCTCGCCATGCCCGTCCTCACGCCCGCGTCAGCCGCCCGGATGGAGGCACGTCTTGGTTTCGCCATCCCCCGTGACTACCTCGAGCGGGTAGCAAAAGGCCCTGAGGCAGCCTGGGGGGCCTTCGCCGCAAACCTCCGAGCGCTGCGAGAATCCGGTCTCGTGGCGGGCATCGCCATCATGACGCCTGAGATGGACCCGCCCCTCGCTACCCGTGACCGGATCCGCCAGGCGGTCATGCAGGCAGGGCTGGCCCCGGCGACCGCACACTAAGTTCGTCGCCCTGCCGGTAGACTGCAGGAATCGGATCGTGCCAATCTCGCTCTCCAGTTCGCCTCCAACCGTCCGCCGCGCTTCGCCGACCTCGTCGATGAGATTGCGAACATCGTGCCCTTCGATTTGGTCGCCAGTGGCTACTACCCGGCCCTCGCCGCTGCCACCCGGGCGAGCTACGTCCTCGCGCTGGGCGACAGTCTCGCCTACCCCTCGCTCCGGGTTGCGGACGGTTTCGGTACCGTCGGCCGCCTCGACCTCGTCCTCCGCGACAGCGCCCTTGCCTCCACGATCGCCGCCGCGCTCAGCCGTCACGACCTCGGTGACGCCCTTCGCATCCAGCGGGGTACCCCGGCCCAGATCGTCCCTGGCATCAACGGTCCCTACGACCTCGTTCTCGCGGCAATGCCCCCGCCACAACTGGACGACCTCTACGAACCAATCGTGCGCCTCCTTCGGACTGGTGGTGCGCTCGTGGTTGCACCCTGGGACCGCACAGCCGGCGAAGGCGATGCCGTACCCGGCGAAGAAGCTTTCCTCAACCGCCTCGCCGACGACGCGCGCTTGCTCGCTTACCTTCCTGCAACCGAATCGCCCTTGATCGCCGTTCGCAGACGGTAGGCAGTCAGCCGGTTCCTTCCGACCATCAACGCGATGGAGCCCTGCACTTGCTGCGGCGAAGGCAGACCTGCCGTCGCTGCCCTCCGCCGATTTCCGCCTGACACAGGCGCACCCGACCAGATCGTGGCGCACCTCTGTGGCGAATGCGCGCCCTGGCTGACCGGGCTGCTCAAGGCGATTGTCCGCGGCAACGGTGAGGCATCCAGCTTGCTGGGACTGCCCATTGGCGCTGACCGCGCCCTCGTCTTCCCGGGCCAGTGCGCGCTCTGCCGCTCGCTTCCCTCCTCGGGCACCTTCGGCTTCGAGTGCCGTCCCGCTCGCGAAGTCGTTCGATGGCTGGCGGCGGGTCGATCTCTGTTCGGCCTGTGACGCATGGCTCATCTCGATTGCCCGCGATGGCCGGTCTGCCCGTGGTAACGCCAGTCGCCTCGTCGACGGCCCTTATGGCGAGTGGCCGCACCCGCAACCTTCGCTTCCTCCATGTCGCCACCTCCGTCCGCGATGAAGGCATCGCATCCGCCATCCGCGATGCCTGTTCCGCGATGGGTGTCGAGGTGGGAGACCCGGCCGAGGTTGCCCCCGGCGCCATCCTCTTCTTCGAAGTAGGACCCGGCATCGAACGTCCCGCTCCCGGGATTGGGCCGGTGGCCGCCTCCGTCGCGGTTGCCCCGCTCAACGGGAGGGCGCAGCTGGTGGAGGCGCTCGCCGGCGGCGCAACCGATTGGCTCACGGCCCCGGTCACGCCCCAACAGGTGACCGCCGCCCTCACGCGGGTCCCCTCGCGCTGGCAAACACCCGTCGAATATGACCCCTTCACGGCGCTACCCACCATGCGCGAGCTGCCTCACGAACGTACGGTCCTTTTCGTCGAACCTGCACGCGGCACCGACCTGTTCGAGCTCGTCTGGCTGCTCCGGCGGCACTCTCGCGGCTACGACGAACTCGTGTCCTGTGGCGGCGGCCAGATCGCCTTCCTGCCCCGCGCCCGGCCCGAGAATGTCACCTACATCGCCACCCGGCTTGCCCTCCTCCTCCGGGGCCGCTGCCAGATCGTCGAACGCCCCTCCTATTCGGGTTACCGGCTGGATGCAGCGGGTTAACCCGGGTTCCTGAGGGTCTTCCCCGACATACTCGCCCGAGCCTCGGCGCCATACTCGCAGCATCTCTAGAGAGAAGGCCGCGGACGATGTACCTGATCCGTGTCGACCAAGCCCGGCGGCTGCTGACCCTCGAGCTCTCTGGCTATGTGACCACCGATGAGGCGGTAGCTGCCGTGTGCATCGCTGCCGAAGTCGCCCGTACCGACGCCCTCAAAGCGGCACGCTGCGACACCTTCGCCCTCGAATACGGACCCGACCGCCCGGCTGCGGTTGCGGCTGCCATCGCCGCCCTCATTCCCGCCGATCTCCGCGTTGCCTTCACCAGCCCGGAAGCGCACCTGCGTGGCCTCCGCCGCCTGCTCCGCCTGGCGCATTTCGCCAACGCCCGGGTCTTCACCTCGCCCGCCCGGGCCGAAACATGGCTGGCGGGAGTTGTCGGCCATCGGACGTCCCTTCCGGCGACTGCGAAGCGCCACGTCGAAGGCCTGCTGGGTGCGAGCCCACCCCCTTCTTCTCCCGGCGCTGCCGCTACGCCCCGACGGATCACCGCCGCCTGACGCTTGCCCGCTTGCCGGGGCCGCCCCATCCTTTCGGCATGACAACCTACGACGCACTCCAGGTTGGCGACACAGCCTCCTTCACCAAGACCATCGGCGAGTCCGACATCTACCTGTTCGCGGGTATTACCGGCGACCTGAATCCCGCCCACATCGACGCTGTCGCCGCTGCCGACGGCATGTTCAAGCAACGCATTGCCCACGGCATGCTCACCGCTTCCTTCATCTCCACCGTGATCGGCATGCAGCTCCCGGGACCGGGCACGATCTATGCCGGCCAGGACCTCCAGTTCCGGGCGCCAGTCTTCATCGGCGATACCGTCACAGCGACCGTTGAGTGCATCGAGAAGCTGGATGAGCGCAAGTGGGCCAAGTTCAAGACCACGGTGACCAACCAGGATGGCAAGGCGGTGGTTATCGGCACGGCCACGGTGATCCCGCCATCCGCCTGACGGGCTGAATCGCGCCCGCTCCACCATGACCAGCGAACCGCAGCCCCGGCGCCGCCGCCTGGAAGAACAAGAGGAAGCCGGGAACAGGTCCGGCTGCCTCTTATTGGGGGCGGTGCTGGGGATCATCGTCGGGATCATGTTCGCGCTCTACGGCCTGCCCCCCATCCTGCGTTCCATCTATGGCGAAAAGACCGTCGCCGCCGGCGAAACGTACGAAGGCGATGGCCGGAGCATCCGCGTTGTCAGTGTGGAACGGACGACAGACCCCGACCGCTACCGGGTCACCCTCGATGTCACGACGAACAAGACATGGGACCTGCAACCCGACGACTTCAATCTCGAGATCAGCACGGCCAAGGACTGGACTCCGGCCCTGCCGCCGGGGGACGACCCCGACACCTCGCTCGACTTCACCCTCGGCGTGGAACGGACCTTACTCCTCGTCTTTGAGGCTCCCCAGCGCGTTGATGCCAAGCCGGAGAAGCTCCACCTCGAGCATCCGCGCCTCAAGTTCGACCTGGAGGGGTTGCCGTGAGCGATGAAGAACTGCACCTTCCCCGCCTTCTTCGACCAGGGCTTCGCTACGTCTTCATCGGCTTCAACCCGGGGATCGAGTCGGCGCGCCAGGGCCACTACTACGCCTTTCGGGGGAATGTGTTCTGGGGCCAGATGCACGAAAGCGGCCTGGTCCCTCACAAGGTGACGCACCTCGACGACGACGACCTCTTCGAGCACCACGACATCGGCTTCACCGACCTCTGCAGCCGCCCGACAGTCGCCGCGAAGGACCTTTCCACCGCTGAGCTGCGAGAAGGCGCCCTGCGACTGCTGGACGAACTGGCGGTGCACCGGCCGAAAGTCGCCGTCTTCGCCGGCCGTGGCGTCTTCGCGACCTTCGCGAGGCACGCGCTGGGACTGGGGGCGAAACAGTTGAATGGCCGGGAGGATGGCATCCAGCCTGAACGCCTGCCCGGGGGCGGCGAGACCATTCTCTACGTGATTCCCTCATCGAGTGGCCTCGCGAGTGGGTGGCACCGGGAGCGACTGGAGTTGTTGCGGTCGCTCGCCGCGATGGACCTTGCCTGAGGCGTACCATCCTCCCATGCGCGCCGCTCGGCTCCATCGGCCCGCTTCTATCGAAACTCGGCCTCTCCGGCTGGAAGAAGTGGAGACGCCACGTCCCGGCCCGGGCGAGGTCCTTCTCAGGGTTGCTGCCTGCGCCGTCTGCCGGACCGACTTGCAGCTCGTGGAGGGCGACATCGCACCGCGCTACGCGCCGTCCGTTCCGGGCCACCAGGCTGTCGGAAGGGTCGAAGAGCTGGGCGAAGGCGTTGCCGGACTGGCGATTGGCGACCGCGTCGGTGTCGGCTGGTTGGGCGCCACCTGCGGGACCTGCGACTTCTGCACGCTCGGACCACGAGAATCTTTGCCCTGGGGCGCAGGTTCACGGGCTGGGACCGGGATGGTGGCTTCGCCGACTCCATGACCGTCGACGCCCGGTTCGCATTCCCACTCGCTTCCGGACTTTCCGATGTCGACATTGCTCCCCTGCTCTGTGGTGGCGTGATCGGCTATCGCTCGCTGCGCATCTCCGGGATCGAGCCCGGGGGACGTCTCGGTCTCTACGGTTTCGGGGCCAGCGCATCGCTCGCTATCCAGGTGGCCACGCACTGGGGCTGCGAAGTGTTCGTCGCTACGCGTTCGGAGGCCGAGCTGCGACGGGCTCTGGCCATGGGTGCACGCTGGGCCGGGGACTACGACACACTGCTGCCCGAACAGCTGGATGCCGCGATCACGTTCGCGCCCGTGGGTTCCGTCGTGGTCAGGGCGCTCCAGGCATTGCGCCCCGGGGGAATCGTTGCCATCAACGCCATCCACCTCGACCACATGCCGGAGTTCGACTATGCCGACCTCTGGCTCGAACGCCAGATTCCGAAGCGTCGCCAACTTTACCCGACGCGACGCCATCGAGTTCCTCGCCCTCGCCGAGGAGATCCCGGTCCGAACCTCGGTCCAGCGGTACCCGCTCGTTGAGGTGAACCGCGCGCTCGCTGACCTCAAGGCCGGCCAAGCCTCGGGCGCTGCTGTCCTCGAGATGGACTGAGCGCGCGCCGGGCGCTTCCCATAACCCGCTCCCGCTCGTTACCATGTTTCCCAACACCACTGGGGTGTCCGCACTTATCCAGACGGGGTTGAGGGAACCGGCCCTTTGAGACCCGGGCAACCTGCCGACCATCACGGCACAGGTGCCAATTCCGGCCTCCTGCGGGAGAAAGATGAGCGCGACGACGCTCTGGACGGCCCAGGGTAAAAGGAGACAAGCATGTGTCGCTTTTGGGCCGAATGGTCATGCGTTAGCCCCTCACGAAGGGGCCTCCAAATCGATTCTCGCGCTGCGCTGGCTCGACCGGTGCCGCCCCATGCTCTCCCACGAGCACCATGGAGATACTGTCCGCATGACGTTTGCAACCAACCTCCGCTGTCGCGAATGCAGCCGCGACTACCCCCTCGCAGGCGATCCACGTCTGCGACTTCTGCTTCGGCCCCCTGGAAGTCGCCTACGACTACGACGCCATCGCGCAAGACGGTCACCCGCCAGCGCATCGAAGCAGGGCCGGCGAGCCTCTGGCGCTACCAGGACTTCCTGCCCGTGGACGCCGAGAACGCCATCGATATCGGCGCCGGCTACACGCCCCTCATCCACGCCAGGAACCTCGGCAAGCTCCTCGGCCTGCCGAACCTCTACATCAAGAACGACACCGATGAACCCGACGTGGTCCTTCAAGGACCGCGTCGTCGCCGTGGCCAGCAGCCGCGCCCGCGAGCTGGGCTACGACAAGCTCGCCTGCGCCAGCACCGGCAACCTCGCCAACAGCGTCTCCGCCCACGCGGCGGCGGCAGGCATGGAGGCCGTCGTCTTCATTCCCGCACGACCTCGAGGCGGGCAAGGTCCTCGGCTCGAGCATCTACGACCCAACGCTGGTCAAGGTCCACGGCAACTACGACGACGTGAACCGGCTCTGTGCCGAGCTCGTCGGGCAGCTATAACTGGGGCTTCGTCAACGTGAATGTGCGCCCTTACTACGCCGAGGGCTCGAAGACGCTGGGCATGGAGGTCGCCGAACAGCTCGGCTGGCGCGCGCCCGACCATTGCGTCGTGCCGATCGCCAGCGGCTCGCTCTTCGTGAAAATCCGCAAGGGCCTGAACGAACTGGCGAAGGCCGGCCTCATCGACGAGCCGAAGACCCGGATGAGCGGCGCCCAGGCGGACGGCTGTTCGCCCGTCGCCGTCGCCTGGGAGGAAGGCTCGATGAACTTCCGCCCCCAGCGGCCGAACACCATCGCCAAGTCCCTTGCCATCGGCAACCCCGCCGACGGCTACTACAGCCTCGTCCAGCTCAAGGAGACCAACGGCGCCTGCGGCAAGGTGACCGACGACCTGATCGTCGAAGGCATGAAGCTCCTCGCCGAAACCGAGGGCATCTTTGCCGAGACCGCCGGCGGTGTCACCATCGCCTCGCTGCAGGCAGCTTGTCGAGCGGGGCCAGGTCCATCCCGATGAGACGACCGTCGCCTTCATCACCGGCGCCGGCTTCAAGACCGCAGAGGCCGTCGCTGCGCATTTGAACGCCCCGCTTGAGGTGGAAGCGAACATCGATAGCTTCGAAGCCGCCTACAATGCCCGCCAGCCCGTGGAGGTCGCATAACCATGGCAAAGAAGCGTGTCCGCTTTACGTTTCCCGAGAACCTGATCAAGGAACCGCTCATCTACAACCTCGGCAAGGAGTTCGCGGTGATCACGAACGTCCGCATGGCCGATGTCGATGAGCACACCGGCTGGGTTGTCCTCGAACTCGAGGGTGACGCCGGCGAAATCGACCGCAGCGTCGACTGGGCCCGCGCCAAGGGCGTGCGCGTCGACCCCGTCACCGGCGACGTGGTCGAAGGCTAGGACGACGGCGGGGGGCGCTTGTCGCCCCCAATCACTTTCAGACGAGGAAGAACCGCACATGGCAATCAAGGTCCGCATTCCCCAGCCCCTGCGGGGGCTGACCGGCAACGAATCCGTCGTTGAGGGCTCTGGCGCCTCGCTCAGCGCCTGCATCGCCGATCTCGAGGCGCGCTACCCCGGCGTCAAGGAACGCGTCCTCGATGACACGGGCGAGCTGCGACGATTCGTCAACGTCTACGTGAACGGTGACGACGTCCGCTTCATCGACGGGCTCAACTCGCCCCTCAAGGATGGCGACGAAGTCAGCATTGTCCCGGCGGTGGCCGGCGGCGCTTAGTCGGCGGCCAGCTTCTGGGCCGCCAAGGCAATGTCGTTCAGGATCTTGCCAGAGCGCTCGGAGCCCTGGAATTCTGGCAGGTAGTAGTTCTGGATGACCGTAGGGATGAGCCGCACGCTGGCCAAACGGTCGGGCCAGAAGACGACTTCCGTGATCACGTTCTCTGTCTCATCGGGCGTGTGCACCTGGTCGTAGATGAAGTTCCCCATCGCGTAGATGACGAACCCGTTGTCGATCGACTGCGAGGC
Source organism: uncultured Chloroflexia bacterium (assembly GCA_963737965.1). Lineage (GTDB taxonomy): Bacteria > Chloroflexota > Dehalococcoidia > Tepidiformales > Tepidiformaceae > JAGQGZ01. The sequence continues at coordinate 62,389 of CAVTUS010000007.1, read as the reverse complement.
CTGGACGTTGTGGCCCTGGTTGGCAAAGACGACGTCGGCCCCGGCCGCGATGGCCGCCTCACCCGCTTTCACGCTCCGCTCGCTCGGGTCGTGGGTGTCCTCTGTTCCGCTGTTCAACAGGATGACGACGAAGTCGACATCCTCGCGCGCTTTCAGGTCTGAGATGATCTGCGTGTAGCGGGTCAGTTGGAGTCCCTCGGCCGGCTGGAAAAACGGCGCTTCGCCACCACCATCCGCCACTTCGTCGTCGTAGCTATCGTCGAGCGGCGAAGTGCCAACCTCGTCCGGGCCGGCGTGCAACACCACCGGCGCCACGTCGTCGAAGGCGAGTACGCCGATGTGAATCCCCTGGACATCGAAGATCGTCGGCGCCTGAGCCTCCGCCAGGTTGTTGCCGCCGCCAATCGCTGCAATACCGTGGTCGGCCAGCACCTTCAGCGTGCTGAGGAACGCGTCGCTCGCGCAGTAGCCGATCCGACCGCAGTCGAAGACGTGGTTTGTGGCGACAGTCATCCCATCGAATCCGGCGACCTCCAGCATCTCCACGGATGCCGTGGGCGACGTAAGGTTGGTCGTCTCTTCGCAGTGGTAAGGCTCTGAGAAGTCCTGGAGGCTGGTGTCGAGCGAGCCTAGTGTGAGGTCCGCGGCGGCGAGGAACTGCCCGACCTCACCCCGGAAGGGCGCCCCGTAGTCTCCCGTCGCTTCGATCGCCGCGAGCGAGCAGCGGACGGGGATCGTATCGCCCGTCCCCAGCACGCGAATCGCCTGGGGCGGCGTCCAGAGCAGCCCATCGATGATCTCCTGGAGGATGTCGGCGCCACGCGAACTCTTCGCCTCGATACCGGTGCGCTGGACGAACGGCCAGGTGTCGCCCACACCGTCTCCCCGGACGGGATCCACGCCGTCGATCGCGATCGAGTTCATGGGTGACCGCACCTCTTCCATCGGGACGAGGGCGACGATGCCGCTGCCCGAAACCAACGCGTCGCGGAGGGCCGTGTAGTCGCCGAACGACTGCACCTCGGCGGCCGGTGACGCCGCTCCCGGGCTGCCGATAAAAGCCAATGTCACCGTGAGGTCGCGTCCACCGAGCTCGCTCCAGTTGCTGACCGAGCCGGCGGCCAGCGACTGTGCCTGCTCCGCCGTGATGTTCGTGACACCCATGGCCGGGTCGGTCACCAGCACTTCGACGTCCGTCACGATGCCCGCCGGGTCGTCGGGTTGAAACTCGAAGTCCGGCCGATCGTCGCCACTCACCTCCACCAAGCCGAGGTCCTCGGCTCCCGCCGGGGCGCGCCCGACATAGGTGAGCTGTTCCCCCGGGACGCGAGTAGCGGTTGCCGTCGCCGTCGCTCCGGTGGTCGGGCTGGGCGTTTCCTCAAAGGGCCCGGCAGCAGTCCCCGAGTCGCCGCTCAGCAGGGCGACGATAACGGCGAGGACGCCCACGCCGGTCGAGGAGAGGGAGAGGACGAATCCCCAGAACCACGGGTGGCTCCTGTTCCAGGAGCTGTCAAACATAAGGGCATGTTCGGTTGAGAAGGGCTCGCGAACAAGTTGCGTCGGCGGGTGGAGGCGATGGTTCTAGGCTGCCCCGGCGTACCAGCGCTGCGGCGTGCCCGATGCGCTCTCGATGAAGGCAAACGAGCGGTCGAGCAGGTGGTCGATGCCCCCGCAGATCTCCTCGGCCCGTTCAAGTTCGACCGGGATCGGGAGCAGTTCGGCTTCATCGACGTCGTAGCCGCAATACAGGCCGTAGTGCAGGACCAGTGCGTTCGCCTGGGCAACGACACCTTCGAGGCCGTCGTGTTCTGGCGTTGTGTTCGCCCGGTGATGGTTGGCGACGGCATCCACGAGATGCGTCGGGAACCTCCACTTTTCGCCGAGCGCGAGCCCGATTTCGTCGTGGGCGTAGCCGGTCGTCTCCACCTCGGCCATGTGGAGGGGCGTCCCCGCGATAGCCATGACCACCGCGCTGCGGAACTCGTTCGGCATCACCTGGCGCAGGACCAACCGCCCGATGTCGTGGAGGATGCCTGCCGTGAAGGCGTCTTCCGGGCGGGCTGTGCGCGTCTTTTTGGCGATGGTCTCGGCGGCGATGGCGACGGCGACGCTGTGGCCCCAGAAGAGGTCAATGTCGAAGACATCGTCGTCGATCCGGCGACCACTGAAGCTGTTCATCAGGCTGGCGCCGACGGCAACCTGCCGGACCTGCTTCATGCCGAGGACAACCACCGCTTCGCGGACCGTGCTGACCTTGCGGGCGAACCCGTAGTAGGCGGAGTTGCTGATCCGGATCAGCTTTGCCGTGAGCGCCTGGTCGCTGCTCAGCACCTGGGCCATGTCCAGGGCGCTCGAGTTCGCGTCGTCGGCCATCGCCATCACGCGCGCCGCGACTGCAGGCAACGGCGGCAGGTCGTCGACCCGCTCTAACAGTTGGCGAGCGTCATTCCCCATCGCCTTTACTATCGACGCGCAGGGGCCCCTCTAAACCGCTGGCACGATCAAGATCTGCGAAATCACGAAGACGTAAGGGTCTCGCCGAGAAAGCTGCGGACTGCCCCGACGAAGCCATCGAACGCTTCGCGCCTGATGTTGTGCCCCGCGTTCGCGAAGGTCACCGTGCCGACGGCGGGGTTGATCGCCCCGATCTCCTCAGCGACCTCCGGCGTCACGATGCGGCCGCGCTCGGCGTTCCCGCCACAGATGAGGAGCGACGGCAGGCGAAGCTGTGGTACTGCCTCCCGCCAGACCTCCGTGCCGAGGATGCTTCCTCGTCCCGCCGGTGGAACCCGGAGCTGGAGCTTCGAACGCGCCCATGGACCGAATTCCTCTTCGTGCCACATCGGGCTCTGTTTGTGGCCCGCCTTGATCAGCGCCTCCTCAGTTTGCTCCACCGCTGGTGGCGCCTGGCGGACCGGCGGCTCGCCGATCCAGCAGGGCGGGTCCTCCATGATCGCGCAGCGGTAACGGTCGGGGTCGGCCGAAGCGGCGAGCATCACGGTCATCGCCCCCATCGAGTGGCCGAGCAGTGCTGGCCGGTCGAGCTCGAGCCCGGCGACGACGTTCTCCAGGTCATGCACCATCGCATGCGCGATCGATGGGGCCGTCGGCGGGTGCGTCGGAGAGGCCGTGATAGCGTGCGTCGTACGCCACGATGTCGTAGTCGTCTTCCAACGCCTCGGCCACGCGGGTCCAGCATTCGCCGCTATCGCCGAAACCGTGGGCGAGCAGCAGTGGCGGCCCGCTGCCGCGCCTCCAGTAGTGCAGCCGCACGTTGTCCGCGCTCAGGTAGCCTTCCGTCCAGCCCATTCGCTCATCCTCCGATCGTCGCGGGGACAGTAGCACCGTGAGGCGCGTTCCGGGTAGCGCGGCAACTGACAGCCGAACCTGATTCCGGTACCGTAAGCCCACGGGCCCCCAATACCCGCGAGGAGGTTCAGCCATGGCGTACCGCTACCGCTATTCCCTCTGGGACGGCACCCAGGAAGTTCCTCCGCTCGATGCGGACGATATCCTCGAAAACCTGACCGAAGACCTGATGAACTTCGGCGATTTGCAGCACGCGATGCGCAACCTCATGCAGCGCGGCATGCGGAACCCAATGGGCGACCGCACCCAGGGCCTTCGCGACCTCCTCCAGCAACTCCGCCAGCAACGCCGTGAACAGCTCGACCGCTTCGACCTGAGTTCCGTGTTCGACGACCTCAAGCGCCAGCTCGACGAAATCCTCGACATGGAGCGGAACACGATCGACCGCCGGCTGGACGAAGTGAACGGCGACCGGCAACAGGGCGAGCCCGGCGAAGGACAGGACGGCGGCCAGCAGGGTTCAGAAGCCGGCGCCGAAAACCAGCAGGGCGAGCCAGGCAGCGAAGGTCAGCAGGGCGGCCAGCAGCAGTCCCCGCGGGGGCAGCAATCGCCTTCCGGACAGCAAGGATCCGCAGGGACAACAAGGTCAGCCCGGCCAGCAGGGCCAGTCGCCCTCGCAACGACCAGGAATTCGCGGAGATGCTCCGCAACATCGCCAACCGCAAGCAGGAGTTCCTCCAGAACCTGCCTGAGGACGTGCCCGGGCAAGTAAAGGAACTCCAGAACTACGAGTTCATGGACCCCGAGGCCCAGGCTCGCTTCAACGAACTTCTCGAGTCCTTGAAGAAGGCGATGATGGATAGCTTCTTCAAGGATATGTACGACCAGATCAAGGACATGTCGCCGGAAGACATGCAGCGGATGAAGGACATGGTCCGCGACCTGAACCAGATGCTTCAGGACCGGATAGCCGGCAACGAGCCCGACTTCAACGGCTTCATGGACCAGTACGGCGACCTCTTCGGCGACAACCCGCCGCAGTCGCTGGATGAGCTCGTCGCCCAGATGCAGCAACAGATGGGCCAGATGCAGAGCCTCATGGACAGCATGTCCGGCGACATGCGCCAGCAGCTCCAGGACCTCCTCTCCGACAAGATCGGCGACCCGGAGCTCCAGCAGGGCCTTGGCGACCTCGCCCAGAATCTCGAGTACCTCCACCCGATGCGCGACCTGCGCAACCAGTACCCCTTCCGTGGCGAAGAGGAGATCGACCTCCAGTCAGCCATGGAACTCATGGACCAGATGCAGTCGATCGACGAGATCGAGCGGCAGCTTGAGCGCACCCAATACGGCGGCGACATTGAAGACATCGACGCCGAGAAGCTCGAAGAGCTGCTTGGCCCGGAAGCCCGCGAGACGCTGGAGCAGCTGAAGAACCTCCTCGAGATCCTCGAACAGGCCGGCCTCATCCGGAAGAAGGGTCAGAGCTGGGAGCTCACGCCCCGTGCCACCCGGAAAATCGGCCAGAAGGCCCTCGCCGAGATCTACGCCCAGCTCAAGGGCGACACCTTCGGCAAGCACGAGGTCCAGAAGGTCGGGATGGGCGGCGACAGGGCCGAAGACTCGAAGAAGTACGAGTTTGGCGACCCGTTCCACCTCGACATCCAGAAGACGATCATGAACTCGATGTACCGGGAAGGGCCCGGCACCCCGGTGCACCTGCAGCCGGATGACTTCGAGGTGGAGCGCACAGAGCTGATCTCCCAGACCGCCACGGTCATCATGCTCGACCGCTCCTGGTCGATGGCCCTCCGCGGCAGCTTCCAGAGCGCCAAGAAGGTGGCCCTCGCCCTGAACAACCTGATCAGCTCCCAGTACGCGCGCGACAGCCTCTACATCATCGGTTTCAGCGCCTACGCCAGCGAGCTGAAGGCGGAAGACCTGCCCTACGTGCGCTGGGACGAGTCGGTGCTTGGCACGAACATGCACCACGCTCTGATGATCGCCCAGAAGCTGCTGGCCAAACACACCAACGGCACCCGCCAGATCATCATGATCTCCGACGGGGAGCCCACGGCTCACCTCGACCACGGCAAGAGCTACTTCGCCTACCCGCCGAGCCCGATCACCATCCGGGAGACGCTCAAGGAGGTGAAGCGCTGCACGCAGAAGAACATCACCATCAACACCTTCATGCTCGACCGGAACTACTACCTGAAGGAATTCATCAACCAGGTGGCCCGGATCAACAAGGGCCGCGTGTTCTACACCACGCCCGACAAGCTGGGTGAATACATCCTCGTCGACTACGTAGCGTCGAAGAAGAAGCGCGTAGCGGGGCGGTAGCTGCTCAGGCCGTGGGCCGCTTGCTAGGGAAAGTCGCTGCCCGGCACCGACTCCGGGTCGCCGACCAGTTCCGCCCAGCGGCGGGCGAGGACGTCGAGCGGAGGCGCCGGCGGCTTCCAGGGGATGCCCCGGACGACGGTGCCGCGGTTCGGCACATGTTCGACAAGTCCCTCGGACTCGAGGCGCCTGAAGGCCTCTCGCACGGGCGTCTGGCTGACGCCAAGCTGCGTCGCGACGTCTTCCTGGCGGAGGTGCTCTCCCTCCTGGATGCGGCCAGACATGATGGCGTTCTGGAGCCAGTTGTAGACCTGGTCGGCCTTGGTGTTCCCGAGCCGGCGTTCGATCGCCATGGAGCCAGCATACCCGATTGCGTTGGGCGTCCGGTCGCCGGGTTGCTCCACTTGGGCGCCGCCCCAGCCTCCGCAAACGCCGAGATCCCGCACGAGGCTTCGTGCGGGATCTCATGGTCGACACCACTCCGACCGCGTGGAACCTACTTCCCGAACGCTTCGCGCCACTCGTTGGCCATGGCCGTTGAGTAGGTCTTCGTGAAGCCGCAGCTCCAGATGTACGGTGCGTCGCCCGACACGAGGTAGTGGCCGCCTTCCTTCAGGACGTTGGATTCATCCTCGCTGCCGTACCCGACGGGCATTCCGCTGCCCTCGAGCGTCACCGTGTCGCCTTCGCCACCGTGGAACCATTCGTCCACATGGAAAGTGACGCTGCCGTTGGCCGCCGCATACCCGGCGTCAGTCGAAGTCTCACCGATGCTGGTAAGGGTCCCGGCGAATGCGTACCCCCGCTCCGCCAGCGTTTCGGGCGAATAGAGGAATGCGCACATCATCGCCGGCCCCCCATCGACGTCTGCCGACACGGCGTTCGCATCGTTGCCTGCCGGTATCGAACCGCCGTTCGAACCGCCTCCGCTGCTGTTTAAAGCGAATGCGCCGGCGACAATGGCCACAATCGCAAAACCGGCTACCGCCCCCGCAATCGCCATGACCGGTCTTCGTCCTCTCCCCGAAGCTCCGTGACCCCCCGCTAGCGCCGCCGCGTAGATCCGGACGGCACGTCCCTCGTCCCTGGCGCCTGTTGCCACGGGATTTGCCCGCTCGAGGGCCGCCAGGGCTTCTTCGTCATTCACCGTTGTTCGCTCGTCTGTCATTGCAAACCTCCTCACACTTCCGACTGTCCGGCGGTGGCACGCACCTTTCGGGCGTTGGCCTCGTCGTGCGCGAGCTCTTCCGCGAGCCGCTTCCTCGCGCGATGCAGGCGAATCCCCACCGCGTTCTCCGATACCCCGAAAACGGCGCCGATCTCCCGGTGGCTTAATCCTTCCCAGGCGGCGAGTAACAAGACTTCGCGCTCGTCGGGCTTCAGGCGGCGCAACGCCTCGACAACTTCCGGCGCGTCATCCGTCCATCGAGTTTCGATTACGGGCTCGCTTTGGAGCCGGTTCAGGAGCCCCAGCCAGCGCCCGCGCCCGCGCCGCTGGTTCGCCAGCACCTTGCGAGCGACGCCGTAAAGCCAGGGCAGGGGATCGTCCTCCGGGACTGCCTCAAGCCGGCGCCAAACCACGACGAACGTCTCGGCGACTATGTCGTCGGCATCACCGGGCTGGCAGCGACGGTCGGCATAGGCGGCAATGGCCGCGAAGTGGCTGTCGAACAACTCCCGGAAGCGAGACTCTCGTTGGTCCATGCACGCGACTCCGGCGCCTCATGAGAAGGGCGCTTACCGGGTTCCTGTCCGGCTCGGCCGGGAATCTTTCAGGCTTCCCGCGAGCTACTGCGCCGCCGGTGCAGCATTCGCCTTCGCCGGGTTGCGCCGCTCGCCGCTGGCAAGCAGCAGTGAGTATTCGAGGGCATCGGAGAGGGCCAGCCAGCTTGCCTCGATGATGTCGGTGCTCGAACCCACGGTGGTCCAGTAGTCGGTGCCGTCGGTGCTTTCGATGAGGACGCGGACCTGTGCGCCCGTGGCCGCCTGGCTGTCGAGGATGCGGACCTTGTAGTCCACGAGCTTCATGCTCGCGACACCCGGGTACGCCTGGACCAGTGCCTTCCTCGCCGCAAGGTCGAGCGAGTTCACCGGACCGTTCCCTTCGGCGGCAGTGTGCTGTAGCTGGCCGTCGACGCGGATCTTCACCATCGCCTCGGCCAGCATCTCGCGCTGCCCGTCACCATCGGTCGACGAATTGCTGCGCCGCTCGACGATGACGAAGTCTTCCAGTTCGAACGGCACCCGGTAGCCCGGCATCGTCCGCCGTACGAGCAGTTCAAAGCTCGCCTCGGCGCCTTCGTACTGGTACCCCATGCTCTCTTTCTGCTTCACGGCGGTGAGCAGGTGCCGAATCTCGTCATCGGTAAAAGGGTAGTCGACGCCAAGCTCGTCGAGCTTCATCCGGAGGTTGCGCTGTCCCGACAGTTCGCTCACCAGCACGCGGCTCTGGTTACCCACCACGCCCGGGTCGATGTGCTGGTAGGCCGCCTCGTCCTTGAGGATGCCGGCGACGTGGTACCCGGCCTTATGGGCAAAGGCGCTCGCTGCCGACGTAGGGCGCCTGGGGATTCGGCACCATGTTCGCAAGTTCCGAGACATAATTCGCAACCTCGGTGAGGCGCGCCGCCTGCTCGTCTTCCACCACGTCGAGCCCCATCTTCAGCTTCAGGTTCGCGAGGATGGTGAGGATGTCGGCGTTGCCACAGCGCTCGCCGTAGCCGTTCACGCATCCCTGCACCTGCCAGACGCCCGCCTCCACCGCTGCCAGCGAATTCGCGACGGCGAGCCCGGCGTCGTTGTGGCAATGGATGCCGAGCCGCACATCGGGCACTCGCTGCTGGATCGCCTCGATCGCCTGCAGCATGCGCGGGGTCGTCATACCGCCGTTGGTGTCGCAGAGGACGAGCACGTCTGCCCCTGCGCGCGCGGCTGTCGCAAGGCACTGGAGCGAGTAGTCGGGGTCGCCGTGAAACCCGTCGAAGAAGTGTTCGGCGTCGAAGTAGACGGTCTTTCCCATCTCCTTGAAGTAGCGGACGGTGTCGCCGATCATCGCCAGGTTTTCCTCGCCACTCGTCTCGAGGACGGTGCGTCACCTGGTAGAGCGAGGCCTTGCCGACGAGGGTGATCCCCGGTGTTTCGGCGGCGACGAGCGACTGGATGTTCGCATCGGTTTCGCAGCTCGCGCCGGGCTTGCGGGTGCCCCCAAAGGCGCTGATTTTCGCGTTCTTCAGCTGCACCGTCTTCAGCCGCCGGAAGTACTCTTCGTCCTTGGGATTTGAGCCGGGGAAGCCACCCTCGATCCACTCGATCCCGAGCTCATCCAGCTTCCGGGTGATCCGGATCTTGTCCTCCACGGAGAGCGAGATGCCCTCCATCTGGGAGCCGTCGCGAAGGGTCGTGTCGTAGAGCTGGATGCGGTCGGTGGCCATCGGGAACCTCGAAAGAACGGTGCGCAAGTGACGCGGTCGGGGAAGGACAGGGAGGCGTGCCGGGAACGCGCTAGATGGCGGCCCCGCGGGATTGCCGCGGGGCGTCTATCACCTTCGAGCCAGTGTGCGCTTTTGCCACGAAATTATGGTAGCCGACCGCTCGCTATTCGGCCAAAGGGCCGGTGGTTAAGGGATTGCGTCCGATCACGAGGTCTTCCACGGGGTGACCCGCGGCCAAATCTTCCCTGATCACACGTTCGAGGTTTTCCGGCGTCAGGCTCGCGTACCACGTACCTTCCGGGTAGACGACCCCGGTCGGGCCCTCGGTGCAAATACGCAGACAGCCCACCTTGGTCCGGTAGATCGGCGTCGCCCCTTCGCGCTTGTTGAGTTCGCCGACAGCGCTCTTCAAGCGCGACCAGGCCGCTGCCCCTTCCTCGGGCGTGCAGCAGTCGGGACCAATGCAAATCAGCACATGACGCCCGTAGTCACCGACGCCACGTCGCGCCGCTTCTTCCAGCGCCGACTTCTTCGTGTTTTCGTCCACGCCATCAAGTGTATGGGACGGCGCGGCCACGTTCTGCAAACGGTCGTGGCCGCGCCGCCGCCGGTCAGCTCGCCGACGGTATGGCGATGTCGAGGACGTAGAACTCGAGGGCGATGCCGTCCGGGTCACGGAAATCGAGGCCCGCCCCCACGCCCTGCTCGCTGATGCCGTCGTTCGCGATCCCGAGCTCGTCAAGACGCCGTTTCCAGGCGCCAAGCTCGTCGCGGTCGAGTACGGCAAGCGAGAGGTGATCGAGACCCGGTGTTCGCGCATCGAAGGTGTTCGCGGCCGGTTTCGTGTGTTCGACGAGGCCAAGGATGAAGCTGCTATCGGGCTGCACAAAGTACTTCGCCCTGAACCCCTGCTCTTCGCTTGCCCCTTCGAGGGCGAGATTGAGGCCAAGGAGCCGCGTGTACCAGTCCGTGGCCCGCTCGAGGTTCGAGACGGTGAGGTCGACGTGGGAGAGGCCGGTGATCGTTGGCATGGTGCTTTCCTTCTTCACATACAGGCTGTACGTATGTATAAAGCATACAGACTGTACGTCAACCCCTCCAGCGTGATCTCCTTCACACGAAGTGATCCGATCTGGCTGCCCCCACGAAAGACCTCCGACGCAACAACTACGGAGGTGAATTTCCATGCGTCTCATCCCCTTCTTGTCGGTATCCAGCCGCACCTGGCTGGCCACTGCTGCCGCGACGGCTGCCCTAGGGCTTGCCGTCTTCGGTATGCAAACGGCCCACGGTGCGGACCATGCCGACGCCCCCGGACTCATGGGAGACGGACAGGCCGACATCAACGACCTCTTCGCCTTCCGCAGCCCCGAGAACCCCGACGACCTCGTCGTCGCCCTCACCATCAATCCCCTGACAGCGCCGCCACAGAACGCCTCGGCCCGCTTTGGCTCCGATGTGGCGTACAACATCCATGTCGACAACACCGGCGATAACGTGGCCGATGCGACTGTGGTCGTCACCTTCTCCGCTGATGGCTCGACGTGGACCATCAACGGCCTTGGCGACCCGCTTTCGGGCCCGGTCACGTCCGGCTCGACGGCTGCCACGGCTCCGGCACCGAAGGTAACCGAATCCGGCCCGTTCAAGGTCTTCGCCGGCCAGCGCGACGACCCGTTCTTCTTTGACCTGGTTGGTTTCAAGGAGTTCACCAGCGGGCCGTACACCCCGGCCAACGGCCTTCGCCCCAGCGGCGAGACGCCCTCCGACACCCTCGCCGGCACCAACGTCTCCGCGATCGTCATCCAGCTTCCGATCACCGCCCTCACCGGCGCTTCAACCTCGGATACGGGCGTCATCAAGGCCTGGGCCAGCACTTCCCGCAATGGCGTGCAGGTCGACCGCATGGCCATCCCGGCCATCAACACGGCTCTCATCCCCAGCGGGATGAAGGACGCCTTCAACGCCGGTAACCCTGCGACCGACGCGGACATGTTCCGTGCCGTCGCACAGGGCCAGATCGAGGGCCTTCGCAGCGCTGTTGCACCAGTCCTCGGCCCGGAAAACGGTGGTCCGCTCGGTGACCTTGATGCCGCGACGGTTGCCGGCGCCCTCATCCCGGACATCGTCACCATCGACTTCTCGAAGACGGTCGCCTTCCCCAACGGCCGGCGCCTTTCGGACGACGTCATCGACGCCGCCCTGGGCATCGTCCTCAACCGCGGTGGCGCCGCCGGCGTCTCCGACGCCGTCAGCGCGAACGATTCGACCTTCTCGAACTCGTTCCCCTACCTCGCTTCGCCGCATCAGCCGACAGCCGCAGGAGCCCCGAACACCGGCACCGGCCTCGCCTCCACCGATGACGGCGGCACGAACTGGATGGTCTGGATTGTTCTCGGCACGGCCCTTGCCGGCGCCGGTGCAGCCGGGGCATTCGCCTTCGGTAGGAATCGCAGCTAACACCGCAGAGTGACCAGGAGTCGACCGATGACACGCACCATGCTTCTCGCCGCGCTTCTCCTCCTCGGCCTCGCCGTCACCGCTTGCAGCGGTGACTCTGGACCGGGCAGGGCGAACGGCGACGATCCAATCCAGGTGGCAGATGCCACGGTCGACTTCTGGAACGAGCGGGCGAACAACGACCCGGCGGACTTCGTGGCCCTTACCCGGCTTGGAGCCGCCCATGCCCACCGGGCCCGTCTTACGGGTGACGTCAGCGACTATGGCCGCGCGGCCGAGGTTCTCGAGTCCGCGCGGGCCATGGTCCCAACCGACGCGGGCGTGGCCATCCAGCTCGGCTTCGTCCGCGCCGCTCTCCATGACTTCTCCGGTGCCCTCGACCTCGCAAACCAGGCTCTCGAGGAGGAACCGTCGAATGCGGCCGCATTTGCCCTCAAGGGTGATGCCCTCCTCTTCTTGGCCGCTATGACGAGGTTGAGGCGCCCTTCGCCCGGGCCGCGGAGCTCGCTCCCGGCCTCGAAACGACCGCTCGACTCGCCCAGTACTACGCCGTAATCGGCGACGACTCCCTCGCCGCCCGTACCTGGGACAACGCCCTCGTCTCCCTTGCAGCCTCCGACGGCGCCGACGCCGCCTGGGCGCTCACCCAGGCCGGCAGCTTCAGCCTCTCCCGCGGCGACCTCGACACGGCGAAGCAGCGCTTCACCCGGGCCACGGATTTCGTCGCCGGCTACCCTGCTGCGGCGGCGGGACTCGGTAGTGTGCAGGCAGCCCGCGGCGACCTCGACGGCGCTATCGAAACCTACGAGGACCTCGTCTTGCGGCGTCCGGCCGTGCAGTACGTCTCCACGCTCATCGACCTCTATGCCGTCGCCGGCATGCCCGGGAAGGCCGCCCAGCAGCGGGATGTCATCCTCGGCATCGACCAGCTGTACCACGGGGCGGGGATCAACACGGACCTCGCGATGGCTCGCTATCACGTGGTTCATGGCGACGCCGACCGTGGTCTCGAACTCGCCGTCAGTGCCTACGCGGCCGCGCCGACCTGGGACGCGGCCGACGTCCTCGGCCTTGCCTACCTGCGCCAGGGCGACGGCGCTTCCGCGGTCCAATACGCAACGCAGGCCGTCCAGCTCAGCCCCCGAAACGCGCAGTCGCTCTACGACCTTGCCCGGGCCGAACTGGCTGTGGGGGACCGGCGTGCGGCGGGCATGCACGCTGCCATGGCCCTTGCCATCGACCCGTACTTCTCGCCCACTGAGGTACCCGGCGCGGTTGGACTCGCCGCTGGCTACTTCCTCGCCGAGGTGTCGGGATGAAACTGCTTGCTCTGATGCTGGTCGCCGCCTTCGCGAGCTTCGCCGCCCTGGGATTCTCCGCATCTCCCGCCGCCGCCCATCCTCTTGGGAACTTCAGCATTAACACCGCCACGCAGATCACCGTTGGCGCCGATTCGCTCCAGCTGCATTTCGTCCTGGACCAGGCGGAGATCCCGACGCTGCAGGACCAGGCTGCGCTGGATCCCAACGGCGACGGCACGGTGTCCGCCGCCGAAGCCGCCGCCTACCTCGCCGCGACCACCCCCGCGCTGCTCGACAACCTCGTCCTCACGGTGAACGGCTCCCGCGCCGAACTCGAGGTCACCGGGTCGGCGATTGTCCTCCGTCCCGGCGAAGCGGGCCTAAAGACCCTCCGCCTCGACCTCGAGCTCGTTGCCCCGGTCAAGGGCGGCGGCCAGCCGATCGAAGTCTCCTTCGAGGACAAGAACTTTGCGGACCGCGCCGGCTACCACGAAGCCACCGTCAGTGGCGGCGAGGCCGTCCTTGCGAGCGATGTTGCAGCCGAGAGCCCAACCCAACTCCTCTCCGCTCCCAACCTCAATCGTTCGTCCCTTCCGGCAAGCCACCGCTCGGCGACGTTCAGCTATCAGCCCGACCTGGCGCCTGCAGGTGCCCTTCCCCCGAGCGCCGTTGCGAGTGTTCCCTCCTCCGCCGCGAGCACGGCCTCGCCGCTCACCCGGTTCATCCAGCCCGGTGCAGTCACCCTCTCGACGGTCTTCCTCCTGCTGGCCGTGGCCCTCGGGCTCGGGGCACTGCACGCCCTTGAGCCGGGCCACGGCAAATCGATCGTCGCCGCCTACTTCATTGGCACCCGGGGCAGTGCCGCCCAGGCGGCGATGCTTGGCCTCATCGTCGCGGTGACCCATTCCATCGGTGTCCTCGGCGTAGCCGTCCTCGTCCTCTTCGGCTCTCACTACTTCGTGCCCGAACAGGCGTACCCCTGGCTGACGATGCTCTCCGGTGTGATGGTCCTCTTCCTTGGCTTCGCGCTGCTGGTCTCGCGGCTGCGATCGAGCGGCCTCTGGCATCGGATCCAACACCTTCGTGGGAGCGGCCATCACCACCATCATGACCACGACCACGAACGCGATGGTCACGGGGCCGGGGCCCCCGGATCGCCGCCGTGGAAAGCGCTCATCCTTCTCGGCCTCATCGATGGCCTCGTCCCCACGCCTTCGACGCTCGTCGTACTCCTCGGCGCAATCGCGGTTGGGCGTATCGAGGTTGGTTTGCTCATGGTCGTCGCCTTCAGCGTTGGCATGGCCCTCGTAATGGCTTCCGTCAGCCTCGCGGTGCTTGGGGTCCGCGCCGTCGCCGGACGTGTGCGCGGGCGGTTCGCTCCCGGGCTCCCGGCGGCGGGAACTCTTGGTGTGAGGGCGGCCGCCCTTCTCCCTGTTGGCGCCGCGCTCATCCTCCTCGTTGTCGGCACGACCATCGTCATTCGCGGGGCAGCGGGTCTCTCGGCCCTCTAACCGGGGCCTCGATCATGTTCGCCTCAACGTTCGCCAGTCATCCCCTGCCGTGGCAGACTTCGGGAGCCCGGCCACGCTCTCGGGCGGGCCACTCTGGAGGATCGTGCTTGGTCGATGCGGCTGCTCCCGCCGACTACGAACGGATCGCCGAATCGCTCCGGGCAGGCGACAGGTCGGCCATGGCCGACCTCTATGACGCCCTCGCAGACCGCGCCTTTGGACTTGCCTTTCGCATTCTCGGTGACCGCGCCGCCGCCGAAGACGCCATCCAGGACGCCTTTCTCACCGTCTGGCGCCAGGCCGCCCAGGTGGACCGCGCGCGGGGAAAGCTCGCCTCCTACGTGTTGACGATTGTCCACCACCGGGCCGTCGACATTGCCCGCCGCCGGCAGGGCCTCGGCGCCAGGCTGATTTCGGTCGACCCCGGCGACCTGCATCTCGCCGAAGATGACACTGTGGCGCTCCTCAGCGATGCCGATGCTCTCAAACTGCGGGGCTTCCTTGCCAATCTCCCGGACGAGCAGCGCGCCGTTATCGAACTCGCCTACTTCGATGGCCTCTCCTACTCCGAGGTTGCACGCCGCCTTGACGTGCCCCCCGGTACGGTGAAGAGCAGGATGCGGTTGGGACTGGCGCGGCTGCGAAAGACGATGCTCGAGGTGGGTTACCCGTGAACTGCGGCGAAGTCCAGGAACTGCTTGGCGCCTATGCCCTCGATGCCCTCGATCCCGAGGAGCTTGCCGAGGTGCGCGGGCACCTGGCGACCTGCAACCTCCACGAGGAAGCGGCCGAACTCGTCGCGACCGCGTCACTCTTGCACGCCGTTCCGCAGCGCGAGGCCCCGTCACCGGCGCTCCGTGCCGCGATTCTTCAGCATCTCGATACGCCCGGCGAGCCCGCGCCAGTTTCGATACCCCCTGTCCTCCTCAAAGCCCCTCCGTCGCGGCGGCTGGCCCTTGCCCCATACGCGTTGGCGGCGGCGTTCGCGATCATCTCGCTCGGCTTGCTGATCTGGAACGTCGCGCTCCTTTCTGGTGGTGGCACCGACACCCGCGTTGTCCTCATGACGGGCACGACGGGTTCGGGTGCCGTCGTCTTCGATGGCGACGACGTCACGGTGGAACTCGCCGGACTCGGCAGCCTCGACGCCTCGAAGGACTACGAAGCCTGGGTCATTAAGGGGGGTGTGCCTGTTCCGGCGGGCGTCCTCACCGTCTCGGCCGACGGCACGGCAAGCCACCATCTCGCCTCGGACGTGCCCGACGGCGCCGTCATCGCGATCACCGTCGAACCTGCCGGCGGCGTCGATCAGCCGACTGGCGCCGCCATTCTCTCGGCCGAGATCTAGGCCGGCGTTAACTTTCCAGGGAACCGAATCGGCCACCGGTACGTCTGGACAGGCAAGACGGGCACGCGGGCGCTGGCCGCGACATACTCACGCCCCGCTTCCGGCTGGCTCACCCGCGAGGCCCGTCCGTTTCGCTAGACAGGCAGCCAGTACTGGCGCCGGTCGCGCATCACGCGCGAAAGCTTCCCTTCCTCCCAGAGAAACTCGAGATGGGCCATCGTCTCGCCCACCGCCGCACGCTGCATCCACGGCTCGAAGTCCTTGAGCATCCCGGTCGCCCATTTCACGCGGCCGGCCACTTCCCATGCCATCGAGCCGCCCCTGTCGACGCAGCGCAGCATCTCGGCCAGCCGTTCCTCATGGTGCGAATGGATCTCCTTGATCCGCTTCTTCAGTTCGGGGATACCGAATTCGTGGGCCGGGTAGCAGTAGTCGACGTCGAGTGCATCCACCACGGCGAGGGAGCGGATGTAGTCGCCGAGCGGGCTGCCCTGGGTCTGCGTGTTGATGCTCACGTTGGGCGTGATCGTTGGAAGGATGTGGTCGCCGCTGAAGAGGATCTTGCGATTGGGCTCGTAAAAGACGATGTGACCCGGCGAATGGCCCGGCGTCCAGATGATGTCCAGTTCGAAGTCGCCAACGCGGATGCGCTCGCCACCCTTCACTTCCTCGTCCGCCGGCACCGCCGCCACCTTGTCGAGCATGCCCATTGAGCCGCGGGACATGTTCGGGGCGTCCATAGGGGGCACGCCGTTCATTTCCATGAACTTCGACATCCCCTCCGTCAGGCCCTTCGGCGCGAGGTAGCGGTCCTTGATCACTTCCGCGTCCGCTTCGTGGATGACGACGCTGCAGCTCGAGAGCTGCTTGAGGCGCCCGGCCATTCCGTAGTGGTCGGGGTGCACATGGGTGATCAGGAGGCGGCTGACGTCCTCGGGCGCTGCCCCGTGTTCCTTCATGCCGTCCGACAAAGCGTTGAAGGCGGCGTCGGTGTTCCAGCCGCAGTCGATAAGGACCGTGTCTCCGCCCGACTTGATCATGTAAGGGAGGACATACGGGAGCCCCTTCGTCACCTTCGGTTGCTTCTCAAGGTCGACGCGCAGCTTGCGCGCCTGCTCGATGGTGAACTCGGGGAATGGGGTCAGGAGTTCGTAAACCCCTTCGGTGACCTGCGTCATGCGTGCTCCTGTTTGGTTCAAGTGAGTGGAACCGATGCTACAGGAGCACACGAGACGGCGTGAGTGGCGAACCTGGCCCTATTCGAAGAAGGCCATTCCTGCGGGTAGCCCCAACTCCACTCTTCCGGCTGCTTCGTAGGTCAGGGGGCTCACCATCACGTGGGCGGCTGCCGTGCGCATGTCGCGGAACTGGCGGTCGAGCGGGCTTTTCGTGAAGATCGCGCTCGTCGCCATGGAGCTATAGAGCAGTTCCACGGCGCGCAGGCTCGAGGTCGCTGCATAACTGGTCGCCAGGCGGACGCGTGCATTGAGCTTGCCGAGGTCGTCACCGCGCTCGGCTGCGGCCCAGAGCCGATCCGCTGCGCCGTACATGTGTTCACGCCCGGCGGCCACGGTCACGAAGGCGTCGGCAATGACGTGTTGCATCCGCGCCTGCTCGGCGATCGGGCGGTCGGTTCCCCAGCCAATCTTCTCTTTCGCAATGCCGCTCGTCGTGTCCACGGCCGCCCGGGCAATCCCCAGCGCGTGCGCCCCGTGCGTGATGAACATCAGGGCCAGCGTCCGGTAGAAGGGCCAGGGGTGCCACGGCGCCGGGAACATCTCCATCATGAACGTCCCGGTTACCACCGCCTTCTCGATGCTGAAGTCGTGGCTGGCGGTGCCCCGCAACCCGATGGTGTCCCAGGTATCGTGGATCGTGACCTGGTCGCGGGGAACAAAGGCCATGAAGCTCACGTTGTCGCCGTTCGCGTTCGTCCGAGGCTTGTCGCCCCCACCGTCGTAGACGAGGCACTCCGCAGCGAAGTAGCTGGCGTGGCTGCTCCCGCTGGCGAATGGCCACCTTCCGCTGACGGTGAAGGTGCCGTCACTGTTCGGCACGGCCCGCCCGATGGGCCGGGCAACGCCCGCCATGATCCCACCTTCGCCAAAGATCGTCATGCCCGCCTCGCGGTCCATGAAGCCTGAAAACGCGGCGTTCTGGGATGCGATCATCAGGCACCAGCCGGCACTGCCATCGGCCGATGCGACCTCCTCGATCACCGTCCCAAGCGTCAGGGGATCGGCCTGCTGCCCGTTCAGCTCCCTGGGCACCGTGAGATGGAAGAGCCCCGCGCCTCGAAGCGCCTCCACGATTGCCGGAGGCAACTGCCGCCCACGCTCGATTTCGTTCCCGGCCGCCGCGATTTGTGGTTTGAGGTCACGCGCGGCCCGGATGAGAGGCGAAATGGCATCGGCTGATTGCACGAAGGTAGCTCCCCATGAGGCGGTTTCGCCAACATGATAGGGGCCCTCAGTCCGAGTTCAATCAGCTCAGCGCTTTGCGGAGGTTGGCCATCTCCACGGCCGTCGCGGCGGCCTCTTCCCCCTTGTGGCCTTCCTTGCCACCCGAACGTTCCATCGCCTGTTCCACGTTCTCCGTGGTGAGTACGCCGAAGATGACGGGGACGCCGGTGAGCAGTGTTACCTCACGCATTCCGTTCGCGGCACCGCCGGCTACGTACTCGAAGTGCGCGGTCTCGCCCCGGATGACGGCGCCAAGGCACACGATCGCGTCGTAGTGCCCGCTCTCCGCCGCCCAGCGCGCTGCAGCCGTGATTTCGAAGGAACCGGGCACGCGGATGAGATGGACATCATCCTCCGCAACTTCGCGTTTGCGCAGGGTGGCAACGCACCCTTCGACCAGCTTGTCGACGATAAAGCCGTTCCAGCGGGCGGCGATGACGGCGACCCGGAGGCCTGACCCGTCCTGGGAACCTTCGAATTCACGCACCCGACGCATCCCCCCGGGTGAGCGTTTCGAGCTCATCGAGGATGTGCCCCATGCGCGGCCGCTTCGTCTCCAGGTAGCGAGATGTTGAACGGGTTCGGTGCGATCTCGATCGGAATTCGCTCCACGACCTCGAGCCCGTACGCCTCAAGGCCCGCGCGCTTGCCGGGATTGTTCGTGATGAGCCGCATCTTACGGACGCCGAGGTCGACGAGGATCTGCATGCCGATGCCGTATTCGCGGCTGTCGGCCGGGAAAGCCGAGGGCGAGGTTCGCGTCCACGGTATCCATGCCCTGGTCCTGGAGGTCGTAGGCGCGGATCTTGTTGTGGAGTCCGATGCCGCGCCCCTCCTGCCGCATGTAGAGGAAGACGCCGCCTTGCTCGCGCAATCATTTCGCAGGGCTGCCGTCCTTCTGCTCGCCACAGTCGCAGCGCAGCGAGTCGAAGACATCGCCGGTCACG
This sequence comes from uncultured Chloroflexia bacterium, assembly GCA_963737965.1. Taxonomy (GTDB): domain Bacteria; phylum Chloroflexota; class Dehalococcoidia; order Tepidiformales; family Tepidiformaceae; genus JAGQGZ01. The sequence goes on along the minus strand of CAVTUS010000007.1, from coordinate 43,277 downwards.
CACTGGTCGTGGACGCGGACAAGGACGGGCTCCTCCGGCATGATCGGGCCCTTTCACCAGGGCGACATGCTCGTCCGGTTCGTCCTCGGCTCCGGTAGGCGATAGATCATCATCTCGCCGTCCGGCGTCGGCAGCTGCGTCTCGGCCACGCGCTCGACGAGCCGCTCCGTCGCGCAGGCGGTGCGGATCATGTCGTCGACGGTAACGATGCTGGAGCCCGTGCCGTCGCGCGAACCGCTTGAGGTCCGGCATCCGCGCCATCGTCGCCGTCCGCCTTCATCATTTCGCAGACCACGGCCCCGGGGTAGAGCCCGGCCAGCTTGCAGAGGTCGACCGACGCTTCGGTCTGTCCTGCCCGCACAAGCACGCCGCCATCGCGGGCCCGCAAGCGGGAACATGTGGCCCGGTCGCACGAGGTCGTCGGGCCGGCATCCGGGTCGATGAGGACCTGCACCGTGCGCGCGCGGTCGGCCGCTGAGATCCCGGTCGTACACGCCCGAGCGAGCTTCCACCGAAACAGTGAACGGCGTTCCGAACTGGGAATCGTTCTCCTGCACCATCATCGGCAGATTGAGGTCGGCGCACCCGGTCCTCGGTGATGGGGATGCAGATCAGTCCGCGGCCGTACTTCGCCATGAAGTTGATCGCGTCCGCATCGACGAATTGGGCGGCCAGACAGAGGTCCCCCTCGTTCTCCCGGTCTTCGTCGTCGGTGATGATCACGAACTTGCCGTTGCGGAAGTCGTCGATCGCCTCGGGGACGGTCGCCATGATGGGGTCGCGGTTCATTGTCTTGCTCCTGGCGAAGTTCGCGGACGTACTGCTCGACGTAGCGGGCCATGATGTCGGTTTCGAGATTGATGCTGTCGCCCGGTTCGCGGGTATGGAGGTTGGTGTGGTCCTGCGTGTACTGGACGAGTGAGACGGAGAACGACTCGTCGTCCTTAGCGATGATGGTGAGCGAGATCCCGTCGATGCAGATCGGGCCCTTGACCACCATGTGCCTGAGCAGCTCCGCCGGGGCAAGAAAGCGGGCGATAATCGCTTCGCCCTCCGGCGTGAAGGAATGCAGCTGTCCCATTCCTTCGACCACCCCGCGGACGATGTGTCCGCTCAGACGGTCGTTCGGCCGCACGGAGCGTTCGAGGTTCACGGCGTCACCGGCGTTGAGTTCGCCGAGGTTCGAGCGGCGGTACGTCTCGGGCATCAGGTTGGCGAAGAAGGTCTCACCATCCATCTCTGCCACCGTCAGGTCCACGCCGTTGATGGCGATCGAGTCGCCGAGCGCGGCATCGGCCGTAATGAGCGGCGCGCGAATCAGGAGCGTGCCCTCGCCGGACTCGACGACGGTGCCGACTTCCTCGATGATGCCGGTGAACATCGCTAGACCCCGCCACGCAAGGATGCGGTGTCGCCGATTGGATGTTGCTGGATGGTCTGCACGGAGGCGCCCCTCTCGATCGTCTCGATGAGCCGGGGCAACGGCAGGCGCACCGCGAATGCGGTAGCCACGGCCGACGTGGACGTCAGCCGATCGCTGTTCTCTCCCATCCGGACTGTGACCGTCGGCCCCGGAATTTCACCGGATCAGTCCGCCGAAGCGGAGTCGCGGGCTTTACCGCCGGTGAGGAATTGCACCTCGCCCCGAGAACATCTGACCCTATCGTTCGCTTTACCCTAAAGACTGTCAAGTTCCCCCGGCGCTCACTGCGTGAGGTTGGACACGCCCGCTCGCTTCTGCAGTTCCACGAGGATGTCGTAGGTGGCGTAGGCGTCCGGGAGGGCGCCATGCTCGCCCATCCGCCCGATGCCGAGACGGTCGGCGACGTAGCCGAGGTTGAAACGGTCAATCGCCGCATCTCCCTTGAGGATTCGCCGGGCGACGGTCTGGATGTCGAGCACCACCGGCGAGAAGGGCCATGTCGCCCCCGTGCGGCGCAGGCTCTCGGCCACGAACGCCAGGTCCTGGCCAAAGCCCCAGCCGGCGAAGATCGTCTCCCGCCCGTCGTCGCACCATTCGTTCGATCGCCTGTTCGAGCTCGATGGCGTTCTTCCACTCGCGGGGGTGGTAACCGACCACCTTGAGGGCGCCGATCTCGGCGTTGCCGATGTGCTTTGGTCGCACCTTCGAACCCCAGGACGAGAGTTCGGCGATCGGCTCACCCACCGTCGCGACCACCCAGCCGATGTCGAGAAGCTCGTGCATCGCCGGGTTCGGGCCGCTCATCTCCGCATCGAGGATGAAGAGCCGGGCGCCGTCGAATGCGCTCAGTGGCGCCTCCTCTTCGAGGAACCCACCGTCACCGTCGAGGACGCGCGCCGCAACCTGCAGAAACTCCAGAGGTCCACCTCCGTCGTCTATTCTGCCCTCCCGCGCGGAGGCCCTGCCCGGTTCGTCAGTCGTTGCGACGAAACCACTGGGATACGATGTCCTCATACCCTCTCCAAAGGACCGCCGATGCCAGGATCACCGACCGACGCTGTCGCCTTCTTCAACGAGCGCTACCGCATAGACGGCGCCGTCACCTCGTCGTTGCTCTCGACCGCGCTCGCCCACGGTGGCGATTTCGCCGAACTCTTCTTCGAGAACCGCGCCGGCACCGCCATCGTCTTCGAAGACCAGCAGGTGAAGTCGGCGTCGCGCAACCTGACCCAGGGTGTCGGCATCCGCGTCGTCAAAGGCGATGCCATCGGCTATGCCTACTCCGAGTCGCTGGAGCTTGATGCGATGCGCCGCGCTGCGGAGGTTGCCGGTAGAGTTGCCTCGGAAGACGAACAGCCGGTCCCCGTCGACGCCACACCCGTCGCCATCGGCCACGCCTATTACGACGCGGCGACGCCCTTCGCCAACCAGCCCGCGGCCGATAAAGTGGCGCTCCTCGAACGCGCCGATGCCGCCGCTCGCGCCTACGACCCCTCCATCGACCGCGTCGATGCTTCCATCGCCGATGAGCTGAAGAACATCATGATCGCCCGTTCGGACGGCAAGATCGTGGGCGATGTGCAGCCGATGATCCGGCTGAACGTCAGCGCGACGTCGTTGCGCAACGGCGCCCGCCGCGTCGCCCGGACCGGCGGTGGTGGCCGCGTTGGCATGGAGTATTTCGACCGTGTCTCGCCGGAAGAAGCCGCCCGCGATGCCGCCCGCATGGCCGTCCTCCAGCAGGACGCCGTCGAGGCACCGGCGGGTACGCTCCCGGTCGTCCTCGCCGCCGGCGATAGCGGCATCCTCCTCCATGAGGCCATCGGTCACGGCCTGGAGGCAGACTTCAATCGCAAGGGCACGAGCAACTACACCGGCCGGATCGGCACCCCCGTCGCCAGCGAACTCGTCACCGTCATCGACGATGCGACCATCCGCGACTCGCGCGGTTCACTTCATATCGACGACGAGGGCAACGAAACGACCCGCAACGTCCTCATCGAGAACGGCATCCTTCGCGGGTACCTGCAGGATGAGATGAGTGCCCGCCATTTCGGTGTGATTCCCAGCGGCAGCGGCCGCCGCGAGTCTTTCAAGCACTACATCATGCCGCGGATGTCGAACACGTTGATGCTCGCCGGCCAGTCCAACCCGGAAGACATCGTCCGCAGCGTGAGCCGGGGGATCTATTGCGTCTCTTTCAGCGGCGGCCAGGTGAATATCTCCAACGGCGACTTCGTCTTCTCCGTCACCGAGGCGTACATGATCGAAAACGGCAAGATCGGCGCGCCGATCCGCGATGTAAACCTCATCGGCAACGGCCCGGATGTGCTATCCAAGGTCACCATGGTCGGGAGCGACTACCAGCTCTCCGACGGCCGCTGGACCTGCGGCAAGGATGGCCAGTCGGTGCCGGTGGGCGTCGGCCTTCCAACCGTCCTCGTTTCCGGGATCACTGTGGGTGGGACGAACGTTGTCTGACGAATCGCCTCTGCAACTTGCCATCCGGGCCGTGGAAATGGCCATCGATGCCGGCGCCGAACAGTGCGACGCCTTCGCGCACGGCTATAACGAAACGTCCGTCACCATTCGTCTCGGCGAGGTTGAGAAGCTGATCGAAGCCGGATCACGGTCGCTCGGCCTGCGCGTCATCAACCAGGGTCGGACTTCCGTCTGCTCGACCTCTGACTTCGGCGACGAAGCCTTCTCTTCGTTCGTGCAGGATGCCGTCGAGATGGCGAACATCTCGGCGCCGGACGAATTTGCCGGCCTTCCCGAGCGGAACCAGTTCGCCCAGCCCCGTGCCGATGGCCTGCGCCTCTTCGACGAGGCCATCCCGGGGATGACGGTCGAGCAACGGCTCTCGATGGCGCGTGAATGCGAGTCGGCTGCAATGGACGCCGACCCGCGCATCTCCAACTCTGACGGCTCCACGGTCTCGACGCGCTTCGGAGAGGTCGCCCTGGCGAACTCCTTCGGCTTTAAGGCGGCCTATCCGGCGACAAGCGTCGATGTCGTCGTGGAAGTGATGGCGGACGACGCCGACGGCAAGAAGCGCAACGCCCACTGGTACTCGGCTGAGCGCAGCCTCCACCGGCTGGCATCGCCCGCCGAGGTTGGGCGCATCGCCGCCCGGCGCGCCGTCGACCAGATTGGCGCCCGCAAGATGGACACGCGCCAGGTGCCCGTCGTCTTCGAGCCGATGATGGCTGCCTCGCTTGCCCGCGATGTGGCCGGCTGTGCCACGGGTTCGGCTCTCTATCGCGGCTCAACCTTCCTTGCCGGTCGTACCGGTGAGACGATCGCCTCGCCGCTGTTTTCCCTCGTTGACGATCCCACGGTGCCCGGCGGGCTTGGATCCCGCCCGTTCGACGGCGAGGGGCTCGCTTCGACGCGGAACCCGATCGTCGAAGCCGGCGTCTTCAAGCGCTTTCTCTTCGACTGCTACACCGCCCGGCGGACAGGCAATCGCTCGACGGGCAGCGCCCAGCGGGGCATAGGCTCGAGTCCCACACCCGGCGCCTCCGGTCTCATCCTCGAGGCGGGCGAGGCTGACCCGGAGTCGATCATCGGCGACGTCAAGGAGGGGCTCTACCTCACGACCCTGATGGGCTTCGGCTTCAACCCGACGACTGGGGACTATTCGCGGGGTGCAGCCGGGTTCTGGATCGAGGGCGGCAAGCTCGCCTTCCCTGTCACCGAGGTCAACATCAGCGGCACCATGAGCGAGATGCTGCGGGACATCGACGCGGTCGGAAACGATACCCACACGTTCGGTTCCACCACGGCGCCGACGGTGCGCATCTCGCGGATGATGGTCTCGGGCACCTGAGATGATCACCCACCTCAGCGGCAAGCTGGCACGGCTCGATCCGGACGGGCCCTCCGTCGACGTCGACGTCCAGGGCGTCCGCTATGAGGTGCTCGTACCTCTCTTCCTCTGGCCCGAGCTGGCCTTGCTGATGGAGGGCTCCGAGGCGGAGGATCCGTCGACCTGGGCGCCGATTTCGCTGCACACGATCTACCACGCGACGGCGAACCTGCCCGTCCCCACGCTGGTCGGCTTCCTTCGGCGTCCCGAACGCGACTTTTTTCGCAAGTTCACCACCGTCGAAGGTATCGGCCCCGTGAAGGCGGCGAAGGCGATGACCGTCTCCGTCAGCACCCTGGCCCGCGCCATCGAGCAAGAGGACCGCGCCGTGCTGATTCGGTTACCCGGGATCGGTCCCCGCGCCGCCGACAAGATCATCGCCAGCCTCCGCGGCAAGGTGACGGCTGAGGCCGCCCTGCAGGATGGAGGCATCGACCAGCCTGTCGATGTGGCCGCCCTGCAACAGTCGAGCATGGCCGCGGATGCGATCGCGGCAGTCGTGGCGCTTGGCTTCGGCAAGGTCGAAGCGACGGCCTGGGTGGAAGAGACGCTTGCCGACACTCCCGGCATCGCCGATGTCGAAGAGCTCACCCTTGCCGTCCTCAGGGCGCGAGCACGTTGACCGGGATTCGCGCCAGCGAGCCCACCCCGCCTACGATGGTGCCGTGAGCAGCGACGAGAACCTCGAGCCGGACGCTCCCCCGCCGCCACCGCCTCCGGTGGTGCCCGAAACGGAGCTGTTCCCCGAGCCTGCGTCGCCCAGGGCCCCGGTGCCGGTGCGGAGCGGCTCCCCGGTCTGGACCCACTTCCTCACGCCCCTCGCCGTCGTGATTGGCGCGGTCGTCGTCGCCGGCATGATCTGGTACACCGACGACGACCCTGTACAACCGGTCAACATCGTCTCTCCAGACCTCAACGCCGTCTCCGCCGCCCCCACCGCCGGTGCCGTCTCGCCGACCTCCGTCCTTGACGCCTTCCTCTCCTACGCCAGCCAGATCGATATCGACACCAGCGCCTTCCGCAACTGCCTGGCCGCCGATTCGGCCGCCCAGACCGTCAATGCCGGCCTGAGCGAAGGGAACAGCTACGGGGTCAACGGCACTCCGACCTTCTTCGTGAACAACAAGAAGATCGTGGGCGCCCAGCCAACGGAGATCTTCCTCGAGGTCATCCAGGCCGAGCTCGACGGCAGCCCGACCTCCATCGACCAGTATTCGCCGTCGGTGCAGGCGCTTGCTGAGTCGAGCCCGCCGCGCTTCGAGATCGTCGACACGCCGCCCTCGCTCGCCGGGGCAAATATCGAAGGCAACCCCGACGCCGACGTCGTGCTTGCCGAATTCAGCGACTTCCAGTGCCCCTTCTGCCAGCGCTGGACCCTGCAAAGCCTGCCCACCATCAAGGCGGAACTTGGGGACCAGATCGAGTTGGCGTTCATCCACTTCCCGATTACAGCCATCCATCCCAACGCCGGCTACGCTTCCGTCGCTGCCATTTGCGCCGGCCAACAGGACGCCTTCTGGGAGATGCACGACCTCCTCTTCGCCCGCCAGGAAGAATGGGCTTCCCTCCCCGTCCAGTGACGGCTTTGCGCTCGATCTGGGTGCTGGCCGGCTCCAGTCCTGGAGCGCGACCTGAGTATGCCGAGGCGGCCCGCGACCTCGCCGGGATGCTCGTCGAACGGAGGCTGAGGCTTGTCTATGGCGGCGCCAGTGTCGGGCTAATGGGCATCCTCGCCGACGAGGTATTGCAACGTGGTGGCGAGGTCGTCGGCGTGATTCCCGAGGGCCTGGTCGCGCTCGAGGTTGCCCACCGGGCACTGCCCGATCTGCGCGTTGTGGGCAGCATGCACGAACGAAAAGCGCTCATGGAACGGCTATCCGATGCGGTCGTCGCGCTGCCGGGTGGAATCGGGACGCTGGAAGAGCTGGCCGAGATGCTGACATGGGCCCAGCTCGGCATCCATCGCAAGCCATGTGGTGTGATTAACGTCGCCGGCTACTTCGACCCGCTCCTTGCCTTCCTCAACCACGCCGTCAAGGAACGATTTGTGACCCCGGGACACCGCGAGACGCTGCTCTCAGCGGCCGATGCCGCTGACCTCCTCGATGCGATGGAAGCATATGTGCCGGTGCCCATACCCAAGTGGATTGATCGCGCGGAGTCCTAGCCTGCGGAGCCCTCGATGCTCGCTCTGGCTTCTGCAATCGCTTCGCTGAGATCGCGTTCGTGGGCGGCTGCACGCCGAAGCGCCGCCGCTGCAGCCTCCCGCAGACCCGGGTTCGCCACGTTGCCATGCCCGCCCGCCGGGAAGGGGAAGAGCGTGACAAGCGGCGCGAGCGCTTTCACCTCGGCTCGTACGGCGGTCAGCGCCCCCGCGAGAGGGGCTTCGGCAGCAGGGAAGACTTCACGCAAGCTCTGAAGGTAGTCTGCCCCGTCGAGCCGGGCCGCCTGCAGCACCTGCAGCGTGTAGGCGTTCCCGGCGCGGTCAATCTCGGTGTCAGACGCGAAGGCTTCGGCCCATCGTTCGATCCCGGCGCTCCCGGTGTTTTCCCCGGTCGACTGCAGAAGGTCGACGGCGTCAGCGAGGGAGTCGGCGACGGCGGCCAGCGGGTCCACCTCCACCTGCTCGGAGGGCGCGAAAAAGTCGATACGGCCAACTGCCTCCGAGGGCCAGTCTTCCCAGGGCGCCAGGTCTCCTGCCTGGCCGGAGACCCTGTCGTCGATGAAGAATGCCTTATTGCCAGGGTCGATCCCGTAGACAACGCCGAAATCATGGAGCCGAAGGTCCCAGCCGATGAGGGGAATGCCGCTTTCGATGCGCTCTTGCGCCCACCTGATGGCCTCCGCCCTCTGTTCCGGCGCGGCGGTGTAACGCTCCCAGCGAAAACCGGTACGTGCGTACCGCCCGATCATCGCATCCCAATCCATCTCCACCGGACCCGAGGGCAGCGCGACAACGCCTTCGCGTTCGGCCAGGTGGAAGTGCCAGGCGTGCCCGGTAAGGCCCATGACGGCGTACCGTGGCAACGGCACCCCGAGGAAATCGAGGATTCCTTCGACCGCACCGGCAACCGTGGTCCAGTTCGGGGCGAGCCGTGCTGCGAGTTGGGCCATTACCGGTAGACTAGCGCCTTGCCGGAGGTTCCATGACGTCTACCTGGTCAAACTTTTCGGGAGCTATCGTCTGTCAGCCTGAATCCATCGTCTTCCCCCGTAGCGAAGACGAAGTTGCCACCGTCGTCCGTGAGGCGGCCGCCAACGGCCGCGTCGTGCGCGTCGTCGGCACCGGACATTCTTCCACGGGCATCGTCGGCACCGACGAGGTGCTGATGTCGCTCGACCGCCTGAGCGGGCTCGTCAGCCATGAAAGGGACACGCTCCGGGCGAAATTGTTCGCAGGTACCAAGCTCTATGCGGTCGGTGCTCTGCTGAGAGAAGTCGGCTTGTCCATGGCGAACCTGGGCGACATCAACGTCCAGGCAATCGCCGGGGCCGTTGGTACCGGCACCCATGGGACCGGCCGGACATTGGGCAATATCCCCTCGAACGTCACCGGCATCCGCATGGTGAACGGAAAAGGCGACGTCGTTGTCTGCGATGGCGGCGACGCCGACCTGCTGCGCGCCGCCCGCGTATCGATTGGGTCGCTGGGCATCTTCACGGAGATAGATGTCCAGTGCCTGGCGGCGTTCCGGCTGCATGAGCGCACCTGGGTCGAACCTATCGCAGAGACGATGGAGCGGCTCGAAACGCGCATTGCTGAGAATCGAAGCTACGAGTTCTTCTGGATGCCTGCCAACGACCAGACCTACAACAAGACACTCAACGTCACCACCGAGGAGTCGATCGCCGGGAACCCCCGCGCGGCCATCGGCACCGAGGGCGAGCGGATCGGATGGAGCGCCGACATTATCCCGTCGATTCGCGAGAACAAGTTCCACGAGATGGAGTACGCCATCCCCGCCGAAGCCGGCCCCGAGTGCTTCAACCGGATCCGCGAGCGGTTCCTTGCCAGGCATGCCGACAAGGTGCAGTGGCCTATCGAATACCGCACCGTGGCCGCCGACGATGCGATGCTGAGTCCCCACGGCGGCCGCGCCTCCGTGACGATCTCGCTCCACCAGGCGGCACATCTGCCCTTCGAGGAGTTCTTCGAAGACATCCAGCCGATCTTCTGGGAATACAGCGGGCGCTCACACTGGGGCAAATTCAACACGATGGACCGCGCGCAGCTCCGGGCGGTCTACCCCGAATGGGACGCGTTCGGTGCGATCCGGGAGCGTACCGATCCCCATGGGCGCTTCCTCTCGCCCTATCTCAAGTCGATTCTTGGATGATCCTGGACGCGGCCGGCCGGCAACAACCAAGGAGGAGGTTCCTGTGGCGGATGCCTGGGAAGTAACGACGCTCGCAAACGGACTCCGCATCGTGACGACGCCGCTGCCCTACACGCAGGCGGTTTCGACGAGCATCTTCGTCGGCGTCGGGTCCCGCAGCGAGCCGGCCCGCCTCAACGGGATCACCCATTTCCTCGAGCACATGGTCTTCAAGGGCACCGAGAAGCGGCCGGACGCGATGATCGTCGCCTCCGCATATCGAGGGCGCCGGCGGCACCCTCAACGCCTACACCAATAAAGAGTTCACCTGCTACTGGAACATCGTCCCCTACGACCGCTTCGAAGACAGCGTTCGATGTCGCCGGCGATATGCTGCTCCATTCGCTGCTCGACGCAGGGGGAGATCGACCGCGAACGCACCGTCGTTCAGCAGGAGCTGAAGCGAAACCACGATAACCCCGGCGTCCTGGGCGGGCCGCCTCATCGGCCAGTCCGTCTACGGCGAGCAGCCCTGCCGGCTGCGACGTCGGCGGCACGGTCGAACTCGTCCAGGAGATGCAGCGCCCGGACTTCGTGGCGCACATCAGCGAGTGGTACCTGCCCTCCAATATCGTGGTTTCCGTGGCGGGCAATGTGACGCACAGCCGTGTCGTGGAGCTGGCGACGCCGCTGTTCGAAGGGATGACCGACGGCGCCCTGCCCGAAGTCGAACCGTACGAACCCGGCGTCACGCGGCGAACGTGTGCTCGTCGATAGCCGCGACATCGACCAGTGCAGCATGTTCCTCGGCCTGCCGATTTTCGGCCGTCACGACCCCGACCGGTATGCCATCCGCCTGCATGAACGACGTCCTTGGCGCCGGCATGTCTTCCCGCCTTTTCCGAGAAGTGCGCGAGCGGCGCGGCCTGGCGTACTCGGTCGGCTCCGGCTACGGCTATCTCGCCGATGCGGGAGTGTTCACCATCTCCGCCGGGCGTCAACCGCGAGAAGCTCGCCGAGACCATCACCGTCTGCCTCGAAGAGGCAGAGAAGATGGCTTCCGAGCTCATCCCGGAGGAGGAGTTGCGGAAGGCGAAGGACCACACCATCGGCCGCTTTCGGCTGGGACTCGAAACCGCCCACTCGCTCGGCCAGCGCCACGGTGAACAACTCCTCACGCGCGGCGAAATCGAGTCGATCGAGGAGTACGTCGAACGGATCGAGGCGATCTCGCGGGACCAGGTCTGCGCCGTCGGCCGGCGCGTCATCGACCGCAAGAACTGTCACTGCTCTGTCGTTGGGCCCAACCTCGATGCCGACGAGATCCTCGCCGCCCTGGCCTGACCTACAACCGCGCCGAGAGCCGGGATTGGGCCCAGTGGGTGATCGCGATAGCGAGCGCATCGCTGGCGTCTGCGGGCGCCGGTAGCTCCGTCAGGCCAAGCTGGAGCGCGACCATCCGCGCCACCTGCTGCTTGTCGCCGGCGCCGTAGCCGGTCACCGATTGCTTCACGAGGCGAGGGGCATATTCGCCGACGGTCACGCCCGCGGCCACCAGCCCAAGGATCGCCGCCGCTCGCGCGTGACCGAGGAGCATCGCCGAGCGGGCGTTGTTGCCCACGAACGAACTCTCGATGCCGGCTGCCGTCACTTGCCAGCGGAGCGCCTCTTCGCGCACGCCCTCGTAGATCGTCGAGATGCGATCCGGCAGGCCGTCGGCCGCTCGCGTCCGGATGATGCCGTGGTAGACGTGGGCGGTTGCGTCACCGGTAATTTCGATGACGCCGATGCCTGTGGCGTTCAGGCCGGGGTCCACTCCCATGACGCGCATGGAAGCATCCTAATGCCCGCGACGCCTAAGACGCGTAGGCGGTCAACACCTCGTCGGAGAAGTCGGCGTTCGAGTACACCCGCTGGACGTCTTCGAGCTCTTCGAGGCCGTCCAGCAGCCGGAGCGCCTGCAGCGCTGCTTTCTCGTCCAGCTCCATCGGCGTCTTGGGGACCATCGCGAAGTCCGCGTTCTCGATCGTCAGTCCGGCGGACTCCAGTTGCTGGCGGATCGGCTCGAGGTCGGACGGCTCCGTCTTGATCTCGATCGTTTCGCCCTGGATATCCACGTCCTCGGCGCCGGCGTCGATCGCCTGCAGGGCTATCTCGTCCGCATCGCCATCGCCGACGACGACGCTGATCAGCCCCTTCGCCTCGAACTGCCACCCCACGGAGCCGGTCTCGCCGAGGTTGCCGCCGGCCCGGCTGAACTGGTGGCGGACCTCGGCCACGGTGCGGTTGCGGTTGTCGGTCAAAGCTGGACACGAGGATCGCGGCGCCGCCCGGCCCGTAGCCCTCGAACATGATCTCGTCGTAGTTGTCGCTATCGCCGCCGACCGGTCGCCTTCGCGATCGCCCGGTCGATGTTGTCGTTGGGCATGTTGGCGGCCTTGGCCCTCTGTACGGCCAGCCGCAGCTTGAAATTCATGTTCGGGTCGGGCCCGCCTTCGCGCGCGGCGATGATGAGTTCTCGCGAAAGCTTGGTGAAGAGAGCGCCGCGCTTGGCGTCGACTGCGCCCTTCTTCCGCTTGATCGTGGACCATTTGCTGTGTCCGGACATACCAGTGGGACTCCGTAAAGAACGTGTGCAGCCATCGAGTGTAGTGGGGGGCCGGCGTTTCCGGCGACCCCATTAGTCTCCAGCTGGCCGGTTCAATCGCTCGCTCAGCTCGTCGAGACTGCTGTGATCCGTGAGGTTCGACTGCAAAGGGGTGATGCTCACGTAGTCGTGGGCCAGCGCCCAGACATCGGTCCCCGGCGGTGTATTCGGGTTCGTGTGGAGTGTTTCCTGGGTGCGTTCGGCTACCGCCGCGTCGTTGCGGACCTGCTGGAGGTCGATGAAACCGCGGCGGCCCATCCGCGTCACCAGCGTGCCCGCGATCTGCTCTGCCGGCACCGCGGGGATGTTCACGTTGAGGAATTGGCCGGACCTCACCGTGCCGTCCAACACGCCGGCAATGACCTGGCGCGCAACCCCCTCGGCCGCGCTCCAGTCCACATCGCCGCCCTCTTCCCTGGCATCATCCATCAGACGCGAGAAGGCGATGGAGGTCAGCATCCGGAAGTGCCCGTGGAGGGCGCCACCGACAGTCCCGCTGGCCAACACGTCGTTGCCCACATTGGCGCCCTGGTTGATTCCCGATAGGACGAGCCCGATGCGGTGCTTCACGATCTTGCGAAGGCCCACCATCACGCAATCGGCGGGCGTCCCCGTAACGTGCCATGCCTCCACCGCGGCGACCGGAAAGTCAGCTTTGGCCTCCCAGTGGAGTTCGCGACGGAGGGTGATGCTCGCCCCAACGGCGCTCTGGTTCTCGGCCGGGGCGATGACGTAGACGTGGCCATCGATTCCGCTGCAGGCCCGGGCGAGCGCGTGCAGGCCCGGCGAGTCGATGCCGTCGTCGTTCGTGACAAGGACGTTCAGTGTCATGTCCCCATGCTACCGGCGTCCGGTTTTCCGCTCTCAGACATCTCGCACCCCCGAAACCACCATTGCCGCCGCGACCACGATAGCCAGGGCGCCGGTGATCCGGGCAACCCCGTCGGCAAGCCCACTGAATCGCGCAGGCATCAAGGCGGCGACGGCGGTCAGCGCAACACTCACGGCCGCCAGCAATATCGTCCTCCCTTCGCCAGCGTCCGGGTTGGCACTGAAGGCGATAACAGCAACGAGAATTGCTGGATTGAAGGAGAGCGGGATGCCGAGCGGGTAGACCCCGGCCTGCCAACCGGCGATACCGCGGCGGACGAAAGGCCCGCCCAACGCAACCGCCTGGCCGCCACTCACGCCGACGACAAGCCCTGCGGCGATCCTCGCCGTCTCCTGGGCAATGTCGAGGCCGTCGAGCAAGGGGCTGGCGACGAGGCCTGCCGCAACGGTGAGCACGATTGCCATGGCGGCTGCCGTGGCAACGGCCGGGAGCTGGCTACGCGGCGTGCCCGGGAGCGCCGCGCGCAGGCCCGTCGCCGGGTTCGCCGCCACGAGCATGACGACGAGGAGTTGGAAGGGGTCGGTCATTCGTCCTCCTTGCGGACAATCGCTGCCGAACGGATCAGGCCGGAGAGGGCGTGCTGTTGGTCGTCCATCCGCGTGACGCCGCCGGTGATCCAGGCGCCCTCAGCGACTGAGGGATTCACGTACCGCTCGGCCGCCGTGGGCGATATCTGGCGGTCGACCAGCATCGCCGCCCCGCACTGCACTCGTTTGCCGAGGTCCCCGCGGATGTCGGCGAGGCGATTGTCGACCGCGGCGAGCCGGTAGATTGAGGTGAGCCCTTCGACCCATGTGCCGTGGCCGGCAGCGCGTGTCCTGTCACCGTGGATCTGTTTGAGGAGCCAGTTATCCGAACGTTGCGACTCAACCCGCACGAGGAATCCAAAGCGCTCGGCCAGGGCCCGGGCGTAGTCCGCCTCATCGTCGGAGATGCCCCAGTCGCGCATCTCCGCCAACCCATACGCCGCCCACTGGTCGGCCCATGGCGGGAATTCGAACCCTTCGGCGTCGTCTCGATAGAGAGCGAGATAATTGGCCACCGCCCGTGCCGGTTTGTCCCAGCCTTCGCCGGGGAACATGTTGTGCAAGAGCGCGAGCGCGTAAAAGGCCTCGCCGGTCGCGTACTTCGAGGTGTCGTTGGCGTTGGGTTCTTCGGTCACCGGGTTCCACGAATTAAGGAAGGCGCCGTCGTCCCGCTGCATCACGACGATGAACCGGGCGACCCGCCGCATCAGCTCGTCGTACTGGTCATCGCCGGTCGCCTGCCGGCGAGCACGAGGCCGGCGAGCATCAGGGAGGAAGACCCAAGCTGGACGCCACCGTCCCTGGGATTTCGGATGGCCGTCCAGTCGTCGTGCCCGATCGAGATATTGATCATCCGCTGCAGCGCCCGGTCGGCTGTCGGTATCGGCCCGAGGTCGCCCGACTCGGCCGCGTACTGGTAGAGCGACATCGTCACTCCGGCGTGGCGGACCTCGTTGTAGTCCGCGGGGTAGCTGTCGTCGGCGGCGTTATATTCGTAGATGTAGGTGCCGTCCGGCTGGAGCGAGCGTTCGATCCAGGCGACGGATGCCTGCGCGGCGTTCTCCATGTCCACGGCGCCGTAGTCCGGGCAGTTATGGGCCGGCACCAGGGTCGCGCGCAGCAAGACGGCCCCGATTCCCCAGAGAACGAGCGTGCCGGCAAGCCCGCGAAGCACCATCGTCGGCGACTATACCGCCGCCGAGACGCAAGACGACCTTTACGGAACCTTCAAAATGTTACCTGCTCTTTAGGTGCCAATCGCAGATAGTGGCTGTGCCTCCATCGGGGCCGGAGCTGTCATTCTTGAGTCTGCTACGCACCTGGCCCGCACGCATCGCCATCGCACTCGTCGTCGTGGTGGTAGCCGGCGCCGCTGGTTGGTGGTTCTTCATCCGCGAAGACAACCAGCTCGCCACCGATCCCCAGCAGTTCCGCGATACCCCGGTAGCCGGCGCCACCGACACGCCATCGACGGGGGATCCCGCCACGTCCACGCCCGGCGCCGATGCGACGGCCACACCTGCGGCCCAGGCTTCTGAGGGCTACGAGCTCTTCGCGATCGTGTCCGAGAATCCCGCCGTCGAGGGCCAGACCGAGGCCGCCTACTTCGCTGATGAACAGCTGGCCAGCCTTGGAGTCCCCTCAACGGCGAAGGGAACGACGCCCGGCGTGACCGGCTCGTTCTCGGTCGGCCCCGACGGCCTCGACCCCGTTGTGACGTCGACCATCACCGTCGACCTCACCGCACTCCAGAGTGACGAGGGCCGCCGCGATAGCCGTGTGCGGGACGCCCTTCAGATATCCCAGTTCCCTACGGCCACGTTTACGGCCGAGCGACTGGAAGGGTGGTCGGGCCTCGCCGATGGCGACAGCATCACGGCGACCATTGTCGGGACCCTTGAACTCAGAGGCGTCCAGAAGGAGATCAGCTGGGAAATCGAGGCTGTCCGCCAGGGCGACGTCATCTCCGCCCTCGCCACAACGAACTTCCTCTTCGCGGACTTCGGGATCCCGGTGCCTAACATCGGCGGCTTCGTCAGCGTCGAGGACGACGTGACCCTGCAGGTGCAGCTTATTGCCGAGGCTCTGAGCTAGTCCGGCTCAGGCCTGGTGGGCGAGCTTCAGGCCCTTCGTCGGCCAGTTGTCGAAGGCAATGAGCTTGCCCGTCGTGCTGCACGTCACATAGAGCGTCCGCAGGTCCGGCCCCGCGAAACAACAGTTGGTCGTGAGGACATCCGGGCAGGCGGTATGCGACATCGCCCCGTTCGGCGAAACTGACGTGATGCCGCCGTGGATGAGCGTCGCGACGAGGACATTCCCGTCGCCATCGACGCAGAGTGAGTCGAGCAGCGCCATGTTCGAAGGGGGAACGCCCTTCACGGTGGCGAGGATGAAGCGTCCGGCGACCTCGCCCGGCCCTTTGAGCGGGCATGCCCAGACGCGCGCTGTCGGGGTTTCGGCGATGTAGAGGGTCTTGCCATCGGGGCTCAGGCCAATCCCGTTCGGTGCTTCCATGGGAAAGATGATCTCCCGGATCATGGTCCCATCGGGCGAGGCGTAGTAGATCCCCGTGCGGTCGCGGTCGCGCGGACGGGTCTTGCCGTGGTCCGTGAAATAGAAGTTCCCTTCCGCGTCGAAGACCAGGTCGTTGGGGCCTTTGAGCCGTTCTCCGTTGCAGGCCTCGTAGAGCGTCCTGACCTCGGAGCCGTCGGGGCTGACGCGCTGGATCTGGCCGCCGATGTAGTCCTCCGGTTCCTCGCCGGGGAAGACGCCGATACTCCCGTCCGCCAACGGCCGCTCGCTCCAGGCGAAGCCGCCGTTCTGGGCGACATAGATTGCGCCGTCGGGGCCCAGCGCCGCACCGTTAGGCCCGCCGCCGGTGGTGGCGAAGGTCGACTTCGAGCCGTCCGGTTTCACCCGCGTCAGCGTCCCGGCACGAATCTCGGTGACAAGGATGTCGCCGCCCGGCAGCTCAAGCGGCCCCTCGGGGAACTGCAGGCCCTCGGTAACGATGCGGTAGTCCATGGCTAACCCACCACTCCCCGTTCCTTGAGAGTGGCAACGGCTTCCTTCGCGTAGCCAAGTCCTTCCAGCACCTCGCCGGTGTGCTGGCCGATGAGAGGGCTCGTGGCCTGCACCTTGCCCGGCGTATCGCTCAACTTTGCCCCGATGCCGATCTGCTTCACCAGTCCCAAAGGCGAAATGTGGATCCTGACGCACCGCAATAACGACGAAAACCTGGCCTATGACACGCTGGCGGGGCGCATCATGCGCATCGATCCGGAAAGCGGCGCGATTCTGGGTTCCATGGAGAGCCCGGCCACTGGATCACCGCCGCGGCGTCCGGCGACCTGTTCGTCGCGAGCCTTACCGGCAACGTATTCCGCTGGGCTCCGGGATGGATTTCGGCTCCGCGTACTCCACGGTGATCAGGAACAGTCCCTTGGCGGGCGCGGTGGGCCCGGCTTTGCCGGACGGAGGCGCCAGCAGGGCGCGCATCCCGGCTTCGTCCAGATTGCCTTTGCCCGCCTCCAGCAGCGTCCCGACGATATTCCGGACCATGTGCTTGAGGAAGCCGCTGCCGCGGACCCGGTAATAGAGACGGTCTCCGTCGGCCTCGAGATTAGAGGAAAAGACCGTCCGCACCTTGGAGCGCCTGCAGGCATCGCTCTCATCGGAAGCGGCGAACGCCGTGAAATCGTGCTCCCCTTCGAGCAGCGGAGCCAGTGCCGCTCATTCGGTCCATGTCCAGCGGGTATGGATAATGATGGAGGTAGCGCCACTCCAGCGGCGGGCAGACCTCGCCGCGGAAGATTCGGTATTCGTAGGTCTTGGCTACGTGCGTCGAAGCGGGGGTGAAATTCCGGCGGCGCCTCCGCGGCCTCCAGGACGCGAATGGCCGCGGGCAGTAGCCGGTTCAAGGCCTTGCGTAGGTTGTAAAGCGGGATGCGGTTCTCCAGGCTGAAGGCCGCCACCTGCCCTAAGGCGTGCACCCCGGCATCGGTGCGTCCCGAGCCCGCCACGGGCACATGCCGCCCCTCCATTTCGGCGATTACGGATTCCAGCGTGCCCTGAATGGTGGCGAGTCCCGGTTGCACCTGCCAGCCGTGGAAGTCAGTTCCGTCGTAGGCTACCGAATCCGGATGCGCCGCATCACTCAGGCCGCGAGCCCGGCTTGACCACGGGGATTCCTTGCGCGCAGAGCGGGCAGGAGTCAGGCTCGTGCGCGGCCACCTGCAGCGTGGCCAGGGCCGTTGCGGGGTACCCCCACGCCGGCCCGGCCGCCGCTGCGGTCGATAATCGAGCCCGCCGCCAGAACTTGCGCCCCCGCCGCCCGGAGCACCTCCACGACGTCGCGGGTACTGCCTCCGGTGGTCACCACGTCCTCCACGACCACCGCTGTCTCTCCGGGAGTAACCGCGAACCCTCGCCGGAGCGTCATCTTACCAGTACGGCATCCCTTTCGGTAAAGAGAAACCTCGTCCCCAGCGCGCGGGCCACTTCGTGCCCGATCACAACGCCGCCGAGGGCGGGAGCCGCCACCAGCTGACGGCGCTGCGAGGACCATTTGCGCAACGCGGCTGCCAGCAGCGCCCGAGATCTCTCGGCGTGCGTCCGGATACTGCAGTACCAGCGCGCATTGCAGATATTCGGAGCTGTGCAAGCCGCTGGTCAGGCGGAAATGTCCGCTGAGGTAGGCTCCGGTGGAACGGAAGACTCGAAGAATGGAATCAGCTTGCGGCCCCACAAACGCGCTACTATACCATTGAACTTGAAAGGAACAGACCAATACCCTTCTGCGTACGACCCTTTTCTGAAGGATAGATGCCCCATGTTGCAAATTCAATCAATACTCGTGTTTGTGTCCTGCTGACTGGCGCCGGCTACCTGCGCGCAGGCCCCGGCGCCGCGCGCGCAGGCTCTGACGCGGGATGCTCACCAGATCAGCGGACCCTCCGGGCCATTCTCTTCGGCTGACCGGGCCCTACCGTGCCGAGGACGTGCCGCCGATCAATCTCGCAAACTCGAGCCGCCTGGATGCGCTGTTGCGCGCCGGCAATCTTTATCTTTCGCTCCAGGACGCCATCGCGCTGGCGCTGGAGAACAACCTCGATATCGAAATCCAGCGGTACGGCCCGCAACTCGCCGACGCCAGCATATGCGGGCTCAGGCGGGTGGATTCGCGCGCGGGTTTCAGCACCTCTGTGCAGCAGCGGCCCATCCAGCGCAGCGGCAGCCAGGGTGCCAACGTGACCGGCATCAACACGAACGCCAGCCAGCCCAGGCTACATGCCACTCATCCAGCTGTGGGCAACACGGTCATCACGCAGACCGGTTCCGCCATTCCTAACTTGGACCCCACGCTGACCGGCTTCTTGCGCTGGGGGCACAGTACCACCCCGCAGACCAGCGCCTTCGTCACTGGGACCAACTCCTACATCCAGCGGCATGATCCTCGAACGTCAGCGCTGCAGCAGGGCTTCCTGACCGGAACCATCGTGAGTCTTGGGCCTGAGCAACAGCAGCATCACCACCAACAACCGCAGCGCCGATTTCAATCCCTCCACCACGTCCACGCTGGGCCTGACTTTTACGCAGCACCTGCTGCAGGGTTTCGGTGTTGGCGGTGAACTCGCGCCAGATCCGCATTGCCAAGAACAACCGCGAAGTATCCGATCTGGTGTTCAAACAGCAGGTGATCACCACGCTGTCTCGCCGTCATGAATCTTGTACTGGGACCTGGTCAGCTTCAACGAGAACGTGCGGGTGCAGACACAGGCGCTCGCGCTGTCGGAAAAGCTGTACAACGACAACAAGAAGCAGGTGGAGATCGGCACCCTGGCGCCCATCGAGATCGTGCGCGCCGAAGCGGAAGTGGCGGCGCGCCAGCAGGACCTCACGATCGCCCAGACCCAGGTGCTGCAGCAGGAGACGATCATCAAGAACGCGCTCAGCCGCAACGGCGTGGCCAGCCCCGCGGTAGCCGAGGCGCACATCATCCCCACCGACCGGATCCGCATGCCCGATGTGGAGCCCATAGCGCCCATTCAGGACCGAATGGCGCAGGCGCTTTCTGCGCCCGGCCCGAACTGGCGCAGAGCCGCATCCAGGTCACGAATTCGCAACATCAGCCTGCAGGGCTCCGCAAGCGCCCTGCTGCCTACGCTCGACGCGGTGGTGAACCTGGCAACAACGGCCTGGCGGGCCAGCCCAACTCCCTGCCGCTTTTGCCCGGACGCACACGCAGCTCAACGCCCTTCTTCGTTGGGCGGTACGGCACCGTTCTCGGCCAGCTGTTTGCCCGCAATTTTCCTGATTACAGCGTCGGGCTTAGCCTGAACATCCCGATCCGTAACCGCGCGGCACAGGCCGATTTGATCAACGATGAGCTCACCCTGCGCCAGACAGAGTTGCAACTGCAGCGTCTGCAGAACCAGGTTCGTGTGGATGTGCAGAACGCCATGATCGGTCTGCAGCAGGCTCGCGCCCGTTACCAGGCGGCAGTAAGGCTCGCGTGCTGCAGGAGCAGACCCTGGACGCAGAACAGAAGAAGTATGCGCTGGGGGCCTCCACGATCTACAACGTGATCCTGACGCAGCGCGACTTGGCGCAGGCGCAGTCCACCGAAGTGGCCGCCATGAACAACTATGGAAAAGCGCGGGTGGAGTTCGACCGCGCCACCGGGCAGACCCTGGATAATAACCAGATCTCGATGCAGGAGGCGTTCGAGGGCGTGGTCGCGCGCCCGCCCAGCCCGCTCCCCGCGGTGGACGCCCGGCCGTAGCGGCGCCGGACGCCCTACCGCGGCGCATCTGTGCGGCGGCGCACTGCTTTAACGGAGCCGGGCGGCAGCACTGCATCTCCCCGGGCAACGGCAGCGGCTGTTTCGGTACCACGCAGCGTAAAGACGGTCGGGCCCTCGCCAAAATTGCACGGGAGAGCTCGTCTGAAAACGGCGAAGTGCGCGGGCGAAAAGCGGATTCGTATTTTGGCCCGGGGATTGCTCTACAGAGAGCGTGACTAAGTTAGAGCAGGCCCGAGGAGAGATGATTGAGCCTCAGTCAAACTCCCGCCTTAGCAGTCACCTTCCAGTTTCCTCTTAGCAGTTTCCTTCCAAATCCCTCACGGTCATCTCTCCCCGGCCTGACGGCCTGGCGGGCGGCTTTCGAGCCGCCCGTTCCGTTCGCCCCGGGGGCCGTGCCACCCGGCGGTTTCGAAGCAAACCGGGCGGTTTGGGCGGTTTGTTCCGGTGGACACGTTGGGGGCCCTGTCCTACCATGTAGGGATGCCGAAGCTTTTGTTCGAAGTGTCCTGCCCCTGCTGCCAGGCGCTGTTGAAGATCGACCCGGAAACGCGCGCGGTAATCGCGCACAAAGTTCCCGAGAAGCCGCCGGTGGTGGAGGACCTGGCCGCCGCCGTAGCCAGGCTGAAAGGCGAGGCGGGCAGGCGGGAAGAGGTGTTCCGCAAAAGCTTCGAGTCGGAGAAGTCGCACGGGAAGGTGCTGGAGAAGAAATTCGACGAGCTTCTGCGGCAGGCGCGGGAGAACCCCGACGCGCCGCCGCCCAAGCGCGACATCGACTTCGACTAGGCGCCTTCGGCCGGCGGGGACGCTTCGCCCGCCGCCTCGCGCGCCGCGCGGCCACGTCCACGCGCGCCAGCACCGCCATCCCGAGCACGAAGAAGATCATCAGGGAAAGGATCGCCAGCCGGTAGCTTTTGGTGAACTGGAGCGCCAGGCCGAACAGGAGCGGACAGAGCCAGCTGGTGCCTTTGTCGCTGATCTCGTACAGGCCGAAGTACTCGGCCTCCTTTCCGCTTGGGGATCATCGGCGAGAACAGAGACCGGCTGAGCGCCTGGCTGCCTCCCATGATCAGCCCGACCACCACCGCCCTGGCGACGAATTGCGCGGCGGTCCGCACCCAGCCGTACATGGCGACCAGCACCACGGTCCATATCACCAGCGAGGCCATGACGGCGCGCTTGGCGCCCATCCGGCGCGCCACTCGGTTGAAGGCGATAGCGCCCACGAAAGCCACGAACTGCACCATCAGGATCATCAGCGTCAGCGAGCGAGATGCGGCATCTTCAGTTCGTCGTTGCCGAACTGCGCGGCCAGGACCAGGACCGCCTGGATGGGGTCGTTGTAGAGCAGATAGGCCACCAGGAACAGCAACGTCTGGCGGTACCGCCGCAACTCCGCGAACGTGCCGGCCACGCGCCGGAAGCCGCCGGTGAGATACGACGCGCCCGGAGGCTTCGCGAGCAGCGGCTTGCGCGCCGCAGGGCGGCCAGCGGAATGAGCGTGAAGACCGCCCACCAGACGCCCGCGGAAGCCAGGCTGATCCGCACCGCCTGCCCTTCGCTCGAGCCCCAGTTTCCCGGCATTCGGGTAAAGCGCCACGTTGAGCGCCAGCAGCAGCCCGCCGCCCAGGTAGCCGATGCCCCAACCCTTCGAGGAGACCGCGTCGCGCTCTTCGGGCGGCGCAATCTGCGGCAGGTAGGAGTTGTACACCACGCAGGAGGCGCCGAACGCCAGATTGGCGCTCAGGAACAGCAGGCCTCCGGCCAAGTAGGCGCTGCCCTCCAGCCAGTACATCGCGATGGTCAGTGCCGCGCCCGGTTAGGCGAAGATCGCCAGCAGCGACTTCTTCCGGGTGCTGTAATCGGCGATGGCGCCGACGACCGGCAGGCACACGACCTGGAGAGGCCACCGTGAGCGCGCACCAGGTATCCCCACTACGACCGCGCATCCACCGGAATGCCCAGCGGGTGCACATAGCCGGCCGGATCCGCCGCGGCTTTCGCCAGCAGCGGTCAGATAGGGCCCCAGGAAAAGCGTGATCACGGTGCTGGAAAAGCCGGAGTTCGCCCAATCGTAGAAATACCATCCGGTCTGTTCCCGGCGGCTGTAGTTCACGCGGGCCTCACCGGGGACAGGTCCGCGGAAGCGGCCAGCCGGTCGAGCGCTACGTAATCTTTCTTGCCGTTGCCCAGCAGCGGCATATCGGGCAGGTGTACGATGCGGCGGGGCACGGCGATCTCGGGCGCCCCGAGTCCGCGGGCGGCCTGCAGCAGGCGCTCGCGGCGCAGCCCGGCATCCTGGGTGAACAGCAGGATCATCTCGCCGCGCCCGGGCTGCGGAATGGCGGCGGAGGCATGCTGCAAATTGGGCGAGGCCGATTCCGCGATCCGCTCGGCCAGTTCCAGCGAGACCATCTCGCCGGAGACCTTGGCAAACCGCCTTTTGCGGCCCAGGATGGTCACGTAGCGGTCTTCCACCGCCACCACGTCGCCGGTTTCGTACCAGCCCTCTCCGCACTCCGAACGCACCGGCTCGAGCGAGCCGTCCTGCCGGAGGTAGCCCAGCATCACATTGGGCCCCTTCACGTGCAGCATGCCTCCCTCCTGCATCCCGGATACCGGGGTGACGCGCCACTCCATGCCGGGCAGCAGTTCACCCACCGTGCCGGCCCGATACATCATGGGCGCATTGGCCGAGATCACCGGAGAGCACTCGGTGGCGCCGTAGCCTTCGATAAGCCGGACTCCGAACTTCTCCGCGTAGAGCCGCCGCACGTCCTCGCCGAGTTTCTCCGCGCCGGCGGTGGCGATGCGCAGGCTGCGGAAATCGTAAGGATGCGCATGGCGGCCGTAGTGCGCCAGGAAAGTGCCGGTGGCGAAGAGCACGGTGCAGTCGTGGTCATAGACCATCTCCGGAATCATGCGGTAGTGCAGGGGAGAGGGATAGAGGAACACGCGCGCGCCGCGCACCAGCGGCGCCACCGCGCCGGCAGTGAGCCCGAAGGCGTGAAACAGCGGCAGCGCGCTGAGAAACTTGTCCTTCGAGGAAAAGTCGATTACGGCCGCCAGTTGCGCCACGTTGGCGAGGATGGAATCGTGGCTCAGCACCACGCCCTTCGGCATGCCTTCGGAGCCGGAGGTGAACAGCACCACGGCCGGGTCCGAGGGAGGGCCGGCCGCACGGCGCGGCGGGGAAAGCGCAGCGCGAAGAGGAGCCACAGTTTGTCGCGCAGGCTGAACTGGGCGCGCGCGTCCTCCAGGCAGACCAGCCGCACGCCTTCGAGGCGTCCGGCGGTTTCGGCGAGCCGGGCCTTCTCCAGGAACGCGCGGGAGGTCAGCACCACGCGCGCACCCGCAAGCCGGCAGGCCGCCTGCATGCCTTCGAAACCGGCGGTGTAATTCAGCATGGCCGGAACGCGCCGCATGGCGGGCAGCCCGAACAGCAGCGCCGCGGTGGCGTTCAGGTTAGGCATCAGCACCGCCACGCGCTCGCCCTCGGCGGTCAGCTTTTGGGCGATGCGCCCCAGCGCCAGCGCGGCACGGATGAGCCGGCCGTAGGACTCCTCGGTTCCCCGCGCGTCCTCGATGGTGGGGCGGCGGCGGCCGTGGAGGGCGGCGGAATCCAGCAGGGCTTCGAACAGAGTGGTGCGCGGGCGCGCCTCCACCTGGGCCTCCTGCATGATGCGGCGGAGTTGTTCGGCGGCTATCCGGCGGCGTACTTTGGCGGCGGCCTGCGGCGGCGCCTCGATGGAGCGCGGCGGCAGGACGGTCACCGAAACGCGCGGAAACAGCCGCCGCGGGAAATCTCCGTGCATGCGGCTGAAGCAGGAGTAGACGGCTCCCTCGATGCGGACCGGCACCACCACGGCGCCCGTGCGGGCAGCCACCATGGCCGGGCCGTCGTAGATCTTCATGAGGCTGCCGGTGACCGTAATGCGGCCTTCCGGGAAGATCAGCACCGGCAGGCCCTGCTCCACCATCCCCACAATCGTCTTCATCGCCATCGGTTTGGTGGTGTCCAGGGTCACGTGCGGCATGAAGCGGAGCCCGATGCGGAAGTACCACCTGGCGGCCACGGAGGTGTGGACCACCCACACCGGGCGCACGGGCAGGCAGGCGCCGAGCGCGATGGCGTCAAGGAAAGACTGGTGGTTCGCCACGATCAGCATCCTCGCGTGCCGCCGCATCTCTCCGCGGACTCGCAGGCCATACAGCAGACGCAGCAGAATACGAACGATCGAGCGGAACATGTTGGTCTTTAGGGGTCGATTCTACCATCTCCTCCCGCGAACAACCGGACCTTTCCGCACCGGTTCCGGGAACTGGAGACCTCCCGTGCGCGTACCGTAAGGTATGAAACTGGATTTCGAAGAGTTCAAGGTCCAGGCTCGCGACCTGGTGGATAAGGTCAAGGAATTGGTGCACCAGGGCAACGTCCGGCGGGTGATCATCAAGGACGACAAGGGGCGCACCTACATCGAGATTCCCGTGACCATCGCGGCGCTGGGCGTGCTTGCCGCGCCGGTTTTGGCCGCGGTGGGCGCGATGGCCGCGCTGGTGGCGCGCTTCACCCTGGTGGTGGAAAAAGCCACTGCGGAGGAGGCTTCTACGGTGGCGGCCGAGCCGGCGGAAAAGGTGTAGCGGCTCAGCCTCCGATGGAGTACATGGGCCGGGGCGGCGCAACGAATTTCGCCGTGTTGATCTCGTGGCCGAGCCACTTGGCGGAGACCGTGGAGCGCAGCAGCCGGCGATCTCCGCATCGCCGCGCGCCGCCGCGCAGCAACACCTTGACGTCGGTCTCCTCGATGGCGAAAAGGCAGTAGCGCAGCTTGCCGTCGGCGGTGAGACGGATGCGGTTGCAGTTCAGGCAGAAGGGCTGGCTGACCGAGGCGATGAAGCCCACCCGCCGATGCCGTCGGCAAAGCGGTACTCGGTGGCAGGCGCGCGCGGGTCGGCGATCCGGCACCGGCTCGAGCGGTCCGATCTCGCGCGCCGAGCATGGCGATCATGTCGTCCGCCAGCAGCACCGCTCGCGGTCCCACAGATCCTTGCGCGTCGAGCGGCATGAACTCGATGTAGCGGACCTCGATGCCGCGTTCTCGCGGCCGAAGCGGGCCAGCGGAACGATGTCGGGCTCCACCAGGTCCTTCACCGCCACGGCATTGATCTTGACGGGCCCGTAGCCGAGCCGGCGGCGCCGCCTCGATGCCCTCCAGCACGCGGTCCAAATCGTCGCGCCGGGTGATCTGGAGGAAGCGCTCGCGGTCGAGCGTGTCCAGGTGCACGTTGATGCGGCGCAGCCCGGCATCGTACAGCGTCGGCCGCCTGGTCGGCCAGCAGCACGCCGTTGGTGGTGAGCGCGAGATCGTCGATGCCGGGAATGGCGTCGAGCCGCGCGATCAGGACGGGCAGTTCCTGGCGGAGCAGCGGCTCGCCGCCGGTGAGACGGATCTTGCGAACGCCCAGGCTGCACGGCGACGCGCACGAAGCGCTCGATCTCTTCGAAGCTCGAGCATGCTCGCCGCGCGGCACGAACTGCACGCCCGTCTCCGGCATGCAGTAGAAGCAGCGGATGTTGCAGCGGTCCGTGACGCTGATGCGCAGGTTGTCGTGCATGCGGCCGAAGGTGTCGACCAGCGGCGTGCTGGGGCGGCATGGGCGCTCACTTGCACTGGCGAGCATGCGCTCGATGGGCACCGCGGCGCGTCGCGATGATCTCGGCGGGCAGCTCGACGCGGGGCTGCGAGGTCGCGCAGGCAGTCGCGCAGCTTCTCGAGTGTGTTGCGGCTTCATGTACGGGCACTCGCTGCAATTGCAGTTCTCGTTGGCGACGAAGATAGAACGCTTGTCCGGCGCGCGCTTTTCGAGCGAATGGCGCACGCCGCTTTCGGTCATGACGATGAACTTCGTCGCGCGTGGTCGCGTGACGCACCAGTCGATGATGGCCGAAGTGGAGCCGATGAAATCGGCCATGGCGCAGCACGTCGCCGCGGGCATTCGGGATGCGCGGCCACCAGGGCGTCCGGATGCTCCGCCCGGGCTGCGCCAGCCGGCGGGCGGGGAAGGTGGCGTGGACGATGCAGGCGCCCTGCCAGATGCGTCATGTTCTCGCGGCCGGTTTGCCGCTTCACCCAGTTGCCGAGATTGATGTCGGGCAGAAACAGGATCGGCTTGTCGGCGGGAATCGAATTCACCACGGCGACGGCGTTGCGGGAGGTGCAGAGGATGTCGCTCTCCGCCTTCACTTCGACGGAAGTGTTGATGTAGCTGACGATGACGTGGTCGGGATTGCGTCTGCTTGAAGGCGCGGATCGGCTCGACCGGGCAGCTGTCCACCAGGCTGCAGCCGGCGTCGCGGTCGGGAACCACCACGATGCGGCCAGGGTTCAGCATCTTGGCGGTCTCGGCCATGAACCAGACGCCGCAGAAGGCGATGACGTCTCCCTCGAACTCGCGCGCCTTGCGGGCCAGCTCCAGGCTGTCGCCCACGGCATCGGCAAGTTCCTGGATCTCCGACTCCTGGTAATGGTGGGCCAGCAGGATCGCGCGGCGCTCGCGCTTCCAATGCAAAATCTCGTCCGCGATACTGACGGCTTTTGGCATGAAACTGGAGTCACATTTCATTCTAACAAATGCCGCCGGGGGCCCGGTCCCGGTCGCCCGCCCGGCCGCCCGCGCCGGGTTGCCGCGCCGGGAGCGGTTCAGCGGATGGCGAGCATCCGGCTCACGGCGGCGGTCAGCCGGCGGAAATCGGCGGCGCCGCGCTGCAGCCGGTGCTGGCCCGCCGGCGTGATGCGGTAATGCCGCCCGCGCTCGCTCCCGGGCTCCCTCTCCGCGGCGAGCAGGCCGCTGTCCAGCATCTTCTGCAGAATCCGGTAAAGCGGCTGCGTTTCCACCCGCAGGACCTCTTCCGAGGTGGCCTGGATGAACTGCGCGATGCCGTAGACCGGCATGGAACCACCGAGCGCCAGGGTTTTCAATACGAGCAGTTCGAGCGCGGGAGAGGGAATTTCGGACACGGCGGTAGGCTGCACCCCACCATGTTAAACCCGGCCGCGCGGCACGGGATAATGAAAATGCGGTGCGCGTTCTGCTGATCTCCACCTACGACCTCGGACGGCAGCCCTTCGGGCTGGCCTCGCCCGCGGCCTGGCTCTCGCGGCGACGGCCGACGCGGTGCGCTGCGCGGACCTGGCCTGCGGACCCCTGCCGGAGGACGCCGCCCGCGGAGGCGGACCTGGCGGCGTTCTACCTCCCGATGCACACCGCCACCCGCCTGGCGGCGCGGGCGATTCCGCAACGTGCGGGCGCTCAACCCGGCCGCGCACATCTGCCTGCTACGGACTCTATGCGCCCGATGAATGCGCGGCTGCCTGCGCGAGCTGGGCGCGGGGAGCATCCTGGGCGGCGAGTTCGAGACAGCCCCTGACGGAGCTGGTGCGGCGGCCTGGAGGCCGGCGGCCCGCCGGCGCAGGCGAGCCGCTGGTCTCGCTCGAGCGGCAGGCGTTCGCTACCGCCCGACCGCGCCGGCCTGCCGCCGCTCGGCGCGTTACGCGCGCCTGCGCCGATCGGCGAGCGAGCTGCGGCGGCCGGCTACACCGAAGCCAGCCGCGGCTGCAAGCACCTGTGCCGGCACTGCCCGATCGTTCCGGTCTACGACGGAGCGTTCCGCGTGGTGCAGCGCGAGGTGGTGCTGGAAGACATCCGGCAGCAGGTGGCGGCGGGCGCGCGGCACATCACCTTCGGCGATCCCGATTTCTTCAACGGCCCCGGCCACGCCATGCGCATCGTCGAAGCGCTCCACGCCGAGTTTCCCGACGCTCACCTACGACGTGACCATCAAGGTCGAGCACCTGCTGCACCACCGCGACCTGCTGCCGCTGCTGAAGCGACACCGGCTGCCTGTTCGTCACCAGCGCGGTGGAATCGGTCGACGACGCCGTGCTCGCGCAAGCTGGACAAAGGCCACACGCGCGCGGATTTCGTCGAGGTGGTGCGCGCTCATGCGCGAACGCGGCCTGGCGCTGGCGCCCACCTTTCGTGCCGTTCACGCCGTGGACCACGCGCGAAGGCTACCGCGACCTGCTTGCGAGACTGCTGGCCGAACTGGACCTGGTGGAGAACACGGTGCCCCGATCCAGCTCGCCATCCGGCTGTCTGATCCCGGCGGGCTCGCGGCTGCTGGAACTGCCGGAAGTGCGCGCGATGGCCGGCCCTTCGACCCGCGCCGCTGGCGCATCCCTGGAAGCACGACGACCCGGCGCTGGACGCGCTCGCCGCAGCAGCTGCAGCAGCTGGTGAAGCTGGCAGCACGCGCGCCGACGCCGGCCGCACGGAGATCTTCCGCGAAGATCTGGGCCGCTGGCGGATGCCGGCGCGCCGCCGGACTTCCGCCGCTGCCCGCGCGCGGCGATTCCCATATCTCACCGAACCCTGGTACTGTTGAGCGGAGCCCAACGAAGAGCAGTTGGCTCTTCTATAGCATTGAGTCACGCACGCCACGCGCGCCCCATCTAGAGCTTCACGCCTCCGCCCAGCCGCGTGCCCGCAACGTCGATCACAGGCATGCCGGAGTCCAGGATTTTCGCGGCGGCCCCGGCGTCCGGCTTCTGCGTCACCACAACGCAGTCGCACCAGGCCAGCACTTCATCCAGAGTCGCCGCCAGCAGTTTCCCGATATGCGGCAGGGCTGCCAAAACGAAATTCCGGTTGCTGCCGTAGATCAGGTCCAGCTGGATGTGGGGATCGTAAATCCGGATTTCCTTCCCCTTCCCGACCCATCGCTCGACCGCGGCGACGACCGGACTCTCCCGCAGGTCGTCCGTATCTTCCTTGAAGGCCAGGCCGAAGACGCCGATCCTCGGAGCCGGGGAAATCGAGCACCTGTTCCACGGCGCGATCCAGGTGGCATTGATTGCTCGGCAGTATCGATTCCAGCAGGGGCAATTTCACGGACATGCGCATGGCCCGGTAGGTGAGCGCGCGCAGATCCTTGGGCAGGCAGGAACCGCCGAACGCGAAGCCGGGTTTCAGGTATGCCGAAATATTCAGCCGCTCGTCCCGGCAGAGGGTCTCCATTACTTCGTGGGGCGACACGCACAGGCGGGAGCTCAGGGCGCCGATCTCGTTGGCAAAGGCGATCTTCAAGGCATGAAACGCGTTGCAGCAGTACTTGATCATCTCCGCCGTGCGCAGCGAAACCAGGCACGGCGGCACGCCCAGCGGGGCGTAGATGTCCGCCACCGCACGCGCGGCCCGCGGATCGGAGCTTCCCACCACCAGCAGGGAAGGCTCCATGAAGTCGCGCAACGCGACGCCCTCTCTCAGAAACTCCGGGTTGGAGACTGCCGAGAGCAGGGGGTTCTCGGCCGTCAGGGAGCCGGTCAACTCCTCGGTAGTCCCGGGGAATACAGTGCTGCGGATAGCCAGGATCAGCGGCCGGGACCGTCCACGAAGGAGTTCGCGGATTCCGCCGATCGATCGCTCCAGCTGTTCCGTGGAGAGGTTGCCATCCCGGGCAGAGGCGTTCCCACGCAAAAAAGGGCGATATCGGCGTCTTTGAGCGCGGGCTCCGCATCGACTCCGGCCGTGAGCAGGCCCGCCGCAACGGCGTCTCCGATCACCTCCTCCAGGCCCGGCTCGTAGAACGGGGCTTTGGCCGCCATGACGCTCGCCACCTTGGAAGCGTCCTTATCGATTCCGAAAACGCGGTGGCCAAGCCTGGCCAGGCACGCCGCCGTCACGCAGCCGACATATCCGAGGCCGAAGACCGCGATCTGCCGCTTCTCTACGCCCGAAAACACGAGTGCAGTTTAGCATGGTTTTTTGCAGCCAGCCCCGGAACACTGGTTCCTGGAACACCGGTTCTCACCGCTATCCGGCAACGCCGGAGGCGAACGGCGCGGGAGTACGGGGGGCCGGGCGGCCCGAATGATATAGTCCTTATTCAGAACCATGCGTAGCGCGGCAGAGATCGCCTTTCGGCTTCGACAGGAGACCGCGAACCTGGCGCTGTTCGTCAGACCGCCGCGCCCGCGGGAGATTCCCGAGCCTTCGCTTGCCTTGCCCGCTTTGAGCGGGGTGCTGGAACGTCTGCGCGATACGGATTTCGCCCGCGAGGTCGTGCGGCTGGCGGATCTTGCGATGAACGGGCGGCTGCACCTGCTCGGCTACGAGATCGAGACCGGACCGCGGATCGACTGGCGCCGCGATTACGTCAACGGCATTAGCAGCGGGACGGCATACTTCCGGTTCGATCCCGTTATCTCGATTTTGCGTGTGCGGGAGACCACAAGGTGGTCTGGGAGCTTAACCGGCACCAGCACCTGACGCTGCTGGCGCAGGCTTTTCGTCTGACCGGGCGGAGAGAATACCTGCAGCGGGCCGCCGGCGACCTGGAGTCCTGGTTCGAGGCTAACCCTTACGGGCGAGGAATCAACTGGGCCAGCGCGCTGGAGGTCGCCTTTCGCGCCGTTTCGTGGATCTGGATCTACCACCTTGCAGGCGAGTCCATGGACGCGCGGTTCCGGCGGGAATTTCTGACCGGCCTCTTTCGCCACGGCTGCTACCTGGAGAAGAATCTGTCGGTCTACTTCTCGCCGAACACGCACCTGCTGGGCGAAGCGGTGGCGCTGCACGCGCTCGGCGCGCTGTTTCCGGGGTTTCCGCGCGCGCGGAGATGGGAGCGGCGGGGCCTGAAGATCGCCGCGCAACAGTTGACCCGGCAGGTGCGGGAAGACGGGAGTCACTTCGAGCAGTCCAGCTACTATCACCTTTACGCGCTGGACATGTTCCTGTTCCACTACCTGCTGGCGGGGAGGCCGCCGGGCTTTCGGCCGCGGCTCGAACTCATGGCCGTGTACCTCGATGCCCTGATGGGGCCGCAGCGTTCTCTGCCGTTCTTCGGAGACGAGGACGGCGGCCGGTCTTCTACCCTTACGGCGTCCGCGCGCAGTTCGGCAGGGCGACTCTGGCCACCTGCGGCATTTTATTTGGCGCCCGGAGTGGATCGGCGAGCCCCGGGACCTGCTCGAACAGGCCGCCTGGTGGCTGGGAGAGGAGGCCTTTTCGGGCGCCGCGGCAACCCCTGACGCGGCGCGGTCCTCGCGGCTGTTTCCGCAGGCCGGCATGGCCGTCATGGAGTGCGGCCGGACGCAGGTGGTCGCCGACGCGGGACCGTACGGCGGCGGCGGCGCCGGCCACAGCCATTCCGACACGTTGAGCTTCGTAGCCCGCCGGGCGGGCGAGGAGATTCTCATCGACTGCGGCACGTTCACCTATACCGGCGACCCCGCACGGCGGGACTGGTTTCGCGGCTCCGCGGCGCACAACACGATTCGCGTGGACGAAAAAGACCAGGCGGCGGTCGCTGGACCGTTCCGGTGGGCCGGACGGCCCCGAGCCACGGTACTCGAGTGGAACAGCGGGCCGGAGGCGGACTTTCTCGATGCGTCCTGCGCCTGTGAAGACATCGTGCTGCGGCGGCGCATCCTGTTTTCTTCCGAAGCCCGATCTGATTGTGGTATTCGACGAGATCGGCGGCTCTCCGGGCGAGCGGCTGGTGGAGCAGTTCTGGCACTTGGGACGGCCGGCGCCGCGCGGCGGCTCAGGTTTTCGGCGCTGGCGATTTTGGAAGAAGGCGGGCGGCACGGATGGCGCTCACCGGTTTACGGCCGCATCGAGCCGGGGCCGGTTCTGCGCGTGGCCGGGCGCATGCTGCTGCCGGCGGCGCTGGCGGCGGCGGTGGACCTGGCCGGTGTTGCGAGCCTGGAGGCCGTGACGCTGGCGCGTGAAGAGGGCCGGTGGACCGTGCGGTTAACCGGAGGACGACAGGCCCGGATTGCCTTCCATGACGCCGGCATGCCTCGAATCGAATGCGGGGCGGATGCCGCGCGGCAATGGTGAGGCGCTGAGCCGGGGCTGGAGGGCCGGGCTGCGCGCGCCCCTATGTGCACCCGCCCAGCAGGCTGCTGTAAATGCCCGCCATCTCGCGTACCGAGTTATCGAGCGAAAAACGCCGGTGGATAGATCGAGAGGCCGCCGCACCCATCTCGCGCCGCAGCGGCGCCTCGTTGAGCGCGGTGTTCAGCGCCGCCGCCAGGCTCGTCACGCTGCCCGGCTCGAACAGCATCCCGGTCACGCCGTGCTCCACCAGCTCGGCGTTCCCGCCCACCCGCGAGGCCACCACGCAGCAGCCGCACGCCATCGCTTCCATCAGGGAGTTCGACAGGGCTTCGGAACGCGACGGCAGCACCATGATGTCCATCTTCCGGAACCAGCCGGCTGCATCGGAGGCCACCGGCTCGAAGCGGCACTCCGCCAGGCCGGCCCGCGCGGCCTGCTCCCGCAACGCCGGAAGGCATTCGCCGCTGCCGACGATTACCAGTCTGAGTTCCGGATGCGCCGGCCGCACGCCCGCAACGGCCGAGCACCAGCAGGTGCGACGTACCCTTTTCCGGCCGCAACGCCGACGCCGTCCCGACGGTCAAAAAGCCTTCCGTGCGCGCGGCCGTGCCGGGTGGAATCCAGGTCGATGCCGTTGTGACCGCCTGCACCTTCTTCCGGGACCACGTGCTCGTCTCCCACCAGGTGCCTGCGCACGAAATCGCAATTGACCACCACCGCGTGTGCCATCCGGTCAGTGAGTCGCGCGACCGGCGCCAGCGGGCGGGCGTGAGCTCGCGGTGGGCGCTCTGGCTCGAAACCGCCAGGGCCCCGGTGAAAGCGCGCCAGCCAGCGGAATGGCGAAGGCCGGTGGTAGGCCAGTCGAACGTGTCGCCGGCGGATGCCGTGTGTCCCGAATATAGCCGCAACCAGCCGCCGCGCCCCGGATGGCTGCCGGCGACCTGAACAATGGTACGGACAGGCACAATCCGGAACCCCGGCGGCTTTGAGTTCCGCAATGCGTATGCCGCCCGGGCGCAGGCAGGCCACGTGCGGCTCGAAATGAAACCCGCAGCCGGCGGGCCGTCTCGGTCAACTGCCGTTCGCTCCCGCCTAGTCCCAGGTACCGCGCCATCAACAGGGCCGGACAGCGCTCATGACGAGCCAGTCGCTCATTTCCAGTTGATTGTCGCCAGGCGCGCCGGCGATGTTACATTCGTGAGTCGCGAACAGTCGCCCCATGTGCGGCATTGCCGGCTTCGTCTTGAAAACAGCGTCGCGACAGCGTGGTGGTGCGCGCCATGTGCGACATATCCGCCACCGCGGTCCCGACGACGAAGGCTTCTCACGTGGACGGCGTGCGGCATCGGGATGCGCCGCCTGAGCATCATCGATCTGGCCAGCGGCCACCAGCCCATCTCCAACGAAGACGGCTCGGTCTGGGTGGTCTTCAACGGCGAGATTTACAACTACCGCGATCTCCGCGCACGACCTCATCGCGCGCGGACACCGTTTCGGACCCACAGCGACACCGAGACCATCGTTCATCTCTACGAAGAAGAAGGCCGGACGGGCCTGCGAACGTCTGCGCGGCATGTTCGCGTTCGCGATCTGGGATGCGCGCCAGCGGAGGCTGCTGCTGGCGCGCGACCGCTTCGGGAAGAAGCCGCTCTATTACGCGGTGCTTCCCGCAGGGCTGTACTTCGGGAGCGAACTGAAGTGCCTGCGCGCGGCCGGCGTGCCTCTGGAACTCGATCGCGAGGCCCTGCGGCTTTACTTTCAGTTCGGCTATATTCCCGATCCGCTGAGCGCCGTTCCGCGCCATTCGCAAACTGCCGCCCGGCAGCTGGCTGCGCTACCGACGCCGGCGGCACGGTGGAGCAGGGCCGCTACTGGCGGCTTCCGGTGCCGGCCGAGGAACCCGCGCCGGGACTGACCCACGAAGAAGCGGTGTGCGCGAGGCTGCGCGAGCTGTTCGACGAGGCCGTCCGCATGCGCATGATCGCCGATGTGCCGCTGGGCGCGTTCCTGAGCGGCGGCATCGATTCCAGCTCCGTGGTGGCGTCCATGGCGCTGCAATCGCAGGAGCCCGGTCAAGACGTTTTCGATCGGCTTCGAGGAGAGCCGGCTTCAACGAACTGCCGCTTCGCGGCGCTGGTGGCCGGAAGTACGCGACCGATCATCACGAGATCGATCGTGCAGCCGGATTCGGTCGATCTGGTGTCGCAAGCTGGTGCGGCACTTCGACGAGCCGTTCGGCGACTCCTCGGCGATCCCGACCTTCATCGTTTCGCGAGTTCGCCGCGCAGCACGTGAAGGTGGCGCTGAGCGGCGACGGCGGCGACGAGTTGTTCGCCGGCTACGACCAGCTTCTGCGCAGGTCGCAGCGGCTGCGCCAGCTCGATCGCGTGCCCAAGGCCGCGCGCCGGCGCCTCTCGCTGGATCTCGCCGACGGCTGCCGTACTGCGGCCTACGGCAAGAACTATCTCCGCATGATCAGCCGGCGCAACGCGCGCTGGACCGCTACTTCGAGGACAACTACGCGCCCTATTATCTGCGCTCAGCGGCTGCTGCGGCCGGAGTGGATGCTGCCGGCCGATATCGGGTTTCCTGGCGCGCATGTTGCCGGATTGCCTGCTGCCCGACGGAGCCGGACGCGCTGTCGCAGGCGATGTACTTCGAGGCCGCGCCAATCTGACCGGCGACATGCTGGTGAAGGTGGACCGCATGTCCATGGCGAACTCGCTGGAGGTGCGCTGTCCGCTGCTCGATCAGGAACTGGCGGAGCTGGCGGCCTCCTTTCCGCATGCCTGGAACATGGCAGAGCGGCAAGGAAGAGATCTTATCCGCGCCATGGCCGAGCGTTTCCCCGGAACTGCTGGAGCGCCACAAGAGCGGTTTCGCCGTGCCGGTGGCGAGAGTGGTTACCGCGGTCCCCTGCGGGAGATGCTGCGGACCCTGGCCGGGCCTCGCTTCCTGGAACGCGGCATTGTGCGTCCGGCATTTATCCGCTACATGCTCGAGGAGCCGATCAGGCGGGCGAAGGGATAACAATTTCTGGCTCTGGTCCCTGCTGATGCTGGAGTTGTGGTTCCGGCAGTGGGAGGGCGCGCCCCGGCGCTTGAACCGCCGGAAGTATGGTCCCGCGCTCCGGCCCCGGCCTGAGGCTTCAGCCGGTTCCTTGACGAAAACAAACTGTGCAGCCGACCCGGTCGTGCGCAAACGGCTGAGCGAACCCGCTGGCGCGGTAGAAGTCGAAGATCGCCTCCGGCCGTCCCCACCTAGAACGGATAACCGCCTATCCAGTCGATAAAATCGCGCCACGGCGACATCCCGCGCGTCGGCCCTTCCACGCGCCAGGTTCGCAGCGGCTTAGGCACAGCACGTCTTTCACCACCCCGGCGCCAGAAAAGGCCCACCAGGGCCGGGCCGGCCACCAGGAAGCGCAGGCTCCGCGGGCGGCCGGTTGTAGGTCTTTCTTACCCACGCCCAGCGGCGGCTGACCTTCCCTGGTGGTTGTAAATGGCGATGAACACCTGCCCGGAGACACTAAGGGAGTGATGTTCTCCAGCGCCCAGCCACATCGCCCCGGTATGTGAGCCCCACAGGAATCGGCGCGTCGAACTGCCCCAGGCCGCGCAGGTACTCCGGTATCGAGCACCGAACCGAGTTCGACTTTCCAGCACTCGTCCTCTGGGAAATACCGGCGCCGAATTCGGCCTTGCAGGCCGCCGATTCGGCATCGTAGTCGAAGGAATGCACCGTCACGCCGAGCGACCGCCGCGCCGCCAGGCTGAACAATCCGCTGCCGGAACCCGCATCCAGAAAAGCGCCGCCCGCGCAGGTCTCCGGTTCTCAGCATTCTTAGGGATTCTCGGCGCGCTGAATCCGGCCGTCGATCGAATACCCGCCAGAAAACTTCCGCCAGTTCCTGCCGAATTCGAAACGCCGGCCGGGCCACTTCGTCCATGTATGTCTTCGGCATCAGCGTCGGATCCCATGCCCGCCGGGATATTCTTATAGTATTAGATTCCGCTGTCCGGAGCGCGCACCGTCACGGGTATCGGTCCGGACAACCGGGGAATGGGAGAAGATCGCGCCTGCCTGGAGGATGCTCGCGAGCCGAATCGCCCTACTCCTGCTTCTCTCTCTCCGCGGCATCGATGAATCGTCGATCGAGGTGTTTCGGGCCTACGCTCGATACCGAGTTTTTGATGTTCGAAGCCGCGGGAGAAGCCTGGGCACGCCTGTCTGCTCCGCCGGGCGGTATGACACGGCCCGTTTCGGGTAAGGCGCATTCGCCTCGACACCGTTCCTGGAAACGCCGAAGGCCAGCCCGATGGTGGAGTACAATAACCTGCTGTGTGCCCGGGCGGGTTGGGAGAAGGAAGTGGCGGCCGCGCTCGCTGTTCACCTGCGGGCCCGCGCCCTGGGATGGACTCCGTCCTGGACGGTTTTTGCGAAGGTCCGCCATTGCAGGCGCTGGAAGCGGCTTTCCAGGGACTGGACGAGGGAGTCGCCTCCGGCGCCCGGTGCACTACGTCGATCTCCCAGGCCCTGCGCGACTCCGGCCAGGGCTACGAGGCCGTGCTCTCGCCGAAAGTGGCGCCGAGACCTGCGCAGAGCAACCGCCGTTATGAAGCTGCCGGCCCGCTGCGGATCGACAGGGCCGCCGATGCCGCGGAAGCGCTGGCCATGTTCGGACGGGCTGGCGGAGTATTCGCCAGTTGACGCTGGACAGAGCGCGGACAGCGCGGCGGCTTCGCAGCCGCGGCTTAGCCGCCTTTCACCGGGCCCTCATCGGCCGTGTGCATCCACTGGGGCCAGGCAGAACCTTTTTAAGGCGTCGCCAGCCAGCCGGCGGATTGCGTGGGGTACCGATATGTATTCGTGGCCGACGGCAAGGTCTACTGCTATCAATCCGGCCTCAACTATCATTCGCCGACGGCCATTTCCGTCCCGGGCTGACGTTGAACGCATTCGCAGTTGCGATTACCAAAACCGGGGGCTTCGCGAATCGACTTTTCGCCGTCAAGATACGAGTACATGTCGAGCATTGGGGAGCCCGTTCCCGCCGGTCATGGGTGGATGTTTCCGCCGCGGCTTGAAGAAATGCGGCTCTGGAAACTCCGTTTCACAGGCAGGCAAGCGGCGGCTTACTGCCAAGCGAAAAAAACAGTTACGCCGGCTGTGGGCAAGGCATCGGTTCGCCATCCACGAACTGTCGTAAAAATAATTCCAGTGTCACCGCGGTCCACAAATTCTGGCGTCCCTCCCCGGCTTCGACTTCCGCGGACCGCCTCCCGGACGGTAGAGCCCGCGCCGCACCGTACGCTCCTCGCGCTCGGAAGTCCGATCCAGCGTTTCAGCGAGCCCGCGAGCCACCCTTGAGCGGCGCGGGGAAGCCAAAGCTTGGGAGCGTAGATCCATTCGCGGGGAAACTATCTGGAGGCGAGTTTTCTCGGCGGCGGCTCATCGCCGTCTTGAACTTCAGCTCGTCCGGCAAATGCAGGCCGAGCGCCAGCATGTCCGGCAGAAGGAAAGGCGACTCCACGGCCAGGTTGAGCGGCGAGCCGGTCGTATTTCAGGAGGTTACTCCTGTTCGTGGTGTAAAACTGGTATTCCTGAAAACACGTTTGAAAGCCCGCTTCGGCGTCCAGCGCGCGCAGAAGCCCCGCGTTTGGCTCCGGCTTGGGAGCCACTCCGTAAACGGCATGGTGAAACGGCGTGAAGCTCTCTGAAAGAGTCAGGCGTAACCCATGCTCCCGCGCGGTATATCGTATCTGGTCGCCCAGCCCCCGCCATCGCGACGTGCCACGAGACGGCAGCAGCTCTCCAAGAAGCTTTTGCAGGGGAGCAGCAGGTACTGGGTGCGCTCCCTGCGCCGCCGGTCGAACGCACCCAGCTCCCGACTTCCTCGGGACCGCACGTATTGTCGGCCCCCTCTCCGCTGATGACCACCCCGGCCACCGGCGCGATCTCGGAAAAGATCCTGGCCAGGGCAGCCCGGAGTAATGCCGCGGAGGCTCTTCCATATGCCATACATAGGCAGGGAGGTGCTCTTCGATGAAGGCGTCTGGAACGTCGATCACCCGATGATCGACGCCAAGCCGTTCGGCAACGCGCTGCGATCGCTCCAACTCGGGATTCTCGTGCCCCGGAAACCGCGCCGTGGCGGTGATGACCGCGTCGAAACCGTGTTCGCACGCTTTGGCGGCGTGAGACGAATCCACGCCACCGCTGAGCAGAACGCAGATGGTCCGGTGCCTGCGGCGCAGCCCGCTGAAATACCGGTCCAGGACCTGGTCCACCGCGGAGACCATGGAGTCCAGTCCGCTATGCTCCAGCGCCGGCCGGAACCGCAGCACAGTGTGCCGGCCGGTCTCCGGGGGATGCCCCGGCCCCAAACGCACCCAGTGCGAGGGCAGCACCTGCCGGACGCCCTCCAGCAAGGTGTTCTCACCCAGCAGCCACCGGTAATGGAACGCCTCGAGTTGAGCCCGACCGGATCGAGCACCCGCCGGCCCAGCAGGGGCATCAGGGATTTGAGGTCCGATGCCACGCCCATCCATCCTGCGTTTGGGCATAGAATAGCGAGCGCGATCCTATGCTGTCGCAGGCCAGATAAACCTGGCTCCGCTTCGTATCCACCACCACCGC
This sequence comes from uncultured Chloroflexia bacterium, assembly GCA_963737965.1. Classification (GTDB taxonomy): domain Bacteria; phylum Chloroflexota; class Dehalococcoidia; order Tepidiformales; family Tepidiformaceae; genus JAGQGZ01. Next base: position 4,256 of record CAVTUS010000007.1, on the reverse strand, counting down.
CGCGAAATGACCGGTAAGCCGGACCAAACCGTCGATGCCGTGCCGCAGGAAGAGCCGCGCCGCCAGCTCGGCGGGCGAACCCCGATCCTCGCCGGATTCGGCCGGGCGCGCCTCGTTTCCGGAGACAGGCCGCCCGGCTCGACGAAGCCGTCCAGCATCACGACGCAGGATTCGTTCTCAAAGTACTGCGTGGAATCCGGGCCGCGGAACGCGGCCACCACGCCGGCGTGGCTGGCTGTTTTCTGCCAGGGCCCGGACCGGAAACGCGAGACGCTCCAGCGCGGCAGCCCAACCGGCAGGCACTGCGCCGGCCGTCGTCTTACCGGGATCCCAGCCAGGGCCGGCATGGGTCACATCCTCTCCCCGAGCGGTATGGCCCGCCCGCAGAACATGAAGGCGTTCAAATCCCACTGGGACTTGAACCCCGCCCGGAGGATACCGCGTTGCGAGGCGGTGTTGCGCCACGTGGTGTAAATCCAGCAGCGGGAATAGCCGGCCTTCCTGTAATCCTGCAAAATACGCGCGAGCACGAAAGAATAGAGCCCGGCCGCGAGCCCACTCCGCCGTGACGCAATGATAAATCCAGAATTCACCGGCGGCAATGGAAACCGTCCGCCCCGCCCGCGCCAGGGGGTGCCGCCCGCGGCCTGAACCCAGCTGAAGTGGGCGGTTCTCCCGTCCAGGGCGGCGAGATAACACCGGTCGCCCCGCGCCTGCCGCGCCGCGAGGTCGGCGGCATTGTGGGCCTCGACCGCCTGGAGGGCATCCGTCCGCGCGAAGTCCAATTCCCCCACCGTGATCCCCTCCGGGCGGGCGATTTCGGGTATCGATTCCAGGTCGTGGCAGTAAAGATGCATCTTTTCGCGGGCGCAGAAAGACCGCATCAGCCACCTGCCGGCGTGCCGCAGTCTGCGTCCGATCCTGGCTGCTGGTCTTCTCATTTCGGCTGTTCTTTTCTCAATGCCCCGAGCGCGTTCGCGAACGGAGCCAACCGCGCCGCGATCATGCCGTCTTTCATCATCGCGCAGCAGACCAAAAGCAAGAAGTACCGCGGCATACACCGAAGCGAACGCCAGTCCGTACACCGTGATGGAGAGCGGTGGGAGAGCCGGGAACCGCGTACCGGATCCCGTACGCGACGGCCGCGGCCGCGGCGGTCGCCATCCAGATTCCGAGCATGCCGGAGAAGAGCCGCAGGTCCGCCCGCTTCACACCCAGCAGCCGCGCGCCCTTCCACCAGATGGCGAGACGTTCGATAAACGTCGTGAGTACGACGGCGCCCACCGCCCCCGCCGGCCCCAGGTAGCGAATCCCCGCCGGCAGTATAGCCAGCAGAACCCCTAGTGAGACAATCCGGATCCGTACCGAGTACCTGCTCAGCGCCGGCGTCGCGCGCATGATCGGGTCCGTCAGAATCACGCTCAACGGGAGAAGCGTCGAGGTTGATCCGGAAGATGGGCGCTTTCCGCGTATGCCGAGGTGTAGAAGAACACGATCAGGTCGCGGCTCGCCACCATCAGGAAAGCATATGCGGAGCGTAAACCAGCGTCAGCTTTCTCATCGCGGCCGCGGTCAGCATCACCACTTCCCTCGTCCTGCCGTCCTGCGTCAAGGCGCTGAATTTCGAGATCAGAACCATGCCGATCGATTCCCGCAGAATCCCGATCAGAGGCACCTGAATACAGCCGACGGCATATATCGCGAAGGTGGCCGTGGTGAAGGCATGCGCGACTACATAGCTGTGCAGGTCCCGCTGGACGACGGTCAGGATTCCGAAAATGCCATAAGGGAAGGCGTATTTCATCTGCTCCCGGAAGAGCGCCTTGTCGAAACCGCGCCAGTACCTGCCGAATCGGCTATAAAGGTACCCGTGCAGCACAACGGTCTGCACGATGCCCTGCGCGATGGCTGCCCATAACAATGCATCGAGAGAGGGAGAAAAACATCCGCCGCGCCGGTCAGAAAGACGGTCCGCGAGAGCTGGATGAAAACGATAAACAGGGTGGAGTGCTTCACGTCCTGCAGGGCCGTCGCCGCATATTCCAGCGTGAAGGACGTTAGTTGGAGAAAGATCACCAACCCGATCTCCGGCGCATGCGAACCAGTTCGCGCTGCTGAACACGGCTTCCAGGATTCGGGGATATGCCGCGAAGAGCAGCATTGCCGCAGCACCCATGGCGGAAGTGAAGTAAAAGACGTTGCAGATGATCTGCGGCTGGCGGTCGGGCCGCCGCGGCAGGTAATAGAAGATACTGACGACAACGCTGAAGTGGAACAGGCTGGCGCCCGTGCTGACTGCCAGAAACGCCTGCTTGTACAAACCGTATTGACTCTGGTCGAAGACCCTGACCAGTAACATCGGCAGCACGACGCTGAGGGCGAATGCCGCTGTCTTGGCGAGCATCAGCCAAATGGCCTGTTTCCGCAGGCTGGGCAGGGCTTTAACCGGGCCCGTGAATACCGGTTGACTGGTCACGCGCCGCACCCTCGCTGAATCCGTGCTCGCCGCGCATGCGTTTACGGTAGACCGCGCGACCCCGGCGAAGCCGCATCCTCAACAGCTCCAGTCCCGAGACCGCCTGCAGAACCCGCGGAAGACTGTTAGGGTAACCAAACCGGGGAACCCGGTAGCGCGCCGCCGCCGACATCCGGAACTCGTCGGGGTCTATGGCGCCCGGCTGGCTGAGCACCGCCCCGCTCAGGCCCAGGCGGCGAAGAATGGCGATCTCCCGTTCGCCCGAATCCGCCGGGCGGCCGGTCGGATAGCAGAAGATCGGGACCGGGCTGCGCACCTCCGCGCTCAAGCGCTTCCAGGACTCGCCGATTTCAAACTCCGCCCGTTCGTCGGAAACGCCCGCCAAGACCGGGTGCCCGACCGTATGCGGCCCAAAGGTCATGCCGCGCTTCTCCAGGCGCCGCGCCTCGTCCCAGCTCAGTGGAGCAAAACGGGAGGGGGGCGCCGCAGGCACCTCCACATCCGCCGCCCGGCCTAACGCGGCAATCGCCCGGTCCCTGTCCGGCTCCGGGGCATCCTGCCACCGCCAGCTCAGATCCGCCGCGGCTGCCACCCGTGCCTCGGCCGACGGCAATTGGTAGCGTATATCCCGGCCGTCCGCCGCCACGCTCAGCTCCGTCTTTCTGGTGTTCCCGAAGATATGGGCGACCTGGTCCCACCAGAACCACATACTGCCGTCGATGAAGCCCGTCGTCAGGAAGGTGGTGACCGGGCACTGAACTCGGCGAAAATCGGCGCTGCGATCCGCGCAGCTCAAGTCGAAGTAGCCGTAGTCCATCGTGAAAGCGATCGCCCTGTTCGTCGGCTCCCCTTCCGACAACCTGCGGAACACCTCCTCGAGCGGGACAAGGTTCCGCGCCGGCGTTCGGCGCGGCGGCCTACGCGCGGGTCGCCCGGTCGTCGCCCGCAACGCCGAACTCCGGCGCCGAAAGCCGGTGCAGCGTCAGAGACGGTCGCGCAGGCCGCGGTCAGGGAGGCCGAGCGGCTCGGCAACACCGGGGATCAAAAGCGGCTTCAAAATCGCCCGCTTGAACGGGCTCACCATGCCAGCACCGCCCCTGGCGGCATGCGCGCTCCGCCGGCTCCGGGCGGCCTCGTCCGCCGGCCGCTCATCTCCGGAGCGCTTTTGCTGAGCAGATAGTCAATGCCCAGTTTCGCCGCGACTTTTTCGATAGGATAGTTCGCATCCAGTTCGCGTGACAGGCTGCGCAGTTCGGTTGTGTGGATGCCGGCCTCGCCCCGGTAACCCGGGTTGCCGATCTCGCTGCAGTGCCCTCCAGCAACATTTTCAAATCGATGGGAACCACGCGGCCGTTATAGAACTTGCGCCAGTACATAATCCCTACGCCGCTGTCGAAGGAATACCGCTTGCGCCGGGCGCGCTCTTCCGGAACAACGCACTTGACGTGCAGGTGTATATTACGCCACCACCCTGTACCGTTGTAAAACTGGTTCTCGCTCGCGCTCCTCGTGGTGCAGCCGCACAATTCCCAGTAACGGTGCTTCTTGGAATAACCAGTTTCTCCGTCCCCCCCGGTCGAGCACCGCCGCCATCGTGCCGTCCTGCAGCGAACCAAACATCTCGGCAAGCCGCTGCATCACCTTCATGCGGCAGAGGAGATCGGCATGCCAGAACGCCAGGCGCGGAACGAAAAGAAAAGCGAACTCAAGGGGAAAGTGGGGCCACATGACCGATAAACCGAATGAGCGGTTGAAGTCGATCAGGATGGCGCCGGGATCG
>CAVTUS010000006.1:0-671777 GCA_963737965.1 uncultured Chloroflexia bacterium | reverse complement strand
TTTATGCCCTCTACTGGTTCAGTTAGCGTATTGCTGGGAGCTCGAGCTCTCCCGATGTTCCTCCTCATCGCCGTCTGGGGTTCAGGGCGGAAGGAATACTCGGCGACGAAGTTCGTCCTCTACACGATCGCCGGGCTCCGCGTTCATGCTGGTCGGCATCCTCGTGCCTGGCGTTCAACGCCGGACACCTTCGACATCGAGACGCTCGGCCACGCGCGAGTTCCACGGACACGCTGATTCCGCTGCGCTGGGTGTTCCTCCTGCTCTTCATCGGCTTCGCCGTGAAGCTGCCGATCGTCCCGCTGCACACCTGGCTACCCGATGCCCACAGCGACGCCCCAACCGCCGTCTCGGTGATGCTCGCCGGCGTCCTCCTGAAGATGGGCGGCTACGGGATCATCCGGATGTGCGTGACGATCATGCCCGCGCAGGCGGACGACTTCGGCATCTGGTTCGCGGCCATCGGCGCGGCGAGCGTGCTCTACGGCGCCTTCGTCACGCTGCGGCAGACGCGACGTGAAGCGGCTCATCGCCTACTCGTCCGTGAGCCACATGGGGCTGGTGCTGCTCGGTATCGGCGCGCTCGGCACGACCGGGCTGATGGGCGCGACCTACCAGATGCTCGCGCACGGCGTCATCACCGGACTGCTGTTCGTGATGGTCGGCCTGATGTACGAGCGCACCCACACGCGCGAGATCTCGCGGCTGGGCGGACTCGCGCGACAGATGCCCCTGATTGCCACCGGCATGGTCTTCGCCGGATTCGCCAGCCTCGGGTTTGCCCGCGCTGGCCGGCTTCATCGCCGAGATCACCGTCTTCCTGGGAACCTTCCAGCGCTACGAATGGGCCGTGCTCATGGCCATCTTCGGCGTGGTGCTCTCCGCCGGATACGTCCTCTGGATGCTTCAGCGCGTGGTTTTCGGGCCCGTGAAGACATGAATGGGACGGACGTCACCGACCAGCACTACTGGTGGGAGCACTCGCGCCGTCGCCGGGCTTGCGGCCCTCGTCGTCCTTCTCGGCGTGTATCCCGCCCTGATGATGGACATGATCGATCCGGCCATCGACGGCGTCATCGTGAGGGTGGGCTCGTGAACGGAATCGACGTCGCAGGCCCGCAGCTCGCCGTCCTGGTCGCCGCCGGCGATCGTTCTGCTCGTCGATGCCCTCGTGCCCGCAGCAGCGGCGCGTGCTGCCGTACGTCGCGCTGATCGGCATCGCCGTCTCGGCGCTGTGGACCACCTCGTGGGTGGGCCGCGACGACTACCAGACCGTCGTTCGACGGCACGCTCTCGCTCGACCAGTACTCCGTCTTCTTCTACTACCTCTTCGCGGGTATCACGGCGACGGTCGTGCTCGCCTCCATCGATTGGGTCGAACCGCGAGGGCCGCGGCAGGGGGAGTACTACGCGCTGATCCTCACTACCTGCGCCGGGCTGATGTTCCTCTCCGCGCGCACGCGACCTGATCACCATCTTCCTCGCGCTCGAACTCTCGTCGATCCCGCAATACATCCTCGCCGGGTGGGGCAAGGACCAGCGCTCGAGTGAAGCCGGGCTCAAGTACCTGCTCCTCGGGCGCCATCGCATCGTCGCTGCTGCTCTACGGTATGGCGCTGCTCTACGGCGTCACGGGCACGACGTTGCTGCCCGACATCGCGGCGCCATTCAGGCCGACGGCGAGGCACAACCGCGTCGCTGCTCGTCCTCGCGATGGTGACTGCTGATCGCCGGGCTTCGGCTTCAAGATGGCGATTGTTCCCTTCCAGATGTGGGTGCCGGACGTGTACCAGGGCGCGCCCACGCCCGTGGCGGCGTTCCTCTCGGTCGGCTCCAAGGCCGCCGCCTTCGCGGTAGTCACGCGGATCTTCTTCGAAGCGCTCGGCGCGAACTTCCTCAGCGACGACTGGTCGATGATTTTCGCCGTGCTCGCGGCGGTCTCGATGACCCTCGGGAACGTGATGGCCGTCGTCCAGACGGACATCAAGCGCATGCTCGGGTATTCGTCCATCGCCCAGGCCGGCAACTTCCTGATTGGCCTCGCAGCGATCTCGACTCCGGGCGAGGAGTTCACCCTCGGCGCGAGCGGCATCCTCCTCTTCCTGGCGGCCTACGCGTTCACGAACCTCGGCGCGTTCGTCGCCATCATCGCCATCTCGCAGAAGATCGGCAGCGACCAGATCAAGGACTACGCGGGAATGTGGAAGCGGTCGCCGTTCCTCACCCTCGCGCTCGCCTTCTGCCTTGTGTCGCTCACCGGCATCCCGCCCACAGCCGGGTTCTGGGCCAAGCTCTACATCTTTAACGCCGGCATTCGCGCCGACCTCACCTGGCTGGTGATCATCGGCGTGCTGAACAGCGTCGTTGCCGGCTATTACTACCTTGGTGTCGTGCGCCAGATGTTCCTCGGCGGCGCAGAAGATGCTGTGCCGTTCCGGGTGCCACCCGCCATCGCGGTCTCGTTGGCGGCAGCGACCGCCGGTGTGCTCGTCTTCGGGATCATCCCCGGTCCGCTGATTGACGCCGCCCACAACGCCGCCGCCGTCTTCGCGCAGTGAGATGCCCGGCTATCGCGTAGGTATCGAATTCGCAGCGGATCCGGGTGATTTGGATGGCGGGGCCATCGAAGCGCTGATAGAGCGCGTGCTGGCCACCGAATCGGTGGCGCCAGGCTCGGCGTGGGCATCCTCTTCACGACGGATGACGGCATTCGCCACTACAACCAGCAGTTTCGCCACGTCGACGCGCCGACTGATGTCCTGTCGTTCGAGCTGAACGAAGACGACGACTTCGCAAGCGACGATGCGAATGAGCTCGGTGACATCGTGATCTCGCTTGAGACTGCCCGGCGCCAGGCTGTCGACCACGGGTGGGAGCTGCAGGAGGAGGTGGCGCACCTTGCCGTTCATGCCACCCTTCACCTCTGCGGCCACGACCACGAAGAGAGCGCTGAGGCCGAAGCTGCCATGCGAGCTCGGGAGGAGCGCTACCTCGGCCCGCTCGGCAACGTTCACTCCTGAACCTGCGGATCGAAGGTTCGGTACATCTGTTCTATACTTGGGCCTACTTCCAGCCAGATTGAGGGATGATGCTCTACGGCAAGTGGCGGCCCAACACGTTCGCCGAAGTCAGCGGGCAGGACCACGTTGTCACCACCCTCCAGAATGCCCTGAAGCAGAACCAGGTGGCCCACGCCTACCTTTTCAGCGGGCCACGGGGCACCGGCAAGACGACGACCGCCCGCCTGTTAGCGCGGGCCCTCAACTGCCAGTCCCCGGCCAATGGCGAACCCTGCAACGCCTGTCCTCCCTGCATCGCGATTGCGAACGGCAGCGCCATGGACCTGATCGAGATGGACGCGGCGAGCAATCGCGGCATCGACGACGTCCGCGAACTGCGCGAGCGGATTGCCTTCGCCCCCAGCGACCTCAAGTACAAGGTCTACCTCCTCGACGAGGTCCATATGCTGACCACCGGGGCCTTTAACGCCCTGCTGAAGACGCTGGAAGAACCGCCTCCTCACGCCTATTTCATCCTCGCGACGACCGAATCGCACGAGCTTCCCTCAACGATAGTTTCGCGCTGCCAGCGCTATGACTTTCGGCGGGTCCCGAACGAAGCGATGGTGGGCCGCCTGCAGTACATCGCCGCGCAGGAGGGATTCACCATTGGTGACCAGGCCATGGCGGCGATCGCACGAGCCGGCCGCGGTGGCCTTCGCGACGCGATCACCCTCATGGAGCAGGTCACCTCGCGATATGGCGCCAGTCCCACTGACGATGAAGTCCTGGAGTCGCTGGGACTGATGCGCGACGAGCGCGCGCTTCAACTGGCGGACAGCATCGAGAACGAAGAGCTCGCTACTGCCCTTGCCGTCGCTCGTGAGATTGGCGACGACGGTCTCGATATCGCACTTTTCACTCGCGAACTGATCAACGAGCTTCGTGAGCGCCAGCTGTCGGCCCTGCGTGAAGGTGAGCAGGCCCGGGCGCGGGTCCTTACCACGGCGATCGGCGAGCTGGCGCGAGCGGATTTCCGCCTCGACCCGGCAAGCCCGGTGCCGCTCGAGGTAGCCCTTGCCATGGCAATCCTTGGGGGTGCGCCTGTAGCAGCGACGGCCGCAGCCCAGCCGGTGGTCAGCGGTAGTCCGGCGAACGGCGCGGCTCCGGTACGACGCCAGGGCCGGCAGCCAGCCGAACAGGCGCCCCTAAGCAAAGAGGAGCGGTTCCTCAAGGAACTCTACGATCGCTGCCGGATGACCAACATGAAGGCCGCCGCCTGGCTCAACGGTTCCTGCGAAGTCGTGTCTATCGGCGACGAGGAACTGGAGCTCGGTTTCTATCGCAAGATCCACATGGAGAAGGTCGCCACGGAGAGCCGGACGCTCGTCGAGCAACAGGCGGAAGCGTTGTTGGGCCACAGCGTCCACCTGAAAGTCTCCCTGATCGACGATGAGGCGAGGAACGAACGCAAGCCAAAGAGCGGCCACCTCGCCGCGGCCGCCCGCGCAATGGGAGCAACGCCGGTGGAGAAGGAGAGCTAGATGGCCAAGAGCAGCGGCCGAAACCGTTTCATGAGGCGGGCACAAGCCGGTGGTGGTATGCCTCGGCCCGGCGCCGGTGGCATGGGAAGCAACCCTCTCGCGGCGGCCCAGGAGATGCTTGCGAAGGCGCAGCAGGACCTTGCCGAGGCGAGTATCGAGGGCAGTGCCGGAGGCGGCGCCGTACGGGTGACGATGTCGGGTGACCAGAAGATTCTCGGCATCGCCATCGAGCCGGAAGTGGTGGACCCGGACGACGTGGATATGCTCCAGGACCTGATCATGGCGGCCATTGGCGATGCCTCCGAGAAGGCTTCGGAGCAGCAGGCCGAATCGTTCGGGGCGATCACCGGCGGCCTCAATCTCCCCGGCCTCGGGATCCCGTAAGACGATGCCCGGGTCGACATCGGGCACGCCGGAGCCAATCACCCGGCTGATAGAGCACTTCCATCGGTTGCCGGGCATTGGCCCCAAGTCGGCGCAGCGTCTCGCCTACCACGTCCTTCGCTCTCCCGACCGCGAGGCGAGTGAGCTGGCTGCCGCCATCACCGACGTGAAAAGCCGGATCAGCTACTGCTCGATTTGCTTCAACTTCACGGAGTCGGACCCGTGCGGCTATTGCGGCGACGAACACCGGGACCGCACGATGGTCTGCGTCGTCGAAGAACCTCTCGACATCGTCGCGATCGAACGGACCGGCTACCGGGGCCTCTACCATGTGCTGCACGGCGTACTGAACCCGATGGAGGGCCGCGGGCCGGACGACATCCGGATCCGGGAACTACACGTCCGGGTCGAGGCCGAAGGGCTGGCCGAGGTGATCATGGCGATGGACCCCAGTCTTGAGGGCGAGGCGACGGCGATGTACGTGCAGCGGCTGCTTGCGGGAACCGGCGCGCGCGTCACCCGGCTGGCTCGAGGGTTGCCCTCCGGCGCCGACCTCGAGTACACCGACGACGTGACCCTCGCCCGCGCGTTTGAAGGACGCCAGGAAATCTCGCAGTGAGCACGCGTCCACGCGTGTTTCGGGCGGAGGGGATCGTCCTCCGGCGCCGGAACATCGGCGAGGCCGACAGCATCTTCGTCGTCCTTGGCACCGACGGTCGCCGCTTCGAAGCCGTCGCCCGGGGCGTGCGCAAGACCCACAGCCGGATGCGCGGCCACCTCGAACCTCTCACTCATGGGCGCTTCCTCATTGCCGCGGGCAAGTCCATCGACATCTTCACGCAGGTGGAGACGATCAACGCCTTCAGGGCGGTTCGCGAGGACCTCGATCGGAGTTCGGCGGCGATGTACTGCTGCGAGTTGTCCGAACGGTTCACGGTTGAAGGCGAGGGCAGCCCCGGCCTCTTCGCCCTCCTGCGGGCCTGCCTCGAGGAGCTCTGCGAACGTCCTTCGCCACTGGTTCTCCGCTATTTCGAGCTGCACGTGCTCACCCTGACCGGCTTCGAGCTCCAGGTCGGTGCGTGCGCCATCTGCGGCAATCGCCTCGCCGAAGAGACCACGCTCTTCTCGCCCGAGGCGGGCGGTTTGGTCTGCCGCAGTTGCCGCCACGAAGCCGGCGCCGGCAAGCTGGTCGGCGTGCCGGCGATCAAGATGCTTCGCTTCGCCCGCACCGCCAACGTCGCCCGGTTCTGTGATATCGAAGCGGCCGGAGAGGTCCTCGGCGAACTTGAATCTGCCATGGGGGACGCGATCGTATATCAACTTGACCGCCGCCCGGCGACTCGAAAGTTTGTCGACGACGTGGCTGCTTTGCGGCGGCAGGCGACTCTCGTGGTCGATCCGCGCTAACATAGGCGCACTGCCAAAACGGACGGAATAGAGGCCTTTATGCCCGTATACGAGTACTACTGCGAACCCTGCAATGGCGTCTTCGAAGAGCTTCGCCCCATTCGCGAAGCGACGGAGGCCGTTCCCTGTCCACAGTGCTACAAGGACGCCAACCGGATCATGCCGACGTCGTTTTCGGCGTTCACCTTCCGCGACGGCTACCCCCGCAGGATCCCCGACGACGGCACCTTCTACCACCTCGGCAAGAAGGTCCGCTCGCGGATTACCCACGGCAAGCCGAACGAACATCCGGAGATAAACAGGCCCCGTCCCAAGCCCCGCAAGACCCGCGGCGAGCGCTCGATGATAAACGACATGATCGAGGCCTCGCAGAAGGGCGAGCTGGCCGACTCCATGGGGAACTGGGTGAAGCCCGGTGAGGTCAAGAAGACCTTCGAATCGGGCCAGCGGATGAAGAAGACCACGCCCAAATACGGACTGGCGAGCCGGAAGGACTAGCTCCGCCGGCCGAGCACGTACTCTCCCAGTTCGAGCATTGTCTCCTTGGCCGCGCAGGCGGGAAGTGGCGCGATGCTCTCGTTCGCGCGCCGGACGTAGTCCCGCGCCATCTCCAGCGAGACGTCGAGCACCTCGGTGTCGAGGACGCGGTCGATCGCCGCTTTCAGATGCCGCTCCCGGTCGCGCTTGGCCTGGAAGAATCGCTTGATCGGGTTGTCCTTCGGATAGCGCTCGAGGAGGAGCAAGCCGGGGAGCGTGATCGTCCCTTCGAGGAGGTCGCTACCGACGGGCTTTCCCATCTCCGCTTCATCGCCGTTGAAGTCGAGAACGTCGTCGACGATCTGGAAGGCCATCCCGAGGCTGTAGCCGTAGACGCGCATGGCTTCGACGGTGCGATCGTCGCACCCCGCCAGGCTGGCGCCACCCTCGGTTGCCGTGGCGAAGAGAGCGGCGGTCTTGCCGCCAATGCGCCAGAGATAGTTTTGGATGTCCTTCCCCATGTCGAAAGCGGCCGCGTCCTGGTCCAGTTCGCCGCTGGTCATCTTCATCAGGGCGAGGGCGAAGAGCCGGGTGACGTGGAGACTGCCGGTGCGTGTCACCATTTCGGCGGCGTTGGCGAACATGTAGTCGCCGAGGAGGACGGTAAGGGCGTTGTCGAAAACGGAATTCGCCGTGGGGCGTCCCCTGCGGCTGAGGGCGCCGTCAACGACGTCGTCGTGGACGAGGCTGGCCGTGTGGAGCAGTTCGATCGCCGTGCCCAGGGGCACCAGCTTGTTGAGGTCGTAGTTCCCAAACGCACCCGAGAGGAGGACGAGCGCCGGCCGCATGCCGCTTTCCTTTGCCCTGGAGCGCGTGGTCCAGCATCCGCTTGAGGGCTGAGATCTCGGTCGACTTCGTCGACTCGAGCAGGTCCTCGACGAGGATGAGGTCCTCGGCGACGGGGCCGTAGAGCTGCTTCAGTTGGAGCTGGGTCACCGTCGCGACTCCTCGAGCACCGCGGCCCTCGCGAACACACGCCGCGCATTTGCGGTCGTGGCAGCGGCGGCTTCAGCGAACGATACCCCTTTCGCGTCGGCCACTCCCTGCACCGCGGCCGCGATGAACGCGGGCTCGTTCCGCTGTCCTCGATGCGACTGGGGCGGAAGGTAGGGCGAATCCGTCTCAACGACGAGGGAGTCGAGGGGAAGGGAGGCCACCACCGACCGCAAAGCGTCATTGGTCGGGTAGGTGATGGTGCAGGGAATGGAGATGACATATCCCGCGGCGACGTACGCTTCGGCCAGCGCCAGTGAGCCTGCAAAGCAGTGCATCACGCCGGGATGGACGCCCGGGTGTTGGCTAGCGAGGGCTCGGGCATGCGCTTCCAGGGGCTGGAGCGCTGCCTCTTCCGCTGCCCGCGTGTGCACCGAAACCGGCAGTCCCTGGCGGAGGGCGATTGCCAGCTGGGCCTCGAAGGCGCGCCGCTGGACGTCGCGAGGAGAAAGGTCGCGGTAGAAATCGAGGCCGATCTCGCCGATCGCAACGCAACGGGGGTGCCGAGCGGTCGCTTCGACCTTCGCCAGCAGCTCATCGTCGAGCGAGTCGGCGTCGTGGGGATGAACCCCGGCGCCGGCATAAACGGAGGGATGGCGCTCTGCGAGGGCAATGGCCTGGTCGATGGATTCGGAGTCGTAGCCGCAGACGAGCATCGTCTCCACGCCTGCGGCAACCGCCCGGTCGATAACCGCCTTCGCGTCGCTGCCAAACTTGCGGTCCTGGAGGTGGCAATGAGTGTCGAAGAGCGGAGCGGCCATCAAACGGGCTCGAGGTCCAACTTCTTGTAGAGCGCCTGCGCTTCGCCAAGGCGATGTCCAGCCTCCAGCGGGATAAACCGCCAGCCCCCGCTCTCGATGGTGCCATCCAACCCCAGCGACTCGTGCAGCCGGGCCGTGGAGAACGGGAGGACGGGATGAAGGAGGACCTTCAGGCCGTTGATGACGCTGACGGCCGTCGCCAGGGTCTGTGCGGCATGCGGGAGGTCCTGTTTCACGGCCTTCCATGGCGCCCGGTCGTCGAGGTAGCGGTTCGTGGCCTGGGCAAGCCGGAGCGCCTCCTGCAGGCCCGCGCGAAACTGGCATGTCGCGATGCGCTGGCCGACCGTTTCGAAGGCCGCTGCGGTCGCCGCAAGGATCTCTTCAGATTCGGGGGCCAGCGTGCCGCTTTCCGGCACAACGCCATCAAAATTGCGATGGAGCATGCTGATCACGCGGTTGGCGAGGTTGCCCCAGGTCGCGATCAGAACCTCGTTGTTGACCCGCATCATCTCGTCTTCGCGGAACTCGGAGTCACTGGTCTCGGGCATGATCTGCGTCAGGTAGAACCGCACGAGGTCGGGGTCGTAGACGTCGAGGAGGTCGAGGACCCAGTTGCCCGTGCCTTTCGATTTGCTCTGCTTCTGGCCACTGGAGAAGTTCACGTACTGGTTCGCCGGCACGTCGTAAGGCAGGTTCAGGCCGCCGTAGCCCGTCAGTATCGCCGGCCAGATGATCGTGTGGAACGGGATATTGTCCTTGCCGATGAAGTAGTAAGAACGAGTCTCGGGACTCTCCCAGTACGGCCGCCATGCCTCCGGGTTGCCCGAGCGCTGGGCCCATTCGCGGGAGGCTGAGAGGTAGCCAATGACCGCGTCGAACCAGACATAAATCCGCTTGGTTTCGTAACCTTCGACGGGCACCGGGACTCCCCACGCGATGTCGCGCGTGATGGCGCGATCCTTGAGGCCCTCGGTGAGCACGCCGAGAGTGAAGTTCCGGACATTCAGCCGCCAATGATGCTGCTGCTCCACCCACGCCTTCAGGGTGTCTTCGAGGGCCGTGAGCTTGAGGAAGAAGTGTTCTGTCTCGCGGAGGGTCGGCGTCGAACCGGAGATCGTGCTGACGGGAGCGATCAGTTCGGTGGCGTCGAGCTGCTTACCGCAGTTGTCGCACTGATCGCCGCGTGCCTCGACGTAGCCGCAGTGGGGACAGGTCCCCTGGACGTAGCGGTCAGGCAGAAAGCGGTCCGCCTGGGCGTCGTAGAGCTGCTCCTGCGTCGCGGTGTAGAGGTACCCCTGCTCCAGCAGCCGGAGGAACATTTCCTGCGTTGTGGCGTAGTGGTTGTCGGTGAGCGTAGTGGTGTAGAGGTCGAACGAAATACCGAGCCGCTCCCAGACCTCTTCGATCTTCGGGTGATAGCGGTCGATGATGTCCCGCGGGCTGACGCCCTCGCGATCGGCGCTGACCGTGATCGGTGTTCCGTGGCTATCCGAGCCCGAGACCATGAGGACTTCGTTGCCGGCGAGGCGGTGATAGCGGGCGAAAATATCGGCGGGAAGATAGGCGCCTGCAGCCTGGCCAACGTGAAGGAAGTAGTTGGCATAAGGCCACGCCACGCAGACCAGGATCCGTTCGGACAAGGCTGAAGATCTCTCCAGTACGGTTCACGGCAGCTTACCACAGGGGTCATTGTCGCCCCTGTCAGGAAGCTCTCAGTCCCAGAGCGCGTAGGCCTCGTCGCGGGTGCACCCGAACCGCCTGGCGGCCTCCGCCGCTGCCTGCGAACGCTTGGCGCCGGCACGCCGCATCTCGGCCATGTAGGCGGCGACATCGGTGTCAGCGGCGGCTTTCGCCGGTGGCGACTGGATGACGATCACGCACTCGCCGCGTGCCGATGCGTACCGTTCCACGAGGACCGAAGCGAGCCCACGTGTGTGTTCCTCATGGACCTTGCTGATCTCGCGAGACACGAGCACCAGCGGGTTATCGAGAGCACTGGCGATGACGTTGAGCGTTTCGGCAAGGCGATTCGGTGATTCGAAGACCACCAGCGTCGCGGCGGTGGCAGCGGCTGCGACCAGCCGTTGGGCTGCGGGCCCCGGTTTGCGTGGGAGGAAGCCGAGGAAGTGCACGTCGCTCCCATCGAACCCGGAGGCCGCGACGGCTGTGACGACCGCAGAAGGCCCGGGCACGGATATCACCGGAATACCTTCCGTCATGCGCGGCGGCGACGACGCGTGCGCCCGGGTCCGCAATGGCCGGTGTCCCCGCTTCGCTTACGATCCCCACGGCCTTTTCGCGGGCGGCCGCCAGCAGTTCAGGGATCCGTTCGAGAGTGTTGTGTTCGGTCAGGCTAACGAGGCGAGGGGTGTGTCCTTCCGGCAGCAACCGGCGCGTCGTTCGCGTGTCTTCGCAGGCGAGGACATCGACGTTCGCGAGGAGGAACGCCGCCCGCGGAGAGAGGTCGCCGAGGTTTCCGATCGGCGTGGCGATGACGTAAAGCCCAGGAAGGGGCGGTTTCTGTGGGCTATCACACATAACCGAAACGTCTATTCGAAGATCTGTTGACCGCTGGAAAGGCCAAATCCTACACTCAGTTGCATCCTGAACGCGCGACCTTCTGTTCGTGCACCCGGAACGCAATCCCTTGATAACGTCCAGTTCAAATCGATCGGCCGGCCCCAACGAAGCGGGGCTCGGTCGGCCTGCGGTATCCCGAAGGAGGCCAGCATGACCGCTCCCCAGTTTAAGCAACTCCGCCGTGCGTACGGGTTCGATGAGGTCGCCATCGTACCTGGCGACGTCACCATCAATCCGGAACTCGTAGAACTGGGGCTCGATATCGGGCCCCATCATTTTGACATTCCGGTTCTCGCCTCGGCGATGGATGCCGTCGTCGACCCGCTCGTTCGCGATCGCGATGCACAAGTGCGGCGGCCTCGCGGCCCTCAACCTCGAAGGTGTCTGGACCCGTTACGACGACCCTAGCTCCATTCTCGAGGAAGTGGCCGCGGCGAACACGCGAGGAAGCGACCGCCATCCTCCAGCACGCCTACCAGCAGCCTCTCCGCGACGACCTCGTCGCCCGCCGGATCAAGCGAGATCAAGGCCGGTGGCGCCGTCGCCGCCGTCTCGATCACGCCGATGAATACGAAGCGATTTGCGCCCCTCGTCCAGGAGGCGGGCGCCGACATCCTCGTCGTGCAGAGCACGGTGACCACCGCCCGCCACGAGTCCAACAGCATCGAAGGTCTCCGGTTCGACAAGCTGTTCGAGAACATCCACCATCCCCGTCGTCGTCGGCAACACGGTCGGCTTTAACGCCACGCTTGAAATCATGCGCACCGGCGTCACCGCTGTCCTCGTCGGCGTTGGCCCAGGCGCTGCCTGCACCAGCCGTGAAGTACTTGGCATCGGCGTCCCCCAGGTCACGGCAACGATCGACTGCGCTGCCGCTCGCGACACTACTTCCGTGAATCCGGCCGCTACGTCCCGATCATCACCGACGGCGGCATTCGCACCGGCGGCGACGTGTGCAAGTGCTTCGCAGCCGGCGCCGACGCCGTCATGATGGGTTCGCCTTTCGCCGCCACCACGGAGGCCCCCGGGCGTGGCTACCACTGGGGCATGGCTACGCCCCATGCGAACCTCCCCCGCGGCACCCGTGTCACGGTCGGCGTGCAACACCACCCTTCAGAAGACGCTCTTCGGGCCCACCAGCCGCACCGATGGCACCGAGAACCTTGTCGGCGCCCTTCGGACGGCGATGGGCATGTGTGGCGCGCACACCATTCGTGAATTCCAGAAGGCGGAAATGGTCATCGCCCCGGCGATCAAGACAGAAGGAAAGATCTACCAGTTTGCGCAGGCCGATAGCTAGGGCAGCGCTCTTCGCGTTCCTTGGTAGCTGGGTCGCCCTGCATGTGGTACCCGCGCACGCGCAGGGCGGCTGCTCGACGTTGACGGAATCCACGCTGCGCCAGGGCGTCGAACAGGCTGCCGTCGTCGTGGTTGCCACCGTGGCCGAGGGTCCGGATGAAGGCAGTGTCGTGGTGGTTCCGGAGCGCTATTACAAGGGGACGGCAGAGTCGCGGTCTTTCTTGCTTCGGCTAGCCTCTGCCGATCCCGCCTGCCAGCCAGCCGCCCTACCCGGCGACAGCCGGATGCTGCTTATCCTCGGGAGCAAAGACGACCAGCTTGCCTGGCCCGACGCCTCGCGCGCCTTTCTCCTCCAGGGGGGCACGGCGACCAGCGGCGGCGACGACGGCTGGCAACTGCCGGAAGCCGACCTCGAGCAGGACATCCAGGACCTTACCGGTCAGGCCTCTATTCCTGTGGAGGCCGGTGACGACGGCGAACAGATCGATTGGCTGCGCACGGTGCTGCCGGTCAGCGCTGCCCTGGTTGTCGTCTTCGCGATCGGCCTGGTGATGATGCGCACCTGGCACCGCATCGACCCTTCCTAGCGCACCAGTGATTCGAGCAACTCGGCCAGGGGTTCATCTGAATCCCGGAGCTGATGGCGCGCGGCGTCGCGGGCGTAGGCGTCGGCGCCCGGCATCGCGTAGCTGTGTGGCGTCCACGCAAGCATAGGGGCGTCGTTTACGCTGTCCCCCACGGCCATGATTTCTGTTCGGTCGATATCGAGACTCGCGGCGACAATTTCGAGGGCGGTCGCCTTGTTCGCCTTGGGCGAAACCGCCACGGTGACGTCGGGAAAGTCGAGCACGTGCGCGCTTTCCCCGTGGAGTTTCACCAGGTGGCGATGGATCTGGTTGGCCCGCTGGCCGCCGTGCTGATGATCCCGACCCCGGTTGGCACTACCCCGCTGTTCTCGGGCCGGTCCACGTATTCGGCGACGATGCCTGACAGCTGGCCGTAGACGTCCGATTGGGGTGTCTGACGGCTCGCCAGGTAGCGGATGGGATTGAACCATTCGTAGGGCAAATCGAGCTCGCGGGCGTACCCCACGATTTCCAGGGCGATGTCACGCGCGAGTGGAACCTCGTGGATCATCGACCCGTCCGGGGCGTGGACGCTGCACCCCTGCTGACAAATCATCGATGTGTCGAGCTGAAGGTGCCTGTGCACGGTTGCCGTCCCGGGATACATCCGGCCGGATGCGAGCACAACACCGATCCCGGCGCCCGAAAGGGCGTGGATAGCCTCTGTGCACCGAGGGGACGGCGATGGGTCCCCGTTTCGGATGACTGTGCCGTCGATGTCGAGGGCGACGAGGCGAATCATGGCCCGGTATCCCAACGACAGGAAACAACGCGCTCGCTTCCCGCGAGGTCGCGGTGCACTTCCACGGCGGCGCCACCCGCCCGCTGCATCAGCCTGCCAATCTCGGCCGCCTGGGCCGGGTCGCACTCCAGCGCCAGCAGGCCGGGACGAAGGCGCCGTCCGCAATCGTCGATGAGCGGCCGGATGAGGTCGAGACCGTCGGCACCTCCGTCCAGGGCCTCTCGCGGCTCCCACTCCCGCACCTCGGGCGCGAGGGCCGGGATGGTGGCCTGCGGGATGTACGGCAGGTTCGCCACAACAACGTCCGCAGCCCCGATGGTCATCGCGAGATTGGACTGCACGAGCGCGACGGATGCGCCGAGGCGTGTAGCGTTACGGCGGGCAACCCGGAGGGTATCGGCCGACGCATCGAGGCCAAGCGTGGGTCCGGCGTCGGTGCGCGCCAGCGCGATGGAGGCCGCGATACAACCACTGCCCGTGCCAACGTCGACAACGAGCGCACCGGGATGGTCGCGCGTCGCCGAAATGGCCATCTCGACGAGCAGCTCCGTCTCCTGGCGGGGGATGAGGACAGCCGGCGTAACCTCGAACGCATGCCCGTAGAACTCGCGCGTCCCCGTGATGTAGGCGAGCGGTTCCCGGGTGAGGCGCCGCTCGACAAGGGCTTCAAGGCGTTCAAGAGTGGCAGGCGCACCGGCGTAGAACTGCTCGCGAGACAGGCCTGTCGCGGTCCGTACGAGGACCTCGGCTTCGAGTTCGGGATCGTCGATGTTTGCGGCGGAGAGCCGGCATGCGAGCGCGCGAGCGGCCTCGCGGGGTGTCACGCCACGCTGACCTGGAGTCGCTCCGCTTCGTCCGCGGCGGCCACGGCGTCGATAATGTCGTCGATATTGCCGTCGAGGCGGTCGGCGACGTTGTGTACGGTGAGTCCGACCCTGTGGTCGGTAATCCGGTCCTGGGGGAAGTTGTAGGTACGGATCTTCTCGCTGCGGTCGCCTGAACCGACCTGCAAACGGCGCTCGGCGCTCGTTTCCTGTTCCTGCTTCTGGGTCTCCGCATCAAGCAGGCGCGAGCGGAGGACGGTCATCGCCTTGGTCCGGTTCTTGAACTGGGACCGCTCGTCCTGGCAGACGACCACGATCCCGGTCGGGATGTGAGTGAGCCGGACGGCGGTTGCGACCTTGTTCACGTTCTGGCCGCCCGCCCCGGAGGAATGGAAGATGTCGACGCGCAGGTCTTTCTCCTCCACCTCGATGTCGACCTCCTCCGCTTCGGGAAGGACGGCAACGGTCGCCGTCGAGGTGTGGATGCGGCCCTGTGTCTCCGTCTCCGGCACACGCTGCACCCGATGAACGCCGCTTTCGAACTTCAGCCGCGAATAGGCAGCCTGTCGCCCGGACTTCGAAGACGATTTCCTTGAACCCGCCCTTTTCGGATTCCGAGATGTTCATGATCTCGGTCTTCCAGCCGTGGCGTTCGGCGTAACGGCTGTACATGCGATAGAGATTCGCGGCGAACAGGGCGGCCTCTTCGCCGCCAGTCCCGGCCCGTATCTCCGTGATAACGTTGCGGACGTCGCGCGGGTCTTTTGGTAGCAGCTCACGCAGGATCCGGGCGTCGATCTTCTCTAGCTCTGCGGAAGCGGACGATGCTTCTGTTTCGGCCATCTCGCGCATCTCGGCCTCTTCCTCGGCGAGCAGTTCCTGCGCTTCGTCCAGGCGGGATTCGGCGGCCTCATAGGCATCCAGCAACTCGACGATGGTCGAGAGCTCAGCCCGCTCGCGAACGAGGACCGTGCTGCGTTCGAAATCCGCAGCGACGTCGGGCTCGCCCATCTGACGGGTAAGGTCCTCGAAGCGAGTCCGGAGCCGCTTCAGCTGTTCACGTATTGCGTCGTCCATAGGAGTGGCCGCTGTCAGGGCACCGGCCGGGCAGCGACTTTCGAGTATATCACTCGCCTGCGCGCGGCCCCCTGCGCAGCATTTCATCGACCGCATCGCGAGGCACCGCAACCTGGCCGCCCTCGCCATCCATGGCTTTCAGGAGCACGGTACCCGCGGCCAGTTCGTCTTCGCCGATGATCGCGGTGTAGCGAGCCTCGGCGCTGTTGGCGCTGCGCATCTGCGACTTCATCGAGCGGCCGCTTTCGCCCACGCCGACGCGGTGGCCCTGCTGCCTCAGTGAACTCGCGAGGCGCACGGCCTCGAGGTCGGTTCCCTCGCCCCGGTGCACGATGTAGAGGTCGGTCTGGCGCTCCTCCATTGGCAACGTTTCGCATCGCTCCATCTCGATGAGCATCCGCTCGATACCGCTGCCGAAGCCGATCGCCGGCGTCGCGGGCCCACCCAGGATTTCCATCAGTCCGTCGTAGCGGCCGCCGCCACCCACGGTTCCCTGGGCGCGTTCGTCGTGGGCGGGGACGATTTCGAAGACGGTGCGATTGTAGTAGTCGAGGCCCCGGACGAGGAGCGGGTCGATACGGAAGGGAATCGCCAACCGCGCTGAGAAAGCTGCTGCACCGCCTCGTGGTGGGCTGCCGCTTCCGGGCTCAATTGGTCGACGAGTTTCGGCGCCTGGAGTTTCAGTTCAGAGATCACGGTCGTCTTTGCTGTCCAGCAGGCGAAGCGGGTTGCGCTCGAAGCGCCGCTGGCTGTCCTCCGAGAGCGCGGCCGAGGTGGGGGCGGTAGTACTCCTTCAAGCGTTCGACGTAGGCCCGTCGCGGGCTCAGGGTCGTCGATGGACCCGAGACGCACCTCCAGCCCTTCCACGCCCAGCTTTTCGAATAGCCGCCAGAGGACCTCGATCACTTCGGCGTCGACCACCGGGTCACTGGAGCCGATCACCTCGCAGTCGAACTGCGTGTGCTGGCGGTAGCGTCCTTTCTGAGGCCGGTCGTAGCGGAACATCGGATGGGTCGTGTAGAGGCGCACCGGCTGCGGCCAGCTGGCCATCCCGTGCTCCAGGTAGGCGCGGCAGATCGCCGGTGTCCCTTCAGGGGTCAGGGCGAGGCGTTCGCCGCCGCGGTCGTCGAAGACGTACATCTCCTTCTCGACGATGTCGGTGGTGTCGCCGCTGCCCTTCTCGAAGAGACCTGCCGGCTCGAACACGGGCGTGTCGATGCGGCGATAGCCGAAGGCGCGGGTGACTTCGTCGATCGCTGCCTGGACGGCGCGCCAGCCCGGCTGCGCTTCAGGGAGCACATCCTGCGTCCCGCGGGGCGCCTGGAACCTTGGGTTACTCATGTGGATAGTTCGAGTCCAACGTACTGCGTGTTAGGATAATTCTTCACCCCCGGCGGGCAAGGAACACTCACGAACAGTCCTCAGAGCCTTTCCGACCCGGCCCTGGACAATGAGGGCCTTGACGCGATTCTCAATCGCGCAGGCACATACCTGCCTCCGGAACGCCTCCAAATCATCCGCGATGCCTACGCATTCGCCGCTGATTGCCACCGGGGCCAGACCCGGCTCTCCGGCGAACCGTTCATCACCCATCCCGTTGCGGTCACCCTCGCCGTCACCGAACTCGAATTGGACCACCATGCCGTGGCCGCCGCGCTCCTCCATGACGTCCAGGAGGACTGTGGCATCGACAACGCCCTCATCGCCGAACGATTTGGCGATGACGTCGCGAAGCTGGTGGACGGCCTGACCAAGCTGGACAAGATGCCGATTCGCATCGGCGAGAACACCCAGGCGGCGATGGGGACCATGCAGGCCCAGAACCTCCGCAAGATGTTTCTCGCCATGGCGGAGGACATCCGCGTGGTCCTGATAAAGCTCTGCGACCGCCTTCACAACATGCGGACGCTCGATGCGCTTCGGCCCGACAAGCAGCGCCGCATTGCCCTCGAAACGCAGGAAATCTTCGCACCCCTGGCCAACCGGCTGGGGGTGTGGCATATCAAGTGGGAGCTCGAGGACCTCGCCTTCCGCTACCTCGAACCGGAACGCTACCGCGAGGTAGCCGCACTCCTCGCATCGAAGCGTGGCGAGCGGGAGGCGTTCATCCAGGAAGCGACGGAGACGCTCACCAACCGGCTCGAGGCGGCCGGGATCCGGGCCGAGGTCACCGGCCGCGCGAAACACATCTTCAGCATCTACCAGAAAATGCAGCGCTACGCCCACCAGAACAAGTCGTACGAGCAGATCTACGACCTCTCGGCCGTGCGTGTGTTCGTCGATAGCGTCGCTGAGTGCTACCACGCCCTCGGGGTTGTGCACTCGGTCTGGCGGCCGATCCCCGGCCAGTTCGATGACTACGTGGCGAATCCCAAGGACAGCATGTACCAGTCGCTACACACGACGGTGTTCGCGATTGGCGCCCGCCCGCTGGAGATCCAAATCCGGACGCACGAGATGCACCGGACCGCGGAGTACGGCGTCGCTGCCCACTGGCGCTACAAGGAAGGCACGTCGCCGCGCGAAAAGGATGAGGAGCGCATCGCCTGGCTGCGGCAGCTGCTCGAATGGCAACGGGACATGGCCGGGGCGGAGGAGTTCGTCGAGTCCGTCAAGACCGACATCTTCGACGACCAGGTGTTTGTCTACACGCCAAAGGGCGATGTGCTCGACTTGCCGGCGGCGGCGACCCCCCTCGACTTCGCCTACCGCATCCACACCAATCTTGGCCACCAGACGGTCGGGGCGAAGGTCAACGGCCGGATGGTCTCGCTCAACACTCCCCTGAGAAACGGCGACGTTGTCGAGATTCTGCGGTCACGCACCAGCAAAGGGCCGTCGCGCGACTGGTTGAACACGAACCTCGGCTACGTGCGCACCACCCAGGCGAAGCAGAAGATCCGGCACTGGTACCGCCGCCAGGAACGGGATGACAACATCGAGCGCGGCACCCAGATCCTCGAAGCCGAGATGCGCCGCCTGGCGATGGACATTGGCAACTACCGCACCGACATCCTCAACCTCTACAACTACCAGGCCTGGGACGACTTCCTCGCGGCGATCGGCTACGGCGAAATCGGCACCGAATCCCTGACCCGTCGTATCGGTGGACTTGTCCAGGAACGCGAACCGGTCGACCCGGTCATCGCCCCGCCGGAGCGCCAGGGAACCATGCACGGCGACAGCGGGATGACGGTCCTCGGGGTGGGCAACCTGCTGACGACGATCGCTCGTTGCTGCAATCCGCTGCCGGGCGACCAGATCGTCGGCTACGTCACCCGTGCTCGCGGCGTCACCGTCCACCGCGCTGATTGTCATAACGTTCTGAACGAGTCTGATCGAGAACGCCTCGTCGAGGTCTCATGGGGGACGCCCTCACGCCGCTATCCCGTCAATATCCGCATCGAGGCGTGGGACCGCGTTGGCCTCCTGCGCGACATCACCAACGTCGTCATCGGAAGAGCACGTGAACATGCTTGGTGTGCGGACGAACGAGACGCGGGAAGGGACCGTGAGCATTGTCGCTACGCTGGAGACCTCTGGCCTCGAACAGCTGGCCAGGCTCCTCTCCCGGATCGAGATCGTCCGCGGTGTGCGCTTTGTCGAGCGCGTTATCGACTCAACTGGGCCGACGAAAAAGGGCTCCGCGCCCGTGCCTTTGCGGCGGAAGCGCGGCTAGCAGCCGGCGCCGAACGTCGCGACACCGTACGGCGGGTGCTGGTCCTCCCGATGGCGGGGGTGCGCTCACCGATGGCGTCGAGGCCAACCTGGATCGCGAGATAGAGCGCAAGGCCGACAAGCGAAACCTGGAAGAGTACCGTTGCGATGTCCATAGCAGTACATCCGTTCTAATCTGTTGCAAGAAAAGTACTGGATGGTGGCGCGCGGCGTCAACACATATGTTCTAAACTGCGTCATCCGCTGTCGCTCCGGCCGTGGCCGGGGTGGGTATGATTGCGTCCCAGGAGGCCGAACACCGTGACCATGCCTAAACCGCCGTCTGCCAACGCCCTCGAATTTGGACGCCACTACGCCGAAACCCTTCAGCGCTGGGCAGACCTCTTCGCTGCGGCCTCCGCCCTCGTCCAGTCGAACGTGGCGATGGGCGAGGCCTACGCCTCCTCGGCCGGTGAGTTCGAACAATGGATGCAAGCCATGGCGAAGGGCCCGGCCGCCTGGATGGGTCCGGAAGCGATGGCCCGCTGGACCGAGATGTTCGGTTCCGCCTTCACCCCCGGGACGCGCAAGGACTGATGGTCCTGGTACGAGCCGCCGCGTGCTAGCGACAGTCTCCAGTGCGGCTTTGGTGGGCCTCGACGGCGAACTGGTCGAAGTTGAAGTCGACATCTCACGAGCCGAGCGGCCGATCATGTCCGTGGTCGGCCTGCCCGATACCGCCGTCCAGGAGTCGCGCGAACGGGTCAGGGCCGCCATTCGTAACAGCGGACTGACCTGGCCGATTAACAGCCGGATCATCGTGAACCTCGCCCCGGCCGACCTTCGCAAGGAAGGCCCGGCCTTCGACCTGCCGATTGCCGTTGCCATGCTCGGCGCCAGCGGGCAGGTCGTCTCCGACCTCAGCGACTGTGTCGTCGTCGGGGAGCTCTCGCTCGATGGCAACGTGCGTCCGATCCACGGCGTGCTGCCGGTGGTTGCGCTGGCCCAGCGGATGGGCAAACGTCGCGCCTTTGTGCCCGAGGCCAACGCCCGGGAGGGAGCCCTCGTCAGCGGCATCGAAGTCATCGGCGTCGAAAGCCTGGCGGCGCTCGCTTCCCACCTGCTCGGCGCCACACCCATTCCGCCGACGCCCGGAGGGAGTTCGCCCGAAGCTTCAGAACTGTACAGGGGCACGGACTTCGCCGATATCGTCGGCCAGGAGCACGTGAAGCGAGCCCTTGAGGTGGCCGCCGCTGGTGGCCACAACGTGATCATGCGGGGCCCGCCCGGCAGCGGTAAAACGCTGCTCGCCCGCGCCATGCCCTCCATCCTGCCGCCGATGACCACCGACGACGCCCTCGACGTCACCCGCATCTACAGCGTGGCCGGGCTTCTCCCGCCGGGGGCCGGGCTCCTCGGTACGCGGCCTTTCCGCGCGCCGCACCACACGATCTCCCACGCGGGCCTCGTCGGGGGCGGCACGATGCCCAGGCCTGGCGAAATTACCCTCTGCCACCGGGGTGTCCTCTTCCTGGACGAGCTGCCCGAATTCGGCCCGCAGGTGCTCGAAGTGCTGCGCCAGCCCCTCGAGGACCGCGTGGTCACGATTAGCCGGGCGCGCATGTCCGTGACCTTCCCCGCAAACTTCACCCTGATCGCCGCCATGAACCCGTGCCCGTGCGGCTATTACGGCGACCCGTCGCACGACTGCACCTGCTCTCCCCAGGTGGTCGGGCGTTACCAACGGCGGATCTCCGGGCCGCTGCTCGACCGCATTGACCTGTTCGCCGACGTACCGCGCGTTGATTTCGAAAAGCTGGCCGCCGCCACGAAGGCCGAACCCTCAGCCGCCGTCGCCGAACGGGTGCGAAGGGCTCGTGACCGCCAGCGCGAACGGTTTACCGATTCTGCGGCCGGGACGGTGGTCAACTCGGAGATGACGCCCGCGGAAGTGCGGGACCTCGCGCAGCTACGGATGTCCGAGACCGCGTCGTCGTTGCTGAAAGTCGCAGTCGAGCGACTCAGCCTTTCGGCGCGTGCTTTCCACCGCACCTTGAAGCTCGCCCGCACGATCGCCGACCTTGCCGAGAGCGAGGGCATCGAACAGGCCCACGTGGCCGAGGCGATCCAGTATCGGGAGCGCGTGGAGTAGCGCGCAGGCCGGGGCTCGTTGTGGCATGCTTGCCGCCTTGTGAGCGACCAGTCCAATGTCCTCCCCTCCTACGCGGACGTCGCGATCGTCGGCGGCGGGATCGCCGGGTGTGCGACCGCCTACTACCTCGCCACGCGCGGACTCTCCGTTGTCCTTGTCGACAAGGGCGAGGTCGGCTACGAACAGTCGACGCGCAACTGGGGATGGGTCCATCAACAGGTGCGCTACCCGCATCTCATTCCGCTCGCCATGCGTTCCGTCGAAATCTGGAGCGGACTCGAGGAGACGCTGGCGACGGCGGTCGAGTGGCGCCAGGGCGGCAACCTCAGCCTCGCCTACGACCAGGCGGATATGACGGAGTTCGAGGAGATAGCGCGCGACGCCAGGGCGCAGGGGCTCGGCGCCACGGTTATCGACCGCGACGCGGTGTCGGGGCACGCTCCCGGGATTGCCGGGCATTATCTTGGCGCCCTCTATGTGGAAGGCGATGGCCAGGCGAACCCTCACCTTGTCACGGCGGCGTTCGCACGGGCGGCGAGAGAAGCGGGTGCCACGGTCGTCGAAAACTGTGCGGCCACGGACATCGAAACGGCCGGCGGGCGTGTCGTCGGCATCACGACGGAGTTGGGCGAAGTTCGGGCCGATACTGTGCTTGTTGCCGGCGGTGCCTGGACTGCCCGCCTTCTCCGCGGACTCGGCCTCAAGCTGCCTCAGCGGTCGGTCCGTTCTACCGTCGTTCGTACGAAGCCCCTGCCACAGGTGTCGGCCGTCACCGCCTGGGGTGACCATTTCACCTTCCGCCAGGACATCGAGGGCCGGTTCGTCCTCGCCGGGGGTGCCTCCTCGGTGTACGACGTGGACCTCGATGCTCTCCGCGATATCCGCCAGTTCGCCCCGTTGGCGTGGCGGAACCGCAAGTGGGTGCAGCTTCGCGCCGGCAGCCGTCTCTATCACGATCTCCTGTCGCTGGTGCCGAAGACTGGAGAGCGGAATGAGTTCTGGCAGCGCCGCCGGCGCGTCGACCCGAAGCCGCTGGCGAAGACCGCCCGACACACGCTGGGCCGGTTCCGCGAGGCCTTCCCCGGGCTGCCCGCCCCGGAAGTGGAGTCGACCTGGGCCGGCTACATCGATAGCACGCCCGACCAGGCGCCCGTGATTGGGCCGGCGCCCGGTGTGGCAGGGCTCCACGTACTGACGGGCCTCTCTGGCCACGGTTTTGCGCTCGGTCCTGCGGCGGCCGAGATGCAGGCGGACTTCATCACCGGCAAGGAACCACGTGTGGCGGCTCGCGTATTTCGCTTCACGCGTTTCGCCGAGCACGACATGGCCACCGTCCGGCCCTATCGGCGTTAGGCCACCCCGAGCAGCGCCGGGACGTCGGCCACCGAGTCGATGAGATGGAAGGGGATGCCGCGGATGGCGCCCACGTGCGAGTGGTGGAACTTGCCGGTTCGCACCAGGACGGGGATCAGGCCGGAACCCGCCGCCCCCCGGATGTCGTTCTCCACATCATCACCGACCATGAGCACTTCGCTTGGCGGTACACCGAGTTGGGCCACCGCCTGTGTGAAGAAGAGCGGCGACGGCTTACCGCAGACGGTCGCTTTCGTCCCGGTTGCCACTTCGAGCGCCGTCACGAACGCACCAGCATCGAGTTCGAGGCCGCGGGCGGTCTGCCAGCTGAGACCGCGCTGCATCGCGACCAGGGCGGCGCCATTGGCGACCGCCCGGTAGGCATCGTTCATGCACTCGTAGGAAAGGTGCCGGTTATCGCTGTCGTCGTGTGGTCCCCCGATAACAACCACGGCTGCCTCCATTGGGTCCATCGTCAGGTTGATGCCGTCGAAGTCCTCACGCGTCCTCGTATCCGCATAGAGGAGGCACGGTGCATCGGGGAAGTTTTCCTGAAGGTAGCGTAGCGTCGCTGCCGGCGCCGAGAAGAGGCGCGCCGGATCGGTTTCGATGCCCAGCGTCTCCATGCGAGCGAGTACGGCGCTGCGAGGCCGTGTCATGTTGGTGATGAAGGCGAAGGGCACTCCCGCCCGTTCGACCTTGAGGATTGCTTCGCGGGCACCCGGGATAGCCTCCCCGGAGACCATGAGTACGCCGTCGATATCGAAAAGGACCGCCCGCGCTCGGGTGGCTCCCTGCTTGATCGCTGTCCGGTCCGCAAGCTGCGTCACGTTGGTTTGTCCCCCGGTGTGGGCCTTCGAGTGGCCCGAATTACCACACGACCGTAGAAGGTCCATATGACGGGAAGATTTCCGCGACGTTAGCGCTTCGTTTCCGCACCAGGGATT
Source organism: uncultured Chloroflexia bacterium (assembly GCA_963737965.1). GTDB lineage: Bacteria > Chloroflexota > Dehalococcoidia > Tepidiformales > Tepidiformaceae > JAGQGZ01. The sequence continues at coordinate 647,895 of CAVTUS010000006.1, read as the reverse complement.
CGGTTAAGGCAGGCGATGGTACCCCCGACAGGACTCGAACCTGTGCCTTCGGCTCCGGAGGCCGACACTCTATCCGCTGAGCTACGGGGGCAGCCCGAAGATGGTAGCGCGAAGCGCCAGAGCGCGCACGATACGGGGCACTGGAGGCGTGACCCATGGATCTACAACTGGCTGGCAAGAAGGCCGTCGTCACCGGGGGCAGCCGCGGGATCGGCAAGGCCATCGCCTGGGAACTCGCGCGAGAAGGTGTCGATGTCGCGGTGGTGGCCCGTCATATCGAGGCGTTGCGAGAGGCCGCCGAAGAGATCGCCGGTGACACCGGCCGGACGATCGTCCCGATCACCGCGGACACGTCTGACACGGCCTCGGTGCAGGGCATGGCCGACCGCGCCGTCAACGCTCTTGGCCACGTCGACATCCTCATCAACAACGCCGCCCAGCCTGGAGGTGGCGGTGGAAACCCGCCGATCGAAGGCGTGCTGGACGAGGCCTTCCACGCCGAAATGAACACAAAGGTCCTGGGCTATCTTCGCTGCGTCCGCGCCCTCGCCCCGCAGATGAAGGGACTCGGCTGGGGCCGCGTGATCAACATCAGCGGGCTCGCCGCACGCCAGTCTGGCAATGTCGTCGGCAGCATGCGCAACGTGGCCGTTGCGGCGATGACGAAGAACCTCGCGGATGAGCTCGGCCCGTTCGGCATCAATGTGACGGTTGTTCACCCCGGCCTGACCTGGACCGAGCGGATGCCCGGGTTGTTGTCGGCCCAGGCGGAGCGGCGCGGTGAGGATGTCGAGCGGGCGAAGGAGCGGATGGCTGAAGGTAACTCCGTCCACCGGATTATCGATGCCGCAGACATCGCCTCGATCGTCGCCTTCCTTGCTTCGCCACGATCGATCGCCATCAACGGCGACGCGATTGCCGCCGGAGGCGGCGTCGGGCGCGCCATCCACTACTAGCCGCGGTTTACTTGGCGGGGGCCGCCGAGAGGAACTCGTCGACGGCCGTGTTCCACTCCTTCGCCGCCTCCCAGTAGACGTTGTGGGGCGCCTCGGGGATGGCGACGTAGCGGGAATGTGGCAACAGGGCGTGGAGCCGTTTGGCGTTCGGCACGAGCGGATCAATCGCACCGATGATGACGAGCATGGGCGAAGTCACGCCTTTCACGGTTTCCCCGATCTTCTCGGTCTCCGCGAGGGTCTTCGGGTTTCGCGGCCGCGGGTTTCGCATGTACTCCAGGCGCGTCGCCGTCGACCTGATGCGGAGGTAGCGTTCGTACATCTCCGGCCGTTCCTTGCGAAGGCGCTCCGTGAGGCTTTCGCCAATGGGGAGAAAGAGCGTCTCGTTGTCGAGGGGCGCGATCGTGCGAAATGCGCCTGCGCCCGGCTCGGCAACGCCCATCCCCGAGACGACGAGGGCACGGGCGTCACCCGGGTGCCTGGCCGCCCAGCGAAGGATGGTCGCTCCCCCCATCGAGTTGCCCGCGAGGACCGGCTGGTTGATCCCCATCGCCGCGAGAAAGGCCTCGAGCTCGTCCGTCCGGTCCGGCTCGTCTACATCGCGTGGCGAATTCGCCGAGTGGCCATGGTTCACGCTGTCATAGGCATACACGTGGTAACGGCCGGCGAAGTAGTCGAACTGCTGCCACCACGCCTCGCCGCACGAACTCATGCCGTGGAGGAACACCATCGGCGGCCCGCTGCCGGCCTCCGTGTAGTACGTGTCGATGCCGTTGAGGTTCGTCCAGGACATGCCGACCACCTGTGGAAGAAGTGGGCGAAGCCTACCAGACCGGGCTGCGCGAACCTATGCCCCGTAAAGCTTCGCCGCCTCGCTCTCCAATGCTCTCTGCTCCGATTCCGTCATCGGTTCGTACGCCTGGGCCGTGCGCACGTTTGCGACGATGCGGTCCGGATGGCTGGCGCCGGGAATGGCAACGGAGATGTCGGGATTGGACAATACATAACGCAGGAGATTGTGCGGCGTCACGGTCCCGGCGTCGCCCTCGCGCAGCCGCCCGCGAATGACGCTCGTCCGTCCGGAGCCACCAAGCGGCCGCATCACGATGACCCCAACGTCGCGTTCGTGAGCATGGGCGATCAGTGCTCGCGACCCCGGAAAGAAGGCCGAGTACTCGAGCATGACCGTGTCGAACTGGCCCGAATCGATGCATTCGCGGGCCACCTCGAGGTCGTGGCAGGACACGCCGATGAACCGGATGAGGCCGCGATACTGCGCCGTCTTCATTCCCTCCAGCGCCCCGCCCTCCGCGGAGACTTCTCGCCATGCTTCCCAGGTTGTCACGTCGTGGAGCTGATAGAGCTCGATGGACGAGCGTCCGAGCGTCCGCAACGAGGCGTCGACATCGTATTGCGCCCTGTTCGCGTCGCGTGCAAAGGTCTTGCTCCCGATGACCACGCCCTCGGCCCCGCCTGCGCGGACGACCTCGCCGAGAAGGAATTCGCTTCCCGCGTACTCGCGTGCCGTGTCGATGAAACGAATACCGCCCTCGACGGCTGCCTCCACGGTCTCCCGCCGCTCCGCCGAGTTCGGTGTGTCCATCGCCCCGAACCCAAGCTCCGGGACGACAAGGTCAGTTCGCCCCAGGCGGCGAGTGCGCATTTCGGCCATGCCTTCATCGTCTCAGATGGAAAACCGCGACGCGAAGGGAACGTCGAACGAGTAGGCCAGTCTGGCGTGCTATCCCGTGAGGCTCGTTATTGTCACCCGGACCTAACATAATTCTAATACGATTCATTCGCGTCAAGAGGTAAAGTCCGGGGTCTAGTCGTTTGCCGCCGAGGTGCGCACATGAAGCCTGCGCGACGTGCCCGTCTTTCCAGCCTTGTCCTGGTGTTGGCAGGGATCATCTGTTTTGCCGGAGCAGCCAGTTGGAACTCGTCCCATGTTGCGGCAGAGTCGCCGGACACCGCGGATGGTGGTCTCTCCGGCGCCGCCGTCACCGAGGATCCGGGCGGCATCGTCGTCCAGTACGAGCCCGGAACCTCCGACGCCGCCATTGCGGCCCTCGAAGCGTCCCTGGGTATCGATTCTGACGTCCTTGAGGCGACCGATGGACTCCGGGTCCTTCCGCTCGATGACCCCGCGGACCTCTCGGCAGTGCTGGCGGCCTTGCAACAGAGCGGCCTCGTGGCCCAGGCAGCGCCCGACCGCATCGCAACGGCGTTCGAGGTTCCCGATGACCCGGGCTATCCCCTCCAGTGGGACCTTCACGGTGGCGCCGGTGGGGTAAACGCCGAGGCCGCATGGGACCTCGCCACAAACCGCGGTGCAGGGGTCACCGTCGCCGTCATCGATACCGGCGTCGCCTACGAATCGAACACGCGTCCGGGCATCTTTGGAACAGCCACCTTTGCCCCGGCCCCCGACCTTGCCGGCGTTCCCATTGTTTCGCCCTGGAATTACATCGCAGACGATGCTCACCCGGACGATGACCATGGCCACGGGACGCATGTCGCCGGGACAATCCTCGAGCAGACCAACAATGGGCAGGGGGCCGCCGGCATGGCCAGCGACGCCAGCCTTATGCCGATCAAGATTCTCGATTTCAGCGGCCAGGGCAACGGCTCGGATATCGTCGACGCCATCTACTACGCGGTCGACCACGGCGCGAACGTGATCAACATGAGTCTAGGCTTTCCCGACACGGGCACGCCCGACGCGTCCGGACAGTACTGCACCGAAATCCTCGGCCTCGGCCCCGCCCTCGACTATGCCGATACCCACGGGGTCACCGTGGTTGCTGCCGCGGGCAACGAAGGAGCCTCCACGGTCTCCTGCCCGGCGGCCTACCCGACCGTGATCGCTGTCGGCGCCACGCGCTACGACGGTGCGGTCACCTCGTATTCGAACACCGGAGCAACCCTCGATGTCACCGCTCCGGGAGGCGACCCCAACGTCGATCAGAACGGCGATGGCGTGGTTGATGGCATCACACAAGAGACGTATTGCCTCGACGGCGTCTACCTCCTGTTCACCGGCAACTACACGCAGTTTTGCAACAAGATCTTCGAAGGCACATCCATGGCCTCGCCGCATGTGGCGGGTGTCGCGGCGTTGCTCCTGGGAGAGTCGCCGGGGCTGAGCCCCGCCCAGGTTCGGTACTACCTCGAGACGACCGCCCGCGATGAAGGGGCACCCGGCTGGGATCCCCAATATGGCGCGGGCCTGATCGATGCCGGTGCGGCAGTCGCCCTGGTCCAGGGAACGGACCCGCCGGTGTTCACGCCCACTCCAACGCCGAGTGTTTCGCCAACGCCGTTCCCAACGGCCACGCCGACGGCGACACCCGTGCCGCCGCCCGCTGCTCCGACCGACCTCACCGCGACGCTCACTGGCATTACCACCGTGAAGCTCACGTGGACCGACAACGCCACCAACGAGCAGTACTACAGCGTTGAGCGTTCGACCGACGGTGTGAATTACAGCCAGGTGGCCCTGGTGCTGGCCGGCACCACGAACTGGACGAACTACGTGCTTGCGGCCGGAACGGAATTCTCGTTCCGCGTTCGAGCCCAGACCGGCTCGCTCTATTCCGCCTACTCCAACGTCGTGACGGCGACGACTGGCGACGCGCCGGCGGCCCCTTCCGACCTCCACGTCACCGCCACGACCGAGTCCTCCATTTCCCTCGCCTGGACCGACAACTCCGACAACGAGCAGTTCTTCATCGTTGAGCGTTCGACCGACGGAAGCTCATGGTCGTCGGCGGCATACGTGGGCTCGAATACAACCTCGTGGACAAATTCGGGCCTCGCTCCTTCGACCACCTACCAGTATCGGGTGCGGGCGAACGTCTCCAACCTCTATTCGCCGTACACGTCCCCGGTGAGCGCTTCGACCTCCGCTGAGCCTCCACCCCCCGCGGCGCCGTCAAGTCTCGTTCTCACGCCGCAAGGCCCCGACGCCGCGCGCCTCGACTGGACGGACAATGCTACCGACGAGCAATACTTCCGCGTTGAGCGTTCGACGGACGGCGTGAGCTACAGCCAGGTCGCCTTGCTGCTCGCAAACACGACCTCCTGGACGAACTACGGGCTCGCCCCAGCGACGACGTATTTCTACCGGGTACGAGCGTCGGCGGGGTCGCGATACTCCGGCTATTCCAATTCCGTCAGCGTGACGACAGCCGGGCCGCCTGCCGCACCGAGCAACCTGGTAGCCGTGGCGCTGTCGCCAACCTCCGTACGGCTGGCCTGGACCGACAACTCGAGCGACGAACAGTACTTCCGGATCGAGCGTTCGCTGGACGGCGTGAGCTATTCGCAGGCGGGCATCCTCCTGGCGAACAACACGTCGTGGACGGACTACAGTCTTCAACCCGAGACGTCCTATACCTATCGCGTCAGGGCGAGTGCCGGGAGTGCCTACTCCGCCTACACTCCTCCGGCCACGGTTACGACTTTCGGACCGCCGTCGGCGCCCACGTCACTTGAGACGACGGTCCTCGGGCCCTCCTCCATCCGGCTGGACTGGACCGACAACGCAACCACGGAGCAGAACTACTACGTCGAGCGCTCGCCGGATGGGAGCTCGTTCACGCAGGTCGCCCAGCTTTCGGCAAACACGGTGACATGGACAAGCACTCTCTTGACCGCCGAGACGACGTACTGGTTTCGCGTGCGTGCCGGCCAGGGCGGCACCTATTCCAGCTACAGCAACACCGCCAGCGCCACGACCGATGACGCCTCCAGCACCTCGATCGTCCTTGTGGCCACGGCAGTCGATGCGGGCAAGATCAGCCTGACCTGGAACGACAATGTCGACGGCGAGCAGTTCTGGTGGATCGAACGGTCGACGAATGGCACCAACTTCTCGGTGATCTCGCTCCAGTCGGCCAACACAACCTCCTGGAGCAACGGGTCGCTGAGTGCCAACACGCAGTACTGGTACCGTGTCCGGACGAGCACCTCCGGCGTGTATGGCACCTACTCGAACGTGGCGACGGCGATCACCTTGCCGCCGCCGGCAGCGCCGAGTGGCCTCACTCTCACCATCGTTGGCACAACCGCCGTGAAGCTGGCCTGGCAGGACAACTCCTCGAACGAGCAGTATTTCCGCCTCGAGCGGTCCACCGACGGAATCACCTTCTCGCAGGCGGGCATTGTCCTGGCCAACACCACCTCCTGGACGTTCTACGGGCTCACCCCGGGGACAACCTACTGGTATCGCGTTCGGGCGACCGCCGGCAGCGCCGTGTCCGATCCGTCGAACGCTGCCAGCATCACGATCGCCGGGCCGTAGACGCCCGGCCGTCACGGGTGCTCCTGGAGGATTCCAACTCGCGTCCTCCCGGGCCTGATCACGGCGATTCCGAACGTCCCCCATAATCGAGAGGATGGAACACGAACTTCGGCCCGTCTTCGACCCTGTCTCGCTGGCGGTCGTCGGGGCGAGCGAACGCGAAGGGTCACTCGGCCGGGTGGTCATGCAAAACATCGTGGACGGCGGATTCGCCGGTCCGCTCTACGCCGTCAATCCGCACTACGAGCGGGTGCTGGACGTCCCTTGCTTCCCGTCGATGGCCCATCTCCCCGAGCCGGTCGACCTCGCGGTTATCGTGACGCCTGCTGCCGCGGTACCGGGTGTGATCGAAGACGCCGGTGCAAGCGGTATTCGGGCCGCTGTCGTGCTTTCAGCGGGCTTCAGCGAAAGCGGTGACTCCGGCCGGGCGTTGGAAGCAGCGATGCTAGCCAGTGCTCGCAGGCATCATCTTCGACTCATTGGCCCCAACTGCGTGGGTATCTTGCGGCCAGGGGCGAAGCTCAACGCGACCTTCAGCTATCAAAACGCCCACCCGGGCCGCCTGGCGTTGCTCTCCCAGTCGGGGGCAATCTGCACCGCCATCCTCGACTGGGCGCCCGCGCACAATGTCGGATTTTCCTCCGTCGTGTCGATGGGAATCGCGGCAGACATTGGGTTTGGAGAGGCGTTGGATTTCCTCGCTTCCGACAGCGAAACCCATGCAATCCTCCTCTACATCGAAGGCATCCGCGACCCTCAGAGTTTCATGAGCGGATTGCGCGCGGCTGCCCGGGTGAAGCCCGTTATCGCCGTGAAAGCCGGCAGGCACAGCGGTGGCGCCAGGGCCGCTGCCTCGCACACCGGGTCCATCGTCGGCACGGATGATGTTTTCGACGCTGCCCTCCGGCGCGCCGGGGTCGTGCGCGTCCTGGAGCTCGACCAGCTGTTTTCGGTGGCGAAGATCCTTTCCTCCAACAAGACGGTCCGAGGGGACCGCCTCGCGATCGTGACCAACGCCGGCGGCCCTGGCGTCCTCGCCGCCGACCGGGCGAGTGATGTCGGCATCAGGCTCGCTGACCTCTCACCGGCAACCATGCAGTCGCTCGGTGATGTCCTCCCGGCGCACTGGTCGCGGGGGAATCCCGTCGACGTCCTGGGCGACGCGTCGCCCCGGCGCTACCAGGCAGCTATCACGGCGGTTGCCGACGACCCGGGAGTCGATGGCCTCCTCGTGACATTCACACCGCAGGCCATCACAGCGCCGGAGCTCATTGCAGAAGAGGTCGTCGCGATGGCACCCGGCGTCGACAAGGTTCTGCTGGCCTCCTGGCTTGGCGAACAACAGGTCGGGCCGGCCCGGGCCATTCTTGAGCGCGGGGGCATACCACACTTCGCCACGCCCGAAGCGGCTGTGGAAGCCTTCGCCGCGGTCGCCAGCTATCGCCGGAACCAGGAGCTCCTCTTCCAGACTCCAGGACCACTCGCCGGGTTGCCAGTGCGTAATCTCAAGCGGGCAAAGTCGATCATCTCCACGGCCATCGCCGCCGGCCAGAAAGAGTTGCGTTCGGTGGAAGCGCGCGAACTCCTGGCGGCATACGGCGTGCCTGTGGTGCGCGCTATTCGAGCCGACAGTGCCGCTCGGGCCGTCGCCGTTGCGAACGAAGTGGGCTACCCGGTGGCGATGAAGATCGATTCGCCGGACATCTCGCACAAGACCGACGTGGGCGGAGTCTGCCTTGACCTCGCGAACGCGAGCGAAGTCGCGGCCGAGTTCGAGGGCATGCTCTTACGTGTCGCCGAGCGGGCGCCGCAGGCCGTCATCAGCGGCGTCACAGTCGAGCCGATGCATACCGCCGTGCATGGGCGGGAGCTCCTCGCCGGGGCAATGCGCGATGTTGCGTTCGGGGCGGCTGTTGTCTTCGGCTCAGGTGGCACCCTTGTCGAAGTCATGCGCGACCGCGCAATCGCCCTGCCGCCACTGAACGAAGTCATCGTCCGCGACCTCGTCGACCAGACGCGGGCATCTCAGCTCCTCGGGTCTATCCGCGGCAATCCCCCTGCTGATCGAAAGGCAGTAGAGGCCGTGCTCCTCGCCATTTCCCAGCTCGTTTGCGACCTCCCGGAAGTCACCGAGCTCGACATAAACCCACTGGTCGCAAACGAGGACGGCGTGATGGCCGTTGATGCGCGCGTGGCGATTCGGCCAGTGTCTCCTGACGCTGGCAGGTTTGAACACCTCGCCATCGAGCCATACCCGGAGGAACTCCTTTCGGAGGAGACATTGTCCGATGGCGCGCACGTGACTATCCGACCGATTCGCCCCGAGGATGCCGAGGCGGAACAGACCTTCGTGCGCACACTGTCGTCGGCCTCCCGCACGTTCCGGTTCCGCAACGGGCTGCGCGAGCTCACGCCCGAGATGCTCGTCCGTTTCACCCAGATTGACTACCGGCGCGAGATGGCCCTTGTCGCCGTGGGCGAACACGACGAACAGCGAGGCGTCGCGCGGTACGTCGTGGCGCCTGACCAGGAGTCGGCCGAATTTGCAATCGTGGTCAGTGACCAGATGCAGGGCAAGGGCCTCGGCACGTTGCTCCTCAGGCGTCTCTGTGAGATTGCTAGCCAGCGCGGCCTCGCCAGGATCTACGGCGAGGTCTCGTACCAGAACACGCCCATGCTCGAACTGGCGCGTGAGTTGGGCTTCCACACCCAACACCTGCCCGACGACCCGACCATCGTGCGCGTCGAGAAGGACCTCGGGGCCCCGCCCTCCAGCTGACCCCGGGGACTCCAGCTGCAGTTCTCGGCGTTCTCGAAGAGCGAGACATGCCCGCGTCAGCGCGAATGCGTGGGGCCATGTCGTACCCCACGCCAGGCGCCAAACCGTAGACGTGATCAAACGTGGTAGCAGGGGAGAGACTTGAACTCTCGACCTCACGATTATGAGTCGTGCGCTCTGACCGGCTGAGCTACCCTGCCATCTTCGGGCTGCCGACCGCCGCCTTCACGGGCGAACGGCACCAGTACGTCAATCTAGCAACGGCACCCACACCCGGCAATCAGGCGTCGAACTCCCCGGCCAGGCGCCGGGGGTCCACCGGACGGGCGCGCCAGGTGGTTCGCTCGCCTTCGAAGTCGACCAGCATCGCCCAGCCGGCGCGGCGATTGGCGTCGGAAAGCGGCATGGGTGCACCCGAGTAGATCGCCGGCATGCTCCCCACGCTCACGTCGGCGTGGGGTTCCCAGTGGCCCAGCGCGACATAATCCCAGTCGCTATCCGCCGCCCTGAGCTCGTCGTGGCTGATGAGCAGGGAACGATGTTCGTCGTCGGGACCGCCGACGTGGCCGTGGCCGATCACGATGTGGTGGCGGCCATCCTGGCGCCCGGGCAACCCCGCCAGCGGACGAAACGTCCAGTCGTCGTCGTGGTACCCGCGACCCCAGAACACGGCGTCGATCTCGTCGAGTTCCACCACCTCGCCGGCGCGGGCGCGGATGATGCGGAGGCCCGGCACTTCGGCTTCGAGGTCCTCGCGGTCGTAGAGGCGCCCGGCGTCGAGCGGGTCGTGGTTGCCGGGGAGCAAGACCTTCGGACCAGGGAAGCGCCGCAGTTCGGAACGGGCGAAGTCGACAACCGACGCTGGCACACGGTCGTTGTCGAAGAAGTCGCCGGCGATAACAAGGACATCCGCATCCTCGGCCAGGGCGAGGTCGATGACGCCACGAAACGCTGCTTCGATGAGCGAGTGGCGTGAGGACCAGGCCGACTCGGCGCGCGACGAAAAGGCGCCGAGGTGGACGTCACTCGTGTGGACCAGCCGGAGCGGTCGCGGCGAACTCAGAGCCTGGCGTCCATCTTCTGGAGTTGGCGGGCGTGGTCCTTGCTGTGGATACGCAGGAAGAGGAACCACTCGCGCCAATTCAGGTCGCCGAACATAGGATGCTTCCAGCGCACGTCGAGGTTCCCTTCGGGGTCAGCGGCACGGACGTGTTCGTAGAGCGAGTCCATCGCTTCCTGGTGTTTCGTCAGCGCCGCCGCGATGTCGTCGGGCACCGCCGGGCGATCCCCCTCCGGCGGTTCAAAGCCATGAGCAACATGGAGCACGCGGGCGGCCCCCGCCATGTTGCCGCCGATGATGTGGGCGAAGCACTCGCGCGGCGTCCACTCCTCGCCGGGCGATTCGTCACTCGGGCAGAGCGTATCGAGCCTGGCGGGATCGAGGGCTTTTGCCGCTTCGGCTAGCTCATCCACCCCTTCCTGGACCCGCTGGATCAGTTCCTCGATAGATTTCGAGGAGGCCTGGCCCTGGAGGTAGCCAAGGATGCGTTCGGACTCAGTTTGCGGAGGTGTGGTCATCAGCGATTCCCCGAGAGAGTAGCAACATGCTACCCGATCATGTCGTGGTGGTTGCGTAGGCCCGGTGCACGAGCAGAGGCGTCAGGAGCTGCGCGCCGCGTTCCATCGCCGGGTGACCCCAGGCTGGCCGGTGCCAGCGGTGTTCGACAACGTGGAGGACGCCGCCCGGCGCAAGGTTGGCGATAGCGTTCGTGAAGACGGCGCGGGCGTGGGCAATTGGCATGTGTCCGAGCAGGTGCACGGCTACCACGGCATCGAAGGGCTGGTCTCCCGCGAAGGAAGCGGCGTCCGCGTGGTGGAGGCCTGTGGCCCCGTCCTTCTGGCTCAGCGCTGTTCGCGCCTGGCCAAGGAGAAACGGCGAAAGATCCACCCCCTCCACCTCGCTATCGGGGTAGTGGTGACTGAGGGTGGCCAGCAGGGCGCCGGTCCCGCAGCCCAGTTCGAGAATGCGCCGCGGTGCCGTTCTCAGCACCGAATCGGCAACCCGGTCTCGCACCCACGCAGGTGAGGGAAGGTTGTACAGGGGCGTCACCAGCCGCTCATAGAGGGCGGCAGACCGTGCCGAGAGGTAGCCGCCGGGCAGGAAATGGCGGTGGCGCATGTACCACGACGGGTAGCTCAGCGGCCGGGCGAGACCGGCCTCCAGCGCGTCGCTGAGCGCTGCCACCCGGTCGTTCGCCGACATTCGCGGGTATCGCACCGCGATAGCGTAACGGGTCTCCAATCTGTGCGTTGCGCGTTAGTGCGCAAGCGGCCAACGCTAGGCCGGCATGGAAGCGATCCTGCGCGCGATCGTCCTCGGCATCGTCCAGGGTCTCACGGAGTTCATCCCCGTCTCCTCGTCGGGCCACCTCATTCTCGTACCCGCGTTGTTCAAGTGGCCCGACCAGGGCCTTGCCTTTGACGTAGGGCTGCATGTCGGCACACTCGCGGCCCTCCTCGTGTATTTCGCACGTGACTGGGAGAGGCTCCTTCTCGCCGGCGGCCGCGATGTCTTTCGGCACGGCCCGAAGGTCGCGGCATGGTCGTCCGATGGCCGCTTCCTCCTCACCCTCGCAGTCGGGACCATCCCGGCGGCCATCGCCGGCTTCCTCTTCAGTGACTGGATTGAGGCGAACGTCCGCCAGGCGTGGGTGGTCGCTCTCGCGCTTGCCGCTGCCGGCGCCGTCATGTGGTTGGCCGATCGGACGGCCCGGAGGACGCGCACCCTCGCCGACGCCGGTTGGCGCGATGCCTTGCTTGTAGGCGCTGCCCAGGCCGTCGCACTCATTCCTGGTGTCTCCCGGTCCGGAGCCACGATCAGCGCCGGGCTCGCGCTTGGCATGGAACGGGCAGATGCCGCGCGCTACGCGTTTCTTCTCGGCACCCCGGTCTTCATCGGCGCCGCCATCCTCAAGCTCCCCGACCTCGTTGGGAATGATGTCGCGGCCGGGCAGCTGCTGGTTGGCGCTGCGGTTTCGGCGATCGTCGGGCTCGCCGCCATTCGTTACCTGATGCTCTATCTGCAACGGGGCGGGCTGCTGCCGTTCGTCATCTACCGATTCGGTTTGGCTGCCGTCACGCTCGTCATCGCAGGGATCCGCGTGGCGTAGCGGGGCGAGTAGACTCTGGCTTCATGACACTGAAAGAATCCCTCGACCTTGGCGGGCCGCCGCGCAAGGTTGCCATCGTCACCGGGGGCGGGCGCGGTCTCGGACGCGAAATGGCGCGGAGCCTGGTGGAAGCCGGCGCCGATGTCGTCCTCGCCAGCCGGACCCTTGCCCAGCTCGAAGACACCGCCGCCTTCATCGAACGTGATGCCGGCCGCCGGCCACACGTCATTGCCACCGACATTCAGCAGAGCAGCGCCTGCGACGCGCTTATTGAGCAGACGGTCGAGAAGTTCGGCCGGCTCGACATCATGATGAACAACGCCGGTATCGGCGATCGGCGTGGCGCCGGCTCGCGTCTCTGGGAACTGACCGACGAGGACTGGCACGACACGATCGAGGTGAATCTCTACGGCACCTTCTACTGCTCCCGCAAAGCTGCTTCCCAGTTCATCTCGCAGGGAGGTGGCGGCGTGATCGTGAACGTCGCGAGCGGGACGGCCCTCCGGGGCATGCCCCAGTCGTTTGGTTACGCGGCGGCGAAGGCCGGCGTCATCTCTCTCACAAAGAGCCTCGCGGCGATGCTGGCCGGCGAGGAGATCCGGGTGAATTGCATCGTCCCCGGCTATGTCGTCCAGGCGCCCCCGGAGTCCGAGGAGCAGAAGAACGCCATCGCCGCACGTGGCCGCTTCAACACCATTGGCCGCCTTGGAGAGGCCTGGGAACTGGGGCCGCTCGCCGTGTTCCTCTGTTCGGAGGCCTCGCGCTACATAACCGGAGAAAGCTTCGTCATCGACGGCGGTGGTCTGACCGGCGGTATCGCGCCCACGCGATGGGATGCGCGCACTGGCGCCGTGGAGGCGCCCCGTGGCTGAGTGGCAGAGAAGTCCCGGCTTCGACCTCACCGGGAAGCGAGCCCTCGTCATTGGTTTCGCGAACCCGGCGGGCCACGCCATCGCCGTGGCCATGGCAGAAGCCGGCGCCGACGTTGCCGCGGCGAGCGCGACCATGGATGGGGATGAGGTCATGGCCGCCAAGCGTGCCAGCAAGGCCGTCGCCGAACTCGGCCGGGCCACCCTCTCGCACGGCTGGGACGTCACCCTCCCGACCAATGTCCAGGTGAGCTTCAAGCAGGTGCAGCGCGACTTCGGGATGCCCGACATTGTCGTCTTCAACGCCGATGCGCCGCTCCAAAAAAAGATCACCGAGGTCACAGACACGGAGTTCGGACGCGTCCAGGCGGTCAACCAGAACGGCGCGTTCTACACCACGCGGACCTTCCTCAAAGAGCGGACCGCAGGCAGTCGTAGTCGTTTAATCTACATAACGAACATCTTCGGTGAGCGCGGCGTTACCGGTCTTGGCGCCTATGCCACGGCCAAGGCGGGTGTCACCGGGCTTATGGCGGCAGTGAGCCAGGAGGCCGGCGGCGATGGAGTTACCGCCAACTGTATCTCAACTGGCTGGATGGACTGGACACCCGGGCGGGGGCCGGATGAAGTCGGCCAGAACCTGCTCATGCGCTTCGTGCCGATGCGCCAGTTCGGCAAGGCGGACCAACTCGGCGCCCTTGCCGTCCTTCTCGCCTCCGATGCGGCCTCCTTCATCAACGGACAGGTCCTCCACGTGGATGGCGGCATCATGACCCACCTCTAGGACGATGGCCGCCAAAGCACGCCGCAAGCTGCAATCGCAGCGGAAACTCGAGGCACTGGGCGTCCCGTACGAACTTGTCGAGTTCGACGCCGGGATTCGGTCTGCCGCCCTCGTCGCGGAATCCGCCGGCGAAGACCCGGGAGGCGTCTTCAAGACCCTGGTGACCATCGAACCGCGACCGGGCGTTAAGCCCGTGCTTGCGGTGATCCCGCGGACCGGGAGTTGGACCTGAAATCGTTGGCAACCTGTATGAATGCGCGGAAGTTCGCGATGGCGTCGCACGCGGAGGCTGAACGGCTCACGGGCCTTCGTGTCGGCGGCATCAGCGCCCTCGCCCTCACCGACAAGGGGTGGAGCGTCCTCCTCGATGTCTCCGCCGAGTCTCGCGAAACGATGCTCGTCAGCGCCGGTGAGCGTGGCTATGACCTGCGCCTCGCGCCCTCGGATTTCGTCCGCGCGACCGGTGCGCGCTACGCCAACATCGCCGGGTCGCTCGCCTGAGTGGGGCCGGGTTCGTAGGCTTCGTACGCTGTGTTGAGCGGAGACGCGAGGAACCTGGTGGTTCGGTTGGCCCGTGCATCGTCACCACACGACGCTGGCGAAACGCGCGTGGGGCCTGGCTGCTACCACCCGGGGGGCGCCTCACGGGACCCGCTTTTCAGAGTGTCGCCACACATAACCTATATAGTGCGAAGTTACTCGCACCTCCACGAAGGGCCCTGTTGAACCGCCTCGTGACGATCGGCCGTTCCGATTGCGTCATCAGCTATCGCCGGGATGGCGATGCCTGGACCCGCACGGACACCTCGCTGACCGGTCGCTGGCCAACGCTCTCGCCCGGCGGCGACTTGTACGCCCTCTCTGTCGTCGATGCCGAGGCAGGACGCAGTCGCCTGGAGGTGCGGAACACCGAGACGCACGAGTTGGTGGGCACCCCGTTCCTCTCGGCCGACGACGGTCCTGCGATGATCGCCCCCCGTGTGCCCCACTACGCATCCTGGTCCCCGGATGGCTCGACGCTCAGTTATGTCGCGGCGACACCGGATGGGCTTGCCCTCTTCCTCGCTGGGCGCGAGTCGCTGGAGACGCCACGACGGGTGCTCCTTGGTGCGCCGCTCTTCTCGTCGTGGCAGGCCGATTCCTCGGCGATCGTGATCCACCATGGGAGCGATGTCTCGCTTGTCGACGCCGCGAATGGCGACGTTCAGCCAGTCAGCCAGGACGCCATCGGTTTTCGCGCCCCCGCCTCCGCCCTCGACGGCAGCTACGCCTACGCGAGTCGCGTGGATGGACGCGTCGCCGTCACGGTTGTTGCCCCTGGCGATAGCAGGATCGTCGCCCACTACGACACAGGCCTTGTACTTGGTTTTCGGCCGGGCCACCAGGAACTGACCGTGGCGACGACCACGGATCCCAACACCGGCGTTTTCGATCGTCTTGAGCGGCTCGATATCGCAACTGGTTCGCGAACACGCCTCTGGCGAAGTCCTTATGTCGGGTACTGGTGGAGCCCGACCGGTGATCGCGTCGTCGTTCTCGTGCCGACGCAGATGGGCGACGGGCGTTATGCCCTGTACTGCCTCGGGCCGGAAGGCGCGATATCCACCGCCACTGCGGGCTTCATCCCTTCTGAGGACACGCGCCTCGCGCTCGGGTTCTTCGACCAGTACGCCCAGTCGTTCGCCCCCTGGGACGCCACCGGCGAAACCTTCGTCATCGCCGGGAGACTCCTCACCGACGGCGTCTCCGGCACCTTCGGCGACCCTGTCGGCGACCAGCTCCTGACCTGGAGCGCGAAGCCGGGCAAGGCCCTCGCCCCGATTGGGCCGGGGACCATCGCCGGGTTCGCCACCGGCCTTGCGTAAACGCCCGGTAATCCTTGTTCGTTGCTGGCTCCGAAAATCGAGGGGTACACTCCATGAAGCTCCTGGCATTTCCCGGACGCACGAAAGGCCCACCGCGCCAATGAACCCTGAACCCGCACAACCAGGATTCGGCGAGCGGCTGGTTCGAACCGCTGTACCCGCCTTCCTCATCCTTGCGGTGGTCACGCTCGCTTTCGGGCTGGGCTACATCGTCAGCACGGTGATCGAAGACGACGATTCCACGCCAGCGAGCCCGGACCAGGTCTCCGACGGCGGTTCTACCGACGAAATTGGCGCCTCCATCCTCGACGAGATCTACCGGCTCCTGCGCGACCAGTACGTCGACCCCGCGCTCATCACGGAGGACAACTTCCGGCAGGCGGCGATCGACGGCGTCATCACCTCGCTCAACGACCCCCACACCGAATACCTCACCCAGGACGAACTGGCGGCCGGAGCCCTCGATCTCAGCTCGACCTATGAGGGCATAGGCGCCAGCGTCAGCGATCAGAGCGGGCAGGTGACGATCGTCGCTCCCTTCCGTGATTCTCCGGCTGAAGCTGCCGGCCTCCAGGCCGGCGATATCGTCGTCGCCGTGGATGGCGAATCGACCGATGGCTGGTCGGACCAGCAGGCGGTGCAGGTCATTCGTGGTCCGCGGGGCACCACCGTCAACCTCACCGTCGTCCATCTCGATGGCACCCAGGAGGAGATCAGCATCGTCCGCGGCGACATCGATGTCGCCAGCGTTTTCACGGAGCCGTTGCTGGAAGCCATCCCTGACGAATCGGGCGCAGCCCTTGTCGACGAAGACGGGAACCCGGTGACCGATCTCTTTTATGTCAATATCTCCCAGTTCCACGACCAGACGGCCGACGAGCTCCACGAGGCCCTGAAGGCGCTCGATGGGGGCGACTACACGGGCATCATCCTCGACCTTCGCGGCAATCCCGGTGGCCTTCTCAGCGAAACCGTGGACGTTGCCGACGAGTTCCTCGACTCTGGTGTCATTCTCATCGAGCAGGACCGGGACAAGAACGAGCAGAAATGGACCGCCAACCCGGGCGGCGAGGCTACCGACATCCCCATCGTGATCATCCAGGACCAGAGCAGCGCCAGCGGCGCCGAGGTCCTTGCCGCAGCTCTCCGGGACAACGGGCGGGCCACCATCGTTGGGACGCGCAGTTTCGGCAAAGGCACCGTCAACCAGCTCCACCCCCTCGAAGACTGCGGTGACCCGGCCGGCTGCGGCGCCATGTACATCTCGGTTGGCCGCTGGTTGACGCCCCTGGGCGACCAGATTGAAGGCCTTGGCGTGCAGCCCGACATCGAAGTTGAAATGACCGCCGACGACTACTACGACAACGGCGATATCCAGCTCTTCCGGGCCATCGAGGTTCTACGCGGGGAGTAGGCGGCGCGCTACACTGAACGTTGCGTAAATCTTGCAGGCCCCGCTTCGGGGCCTGTTCCATTGCCGGGGTCCCCGTGTCCGAATCCACCATTGCCCTCAATCGCCGCGCCCGCTTCGACTACGACGTTGTCGAGCGGTTCGAGGCCGGGATCGTCCTGACGGGGTCGGAGATCAAGTCGGTGCGGGAACACCGCGTGCAGCTCCAGGGTTCGTACGCCCGGTTCAAGGATGGCGAGCTCTGGCTGCAGGACGTCAACATCTCGCCCTACGCCAACGCCGGATACGCGCAGCACGATGCCCGGCGCGACCGCAAGCTCCTCCTCCACAAACGCGAACTCGAGAAGATCTACGCGCTGATGGGCGAAAAGGGGCTGACGATGGTCCCCATGGCGATGTATTTCAAGCGGGGCATGGCCAAGGTCGAGCTGGCCGTCGTCCGCGGGCGAAAGCAGTACGACAAGCGCCAGAAGATCAGGGAGCGCGAAGAAGGTCGCCAGGCCGCCCGGGCGATTCGCCAGCGCGTGTGACGTCGTTCGCCCGCGGGCTCGTTCGCCGCACCATCCACCTGCTACGCTGGTAGGTGAAAGGGGACGACAGGTATCGACAGGGGTGTAGGAACCCGGGTAGCAGGCCGAGGATGGTCGCCAACCTCGTAAATCACGTGACCAAAAAATAGTTGGCAACGAACGTCAACTCGCTCTCGCAGCCTAAAGCGCTGTGAGCATCCCTCTCCATCTCGCTCCTGGTCGGACGGAGATACGGGGTGTCACATAGACCGGGATGCCGCTAGTCCACGCCAATAACGACTAGCGAAAGCCTCATTGGCTTGGCCATCGCGCACGTGGACCACCAACGAACGCGAAGGCGACACCCAATCGGTGGGAAAGCCTGTAGGACAATTCGGGGCTGAAACTTTCTGGACCGGGAGTTCGATTCTCCCGCGTCTCCACCATCGCAAAATACGAGAAGGGGTCAGACCTGCAGGTCTGACCCCTTCTCTGATCCAGGATTCAAGAGGCCTGCGCCTACTCCGGCTGCTGCCTGAAGAGGCGGTTGGCGCCACATATCGTGCAGGTGCCGATCCCTTGCAAGCTGTACGGCTCGTCCAGTCGCCAGCGGTGGAGATGGTGTTCGATCGTTTCGACAGATAGCTCGTCCATGTTGTTCACCTCCAAAGGACACGGAGGACGATAAGTCGGCCGCCATCGTCGAAAACGCAACGGATGCGCCATGGCTATCGCGATTCTGTTGCAGCTGGCTGTGTAATGCTGGCGAAATGGAGGCGTGACTGACCGGAACGATGCGGCCCGGACGCTGTAGGCTCGTCCTGGCATGGACTTCCCCTCGACCACCGCGCCTTGCTTGACCGGCGTCTCAGGCGCCCGCAAGCCAGGCTTTCTCGACATCGTCTCGCCGCTCGACCACTTTGCGCTCATCACCTACGCCGTCCCGGTCGAGCGGCTCACCCCACACATCCCGACCGACCGCTTCACCATTCCCGACCTTCGAAATCGACGGCCAGCAGCTCGCCTTGCTCAGCGTGGTCCCGTTCATCGACGCCGGGTTCCGGTTTCGGATGCTGCCCTTCGTGCGCTTCCATTTCGCCCAGACCAACTACCGGGTCTACGTGATCGAGCGAAAGTCGGGCGAGCCTTGCGTCTGGTTCTTCGGCACGACGCTCGGGGGCTGGCCCGTCCACGTCGCCCGTTTCCTCTGGAAGATCCCCTGGTATCCGGCAAAGTACACGTGGACCTGCGACTTCAACGAATCTGCCGGGCGCTACGACACCTTCCGCTATGAAGCTCGCTCACAGTGGGCCGACGCTTACATCGACATCGCCGACACGGGTGAGAGCGTGGAGACACTTCCCGGTTTCGCCTCGGCGGAGGAGATGACGCTCGTGCTCACTCATCCCGTAGATGGCTACTTCTACCGGCTCGACGCGAAGGTTGGCACCTACTCGGTTTCCCACGATGTCTTGCCCCTCACCGTGGGTATCGCTCGTGAACTGCGCTTTGGGCTCCTCGAGCGACTTGGCGTGCTGTCCGCGGAGGAGATGCAGGAACCGCACTCGGTCCTCCTCTGCCGGCGGACGTTGTTCCACATCTACATGCCGCCCCGGCGAGTGCGTTAGCCGGCGAACCCGCGCCTCTTGGCCGAGCGATGGGAAAGTTCGAGCAACCGCTCCCGGAGCTCCATCGTGTGCTTGCCCGGCCGCGTCCAGTGGCCGCCGCCGTATCGCCAACGGTCCTTCGATTCGATGCGCGCAGATGCTCCACGTTGCTTCGTACACCCACCAATGCGGCCTGCTGGGGAAGAGCAGATGGAGCAGTTCGTGGACGTGGACGTCGATGGGGGAACCACGCTTGATGTAGACGACGCCGTGCTTTGGGCTCGCCACACCGCGGGCTCTTCGGGGTACGGAGCGTCCGACGATGGCTTTCCACTCCGTGGGGCCGACGAGCGGGACCCGTGCCGGTGCAATGCCGAGGAGGGAGCAGGCGGCCGCGAAATCGTCCAGGAGGCCGGACAACGCTAGGCGCGCACGGCGATCAGGGCGTCGAGTTCTTCCTTCAGCTTGTCGAGCACTTCGTCGTAACCAAAGGCGCCCACGCTCTCTTCGCCACGCTTCAGGTTCACGTAGCGTGGGCCCACACCAGAGGCCGAGGTCGGCGTCGTCCGTCTCTCCCGGACCGTTCACCCGGCAGCCCATCACCGCGATCGTTATGTCGTATTCTTTGGCGTACGCAGCCATCTTCTTCACGTTGAACGCGAGGTCGACAAAGGCTTCGTTCTCGACCCGGCTGCAGCTTGGGCAACTGATGATGTTGAGGCCCTTTCCAAGGTCGGGCACGGAGCGGAAACGCCCGGCTTCGATGTCCGCAAGGATCTCGTTGCCCGCCTCGACCTCGCGCCACTTTTCGTCGAAGGGAAGGGTGAGCGACACGCGAATGGTGTCACCGATGCCCTGGCTGATGAGTTGTTCGAAGGCGACGCGCGTTTTGATCACGCCGTCGGGAAGCATGCCGGCCTCGGTCACCCCGAGGTGCAGGGGCACGTCCGGCCGTCGTTCGGCAAAGCGCCTGTTGCCTTCGATGACCTTCCGGGGGTCGCTGTCCTTAAGCGAAACGACGTAGCGGGTGAATCCAAGGCCATCGAGGATTTCGCAATGCTGGAGTGCACTCTCCACCATCGCGGTGACGCCCGAAAGCTCCGGCGGGTCGGTTGCGTCGAACCGGGCGGCCATCGCCGGGTCGACACTGCCGCAGTTCACGCCTACCCGGATGGCGCAATCGTTGGCTGCCGCGGCCTCGGCGATGAAGGCGACCTTCGCCTCCACGGACTTCTCTTTCTCATGGTGGTACAGGTGCCCCGGGTTATAGCGAACCTTGCTCACGTGGGGGGCGACAATGGTGACCAGACGGTAGTTCTCCTGGAGGTCGACAACGAGGTTGGCTTCGGGCACGCGCCGATGGATTTCAGCGAGACACTCGACGTCCTTGGAGCTATCGACGGCGACGCGGACAAGGCCGGCGCCCGCTTCGTGGAGCATCCGCACCTGTCGGGTCGTGGCCTCGAGATCCTGGGTCTTCGTCGCCGCCATGGACTGGACGACGAACGGCGCGCCGCCACCAACACTAACGGAGCCAATGGGGACGTTTCGGCTGGGGGCACGCTTCACAGGACGAATTGTACCAACGCTGCCGTTAATCGCCGGTGACCGCGCTTGCTAGAGCCAGCCGTTGCCGATACCGGTGAAGACAAGGAAGGGAACGACGAGGACCACGGCCGAGGAGGCCATCGCGAAAATTGGTCCCTTGTTGGCCGCGAAGAAGCTCCGGCGCTGGCCACTGAAAGAGTTGCCGCTCCGTTCGACGATCGCACCGAGCGCAGCCCGCAGGCGGAGGCTGTTGGCCATCACGCTGACCGAGCTGAACGCCATGGCGGCGCCGGCGATGATCGGATTCAGCAGCCCCATCGCTGCCAGGGGGATGGCGACGACGTTGTAGCCGAAGGCCCACACAAGGTTCTGGCGAATGGTCCGCAACGTGGCCCGGCCAAGCTGCACCGCCTCAGCGATCTTCGAAATGTCACCGGCGAGGATGGTGATGTCGGCCGCCTCCATCGCGACGTCCGTGCCGTTTCCCATCGCGATCCCGATATCCGCTGCGGCAAGCGCCGGCCCATCGTTGATGCCATCACCAACCATGGCGACATGGCGTCCCGCGGCGTGCAGTTCCTGCACCTGCGCAAGTTTGTCAGCGGGGGTTGCCCGCGCTCGCCAGTCGTCAAGACCAACGGTTGCCGCCACAGCCGCCGCGGGACCGGGCGCATCGCCGGTGAGCATCGATACCTTGAGGCCGAGGGCGTGCAGCGTCTCGATGGCGCGCCGGGCGTTCTGCTTGATTTCGTCGGCGATCGAAAGGGTCCCGAGGAGTTTTCCATCGACGATGACATTGAGGTTCGTCGCCGATTCGTCGTCCGCCTGGGCAACGCCGGAATTTCCGACTTCGACGATCTTTCCGTTCACGGTCGCCCTCACCCCGACGGCGGCACTTGCCGAGAACTCCGTCGGGGGTGAGATTTCGAGGTTTCGCTCCACCGCTGCGTCCACGACGGCGCGTCCGAGGGGATGCTCGCTGGGCCACTCGGCCGAGGCTGCAAGCGCCAGGAGCTCATCCTCCGACACTCCCTCTTTGGGATGGATTGCGACGACCTGGGGCCTGCCCTCCGTAAGTGTCCCCGTCTTGTCGACGACGACGGTGTCGAGCCCACGCATCGCCTCGAGGACTGTCGCGTCCTTGATAAGGATGCCTCGCTCGGCGCCCATGCCCGTCCCCACCATCACGGCGGTGGGTGTCGCCAACCCCAAAGCGCAGGGGCAGGCAACGACAAGGACGGCGACAGCTGCGACGAAGCCGGCAGTCGGGTTTCCGGCCAGCCACCAGGCGGCGAATGTCAGTGCCGCAATGCCAATCACCACCGGGACGAAGATGGCGGCAACCTGGTCGACAAGCCGTTCGATGGGAGCCTTCGAGCCCTGTGCGTCTTCCACGAGGCGCGCCAGCCTCGCCAACGCCGATAACTCGCCTACCGCCGTTGTCCGGACGACAAGGAACCCGTCCTGGGAAACGGTGCCGCCAGTGACAGTGGCCCCGATCGCTTTCTCCACCGGGATCGGCTCCCCGGTGAGCATCGATTCATCGACAGCGGCAGTCCCTTCGACGACCTCACCGTCAACCGGGATCGACTGGCCGGGCCGCACGACGACGAGGTCGCCCGGCATAACCGCATCGACTTCCACCTCGGTCTCGGTCCCATCGGTACGGCGAACCACGGCCGACTTCGCACCAAGGCTCAGCAATGCTTCGATGGAAGCCCCGGCCTGGCCTTTCGACTTCTCCTCAAAGTACTTGCCCATGGTGACGAAGAGCAGGACCGCGGCACTCACGTCGAAGTACATGTGCTCATGCCGGTTGGTGGCGACGATCCAGGTGCTGTAGCCGAAGGCCACGCTCGTGCCCAGGGCGATCAGCACATCCATGTTCGGGTTCAAGTGTCGAAGGCTCGCGATGGCTCCACGGTAGTAGCGCCAGCCGACGATCAACTGCACCGGGGCGACGAGCGAAAAGACCAGCCAGCCGTGGAACTGGCTTGTGCCGACGCTCAGGTCGGCGAGGTCCATTGCCATCGCAAGGATGATCGCCGGGGACGCCGAGCACAGCTCCCAGGACGAGCGTCCACAGGGTCCGGCGAGCATGAGCCATCTTCGCCTGGCGCTGTTCTATGCGGTCTTCCGCAGGCGAGGCGCCGTATCCAGCTTTCTCGACCGCTGCCACCAGCGTGTCCAGCGTGACGCTCGGATCAGCTGTGACGCGCGCTGTTTCGGAGGCGAAGTTCACCGATGCTGTTTCCACCCCGTCGACGCGCCCCAACGCACGTTCCACGCGCCGCACACACGACGCGCATGTCATTCCACTGACGGAAAGCGTTATCGCTCCGTCCTGCAGAGCCATTTTTGCCATTGGTTCTAGACGAGGACCGCCTCGTACCCCTCTTCTTCGATTGCCGCGATGAGCGCGGACTTGTCGCTGACCTCGCCGGTCACCTCGGCTTTCTTGGCCTCGAGATCCACGCTTGCTGAAACGACGCCGGGCACGGATTCGAGGGCGCCACGGACGGCATTCACGCAATGGTCGCAGGTCATTCCCTGGACGTTGAGGACGATGGATTCAGTCATGGTGTTCACCCCTGTCGTTGTGTTGTTGGTCATGCGTCCGCCGGGCCTTGCACTTTGTACAGGCGAAGCAGTTCTCGCACGGCTTTATCGGTCTCGCCACCGGACAGTCTGCTCGATGACGTGTGTACGCAGGTGGTTCTCGATGACGAGTGTATCGAGGCTCCGCAGCGCCTTCTGGATCGACATGGAAAGATCGAGGACGTCCATGCAGTAGCGGTCCTCCTCGACCTGGCGTTCCAGGGCCGACAGCTGCCCGCGGAGGATCTTGAGTCGCCTGAGCGCCTGTTCCCGGACTTCGGATTGCATGACTCTAGCTTAGGATACCCCCCTACCCTATGCAAGCCTCGTCGAAACTTGCGCAGCAAGGCGCGAGCCGCCTACGCTCAGGCCGAATCAGCCCTGCGCGAGGTAACAAGATCCATGCGGATCGGAGTGCACGTTTCCGGAGCCGGCGGCCTGGAGAAGATCGTTCCCAAGGGCCTCGAGCTCGGTTCCGAGGTCATCCAACTCTTTCTCTCGGCACCCCAGCAGTGGCGGCCGCCCTCCGTCTCCGATGAGCAGGCCGACGCCTTCCGTATGGCCCTTACCGAAGCGGCTATTCCCGCCTACTTCCACGGCGTCTACCTCGTGAATCTAGCGGCCGACAACGAAGCGATGCTTGGCCGGTCGGTCGGTTCGCTCAAGCAATACATGCGCTGGGCCGGCGAGCTTGGCGTGCGTGGCACCGTATTTCACGTCGGCAGCCATAAGGGTGCCGGGTTCGAGACCTACCGCGACCAGATCGTGAAGGGCATGCGCGAGGTCCTCGAATACGCCGACAACGATGCCTTCCTCATCATGGAGAACAACGCAGGCCAGGGTGGCGGCGTCGGCAGCACCTTCAATGAACTCGGGGAAATCATCCGCCGTCTCGACAACGACTCCCGGGTGAAGATCTGCCTCGATACCTGTCACGCTTTCGCGATGGGCTACGACCTCGCGTCGACCGAAGGCTGCGAGGCAGCGATGACCGAATTCGACCGCGAGATCGGGCTCGACCGCCTCGAGGTCGTGCACTCCAACGACAGCAAGATGGAACTTGGCGGTCTGCGTGACCGCCATGAGAACATCGGCGATGGCCACATTGGCTACGACGGCTTTCGCACGATCATGAACCACGCCGCCTTCCGTGATGTGCCGTTCGTCCTCGAAGTCCCCGGCGTCGAAAACGACGGGCCGGACCTCGAGAACGTCGGCAGGCTGAAGAAGCTGCGGGGAGAAGTCGGACTGCCCGCCCCCGCCTGAGCCCTTCGATTGGTAACAACGGGGCCGGCCGGTAGGATTTCGTGGCTGGAGGGACCCTTTGACCGAAGCGACGGGACCGAACCACGGCGGAAAACTGACCGGCGCGTTGTTTACCGAATGTGCCGAATGGATCTGGGAACAACTCCAGGAAGAGGACGGCATGTACATGGCCGGCGAGCTGGTCGAACTGATCCTCGCCACCGAGCGTGAACTGGACGTCCATACGGAAGCGACTGAACGGATCGTCCGCGTCGTGACCGATGAACTGGCCGTCCGCGGCGTCACGGCCAACCCTTCGCCGGTCTCCGAAGACATGGTGCGCGCCGTGGTCGGGTGGGAGGACGAGTTTCTTGGCCTGGCGGCCATTCCCCGCCACGAGAGCTAGCGGCTGCTTGACGCTCGCAGCCGCTTCAGCGAACACTGATGCTCAGTCAGGAAGCAGGGGGTGCCCGGGAGCACGAGGACAAACTGCACAGGGAGCGAGAAACGAAGCGCCAGGTCCTTCCAGCGGAAGGATGACGAGGTGGGGGCAGAATCGAACCACTCGGCGGGTGGCCCCCCGGCCGGCACGGTCGAAGAGTCGCGCACAAACCAGCCAGGGTAACCGGCTGACAAAGGCGGACTCACGTGTAAGGGCAGGACTCCATGCCCTTCTCCCCGGATCCACGACTAGAGATTGAACGACCAGCGGCCGGTCGTGGTCCTGTTGTGCGCGCGAATCGCTACGGTAGTAGCCCACAAGAACGGGGAATACGATATGTGTGGAATCTTTGCCTGCGTCGGCGCCGCCAATGCGGCCGACCAGGTGCTCCAGGGTCTACGTGACCTCGAATATCGCGGATACGACTCGGCCGGGATAGCGGCCCAGGCATCCGGACGCCTCACCGTCCTTCGCCGCGAAGGAAAGATCAGCCAGCTCGCTGAAGCGATGGCCGCGGCGCCAATGGCCGGGTCATGTGCCCTCGGTCATACGCGGTGGGCGACCCACGGGCGGCCATCCGACGCTAACTCGCACCCGCACCGGTCCTGCGATGGCAATATCGCCGTCGTCCATAACGGCATCGTCGAGAACTACGCGAGCCTGAAGGCAGACCTCCTCGGCAGGGGGCATTCCTTCGCGAGCGATACCGACACAGAAGTGATTGCTCACCTCCTCGAGGAGCGTACGAAGGCGGGCGACGACCTGTTCGCCGCGTTGCGCGCCGTGGCACCGCAGCTCCAGGGCTCCCAGGCGATCGCTGCCGTTGCCGCGAAGGAGCCCGATGCGGTCGTGACGACGCGCATCGGCAATGCCGGGGGTGTTGTCCTTGGCGACGCAGGGGCCGCCTTCTACCTCGCCAGCGACCTTGCAGCGGTCCTGCCCCACACCCGAAGGGTCGCCTTCCTTCATGACGGTGACTTCGCCATGGTGACGCCGGGGAGGGCGGTTCTTGCGAGCGGCGGAGCCGCTGCCGCGCCTTGCGAGTTCCAGGAGATCGCAATCGACGCGGAGAGCGTGCAGAAGGGCGCCTATCCGACGTTCATGCTCAAGGAGATCTACGAGCAGTCGGAGGCATTGGCCGACACGGTCCAGAGCCTTGTCTCGATCGACCCCGTCGAATTTCGGATGCCGAACCTTGGCGCCGCGGTGTCGAGGCTCGGTTCGGTGCGGCGCGTGGTCCTGATTGGTATGGGGACGAGCCTCAACGCGGCGATGGTCGGCCGCCAATACTTCGAGCGGTTGGCGGGCATCCCGGCAGAGGCGGACAACGCCAGCGAGTTTCGCCATCGTGCGCCGGTGCTTGGACCGGAGACGCTGGTTGTTTCGATCAGTCAGTCTGGCGAGACGGTCGATGTGCTTGAGGCGATGAACGTAGCGAAGCAGGCAGGGGCGCTGCAGATCACGATCTGCAACAACGAGGGCGGCCAGACGACGCGCGTCGCGGAGGGCACCGTCTACACGAGGGCGGGGCTCGAACGCGGCGTCGCGAGCACCAAGTCCTACGTTTCCGCCATCGCCGCGCTCAACGTCCTGGCGCTCCACCTTGGACACCTTCGCGGACAGATTAGTGAGGGCGATCTCAGGGGCCACCTCGACGCCCTTGTGCGGCTGCCAGGCCTTGTCGGGCAAGTGCTCAACGACCGCAAGGGCGTGGCGTCCGCGGCCAGGCTTATGGCGGGAGCGAGCAATGCCTTCTTCCTCGGGCGCGGGCTCGCGTTTCCGGTGGCGATGGAGGGCGCGCTCAAGCTCAAGGAGATCAGTTATCTGCACGCCGAAGGCTATGCCGCGGGAGAGATGAAGCACGGACCCATCGCCCTCATCGAGGCCGATTTCGCCACGGTCGCCATCGCACCGAAGCATGCGCTCCGGACCAAGATGATCTCGAACATCGAACAGGTGCAGGCACGAGGCGGCCACGTCGTCGCCGTCGTCACCGAGGGCGACACGGAGATCGCCGGCCTCGCCGATGCCGTCCTCCCGATCCCGGATGCGGGGCCCTGGTTGGAACCGATTGTCGCGTCAATTCCGCTACAACTTCTTGCCTACGAAATCGCGACAGCGCGAGGCTACGATGTCGACCAGCCCCGCAACCTCGCGAAGACAGTCACGGTCGAATGAGCATGAGCCATAAAAACAACGAATGGATGAATCGGCCCCCGACGATCCATAAACCGCACGTCGACCCTGCCGAGTGGAATATACTGGTCAGGGCTGCGAATTCTGTCGCGCTCAGCGCGGCACAGGAGGGCTAGCCATTTGGTAAGCGTGACTCCATCGGTAGTTTGGTTCCGGGATGTTGGCGTCGCCGACCTTGCCCTCGTAGGCGGCAAGGGTGCCAACCTTGGAGAGCTAACCAAAGCACAAATCCCGGTCCCGCCCGGGTTTGTCGTTACTGCCGATACCTACTTCAGCTTCATCCGCCGCAACAAGCTCGACGCTGCGATCCGGGCAGAACTGGATGGCCTCGACGTCTCCGATTCGGCGGCGCTGGAGCAGCATGCAGCCAAGATCCGTGAACTCATTATGTCGGGCACCGTCCCGCCGGATGTCGCCGCGGATATTCGCGCCGCTTACGAAGAGCTGGGCGGCGGTTTCGTGGCCGTACGTAGCAGTGCGACCGCGGAGGACCTGCCAGACGCCAGTTTTGCCGGTCAGCAACGAACGTTCCTCAACGTGCAGGGCGCTGACAATGTCGTCGAGGCG
Organism: uncultured Chloroflexia bacterium; assembly: GCA_963737965.1. GTDB lineage: Bacteria > Chloroflexota > Dehalococcoidia > Tepidiformales > Tepidiformaceae > JAGQGZ01. Next base: position 620,044 of record CAVTUS010000006.1, on the reverse strand, counting down.
GTGAAGGCCTGTTGGTCTTCGCTCTACGAAGCGCGCGCAGTCTTCTACCGCGTTGAGGCCCAGTACGACCACCTCGCGGTCGGGCTCGCCGTACCGGTACAACGCATGGTGCAGTCGGAAAAGTCCGGCGTTATGTTCACTGTGGAGCCGGTGAGTTCCGACCGCAGCAAGGTAACGATCGAGGCCGTCTGGGGTCTGGGCGAAGGCATCGTCTCCGGCGAACTGAGTCCCGATCTGTACGTAGTTCGCAAGTCAGACCTAGCGATCGAAATCTCCGAGCATGTGCCCCAAACACGCCAATTTGTGCGGGCGAGTGCCGGGAAAGGGGATCATGAAGGCGCCAACGAATGGCTGCCCGTCCCAGCCAGCCTGGTCAATGCTCCAAAACTCAGCACTGACGAGGTTCACGAACTGGCAAAGATCGCCCTCGCGGTGGAGATGCACTACGGCTCGCCCCAGGACATCGAATGGGCCTACGAGGGGGGAAAGTTCTACCTGACCCAGTCGCGCCCGATCACGACCCTCACCGACGACGGCGGCAGCAGCGAAGAACCGGTCGCGATGCCCGAGACCGCTCCAATTCTCGCCAAAGGCCAGGCGGCCAGTCCCGGCGTTGGTATTGGCCGCGTCCGATTCGTCCGTTCCACGGACGAGCTCGGCATCGTCCAGCCGGGTGACGTGATGGTCGCCGAGATGACCACTCCAGACTTCGTGCCCGCAATGAAACGCGCTGCCGCGCTCGTCACCGAGCGTGGTGGCCGCACCTGCCATGCTGCGATCGTCAGTCGCGAACTGGGGATCCCCTGCGTTGTGGGTGTGAACAATGCCATCGAAGCGCTCGAGGTCGGTCGCCTCGTGAGCGTCGATGGCTACGAAGGCGTCATCTTCGATGGCAGGGCCAACAGCCGCTTCGCCTACCACGAGGTGCGGAAGGCTCGTTATGCCAACGCTGCCGCGGTGCCCACCGCCACCAAGCTATACGTCAACCTTGCCGAACCGGAACTGGCCGATATTGTCGCCAAGCGGAACGTGGATGGGGTTGGGCTCCTCCGGGCCGAATTCATCGTCGCCCAGATTGGGAAACATCCGCGCGCATTCATCGAAGAGGGCAAGGGCTCCGACTTCGTCGGGCAGCTCTCCGAAGGCATCCGCGAGTTCTGCCGCGCCTTCGCGCCCCGCCCGGTGGTCTACCGTCTCACCGATTTCAAGACCAATGAATACGCTAACCTCATTGGCGGGGCGAAGTTCGAAGAAGTCGAAGAGAACCCGATGATCGGCTATCGCGGCGCCTCACGGTACGTCCGCGAACCCGATGTCTTTGCCCTCGAACTTCAGGCGATCAAGCAGGTGCGCCGGGAGTTTTCGAACTTGAATGTGATGGTCCCCTTCGTCCGGACGCCATCGGAGCTCCGCGGCGTCAAGCATCTGATGGCTGAACACGGCCTCGCGAACGGCGAGGGCTTCAAGCTCTGGATGATGGTTGAGGTGCCGAGCAATGTGCTCATCCTCGACCGCTTCATCGACGAGGGCATCGACGGCATCTCGATCGGCTCAAACGACCTGACGCAGCTCATTCTCGGTGTCGACCGCGACAGCGAGAAGCTGTCCGAGACTTTTGATGAGCGAAACGAGGCGGTCCTCCTCGCCATCGAGACAGCCGTAAAGACAGCGCGGGCGCGAGGCATCACCGTTTCCATCTGCGGACAGGCGCCAAGCGTCTATCCCGAGGTGACGGAACGCCTTGTGGAGTGGGGCGCGACGAGCGTGAGTGTGAGCCCCGACATGATTGACCAGACCCGGGAGATCATCGCTGCCGCGGAAAAGAAGCTGGGCATCTCACCAACCGGCGGCTAGCCTGAAGCCCGTGGAACTGAGCGAGGTACGGCAGCGACTCCTGGAGCGGGAATCGCTACTCAGTCCTTATGCCGCGCGCACGGAGACGAGTAAGGGGCGCAAGCGCCCGGAAGAGCCGTCTCCGGTGCGCACCGAGTACCAGCGCGACCGGGACCGCATCCTCCACACGAAGGCCTTCCGGCGGCTCAAGCATAAGACACAGGTCTTCATCGCCCCGGCGCTCGACCATTTCGTTACGCGGCTCACGCACACGCTGGAAGTAGCCCAGGTGGCCCGCACCATCGCTCGTGGTCTCAACCTCAACGAGGACCTCGCCGAGGCCGCTGCTCTTGGACACGACATCGGCCATGGCCCCTTCGGCCACGCCGGCGAAGAAGCATTGGCCGAATGCTTGCCCGAGGGCTTTCGCCACAACTACCAGTCCGTCCGTGTGCTCGACCGCCTGGAGGGGGACGGCTACGGCCTGAACCTCACCTTCGAGGTGCTGGATGCGGTCGAAAAGTCGAGCAAGGTCCGCGAGGACATCTTCGCCGAAGGCTGGGGCGTGCCCGTCACCCTTGAGGGCCAGGTTGTGAAGACCGCGGACGCCATCGCTTACGTCAACCACGACATCGTCGATGCCATCCGCGCGGGACTCATCGCCGAGTCGGACCTGCCGGACAGTAGCCATCGCGTCCTCGGCAACGATCATGCTCACCGCATCAACTCGCTTATCCTCGACACCATCGAAGCGAGCTGGGCAGCGACCGGCGCTGGTGCTCCCGGCGAAACTCCCGTGATTCGCTTCAGTCCCGAGGTACACGCAGTTGCCAATGAACTTCGCGAGTTCATGTTCCAGCGGGTCTACCTGTACGACGCCACCAGGCGCGAGGCAGAGCGGGGCAAGCGGGTCGTCATTTTCCTCTTCGAGCACTTCCGCCGATTTCCCGCAGGTATCTCGGCAGGATTCTCGCTGGCGAGCGATACGGTCGAACGGCAGGCGGCTGATTACGTCAGCGGTATGACCGATCGCTATGCGATCAGGCTCGCCCGTGAGCTCGGTTGCCCTGATGCCACCGGCTGGGACGTTTAAGCCACGGTAAACCCACACCCCTCGCTCCGGGGCTCCTCCGTTGCCGTTACACCATCGCGCTTTGATAATCGGGTGGTGGCTGTCCCCTGCCGTCCATGACAAATTCAGAAGACCAGTACCCGCCGGATGACTTCGTCATTGGTGAGTCCTACCCCCCGCCCTCGCTTCCAGCCGAATCCGACGAGATAGACGGCGGGGAGATTGGCGCCGTCCCCGGCCCGGTTGATTGCTGGAGCCGGTCAGCCCCGGCGCCGGTCATCGAGGATCCCTCCTACTACGGCGATGACGATGCCCAGTACAGCGAGGACGACGAGTACTACGCCGACGACGAAGCGATTGGGGACCCGTATTACTACTACGACGACGATCTGCCCGCCCGGCAACCGGCGTTCTATGTGTTTATCGGAATCGCGGTCGTCCTCGGCGGCCTGTTTATCTTCCTGCTCTTCTCCATCTTCAATGGTGACGACGACGACCCGGCGACGGCGACCGACGACCCGGCGTTCAACATTCGTATCGACAGCCCCCAGAACAACGATCGAGTCCAGGTGGGCGACGATATCGAAGTCCTCGTCAGTGCGAACTCGAACGAGCAGATCAGCAAGATCGAACTGATGGTCGGCGGTGTCGTCCAGGACCAGATCGAGTTCGACACCGTCCCGGCGAGCGGTGTCTACTCGCCAACCCTTTCGCTCAACTTCGGAGAGATCGGCAACTACGACCTCGTGGCGCGCGCAACCAGTGAGTCCGGCGCCACGAAGGAGAGCACGACTGTCCGCATCAGCGTCGTCACCGAACTCGTGGATGAGCAGCCGGCCAGCATCACTGGCGAGGTCATCACGACCGTCAACGCCCGTAGTGGCCCCGGCGAAGAGTACCCGACCGTCAGCACCTACGAAGCCGGACAACGCGTCGTCCTCGTCGGCAAGAGCAACGCCGGTGAGCCCGAGTGGGTCCTGCTCGATTCCGGCCTCTGGATCCGGAGCGCTGCCGTCCGCGTCAACGACTCGCTCGCGCTTCTCCCCGTCCGCAGGCCGACGCCGACACCCGCCCCTACCTCCACACCAACGCCGGAGCCAAGCGAAACGGCGACGCCCGAGGGCGGATTGCCCGATCTCTCGCCCTCCAACGCCACCCTTGCCGACGACGGCAACACGCTCCGCGTGACGGTCAAAAACCAGAGCACCGCCGACTACCAGGGCCCGCTGGTTATTTCGGCCGTTGGGCTACCGGAAGGCGACCTCCAGGAAGCATTCATCGTGAACGTGAAGGCTGGTGGTACCCAGACCGTCGAATTCGAACTGCCGGCGGCCAACACCGACGGCGGGACGGTCGCCATCTCGGTGGACGTCGGCGACAACATCGAGGAGTCCAACGAAGACAACAACGACGCCACCTTCCTCGTCTCCGCCGCCGTGGACGCCCCTGAACTCACCGTCTCGGCCGTGGTCAACGGACCCCAGATCAACGTCACCGTGACGAACGTCGGCGGCAAGCTCGATACGGCATCGGTCTACGTCTCGGTCACGCTCGGCGTCACCAACTCCAGCGCAACCAGGACGATCTCGCTCGAGACCGGGCAGTCCGAACAATTCGTCGTCTCCACGCCGCCCAATTCAGGGGTGGCCGAGGTGACCGTCTTTGCCAATGGCGAGGCACTCGGATCCGGCTCCGTGCAGGTGGGCGACCCCGCAACTGCCACACCCGAGCCGACCACCGAGAACTAGACCAGTCGTCGTAACGACGCCTGTTGTCGCGAGATTCGTTCGTTCGACCCCGCAGATCTCCTTGCGTTCGCTAGCATCGACGCTGTGGACACCGTTGAAGAGATCAAGCGCCGGTTAGATATCGGCGAGTACATCGGTCGAACGGTTGACCTCAAGCGATCCGGGCGCAATCTCCGGGGGCTCTGCCCCTTCCATTCGGAAAAGACGCCATCGTTCTACGTGTTCCCGGATCGCGGCACGTGGCGTTGCTTTGGCCAGTGCGGCGAAGGCGGTGATCTCTTCAGCTTCGCCCAGAAGAAGTTCGGCCTCGAGTTTCGCGACACGCTCGTAGAGTTGGCCCGCGAAGCCGGTGTTGTCCTGACGCCGGTGAATCCCGAACGGCGCAGCCGCCAGGACCGCCTCACCGCTGCGCTCGAAGGCGCCATACGTTTCTACCAGGAACGCCTTGCCGATCCCGGCGGCAGCGAAGCGCGCGAGTACATCGCGCACAAGCGCGGCCTCAGCGACCACTCGGTGGGGCGCTTCGGACTCGGTTGGGCGCCTTCTGAGTGGCGCGAACTTCGGGAGCATCTTTCGGCTCGTGGCTTCAGCGACCAGGACCTGTTGGACGCCGGCCTCACCGTGGTCAGCGACAACGGCGGCGAACCATACGACCGCTTCCGTGGTCGCGTGACCTTCCCTATCTACGACGAGCGCGGCGCACCTATCGGCATCGGCGGCCGCGCCCTCGGCGACGAACAACCGAAGTACCTCAATTCACCGCAGACAGAACTGTTCGATAAGGGGCGCACGCTCTACGGCCTCAACTGGGCGGGCGAAGCGGCGCGGGCTGCAGGCGAAGTGGTCGTGGTCGAGGGGTACATGGATGTCATCGGCCCCCACCAGGCAGGCTTCACCAACGTCGTTGCGACGATGGGGACGTCGCTGACCGAGACCCATGCCCGGCTGCTCAAGCGGTACGCAACGCGCGTGGTCCTCGCTATGGACCCGGATGGTGCCGGGGCCGCGGCCACCGAGCGCGCCGGTTCGATTGTCCTCGGGATCGCTTCCACAGGCGACGCCGCGGAAAGCGCCCGGGCGGCAGACGCCATCGCCGGCGGTGCCCAGATTGACCTCCGTGTGGCCGTGCTCCCGGGAGGCATGGACCCCGACGACATTGCCCGCGAACGCCCCGACCTCTGGAAGTCGACGATCGCCGGCTCCGTGCCCTTCCCGGAGTTCCTCATCGACCGGCTCCTTGGAGGGCAACGGCCGGCATCGGGCCTCGAAGCCCGGCGGCTGGTCGACCAGGTCCGCCCGGTGCTCATTTCCGTGCGGGACCCTGTCGAGAGGGCGATGTACGTACAGCGACTCGCGCGACGTCTTGGAGTGAACGAGCAAGCCGTCTCCGACCGCATTCGCCCGGGCCCGCGCGTGCAGCCGCGAGCACAACAGGGCGAGCGCCGGGTAGCGCGCCAGGAGGACTATCTCCTCTCGATCATCCTCGCCTACCCGTCGCTCCGTTACTCGGTGCGAAACCTGCCCCCGGACCTCTTCGCCGACACGCTGAATCGCGAGATCTTCGCCCGCTGGACCGCCTCGGAACTCGACGACCTCGAGGTCGCAGACGATGCCCTTGGTGTGCAATTGGCCCGGCTCAAGGCGATTCGCCTCCCCGTGTTTGGGACAGAATCAGCCCGCAAGGCCGCCCGTGAGAAGATCGACGCCATCCTTCGCGAGCGGCTGTCGCAACGGCAGGGAGCCCTTGGCGCCGAGCTTGCTGCGGCCGAGCTCGCAGAAGGTACGAACCGGATGGCCGAGGTTGGCGCCAGTGCGTGGCTGGGGAATCACCTCTCACCGGAGGACGAGCAGCTCGCGCACCTCGTGATCGAAGAACTGGAGCTCGGGCTCAGCCTGCACCGCCACGAGGCGCCCGAACTGGCTTAGGAACGGTCAGGCGTTGAGGTCGCCGTTGGCTGGTCCGCGCGCGCCGGCAAAGGCGAACCCAAGGACGGCGGCCGCCGCCTTCAACGCGTCAGCCTCACCGGGGTCAGAGGTCCCGTCGAGCACGCGGCCCGCGGCATGGTCGAGGAGTTCCAGTGCTTTCGGCGTGTCGATGTCGTCGTCCATCGCTGCCTCGAACGCGCGCATCAGTGGGTGGCCCGCCGTGGCGCTATCGCCGCCGGCCGCTACGGTGGCGGTCTGCAGGCGCTCAATGCGCGGCCGCAGCGCCTCCAGCGGTGCATCGCTGTAGTTCGCGTCTGTCCGGTAGTGGGTGCCCAGCAGGTAGAGGCGGAGATGGTCGCCGCCGTAAGTGGGGAGCAGGTTCCGGGCGAGGACAAGGTTCCCCAGCGACTTGCTCATCTTCACCCCATCGAGCTGGAGCATGCCGTTGTGCATCCAGAAGCCACAGAACGGCTCCCGCCCCGAGGCGGTCTCGGCCTGGGCGATCTCGTTTTCGTGATGGGGGTATTTGAGGTCGCTGCCGCCACCATGAATGTCGATCTGGTCGCCCAGCAGCGCCATCGACATTGCCGTGCACTCGATGCTCCATCCAGGCCGGCCCGGGCCCCACGGGCTGTCCCACGACGGCTCGTCGGATTCTGTCGTCTGCCAGAGGAGGAAGTCGAGATGGCCGCGCTTCTTCTCCTCGCGCTTCGATTCCGGGTTCTCGAGCTTGCCCAGTGCGTCCAGGGCAAGCCCGTTGAGCCGGCCGTAATGGGGAAACGCCGAGACGTCGAAAAAGACGTCACCTTCGACCACGTAAGCCCGGCCTGCTTCGATGATCTTGTTCGTCGTCTCGATGATCTGCGGAATGTAGTCGGTGGCGAATGGGTAGGCGTGGGGCCGGAGAACGTTCATCGCATCGAGGTCACGGCGGAGGATGGCGTCATTTTCGTCGCGAATCTCGGCGATCGGTCGCCCGCCCATCCGCTTCGAGACCATGATCATGTCGTCATCGATGTCGGTGACGTTCTGTACATAGCGGACCTCGTAGCCCCGGTAGCCAAGGTAGCGCCTGACGGTGTCGAACTGGACGTAGCTGAAGGCGTGACCGAGGTGAGTGACGTCGTAGGGCGTAACGCCGCAGACGTACATGGTCGCCTTCCCGGGCCTCACGCTTGTGAATTCGCGGCTAGCGTTGCCGAGGCTGCTATACAACTGGAGACTCATTGAGCCAGCGCCGGGCAAGCAACCACCTGCAGCTGTGTCGAAATCACGTCAGTGCCCCCTCCGCCATGAGGCCGGCGATAGTTTCGTCGTCAAGTTCCAGGAGCGTCGACAGCACATCGTAGGTGTCGGCGCCGTTAGCGACCGGCCCATCGTACCTTGCCGGGCGCACGCCATCGAATATCGCTGGGAATCGGTCGAGGCCGTAGGTGCCGAAGCGCTCCGATTCGGCGGTCCCAAAGAAGTCACGTGCCGCCATCTGGGGATCACTTTCGACCAGGTCCTGCGCTGTCATGACCGGGCCGGCGGCCACGCCAACGGCCTGCAACGCTTCCATCAGCGCGAAGCGTTCCCGGTGCTTCGTGGCCACGGCCACCTTTGCATCCAGCCGCGCTCGGTCGGCGACGCGGGTGGCGTGGTCCGCCCAGCCGCTCTCGGAGGGATCGAGCCCGAGCACCGTGGCCGCTGCGCGCCACTCCTCGTCGATGGAGCAGACGATCGCGATCCATGCATCGTCGCCCGCACAGGGATAGATGCCGTGCGGGGCGTCGTTGCCGAAAGCCGGTGCGTTCCCCGGCGGCAGCGGGGACCGGCTGTTGACGAAGTAATCGAGGCAAGCCGGTGCCATCAGCCCCATTCCCAGCTCGTACTGCGAAAGGTCGACTTCGAGGCCGGCCCCGGTGCGGGAGGCATGTTCGACGCCTTCAAGCGCCGCCAATGCCGCTGCGAGCCCGCTCAGGTGGTCGGTGAGTGAGAATCCGTAGCCAAGATCGTTCCGCCCGGGAACGCCCGTCAGGTAGGTCAGGCCCACCAGCGCGTGGATTGTGGGCGCGAAGGTAACGAAGTCCTGCCATGGGCCATCCTTGCCCATGCCGCCCATCGCGATCGAGGTGACCCGAGGATTGGCCGGCGCAAGAGAGCGATAGTCCAGTCCCCAGCGGGCGAGGACGCCGTTGCTGAAGTTGTCGATCACAACGTCGCTTTTCACCGCAATTTTCCTGGCGATGTCGCGGGCCGCGGCGGTCGACATGTCGAGGTTGATGCTCCGCTTGTTGCGGTTCCAGCTCAGGTAGTAGGGATGGGCCGTCGAATTGGCCCCGCCCCCGCGCTTTGCGCTGCCGACCTTGATCACCTCGGCTCCGAGGTCTCCCAGGAGTCGCGTGCCGAATGGGCCGGCGAGCACATGGGTGAAGTCGAGGACGCGAATGCCTTCGAGGGGCCCCCTTGCAGCCGGCTGAGCTTGCTGCGCGGGTGATGGCCGTTCGTCCCACCCCGCGCTGGTTGACGACATTGCGAGGGGCGGTCGTGGATGTTCTCCATCGGCGGATGTCCGGAAGAACCGCCCGGGGAAAGGGATCGTCCGCCCGCCAGCAACCGGGACGTCCTGGAAGTAGCCTCGGGATTGCAGTTGGGGGCTGGCAACCGCCTTGGGAATGTCCCAGACCGCGCCGAACGGCTGGTGCCGCCGTTGCGCTTCGAAGAACAACTCGTCGGCGTCATGGTTTCCCACCCAGCGCTTGAGGACCTCCATGACATGTGGCAGGTCGCGGACAAGGTCGATCACGCTGGGGTATCGCGTGCTGTCGGCGAGGTCGTCCGCTTCGCCGGTCTCATCGAGCCACGGGACGAGGACGTCCAGCGGCCGTAGGGACGCCGTCACCATTAGCCCTTCGCCGTGCCTGTCGCCATAGACCTCGTAGGCGCGGCTCCAGTGGAGGCTCCCGAGCCGCTCGGCGATGCGCGAACGCCAGGGGCCACCTTCCGGGAAAAACCACTGCATCAGCACCTGCTCGGTGCAGCTTGCCAGTGCCTCATGTGCGGAAAGGTCGATGTGCATCCCACGCCCCGTGTGGCGCCGAGAGACGATGCCGACCATGGCACAAACGGCGGCATACAGCCCCACGGTGTGGTAGCTCTGGTTCCCATACCCATTCAATGGCCCCGTCGCCGCGTCACCCGTGACTGAGGCGGACCCGGACATGGCGTTGGCAACGATATCAGGCGCGCGATAGCTGGCCCATGGCCCGCTGAGACCGAAGGGGCTCACCGTGACCTGGACGAGGCCCCGGTCGCGAAATTCAGCAAGGCGCTCGCTGTCGAGAGCGTCGGCCTCGCCATCGTGCACCAGGACGTCGGCGCCACGGAGGAGGTCAGCCAGGACCTCGGGCTGGGGTGCAGCCATGAGCCGCTTGCCCGCGTTGTACCAGGCGTCCTGCAGGGAAACACCGTGCGTCCCGGTGCGCGGTTCCATGAGGCGGATGGGATCGTTGGAGCCGACCACGCGGACCACGTCGGCGCCGGCGTCGGCCAGCAGGCGACCCGCCAGCACCCCGTTCCAACCGCACATTTCCACCACCCGGAGTCCTGCGATCGCTCCCGTTGCCATCACGTCCGCATCCTACCGGCGGGCCACGATGAAAGCAGGCGTACGTGTGCCCCTGTTCGTCACGCAACCGCCACGTAGGCACCGTTGTCCTGTCACCGTCGCCACCTGAACGATAGCCGAAAGGTTGCGACAACCATCAGAGAGGCTCTACGCGCAGCCAGGGCCGGATGTGGGACCGGGAACATGGGTGAGATTGATGCGGTTGCTGCTCCAAATCTGGAGCACGACGGCCGCCTGACGCTGGAAGAACAACAGGCACTGGTGGTGCAGTACACGCCGCTTGTGCGGCGCGTTGCCCGTACGCTCCCCCTCGAAATCCCCGGCGTCCTCGAATTCGAAGATGCCGTGGGCTATGGCACCTGCGGGCTCATCGAGGCCGTGCGCCGGTACGACCCCTCCAAGGGCACCAATTTCCACGCCTACGCTATTCGCCGTATCCGCGGCTCGATGATCGATGCCTTCCGGCGGATGGACCGGCTCAGCCGCACGATGCGACAGAAGGCGCGAAGCGTGGCCAGGGCCCAGAGCGAACTAGAGATGGAACTCGGCCGGACCCCCACCGAACAGGAAACGGCCGCCCACCTGGGGATGACTATCGAGGAGTATCGCGATGCGCTCGCCAACGGTCGCTGGGTCACGGTCTCGCTCGATCGCCTACTCGACCGCGACACGACATCTGAGACGAGCTTCCCGGCCGCCGAGATGCCGAGCGACGACGATGGCCTCGACTTCACCCGGCGCTTCGATGAGCGCGAGACCCTCGAAGACCTCTCCGACGCGATCCAGGTGTTGCCCGAGCGGGAACGCCTCGTGATTTCCCTGTACTACGTCGAACAGCTGACCATGCGTGACATCGCGTCCGTGCTCGACGTTTCGGAGACTCGCGTAAGCCAGCTCCATGCCCAGGCGGTGCGGCGGCTCCGAAACGTCATGCTCCGAACAGCGGCCTGATACGCCGGACGGCCACGAACCGCCAAATTTGCCCGACAGACCCTACGAATCCCAGCAGGCGTGCCGAACATCTAACCAAGGGCGAACGACGCTGCAGTTGTTCCCTGGTGCCGCTGGATATGTGAGACACGGTTCGCACGCTGTGCGGACTTGAGGAGACGGACCGAGCCATGCCGAACAAAGCAGACGAGAGCTTCCGGACGCCGATGGCGTTTGTCACCCATACCCGAGACTACCGGTCAGCCGATCTGCTGCCGTCGCTTGCCCGCAATGGTTATACGACGACGGAGCGACCCCATGACCGCGAGACCGTTCGGCTGCTGGGCCAGTTCCAGCCCCAGCTCGTCGTCCTCGCCATCGATCCTCGGCTCGAATCAGATGTCCAGCTGGTTTCTTCCGTTGCTTCTGCTTGCGAAGCTGAGATTCTCGTCCTCGCCCCCGGGCCCCATCCGCACGGCATGGCCCAGGCGCTGCATGCCGGCGCCGATGTCTGCATCCGCGACACCGACGGGGTCGACCTCCTCATGGCCCAGGTCAACGCCCTGGCCCGCGTACGCCGGAGCGCCGCTGCGGAACGCAACGAAGAAAGCGAAAGCTCGATCACGGTGCGCGACCTGACCCTCGATTTCGACCGCTGCCAGGCTGTGCGCGATACTGAATCGATTCCCCTGACTCCAACCGAATTCAAGATCCTCGCCTTCCTCGCGAAGAATGCCGGCAAGGTCGTCAGCCCCGTGGAGATTCTCCGGGCCGTCCAGGACTACACCTACTCCGAGCGCGAGGCGCAGGAGATCGTCAAGGTCTACATCCGGCGCATCCGCCGCAAGATCGAAGTCGACCCCAGCGATCCGAACTACATCGTCAATGTGCGTGGCTTCGGCTACATGCTTGAGCGCCGCAACCTGCCGCGCGATGACGAACGCCGCCAGGCGGCATAACGCTCCCACTCTCGTGAAGCGTTCGCGCTCCACCTCTTCTCAAGCGCGAGGGGCTGTCCCCGGGGCGTAGAATGGTGGGCATGAATAGCGTGCTCTCCGATTGCCTCACCACCTCAGGCGCCCGGCCTTCGTTGAAAGACGCTGGCGCCGTCAAGGCCAACATCACCGAGATCATCCGGCTGGCTGTGTTTGGCGACGCCGAAGAACAGGCCCTCGCCCGATATGCCATCCACACCGCGGCTCCCGAGCTCGGGGTCGTGTCCTCGTCGATCCAGGGCCTCTATGCGGCTCGCGGGCGCGGCGAGGTTTCGGGCTTCACCGTGCCGGCTGTCAATATCCGCGGCATGGCCTACGACATGAGCCGCGCGCTCTTTCGCGCGATCCTCTCCACCAACGCCTGGGCGACGGTTTTCGAACTCGCCCGCTCGGAGATGGGCTACACCCTCCAGCAGCCCGCCGAACTGGCCGCAGTCGTCCTCGCAGCCGCAATCGCCGAAGGGTACCAGGGCCCGGTGTTCATCCAGGGCGACCACTTCCAGGCCAATGCCAAGAAGTACGCGACCGACCCCGAAGGCGAATCGCTTGCCCTCGAGAAGCTCATCCGCGATGCCGTGGCCGCCCAGTTCTACTGCATCGACATCGATGCCTCGACGCTCGTCGACCTGAGCTTCGATTCGGTCAGCGAACAGCAGGATCCGAACTCGCACCTGACGGCGCGCCTCGCTCGCCTCGTGCGCGAGCTGGAGCCCGAGGGCATCACCATCTCCATCGGCGGCGAAATCGGCGAGGTTGGCAAAGAGAACAGCACGGTCGAAGAGCTGACCGCCTACATCGATGGCTTCCACGAGAAGGTGGCCGCGGACTTCCTTGGCATCTCCAAGGTCAGCGTGCAGACCGGCACGAGCCACGGCGGCATCCCCCTGCCGACGGCTCCATCGCTTCGGTCGCGATCGACTTCGACACCCTGAGAGATCTCAGTCGCGTAGCGCGCGAAAAGTACGGCATGGCCGGCGCCGTCCAGCATGGCGCCAGCACGCTCCCCGACGACCTCTTCCATCGCTTCCCGGCGGTCGAGACGGCGGAAATCCACCTTGCCACAGGCTTCCAGAACATCCTCATGGACCACCCGACAGCTTCCCCGGCGCGCTCCTCGACGAGATGCACGCCTACGCCAACACGCGATCTCTGCCGACGAGCGGAAGGACGGCGAGACGGACGTCCAGTTCTTCTACAAGACCCGCAAGAAGGCATGGGGGCCGTTCAAGCAGCAGGTCTGGGACTTCCCGGAAAGCGTCCGCGCCGAACTCGGTGGCGCGCTCCAGTCGAAGTTCGAGTTCCTGATCGACCAGCTCCAGGCCCAGGACACTCGCGATGTCGTCCTCCAGCACGTGATCCAGAAGCCCGTGGAGATCGAGCCGCCGGCCGTGGGCGCAGCCTCGCGAGGATAGCTCCCGTCCAATCTTTACCTTCGCTTCGGTCGATCGTCAGCTACGGTGGAGGAGGGTAAGGAAAGGATCGGAACAGGCATGCGTGTACTGGTTGTTGAAGATGAGGAGCCGATTGCGACGCGATCGAGCGCGGGCTATCGAAACTTGGCTATGCGGTCGACGTCTCGTACGACGGCGCCGATGCCATCGACAAAGCCGCCATCAATTCCTATGACGTCATCTGCCTCGACCTGAACCTGCCGAAGGTGGACGGCATCGAAGTGTGCCGCCGCTTGCGCGACGACCGCTTCGGTGGCGGGATCATCATGTTGACTGCCCGCAGCTCGATCCGTGAGCGCATCGAGGGCCTCGACATCGGCGCCGACGACTACCTGGTCAAGCCGTTCGCATTCTCGCGAGCTGGCAGCCCGAATTCGCGCCGTCACGCGCCGCGAGGGCGGTCTCCGCGAGCCCATCCTGACGACGCGGGGCCTGGAACTCGATCCCAACACCAACCGCACCAAGCGCGACGCGGTCGAGATTCACCTCACCCCGAAGGAATTCGCCCTGCTCTACTACCTGGCTCGCAACGAGGGCCGGGCGGTTCCGCAGGAAGAACTCCTGGAGCATATTTGGGATGAACATGCCAACCCCTTCACCCAGACGGTGAAGGTGCACATGAACAACCTGAGACGGAAGTTGAATGAGGGATTCGGCGAGCAGCTTATCGAGACTATCCGCGGCAAGGGCTACGTTCTCTAGGATCCACGTCCCTGCCTTCGCCCGGACTGTCCGTTTCAGGCTCACCATCTGGTACTCGAGCCTGTTATTGGTGTTTGGCGTCGCCTTCGTCATCGCCCTGAATGTTGCTGTCCGCCTGGACCACTCGTCGATCCTCGTTCCCGACCTCTCCACCGCCCAGATCGTGCGCCTCGTCCCGGGCCAGGCTGTGAATCCCGGACCCAATACCGCGATTACGGTCAGCCTGAAAGAAGTTGAGGACCGGGTCAGCGAAGACACCCTTCGCCGGCTGCAAACGTGGTCAATCCTCGCCGTGATTGGCCTTGCCGTTGCCTCCGGCGTGGGCGGCTACGTCCTCAGCGGTGTGATGCTGCGACCGGTCCGGGACATTACCTCGGTGGCCTCCGAAATCAGCGCGACCAACCTCGAACGACGGATCAACTACGCCGGCCCGGCGGACGAAATGAAGGACCTCGCGGACACTTTCGACTCGATGATTGCCCGCCTGGAACGATCGTTTGAGAGCCAGCGGAGGTTCGTGCAAGACGCTTCCCACGAGCTACGGACTCCGCTTGCCGCCATCCGCACGAACATCGAAGTCACTGAGATGGACGGCGACGCCACCGTGGATGACTACCGGACACTGCTCGACACCGTGAAGGTGCAGACCGCGCGGCTGGCGAGGCTCAGTGACGACCTCATGCTCCTCACGACCGGCGGAGACGGCGAGTCGGTGGAACTCGAGCCGGTGGACGTGACCGGGCTTTCCGCCGAGATCATCGAGCAACTCCGTCCTGTCGCCGACCAGCGTAATGTCACGCTTCGGCTCGATTCGCCGCTGCCGACCTGGGCAAGCGCCAAGGGCGATCTGCTCTATCGCTGCATTTTCAACCTCGTGGACAACGCGATTAAGTATTCTGGCCCCGGCTCACACGTCGTCGTCCGCTGCACCTCGTCGGCCGCCCGGTCCCTGGTAGAGGTCCGCGACGATGGCCCCGGCATCCCGCTCGCCGACCGCCTGCACATCTTCGATCGCTTCTATCGTGTCGACCGCGGACGGTCGCGCCGTGAAGGTGGATCGGGCCTTGGGCTGGCCATCGTCCGCGAGCTTTGCGAAGCCATGGGCGGCGATGTCCGCGTGGAATCGAACGAAGGCGAAGGTTCGGTCTTCACGATTTCGATGGCCGCCGCCGGCGCCTAGACGCCGGGACATAGAGGCAATCGATGGCTTGGTCGCGAAAACAGCATTGGCATCGATAGGGACGAACCTGTAGCCTCCCCCTCACCAAACTGAGGGAGCACATTCATGGCGTTCACCGTCGATGCCGCCAAGTTCAAGACCACCGATGCGCTGGCCGCCGGCGTAAAGGGCAAGCGCGTCTTGATTAGCGGCGCAGGAAAAGACAACGGCATGGGCCAGGCATTTGCCCTTGCCGCCGGGCTCAACGGGGCCGAAAGCGTCGCCGTCCACTTCCACCGCAGCTACGAAGACGGGCTCGACCTCGTCGATGTCCTCCGCAGCAATGGCGTCAATGCCTTTCCGGTACAGGCCGACGTCACGAATCTCAGCGATCTCTGGGCGAGCCGCACCTACATCATCGAGCACATGGGCGGAAAGTCGCCAAACCTCGTCATCTGCAACTCCGGCCTAACGGAGTCCGGCTACTCGTTCGGGCGTTCATTGCGCGAGGTCGAAGGCGAATCGTCGGCCAAGCGCCGCGCCCGTGTCCGCCAGGCCTTCGTCGACAACCTTGCGGAATCCCGCGCGGTGATCGACACGAAGATCGATGGCTTCCTCGCCATGACGCACCTCTGGTCCGGCGAGGCGCTGCACGCGAACGAGCCGGTCACCTTCGTCTACATCTCGTCCCGGCAGGCCATTGACCCTGGCGTCTCGGTGCCGGGCTATGCCCTGGCCAACTGGGCTGTCCTCCAGTTGCCGAAGGTGCTCGGTGTGAACCTCGGGCGCAACGCTGACCTCGTGACGGCCTTCTCCGTGCTCTACCCGTTCGTCCGCACAGGAATGACCGGTGAGTACGCCGAGAACCCGCGCGTCTTCGGGCGCTGGCAGCCGCGCATGCTGGAAACTCACGAGGCCGCGGAAGCGTTCCTCCAGGCGCTTGCCCAACCACGTGAGGCGCTCAACGGGGCGATGCTCGAGGTGATGGTCGACCAGCAGGAAGGCCAGGCCGAAGGAGCAGTCAAGGTGTCATGGCAGTCGGTTGCGCTCAACGTGAGCGAGGAACCGGCGCCGTGGAGTGCGTCCTCCCCGCTGCTGTACGGCGCGCTGTAAAGGCCTGGTCTACCGGTCCCGGCAAGGGGTCGCCGCTCGGGTGTCCCCATGCCACCATCGCGTAAGCCGCCCAACCGCGCATTACGCCGGGTTCTGCTTGACTATGGGGTGATGCAGGAGATGGCCTGAACCGATGCCGATTCTCGACCGAATCAACTCGCCCGCCGACCTGCGCGATCTGAACCAGGCCGAAACCGAGATACTCTGCTCCGAAATCCGCGACTTTCTTGTCGACACGGTGGAGTGCATCGGCGGCGGCGGTCACCTCGCGAGTAATCTCGGCGTCGTCGAACTGACCGTCGCCCTGCACCGGCTCTTCGACACCCCGAAGGACAAGATCATCTGGGACGTCAGCCACCAGGTGTATGTCCACAAGATGCTCACCGGCCGCAAGGACCGGATGCACACCATCCGCCAGTACCAGGGACTCTCCGGCTTTGCTGACCGGACGGAGAGCGAACACGACGCTTTTGGCGCCGGCCACGCGGGGACGGCGATCTCGGCCGCCGTCGGCATGGCAATGGCCCGCGACCTGAAGGGCGAAGACTATGACGTCATCGCCGTCGTCGGCGACGGCGCCATGACCGCGGGCATGGCCTTCGAGGCCATGAACCACGCCGGTCACGTCAACACCAACCTCATCGTCATCCTCAACGACAACGCGATGTCGATTTCACCCAACGTCGGGGCCTTAAGCCGAAACCTCAACAAATTCCGCATCGACCCCCACTACCGGGCGGCGAAGGAAGAAATCGGCAGTCTTGTCGAACACCTGCCGTTGGGCCGCCAGGCCTGGAACACCGCCAAGCGCTTCAAGGCAGGCATGCGCGATTTGCTGGTCCCCGCGAGTTTCTGGGAACAGTTCGGATTCGAGTACTACGGCCCGGTCGACGGACACGACCTCGAAGAGCTGGAATCGACCCTGAAGAAGATCAAGCAGTTCCGGGGCAAGCCGGTTCTCCTCCACATCCTGACCGACAAGGGCCACGGCATCCCGGAGGCGGCGGCCGACCCGATCAAGAGCCACAGCGGGACCTTCTGGCTGAAGAAGCCGCTGGCCGCCGATGCACCGAAGCCGAAGCCTACCTACAGCCAGGTGTTTGCCCAGGCGACGGGCGAGATTCTCGCGGCGAACCCGAGCACCGTTGCTATCACCGCCGCCATGCTCGAAGGCACGGGCCTGGCGCCGATCCAGAAGCAATTCCCCGACCGCGTTTTCGACGTCGGTATCGCTGAACAGCATGCCGTCACCCTCGCCGCCGGGCTTGCCACGCAGGGCATTCACCCCATCTGCGCGATTTATTCGACGTTCCTTCAGCGCGGTTTCGACTCGGTCGTCCACGATGTCGTCGTCCAGAACCTGCCGGTCATGTTCGCCCTCGACCGTGCAGGCTTTGTCGGTGATGACGGCAAGACGCACCAGGGCTTCGTCGACCTGAGCTACCTGAGGGCGCTACCGAACATGGTGGTGGCCGCCCCGAAGGACGAAGCCGAACTGCGGGACTTGCTCCTGACCGGCGTCCAGCATGACGGGCCCTTTGCCGTGCGCTATCCGCGGGGCGCCGGGCCAGGGGCCGCCACCGACCTTCCGATGAAGACGTTGCCGATCGGCCGGGGCGAACTGCTCCGCAAGGGCGCGGATATTGCACTCGTCGGGATTGGCCAGACTGTCTCGGCGTGCCTCGATGCCGCTGAGCTCCTCGCCCGCGAGGGCATCGAAGCATCCGTCGTGAACGCCCGTTTCGCAAAGCCACTCGACGAGTCGCTCCTGCTCGAAGTTGCACGCGCCACAGCCGGCATGATCACGGCGGAAGAGAACGTGAGGGCCGGCGGCTTTGGCGAGGGTGTCCTTGCCCTGCTGTCCGACCACGGCCTTGCCGATCGGATGCTCGCCATGCGGACAATGCCCGACACGATCGTCGATCACGGTCCGCAGGCCACATTCCGGCAGGTTTACGGACTCGATGGCGAGGGGCTCGCTGCCCTGGCGCGCGAGCGACTGCAGAAGCCGGCCGGGATCGGTATCGCGGTCGACCCACTGCCGGTCGCCGGCGGCAACTAGGCGAATGCCTGTTGATCTGTTCGCGCCCTACCGCGCTCCCCTGGAGGCGGCGCTCAAGGCCGCGCTGCCGGCCGACGACGCCCCCGTCTCGGCTGCCTGTCGTTATGTCATGGGATGGGAAGACGCGGAGGGGAGAACCTCCGACGCCGCGGGAAAGCGGCTGCGGCCACTGGTTGCCTGCCATATCGCGGCCCTGCTCGGCGCTCCTCTCGAGAGGGTGTTGCCCGGCGCCGTTGCCATCGAACTGGTCCACAACTTCTCGCTCGTCCACGACGAAATCCAGGACCAGGACGCGACCCGCCACGGGCGCCCGACCCTTTGGGCACGCTTTGGCACCGCCCAGGCGATCAATGCCGGCGACCTCCTCTTTGGCCGCGCATTTGCCGTGCTTGCCCGCTTGCCGGATGCGCCGCTCGCGTCCCGCTACAGCGCGCTGCTGACCACTGCTACGGAAGAGATGATCCGGGGCCAGTGGAAGGACCTTGAGTTCGAGACGCGCGACGGCGTTACGGCAGACGAGTACCTGGACATGGTCGCCGGGAAGACCGGTGCCTTGATTGGCGTCTGCGCTGCATTCGCGGCCATCGCAGCAGGGCGAGACGAAGATGTTGTGGCGTCCCTTCAGCGCTGGGGGGTGTCCATTGGCCTGGCCTTCCAGGCCCAGGATGACTATCTCGGCATCTGGGGCGACAGCGCCCAGACGGGGAAGTCGAACACCAACGATATCGTCCGGAGAAAGAAGAGCCTGCCTGTGCTTCTCGGGCTCGCCGCCGCGCCACGTGATGTCATCCTCCGTGTTCTCGAACAGCCGGATCCGGGTCCGGAGGCGATCGAAGCGGTGGTTGGCGCACTCGAGGCCGCCGGCATTCGTGACCAGACGGCGTCGATGTCGGCGCGTTTTCGTGAAGAGGCGGAGGCCCTGCTGGACGCCTTGCCGGACGCCGCCGCCAGGTCTGCTCTGCTCACAATGGGAAGGCTTCTGGTCGAGCGCGAGAGCTAGGGAAGGACCGTTTCGCCCATCAGGTGCTGGTCGATTCCGCGGGCGGCCGCGCGGCCCTCGGCAATCGCCCACACGATAAGCGACTGGCCCCGCGTCATGTCACCGGCCGTGAAGACGCCGGGCACACTCGTCATCTTGTTTTCGTCCGCCCAGACGTTGCCGCGCTCGGTGAGCTTCACGCCGAGCTGTTCGAGCATGCCCGGCTTCTCCGGTCCCAGGAAGCCCATCGCAAGGAGGAGGAGGTCGACATCCTCGGTGAATTCGCTCCCGGGAACCTCCTTCATCTCCATCCGGCCGTTCTTCGATTCGAACTCCACCCGCACGGCGTGGAGTTGCTTGAGTGTCCCATTCTCGCCCGTCAGCTTCTTGGTCAGCACGCTATAGTCCCGGACGCCGCCCTCTTCGTGTGCCGACGAAACGCGATAGATGTTCGGCCACGTGGGCCACGGATTTTCGTCGGGCCGGGAGTCGGCGGGTCGCGGAAGCAGTTCGAACTGCTTCACCTCGCTGGCGCCTTGCCGGTGCGCAGTGCCCAGGCAGTCTGCACCCGTGTCGCCGCCGCCGAGGATGATCACGCGCTTGCCTTCAGCCGAGATGAAGGAGGCGTCGGGAATCTCGTCACCGGCCACGCGCCGGTTCTGCAACGGCAGATAGTCCATGGCCACGTAGACACCCTCGAGTTCGCGGCCCGGGACGTCCAGGTCGCGGGCGTGCGTTGCCCCGCCGGTAAGGCAAATGGCGTCGAACTGCGTCCGTAGCTCGCGGACATCGACATCGACCCCGACGTTCACCCCGGGCTTGAACTGGACTCCCTCGACTTCCATCTGGGTCATCCGACGGTCGATGTGGTGCTTCCGCATCTTGAAGTCGGGGATCCCGTAGCGGAGGAGGCCGCCGATACGGTTCTCGCGCTCGTAGAGGACAACGTCGTGGCCGGCGCGGGCAAGCTGTTGGGCGCAGGCGAGACCCGCGGGCCCGGAGCCGATCACCGCCACCCGTCTTCCCCGTCTTCGTCTCCGGAGGCTGGGGAACGACCCAACCCTCGTCCCAGGCGCGGTCGATGATGCTCACTTCCATCTGCTTGATGGTCACCGGGTCTTCGTTGATGCCGAGCACGCAGGCGGCTTCACACGGCGCCGGGCACAGGCGCCCGGTGAACTCGGGGAAGTTGTTCGTCGCATGGAGCCGCTCGATCGCGCGCGCCACTGCCCTTTCCAGACCATGTCGTTCCAGTCGGGGATGATGTTGCCAAGTGGGCAGCCCTGGTGGCAGAACGGGATTCCGCAGTCCATGCAGCGGGCCGCCTGCTTCTTCAGTGACTCGACGGGAAACTCCTCGTAGACCTCCAGCCAGTCGTGCACACGCTCGTCCACGGGCCGCCGCCGGTGGGGTCTCGCGGTCGAACTCCATGAATCCCGTGGTCTTAGCCACCCGCGCCTCCCGCGGCCGAGGTGGAAAGCTCCCGTTCTCGCTCCTGCTCCAGCAGCACCCGCCGGTAGTCGGTGGGCATCACCTTCGTGAACTCACGCGCGGCTCCGGGCCAGCGCGCCAGGAGTCCAGCAGCGACCGTGCTCCCGGTGTACTCGACGTGGCGCTCGAGGAGGCCGCGCACCAGGTCGATTTCCTCCGAGTCATCCAGCGCTTCGAGGTCGACCATCTCCAGGTTGCAGAGGGCTTCGAACTCGCCCCGTGGATTCCAGACGTAGGCGATGCCGCCGCTCATGCCGGCGCCGAAATTGCGGCCCGTCTTGCCGATGACGATCGCCCGGCCGCCTGTCATGTATTCGCAGCCGTGGTCGCCGGTGCCCTCGACGACTGCCACGGCGCCGCTGTTGCGCACGCAGAAGCGCTCACCCGCGACACCCCGTGAAGAACGCCGCTCCGCCCGTAGCGCCGTAGAGCGCGACGTTGCCGATGAGGATGTTCTCTTCCGGTACGAAAGGTGGCTCCGCCGGTGGGTGAACGATGAGCTTGCCTCCGCTGAGGCCCCTCGCCGATGTAGTCGTTCGAGTCGCCCTCGAAGCCGCAGGGTGATCCCCCGCGGGACGAACGCACCGAAGCTCTGACCGGCTGAGCCGCTGAACGAAATGTCGATCGTGTCGTCCGGAAGGCCGTCGAAGCCGTACTTCCGCGTCAGTTCGCTGCCAAGGATCGTCCCGACGGTGCGGTTCGTGTTGCGGATAGGCAAATCCAGCTTCACTGGCGTGCCCTTGTCCATCGTCTCACCGCAGAGTTTGAGCAGTTCCTGGTCGAGGGCATGCTCGCAGCCCGTGGTCCTGGTCGGCACCTTGCGGATCGGCACGGATGCTTCGACCTCTGGGCGGTAGAGGATCGCTGAGAGATCCAGTCCCTGGGCCTTCCAGTGGTCCACAGCCCGCTGCATGTCGAGCAGGTCGACGCGGCCGACCATCTCCTCGATGCTCGCGATAGCCCGAGTTCCGCCAGCAGTTCGCGGACTTCCTGGGCGATGAAGGTGAAGAAGTTGACGACGTGCTCGGCACGTCCTTCGAACTTCTTGCGAAGCTCCGGGTTCTGTGTGGCGATGCCGACCGGGCAGGTGTCGAGGTGGCACACGCGCATCATGATGCAGCCCATCACGACGAGCGGCGCGGTCGCGAAGCCGTACTCCTCCGCGCCGAGGAGCGCCGCGACGACGACGTCACGGCCCGTCTTCATCTGGCCGTCTATCTGCACGATGATGCGGTCGCGCAGCTGGTTCAGCAACAAGCGTCTGCTGGGTCTCCGCCAGCCCCAGTTCCCAGGGGATGCCGGCGTGCTTGAGCGACGTTAGCGGGCTCGCGCCGGTGCCACCGTCGTGGCCGCTGATCAGGACCACGTCCGACTTTGCCTTGGCGACGCCCGCAGCGACGGTGCCGACGCCAACCTCGGCGACCAGCTTCACGCTGATCCGCGCCCGGGGATTGGCGTTCTTCAGGTCGTGGATGAGCTGCGCGAGGTCCTCGATCGAATAGATGTCGTGGTGCGGGGGCGGCGAAATCAGGCCGACGCCGGGCGTCGAGTAGCGGACCTTGGCGATCCACGGCCACACCTTGTGCCCCGGCAGCTGACCGCCCTCGCCGGGCTTGGCGCCCTGGGCCATCTTGATCTGGAGCTCGTCGGCGTTGACGAGGTACTCGCTGGTGACGCCGAAGCGGCCCGAAGCCACCTGCTTGATGGCGCTGCGCCGAAGGTCCCCGTTGGCATCGGGGATGAAGCGCCGGGGGTCTTCGCCGCCTTCGCCGGTATTGCTCTTGCCGCCGATGCGGTTCATCGCGATGGCCAGCGTCTCGTGCGCCTCTGCGCTGATCGAGCCGAACGACATGGCGCCCGTTGCGAAGCGCGTGAAGATGACTTCGACCGGCTCCACCTCGTCGATCGGGATCGGCTTGCGGTCGGGCTTGAAGTCGAAGCAGCCCGCGCAGCGTCGCACATGTGCTCGGACTGGTCGTTCACGAGCTTCGTGTACTCGCGGAAGATCTCCTCGCGACCGGTGCGGGTGGCGTGCTGCAGCTTGAAGATCGTGTCCGGGATTGAAGAGGTGGAATTCGCCGTCCCGGCGCCACTGGTACTGGCCGCCCCATTCGAGTTCGCTCGAGCCCGCCGTCGCGCTCCGGGATAGGCGCGCCGGTGATGCGCCAGCGTCTTCGACGGCCACTTCGTCGATGCCGATTCCGCCGATGCGCGACACCGTCTTCGTGAAGTAACGGTCGACGAGTCCCTCGCCGAGCCCGATGGCCTCGAAGATCTGGGCGCCGCGATAGCTCTGGATGGTCGAGATGCCCATCTTGGACATCACTTTGACGACGCCCTTCTTGATCGCCTTGAGGTAGTGCTCGGCCGCTTCCTGCGGCGTGATGTCCTCGCCGCAGCTCCGTCGTCGGCGCATCTGGCGAAGCGAGTCGAGCGCGAGGTAGGGGTTGATGGCCCCTGCGCCGTAGCCGATGAGCAGGGCGAAGTGGTGCACCTCGCGTGCGTCGCCCGTCTCAACGACGAAGCCGACCTGCGTGCGGCGTCGCTCGCGAACGAGGTGGTTGTGGAGGCCGGCTACGGCCAGTAGCGAGGGTATCGGCGCGTGCTCGGCAGTCAACGCCCCGGTCGGAGAGCACGAGCATCCGCGCCCCGTCTTCGATGGCCTGGTCGGCCGCGGCGAAGAGGCGATCCATCGCCGGTTCGAGGCCCGCTGGCCCTTCGTTCGCCGGGAAGAGGATGTCCAGCGTGACCGTCTGGAGCCCTTCTGCGTTCAGAGCCTTCAGGCGGGCCATGGTCTCGTTGCCAATGAACGGCGAGGCCAGGCTGATACTCCGCGTCGTTGCCAGTGCCTGGTCGAGCAGGTTCGGCTTCGGGCCGATAACCGTCTTCACGCCACGTCACAATCTCTTCGCGGATGGCGTCGAGCGGCGGGTTCGTGACCTGCGCGAAGAGCTGCTTGAAGTAGTTGTAAAGCGGCTGGGGCCGGTCGCTGAGCACTGCAAGCGGTGTGTCCGTCCCCATCGAACCGATTGCCTCTTCGCCGTTCATCGCCATCGGCCCAAGGATGTATTTCTGGTCCTCGACGGAGTAGCCGAAGGCGATCTGGCGTTCGAGCAGCCGTTCCGGCGTGGGCAGTTCCGGTGCGCTCGCCACCGGGAGATGCTCCTCGGTGAGCACGTGTTCATCGAGCCACGGCGTAAGGGCGCGCCTCTGTGTAGCGCTTCTTCAGCTCGGCATCGTCGATGATGCGGCCTTCGTCGATGCTGACGAGGAACATCTTGCCGGGCTCGAGCCGGCCCTTGAGGAGGACGTTCTCCGGCTCCACAGGCAGCACGCCGACTTCCGACGCCATGATCACGAGGTCGTCCTTGGTGACGTAGTACCGGGATGGCCGGAGCCCGTTCCGGTCGAGCACGGCGCCGATCGTGCTTGCCGTCGGTGAACGCGACCGATGCGGGGCCGTCCCACGGCTCCATCAGGCAGCTGTGGTACTCGTAGAACGCCTTCTTCTCGTCGCGCATCGACTCGTGGCCGCTCCAGGCTTCGGGGATCAGCATCATCATCGCGTGCGGCAATCGGCCGGCCCGCCCGGACGAGCAGCTCGAGCGCGTTGTCGAGGCTCGCCGTGTCGCTTCCGCGCTCTTCGATCACCGGAAGGATCTTCGAGACAACCGGGAAGTGCGGTGACCGGAACAGCGCCTCGCGCGCTGTCATCCAGTTGATATTGCCGCGAAGGGTGTTGATTTCGCCGTTGTGGGCCACCATCCGGTAGGGGTGGGCGAGCTTCCAGCTGGGGAACGTGTTCGTGCTGAACCGCGAATGGAACATGCGATCCCGCTGATCACGCGGCGATTCGAGAGGTCCGGGTAATACTGGTCCAGCTGCCGCGCCGTGAGCATGCCCTTGTAGACCAGCGTCCGGCAGGAAAGGCTGGTGAAGTAGAACTCCTCGTCGTCCGGGATACCCCAGCGGCCGACCGAACGCTCGAACCGCTTGCGGATGATGTAGAGCTCGCGCTCGAAGTCGTCTTCGTCGGCAACGTCGGGAGCCGCGCCCGATGAAGACCTGGTGCACGGTTGGCTCCGCGGCGAGCGCGCTCTCGCCGAGGTCATCGCTGACCACGGGCACGTCTCGCCAGCCCAGGAGGTGCTGGCCCTCCTCCTCCACGATCGCCGTGAAGAGCGCCATCGCCTGGTCACGGGCGCGCTGGTCCGGCGAGGCGAAAAACATGCCGACGCCGTAGTGGCCGGCCTCGGGCAGCCGGATGCCGAGTGCGGCGCATTCGTGGCGGAAGAACTCGTGGGGGACCTGGATCAGCATGCCGGCCCCGTCACCGGTATTCGGCTCGGACCCGCAGGCGCCACGGTGGTTGAGGTTCTCCAGGGCCGTCAGGCCGTCGTGGAGATCTGGTGGGACCGATGACCCTTCAGATGCACGACGAAACCCACACCGCAGCATCGTGCTCGAAGCGGGGATCGATAGAGGCCCTGCGCGGTCGGCACTCGTGGTGGCCGTCGGCATGCTCGCTCCGCTTCTGTTACCCCCCGCTCGTTCAGGAATGTGCGAAAGCAGCCGGGAAACCGTGTCACCAGGCTGCACGATTTGTGAAAACATTCCCAAACCCTGGGCGGGCGCAATGGTGAAGTGTGCAGTATAGCAGCACCGCAAGTCGATCCGATCGACCCCTTTTACACCCGGACTCGTCCTTCTGTGAATTCCCTCGTTTGCGCGGCGGCTTCCCGGCCGCGCGCTATACTTTTTGGCAAACATCCGGATGTGTTCGCATGACCGAACCGTCTTACTGGACACCGGACCACCCTCGAAGAAATCGTCAGCCACCGCGCAAAGATCCTCGGGCCCAGGTCTGGGCGGCCGCGACGCCGATCCGCGGCCCGTCATCTCGTTCGCCGGCGGCCTTCCCGACATCCCCTCTCTTCCCGGCGACCTGCTTCCTCAAAGCCGCCCGCACCGTCATCGATCGCGAGCAGAAGGAGGCGCTCGAGTACGGCGGCACCTTTGGCCCGAACCGCTCCGCGCAGCCATCGCTCGAGCGCTCGTCCCGAGATCGAGGGCATACCGCGTCACGCCGGACCAGGTGATCATCGCCTCCGGTTCCGCCCACGGCATCGGCATGGTCTGCGAAGCCCTGCTCGACCCCGGCGACATCGTGCTCGTCGAAGCCCCGAACTTCCCCGGCAGCATGCGCACGTTCCGCATCCTTCGGCGCCGAACAGGTCGCCGTGCCGATGGACGAGTATGGCCTCCGTGTCGACGCGCTCGAGGAGGAGCTCGATGAAGCTCGCGACGCAGGGCAAGCGCGCGAAGTTCCTCTACTGCATCCCCACCCACCAGAACCCGGCCGGCTGCACGCTCGCCCTCGAACGCCGGAGCGCGTCGTCGAGCTGGCCCGGAAGCACAAGACCTTCGTCCTCGAAGACGACGCCTACGGCGAACTCTGGTTCGAAACGACCGCCGCCCCCTTCGCTCTTCTCGCTCAGCGGCGGGCAACCACGGCATCAAGGTCTCCAGCTTCTCCAAGATCATCGCGACCGGCCTGCGCATGGGCTGGGTCATGGGCCCGCCCGCCCTCGATCTCCCGCATGGCAGCCGTCCGTTACGACATGGGTACGCAGCCCGTTCCAGGGCCGTGTCATCGCCGAGATGATCAACAACGGAGACCTCGACCGCCACATCGATCGGCTCCGCGGCGATCTACCTGCGCAAGCTGGAGCGCGTCGAAGACGCTCGCTGGAACGATTACTGCGCCGACTACTGCACCTACGTGCGCCCGCAAGGGGGCTTCTTCCTCTGGCTCCACCTGCGGCCCGGCATTCACTCGCGCGACGTGCAGAAGCGGCGACCGAACGCGGAGTCATCGTCGGCCAGCGGACCCCAGTTCTTCGCCGACGGCAAGCTCGACGAACCACGTCCGGCTGGCCTTCAGCTACGTGCGATGGAAGACATCGAGGAGGGCATCCACCGCCTCGGCGAGGCGATGAGCGAAGTGGCATCGGCCGTGGGAGTCAAGTAGCCGTACCCGTCGCTTTCAGCTAGTTCGATAGCCGGGGTACGCTTGGCCTACCGCAAACCTCGGAGGCCGCATCTATGTCGCTCGATCCACGCCACAAGAGCCACACGCTCGTCGATGGACCGGGGAGGGCGCCCGCCCGCTCGCTATTTCAAGTCCGTCGGATTCAGCGCCGACGACCTCCGCAAGCCTCTTGTCATGGTCGCGCACTCGTGGATCGGCACCATGCCCTGCAACTTCAACCAGCGCGAACTCGCCCAGCACGTGATGGCAGGCGTCCGCGCAGCCGGCGGCACACCGATGGAAGTCAACACGATCTCCATCAGCGACGGCATCTCCATGGGCACCGAGGGCATGAAGGCCTCGCTCGTCAGCCGCGAAGTCATCACCGACTCCATCGAACTGGCGGCCATCGGCTACTCGTTCGATGCCGTCGTCATCATCGTCGGCTGCGACAAGACCATCCCGGCCGGGCGCGATGGCGCTCGCCCGCCTCAACATCCCCGGGCTCATGCTCTACAGCGGCTCGATCGCCCCGGGCCGTTTCAAGGGCCGCGACGTCACCATCCAGGACGTCTTCGAAGGCGTCGGCCAGCATGCCGCCGGCACATCTCCGGACGAAGAGCTCGACAGCGATCGAAGACGCCGCCTGCCCCGGCGCGGGCGCCTGCGGCGCCCAGTACACGGCCAACACGATGGCGATGGTCCTCGAGTTCATGGGCCTCTCGCCGATGGGCAGCGGCACCGTCGGTGCCGACCGACCCGCCGCAAGGACGACGTCGGCCGTACGACGCGGGCGAGCTCGTGATGGACGTCCTCGAGCGCGGTGTCCGCTGCCCCGCGACATCCTCACCCGCGAGGCGATCGAAAACGGCATCGTCGGCGCCGCCGCGACCGGCGGCTCGACCAACGTCGTCCTCCATCTCCTCGCGATCGCCCGCGAAGCCGGCGTCCAGAGCTCACGATCGATGACTTCGACCGGATCAGCGAGGCCACGCCCCTGATCGGCGACCTCCGCCCGGGCGGACGCTATGTCGCGCTCGACCTTGACCGCGCCGGCGGCATCGCAACTCCTCGCCAAGCGCCTCCTGCGACGCCGGCAAGCTCCATGGCGCCGTGATGACGGTGACCGGCCAGACCATCGCCGAAGAGGCCGCAAAGGCGGTCGAGACGCCGGGCCAGGACGTCATCCTGCCCGATCGACAAGCCACTCAAGAGCACCGGCGGCCTGGTCATCCTCAAGGGCAACCTCGCGCCGGATGGCTGCGTGATCAAGGTCGCCGGGCAAGAGCGCTCCATGCACTCGCGGCCCGGCGCGCGTCTTCGAACGCGAAGAGGACGCCTTCGAGGCCGTCTCACCCGGCCAGATCAAGCGCCGGCGACGTGCGTCGTCATCCGCAACGAAGGGCCGAAGGGCGGCCCCGGCATGCGCGAGATGCTTGGCGTCACCGCTGCGCTCGTCGGCGCCGGGCTGGGAGAGTCGGTTGCCCTTGCTCACCGACGGCCGCTTCAGCGGCGCACACGCATGGCCTGATGGCCGGGCACGTCGCCCCCGAGGCGTTCGTCGGCGGTCCCATCGCCCTCGTCCACGAAGGAGACACCATCAGCTTCGACATCACCGCCCGCCGCTCGACTCTCGAAGTCCCCGAGGACGAGCTGCGCCGCCGCAAGTCATGCCTGGAACGCAGCCGGCGCCACGATACGAAAGGGGAGTTTTCGCAAAGTACGCCCGCGAAGTTACGAGCGCCGCCGAAGGCGCGGTCACCAGCTAGGCCTCCGGTGAAGCTGCCGTTCGCGCTCCAGGACTCCGAGTCGGTCATCAGCTTCTGCCGGCGCCACTGGATGTACCTCTACCCGAGGATCGTGCTCCAGGTCTTCGTCGGCGCGCTGCCGGTGGCTGATCCTCACGCTTGCTCGTCTGCGGGCCGGCCGGGCCTCACGCGGTGGGACCGGCCTTGTCGTCCTCATCCTCGATCTCCTCTGGGTGGGCTACTGGTCGGTGCGCATCTACTTCGCCTGGTTCTCGCTACAACAACGACATCTGGGTCATCACCAACCAGCGCATCGTCGATTCGCTCAAGCCGCACTGGTTCCATCACCGCATGGCCTCGGCCGACCTCGTCGACGTCGAGGACATCGCCGTCGACCGAGAGGGCCTCCTGCCAACGCTTCTTCAACTACGGCGACCTTCGCTGCCAGACCGCCGGCGAAGTGCCGAACTTCATCCTCGCCGGCATTCCGCAGCCGGCCGAAGTACTCGGCGTTGTCGATGCCGCCCGAGATGCCGCCCGGTCAGCGCGGGCGAAGGAGCCATGGAAACCGTAGCGAGGCAGGGCCGGCGCGGCGTCGACGGCGCCCACATCACACTGGCGCCCGCCGTCGGGCTGCTTCTCGCCGTGCTGGTGGCAACGCTGCTCAGGACGACCACCAACTGGCTCGAAGCAGCCCTTCCATCGAGGCGCGCGACCAGGCGCTGTCGGGCATGCCGCCCTTCGGGGTCGCGGCGCGAGTCCCACCAGGACCGCTACGGCTGGTCGTCCCGGGCCTCTCCACCCAGGGACAAATGCTCTCGCCGGGCGTTCTCGACCTCGCGATCTACCAGGGCGGCGCAGCATCCGTCGCGGGTGCCGGGTGCGGTTTCGGGGACGCTCTCGGTTTTTGGCACGCACCTACCAGCTGGCGCCTGACCCGGGGGGTGCGTCGCAGGCGTTCTTCGGCTGTCGGCGTCCTCATCAGCCCCGGCGCCGCCGATGCTGCAGATCCAGGCGGTCGACGTCCAGGGATTCGACGACCACCATCACCCTAGCCCATCACCGTGCTCGCGACGGACTGGACGGTCGACTACATCACCCTCGCCGCCCGGTGTCGGCTCGGACCTCACACCCGAGGGCGTCGCAGGCAGAAGCCGCCTCCTTGCCGCCACCTACGCCGGCGTTACTCGCGCGCCAATACGGCGATACCTGGCTGCCGCCGCTCGACGACGATGAGGGTGACCGGCTACTTCGGCGAAGCAACGCTCCTTCTACGGCGGACCGCCGTCCGGGCACCACGGCGGCACCGACCTCGGCAGCCGACGGCGGGACGCCGATTCACGCCACGAACGACGGCACCGTCGTGGTCGCCCGCGAGCTTCCCGAACGCGGCAACATGGTCGATCATCGACCACGGCGGCGGCATCTTCTCCGGCTACGGCCACATGTCGAAGGTGCATGTCGTGGAGGGCGAGACCGTTACGGCCGGGCGATGTCATCGGCGAAGTCGGGACCACGGGCCTTTCCACCGGTAACCACCTCCACTGGGAGATGGCCGGTGAACGGCATCCTCGTCGATGGTCTGCGCTGGTTAGACGGAACCCAGGGATTCTGATTCTTT
This sequence comes from uncultured Chloroflexia bacterium, assembly GCA_963737965.1. Taxonomy (GTDB): domain Bacteria; phylum Chloroflexota; class Dehalococcoidia; order Tepidiformales; family Tepidiformaceae; genus JAGQGZ01. The sequence goes on along the minus strand of CAVTUS010000006.1, from coordinate 589,573 downwards.
ATTCGGCCGAGCTTCTGGCCGATGTGGGATGCTGAGGCAGCGCGAGTCGACACCGGCATTCCCTCCTCGCACCACTGGGGCCCCATTCTCGAATGAAAAACGCTCAACGCGTCGCCGTCGTGACCACCCTGGCCACGCTCATCCTGGTCGGCGTCGGAGCATTGGTGAGGGCCACGGGTTCGGGCCTCGGTTGCCCTGATTGGCCAACCTGTCACGGCGGCCTCGTCCCGCCCGGTGACATGGGCCACTCAGCCAATCATCGAATTCAGCCACCGCTACGTTGCCGCCAGTCGTCGGACTCCTCGTCGTGGCAACCGCCGTCTATGCCTGGCGCTACTACCGCGCCGTGCCCGCGGTGCTCTGGACCGCGATCATCGTCGTGCCGCTGGTCGATGGCGCAGGGCCTCCTCGGCGCCATCACCGTCTGGCGCGAACTCCCGCCCGAAGTCGTCGCGACCCACCTGCTGATGGCCATGGTCATCCTCTCCATGGAAGCATTCGTCGTTGTCGGCATGTACCGCGCGGACCCGCAGAACCAGCATCGCCCTGGCGGCACCCACTGGCCCACCGGGGGACGCGCCGCGCTCGTCACCCTCGCGACCTTCGCCGCCCTGCTCTGGATCGGCGGCTACATGGCCGAAAGTGGCGCTGCGCACTGCCTGCTCGGGCTGGCCGCTCTGCAACGGCGCGCCCCTGCCTGCCGCCGACAAACACGAAGTCGTCCACATGGTCCATCGCTACCTGGCGGCGGGACTCGCGATTCCCCTGGCCTGGCTGGTCATCCAGCTCTGGCAGGACGCGAGCCGAAGCGTCGCCTGGGCCCGCGTGATCGCTCCGCTCGTCGTCGCCCTCTACGGCGCCCAGGTGCTGGTCGGCGCGCTCAACGTCTGGTATGAGTTCCCCGATGCCCTTGCCGTTGGTCACACCGAAATCGCTGCCACAATCTGGCTTACCTTGAGCTTCCTCTCGCACTCTCGATCTTCTATCCGGCTGTGCGTGCCGAAGTGCCGCGCCAATCGGCGGTGACGGCATGACCGCGCCCGCGATCACCGTGACGCCACGCGTCACGCGTGCTCGGAGACCCTCCGCGCCTACGTCGCGCTGACAAAGCCGATGATCATCACGCTCCTCCTGATCACGACCGTGCCGGCCATGATCGTCGCCGCGGATGGGCTGGCCCGGCGGCTGGCTCCTCATCGCCACGCTCGTCGGCGGCACGGCATCGGCCGCGGGCGCCAACGTGATCAACTGCTGGTACGACCGCGATATCGACGGCGTCATGCAACGCACCCGGGGCCGGCCGCTGGTCAAGGGCGTCATTGCTCCGTCCCACGCCCTCGCATTCGGCATCGTGCTTGGGGCCGGCGCCTTCGTCTTTCTCTGGTTCGCGACGACGCCGATGGCAGCGTGCCTGGCGCTCTCAGCCCTACTGTTTTATGTCTTCATCTACACGGTCTGGCTCAAACGCCGGACGCCCCAGAACATCGTCATAGGCGGCGCCGCGGGCGCATTTCCCCCCGCCGTTGGACTGGGCCGCGGTCAGCGGCGACATCACGCTCGCCTCCATCGTGATGTTCGGGATCATCTTCCTCTGGACGCCCCCGCACTTCTGGGCGCTCGCCCTGCGGTTGAAGGACGACTACGGGCAAGCCGGCGTTCCCATGCTCCCCGTCACCCACGGGCCTGCCTCCACCCGGAAGCAGATTCTCATCTACAGCATCGTCCTTGTGGCCTTTTCCTTCGTCTTGCTCCCCGCGGCGAGCCTCGGCCTGATCTACGGTGCTAGCGCAGTCGTTCTCGGTGCATTGTTCATCTACCGCGCGTGGGAACTCTGGCGCCGGCCCTCGACGGTCTCACCGATGGAGCTCTACAAGTACTCGCTCCTTTATCTCGCATTGTTGTTCGTGGCCATGGGCGTCGATGTCGCCGTCATCTAGGGCCAGGCGGGCAACTCCGCTCACCAGCCTTCTCCATTTCTTGACACCCGAATCCAGCGAGGCTTATAAAACTGATTGCGACGCCCTTCACAACCGGGCCTTTCAAGGCTGTGCCCGGGGCTCGAGGAACGGGCGCGCGCAGCCCGTCTCAGGGTAGGGGAAGGGGAGTTCACCGCATGCGTCGATTTGGCCCTCGGCGATTCTCACGCCGCGCGCTCATCCTGATCTCGACCGCACTCCTGGCTCTGCTCACCATCCAAAGCGCTTTTGCCCAGCAACCGTCGGGCATCACTGAAGAAGCGCACAAGATGCACCATCTGTTCATCTTCGTGAGCCTCCTCGCGATCGCGGTCTTCGCCCTCGTCGGTGGCGCGTTGCTGGTTGCCATCATTCGCTTCCGAAAGAAGGACGACACCCTCCCGCGCCAGACCCATGGAAGCACCCCCCTCGAGATGCTCTGGGTGGCGATCCCCGTCCTCCTCGTCGTGATCATGTTCAGTTACTCGGTCGTCGTGCTCATCGATGTTGAGCATTCGGCCGAGCCTGAGGACATGACCGTCCACGTCCAGGGCTTCCAGTTCCAGTGGAAGTTCACCTACAACCTGAACGACCTTGGCCCTGGCTCGGACCCCAACAGCGATGCCTCCGTCGTCGTCCAGGGGAGCCCCGACGAAGAACCGGAGCTCGTCCTTCCTGCCGGTGAGCCGATCGAATTCGAGCTCTTCTCCCAGGACGTCATCCATTCGTTCTACGTCCGCGACTTCCTCTACAAGCTCGATGTCATCCCCGGCCGGGACAACAAGTTCAAAGTGACGATCGACGAAGACGCCATCGGCAAGGTCTACAACGGACAGTGCGCCGAACTCTGTGGCATCGGCCATGCCTTCATGCGTTTCACCATCAGAGGTGCTCTCTCGCGCAGATTTCGATGCCTGGATCGCCGAACAGTCGGGGTCTGCCCTGGCTGCCGCGCAACCTTGATTTCGATGGCCAGCACCACGATGAACCGTAGCCGCGGCAGCCTCAGGCGTCGCATCGCACTTCAGGGAGGAGCATGACCCATGGCCACCGTTGCCGTCCCAAATACCGGATACGCACGCCCCGCCATCCTCGAATGGCTGATGACGGTCGACCACAAGAAGCTCGGCATCCTCTATCTCTACACGACGATGTTCTTCTTCGCCGTCGGGCGGCATCCTTGCGCTCCTCGTGCGCACCCAGCTGGCCGTCGCCGACAACACCTTCGTCAACACACCACACCTACAACCAGATCTTCACGATGCACGCCTCGGCGATGCTCTTCCTCTTCGTCATCCCCGTCTGGGCGGGCTTCGGCAACTACATCGTCCCGCTCCAAATCGGCGCCGCCGATATGGCCTTCCCGCGCATCAACGCCCTCTCGTTCTGGCTGGTGCCCCCGGCCGGCCTGATCATGTTCTGCGGCTTCCTCGTCGAGCGGCGGCGCCGCCGCCGCCGGCTGGACCGCCTACAGCCCGCTCGCCCGCACGGCCTGGGCACCGGCATGGACCTCTGGATCATCGCCGTCCTCATGCTCGGCATCTCATCCACGATCGGCGCCGCCAACTTCCTGGTCACGATGTTCCGGATGCGCGCGCCCGGCATGACGATGTTCCGCATGCCGATCTTCTGCTGGACCGTGCTCGTCACGGCCGTCCTCCAGCTGCTCGCCACGCCCGGTCCTCGCCTCCGCGCTCGTCATGCTCTTCATCGACCGCAACTTCGGCGGTGGGTTCTTCGACCCGAACAACGGCGGCAACGCCGTCCTCTGGCAGAACGTCTTCTGGTTCTACTCGCACCCGGCGGTCTACATCATGATCCTGCCGGGCATGGGCATCGTCTCCGAGGTCCTGCCCGTCTTCTCGCGCAAGCCGCTGTTCGGCTACAAGGCATTCGTCTTCGCGACCATGGGCATCGGCGGCCTCGGCTTCAGCGTCTGGGCCCACCACATGTTCACGACCGGCGCGGTGCTGCAAGCCCTACTTCGGCTTCATGACCTTCATGATCGGCGTGCCAACCGGCGTGAAGATCTTCAACTGGCTCGGCACGCTGTGGCGCGGCTCCATCACCTTCGAGCCACCGATGCTCTTCGCCCTCGGATTCGTCAGCATGTTCCTGATCGGCGGCATCAACGGCACCTTCAGCGCCGCTGTGCCCGTCGACTTCGCCATCCACGACACCTACTTCGTCGTCGCCCACATCCACTACGTGCTCTTCGGCGGCAGCGTGTTCGCGGTCTTCGCCGGCCTCTACTACTGGTTCCCCAAGATCTGGGGCAGGCGTCTGAACGACACGCTGGGGCAGATCCACTTCGCGCTGATGTTCATCGGCTTCAACCTCGACCTTCTTCCCCATGCATCTGCTCGGCCTGGATGGCATGCCGCGCCGCATCGCGACCTACTCAAGCAGCACGGACTGGGACACTGCTCAACTGATCTCGACGACCGGGCGCGTTCCTCATCGCCGTCTCGATGATCCCGTTCCTCTCGCCGCAGTGATGCCGCCTTCATGCGGCCCAAGGACCAGCCCAACGACCCATGGGAGGCGAACACGCTGGAGTGGTGCGACGACATCGCCGCCGCCGGTCCATAACTTCGACGAGCCTTCCCGAGATCCATTCGGAGCGCCCGCTCTTCGACCTGCGCCACGGCGCGGTGAACTGCACATGAGGCACAGCTCACTAGGACGGAGACAGGGAATGGCAGCGCACGGCTCACGCCCAGCACCGGCAACAGACTCAGCAATGGGATGCTGGGGTTCATCCTCTTCATCGCCTCGGAGGTCATGTTCTTTGGTGGCCTCTTCGCCGCCTACTTCATCGCCCGCGCCGACAGCGACCAGTGGCCGCCCGGAGCGAGCTGCTCTCGCCCGAGAAGGTAGCGGCGGGCGTCGAATTTCGACCTCGAACTGACGCATCCCCATCATCGGCGACCATCATCCTCGTCCTCAGCTCGTTCGCTATCCAGTGGGGCGTCTTCCAGATCAAGAAGGGGAACCGCACCGGCCTTATCTGGGGCGCTCTTCATCAGCATCGTGATGGGGATGACCTTCCTCACCCTTCAGCTGTACGACTACACCCAGCTCCCGTTCCGCGCCGACGACACCATCTTTGGGACCACCTTCTTCACGCTGACAGGTTTCCACGGCGCACACGTTGCCGGCGGTGTGCTCTTCATCTTCGTGGCCCTGATGCGCAGCCTTGGCGGCCAATTCGCCGCCGAGAACCACGAAGCCGTCGAAGCGTGCTCCATGTACTGGCACTTTGTTGATGTGGTCTGGATCGCACTCTTCACCATTCTCTACGTCATCCCCTCGTAAGAGGAGAAGGAGCCCCATTCCAATGGAAGACGAACACGGCCAGGGTGCAGGCCACGAAGTCCACTTGCCGGACCCCAGTCCCTGGCCAATCGTCGCGGGCGTCGCGGCGCTCTTGCTTGGCGCAGCCCTCGTCTGGTGGGCGCGGGACAACGGCAGCGACATCGCCGCGGTCGCTCTTGGCGCTGCCCTCGCTGTAACCCTCCTTGCTGTTGCCGGCTGGGCCTACGAAGACGGCCGCATGCGCGCCAAAGCCTCTTCCCACGCAACGCTTTCAGAGGCGAATGCCCGCTACACCCAGGTCCTCACGTTCGCTATTCCCGAGGGCCAGCTCGATGCCGCCCGCGTAGGAGTCCTCACCGAGATCAACAGCCGCGAGAATAGCCTCCGCGACCTCGCAGGCTTCCAGGACCTCCGCATCGTCGTTTCCCCGGCAGCGACCGGGACATCGCAAGTCATGGTCGAGACCACCTGGTCCAACCGCGAAGGCCTTGCCACGTATGACGAAAGCCGCGACACCCTGCTCGACCTCATTAACGGCCATGCCGACCAGGTAGTGGCGGGCACCGTCCAGGTGTTCGACATGGAAGTTGTGCGCGACACGAAGGACGTGGCCGTCCGGTTTGGCACCGGCACCGCGGCCATTCTGCTCGGCTCACTCATCGTCGGCGGCTTCTTCGTCGGCGCCGGGCTCACGCTTTTCCAGAGCGAATCGACCGGTAGCGATGGAGGCGGCGGCGAAACCCCCACCGGTTTCGCCGAGACCGGCACCATTCGGGCCGTCGACTTCAGCTTCCCCGATAGCCAGATCAAGCTCCCGCCGAACACCGAAGTGACGCTCACCTTCGACAACGTGGGCAACAGCATCCACAACTGGCAGCTCTTCCAGGGCACAACCGCCGGTGAAGGCCCGCTGGTGAGCACGTGCAGTTCGGGCTGCGCCGATGACGGCAGCGATGTATCGACCCCCGCGCTCTCAGGCGGCGAGACGACGATGTTCACCTTCACAACCCCCGATGTGGGCGAATATGCCTTCCACTGCTCGTACCATCCGGACCAGATGAAGGGCACGTTGGTCATCGAAGAAGGCGCCCCCGTTCCCGGCTCCGGTGGCGGCGGTGGCGGTGGCGGTGGTAGCATCGAGCGGCGCCTTCGCAGAGACCGGCACTATCGAGGCAGCGGACTTCGAATTCCCGGAGAACCAGCTCACGTTGCCACCGAATACGGAAGTGACGCTCACGCTCGAAAACACCGGCGCCAGCATCCACAACTGGCAGCTGTTCCAGGGCACGACGCCCGGCGACGGCCCCCTTGTCGATACCTGTTCTGCAGGCTGCGACAAAGACGGCACCGACGTTTCGACCCCCGCGGTCTCCGCAGGAGAGTCGGTGATGTTCACCTTTACGACGCCGGACGTCGGTGAGTACGCATTCCACTGCCAGTACCACCCGGATCAGATGCAGGGCACCCTGACGATCAAAGAGGGTGCCCCAGTCCCGGGAAGTGCACCACCATCGGGCGGCGGCAGCTAGCGTCGGACAGTCCGGAGCTCGAACCGAAGGCGTCTTCTACTCGAAGACGCCTTCTTCTTTGCCCGCCGCGAACTCCTCAGCGCTCATCCCGACAACCTCGCGGAACACCTCTTCGGTGTGCTGGCCGAGGAGCGGTGCCGGTCGCGTCAGTTCGTGGGGCGTCTTCGACAGCTTGAACGCCGGCGTGTCGTAGGTCCGCTCCCCCATGACCGGATGGTCGAGCGTTGCGTAGTGCTTGCGGTGGCGCATCTGGGGGTCCCGATGCATATCTTCCGCCGTCTTCACGATGCCGGAGGGGACACCAAACTCCTGCATCTTCTTCATCACCTGGGAGGCAGTGAACTCCTGGCACCACGCCGCGATGTGCCAGTCGATCTCCTTCTGTTCGTTCAGCCGCTGCCACTTTCTGCGCATCCGTTCAAGGTCGCACCAGTCGGGACGGCCGAGGGCTGCCCTGAATCCTTCCCATTGCTTCTCGGTGAAACAGGCAACGACGACCCACTTGCCGTCCTTGCACTTGTAGCAGCCATGTGGCGCTGCCTCCGGGTCGCGGTTCCCGAGGCGCTCAGCCTCGCGGCCGTTCACCGTCCACTCCAGGATGGCGGTGCCCAGGGCGTGGATGGAGCCCTCTTGCTGGGAGAAGTCGATGTACTGCCCCTTGCCGGTCCGGCGCCGGTAGTCGAGGGCGGCGACGAGGGCGAAGGTTGCAAAGTGGGGCGCCAGGAAGTCTGTGTAGGCGATGCCGGTCCCAATCGGCGGGTTGTCAGGCCAGCCGGTCAGGTGGTTGAATCCCGCCGCCGCCTGCAGCGTGTGGCCGTAGCCGCGCCAGGGCGCCCAGGGCCCGGTCTGGCCGAACAAGGGCAGGGACATCATCAGGAGGTCGTCGCGGCCGGCGCTAAGGACGTCGTAGGTAAGCCCCAGACGATCCATCGCTCCCGGCGCGAACGACTCCAGGACGACGTCGCACTTCGCCACGAGGCGCATCGCCATCTCGGGACCTCGCGGATGCTGCAGGTCGATGCTCGCGCAGCGCTTGCTGCTGTTGAAATTCGCGTAGTACCCGGAACCGTCGAGGTCGGGTGCGGGCGTTGCCATCGGCCCTGCGAACCGCAACGTCTCGGGCCGCTGACGGGATTCAATTCGGATAACGTCGGCACCGAAGTCCGCGAGATACTTCCCCACGGTTGGCCCGACGCCCACCCAGCTGAAGTCGGCGACGCGCAGGCCCTCGAACGGTTTCCTCATCTCCCTTTTCGCACTGGCCATCGTCAGATCACCATCCGCATCCGGGCGCGCCGGAGCGCAGCCTCGTCCATCCCGAGCAGATCGCCGTAGACGTCGGCATTGTGTTCGCCGGAGTGCGGCGCCCGGCCCCGTTGCTTCCACGGGGATACACCCATCTTGAAGGGCGCCCCCGGGTAGATGAATGTCTCCCCGATGTCTTCGTGACGGACCATGACCCAGTAGTCGCGCTCGGCAAGGTGGTTCGCCTCCACGATCTCGCGCGGTGAGAGTACGGGCGCCCAGCCTGCCCCACGTTGCTGCGCTTCTTCGACCAGCCAGAGCTTGGGAAACCGCTTGCAAAACGCCGCCAGGGTCTCCTCGATGTATGCCGTCTCCGTGGCGCTCAACGGTTCCAGCACAGCGAGCTTCAGGCGCCAACGGTCGGACGCGATCTCGCCGGCCCCGTTATGTTCCGCGAGCCAGTCGATGATGGGGCCGCCGCGTGGTCCCTGCATGTTGCCGTTCGCGAGGCAGGCCACCCAGCCGTCGGCTGCTTCGAAGAGGTAGCGCCCGCGCTGGATGCCCGCGAGGTTACGGCCCAGTCCCGGCCCCTTGATGTTCAGCTCGGCGATGTCCCAGGTCTGCTGGGCATGGTCCATCGCGTTCGCCATCGCCTCTTGCATCGAGACATCGACATGCTGCCCCGCGCCGCCGTTCACGCCCCTGGCATAGAGCGCGATTGCCGTTCCCATTGCGGCCTGCACATTCACCTGTGCGTACGCTTGCGGCGCCGTCGTCCGCACGGGGCCATGCTCGGCATCGCCGTTCAGGTACATGTGTCCGCCCATCGCCGAGCCGACGATGTCTGTCGCCTCATAGTCGCGATAAGGGCCAGTCTGGCCGTAGTTCGTGATGCTTGTGACGATGATCCCGGGGTTGACCCTGGACAGGTTGCGATAGTCGAGGCCGAGCGGCGCCGCGGTGCCCGGCCGGTTCGTCTCCACCACAATGTCTGCGGTTTCGACCAGCCGGTTCAGGAGTTCGCGGCCCGCCTCCAGCTTCAACTCAAGGGTGATGGAACGTTTCCCCGCGTTCATCGCCCACCAGTAGAGACTGTGGCTGTCGCCCGGCTCGTCGCGGAAATGTGGGCCGTTCTGGCGTGTGGGGTCACCGCCGCGCGGTTCCACCTTGATCACGTCCGCTCCCATTTCGGCCATCAGCCGGGTGCAGAGCTGTCCCTTTTCGTCGGCGAAGTCCAATACCCGGTAGCCGGACAGCGGGCCGTCGGGGTGGGGGAGAGGGATGGGGCTATGCGACGGCATGTCCACTCGTTCTACCGGCAACAGGTGTGCCGTTCAATGGCCGGTGTCCCAACCGGCCGTGGCGGCCGGCGCCAGGCGCTCTTCGATGACGCTCTTCAGCTCGGCCAGGCCCCATTCCTTCGTTGCCGAAATCGCGACCGCCGCTTCGGCCGCCCGGTCCACATCACGCATGTCGCGGGAAAGCGTCGCGAGCTGGCTTGCCGTCGGCACCGCTTCGTCGAAGAGCCTGTCCGCCTTGTTGAGGACGAGCAGGCGCCGGCGGTCGCCGGCGCCAATTGCTTCCAGCGTCTGGGCTACCACCTCCGCCTGGTCGGCCGCATGTGGATGCGAGACGTCGACCACGTGCAGTAGCAGGTGCGCCTCCGTTAGCTCCTCCAGTGTGGCCCGGAAGGCGGCCACGAGCTGCGTCGGCAGCTTCTGGATGAAGCCGACCGTATCGCTGAGGAGGAAGACATCGCCGCCTTCGAGGCTGACGCGGCGAGTCACCGGGTCAAGCGTGGCAAAGAGCTTGTCGGCGGCGAGCACATTGGCGCCGCTCAGATCGCCGCATGATCGTCGACTTGCCGGCATTGGTGTAGCCCACGAGGGCGACGACCGGGACCTGGCTGCGCCGCCGCTGCCGCCGGTACAGCTCCCGCTGTGTCTGCACCTTCTTCAGGTCGCGGCGCAGCTTGTCGATCCGGCTTCGCACGAGGCGGCGGTCCGTCTCGATCTGGGTTTCGCCTGGGCCGCGGGTGCCTATCGCCCCTTCCATTCGCTCAAGGTGGGACCACTGGCCGGCCAGCCGCGGGAGCAGGTACTGCATCTGCGCCAACTCCACCTGGAGCTTGCCTTCACGCGTGGAGGCGCGGGTGGCGAAGATGTCGAGGATCAACGCCGTCCGGTCGATCACCTTGATCCCGAGTTCGTCTTCCAGGTTGCGCTGCTGCGAAGGCGACAGTTCGTCGTCGAAGATGACGACATTAGCTCCGAGTTCGCGACCGTCGGCGCCAACCTCCTCAAGCTTGCCTTTGCCGATGTAGGTGGCTGCCGTGGGCGTTCGCCGGTGCTGGATGGTGGCGCCGACTACTTTGGCCCCTGCGGACACGGCGAGCTCCGCAAGTTCTTCGATGGAGTCCTCGGCGGCGATGACGGCGTGCGGCACCTCGGCGGCAACGAGATAGGCCCTGTCGCGAGTCGGCGCGGTGGAGTGCAGGCTACGAGGCACAGGTCCTCACACAGTCATCCCACCGCGGCGTCATTCAGATGCCTTTCCAGGCAGCAATCCGCTTCATGCCCTCGTCCACCTGCTCATCCGGCGTGGTCACGCGAGAGACGGATGTAGCCTTCGCCGTTGACACCGTAACCACGCCCGGGGGTAACCACGACCGCCGTGTCTTCGATCAATCGGGCGGCGAATTCGGCACTGCGTGACGCCGTCGGGCAGCTTCGCCCAGACGTAGAGCGAGGCTTTGGGAATATCCACCGTCAGCCCGATGCTGCGGAGCCCTTCGACAATGCGGTCGCGGCGACGCTGGTAGATGGCGTTATGTTCATCAATGCAGTCCTGGGGGCCATAGACGGCGGCCATCGCCATCTCCTGGATCGCCTGGGGGATGCCGCTGTCGATGTTCGACTTCACCCGCATGAGGGCATCGATCATCGTCGCGTTCCCAACCACCATGCCGATCCGCCAGCCGGTCATGTTGTAGATCTTCGACCAGCTGTTGAACTCCACCGCCACATCGCGGGCGCCGGGCACCTGGAAGATGGAGACCGGTTTGTAGCCGTCGTAGGCCACGTCGCAGTAGGGATTGTCGTGGCAGATCGCGAGGTCGTACTTCTTTGCGAAGGCGACGGCCTTCTCGAAGAAGGCGAGGTCGGCCACCGCGCCGGTCGGGTTGTTCGGGTAGTTCAGCCAGATCATCTTCGCCCTGGATGCGACATCGGACGGGATCGCATCGAAGTCCGGCTTCCACCCCGATTCGCGGGTGCAGGGGAGCGAATAGGTAGTGCCACCGGCAAACATCGTCCCAATTTCGTACACGGGGTAGCCCGGATCCGGTACGAGGGCCACATCCCCGGGATCGATGAAGCAGAGGGCAATGTGGGCGATGCCCTCCTTCGACCCGATGAGCGGGAGCGTTTCCGAAAGGGGGTCGAACTTCACTTCGAAACGACGGTCGTACCAGTCGGCGATCGACTGACGCAGCGCCGGCAGGCCTTCCGACTCCGGGTAGCGGTGGTTGGCAGGCTCGTCGGCAGCCGAATGGAGCTTGTCGAGGATGTGCTTCGGCGTCGGCAGGTCCGGATCGCCGATGGCAAAGGTGATCACGTCCTCGCCGGCTGCGCGTTTCGCCGCGATCTTCTTCGAGATTTCCGCGAACAGATACGGCGGCAGCGACTCCACGCGACTGGCGAGTTTCATTGGCAAGAATCCTGGTGCGAGATGAATGGGCCGAGGACCGTTTTCGATCCTACCACCGGGCCGAAATTACGGCGGCTCAGGCGTGATGCTCCAGGAACTCGCCGTCGAAGACGCGAACGGCAGGCCCTGTCATGAAGACCGAGCGTTTGCCGTCCCACTCCAGCACGAGTTCTCCCCCGGGGAGCGAATCCACGATGCGGTCGCCGGTGAACCCGCGAAGACGCGATGCCGCACAGACAGCCGATGCGCTCGTCCCTGAGGCAAGGGTGATACCCGAGCCCCGTTCCCAGACCCGGTGCTTCACGTGGCCCCTGTCCAACACCTGGACGACCTGGAAATTGGTCCTTCGAGGGAAGAGAGCGTGGTGCTCCACGAGTGGCCCGATGCGCTCGAGGGGGAATTCGTCGGGGTCGAAATCGACGTAGTGAATGGCGTGGGGGTTCCCCATGCTCGCCAGCGTCAGTTTCAGCTCCATTCCGTCGACCACCAGCGGGTAGTCGACGACCGGTCCTGGGCCGTCGACATTCGCCGGCAGCGATGAAGGGTCGAAGCCCGGCCGGCCCATGTCGACGCGCGCCGACGTGACCTCGTCCCCCGTCCGGAAAAGTTGGAGCGTTATCAGGCCGGCAAGGGTGTCGATGCGGACCGTCTCGGTCCCGGCGGGGACGATGGCCTCTTCGACTGCGTACTTTGCGAGGCAGCGGATCCCGTTCCCACACATTTCGGCCTCGCTCCCGTCGGCGTTGAACATTCGCATGCGGAGGTCGGCGGTATCGGATGGGAGCGCGAGGATCAGGCCATCGGAGCCGATGCCGAAGTGGCGATCGCTAACCTGCCGTGACACCTCGGCCCAGTCCCGTTCTTCCGTGGGGCGAACGAAAATGTAGTCGTTCCCGCAACCATGCATCTTCGTGACGCGCATCGTCACAGTGTAGCAGCGGTGCTACTGGCCGGCCGTCAAAAACGCGTCCGCGAGAGGCTCGAAGTCAGCCGCCAAGTCGCCCCAGGTGATGCGTTCGTCGGCCCTCCGGAACCATTGGCGCTGGCGCCGCACCAGCCGGCGGGTAGCCAGGGCCGTCTGTTCGATGGCCGACGCTTCGTCCATTTCGCCCCGTGCTACGAGGGCAGCCTCCCGATAGCCGATCGCAGACATCGCCGCCGAATCCAGCCCGAGACCGGCGTCCATGAGCGCTGCGGCCTCGGCGACGAAGCCGCGGGCATACATCTCGCGTACCCGTTGGTCGATCCGCAGGTGCAGTACGTCATCGGCCTGGTCGACGCCGAACACCCGGAAGGCGAATCCCGGGTCGCCCTTCTGCTGCCATTCGCTTATCGGTCGGCCCGTGTGGTGATGGACCTCCAGGGCCCGGATAACGCGCCGTACGTTTGCCGCTTCGATTCGGCTGGCTGCGAGGGGATCGATCCGCTCCAGCCGCCTGTGGAGGGCATCGGCGCCTTCCGATTCTGCTATCGCATCCAGTTCTTGGCGAAGCGCTTCGTCCGGCGCCACCTCCGGCACCGTCCACGCTTCCAACAAGGCCCAGACGTATTGCCCGGTACCTCCCACCAGCCACGGCGTCGCACCCGCGGCCCAGAGCTCCTCAAGCTTCGCCCGCGCCTGCTGAAGGTAGAGCGCGAGACTGAACCCGTCGGCCGGGTCGGCGATGTCGTAGAGGTGGTGGGGGACTATCGCCTGCTCCGCCGCGGACGGCTTGGCCGTGCCGATGTCCATCCCCCGGTAGACCTGCCGGCTATCGGCATTGACGATGGCCCCGCCAAGCTGGCGAGCAAGTGCAACCGCGACCGCCGACTTGCCGGCCGCAGTAGGACCGACGACGGCGATCAGCCGCCGCTCCGTCATCCCGCTGCCGTGATGATCGCCGCGAACTGTTCCGCCACGAGCGAGGCCCCGCCAACCAGGGCACCATCGATGTCCGGCTGGCCGAGGAGTTCCGCTGCATTCGCGGGGTTGACGCTGCCGCCGTACTGGATCCGGACATCGTCGGCGACGGCCCCGGCCGCGGCGCGAAGCTCCTGCCGGACGTAGGCACAGGCTTCCTGGGCGATCTCCGGTGTCGCCGTTTCCCCGGTCCCAATCGCCCAGACGGGCTCGTACGCGACCGTCAGCCGTGCCGTCGGCTGCAAGCCTGCGAGGGCCGACCGGAGCTGGCGGGCAAGCACCTCGAAGGTGTGGCCGGCGCGCCGTTCCTCCAGTGTCTCCCCCACGCAGAGAATGGGGTTGATCGCGGAAGCCAGCGTGGACGCCAGCTTGGCGTGGATGACCTCGTCTGACTCGCCGAAGATGTGGCGGCGCTCGCTGTGCCCGATGATGACGAGGTCGCAGAAGTCCGCCAGCATCCCGAGACTCACCTCTCCGGTGAACGCGCCCTTCGCCTCCTGGTGCACGTTCTGGGCGCCGACGAGCAGCTTCGTCCCGGCGGCAGCGGCTTTGGCGGCAGCGAGGTAGGGGAATGGGACGCAAATCGCGACATCGACGTTCGCCGCCCTCTCGGCCAGTTTCGCCACGCTCTCGGCGAGGGCGGTCGCTTCCGCGAGGTTCGTATGCATCTTCCAGTTCCCGGCCACAAACGGTCGGCGACTCATGATGGCTTGTCCTCCAGTGCTTCGACACCGGGCAGCTCCTTGCCTTCGAGCATCTCCAGGGAAGCGCCGCCGCCGGTCGAAATATGGGTGATCCTGCCTGCCACACCGGCCTGCGCGACCAGCTGGGCTGTCTCTCCGCCCCCTACCACCGTCGTCGCATCGAGCGCTGCAACGGCATTGGCCAGCGCGAGCGAACCCTTGGCGAAGGCCGGCATTTCGAACACGCCCATCGGGCCATTCCAGACGACCCCCTTCATCGGCCGCAGGGCTTCGGAGAACAGGCTGGCTGTTTGTGGCCCGATATCGAGGATCATCCGGTCAGACGGCACAGCGTCCACAGGTACGACCGAGGGCCGGGAGTCCGCGGAGAACTCGGCGGCGATCACAACATCGACCGGTAACAGGAGCGCCGTCTTCGATGATCGGGACACTTCGATAACTTCCCTCGCCGTTTCGACGAGGTCGCGCTCGAGGAGCGATGTCCCAACATCGTGGCCCTGGGCGACGAGAAAGGTATTCGCCATGCCGCCACCGATGATCATCAGGTCGACGCGGGGAAGGAGGTGGCGCACCGCGTCGATCTTGGAGCTGACCTTGGCGCCTCCAATGATCGCCGCAAACGGCCGCGGGGGGTCGGCCACGAGAGCGCCGAGGTAGCGGACCTCCGCCTCCAGGAGCAGCCCGGCGACTGCCGGGAGGTAGGCGGCGACACCCACCGTTGAGGCATGCGCCCGGTGAGCGGCCCCAAACGCGTCGTTTACGTAGACATCGGCCAGGTCGGCGAGCTGTTTCGCGAACCCCGCGTCATTGGCCTCCTCCTCTGCGTGGAAGCGCAGATTTTCGAGAAGGACAACGTCGTTCGCGGGGTCGTCGACCACCTGCTTCGCTTCTGCCCCGACGCAATCTGTCGCAAAGGCCACCGGTTCGCCAAGAAGCTGGGCAAGGCGCTCGCCAACGATCCGGAGAGACAATCCCTCGCTCGTCTTTCCCTTCGGGCGCCCGAGGTGCGAACAGACGACGACGCGCGCCCCGTGCTCCCGCAAGTAGAGAATCGTGGGGACGGAGGCCCGGATGCGTGCATCATCCGCGATCGTCCCATCCTCTAGCGGCACGTTCAGGTCGGCCCGGACAAGCACCGTCTTACCCCGGACGCCGATGTCCCGTACCGTCCGCTTCCCGATTCCTCTTGCAGCCACGGGCTCTCCTCAAGCAGGCCATATCGTTGATCAAACTGAGCAATTTTGATACGTTCCCGGCAGGATACGTACCCAGTGGCCCAAACCCTAACTGAATCGCAAACAACCGGCGATCCGAACCCGGCGACCGGGCATCCAACGATCGTTGTGATCGACTTCGGATCCCAGTTCAGCATGCTGATCGCCCGCCGCGTACGCGAACTCAACACCTACTGCGAAATGGTCCCGCCCGAGACCACCCGCGAAGCCCTTGCGCATCACGACATCCGCGGCGTGATCCTCAGTGGCGGGCCCAACAGCGTCTACGACGCAGGTGCGCCACAGGCCCCCGCCTGGGTGTTCGAATCCGGCGTACCGGTGCTGGGAATCTGCTACGGCATGCAACTCCTCGCCCACCAGCTCGGCGGCAAAGTCGAACCGAGCGGCGAACGAGAGTACGGTCCGGCGAGCATCAACCACATCGCGAACGACAAGCTCCTCGGTGGGCTCCCGGCATCGCTCGACGTCTGGATGAGCCATGGCGATCGGATCACCGTCGCGCCCCCGGGTTTCCAGTCCATCGCCACCTCGGCCAACTCACCGACCGCGGTCATGGCCGACCTCGATCGCCACTACTACGGCCTCCAGTTCCACCCCGAAGTGGTGCACACTCCCCGCGGCAAGGACATCATCGGCAACTTCGTCCACGCGATTCTGCGGCGCCCCCGGCGATTGGACGGCCGGTGAGTTCATCGAAGAGGCGATCGCCACCATCCGGGCCCAGGTCGGGACTGGCCGGGTGATTTGCGGACTTTCCGGCGGGGTCGATAGCGCCGTTGCCGCGGCCATCGTCCATCGCGCCATTGGCGACCGGCTCACCTGCATCTTCGTCGACAACGGGTTGCTCCGCGCCGGCGAGGCCGAACAGGTTGTCACCACCTTCGGCGAACACATGAAGATGAACCTCATCCACGTCGATGAGACCGAGCGGTTCATGCGGGCTCTCGCCGAAGTGACCAACCCCGAGACGAAGCGCATCCGCATCGGCAACGAGTTCATCCGCATCTTCGAACGCGAAGCGCGAGCCATCGAAGGCGCCGATTTCCTCTGCCAGGGCACGCTCTACCCCGACGTCATCGAGAGCGCGTCACACGGCGCTGGCGCCGCGAAAATCAAGACACATCACAACGTCGGCGGCCTCCCACCCGACATGAAGCTGAAGCTCGTGGAACCGCTCCGTTTCGTCTTCAAGGATGAGGTCCGGCGCATCGGCGAGGCGCTGGGGCTGCCGAAGGAGATCGTCTGGCGACAGCCGTTCCCCGGGCCTGGCCTTGCCATCCGTGTCATCGGAGAAGTCACGCCCGAACGCCTCGACATCCTCCGCAAGGCGGACATCATCATCCTCCACGAAATCGAGGTGGCGGGTCAGATGGATGGCCTCTGGCAGTGCTTTGGCGTGCTCACCGATACGAAGACGGTCGGCGTGATGGGCGATTTCCGGACCTACGGCTACGCCCTCGCGATCCGCGCCGTCACCGCCGACGACGCGATGACCGCCGACTGGGCCCGCCTACCTCATGACCTCCTCGGGCGCATCGCCAACCGCATCGTGAACGAAGTCGAAGGCGTGAATCGTGTGGTGTACGACATCACGAGCAAGCCGCCCGGAACGATCGAATGGGAGTAGGAGCCTAAGTGGGAGCGCGCGTCCTCCTTGTCGGCTCCGGCGCCCGCGAACACGCAATCGCCTGGAAGCTGCACCAGAGTCCGGACGTCGACGACATCCTTGTGACGCCCGGAAACGCCGGGACGGCGATGGTCGCCACGAATCTCGCCATCCAACCCAAGGACATCGATGGCCTCGTCGCCGCCGCCAAAGAGCACCGCATCGATTTCTACCTCGCGACGATGGATGATCCCCAGCCGCTTGGCCTCGTCGACCGGCTCACGGCTGCCGGGATCCTCTGCTATGGACCAACGGCCGCGGCCTCTCGGGTGGAAGCGAGCAAGTGGTTCGCCAAGGAACTTATGCTTGAATTGGGGATCCCGACGGGAGCCGCCAATTCGTTCACGGACTACGGCTCGGCCGTTGAGTACCTCTCGACGCTGCCCGACAGGCCCTGGGTGGTCAAAGCCAACGGGCTGGCCGCCGGCAAAGGGGTCATCATCTGCCCCGGCATTGACGATGCCCGGGAGGCCGTCGACATCGTCATGCGCCGCCGCGACTTCGGTTCCGCCGGCGACCGCGTCATCATCGAAGAGTGCCTCGAAGGCTGGGAGACGAGCGTCCACGCCTTTTGCGATGGCCAAACCGCGCGCCTCATGCCATTTGCCACGGACTACAAGCGCGCCGGCGATGGCGATATCGGCCTGAATACCGGTGGCATGGGTGCCTACAGTCCCAGCAAGCAGGTCGACGACGACCTCGTCAACCTGATTGAAGAGACGGTCGTGGAGCGTCTCCTCTCCGGCATGGCGAAACGTGGCTACCCCTTCGCGGGTACGCTTTTCCCAGGCCTTATGGTCACGAAGGACGGGCCGCGGGTACTCGAGTACAACGCCAGGTTTGGGGATCCGGAGACGCAGGTACTAATGCCCCGACTTGAATCCGACCTCTTCTCTATCTGCCACGCAGCTGCAGAAGGTCGCCTCGCAGATGTGCCCATCGAATGGTCGGAAGACGCTGCCGTCGGCGTAGTCCTCGCCTCAGGCGGCTACCCGGCGACCTACAAGATGTCCTACGTCATCGAGGGCCTGGACAACCTCGACGATGATGTCCTCGCCTTCCACGGCGGCACCCTGCGGACGGACCGCGGCATCGTCACGAACGGCGGGCGCGTCGTTACCATCGTCGCCACCGGGCCAACCGTCGCAAAAGCCCGCGAACGCGCCTACGACAATGTCCGGCGCGTACATTTCACGGACATGCAATACCGGTCGGACATCGCGGCCGGGGCCTGAGGAGGAATCATGCCGCACGGTATCACCTTCAACCGGGACGCTACCGCCATCGATATGCTGCCAGGCATCGTGCGTCGCACCCTCGGCGAAGGGGCGCACACTATGCTTTGTGAGCTGATCATGCGGGCCGGCAGCCACGTCCCCTCGCATACGCATCCCCACGAGCAGACCGGCTACCTCGTCTCCGGCAAGTTTCGTTTCCGCATCGCCGACCAATGGTTCGACGTGAACGCGGGCGATAGCTGGAGCGTGGCCGGCGACGTGGAACACGAGGTCGAGGTGATCGAGGACTCGGTTGCGATTGACGTCTTCTCGCCCCCGCGCGATGAATATCGCGACCCCAAGTTCGCGAACCAGTACTAGCGCCGTAGCCGCGTCCGGCGTGGCACGGTACCCTTTGGACTTCCGATGATCCCGCGATACTCCCGCCCGGCCATGTCACGCGTATGGGACGACCAGAACAAGTTCCAGCGCTGGCTCGACGTAGAGGTGGCCGCGTGCGAAGCATGGGCCGAACTCGGCGTCATTCCGCCACAAGCCGCGGCCCTTATTCGCAAGAACGCGAGCTTCAAGCTCGACAAGATCTACGAGTACATCGACGTCACCCATCACGACGTCACGGCCTTCCTCCAGTCGGTCGCCGAGTCGCTTGGCGAGGAAGGTCGTTATGTCCACTTCGGCCTGACAAGCTCTGATGTCTGGGACACCGCCACCGGACTCCAGCTTCGCGATGCCTGCGACCTGCTCCTCGTCGAAGTCGATCGCCTGAGCCGGGTCCTCGAACAGAAGGCGACCCAGTATCGCGACACGCTCTGCGTCGGCCGCACCCACGGCGTCCATGCGGAGCCGACGACCTTCGGCCTCAAGATCGCCGTCTGGGTCGATGAGATGCGCCGCAACCGCTACCGCCTCGAACAGGCGCGCGATGCTGTCGCCGTCGGGGCGATCAGCGGTACTGTCGGTACCCACGCTTCCGTGCCGCCGGCGCTCGAAGAGATCGTCTGCCGCAACCTCGGTCTCGGATTGGAAGCCGCGTCGACGCAGGTGATCCAGCGGGACCGGCACGCGCAGTTCGTCAGCACGCTCGCGCTCATCGGCTCATCCCTTGAGAAGTTCGCTACTGAGATTCGTTCCCTCCAGAAGACCGAGGTCCGGGAAGTGGAAGAACCGTTCGCTGCCGGACAGACGGGATCCAGCGCCATGCCGCACAAGCGAAACCCGGAAAAGTGCGAACGGATCACCGGCCTCGCCAGAGTGCTGCGAGGCTACGCTTCCACGGCGCTCGAGAATGTGGCCCTCTGGCACGAACGGGACATCTCCCATTCCTCGACCGAGCGCATCGTCTTTCCCGACGCCTGCCTCATCCTCGACTACGCCCTCGCGATGTTCAGCGACATCATGGAGGGCCTCGTTGTCTATCCCGAGAACATGAAGGCCAACATCGAGCGGTCCTTTGGCCTCGTCTTTTCGCAGCGGGTATTGCTCGCCCTGATCGAGACGGGCATGAGCCGCCAGGATGCCTACAAGGTCGTCCAGCGCAACGCGATGAAAGCCTGGGAAACGCACACGCCATTTCTTTGACCTGCTGATGGCAGACGAAGCGGTGACGGCGCGAATCAGCGAAGACGACCTCCGCAAGCTCTTCGACTACGCGTTCTACACCCAGAACATCGGCGCAACCTTCGAGCGGTTGGGCCTTTGACCGCCGCCGAGGGCGAACCCCGGTACTACCTCCACGAAGGCCGCCCCCGCGTTTTCCGGACGTTCGCCGACGGCTTTCGCCTCGTCCTCGAGTACCCTCGCCAAGCCCTCGGGCCGATGTTGGTCATCCTCGTCCCGGTGGGCGTCGTCACGGCGATCGCTCTCGCGGCCGTCTACCTGACGATTTTCGACGACCGCGAGTTGCCCACGATTTTCGACTTCAAAGGCGACCGCTCCGAGCTTTTCGTCCTCCTGATCATCTACGGAGTCGAACTGTTCTTCACGGTGATCGCCGTGGCAGCGACGATCGTCGCGGCAGCAGCGTGTGCCCGTCGTCGGCCTATCCGTCTCGTCGAAGCGCTTGATCCGGCATTCACGAAGATCGGCAAGCTGCTCGTGATCGCCATCGCGTCCTACCTGGGATTGATCCTCCTGATCGCGTCCATCGTCGGGATCCCTGTCGCCCTCTACCTGCTTGTCCGCCTGGCGCTCTCGGCCCAGGGCTACATGCTCGATGGGGGCGGGGTGCGGGAGGCGTTCATGCACTCCTGGCGCCGGACTCGGGGCAACCTCTGGGGCCTTGCCGCGCTCCTCGTCCTTGCCACCATCGCCTTCTTTGGCTCGCTCGTCGTGGTAGGAATGATGGGCCTCGTTGAGCCGGGCGGCCGGACGGCCGAGATTGTAACTATCGCAGGCGTCAGCATACTGCAGAGTGTCATCCTCATCCCGGTCGAAGCGGCGATCGTGGCGATGATGACGCTCTTCTACCTCAACGCGAAGGCGCAGGCGCATGACATCACCCCTGCTTGAGTCGCCACTCCCTAATCCCGCGTACCACGGCAAGGTGCGCGACATCTACGACCTTGGCGATCGTCTCCTCCTCGTCTCCACCGACCGGGTCTCGGCCTTCGACCGGGTGCTCCCCAACGGCATCCCGCAGAAGGGCGAAGTGCTCACGCGGTTGTCGGCCTGGTGGTTCGAACGCATCAAGGATGTCGTCCCCAACCATTTCATCGCGGTGCTCGATGCCTCGAACCACGCGCAGTATGGGATCGAACTGCCAGAAGAGCTCCACGGTCGCACGATGCTCGTGCGTAAGGCACAGCGCCTCGATGCCGAATGCATCGCCCGCGGGTATCTCACCGGCTCCGGCTGGAAGAGTTACCAGGCGACCCGTTCCATCTCCGGCCTGCCCCTGCCCCCCGGCCTGAAAGAATCCGATGACCTCGGCGAGGCTCTCTTCACCCCGTCGACCAAGGCGAGCGAGGGCCACGACGAGGCAATCACCTTCGAACAGCTGGTGGATCTTGTCGGCGATGAGCACGCGAACGCCATGCGTATCCGCACCCTTGCCGTCTACAACTACGGCCGCAACGTCGCCCGCGACCGCGGCCTGATCATCGCCGACGCCAAGTTCGAGTTCGGGATCATCAACGAAGAGGTCTGCCTCATCGACGAGATACTCACTCCCGACAGCAGCCGATTCTGGCCCGCCGACCGCTACAAACCGGGCGGACCACAGCCGAGCTTCGACAAGCAACCGGTCCGTGATTGGCTCGCGAACTCCGGCTGGAAGGACGGCGAGGAACTCCCTGAGCTTCCCGAGGACGTCGTGGGCGCTACGACCGAACGCTAC
The DNA here is from genome assembly GCA_963737965.1 of uncultured Chloroflexia bacterium. Classification (GTDB taxonomy): domain Bacteria; phylum Chloroflexota; class Dehalococcoidia; order Tepidiformales; family Tepidiformaceae; genus JAGQGZ01. The sequence continues at coordinate 567,741 of CAVTUS010000006.1, read as the reverse complement.
CTCGCCGTCTACCGGATGTTGACCGGGAAGGAACTGTGACCGGTTCGACGTTTCTGGCCCGCGTCTACATCTCGTTGAAGCCGACAGTGAACGACCCGGCGGGAAACACCATCCTGGGCGCCCTCGCGAACCTGGGTTATAGCGCGGAATCCGTGCGTTCGGGCAAGTTCTTCAAGGTTACGCTCGAGTCGACCAACGCCGACAGCGCACAGGCGGCCGTCGAAGAAATGTGCCGGCGCTTGCTGGCCAATCCTGTGATCGAGACGTACGAGGTCGAGGTGGAGCCGGTCCCCGCTGGCTAGCTGGCTGCCGCCCCGGGGTCGGTGGCGAAATAGACTTCGCAGGCGCGGCGGGTCGCTCCCGGTTCCAGGGTCGCCGTCCTCTTCACAAAGCGCGCTTCTTCGATTACGAGCTGCAGAATGTCGCGCGGATGGCAGCTGCGCATGTTGTTCTGGCTGGCCCGGTGCACCATTTCGACCGCAGTCTCGATGCCGCCGGGTGGGCAGTTCACATGCATCGCGTTGGCAAACCGCCGAAAGATCTCGGCCATCTGGTCGGGAGTCGGTTCCGGGATCCGGATCTTGTAGGGAATGCGGCGAAGGTGCGCCTCTTCCAGCATGATTTTCGGTTCCAGGTTGGTGCTGAAGACAATCGTCGAGCGGAACGGAAAGCTGATGCGTTCGCCGGTGACCAGCGACATCGTGTCTTCGCCGCGCTCAAGGGCCGCGATCCAGCGGTTCAGGAGCTGGTGCGGGGACACTTGCTGGCGCCCAAAGTCGTCGATCGCGAGCAGGCCACCATGGGCCTTCACGTGGGGCGGCGCCTGGTGGTAGCCGAGCGCCGGGTCGTAGGCGAGATCGAGGTCTTCCGGCCGCAGTTCGCCACCGACGAAGACGAAGGGACGCCGGATGCGCACCCAACGCCGGTCGACGTTCTGGGAGCTCTCTGAGGCAGCGTCGCCTTCGACCGTGACGTGCACCAGCTCGTCGAAGAGTCGGATGATGTGGCCGCTCACCGAGACGCACACCGGCATCAGGGTCACGCCAACAATCGCTTCGCTGCAGAGTTCGAGGATGGTCGTCTTGCCATTGCCGGGGGCGCCCCAGAGCATCGCCGGTCGGCCCGACGTCAGGGCAAGGCAAACCTTGGCAACGACATCGCGTGCGAGGACCAGCTGTTGCAGAGCCTTGGCCAGTCGCACCGGGTCAGGACGCCCGATATCGTCGTCCTGCTCGAGGACGCTGAAGTAGTTCGAGATGGGCACCGGTACCGGTCCGGTGTATTTGCTGCGGCCGAAGGCGTTCTCCGCCGCCGCGTGGCCAGCTTCTGTCAAGCGGTAGGACCAATCTGACTCCAGCCGGCCCGACGCCGACGTTGTTTCCACAAGCCGCTGGCGCTTCAGTCCATCGAGGACGTCGCGGATGATCGAGGGCGGCACACGGAGCTGGTTGGCCATCGCCACCGGCGTGGGAAGCTGCGTCCGATAGAGCGTCTTGAGGACGAGGTCTTCGACGAAGGTCTCGGGCACGCCAGAGATCCTCCAGCCTGTCGGGCGCGGGAGGAAGGCTCGGGAGCGCCCGCAGGGTTGGATGAGGATCCTCGCGTTGCGATGCAGGCTGTTCCTGGGAAAAGCTCTGCGGCACCGTCGCGAACGCGAGGTTTCCGTCCGACCCGATAGCTTCGTATTCCATTGACCCACCTGGCCGCATGCTCCGCACACGAGGCCCTGTTGTGGTTGTCGGCAGCAGCCCCGGCCTAACGTAGTGTGGGCCGGACCTATCTCCTCTCAGGAAGTGACAGCCGAGTTACCGTCGGCCGGCTCTTTCGCCCGGCTCGCGCCGCGGTGTCGCGGATACGGATCGCCATCGTCTTCCATCAACCACCACTCCCGGCGGGCTTCATAGCGAAGCATCAAATCCTGGCGCTGCACGCGTGCCACCGGCCGAAAGCCACAGGCCTCAAAGCTGCTGCGTGCCCGGTTGTTGGTCTCCAGCGTGTGGAGATACACGGTCCGCAGGCCCAACGTGGACCAGGCGTGCCGCAAGAACTCCGTGACGGCCCTGCTCCCGATGCCACGAGCGCGCCATTGGGGCAACCCAATGACGACACCGATTTCACAACGGTCGCCCGCAACAATGTCATATGCGACGAGGTTGCCGACATGCACGCCGCCGGCATCTATCGAAAGTGACAGGATTCCCGGACGGGGGAACTCGAGATCGGCCAGGAACGCCTGTTCGAACTCTTCGAAGCGGAGCGTGGATGCTGGCCGCGCGTCGAGGCGGGCCAGCTCCGGATCCATCCGCCAGTGGTAGTCGTCCTGCACATCGGTCCGCCGCTTCTCGCGAAGCTCGACCCGGACGGGTTCGCCGCTAGCCACCAGCGGCCAGCCTCTGGAGGGCCGCGACGACGATGTCGCGTTCCCCTTTGTAGCTCAACCTCTCGAGGGCGGCGTCGGCCGGCTGCCATTCCACGACGTCGAACTCACGGTCGTGGTCGTCAAGGCTCCCCCCGGTCGGGGACATTAACCAGAAGTGCACCACCTTGTGCACCCTGCTACCGTCCTGCACGAACCAGTAATCGATTGACCCCAAAGCGTCCCCGGCTTCCACTGTGAGGCCGGTTTCTTCGGTCACTTCCCTCAACGCGGCCTGCAGGGTCGACTCACCGGACTCGGGCGTCCCCTTCGGTAACGCCCAGACGTCTCGGCCGTGAACGCGACAGATCACAATCTCCGGCTCGTTTCCCGCGAGGCGACAGACCACCCCTCCTGCGGACTCCGCATCACGGACCGGAAAGCCCCGTCTCACCAGTCGTCCTCGGCGTCCTCCCGGCCGTCGCCGGCCTCGGCTTCACGGGCGATCGTAATCGCTTCTTCCAGGCTCTCGGCCAGTTCCTCGGGCACCCGGCGGCGGAACTCCTCGAGGTACTCGGTGGCCGTTTCGCCGCCGATCTCAGCCAGCGCCGCCACCGCCGCCACGACGACCAGCGGATCCTCGTCATCGAGCAAATCGCCCAGAGGGTCGACGGCATCTTCGTCGGCCATCTCCCCGCACGCAGTTGCCGCCGCCTTGCGAAAGTCGGGGTCCTCGGAAGCCAGCTGTTCGTAGAGGTATTCCAGCCACTGCGGCTGGGCAGTCAGTCCCATGGCTACGACGCCGGCGAGCCGGTAGTCCCGGTCTTCGGAGTAGTAGGCCTCGCGGATGGCCGTTTGCACTCCCGGGTCTGTCCGTGGCGCCAGCGCAGTGAGGGCGCTCGACCGGACTTCGAGCGACAGGGATGGTTGGTTGACGAGCTCCCGTAGAGCCTCGACCACCGAGTCTCCCCAGGCCAGGTCACCGTGGCCAAATTCGCGTTCCAGTATGAAGCCTGCAAGCACCCGGGCCGCGGACGCGCGCACCGCGTCGTCACTGTCGTTCCGCACGAGTTCCACAAGGCGCTGTCCGACCAGCCTGTCCGTGGTTTCCCAGAGGGCCTCCACGGCGAACCGGCGGACGACGGCAAGCGGGTCGCCCAAGGCGACGGCCGCCGTTGCGCCGTAGTCTTCGTCCACGGCTTCCTTCGAACGCTGGTCGATGTAGGCGGCGATCGTCATCCGGATGGGGTCGGGCAGAGCCGTCCAGCGCTGCCGCAACGTCGCCTCGGCGTTGCGATCGAGCGCCGCCAGGCCGTCCAGATCCGCCTGCCGCAGGGGCCTGCCGCCGGCCAATTCGACGAGCGTCCGATCGAGGTCTCCAACCTGTGGTTGTGCCATACCTACGAGTCTAGCACCGCGGATCTGCTACCCCGTGGCCGGGCGATCACCACCGCGTCCGAAGCGCGGCTCAGTGCCCGCCAGGAGCCGCCGCATGTTCGGGATGTGCATCACCTCGATGAAAGCGACAACAGCCACGGCATACAACGCATAGGCGCCGTGGGTATGACCAAAGGCCCAGGCAGCAACCACAATTGCTGCCGCAATGGGCGCCGCAACGATCGACATGAGCGAAACGATGCGCGTTCCCCCCACGACGATAAGGGCGATCACCGGGAAGACGAGGGCAAGTAAGGGTGCAAGTCCGAGGATCCCCCCGAAAGCCGTCGCTACGCCGCGGCCACCCCGGAATCCGGCAAACACCGGCCAGACATGACCCGCGACCGCCGCGGCAGCGCCCACCGCACCTGCGGCCGGTTCGTCGAATAGCAGGCGGCCAACCAGCGCCGGCCCAGCTCCCTTTGCCACGTCGGCGATGAGGACGAGGGCCGCAGCCGTCTTCCCGGCAGTGCGAAGCACATTGGTCGCTCCCGTCTTCCCGCTCCCGAGTGTGCGAATGTCTTTGCCGGTGAACGCGAACCCGGCGATGAGGCCCCAGGGAATCGCGCCGAGGAAATACCCGAGGACGCCACAGACGATGATGGCTACGGTCATGCCGGCGGTCCCTCCTCGCCCTCGCTGCGCGACCGGAAGCTGAGCTGGATAGCGGTGCCCTCGAAGTCGAGCGACTCCCGGATCGCCCGCTCAAGGTAGCGCCGGTAGCTGAAATGGACGATCGCCGGGTCGTTGACGAAGAGGATGAAGGTCGGAGGCTCGATCGAGGCCTGGGTGGCATAAAACAGCTTCAGGCGCTTGTGACGCACCACCGCGGGCCCATGCTTTCGGAAGGCTGCCCGCAAGACGGCGTTCAGTTCTCCCGTGGGGATGCGCCGTCGCCGCGCCTGTCGAGCTTCCGCTGCGAGGGTGAGCAATTCCGGTAGGCCACGCCCGTTGAGCGCGGAGATGTAGGTGACCATCGCCCACGGCGCAAACGACACTCTGCTTTTCATCTGCCGCTTTGCCCATTCGAGCCGTTCGGCGCGATCCTCCCAGAGGTCGGTCTTGTTCACGGCGATGATGAGTCCCGTCGCCGCCTCCAGCGCAATCCCGGCGATGTGCGTGTCCTGCGACGTCACCCCGACCGTGCCGTCGACGACAAGCACGGCGACATCCGCGCGTTCGATGGCCTGCCTTGTCCGCATCACGGAATGGCGTTCGACGCCGAGGCCCAGCTTGCCCGGCCGCCGGACCCCGGCCGTATCAATCAGCGTGAACGCTCCGTGTTCGGTGTCGAGGTCTGTGTCGATTGCATCGCGGGTGGTCCCCGCCACGTCGCTCACGATCACGCGGGCGTTGCCAAGCAACCGGTTGACGAGCATCGACTTGCCCACGTTCGGACGACCCACGACTGCTATGCGGACACGGTCGTTGTCCGGTGGCGCATCGGTCTGCGGAAGCTTCCGGACGACCTCGTCGAGAAGGACACCCACGTTCACATCGTGAAGGGCGCTGACGGGAGTTGGCACCCCAAGGCCGAGCCTCGCCGCATCCGCGATGCCGGCGGTCTCCCGTCGCTCGTTGTCTGCCTTTGTCGCAACAACGAAAGTGGTCCGCTGCGCCTCCCGGACGAGCTGGGCGATCTCGTGGTCGGCGGCGGTTAAGCCATCGCGGGAGTCGATGCAAAACAGGACGACGTCCGCGAGCGCCAGCTCAGACCGTACCTGTTCAGCGATCAGGGGCAGGTAGACATCGCCGGCCGTCTCTTCGTAGCCGCCGGTGTCGACAAGGCGAAAATGGGTGTCGAGCCATTCCACCGTCGCTTCGTTGCGGTCGCGAGTGGTTCCCGGCTCGTCCTCCACGATCGCCCGTCGTTCCCCCACGATGCGGTTGAAGAGCGACGACTTTCCTACGTTCGGGCGGCCAACAATGGCCACCCGCGGAAGCGCCCGGTGCGCCGGGCTCACGGGCTGGCAACCAGCGTCACGGTCACATCGCTGGCGCTGATAAACGTGAGACTGGCCGGGACAGTCACCTGGGGAGTGAGCGTATGCGTACCGGGTGCTAGCCCCGAGAGGGAAACGGTCGCGGTGATGTCGCCGGGCTTGAGGCTGGCAAGGTCCTGCGGGCTGCCTTGCAGACTCACGCTCGTCATGAAGATGCCTGTGCCCATGCTCAGGCCGCTCGGGGGCGAGGTGAACGTGGGCGCGACCAGGGCGACCGTTGTCGGGCAGGCGGACCCGCCTTCCACCTCCTCGCAGGTGATCGGCTCGATCACGACCGTGACCTCGACCTGTAGCGGCGTGATGATGACGTTGTTGATCGGCCGGATGTCGACCGTCCGCGTTATGTCCGCCGAGGCGCCCTCCACGTCCATCGGTTCGAGCACGATGTCTGCAATGCCGTCCAGGACATCGTCGGAGGCGTTGACCTGGACCAGGCCGGGCGTCAGCTCGATGCCCGCGACGCGGTAGCCTTCGGCGAGCGTTCCCGTCAGCACCGGGCGCACGGAGAACTCTCGTTGCTGGATCGTTTGTTTCACGCTGAAACTGACCGTCGCCTGTTTCGCCGAGAGGGTCACCGTCTGCGTCTGCCCGTTTGCGTTACGGGCCACCAGGTTCCCCGTCACATCGAAATCCGCCCGTTTGCCCGCGAAGTTCACGTCAATCTCCACCCGATCGACGTTCGCAACGAGGTCGGGGGTCCCGCGCACCGTCACGAACTGGGGATCGATAACGGGCGGTTCGGCCAGTTCGTACCCGGCAGGCAGCGGGCCATTGTCGACCACCCGGTACTCGACCTCGAACTCCTTCTCCACCACCGCCACCAGTTCGACAGGGACCGTTGAAGGATTCACCTCAATGACGTGAACATCCTTGTCCGTGGCGGTCACGCTGACGGGGAGGTCGACGACCTCGCCAGCGGCAAGGCCCTGGAGGTCCACGACAGCGCGGAAGTCGCTTGCCCGGAGCTGGTCGAGACGGTCTGCGCGCGCTTCCACACGTACGCGCACGGTAGGGGTGTCAACGACGGTGACGTCGGCCGACGAATTCACGTATTCGACCGGGATCTGCTGCTCGCCGTCGGGAGGCACGATGCCTTCGACGCGCGGATTTTCCACATCCTGGATGATGAACCACGTCCCGCAGGCGATGAGCAGGCTGAAGAGTGCGAGTGACCAGTGGCCGACAAGATTTCGAGTGCCCGCCTGGACCAGCAGCCAGCTAACATCGACGACCTGCCGTAGCGCCCCGCTCGCAGTCTTCATTCGTCTTCCTTTGGATGGGTGCCGTTGTTCCGCTTCGACATGTCGAGGAGGTACTGGCGTAAACGGCGGTCGTCGGCGAAGTGGATAAGATGGCCATCCTCCGCGACGCTGATGCCGCCTGTCTCCTCCGAGACGATGACCGAGATGGCGTCCGTCTGCTCGGTGATGCCGAGGCCGGCCCGGTGCCGGGTGCCCAGGTTCCGCTCCGACTCGGGCAACTCCTGGGCGAGGGGAAGGACGCACCCAGCCGCCATCACGCGGTCGTTGCGAATCACCACAGCCATGTCGTGCAGCGGCGAGTTCGGGAAGAAGATGCCGGTAAGCAATTCCGGCGTGACGCGGCCATCCACCGGGACGCCCGTCTCAATCACGTCCTGTAGTCCGGTCTCGCGCTCAATCACCATCAGGGCACCATGCTTGTCGCGCGACATCCGCCGCGTTGCTGTCGCCACCGACTCCACGAACTCCTCGTACTCCGGCTTCGCGAGCCACCCCTGAATGCCGGTGCGACCGAGGCGATCGAGGGCCCTGCGGATCTCCGGCTGGAAGATCAGGATGCCACCAATGACCAGTGGCAGAAACGAGTTTTCGACAAGGAAGTTGACCACCGTAAGGTCGAAAACGCGGCCAACGAGAACGACGAGCAACAGCAGAAACACCACACCGCGCAGTTGCGTTATGGCGCGGGTGCCGCTGAGGAGGCGCATGGCCGCGAAGATCACAACCGCAATCAGCAGGATATCGAGCACGCTCGACGGCCCAAACTGACGCAGGATCTCGCGTAAGTTCTCGAGGTCGGTCATCGCACGGAGCTTCCCAGTCGGGGGTCTTCGACAGGCCCATCATAACCGGCCGGGAGAGCGCTCTGCCCTAATTGGTTATGGAATCTTCAAGACCGAGCAGCGAGACGACGACTGCGGCCTGCGCCCAGAGCCTGTTCTCCGCCTGGTCGAAGATGATCGAATTGGGGCTCTCAATGGCATCTTCGGTGATCTCCTCGCCGCGGTGTGCGGGAAGGTCATGCATCACGTAGGCGCCCGAGGCGGCGTAGTTGAGCAGCGTGCGATCGACCTGGTAGCCCTCGAACGCGAGTCGCCGGCGCTCGGTCTCGCGCTCCTGGCCCATCGAGGTCCAGACGTCGGTGTAGACCGCCTCGGCGTCGCGGATGGCTTCGTCCGGCGCGGTCAGCGTCGTGAAGGAGCCGCCGGACGCCTGCGCCCTCATGCTTGCCTCGCCGGCGACATGTTCGGGCAGGCCATAGCCGGGTGGCGAGGCAATGCGCACGTGCATGCCCAGCGAAGCGGCCGTGGTCACGAGGCTGGCGGCGACGTTGTTGCCGTCGCCTACATACGCGAGCGACCGACCGGCCACGTCGCCCATGTGCTCCGTCAACGTCAGGAGGTCGGCCAGCGCCTGGCAGGGATGCTCTTCCTCAGTAAGGGCATTGATGACCGGCACCGAGGAGAACTTTGCGTACTCCTCGATATTCGCCTGGCCAAACGTCCGGAAGGCGACGATGTCGACATAGCGAGCCACGGCCCGGGCGACATCCTTGATCGCCTCCCGCTCGCCGATCCCGACTTCCTGGGGTGCCATGTAGACAGCGTCACCGCCAAGCCGGCGCATGCCCACTTCAAAGCTCATCCGCGTACGCAGCGAAGGCTTTTCGAAGAGGAGAGCCAGTTCGACTCCGGCGAGGACCGGTTGGGGATTGGCCTTCAGACGGCGTGCGAGGGCGATGAGGTCCCGTATCTCGTCGGGCTGGAGGTCGGAGGAAGCGAGGAGATGTTTGGGAGAGTTCGACACCCGTCGAGGCTACAACGATTCACCGTTACGCGACCTTTGGCTACGATGGAACGTCTGGGCGCAGGGGTGTAGCTCAGTTGGTAGAGCATCGGCCTCCAAATCCGAGTGTCGCGGGTTCGAATCCTGCCACCCCTGCCAGAAAACATCTCCGCGTATACCGGCAACCTCAGCCGGCTATGGCCTCACGGCGTTCGCGGCGATAGGATGATCGCCCAGTGCCCAGGTGGTGGAACGGCAGACACGCTGTCTTGAGGGGGCAGTGCTCTTTTGGGCGTGCGAGTTCAAATCTCGCCCTGGGCACCACGTAATTCTCGGCGCCGTGGCCAAGTGGCAAGGCAGAGGTCTGCAAAACCTTCATCACCGGTTCGAATCCGGTCGGCGCCTCCAAACACCCATAGACGCCGTTGAACGTCTCATCACCAGCCACTTGATCCCGGTGATTCGTCTTCGGGGCCGTGGATCCTGGAATGCTGTCGTGCGAACAAAATCAAGGCGGAATCGCAACGATCCGTCCGCGCGGCACGTGCGCGTTCGGACCAGCGCGGGGTCAAGGGTCAGGTGTACTATCTTGCCGATTTCCCGGTATCCCAAAGGACCGGGGCGCGGAGGTCGTGCTGATGAAGACTATGCTCATTGCCGTCTTGTTGAGCGCCGTTCTCGTCGCCTTCCCGTCCCACGCCCAGCCAGCCGAAGCCGCGAGCCCCTGGGTAGGGCACTGGACCATTATTCATCTCGATCCTGCACTGCCGCTTGGCCGGATGAACATCACCCGCTGGAGCCATTCGCGGTTTCAAGCTTCAGGTTCGAGATGTCCAGGACCACGTGTTCTGCCCTGGTTCGCCCGTTCGCGCCAAAGGAATCGGTCACCTCACAGACGACACTCACATGACGGCTGAGTTCCATTACCGCTGTCTCGACACCGGTACTGCGGGAACCATGACGGTGCACTTCGTGATTAACCTGACGAATCCGCATGGTATCTATGAACTCGCCGAACTCCCGGGAACAGGTCGCGTCTGGACGCGGCCCATGTGAGCGCGGGCAGGCTTCCCCGCTCTTGACCTCCGCCCACCGTCTCCTCCACGCGCCGGACTATCATGAACGCTGTGTTCGACAGGCTTCTTTACGGCCTCTACCAGCGGCGACTCGATGGGCTCGTGCGCCGCGGGCACCTGCCGCACCACGTAGGCGTCATCCTCGACGGCAACCGGCGCTTCGCCCGCAAGATTGGCCTCGCTTCCGTGGGAGAGGGGCACCAGGCCGGCGCCGACAAGGCCGAGGAACTGGTGCGCTGGTGCGACGACCTGGCGATCCCCGTCGTTTCCGTTTGGGCGCTCTCGATCGACAACCTTCAACGCGATCCCGAGGAGCTCGACCGGATCTTCGCGATTGTCGAAGAGAAGGTCGCGGCCCTGGGCCAGGCGGGCGCGCGAACGAAGCAACGGCGCATTCGTAGCGTCGGACGGCTCAACCTGCTGCCGGAATCGACCCAGGAAGCGATTGCGAAGGTCGAGGCGGACACCGCCGGTTACGGCCCATATGAGCTGATCATCGCTGTTGGCTATGGCGGCCGCGAAGAGATCACCGACGCGGTACGCCGGCTCGTGGCAGATCGCGTGGCCCGGGGCGATTCGCTGGAAGCGGTCGCGGCCGCGATCGAACCGGATGAGATCGCGAAGTACCTCTACGCTGCCGACGTCCCTGACCCTGACCTCATCATTCGCACCTCGGGCGAACTCCGGCTTTCGGGCTTCCTGCTCTGGCAAAGCGCCTATAGCGAGTACTACTTCTGTGACGTCTACTGGCCCGAGTTCCGCCGGATCGACTTCTTGCGTGCCTTGCGGTCGTACGAACAGCGTCAGCGACGGCTGGGCGTCTAACTCAGCCTCTCACGTCCGGGCGCCAAGGCGGAACGTCGCGATTTCCCACGGTCTAAGCTGGCAGTGCCAGCGCCCGGGTCCATCGACTACCAACGCCTCAGGCCGGCGCTCCAGCAGGTTCACTCGCTCCACCGCCATCGCTGTTCCCGGGAGTTCCAGTCGCGCTGTACCGCCCTCGTCCGAACCCCGGTAGGCGCGGACTATGGGTGCCCCATCAACGTGACTCCGGTGAAGCGCAGAGAAGACGGCGCCCTCGACCCTTAGCGCCGGGAGCACGTCAGCGCCTCCGGTAAATCCCGACGCGGCCCATGCCCGAGGAGGAAACGCGAAGGCGTGGGCCATGGACTGGATGCCCGCTTCTTGCCAGCTGCCGTCGTACGCGGTCCAGGCGTATTCAAACCTGCTCGTCCCGGGCATCTGGCTATCAACCGTCCGGATTGTCGGGCCGGCGCCGCCATCACGAGTGGCCAGGTCTGGACGGGAGAGCCAGCCAACCGCTCGCAGCAGTGTGAGCGCATAGGAATGCGCGTCGCCGGACTCAACCACTTCGCCCTCTGGCAGTCCCCGATTGAAGACAGCGACGCCACGAGCCGTCGCTCTCCATGGCAGCAAACGTCTTTTGGGGGAACGTTGGCTGTGGGCGTTCCGCACTGACGCCGTTCCATTGCTCCGGCTCCGGGTACCGGCGGTTGACGTAGAAGTGGCCCTCCGTCGCCACGTGCATCGTCCGAAAGGGAAGCGGGAACACGGCCCGCAAACGCATATCCGAAGCCTCGTTGTCCACCTCGATCGAGAATTCGACCCGACGCACACCTGCCCAGAGGGTTACCACGGTCGTGAGCGAAATGGTTGCCGAGCCCTCCCGGCGGCGGCGGTCCGGGGTGAGGGAGCGGCTGACGTCGAGGGTGGTGCGGTAGGTCAGCGTCGCCCGTACGCCATTTGCCTCGACACCCTCGAGTTCAGCTCGCTCGGCATCAACGATCGGTCCCGTGATGTCGGCGTTGTATTCGTCCCCGCGGTCACCCTCCACGGTGTAGGCGTTCAGCCCGCTGTAGGTGTTGCCATGGGCAAGGTCAATGACTTCGAGAGCACCGGCGCTGAAGCGAACCCGGAAGTGTTCGTTCGCAATGAAATCCGAGCCGGCGATTGCCGGTCCAGCCGCCGTGGACATGGACATCGATCCGGTCCCCACCGCCAGCTCCATCTGCTCAGCCGGCGGGAGCACCGCGAAGATTTCGGTCGTCGCCTCGATGTGCACGGTGTAGCGCACCGGCCGCGGGTCGTCGCCGGCCGCCCGGAAGCGCGTACGCACGCTGGCCAAGTCGGGCAACGAGAAACCATCGCCGACCGTCATCGCCATCACGAATCCGTCGGCCGACTCTTCCAACGACACGGTTTGCAGTCGCCGGCCGTGGACGTTTCCGCCTGCCGCCCCATCGAGGTACTGGATGGCCGCGCCAACCGTGATCATCCTGTCGCTCAGCAATTCAGGCGGCGCCGACGGACCGCGAGCGACCGGCACCGCGACTCCACCCAGCACGAGCTCGTTCATCTTCCAGCTGGTAGGGACGGAGATGGACACCGGTGCCGCCTGTCCCGTCACCGGGCGCCAGACCGCGACACCTCCGTTGCCCCCGGCGAGACGAGGCAGCAGTGACGCTACGGACTCTTCCAGCACCTGCGTGGCCAGCTGTTCGGCGCGGTCGAACCGTGGCAGCATTTCCCGGTGCGTCTGGTCGATGCTGCAGCCGCAGATCGAGTCGTGCGGCGCGTTCTCCAGCAGAATGCGCCAGGCAAACTTCAGGGCAGCGAGGCCGTCGTAGCCGGTGGTCGCGTGCGCGAGGAATTCAAGCGGCTCGGCGTAGCGCTCCAGTGCCGCCGACACCTCGAAATCACGCTGCTTGATGTTCATCCGGGCAGAGAGCACGCCGACGAGGATGTTCGAACGGTTCGTCGAGCGAAGCTCCCCGGTGTGCACGTACTCGTCGATGCCAACCGCGAACATCGCCCGCTGGTAGTCGACGAGCGTCCCGATTTCGGGCCGGTAGCCATCGCCCGCGCCGAGCAGGTACTCGGGCATGTCCGGCTCGAAGAAGGTGTGGTCGCCGCCGTTCATCAAGAGTGCCGGCTCGTCGTCCCGGCGGTCGTCCTCGGCTGTCCGGAGCCGCTGGTTCAGCTCGCCCGGGTCGGCGGGAAGGTTCACCCCGTTCCCATAGCTCTGTCGCAGGTACAGGACGGGCAACCGCGTGCCGTCCGGCGCTTCCCACCAGAAGGACCAACCCGGAACCTCGTCGCTCACGCCCCGCCAGAGACAGGCGCTCGTGAGTTCCAGCTGGGCGAAAATCTGCGGGAGTTGCGCGATGTGGCCGAACTGGTCGGCGCAATGGCCGATCATCATGCAGCCACCGAGCGCTTCTGCTTGCCGGATGCCAAGCTGCAGGTTGCGGACGTGGGATTCGGCGGAAGGGAGCCATTCGTCGGGTTGAACCCACCAGGGGCCAATGACGATCCGGCCTTCAGCAATCAGCCTGGTCAGTCGTGTGCGCGCTTCCGGGCGCAGCGCAAGGTAGTCGTCGATCACGATTGACTGGCCATCGAGGTTGAAGCAGGGAAACTCCGGATGGTTCTCCAGGTGGTCGAGCAGGGCATCCACCATCCGCGTCAGCCGCCAGCGGAAGAGTTCCAGCGGCATGTACCACTCGCGGTCCCAATGCGTGTGGGGAACCACGATCACCCTTCGCACCATCGACACCACCGCCATCAGGGACTGCGTCGGGGATCTTAGCCTACGAGTGTCAACGAGCGGTGCAGCACGGACATAGGAACCGCGCCGCCCATGACGGACGGCGCGGTGCTCAGCGCCACGGCGCTGGCGCTGGCTTAGAAAATCAGGATGATGAGGAGCACGATGAGCAAGATGGTGAGCAGGCTCCCACCTCCCCAGGCCATGTAGTGCCCGGATTCATCGTTCGTGCGCGACAGCAATTGCTTGATCCGCTTCATAGGTAGCTCTCCTTTCCGGCGAGGTCTTAAACCTCGTGGTGAATGTCGTGCTCGATTTCGGCACTTGTCGCGGTCATCAGGTAGACCAGCGAGATGAGCAGGCCAAAACCACCCACGACCATCAGGATGACTCCCATCGTCGGTAAGGCGATTCCCTGCACGGATGCCGTCACAGCGAAAGCGAGGACGGCTCCTATGGCGATAAGGATGAGACTGATTCCAACCGCAGGCATGTGGTGTTTCCTCCTCTACCCGGGAAGTGCAATCAGCGTGCCTTCGCGACCGTCGCGTTCGTGCAAAGGAGCCCGCAACGCGGCGTTGCATCGCTCTCGCAAACGAAAACAGGGAGAAGTGTGCATTGAGACGGCAGTCGCGCGAGGGGCGAGCCCGCCCAATCCTGTCGTGGCGGAGGTGTCAGCGCTTGCCGTTTCGGCGGGGTCCCAGGTGTCGCCAACCCGGGGGGAGGGGAGGATCATCGCCGGCATCGAGCGCCTTGCGGATGCGTTCCAGTTCCCGCGTATCGAAACCTGCTGCTTCGCGCGCGGCCCGGGAATGGAGCTGCTGGCGGGCCTTGGCCCCGTCATATGCCTCATCGCCGGTCGGCGGGAGGAGTGGGTTCAACGGATGGCCGGTCATGTCGTATTCAGGCGACTCCGCCTCGGGGTCCCCGCCGAATCTCCGGCGAGCCGCGTCGAGCGACGCCTTCGAGGCCTCCAGCCACTCCCGGTAGGAAAGTCGGTGTTCCATCTCTTCTTATGGTACAGCGAACGTGGCGCCTCCGCGGACTACAGGCCGTACGTGTGCATCTCCGTGCGCAGCCAGTCGCCCACTTTTTCGCCGATCATGATCGAGGTCAGGTTCGTGTTGGCTCGCGGCACGGTCGGCATGATCGAGGCGTCCGCGACGACAAGCCCCTCGACGGCGTGAGCGCGACCGTGATCGTCCACCACCGCCATCGCGTCGGTAGCCGGCCCCATCCTTGCCGTGCCGCAGGGATGGAAGCCGCTCGCCGCAAGTTTGCGTACGAGCTCCCGAAGAGCATCGTCGTCCACGCTTCGTTCCGGGTTGGGGAAAACGACATCCTCGATCAACGATGCCAGCGGTTCGGCGGAGAGGAATCGCATCGTGTCCTTGAAGCAGCCCACGAGCCGTTCCATGTCCCGTTCGTCCTCGCAGAACTGCTGTTCGGTTACCGGGCCGTCGTTCGGGTCTGACGACGCGAGTCGGACGCGACCGGTGCCATAGGCCTGCTCCAGCACCGCCGCGATCGCTACGTGGCGCAACTCGCCACCGCGCGGAGAGAAGGAGAATTGCTCGATCTGCAGGTCATTTCGCTGATCGCTGCCCGGGGCCGTGTACCGCAGGATCGACTGCACGATGGGGTCGTCGCCATCGACGATCGACGGGTCCTTCACCGAAGCGACAACGGCCAGCGCCGGGTGATCGCACAGGTTGGCGCCCACCCCTGGAACCTCCCTCGCGAGGTCGATCCCGTGGCGCTCGAGCTCCTCCCGCGGCCCGACGCCGGAACGCATCAGGATGGCCGGCGTCTGGAGCGACCCCGCCGAGAGGACCACGAGACGCCCGTGGATCTGTTCCACCACACCGTCGCGCTCCACTTCCACGCCCGTGGCGCGCCCTTGCTCGATGAGCAAACGACGAGTCAGCGTGTTCGCCCGGATCATGAGGTTTGGCCTGATCCTCGCCGATGCGAGGTAGCCAACGGCCGTCGAAATACGCACGCGCCCGAGCTTGTTCATCGGGTGGGGACCAGCGCCCCAGCTCTCGGGGTCGTTGGCATCCGGGCAATCGGGATAGCCGAGCGCCCGGCTCGCCTCCAGGAACGCCTGGTGCACGGGGGTCATCTCCGGCACGGGGTAGCGGCGGATCGAAATCGGGCCGGCGTCGCCGTGGTATGGCCTGTCGCCAAAATCGAGGTCTCGTTCGAGGCGGATGAACGCCGGGAGCACCTGTTCCCAGCTCCAGGAGGGATTCCCCAGCGATGCCCAGTAGTCGTAGTCCTCGGGCATCCCGCGAAGGGCGATCGTGGTGTTGACGGCGCTACTGCCCCCGGTGACCTTGCCGCGTGGGAACGGCCGCGAACGCCCGATCGCCGTGGGCTGGTAGCTGAATCCCCAGTCGTGGGCCGTTTCGCTGTTCTTGTGGCTGTTCACCAGGTCGAAAGGCGTGTCTGCCGTCGACTGATAGTCCGGGCCGGCTTCGACGAGGCAGACACGCAGGTGCGGGTTCTCGCTCGCCCGGCTCGCCACAACGGCCCCGCTTGAACCGGCGCCTACGACCACGATGTCGAAAGGCTCGTCCGCCATCTCATGCCCTCCAGCTTGGGAATACGGTAGAGCGCCGCAGTGGCGGGCGCCAACGACGCTGCATGACACCCGCTGGGGCCGTCCGTATCATCCAGCGGGCGAAGCTCCCCACCTCGCAATCTTTCGACCCGGAGGCCTGTCCATGACCTTCGATTCCGTGCTGGCGCGCGCCCGATCGGAGGGCCGCAGCCTGCTCAACGAAGTCGAGGCCAAGGAGATCCTGGCCGAAGCCGGGATCCCGGCCACCGCCACAACCCTCGCGACGACCGCAGCCGAGGCTCGCCCGCAGGCCGACGGCATGGGCTACCCCGTCGTGCTCAAGGTCGTCTCGCCGGACATCGCCCACAAGAGCGACGTCGGCGGCGTCAACCTCAACCTCGCAGGACGGCGACGAGGTCGCTGCCGCCTACGACGCCATCATTGCGAAGGCGAAGGCCGCCGTGCCCGGCGCCGCATCGATGGCGTCTCCGTCCAGCAGATGGCCCCGCAGGGCACGGAGGTCATCGTCGGCATGACCACGGACACCAGTTCGGCCCGGTCATGATGTTCGGCCTCGGCGGCATCATGGTCGAAGTCCTGAAGGACGTGTCCTTCCGCCTCGTCCCCCTCACCGACAAGGACGCCGGCCAGATGATCGGCGGACATCAAGGGCAGGCCGATTCTCGAAGGCGTTCGCGGCAGCCCGCCGGTCCGACCTCGCTGCGCTGACGCAGGCACCATCCTCAAGGTTTCAGAGCTCGTGGAGAACACCCGGAGATACGCGAACTCGACCTCAACCCCGTCTTCGCCTACCCCGACGGCGCGCTGCGCCGTCGACGCCCGCATCGTGGTCTCGCGAGGCCTAGCGGCGATGGCTGTTCCCGGCCACAGGCTCGACGCGATGTTCAACCCGAAGATCGTCGCTCGTCATCGGCGACAAAGGCCCCGGCTACATGTGGCTCAAGAACAACATGCCCTTCAAGGAGAAGGGCGGGAACCTCTATTCGCGTGCAGCTCGACGAGAAGGAGATTCCCGGCATCGAGGCGCTCGGCGTAAGAACTTCAAGTCGATGGCCGACGTCCCCGAGCCCATCGACTACGCGCTCGTCGCCGTGCCGCGCCAGGTCTCCCCGTACGTCCTCAAGGACCTCATCGCGCAAGGCGAACGGCGCGGGCTTCTTCACCTCCGGGTTCGCCGAGACGGGCGAAGAGCTCGGCATCAAGCTCCAGGACCAGCTCACCGACATGGCGCGGGAAGCCAACTTCAACCTCGTCGGCCCGAACTGCATGGGCCTCTACCTGCCGAAGTCGGGCGTCCGCTTCAACGACGATGCCCCGGTCGCCGACGACGGCAAGATCGGCTTCCTCTCCCAGTCGGGCACGCACGGGATCATGTTCAGTCTCGTCGCGAACGCGAACGGGCTGCACCTCAGCCGCTGCGCCAGCTTCGGCAACGCCGTCGTCCTCGATGTCAGCGACTACCTCGAGTACCTGGCGCTCGACGACGAGACCGAGGTCATCGGCATGTACGTCGAAGGCGTGCAGCGACGGCCGCCGCTTCTTCGAAACGCTGAAGATGGCCTGCGCGCGCAAGCCGGTCGTCGTCTGGAAGGGCGGCCAAACCGAGGCCGGCGCCCGCGCGACGATGTCGCACACCGGCTCGCTCGCCGCGCCCCAGGCCGTCTGGGACGGGATGATGCGCCAGTGCGGCGCCATCACCACGAACAACCTCGACGAGACCATCGACGTGATGAAGCTGCTCGTCTCCAGGCCAAGCGTCCCGCCGGACCGGGCATGGCGCTCCTCGCCCAGACCGGCGGCCAGTCCGTCTCCATCACCGACGCGTTCGCCAAGGCCGGCCTCGCAGGTGCCCGCGCTTCACCGACGACACGTACGCCGAGCTCGGCGAGTTCTTCAACATCGTCGGCGGCAGCTACCAGAACCCGCTGGACATGGCCGGGACCATCCAGGGCAGCATGGACACGCTCGACCGCATCCTCCGCATCGTCGACGCCGACCCGAACATCGATGCCATGGCCATGGAGCTCTCGGCGATGTTCGCCGCCCGCCAGTGGAAGCAAAGCCGGAGTCGCTTGACGAGATGCTGGCAATGCTCGCCGAGCACGCGAAAAAGTCCGCCAAGCCCTTCGTCACGGTGCTGCATTCGGCCCACGAAGAGGAGTACGTCGGCTCAATCAAGCCGAAATTCATCGCCCACGGCGTCCCCGTCTTCAACAGCTTTGAACGCGCCGCGGCGGCGCTCGCCCGGTCCCGCGACTACTACGCCGAGCATTAGCGGGCCCGATTGGGGCAGCGAAGGCAGCGCTCGAGCGAAGGTTCCCGGCAGGCAGCGCCGCATTCCCTGAGCAGCCGGTAGGTGAGCCAGAGGGGCAGCCCCATCACGCCGCAGAAGCAACCTTCGAGGGCATCGACCGTCGGCACGTCGTCGTCCTGGATGCCGTAGGCGCCCGCCTTGTCCATTGGCCGCCCGGAGGCGACGTAGGCGTCGATAGCTGCGTCATCGAGCGTGTGGATGAGGACGCGGCTGGTAGAGGTTGCGGATGCCACCGTCCCTTCGCGCATGACCGCGACACCGGAGTGGACCTCGTGCCAGTTGCCAGCCAACCGCTGGAGCATCGCCCGCGCGTCGTCGGCGCTATCGGGCTTGGCGATACTGCGCCCGTCCAGCGTCACCACCGTATCGGCGGCCACGACCAGCGCCGCCGGGTGACCTGCCCCCACGGCCTCACACTTCGTCCGCGCCAACCGTTCGGCCAAGGTCGCCAGGGGCGGATCGTCGAATTCGTCGACCCCACTCACAACGACGGAAAAATCGGCAATCAGGGACGCGAGCAGTTCCCTCCGCCGCGGCGACGCCGAAGCGAGGATGACCGCGACTTCAGCCACCGGGCCGCTCGAGCCGCACGACGCATTCGATATGCGCCGTGTGGGGGAACATGTCGATGGGCGTGACGTGCCGTACCTGGTACCCGCTGTCCACGAGGACGCGCAAATCACGGGCAAGCGTCGACGGATTGCAGGAGACGTAAACGACCGTAGCGGGGGCCATTGCCACGATTGCCTCGAGCACCGGCGGTGCGCACCCTGGGCGGGCAGGATCCACGAGGATCACGTCGGGGCGAATGTCGAGCGAGGGCAGTATGTCTTCGACCTTACCGGGGCAGATCGCCACGTTGGGCGTGTCTACCAGGTTCGCGCGCGCATCATCCATCGCCGTCGCCGACTCTTCGATCGCGATGACCTGTTCGAAGCGACTGGCGAAGATCTTGGCAAAGGTCCCGACGCCGGCATAGGCGTCCACCAGCATCCGGCCACGCGGGGGCAATTCTCCACCAACGAGGTCGACGAGGCGGTTCGCCTGCAAATCATTGGTCTGGAAGAACGATGACTGGTGGACGCGGAAGTCCGCCCCCGCCAGCCGCTCGTTGTAGAACTGCTGCCCGGAAACCTCCGACAACCCGGTGATGGCGGGAGAAATGAGGTACGACCCCGTCGCCGGGCTGTTGCGGATCTGCACCTGGTGCAGGCCCCGGCCCTTGCCCTGCAGTTCGGGCAGCAAGCGGTTGACCAGCGGGTCGGCGATGGCGCAGTGCTCGATGCGGAGAAGCCCGCGGTGTGAACGCGGAACGAATCCCACCTCGCCCTCGCGCTGGCCCGTCGAAAGCGCGGATGTGGTTGCGGTAGGCCCACGGGTCGTCCATACCGACGGTCGGCTCCACCTCGATGTCGCGAAAACCACCGATCCGTTCCAGCTGTTCGCGGACCACGCCGCGCTTCGCTTCCAGCTGAGCAGCGTAGCCAAGGTGCTGGAGCTGGCAGCCGCCGCAGGCACCGAACACGGGACAGCGGGGCTCCACCCGGGCCGGCGAAGCCTCGACGACATCGACCACTTCAGCTTCGAGGTAGTCGGCGTGCTCCTTTTCGAACCGCACCTCGACCGTCTCCCCTTCCACGCCAAAGGCGACAAGGCAGACACGGCCATCCTCCACCCTGGCGAGGTTGCGCCCGCCAGAAACCATCGGACCGAGCGTGAGGATGGCGTTTTCGAGCTGGGGAGTCCTGTAGCGGTGGCGGCGGCCCATGGTCAGAGCTTAGTGCCCGGGCCGGACAGCGGCGAAATTCAGCTTGCCTCCATGAGGTGGCCACCATACGATCCTTCGTACGCCTGCAACCCGGCCCCGTGGTGTAGCGGCCTAACATGCCACCCTGTCAAGGTGGAGATCGTCGGTTCGAATCCGATCGGGGTCGCCATAACCCGCTACTTAACGATAACAACCGTTCACCCAGAATCTCCGAGTTCTGCAGTTGGCCAAGACTGCGTTTCCAGGTCGCGTAGCCGATCGTGCCCGCGTGTGCATGCGCCGCTTCCCAAGCCACGGCGAGCGCGCTTCGGCTTTGCCGAGACCTAGGAGGAGCCCTTCCGCAGTCCCTCGAGCACACCGTCGTTGTTGAAATGTTCGTGAGCAACGGGAGGACTCCGAGAGGATAGGTTCCGCGCCCAATGACCAGCGAATCACGTATGCTAGTGCGCGAGTGGATCTTCCAAGTGCATCCCACTCGCCTCACTCTGGCGCCGCACTCCTGAGACGATTCGGGGTTGCGGCGCCAAAATACGGTGTCGGCAAACTTGGTGACCCAGGTGCGGATCGGTTAGCGTGACGCCTGGCTTTGGGCGCTTTTCCTTTCGAACTCAACTGACTTGACTCTGACGTAGCTTGTAGGGCTTTCCCACAACGTGACGGCGACGAGGCGAAGTCCGACCGGTAGCTCGGCCTCGACCGAAGCTTCCAGGTCTCTGAAGACAGCGCGGATGATGTTCTCACCGGTCGGTTGGATGGTGTCGAACGGCGGGAGATCGTTGACGTATGAGTTGGCATACCGTTTCGTTTGCTGATCGAGGAGGTCATTCACTTCCCGAAAGCCGACGACCATTCCGTCATCGTCAACGGCGTCAGTGACGAACGTCGCCTGGATCCGAAACGAGTGTGTGTGGCGCTCGCCCTCCGGGCGCATGGCATGTGACGCCGAAAAGAAGGAATCGATGCCAAGCTCAAACGTCAGGCCTTCGCCTCGACCTGGAGTCGCTTCGTGTGTCTCACCGCGAAGGGGACGGGGGCGGAGCAAGGACGGGGAGCTGTCGGTCATCTCGCCTCGCGGCGGTGCGTTCGGTTTGTGTTGATCCTCGGCTAAAATGGGCACCCAGAGAGTAGAAGAGGTGCGAGTCGCCACTTCCGACCAACCAACGAACGGGCGGCAGCGCTCGCGATTTCATCGCCGGTATCGCCGGCATCGCCCGCTACCCACAAGCACTCATCACTTGGCGACAGCCGGCACGTCCCTGCAGCCGCGGTCTTGGAGTAGCCGCGTCTCGGCGTCTGCAAGGGCTGTCCGGGCCGAAACGGGCCGCCAAGCAGTGGAGCGACCGCGCGCTTCCGGTCCGCGAACGAACGATGTCTGGGATGGCATGAGGTGGTCGGCAAAATGACGAGGCGGAAGTAACCGCTGGCCGCGTCGACGGTCAGACCGGATGTGGCTACAGTCGGGGGTGTTCTGCGGCGGTAGCTATCGAGCACCATCGGGAGGCAAAGACGGATGAGTCGATTCAAGACGTACACCGCATACAGCATCGGGAGCGCGCTCGTGTGGGGCCTCATTCTGGTTGCCGTCGTGGCGGTTGACCCTCCTGCCACGTTTCACACGTTCCTGCTGGTCAGCCTAGGGTGGTGGATCGGATGGCTGTCAGCCTCGATTGCAAGAATGGTCTACCCTCCGCCACCGCGCCGGCGTCAGTCTTGAGGCTCGACGAGCGCACGTTCGACGCCGCGTTCGCATCCTGCGCCTCGACCGAGCGCCGCCCTTCCTTGCCGAATTTACCCGCAGCCGTATCCACCCTGGCGCTAGTGCTGTCGGCTCCGTGGTCGGTCGCATCGAGGGTCACTGAGGAACTACGTTTGTGCGCGGCACTCGCCCGCCACTAACAATCTGTCTGCCGCGCGACGGAAGTTCGCGGGGACTCCAGGAAACTGCCGGGCTTCGTGGCTGTTCCAGGGCAGTCCAAATGCGGACTTGCGTGACAGTTTTCTCGCTTCGCTCGCTCAGGAAACTGGAACGGAGTCTAGATAGGCTCCCAGGCGGTCCACGATGGGCTCATCGTGTCGGTTCGCGTCACTGCAGGCCGCTAAGCTTCTCTAGTGGCTCTAAGTCATTCGATAGGTCCGGATCGCCCGCTGTCGCTGCTGCTGCGGCATTGGGCTGAGCGGCCGCCGGGTGTTGATTGCCCTCTGGCGGTCGCGCCCACTGGAGGCAAATGGCTAGAACACGCCTGCGACCAACGCCCCGAACGGGCGACTAGCGCGGTCGTACTTGACCGGACTGGTATGATCGGACGCAAGTTGTCCGTGCACCGTCTCCTGATTGTCCTCGTCGCAATTGGCCTGCTCGCATCGGCTTGCAGCGGCGACGATGATCCGCCCGCGACCGTGGACACTGGGACCAGCCTAGCTACCGCCACCACGAACAGTTCCACGACCGAACCGTCGGGGGCTTCGTCCTCCGACAGCGACGTTTGCGCGCTTCTCAGCAGCGCCGACCTCCAGGAAGCGACCGGCCACCAGTTCGGCGAGGGTGTGTTCAACGAGGGCTTGTCCGTCGGAGGAATCGAGGTCTGCGATTGGAAGGCCAGCGATGCCGGGTTCGTCACCGTCACCGTGGCGGTCGTTCGCGGAAACTCGGCGTACGAGGACGATCGCGATTCCCAGCTCGACCTGCTCGATCTCCCGGATTTCTTTATTGCGGGCACCGACGACGCCTACGCCGCCGCTGACGGCAGTCTTGTCGGGATGCGCACTGGCGACCTCTACGCCCGAGTGACGTACATCCCGGACGACTACGCAGGCGTACTCGATGCCACACAGCAACTAGCCGAAGCGATTGCGCAACGTCTCTAGTACCGCCTGGATGTCCAAACGGCCAATGGCAAAACCTTGACGCGTCAGCGATTCAAGCTGACGACCGTGGCGGACCGACGATGGATGGAGAAACAGACTCAATCATCGTTCACGCCAAGTCTGACGAAGGCGACGCGTAGCTTTCGTCCGCGGGCGCTTGTCAGGCATTAGCTACACTCCGCGCGCTACGAGTGTCCTCGCATCCGCCCGCAAACGGAGAAGGCACGAACCCGCTGGGTGACGGCTGCAAAGCTTCTGTGTACGTGCTTGATCCCGGTGCTTCTCCGCCTTACGCTCCGCAGGGTTCTGCATTAGGCGTGAGGGGTAGGGAACAAAATGCTCGGGAGCACCAGCCAGCTGCTGTTTTGGGTCAGTGTCGTCGTATTTGTCATCGGGATCTTCATGCTCATCGCAGGCATTGGCCCGCTATGGCTACCGATTCTTGTGGTCCTGGTCGGAATCGCCGGTGGTTTGATTGCCAAGTTCAAGCCCGAACTCATATCGCGAACCTAGCGCCATGGGAAGCGCACGGCTGCTCACCTGAAACCCTTGGGGCACGAAGGAGGCCCCCGGACCGGAACCAGACAGTGTTACCCGTCGAAGCTTCGGTAGGGGACAGGACGAACGCGCCATAATGGGCTTCCAGCGACTGCTGGTCACGCGGAACCTGGCGCATCTTATGGTCGCGGACGAACAGACGGAGAGCCTGTAGTGGGCGGCCCAACGTCTCCGTGGGCACCAGTGGCGGGAACCCGGTCGCTGTCTCAACTTCCAACCAACTACCAATCGTGACGAAGTGAGCGTTGCCGGTCGAGTCGGCCATTTGACATCAACCTTAGCCAATGTGGGCCTGGACCGGCGCGGTCGTGGCCAACTGCGCATACGCCGCGCAGCTCGACGCGCGAACAAGCCGGTGAAGACCTGGATCGACAAGAGCATCGTCTACTTCGAACCCGTGTCATGAGATTGTTCAAGGCCAGCACCCTGGAAGTGATAAACTACACGTAAGTCAGAGCACCGCTTCTCCAGAGCGCCATGAGCGCCGCACCCGCAAGGGACGGCGCTCTTTCGTATCTGGAGGAAGCGATGGCGAAGTCCCCCGCCAGGCCAACCGTCGAGGACGTCCTCGTCTCCTCGCTCCGGCGTGCACCCCAGAACCCACGCAAGATCGCAGACGAGCGCCTCGACCAGCCCGGCACATTCCAGGGGCATCCAACGCCAGAGGCGGCCAGGGCGACGCTCCTGGTTTCCGATCGACCACAGGGGAAGCAACTTGCGGCGATCTCGTTGACGTTCATGGCCGGTACGAAGGGCGCTCCGACGATGCCAGGCCGAGCCTGAGCGGCCATTGGGACGGGTAGTTGGCCTTTGCCGTTGTGTTGGCAGCCAGCCGCCCGTCCTCTTTCCAGGCGCTCGGAGGTGTTTGACATGAATGCTCATCCGTCTGGCGAAACAATGGCCCGTGAAGGGAAGGGTCAAGTCGCCACTGCCAGCCACTCGCAGCCTCTCGATTGGAGTGCTGTTTGCGATCGTCCTCATCCGGACGACCTGGTTCTGGCTCACAACGGTCCGTCCCAACGGACTCCCCACGTGATGCCCGTATTCGCGGCATGGTCCGACCCGTGCTTCTTTGTGGTATCAAAATCCACGACCAGGAAGAGCCGCAATCTGACCGATAACCCGCACTGTGTCGTTGCGACCGACACAGGCGATCTTCATGTCGTTGTCGAGGGCGAGGCTCAACGGGTATTGGATCAGGCAATGCTTGTGCGAGCGTCTCGGGCGTTTGCCGATATCTACAACTGGGAGACCAGGCCCGTGGGATCGATGCTCGACGCAGACTACGGCGCCCCAACCTCTGGCGGCCCACCCTACAACGTCTATGCCATTCGGCCCACAAAGGCGTTCTCGTTTCCTACGGATGGCGAGTCATCGACGCCCACGCGTTGGAGGTATTGACCTAAGGGTGAGCGGAGGTCGCGCAGCGATCCGACGCCAAACAACCGCGGGGAGTCGTTCGACGCTATGACCACATCGTGAGCCTACGCCGCGGATCGGGCCCGTTGGAGCTCGTCTTGGCAGAACCGAATTCACGGACGATTCCCTAGTTCGCTAGCGATGGCTCCCGCAGATTCCGCACGTTTCGCTCCGTTCTCGGAACGGATTATCAGGATGCTTGCGACAAGGAACCAAGCAGACGTGAGGAGAGCTACGGGTGCGTCGAGCCCGAGACTCGGCGCAGCCCCGATCAGCGATATGGGGACAAGAGCGAGTGCCGCCCAGCCGAGCCAAGCGCCGGTGAGTCGCGTTTGCAGAATCGCCAACCCGAAAGCGAGGAGGAAGAGCGCCTGAGGGAAGTACTCCACGTAGCTAAAGTCTTGCGAGCCATTAGCCAACGCGCGCGCCAGCGAAGGGTCGACTGGCTGATCAGCGATGAGAGCGAGTGTCATTGAAAGGGCGATGACGCCGAATTCGACCGCGACCAGGATGCTCGCTGAGACGAAGATCGCGAGCCCGAGATGCCGGCTGTCTGCATCTCGGCGATCGAGCACCGTCATGATCCACCAGGCCCAGATAACGAGCGCCAGGAGTCCTATGGCAGCGACGTGATTGGCGATCAGGATGCGATCGCGATGATCGGTGAAGTACGTGGCGATCTTCGAGCCGTCATCATATCCGGCGTCACCGGCGCCGATGAACCCGCCGAGTGTTAGCACCACGAATGCGAAACCAGCAAAACGGGCCGTTTGGCCAAGACGCGACGTGCTCATTGAATGTCTCCAAAGTCATGAGTAACTCTTCATTAGAGTGCTCCGGACTATATTGCGACTGGGCAAACTTTGCAAGAGAGAGTAGTCTCCATCCATGAATAGTCTGCGCGACGCCGAAGATTCGCTCCGTGAAATCGTCCGTCTCGATGCCGTTGGGCGGGCGCCGCGGACCGAGGTGTGGTTCCCGCTGCTGGTTTTCGGGCTTGTCAATGCTGTCGCGACGCCCACCGTCCTGGTTATGGGCCGTGACCACTTGGGGTCTTACTACCTGCCGGCGGCGTTCGTCGGGGGCGTGCTGTGTGCCTTGCACTACCGGCGGACTGGGCGGGTGACCGGCCTTCAGGCACCGCTCTTCGCCTGGCTCGGGGTGATCGTCGTCGCCGCGGTTGTGGCGGCAGTCTGCTCAGGTACCGGCCGGGACGAAGGGTGGCGTGAGCTCAACCTTGCCGGCCCAGGCGTTGCTCTGAGCCTCGGCTATGCCATCCTCGGCGTCTGGGCGCGGAGCACCATCCTCCTCGCCGCGGTCGCCGCAACGGCAGTCGTGATCGCGTTTGCCGTGAGTGTCGCCGATGGCGACGCCGCAATCGCCCTCCAGGTGGGCTGCTGGGCCGTCATCTTCTTCTGCCTCGCTGGCTTCAACCACTCCCAGCACCGGAAACCCGCGTGACTCACCCGACCAATCGTCTCCAGGATGATGTCCACCTCTCCCTTGGCTTTCCCTCTTCTGGCGCTGCGGCACCTTTTCTGAGACCCTCTCTCAATAGTTGGTGGCGGCATGCATCAATTCGTCACGATTTTCCTGGCTCTCATGGTCGAGACGACGCCCTTCCTCCTTGCCGGCGTCATCCTCGCGGTCGTCGGCGGCCCCTGGCTCCAGCGCGCCGTCGTCTCCTTCGGCTCCAACTCTCCCCTCGTTGGCATCGCCGCCGGCGCGACAGCCGGGCTCGCCGTCCAGCTCGCGGCACGCATATGCGACCGCGCTGAGCCCGGCCAGGTCCTCGTCTCTCGCGTCGTCGCCGACCTCTGCGCGGGCAAGAAGCTCCAGTTCAGCCATCACTCTGATGCGACGCTCAAGGGTTTTGCGGAGCCGGTGGCGCTGTATGAGGTGGGCGCCGAGTCAACGGTCACGGAGGAATCATGAAAATAGGGCTGATTAATCAGTTGCACGGTGCGTCAGACGGTCGTTGGCCGTCGCCAACGTGGGAGTCGTTGCGTGAGCGGGCACTGGCGGCGGAGGCGGTCGGCTTCGACTCCTTTGTGTACGAGGACGCTCTCCTTTATCGCAACGGAGAGTCGTCGAAAGGCAGCTGGGCGGCTGTTGCCATCGGTAGTGCGTTGGCTGCGGTGACCTCGCGGATAGGTATCGGGACTTCTGTCATGAACGCTCCCTACCGTTCCGCCGCCATGATGGCGAACATCGCGCAGACAATCGATGAGGTGTCCGGAGGGCGATTTATCTTCGGCATCGGGTGCGGCAACACGCCGACGGACTACGAGGCATTCGGCTTCCCCACCGATCACCGCGTGTCCCGCTTCGAAGAGGCGCTCCAAATCATCCACGGGCTTCTGAAAGAAGGAACTGTGAATTTCGAGGGACGCTTTCATTCTGCGAAGAACTCGGAGTTGGCGCTCAACGCCCCCCGGCCCCAAGGCCCTCCGATTATCGTCGCGGCCGGCAAGCCCAGGATGCTCCGTCTCGCGGCTCGCTACGGTGACGTCTGGAACTGGTGGACCTATGACTCTCGTGGCCCCGAGCAGCACAGTCTCAATCCAATTATCGACGAGCTCGAACGTGCCTGTGACGACGAAGGTCGGGACCCGTCCACCCTGGGTCGATGCCTTGACTTCTATTCCGTCGATGCTTTGCGTGATGGGGACAACGGTGCGGCTGTGACAGGCTCGGCGGCGGAGATAGCGGAACGCCTTCTCGCGTTTCGCGTTCTTGGTTTCGATGAAGTTCGCTGCGATGTCCAGCCCTGGACCACCGAAGGGATCCAGGCGATGGAGGACGTGGTCAAGCTTGTTCATGCCGCCTGACGGCAGAGTCGCGAGAGGTCCGGGAAAACGGTAGGCGTCCTATGCAGCGAGGTTCCGTCAAGCGCCTGGAGTTTGCCGCCGGCACCAGCGGCATCCTCGTAACCGACGTCGTCAAGCAGATGGTCAACGGCAAGGAGGAGTTCGAGGACCAGGGGACCGGTAGAACTGAAGGGGTTCGAGGAGCCCGTGCGGGCTTCGGCGGTGCGGCGGGAGCGGATGTGACACCTCCGGCGACAGAACCCGCTCCCATCTCGCATTGCGTACGATTGGCTAAATCGGAATCTCCACGGCCAACCCCCGCGAGATGATGGTGCCGGGTGCGTCTTTGGCTGATGCCTGGGCGATCACCGCAGCGTACTCGGGGCTTGCCATCATTCCATCAGTGGCTTTGCCGTATGCCCGGAGGTCGTCATAGGTAATCGCGACGGCGACGATGCCGGTACCTTCGCCGGCCACTTGCATTACACGGGCGCTGAGAGAACCCCCAAGCCCCTCCGCAATCTGCTTCACTTTCGTGATTTGCGCTCGCACCCCTTCCATACCGCCGGGGTTCATGCGGATTTGGGTGAGAACGCTGGCTGACTTCCCGGTGACCGGGAACGGCCCTTCGAGGCCCGGTAGCTCGACGGCCAAGGAGTGGACGGCAAGCGTCGCCGATGGTGAGGCGGAGCCGAGGACGGTCTGCTGGAACATCATCCATTCGGGGTCTTCGGCAAGCGTGGCGGCGAAGTTGCCGAACGCGGTCATGTTCTCGTGGCGGAGAACGTAGGCGATGCGATTGGAGCCTGCGCCGGCGATTTGCACCTGCAAGGCCCGAACCGTGCTGCCCAATCGTTGCTGAATCTTCTTGGCGTGGGCCATGTGCCCAATGACTTCGACAATGCGACCCGGCGCCACATCCCAAATTGTTGCCTGAAGGACGGCCATTTGTTCTACCCCATGTTTGGCTCAGCCCAGAGAGCTGGCTGGCCGAGCCTACACTGCGTAGCCGCCCACAGTGTGAAGCAACCTCGCACAGGGCACGTCTTCCGCTGTTCGCTCCAGCGGACGGGGGCAGGCGGGTCCTTTCGATGCATTGGGACGGACGTGCCGGTCCCCCATCTCACGCGAGGGCCATCCGCGGCCCACTGCGGGTCAAGCGACATGGAGCAACGACGAGAACCCAGACTAGGTGACGGTTATCGCAAGGGAAAAGACGCCGGATAGCGAGATCACGGCATAAACGTAGCCCTGCCAGCTTGCCGCGAGCGCGCCTTTCGTCGCGGTCGCAAAGTTATCTTGATTTCGGCAGACTGCATAAAGACTGTCGTGGAGTTTCGCTCATGCCGATCTACGAGTTTCGTTGCCCGAAATGCGGTCGCAGCTTCGACGTCGTACGCCCCCGCGACAAAGCGGGGAGGTCGGCGAAATGCCCTGATGACGGGACACGCGGGCAGCGGCTCTTCACATTTGCAATCGCGCTCGGATCGTCCGGAGGTGGCGACTTCGATTTCGGCGATATGCCCGACATGCCTGATATGGGCGGCATGGGTGATATGGGAGACATGGACTTCTAGACGGTTGCTCCGCGTGGCCGTCCAGTCCCGTGGGCGGGCCTTTTCGAGCGCGACTGCGTGGCGGCGACCATCCGCATCTCGCGTAATCGTGGGGGCTCCGCAGTGAACTTAATTCGCTGAGAATGTTTGACAGCTCCTCGGAGACGGAAGGGGCCCGGACTTCGAAAACCGCTCGGCGAACGAGTTTTCGGCGAGGGTCGGAACATTTTCAGACGCAAGATGCCATTCTTCGAAAATGCATTTTCGGAACGCATCGAAGACTCGCGGGCGATACGGACGATTCCGGCGATGAATTAGGGAGGTCCGAAGTCCGTGGCCGCGGGAGGGGCGCTACGCGGACGCTGCTTCCAATTCCTAGTCCGACCCGATCGATCGGCGCAGTCCTACTGCGGTCGAAGCCTAGGCGAGCAACGCTTCATAGAAAGCAGCTATTGCCTCTGCAACATCTGCTGACTTCTGGTGGTGCAGCGAGTGTTTTGCATCTGCGATGACGACCTCTTTGGTTCGCGGGACCAACGCCGTGAACCGCTCGACAAACCGATGCTGAAATTCCTGATAGCTCTGTACGGTCCGAGGAGATTAGTTCTCCGACCACAACGATCGCTCCCAGGACTTGAGCAAGGATTCGATATCCGCTGGGTTCAAGTCCTCAGCGATGCGGCGACGCCGGCGTGGCTCCACACCTGCCATGACGCTCTCATTGTCGCGGTGAGGTCAAGGCGATCAGCGCAGGTTGTTCAGTAAGGCGCTGAAGTGCACTCCGCTCCGACCTACTTGACCAAGCGCTATGCCAGTAAGGCGCTGTAAACAGGTACGAACTGGGGAAATGGAGCGGGAGACGAGGTTCGAACTCGCGACATCCTGCTTGGAAGGCAGGCGCTCGCTCTGGCCCGATCGTGGCGAGCCTTTAACGCTAAACACGACGGCGGAACGTGTATCTGCCCACTTCATCCCAGCCGCGCTCCGCGAGAACCACTGAAAGTGCCTTGCGAAATCGCTTCCGCCGACCAGCTAGGGTTGCCTTCGGGCCATGGTCAGGTATGATTTTTCCAACACTTACCCGTACCCGGCCGTCTTCTAACCAGTTCAGACGGTCAGCCACAACTGCAGCCCTGATCATGTCCGCGATCTCCCTCGCGAGCGCATCGACATCGAGTCGTGGGCTGGCCGGGTGAAGCTGCCTGAACCCAGCACGAACACATGTTGCCTGTTGTGTGTCGATATCCAGTTTCCAGTGTTGTCGTTCGGCCCGGCTGGACCCCAGGACCGTCCCGCCATGTCGATCGATTTCGAAGGATAGAATGGGCGGGTCCCACTGAAGATCATAGATGCGGCCTACGAGCTTCCGGGCCGACATTCCCTGGTCCTGGCTCCCGTCGAACTGGTCCCAAGCTTGCTCAAGCAGACTTTCTAACACGCCGGTATCCGGATGCGGTCCAACGGGAAACTCATAGAGGTGCGCACGAAGCTCGTGAAGTGGATCTGCCATAACCTAGATTCTATAGAGTAGGACCCGTGCACTCCTGACGCACTGACCGCTCGGAGCGTCGACTTGGCCGACCTAACGGCACCAGGGAAGTGCCAAACAGCTGAAAATGTCCGCACCGTTCCTGAGTGCCGAGAATACGCGGGGGTGGTAGACCCCTCGGACGAACGAGTTTTCGGCGCCGGTCGGAACATTTTCAGGCAGAAGATTCCGTTTTTCGAAAATGCATTTTCGGCGCCTGTCGAAGACTCGCGGGCGATACGGACGATTCCGGCGATGATTATTGGCGTCCGTAGCCGGTACTCGCCGAAGCCGCGTCATCCCGGGGCGGGGCATAGAAGAGCCGCTCGGCCGCATCCTCGACACGTTGGAGCAGCCGCCGCAGAACTTCCGTCCTGAAGTCCGACCAGGGTCGTATCAATCCGCTACTTGACGAAAACAAGCGCGGTCTTCTGCATCTCGAATCCCGTCGGGGGCCATCGACTGGGCTCAGGCTACGGCACCGGCATGGGATATTGCCTTGTCATTCCGTCTGACCATGCGGGGACTGCCGAGAGACCCTGATCCACATCAACGGGTGTACCATTGGTGCTTCAAACGTCGGTGTACGTGGAAGCTGCGCCTATGGCTGCCCCCGAAAAAGCCAGATCCTTTAGCTTTGACCAGCCGTTCCCATGGAGCCTCCTCAAGCTGGAGATTCTGGAGAAGTACTCGGACACCCTAGCCGCGATCGTAGGAACGAATCGGCGCGCGGTATTCGTCGACGTGATGGCAGGCGAAGGCTACTACTCAACGGGCGAAGATGGCTCAGCCGGTCGGCTTGCGGAAATCGCCAAAAGACATCGGAGCCAAGGGCGCAATGTGCGGGTCATCGCCGTTGAGGCCAACGCAGAAGCCTATGAGCGGCTCGAAAGCAATACAGCGGGGTTGCGAGACTTCATCCAGGTTCGGAACGCAGACTGGCGGGAAGAAGTAGACACGATCTTGGAAGAGACGAACGGAGCCTTCGTGTTCTTCTTTGTCGATCCGATGGGCCTCGAGCAAATCCCTTGGAACGACGTGAGTCGCCTTCTCGCGCGGCCCTCCTCCGAGGTGCTAATCAATTTCAGCTCACCAACCGCGGCTCGCCTTGCGGGAATTGTTCTAGATGGAAGCCGCGGGCACGAGAAGTCTTTGCAGTCGCTCGAGGCCGCCATGGGCGGCGCTAGCTGGGGCCCCGGCGCCGAGGAGGCGAGAGCGGTAAGGCAACTCCCGGGCCACATGGCGGCCGCCTACGCAGCGGCTATTGAAGCAACCACGGACCATGACACGAGGCGGACTCTCATATCGAAGGACGGCGAAGCTGGTGTCCCGAAGTACCACCTCGTCTTCGCCAGCCGAGTTCCGCGAGCGTTTGAGATCATGCACGGAATCATTGCCTCACAGCGTGAGCGTCTACGTCGAGATGCCGTTTTGGCGCGGCACGCAGAGCCCATGCTAATGCCCTTCTCGGCTGAGGACATTGAAGATGCACACGCAGATGCGCTCATCAACGCGTTGGCATCCTCGCTGGAAAATGACCCGGCACTCTCGGGCCGAACTCTAACAATTAGGAGCCTTCGGACCGAGGCTCTTACTACGTTCGGAAGGTTCGGGTTCTTTCGTGAAGGACTCTACCGCCCCGCAGTCACGCGACTGGTCGACTCGGGTGCCGCCGCGGTGTGCGGTGAGGATGTTCGAAGTGGAGCGTATCTCCGCTTGGACGTTCCTGTTCGTCTTTAGTTCGGGGCCACTCGTCCCACGTTCTCCCGGCGAGGTGCCGACCGGCCGCCTTCTTGCCTACACGCGCCCCGATTTCATCGTGCGCCCCCCATTGTTTGAAAAAGAACGGAACTCCGGCGGTCACGCACTGGTCCCGGACGGACTCGACCCATTCTGGTTTCATTCGGCGGGCGCCGTGGCCAGATTCACCGCCGGCGATGACCCAGTCGATCCCAGCAAGGTCCAACAGGAGCGACCCCAGGAGCGGTTCGCACGATAGGAATCGAACCGCCGTCGGTGCCTGGCGCAGCTCGTCGACTCGACATGTCCACCGCTGGTTCTCAACCGATGCGCCCAACCACACGTTGCGGGGCCACGGGAGCCGAGGCGCCATCTCCGCAGCCCGTTCAGGCCTCTTTGTTAGGACTTGGAAGGTGTGCCAGTCAGCGCGCCGCATCGTGTCAAAAACACCGTAGATAAACCCGTCTGGCACGCCTGGATGAAACAAGTCGCTCATGCTGTTCACGAAGATGCGACGCGGCCGAGCCCACGTCAGAGGCAGGTCCAACCGTTCCGGCCGCAGTTGCAGATCGAAGCCGTGCTCGTAGGGATGCCCTGGAACCCCCCGGAAACGTTCGGCAAAGGTCTCGGCGTAGCAATGAGCGCAACCGGGAGACACCTTCGTGCATCCGGTCACGGGATTCCATGTGGCCTCGGTCCACTCGATGCCCGATCGATCGCTCATTACGTAAATCCTTCCACACGGTGAAGGGCTCCGGCGTTACCGTCACGCCATCTGGTCCGCGGCACTCAACGACCGGCCGGCGTTAAGCCACAAATGCTCGACCCGAAAGAACGCCCTCCGGAGCAATTCGACTGGGAGGATCGGTGCCTCAATTTCGCTGAGAGAGTGTCCTTTTCGGCGCACATCGAAGACTCGCGGACGAAAAATGGAGTTTTCAGAAAATGCATTTCGGTCGGGAACATTCCGACTAATGCCAAAAGAAGTCAAAAGCGTTTTCCACCCCCGGCTTCGCGACGCTCAGGCATGCGGGCGATGCCGGCGATGATTAGGGACATCCGGAGCCCGTACTCGCCGACCCCACATCACCCCACGGCGGTGCACGGAAGAGCCGCTCGGCCAAATCCTCGACACGATGGAGCATAGGCCGCAGGATCTTCCGGCCGGAATACGCGGGGCTCAATTTCCTGCCCCGCCTTCCATAGCGCCCACCATAGCCGCGCCTCCGCATCGAGTCTGGGATCGTCGTAGCGGCCGTGGTCGATGGCGAACGCGAGCACGAAGACATTCATGGCGGAGATGCCCGTCCCGGTGAGGATGTATTGGAAGGGCCGAAGGTCCTGGCGCAGCGCTTCGAGATTGCCCTCCGCCATGTGCCTGCGCCATGACTTCGGAAACCACTCCAGCACCATCCCGAGCCCGGTCGAGTAGTCGCCGAGATTCCACCGGTACTCGCTCGATGGGGGCGGGTCGTTCTCGGCAACCCATGCTTCCCAATAGTCACGGGCGGTGGCGAGCACCACGGTTTCGCGGGCCGAAATCGCCACCCCAACCTCCGATACAGGGTTGGCGCGCAACGATGCCCTACGGGCCCCGGAGACACCGGAGATCGGAACGGCGGTGATCGTGCGGCCCTGCTGCAGCGGCCAGAGGTCGGGGGTGAACATCATCGACCGCGGCGGCCCATCGCCGGTCAGCGCCGGGATGAAGGTCCACAACGGTCCGCGGACGGTACGGAGGCGGAGGGGATTGTGAGCCGGGTGGTTGTAGCAGGACGTCGCCGCCGGCGTGGCGATCTCGACCTGGCGCAATCTACAGCGAAAGCGATCGACTTACGAATGAGCCGAAAGGACACGCGTCGCAGCGCGTGGGACTAAGCGGCTCCGGGGGCCACCCTTCTAACAATTCAGGCCCGTGGTAGGCGTTACAAAAAGCGTTATTTTCCACGGACTAGCCAATACTTGTAGGACATCGGGACTCCAATACAGCCTGGATTCGAATCTACGAGGACTACAAAAGACGTCCCGAGACGAACCGGGTTACGTTGACATCGTAGAGGTCACTGGTTCGAATCCAGTACCGCCCACCATGATTTCGAATCTAGAAAACCGGTTTCCGGCCGCGATCTGAAGCGCCCTCCCTGCGCGAAGCGTTAATCCGCGCGTTAATTTGTGCACGATCGTGGCCTACGGTGCCGCCTCGCGGTGGTCCCCTCCACCGTCCCGGAGCCAGTTCCCCATAGAGCTCGACAGCCCGCTTCTCCAGCCCAGTTCCCGGTCACTTCACCGCCCCCAACACGCCGCGGATCTGTCCCGGACATCCTTAACCAGGACAAATCGTTCCCTTCCGCCTGCAACTTGGTAGACTCGCGCCCATGACTGAATGAGGGATGCAGGTATGACAACAGATTCGACGAGCCGTTCGCCCGGCAGCCGTCCGCCGTTCGCTCCCTCGCCTGGATGGCTCGCACTCCAGGACACCGTCTACGGCATGTTCAGGGCGCAGATGGTGTTCGCCGTCGCCGAGCTCGGCATCCCAGACGCCTTAGCAAGTGGACCAATGACCGCAGCCGAACTGGCAGTTGCCACCGGCACCCACGAGCGTTCGCTGCGGCGAGTGATGCGCGCGCTCGTCAGCACCGGAGAGTTCGCGGAAGAATCGGATGGTCGTTACGCGCTCACGGAGGTCTCTCAGCTTCTCCGTTCAGGGGTCCCCGGCTCGCTTCGTGCCATGGCTCGGTACTACGGTAGCCAACCGTCTTGGACGGCGTGGGGCGCGCTCGGCCACTCGCTACAAACGGGCGACACGGCATTCAACCATGTTCATCGCATGGGTCTGTTCGAGTTCCTCGGGAATCATCCTGCGCTGGCGGAGCTGTTCAACGAGTTCATGAGCTCTCTGCCGCTGTTCGCTGGCGCCATGCTGTACGACTTCAGCGGAAGTACGGTGTTCGTCGACGTGGGTGGTGGAGCAGGGAATGGGATGATTCCCGTCCTTCGGGCGCACCCTCACCTGACGGGGATTCTCGTCGAAGTTCCGAACGTGGCCGCGGCGGCGCGCGCGGCACTGAGTGCAGCCGGGCTGGCTGAGCGCTGCGAAGTCGTGGAGGGAGACTTCTTCCAGTCCGTCCCTGCTGGCGGAGACGTCTACCTACTCTCGAACGTCCTTCACGACTGGGACGATGCGGCGTGCGAGCGCATCCTTTCCAACGTCCGGGCCGCGATCCCAACCAACGGACGGCTCCTGCTAAGCGAAGCGATCATTCCCCCTGGCAACGAGCCAGCACCGAGCAAGATGATCGACATCCAGATGCTGGTAACGCTGGGGGGTCTGCAGCGTACCGAGCCAGAGTACCGTGAGCTGCTAGCCTCCGGCAGGTTCGAACTCGAGCGTATTCTCCGTGCGGGCCCGGCGAATTTGCTCGTCGCTGCTCCGGCGGGACGAGATGAGAAGTGACCGCACGACGTTTCCCAGTCTCGCGCCAGCCTGGGCTTTGTAGGTGTCTCCCGGCCCCTTGGCGCCGGCATGGTGGGCGGGGTCAGCTTTGGCTACGTGCCTGCGCATGGTGCCGATGTTTGCGCGCCTCGGCTTACTCGGGTGGGGTCCCCGGTATCACACTGACCGCCGAATAGATCTCGTGAAGGAAGCGGCTTGGCCGGCTGGCGAGGAGCCGCGTGTCCTGGAGACCGGCTCCTTCGGCCAGGAGCTTCCAGCGATGGAACGGGACCGGGTGGGGAACGGCGAAGTTGCCGCGGCCGATGTTGTATTCGACGAGAAGCATGCGGCCGCCAGGGCGAAGATATGAGGCGAGGCGCCGGACGGCCTCCGGCTGCTTCACCTGGAAATGCAGGGAGTTCGCCATCACGAGTCCGGCGAGCGGCGGAAGTGTCAGCGGCAGGGTGAAGTCGGCAACCTGGTAGTGGACGCGGCGGTCCGGGAAGCGCGACTTCAGCGCCCGAGCGTTCCGGCCGAGGGCGCCAGCGTCACGGTCGATCGCGAAGATCTCGCAGTCCCCTTCGAGGAGGTCCGCGAGGGCGAGGGTGAAGGCGCCATTACCGGCGCCAATGTCCGCCCAGGCGCCGCCACCGGCGGAAACGCCATCGCGGAGCAAGTTGACGTGGTCGGTATGGTCCATCTGGAGACTACGGTAGCAGCGCGCGCGGCCGCCGGGGCCGCGAGCCGACCGGATGCGGTCGCGGACCCTGTGGAACAATAGGCCGGTGGAAGCGGCCGACGCCGGTATAGACATGTCCCTTGTGGTGCTCCGTCCCGACCGGCCGACGTTGCTCTACGACGACGGCTGCCGGTTCTGCCGGGCCATGGCCGAACTGCTCTTCCACCTGGCACGCCGCCGCGAGCTTGCCTTTCTGCCGTGGTCTGCGCCGCTGGCGGCGGCATGGCTGGCGGGCCTGGAGCCCGACGTACGGGACGCCAGCATGCACCTCAAGCTCGCCGATGGGACGCTGGTGAGCGGAAACGGCGTCTTCGCCGCGACTCTTGCACACGCTCGCGGCCTCAAGTGGCTCGCGTGGCTGGGCGGGCATGTCCCGGGCGCGAGTCGCCTGCTGGCCAGTGCCTACGGCCTGGTGGCCGGCCACCGCGAGTTTCTTTCACGACTGGTGCCTTACCGTCCGGCCGTGATCCGTGAACCGGGAACGAGCTGACGGCATGATCCCCGAATCGACGCGGGTGATCATGCGCCGGACCGTCTTCCTTGGCGTTGTCGCCCTCCAGTTGATGTTCATCGTCCGGGCCTACTGGGCGCCGCACAAAGAGTTCGGCTTCCAGATGTTCCCGGAGGCGAGCTACTGGCAGGCGGATATCGTCCGTGTCACAGACGACGGCGATAGGGTGCCGATCGACCAGCCGTGGTCCGGGTACGAGTGGAACCAGATGGTCTACGGCCGGGGCCTCTCATCGCCGTGGCGCCGCCACCATGCCGACGCGGGCATCGACAACCAGCTCGCCTTTCTGCAGGAGGCGATGGACTGGGTGGCCGCCAACACGCCGAACGATACGGAAACTCGCTATTACGAAGCCACGGTGACCACCTGGTACAACCTTGGCGATCCGAAAACCGAGACCATGCGCAGCGACGACAGGGACGCCCCATGATCGCGCGCCTCGACCGGCTCCTTGGTCAGCGGGTGAGCATGCGGTCGCTCGCGATCGTCCGGATTCTCGTGGGGTTGGTCACGGTCAAACACTTGCAGCCCTTCGTGATGGACGCACTGGACGGTCACACCTACCAGGATCATTTCCACCACCCCTACTTCTCGTGGTACCCGGAGTTCCCCGAACGGGTCTTCGCGACGCTCTTGCTTGTGGGGCTGATTGCGGCCATCGCGATGAGCGCCGGCCTGTTCTCGGGCATAACCACGAAGGTCGCCTTCGGGGTCGTCGGCTACAACCTCTTCGTTTCGACGACGGAGATGCACAACAACCGGGCCTACCTGTTCATCGTCCTTGGCCTGCTGGCGGCGGCGCCGTGCGGCCGGGCGCTCTCGGTGGACGCCCTCTGGCGCCGGTGGCGCGGCCGCCCATTTGATCCGACGGCTCCTGCGTGGCCGCTCTGGCTCCTGAGGTTCGAGTGCGCTGCGGTTTACGCCGCCTCGGGGACGAGCAAGCTCATCGACCCTGACTGGTTCAGCGGGACAGTCACCTGGGGCCGAATGATTGCGGTGGAAGCGAACGTGAGGGCGTCGCTGCTGCCGGATGCGCTGGCCGACCTCGTGCTCAATCGCGATTTCCACACTTTCGCGGCGAAGATGATCATCGGCACCGAGCTCTTCATTGCGAGTGGGCTCTGGTGGCGTCGCACGCGGCCCTTTGCGGTGATGGCGGCCATCTGCTTCCACATCGGCATCGAATTCACGGCACACGTGCAGGTGTTCTCGTACCTCGCCATCGCCGTGCTCTTCGCCTGGGCCGACCCTTCGGTGCCGTGGCTTCGCCTGCCGCGGTGGCGAAGACGCGTCGCCCGGGCATCGTCTTCGACTGCGCCTGCATGAATCGCCGAGCGTGGGTTTAGGGAGTGATCTCGGCGCTGTCGGTGCGGACCTCGAAATCGCCGGGCATGGGGTCGTCGGGCAGTGGGGACCGCAGCTGACCAGCCACCTGGATGCGCACGGCATCGGCGCCTTCGGGAACGGCCATGGCAAAGGAGACGACGCCGTAGCCGCCGGGTGGCACCACGGCCTCCCGACTGAGGCCGCCGAAGCCGCTGGCATCGGGTGCGATGAACCCGGTTTCGAGTTGCGGAAACGGCTGCCAGCTGAGCGGCTGCCCATTCGCGATGAAATGGACGGCACATCGCGCGGGTGCAAGTTCGAACTGCACGGGGCGCTCGCCGGAGGCCACCACGGCAAGGACGATGTTGCGGGCGCCGGGGATGACTCTCCCGTGAAAGGTGGCGACCGCTTCCGGCGCCGTCATCGCCTCCTGATGCACGCGCTCCAGGAGGGGGAGGAGGGCTTCCAGCGGCTGCTCCGGCGCTAACAGGTCGATGGTGAAGGGCCCGGGCCCGTTTGCCGCGAGGGCTGCGAGGTCAGCCGCGGCGAGACTGGCGCGGTAGCTTCCCATTGCCGGCGACGGGGTGCGGGGGCGGCGCACGACCAGCCAGGCGCTGCCGTCATCGAACACGGCCAGTTCTTCGTCGACGGCTGCAGGAGGCGAAACGCGCCAGTGGAACTCGGCAACGCGCGCCAAGGTCAGCTCGTCTCGGCCCGGAACGGATCTCCGTGGTCGCCTTGAAGTTCGCGTTGAAGGCATCGACCATCGGCTGGAACTGGTCGGCGCGGATAGCCGTCGAGCGGTTGGAGCCCATGAGACCCTGGAAGCTGTAGGTCACATCCTGGTCGGGCGCCGCGCCACCACCGCCGAGCGGATCGCGGCCCGTCGCCGCGGTTGCGGCCTTGTCGGCGTCGAGGCGGCCCTTCATGTCCTGGATGAGCTGGCGCATCGCGGGGTTCGGATTGCCGGCCGCCGCCAGAATCGGTGGGCGACATGGTCATGATGCGGTCGACTTCGGCGAGCAGCGTCGTCCGGAACGCGGTGACGTCGGCCTGGATGACCGGCTCGACCTGCGCCCGCACCAGTTCCGAAGTGAGCTGTGTGGCTGCTTCGCGCGCGGCATTGTTGAGGAGGGCATAGGCGCGCTGGTACATCTGGGAGGTCCCTCGCAATGCGGCAGGCCCGGTGGCGCCGGGGACGACCGCCGCCATGAGGGCCTCCGCGACGGCCGCAGCGGCGGTCGGCATGATCGCCTGCATCTTGGCAGCGAACGCGGCCGGCGTCACCGCAGTCTCGAGAGCCGACCCGGCGGCAGTCCAGGCGGCGGGAAGGGCTCCGATTTTGCCGACCAGTGTGTCCGGCGGCGGCATCTCCGGGAGCCCTGTCGGGCCTGCGGCTGCACCCACGTCGCCGGCCGCGACGGTACTCGCGGAGGCCTGACTCGGACCGGTCCCCACACCGGCGCTGAAGACCGAACCCTGGACGTTGACGGCGACATCGCCAAGGCCCTGGACGTTGACCACCGTATCGCTCAGAGGCGCATCGAGGGCACTGGCGTAGATGCTCGAGAGCTGCCTGCCGAGGGCCCCGGCATCGAATGCCGCATCGACACCTTCGCCGGCACGCGAACGGTTGCTGAAGTTCGTCGTCGTTTCAAAAGCCACCGCCTGCGGCACCTGCGGGTCCACCTGGTCCGTGGCCTCCGCCAGCAGCCGTTCCCGAAGTTGTTCTTGCACCGCGGGCGACCGAGCTGCCCCTTTCGCCGCCTCCGACATCTTGTCTTTGACGAGCCGGCCCTGCCCGCGGAACGCCTCGACCGCCGGCCCCATCGCCGCACGGAGCTGCTGGTAGAGCGGCCGTACAAGGGCGGCGTAGGACATTCTCCGCACCGTCTCCTGGTCCAGGGCCGCCAACGACGCAGCCGCCTCTCCCGGGGAGGCCTGATGGAGGAGCGCGTTCATCTGCTCGTTGCTCTGGCTGTATTCGTCGGGAATGCCGATAAGGTGGCCGTACTCGTGGGCGTAGATGATGTCGTCGTTGGCCGGGTATCGCTCGTTCTTGTTCATGTACCAGTTGCCAGCGTCGATCGGCTGGCCCGCCGTCCCGGCCGTTGTCGTGGGGCCGTGGACGATGACGGTGTTTGGCGCATCCTCGTTAATGCCGAACACGGCCTCGGCGCTGAAGGTCACGGGCAGACGCACGGTGTTGATGCCGGCCGTGGGGTCGGGGGTATCGCTCACGAAGCTGACCCTCCCGTTCCAGTGAGAAACGGCCTGGCCGGCCATATCACTCGCCC
Organism: uncultured Chloroflexia bacterium; assembly: GCA_963737965.1. GTDB lineage: Bacteria > Chloroflexota > Dehalococcoidia > Tepidiformales > Tepidiformaceae > JAGQGZ01. The sequence goes on along the minus strand of CAVTUS010000006.1, from coordinate 526,800 downwards.
AGGCCCGGCGCGGGTCCGCGGCAGGAAACTCCGTCGGCGAACCGAGCAGCTGCCCCAGCCGCGGGGTTCCGGGCGGTGGATTCGGGCCCGGCGGGGTGGTGTTGCGCGCCTGGTTGAGGAACTTGATCTTCACGTTCACCGTAGCGCCCGTGTCTCCCTGGCGCGTGATGTCGTAGGTCTTGTTGCCGCCGTAGTGTGCCGAACTGGCAGCCCCGGTGGCGGAATTGCTCTGGTTGTAAAGCGTTTCGCTTGTGCTTGCCGTGATTGGCACGCGTTGGGCGATCTTCGCGAAGACTTCGCCGGTTACGCGGTTGCCAACGGTCCGCTGAAGTCCGAGTAACTGGCGCTTCGAGACTTTCCGGGCGACGGATTTGCGGGGTGCAAGCGCCTGGGGATCGTATCGAGCGTGCGGGCCGCGGTGCCGGCTTCGACGACACCCTCGACTTCGAAGGGCTGGTCGATTTCAGAAGCAACGTGGGGTTCGGGCCGTGCCTTCGCTACGTCCGCCGTTTTAGTTTGGGAGACGCCAGCATCGGGCATAGCGGAATAGTAGCAGGCGTGAGCCCCGTCAGGGGTCATAGGGACGTCGCCAATCCCTGCACGCAGTACACTCGCCAACCGTGATCAACAAAGTTGTCACCTCGTTCGATGAGGCGGTCTCGGACATCCCGGACGGCGCCTCGATTCACGTCGGTGGGTTCACTGGCCCGGCCGACTGGCCCGCCTACCTCATTGCCGCGCTGGCCCGAAAGGGTTCGAGTCGTCTGACGGTCGCCTGTTGCAATATGTCGGGCGTGGGTTCGATCGCCCGGGAAGCGATGAGCGACGACGAGGTCCGTGGATTCACAGGACTGGCCGGGACCGGGCCGGACCACGTGACGGTGGCGCTGCTCGTCGAAAAGGGACAGGTGGGAAAGGGCATCACGACCTTTTCGGCGGCGATGAGGGGCAACACGAAAAGCGCCTTTGAAGCCGGCCTCGAGGCGGGCACGATTGAGCTTGAGCTCGTGGGCCAGGGCACCCTTGCCGAGCGCATCCGGGCGGCGCGCGCCGGCATCCCCGCCTTCTATTCGCCGGTGAGCGTCGGCACGCCCCTGGCGGAGGGAAAGGAAACCCGCACGTTCGGGAGCCGAATGCACGTGCTCGAAACTGCCCTGCATGCCGACTTTGCCTTGATCCGGGCAGCTGCTGCCGATCGTTACGGGAACCTGGTCTGGGAACACCCTTCGAGCTTCAACGCCACGATGGCCGGCGCCGCCACGGTGACGATCGCCGAGGTCGAACGCCTGGTCCCACTGGGCGAACTGACGCCCCGCGAGATCGAGGTCCCGGGGGTCCGGGTCGATCGGGTTGTGGTGCGCCCCGCAGTTCCGATGGCTTCGTGGCGGGAGGCGCACTGATGCCGGAGCGACTCTCTCCCGAATTCGTGGCGATGCTCGTGAACCGGGATTTCAAAGACGGCGACGTGGTGAACCTGGGCATCGGAATGCCGCTCTACTGCGGTCTCCACCCCCGCGACGACGTGGAGGTGATCTTTCACTCGGAGCAGGGGCTGCTTGGCTTCGGCCCGATCATCGAGGAGCCGCCGCCTGGATACCGCCTCCAGACGGCCGGCGGTCATTCGGTGGAACCGAAGGCGGGCATGGTGTTCATGAGCCACGATGACTCGTTCGCCCTCGTGCGCGGAGGCTTCCTGGACTACACGGTGCTCGGCGCCCTGCAGGTCGACGCCGCCGGAAACCTGGCGAATTACTGGCGACCGGGCCGCATCTCGGGAAGCGTTGGTGGCGCGCCCGACCTTGCCGCCTGCGCGCGCCACACGTACGTGATGATGACCCATACGGACCGCGATAGCGCCCCGAAGATCGTCGAGCGCTGCACACTGCCGCTGACTGCCGCCAGCTGCGTGGAGAAGATCTACACCGACGTCGCGGTGATGCGGATCGAGGACGGCGCCGTTGTTGTGGAGGAGCATGCGCCGGGGTGGACGCTGGCCGAGATCCAGGCGATCACGGGCGCGAGGCTTGTTGCCGATGTTGGGATGCGGGAGGTGTCGCTGGGGTGAGCGTCCGGTTGGAAGCGTGGTGTAGGATCGCGCCTCTTGCGGAGGACGTCATGGCTACAACACTACGCACTGTCACCGCCATCGCCGTGAAAGAGGGCAAGCTCGAGGACCTCGAGGCGCTGGTCTCGAAAATGCACGCGCGATGCGGACGAACAATCCCGGTACGATCGGCCACGATTGGTTCGTAAACGAGAGGGGAACGGAGATCGTGGTGCTGGAGGAATACGAGTCGGCGGCCGCTGTGGCTGCACACCTGGCAACCACAGCCGAATTTACGCCGGCGATGAATGGACTGGGCACGACCACAAGTATCCTCGTCTGCGGAGATGTGCCAGACGAGATGAGGGCGGCCCTGGAAGCGTTCCAGGCAAAGGCATACCGGCCGCTGGTTCAGTACGGGGAGGGGAGAGAGAGATTGGCCCGGCGCCGCCACCAGGGGGAGGGGCCCCGCCGCCACCGCCGCCACCAGCGCCCGCCTCCGGCTCCACGGGCGGGGGGCGGGGAGGATGCGGCCACGGCTGCACCACCGGCGGGGACCGGTGCGGCGGGCATGCGAACAGGCTGTGGGCCGCCGCGGCGGAGGGGCATCTCGCGCATGATGATGGCGAACGCGGCGGAGAGGAGGGCGGCGGCAAGAGCGACCGTGAAGATGTTCTGCGTCGCCTTCGAGACCGACTCGTCCTGGGCCCGGGTGGCGCGCTGGAGGATCGCCTCGCCGCCATCCAGCGACGTAATTGCGGCCGTGATGGGGGCCCACTCGCTCGGATTGAGGCGCACGGTGGGGTCTTCGAGTTCGGTGAGAATCACCGGGTCGACACTCTCGATAGCGGTGCGGTCGGCGGTTGTGATCTTGTCGCTGAGCTGCGACTGGTAGGTGTGGGAGAGGATGACCCCGAAGATCGCGATGCCCATCACAGAGCCGATCTGCCGGAAGAACTGGCTCGAGCTTGATGCGACACCGATGTACTGGGTGGAGACGGCGTTCTGGACGATGAGCGACATCGTGGGCAGGACCATGCCGAAGCCAAGGCCCATGAAGAACATGTAGCCTGCAATCTGGATCTTTTCGGTGTCCTGGTCGATGGTGCGCAGCAAGGCCATGGCGGCGGCGATGATGAGGGCGCCAGTGATGGTGAGCCGCTTATATCTACCCGACCGGGCGATGAACTGGCCGCCGAGGATGCTCGTGATGAGGACGCCGGCGCTCTGCGGCGTGGTGACGATGCCGGAAGCGGTGGCGCTGGCCCCGAGCGCCGTCTGGACAAAGAGGCCGAGGTACTGGAAGGCCCCGAACACCCCCAGCCCGAAGGTGAACACCACGAGGTTGGAGAGCAGGAAGACCTGGTTTCGGAACAGGTGGAGGGGCAGGATCGGCTCCGGGTGGCGCCGCTCCTGGAGGATGAAGGCAGCAGTGAGCACGGATGCGGTGGTCAAGAGCCCGATAATCTCGGGCGATCCCCAGGCGTACTTGTCGCCCGCCCAGACCATCGCCATCAGGAAGCACACGCTGGCGCGCACTCAGAGTGGCCGCGCCAAGGTAGTCGATGCGGACCTTGAGGCCTTTCGCTTTCGCCGGCAGGTTCGCGTAGATGGCCGGGATGGCGATCAGCGCTACCGGGATGTTGAGGTAGAAGATCCAGCGCCAGGTGAGGCTGTCGGTTATGAAGCCGCCAAGCGTCGGGCCGAGGATGCTCGCGAGGCTGAAGGTGCCGGTGAAGAAGCCGATGTACTTGCCACGGTCGGCCGGCGCGAACATGTCGCCGAGCGTCGCAAACACGGAGGCGAAGATCATGCCGCCACCGAATCCCTGGACGAACCGGAAGGCGATGAACGATTCCATGGTAGGCGCCGCACCGCAGGCGGCTGAAGAGACCATGAACACGACCACGCCAAAGATGAGGAAGAGCTTGCGTCCGTAGAGGTCGCCCAGCTTGCCCACGAGGGGAATGACGATTGTCGAGGTGAGCATGTAGCTGGTGAAGACCCAGCTAAGGAGGTCGAAGCCCTTGAGGTCCGCGAGGATGTGGGGCGCGGCCGTCGACACTACCGTCTGGTCGAGGGCGCCAATGAAGAGGCTGACCATGAGGGAAAAAAGGAGGAGATATACCTGCCGGCTGGTCATTGTCTCGGCCAGCGGCTGGTAGTCGGAACCTGGTTGCATCCAGCGCCACTTCTGCCGCGTCCCTCGCGGCATTCAGAGGTGTTTCACAGAGTGTAATGGTTCGGCGGTGCCGAACAATCCTCGCTATGTGGGGAGTTGCACCTATCTTTCCCGGGCGGTCACCGCCCGAATGTCCCGCTCAGCTTTCCCTGGGCGAGGATGTGGCCGGCCAGGGCGCCAAGGAGGTCAGACGCCGTTGGCTGTTTGATGAACTGGATCGTCGTGTCCACGGCGTAGACGGCGATGCCGTAGTGGTGGGCGGCAGCGCCTTTCGGGGGACAAGGCCCCGTGTACCCGGTCCCGCCGGCGCTGTTCTCGCCTTCAAACCCGCCCAGGTCCGCAATCCCGGCACCGCTTGCGCCCTCGGGGAGGCTCGTCACGCTGGCTGGCAGGTTACCAACGACCCAGTGGGCGTAGGTCCCGCCGGGTGCGTCGGGGTCGTCCATCACCACCGCGTAGGCGACGGTGCCCGCCGGCCCCGCATCCCAGGAGAGCGGGAGCGATGTCCCGTCGCCGTCGCAGGTGTAAGCGATGGGTACCGGTTCGCCCTCGGCGAAGGCGGCGCTGGTCACCGCGATTGCAGCACCCGTGACGGCGTCGCGGTTGGCTCGACCGTGGCATCGTCGTCGTCATCGCCGCAGGCCGCGAAACCGAGGACGAGCAGTGCCACGGCTATCAGGCCGAGCAACCGAGACTTCGCCATCCGTCGAGCTTAGCGGCCGGCGTGCGCATTCGCAGCCGAGGCGGGTCGAGCCTGTACCCTGTGTGACGGGCGGCCCACAGGTTCGCCGGCAGAGACCTATGCAACCGATTGTTCGAGCGAGACAGGCAGCCGAGACGATTCTCCGCGCGGGCACGGCCTTCGGGCGCGACCGCTGCAGCATCAGCGCAGGGGGCATCACCTACTTCGCCCTGATTCCATCTTCCCCCTCGCGCTGGTCGCCCTCAGCGTCGGCGGTTACATCCTCAACGAGAAATCCGAGCAGCAGGACTTCATCGATTCCGTCATCGACCAGGTCCCCCTCAGCGAAGAGGGCGGCCGCGCCGACCTCGAGTCGATCATCACTTCGGTCGCCGACGCCCGCGGCAGCCTCGGCATCTTCGGCATCCTCGGCGCCCTCTACACAGGGAGTGCCCTCTTCACTGCCGTCCGGCTCGGCCTCAACGGTGTCTTTGGGGGAGAGAAACCGCGTTCGTTCTTCCTTGGCAAAGCAATCGACATCGGCCTCGTGCTCACCTTCGCGATCCTGCTGCTGCTTAGCATCGCGGCAACGATTGTCATTACCTTCGTGGTCAGCGCGGTCGACAGCATCGTCCCGAGCGACTTCGAGCTGATCACGAGGCTGGGGCTGATCGCGTCTTACTTCATCCTGCCGCCGGCGATCTCGACAGGGACCTTCCTGCTCCTCTATTCGATTGTGCCGACGAACCCGGTGCCCTGGCGCTCGGCCCTGCCCGGCGCGATGGTTGCCACGATTGCCTTCGAGCTGCTGAAAGTCGGTTTTGCCTGGTACGTCGCCAGCTTCGGCAACTACAACGCGACCTACGGATCGCTCGGCTTCATCATCATCCTGCTCTTCTTCATCTACCTCAGCGCACAGGTGATGCTGCTCGGGGCCGAAGTTGCTCGCGCCACCCATGAAGTCCGGACCGGGTGGCCCTTCGGCCCCGGCGAATCACAGCTCGAGACTGTCACGACGAAGGTGCGGACGTTGCGCGCGAAGCTCCTCCGGAGAGCCCCCGGTGACCCGACGGCAGCAACACCGGCCACGGGCCGCGTCCTTCGCTTCCGAATGTGGTGGTAGTGCGAGAAGGGCCGAGGCTGCCAGTAGCGGGGACACGGTCGACCGCTGCCGCGCCTTCGACCGCCGGCTGGCTGGTGACCGCGGCGGCGCTGGCCGGGCTGTATCTCCTCGCCTACCTCGGGATTCGGCGCCGATGACCCGCGCCTTGCTGATTGCGGCCACGGTGGCGGGGGTCTTTGCCATTGCCTGTTCGGCCCGCGACGCTGCCGAACCGACGCGGCAACCGACAGCCAGTCCCACCGCCACGAGCACCGCGGTCCGTACGCTTGTCCCGCCGACGCCGCCGCCGACCGCCACGCGCACCCCTTCGCCCACCCCGATGCCGACCGCCACGCCGGTCCCGGCGAGCATCCAGTACACCTTCGACGACGACGTTGACCCCCGCGAGCAGGCGCTCATCCAGCTTGGCGTGCGCGCGGGCGAGGACTACGCCAACGACCACTTCGGCGGCGCCGCTTCCCGCACCGTGTTCGTCCACGTGGCCAACGACAACAGCTGCATCAACGGGGCCACGGCCATCGGCTACGAGATATGCGTCAACGCGGGGTCCGACGCGTGGATCGCGCTTTCGCCGGACTACCTCAAGTTGAAGGTGCTGGCCCACGAGTACTTTCACGTCTGGCAGCACGACCTCTTCTGCTACCGGGAGCCGGAGTGGCTGTATGAGGGGATGGCCGAGTGGTATGGCTACCAGGCGATCGTCAGCGCCGGCCTCGTCGACCCAGTCGCGGCGAGCGTGGAACGGCAGGTGCTCCTGCAGCAAGAGCCGATCCACACGCCACTCAGCGAGCAGGAAAGCGCGACCGCGGCACCGCAACCGGCGGAGTACGCCCTCTGGAGCTTCGCCGCCCAGCGCCTGATGTCCGGCCACAACGACGCCGACGTCCGCACCTTCTGCGCGGGCAAGGGGGAGGGGCTCACCTGGCAGGAATCGTTCGAAGAGGCGTTCGGGATGTCGGTGGAGGACTGGTACATGGAGTTCGAGGAGTGGCGGGCGGGGTTTCTGCCGTATTCGGGGGTGGGGTGAGTTTGGGGGCCTACTCTCGCCCGTCGAGACCGGGCCATCCCCCGCTCTTGCGCGGTCCTGGGTAGTCTTCGTCGTCAGACCGGCGTAGAGCCTTCGGTGTGACCGGTTTACCTTGCCGCCTTTGCGCCGCGGCGAGAACGGGGAACTCCCTTCCCTCAACACGCAACGGACGACCATTCCTGCCGCCGCTCAGTACTACCCACCAACTACGACGCTGCGCCGACCCACGCGCCGCGATGGCACTCTCGACTTCGTCGATCATCGCGGCGACATCGGCGTAGTTGTTCTCCCTAAGCCACCGTCGAGCGCTCACAGTCAGTCCTCATCGACGCGCCAAATATGAATTCGATTCTGAAATCCGCTCTCGACCATCCAGATTTCATCTTCGGCGTTTACTAGCTGAATGATGCTCTGAACAAACAAGAGCTCGAAGAAATAGCGGACCAGTTCTGCCTGTTCATCGTCCTTGCATGGGAAGATAAATCTCGTCACAGCAGTAGTCTCGTCGACCAAGTATCGACCACCTCGAACCTGCAACTCTGCCGCGTCCGCCTGAGTCATCAGCCCCGCACCCCGGAAGCGCCCGTCGACGTGATAGATTGAGTAGCCCACGAAGTTATTCTCAATCCACGAGCAAGCCGCATCGAGGACATCCTCGTTCGTCGCAGTCGACATGCCCAGTCGAAACTTCAGTCAGGAAGCGCCGACGCGCGCAGCTTCGACTCAATTGTGTCTCGATAGAACAACGCATCCAACGTGATTCGCAGTGGAGCTTCGTTGGCCAACGGCATGAAAAACTCGTAAACGACAAAAGCTCCGTACTCGAGACGCCGGTAATCTGCGGCTAGCGGACGAACTTGGCTGACATGGCGGTGGAACTCGCGCCAACGCAATAGCCGTCGAAACGCCTCAGTGACCCGGTACTGCCCCCTTGGGCCTTCTTTCAGAAACGGTTTGAACTGCTTTGGCCAGTATGTGTTGAGCGAACTCTCAGTCCATCCAGTCGCGGCTCGGACATCCGCCCTTGTGAAAGGGACCTGCGAGAACAACCTGTCTCGAAAGAACTCGAAGGCCCGCCGTTGTGTCTCATCGCCTGGCATCAGAGTCTCCTCCGCCTACGTCGTAGCCGGTGGCTAGACTTTATGGTAAGCACTAGAGACCTTGCAAGCGACTACACCCTGCAAGAAGGAGCCCTCATAGGTTTCGAGTGGCTAAAACTTCCTTAGCGGGCTCTCTATCCCCCGTGCAGCTGATGCGCCGCGGAGCATCAAGGAACTGAAGTTTGTACCCGAGCGACATGTATAGATCCTTGATCCGAGTAGTAGCTTGATTCGAGAGCACGACCGGCCCCGGGTGCCTGGCTAGCAGCTCTGCGAGCCTGACCTGCTGAGACCAATCAAAGCCACCCGCTGAGTATTGAACGAATTCCACATCGTAGGGAGGATCGGCGTATACGAAATCAGTGGACTCTATGTCTAGATCGACAAAATCTGACGAAACGAAGGTCCAATTTTCAAATGCGGCTACGAATTCTCGAAAGTCGTTCCTATAATTGATTCTCTTATATCGCCCGAATGGTACATTGAATTGGCCGTGTGAGTTGAATCGACAGAGGCCATTGTAGCCAGTTCTATTCAGGTAATAGAATAACGTGGCAGCATCGGCGGTAGAGTGTTGGCCCACTCGCAGGAGCCTATTAAACTCCTCGCGAGCCGCGTAATAGAAAGATGAATCGTTCTCCAAGCAGCGTCCAACCGTAAGGCCGGATTGCAGCCACCGATAGAAATTGATGAGGTGAGGATTTATGTCGCTTAGGAGGGCACGGCGAGGATCTAACCCCAGCGCAACGGCTAGCCCGCCACAAAACGGCTCGACGAGCCGCCGATTGGAGTTTGCTTCCCAATAGGCTTGCAGGTACGGAACTTGCCAACGCTTTCCGCCAGCCCATTTTAGAGGAGGTGTCGGGACCGAAGCCGCGTCGACGAGCTTCAACTGTTGGCGTCCGGCGACCACGCCATGGAGCATACCACAGGGCAGCATTGCCAGGCTGGTTCTGCTCAATCGATTATTCGCGTTATCAGTTACGAGGTGGTGGGCTTGGCTGGACGCGGGAAAGTCCAGGCGCGGTTCCAACGGCCGCCGCCGAGGGGGAAGCCTCAACACAGAAACGCAAGGTTAGACCCTATCCTTGCGTTTCTCGTCACCCAAACGAAAGGATCACTCCGCGAAGGTGGCGGGATCTTCGGTCGGCCGTTATGTAGGCCGGGCTCGGAGCAATGCTGACTTAGCGCCTAACCTCGCATTTCTCCTGCCCTGAATGAGAGGTTGCGGGCGGTAGCGGCTCCCGGGGTGATCCGAGGGCGAGCGGCCACGGGGGGCCGCGACTACGGGATTTGGTGCGGCTCCGGGCCGAGTGCAGAAGCATGCGGCCGCGGGAGACCGGGATTACGGGGTGGCGAACTCCATGATGGCGCGGCCGGAGATCTTGCCGTGCTCGAGGGCGTCGGTGGCCTCGTTGATGTCGTCCAGCTTGTAGCGGGCGGTGACGAGGGCGTTGAGGTCGAGGTCGCCTTCCTTGAACCAGCGGAGGAACATCGGAAAGTCGCGGTCGGGGCGGCAGGAGCCGCCGATGCTGCCGATGTACTTCTTCTCGTTGACGAGGAGGTCGCGGGCATCGAGCTCGACGTTGGTCTGGGGGACACCGACGAGGACGGCGGTGCCACCGGTGCGGCGGCCGAGGACACCGGGGCGGGCGGCGGGGAGGATCTGCTCCATCGTCTGGCGCACGCCAATGCAGTCGAAGGCGAAATCGACGCCGGCGACGGGTGCGCCCTGGAGGTTGAACTCGCTGTCGCTGCGGGTGAGGTCGTGGATGGCGGCGATGGGGTCGCCCTTGGAGGCGTTGACGCCGTGAGTGGCGCCGAACTTCCTGGCGAACGCCAGCTTCGCATCGTCGAGGTCGACGGCGATGATCGGGTTGGCCTCGACAACGGCAGCGGCAGCTATGGCGGAGAGACCCACGCCGCCGACGCCGAAGACGGCGACGCTCTGGCCCTTCTTCACGCCCGCCGTGTGGTAGACAGCACCCGAGCCCGTCATCACGGCACAACCGATGATTGAAGTGACGTCGGTTGGCACGTCGTTCGGCATCGCGACGACGTACTGCTCGTCGGCGATGGTGTGGTCGGCCCAGGTGAAGACGTTGCCCATGGCGACGGTGCCGTCGGGCAGGGGGATGGAGGCGCCGACGGGCTGGCGCTTGTTGTTCTCACCATCGCGGGGCACCCAGGTGACCATGACGCGGTCGCCTTCCTTTACATGGGTGACCTCTTTGCCCTTCGCGAGGACGACGCCGGTTGATTCGTGGCCGAGGACGACAGGGGCCATGCGCGGACGGTGCATCTGGTGCAGCTGGGAATGGCAGATGCCGGAGGAGTACTGCTTGACGACGACCTGGTAGGGACCGGGATCGGGCAGCTTCACCTCGTCGATGCGGAGGACGGGCTTGTCCTCTCCCTGGGGAACGACGACGACGCGAGCGGGTGTGGGCATGGTGCAACTCCGGGCGATGGATGGCGGGATTGTAGCGAACGGGGAGAGGGTCTGGGGGGCGGGGGGCCTGGGGGTCAGCGGGTCGGAGGGTGGAGACGGCGCCGGAGGGTGGGGCGAAGGGTGCGGACATCGTCGTGGAGGGCGCGGCGGAGGTGGATCAGGGTGGTCACCATCACGGCGGCGATCGCCAGGAATGCGGCCGCGGTCACGTAGCCGACTGGCGCCCCCAGCGTGATGGCCACCCAGTCGCGCCAGCCGAACTCAAGGCCGAGACGTCGGATGAAGAGGACCCAGGCGGCGCTAGTGACGACTGCCCCCGCCACTCCGAGCACGGCCAACCACCGCAAGAGGATCGCCGTCGAGCCCAGGGGATCGTGGCGCTGGGACTCGATTATTCGATTGGGCATCAGTCGGAACCGATCGGACGGGTCCATTCGGAAGGATCGTTCGGCGGAACGACACCTTCAGCGAGTTCATCATCGGCAGCGTCGTCGTAGAGGTCATCGAAATCGGACGAGATGGCCGAATAGAACCAAGCGAGGCTGTTGACGATCATGCCCCCGGCGAAGAGCACCGCCGCCACGAGGGCATAGCCCCCGAAGTTCTGCAAGAACTGGGCTATGTAGCCGCGCCAGTTGTCCAATCCCGTCTCGAAGCCGTCGTACTGGTCGTGCAGCTGCCAGACGCTGAGGCTGCCGAGGGCAATACCCAGGAGCAGGGCGAAGACGGCGCCGTAGACGAGGAAGGTGGCGGCGGAGCGGGTGTAGGCGCGGAACTGGTCGCCGACGGGCGTATCAGCGGGGGGATAGCGGAAAGCCAAACGGATGCCTCCTGTGGGGGAAGAGGTTCTGCGGGGCAGGGTACCCGACGCGGTCAAGGGCGGCGGAGCACTGTCTTCGCTTTGTCCGTATGATTCCGCGCATAACGAAATGAGGGAGAAAGCCAGACATGGCAGAAGTTAACGGCGCAACGCTGATTGCGCGGAGTCTGAAAGAGCAAGGCGTCGAGTACATGTTCGGCATCGTCGGCATCCCGGTGGTGCCGATTGCGATGGCCTTCCAGCGCGAAGGCAGCCAGTTCTTCGGGTTCCGGAACGAGCAGTCGGCGAGCTATGCCGCCGGCGCGGTGGGCTACATGACCGGACGCCCGGGCGCCTGCCTTGGCGTTTCGGGCCCGGGCATGATGCACGCCATCGCGGGCATGGCGAACGCGTGGTCGAACGGCTGGCCAATGATCCTGCTCGGCGGTGCGAACGACTCGTACCAGAACGGCTCGGGCGCCTTCCAGGAGACGCCCCAGATCGAAGCGGCGCGGCCCTTCGCGAAGTACGCCGCCCGGCCCGATAGCGTGCGGCGGCTGCCGTTCTACATCGAGCAGGCTGTGCGGACGACCATCTATGGCAAGCCCGGCGCTGTGTACCTTGACCTGCCCGGCGACATCATCACCGGCACCTGCGAGGAAGACGACGTCGAGTGGAAGAAGCGTTGCCCCGAGCCACCACGGACGACGACTCCGCAGGAGAACATCGACGCGGCGCTGGCCGCACTGAAGTCGGCAGAGCGGCCGCTGGTCATCGTCGGCAAGGGCGCCGCATATGCGCGGGCCGAGGACGAGGTCCGCGAATTCGTCGAGAAGACGCAGCTGCCGTACCTGGCATCGCCGATGGGCAAGGGCGTCATCCCCGACGACCATCCGCTGTCGGTGGCGCCGGCCCGCAGCTACGCGCTGCAGAACGCCGACCTCGATCCTGCTGATGGGCGCGCGCCTGAACTGGATCATGCACTTTGGGCTGCCGCCGCGGTTCAACAAGGACGTCCGGGTGATCCAGATGGACATCAACCCGGAGGAGATCGGCACGAACGTCCCGACCGAGGTCGCGCTGGTCGGCGACGCGAAGGCGATCACGGGACAGCTCAACGAGGCCCTGGACGCGAACCCGTGGCAGTACCCGGCGGAGACGACCTGGCGGACGGGCCTCGAGAACAAGGCGAACGAGAACCTCGCCAATGTGGAGCCGCGGTACAAGGACGACAGCGAGCCCATGGGCTACTACCGCGTCCTCGGCCAGGTGCGCGACCTGCTGCCGCGGGACGCGATCATCAGCAGCGAAGGCGCGAGCACGATGGACATCGGCCGCACGGTGCTGCCGAACTTCTACCCGCGCCACCGCCTGGACGCCGCGCACCTACGGCACGATGGGCGTTGGCCTGGCGCAGGCGATCGCCGCGGCGGTGGTGAACCCGGACAAGAAGGTCGTCTGCGTCGAGGGCGACTCGGCCTTCGGCTTCAGCGGCATGGAAGTGGAGACGGCCTGTCGCTACGACCTGCCGATCACCTTCATCATCGTCAACAACAACGGCATCGGCGGTGGCCCCGACGTGCTCGACCCGAAGAAGGCGCCGCCTTCGGCGTACACGCCAAGCGCCCACTACGAAAAGGTGATCGAGGCGTTCGGCGGCAAGGGCTACTTCGTGACGAAGGTCGCGGAGCTCGAGCCGACGCTGAAGGAAGCGCTGGCCGACAAGAAGGCGAACATCGTGAACATCATGATCGACGCCAAGTCGCAGCGGAAGCCGCAAGAGTTCGCCTGGCTGACCCACTAGTTCCTTCCTGACGGAAGGATTGAGAACAGGCCCCCTCTTTGTTTCGACAAAGAGGGGGCCTGTGAGCATCCAGCAGCGGCGGTTGCACCGCCTAAGCAAATCGGAGGGCATGCGATGCCGGTAACAGAGACGACGATCGAGGCAAACGGGATGACCTTCCGCGCCCGCACGGCGGGCGAGAGCGGCGAGCCGGTGATCCTGTTGCACGGGTTCCCGGAGACGTCGCACATGTACATCCCGCTGATGGAGCGGCTGGCAGCGGAGGGCTATCGCTGCCTGGCGCCGGACCAGCGCGGGTACAGCCCGGGAGCCCGACCCGAAGGCGTGGAGAACTACCGCTACCTCAAGCTGGCCGAGGACATCCGCGGGTTCGCGGATGCGATGGGCGCCGAGCGGTTCCACCTGGTTGGGCACGACTGGGGTGCGGGCGCCGGTTGGGCGCTATGTCTGCGCGATGCCGGAGCGGGTGATCAGCTGGACGGCGCTGTCGGTGCCGCACGTGGCGGCGTTCGGGGCAGCGATCCGGGAGGATGCGGACCAGGCGCAAAGGAGCCAATACATCCAGCTGTTCGTGCAGGAAGGCGCGGCCGAGGCGGCGATGATGGCGAACGACTGGGCCGTGCTCAAGGGGAGTCTGGAGCGAGAGCAGCGAGGAAGAGAAGGCTGAGTACCTTTCGGTGTTCACGCAGCCCGGAGCGCTGACAGCGGCGCTGAACTGGTACCGGGCGAGCAATGGCCTGGACCCGGCGAGCAACGAAGTGCAGTTTGGCGACGTCTCCGTGCCGACGGTGCTGGTCTGGGGGAACAAGGACCAGGCGATTGGTCGGAAGGGCTGCGTCGACGCGGAGCAGTACATGAAGGGGTCGTACAAGTTCGTGGAGCTGGATGCCGGGCACTGGCTGATGCAGGAGAAGCCGGAGGAAGTTGCGACGGCGGTGCTGGCGCATCTGCGCAGCCACCCCGCCACTTAGTCATCAACTGTTATTGGAGGATGTTCGAACGGGTCGTAGCCCTTGATGCCAATCAGGATGCACCGGTGCGCGCTCACGAAGGTCTCGGAATCAGCACCAACGAGTAACTGGCCCAACTCGTGGAGGTTCGACACATCGAACCCGGACTCGGCCGCGCACTGCATGGCGGCCGCCTCGTTTTCCGATTTGACTGCTTCGGACGGCGCGTGCTGAGCCGTCCATGCCGCCTCAACATCACGGGAGTACTGAGCCCAGCACACGTCGTAGGGAGAAGCATTGGCGGCGACAGAAGGATCCGCTCCAGCGAATCGCGAAATTCCAAACGGGACGATCGCGCCAGTCCTCATAGCGCAGATCGACGATCTCGCCGCCTGCCTCGCGAACGCAATCCAGGGTCCTGTCAACAGCGGCGTCGTATTCGTCCCGCGAGATCACGCCGTCGGCCAACGCGACGATCTGTCCTTCGTCGTCGCTGACCTCGGGCGCAGTTTCAGGCGCCGGGCGAGCGGAGGATGGATTCACAGCCGCGATGACGGTCGGGACGATTGCTGCAACGAGCGCAGCCCCGAACATCAGCCCGATGATGACCGATACCTTCGCGGCGGAGAGATCTCGTCCGGCTAGGTGCATAAGATGTTTCCTTCCCAGCTAGTTGGGGAGTACGGGGCCGTACTCGAAGTAGGTCGTCCACCCTGTGAAAGGGTATGCCTGGTACTTTCCCTGCACATGCAGACCGTCGGTTCGCCCGATCGTAGCATTGGCATAATCCGGATCAATATCCCACGCCGTCTCGTACCACGGGGACCAATCTCCGTCCGTCATATAGGCCTTCGCTGCGACATAAGTGAAACACTGACAGCCGTTAGGATCATCGAAGAACTCAGCAGTATTGTAAAAGTTGTGGTCCCCGCTGCCGGGATAGTTGTACCACGTATCGGCGAGCAGCGAAGTCCCGCTACCCCCTCCGCCAGGGTCCACCCAGACTACATTTGAACTCCAATTGTCCAATAGATTATACGCTGCGGCAGCTGAGGTTATTACCAAAGCTAAGACCGCGGCCGTAAGCGACGCCGGGACTGCAACTTTCCATGTGTCGTTCCGCCCCATAACGATCGGCCTCCCATGGTGCCGATTCAACTTACCCCCCCCTCCCGATGCATTGTCAACAGCTATAGCTAACATTTACCGCGACCGCTGATATCGGGTGCACTCTGAAACGGCTAGCCTATCCCCCATGACGACCGATGACCTTCGACCGATTGACTTCTCAACGCTGACGCCGGAGGCGATAGCCAACGCCTGCGACGGGGCGATAAAGGCGAGCGACGCTGCACTCGCTTCGGTGGTGGCCATAGCGGTGGGCGAGCGGACGTTCGCGAACACGATGGCGGCGCTGGACGAAGCGATGGACGCGCTGGGCCAGGTGTCCGGGGCGTATGCATTCATGTCGTACGTCTCGTCGGACGATGCGCTGCGGACAGTGGCGCGCGAGTGGGAGGCGAAGCTCGACAAGTACATGGTCGGGCTCGGCTTCCGCGAGGACCTGTACGGGGCGATCCAGGAGTTCGCGGCGCGGCCCGAGGCGGCGGCGCTCGAAGGCGAAGCGGCGCGGCTGCTGGAGTTCTGGCAGCGTGACTACCGGCGCAACGGCTTCGAGTTGCCGGCGGATGAGCGGGAGGAAGTGCGGCAGCTCTTCGACGAACTGGTCGACCTTGGGACGAGCTTCCGAAACGCGATCGACGACTGGGACGACGGGATCGAGCTGACGCGCGAAGAGCTGGCAGGGTTGCCGAAGTCGTACATCGATGGGCTGCGGACGGTGGAGAAGGACGGGCAGACGCTGTACCGGGTGACGCTGGAATACCCGGACCTGCACCCGTTCATGGCGAACGCGGAGTCGAGCGAGCTACGGAAGGAGCTGTTCTTCAAGGACCAGCGCAAGGGCGGCGACGAGAACGTGGCGCGGCTGGAGAAGGCGATCGCAGTGCGGACGGAGATCGCGAAGCGCCTGGGGTACCCATCGTGGGCGGCGTACGTGGTGGAGACGCGGATGTCGAAGACGCCGGAGACGGTGCGTGGCTTCCTCGGCGACCTGCGGAAGAAGGTGGACCCGAAGGCGACGCTGGACCGGGAGGAGCTGGCGCGGGCGGGCGAACAACACCGGGGCACTCGCGAGGTGGAGATGTGGGACTGGCGGTTCTACAACAACCAGTTGCTGAAGACCGACTACGCCGTGGACGACTTCGAGGTGGCGAAGTACTTCCCGCTGGACGCCTGCCTGGATGGGCTGTTCGACGTGACGCAGCGGTTGCTGGGCGTGCGGTTCGAGAAGGTCGCGGCGCCGGTGTGGCACGCGGACGTGCGAGGCGTTCGACGTCTACGAGGCGGACGGGCGCGAGCCGATCGCGCGGTTCTACATGGACCTGTTCCCGCGGCCGAACACGTACGGGCACGCCGCGGCATTCACGATCCGGAGCGGGCGGTTGCGCCCGGATGGAAGCTACCAGCGGCCGGTCAGCGCGATCGTCGCGAACTTCACGAAGCCGGGGCCGGAGACGCCTTCGCTGCTACGGCATTCGGAGGTGGAAACGCTGTTCCATGAGTTCGGCCACATCCTCCACCAGGTGCTCACGCGGGCGACGTTTTCGCGCTTCAGCGGGACGGCGACGGAACGTGACTTCGTGGAAGCGCCTTCGCAGATGCTGGAGCATTGGTGCTGGGACCGGGACGTGTTGCGGAGCTTCAGCCGCCACTACGAAACGGGTGAGCCGCTGCCGGACAGCCTGCTCGACGCGATGGTGGCGGCGAAGAACCTCTCGTCCGGCGTGCTGACCCTGCGGCAGATGTTCTTCGCGACGCTGGACTTCACGTTGCACAGCGAGGGCTTTGACGGCGACTCGACGGCGACGGTGAAGGCGCTGCACCCGATCACGGGCTGGCCCTTCCCGGAGGGGACGCACTTCCAGTCGGGTTTCGGGCACCTGTTTGGCTATGACGCGGGGTATTACGGGTACCTCTGGTCACAGGTATTTGGCGACGACATGTTCACGCGCTTTGAGGCGACGGGGCCACTGGACGAGGCAACCGGCCGGGAGTACCGGGCGAAGGTGCTGTCGCGAGGCGGGTCGGTGGATGGAAGCCAGATGGTGCGGGAGTTCCTGGGCCGGGACCCGAACCAGGAAGCGTTCCTGCGGGGACTCGGGCTGGAAGTGACGGGCGGGTAGATTGGCCGGCGGGGCGTCACCTGCCGGATGGCAGGCGCCATGGAACGGTCAGCCACGGGCTCCACGGGGCCGCAGGAGGGCCGTCATGGTTTCACCGGAGATCGAAGAGGTACGCAGCCGGCTGTGGGATCGACGGCACACGCGGCGAGCAGTGTTGGTCGGTACCGCTGCCGCGGCGGCCGGTGGGGTGGCTGCGGCGACGGTCGGCTTTTCGCTCGCAAACGACGAGGGGAGCGCTGACCCCGGAACGACAGCCGCGCAAGGGACAACGGCGACCACCACGGCGACGGGCACAGCCAGCCTTACTGCGACGGCCACACCCGGGATTGACCCCGGGGCGCCGATCGAAAGCGCCTATGTGCGGGCGGCCCACCTGCTCCGGCGAGCGGGATTCGGTGGGACGAGGGCCGAGATCGAGGAGTATGCCTCGCTGAGCCGCGAGGAAGCAGCGAGCCGGCTGGTGGACTACGAATCGGTGTCGAACGCGGCGCTGGACGCGCGCATCGAGGCAGCGAATTTCGAACTGGTGTACGGCGAGGGATTGCGGACAGACATGATCCGCTGGTGGCTGACGCGGATGGCGTACACCGAGCGGCCGCTGGAAGAGCGAATGACGCTGCTGTGGCATGGCTGGCTGGTGAGCCAGGTGTCGCAGATCCGGAACGTGCTGGCGAACTATATGGTGCGCCAGATTGACCTCTTCCGGGAGCACGCCCTGCCAGTCCACGACGAGTTGATCCAGGCGGTGAGCAAAGACCCGGCGATGATGCTCTACCTGAACACGGCGGAGAGCGACGTTGCCCATCCGAACGAGAACTACTCCCGCGAGCTGATGGAGCTGTTCACCATGGGGGTGGACAACTACACCGAAGACGACGTGCGTGAGGCGGCGCGGGCGTTCACCGGCTGGCGCTTCACGCAGCCGCCCCGATCAATGCTGACCGGGGACATGGGGGCCAACCAGGAGCTGCTGGCGCGGTGGGAGCCGGAGTTCGTGAAGTCTCGCCAGCAGCAGGACACCGGCAGCAAGACGTTCCTTGGGCGGACGGGGAACTGGGACGGCGAGGACATCGTCGCGATCATCGAGGAGCAGGCGGCGACGGGGGAGTTCGTCACGCGACGGCTGTTCAGCGAGTTCGTGCACGACGCGCCCTCGGACGACGACATCGACGCGCTGGTGACGGTGTGGGATGCGAGCGGCCATGACCTCCGGGAGGTTGTACGGGCGATCCTCGTGAGCGATGTCTTCTACTCAGAAGCTGCCTACCGGGGAATTGTGCGGAGCCCTGTCCAGCTGGTGACCGGCATCGTGCGCGGCCTCGAGATGGAAACGGACTTTCGGGTCGATATCCGGGGCGCCGGAGGCATGGGGCAGGTGCTGTTCGACCCGCCGAACGTGGCCGGGTGGCCCGGCGGTGAGGCCTGGCTCAGCTCGGCAACGCTGTTTGCCCGGGCGAACTTTGTGGACGGACTCCTCAGCGGCCGGGTTCCGGCGGACGGCCGTGTGCGCGACCGCAGTGCCGGGAATGCGGTCACTCCGCAGGCGCTCATGGGACTCGAAGGGGTCGAGGAGATGGTCGATGCGGCGCTGTGGGCGCTGGTGGATGGGAACGTGCCGGAGGCAAGCCGCGACGCGATTGTGCGAGGCAGCGGCGGCGATTGACGACGAAGGAGAGCGGGCGACCACGGTCGCCTACCTGGTGGCGTGTAGCCCCGAATTTCAACTGGTGTAAGGAGAACGATCATGGGAATCAGTCGACGAGATTTTGTGAAGGGCGGCGTGTCGCTTGTCTCCATCGGGACGACGGCAAGCTCGTTCCTGAAAGGGGCCGTGGCGTTCGCCGCGCAAAACCCTTCCTACGTGCTGCCGGAGCTGGGCGGGAAAACGCTGGTGCTGGTGCAGATGGCGGGAGGCAACGATGGCCTCTCGACGCTGGTGCCGTACTCGAGCGGCTCGTACCAGTCGGCACGACCGACGCTTCGCTTTGGTGCGGAAGAGGTGTTGCCCCTCGATGGAGACTTCGGGCTGCACCCGAACCTGACGGGCATGAAAGGTCTCTGGGACGATGGCAAGCTGGCCGTGATCCAGGGAGTCGGCTACCCGGACCAGAACTACAGCCATTTCAAGTCGATGGCGATCTGGCAGCGGGCCGACCCCGGGCTGACGGCCACCGATGGCTGGCTGGGGCGAACCCTGGATGCGATGGAGAGCGAGGCGCATGACCCGTTCCTCGGGTTCAACGTGGGCGGCTCAACACCGGTTTCGCTCCAGGGCCCGGTGCCCGTGCCGTCGGTGAGCGACCCGGAGGACTATGCCTTCAAGGTCGGCGGCCAGGCGGCAAGCCCGGACCACCAGCGCACTCGGACGCTGCTGAAGTTGTACGAGGAGTACCCGGCGAACTCGCCGTTCGGCGTTTTGCTGGAGACCACGGTGGACACGGCAGTCGAGAGCTCGGCGGCGCTGGCAGAAGCGGGCGACCTCTATTCGCCGGCTGTGGCGTACCCCGAGACGTCGTTCGCGGGTGGCCTGTCGTTGCTGGCCCAGGCAATCGTGGGCGACCTGGGGATGCGCGTCGGGCATGTGACGCTCGGCGGATTCGACACCCACACGAACCAGCGAGATGACCACAACGACCTGATGACGACGCTGGATGGCGGGATCTCCGCGTTCTATGCGGACCTGGAAGCGCACGGGAAGGCCGACGACGTGATCATCCTGACGTGGAGCGAGTTCGCCCGCCGGGTCCAGGAGAACGCGAGCGCGGGCACCGACCATGGCGCCGCCAACCTGATGTTCGCCGTCGGGAAGGGCGTAGAAGGCGGTCTATTCGGCGAGCCGCCCAGCCTGGAGAACCTGGTGGACCAGGGGAACCTTGGCTACACGACAGATTTCCGGTCGGTGTATGCGACGATTGCCGAGCGCTGGCTGGGGGTGCCGGCCGATGAGTTGCTTGGCGATGCGTGGCCGCAGCTTGGATTTATCCCCGCAGCCTAGAATGGCCGGGTGAACCTCGCGGACTATGTGCGCGCTATCCCGGACTTTCCCCAGCCGGGGATCCTCTTCCGGGACATCACGCCGCTGTTGCTGAGCCCGGCAGCGTTCCGGCAGACGCTGGATGGGCTGGCAGCGGTGGCAGCGCAGGACGAGGCAGAGGCGATCGTCGGGATCGAAAGCCGCGGCTTCATCTTTGGAGCCCCGCTGGCGGACCGGACGGGGCTGCCGTTCGTGCCGGTGACGAAAGCCGGGGAAGTTGCCGGCGGCACGGATGAGCGTGGAGTATTCGTTGGAGTACGGGGAGAGCCAGCTCGATATCCACCAGGACGCGGTGCAGCGCGGGCAACGCTGCTACATCGTGGATGACCTGCTGGCGACGGGTGGGACGGCCCGGGCGGCGGCGAAGCTGGTCGAACTGATCGGGGGAGTTGTGGTGGGTTTGGGGTTCGTGATCGAACTGGACGCCCTGGAGGGACGGAAGCAGCTGGAGGGCTACGCCGTCCACAGCCTTCTGCACTACTAGTGGTGAGCTACCGGCCGATCGAGGTACTTGCAGGCCGCGGCGTCCGGGTGCTGGACCAGACGCTGCTTCCCCACGAGGAGCGATACCTGGAACTGACGACGGTAGCGGCTCTGTGCGAGGCAATCGGGGCGTTGCGCGTGCGAGGGGCGCCGTTGCTCGGGCTGTGCGGTATCGCCGGGATGGCGATCGCGGCGACTACGGACGCGAGTGACGAGGCGCTGCGTAGCGCGGCGGACCAGATCACGGCGACGCGGCCAACCGCAGTCGACCTGGGAGCGGGGATTCGCAAGGCACTGACGGCGGTGTCGGAGGTTGCCGCGACAGAAGACCGGGCCGACCACCTGTGGCGGCTGGCGACGGAGACGGTGGCCGGGCAATGGGCTGTGGACGATGCCCTGGCGAAGCACGGTGCGCCTTTGATCGAGGGGGTGGGGGCGGTCCTCACGCATTGCAACACGGGAGCCCTGGCAACCGGCGGACGAGGGACGGCCCTCGCGGTGATCGACGAAGCGTGGCAGGCGGGATTCATCAGCGGCGTCTTCGCGACGGAGACACGGCCTTTGTTGCAAGGCGCGCGGCTGACCACCTGGGAACTGCAAAAGCTCGGCATCCCGGTGACCTTGCTGCCGGACACGGCCGTGGCGTCGCTGCTGGCGAGCGGCAAGGTCGGCGCCGTAGTGACGGGTGCGGACCGGATCGCGATGAACGGCGACAGTGCGAACAAGGTGGGGACCTATGGGATCGCGCTGGCCGCGAGGGAACACGCCGTACCGTTCTTCATCGCGGCGCCGCGAACGACGATCGACCCACGCGCAGCCGATGGATCAGCCATTCCGATCGAGTACCGCGAAGACGCTGAAGTGGGTGGATATGGCGACCGGCGCTGGAGCCCCAACGGTGTGGCCGCCTACAACCCCGCGTTCGACGTGACGCCGGCGGGACTCATCGCGGCCATCGTGACGGAAGTCGGCGTTGCGCGGGCGGGCTACTCATCATCGATTGCACGGCTGATGACGTTGGAACGAACCGCTCCCGATAGAATGGACGGGTGAGCGGGGCGCCGGCGATCGAACTTGCCGTGATCGGCGGCTCGGGCTTCTACGAGTTTCCCGGGCTCAAGGACGTCGAGGAGCTGCGGCGTCGACTACGCCCTTCGGCGCGCCGAGCGACGCCATCCGCATCGGGACGCTCGGGGGCGTGCGGGTTGCGTTTCCTCGCGCGGCACGGGGCCGGGCACCGCTTTCTGCCATCGGAAATCCCACAACGGGCCAACTTCTGGGCGCTTGAAATCGCTGGGAGTGCAGCGCGTGCTTGCGGTTTCGGCGGTTGGAGGTCTGCGAGAGGAGTGCGCTCCGGGGACGGCGGTGCTTCCGGACCAGGTCATCGACCGGACACGTGGCGACAGGCCGGAAACCTTCTTTGGCGAGGGGGTTGTGGCCCACGTGGGAATGGCGGACCCGGTGTGCAGCTCGTTGCGACGGGCTCTTCGCGAGTCCGCTGAAGCGTCCGGATCAGCCGATGATCGATGGGGGTACGTACGTGGTTATCGAAGGGCCGGCGTTTGGGACGAGGGCGGAGAGCCAGCTTGTACCGGGATTGGGGAGCGAGCGTGGTGGGCATGACCGCGTTCCCGGAAGCGAAGCTCGCAAGAGAAGCCGAGCTCTGCTACGCGCTGCTGACGACGGTGACGGACTACGACTCGTGGCATCCGGACGAAGCGGCGGTTGACGCGGCAGACGGTGTTCGCCGTGTTGCGGGCGAACGTCGCGCATTCGCAGGAGACGGTGGCCCGGCTCGTTTCGCGGCTACCTTCGCGAACGTCCTGCGGCTGCGGCCGGGCGCTGGACGCCGCACTGCTGACCGCTCCGGAGGCGATTCCGGCGGAGGCGCGCACTCGGTTGGCCCCGATCCTGGGGCGGCGACTGGAGGCAACGGCATGACGCTGCTCGTGACCGGCTGGGTGGCGATGGACGACATCGAGACGCCATTCGAAAGCCGGAAGCGAGTGCTGGGGGGTCCGCGGCATCGGCGGCGCTGGCGGGGCAGCTCTTCACCGATACGCGGCTCGTGGCGGCGGTAGGGGACGACTTCCCTGCCGGATACCGGGAGCAGCTCGGAACGGCCGGCATCGACCTCGAGGGGCTGGTGACAGTGCCCGGCGAAACGAGCAAGTGGGGCGGGAAGTACCACTTCGACATGAACACGCGCGACACCGTGTACACCGTGCTCGGAGTCAACGAGACGTGGAAGCCGAAGCTTCCGCCCGGCTGGGAGCATTCGCAAACGGCGTTCCTCGCCGCCGATGACCCGGTGATCCAGCGCGAAGTGTTGGGCCGCCTGAAGAACGCGCTGGCAACGATGGTCGACACGATTCGGCTGTATATGGACCGGGCAGGCGACGAGCTGGCGAAGACGTTCGCGGCGGCGGATTTTGTGTGCCTCAACGACGGCGAGGCGAGAGAGATTGCCGGTACCGCGAGCGTGGCCGCGGCGGCACGAAAGCTCGTGGCGCTGGGCACCCGTGGGGCGGTGGTAAAATTGGGGGAATACGGAGCCGTGTTCGTCAGCGCGGAGGACTACTTTGCGGCGGCGGGCTACCCCCTGGAGACGCTGATGGACCCGACCGGTGCGGGAGACGCGTTCGCGGGGGCATTCATGGGCTACCTGGACTCGCAGGGAAATACGAACCCGGCCACGTTGCGGGAAGCAACGGTCTATGGTTGTACGGTGGCGTCTTTCCAGGTTGAGGGATTTGGACCCGAGCGGCTGCTCAACCTCACTCGCGATGAGGTGGATTCCCGGTACGCTGAAATGCGAGCGCTGACGATATTCGGGGCGGGCGAGTAATGGTCGAACGCGAATTTCGGTGGGAGATGGATGCGCGGCGCCACGAGTACGTGGTGACCGAACTGACCGATCCTGACGAAATCCGGGGGATGTTGCGGGCGCGGGTGGAGTACACCGCCTACGCGATCGGACAGCTGGAACCGGACCTCTTTGCGCGGACGCAGTGGTTGCGCGCGGTGGGACGATACGGGCACGGGGCTTGTGCTGCACAGCAGGGGTGGCCTGGGCGAGGCGACGTTCGTGCTGGGGGACCCGGGCTGCGTGGCGGCGATCCTCTCCATCCACCCGGGACGACCGAATACGTACGCAACCTGCCAGCCGCAACATCTTGATGCCTTGAAGTCGGTGTACCGGCTGGCGAACCAGCAACCGATGATGCGGATGGGGGTGCGCCCGGGCAGCTTCGTGCCGGTCGCAGCCGACCATGCGGTGCGCCTGAGCGGGCTCGACATCCGGAAGATCAACTCCCTCTACAGTACCGATGGGACGACGGCGTACTACGTGCCCGAACACATCGATTCCGGTGTTTACCGGGGACTGGTGATGGACGGGCGGCTGGTTGCCGTGGCCGGGACGCACGTGGTTTCGCGGCAGGAGCGGGTGGCGGTGGTGGGCAACGTGTTCACCCACCCGGCCTACCGGGGGCGCGGATTCGCAACGGCGGTCACGAGCGCCGTGACGGAAGCGCTCTTCGAGTTTTGCGACAACGTGGTGCTGACGGTAGACCCGGTGAACCGGCCGGCCGTGGCTGCCTACCAGAAGCTGGGCTACCGGGAGGTCTGCAGGCTTGTGGAAGCGAGCGCCGTGCGGAAGGACCCGACGGGCATCGGCGCGGCGCTGCGCCGATTCCGGGCGACGCTCCGGGGGAGACGCTACGGCGGTGCATTTGTCCGGCGGCGTTCCGGCTAGCGAATCAATACTATCTCGACCGGCGGGAGCGAAACTCGCCACATTGGAGTAACCGGATGACTGTGCCTCATGACATTGCGGACCCCTCGCAGATAGAAGAGGGAGTACGCCGGATCGAGTGGGCGGCCCGCGAGATGCCCGTGCTGAAGCTGATCGGCGAGCGGTTTGCGCAAGGAGCAGCCGCTGCGCGGGATCAAGCATGGCGTGCTGTCTGCACGTGACGACGGAGACGGCGAACCTGGCGATACGTTAAAGGCCGGCGGCGCCGATGTGCGGCTGTGCGCGAGCAACCCGCTTTCGACACAGGACGATGTGGCGGCGGCGCTGGTGCATCGCCACGGGATCTCGGTGTTCGGCGATCTGTGGCGAAGACAACGAGACGTACTACCGCCACATCCACCAGGCGCTGGAGAACGGCCCGCAGCTGACGATGGACGACGGCGCCGATGTGGTCGCGACGCTGCACAAAGACCGGCGAGATCTGCTGCCCGGGGTTGTGGGCGGCACGGAAGAGACGACGACCGGCGTCATCCGCCTGAAGGCGATGGCGGCCGACGGCGCGCTCGGCTATCCGATTGTGGCGGTAAATGAGAGCGACACGAAGCACCTCTTCGACAACCGCTACGGCACGGGGCAATCGACGCTGGACGGGATCATCCGGGCGACGAACGTCCTTATCGCGGGGAAGACCTTTGTGGTGGCCGGCTATGGCTGGTGCGGCCGGGGGTGCGCCAACCGGGCACGGGGCATGGGCGCGAACGTGATGGTGACAGAAGTCGACCCGGTGAAGGCGCTCGAGGCCGTGATGGACGGCTTCCGGGTGATGCCAATGGCGGAAGCGGCGAAGATCGGCGACTTCTTCGTGACCCTCACCGGCGACCGCGACGTGATTGACCGCGCTCACCTGGAGGCGATGAAGGACGGCGCGATCATGGCGAACAGCGGGCACTTCGACAACGAGATCAACCTGAAGGCGCTGAGCTCGATGAGCGAGGGCAAGCGGCGGGTGCGCGAACATGTTGAGGAGTACCGGCTGCAGGACGGCCGGAAACTGCATGTGCTGGGCGAAGGCAGGCTGGTGAACCTCGCGGCGGCGGAGGGACACCCGGCGTCGGTGATGGACATGTCGTTCGCGAACCAGGCGCTCGCGGCGGAGTGGATCGCCCTGAACCATTCGAAGCTCGAGAACCAGGTCTACGAGCTGCCGGACGAGGTGGACCTGGAGATCGCCCGGCTGAAGCTGCACGCGATGGGGATCCAGATCGACTACCTGACCGAGGCGCAGGAGAAGTACCTGACGAGCTGGCAGGAAGGGACATAGTCTCAACGCGTGGGAAGGATCGAAACGCCATGGGGGCCGTGGGACGCCTTTACGCCGGCCGAGGTCGCCGCGCTCCTGGGAGGTTATGACCGCCCCTGGTGGATAGCCGGAGGCTATGCGATCGACGCGCTCTGCGGTTCCGGGCGGCGGGAACATGCCGACGTAGACATTGGGATGTTCGCCGACGACCAACTCGCCATCCGGGCCTATCTCGAACCGTGGGACGTGCAGGCAGCCGACCCTCCGGGAACGCTGCGCCCGTGGGCGATGGGCGAAGTGCTCGGCCCGGAGGTGCATGACATCTGGATCCGGGCGGACGGGAACGATGCCTGGCGGTTTCAGCTCATGTTGGACACTCAACGCGACGGCATGTGGATCTACCGGCGCGACCGGCGCGTCAAACGCACGATCAGCAAACTCACGTGGGAAAAGGGCGGCATACGGTACCTGGCCCCCGAGATTCAGTTGCTCTACAAGTGCGGCCTGAAGCGACCAAAAGACGGACAGGACTGGCGGGACGCGTTGCCGTGTCTGGGGCCGGCGCAACGGCAATGGCTGCTTCGTAGCCTCCGCGTGGCCCACCCCGAGCATCCATGGATCGAGGAGATCACGCAGACGTTCGCAACTCCTTTTCGCAAACAGTAGCTGCTAGGATTGAGGGAGCGTCAAGAGGCGCGGTCGGTGGAAGCCGAGCGCCGGCAACCTGGTTAAGCCTCCAAGGTGCCAAAGCGACGCGGTCCTTCCGAGGAAGGGCAACAAAAGGCGGGCTCCCAAGGCCCGCCCCTCCGACACGAGGGGCCAGCACGCAAAACGGTGTGCCTGAGCTGGTTCCACGGCAATGCGGAGCGTCTGCCGGCCACGGCGATGCTCCCAGAGGGTGCTATGACTGCGAAAGAACCACGGCTGCTCACCAGCGAGTCGGTGACTGAGGGCCATCCCGACAAGATCTGCGACCAGGTTTCGGATGCGGTGCTGGATGCGCTGTTGACGGAGGACCGGATGGCGCGGGTGGCGTGCGAGACGGCGATCACGAACGGGCTGGTGCTGGTAACGGGCGAAATCACGACGAAGGCGTACGTGGAGATCCCCTCCATCGTGCGGGAGACGATCCGGGACATTGGCTACACATCGTCCGAGATCGGGTTCGACGCCGACACCTGCGGGGTACTGACTTCGATCAACGAACAATCGCCCGACATCGCAGGCGGTGTGGACGTTGCCTACGAGGTGCGGCGAGGGGCGGTGGCCGATGTAGAACTGGCCACCGGCGCCGGCGACCAGGGGATGATGGTCGGCTTCGCCTGCACGGAGACGCCGGAGAGGATGCCGCTGACCATTTCGCTGGCGCACCAGCTGACGAAGCGGCTGGCGGAGGCACGGAAGACGGGAGAGCTTGGCTGGCTGCGGCCGGACGGCAAGTCGCAGGTGACGATCGAGTACGACGACGACTGGACGCCGCGCCGGTTGCAAGCGGTCGTGGTTTCGACGCAGCACGCCCCGGACGTGGACAACGAGACGATCGAGACGGACGTCCGCGCCGGCGTCATCGAGCATGTCGTCCCCGGGGGGCTCATCGACGACGGGACGAAGATTTATGTGAACCCCTCCGGGCGGTTCGTCATCGGGGGTCCAAAGGGCGACGCCGGCCTCACGGGCCGAAAGATCATCGTCGACACGTACGGCGGCATCGCCCGCCACGGGGGCGGCGCATTCAGCGGCAAGGATCCGACGAAGGTCGACCGCTCGGGCGCGTACGCGGCGCGGTGGGTCGCGAAGACGATCGTCGACGCAGGCTTGGCTTCGCGTTGCGAATTCCAGCTGTCGTACGCGATCGGCGTGGCGGAGCCCACATCGCTCGGCGTCGAAACGTTCGGGACGGGGAACGTTTCCGAAAGCGCGATCCTGCGGGCTGTGCGCGCCACGTTCGATCTGCGGCCGGGCGCGATCATCCGGGACCTGGACCTGCGGCGGCCGATCTACCGGGCGGTGGCGAAATACGGCCACTTCGGCCGGACGGACCTGGGGGTGCCGTGGGAGGACACGAGCCGGGCGGCGGACCTGCGCGCGGCAGCGGAACGCCTGGAATAGCCGGAACCCTCTACCATCCATCGATGGACGCGATCATCCTCGTAGGGGGACAGGGCACGCGCCTACGCCCGTTGACGCTGCACCGGCACAAGAGCCTGGTGCCGGTCGCGAACCGGCCGGCCATTGGCTACCTGTTCGGATGGCTCAAACGGCACGGGATCGAACGCGTGGTGCTGGCCCTTGGCCAACAGAACGAGGATCTCGCCGAGGCGTTTCCGCCGGGGTCGGTCGAAGGGCTCGAGATACTGCCGATTTTCGAACAGGTGCGCCTGGAGTCGGGAGGGGCGATACGGAACGCGGTGGCGGCGACCGGGATCGACCAGCGCTTCGTGGTGCTGAACGGTGATGTGTACGTGGACTTTGACCTGGAGGCAGCGGTTGCCGAACACGAACGGACGGGGGCGAAGCTGACCCTGGCCCTGGCGGAGGTCGAGGACCCGTCGCCTTTTGGGGTCGCGGTTACCGATAGCGAGGGCAGGATCACGGGTTTCGTGGAGAAGCCGCCGCGGTCCTCGGCCCCCGGCAAGAGCGTGAACGCCGGCGTGTGGATCTTCGAACGTGAGATCGTGGAGCAGATCCCGCCGGGAGCAGTGCGCGTGGAAGAGACGCTCTTCCCGTCGCTGGTGGCACGAGGGCGAAGTGTGTACGGCTACCGCACGACGGGGCCA
The DNA here is from genome assembly GCA_963737965.1 of uncultured Chloroflexia bacterium. Taxonomy (GTDB): domain Bacteria; phylum Chloroflexota; class Dehalococcoidia; order Tepidiformales; family Tepidiformaceae; genus JAGQGZ01. Next base: position 498,041 of record CAVTUS010000006.1, on the reverse strand, counting down.
TGGGCGGACATCGGAACGCCCGGAAGGTACCTTGACCTGAACGTGGCGCTGGCACGCAAGGTGGGGGACGTGGCGCCCCAATTGGTGGCGAGTTTCGCGGGCCCGGGAACCGTGCTGGGCGAGGGCGCGACGGTCATAGAGTCCGTGCTCTGGGAAGAGGTGCAGGTGGGCGCCGGGACGACGATTACGAGAAGCGTGCTCGCCGATTGCGTGCGGATCGGCGCCGATGCTTCCATCGAGGGGCTGGTCGCCGGGCGTGGAGCAATCGTTTCGGATGGTGCGATTGTGCGGGCGGGGACGGTCTTGCAACCGGGCGAGACGTATCATCGGGAGATATGACTGACACTCCTATTCGCTTCGGGACAGATGGCTGGCGGGCGCTGATCGCCGACACGTTCACGTTTGCAAACGTGCGAGCGTGCGCGAAAGCGGCGGCCCTGCATTTCAAGGACACCCGAGGGACGGATGCGCCACTGGTGGTGGGCTGGGATACGCGGTTCCTCTCGCAGGAGTTTGCGCGGCAGGCAGCGGAGGTGCTGTCAGCGGAGGGATTTCGGGTGCTGCTGTCGAGCCGCGCTGCGCCGACGCCGGCGGCGAGCCAACAGCTGGTCGAACGAGGAGCGGGCGGCGGCCTTGTGATCACGAGCAGCCACAATCCATATCAATGGAACGGCGTGAAGGTGAAGCCCTTCTACGGCGGGAGCGCGAGCCCAGAGGTGGTGGCCGATATCGAGGCGCGCCTGCCCGCAATCGTGGCGAAGGGCGTCGGGAGAGCGGAGGCGCCGGCCGGCGCGATCGAAGAGTTCGACCCCGTGCCGGGCTACCTGGCGGCGATCGGGGCGAAAGTCGACCTCGAAGCGATCCGGGAAGCGGGACTGCGGATTGCCTATGACCCCATGTACGGGACCGGCCAGGGGCTGCTGACGGAGTTGGTCGGTGGCGGAAGGACGACGGTCACGGAGATCCATGCCGAGAGCAACCCGCGGTTCCCGGGGATCCGGGCGCCAGAGCCGATTGACGAGAACCTCGGCGCCCTGAAGGAGATGGTCGCTGCGGGCGGGTATGACGTCGGAATTGCGACCGATGGGGACAGCGATCGCCTCGGCCTCGTCGACGAACGGGGAGCCTACATCGACCAGCTTCGGGCGTTCGGGCTGCTCTGTTACTTCTTCCTGGAGATCCGGGGAGAGCGCGGAGCGATCGTGCGCTCGATCACGACGACAGAGATGGCTGATCGGCTGGGGGAGCGGTACGGCGTGGAAGTGATAGAGACGCCGGTGGGCTTCAAGCACATTGCGCCGGTGATGATGGACAAGGACGCCCTGATCGGTGGGGAGGAGAGCGGCGGCTACGGGTTCCGGGGGCACCTGCCGGAGCGCGATGGGCTGCTGGCGGCGCTCTATGTGCTGGAGGCGCTGGCCACAACCGGCAAGCGGCCGAGCGAGCTGGTGGAAGCGATGTTCGCGATCACGGGCGCCCACTTCTACAAACGGGAAGACTTTGCGATTGACGAGGGGGAGAAAGCCGCGATCGTGAGCCGCCTGGATGCGGCCGCGCCGGACGAGATTGCCGGCGTTGCGGTGCGAAGCAAGGACCAGATCGACGGCTGGCGGTTCAGCACGGCGAGCGGATGGTTGCTATTTCGAATGTCCGGCACCGAGCCCTTGCTGCGGATCTACACCGAGGTGCGCGAGGAAGGGCTGGTGGAGCCGTTTATCGCGGCCGGGCGACGGCTGGCGGGGATCCAGAAGTAGCACGGCACGGGAGCTTCACGTAATGCGTGGAGCGTGCCTACACTAATCGCCTACGGTTCTTGTTGGAGGTATCACGTGGCTTACCGGCCACGGCCTCCTGTCCGTTGCCCGTCCACTGGCAGCATGCGGTGAACGGGTGGCCACGACCGAAAGGCGTGGTTGGGCGCTGGGGACGCAACAACTGTGCGACCTCCGGTAACAAAATCAACAGGCCGTGGAAAAGGCACAGCAGCAAATGGCAATCATGACAGGCGCGCAGATCGTGCTGGAGAGTCTCCAGCGCGAAGGCGTCGACACGATCTTCGGCTACCCCGGAGGCGTGGTCCTCCCGCTGTACGACACGCTTCCCCAGTTCCCGGGCATCCGGCACGTCCTCGTGCCGGCACGAACAGGGCGCGGCCCACATGGCCGATGGCTACGCGCGGGCAAGCGGCAGGATGGGCGTCTGCCTGGGCACCAGCGGCCCGGGCGCGACGAACCTCGTCACGGGCATCTGCACGTCGTGGATGGACTCGACGCCGGTCTTCGCGCTGACGGGCAACGTGGCGCGCACGCTCCTCGGCAAGCGACGGCTTCCAGGAAGCGGATATCACCGGCATCACCCAGCCCATCACCAAGCACAACTACCTCGTTATGCGCGCGGAGAACCTGGCGCTGACGGTCCGGGAAGCGACCCACATCGCGACGACCGGCCGACCCGGGCCGGTGCTGGTCGACATCCCCAAGGACGTCTTCCAGGAAGAGGCCGAGTTCGAATGGCCGAGCGAGATCAACCTGCGCGGCTACAAGCCGACCGTCGAGGGCCACGCGGGCATGATCCGGCGGGCGGCCGAGCTGATCAACCAGGCGAAGCGCCCGATCATCATCGCCGGCCACGGCGTCATCTGGGGCGACGCGCAGCAACGAGCTGGTGGAACTGGCGAGAACGCGCCAATATCCCCGTGATCACTACCTTCCTTGGCATCGGCGCCTTCCCGGAAGGCATGTGCTCAGCTACGGCTGGCTCGGGATGCACGGCATGTTCTACGCCAACATGGCAGCCGACAATGCCGACCTCGTCATCGGCATCGGCATGCGCTTCGACGACCGGGCGATGGGCCGGTTCAAGGACTTCAACCCGAACGCGAAGATCATCCATATCGATATCGACCCGGCAGAGATCGGCAAGAACTTCCCGACGGCGGTGCCGATCGTCGGCGACGCGAAGAACGTCCTTCCGAGGCTGGCGGCCGAGGTCGATGAGACCGAGCACCCGCACTGGATCCGGTGGATCGACAAGATGCGCGAAGAGCACCCGAGCCTCGACATCCGCGAATCGCGGCGGATGCTGCCGCAGTACGTGATGCGCACGCTGTACGAAGCAGACCAGCGGCGACGCGACGATCGTCGACCGGCGTCGGGCAGCACCAGATGTGGGCCGGACAGCACTACAACTACAAGCGGCCCCGCCAGCTCATCACGTCCGGCGGACTGGGCACGATGGGCTTCGAACTGCCGGCGGCGATTGGCGCGCAGGTGGCATTACCGGGACAAGAAGTCTGGGCCATCTGCGGAGACGGCGGCTTCCAGATGACGATGCAAGAACTGGCGGTGCTCGTGGATGAGCAGTTGCCGGTGAAGATCGCGATCTTCAACAACGGTTTCCTCGGCATGGTCCGGCAGTGGCAGCAGCTCTTCTACGACAAGAACTTCGTGAGCGTGGCGATGACGCAGCCGGACTTCTGCAAGATCGCGGATGCCTATGGAATCCGGGCCCTTCGGGTGGAGCACAAGAACGAAGTCGAACTCGCGATCAAAGAGGCGCGCGCACACAAAGGCCCGATCCTCGTCGACTTCCAGATCGACCAGGAAGAGAACGTTTGGCCCATGGTCCCTGCCGGAGCAGCGCTTTCGGAGACGATTGAGGCGCCGGCGGAGGAGATGGCGCGATGAGCCGCGATGACGGCGTTCACAACCCGGGACCGCGGCACCACACGGTCGTGGCGATCGTGGAGGACCGGCCCGGCGTGCTCATGCGGGTGGCATCGCTGTTCCGGCGGCGCGGCTTCAACATCGACTCGCTCACCGTGGGACCGACGGAGCTCGAGGGCCTGAGCCGGATCACCATGCTGGTCGACGGCGAAAGCGCGCCGATGGAGCAGGTGGAGAAACAGCTCTACAAGCTGATCGACGTGGTGAAGGTCTCCGACCTGTCGCTGGAAGACATGCTGGCGAGGGAGCTTGCTCTCATCAAGGTGCGGGCGAACAACCTGAATCGCCACGAGCTCCTTGAGATCGCGCAGGTGTTCCGGGCGGACATCGTCGATATCGCCACGAACTCGCTGATCCTCCAGGTGACCGGCGATGAGGACAAGATCAACGGACTGATCAAGATGTGCGAGCCGTACGGAATCCGGGAATTGAGCCGGACGGGGCGCATTGCGATGGTCAGGGGGGCGAAGTCGACGACGGTGCACGAACCGGAGCCGGAATCGATCGCGAAGATCCACTCGACGCAGGGGCGGCGGGTGGAAGGGCGAGAGCTTCCCTTCAGCAGCGACTAAGCACCAACAGGAGAACCCTGAAGAGCGCCGGGCAGATGCCCGGCGCTCTTTGCGTGGGCATCGCGTCTAGAATCCGAGCGTGGACAGGTTTGAGCTGGGCACGAGCGGATTGTCCGTGAGCAGGTTCGCGCTTGGCGGGCTGCAGTTCGGCTACACCGCAGATGAAGCGGCTTCGTTCGAGGTGATGGACGCCTACGCGGAGGCTGGGGGGAACCTCATCGACACGGCGAACATCTACTCCCGCTGGGCGAGCGGGCATGAAGGCGGCGAGAGCGAAACGGTCATTGGGAACTGGCTGGCAACCCGGGGCAAACGTGACGACATTCTCATCGCGACGAAGGTACGAGGCGAGATGTGGTACGGACGCGATGGCCAGGGGCTCGGGCGCGAGCACATCATTCGGGCTTGCGAAGACAGCCTGCGGCGCCTGCAGGTGGAGACGATCGACATCTACCAGTGCCACTGGCCGGACGAGAAAACGCCGATGGACGAGACGCTGAGGGCCTTCGAAGAACTCATCGCGTCGGGGAAGGTGCGCGCGATCGGCGTGTCAAATTTCCAGGCAACAGACCTTACGGAGGCGATGGCAGTGGCTGATGTGACGGGATTGCCACGGTTCGTGTCGCTACAGGTGCACTACAACCTCGCCTGGCGCCAGGAGTTCGAGGAGCGGTTGGCGGCGTTGTGCGCGAAGGAAGGTGTGGCTGTGCTGGCGTATAGCCCCCTCGCCGCCGGGTTCCTGACGGGGAAGTACACAAGGGATGGGACGACGAAGAGCAAACGCGCCAGTGGCGTGCGGAAGTACTACAGCGAGCGTGGGTGGGCCTGTGTCGAAGCCGTTAGGGCCGTGGCCGGGGCGCACGGTGTGGAACCGGCGACGGTCGCGGTCGCGTGGCTCCTCAGACGGGACGGGATAGCTGCGCCAATCCTTGGCGCGAACAACCTCCGCCAGTTGGAGACGGCGATGGCCGCGACGGAGCTCGCGTTCACGGACGCGGAAGTCGAACTCCTGGACGGCGCGAGCGACTGGCGTACCACCTAGGGAACGACAAAGGGCCGGAGAAATCTCCGGCCCCTTGCGGTTTCGATGCGACTCCCGCGCTAGCGGGTGGCCGATTCAGCGGCGCTGGCGGCGCCGCCGGAATCTGAGGCTGCATCCGGCTCGATTGGGAGCGGCTTAGGGTAGCCGCCAGAGTCGGTGAGACTGTCGATGTCGAACTGCGGGTCAAGGCTCGTGGCAACTTCGATGAGGCTATCGCGAAGGCTGTCCTTGTCGCCGATGTCACTCCAAACAGAGAAGTTACGGTTGCCATAGCCCCATTCGAGGCCGCCGTCGTAGCGGTTGCCCCAGCGCGTGCCCGTATCGGTGCTGGAACCGCTGATCCAGGCGTAGACCTGGATCTGGCCATCATCCGATTCGAGGCTCCAGTTGAGTTCGTAGCTGGTGCTGTCCGCGTATTGCGAGGCATTGGGACAGGCAGGGTCGACGCCGCGGCGATTGAGCGACGTCTTGCCGATCACGAAGCCGGTTGCCGACGGTGTGTTGATGCCAATGGCGGCGAGGTCGCTCGCGTCGAGCGGGGTGAGGGCGATAAGGCACTGGCTGGAGAAGCCAGGGTCGAGGGCGAGGGCGACGGCGGCGATGACATCGGCGCCGAGGCCACCCTTCTGGTTGCTGCCCCAAACGCCGTAGCTGACGCCGTCGTGGGTCCAGTTTGCGCCCCATTCGTCGAGGTTACCGGGCCAGGAGTCATCGACGGCGACGTCGTTGTTGTAGACGTTGACTTCGAGGTAGCTGCTGCCATCCTCGCCTGTCCACTGGGCCCAGAAGGAATTCCCGTGAGGCGGCTCGGCGCCATTGTCCGGGCAGGACGCGTCAGGCGCTGCGAAGGTGTAGAGATTGAAATTCGACTCTTTGAACCCTGCCGGAATGGCCGAACGAGGGTCACCGACGCCCAGGCCGGGAAGGTCGGACCAGTCGCCCTGCGTCTGGACGTAGTAGCAGGTGCTGGGAAGGCTCGGCGCCAGCTGCCCGAGCGCGGCATCGAGGGCGGCCTTCACGTCGGCCTGGTCGGCGGGAGGGACAATACCGGCTGAGGCGACATCGCTGCCCTTGTCGGGCGCACCCGCCTGGCCATCTTCGGCATAGTAGACGTTGTTCCAGGCGCTCACGTAGAAGACGTAGCCATCGACCACGAAGGTGGCGGAGGTGTCATAGCGGACGTTGGCAACGGCCTCACCAAGGAGGCGTTGGTCGACGGTCAGGGTGGCGCCGGTCTCGGTGTGACGCCAGGTGGACTCGAGGACGGGCTTGCCCGTGACGGGCTGACCATCGCTGCCGCAGTCGCCTTCGGCCCACATGCTCAGGCGCACAAGCTGGAAACCGGGGCCGAGAAGGGTAGGAGTGATGCCGGCGGACGCGGGATTGAGAGTCGTGCCCTGGAGGACGTCGCCAAGAAGGGCTTCACAGCCGTAGTAGCCGGGCGGAAGGGCGCCACCGTAGCCGCCGCGGGCGAGGGAATCCGGAGAGGCAGCGCCGTCGGCGGCAGCCTGGTTCGCAGGGGTGCTGCTCCGGGCCACGATATCGCCGTCGCTCGCGGTGCCGCCGGCCGCAAACGGGCCGGTGAGTGGCAGGAGGTTGGCGGCGACGTTTCCGTCGTCGGTGGAGGCAGGGGCAGCATCGTCGTCGCCGCCGAGAGCTTTGCCGGCGACGAGGCCACCGCCAAAGAGGGCCGCCGCCACAACAACGGCGGCAATGCCAAGAACGGGCCAGGTGAGGAGTCGAGATCGCATAGAGACGCCTTCTCCTTCGGGAGATGAGGTTACATTGCTCCAGACGCCGCCGATCGGGAAAAGGTTCCGCGAGGGGCTACGCATTCTTGGCGGGGATCCGCCGACTCGCGGGATTAGAGGATGGCAGTGGCCATGGCGAGTAAGGCGCTGCCGACAAGCATCACGTAGACGATGGTCGAGAAGATCTGCTCATTCATGCGGCGGAAGATGTGACTGCCGGCCCACCAGCCGAGGGCGATCCCGGGAATTGCGGCGAGAGCGAGGGCCAGCAGCGCGCCATCGAGCGAACCCTGAACGGCAAATATGGCCACCCCGATGATGCCCGTGGCGACGAAGAATGCGGTGATACCGGCGCGTTGGCGTTCGGGGGCGATGCGCGTCGCCTGGTAGTAGAGGACGACCGGCGGACCGGGAAGGCCAGCGGCCATGCGGGTCACGCCGCCAATGAAGCCGGCAACGAGCGGGCCTTTCGCACCTGATGCATGGATTTCGAAGCCGCGAACGAGGATGGCGGTAGCGACGAGGACGGCGAGGGCAATGACCACCTGAAGGATGTTCTTGTCGAGGGTGACGAGGACGAGGAGGCCGACGGGGAGGCCGACGATTGCACCACCCACGGCGTAGGAGACCGGCCGCCAATCGACCTCGTGATGGAGGCGGTAGAGCATCAACAGGGAGAGGGCCGTGCCGAGCACCGTGGAGAGGACCACAGCATCCCTGGGGCCGAGGAGGAGGATGAGCGGGGGGATGATGAGGAGGCCGAAACCGAAACCGGTGACCGATTGCGCCGTGGCGGCGAAGGCGGTGAGGGCGAAGACGGCGAGCGCATCCCAGGGGTTCACCGTGTGGTTGTACGTGCGGCCGAGGCAGCGGGCAATGGGCGTCAGCCGGCGCCAAGGGCCTCGCGCACGTCCTGGTCTTCGACGAAGGCGGCGCCGCGGCGGATGCGCGCTTGTTGGGCGGCCTTGATGACCTCGGCCTGCGATACGCCTTCGGGGAGGGGAGTGAGCCAGGAGAGCAGTTCGATGGTGACGCTGTTAGGGTCCTTGAAGTAGATGGAGCGCTCGTAGCCGCGGTCGATGGGGCCTTCAAATTCGACGCTGGCCCCGCGAAGGCGGTCGCACCAGGCGTCGATGGAGCCGGGCTCGATGTCGATGGCGAGGTGGTCGAGCCAGCCGGAGCCGGATTGGGCGGGCTTGAGGCCGGTATCGACGCCTGCCTTGGGGAGGAAGTAGGCGATGAAGTTGTCGTTGCCAACGTAGAAGAAGAAATGGTCCTCTTCGGGGACATCGAGGTTGTCCTGGAGAAGGACGACTTCCATGCCCAGGACATCGCGGTAGAAGTGCAGTGTCTCCTCGCGGTGCGAGCCGGAGAAAGCCGGGTGGGCGATGCGAAGGGTCTTGAGCATGGGGGCGTCTCCGGTGGTAGTGGCTTCAGGATAGCGGCCGGATTCGAGGTGAGCCTTCCCGTAAACTGGCACGCATGGAAGTTGCGAATGAACTGATGATCCGGGGGATCGTCGTGGGAGTGTTCCAGGAGAACTGCTGGGTGGTTGGCAACCGGCGGACAGGTGAGGCGATCTGCATCGACCCGGGCGATCAGCCGGAGGAGATCCTGGCGCTGGCGAAGGACATGGGGGTGCGGATCAAGTACATCGCGAACTCGCATGCGCATGTGGACCACATCCTCGGCGTGGCGGGAGTGCATGCGGCGACGGGTGCGAAGTTCTTGCTGCACCAGGACGACCTGGAGCTACTGCGGAACGGCTGGAAGGGCGCAGCCGAGCGGTTCGGCATCGATGTGGGGCAGGGCCCGCCGGACCCGGATATGTTCGTGCACGACGGCGACAAGGTAGAGGTCGATGGGCTGCAGCTAACGGCGATCACGACGCCGGGACATACGCCCGGGAGCGTGAGCTACTACAGCGAGGGGATGCTGTTCAGCGGCGACACGCTGTTCCGAGGGAGCATAGGGCGGACCGACCTGCCGGGCGGCGACATGGTGCAGGAGATGACGAGCATCTGTGACCGTCTGCTGGTGCTGCCGGACGAGACGCTGGTGCTGCCCGGGCACATGGAGCAGACGACGGTGGCGTTCGAAAAGGAGAACAACCCGTTTGTGCAGCAGTTCAATCAATTGCGAGAGCAGGGTCGATCATGACTGACGAGATGAGCCAGGAGGGAGTCGATGCGTTCCTCCGCGAGACGCGGATTGCCAGCCTGAGCACGATTGGAGCGAACGGGCGGCCGGTGACGATCCCGGTGTGGTACGAGTGGGACGGTGAGGTCGCGCGGGTGTTCAGCTCGAAGTCGGCCGCGAAGATCCGGCGGCTGGCGGCGAACCCGGCTACAACGCTGACAGTGTACGAGGGGGCGGGCGTGCCGGAGGCGTGGGTGAGTATCGAGGGGAACGCGAGGGTGAGCACTGACGGCGTCGAGGAGTTGATTGGGAGGCTTGCGAGGCGGTATTACCCGGCCGAGCGGGCAGAGCGGATCCTGGCGCAGTGGCTTGGGTCGGGGCCGGTGTTCGCGATGATCACGGTGGTGCCGGAGAGGGTTCGGAGTTACCGGACGGAGTGGTAGCGACCCTGGGGACCCCGAGCCTGTGAGGAAGCACGTTCGGGCAGCAGCCCGCCTCCTGCCTCGCACAGCTTTACTGCAACTTGTCCCGCTCCCCCCCGCTAGTACTCAGTTGCGAAACTCAGCGTTCGATGCCCGGAGACCGGCCCTCAACCCCCAGCCCCTTCTCCCGACTCACGCGGGAGAAGGGGAGCACATTGCGAGACGTTGAACGCGCGAACGCCAACTTTCTTCGCGAAGTACTAGTCCGGTTGCACTCGTCCTCGTATGGGAGGTGAGGTGATGAACCTGAGGACAGCTGCGCATCCGTCGCGAACGGCGTTAACTGCATTTGCACTCGCCCTTGGGGTGACGACAGCTGGTGCGATCATCGTGGTCCAGGCGATTGGCGGAGATGCTGGACCGGCATCTCCCGCCCAGACGCCAACGCCCGCCGCCGATTGGACTCCCGCCGACGCGGCGCCGCAGGTGGAGGGCCTGCAGCCGATCGATCCCGCCGATGTACCGGAGGAGGGCCTCGTCATGGGGCGCCTGCGAGTGCTACCTGCAGGCAGCGTCCCGGGGGATGCCTACTCGTTCGAACTTGAGCCCGGTGAACAGATGCAGCCATGGGATCCGGCCGTCTCGATGATCACCGTGGAGCCAAGCGAGATCGTGATCCCGGAATCGGCAGAGTGGACGGTCGATCGCGGGCTTGGTGGCATGGTTACCACCGGCGAAAGCCCGCGCCTCGTTCAGGAATCGGTGACGATCCGTCCAGTCTGAAGCCCAGCATCCCTGGCAATTCACTACGGGGCCACTGCTCGACGGGGCTGACTTCGACTCAGTCATGAACGAACGCGCATCCGCCAACTTCACCTACACGCACGATACGGTGACCGCTGTGGTCATCGACCTGTCGCCCTCCGCAGAGACGGACCGCGTGTGGTACGTAGGACTCGTGCTCGATGGGCAATGGGTCGAGCTCACGGCCCCTGTCGTGCCGTTTGAGACCGTTTCCCAGTTCCTTGATGCTCTGATTGAGGCAAACGTATGAAGCATCTACTCGGAGTCTGTGAGGGCACCGCGACGGGCGTGTCGCTGCGTCTGGCAATCGTCGCCATTAGAACCGGCCCCATCTCGCGCCCCTGTCAGTCGCGAAAGTTGAGGTAGTAGCGACTGGGGGTCGGGCCTTCCTGGCCCTGGTACTTGCTGCCGGCGGCCTTGGAGCCGTAGGGCTGTTCGGCGGGTTCGGTGAGGCGGAGGAAGGAGATCTGGGAGACCTTCATCTTGTGGTAGAGGGTGATGGGGAGGTTGGCGACGTTGGACAGCTCGAGGGTGAGAGCGCCATCCCAGCCGGGGTCGACGTAGCCGGCGGTGCTGTGGATGAGGAGGCCGAGGCGGCCGAGCGATGACTTGCCTTCGAGGCGGCCGACGATGTAGTCGGGGAGGCGGACGCGTTCGTAGGTGACGGCAAGGGCGAACTCACCCGGGTGGAGGATGAAGGGCTCATCGCCGCTGATCTCGACGAGCTCGGTGAGGTCGGGGTAGTCCTGCTTCACATCGATGAAGGGGATCATGGAGTTGCGGAAGACGCGGAACTGGTGGCCGAGCCGAAGGTCGACGCTGGCGGGCTGGACGGCATCGGGCCCAAGGGGATCGATCGAGAGGCGTCCGGCTTCGAGTTCGGTCCTGATCGTGCGGTCGCTGAGTACCACGTGCGTCTCCGGGTGGTCGGGGTGAGTGGGCCAAGCTTACGGGGTCGCTGGTCTCTGGTCTTTGGTTCGGATCCTCGTCAGACAAACGGCGGAGGGTCGTTCTAGAATCGCACTTCGCATGGGAGGAACGAGATGAGCGGACCGCTGGACGGCATCAAGGTTGTGGAGATGGGGGTCTGGGTGGCGGGGCCATCCTGCGGGGCGATCCTGGCTGACTGGGGCGCGGAGGTGGTGAAGATCGAGCCACCGGAGGGCGACCCCTGCCGGGGATTGTTCGCGATGCTGGGACGGACGCAGAACCCGGTGTTCGAGCAGGACAACCGGGGAAAGCGGAGTGTCGTGCTGGACCTGGAGAAGGAGGAGGCGCGGGAGATCGCCGGGAGGCTGATGGGGACGGCGGATGTGTTCCTGACGAACATGCGGCCGCGTGCACTTGAGAAGTTCGGAATGGACTGGAAGACTCTGTGCGGCAAGAACGAGCGGTTGGTCTACTGCCAGGTGGGCGGCTACGGGCCGGACTCGGAGGATGCGAACAGGGCTTCGTACGACGTGGGGGCGTTCTGGTCGCGTGCAGGGGTTGGTAAGAGCCTGGTGCTGCAGGGGAACCCGCCACCGCAACAGCGCGGCGGCATGGGCGACCACATGACGGGCGCCAATGCAGCTGGGACGATCGCGGCCGCGTTGTATCACCGGGAGCGCACGGGGAAGGGCCAGCGTGTCAGTGTGTCGCTGGTGCGGGTCGGCGCCTACATGATGAGCTGGGACCTGAACACCCACCTGCGGACGGGCGACCCGATCGTGCCGTACGACCGGATGCACGCGGTGAACCCGATCATCGACTGCTACCAGGACTCGGAGGGGCAGTGGTTCTGGCTCCTGATGCTGCAGGGCGACCGGCACTGGCCGGACTTCTTGCGGGCAATCGATGCGCCGGAGCTAGGCGAGGACCCGCGGTTCGCGACCATGATGGCTCGGGCGATGAACGCGGAGGCGGTGGTCACCGAGATCGACCGGATCCTGGGGACGAAGACGCTGGCCGAGTGGGGGCCGATTTTCGACCGCGAGAACGTCTGGTGGGCGAAGGTGAACAGCATCGAGGAGGTGGCGAAGGACCCGGTCGTACGGGAAGCGGGGGCGTTCGTACGGCTGGAATCGCCGGAGGGGCCGGTAACGCAGGTGGCTGGTCCAGCCGAGTTTTATGGGACGCCGGCGCGGCCACGGGCCTGGGTGCCCGAGCTCGGCCAGCACACGGAGGAGGTGCTGCTGGAGCTGGGGATGGACTGGGACGGGATCATCGGGCTGAAGGAGGCGGGTGCGATCCCGTAGCGATCAAGCGAGGCCGATGGTGTGGGCGGCAATGCCAAGCAAGGCCCCGCCGGCGATGAGCCAGGTGGTGTTGACGCTGCGGAGAAGCGCAGCGGCTCCAAGGGCGAGGATGGCGGCGGTCCAGAGATCGACGACGCCAGAGCGGAAGAGGTCGACGAGGACGCCGGCCATGAGCCCGATGGCAGCGACGTTGATGCCGTCGATGAGTGATGAAGCGATGATGTTGCCCCGGAGCCGCGGGAGCAGCGGATTGACGATAGCCACGTAAATGAAGCCGGGAGCAAAGATGGCAACGGTGGCGATGACGGCGCCGATGAACCCTCCGGTGAGGTAGCCGACGAACGTGGCCGTGGTGAAGACGGGGCCGGGCGTCACCTGGCCAATGGCGACGGCATCGAGGAGTTGCTGGCTTGTGAGCCAGCCGAGGTTGTCGACGAAGTCGCGCTGGAGGAAGGCGACGAGGACGTAGCCGCTGCCGTAGAGAAGGGCACCGATCTTGAGGAAGGTGAGGCCGAGCGTGACGTGGCTGTAGTCACGGGCGCTTTCGGCGGCAGCAGGGGCGAAAAGTGGCACTCCGAGGGCGACCGGGACAAGCGCCAGAGCCTTGCTGGAGAGGGATCGATAGATGTCCGGCGCATGGCGGACGACGGCTAGCGTGATGCCGCCACCGAAGAGAAGGATGAGTTCGTGAACGTTGAGGAGGTAGAGCACCATGACTGCCACGCCGCCCAGCACAAGCCACGGCGCCGGCTTGATGGCGACAAGACCGAGGCGCCAGACAGCCTGGGCGATGATCGCGATGACGACGGGCTTGATGCCGTAGAGGATCCACTCGGCTGAGGGGGTCGTGCCGTAGCGGTCGTAGAGGACGGCAAGGACGAGCACGATGCAGAACGCCGGGAAGATGAAGAGGGTGCCACCGGCGATAAGCCCGCGCCAGCCGGCACGCTCGAGGCCGAGATGCATCGTCATCTCGGTGGAGTTGGGGCCGGGGATGAGGTTGGTGATGCCGAGGAGGTCGAGGAACTCCCGGTCGGTCATCCACTTGCGGCGGGTGACGACCTCGTCGCGCATCATCGCGATGTGTGCCGCGGGGCCACCGAAAGCGACACAGCCAAGGCGCACGAAGAGGAGGGAAACTTCGCGGAGGGCGCTGCGAGACGTACCAACGGTCACGCCCGGATTCTGCCACCGGGAGGTTTACGCCGTCGGGGCTCGCATGATTTCGATGTGTTCGGCGTAATGTTCGTAGGTGTTGCCGACGATCCAGGGCCAGACGGGGTTGGCGTTGTAGGGCGGATCGTCGGGCTGAAAGTAGGAGTAGGGACGCTGGAGGTCGGCGTCGCTCATGCTGGCAATGTGGTCGACCAGCTCGGCGTGGATGCGTTCGTAGTAGTCGCGGATTTCGGGGAGGGGACGGGCCTTGAACAGCTCCACGATGTGGGCGTTCTGGTCGTCCATGCTCATGGCTTCGAACTGTTCGCCGGAAATGCCGAGATGGGCATGGCGAGGCTCACCACGGAGAAGAGCGAGGGCAGAGTGCTCCCAGGCGGCGAGGTGGGCCATGTGTTCGGCGCGCGTCCAGCCGTTGGCCGTCACGCCCTCCGGCAGTTCCGAAAGCAGGCTGTCGAGTTCCGCGCGGCCCGTGGCGACGCGACGGAGCATCTCGGAGACGGTGACTTCCGGCTCTTCAGTCATGCCAATCTCCAGGCTCCAGCCCCGTGTGAGGCAGGAGCACACGCTTGCGCTATCAGGCCCGAGGCAATCCAAGCCCGCGGGTAGCGATGATGTTGCGCTGGATTTCGCTGGTGCCGCCTTCGATCGTGTTGGCGACGCTGCGAAGGTACATGTACTTGATGCGGCCGTGGAGCGGGACATCCGGGCCCTCGGACTTGCTGTCGAGCTGGCCGTAGAGGCCGAGCACCTTCATGCCCGTGCGGTAGATGCGCTGGTTCAGCTCGGTGCCATACATCTTGGCGACGCTGGCTTCGTGGCCGGCGGGCACGCCTTCCTTGGCCTGCATGGAGACGATCTTGAAGCTCATCTGCTGAGCGACGCCCGCCTCGATGAAGCGGTCGACCAGTTCGGTGCGGAGCGCCGGGTTTCGACTGAGGGTCGTGACATCGGCGTCGCGGGCGAACTTGACCATGTCCTCGATGTTCTGGCGCGTGCCGATGGCGGAACCGATGTTCGAGCGCTCGAAGCTGAGGGTCGTCTGGGCGAGGTACCAGCCACGGTTCTCGTCGCCGATGATGTTCTCGGCCGGCACGCGGACGTCTTCGAAGAAGACCTCGTTGAACTCGTGGCGTATCGGCCATGTTGATGAGCGGCCGGACCGGATGCCCGGGCGACTTCATATCGACGATGAAGTAGGTGATGCCGCGGTGCTTGGGCGCGTCCGGGTCGGTGCGGGCGAGCAGGATCATCCAGTTGGCGAGCGTGCGCCGCCGGAGGTCCAGATCTTCTGGCCGTTGACCACGTAGTCGTCGCCATCGCGGACGGCGCGGGTCTGGAGGGAGGCGAGGTCGGAGCCGGAGCCCGGCTCGCTATAGCCCTGGCACCAGATCGCCTCGCCGGTGAGGATCCCGGGAAGGTACTTCTTCTTCTGCTCCTCGGTGCCGTGGACGATGAGCGTAGGCCCGGCGAAACCGGTGGCGATGCCGCCCGACGCGGGGAGCGCGCGGACTCGGCCATCTCCTTGTTGAAGATGAACTGCTCCATCACGGTGCAGGCCGGCGCCGCCGTACTCCTTCGGCCAGGCGGGCGCGATCCACTTGCGGTCGGCCAGCTTCTTCGTCCACCCCTTGCTGGGGCGCGGAAAACCGTCGGCGGGGTGATCGGTCTTTTCCTTGGGAAGCTCGGCGGCGAGGAAGTTCTTGACCTCCTGGCGGAAGACGGCTTCTTCGGGGGTGTCGTTGTAGTTCATGGAAACCTCGGGCGCGCTGTTCAGGCGGTTATCGTGTGTCTCATTCTACGGTTGAGGGCGGCGCGCGTCAGAAAAGCGGCTCGCGACAGGTGATGTCGCGCGGCTGATGCAGCTTGAGCGACCCGCGACTACGAGAGGAGGCGCTGCATGCGCTGGGGTGAGTTCGAGACAGATGCACCGGAGCTGGCGAAGCTCGTGCGCGAGCGATTCGATGCGACGGAGCTGGTGATGATGGGGACGCTGAGGCCAAACGGGTGGCCACGGATCTCGCCGATCGAGTTCACGTATTGGGACGGCGACTTCGTACTCGGCGGGATGTGGCAGTCGAAGAAGTTCCTGGACATCATTCGCGACAACCGGGTGACGTTGCACAGCACGACGGTCAACAAGGACGGGCAGGAAGGCGACGCGAAGGTGTACGGACGGCTGTTTCCGCTGGCAGACGAGCGCGTGGAACCGTACTGGCAGCACATTTTCGAGACGATCAATTTTCGGCCGGAGGGACCGGCCCATGTGTACGCGCTCGATGTGGAGTCAGCGGCGTATACGCGGTTCACCGGTGAAGGGACCATGCACTGGCTGCGTTGGCCGGGCAATGAGTGGCAGACGCAACGTTCGAGTTGATACCTGGGTGGTGTGAGGCCGGGCGTTGGGCGCCGTGATCCGAGGGTTCGCGGGAACAGAGCCCCGCGGCTCCGAGGGTCAGTTTGGCGTTGGGACGGCGTAGGATAGCCGCCATGTCAGCTTCACCCACCTTCGAACCACCGACACGCATCCTGATGGGCCCGGGGCCGAGCGGGGCGCATCCGCGCGTCCTGCGGGCGATGACCGCACCATTGCTGGGCCACCTTGACCCGGAGTTCTTGAAGATCATGGACGAGTGCCGCGTGATGCTGCGGCAGGTGCTGCGGACCGAAAACGAAGTGACCATCGCCACACCGGGAACGGGAACCAGCGGCATGGAGGCGGCGGTGATGAACCTGGTGGAGCCGGGGGACAACGTCGTGATCGGGATTTGCGGCTACTTTGGTGACCGCATCGCGCAGATGGCAGAGCGGGCAGGCGGGAAAGTGACGCGGGTGAACGCCCCGTGGGGATCGCCGCTGGATCCGGCGGAGATGAAGAAGGCGATCGCGGCGGCGGGGCCGGTGAAGCTGGTGGGGATGGTGCACGCGGAGACGTCGACGGGGGTGATGACGCCACCGGAACCCATCGCCAAGCTCGCGCACGAAGCGGGTGCGTTGATGCTGGTGGACTGCGTGACGTCGCTGGGCGGGGTGCCGGTGGAGGCGGACGCCTGGGGCGCCGATGCGGTCTATTCGGGGACGCAGAAGTGCCTCTCGGCCCCTCCCGGGATGGCGCCGGTGACGTTCAGCCCGGCGGCGTGGGACAAGGTCCGGGCGCGAGAGGTGCCTTCGAACACGTGGTACCTGGATATGTCGTTGCTGGAGGCGTACTGGGACGAGCGGCGGGCGTACCACCACACGGCGCCGATCTCGATGATCTATGCGCTGCACCAGGCGCTCTCGCTGGTGCTGGAAGAGGGGCTGGAGAACCGCTGGGCGCGGCATGAGCGCAATGGCCGTGCACTGCAGGCGGGCCTGGAAGCGATGGGGCTCGGGCTGCACGCCGACGAGGGGTACCGCTTGCCGGTGCTGACGACCGTGAAGATCCCCGAGGGTGTGAACGATGGCGAAGTGCGCGGCGCCCTGCTGAAGCGGCACTCGATCGAGGTGGGCGGAGGTCTTGGCGACCTGCGCGGCAAGGTGTGGCGCGTGGGCCTGATGGGTGAGTCCAGCACGGAGGGGAACGTTTTGCTCTTCCTTTCGGCGCTTGGCCGTATTCTGGCCGAGCAAGGCGTAAAGCTGGATACGCGGGCGGGCATCGCCACGGCGTCGGAGAAGCTGCGCGCCTAGTCGTTTGAGCGCTGGTCGTTGGTCTGTGGTCTCTGGTCTTTGGCCGGAGGGAGTGGCCGGGCCACACATGCCGCCTGGGGGGCTTATGCGGCCGGGAGTTCCGTTCTGCGGATTCGTGGTTGGTATTGCAGCTTTGCTGGCTCCTGGCTGCGGTGGCGGCGATGCGGAGTCCACGGCGACCGGCACGGCGGTCGCGACACAGGACCAGCAGGGACAGACAACAACCATCGTGCCGGGTGTCACGAAAGGGACCGAGACGGCAGTGCCTACGGAAACGCCGGGCCCGCCCGTTGGTCCGCCCTCAGTACAGCTAGCCGATGCATTCCCGGGACTTCCCGACCTCGAACGGCCAGTGGAGTTGATCGCAGCCGATGGCCGGGAGCATGAGTTGCTGGTGGCGCTCCAGGATGGACAGATCGTCTCGCTGATGAACGTGCCCGATGAACCTGACGAGCAGGTGGCCCTCGACATACGTGACAGGGTTTCCCGGGACGGGAACGAGGAAGGGCTGCTGGGGATGACGATCCCGGTGGAGGACCTTACGAGCGATTCGGGGCGAATCTTTGTGTACTACAGCGTGGCCGGTGGAGAACGCCGGGGGCGGTTGGCACGCATGGAGTGGAGCCGGAGCACCGGACGGCTGGTTATCGACCCCGACTCAGAGTTCGTGATCCTCGAGGTGGCAGAGCCGTTTTCCAACCACAACGGCGGGAAGATCCTGTTTGGCACGGACGGATACCTCTATCTGGGGCTTGGCGACGGCGGCTCGGGGGGCGATCCGCAGGGGAACGGGCAGAACACGAGCACGCTACTGGGGACGATCCTGCGGATCGACGTGTCGAACAGCAGCGAGGCGCAGCGATACACCATCCCGGCGGATAACCCGTTCGCGGGCGATGCCAACGCGCGGGGCGAAATCTGGGCGTACGGGCTACGGAACCCGTGGCGGTTCAGCTTCGACGCGCAGGGACGACTGTGGGCGGGCGATGTGGGGCAGGGGAACTACGAGGAGATCGACCTGATCGAGCGTGGCGGGAACTATGGCTGGAACGTCGTGGAGGGGAACGACTGTTACCAGGCGGCGAACTGCGACATGTCAGGCTTCACGGCGCCGGTGTCGGTGTACGACCACAGCGGCGGCGACTGCAGCGTGACGGGGGGAGTGGTGCATGCAGCGAAAGACACGACCGTACTGCAGGGGTGGTATTTCTTCGCGGACTTCTGTTCGGGGCGTGTGCGGGCATTCAATCCGGATGCGGCAGAAACCGAAACATACATCGTCATCGAGGACGGGCCGCCGATCTCGGATATTGCGCAGGTGTCGCGGGGGGTGATGCTGCTGAGTTTCGATGGGCGGATTTATCGGTCTGGCGGCAGAGTAATTCGGAGTGTCTTGCTGGCGGAATTGCCCTGGGTAATTGCAGCTTACGTACGCTCCCTTCCGGTCGCGGCTCCGATCTGGTCCGTGTGAAGTCGCGGCCCGAGTTGCGGGCGTCGGGGCGGATGATGGGGTTGTGGCGAGGTGCCGCGCTCCCTTACGGTCGCGCCTCGGTTGCGGTTGGTGGAAGCTTCGAGAGGGGGCGGCCGACGCCGAGATATTGCACCCCGGCAGCTTCGATCTCGGCGCGGTCGAGGGCGTTGCGAGCGTCGACGATGAGGGGGGCGAGGGTGGCCCAGTCGATGCCGCGGTAGTCGTTGTGGTAGGCGTGGACGATGGCGGCGTCGAAGCCGGAGAGGGATGAGGCGGGCTGGAAGCCGAGCCTGCGGATGGCATCGTCCGTGAGAAGGGGGTCGTGTCCGGAAACGTTGGCGCCGTGGGCGCGGAGGGCGTGGAGGAGGTCGACGGCGTTGGTGTGGGCGGTGACATCGACGTTGGGGCGGAAGCTGAGGCCGAGGACGACGACGCTGCGGCCGGATAGGCCGCGAAGGACGCTGGTCGAGGCGGTCGACGAGGTAGGCGGGCATGGCGTCGTTGACGTGGCGGCCGAGGGCGGCGAGTTCGCTGGGGCCTTCGCCCTGGACGAGGAAGTGCGGGTAGACGGGGATGCAGTGGCCGCCGACGCCGGTGCCGGGGACGTGGAGGTGGCAGTAGGGCTGGCTGTTGGCGGCTTCGCGGACCTCGCTGAAGTCGATGCCGTGGATGTCGGCGACGCGGGCGAGTTCGTTGGCGAGGGCAATGTTGAGGTCGCGGTAGACGCCTTCGGCGAGCTTGCTGAGTTCGGCTGCTTCGGCGCTGGCGAGACGGAGGACGGTGGTCCCGAGCGCTTCCGCATAGAACTCGGCGGCGCGGCGGCCGGATTCCTCATCGAGGCCACCGACGACGGTGGGGTACTTGTCGAGGTCTTCGAGGACGCGGCCCATGAGAAGGCGCTCGGGGCTGAAGGCAACGTGCACGTCTTCGCCGATGTGGAGACCGCCGGACTCGAGCAGCGGCGCCAGCGTCTTGCGGGTGGTGCCGACGGGGAGCGTGGTGTCGAAGATGCAGAGCGTGCCGGGTTTGAGGCCGTGGCCGACTGAGGTAGCGGCGGCCTTGAGGGCGCCGAGGTCGGCGCGCCCCCGGTCGTCGACGTCGACGGCGACAGCGAAGAGGACGGTGGAGCAGGAGGCGACGGCGCTGGCGTGTGTCAGTCGTGGCCGTGAGGTGGCCGGCGGCGACGACCTGCTTGAGGAGGTCGCCGAGGCCAGCTTCGCCGGGTATGGGATTATCGCCGCGAGAGACGAGTTCGACACGAGCGGCGTCAATGTCGCAACCGACGACGTGGTGGCCGCGGGAGGCGAGCTTGGCGGCGATGGGGAGACCGATGCGGCCAATGCCGACGACGGCGATGTTCACGGGCGCAGCTGGACGGTCGCGACGTCGGTGGGACGGTGACTACGGGACGACTCCACGAGTGCCTCCGCTATGGCAAGGGCGGCGATGCCGTCGGCGGCGGTGACGGGAGCGGGGCCTCCGGAGATGACGGCGTCGCGGAAGGCTTCGAGTTCGAGGCGGAGAGGCTCCTGGAAGCCGATAGGGTAGCGAGTCATCGGACCCTCGGTGACGCTGGCGATGGCGCCTTCGCGGGCGGAGGCGGAGAAGTTCTCGTAGAAGGCGAGGGATTGGGCGGCGTAGTCGACGGCGAACATCCCCTTCTCGCAGAGGACGGTGAGGGAGCGCTCCTTGGTGGGCGTGAGCCAGTTGATGTCGAGGACGCCGAGGACGCCGCCCGCGAAGTGGAGGAGGCCGACGAAGAGGTCTTCGTTGTCGGTGTTGATGTGGCTGCGGGCGTTGGCATAGACACCGGCGACGTCGTCCTCAAGGAGGAAGCGCATGATGTCGATGTCGTGGGGGGCGAGGTCGTGGATGACGCCAACGTCACGGATGCGATGGGGGAAGGGGCCTACACGGCGCGCCTGCACCTGGAGGACGCGCCCGCCCTGACCGTCGTCGAGGCGGCGTTTGAGTTCGCGGACGGCAGGATTGAAGCGCTCGATGTGGCCCACGGTGAGGACGCGATTGCCGGCGGCTGCGGCGATCCGGGTCGCCGAAGGGAGGTCGCCGGAGATCGGCTTCTCGACGAGGACATTGCAGCCGGCGTTGAGCGCGGCGATGGCGACGGATTCGTGGTAGCCAGTGGGGACGACGACGGAGACGAGGTCGGGCGGCGAATCGGCGAGGAGCGCTTCCACCGAGGTGAACGCTTTCGCACGGTAGCGGGCGGCGATGGTGTCGGCGCGGGCGACGTCGGCGTCACAGACGGCGCTGAGGCGGACGCCGGGCAGGTCGCTGAAGACGCGTGCGTGGTTGGCGCCCATGGAACCGAGGCCGATGACGGCGGCGTTGAGCGTATCCACTGGTTACGAGCGTAGCGGGGAGACGGGGCGGGAGGAAGTGCTAGCCACGAGCAGCCTCGTTGAAGGCCTCGGCGACGCGGATAAGGTCGTCTTCGCTGAGGGAAGGGTGCACGGGGAGGGAGAGGACGGAGGAGGCGGCCGCTTCGGCGACGGGCAGGTGGAATTCGCCGAGACCGAGTTCGGCGATGGCTGGCTGCTGGTGGATGGGAATGGGGTAGTGGACTGCGGAACCGACGCCGGCATCCTGGAGGCGCTTCTGAAGAACGTCGCGGTCGCCGGTGACGCGGACGGTGAACTGGTGGAAGACGTGGCGGTCGCCTTCGCGGACGCGCGGAAGCTCGCAATGCTTGAGCCAGCCGCTGAGAGCGCGGGCATTGGCGATTCGGCGCTCGTTCCAGCCTTCGAGCTTCTTGAGCTGCTCGATGCCGATGGCGGCGGCGATGTCGGTGAGGCGATAGTTGAGGCCGAAGACATCGTGGTAGTAACGGCGAGACTGGCCGTGATGGCGCACCTGGCGACAGCGCGTGGCCACATCGTCGTCGTCGGTGGTGATGATGCCGCCCTCGCCGGTGGTCATGTTCTTGGTGGGATAGAAGCTGAAACAGCCGGTGCCGAAGCTGCCAACGCGGGTGCCGTGGAACTCGGCGCCGTGGGCCTGGGCGGCGTCTTCGACGATGATGAGGTCGTTGTCTTCGGCGATTTCGCCGATGGCGGCCATATCGGCGGGCCCGCCGTAGAGGTGGACGGGCATGATGGCGCGGGTTTCGTCGGTGATGGCGTCTTCGATGGCGTTGGGGTCGATGTTGAGATCGAAGGGGTCGACGTCGACGAAGACGGGAGTGGCGCCGACGGCGAGGATGCTGGTGGCGGTGGCGATAAAGCTGAAGGCGGTGGTAATGACCTCATCGCCGGGACCAATGCCATGGCCCTGGAGGGCGACGATGAGGGCAGCGGTGCCGCTATTGACGGCGATGGCGTGTTTCGTGCCGATATAGGCGGCGAACTGCTCCTCAAACGCCTCGGTGCGGGGACCCTGGGCAAGCTGGCCGGAATCCATCACTTCGAGGACGGCGCGCTTTTCCTCGTCGCCGATGAGAGGGCGAGCGATGGGGATGAACTCGCGTTCAGGCGCCATGGGCGGCACCGGCGGGAGCCTGGATGAGGCCGGAGGCGGACTGCTGGTAGGAGCGGCCGCAGGCGGGACAGGCGAACGTCGCATCGAGCTTTTCGGCACAGGCACAGACCCAGCCGAGCTGCTTCGCCGGATTTCCCGCGACGAGAGCATGGGCAGGGACGTCGCGGGTGACGACCGAGCCGGCGCCGACGAGGGCCCAATTGCCAATATTGACGCCGGGAAGGATGACGGAACGGGAGCCGATAGCGGCACCCCTGGCAACGTGGGAGCGGCCGACGGTCCAGTCGTCGTCGGACTTGAGCGAGCCATCGGGGTTGATGGCGCGGGGAAGGCGGTCGTTGGTGAAGACGACGTGGGGGCCGATGAAGACGCCATCGTCGAGGCTAACCCCGTGGTAGAGGCAGGAGTAGTTCTGGACCTTGCAGTTGGCGCCGAGGGAGACGTCGCTATCGATGTAGACGCCTTTGCCGATGATGCAGCCGGGCCCGAGGCTGGCGCCTTCGCGGACCTGGGCCTGGTGCCAGATGCGGCAGCCGTCGGCGATGGTGGCAGCGGGGCTCACCTCGGCAGTGGGATGAACCGTGATGCTCACGACTCGGCGGCGGCTTTCGATTCCGCGGGCGCGTCGTCTGCATCAGCGCCGCGGGAGTAGAGCTGGGCGACGAGGTGCAGGCGGCGCTGGAGTTCGGGGGCATCGGACCACATGGAAGCGCGGAGTTCTTCGACGAGGCGGAAGATCTCGGCCGGGTCGACGGTGATGCCCGAGGTGAGGCGGCGAACCTTGGGATGGGCGGTCGGCACCATCGACTCGTAGTCGGCGACGAGTTCCTCACGGAGCTTTTCGCCGGGCCGGGGACCGGTGAAGACGACATCGATGTCACGGCCGGGGCGGAGGCCGCGGAGGCGGATGATCCGGTTGGCGAGTTCGAGGATGTTGACCTCTTCGCCCATGTCGAGCATGTAGATGCTGCTCGAACCGCCGAAGGAGCCGGCCTGGATGACGAGACTGACGGCCTCGGGGATGGAGATGAAGTAGCGCATCATGCGGGGGTCCATGACGGTGACGGGACCGCCGTTTTCGATCTGGCGCATGAAGATTGGGAGGACGGAACCGCGCGAACCCATGACGTTGCCGAAGCGCACAGCAATGAACTCGGTGCGCTCGCTGGTGGCGGCGAAGGCGAGCATGAGAAGCTCGGCGACGCGCTTGCTGGCGCCCATGGTACTGGTGGGGCGGACAGCCTTGTCGGTGGAGACGAGGATGAAGGAGGAGGCCTCGTAACGGCGGGCGGCACTGGCGAGGTTGAGGGTGCCGAGAACGTTGACGCGGAAGGCTTCGTCGGGATGGTCCTCCATGAGGGGGACGTGCTTGAGGGCGGCGGCGTGGTAGATGACATCGGGGCGAACGGTGCGGACGATGTTGTCGATCCTCGGCTCATCGGCGATGTTCGCTATCCAGCTGCGGACGACGGACTGGCCGGCCTCCCGCGCAAGTTCGAGCTGGAGGTCGTGGACGCCGGATTCGTTGTTGTCGAGGAGGTGGAGTTCGCGAGGCCCGAAGTTGAGGACCTGGCGGCTGAGTTCGGAGCCGATGGAGCCGGCGGCGCCGGTGACGAGGACCACCTTGTCGGTGACGGAGCTGGCGCAGGAGGCGTAGTCGATCTCAACCGGCTCGCGGCCGAGGAGGTCGTCGGGCGTGATGTCGCGGAGGGTGTTGGGGCCCTGGCGGCCAAGGGC
This sequence comes from uncultured Chloroflexia bacterium, assembly GCA_963737965.1. Lineage (GTDB taxonomy): Bacteria > Chloroflexota > Dehalococcoidia > Tepidiformales > Tepidiformaceae > JAGQGZ01. The sequence goes on along the minus strand of CAVTUS010000006.1, from coordinate 473,801 downwards.
CCAGTTGTCGACGCCGGGGACCATGCGGACGGGGATATTGAGGTCCTGGCAGACGGCGACGATCTCTGCGGATGGCGGACCCGGGGGCCCGGGGGACGGCGATGGCAACGACCTCGGCATCGCGTTCGTCGATGACCTGGGCGAGATTATCGTCGGTGCCGAAGACGCGAAGGCCATGGATACGGGCGTGGAGCCTGCGGGGGTCGTTGTCGACGAAACCAATGGGCTGATAGTTGAAGTGAGGGTTGGCCTGGAGTTCGCGGGCGAGGAGTTGGCCGGTCTGGCCCGCCCCAATGATGAGCAGTCGCTGACTGGCGACGGATGCCCAGGGGACGCGAGCAAGGAGCCGGGTGCGCATCTTGAACATCGTCATGCCGAGGAACGCCAGGGCGCCGGCCATGAGGATGACCGAGAGGGGAAGATGGCGTTCGGGGAGCCAGAAGTTAGCGAAGAAGAGCCCCACGGTGACGAGGAGGATGGGTCGGAAGAGGTTGAGTACATCGCCGATAGAGCCGTAGCTCCAGACGGTTCGGTAGACGCCGAAGACCACATTGGCGGTGATGAAGAGGGCGGCGATCAGGGGGAATATGCGGATGGTGAACTCGACGCTGCGCTGGGGGATGTCACCGTCGAAGCGGAGGAGGAGGGCGCAGGCATAGGCCACGGCGAGGACGAGGACATCGAGGGCCATGGAGCCGACGGTGTAGAGAGGGTCGCCGGCGAAGATGCGCCTGGAAAAGCGGGAGATGGGAGTCATTCAGCGAGCTCCTTCGCCAGTGATGGCAAGGCGAGCAGTGAGCCCGAGTAGCCGAAGATCGCCCATGAATGAGTGCGTTTGCACGTATTGCAAATCGTAGGAAGCGATTTCCGCGTAGGTCAAATCGGCGCGACCGTGAACCTGGGCGAGGCCGGTGATGCCGGGTGAGACATTATGTCGCGCGTGATACTCCGCGGGATACTGTGCGACCAGTTGGGGAATCTCGGGCCGGGGGCCAACGAGCGACATCTCACCTTTGAGGACGTTGAGGAGATTGGGCAGCTCATCGAGGGATTTCGCACGGGCGAACGCGCCGACACGGGTGACACGCGGGTCGACGACGCCGGGCGGGCTGAAGATGTAGGTCGACCAGTCGTCGACGACGTAGTTCGGGGCTTCGCCGGGCGTGGCATGGCGCATGGTGCGGAGTTTGTACATGGTGAACGGCCTGCCGTTGCGCCCGACGCGGGTTTGCAGGAAGAACGGGTTTCCGCGTAACTCAAGAGCGAGGGCAACGGCGGTAATGGCAACAACGGGGAGGACAAGCGGCGCCAGGAGCAGGACGACGGTGACGTCGAAGCAACGCTTGAGCATGGATTGAGGGTAGAGGGTAAACCGCCAAGGGGAGAGGGCTGCCGGGCGAGGCCGAAGAGGGTAGCCTGTCAGGCATGCGACGGGCCGTATTGGGACTGATGGCCGGGGCCGGATTGCTGCTCCTGGGAGCATGCGAAGACGAGCCCGAGAGTATCGGGGCCGTACCCACGCTCGATTCCGCTGAGCCACCCACCACGCCGAAGGAGCTCGTTGACCGGATGGTGACTGCTGTGGCCGCGACGGGAAGCGTCCTGCACATGACGGCGGAGTTGGTCCTCCCGGGCGAGGGCGATGGGGAGCAGCACTATGGCAGCTGGGAAGGCTGGTTCGACTTCAAAAGCCTCCAGGGGCGCCTGAACTACGAGAAAGGTCCTGACAACACCACGGACACGCCGGAGTTCGAGGAGTACTGGTTCGACGAGGACGAACGCTACCGGCAAGAGCCGGACGACGATTCTCCCCGCCTTTCGGATGAGGCATGGAGAGGATGCATCGACGAGGAGCCGCTGATTGCGGAGGTCTTCGTCTGTGGCCTTGCGAGTGAGCCGTCCAACTTCGAACTGCGTGAGCCAGCGACCATCGTGACCGGGGAGTGGCATGGGCTGGCGGCGGTGGGAATCGCCTATGCGTGGGAACAGGTGCTCGCCCCGTCGCCCGGGGACCGGCCGACGCCGTCACCCACCGCAGGCGCGGGGACACCGACAGCCGTGCCGCCTGCGGGAACGATCGTGGCGCGGACCGAGTACGAATTCTTCGTGGACAGGTCGACGTACTTCCCGCTCGGACTGCGAGTGACGAGCTTCCGCGATGGCCTGGAAACGGGCACGTACGAGTTCGCCTACAAGACGGACCTGATCAAGCGCGACGACTTCGATACGGACCTTCTCGACCCGCGTGCCGCCGGGTACCAGACCGAGGACGAAGCGGAGATGGAATTCCTGGACCATCCAGAGGGGAACGGGCCTGTGTACTGGCTGGGGCGAGAGTTCGATGGCGGCGATTCGGTTGGTGTGCTTGTGCTCGACGGTGTCGATCAGCGGTACAACGCGGAACGACCGACGCTCCTGACGCTGTACTACGAGGGGGCGGATGGGAACGGCCGGTTGGAACTCGAGATGTGGACGCCGGAGGGCTGGGACGACTTTACGGCGCTGCTGGAGGAGGCGGACAACAATTCCGGGCACTGGCCCTTTGGGGAGGCGTGTCGCGACGTCGAGGCGTTCGAGGCCGGGGATTTCCAGGGGAGCATCATCGCCGGCTACGACTATGACCGGCCCGAGATCGGCGGAGCGGTCGCTACCACTCCGGGAGTGACGGCGCCAACGGCGACTCCGTTCCCCTCGCAGCCGTGCCCGGAGCGCGCGCAGGACGAGTTCATGGCGGTGATAGAGGTGGAGGATGGGTACGTGGTGACGCTGAACGCCAGCGTTGGGATATTCGAGCTGGGGGAGGCGTACGAGGCAGTTCGACAGCCCCGAAGCGCTGCGGGCGATTGCCGCGGGGCTACAGCTGCGAAAGGATGGGGAGTAGGACCCTACCCGCTAGACGAGCTCGATGGACTCGGATTCGTAGCGCTTCGCGTTGCGGCGGAGTTCGACGAGGTTGTCGAGCTTGACGACGCAGTCGCTGACGCCGCTGGCATCACCGAGGGCATCGAACTTCTGCATGCCGCAGACGTTGCAGGAGCCGTGGTGACAGTCACCAACCGTGTGGCCGGTGAAGACGTCCTTCCACTGGCCGCGAAGGTAGGACTTGGTAACGCCGCTATCGATGTGGTCCCAGGGCAGGGGCTCGCGGGTGTCCCATTCGCGGTGGGCGTACCAGGCGGGGTCGATGCCCAGCTCGGCGAAGGCTTGCTGCCAACGCGAGGCATCGAAGTGTTCGCCCCAGGCATCGAAGCGGGCGCCCAGTTGCCAGGCGTCGTAGACAGCCTCGGCGACGCGGCGGTCGCCACGGCTGAGGACGGCCTCGAGGAAGGAGTCTTCGGGATCGTTCCAGCTGAATTCGACGCCGGCCTTGCGGCAGCCGTCCTTGAGCAGGTAGTGCTTGGGGGTGAGCTCGGCTGCGGACTCCTGGCGGGCCCACTGGAAGGGCGTGTGGGCCTTGGGGACGAGGTTGCTGGTGCTGACGCGGACGCGGGCGCGGCCACCCACGTAGCGCTTGCCGATCTGCTTCACCTGGCGGCCAAGGTCGACGATGCCCTGCGACGTCCTCGCCGGTCTCGGTGGGCAGGCCGACCATGAAGTACATCTTGATGCCGGTCCAGCCGCGCTGGAACGCGTTTTCGGCGGCGCCGAGGAGGTCGTCGTCGCTGACGAGCTTGTTGATGGCGTTGCGAAGGCGCTGGGTGCCGGCCTCGGGCGCGAGCGTGAGGGTGTGCTTCTTGCCCTTCGCGACGGCGTTCGGCGACGTCGACGGAGAAGCTGTCGACGCGCGTGCTGGGGATGCTGATCTTGAGGGCCGGGAAGGCCGCGGTGAGCGGCTTCGACCATGGGCACGATCTGCGCTGTGGTCGGTCGTGCTGAGCGAGAGCAGCGAGAGCTCGTCGTAGCCGGTGTTCTGCAGGAGCTGCGCGTGCGGCCTCGACGACCTCCTCGGGCGTGCGCTCGCGGCGTGGGGCGGTAGATCATGCCGGCCTGGCAGAAACGGCAGCCCTGGGTGCAGCCGCGCTGGATCTCGACGGCGGCGCGGTCGTGGACGGTCTGGAGGAAGGGGACGATCGGGTTGACGAGAGCCGGCGGCAGCTTCTCGACGATGCGGCGGCCGACGACCGGGCGGGATGCCGGGTTCGGCGGGCTCGAGCGGCGCGGAAGTGGCCGTCGTCGTCGTAGTCGGGCTCGTAGAACGCGGGAACGTAGATGCCGGGCATGCGCGGCGAGGTCGCGGAGGCGCTCGCGCGCGGGGCGTGCCGTCGCGCTTCCAATCGCGGACGAGCTCGGCGATCTCGACGACGGCGTCTTCGCCCTCGCCGAGGACGAAGGCATCGATGAAGGGCGCGAGCGGCTCGGGGTTGAAGGCGCCGCTGCCGCCGGCGATGACGAGCGGGTCATCGTCGGTGCGCTCGTCGGACCGGACGGGGATGCCGGCGAGGTCGAGCATGTTGAGGATGTTGGTGTAGGTCATCTCGTACTGGAGCGTGAAGCCGAGGACGTCGAACTCGCGGACGCGATGGCGGGTCTCGAGGCTCCAGAGCGGGATGCCGTCGGCGACGCATCTCGCGTTCCATGTCGTCCCACGGGGCGAAGACGCGCTCGCAGAGGACGCCGTCGCGCCTGTTGAGGATGTCGTAGAGGATGCCCAGGCCCATGTTCGACATGCCGATGTCGTAGAGGTCGGGGTAGGCGAGGGCGATGCGGACGTCGCAGGCAGCCCAGTCGTGGGTACACTGTTCCATTCGCCGCCGGTGTAGCGCGCGGGCTTGGAGACGTTGAGGAGGAGGTGTTCGATATCGACGGGTCTGTCGAGGCTGGTGCGCTGAGGCATAGTAGCTTCCCATGGTAGACGACGGGCGGTTGAGGTTGAAACCGGGCGGTTGGGCAGAGGCTTTGCTACGCTCCGCGGATGCAAGTCGATGCGGTGATCGTCGCGGCGGGGCGTTCGACGCGATTCGGGACGACGGACAAGTTGCTGGCAATGCTTGGCGACAAACCGGTCCTCGGCTGGTCACTCGCGGTGATGGGGGACTGCCCTTCGGTGAACAGGGTTGTGGTGGTGGTGAACGACGCTGCCGACGCCGAGTTCTGCGCGACGATCGGGCTGTACGGGCCGGCCGGTCGCACGACGATCGTCGAGGGGGGCGAGCGTCGCCGGGACAGCGTGGAGGCCGGTCTCCGGGCGTGCGGGAGCCGGTATGTGGCGATCCATGATGGCGCCCGGCCGCTCGTGACAGTGGAACTGGTGGAGCGAGTCGTGGCCGCGGCCGACGGGAAACCGGGAGCGATCGCGGCCGTCCCGGCGACGGACACGATCAAGGAGGTGCAGGGGACGACCATCGTGGGACATCCCCTGCGCTCCGGCCTGTGGGCGGCGCAGACACCCCAGGTGGTGCTGCGGCAGGCATGGCTGGATGCGGCTGCCGCCGGCGACGATGACGAGACAGACGACGCGGCGATGCTATCGCGGCTGGGCCTCGAGTGTGACGTGGCTGCCGGTGACGCGAGAAACATCAAGATCACACAGCCGGGAGATATTGGCATGGCGGAATGGATGCTGGCGTCGAGGACCGGAGGCGGATGATGCGCATTGGCCAGGGGATGGATATCCACAGATCGATGACGGACGCACGCTTGTGCTCGGCGGGGTGATCATCGAAGAGGGGCCGGGACTGGCCGGGCACAGCGATGCGGACGTCCTGTTACATGCGATCACGGATGCCATCCTCGGGGCGGCGGCGCTAGGAGATATCGGGAAGTACTTCCCGGCGTCGGACCCGCGATATGCGCATGCCGACTCCGCTGACTTCGTGCGGACGGCGCTACGGCTGGCGGAGGATGCGGGGTGGACGGTCGGGAACGTGGACACAACAGTGATAACGGAGCGTCCGAAGCTGGCGCCATATGTCGAGCACATCCGCGCGCGGATTGGCGAGATCCTGGGGATTGAGGCGAGTGCAGTGGGAGTGAAGGCGAAGACGCGAGAGGGCCTCGACGCCGTTGGCAGAGGGGAAGCGATGGAGGCGCAGGCGGTGGTGTTGCTGGTTGCCCGGGGCGACTAGACTGACCTCGAAGCCCGAACAGCACGAGGAGACCGTATGGCAACGGCAACGGCGAGATTCAAGGACGTGATCACGACGGAGGAGGGCCTGCGAGAGATCGTGGGGAAGCCGAGTGGAGGGGCGGTGGCAAAGGCAATCGACCGGATCGACGAACATTTCGCGGGGTTCATCGGGCGATCTCCCTTCATGCTCATCGGGACTTCGGACGAGCACGGGAACCAGGATGTCTCGCCGAAGGGCGACCCGGCGGGGTTTGTGCGGGTGCTCGACGAACACACTCTGGCCATTCCGGACAGGCCGGGGAACCGGCGGGCGGATACGTTCACGAACATTCTCCAGAACCCGAGGGTGGCGCTGTATTTTCTCGTGCCGGGCGTCCGCGAGACTCTCCGGGTGCAGGGTCGGGCGAGCATCGTGCGGGATGAGGCCCTCCGCGCATCGATGGCCATGAACGGGAAGGTTCCCCAGATCGCGCTGGTGGTCGAGGTGGAAGAGGCGTTCATGCACTGCGCCAAGTGCATTGTCCGTTCGCAGCTCTGGGATCCGACGCTGTGGCCAGATGCCGACGACGTGCCGAACCTCGCGGCCGCGCTGGTGGACCAGCTCCACCTCGAGATCCCGAAAGGGGCACTCATCGCGAACCTGGACAAGGATGCGCGAGAGAACCTGTACTAGATCCCCTCGGACGAAAAACGAAGAAAGGGCTCCCGGTGTGGGAGCCCCTTCTTGTTGGTGCCGGGGAAGAGATGCTAGTCGCGCCCTGCCGGGATGGTGAAATCGCCGTCGGCATCGACCTTGATGATGTCGTCTTCGTCCTCATCCTCCGCCCGTTCGGCGAGGAAGCGTGAGAGTTCCTCCTCCTCTTCGAGCATGAGGGATTCGGGCAGATCAAGCTCGGCCGAGTGTTCGCGCCGGGGGATATCGACCTCCGCGCGAGCGGGGATGAGCTTGCCGATGATGACGTTTTCCTTGAGGCCACGCAGACGGTCAATCTTGCCTTCGACGGCGGCGTTGGTGAGAACGCGGGTCGTCTCCTGGAAGGAGGCGGCGGCGAGCCAGGAATCGGTGTTGAGCGATGCCTTGGTGACGCCGAGCAGCACCGGCTGGGCCGTGGCGGGTTCGCCACCTTCGGCCACCACGCGGTTGTTGATCGACTCGAATTCGTGACGGTCGACGAGGTCGCCGGGGAGGAGGCCGGTATCGCCGGGATGGTCAACCTTCACGCGACGGAGCATCTGGCGAGTGATGACCTCGATGTGCTTGTCGTTGATGTTGACGCCCTGGGACTTGTAGACCTTCTGGACCTCTTCGACCATGTACTTGCGTACGGCGTCGCGGCCCTGGATGGAAAGAATGTGCTGCGGGTTGCGGGCACCTTCCGTGACCTGGTCGCCGGCGTTGACGTAGTCGCCCGACTCGACGAGAAGGCGGGAGGCAGCGGGAATTGCGTATTCGCGCTCTTCTCGCTCCTCGTAGATGACCTGCAGCTTCTTCTTGTCGACACGGACCACGCCGGAAATGCGGGAGACGATGGGGCGCACGACGGCGGCCTCTTCGCCTTCCTTCGGTTTCGTCGCCTTCGGCTCGACGAGCACTTCGCCAGAGGTGACGTGCTGACCGTCTTCGACCTTGAGGTCGCTGCGAGCGGGGATCTCGTATTCCTCCACGAGGGAATCAACGTTGGTCACCCGGACCACGCGCTGTTCGCCCTCGAGGGAGACCTCCACGGTGCCGTCGATTTCGCTGATGATCGCTTCGCCCTTGGGGGCGCGCGCTTCGAAGAGCTCCTCGACGCGAGGGAGACCGCTGGTGATGTCGGAGCCACTCGCGACGCCACCGGTGTGGAAGGTACGCATGGTGAGCTGCGTGCCTGGCTCGCCGATGGACTGGGCGGCAATGATGCCAACCGCGGTGCGGAGGGCGGCTGTCTTTCCGCGGCCAAGGTCACGACCGTAGCAGCGCTGGCAGATGCCGCGCTCGGACTCGCAGGACATGGGCGTGCGGACGAGGATGCGCTCGATCTCGAGTTCATCGATGCGGCGGGCAGCCACCTCGGTGATCTCTTCGTTGCGGTCGACAATGACTTCGCCGCTCGCTTCATCGACCACCGGGGTGGCGGCGAAGCGGCCGACGATGCGCTCGCTGGAGGCTCTCGAGGGAGTTGGCGCCACTGTCGCGATCCATCCAGAGGCCGGCGGTGGTGCCGCAGTCCTCTTCGAGGATGATGACGTCCTGGGCGACATCGATGAGACGGCGCGTCAGGTAGCCGGAGTCCGCGGTACGGAGGGCGGTGTCGGCGAGGCCCTTGCGGGCGCCGTGGGTGGAGATGAAGTACTCGAGGACGGTAAGGCCTTCGCGGAACGAACCGCGAATCGGAAGTTCGATGACCTTGCCGTTGGGGTCGGCCATAAGACCGCGCATGCCGGCCATCTGGCGAATCTGGGTGATGTTGCCCTTCGTCCCCGAGCTGGCCATGTAGAAGAGCGAACCGTAGTCAGGGAGTCGCTCACGGATGCTCTCTTCCACCTGGCGGGTGGTGTCCTGCCAGATATCGACGGTGCCCTGGTAGCGCTCGTCCTCGGTAATGAGGCCCATCTGGAACTGCTCGAGAAGCTCGTCGACGCGGATGTCCGCGGCCTTGAGCAGCTCACCCTTGTTCTTCGGGACCTGGATTTCGTGGATAGCGATGGTGACGCCGGAGCGGGTGGCATAGTGGAAACCGGTGGACTTGATGCGCATCGACGATTTCCGCCGTCGCTCGCCTGGCCGAGGTCCCGGTAGCAGAGGGCGACGACCTTCCGAAGGTTCGGGCGGTCCATGTTGTCGTTCTGGAAGGGAAGAGTGTCGGGGAGCGTCTCGTTAAAGATGATCCGGCCGACGCTGGTCTCGATGAACACCGGAGCGCCTTCCAGGTTGGTCACTTCTCCGTTCTGCTGCACGGAGCGACTGGTGCGCACCTTGATGCGGGCGCGCAGGTCGAGCTGGCCGAGGTCGAATGCGTAGCGAGCGCTTTCGAAGGAGCCGTAGACGCCCTTCTCAACGTTGCCATCGGCGACCGGCTTGTAGGAGCCTTGAGCGCTCTCCTCCATGTCGGTCATGTAGTAACAGCCGAGAACCATATCGAGCGAGGGAGCAACAACCGGGTCGCCGCTGGCGGGCGAGAGGAGGTTGTTGGTCGAAAGCATGATCTGGCGGGCTTCAGCCACGGCCTCACGGCTAAGGGGCACGTGGACGGCCATCTGGTCGCCGTCGAAGTCGGCGTTGAAGGCCGAGCAGACGAGCGGGTGAAGCTGGATGGCCGAACCTTCGATGAGGATCGGCTGGAACGCCTGGATACCGAGGCGGTGGAGGGTGGGAGCGCGGTTGAGGAGGACCGGGCGGTCCTTGATGACCTCGTCCAGCACGTCCCAGACTTCAGGGCGGGCGCGTTCGACGATGCGCTTGGCACTCTTGATGTTGTGGGCGAGGCCCTTGGCGACGAGCGAGTGCATCACGAACGGCTTGAAGAGTTCGAGGGCCATTTTCTTCGGCAGGCCGCACTGGTTGAGGCGCAGCTCGGGGCCGACAACGATGACCGAGCGGCCGGAGTAGTCGACGCGCTTGCCGAGAAGGTTCTGGCGGAAGCGGCCCTGCTTGCCCTTGAGCATGTCGCTGAGGCTCTTGAGCTTGTGGTTGCCGCTGCCGCTGACGGCGCGCCCGCGGCGGCCGTTGTCGATGAGGCTATCGACGGCCTCCTGGAGCATGCGCTTCTCGTTGCGAATGATGATCTCGGGAGCGCCGAGGTCGAGCAGGCGCTTGAGGCGGTTGTTGCGGTTGATGACGCGGCGATAGAGGTCGTTGAGGTCGCTGGTTGCGAAGCGGCCGCCATCGAGCTGGACCATCGGGCGCAGGCTCGGGGGGCAGTACAGGAAGGACCTCGAAGACCATCCACTCGGGCTTGTTGCCTGATTCGCGGAGGGCTTCAACGACGTTCAGGCGCTTGGTCGCCTTCTTGCGGCGCTGGCCGCTGGCGGTGAGGATTTCGCCCTTCAGCTTGGCGCGGAGGGTGTCGAGGTCGACGCGCTTGAGGACATCGAGGACAGCCTCGGCGCCCATGGCCGCCTTGAAGACGTGGCCAAAGTGGTCGCTACAGTTCGCGATAGCGGCTCTCGGTGAGGAGGACGACACGGTCGTCGCGAATGGGGTCGGCAAGATCTTCGAGGTCCTGGAGACGCTCGCGCGTACTGTTGCTCGATCTCGCCGCGGATCTCGCGTTCCTTCTCCTGGAGGGGATGGAGCTCATCGGCGAGGCCGGCCTTGGCGTCGTCCATGCGCTGAGTCGGCAACGGCCGATTCGGCGTCGCTGCAGCTTCTGCGGTCTCCTTTTCGAAGGCGGTGAGCTTCTTGTTGCCTTCGCGCGTGACCTTGCGCGATGGCAGTCTTGGTGACCTTGCCGCCGGCTTCGACGATCTCGATGCCGAGGAGGGTGAGGCCTGCTTCGAGCTTCTCCGTTGGCGCTGCGCTTCGGCGAGCGGCGGCAGCGGCTTCGAGCGCCTCGCGGGAGTCCGTCACGTTCCTTTTCGAACTCGGCGTTGATAGCGGCGACCTTCTCGTCGACCTTAACCTTGAGTTCCTTCTCGGCGGTTTCGAGCTGGCGCTCGAGCTTTTCGCGACGAGGGGTGATCTCGGCAAGGCGCGCTCCTCGATCGACGGTGCCCATCTCCTCGCGGAGCTGGGCGAGGTCGCGATTCGCGGGCCTCGTCGTCGACTTCGGTGATCATGTACTGGGCGAAGTAGAGGACGCGCTCGAGGTTTCGCGGAGACATGTCGAGGAGGAGGCCGAGCTTGCTCGGCGTGCCCTTGACGAACCAGATGTGGCTAACCGGGCTGGCGAGCTCGATGTGGCCCATGCGCTCGCGGCGGACCTTGGCGCGAGCGACTTCGACGCCGCACTTATCGCAGATGATGCCCTTGTAGCGGACGCGCTTGTACTTGCCGCAGTAGCACTCGAAGTCCTTCGTGGGGCCGAAGATCTTCTCGCAGAAGAGGCCGTCCTTTTCGGGCTTGAGCGTGCGGTAGTTGATGGTCTCCGGCTTGGTCACTTCGCCATAGGACCACGAGCGGATTTGCTCGGGGCTGGCGAGTGCGATGCGGACCTGGTTGAAGTCGTTAACTTCGAGCATTGAAGAAATCCTCCGCTTCGAAGCCGGAGAGGTTGATGCCTAGCTCCGGCATGTCGACTCGTGGGTCGTCGACGAACGAGATGCTGCCGCTTCGTCGTTGGACACCTCGACGGACAGGCCGAGGCTCTGGAGTTCCTTGACGAGGACCTTGAAGGATTCGGGGACGCCCGGTTCGAGCACGTCCTCGCCCTTAACGATGGCCTCGTAGGTTTTGACGCGCCCGACGACGTCGTCGGACTTCACGGTGAGCAGCTCCTGGAGGATATGAGCGGCGCCGTAGGCTTCGAGGGCCCACACTTCCATCTCGCCGAAGCGCTGGCCACCGAACTGCGCCTTACCACCGAGCGGCTGCTGGGTGATGAGCGAGTACGGGCCGGTGCTACGCGCGTGGATCTTGTCCTCCACCAGGTGGATGAGCTTGAGCATGTAGATGTAGCCGACGGTGATGGGCTGATCGAAGGCGTCGCCCGTGCGGCCGTCGATCAGGTTCATCTTGCCGAAGACGGGCGGGGCGACACCGGTTTCGGTGTAGACCTTCTGGGCTGAGGATCTCGAGTTCCTCGAGTTCGAGCGTTCTTCTTGCCGCTTGACGGCGCGGCATTCGTCGAGCCAGATTTCGAGGCAGGCTCTCTTGGCGGCGCCGGGCTCAGGGGTGTCGAAGATGGTGGCCGGGTCGTAGCCCTTTTCGTGAGCCAATCGCGGGCGATGTCGATGTCGAAGCCGCGGTCGCGGGGGTCCACGAAGTAGACGGCGCCGGATTCGAGGGCCATCCAGGCGCGGGCGAGGGCGTCGTCGATGCTGGCGTCGCTCGGCACCATCGAAGACGGGGCGTACGGCGCGGAAATCGAGGACGTTCGCCGCCCACCCGAGGTGGGTCTCCAGCACCTGGCCGATGTTCATGCGGCTGGGGACGCCGATGGGGTTGAGGATGATGTCGACAGGCGTGCCGTCGGCGAGGTAGGGCATGTCCTCGGCGCGGGAGGATCGCGGCAGATGACGCCCTTATTGCCGTGGCGGCCGGCCATCTTGTCGCCTTCGGAGAGCTTGCGTCGCTGGGCGATGCCGACGCGGACGAGCTTATTGACGCCGGCGGCCATGGCTTCGTGGTCTTCGCGGATCGAAGACCTTGACGTCGATGACCTTGCCGCTCTCGCCGTGGGGGACGCGAAGGCTGGTGTCCTTCACCTCGCGAGCCTTTTCGCCAAAGATAGCGCGGAGGAGCTTCTCCTCGGCGGTTAGTTCGGTCTCGCCCTTGGGCGTGATCTTGCCGACGAGGATGTCGCCTTCGCGGACTTCGGCGCCGATGCGGATGATGCCGTCTTCGTCGAGGTCGCTCAGGCTTTCTTCGCCGACGTTGGGGATGTCGCGGGTGATCTCTTCGGCACCGAGCTTGGTGTCGCGAGCTTCGACCTCGTGCTTCTCGATGTGGATCGAGGTGAACTTGTCCTCGCGGATCAGGTTCTGGCTGATGATGATGGCGTCTTCGAAGTTGTAGCCCTCCCAGCTCATGAAGGCGCAGAGGACGTTCTGGCCGAGGGCGAGCTCGCCGCCCTGCGGTGCTTGAGCTGTCGACCATGGGCTGGTCCTTGCTCGACGCGCTGGCCACGAAGCACAAGCGGCGCGCTGGTTCAGGCAGGTGCCCTGGTTGGAACGGGTGAACTTGGTGAGGCGGTAGGCCTTCTCGCCGAGGTCCGGATCGTCGTAGCGGATCACGGACGCGGTGTGCCGGTGGATTCGATGACTTCGCCATCGCCTTCGGCCACGATGACGTGGCCGCTATCGACGGCCGTGCGGCGCTTCCATGCCGGTGCCCACGAGCGGAACTTCCGGGCGTGACGAGGGGCACAGCCTGGCGCTGCATGTTCGAACCCATGAGCGCGCGGTTTGCGTCGTCGTGCTCGAGGAAGGGGATCAGCGCGGTGGCGACCGACACCATTTGCTTCGGCGAGACGTCGAGGAAATCGACGTCCTGGGGCGCTCGATCATCTTGAAGTCGTCGTCGGACGCGACATTCGATGCGGGTCGACGAGGAATGGCCTCGGCATCGAGCGACGGTGTTCGCCTGGCCGACGACGAAGCTGTCCTCTTCGTCGGCAGTGAGGTAGGCAATCTGGTCCGTAGTGACGATCGGCCGGATGGCAACGCTGTCGCCGATGCTTCTTCGCCTGGTCCGCGATCGCCTTCGTGATCTCGCGTCGCCGGCGCTGGCGACGACCTTGCCGTCATCGTCGACGACGTCTTCGCGGAGGACCTGGCCGATGAGATGCGCGGTCGTCGCGGTCAGGCTCGCTAATCGACACGGCGATAGGGCGTCTCGATGAAGCCGAAATCGTTGAGGCGGCCGTAGTCGGCCAGCGAGCCGATGAGGCCGATGTTCGGGCCTTCAGGCGTCTCGATGGGGCAGATGCGGCCGTAGTGGCTGTGGTGGACGTCGCGAACGTCGAACCCGGCGCGGTCGCGGGAGAGGCCGCCGGGACCGAGGCGCTGAGGCGGCGCTTGTGGGTGAGCTCCGTCAGCGGGTTGGTCTGGTCCATGAACTGGGAGAGCTGGCTACCGCCGAAGAACTCCTTCATGGCGGCGACCACCGGCCGGATGTTGATGAGGGCGCTGGGCGTGGCCTCTTCCGGGTCGGTAATCGTCATGCGCTCGCGGACGACGCGCTCCATGCGGAGGAGGCCGACGCGGAACTGCTGCTGAATGAGTTCGCCAACGGCACGCACGCGACGGTTGCCGAGGTGGTCGATGTCGTCGCCGTGGCCGCGGCCGTTGTTGATGTTGATCGAGCTCTTTCGATGATCGCGAGCAGGTCGCTTGGGCGGAGCCAGCGCTGGCTCGGTCGTCCTCCGGGCGTCGAGGCGGCGGTCGAGCTTGTGGCGGCCAACGCGACCGAGGTCGTAGCGGCGGGCGTTGAAGAAGAGTGTCTTGAGCGAGGTTACGGGCGTTTTCGTGCGTGGGCGGGTCGCCGGGACGAATGCGCCGGTAGAACTCAAGGAGCGCCTCGTGCTTGTTCTTGCTCGGTTCGTTCGGCTGATGGTGGCGTGGCATGTACTCGGCAGACGTCGCTGGTGTCGACGTCTTCGAACATGGCGAGCACGCGCTCGTCCGTGCCGAGCGTGTCTTCGAGGGCACGGTCAGCGGCGTCACGAGCCTTTTCGAGGTCGGGCTTGTTCGGCGATTCGGTCGAGGGCGTCGTAGGCAGTCCAGTACTTCGCAAACGCGGGGTTGTCGCGGTCGCCGGGGAGCAAGCCGGGGACGTCGATGGCGCGGACCAGCGTGGAGACCGGAATCTTGCGCTTGCGATCGACCTTGACGAGAGGATGTCGCGGTTCGAAGTTTCGAATTCGAGCCAGGCGCCGCGGTTGGGGATGAGCTTGGCGGAGCAGAGGCGGCGGCCGGTCTGCGTGTCGTTCTCGATGGTGTAGTAGACGCCGGGCGAGCGGACGAGCTGGCTGATGACGACGCGCTCGGCGCCGTTGATGATGAACGTGCCGCGCTCGCGTCATGATGGGGAAGTCGCCGAAGAAGAGGCGCTGTTCCTTGATCTCGCCGGACTCCTTGATGCGGAGTTCGACGTCGACGAAGAGGGGCGCGGAGTAGGTCATGTCGCGTTCGCGACATTCTTCTTCGGAGTACTTTGGGTTCGCGAAGTTCGTATTCGCCGAAGATGAGGTCCATCTTGGAGCCGGTGAAGTCCTGGATCGGGGAGATTTCGTCGAGGAGTTCGCGGAGGCCGACCTCGACTTGAACCAGTCGAAGGAATCGAGCTGGATCTTGAATGAGGTTCGGGATTTCGAGGACGCTGGGAATGCGTCCATAGGATCTGGATTTTGCCAGGGGCACGATAAGACCCCTGCACGAGATCACGCGTTGCAGTCATCCTGCGGCAACTCCTTCAGGACTGTGGGGGGGCGGTTCGATGGGACGTGAAAGTACTATTCAATTGAGCGCGACGGGGTACGGTGGGGACACCTTGCCGAATACAAGGCTACCGCACCGGGGCAAGCCCCGTCAAACGATGCCGTAAAGCGGGAAAGCCGGCCGTTGATGGCGATCAGGCGACCGGCGCTACTTCCCGGGCGTTCTCTATGCTGAGGCGGTCTTCGGGGCCGACATCCACGCAGACGGTATCGCCTGCCTGGAACTTGCCGCCGAGGAGCATCTCGCTGAGGCGATCCTCGATGCTGTCCTGGAGACGCGGCGCTTGAGCGGCCGGGCACCGAAGGCCTGGTCGTAGCCCTTCTTGCCGAGCCAATCCTTGGCGGCAGTCGGTCACTTCGATGGTGATGCCCTTGGCAACGCAGTTGCTTCGTCACACCCACCAGCTCGAGGTCGACAACCTTGCGGATGCTCTCCTCGCTGAGCGGGCGGAAGACGACCGTGCTGTCGATCGCGGTTGAGGAACTCGGGGCGGAAGACGTCCTTCAACTCCGTGAGCACCTTGTCCTTCATGCGCTGGTACTGTCTTCGACCGACTGGGCTTCGTCGCCGGTGCGCTGAGAAGCCGAGGCCCGAGTCCTTCTTGATGAGGTCGGAGGCGACGTTCGAGGTCATGATGATGATGGTGTTCCGGAAGTCGACCTTGCGACCCTTGGCATCGGCCAGGCGGCCCTCGTCGAAGATCTGGAGGAGGATGTTGAACACCTCGGGGTGGGCCTTCTCGATTCTCGTCGAGAAGGATGAGGCAGTAAGACTTGCGGCGGACCGTGTCGGTGAGCTGGCCACCGTCGTCGTAGCCGACGTAGCCGGGAGGGGCACCGACGAGGCGCGAGACGGTGTGCTTCTCGCTGAACTCGCTCATGTCGAGCTTAATCATGTTGTCCGGCGGAATCGAACATGAACTCGGCGAGCTGCGCGGGCGAGGTGGGTCTTGCCGGAGCCGGTGGGGCCGACGAAGAGGAAGACGCCGATTGGGCGGCGCGGGTCCTTGAGGCCGGCGCGGGCGCGGCGAACGGCGCGGGCGATGGACTCCATGGCTTCGTCCTGGCCGATGACGCGGCTGCGGAGGTTCTCTTCCATCTTGAGCAGGCGGGCGCTCTCTTCGCTGGCGATGCGGGCGACGGGAATGCCGGTCCACATGGAGACGACTTCGGCGATGTCTTCCTCGGTGACGACGGGCGTAGCGATGCCGTCCTCGCCGTCACCCCATTCGCCCATCTCGTCGATCTTCTCCTGGAGTTTGACCTCGCGGTCGCGCAACTCGGCAGCGTATTCGTACTGCTGCGAATTGATGGCCTGGTCCTTTTCCTTGCGAAGGCTCTCGAGGCCCGCGCATGGCCTCTTTGAGGGAGGGCGGCGTGGCGGCGCGGCGGATGCGCACACGGCTGGAGGCCTCGTCGATGAGGTCGATCGCCTTGTCGGGCAGGAAGCGGTCGATGACGTAGCGCGAGGAGAGTTCGGCGGCCGCCTGGAGGGCGTCGTCGCCGATCTTGAGCTTGTGGTGGTCCTCGTATCGGGGGCGAATGCCCTTGAGGATCTCGATGGTCTCTTCCACCGAAGGCTGCTCGACGGTGACGGGCTGGAAGCGGCGCTCCAGGGCGGCATCGCGCTCGATGTGCTTGCGGTACTCGTCGAGGGTGGTGGCGCCAATGCACTGAAGCTCACCGCGGGCGAGCGACGGCTTGAGGATGTTGGCGGCATCGACGGCGCCTTCAGCGGCGCCGGCGCCGACGAGCATGTGGAGCTCGTCGACGAAGAGGATGCAGTTGCCGGCGGCCTTGATCTCTTCGATCACCTTCTTCAGGCGCTCTTCGAATTCGCCGCGGTACTTGGTGCCGGCGACGAGGGAGCCGATATCGAGCGTGAGGAGGCGCTTGCCCTGGAGCGTCTCCGGCACATCGCCGCCGATGATTCGCTGGGCGAGGAGTTCGGCGATGGCAGTCTTGCCGACGCCAGGCTCGCCGATGAGGACGGGGTTGTTCTTGGTGCGCCGCGAGAGGATCTGGACGACGCGCTCCAGTTCGTTGGAGCGGCCGATGACAGGGTCGAGCTGGCCGGCGCGGGCGGCCGCGGTCAGGTCGATGCCGAGCTGGTCGACCGTGGGGGTGCGGGTAGCCTGGCGGGCGCCACCGGCGGCCGCGGCCTGGGGCGCCGACTGGCTGAGGATGCGGGTGGTCTCGGCGCGGACACGCTCGAGGTTGACGCCGAGGCTCTCGAGGACGCCGGCAGCGATGCCTTCGCCTTCGCGGACGAGGCCGAGGAGGAGGTGTTCGGTGCCGATGTAGCTGTGGTTGAGCCGGCGCGCCTCATCGACAGCGAGTTCGATGACCTTCTTGGCACGAGGGGTGAGGCCGATTTCGCCGAGGACGGTGCGGTCGCCGCGGCCGATGATGAATTCGACGGCAGAACGCACCTTGTTGAGTTCGACGCCGAGGTTGGCGAGGACCTTCGCAGCGACGCCGTCGCCTTCGCGAACGAGGCCGAGGAGGATGTGCTCGGTGCCGATGTAGTTGTGGTTGAAGCGGTGGGCTTCTTCCTGGGCGAGGGTAAGGACGCGCCGCGCGCGTTCCGTGAATTTATCGAATCTATCCGCCATGTCAGCCCTCCAGCCTCAGGTTAGGTGAACGCGCCGACTACGCGTCATCGGCTTTGTCGTCCCCTTCGTCGTCTGTTTGCACAGGCTCCGTCTTCTCAGTGTCTTCGGACGCCGGCGTGGGGGTATCCCCGGCATCCACCTTATTCTCAGTCTCAGGAACGCTGTCTTCTGTTTCAGCGGGTGCTTCAGCAACTGCATCCTGGACAGGGGTTTCCACTTCAGCTTCGGGTGCGTCGGCGGTCTCGGCTACTACCTCTTCGGCGGGGGCCGCTGCTTCGGCCGGCGCCTCTGCTTCAGCCGCTGCCTCTGGTTCGGCCGGTTCGGCGGCTGCCTCGGCCGGGGCCGGCGACTCTGCTTCGGCGGGTGCTGCTACTTCGGCGGAGGTCTGCGGGCGCGCCGTCTTCGACGGCGGCATCGCCGCGCATTTTCGAGGCCTGGGCGAAGGCGTGGGCCATGGCGCTGACAGGCTCCGGGTCGCGGGCGACACGCCTGTTCGATCGCCTCCTGAGGCGTTGCGCGGCTGCTGCCGGGCGCGGGCCATCTGCTCGACGCATCGCGGGTCAGGCAAGTCGTATTCGATCGCGAACGTCCTCCGGGTATATCGACGACGCGGCCGTCGTTGATCGAAGACGAAGCCCATGGCCTCGGCATCGTTGCGCGCCTGGCGCAGGCTGAGGCCGAGACGGTGGCGATCCTTCTCGATGCGCACGAGCTTCACCGGCACGACATCGCCCTCTTTGACGACATCCTTGGGTGTCTGGATGCGGCGGTTGGAGAGCTCGGAGATGTGGATCAGCCCTTCCACCGGGCCATCAAGGCGGACGAAGGCGCCGAAAGCCATGATCTTGGTCACGCGGCCGATGAGGATCTGGCCGATGACGAAGCGGTCGACGGTGCTCGTCCCACTGCTCGGGCTGGGCACGCTTGAGCGAGAGCGAAATCTTCTTGGTCTTCGCGGTCGACCTTGAGGATGTAGGCCTGGACGTCGTCACCGACGTTGTAGAGGTCCTTGGGCTTCTTGCCACGCTCCCAGGTGAGTTCGGTCATATGGGCAAGGCCATCAGCGCCACCGAGGTCGACGAACACGCCGAAGTCGGTGATGGACGAGATCTTGCCGTCGCGGATTTCGCCTTCCTGGAGCTCGTCGATGATCCGGTCCTTCTGCTCCTTGCGCCATTCAGCCATGGCGGCGCGCTCGGAGAGGATGACGCGGTTCCGCTTGCGATTGAGTTCGATGACCTTGAGGCGGATGTCACGCCCGGCGAGGTTCGCGAGGGCGTTGGCGGCATCGGGATCGTCGCGGCGGATGCTATCGATCTGGGAGAGGGGGACGAAGGCGTTGACACCTTCGACGTTGACAAGGATGCCACCGCGGTTGTGGCCGGTGACCTGGGCATCGAAGATCTCGCCGGATTCGAAGCGCTCGGCGAGGACATCCCAGCCTTGCTTCACCACGGGCGCGGTCGAGGGAGACGATGGCGTGGCCTTCAGCGCTCGACGGCTGGAGGACCATGACCTTCACGGTGTCGCCTGACTGGAGCTTGTTGGCGCCATCGACACCAAGCGAGAGCATCTCGCCCTGGGGGATGACGGCTTCGGTCTTGATCCCGACATCGACAATCATGCCATCGGCGGAGGCGCCCATCACGGTGCCTTCGACGATTTCGCCGCGGCGAAGCTGAGAGGGCTGGGCGGCCTCCGATTCGAGGAGGGCTCCCATATCCATTTCGGCTTCTGCTTCAGGGGGGGCGGATTGCGAGGATGACGTATCGACTGTGTCTGCGGACAAAACGGACTCCGAATGGGCGGCTATGGCTCGTTGGAATGAACGGCGCACAAACGGGCCGAACGTACGAGGATTGTAACAGTGGGGGGAAGCTGTGTGAAAGGGAAGCCGGTCGCGGGAGGGCGTCGCACATAAAGCTGCGACGAAGTGTCAACAAGATGTTCGACTGGCGCTACGAGAGAAGAACCGGCGGCGGCCTATTTTCCCACTCAGTTGCCCAAGCAGTATCGTCAGCGCTGAGGTGTTTCACTTCCGTGTTCGGGATGAGAACGGGTGGGGCCACCTCGCTCTAGCCACCAGAGATTTCAGTATGGAGGACTGGCGGCGTTTTGAGCAAGACCCGGAGCCATTGCCGCTTGGGTCGCCAGACGCCATCTTGCTGCAATGCGCGGAGCACTGATATTGATGCTGGGCGTAGCGTCCGGGGTTGTGGGCGCAGTCCTGCTGTTCACCGTCACGGGGACCTTCGATACGGACGGCCCGGATGACTCGGGCGGGGGCAATGCCAGGGTGGAGATCGAAGGTGACGCCCTGGCGAAGCTGATCGAGGACCGGGTGCGCCAGCTGGTGCAGGCCGACGAGCCCGTGGAGGCGACGGTCACGATCCTCGATTCCGGCCACGTCCAGATCACGGTGCTCCTCGGTGAGCCGGGAGTCGGTGACGAGAGCCACCTGGAGCTAGACCCACAGGTGGTTGACGGGACGCTGGAGTTCTCGGTGATCACGGCGGAGCTGGATGGGCTGCCGCAGGAGGCGCAGACGGTCTCGTTCATCACCGGGCCCCTGTATTCGCAGCTGGATGCGCTTGCGGGTGGACTGCCGTACCGCCTGGTGGCGATCACGACCCATAACGGCAAGCTGACGCTGGATATCGTGATTCAGGACGGCTAGATGCCAGTTCCCACACCGATCGCGGTGCCGATGCCGAAGGTGATGGCGGCGGCCAAAAGACCAAGGACCAACATACGGGCGCCTGAGAAGAGCGTGCCCCTGCCCGTGAAGATGGTGATGAGGGCACCGAGGGCGAAGAGTCCGAAGGCGCTGAGGATGACGCTAGCGACGGTTGCGGCAACCCCGCTCGTGATAAACCACGGTATGACGGGGAGGATGGCGCCGATGGCGAACATGACAAACGACGTGCCGGCCGCGACCCAGGGGTTTGCATCGACCTCCTCGCTGAGGCCGAGTTCTTCGCGAGCGAGCGTCTCGAGGGCACGGTCGGGGTCGCTCATGACGTTGGCGGCAGCAGCCCGCGCCTGTTCGAGGTCCATCCCGCGAGCCTGGTAGATGAGGACGAGCTCTTCCTCTTCCTCTTCGGGAATCTCAGCGAGCTCATCGCGTTCGATAGCGATCTGGTTCTGGAAGTATTCGGCGCTGCTGCGGACGCTGACCCATTCGCCGAGAGCCATGCTGAGCGACCCGGCAAGAAGCCCGGCGATGCCCGCGAGGACCACGACATCCCTGCCGGGGTCGGCGCCGGCGACACCAGCAACCAGGCTGAGGTTGGAGACGAGGCCATCATTGGCGCCGAGGACGGCAGCGCGGATGGCGTTCCCGGAGGCGCCGCGGTGGCGCCCTTCGATGCGCGCGATGTCCACGGATGAACGGCGGTCGCGGTTGATAGATCCGATTTGGCGAAAGATGCGCGCGTGGGAACGCTCGTCGGCGGGGAGGTTCTCGGCGACTGCCTCGGGCTGATTGTCGTACATGGCCGTGGCGGCCTGTTCCATGCGGGTGACGATGGGGCTGACGAAACCACTTCCGAAGCGGCGGGCAAGGAATCCCAGCATGCGCACGCGGAAACTTGGCCGGCTGGAAGGCAACTTTGCGCCGGCCTCGGTCAGTTTCCGGGCCCAGAGATCGCGATGGCGGACTTCGGACTCGGCGAGACGGCGGTAGAGCTCCTTGAGGTTGGGGTCAGCCTCGGCCCCGGCGAGGAGGTCATAGAGGTGGACGCCATCGACCTCATCGCGGTAGTTGCGCCGATACCGGGCAATATCTTCGCGGGAAGCCGGTGGTTGCGAGTTCGTCACGAAGAGAGCGTACGTTGCGGGCGGAATCGAGGCTACGGGGCGAAGCTGGCGAGGTGAGCGAGCCAGGAGGCCGGGAGGCCGTGTTCGCGGGCACCTTCGAGGATGGTGTGGAGGTAGCGACTGGAGGGACGGCCATCTTCCTCGGGCGCAACCACGGCGTAGGCGATCGCCGCGAGTTCGGCCGAGTCTGTTGAGAGCGAGACATCGATCCGTTGGTAGGCGCCGGAAGCGACGCCCTCGAAGCGGTCGAGGCTCTCGAGGTGGGCGCCTGAGACATCCCAGGCGACGCCCCAAACATGAGATAGCCGGTCCGGCAGGATGTCGGCGGCGTTGCCACCCCAACGTCGGCTTGGGCGGGTGAAAGCGAGCCGGTAACCGTCGAGGCGGGCCGGGCCAAGCGCGGTGGCCCCAGGACAGCGGAACAGCATCTGGCGGGAGCTGAGGTTTGATCCGTAAGCGAAATAGCAGGGCATACGCCTAAGGATTCTCACCTAGGGCGGCCCGGGCAAGCCACGAATCACCCCGTGGCCGCGACCTATTCACCTGTTGGCAACGTAGCTCAAGGCCTTGCGATGCCGACATTCCTAGCAGGAAGCCGACGGGCTCTGCGGGAGTAGTGGATGGCATCGACACGATGGACACAGGTGGTCTTGAGCCTGGCGGCAGCGGCCATGCTGGCAAGCGCGGCCGGGCTGGCGCTGGCGGGTGACCGCGGTGACGCACATGCGCTCACGAACTGCTCGGTGTCTGACTATTCCCTGGATTCGGAAGAGATGGCGTTCCTGGCATTGATCAACCAGTACCGCGCGGACAACGGGCTGGGTGCCCTGACGATTTCGACCAACCTGAACCGGGCTGCCCACTGGATGGGCAATGACCTGGGCGTGAACAACTACTTCGCCCACACTGACTCCCTCGGGCGGTCACCATATTCGCGGGCAATTGACTGCGGATACCCGGCCGGGGCCGGCGAAAACCTGGCCGCAGGTTCGGCCTGGGATTCGGCACAGGAGGCGTTCGTCGCCTGGCAGAACTCGCCGGGCCACAACGCCAACATGCTGGGGACGTACTACAAACAGATCGGCATCGCGCGAGTGCAGGTGCCGGGGTCGCAGTACACGTGGTACTGGGTGACGAACTTTGGTGCGACGGACGACGGCACCGGCGGTGGCGGCCAGCCAACCAACACGCCCACGCCGACGAACACGAGTGCGCCCGCGACTGCTACGCCAACGAAGACGCCGGTCCCGCCGACCGCGACGAACACGGCAGTGCCGCCGACCGCAACGAACACACCGGCCGGGCAACCGACGAGCGCCGCGACGCCGACGAATACCCCCGTGCCACCCACGGCGACGCCGGCCACCCCGCCTGGCGGCGGTGGAAGCACTCCGACGTCGACTGCCACGCCGACAGCAACGCCGACGGCCTCGCCGACAGCAACCAAGACGCCGACGGCCGGGGGAAACACGGCTACGCCGACCCCAACGAAGACTCCCACACCGACAGCAACGCCGACGAAAGCCGCCACGACACCGACGGCAACGCCAACTGCCACGACGCCGGCCGGTTCCCTGCCGCTTGTCCCCGGATCGGCGAACCTTGTTGGCTGGCCGGGCGCCAACGGCGATGCTGAAGCCGCCCTCGCGCCGATCGCGGACGCCATTGAGATCGTGTACGGCTGGGACCCGGTGAGCGGCGAATGGCAGCGCTATGGCCCGGACCTGCCCTGGTACGTGAACTCCCTGACGACGCTGATGCAGGGCGAGGCCTACTGGGTGATCACGAAGTAACGAGCGAGACGGGGCCGGGCGCGCTACGCTCGGCTCGACATGCCGGAACTGCCTGAGGTCGAGACTATCCGCCGGGACCTGGAACCGCTGGTCTGTGGGCGGCGGATAACGGCCGCGGAGGTCGATGAAGCGACGCTGCCGCTCCTTGCCGGGGCGGCAGTTTCGATCGA
This sequence comes from uncultured Chloroflexia bacterium, assembly GCA_963737965.1. Classification (GTDB taxonomy): domain Bacteria; phylum Chloroflexota; class Dehalococcoidia; order Tepidiformales; family Tepidiformaceae; genus JAGQGZ01. Next base: position 450,260 of record CAVTUS010000006.1, on the reverse strand, counting down.
GGCGCTGAGGACCGCGCTCGTCGGGCGAACGATCGTCACGCTCGGGCGCCGGGGAAAGTACCTCCTCTTCGGACTGGACGACGGACGGACGTTCGTGGCGCACCTGCGGATGACAGGGAGAGTGCTCTGGCGAGCGTCGGATGCTCCGACCGAGGCATACGAACGCGGGCGGCTGGTGCTGGACAACGGCTACGACTTGCGATGGTCGGACCTGCGCAAATTCGGCACGTGGCGAGTGGTGGATGACGTGGCGCCGCTGTTCAAGAAGCTCGGACCGGAGCCGATTGACGAGAAGTACTCGGCGAGGCACCTGAAGGCCGTCTTCAAGGGACGCACGGCGGCGGTGAAGTCGGTGCTGCTGGACCAGGAGAAGGTGGCCGGACTCGGGAACATCTACGTCGATGAGGCACTCTTCGAAGCAGGGGTGAGGCCCGAGTCGGCGGCGGGAGACCTGACCGGGCCGGCGATTACACGGCTGGCCATCGCCACGCGGGACGTACTGCTGCGAGGGATCGAATACCGGGGGGCGAGCTTCCGCGACTATGTCGACGGGCAGGGCAATGAGGGCCAGCAGCACATGCATGTGAAGGTGTTCCGGCGGACGGGGAAGCCCTGCTACACATGCGGTAGTGAGATCGAGCGGACGGTGGTCGGGGGACGAGCAACGCACTATTGCCCCCGGTGTCAGCGGTTTCCGAGGCGGCGTCGGAAACGGGCGTAAACTGCAGCGCATGACGACGCCGGGGAGCCGTTACCCACTGGGATTGAGCGAGATCGAGTTCGTGGACGTGTACCGGAAGGTGACGTTGCGGAAGCCACAGGTGGGCGCGGATGCCGCCCTGCGCACGATGGTGACCGCGGCCGCCGAGGATCGCCTGGCCCTGCTCGGCGTGATTGGCGATTACGTGGCGGAAGCGGCCCTGCGGCTGGTGGCGGTCTACAGGGCGCTTTCGGAGAGGACCTACCCGGTGGGGCAGGTGCTCCTGGACCCGCTGCCGGGACGCGACGAGTGGGACAGCTTCGCCCAACGCGTTGTGGTAGCGGATCCCCGGTCGACCGTGCGTGACCTGTACCTGGGTGACGACGCGATGGAACCGGCCGAACGATTGCGGTCGCTCGGCGATATTGGCTGGGTTGGGCCGCTGATCTCGGCGACGGGCGGGAACGGGATCCTCGCCGACGGGGCGCCGACCCGGGGTGGAGTGATGGCGCGATTCGCCGTTGCGGCGAGGGAAGCGCCGGTGCTCGATGTGATGGAGGACGACGCGGCGACGCTTGCCGACACGGCAGCCGAGCTTTCGGGCATCGCGCGCGGGTTTCTCGGGGCGTACGTCGAGGCGCGGCTGTACGCCGGGCGCGTGCAATAGCGTGAGGCTGAAAGCGCTGCCGGCCGGGCGGAAGGACGCGATCACGGATGTGCCGGGAATCCGGGTGGGCCATTGGACGAACCGTCGAGGGGGAACCGGCTGCACCGTGGTGCTCTGCGAGGGAAGCACCTTTGCGGCGGCAGAAGCGCGCGGAGGGGCACCGGGAACGCGGGAGCTCTCGACACTTGATCCGGCGAGTGTGGAACAGACCTGTCACGCGATCCTGCTGACGGGAGGTAGCGCGTTTGGACTGGGTGCAGCCGATGGCGTGATGCGCTGGCTGGAGGAGCGCAAGGTCGGTTTCGCGACGGCGGCAGGACCCGTGCCGATCGTGCCGGCAGCGGTGATCTACGACCTGGGGGTCGGCAGCGCCGGTGCACGCCCTGGGCCGGACGAAGGCTATCGGGCAGCAGCCTCCTCGCGGGCGGGAGCCGTCCGCGAGGGGAGCGTTGGGGCGGGCACGGGAGCGACGGTGGCGAAGCTGGCCGGTCCCGAAGGGATGGTCAAGGGCGGCGTGGGGACGGCGAGTGTGCAAACGCCCGAAGGCGCGGTCGTTGGTGCGCTCGCCGTGGTCAATGCGATCGGTGTCATCGCCAACTCGATGACGGGCGAGGTGGTAGCGGCGCCACGTGGCAAACCGGGCAGGTTCCTCGGTCTCGAGGAATCGCTGCGAGCGCGAGCCGCGTTCCTTGTAGACAAGATGGAGAACACGACGCTGGTCGTGGTCGCGACGAACGCGGCTTTGGGGCACGGACAGGTGCAGCGGATGGCCTACCAGGCGCACAACGGTATCGCGCGGGCCATCCTGCCGGCGCACACCTTTGGCGATGGTGATACGGCGTTTGCTGTTTCGATGGGGCAGCTAGAAGTGCAGCCGCAGGACGTATTCACCATCGGATTGATGGCGACGCTCGCCGTTGAGCGCGCGATCGTGAAGGGGGTCCAGGCAGCGACGGGACTGCACGGGGTGCCGTCTGCCGCTGAATGGTTGACCGCTCGCTGAGGTTTCGCTGCCGATAGAATGCGGCGACCAAACAGCGAGGGGCACAATGGAGCGACGATTCGAAGGCAAAGTGGTGATCGTGACGGGGGCCGCCGGCGGCATCGGACTGGCGGCTGTGGAACGGTTCGCCAAGGAGGGCGCGAAGGTCGTGGCCGTCGACCTTTCCGGATCGGCGCTGGCCGATGCGGAAGCGCGAGCAACGTCCGCCGGCGCCGATGTGCTCGCGGTCCCGGCGGACGTGACAAAGAGCGGCGACGTGGAGCGGTACGTGAAGGCGGCGGTCGACCGGTTCGGCGGCATCGATGTGCTATTCAACAATGCGGGGATCGAGGGATGGGTTGGCCCGAGTACGGACTACCCCGAGGAGATCTTCGACAAGGTGCTGGCGGTGAACATCAAGGGCGTCTGGCTGGGGATGAAGTATGCGGTGCCGGCGATGCGGCAACGGGGAGGCGGGGCGATCGTGAACACGTCGTCCGTCGCGGGGCTGGGCGCGACCTCGAACATCATGGCCTACGGAGCGAGCAAACATGCGGTGATAGGGATGACCAAGAGCGCGGCGATCGAATTCGCGGGGGACCACATACGGACCAATGCCGTCTGCCCGGCCCCGATCGAAACGCGGATGATGCGGTCGATGGAGCGGGGGATCAATCCCGACGCACCGGAAGCAGTCCACGACGTGATGGCGCGCGGGAACCCGATGGGGCGATATGGGGAGCCGGCCGAGGTTGCAGCCCTGGTTGCCTACCTCTGCAGCGACGATGCGAGCTACGTGAACGGGGCCATCGTTACCGTGGACGGGGGTTCGCGGGCGCGCTGAATCGCTTGACAGGGGGCAGGCGATTTCCGGACGATGTGCATGCCGCCAACCGGCAACGGACGGCGAGCACCTGGTTTGGAACGTCCTACAGTCCGCCTGGACCCAGCGTGGCCGGCAACGGACGACATAGCTGCCCCGGAACGGGCGATTGCCCGCCGAAAGCCACCGTCGATCCTGCTGCGCGAAGTCGAGGGGATAGGGACGGAGGGGGAGCACGATGGGACGCCTTTCGGTCCACCAACTGAAGGCATGGAAGACGGAGCGCCGGCGCTTCGCAATGGTGACGGCGTATGACTACGGTTCGGCCCGGCTGGTTGAGCAGGCCGGTATCCCGATCATCCTGGTGGGTGACTCGGTAGGCAGCGTGATGCTGGGATACGACTCGACGGTGCCGGTGACGATGGACGAAATCGTCCACCACACGAAGCCGGTGGTGCGGGCGACAGAGAAAACGATCGTGGTGGCGGACCTGCCCTTCGGGAGCTACCAGGCGAGCCCGGATGAGGCGATGTCGAATGCCATGCGCCTGCTGAAGGAAGGCGGCGCGACGGCCGTGAAGCTGGAAGGCGGGACGCACGTGGCGTCGCTGGTCCGGCGAATGGTTGACGCGGGCATCCCGGTGATGGGGCACCTCGGGCTGACGCCCCAGTCGGTGAACCAGCTGGGCGGCCACAAGGTGCAGGGCCGGACACCACGGGCAGCAGCGAAGCTGATGATGGACGCGCAGGCACTGGAAGAAGCCGGGGCGTTCGCGATTGTCCTGGAGACGATCCCGGCGCCGCTGGCGCGTTGCATCACGCAGCGGCTTTCGATCCCGACGATCGGGATCGGTGCAGGCAAGTACTGCGACGGCCAGGTGCAGGTCTGGCACGACCTCCTCGGCATCTACGACGATCAGCGGCCGTTTAAGCACGCCAAGCGCTATGCAACGCTGGGCGCAACGATCCGCGATGCCTTGAAGGAGTACGCCGCGGAGGTCGAGGGCGGGGCATTCCCGGCCCCTGAGCACAGCATTGACGTGGAGCCGAAGGTGCTCAAAGAAGCGTCGCTGGCGTAGCGGGACCCACGAGACTGCATGCGATGAAGGCGACACTGCGGCCCTCACCCCCCGGCCCCCTCTCCCGACTCACGCGGGAGAGGGGGAGTGCGTGCGGACAGGCGTACGCGACAATCGTTAGCGGCCGGATGGTGGTGCCCTCACCCTCCGGCCCCTTCTCCCGACTCACGCGGAAGAGGGGGAGTACGTACGGACAGGCGTACGCGACAATCGTTAGCGGCCGGATGGTGGTGCCCTCACCCCCCGGCCCCCTCTCCCGACTCACGCGGGCGAGGGGGAGTACGTACGGCCGGTTGCGTGGCAGCGCCATCTCTCTGGCGGTCGCGTCGTAACGGGTATGGAAGTGTTGCGGACGCCGGCGGCGCTACGGGCGTGGCGCACGGGCGTTGAGGGGCAGGTGGGGCTGGTGCCGACGATGGGCTACCTCCACGCGGGGCATATGTCGCTGGTTGAACGTTGCATCGAAGAGAACGACGTAGCGACGGCGAGCCTGTTCGTGAACCCGACGCAGTTTGGAAAGGGCGAGGACTTCGGCACGTACCCGCGGGATGAGGAAAGGGATTTTGCCATGTTCGAGCGAGCAGGGATCGTTGCGGTGTACGCACCGACGGTCGAGGCCATGTACCCGGAGGGATTCGGAACGTCGGTGCAGCCTGGTCGTGTGTCGGAGCCGCTGGAGGGAGCCTCGCGGCCGGGACACTTCGCGGGGGTGGCGACGGTTGTGGCGAAGCTGTTCAACGGCGTGCAGCCGCACCGGGCGTACTTCGGGCAGAAGGACGCCCAACAACTCCGCGTGATCGGGGCGATGGTTCGGGACCTCGACATGGCGGTGGAAATCATCGGCTGTCCGATCGTGCGAGAGGCCGACGGGTTGGCGATGAGCAGCCGGAACGTCTATCTGTTGGCGGAAGAGCGGGCGGCGGCGCCAATCATCCACCGGGCGTTGACGGCGGCTCGCGATGCATTCGAGGCCGGTGAGCGCGATGCGGATCGCCTGCGAGCGAAGGCGCGGGGAATGATCGAGGCGGAGCCGCTGGCGGCTGTCGACTATCTCAGCCTCGCGGACAATGTGACTCTGGCGGAGTTGGAGGGAGAGATAACGAGGCGGGCCTTGCTTTCCACCGCGGTGCGGTTTGGCAAGACCCGCCTGATCGACAACGTCGAATTGGGGCGCTAGTTACGGTGCCGTGCGACGCGGTCGAGGTGACCGGCGTCGCGGTCGAACATCTCCTGGAGTTCGTCTTCGAAGAAGAAGCGGTCTTCGCCGAAGGCGGGGCGTAGTTCGTCGATCCACGTGGCCTTGCTGTCATAGGCGGCGAAGAAGGGACGGCGGACCCAGTCGGGGTCGCGACCCTGGATGAATGACAGCGTGAGCACTTTGCGCCCGGCGACCTCGGTGGCGCCGAGCACCTGGATCTTGCCGGGGTCGGTGGACATGCTGGGACCGCGGACGGTGCGACAGATACCGCTGACCTGGCGATAGGCCTTGCGGAAGATCTCATCCGCCCTGACAAGGGGGACGCTGAAATAGTTCTGGGCTCCGGTGTCGCGGGCGAGGAACATGTAGTAGGGGATGAGGCCAAGGCTGACCTGGCGCTTCCACATCTCGGCCCAGGTGGCGGCGTCGTCGTTGATGTTGTGCATGAGGGGTGACTGGGTGCGGATCTGCGCACCGGTTTCGAGGATGCGGGCAATCGCTTCCTCGACGGCGGCGGTGCTCAGTTCGCGCGGGTGGTTGAAGTGGCCCATGAGGGCGAGGTGGATGCCGGCTTCCTTGACTTCGCGGAAGAGGGCGAGGAGATCGGCGGCGTCCTTGTCGCGGGTGAAGCGATAGGGCCAGTAGCTGAGGGCCTTGGAGCCGATACGGATGGTGCGCAGGTGCGGGATCCGTGCGGCGAGGATCGGCTCAATGTAGTTGCGGAGGTTCTTCGCGCTCATGACCAGGGGATCGCCGCCGGTGATGAGGAGGTCGGTGACCTCGGTGTGCTCGCGGAGGTAGGCGACGAGGAGTTCAGTTTCGCGCATGGCGAACTTGAGTTCGTCGTCGCCAACGAACTGGGGCCAGCGGAAGCAGAAGGTGCAGTAGGCGTGGCAGGTCTGGCCGTTGCTGGGGAAGAAGAGCACGGTCTCGCGGTACTTATGTTGCATGCCGCTGAGCCTGTGCCCGTAAATTTCGGGGACGTTGTGCTCCATCTGGCCGGCGGGATGGGGATTGAGGGAGCGACGGACCGTTTCGACGGCGGCATCCAGCGCTTCCTGTCCCTGGTCCATGGCGGTGCGGACGAGCTCGTAGTGCTCCGGCTGCAGCATCTCGGGCTGAGGGAAGTTGAGGACGAACATGGGGTCGTTCGGCACGTCGTCCCAGTTGATGAGTTCGTTGACGACGTAGGAGTTGGTCTTGAAGGGGAGGACCTGTCCAACAACGCGGATGCCCTCCACGATGTGCGGCGGGATGCGGTCGAGCTGCGGCAGCGACTCCAGGTTGTGAAGCGTGTAGGCCTTGTAGCGGTCAGCCGGCGCATGGGCCGGTAGAGACGGACGTTCGACGGTGGTCATAGCAGCGGGTCCTTCCGGCGGGCGTCTAGCCTTCGCCTCCGATGTCCCGGTTGGCCCACTCGAAGGCGAGACCGGTGGATGTGAACTTGTGCTTCGCGAGGCGGCGAGCGAGGAGCTCGACTTCGACGGGCGAAAGGTCAAGACCTCCCTGGCGGGAGGTACGGGCGATGAGACCGTCGAATTCGCGCCGGATCTGGATATGGTCGTCGCCCAGGCGGTCGACATCGGCGGTGAGTCGAGGCTTCTGGAGGAGGAGATGGGCAACGGGACCGTCGGCGGAGGTGCAGACGATGGCGTGGTTGAGGAACGCCTTGCGCGCAGCGAGGAGTTCGCTGAGGCAACGCCAGCGGCGGAGGTTGGAGGGCGCCTCGTTGAGGACGGCGTGGGCACGTTGTACCGCCTCGCAGGCCGCGTTAAAGGAAACAGTTGCCGTGTGGCCGGGTGCGAATTGAGTGGTGGGTTCAGCCTGGAGAGCTGACATGAAGCTACCTCCTGGTAGGGGTCGTGGGGAAAGCCAAGCGAGGAGGTGACGTGCGAACAACGCAGCGCCTCTCGGCAGGGATCCCGAGGGAGACGTGAACGCCGGCTGCGTTAACCGAGGGCGCGGACGCGTAGTGAGGCCCGATGGACCCCGGTGGGACGATCTGTATTCATTTGGACGGCCTCCTTCGAGACGGGAGCACCGAAGTGCTCGGCGAAAGAGGGGTCAACGCAGCTGACTCTGTCTGCGTGTTTACCCCGAAAGCCTGCGAGGTTAGCTGTCGGGTTCGGCGTCGGAAGTCGCCTATGCGCACGCTGGCGCAATACACCCCATTGAGTGGTTCCCCCGCTCCCCACGCCGGTCGTGGGGATTCGGCTGCTTTGGGTATAACACAACAAATTGCGGGTCGACAACCGGGATGGCACTGCTTTACCGGGGTCTGTTACGAAATTGAAATGCCTTTTGGCGGCGGTATCCTCGGCGTATGTCGGAGCTGCTGGAACCGGGGGCCGTTCGCGACGCAGGGGGCAAGTTGAAGGCGTGGCTGCGGAAGCGACGGCTGCGGAACGCCGCGCTGTCGGTGATGGTGGAGTCGTTCGAACCGGGGCGCGGGTACACCCAGGACGAGGTGACCCACGTCCTTGCGCACGAGCACTCGTTCGCGGACCCGGCGGTGCTACGGCGGAGCCTGATCGGCCTGGGCCTGATGGCGCGGACCGACGGACGGTTCGCGGTACTGGAGAACGTAGGCGGAAAAGGTTCCTGACAGCGGGCGTCAGGAGCGTCCTCCATCGGCCCCATGGGCGCTGCTACACTGCCTGTATGTCGATTCTTGCGGCGGAGTTGAAGCCGGGGAAGTTCAAGCTGACGTCGGATTTTCAGCCGACGGGAGACCAGCCCCAGGCGATCGAGCAACTGACCGAAGGCGTCCAGCGTGGGGACCGTTACCAGACGCTGCTCGGCGTCACGGGGTCGGGCAAGACGTTCACGATGGCGAACGTGATCGCACGGACGCAACGCCCGACGTTGATCCTCGCGCACAACAAGACGCTGGCGGCCCAGTTGTGTTCGGAGCTGAAGGAGTTCTTCCCGGAGAACGCAATCGAATACTTCGTCAGCTATTACGACTACTACCAGCCCGAGGCGTACATCCCGCGGTCGGACACGTACATCGCCAAGGATGCGGACATCAACGACGAGATCGACAAGCTGCGGCACGCGGCGACACGTTCGCTTTTCACGCGGCGCGACGTCGTGATCGTGGCGAGCGTGAGTTGCATCTACGGCCTCGGCGAGCCGGCCCAGTACGCGGAGTTCGTGCTGCACTTCGAGACGGGGCCAGAGGTTCTCGCGAAACGAAGCGATCCGGCGGATGGTGGGGATGCAGTACGAGCGGAACGACATGAACGTCGTCCGCGGGAAGTTCCGGCTGCGGGGCGATTCGCTCACGATCCTGCCGAGTTATGACGAGCTGGCGGTGCGCATCGACTTCTTTGGCGATGAGGTGGAGCGGATCGTGGAGCTTGACCCGCTGACCGGGGAGATCCTCGCCGAGAAGGAGTCGACGGATATCTTCCCGGCAAAGCACTTCGTCACGACGGAACAGCGGATGGTGGGGGCGATCGAGCGGATCGAGCAGGAACTGGCCGAACAGCTGGAGTTCCTCAAGGGGCAGGGGCGGATCCTCGAGGCCGCGCGGCTGGAGGAGCGGACCCACTGGGACATCGAGTCGATGCGGGAGACGGGTTATTGCCCGGGCGTGGAGAACTATTCGCGGCACCTGCAGGCACGGGAGGCGGGCTCAACGCCATGGTGCCTGCTGGACTACTTCCCGGAAGACTGGCTGCTGTTCGTCGACGAATCGCACATGACGCTGCCGCAGGTGCAGGGCCAGTTCTTCGGTGACCGGTCGCGGAAGGACACGCTGGTCGAGTTCGGGTTCCGCTTGCCGAGTGCGGTGGACAACCGGCCGCTGACCTTCGAGGAGTTCGACCAGCACATCAACCAGGTGGTGTTTGTGAGCGCGACGCCGGCGCAGTACGAGATCGAGCGTTCGACGCAGGTGGTGGAGCAGGTGATCCGGCCGACCGGCGTGTTGGACCCGGAGGTGGAGATCCGGCCGACGAAGAACCAGGTCGACGACCTGATGGACGAGGTGCGACTGAACGTCGATAAGGGTGCAGCGGGTCCTGGTGACCACGCTGACGAAGAAGATGGCCGAGGACCTGGCCGACTACCTGACGGAGATGGGGATCAAGACGCACTACCTGCATAGCGAGGTGGAAACGCTGGACCGGGTGGAGATCCTGCGCGACCTCAGGCTGGGGGTGTATGACGTGGTGGTGGGGATCAACCTGCTGCGTGAGGGGATCGACCTTCCGGAAGTCTCGCTTGTCTGCATGCTGGATGCGGACAAGGAAGGATTCTTGCGGAGTAACCGGTCGCTCGTCCAGACAATCGGGCGGGCGGCGCGGCACCTCGAGGGACGCGTGATCATGTACGCCGACCAGGTGACGCACAGCATGCAGAAGGCGATCGACGAGACCTATCGGCGGCGCGAGATTCAGCGGCAGTACAACGAGGAGCACGGGATCGAAGCGAAGGGAATCTTCAAGGCGATCCGGGACATCACGGATCACGTCCGGATGGCGGCCGAAGAGAAGACGGAGTACGACGCCGGTCCCGACATGCCAAAAGACGAGGCGATGCGGCTGATCAAGGAGCTGGAGAGCCAGATGAAGTCGGCCGCGAAAGCGCTGGAGTTCGAGAAGGCAGCGGCCATTCGAGACCAGGTGGTGGAGCTGCGGCGACGGATGGTGGGGAGCGACGAGGAGGAGCTGTCACAGTTCGCAGCGGTTGCGGGGCGACCGGGACCGATTCGCTATGGCCGAAGCCAGGCGGGCGGGAGAAACCGGCGGCGCAAGTACGAGAAGTAGTTCGTGGCGTTGCCCTGCTAGATTATCCCAGCGATGCCGGCTCCATTTGACTGGGACGGTGGGAATCTCGAGCACGTCGGGCATCGAAACATCGCCACGTCCGAGGCTGAAGACGTGCTCCTATCGCACGACCGGGTGCCATTGGGGGCGGTCGCGCGTTGGCGGCGAATCCAGATTTGGCCGTGATAGGCTCTACGAATTCCGGGCGAGTGCTCGTGGTGGTTTACACGCATCGCGAGGACATGATCCGAGTAATCACGGCCAGACTACCTACCCGCCGAGAGGTAAGACTTTACCGGCGACGAAGATGACACAAAGCAAGAAGAAGATTCCGACCGCCGAACTGCCTGAAGTCGAGCGATGGGAGGATGTCCCAGAGTTCGCTGACGAGAAGGAAGAAGCCGAGTTCTGGTCCAGTCACGGGCTGGGCGAGGGCCTGCTCTCAGAAGAACTCACGGACGACGACCTGGGCCTACCAGAGCCACGCTCAAAGCCAAAGCCTGTGGCGGTCCGACTTGACGCAGAGACTACCCAACGGCTTAAGACGCTCGCTACCAAGAAGAACAAGGGCTACCAGACGCTGCTGAAGGAATTTGTGATGGAGCGCCTCTATGAGGAAGAGAAGCGCGAAGGACTCTTCACGCCGTAGCGGGGACGCGCAAACGAGCGAGTTTGAGGTGCCAGAAGTTACGGTTCACGCCTCGAACGTTCTTGTAGCGGCGGATGAGTTCCCGTCGTTCGAATCCTTTTCTTTCGAGCAGGCGCAGTGAGCGATCGTTGCCTTCCATGACCGTGGCCTCGACCTCCGCGAGCCCGATGGACTCGTATCCGAATACGAGAAGAAGGTCAACCGCGGCGGAAGCAATGCCGCGTCCCCAGTATTCACGTGCCAGGAGGTAGCCAATCTCGGCCGCGGCATCGGTGAAGCCGAAGAAGCCACAGTCGCCAAGGACGCCCTGGGCACCCGGCAACACCATGCCCCAACGAATGCTTTCGCGGCGAGCAAAGTATGCGTTCATGGACGCAATCGCGTCTTGCGTCGCTTGGAGCGAGTCGACATCCAGACTTGTTGGACCGAAGACTTCAGGATCGGAGTAGTAGGCCCAGAGGTCGGAAGAGTCGGAGACGGCCAGCGGCCTGAGGATGACGGTCTCATTCGATAACGTCGGGATATGCGGAAGCGAGTCGAGGCCGCTCAAGGGGCGATCAGGAGACGACGATGTCGAGGCGGATACCGCCGGAGTCGCCGGAGGCCACGGTGTAGCCGGAAGGGAAGACGGAGCCATTCACTGCGATGGAGATGGCCGCGGCCGGGTTGTTGGCACAGGTTGTGCCGCCGGCGGCGAAGAGGACTTTGTAGCCGCCGGCTTCGGAGACGACGATGCTCGGCCCGGGGGCGCCATCGAAGAGAACGGTAACGACCGTGCCGACTGGCGCCGGGGCTCCACCGACGGTGAGCTTGCCATAGATTGCAGCCGGCGGATTGAGGCCGTGGACGTTGTCGCAGTAGTCACCGGCGGCAACGATGGCTGGTGTCGTCGGCGTTGCTGTAGGGACGAAACCACCGCCCCCGGAGAGGTTCTGGGTGGCGGGGGTTGGGGTTTGGGTGGGTGTTGGCGAAGGAGTTGGCGTGCGGGTTGGCGTCCGCGTGGGGGTGGGAGTGCGTGTGGCGGTTGCGGTGGCCGTTGCTGTGGCGGTGGGCGTAGGTTCGGCCGAGGCCAGCGACGGGTCATCGTCGCCGCCACTGTAGAAAAGCATCCAGGCACCGAGGACGGCCAAGAGTACACCAACAATGCCGAGGCCGGCGAAGCCGTAGGCCTGGCGCCGGGGGTCTGCAAAGAAGGCCGAGAACCGGGTCAGCGGGGGCCGGAGGAACTGCACTGGAAACAGCCTATGTGATCGCGCGGAAGAGTCGAGCGGCGATGGAGGTGGGTGTTCTCGCTAGACGACGACCTTGCCGGAGATGTCCTCGTTGGCGAGCGGGTAGGCGAGGTGGAGCCCTTCAAGCCGCTTCACAATCGCTCGCAGAATCACGAGGTCGCGGAACCACTTGTGGTCGGCCGGCACGATGTGCCAGGGTGCGACGGTGGTGTTGCAGTGCTTGAGCATGCCGGCGTACGCCTCCTGGTAGCTGTCCCAGTGGTTGCGATCCTCAAGGTCGCCCTCGCGAAACTTCCAGTGCTTGCGGGGGTTATCGATGCGTTCCTGGAGGCGGATGCGTTGTTCCTCGCGCGAGATGTGGAGGAAGAACTTGAGGACGATCACGTCCTCGCGGATGAGCATGTTCTCGAAGGTGTTGATCTGTTCGTAGCGCGGCCGCCAAACGGACTCTGGCACGATCCCCTTGACGCGCTCGACGAGGACCGCTTCGTAGTGCGAGCGGTTGAAGACGGTGATCCTTCCCCGTTCGGGCGCGCGGCGATGGTAACGCCAGAGGAAGTCGTGCGAAGCTTCTTCGGCCGAGGGAACGCCGAAGTTGACGACCGAACAGCCGACGGGCCCAACCTGTTCGAAGACGCTGTTGGCGGAGCTATCCTTGCCGCTGGTATCGGTGCCCTGGAAGACGACGAGGATGCCGTAGCGGCGGTCGGCGTAGAGGATGTCCTGGAGTTCGCCGAGGCGGCGGCGCAGCTCGTGGCGTTCGGCTTTGCCGTCGGCCTTCTTCATCCCGCCGATGAAGTCCGCGGAGTAGTGGGCGAGGTCGACGGTGGAGAGCGGTGGAGGACAGATTCGTTGGCTCATGTGTATGGCCCTCGGACGAGGCGTAGGCTTTCGATTCTAACGAGAATGAAGAGGGGGGCCAGCAGATGCCAAGCAGGCGTAATGCGATTGGGATGACGGAGGACGAACAGAGGCGATTCCTCGAGGATGGCTGGACGCTGCAGGTAGCCTCGAACGGTCACAACGGTTACCCGCACCTGGTGGCGATGTGGTACGTGCTCATCGACGGCGAGGTGTATTTCACGACCTTCGGCAAGAGCCAGAAGATCAAGAACCTCGAACGAAACCCGAAGCTGACGGCGATGGTGGAAGCGGGAACGAAGTACCAGGAGCTCCGCGGGATGGTCATCGAGGGTGAGGCGGAGATCGTCCGTGAAAATGCCTTCACCGCGAAGGTGATGGGCATGGTGGGAGCGAAGTACAACGGGCTCCCGATCCCGACGGAGACGAGCGAACAACAGCTGAAGGCGGCGGCGAAGCGCGTAGCCGTGCGGCTGAAGCCGGAGAACGTCTATAGCTGGGACCACGGGAAGCTTGGCGGCCGCTACTGACGCAGTTCGGCCAGGGGCAGGCGGCCCTAGAGGCTGGAGTTATTCGCCTCACGGAGAGCGTCGAGGGTGGACTGCACCGGCCCGATAGAGAAGGTCTCGGAGCCTGTGACGGTACCAAGGCGAACGAGCGGCACCTGGTGCTGACGGGCGAGATCCTGCAGACGAGGGGCCGAAGCCGGGCGCGTTGAGACGATGACGCGGCCCTGGGTTTCGCCGAAGAGGGCTGCATCGAGGCGACCGGCGAAGTCTGCATCGCTCGCGAAGCCATGGCCGCCGGCCAGCGCCGATTCGGCGAGTGTGACGAGGAGGCCGCCTTCGGCGCAATCGTGGGCACTGAGGAGCAGTCCCTCGGCGTGGCTGGCCAGGATGAGGCGCTGCAGACGGGACTCGGCGGCAAGGTCGATGGCAGGCAGCCCGGCGACGAGATCATGGGCCATTTCGAGGTACTCGCTGCCGGCGAGACTGGTGACGGGCTGCTCCATGCCGGAGCCGAGGAGCCAGACGTCAGCATCGGGCGATGTCGAATCCGCTGCGCAGGGCGGTGCTCACGTCGTCGATCAGTCCCAGCATCCCGATGACAGGCGTCGGGTAGACGGGACGGCCGCCGGATTCGTTATAGAGGCTGACGTTACCGCTGACCACGGGCGTTTGGAACTCGCTGCAGGCTTCGGCGATACCGTGGACGGCCTGTTCGAGGGTGTAGTAGACCTCCAGCTTTGTGGGGTCGCCGAAGTTGAGGCAGTCGGTGACGGCGACGGGGGTGGCGCCGGTGCAAACCACATTGCGAGCGGCTTCGGCCACGGCGGCAGCGGCGCCAATGTACGGATCGAGGTAACAGAGGCGGGAATTGCAGTCGGTTTTCACGGCGAAGCCAGAGTTCGTCCCGGCGACACGGATGACGGCGGCGTCACCACCCGGCTGGACCACGGTGTTGCCAAGGACCTGCTGGTCGTACTGACGGAAGACCGGCCGGCTTGACTGACGATGTTGGGGCGGGCAAGGAGCCGGAGCAAGGTGCGCGGTAGCCTCGCCGGGGGCGAGATCGGGCAAGGTCGCGAGGTCGTAGTTGTTCAGCGCTTCAAGTTCGGCCGGGCGGACACCGTGACGACGGTACTCGGGGGGTTCGGTGGCGATGGCGACGGGTACCTGGCCGACCTCGACGCCGTTCTCACGGAGAATGACCGTATCGCCATCGGTCACCACGCCGATGCTGGCACAGTGGAGCTCCCAGTGGTCGAACAGACGCCGCACATCGTCGACGTGTTCCGGTTTGGCGACGACGAGCATGCGCTCCTGGCTCTCGCTGAGCATCACTTCGTAGGGGGTCATGCCGGACTCGCGGCGGGGGACGTTTTCGAGGTCGAGGACCGCGCCGCGAGCCACCCTTGGCGCAACATTCGAGGACGGAGCTGGTGAGGCCGGCGGCGCCAAGGTCCTGGAGGCCGACGATCCAGTCGCCGTGCTCCGAGGCGAGCTCGAAGCACGCCTCCATGAGGAGCTTTTCCATGAAAGGGTTGCCGACCTGGACGGCCGGGCGCATCTCTTCGAAGCGGGCATCGGGGTCGGTACGGCTGGCGAGGCCGCTGGCGCCGTGGATACCGTCGCGGCCAGAGTCGGCGCCGACGAGAAGGAGGACGCTGCCGGCGCCCTTCGCTTTAGCGCTCTGGAGCTTGGCAGTCTCGGCGATACCGACGCACATGGCGTTGACGAGCGGGTTGCCGGTGAAGGACGGCGAGAAGAAGACCTCGCCGCCCACGTTGGGGATGCCGAGGCAGTTGCCGTAGCCGCCGATGCCGCCGACGACGCCGTCGAAGAGGTAGCGGTTGCGGGGGTCGTCGGGCGGGCCGAAGCGGAGCGAGTCGAGGATGGCGACGGGGTAGGCGCCCATGGCGAAGATGTCGCGGACGATGCCGCCGACGCCGGTTGCGGCGCCCTCGTAGGGCTCGATGGCGGAAGGATGGTTGTGGGATTCGACCTTCATGACGACGCAGCGGCCGCCGCCGATGTCGATGGCGCCGGCGTTTTCGGCGCCGACGCGGGTGAGCACGCGGTCGCCGCCGCCAGGGAGGAGGCGGAGCAGAGGCTTGCTGTTCTTGTAGCCGCAGTGCTCGCTCCAGAGGGAGCCGAACATGCCGAGTTCGACCTCGTTGGGTTCGCGGCCGAGGCGCTGGACAAGGAGGTCGTACTCGTCGTGGCTGAGGGCGACGGCGTCGAGGGCGGCCTGTGTGGCTGGCATGTTGCAAGCGTAGCTGGCATGCGGTCTTCAGTCGCCAGTCGACAGTCTTCAGACGGGAAGCAGCGGACTGGTGCAGGCAGCGAGGTAGGGTGCGGCCTTGGACAACTTTCGGAAGCTCGAAGTGTTCAACCGTGCCCTGACGTGACGCGCCCGGATTTTCGAGGCCACTCCGGCGTATCCGACTGGTCCCCCCGAGTGACGGGGTTCGCCAACTCCAAAAGATGCTGTCCGCACTAGCGCGCCAACTGGCAAGACCGCCCTGGACCGCAAACGTCGCTGGCATGGAATTCACTTGTTGCGAACGGGCCACCGCCGGCTGAAGACCTGAGACTGACGACTCGTGGCTAATCGAAGATGTATCTAAATCCGCGCTGGAAACCGGGGCGCCAGCGGAGCTCGGTGGGGGTGGCGTTTTCGGGGATGACGAAGACGGCGCGGATGGTGACGACGTCGTTCTTCTCGATGCGGACGGGGGCGACGGTATCGCCGACGGTGATGAGGACGGCGCTGACCGTGTGGTCGTCGCCGCCATCGTCGTAGTCGAGGCGGGCCGGCGAATTGTCGATGTGGACGGTGCGTTCGACGGTGCCGACGTACCATTCGAAGATGACGGCGCGTTCACCTGCGCCAAGGTCGAGGATGCCCACGAGGTCGTCGCCAGGATCGTGGACGGCGGAGAGCTGGAAGAGCAGCTCGCCCCGGTAGTCATCGAAGACGTAGATGTGGGTATCGGCGACGCCGTACTGGAGCTCGACGTAGTCGATCGTTTCGCTGTGGAAGCCCGAGGCGACGATTGCCGCTGCGACGATTCCGGCTGTCAGGCCGCCGGCGGCGAGGAGGCCGATTACGCCACTGGCCACCGTCGACGCTCCCGAAGCCGGACCGGCGTCGGCGGAGAGCGAGTAAGGCGGGTAGCGGTCGTTGAAGGAGGCGAAGTAGCTGAAGACACGAAAGTACCAGCGCTGGATGCCGGTGACGAAGGCGAACATGCCGCGGGGGTAGTTGCCGGTGAAGAGGATGGCGAACCAGGCAATGATGACGACGACGAAGACGGCGATGGCCAGGAAGCCCAGAACGATAAACTGGGGGACGAGAAGGGCCAGCTTCCAGAAGAAGACGCGCCAGCGGCTGAGGTGCCCGTTGGGGGGCTCGTCGAATTCGAGGTGGACGGGCGATCCAGCGGATTCGAACGATGGGAAGTGGTCGGTGAGGAGGGAACCGTAGGACCAGGTTCGGGCGTTGTAGGCGCTAATCCCGGCCACGGTCGTGAAGAGCCAGTCGGGATACTTGCGCCGAAAGAAGACGGCGATCCAGGCAGCCGCAAGGGCAAAGTAGGCGATGTTGGCGACGACCGACGCGTAGATCCGAGATCGGGATGATCAGGATGATGCGGAACGCCGTGGAGAGCCTCGAGAGACCGCCGGGATAGTCGACATCGAACCGAACGGGATAGCGCTCTGCAGGGGGCTGGACAATGGGAGGTGGTGGTGGTTCGGGAGATGTCATAGGCGATGGCGGGAGGGGCCCTTGGCGGGCCCCCGGCACGTTTCCCCTTAGCTCAGCGAGAAGGGTGGATATTCGTCGGTGAGAAGCAGGAAGTAGGCCGTCAGGCGTGTGTTCCAGCGCAAGATGCCAGCAAGGAAGTTGTGCATGCCTGCGGGCACAGAGCCAGTGATAAGCGCTACGACCCAGGCGATGAGGAGGACGATCTCGACCCGCGAACCCGAGGACGGCGAGAACGATGAGGTGGGGGATGACAAGGATGTAGCGAATGGGCCAGAAGGTTGTCAGGCGATTGCGACCTTCGAGTTGCCCCATGGCCAGCAAACGGACCGGGTAGGCGCCATCGGGGCCCATGGAGAAGGGAGGATACTTGTCGGTGAGGAGGTACACATAGCCGCTCACGCGGGTCTGCCAGTGCAAGACGTTCACCATGAAGTTCATCATCCCGCCGGGGTAGCCGCCGGTGAAGAGAATGGCGAACCACGAGATGACGTAGATGACTCCGGCGGCGAGACCGAGGAAGTAGAGGACGATGATGTGGGGGATGATGTAGAAGATGCGAAGGAGAACCGAGAGCCGGTTCTGGGGCATTGGCTCGTCAACTTCGAGCCCGAACGGGTATGCACCTGTCATCGTGGTCATTGCTGGCCCTCCAAATGGCGCGACGGGTAAGCGCCGTGATATCGCTCAGGCGGTGACCGCGACGGCCTCCGCGATGAGTGACTCCCAGATTCGGTTGCCGTCGACGCCACCAACGATGGCTTCTCCGGCACGCTCGGGGTGGGGCATCATGCCGAGCACGTTGCCTTCCCGGTTGATGACGCCCGCGATGTTGCGGACGCTGCCGTTGGGATTGGATTGGGGGGTCACGAGACCAGCTTCGTCGCAATAGCGGAAGATGACGCCGCCGCGCTGTTCGAGGTCGTCGAGGGTGGCCGGGTCGGCGAAGTAGTTGCCTTCGCCGTGGCTGATGGGGATGCGCAACACCGAGCCAGCCGGTATGCCGTTGGCCCAGGGCGTGGCGGCGCCTTCGCGGCGGAGATGGGTCCACTCGCAGCGGAACTGGAGGCTATCGTTGCGGATGAGGATCCCGGGCACGAGCTCGGCTTCGCAGAGGATCTGGAAGCCGTTGCAGATACCGATGACGGGCTTGCCGGCGGCGGCGTGGTCCATCACCTGGGCCATGACGGGCGAGAAGCGGGCGATTGCGCCGGTGCGCAAGTAGTC
Source organism: uncultured Chloroflexia bacterium (assembly GCA_963737965.1). Lineage (GTDB taxonomy): Bacteria > Chloroflexota > Dehalococcoidia > Tepidiformales > Tepidiformaceae > JAGQGZ01. Next base: position 431,799 of record CAVTUS010000006.1, on the reverse strand, counting down.
ACCGTAGGAGAAGCCGCCGGGGAGGATGATGGCGTCGTAGCCGGAGAGGTCGGCGTCGCGGTGCCAGAGGATGTCGGCGGGCTGGCCAAGAACTTCGTGGATGACGCGATAGCAGTCTCTGTCGCTCCAGGTGCCTGGGAAACGCAGGATGGCGAATCGCATGGAGCCTCCAGGGTAAAGACTGCCGGGCAGAGTATAGCAGCAGTGGCCGCGAAGACCGCTAGTCGCCGATGGCGGGAGCGGCGGCGGTGGGCTTGGCCTCGAGGTCGGCCGTCGGGTACTCGATGCGCTGGTGGTAGACGGCCCGGAGGGTGGCCTTGAAGGAATCGGCGACGGCGTTGACTTCGCGCATGGTGATGTCGCATTCGTCGAGCTGTCCTTCGGCGAGGCGCTCGGCAAAGACGGAATCGACGACGGTGCCGATCTGGTCGCTGTCACGCTGCATGCCGGCGCGGACCACGGCCTCGCAGGAGTCGGCAAGCATGACGATCGCAGACTCCTTGCTCTGCGGGCGCGGACCTTCGTACTGGAAGTCGGCGGGGTTCGGCTCGAGGCCTTTGTTGCGGGCCTGCCGGTAGAAGTAGACGACGAGGCGCGTGCCGTGGTGCTGGGGAATGAACTCACGGATGATTTCGGGCAGATGGTTCTTGCGGGCGATCTCCATGCCGCGGGTGACGTGTTCAACGATCCTGGCGGCGCTCTCTTCTTCGGGCATGCCCTCGTGGGGACTGGTGGCGCCGGGGAAGATGTTTTCGATGTAGTACTCAGGCTGGGCGAGCTTGCCGATGTCGTGGTAATAGGCGCCGGCACGGGTGACGAGGGGGTCAGCGCCGATCTGTTCGGCGGCACGTTCGGCGAGGGCGCCGACGAGCATGCTGTGGTGGTAGCTGCCGGGCGCCTCGTCCTGGAGACGGCGAAGGAGAGGACTGTTCGCCTGGGCAAGCTCAAGGAGCTGGAGGCGTGTGGTGACGCCGAGAGGATGGCTGAGGATGACGATGGTGCCGATGGCGAGCATGGCGGAGGCGACACCCGTGGTTGCGGAGACGGCGGCGATCCAGGCCAGTTCGCCGGTCTCGCGGTTGTGGTCGAGGAACCAGAAGGAGACGAGGATCGCGGCGGTGGCGAGGGCCACGGCCACGGCGGCGACGGCAAAGCGGCCAAGGCGGTCGGCGCGGAAAACGGTGGCAGCGCCGGCGAAGCCCCCGGCGGTGAAGGCGAAGGCGAGTTCCAGCGATTCGAGGGGGCCGATGAAGCTGGCGCCGGCGAGGTCGGGGACGGTGGCGGCAATGAAGGCCGAGAAGAGGCCTACCGCGGCGGCAACGATCACCCCGAAGGACAGCTCCGAGAACGCTGCGGCGACCATGGCGGCGGCAGCCACAGGCAGGGCGAAGGCATAGTAGCGACCTTCGACGTCGGGAATGAGTGACGGGAGCGCGAGGCGCATGCCGGCAAGGGTCAGGAGGATGACGATGCCGATGAGGATGAGGGGGCGAAACGCCGGAGGAGGGAGCGGCTGGAAGAGGTAGAGATAGCCGCCGAGCAGCGAGCCAAGGATGAGGGCGATGATGATGCCCGCGCCGAAATCGTAGACATCGACGCCGGTCTCGATGACGCCAGTCTCGCGAAGAGCTTCGACCTGGGCGGCGTCGAGCGGGACCCCGGCGGGGGCAATCACCTGCCCGGCGGACCAGATCTGGACGACTGGATTGACGTTTGCGCGGGCATTCTCGCGGGCGGTCTCGGTAGCGGCCTCGTCGATCTCGACGTTCGGGACCGTGAAGGCCTTCAGTATCTCTTCGACGACGAGTTTTTCGTCACTGTCGAGCGTGCCTGAGCCACTTTCTCCGATGGCGGTGAGATAGCTCTGGATGGCCGGTTCGATGTCCGCGTCGTCGACGATGGGGCCGTTGAGGACGCTTTCGAGAGCGCTGCGAAGGGTGGACCGCATGGCGGAGTAGCGACCGTCATCGAGGGAGAGGAGGGCTACCTGGCCGGCGCTGCTGATCGGTGCAACCTCGTCGACGGTAGCAAGCATGGTGACGCGCTGTTGCTGGGTGAGGCCGGACTGCTGGCGGACGATGGTGACCTCGTTGAGCGCGTCGAGGAGGAGGGTGATCTGTTGCTCGCGGATACGGGGATCGATCGGACGCAGGACAGGCTCGGTGGCGGCGGCCTTTTCGTCGCGGGCGGCAGCGGTCAGGACCTCGGACTCGTACTGGGCGTCCTGGGCGGCGACGAGGTCGGTGGGGGGACGGTCGCCGACGGCGATGGTGTCCTGGCCGGGCCAGAGGGGGACGACCATGAGGACGGCGGCGCCGGCAACAACGAGACCGAACAGGGCGGCGACGGGGCGCGAGATGACGGGGTGGGGGCGGCGACGGAGCATGAGACGCCTCCGATGATAGCAAGGGCGAGCGGGAAGCCCGGTTCAGGGATTGAGCAGCGTACGCACTATCTCGCTAATCCGGCGGCCATCGGCCTGGCCGGCGAAGCGCTCAACAAGGAGGGGCATGACCTTGCCGATGTCGCGCGGGCCGGAAGCGCCGGTGCTGGCCACGACTTCGCGGGCGGCGGCGAGGATATCGTCGTCCGACGCCTGGGCGGGGAGAAACTTCTCGAGGACAACGAGTTCGGCGGCTTCCTGGTCGACGAGGTCCTGGCGGCCGGCCTTGGAGAACTCCTCGATGCTTTCGCGCCGCTGTTTGGCCTGCTTCTGGAGGACCGCCAGCGCCTGGGCGTCGGTGAGGGGCGCGAGGGCTTCGATCTCGGCGTTCTTGAAGGCGGCGATGAGCATCCGCAGGGCGCTGCGCTCGATGGCGTTCTGATCGCGCATGGCCTGCTTCAGTTGCTCCTGGACCTGTTCCTGGAGGGCGGTCATGGAAATCTCCAAAGAGAAGCGCCCGGGCGAACCCGGGCGTTGGTAGATGTAGCGAAAGCGTGGCGTTAGCGCCGCGCGGCCGCCCTTGCTTCACTCCTGAGCTGCTTTTTACGGAGCTTGCGGAGGCGGGCTGCTTCTTTCTTTTTGCGCTTCACGCTGGGCTTTTCGTAATGCTCGCGGCGGCGTGCTTCAGAGAGGATTCCATCCTGCTGCACGCGCTTGTTGAAGCGCTTGAGAGCAACCTCAAACGGTTCGCTCTCGCCAACAATGACTTCAGACAGAGGCTCAATCACCTGCTTTCTGCTGAGAGTGGCCAACGGCCATCGCTCTTTCAGTATAGGGGAACGGAAGCTAGCGAGTATCGGGGCGAGCGCCGATAGGGCAGGAGAGCCGCGAGTCGAGACGTTCGAGGCGGTATTCGATCCAGATGGTCGGGCGCTGGGAAAGGTGGCCGGGCGCCTGCCAGTTGAACTGTTCCTGCTCTGAGCGGAGGGCGCGGGCGGTCTCTTCGAATCGAGCACGGAGCTGAACGAGGACGGGCCAGGCGAGGTCCCAGGCGATGGGATCGGCCGCCGTGAGGGCGAGGTTGGCATGGCGAGCCTCGATGTCCGCGAGTTCGCGCTCGAGCCGTTCGACCTGGCGGCCAATCGTGAGGAACTCAGGAAGGAGGCCGCCGTTCTGGAGAACCTTGAAGCCGAGCCAGTCGTCGCCGGCGAGGCCCTCTTCGGGCTTGAACGAAAACGGCCGGCCCTCGCCGGGAAGCCCGGAGAATTGACCAGCTGCAACGGCGTCCTGGAGGAGCGCTTCGACCGCCTGGAGGTAACTCACGGCATCAGTCGGCCGAAGGAAGCACCTTGGGCTGCATGAGTTCCATATCGCGGCCGCCGATCTTCAGTTCGCAGTTGCCGGGCTTGATGACGAGCAGCTCGATGCCGGTGGATTCGTCCTTGTAGCGCTTGCCAAGTTGTACTGCCATGTGGTCCGCCTCCCTACTTTTTCAGTTCAAGCGGCGTGTCACCGCACATGAGTTCGCCCTCGCCACCCTTGGTGACGATGAATTCCGAGCCGCACTTTGGGACAGGTGTAGCGCTTGCCAGTCTGGGCTGATGCCATGGTTTGGTTTCCCCCTCAGGTTCCCAACGGATACGCGGATGTGTTGTTAACGCGATCCTAGCGATCGGCTTTTTGTGGCGTCAACGACGCCGGGCTAAGGCTGTGAGGCCGCCGGCACTTCGGCGCCCTCTTCGATGGTGAGCGTGCCCTTCATGGTCGCATGCACGGCGCAATCGAAGCTATAGGTGCCGACGTCCGGCGTGGTGAAGGTGAACGTCTGCATAACGGGCCCGGCAGTAACCTCGGTGGCGACGTCGTCGGTGGGGCAGCCGGAGGTGCAGCCCGTCAACTTGTCACCCCCCGGCGTGGCGCTTTTGAAGAACTGGATGTTGTGCTGGATCGTGTCCTGGTTGTCGAACGTGATCGTGACCTCCGTGTTCGGAGGCAACGTGATCTGCGTCTGGACGAAAGCGATGTCCTTGGCCACGACCGTGCCCTCGAAGGGAGGCGGCGGGGTCAGGGGTTCGCCAGTCTTGATCTGGTCGTAGATATTGGACGGGACGGCGTATTGCACGCAGGCGGAGCCGTCGTTGATGGTCTCGGGAGGGGTGCCGCCATAGGCATCGGCGGGCAGGCCTAGCGGTTGAGAGACACGGAGGGCCACGTTTGTGGCGGAGTTGTTGGCTTCGGCGAGGGACTCGCCGGTAACGTTGCCCCACGCTTCGGCCACCTGGTCCCACGTTTGGCCACGGGTGACGTAGGCATCGATCTTGGGCAGGTTGAGCGTGACATCGGGGATGTTGCCATCGGCGTCCGCAGGAGCAAGGTCGGCGGTGACGTCGGTGCCTTCGAGGTCAGGGTTCGCGGCGATGAGGTCGTCGGTGGAGATGCCGTGGAGATCGGCGATGCCCTGGATGGTCTCGCCCGAGTTGACGGAGTAGGTCGACCCGTCGGGAAGCGCCAATAGCTGACCGGTGAGAAGGCCGGGCACTTCGGAGCCGCCATCGAGGAGATGGAAAGCTTCGTCGTGATAGTTCAGGTCGTAGTCGAGGTTGTTCAGGTCGGCGAGGATGGCCGCCCCGGCGTAGGTGCCCTTGACGATGGTCGCGATGCTGTCTCGTTCGTTGTTGACCTTGAAGGTGCCGCCATCGGGAGCACCATCGACCGGGGGCAGCTTGACGATGGTGCCCACGGCGATGAAGTCACCGGCGTTTGCGAGGTCGATCCCGTTGAGTTCGGCCGTTTCGGCGACGCCAACGCCATGGACATCGGCAATAGTCTGGAGGCTGTCGCCGGTTACGAGGATCGTGGTTTCGCGGTTGAGATTGTGGGCAAACTCCACCGCTGCTTTCCAACCTTTGCTGGTGGGCACGCCGTTCTCGTCGAGAACGTTCGGGTCGACCGGAGCGGTAATGAAGTCGACAAGATGGACAAGTTGCTCGCCATTGAGGGAGCCACCGTTGGTATTGAGCCAGGCGGGCATGCGGGTGCCGGCGCGACCGCACATGAGGGTGTGCTGGATGAGGGCGCGGTTGGAGGTGAGGACGAGCGGGTCCTGGTTCTTGAAGTCATCGGCTTATTGAGCGGGAGGCCGACGAAGCCCTGGCCGGCGTTGCCATGGCAGGTGCGGCAGTTGTTGGCAAAGAGGAGCGCGCCGCGTTCGACGGACTCGTCGTACTGCCAATCGGCCTGGAGCCCGGTGCGGTAGGGAAGTTCGATGACGGCATAGCCGGCACAGGCCCCAACGGTGAGGAAGAAGAGGGCAACGATGATGATGATCTGCTTCTGGGTGTTCAATGTTGCCTTCCGTTAACCGGTATACGAGATGACGCGCGAGTGGGTTGGGCGGGTCGGCGGCGCCGCTAGTGATGGATCCGGTGTTGATGACGAGGGAGCCGCCGGGATTGGTGGTCACGACGAAGGTGTCCATCGAGCGCGGGGCCGGGCCGAAAACGCGGACGCCGGCACGTGAATAGGTGGACCCGTGGCAGGGGCAGCGGAACCAGCCGATGACGCCGGGGAAGCCGACGCCGGCGCCATTGAAGTCCGAACGCCAGGGCACGGTGCAGCCGAGGTGAGGGCACTTCCAGTAGAGAGCGAGGATGCCGCCGGTGGCGCCGGTGTCGAAGACGTCGCCCTGGTTGCCCTGGAGGTGCGACGAGCCAGGCACTTGCCCGCGGAGATCCGGGCCGGGTCGGCGCCCTGCGCCGGGACAAGCGCCGGCGGCGACGTTGACGGGGGCGCCGAAGCCGGTCGGGCTTGCGCTTGTTGAAGAAGCCAAGGAAGCAAGCGATCAGGGCGCCGATGAAGAGCGTGAGTCCGGCGAAAACGGTGACGCGGAGAAAGGAGCGGCGCGCAATCCTGCGTGCTTCCTGCTGGCGCACCCGTTCGATGCGCCCGGTAACGCGGCTGCCTGTTGGGCCTGCGTCATACGTTTGTCGTTACTCCTGCGCCCGGAATGCCTTCGCCGACCTTGAGTTCCCAGGGCCAAACAAGTTCCTGGCTCTGGCCACGGAAGGCGGTGCCACAGAGTGTCAAGATGCCGTAGGCGGCGACGAAGCCGCTGAAGAGGACGATGCAGCGCGTCACGCCGGCTGAAGACCCAACCGATCCGCCAGAGCGAATAAATCAGGAGGCACGGCAAGCCCACCATCGCGGAGATGGGTATCGCCTGCTCGACGAGCAAGGCAGGGAAGTTGAGGTGCTGGAAGGAGGTTGCACCGTACCCGGTATTGCCTTCGTCGAAGATCTTGATGTTCCACGGCGAGTAGGGAATGCTGAGCGACCAGTGGGCCAGGGTAAATTCTCGGCGACTGGATGGCGCGGACGTTTTCGAGGAAGCGGAAGGTGTCGACCGCCGGAGATGCCGAACCAGCTTATGGACGAACTCCGCGAGCTTGCCGGAGTCCCAGAGGATGAGGAACCATGGTGCCGACGACGCCGACGATAGCGGAGACGACGGTGAGCCTGACGGCGTTCTCGGTGCCGAACCAGACGCCCTGGCGGCGATTTTCCGGTCGAAGTAAGGGAAGGCGGCGAGGATGCCGAGCCAGACGGTCGGGATGATGATGCCCGCGATGGCCGGCTGCATGTGAAGCAGCAGCTCCTGGAGGTTGAGGAGGTACCAGGGCGCCTTGGAAGGGTTCGGGGTGACGTCGGCGTTGGCCTGGTCGAGGAGCGGCGCGTTGACGAGGACAGCAAGGATGAACAGGGTCAACGTGAAGAGGAGGGCCGCGATGAACTCGACGAAGACGAGGTCGGGCCAGACGAGAACCTCCTCGTCGCGAGCACGATTCTGGGGACGAGCTAGCGGGGCGGGCAACTACCGCGGTAGCCATGGGCTAGGACTGCCTCCTGGGATAGCGAATACATCAGAGCGGCCGGGCCAGCCCGCCATCGCGGCGGATGCGCCAGAAGTGGATGGCCATGAAGATGGCGGCGAGCAGCGGCAGGCCGATGACGTGGAGTGTGTAGAAGCGGATGAGGGAGTCGGGGCCGACTTCGAAGCCGCCGAGCAGCCAGAAGCGGGACTTGGGGCCGAGGACGGGAGCGGAGCCGGCGATATTGGTGCCGACGGTGATGGCCCAGAAGGCGAGCTGGTCCCAGGGGAGCAGGTAGCCAGTGAAGCTGAGGAGGAAGGTGAGGACGAGGAGGATGACGCCGACCACCCAGTTGAATTCGCGCGGGGGCTTATAAGCGCCGGTGTAGAACACGCGCATCATGTGGAGGAAGACGAGGATGACCATAGCGTGGGCCATCCAGCGGTGCATGTTGCGCATCAGCTGGCCGAACTGGACGTTCGTCTGTGATCGTTCTGGATGTCGAGGTAGGCGCGTTCGACGCTCGGCACGTAGTAGAACATCAGCAGGATGCCGGTGATGGTGAGGCCGAGGAACATGAAGAAGGAGAGGCCACCGAGGCAGTAGGTGTGGGTGATCTTGACGTGCGTGCGGTGGATGCGCGTCGGGTGGAGGTGGAGGAAGACGTTCGTGGCGACCACGAGCATCTGGTTGCGCGGGGTGTTGGGATAACCGGTACGGAAAATCGACTTCCACACGTAGTTGTGGAAGAGCTTGTCGTAAATCTTATCGCCGAATGGTTGGCTGGGACGGCTGTTCGACTGCCAAGACGGTGCTCCTTACCTCTGCCACCATCGCCCGAAGACCACGAGTATGGCCAGCGAAGCGACGATGGTGATTCCGACGAAGACAAGTTCGAGGGTTTCGGCGTAGTCGTGCGGCAGATTTGCGAATTCCAACCGGGCCCTCCCCTATCAAGCGCGTTCGGCGCACGGGGCTGCCGCGAGGGGCCCCTTGTGCTGCCGAGCGATTGTGAATCTCGTAGCAAACGATTTATACCGCGGGGCCGTGGGGGGGTCAACGCGAAGCGGGGATCGTTTACGAGGGTTGCGGCCCGGCGGGCGCTAGGCCCCACCGATGCCGAAGCGCATGCGGACGAGGCCGCGGATGTCTTCCATGGCCGTGCTGATGATCCGAACCTTGGTGTCGGGGTCTTCGTCCCAGCGCACGGGCAGTTCGCAAATCTTGAGGTGGTTGCGATGGGCGAGGATGAGCAGCTCGGTATCGAAAAACCACATTCGATTCTGAACCTGGGGGACGAGGGCTTCGACGGCACGGCGATTGAGGGCTTTGAACCCGCACTGGGCATCAGAGATCTTGAGGCGGGGGAAGAAGGCGCGGATCATCAAGACGTAGCCGCGGGAGGTGATTTCGCGCTTGAGCGAGCGCCGGGTTTTCGAGCCGCGGGCGAGGCGCGACCCAATGGCGATATCGCATCCATCGTTCGCAATCATCGAAACGAGTGTTGGAAGGTGCTCGATATCGGTGGAGAGATCGACATCCATGTAGGTGACGATGTCGGCGGTTGAGGTGGTCCAGGCCTCCTTGAGGGCGAGGCCGCGGCCCTTGATGGTGAGGACGAGGGCATGGACCTCGGGGTATTCGAGAATCGAGTTCGCGGGCAAGCTCGCCGGTGCCATCGTTGGAGCCGTTGTCGGCGATGACGAGACGCCAGGTGTACTCCGGATGGCGGGCGAAGAGGGCGACCGTGGTTTCGACGCTCTCGCGGAGGACGGACACCTCGTTGTAGCAGGGAATGACGACGTCGACGCTGGGCCGATCGGGCTGAGTCACGAAGTTATTGTTGGCGACCAGCCGGGAAAGGGAAATCCGGTCACTGGGCGATGCCAAGCAGGTCGCCCACGCTGACGAGGGTGAACCCGCGGTCGCGGAGGCCGGCGACAACTGCCGGGAGGGCATCGAGGGTGTTATAGCCACCGAGGTGCATGAGGACGATGGAGCCCGGTTGGGCGTTGGCGAGGACCTTGTCGACGATATCGGCGGTGGTAGGGCCGCCGTCGGCTTCGGCGAGCCAGTCGATGGCATCGACCTCCCACATGATGGTGTAGGGGTAGCCATTAGCGGCGGCGACGCTGGCGACCGTGTCGTCGACGCCGCCAAAGGGCGGCCGGAAGAGGGGGCGTGGCGACCACGGGCAGGTTGCGGCCATCGCGGTCTCGGTGGTCGAGAGTTCCTCGCCCATCTGTTCCGGGGAGAGGTCGCGGAAGTCGGGATGGGAATAGCTGTGGTTTCCAGGCTCGAAGTTTTCGGGATGGTCGCAGATGAGTTGGAGGACCTGGCGGCCGGCATCGGTGTTGGTGTTATCGGCCATGGCGCCGGTCATGAAGATGGTGGCGCGGACGTCGTTGTCGATGAGGAAGTTCATGATGTCGAGCGCGGGGTCGACGCGGCCGCCCATGTCGAAGGTGAGGGCGACAGCGTTGGAGTCGCGGGGGCCGTGCTCGATGACCTGGCCGGGGCCGCCGGGTGTGGGACTCGGGGGAATGGCGGCGGTAGGGGAGGGCTCGGGCGTTGCGGTCGGCGCTTCCGTGGCGATAGGCGAGGAAGCGGGGGTAGAAGTGTCGACGACCGAAGGGCCGGGAGAGTTTGTCGTGGCAGGTGTCGTGGTGGGCGAGGTATCGCCACCGGAGCAGGCGCCAAGGCAAAGTCCGGCCAAAGCGAGGACGGTGAGAAGAGACGCAGCGAGGCGATTCACCCGATTAGCGTAGCTGCTGCGCGAGGCAAGGAAATGAAAGGCGATTCAGGAAGCTTTGTTGACGAGGTGGGTAAGGCGGCGCTTGCCGCGGTCGGCGGTCCCGGTATGGATGGCGCCGGTCTTGGCGGCGCGATCGAGGGCCGAGAAAGCGGCGGGCATGAGTTCGGTTGCCTTATCGAGGTCGCCGGCATCGACGGCTTCGCGGACGCGGCGAACAGCGTTGCGGTAGGTGGTGCGACGGGCCCGGTTGCGATCGCGGCGCCTGATGGACTGGTGCCAGCGCTTGATGGAGGACTTGATATTGGCCATGCGGGGGGTGCTTCCGAAGTATTGAGAATGTGTTGTTGAGCGTATGTGGCGCGAGTTCAAGAGGCAACGGTTGTTTTGGGGAGGGCGGCCAGATATTGCGCGCCAGAGAGCAGGCGTCGTATGATCAACGCGTCCACAGGTTCGGCAGTGAGAACGGCACCAGGTGCCAGCCGATGCCCTGTATATCGACGCCCAGGAACAGGATCGTAGACGCGGCGTTGCCCATGCCCCTGCAGAGGCGGCCATGGGCCAAACCCCCAATCAAATCCCCAATCGCATGTTGCACAGGCAGGTACCAAGCCAATGACGGAAGCTCTGAATATCGCCGAACTGGAGGCCACCTCCCGGGATGGGCTGATCTCCATTGCCAAAGAGCTGGGAGTGGAGGGGGTTTCCGGTCTTCGGAAGTCCGACCTGATCTTCCGGCTCCTCCAAAGCCAGGCGGAGTCGCGGGGGAATATTTTCTCCGGCGGCTTCCTGGAAATCAGCGACGACGGGAACTACGGCTTCCTGCGGGGCGAGAATATGCTCCCGGGGCCGCACGACATCTACGTGTCGCAGTCGCAGCTCCGGCGCACTCACCTGCGGCCCGGCGACTATATCACGGGGCAGGTTCGCCACCCGCGGAACAACGAGAAGTATTACGGGTTGCTCACGGTGGAAGCCGTGAACGGGATGGACCCGGACGCCGCGGCTCAGCGACCCTTCTTCGAAAACCTGACGGCCATCTTCCCGAATGAACAGATGAAGCTGGAGACCACGCCGGACAACCTGACGCACCGGGTGATCGATCTGGTGGCCCCGATTGGCCGGGGTCAGCGCGGACTCATCGTTTCGCCGCCCAAGGCGGGCAAGACGATGCTGCTGAAGAACATCGCGAACGGAATCACGGAGAACCACCCGGATGTGCACCTGATGGTGGTGCTCATCGGCGAGCGGCCGGAAGAAGTGACAGACATGCAGCGGAGCGTCCGCGGCGAAGTCGTTAGCTCGACGTTCGACGAGCCGGTGGAGGACCACACGCGGGTCGCGGAGATGGCGTTCGAGCGAGCAAAGCGGCTGGTGGAGATGGGCAAGGACGTGGTGATCCTGCTCGATTCGATTACGCGCCTGACGCGCGCCTACAACCTGGCGCTGCCGCCAAGCGGGCGAACGCTTTCCGGCGGTGTCGACCCGATCGCGTTGTATCCGCCGAAGCGACTGTTCGGCGGCGCGCGAAAGGCAGAAGAAGGCGGTTCGCTGACCGTGCTGGCCACGTGCCTGGTGGATACCGGATCGCGGATGGACGAAGTGGTGTTCGAGGAGTTCAAGGGGACGGGCAACCTGGAGTTGCGCCTGGACCGGCGGCTGGCAGAACGGCGCTTCTATCCGGCGATCGATATCCAGGCGAGTTCGACGCGGCGCGAGGAGCTGCTGCTCGACGAGAAGGCGCTGAAGGGCGTCTGGTTGTTGCGGCGGATGGTGGCAATGATTTCGCAGTCGTCGCCGAACCAGCTCGAGGCGACAGAGCGGCTGCTGGAGCGGCTCTCGCGAGCGCCGTCGAACGACGAATTCCTCACGAGCCTGAAGACGGACCTCTAGGGAAAAGACCTAGGGAGATTTTCCAAGCGAATCGGTCGTTGGTCTGGTTGGCTTGCAAGCGGTTCTTCCCCCACCCTTAGCTCTGGCCTATGCTTGCGCGGTTTCTCGGAGCCGCAGATTCATGCTGGCCGATTGGACGTGATGGGAAAGCAAGGTACCCGCACCCGCTCCCACGCGCATGGCAAACGACATGGTCGCCTGACGCTGCACCTGCTTGTGCTGGGTCTGGCGCTGGCTGCGGTGGTCTTCGCGTCCCAGTATCCGACCGCCACCTCGGCGAGTACGCCGGCGCAGTTCCCGGCGCTGGCCTACTCAGGGGTCGCGGGTGTTGCTCCCGAACAACGTGATAACTACCTGCAGGCGGGGACAAGCCTGCGCACGCTCAACTCCGTAGCGGCGATGACCCGCAGCTCGGACGTGGCGAGCGTCCGGGCGGTCGGGGGAGTCTCGCCGACGGCGTCATTCTCGGCGGGTGTTTCGGCCGCAGTGGCAACGAGTGGTTCGACCGCCGGCGGCGTGACGGCACTGGCCGACGTTATCGACCCGCGGCAGCCGTTCATCATCTACAAGGTCCAGGCAGGCGACACGGTGAGCAAGATCGCCGACGCCTACGACATCCTTCCCGGCACCATCCTGGACAACAACCCGACGCTGGGTAGTGGCAACCTGCTTGTGTTGGGGCAGGAACTGCTGGTCCCACTCGAAGACGGGATCATGCACAAGGTTGGCTCGGGCGAGACGCTGAGTTCGATCGTGGCCCAGTACGACAACATCACCCTGGAAGCTGCTCTAGCGTTCCGGGCGAACTACATCACGGACCCCGAGAACCTGGAGCCGGGTAGCTACGTGCTTTTGCCCGGTGCAACGCTGAAGCCGCCGCCTCCGCCGCCACCGGCGCCGGTTGACAACGGAAGCGGCGGAGGTGGGTCACCGGTCTTTACGGGCGAAGGGCCTGCTGCCTCAGGCGGCCTGTTCTCGATGCCGCTCAATGCCTACAACGGCGTGAGCGACCCCTTTGGCTCTGACCGCGGCGAGGGCCGCTACCACACGGGGATCGACCTGGACCTGTTCAGCTACCACCACTCACCGATCTTCGCAGCCTGCAACGGCACGGTGTCGCGGGTGGAGTACCTGACCTATAGCTACGGCTACCACGTGATCATCGACTGTGGCGAAGGCTTCTCGACGCTGTACGCGCACATGAGCCAGATCGACGTGGTCGAAGGGCAATCGGTGAGCCAGGGCGACGCGCTCGGTTATTCCGGCCTCACGGGCTTCACGACCGGTGAGCACCTGCACTTCGAGATCCGGTTCCAGGGACAGCCGGTGAACCCGGCACAGTACCTGTCGTTCCACGGGTATTAGGCGAGCGCTGAGGGCGAAGGGCCAAGCGGCCGAGCTACGAGCTACGAGCTACGAGAGACTAACGACTGACGACTGTTGAAGGGCCGATGAGCCGACCGGACGGGAGTGACACGTTCCGGCCAGGATTGGCGGCATCCGGGATCGATCGTGGTTGTTCCCAAGGGCCGGGGCATCGTGGGCTGATTCGCGGGGACCGGTCCGCGGCTCCGGGGGCGTAGCTATCAGGGCTGGATGCTGGCGGCGCAGGTGGCGGAGGAGTAGACCCAGACGGCTGTACCGGGGTCGGCGGCCGTGAGCGTCTGGAGCTGGGCGGGCACACCGCGAACCCAGCTGGCCCAGCCGGAACCGCCAAGGCTGTAGACGGCATCGACGCAAGCGAGACCGCTGACGAGGGTGTCGATCTTGCCCGTGGGCATGGTGACGAGGTTCCACCCCTCGGCGACGGAAACAGTGAGGGCAGGAAGGGCGTCGCCGACGACTCCGGTGGGTTGTTGGGCCGGGTAGAGAAGGGTGAGGCCGGTGATGTCATCAGGGCCGAGTTCGCGATGCTCACCGCCATAGGCATAGAACATGACGGCGTCGATTTCGTCCTGGCTGCAGGGGCCGAAGATGGGACAGCTGTGCTCGAGGCCGAGGACGTGGCCGGATTCGTGGACGAGGACGCTGATGCTGTCGACGGTGCCGTTTTCGCCATTGCCGAGATTGGCGCTGGGGTTGGTGTTGAGGACGATGTCGGCCTCGTGGGAGGTGAAGGAACGGGTGGTGACACCGAGGACACAACCGGGATTGCAGGCGAGGTCTTTCCAGGCGATGACATTGACGCCATCGGCGCCGGAGACGTCCATCGATGTCTCGAGCGTGGTTTCGCCGGCGTAGGCGAAGCTGAAGTTTGAGCCGGGGACGCTGCTCCAGGTACCGAGCGCCGTCGCGACGTCCGCGGGGGTGAAGCCCGCGGGCGCATCAGCGGGGTTGTAGACCATCCGCAGGGGGAGTTCAGAGGCATCCCAACGCCAGCCCCAGGGAGCCCATTGCGCGGTAACGCGGCCAGGGGTTTGGACGACGGCGGCGCCTTCGGCCGGCGTGATGGTGGCCCCGGGAGCAAGTTCGAGGGCGGCGTTGAGAGCGGTCTCCATGGTGTCGCGGTCGTCGGCGGCACGGATGATGAAGTTCGCCTGGAACGGCTCCTGGCCGGGGATATCGATGACAAGGGCCAGCTCGTCGGTGCGCTCGGCGGCATAGCCGTGGCCTTCAGACGTAAGAGCGGCGAATAAGGAGAAACCCGCAATCAGGGTGGACAATAGGAGTACGTGGCGTGACATATGTGCGTACTGTAACGCACCTGTACCCTGTTCCGACCCCCCTGTTCACCAGCCCGTCACCCAAGTCCAACAGGTTTCTTATGTACTCCAGCCAAGGAACGACCGGGCGGGGACAAATGCCGGCTAGTCGACCTCGATGATGGCGCTACTGGAGGCGATGAACCAGTAGGCGTTGCCCGTCTGGAGCCACTGGAGGCTGTTGACGTAGGACGGCAGGCCGGGACCGTAGTGCTCCCACTGGAGTGTGTCGGGGTTCCAGCTGTAGACGATCTCGATGACGTTGCCGTGGCCACCAAGCGCCTGTGCGGCGTTCACCGTGTCGCCGGGCCAGGCGAGGAAGTTCGCGCCGGGAAGAATCGGCAGCGACGGAGGCAGGGGGTGCGGCGTCTTCGTCGGCGTCGGCGAAGCCTTCGGAGTTGGAGTCTTTGTGGGCGTGGCCGTTGCGGTCGGGGTGTTTGTGGAGCCGCCGGCGGGATGAGTTGGGGTGCTGGTGCTGGTGGCGGAAGGTCCGCCGGCAGGGGTGTTCGTCGGAGACGGAGGGCCACCCGGGGGCGTGTTCGTCGGCGACGGAGGGCCACCCGGGGGCGTGTTGGTCGGCGTTGCGGTAGGCGCACCGGGCGAGGTGGGGGTGGCGGTTGGGGCGCCGGGCTGCGTCGCCGTTGGCGTTGGCGTATTGGTACCGGCAGGGGTGGCGGTGTTGGTGGGTGTTGCGGTGGGCCCGCCGCCAAGGGCGCCGTAGATGGCGAGGATGCCGTTCACGTCGTCCGTTTGGGGCGTGCGATTGATGGTGCCGGAACTATAGGACGGGAACATGACGGCGCCACTGGTGCTGGTGTGGCCAAGGCCGAGGGCGTGGCCGAATTCGTGGACGGTGACGCTTTCGAGGTCGACCTGGGTGGGGTTGCCGGTGGTCCAGTTCCAGGCAGGGTCGATTTGCATGTCGAACTCGACGGCGGCGGCGGGGTTGCCACCCCCGTACCAGGTGCAAGTGACGGCAAGGACGGAGCCCGACTGGGGCGCCCAGCCGACGGTGTTGATGCCATCGAGACCGCCACCACCGCAGGCGCCGGTATTGGCGTTATTCGTGCCGCTGCTGGCGAAGCTAAAGTCGGCGCCGGTGCCGGCCCAGGCATTCGATGCGGAAACGAGCGAGGGCAGCTCGCCGGAAAGACCGGCAGGCTTGCCGGCCTCGTTGTATGCCCATGAGCTGTGGTGGGATGACCACCAATAGCCATTGAGGACGAACGCGGCCTCGACGTGGCCTTCCTCACCAGCGACGACGGCGCCCGGGAAACGAGCAACGATCGAGTCCCGGGCAGCCTGAGCGTCGGCTTCGAAGTTGCCGGTGTCGGCCACGAACATGTCGATGAGGACGTGGTACCACGCCCCGTTCGACTGGGTGTAGAGCTCGACATGGACGTCGTGGAACTGGTCGTCGCCGGTGGCGCCGGCAGGGGTGGACATCGCCACCCAGGCCCACAGTGCGAGCCCCCAGAGCACGAGGGCAAGCGGTGCGAGCGTGACGCCGGCGCGATAACCGCGCGCCTCGGCATGAGAAGGATTACGTTCCACCACGGTCTCCTGTGGGGCGGGCAGCGGACCTGCACGCAACTGACAGAAGGATCGGACAGGTACCACCCGCTATTGAGCGCCTTTACACGTAAGGGGCGTCGCTCCGGTTAAATGTAGGTGAACCCCGAGCAAGGAAGTGGAGACGCGATGAGGATCGGAACCGTTACGGAGCGAAAAGACGGCGAGGAACGGGTCGGCCTGACTCCGGAGGCCGTGGCCACGCTCAGGCACCGGGGCCACGAAGTGCTGGTTGAACGTGGGGCGGGCGAGGGAAGTTCGTTCAGCGACGCGTCATACGCAGGTGCAGGGGCTTCGATCGTTGACGGCGCGGAGGCGGTATGGGGCAACGTGGACTTGCTGGTGAAGGTGAAGGAGCCGGTGCCAGCGGAGTACCCGATGCTGCGAGAGAGCTGTGCGGTCTTCGGTTACCTGCATATGGCGGCGGACCGGCCGCTGGCGAAGGCTATGGTGGATGCGCGCGTGACGGGTATCGCGCCCGAATTGATCCGATTGCCGAGCGGGCTGCTGCCGTGCCTGGCGCCGATGTCGCAAATTGCGGGGAGGATGGCCGCCGAGGTCGGTGCCCACCTGTTGAAGAAGCCAGGCCCGGGACGAGGAAAGCTGCTCGGCGGGATTGGCGGCGTGGCGACGGGCCGCGCAGTCGTCATCGGATCCGGGAACGTGGGAACAGCGGCGACGCGGGTGCTGCTGGGACTTGATGCGCGGGTGACGATGATCTCTGACGACCTGCCACGGCTGCGGGCGGTGGTCGACCAGTTCGACGGCGAAGTCGCAACGCGGGTGTCCTCGCCGGCAGCGATCGCGGAGGAACTTGCCGGGGCGGACCTCCTGATCCTCTCGGTGCTGGTGCCGGGTGATCGGGCGCCACACGTTGTGACACGGCCGATGGTCCGGTCGATGGGGCCCGGCGCAGTGCTGGTGGACGTCTCCATCGACCAGGGCGGAGCGTCGGAAACGAGCCGGCCGACGACGCACAGCGACCCTACGTACGTGGACGAGGGTGTGGTGCACTACTGCGTGACGAATATGCCGGGCGCGGTGCCGCACACGAGCACGTCGGCCTACGTCGCCTCAGCGTTGCCGTACATCGTGGCGCTGGCAGAGAAGGGCATCGAAGGCGCCCTGGCGGCAGATGCCGGGCTGGCAGCGGCACTCAATACGTACCGGGGCACGATCACGAATGCTCTGGTGGCGGAAGCGGTGGAGATGGCGCCGGCGCCGAACCCGTTCCTCTAGCGGCGAGCCGGCTGCTGCTTTCGGAAGGAATCGACGGTGAGGCGGATGCCCTGTTCGAAGCTGGTTGTCGGTTCCCAACCGAGCTCCTGTTTTGCGCTGGAGCAGTCGAGCCAGAAATTGCGGACGTCGCCGGGCCGGGGTGGTCCGTGGCGCGCGGGGAGGGTCGAGCCCGTGGCAGCCTGGAGCGTGCTAAAGATCTCGTTGACCGAGGTGCCCTTGCCGGCGCCGATGTTGTAGGTGCCGACCGAACCGTGGTCGAGGGCGAGGACGTTGGCCCGGGCGATGTCACCGACGTAGAGGTAGTCCTTGCGCTGCTCACCATCGCCATCGATGGTGCAGGTGGTGCCGGCGAGCATGCGAGCGGTGAAGATAGCGACGACGCCGGCTTCACCATAGGGATCCTGGCGAGGTCCGAAGGCGTTGCCGTAGCGGAGGATAGTGAAGTCGAGGTTATGGCTGTGGTTGAAGAGGTGGATGTACCGTTCGCCAACCCACTTCGAGAGGCCATACGGTGATTCGGGATGGGGCGGCTGGGTTTCGGCGATGGGAAGGTTGGTGGGCGAGCCGTACACGGTGCCGCCCGAACCGGCGTAGATCATCTTGCGGACTCCTACTTCGACGGCGAGGGCAGCCACGCGGGCGGTGCCGCCACCGTTGACTTCGAGGTCGCGGACGGGGTCGGAGGTGCTGACCTTGACGCTGGCCTGGGCGGCATGGTGGTTGATGACTTCGGGGCGAAACTCGCGGATGAGGCGTTCGAATTCGCGCGAGTGGACATCCACTTCATGGAGGGAAGCGCCCTCCGGGACGTGCGAGCGCCAACCGGTGGAGAGGTTATCGAAAACGACAACGCGGTGGCCCTCGGCGAGGTATGCCTCGGCGATGTGCGAACCGATGAAGCCGGCGGCGCCGGTGAGGGCGATCCTCATGCGAGCGACCTGCGGTGGGGCCTGACCGAACCCATCCGTAGAGGGTATCGCGGGGGCAGGACTAATGCTCGCGGAGCCGAGCGACGCCCCAGCCGATCGCCGCGCAGGTAAGCCCGGCGACGATGCCGCCGAAGAACATGGGGGCGAGAAAATCGGTCATGGAGGCGCCGGTCGAGACCTGGGCGTACTTGGCGATGGCGACGTTGAGGGCGAATCCGCCCGCGAAACCCCAGATGGCCCAGGGGATCTCAGAGGGCGCACGCTCTTCGCTGAGCTCCGAGAGCATGCCCTTGAGGAGGCCGTCGGCCTGTGTGGGATGGACCGGCGGGTTGAGGCGGCGCGCTTCGGCTTCGGTTTCGAGAGCGGCGAGAAGTTCGTCGAGCAGCTCATCGGGGACCTCGTCGACCATCTGGTTGTAGGCGCGGTAGTCGGATGAGAGGGGAATGCGCTCGGCGGGGGCGGCTTGAGGGGCGTAGCGGGAAGCAGTGGCGCATGCGCGACAGGTGGTCGTGCCACGCTGCCATTCTTCGAAGGGAAGGCCGCGGCCACAGGACTGACAACGAGCACGGACAGCCACAGAGTCGGGCACTCGGCTATCCCTCCGTTGGGGGTGTGCCGCCGGATGAACCGCCTTCGGTCGGCGGGCTGCCTTCAGCGGGCGGCCCGGAGGTTGGCGTCGCGGTTGGCTCCTGGGTTGGCGCCGGCGTGGCCGTTGCGGTGGCTGCCGGGGCGGTGGGCGTTGCCGGTGGGGTTGGGGTAACAGTGCCGGGTTCGAGCGGGAGGGAGCCCGCGGTCGTGGGCGTGGCGGTGGGCGTGGAGGTGCCGGGAGTAGCCGTCCCGGCAACAGTCTTCGTAGGTATGGGGGTCGAAACGGTGCCGTCCTTGCCGCTCGGCGTCTCGTCCTGTTCGGCGAGGACGTCGTTGGTGGTGCCGTCGAAGAGGGAGAGGTCGGAGTTGCCGCCCTGGAACTGGCTGAGGAGCTCGGGAAGCCGGGATTGGCTGCCCGTGTCGGAAGGGGCTGCGGGCGTCGTGACGGCGCCATTGGCCGGGTAGTCGAGACAAGCGGTGGCGACGAGGACCAGCGGTGCGGCGAATGCGAGGAGGCGAATTCGGCGCCAGCGGAGAGTGGTGACCTTCATTCCAGATCGAGCGTAGGAGACGGGCATCGGTGCACCTATCGGGAATCTGCTCACGGGGGAGGGGGAACTCCCGTAGATCTGGCTGCGAAAGCGCTACCGGATGGGCACGGCGGGAATCACCGTCGCCTTGTACGCCTGGGTGCCCTTGACGGCACGCATCTCGACGGTGACGCCGGTGTTCACAAAGAGGCGGCGCAGGTCACCGTTGACCACGTACTGCCAGGCGCCACTCACGGACGTGGCGGCGTTGGTGGCCTCGGCGTCGACCCAGTCGCCAGAGGCGCCGTCCCAGTACTTGCCGTCGGAGCCCCGCGTGATGACGAAGGTGACGGAGTCGGGTGCGATCGAGCCTGCCGTGCCGGAGAAGGTGAGGCGGCTCCGGGGGACCATCTGGCCGGCGGGAGGTGTCGCGACCACGAGGTCGGCGGAGGCGATGACCGTGGGGGTGCCTGTGGGCGTCGCGGTGGGCGTATTGGTCGGCGTGCTCGTCGGCGTGTTGGTGGGGGTCTGGGTTGGGGTTTGGGTGCCGGTGGCCGTGGCGGAAGGGGTGCTCGTACTGGTTGGCGTGCTGGTATTCGTGGGCGTCGGTGTCGCCTGCTGGCAGGACGGAGTGGAGGTCGGATTGGCGGAACCACCGTCGGAGACGTATTCGAAGACGAGGCGCGGGCGGTTGGTATTGAGGGGATCGTTGAAGGAGTAGAGGTCGATCCAGTCGATGACCGAGGGAATGGGCGATTGCTGGTAGACGTGGAAGCCGAGGTTCGCTTCCCCGTTCGCCCACGACTGGACGATGGCGGTCACGTCGAAGGTGAGCTCGGGCATGCCGTTCGTGTAGTTGAGCGCGGGACTGGCCTGCACGGATTGGAGCGCCGCGTAGGGGATGCCGGAGTAGGTGGCGCTGGAGATGGCGCCGTTGATGCTGAGGCCGGCCGGTCCGCAGATACGAGCGGCGTGGAGGACGCGGTCAACCCCGGCGACTTTGACGGGGAGGATGAGCTGGGCGCTGATGATGGTTGACTGCGTCAAGGCGGGGAAGTCGGCACCGAGGTTGAAGCGGAGGAGGGTATCGAAGCGATCGGTCGACGAGCGACCGACGCGGAGGTAGTCGAGGCCGCCGTTCTGGGCGGCCGGTGCGCCGGGCTGGACGAAGGTGTCCTCGTAGGAGCCTGCGACGTCGGTGGTGTAGGCGCCGGCTGCCGGGCGAAGGGTCGAGGTGCTGGTGTTGTAGGTGATCGTGAGGGTGGGACGGTCAGACGCGGTGACGGCTTCGGAGGAGTGAAAGACAACGGTGTCGACGCCGGTCTGGGCGCGAAGGGTCCAGCCATTGTTGGTGAGGGAACCGTTGAGGTAGCCCTGGACATCTGTCGTGACGTCAATCGTGAGGGTGGTGGTGGCAGCGCTGATGGGGTAGTTCGCGCCGTCGGTGCCGGAGGCCCAGTCGACGGATTCGCCGTCCCAGGTGGCGGTGGCATTCCAGGAGGAGGCGGTGGCAAGGCGTCGGGGGGTGATGGTCATGGCGCCTGTAGCCGGCGTAGCAACGGTAAGGGTGAGCGAGGCGCTGACGACGGAGACGTCCTGGGGATGACCGATGGTGTCGAAGTAGCCGGCGAGGTCGAACTTGATGCCAGCCCATTCGGCGGCACCCGAGTCGTTGCCGGTGACGTTGAGGACGGCGGTGTTGTGCTGGGAACCGGACTCGGCCTGGTCGATATAGGTGTCGGTGACGGCGTTGTTCGCAGAATTGAGGTCGATGACCTGCGTTGTGGGAGTGGAGGCCCCGGCCCCGGCGACAAGACTCGCGAATATGAGGAGGACGCCGATGCCAGTAGCAGCGAGAGGGGCGAGAGCCCGGCCGGGCTGACGCCGGGCAGCCCTGATGCGTGCGGTCATGGCTATCCGCCGGTGTAGGCGATGGTGACGCCCCGCAGCTTCGTCCCGGAGCCGCCCGTGAGGTCGACGAGGAGGAAGTAGACGTTGGTGCCGTTGTCGACGGTGTGGGCGAAGGCCTGCGCGGTCTGCGGGGAGGAGCCGGTGGCGCTGCTGACTTCGACGAGCTTGAAGACCTTGGCGGCGTCGGTGCCGTTGGCGAGCGGGGTGTAGTCGAGGCGGACCTTGACGATCGCCGCCGGACGCCTCGTAGTTGGCGGTCATGCTGGTGATGGTGGCGCCGTCGGGGAGGATGACGGGGGCGAAGTATCGCTGCGATTCGGCGTCGGTGCCGACCGGATTGAGCTGGTTATAGGTCTTTTCGTAGATGGCGAGGTCGTTCATGGGCTGGAAGGTACTGGCGGCGATGGCGATCTTGCCGCTGGAGGAGCCGGCGGAAGTGACGAGGCTGGCAGATTCAGCCGTGACGTCGAGCCAGATATTGTCGCCGGCACTCAGCTGGGAAAGGGTGTTGACGACGGCGGGAGCGCCGGGAGCGTAGACATCGTACTCCTGGGCAACGGGGTCCCAGCGATAGACGGAATCGTACTGGCCGGAGATGGTGGAGAGCGCCTCGGCCGGGGGAAGCGACCCGCCGGTGTAGGTGACGTTGTTCCAACCCGCCACGAGCGATGCGGATGCGCCGGCGTGGTCGCTGCTGGCGAGCCCGATGGCTGTAGTGAGGGTGACGATGAGTGCCACCACAAAGAATTTGAGCCGCGAGCCGGGCATGTGCTTCCTCCGCTCCGCCGAATGAGCCACCTGCGGGTGGTGTTTGATTCAGAGTAGGAACGAAGTGTCCGGGCGATTAATGAGCGGATTCCCGAAGGGGAGGATGGGGACGACCCTGATCGGCGGGGAGAAAACCCTAAGAGTTTCAGACCCGAATCAGGCGGGAATCGTGTCGATGAGGCGGGCGACGACCACGTCGCGGTGGAGATACTCGCCCCAGCCCTGGGAAGAGGTCTGGACGAAGGTGCCACCACAGGTGATGAGGGTGATCCACTCTTCGTCGCCAGGCTTGTCGGGCGGCCAGATGATGTCCCCCATGGGGATCGTGTTGGCGTCGTAGCGGGTGAGGCGGACGACCTCGTATATGTAGCGGGTGCCGTCTTCCATGACCACATGGATGTGATCGCCGGGCTTGGACTCGTCGAGGCGGTTGAAGGGGCCACGGATGTTGGGCCAGTAGTCGACGTGGGCAGAGAAGACGGCGTTGCCCCCCCAGCCGGGCCGGTCGTAGATGTAGTACCAGCCGGTGGCGTGGGGGTCCTTCGGCGTCTGGAGGGTGTTGTTCGCATCGATGCCGATTTCTTCGACGACGGAGTCGACACCGAAGGCTTCGAGCTGAAGCCGGGCGACAGGGCCATCGAATGGCGTGGGCGTCGGGGTTGGCGGACGGGGCGTGCCGGTAGCCGTGGGACGCGGCGTGGGAGTCTTTGTGGCGGAAATTGTGGGCGTATGCGTTTCGGAGACATCGAAGCCCTGGAAATCGTCGTCTTTCGTGTCCGACCCGGTGCTACTGCAAGCAGCGACAAGGCCAAGGGCCAGCAATACGAGCCCCAGCGCGAAGATCCCAAGTGCGATACGACGAAGTAGCGTCATCTTCAACAAGTATGACCGAGAACGGCCCAATCCCTTACAAGGATATACGAACGACGAACGAGAGAGATTAAGGGTCCCTGACGTCGTGGCCCCGGCGACGGGCAAGGAGCGTGCCGCCGACGACGCCGAGGATGAGCAGGGCAATGACGGCAGCGGCAAGGACAAAGGCTCCGCCGCCGCCCTGGCTCCCATCGTTTCCGCCAGCAGAGGGCGGTGCGGATGTGCGCGTCGGGCCGGGGGTGCCGCCAGGGGGCGTGACCTCGTCGGTCGGGGGGGTACCGGGAATGGGTGTGAACTGGGCGGCCTCCGTAGCGGTCTGGGCAACCTGCGTGGGCTCGAGGGTGGGGGTGGCGGTGGGAGGCGGCAGGGTTGGGCCGGTGCCGGCACCCACATTGAGATTGATCTCGGTGACGCCCGCCTTCCATTCGGCGGTCTCCCGGGCGGGAACGCCAGCGACGGTGAACGTCACTATGCGGCCATCGTCGCCACAGCCGTCCTTCTGCGACTGGTGGACCACCTCGATGGCGTACTGGGAGACGCCGTCAATGGTGAGTGTCGTGCGGTAGTTGTCACCGAGCTGGGTGCAGTCGATGCCGTTGATGAAGCCGCGGACTTCGGTGCCGTCCGGGACGGGCTTGCCATCGACCGCGACGGCGCCGTGGAAGGACGCGGGGAAGCCTGGTTGGGCATGGGCAAGGCCGGCCATGGCGATGGCGACGGCTGTTGCAGCGAGCAACGAGAAGAGTCGCATGAAGCGATGGTAGGGCCGGGCGTGACACCGTAGAAGTTCAGGTGCGCTCGCATGTTTGACGCTGCGCCCATACCTTATGTCTGTTCACGGAAAGGTAGCGATGGGAACGATTGGTCCACGGCTGCGAGCGGCGCGTGAGGCGCGGAATCTGTCGACCGAGCAGGCGGCGGATGACACGCGGATTTCGTTGCGCTTTATCGAAGCGCTGGAGCGTGAGGAGTTCGACGCGCTGCCGGCGCCGGTGTACGTGCGTGGCTTCCTGCGATCGTACGCCAACTACCTGGGCCTGGAACCGCAAACCCTGCTCGACGACCTCAATGGCGCGAATGCAGCCGAGGCGATGCCGGCGCCGTACGTTCGAGGCCCGGACCGGCGCGCGACGCGACCCACGCCTGTGCCGATGCGACGAGAGCCTGCGCCGGAACCAGTCGCGCCCGTACCGCATGACCCGGAGTCCGAGTGGGACCCGGAGCCGGACGACGACGACGTGTACGAGTACGAAGACGAGCCGGCCGGCGACTATCGTGCGCGGCCGGTGCCGGGTGTGCTGGTGGAGCGTGCCTACAGCGAGAACGACGGTGGGACGGCAAGGACGGTGATGCTTGCCGGGATAGCGATCATCATCGTGGTGGTGGCGCTGTTCGCGGCGGTAGCGCTGCGCGGCGGTGGTGGCAACACGCCCGGGACCGGCGGGGACGACGACAGTCCCACACCCACCGAGGCGGATGCGAACGCGGGGAAGACGGTGATAACGGTGGCTAGCCCGACGATAGCGGGTACGGCCCCGGCAGAGGGAACTGTGGCGGGCACCACCGTGCCGGCGGACGGGACCGACCCTACCAACACCCCCACGGGAGGAAACACGCCGAGTGCGGGTGCGACGGACACGCCCGCGGCCAACGCCACGGCAACAAACACACCGCAACCGACGGCGACGGCCACGCCGACGAACGTGCCGCCGACCCCGACACCTTCACCCACACCAGTCGTGCACCCGCTCAACACGCAGGAATGCCCGCGGGCAAGTAACGGGCAGGTTGACTGCGGCACCGGTGAGTTACTGGTGATCTGCGGCCCGAACGGCTGGTTCATCGACTACGGCCGCGACTATCCGAACAACGAGGGCTGGAACACGTTCGGATACACAGGCTACATCTACGAACTGAACGGCTACGCCGCCTCCGCCTGCTCCTAGGCACATTCTCCTACGGTCTCTCGCCATTCGGGGCCAACCCCGAACCTGCCACCTAAGGGTGTGACCCTTAGGTGGACGCATGGTGGCGCGCTCCCTGCCTGTCACCGTTCCGGCCACCCGCGTACCCGTTTGCCCTCCCGCTCACCGCCGATGTCTGGGGTATGCGTGAAGGGTGCCTCTTGAGGTAGCCGTGCCCTTCCGCCGGGGGAGGACACCTTGGCTACATTCGAACTTGAGCGCTCACCGCTCATGGGCGCGCTGCGCGAGTGGCGGGCGACGAGGGTACTGGCGCTCTACGCGGGCGGTCTTTTCGGCGGACTCGCACTGGGATTGGGCATCGCCGCGGTGACGGCAGACGGTCCCGCGACGGCAGACATCGCGGCAGTTGTGTACAGCGGACCGGAGATTGGCGTGGCGGCGGCGGCGCCGGTGTTCGCGCCGGTGGTATCGACAGGCGACTCGAACCCTGTGACGGCTTACACGAGCCCCTACGATCCTCCGACGGGCAGCTTCGAATTCCCGACATACCCGATCGTTGCGGCGCCTGTGGCGCCTGTGGCAACCGCGCCAGAAGCGCCTACGCAGACGGCACCGGCGGCACCGGCCGCTTCCCTACCGCAGGTACCGCAGACGCAGCCCGCGCCCCAGGCCGACCCTCAACCGGCAGCGCCGGCAGCGGACGCGAAACCGAACTTCTATGTCCCGTCGGTTTCGGGTGGCCCGCTGAACAATGCCGAGCAGCGGCTTTTCGATGCAGCGAACAACGAGCGTGTGGCGGCGGGGCTACCGCCGCTCGCATTCGACGCCACGCTGACGCAAATCGCGCGGACGCGTTCGCAGCAACTGGTGGACCAGGGCTACTTCGGACACACCGACCCGTACGGGTACTCGATGTACGTGGAGCTGCTCGATTACTTCGGCATCCACTGGTATGCATGGGCCGGCGAGAACCTGGCGATGAACAACTACAACGAGGCGGAGTCGCCGGAGCGCGCCATGACAGCGCTGATGAACAGCCCGACGCACAGGGCGAACATCCTGGCGACGGAGTTCAGCAAGCTGGGCGTGGGACTGGTGACGCTGCCGGACGGCCGCAAGTTCTACTCGATGATCTTCCTGGGCTAGGAAGCGGCCCCGGCGGACTGACGGGAGATATAGATCCCGGCACCGGCGCCCACGAGTCCAAGCCCGAAGAGGGCGATCAGCACCGTTCCCCAGACCGGGAAACCGCCACCCCCGCCGTCACCACTCGATGGTGGAGCGGGGGTGCTGCTTGTCACGCCCGTTGTGGTGGTGCTCGGCGTCGCGCTGCCCGTGGTCGTGCGCGAGGGCGAGGGAGTGCCGCTCCCCTGGCCGGTGACGGTGCCGGCGGTGGCTGAAGCCGACCGGGTTGCGGTAGCGATCGGCGTGAGCGTTGGTGTCGCGGTTGGAATTGGCTTTGGAGTGACATTTTCGCCAAAGATGATGTCGAAGCGGACGAGGCCGGCGGCCCAGCCGGTGAACTTCGGCGAGATGCGGTCCCCAACGCGGATGCGGACGGCAGCGCCGTCCGTGCCGCAGCCATCGGTCTGGGAGTCGCTGACAACGTCGACGACGTAGACGGTGACGCGGGCACTCCCTTCGCCGGTGTACTGGGTGGTGCTTTCGCCGCAGAGGTTGTTGCCCACGTAGGCCTCAATGGCGACACCGGCCGGGACTTCGCCGGCAGCGTCGGTGATCGAACCGACGAAGGTCGACGGCGGATCGGGGAGCGTTCCCAGGGGAGTAGGTGACTGGGCAACGGCGATGCTCCCGGCGGCGAAAAAGGCCATGGGCAAAGCGGCGAAAGCCAACGATCGGAGAATCAACAGCATGAGGACGACGTACGGTGACCTGAGGTTTGGGGCTCAGATCACCGTATCGGTTTCAGAGGGTACGGGCACTCACTTACCGAGGTAGAGCGTAAACGGCTCTTTCACCTCGACCCAGTAGACAACTCCGGGCTGGAACTGGTTGAAGGTGCTGGCGTAGGCGGGGGCAGACATGAAGCTGCGGTCCCAGGTCCCGGTGTCGGCGTTCCAAGCGTAGACGGCGCCGACGAGCGCCTCGTGGCCGTTGAACGCCGAACCGACGCTGACGGGGTCGCCGACGTGGGTGAGCAGGTTCCAGCCCTGGGAGAGCGGGACCTGGGTGACGTCGCCGAAGGTTACGACCTGGTCGATGATGATCTGCCCCTCGCCGTCTTTGGGGAGCGGCGAGGTGATCGGGGTGTTGGTGATGTGGCCATCGCAGTCGGCGAAGCTCAACTGGTACTCGTTCCAGACGAGGCGCGCGTACTCGGTGCCATCGTTGAACGTCTTGCCATCGGCGAAGAGCCAGCCGTTGAAGTCGCCGCCATAGAAGGTTTTCGATTCGCCGGGGGCGAGGTGGCCAATGAGATCGAGGTGATCTTCGGGATTCGTGATGTCGGAGCCGCGACTGCGGAGGGCGAAACCGGCGAGCGACACATCATGGTCGTCGAAATTGGTCACGGTGACGGGCTCGTCAGCACCACAGACGGCGCTGGTAATGCGGACATCGGCGGGCACGTCAGACGGAGGCGCGTCGAAGAAGACGGTGACATTGAGGGGCTTGAGCAGGCTGCTGCTGACGCGAATCCAGGCCTGGCACTCATCGTCGAACAGGGTGGTCTTCACCAGCTCGACATTGATGGGGTTCCCGGCGTTGTCGAGGGTGTCGAAGGTGGTGGCGGTGGCATCGCGGCCATCGACGGAGATGTAGGAGGGCCGGTCCTGGGCTTCGATGGCAATGCCGGTGCCGGAGTCGAGGAGGAAACGAACCTTCTGGCCGAGGGTGTTGTTGTAGCTAAGAGCGTCGCAGAAGCCATCGCGGTCTCGGAGGTGGGCGACAACGTACTTCTGGTAGGGCAGGCCCGTGTCTTCGACGGTCACTTCCTTGTAGCCGGCCCAGTAGTACTTCGTCTCGGCGATGTTGGATTCGGCGGGCGGATTGTTGCCTCTGTCGCCCGGGTAGTCGGCGACGGCGTAATAGTGGGTGACCCCCACGAGGTCGTCGATACCGCAGAGCGGGTTGCCGGTCTCCTCGTTGACGTCGCAACCCTCGTAGCTGAGGTTCAGGTCGCCGAAGAGGTCTACGGTGGCGACGCCGTCGTTGTCGGTGAGGTCCGTGATGATGCGGGGCTTGTCGACCGACCCGAGGACGCTGGACTTGCCGTTGAACGGGTTCACGTTGAGAGAAGACTCGGTAAGGTCGAGGAGGAACCAGCCGTTGCCCCCGTCCTTCACACCGGTCTTGAAGTTGTTGACGGTCCCTTCGTTCTCCATGAAGAAGGTGACGTTGAGCAGCGGCATGGGAGCTGTGGGGGCCCAACTGGGGCGGAACTCGCTGTCGCCGCGGAGGCGGTCCCAGTCGTCGGGGAGGACCCAACGATTGGCGGGTAGCGAGCGACCGTCGTCTGTCGTGCGGGCCGGGTTGCCAGAGGGATTGCTGCCGGGGAACCAGCCCCGGACCTGTGCGGTGAGGTCACCACGCTCGGAGACGACGAGTTCGGGACTGGATTCGAGCGTTACGTCCTCGAGGCTGAGGAAGAAGATTGGATGGGCGACCTGGGCGAACGGGAAACCTGCGACGGCGACCAGGATGTCGACCTCACCAGGGTCTCTCGGTGTGATAGCCAACGGCAATGCTGCATTCGTCGTCGAGGAAACCCGATGCGCTGTCGGGACCATTGACGGTCACGCCCCCGGAGGGCACAAACGTGCCGTTCTGGTTGGCGGCGCGGGTGAAGTACACTGCGTGGCCGTCGAATGCATCGCAGTTACCGCCGAGGGCAAAGACCGTGGTCACGGTTGTGCCTGCCCAGGCGACACGCGGAGTCTTGAAGCCAGGCGTGAAGGTGAAGTCGTACTCAACCCACTCCATGCTGTGCAGGAGGCCCGTGGCGGAGCCAATGGGGCCGGGATACTTCACATCGATCTCCACGCGGAGGACGCTGCTCATGTCACAGGCGGGATCGTTGGTGATGGTCACCGTGAGGTTGTCGAAGAGACCGTCAGCAAGCTTGGCGCCGACCAGGGCCGTGTTGCCACCGCCGACGTCGAAGTGGCCCTGGATGCTTATTCCGGTGAGGGTCGTGGGCTTTTCGAGGCCGGGATCCACGCCATCGACGAGGAAGTAGCCGCACTCGAGTTGATGGGGCGGCGAGCAGTGACGCCGTCGAGGAGGGCGTCGATGTGGCCGGTGGCGCCATCGTGGGAACCGAAGACGTACTCCGTCAGCCCGATCTCGCCAGCGAAGAAGGTGCCGTCCGTGATTTGAACTGGAGGTTCCGGTCTGGCGGGTGTAGGTGATGAAGGAGTCTGTGTTCGTAGGGTCGGTCCTCGTGGAGATCTCGGAAGAGTCGATGGTGTTCCACTGGGTGACGAGCGCCGCGTTGGCGGGTCCGCTGGTATCGGCGTCGTCGTCGTTGTTATCGCTGTTGCTGTCCCAGTCGACCCGTAGACCTTCGGAAGCTGAGGCCATCGACGGCATGAGGTCAGGTCGAGGAACTGCTCGCCGGGGGCGCTACCGAATCCAGCCCAGGCAGATGGTGCCATCGAGCACGCCGGAGAAGTTCGGCAGACCGGCGTCGCCATCGTGGAAGATCTGGAGGTCGGTGGTGGTGGGGCCGTTGCCGGTGAAGTTGACGTCATCGGGATTGAGGATGTCGTCGGCGTCGGACGGGACGATGCAGGCGTAATGACGGCTGCCGATGACGTTCTCGTTGCTGTCATGGTCGAATGCCAGCTGGCCGGTCGGGGTGACGTGGCGGAGTTCCGGAGCGGCATTGACGATGTTGACCGTCGTCGAGGGCAGGTGCTACTGGTCGTCGAGGTTCGTGTTGAGGTTGTACAGGGCATAGAAGTCGAGGGCGACGGTGATGTCGTCGACGGCCTTGTCGGTGGAGAAGGTCATGCACCATTCGCGGCCTTCGGGGGACTTCCGGAACTGTCCGAGCTTTGTGATCGTGCCGGCGGTGCCGCCTTCCCAGGTGGCGCCGGTGTCGCTGATCTGCCAGTCAGGGTCGCCGGGCGCGGGATCGCCGAGGGCAACTTCGTCCGTGGTGTCGGGGAGCAGGCCATCCTGGTTCGAGACATAGCCCGTGAGGATGTCCGGGTCCCAGTTCATCGTGCAGACTTCGGAAGACCCGCCGACCTGGCCCTGGCGGCCGATGAGCCGCACCTCGAAGAGTTCGATGGTGAGGTCCAGCGTGTAGTTGTCGGTGCCGTCGGTGTAGTTCCAGGTGACGACCATGGTGCCGAGACCGGTGTCGGGGTCAACCACGCCGCCAGCGATGACACTCACGCAGTAGATGTCATCGACCGACGAGGGGGTGCCTGCGTTGAAGAAGTCCGAGTCGTTGACGGCGCCGTTGGTGACGGTAAAGCCGTTGCTGCCGCCAAGGGGCGAGAGGCCGGAGATTGCGAGATTGATGCAATAGCCGTTGGTGCCGCCTTCGGCGGGGTCGGCATCGGCGGCGAGGCCGTCCGGGGTAGCGTTGAGGTCGGCGTGGGAAACGTCTCCCACATAGAGTTTGCCGGGAAGCTGGGTCGTGAACTCTTCGATGAGTTGGGCACTTGCCGTTGGGGTGCCCCGGAGCCCGGGAGATGCGGCGGCAACAAGGCCGATACACGCAAGGAAGATAAGCAGGAAGAAGGCGCGGCTTGAGGCACTCGCCATTAAGGTCCCCTAAACCAGACCCTAGACGCACCCCGCCGGACGTCACGTCCGGATTCAACAGAATGAAGTAACCGGGGCGACTCGACTCGCCCGGCCAACGGCCTGACCATTTATCGACGAGGGGCGTCCCTGCGTCAAGTTTTCAGCAAGAACCGTCGACGGTCAGCGCCAACTATAACGCAGGCAGCGGTAAGAGGTTACTCCGGTACCAACAAGGTAAACATGGCCCTGAAGGTGGTTGATTTCAGGAAGTCACCGATGTCTGGTTAGTGAACACAGCACATGTTGGGTGACTGAACCCACGGTGGAGGGCAAAACCAATGAGAACGAACGCGCAGCGCATGTTGGGACTCATGGTCATGGCGGCGATGGCATTTGGTTTCGTGGCCGCCTGTGGCGGTGACGACGACGATGACGGCAGCAACAATGACACAGCGGCCACGGCAACGAGCGGCAGCCCGGACGGAACGGGCTCGACCGCAGAAACCGGTACTCCAACGACCGCCGCCGCGAGCCCAACTTCCGACAGCGGCTCCGATGGGGGCTCCGACAATGGCGGAGCCGGCCTGGCGGTGCTGCAGCAAACGGCGAACAGCCTCGATGCGGGCACGTATTACCTCGTCTACAGCGTTACCGGCACGAGCGTGAACGGGACGTTCACGTTCGCCTCGGAGCCACCCAGTTCGCTGCTGGCGCTGGATGGAACCCTGAGCGGCGAGAGCGGAATCTTCTCGATCATCAATCTCGAAGACGCCACGTACTTCTGCAACGGAACGCCCGGCGAGGAGATGTGCCTGAAGCTGGCCACGGGGAACACGTCGGCGATCCCCTTCACGGTACCCACCGCCTTCGACGTGAACACGTTCCTTGGGAACGTGCTCGACGAGCCCGGGGTATCGGCCCACCAGATCGACAGCCGGACGATCGCGGGGATCGATGCCGATTGCTACGACGTTACTTCGACCAACGGGGATAGCGGCTCGTTCTGTGTTGGCGACAACGTGATTCTTTCCATGGAATCCGACATCGATGGGGAGCACTACGAGATGGAAGCGACGCAGGCCGAGACGGACCCGGCGAAGATCGAGATAACGGTGCCCGACTACCCGGTCACGGACATGACAAGCCTGGGCAACTGACCCGAGACTCAGGGCTACGGTAGGATGAGAAGGCGCGCCCCGCGGGGCGCGCCTTACTTTCAGGGAGCCTTCGCCGTTATGTCCGACGCAAAGACGACGTCCCAGAAGATCTGGGACCAGCATGTGGTGCGTAGCGAGGCCGGGAAGCCGGACTTGCTCTACATCGACCTCCACCTTGTCCACGAGGTGACATCGCCACAGGCATTCGAAAGCCTGCGAATGCAAGGCCGGAAGGTGCGACGCACCGACCTGACGCTGGCGACGGTCGACCACAACGTGCCGACGATCGACCGCGACAAGCCGTGGACGGATCCGCTCTCGGTGCAGCAGGTCGAGGCGCTGCGCAAGAACTGCGAAGAGTTCGGGGTGACGCTGTACGGCGTTGGCGACGTACGCCAGGGGATCGTGCACGTGATCGGGCCGGAGCAGGGACTTACGCAGCCGGGCATGACCATCGTTTGCGGCGACTCGCACACCTCGACGCATGGGGCGATGGGCGCGCTTGCCTTCGGGATCGGCACCTCGGAAGTTGAGCACGTCCTGGCGACGCAGACGCTGCCCCAGGCGAAGCCAAAGACGATGGCGGTGGAAGTGAGCGGCTCGCTGCATGAGGGCGTGACGGCGAAGGATGTGATCCTGGCGATCATCCGGCAGATCGGCGTGTCGGGGGGCGTTGGACACGTTGTTGAGTACCGGGGTGACGTCATCCAGAACCTCTCGATGGAAGGGCGGATGACAATCTGCAACATGTCGATCGAGGCGGGAGCCCGCGCCGGGCTGGTGGCACCGGACGAGACGACGTTCGCCTACCTGGAGGGCCGCAATTTCGCGCCGAAGGGGAAGGATTGGGAACGCGCTTTAGACCACTGGCGGGCACTTCCCAGCGATGAGGGCGCGGAGTTCGACACGGTCGTGGAACTCAAGGGGGAGGAGATTGAGCCGAGCGTGACGTGGGGCACGACGCCGGCCCAGAGCGTGCCGGTGACGGGCCGCATCCCCGACCCGAAGGATGCGGCGAGTGCGTCGGCGGCAGAGTTGGCCGAGCGGTCGCTGGCCTACATGGATTTGAAGCCGGGGACGGCGGTCGAGGATATTCAGCTGGACCGTGTGTTCCTCGGGTCGTGCACCAATTCGCGGATCGAAGACCTGCGGGCGGCGGCCGCGGTGGTGCGGGGCAAGACCGTGGCGAAGACGCTCAAAGCGATGGTTGTGCCAGGTTCTGGCCTGGTGAAGATCCAGGCGGAGCAGGAGGGCCTGGACAAGATCTTTAAGGACGCAGGGTTTGAATGGCGCGACGCGGGCTGTTCGATGTGCCTGGGGATGAACCCGGACATCCTGATGCCGGGCGAACGCTGTGCATCGACGTCGAACCGGAACTTTGAAGGGCGGCAGGGCACGGGCGGGCGCACGCACCTGGTAAGCCCGCAAATGGCAGCAGCAGCGGCAATCGCCGGCCACTTTGTCGATATTCGGAGCTGGGGGAAATAGCGATGGAGAAGTTCAAGACGGTGAAGGGCAACGCTATCCCGCTGAACCGGGCAGACGTGGATACGGACCAGATCATCCCGGCGCAGTACCTGAAGCGGATTGAGCGGACGGGATTCGGCAAGTTTGCCTTCGAGACGTGGCGCCAACGCGACCCGGACTTCGTGGTGAACCGGCCCGAGTACCAGGGCGCGCCTATCCTGCTCGCGGGACCGAACTTCGGCTGCGGGTCGAGCCGCGAGCACGCGCCATGGGCGATCGAGGATATTGGGGTGAAGGTGCTGATCGCGCCTTCGTTCGCGGACATCTTTCGGAACAACTGCGCCAAGATCGGGCTGTTGACGGTGACGTTGCCGCAGGACGATATCGAACACCTGATGGCGCGGGCGGAGGAACTCCCGAGTTCGGAGATCGTGGTGGACCTGGCGATGCAGACGGTGGCGACGGCGGACGGGTCCTTCGTGCGTTCCTTCGAGATCGACCCGTTCGTGAAGAACTGCCTTATCGAAGGCCTCGACTCGGTCGGCCTGACGTTGCAGGAAGAAGACGCGATCGCGGCGTTCGAAGCGCAGCGGGAGGATGTATACCCGGCGGTGACGGCGTCATGAGGAAAGACCGGGCCAGCTTCGGCGCCTTCATTTCGAACTGGCGAGAGTACGACGCCGGGAGCATGACGAAGTTACGGCTGGCGGCCAAGAACTATTGGCTGCGGGTGCGCCACCTGGATACCTGTTGCGGCAACGACGGCGAGCCCGGGTGCTGACAGGTATCAGCCGCCATCCCGTGAGGATGGCGCCAATGATGGCCGGATCCGCGATTCCTAGTTGCCACGTGGACGCCACGGCGGTGCGCGAACCGGAGCCGGTCACACCATCGCGGTTTGGCTTCCCGGACCCGGCAGAGGCGGCGGAGCACGGGCTCGTGGCTGTGGGTGGCGATTTTGAACCCGGGACGATCCTCGAGGCGTATTGCCGGGGGATCTTTCCGTGGCCCCACGAGAACGAGGACGAACTCTGGTTTTCGCCAGACCCGCGGACGGTGATCCCGATCGGCGGACTCCACGTCTCGCGGCGGCTGGCGCGGCGGATCCGGCGTGGCGAGTTCGTGGCAACGGTCGACAGGGCGTTTGGCGAAGTGATGCGGGCCTGCGCCGAGCGGGCGGAGGGGACGTGGATAACGCCAGGGTATCAGCGAGCGTACGAGCGACTGCACGAGGCGGGTTGGGCGCACAGCTTCGAGGCATGGAGGCCGGATGGAACCCTCGGTGGCGGCCTCTATGGCATTGCCGTGGGTGGCCTTTTCGGGGCGGAGTCGATGTTCCACCACGCCACCGACGGATCGAAATTCGCGATGGCGGCGATGATGGAATACCTGGAGCGATGTGGCTTCACGGTGGTGGACGTTCAGATGATGACGCCGCACCTCAAGTCGATGGGTGCGGTAGAGCTCGGGCGAAGGGAGTATCTTTCGCTCGTAGCGGA
This sequence comes from uncultured Chloroflexia bacterium, assembly GCA_963737965.1. Classification (GTDB taxonomy): domain Bacteria; phylum Chloroflexota; class Dehalococcoidia; order Tepidiformales; family Tepidiformaceae; genus JAGQGZ01. The sequence goes on along the minus strand of CAVTUS010000006.1, from coordinate 397,022 downwards.
GGCAATCGAGGGACCGCAACGCTTCGCGACGGGGAAGACCCTGTAACGCTGAGTTGCCGGGGCCGGACATACTAAGCAGCGATAGCACCAATATGGACCGAAAGCCGAGCAACCCCTGCGCCGAATTGCGGCAACTGGTCACGGACTACCTGGAAGAGGTAATGACCGGCGAGGAGCTGTCCTGGTTCGAGGGCCACGTTGAGGAATGTGGCAGCTGCGTCGTCCATGTGCGCGAAGTGAAGGCGTTTGTCGGGGTCCTGGCGAAGTGCGGGCCGGCGCCGATTTCGGACGAGACGCGCAGCCGACTCCACCTTGCCTTCCGGGAATGGCGCGCGGAAGTCGAGCGGTAGCGCTGGCGGTGTAATGCTGAGCGCGAACCGATGCGTTCGTGGCGACCGTGAAAAAAGCTCTCTTCTTCGCACTTGTGCTCGTGGGAATTTCGCTGAGTGGTTCGACGCCGACGGCGATTGCCCACGCCTTCCTGGTGAGTTCGGACCCGGCAAACGGCGCGGAACTCCAGGAGTCTCCGGACGCGGTCGTCCTGACGTTTAGCGAGGGGGTGTCACCTCTGCCCGGAGCGAACGCCGTGCGTGATATCGCAGGCAAGCGGGTGGATTCGCGAGACATTACAGCAGATGGCCCGGAGCTCCGGATCGCTGTCCCAAAACTGGACGACGGCTCCTACCTCGTGAACTGGGGGGTGACGTCAGCCGATGGCCACCCGGTGCGAGGAACGATCCTGTTTGCGGTTGGAGAGAAGCTGAACCCGTCGGTCCGCGATGTGGCTCCTGCACTGAGTTCGGGCTGGGCGAGTCACGCGGCAACGCTGGCGCGAGGGGCGGGATATCTCGCGACCACGCTCGCCATCGGGTTCACAGTGTTCGCACTGGTGGTGGCCGGCGCTGAGCGACGGGGGTCACTACGGTGGGCTGGCTGGTCAGGTGCGGCGACGGTGGTCACGGCGGGGTTGGTGCTTGGTGCTGAGACGCTGCGACTGGTGGACGGCGATTGGAGCGCCCTTAACAAGATGGAAACGTGGGATGCGGCATGGAACGCCCGCTATCTGCCGGGAGCAATGCTCACGGTCGCGGGGGGCATCGCCGTGGGCAGTCTTATGGTCCAGTCGGGCCAGCGGTGGAGCCGGGGCGCCGGGACGGTTGGCGTTGTCCTGATAGCGGTTGGCCTGGCCTGGACCGGCCACCCGGCGGCGATCAACCCCCAATGGTTCGGGATTGGGGCGAACACAGTCCACGTCCTCGCGATCGGGTCGTGGTTTGGGGGGCTGGTCGCGCTGGGACTGAGCGTGCGACGACTCGAGGCTGCGGAGAGTGCCTCCATTGCGAGAAGGTTCTCGCGGTTTGCGACGGTGCTCTTTCCAGTGGCGGTCGTGAGCGGGATCGTGCTGGCCTGGCGAGTTGTACCGGGCTGGAGCGAGATCGTCGAGACTGGCTACGGGCGGCTACTCATCGGCAAGGTCGCTCTCGTCTCCATCGCCGGATTGGCAGCGCTCGCGAACCGACAGCGCGTCGTGCCAGCGTTGGTCCACAACCCGGAAAGCGATCGGCGGAAGCTGCTCGGAAGGCTCCTAGCGGTCGAAATCGTCGCCCTCGTCGTAGCGATCGGGTTGACGGCCTCACTCACGGGTCGGCCGCCGGAGACGGCAGCCGGAGCAGCGAGTGCCGGCCGGCCATTCTCGACAGACGTCTTTCTCGAGCCGTATCACGTCGTCGTCTCCATCGACCCGGGTCGGGCCGGTACGAACCGGCTCGCGGTCGACTTGCACGAGTTGGTGGCGGGTACGGGCCAGCCACCGAGCGTCGATGCGAGGTTTTCGTTTGGGGCCAGCCGGAGCGGCCCAACGTCGTATTCGTTGGAACACGTCGACGGGCCCCGGTGGGAGACAGATGTCAGCCTTCAGCAAACCGGCAATTGGACCATGACGCTCGTCGTCGAATTGTCGGACTCGAGCAAAGTTCAACTGGAATTGACAGTCCCAATCGGGCGCTAGGTGCGGGAAAGGCGAAGCAATTCGTCGGCCAGTTCGGCGCCGAGGCCGGAGGCATGCTCGACGGCGCCACCGATCTTTGACCGGATGATGCGACCTTCCGGGGCGATGAGGGCATTGAGCTTGACGGTGGTACCGAAGACTTCGGCGTAGGCGGCAGCAGGGAAGTCGCAGCCAGCTTCGAGTCGCGCGAGGAAGGATCGCTCGGCCGCGACCGTGGTGCGTAGCGAGGGATTGTCGATGGGGTGGACGAGGGCGAGCGTCGCGGCATCGGTGGCGCGGCACTCGACGGCGAGGGCGCCCTGGGCCGGCGCCGGCAACATCTCCTCGTAGCCAAGGACCTGCGAGATGGCCGACTCGAGGCCGAGGCGCTGGAGGCCAGCGAGGGCGACAACGGCCGCGTCGTATTCGCCGGAGATGACCTTGCGGACGCGGGTGTCAACGTTTCCACGGATGGATTCGACGCGGACAGCGGGATTGACGGCGAGCACCTGGGCGCGACGGCGAGGGCTGCCAGTGCCAACGCGGGCTCCCGCCGGAAGGTCGCGGAGGCGAAGGTTGCCCTGGCTGACCACGGCATCGCGAGGGTCGGCGCGGACAGGAATGGCGGCGATGATGAGTCCCTCGGGGCGCTTCGTCGGGAGGTCCTTATAGCTATGGACGGCGATGTCGATCTCGCCGGCGGCGAGGGCTTCCTGGATGACCGTGGTGAACCAGCCGGAGCCAGAGCTGAGGGGCGAGTCGGGGTCGAGGTCGCCTTTGGTGGCGATGGGGACGAACTCGGTTTCGAGCTGAGGATGGGCGGCCTGGAGAGCGTCGATCACGAGCTGGGCCTGGATGCGGGAGAGCTGGCTGCCGCGGGCGCCGATGCGGAGGGGGGTCACGTGCCGGCCTCGACAGCTTCGCGGAGGGCTTCATGGGCGGCATGCGCGGTGGCGTCAATCGTGGCTTCATTGTGAGCGGCGGAGACGAACCAGGCTTCGAACTGTGATGGGGGCACCATGACGCCGCGGTTGAGCAGCGCCCGGTGGAAGCGGCCGAAGAGGGTCGTGTCGGAGGCGGCAGCGCCGGCGAAGGAGACCGGGCGCTCGCCGGTCATAAAGAAGGTGAGCATGGAGCCGACACGCGAAACGGTGGCCCGGACACCAGCGCGGTGGGCGGCAGCGATGAGGGCATTTTCGAGGTGGCCGGCGAGCGCGTCGATGCGCGGGTAGACCGTTCCCGGGGCGAGTCCGTCGAGCATCGCGATCCCTGCGGCCATGACAACCGGGTTCCCGCTGAGGGTCCCGGCCTGGTAGACGGGACCGACCGGCGCGAGGAGATCCATGTAGCGGGCATCACCGGCGATGGCCCCGACGGGCAGGCCGCCACCGATGATCTTGCCGAGGCAAACGAGCCCGGCGCCTGGGAGCACGCCCGACAGTCCGTAGCGAAGCCGGAAGCCGGTGATAACTTCATCGGCGATGAGGACGGCGCCGGACGCGGCCGTGTGCTTTTCGAGGGCGCGAACGAAGTCGGCCGAGAGAGGGACGACGCCCATGTTTGCGGGCACGCTCTCGACGATGACGGCCGCCGTCGAAGCGGCGCTTTCGGCGAACCAGGCATCGAGAGCGGCGACGTCGTTGAGGGGGAGGACGGCTGTCTGAGCGGCGATCGACTCGGGGACGCCGGCAGAGTCGCTGACGGCAAGGGTAGCGATCCCACTGCCCGCTTTGGCGAGAAGGCCATCGCTGTGGCCGTGGTAGCCGCCTTCGAACTTCACGACCACGGGCCGGCCGGTGGCGGCACGGGCGATGCGGATGGCGGTCATCGTCGCCTCGGTGCCTGAGTTGACGAAGCGAACGCGCTCGAGCGCCGTGGCGTCGAGGATGCGGCGTCCGAGCTCGACTTCGGCGGGACTGGTGGCGCCAAAGGCGGTGCCGGAAGCAGCGGCGCCGGCTATCGCCTCCACCACCGACGCCGGCGCGTGCCCGAGGATGAGGGGACCAAAGGCGCCGATGAAGTCGATGTACCGCCGGTCCTCGGTGTCGTAGACGTAGGGGCCGGCGGCCCGGGCGACCGGGACGGGGTCGCCGCCCACGGACTTGAAGGAGCGGACGGGGCTGTTGACGCCGCCCGGGAAGAGCGTGCGGGCGGCCTCGAGGATCTCGGCGTTGGTCATCGCCACCCAGTTTGGGCCATGGTCGAGAGGTGTGTCTTGCTAGGAGAGGCGGCGTGAGCGGCGAAGGGCCTCGGCGCGCTCTTCGATGTCCGCAGGGAGGGAAGCGTCGATGGCGTCGCGGATGGAAGCGGCGAGGCCCGGTCCGGCGCCATCGGTGGTCACGCCAACCTGGACGGAGCCGTGACGGGACGTTGCGAGCGAGAAAAAGGTGCTTTCGGCCTGGGAATCGGCGACGAGGACGGGGACGCCGGCGTGGCGGCATCGTTCGCCGACGAGGCGATTGACGGCCCGGTCATTGGTGCAGGCGAAGACGAGGGCAGCGCCGTCGAGGTCGTCCTCGTCGAACGTGCGGCGATGGAGCGTCGCCCCGGAGCCGGCAATCACCTCGTCGATCGCCGGGGCGACGACGGTGACGATGAACCCGGCATCGATGAGGGCGAGCACTTTGCGGCGGGCGACGGCGCCGGCGCCGACCACCAGCGCGGGGCCGAAGGAGGGCTGAAGGGCAACGAGCAGGCTCATTGAAGTGCTTCCTCGACGGCGTCGGCGAGATCAGCGGGCGAAGGGGACGAAGCAACGGCGTCGATGCGGCCAAGGACCTGGCGGGCGGCGGCGGCGGTGGTCGGTCCGATAGCGACGATGCGAGCGGGGCACGACTCACGGCCGCGGAGGTGGAGGGCGAAGGATTCCACGGCAGAGGGGCTGGCGAGCGTGACGGCGTCGGCGTTCGCGAGTGCCTCCATCTGGCTGGCGCTGAGTGGCTGCGGGTTCGGTCCGGTAGGCCTCGACGGTGGTCACTGCGGCGCCGCGATGGACGAGGAGATCGCGGAGTCCGGCACGGGCACGATCGGATTGGAGGAGGACCACACGGTCGCCGGGATGGAGCGGCAGTTCGGAGGCGATGCCGACCGCACCGGGGTTCCCGGGCTGGAAGTCTGCGCGGAGGCCGAGATGGGCGAGTTCGGCAGCGGTGCCATTGCCCGACACGGCCAGCTTCCAGGAGGCGAGCGCACGGGCGTCCCGTCCGGCCGCTGCCAGGGCCATGGCAAGTGCGCGAACCGCGTTTCGGCTGGGGAGCACCAGCCAGCCGGCGGCGAGCGCGATCTCATCGAGAATGGCGCCGGGAGGATTGAAGGCAATGCTGATCAGGGGGGCGACGGTGACCGTGGCCCCCCGGGCGCGAAGCGTGGCGGCGCAGGCATCGGCGATGGCACCCGAGGTGGTGACGACGATGCTGCGCCCGGAAAGCGGTCCGGCAGCGAACCAGGCAAGCGCTTCGTGCAGCCCGACGGTTTCGCCAACGACGAGAAGGGCAGGGGGACCGAGCGTCGCCGCCTGCCGGGCGATGGTTGCGAGCGTCCCGGTGGCGACCTGCTGTTGCGGCGTGGTGGCCGACTGGATGACGGCGGCAGGAGTCATGGGTGAGCGACCGGCGGAGACTAGCGCCGTGGTGACCGCTTCCACCTGGCGGGCGGCCATGAGGACGACGAGAGTGTCGACGGCGGCGAAACCGGCCCAGTCGACTGCGGCCCCGTCGGCGGTGGTGCCGGTGACGACGGCGAACGAGCGAGAGAGTCCGCGGTGGGTGACGGGGATGCCGGCGTAGGCGGGTCCGGCGATAGCGGATGTGACGCCGGGAATGACGACGAAAGGGATGCCCGCGGAACGGCAGGCCTCGGCTTCTTCGCCGCCACGGCCGAAGACGAACGGATCACCGCCCTTCAGGCGGACAACGGACTTCCCGGACCGCGCATCGGCGATGAACGCCTCGATGATGCTGGCCTCGGAAGGCTGGGCCTGGCCGCCCCGCTTGCCAACGTCGTGGACGGCGACATTCTCGCGGGCGAAGGTGAGGGCCGCGCGGGCGGCGAGTGCGTCGATGTAGATGACGTCAGCAGCTGCGATGGCGTCACGAGCGGCGAGGGTGAGAAGGCCGGGATCTCCTGGGCCGGCGCCGACGAGGAAGACGGTGCCGGGAGTCATTCAGTCGGGATCGCTGAGGTCGGGCTCGAAGAGGTCGGCGACAGTGGCCGCGAGGTGCGGCTCCCCCCTGAGCGCTTCGGTTGGACGATGGAAAAGGCGGTTGACGAAAGAGCGGGTCAGGGCGTCGAGGGAGGCGGGATCGAGGTCGGGATTGGCAGCGGCGAGGCGAGCAGTTTCGCGACGGCGCGTAGCCTCGATGTTCTTGCGCAGGCGGCCGAGGGGGGAAGCGCCATCGGAGGCGACATCGGCGAGGCGAGCATCGATTGTGGCCTGGAGGCGGGTGGCGCTGCGCAGGCGCAGTGCTTCTTCGCCCGGCGGGCGGGCGCCAATGATGCTCGCGATCGTGACGACGGGGACGCCACTGTTTTCGGCGCGAGCGAAGTTGCGGGGAGTACCGAGGTCGACGAGGAGGCTGCGGACGGCGGGCAGTTCGGAGGCAGGATCGACGGGATCGGCAGAAGCTCCAAGGCAGCCCACAGCCACGTCGACGGGGGCAGCTGCGGCGATGCTGAGCAGGGAGATCCAGGTCGCCCCGGCCTCGTCGAGCCAGGCAGGTTCCGGTGGACGGCGAGAAGCAACAACGACGCCGGCGAAGCCGAGGGCGGCGCCCCGGGCGGCAACAAGACGGCCCATGCGACCGGCGCCGAGGACGAGGAGGCCGCCACCAGCTTCGACGCCACCGAGGTCGAGGGCGCGGTCGAGGAGGCGGCCGGAGTCGGTATCGAACTCTTCGTTGCGACGGAATTCGCGGGCTGCGCTGACGGCGACGCCGGCGAGAAGCTGAAGATCACCGCCGGCGCCGGCGAGTGCATCGCGGACCTGGCCCATGACCTGGTCTTCTCCGAGTTCGGCGGAATGGAGGCCGGCCGCCACTTCGGCGAGATGCTGGAGAGCTGCCCGGCCATGGAGGCGGCGGGGAGCGTCGCAGCGACAGGGGCCGATGCCGTAGTACTCAAGCCGCTGGCAGCTGTCGACGGCAGCGCGATCAGCACCGTGAACGGAAGCGAGGTCGCGGACGATGCCCATCGCCCGTGGAGAAAGGGAAGCTGTCTCCCAGAGACAGGCGGTGAGGGAATCGAGGGCATTGAGGGTGGGAACGGTCACGCGGCACCTGCAAAACGATGAACCACCATGGTACCGGCTGGGACGGGAGAATTTCGAGCGACGTTCAGGCCGAGAGGGCAGCCTGGCCGCCGCGACGACGCTCGGAGGCCACACCGAGGAACTTGCGCGGGAGGCGGACGGAGAAGGTGGTGCCGCCAGCTTCGAGGCTTTCGGCGACGACGGTGCCGCGGTGGGCGCGGACAAGGTGTTTGACGATGGCGAGCCCAAGGCCAACCCCGGCGTTCGAGCGGCTGGCATCAGCCTTGTAGAAACGTTCGAAGACGCGGGGAAGATCCTCCGGGGCGATGCCGGCGCCGTGATCTTCGACGGAGATGCAGACGAGGTCGCCTTCATCGCGAGCTTCGACGCGAACGACGCTGCCGTCGGCGCTGTACTTGATGGCGTTATCGAGGAGGTTGCAGACGATGCGGATCACGGATTTCTTGTCGCATTCGACAATGACCGACTGCTGGGGAAGGACGAGTTCGATGGCGCGCTCGCGATGGGCGCCACGGATGGAGTCGGCCGCCTCGCCGATGATGCCGACGAGGTCGATCTCTTCCGGGCGGAGGTCGATCGCGCCGGACTCGATGCGAGAGAGGTCGAGAAGTTCGTCGACGAGGCTGCCAAGGCGGTCGAGCTGAGAGAGCGAGCGGCGTACGAACTCAGCAACGCCGGAGTCGGCTGCGTCGTCCTGCGAGGAGAGTTCGCCAATGGTTTCGACCATCGCACGGACGGAAGCAAGGGGGGTGCGCAACTCGTGCGAGACGTTGCTGAGGAAGTCGCGGCGCACCTGGTCGAGGCGCTGGACCTCGGTGAGGTCGTTGAGGACGAGGAGGACGGCCCAGTCTCCGCCGCCGGTGATGGGCATGCAGACGGCACGCAGGGGCAGGCGATCGGGGCCGTACGTGACGACGCGTGTTTGCATGGTGCCGTCGCGGTGGGTGTTGCGGACGATTTCGTCGAGTTCGTAATCGCGCGCACTTTCGATGAAGGGCCGATGGAGGGACTCCGCGACATCCACCTTGAGGAGCGTGCGGGCGGCAGCGTTGAGGTAGCAGACGGAGGTGTCGGGAGCGAGGGCGATGAATCCGTCGGCGGCGGCATCGAAGACGGCTTCGAGGCGGGAATGTTCGGCGACGGTCTCGGCGACGAGCTCCTGGACGCGGTGGGCCATGGTGTTGAAGGCGTGCTCCAGTTCCTGGGTGGCGCTGGAGCTGACTTCGACCCGATAGCGGAGGTCGCCCTCGCCAATCGCCTCGGCGGCATAGCTGACGGCCTTGAGCGAGCGGTGGGAGCTATGGAGGGCGAGGTAGCCGATGAGGCCGCCCACCAGGGCGACGGCAAGGCAGAGGGCAACGACGGCCGACGTCGAGGTGGAGTTGCCATGCACCCAGAGGCCGAAGAGAAAGGCGGCAAACGCTGCGACGGCGGCGGCAAAAGCAGCCCGCCCGGTGATGTGGCCGGTCATGACGGATTAGCCTTCGAAGAGGTAGCCACTTCCCCGCACGGTCCGCAGGCGCACTGGCTGAGCAGGGTCTTCTTCGACCTTTTGGCGAAGCCAGCGGACGTGGACGTCGACGGTCCGAGCATTGCCGTAGAAGTCCTCTCCCCAGACCCCATCAAGGATCTGCTCCCGGCTCCAAACTATGCCGGGATGTTCCATGAAGAATAGCAAAAGCTCGAACTCTTTCGGTTTGAGGCGGATGAGCTGGCCACGACGGCGAAGTTCGTGGCGGTTGCGATCGAGTTCAAGGTCGCGGGAGCTGAGCCCGGGCGTTGACGGGGCAGCAGCGGGATCGGGATGCCCGGCACGGCGGAGGAGGGCCCGGATGCGGGCGAGCAGTTCGCGCATGCCGAAGGGCTTGGCCATGTAGTCGTCGGCGCCGATGTCGAGGCCGGCAACCTTGTCGGATTCGCCACCGAGAGCGGTGAGCATGATGACGGGGACCTGCGAGTTGCGGCGAAGCTGGCGACAGAGCTGGATGCCGTCCATGCCGGGGAGCATGAGGTCGAGGACGACGAGGTCGGGCGAACGCTCGCGGGCGGTGCGGAGGCCGTCGTCACCGCGGCTGGCCGTTAACACGCGATAGCCTTCACGTTCGAGGTTGTAACGAAGGGTGAACAGCAGATTTTCTTCGTCCTCAACAACGAGGACGGTCGGCGCAACGCTGAGTGCAGGTGCAGCCATTGCTTCCGATGGTGGCGTGCCAGTGTTAATGGCCGGTGAATGAGGCATTCCTTCTCCGATCTTTACACACCGGCAGCGGGAATGCCCAAAGGTTTGGGAAACTGGGACCGTGCCGACTATCCAGAGGCTCGTCCTGATCGCGGTCGCCGCCGTTGTCGTGGCTGCGGGCGCTTTCTACCTGTTCATCAACACGGGTGACGACGGCAATGCCCCGACCGATTCAAATCCCTTTGGCGGCACGCCCCTGCCGGACCTGCCGGGCGCCCCAACGGCTGTCCCCGGTACGGGACCTATCGGACCGGAGCGGCCGGAAGTCGGCCAGGCGGCTCCCGATTTCGCCCTTCTTGATGTGTTCGACGGGACGACGGTGCACAAGCTTTCGGACTTCAAAGGGACGCCCGTGGTGCTGAACTGGTACGCGAGCTGGTGCGCGCCGTGCAAGGAAGAGCTTCCGGTCTACGAACAGGCTTCGAAGGACCTCGACGGGCAGGTTGCATTTTTCGCGGTGAACCTGCTGGAGACGCAGGGCAAAGCGCAGGGGATCCTGGACGACCTCGGGGTGACGTTCCCGGCGGCACTGGACCCGACTGGGTCGGTGAGCGACCGCTGGCGGGTCAGCCTGATGCCGACGACGTTTTTTATCGGCGCTGATGGCGTGCTGGTATCGCAGAACGTCGGCCAGGTGACGAAAGAGGTCCTGGCCACGCACCTCGCGGAGCTCGGCATTACCTACACTCCTTAGAAATCGTCCGGCGGGATCTCGCCGGGGTCGGCCATGCGCTCGGTGCCGCCCCAGCGCGTGCGGCGGAAGTGCTCGCCGTAGTTCGAACGCCGTAGCGCTTGCCGATGGCGGCGGCGGTGGTGCGGACGCGCTGGTCGATGAACGCACGGTAGTCGTGGGGGTCGAGGGAGGTGAGCGCGGGGACGTCGTAGGGCGCCGCGCGCGATATGCTGCTGGACGTCCGCGAGCGTGAGCACCATCTGGTTCGTGTGTTCCCAGAGGGCCGCGATCTTGCTTGCGGATGGGCTCGCCGCTGATGTCGACGGGGCGATTCACGTCGTTCGGGGTCTTGGCGAAGAAGTAGACCTCCTTCACCAGCCAGGGTTCGAGGCCGGCGGCGACCTGCTCAGGGTAGTAGAGCGGGAAGTGCGGGAAGCTGGTGGCCTCCATGGCGGCCCACGCGACGGAGCGATGGTCCTGGTGACCCTCGTAGGGCGCCCAGGGGTCGAACGTGAAGACGAGGTCGGGCCGAAGGCGGCGGATGCGCTCCATGAGCTGGCCGCGGAGAACGTTGAGCGGCACGTCGGCAGAGTTCGCCGTCGGGGTAGTCGAGGCATTCGACGCTCTTCAGGCCGAGCACCTTGCCGGCCGCTTCGGGCTTCGCTGAGGCGCACGGCGAACATCTCGTCGCGAGAGAGCTCGAAGGTGCCCTTCGTATTGTCGGTGGCGATGACGAGATGGACGTCGTAGCCGAGCATGCAGAGCTTCGCGATCGTGCCGCCGGCGTAGAACTCCATGTCGTCGCCGTGTGCGGTCAGGACGAGGACCGTGGGCATCACGCCACCTCCGCGAGAGCATCGAGCGCGGCCTGGACAAGCAGTGCGTCGGCCTCGGGCGCGAAGGGCGTGACGCCGGCTTCGTAGCCACCCTGCTCGTACGCCTCCGCGCGACAGAAGTAGCCCGGGTAGTCGTTGGCGTAGGTGACGACGAGCGAGGTCGGCGATTCCGCTCTTCGGCGCGGATCTCCTCCTGGGTTTCGACGAAGACTTCGCCGGGGAGCGCGACGAGGTAGAGCGAGTCGCCGAGGCGCATCGCCTGCACCTCTTCATCGCGGAACGGATCGCGGTCGCGGGTGCGGCCGAGGGCGACTCGCTCCATGCGCGCCCGGGTGAGCTTCGGCCGTGACCTCGCGGCTGGCTTCGCCAGTGGCAGCGCCTGCTGCTCGTCTCGAGCGAGTCGATGAGCGCGGCCATCTCGTCGTCGCCGGGGCCGCTGCGGTAGGGGCGCCAAAACGTCGGCTCACCGACTTCAGGGGCGGACGCCGACGAGGCGGCCGGCCGTGACCGGCTTCGTGGCTGAGCTTCGTCCCAGCGGATGTTGTGAGCCTGTGTGGTTCACCGCCGAGCGGGCGGAGCTCCTGCGAGAGGCCGGCCGCCTTGGCGCCGACGATCGGAGCCGAGGCGGTGCACGTCGTCGAACTCGCTGCCGCATCCAGGCGGGATTGATGTTGCCGCAGGCGCCGTTGAAGTAGATGGCCGGGCTGGGGCGCCGATGACCTGCTCGATGACGCGCGCAGGCATCGCCGGGCCAGTCGGCGCTGTAGTCGAGGTTCGTCGCCGGTCCATGGTCAGTGGGATGGCAGCTGTAGCGGGCGAGGGTGGCGAGGTTTCGGGCGTCCGGCGTGTCGGCGTGCGAGGACGTCGAGGCGGTATCGATAGGCCAGTCGGGGTCGCGCCGGTTCTGAGAGATGCTCTCGACGGAAGTGACGCCGTACTTGAGGGCGACCTTCGTGGCATGTCGAGCGAAGCGCGTAACGAACGGCGCCGGCGATCGGTGCGGGCGAGCATGGCTGACGAGGACGTCGCTCGCCGCGGCCGCGCACGCCAGCGGGACCGGCGTGGGTGTGCGTTGCGGCGATGAGGACGTTGTCGGGGCGAATACCTGGGCGCTCGGCGATGAGTTCGCGGGCGCTGGCGACAAGATGGGCACCAACGCCGACGAGGTCGCAGACGACGAGGGCAAGGCGGGTGGTCCCGTCATCGAGGACGATGGCACGAGCATGGAGCGGGTCGTGCACGCCAAGGGCGTTGTCGAGCCGGCCGCCGTAGCCGTCGAGCGGTGTGCCGGCCGGTGGGGTGATGTCGACGGTGGCTACGCCGGCCCGCAGGGTCATGCGACCGCAACCTGTCGTTCCGGGACGTTGTGACGATGCATACGAGAATCTCGCCTCCTCGCAATGGCGGAAGGTACGGGAGAGTGGAGATGGCGGCAATAAGGCTGCGGAGGACGGAAGGAGATGCCGACTGCTCTAATACAGCAACCGGCGCCGCCTGACGGTGCCCGGGAGGTTTGGCATGGCTCTTCGCAAAGGCAGTATCTGGCTGGCATTGGCGCTCGGTGTGAGTGCTGCGGCGGTCGCCGGGTTCGTGATGTTCACTTCCGGCAAAGCCGGCGGGGTCAACCTGACCTCGGCAAGCCTGGTGCCGGCGGACGCGGGCGTCTACGTGGCCTACAACACGGACCTGAAGTCGCCGCAGTGGGTGGCGGCTTTTGACCTGATCGAGCGATTGGGAGAGGACGACCCGGAAGGCCAGCTCCAGCAGAGCGCCGAGGAGGATGGGGACCTCGACTGGGAGGACGACGTGCAGCCATTCCTCGGCGGGAACGCGGCGGTCTACCTGAGCGGATTCGATACAGAGTCGTTCGACGTGAACGGCGCCGTCATCGCGAAGGTGAAGGACGGTGACCGGGCCCTCGCGGTGATCGAAGAGCAAAGCGGATTCGACCTGTCGGAAGACTCGTACATGGGCACGACCTTCTACCGGGCCGAAGACGGCCCGGTGTGGGTGGCCCTGATCGACGGGCACCTTGTGGTGGCGATGAACGAAGGCAGCATGCTCGACGTGATTGAGGTGGCGAAGGGCAAGCAAGAGTCGCTGGCGGCGAACGAAGACTTCGTGACCTTGCGGGACGAGCTGGAGAACGACTTCCTCGGCTTCGTGTACGTGGACATGGGGCGGATGCTGAATGAAATAACCGGCGGCGAGGCGCTGGCCGACGCGCTCGACAGCGGGGACGCCGATGTGGTCCTCGAACCTATCGCCGGCGTGTTCGGCGCAAAGCACGATGGGTTTGTGTTCCAGGCGGCCGGCGGCAGCGACAGCGGTGTTGCGGCAGCAATGCTGGAACCACGGGTGTCGCGCTACGCAGGGATGGTGCCGAGCGACACGGCGATCTTCTTCTCGACGTTTGGGGTCGCCGATGCGTTTGATGCGGTCCTGGAGCAAGCAGGGAATGAGCTCGACAATGCACTGGCAGAAAGTTCGCCGTGGCCGAGCGTGGACGAGATGCTGAGGGAACTCGGCGCCGAAGCGGGCGTTGGTTCGCTGCGGGACGTGGTGGACCTGTTCCACGGCGAGACCGCGTTCGCGGCCTGGTTCCCGGATGGAACCGAGGAGTCGGCCGAGGGCGTGGTGATGACCGAAGTGGAAGACGCGACGGCGGCCCGCCAGGTGATTGAGGATCTCGTTGGCGACCTGCCTGAGACTGTGTTGGAAGAGGTGAACGGTGTGCCGTTCTGGACGGATGGCGACGATACGGCGATCGCACTGCGTGACAAGGACCTGTTCATCGGGACCGTCGCGGGCGTGCGGCGGATGATCGACGGCGACATCGGCGACACGCTCGAATCGAACGATGTGTACGCGCGTGGGCTGGCGACGCTTCCGACATCGACGGGGACGTACGGATTTGTCGACATGAGCACCGTGCTCCGGCTGGCTTCGGGCGGCATCCCGGCGGACCTGGACACGGCCGAAGAGGTGATGGACGCGTTTATCATCAACTGGGTGACCGAGCGCGGCCTGACCCGGGTGAATGGGGCGCTGACGGTGGCGCCGGAGTAGCCGATGCGAGCGTTGGGACCAATCAGTGGTATGGCCGCACTGGTGGCCTTTTTCCTGCCCTGGGTTGAAGGGGAGGGACCGCTGGCGGGTCTGCCGTTCAGCGGCTACGAACTCGTAGGGTATACGGGCGCGCTGCGACAACTGGAGAGCCTGAACCCGGCGTTTGTGACGGGCGCGCAGCTGAGCACGCTCCTCGTCGCAGTGGCGGCTACGTGGCTGGGGATCCTTGCGGCGGTCGACGCCTGGCGCCCGTTGCGGCGCGCCTGCGGAGGCTATCTGCTGGCGGCGGGAACGGTGCTCCTGGCATGCAACATCGTGCAGGCGAGCGTGCAGGCGGGCGCGGTGATGCTGGCCGGGGCAGGCGCCGTGGCGGTTTCCCTCGAAGTGCGGGAGGCGGTCAGCCGGCGGTGGCGGCGAGTGGCTCTGGCGGATCGGCCGCCACGCGAGCCCGCCGCACCTGTGGTCGCGTAGCCACTACGAGGATGACGAGGGCCATGAGGAAGATGGCCAGGAGCGGAAAGAGGACACGGAGCGACGTTGCCTGGCCAATAGCGGCGATGGGCAAGGTCATGACCTGGGCGACGGCCATGTTGAGCCAGAGAATGCTCATCATGCGGCCACGGACCTCGTTCGGGGCGATGTGCTGGACGAGGGCGGCCGCGGCGATCTGAGCGGTGGCCATGCCGCCTCCAAGGAGGGCATTGCCGACAACGGCCCCGATGAGGGTCCCGGAACTGAAGACGCAGAAGCCCGTGGCGAAGACGATGGCCGCGGCTGCCAGCAGCAGCCCCTTGCCACCGTAGGAGGCAAAACGGGTCATGAGCATGGATGTGATGAAGGCAGAGCCGCCCCAGAAGATGGCGACGAAACCGAAGTGGCGGTAGGAGACGCCGACGACCGTGGTGACCCAGGTCGGACCAAGGTTGGCGACGGCCGGGAAGCCGAAGACCATGATCGAACCGAGCAAGAGGATGACCCAGAGCAAGGTCTGGTGTCCGCGGGCGTAGCGCAGACCGTCGCGGATATCGGAGAGGGTCTGACGGGCGCCGTAGCGGCTGCCAGGCACGGCGGCGCGGAGCGGGGTGCGGTAGTGCATGGCGAGGAGGGTGACCACGGCAGCAACATGCCCGGCGGTCGAGATGAGGTAGGTCTGGGAGAACCCGAAGGTGTCGACGAAAAAGCCGCTGAGAAAGATGGAGACGGGGGCAGCGACCTGGGCGCCGGCAGAGGTGAGCGCGATGGCGCCGGGGGCCAATGAGGGTCCGGTAATGTCGGGGATGATGGCCTGACGGGTGGGCATGTCGACGGCCCACATGGAGGAGGCAAGGAAGGTGAGCGTGAAGAAGAGTGTGAGACCGAGCGGGCCACCATCGCTGATCCACATGACCGCCGCAACACCAACGTTGAAGAAGAAGGCGGCGGACTGGGTCGCGATGAGCAGCTGACGCCGGTCGAAGCGATCGGCGAAGGCGCCGCCGAAGAGGCCGAAGAGGAGAGCGCCGGCACCGCGGGTGGTACCGATGAGGCCGATGAAGAGGATGCGTTGGGATTCGCTGACGCCGTCCTGGACCCAGAAGATCTGGGTGACGAACTGGAGGGGCATGAGCGCCTGGGCGAAGACGAGGCCAATGAAGAGAAGGCGAAACTCACGGACTCGAAGCGGAGCGAAGCCGGACTCAGTCGCCATTGGCGAAGCATAGACGAAGGGAAGAGGGATACGGCGCGTGGGAGAAGCTCTCGCCATTGGTCCTCTAACTGGTCGTCTATCCGCGCAGAATCCTGAGTACGCCCTACCGCCGATGGCTGCGCGTAGGACGCGCTTCTACGAAGGTTCCTCTATGCCACTCCGAACTGTTCCCGACGCGGTCCGAAATGCGGCCATTGCCACTGGCCACGGGGGCTGGCTAGAGCAGCTCTCAGCGCTGGTGGCCGAACTCGAACACGAGTGGTCGATCACAGTCGGGCGCTCGTACGACGGGGGAAACGAAGCACTTGTCGCGGACGCGAGGCTGGATGATGGCTCCCGAGCCGTCCTGAAGGTGTTTATCCCGCGCGACGACCACAGTGCAGACAACGAGATGGCGGTGCTGCGGTTCGCGGATGGCGATGGGTGCGTTCGTCTCCTTCGCTCCGACGTCTCCCGCAGCGCCATGCTCATCGAGCGCCTCGGTGCACGTCTCGGCGATAGCGGCCTGCCCGCTCCGCAGCGCCGTGAGATTCTTTGCGCGGCCGCTGAGCGCCTCTGGGGCATCGTCCCCGACGCGCCACTGCCAACCGGCGCCGAAAAAGGCCGCTGGCTCATCGATTTCATTACGCGGACCTGGGATGAACTCGACCGGCCCTGCTCGAAGGAGGCGGTCGCCTACGCCGTCGACGCTGCCGAACGCCGCATCGCTGCGCATGACGACGCCTCCAACGTCCTCGTCCACGGCGACATCCACGAATGGAATGCGCTGAAGGCGGATCATGGCTACAAGCTCATCGATCCCGATGGCCTCCTGGCCGAGCCTGAGTACGACCTCGGAGTCATCATGCGCCAGGACCCGATCGACCCCACTGATCCCCGCGCATCTGCTCGCCGGCTCGCCCACGCCACCGGCCGCGACGCGACCGCCATCTGGGAGTGGGCCGCTGTTGAACGGCTGTCCTCGGGACTTTGGTGCACCCGCCTGGAGCTCCAACCTCTCGGCCGCGACCTCCTGAAGACGGCCGACGCCGTGGCTCAACCGGGGATGTGACGGCGTCAGGGACACGCCAGTCTCCCCGCGCCGGGCTGGCCACAAGAAGTTGAGCTAATACCGATACAGAAGTCGAATCGTCGCGGCCTTGTGGCCGAAGGCCGATAACAGAGGCTAATTCTCCAGCTTGGGGATGGAGCTGCCGAAGACCTGCGGCATCTTTTCGAAGATCTCGTCGACGGTCCACATGCGGTTGCCCTGGAGGACGACCTCGGGCTTGATAGTGTTGTAGAGAGTGACCTGGTAGCCACGGATGCCGAAGCAGCGGCCGTTGATCCAGGCGCCATCGTCGCTTGCGAGGTAAACGAGCGGGACGGCCACGTTGGCGGGGTCGCGCTCCGTACCTGCAGCATCGTCTGCCTTGGTGGCGGACGAGCGACGTGTGTCGGGGACGGTGTCGGTCATGCGGGTTGCGGCGCCCGGGCCGATCGAGTTGGAGGTGACACCGTAGCGGGCGAGGGCGCGGGCACAGCTGAGAGTAAAGCCCCAGATGCCCATCTTGGCGGCGGCGTAGTTGGGCTGGCCGGGCGCGCCGAAGAGGCCCGAGCCGGAGGTG
Source organism: uncultured Chloroflexia bacterium (assembly GCA_963737965.1). Lineage (GTDB taxonomy): Bacteria > Chloroflexota > Dehalococcoidia > Tepidiformales > Tepidiformaceae > JAGQGZ01. The sequence goes on along the minus strand of CAVTUS010000006.1, from coordinate 379,658 downwards.
AAGTTGATGAGTCGGCCACCTTCGCGGCGCTGGCGCCAGTGGATGCTGGCGAAACGGCGTGGTTGCGTAGGTGCCCTTCATGTGGACGCGAACAACGGCGTCCCACTCTTCTTCGGTCATGTTGAAAATCATGCGGTCGCGGAGGATGCCGGCGACGTTCACGAGGATGTCGAGCTGACCCCATTCGTTGAGGGCCGTGCGCACCAGGTCCTCCGCCTGTTCGACATCGGCGATGTCGGAGAAGTTGGCGATCGCCTCGCCCCCGCTCTTCTTGATCTGCTCGGCGACGAGCGTGGCGGGGGAATTGTCTTTGCCTTCACCATCAACCGAGACACCAAGGTCGTTGACGACGACGCGGGCGCCTTGAGCCGCGAAGAGCTTGGCGACTTCGGCGCCAATACCGCGGCCGGAGCCGGTGACGATGGCAGTTTTTCCGTCGAGTTTTCCCATGATTCTCCCTCGATTACGTATGGGCTCGACTCTACGCGGCGAGTGAATCGCGGACAACGAAAAAGGGCAGCCCACGGGGACTGCCCTTTCCGTTGTTGCTGAACTACTCCCTAGAGAGCCGAGCAGATCGTGTTCGTGACAAGCCGCGTGACCACGTATGGGTCCATGTTGGCATTCGGGCGACGGTCTTCGATGTAGCCCTTCTTGTCGCGGGCGGCTTGCCAGGGAATGCGGACGGAAGCACCCCGGTCGCTGACGCCAGCGGAGAACTCTTTGTAGCTGGCGGTCTCGTGAAGGCCGGTCAGTCGACGTTCGACGCCATCACCGTAGTTGGCGATGTGGAGGTCGTGATTCTTCTCGAGCGCTTTGATCGCCGTGTCGAAGTCGTCATAGCGCTCGCGCATCGACTTGGTGGAGAAGTTGGTATGGCAGCCTGCGCCGTTCCAGTCGCCACGGACGGGCTTGGGATCGAGCGTGACGGAGACACCGAAGTCTTCGGCAATGCGGTAGAGCAGCCAGCGGGCCACCCAGAGCTGGTCGGAGCAGTCGAGGGGGCCAAGGGGGCCTACCTGGAACTCCCACTGCGCAGGCATCACTTCGGCGTTGATGCCCGAGATGGAGATGCCGGCGTCGATGCAAGCTTCGAGGTGGGCTTCGACGATCTCGCGGCCATAGACCTCATCGGCGCCAACCCCGCAGTAGTAGTCGCCCTGAGGTGCGGGATAGCCGTGCTCGGGCCAGTTCAGTGGCTTCGAGCCTTCGAACATCGTGTATTCCTGTTCGATGCCAAACCAGCACTCGAACTTCTTGAACTTCTCGGCGACCTCGCGGAGAGGGGCGCGGGTGTTGGTGGCGTGGGGGGTCATATCGGTGTGCAGGACTTCGGTCATGACCAGCTTGCTGTCGCCCCCGCGCACGGGGTCGGGGTAGACGGCCACGGGATTGAGAACGAGGTCGGAATCGTGACCGGTTGCCTGGTTCGTGCTGGAACCATCGAAGCCCCAGATTGGTGGCTCCTGGCCCATGGGGATGACCTTGGTCTTGGAGCGAAGGGTTTGCGTTGGCTCGCGGCCATCAATCCAAAGGTACTCGGCTCTGTAGACGGACATGCTTGTGTTGCTCTCCTGGATTTTCGCACAGTGGTGCTGACGTTCCGCTGGAATCTATCAGCGATTTGTTTCAACGAGATTACCCGCCGCCTGCGCTCGCTTCCGTGGCCTGCGGGACAAGCCCGTAGCGGTCACCGCGTTCGTGGCGGACGGCGAGAATCGACGCCTTCGAGGCGCCGCTGGCCCTCGACCCGGCCGCTCCCACGGTACTGAATCTTGGTGATGTAGTCGCTGAAGGCGGCGTCGACGGCGGCGGTGTAGCCCTGGATGTCCTGGGTGCGGTTGACGGCGACCTTGGCCATCCGCACGGCCATCGGGTTGTTTTCGGAGACGCGGCGAGCGTAGTTGTAGGCTTCCCGGTCGAGATCGCCAGGGGCGTAGACGCGGCTCACGAACCCGAGCTCGGCGGCCTCGTGGGCATCGATGAAGCGGCCCTCGAAGAAGATCTCCTTGGCCTTGCGGGCACCGATGTCCCAGGGGTGGGAGAGATATTCGACCTGGGCGGCGAGGAAGCGGGCGGAGGTGTCGGCGAAGACGAGGTCCATGACGGCCGCGAGCATCCAGCCGGCGAAGATGCAGTAGCCACGGACGACCGCAATCGTCGGCTTGGGACAGTTTCGCCACTTGAGGAGGAGGTCGAGGTTGTACTTGCGAAAGTTGTCGTAGGAGGCGAGGCCTTCGTCGAGGTTGCGCTCCTCACGCTCGATCACCTGGTCGGGCGAACCGAGGTCATGGCCGCTGGAGAAATGGTCGCCAGCAGCTTTGAGGAGGACGCAACGGACACTATCGTCGGCCATCGCCATGTCGAGGGCGGTGTCGAAATCATCGAGCAGGCGCCAGCTCTGGGCGTTGCGATACTTGGGGCGGTTGAGGGTGATGATGGCGACGGGACCGTCGGTTTCGTAGGTGACATCGGTGAATTCGGCCATGGAGCTCCCCCTTTGCGGGCTTGTGGGCCGCACTTTACGCGAGGGAGTGGCGAGAGGCACCGCGCTAGGCGGTGGGCGATTCGACTTCGCCGAGATAGGCGCGGCGAACGCTGTCGTCGGCAGCGAGTTCGCGGCCCGTGCCCTGGAGGGTAATAACGCCGGATTCGAGGACGTAGGCGCGGTCGGCGATTTCGAGTGCGAGGGCGGCATTCTGTTCGACGAGGAGGATGGGCGTGCCGCTGGCGCGGATGTCGCTGACGGTGCGGAAGATCGTCTCCACGAGGAGCGGGGAGAGTCCCATGGATGGCTCGTCCATGAGGAGGAGCTTTGGGCGGGCCATGAGCGCCCGGCCGATGGCGAGCATCTGCTGTTCGCCGCCGGAGAGGGTGCCACCGGTCTGGCTCGCGCGCTCCTTGAGGCGAGGGAAGATGTCGAAGACGCGCGGCAGGTCCTCGGCAGCGGCGCGAGGTCCCTGGATGTAGCTCCCGAGCTGGAGATTTTCGTAGACGGTAAGGCGGGCGAAGATGCCGCGGCCTTCCGGGACATGGGAAATGCCGAGGCGGACGATGTCGTGGGGCTGGCGCTTCTCGATGGACTGACTGGCAAAGGTGATGGTCCCGGCGCGGGCACGGACAAGGCCGGAGATCGCCCTCAGGGTCGTGGTCTTGCCGGCGCCGTTTCGCGCCGATGAGGGTGACGATCTCGTTGGCCTCGTCGACCTCCAGGTCGATGCCTTTGACGGCGGTGATGCCGCCGTAGCCGGCCTGGAGGCCACGGACCTCAAGCAGGGCCATGGTGGATCCCGGAGACGGCGCGGGTGCCCGAGGTAGGCCTCGATGACGGCAGGGTCGGACTGGATCTGGGCGGGAGCGCCTTCGCTGATCTTGCGACCGTAGTCGAGGACGGTGATCTGCTCGCAGACGCCCATGACCACGCGCATCTGGTGCTCGATGAGGATGATGGTGGTGCCCTTGTCGTCGCGGATGGCGCGGATGAGGTCGACCATGGCGCCGCTTTCGCTGGGGTTCATGCCGGCGGTTGGCTCGTCGAGGAGGAGCAGACGGGGGCGGGTTGCCAGGGCGCGGGCAAGTTCAAGGCGGCGCTGGTCGCCGTAGGGGAGGTTGCGGGCGAGTTCGTTCTCGCGCCCGGCGAGACCGACGAAGCGGAGCAGTTCCCAGGCGTCGCGGATGGCATCACGCTCGGCATGGCGGACGGGCGGCGGACGGAAGATGGCGCCGCCGATCTCGCGCGATGCCGTTCGCGAGCTCGACGGGTAGGTCACGGAGGCCGCGGAGGAGTTCGAGCGCTGCGCCGGCCGCGGCGATGGATATCGACGGCTTCGCGGCCGCCGACGTGGATGTGGCGGTGGCCGCCGACGAGGACGTTTTCGACGGCCGTCATGTTGGCGAAGAGGCGGATGTTCTGGAAGGTGCGCGAGACGCCGAGGGCGCTGACTTCGTGCATCGGGAGGCCGTCGATGCGGCGACCGGCGAGCTGAAGCGAGCCCGCGTCGGGCGGTAAAAGCCGGTGACGCAGTTGAAGAAGGTGGTCTTGCCGGCGCCGTTTGGGCCGATGAGGCCGTGGATTTCGCCGCGCGGGGACGACGAGGTCGACGTCGGAGAGGGCGTTGAGGCCCTCGAAGCGCATGCCGAGACCGGCAGCAACGAGGACAGGCGCCGGCGGTTCCGTCATGCCGGGGCTCGGCGTGGGAGATGCTCGAATTCGAGCGGCGGCGGCGACGGGAAGATGCCCGACGGCCGCAAGGTCATGACAGCGATCAAGGAGGGCGCCATAGATGATGAAGCGCTTGTCTGCGATGGCGGCGCCCCAGTCGTCGGCGGGCGGAATGCTACCGACGGTAAACGGGGTGATCGAGTTGAGGCCATCGATCACGGAGTTGATGGCGTCGCTGAGCAGGTGAAGTGGCCGAGGAAGTCGGCGGTATCGCTGAACTGGAGGATCTCGGGGATGCCGATGAGGATGAAAGCCCCGATGACGACGCCGGGGGTGCTGCCCATGCCCCCGATGATGACGATGGCGAGCACGTTGATGCTGACCTGGAGCGAGAATGCCTGGGGATTGATGAAGCTGATGAAGCTGGCATAGAAGACGCCGCCGAGGCAGCCGATGGAGGCGCCGATGGCAAAGGCCATGAGCTTGTATTTGACGGTGTTGATGCCCATGGCGGAGGCGACGTCTTCGTCTTCGCGGATGGCCTCCCAGGCGCGGCCGATGCGGGCGTCACGGAGGCGCGAGGTGGCGAAGGCGGTAAGGATGCCGGCGACGACGATGAAGTAGTACCAGATCCACGGCTGGTCGACCTGACGGAAGCCAAGGTCGGGGTTGGCGATGGCGCTGAGGCCCTGCGAGCCGTTGGTGACCCCTTCAACGTTGGTAATGAGGAGCCGGATGATCTCACCGAAGCCGAGAGTGACGATCGCAAGGTAGTCGCCGCGGAGGGGAAGGACGGGAAGGCCGAGAAGGAGGCCGACGAGCGCCCCGAGAAGGATGGCCATGGGGAGGACGAGCCAGAAGTTGGCAGAGAGGCCAAGAGGCGAGCCCGGCGAGGTGAGCGAGGCCGAGAGTGTAGGCGCCGGTGGCGAAGAAGGCGACGTAGCCAAGGTCGAGAAGCCCGGCGAAGCCGACCACGACGTTGAGCCCGAGGCCGAGGACGACGTAAAGACCGACGAGGAAAAGGACACGCAGCCAGGGGTCGGTGAAGAAGGGGATGACGGGGACAAGAAAGACGGCGGCAAAGAAGAGGACGGGGAGGAGTGAACGTTCGAGCCAGCGTCGCTCCCGCCGCAGGAGAGTTTCCATCCAATCAGGCACGGCGATAGGTCCGCTCGCCAAAGATGCCGGTGGGCCGGAAGAGAAGGACGAGGACGAGAAGGCTGAAGGCGATGACGTCGCGCCACTGGTTGCCGAAGGTGACGCCCGGTATCCGCGTCAGGAGTTCGCGGCCGACTGTTTCGGCGAGGCCGAGGAAGTAGCCGCCGGCGACGGCGCCGGGGATGCTGCCAATGCCGCCGACGACCGCGGCGGTGAAGGCCTTGATACCGGGGAGGAAGCCCATGGTGCCCCGGACGCTGCGGAAGAAAAGGCCCCTAAAGCACGCCGCCGACAGCCGCCATAGCGGCGCCGAGGATGAAGACGATGACGATGGTGCGGTTGACGTTGACCCCGAGGAGGGCGGCGTTGTCGGCATCTTCGGCGACGGCGCGGATGGCACGGCCTGTGGACGTGCGCTGGACGACGAGGTAGAGGAAGGCCATCATCACGAGGGAGGAGCCGATGAGGAAGAGCTGGATGTAGCTGATGGTGAAGCTGCCGGCGCCGACGGAACCGGCCGGGAAGATGGCGGGGTAGAACTTCGCCTTGGCGCCGGTGAGGTCGAGGACGAGGAACTGGAGGAAGATGCTGGCGCCAATGGCGCTGATGAGGGCGGCGAGCCTGGGGCGCGCCGCGGACCGGGCGATAGGCAATGCGCTCGATGGCGATGGCGGCGGCAGAAGAGGCGACCATGGCGACGATGATGGCGCAGAAGATGGAGACGGCGATCATCGGGCCGGCAGATCTCGGCGCCGCCAAAGCCCACCATGACGAAGTAGCCGGCGAAGGAGCCAAGCATGAAGACTTCGCCGTGGGCGAAGTTAATCAGCTGGAGGACCCCGTAGACCATCGTGTAGCCGAGGGCGAGGAGGGCATAGATGCTGCCGGTGGTCAGTCCGTTGACGGTCTGATCGAACCAGAAGTTGGCTGAGGTGAGGAAGAGGATTTGCATGGGGCCTACTGATGCTTCGGTGGCCTCTGACAAACGAAGGAGGCGCCAAAGTATCGGCGCCTCCTTCGATAGAGGTCAATCAGGCGAGGGTGCGAAGCCTATTTGTAGGCGACGAACTCGCCGTTTTCGACAACGAAGAGCGTGACCGGGGTCTCGCCGCCGGCGTTGTCGCCCTTGTCATCGAACTTGATGTGGCCGATGGCGCCATCGAAGTCGGTGGCTCCGATGGCTTCATTCAGCTTGGCAAGGTCGATCTTGAGGTCATCGCCATCGGCTTCGGCCGAAGCCTGGAGCGCCTTGATGATGACGGTGGCGGAGTCGAATGCCTCGGCGGTGAAGGGGCTGTCGGTCGCCTTCTCACCCGTCGAAGCTTCGAAGCGGCTGGCGAAGTCATCGAAGACGGTGCCCTGGAGAACCGGGGACGGGAGGGAGAGATAGGCGCCCTCTGCATCGTCGCCGGCCCCGGCAAGGAACTCATCGTCGCGGACGCCGTCGCCGGCGAGGAATGGGATGTCGGCATCGACCTGGCGGAGCTGCTGAAGGAACGGAGTCGCCTCAGCATAGAAGCCCGCGAAGTAGACGAGGTCGGCATCGGAACTGGTGATGTTGGTGACGATGGACTGGAAGTCGGTCGTCTTCTTTTCGTAGCCTTCCGAGCCGGCGATCTTGCCGCCGCCGTCTTCGAAGGCGCCGCTGAAGGCATCGCGGAGACCGGAGCCATAGGCATCGGTGTCGTAGACGATGTAGGCGCTCTTTGAGCCGAGCTCGTCGAGTGCGAACTGCGCCTGAGCCGGGCCCTGGATGCCGTCGTTATAGGTAACGCGGAAGAAGGTTGCATAGGGCGTCCCGCGATCGGGAGCGGTGGCAGCAATAGCCGTGGACGAAGGCGAGACGTGGCTGATGCCGGCGGCTTCGTACAGGTCCTGGGCGGCGATCACGCTGCCGGAACAGACGGGACCAACGACGGCGACAACGCCTTCTTCGATGAGCTGAGAGGCAGCGCTGGCGCCACCTTCAGGGGTGCACTGGTCGTCGCGGCGGACGAACTCAATGCTGTGGCCCTCGATTTCGACGCCTTCACCGGCAAGCTCTGCAGCTTGCGCGATGGGCACACCGAGCGACTCGAGGTCGCCGGCAAGAATGCTGGAAATACCGATCTTGATGGGATCGCCTGAAGCGATCGTGACGGTCTCGAAACCGGGGCCACCGGTGTCGTCGCCGCCGTCGTCATCATCATCGTCGCCACAAGCAACGACAAACAGGGCAATGATCGCCAATGAGGCGATCAACCAGAGCCACCTGGCTCGCTGACTGCTGAACAAAAGATCCCTCCGAACAGTCCGTCTTGAAATTTGCCGGCTCACGCATGACGGAATGGAGCCGGATGACTCACGAGATTGCCTTGGGCAAGGCTTACGGGGAAGGGGTTTTGCGACCGTGAGGGGGCAGCTTACCGCCCGCTAAGGCGTAAGCATGGCACGATGCTGCAGATGAGCCAGTTGCCCGCCCCAGAGACGAAAGCGGCTGTTGTCGAGGAGATGTTCGACCGGATCGCGCCGCGCTACGAACGGATGAATCACCTGCTGACGCTTGGGATGGACAACCGATGGCGGCGTACGGCACTGGCGATGGCGGGAATCGAGGCGGGACAGTCGGTGCTGGACCTGGCCTGCGGCACGGGTGACTTCGCACGCCTGGCAAGCGAGCGCGGCGCGAGGACGGTCGGCGTCGACTTTTCGGCCCGGATGCTGGCCGTGGCGCGAAGCCATGAGGGCGGCGCCTACGTGCGTGGCGATGCGCTGGCGTTGCCCTTCCCCGACGGACACTTCGATGCCGTTGTCTCGGGCTTTGCGGTGCGGAACTTTACGACCCTTGAGACGGTCTTCAGCGAGTGCGCGCGGGTCCTGAAGCCGGGCGGTCGCCTGGCGATCCTGGAGATCGATGCGCCGGGGTCACCGCTGCTGCGCGCCGGGCACTCGGTCTATTTTGGGCACCTGATGCCGGTGGTCGGAGGGCTGTTTTCGGGAGACCGCGACGCCTACCGCTACCTGTCGCGCAGCGGGGCCTATCTGCCGGAGAAAGAGGAGTTCGCCAGGCTCTTCCGCGGGGTGGGCTTTCGCCATGCGAGGAAGCGTTCGCTGATGGGTGGCGCCATCCAGGTGCTGGTGGGAGAGCGCGCGTGACGGCGATGGCCGCAGCGGGCACACCCGGGAAGCTTCGAGCCTGGCGCATGGCCGCCAGGGTGCCAACGCTTTCGGCCTCGGTCGCGCCGGTCGCCGTTGGCACGGGCGTGGCGATTCGCTTCGACAGCTTCGACCTTTTGCCGGCGCTGGCGGCGCTGTTCGGGGCGCTCTGCCTGCAGATTGGGGCGAACCTGGCGAACGATGTCTTCGACTTTCGGAAGGGCGCCGACACCGCCGAGCGCCTGGGCCCGCCGCGGGCAGTGCAGATGGGGATGTTGAGCGAGGGAGAGGTCGTGGCGGGCATGTGGGTGGTTTTTGGGCTGGCGACGATCGCGGGAGTCTATCTTGCCTACGCCGGGGGATGGCCAATCATCATCGCGGGGGTGGCCTGCATCGCGGGGGCGCTCGTGTACACGGGTGGGCCCTGGCCGATCGGCTACCACGGCCTCGGCGATGTCTTCACCTTCGGATTCTTCGGCCTGGTCGCTGTGCCCGGGACGGTCTACGTTCAGGCGCAGACGATCCCGGATTTCACCTGGGTGGCAGCGATCCCCGTCGGGGCGACGGTGACGGCGATCCTGGTGGTGAACAACTTGCGAGACATAGCCACCGACCGCCGGGCCGGGAAACGCACGCTCGGCGTGATCATGGGCGACCGGCTGACGCGCTACTGGTACGGGACGCTGGTCACAGTGGCGTTTGTGGTCGCCCTGGGTGCGTGGCCGCTGGGGCCGATGGGATGGACCGCGTTGCTGGTGCTGGGGGCGCTCGTCCCCCTCATGAAGGCGGCACGGCCGGTGTTCGATGGCACGAACGGGCGGGCGCTCAACGCGGCGCTGAAGGCAACGGCGAACTTCAACCTGGTGTTCGGGCTGCTGTTCGCGGTGGCGATCGCGACGAGCTAGACCCTGGCGCGCATCCCGGGGAGGAAGCTGACGCCGATGGGTTCATCGCCGACGGTGATCATGCATTCCTCGGCCCAAGGGGATGCGGCAGCCATAACCCGGGGCACATGGCGCTTGCGGACATTGAGGAGAATGAGCCTGACGGGACCATCGGCGCCTTCGCCATCGAAGGTGTTGACGACGTAGCCTTCCTGGCGAAGTGCCTCGGCGATGCCGACGGGGCCGTGTGGCGAGACGATGCGGACGGTGGCCATGCCGAGATTGAGCGTGCGGGTGGCGGTGATGCCGAGAGCTGTGCCGGTCGCGTAGCCCGCGGCATAGCCAGCGATCTTGATGGGGTCCATGTCACCGGCGAGGACGATACCGGCGCCGATGATGAAGGCGGTCGCCTCGCCAAAGGCAAAGATGACGGCGAGTGTGCGGCGGCCCTCGACGGCGAAGACCATGCGGATGGTGCCAAGCGAGATATCGAAGCAGCGCAAGCAGAAGATGATGCCGGCGGCAGCGAGGGACTCCAGCAAGGGCGACCTCCTCTGCGAATTCTTGCGGGACGGACGGTGGAAGCAAGAGGGGTTTGCCCGAGGGCCGTTATCCCCCGGCGATAGCGGGAAGGATGTGGACCTCGCCGGCGGCGTCAACGGCGGCATCGGCGGCGCGCACTTCGTCGCCATCGATCGCGATCATGACTTCGGGCCGTATGCCGGCGGCATCGATGATCTTTGGGCCGAGGCCGGGGAACTGGCGGTCGAGATCGGCAACGACCTCGCGAAGGGTGGAACCGGCGGCCTGCACCTGGGCAGCGCCGCCGGTATCACCTCGAAATGGAGCACCGATGTGGACGGTGGCCATTGATGGCCTTAGACCACGTTGCGTGTGGTCTCGAGAAGCCGCCGTGGCGACATCGGGAGTTGTGTACTGGCGGACGCCGGTCGCATGGGCGATGGCATTGGCGATGGCGGCGAGGGGCGGGACGATCGGCGGTTCGCCGACGCCACGGACGCCGAACGGATGGAGCGGGATTGGGGACTTCGACGATGATCGTGTCGATCATCGGGACGTCGAGGGTGGTGGGCATGCGGTAGTCGAGGAAGCTGGAGTTGGCCATGCGGCCGTTGTCGTCGTAGTAGTACTCCTCGTTGAGCGCCCAACCGATGCCCTGGACGGCGCCGCCCTGCATCTGGCCTTCGACGTAGGCCGGATGGACGGCAGTGCCGACATCCTGGATCGCGGTGTAGCGGAGGATGGTGACCTTGCCGGTGTCGGGGTTCGACCTCGACATCGACGATGTGATGGGCGAAGGCGCCGCCCTGGAGGAAGCCGGCGTTCACAGAGCCGCTGGCCGTCAGTCCCGGGCCGCGGCCGACGACCTGCCTGGGCAATCTCCTTGAAGGTGCCGGATCTTGGCGCCGTCTTTGGTCTTGAAGGTACCGTCCTCGAACTCGATGTCGTCGGCGGGGACCTGCCAGGTCTCGGCGAGGCGGCCGGTCATTCCTTGATGAGGTTCTTGCCGGCTTCGTGGACGGCGATGCCGGAAGCGAAGGTGACGCGGCTGCCGGCGGTCACGTCGTTGTAGCCGACGGAGTCGGTGTCGACGACGGTCGGCTTCACGTCTTCGTAGGCGATGCCGAGCGTTTCGGCGAGCTGCATCGCGAGCGAGGCGCGGGTGCCGCCGATGTCGGTGTTGCCCTCGATGAGGCTGACGTTGCCATCGGGCTGCGACGGTGACGCTGACGCTGACGAGCGGAGGCCGACGTTGAACCAGAAGCCGGAGGCGACGCCGCGGCCACGATTCGGACCTTCGAGCGGCGACTTGTAGTGGGGCGAATCGAGGGCCGCCTCGAGGCATTCCTCGTGACCGATGGCCTTGATAGGGCATGCCGGCGGGGCCGCGCGTGCCTTCGTGGGCGGAGTTCATGAGGCGGAGCTTGAGCGGGTCGATGTCGAGCTTTTCGGAGAGTCTCGTCGACGAGCTGTTCCATGGCGAACGCGGCCGCGGGAGAGCTGGGGGCGCGATAGTCCTGGGTGCGCGGCTTGTTCACGACGACGTCGAAGGCATCGAGCTGGAAGTTCGGGATGTCGTAGGGCGCGGTGATGCACATCGTCGCGTAGTTGGCGGCAGAGCCGGCGTAGGCGCCGTTTTCGTAGGCGAGGTCGGCCTCGAAGGCAACGAACTTGCCGTCCTTCGTGGCGCCAAGCTTCGCGCGGATGGACGTGCCAGGGGTTGGCCCTGTGCCTTCGAAGACTTCGTCGCGGTCCATCTGGATCTTGACGGGCTTGCCGGTCTTCTTGGCGAGGAGGGCGGCGACGGGCTCGAGGTAGACGCCAATCTTGCCGCCGAAGCCGCCACCGATCTCGGTTGGGATGACCTTAATCTTGGAGATGGGGTGACCGAGGATGGTGCTGGTGCGCTCGCGCGCGCCGGGAACGAGCCCTGGGTGCAGCGTCCAGATGATGACCTGGCCATCGCTGTTCCACGTCGCCGTGGCGGCCTGGGGCTCGATGTAGCCCTGGTGGACCATCCGGGTGGAGAACTCGCCTTCGACGACCTCGGTGGCCTCCTTCCAACCAGCCTCGATATCGCCGAAGGCGAACCTGCGTGTGAGCGACGATGTTGGTCGGGCTGATCGCCAGGGCCGGAGGGTGTGCGGGTGCGCATGGCCTCGTTGAGGATCGGCGCGCCGGGCTGCATCGCTTCGCGGACGTCGAGGACGGCGGGCAGAACTTCGTAGTCGACCTTGATGAGGCCGGCAGCCTCACGGGCTATCTCGTCGGTGAGCGCGGCGACGGCGGCAATGGCGTGGCCCCGGTAGAGCGCCTTGCGACCGGCGAGGACGTTGGCGGAGAGGTCGGGCAGGTCATCGATCGTCTTGCCGGCGGGTACGAGGTCGGCGCCGGTGATGATGGCCTTGACGCCTGGAAGGGCCATCGCCTTCGAGGTGTCGATGCTCTTGATGATGGCGTGGGCATGGGGGCTCCGGAGGATGTGCCCACGAAGCATGCCGCTGAGGCGGATGTCGGCGCCGTACTGGGCGCGGCCGGTGACCTTGTCGACACCGTCGGGGCGAACGGGACGGGTGCCGATGACCTTATAACTGGAGCGATCCTTGGTGACCATGGGTGCCTTCCTTTCCTAGGTGGCGGCCGGTTGGCGCATCTCGTTCGGCAGCTTCGAGTACCGCACGAACAATCTTGTCATAGCCGGTGCAGCGGCAGAGGTTGCCTGCCAACCAGTGGCGAATGCGGGCCTCGTCGGCGTCGGGCTCATGTTCGAGGAGGGCCTTGGCGGCGACGATGAAGCCGGGTGTGCAGATACCGCATTGAAGTGCGGCGTTTTCGAGGAAGCTCTGCTGGAGAGGATGAAGCTCATCGCCGAGGGCGACGCCTTCGATGGTGCCCAGCTCGCCACCATTCGCTTCGACAGCGAGGACGCAGCATGAGTTCACAAGCTCACCGTTGAGGATGACGTTGCAGGCGCCGCAGTTGCCGTTGTTACAGCCTTCCTTGGAGCCGGTGAGGCCGAGCTCGTCGCGGAGGACGGTGAGAAGGCTGGCGCCGGGCTCGGCGAGGAACTCGACGGTTTCGCCGTTGATGGTGGTGGAAACGTACTGGCGGGCCATTATCCCCTCGCTCGTTCTATGGCTTTGTGGATGACGGAGGTGACAAGGACTCCGACAAGGTGTGTGCGTTGCGCGGCGGAACCGCGCATGTCGGTGATGGGGGTGGCCGCGGCGCGGGCGGCATCGGCGGCGGCGGCGATGGTGTCGTCGGAGACGGGCTTGCCGGCGAGGGCCTGCCCGGCTGCTGCGACGTAAAGGGGAGTGGGGGCGACGGCGCCAATGGCGATGCGAGCCGACTGGAAGGTGGACCCGTCGGCGGAGAGGACAACGCTGGCGGCCGCGTTGGCGACGGCGATGTCCATTTCGTTGCGGGGTATGAAGCGTTCGAAGGAAGCGCCGGAATGGGCGGCGGGAGCGGGGAAGTCCAGGGCGACGAGCATCTCACCAGGCTGGAGGACGTTCTGGCCGGGACCGGTGCAGAAGGCTTCGGCGGCAACGGTGCGACGGCCGGAGGGGCCAGCGATTTCGCAGGTGGCGCCGAGGGCGATGAGCGTGGGGATGGAGTCGGCGGCAGGGGAGCTGTTGCAGAGGTTGCCGCCAAGGCTGGCACGAGACTGGATCTGGATGCCACCAATGAGGGAGGCGGAGTCGACCAGTGCCGGGTAGCGAGCCTGTATCCGGGGGTCGCGGTAGATGTGGGCGCAAGAAGCGGCAGCACCGAGGCGCAGACCGCCGTCGGGCTTATGGGTGATCTCCTGAAGCTCGGGGATCGATTTCACATCGACGATGGTGTCGACGGCGCGCCGGTTCTCACGAACCTGGATGATGACGTCGGTGCCTCCGGCCATAGCACGAGCGGAGCCGTTGCCAGATTGGAGAGCAGCGACGGCCTCATCGATGGACGAGGGCGCGACGTAGTTGCGTGCTTGCATTGAACCTCCCGGTGGTGGAGCGGCTATGCCCGTGGGTGAGTCTACGCAGAACGAGGCATACCGATTCGGATGTTTACGCTGTTCGGGTCATCGCGACAAGTGCGAGGGACAGGCGAGGGAAGGGAGAACGAAAGAGGCGGGCCACAGAGCTGCGGCCCGCCTCTTGAAATGTGTGCCCGGTGCCCTAGTCAGCGGGGAAGGAGTTGGTAACGCCTTCGGAGTCGCCACCGGGGAACTTGTCGGCGCCGACCTGGTTGATGACGATCGACGGCTTGGTCGTGGTGACGGTTAAGCCGCCGAAGAAACAGCTAGGGGTCTGACCGGCGGGGAAGCCGTTGTCGGCGTCCAGGTTGGCGTAAAAGACGCGGCTGCCTGAAACCGAGAAGGTGGCTTCGTAGGGGCCGACGGGACACCCGGAGGTGGGGTCGCCGGCGAAGCGGAGGGTGACATCGGCAGTCGTGCCGTCGGCGATGATGACCTGGACCCAACTGTTGTAGCCAAAGGTTCCGCCAGTTCCCGGGGCGAAGCGGCGGAAGTAGAGCGGGTCTGTCCACTTAGTGGCGGCACGATCGCTCGGAACACCACTGACGGAGGTGTAGATGGGTTCGGCGTCACCGGGCGGGTTGGAAGAGGTGAGCTTGCCACGAACTTCGACCACTGCGAGTGGCTGGGAGGACGTGATCTTCGCGGAGCCTACGAAACCGATGGGGACGTTGGCGCCGGCCTGGTAGGTGCTGTGGAAGGCGGCCTTCTGGACACCCGGCAACGTGACCACAGTCGTGGAATTGGCGCCGGTACCATCGGCCAGCTTGCCTTCGTAGGTGATGGTGACGTCGGCGGCGGTGTCGCCGAGGTTCATGATGCCCGCGACGGTATAGAAGCCGCTGGTGCTCTTCATGGCGATGGGGAGGACGACTTCGGTCCCGGCGTCGTCAGTGTCTGAGGACGCGTCCTCGTAGACCGGAGCGTTGTAGGTGCCGAGCAGGCGGTTGCCATCGGAGCGGTAGATCTCGACCGTGCCGGCAATCTCGTTCGTGGCCGCGGCGTTGCGGACGACGGCGAGGGCGGCCATCTGGTTGTTGAACGTGCTGGACGGGAAGTTGGTATCGCCGGGCTCGGGGCTGATGGTGAGCTGGGAGCCGCCGTTCACGATGTAACCCGTGCCTCCGAGGCATCCGGGGCCGTTATCGACGATGGTCTGGGGATTGCTCCCGGTGGCGCCGCCGGCGTTCGGCAGCAGGTAGTAGGTCATCACGACGCAGGCGGGAGTCGAGCCGACGTTTACGAGGGTAATGCGGCTGTTCCAGTCGAAGGTGAGAAGCTCGTTGAGCAGCAGGGGCATGGCGAGTGTATGGCCGCCGGTACCGGCAGCTCCGACCAGCCCATAGGACTTCGCGGCGGTCGTGGTGGGACGCAGGATGTCGCGCACGATGATCGAGTTAACCGGCTGGCTGGCGGAGATGACGCCAAAGCCCTTAAAGCCGGCGACGAGGCCGTTGTTGACCGCCTGCGGGAATTGGGTGCTGGCCCCCGGCGCAACGCCGGTGCTCACACGGCTGGCCATCTTCACCAGCACACCGCCGGGCGTATAAATGTCGAGGGCGATGTCGGCCGGCGAATTGCCGAGGTTCTGGACAAGGACCACGGTGTTTTCGGTGCCGGCGGGACGGCCCTTGGCGGCATAGGTGGATTGGACCGTGGCGAAAAGAACGATGGCCGCCAGCCCGAGGGCAATGGACAGCCGGAACATCTGCGGGCGAACGATCACGCAGCACTCTCCCATCAAGTAAGCGGTCCGGCGGCGGGGCGCCGACCCGGTTCCGCATGCAATAGTTTGGCATGAACCGTCAAGATGGCGTAATTCAGGAACGCCCAGGGTAAAGACCGGGCTGTGAAAGCAGGTGCGCAATGCCTTCGCCAACGACCCTCCTAGCACGCCTGGTGACGACGCTGGTACTGCCGGCCGCGGCGATCCTGGCCGCCTGCGGGGGAGGCGACGACGGTGGAACGGACCCAGGAGCTACAGCGACGAACACGGCCGGTGGCGGAAGCAAGACCGGAGTCGTGACGATCGGAGACGAGACGTTCACCTTCGCGATGTCGACTGCCTGCGTGGCCTTCGATGGCTCGATCGGGGCTGTGGGATTTACTGAAGACTCGCAGGTGAGCGTGGACCTGGACCTGCCGCCGGCGGGCTGGGAGACGAGCGCCAGCGGCTGGCATCCGCCCTCGATCCGGGTGAAGGACCGGCGCACATCGGAGGAGCGGGATTGGAACGCGGGGAATGACGCGTTCACGGACACACCCGGCGACTACCCGGATATCGAGGGCAAGAGCCAGGTCGACTCGTATGCGATCGATGGGGCAACGGCGACGGGTACCGCGACCTTCGTGGACCTGAACGCCTACCTTGCCTGGCAGGCGGGAACGGCAGACGAGCCTGATCCGGTGACCGGGACGTTCGAGGTAGATTGCAACTGACGGGTGGCCGAGCGACCGGGCGGCCGGGAGTGCCGGGCGGTCTGCGTATACTTCCCGCGTGATCCCCGATGCGCTGAAGCCCTTCATCCCGAGCGCCCGGCTGCAGGGCGCGCTCGCGCTCTTCCTGGCGGCGATCGCCGGTGGCACCGCTGGTTACATGGTGCTTTCGGGGATGACGTTCGTCGATGCGCTATACCAGACGGTGACGACGCTGAGCACGGTCGGTTTCCGCGAACTGAAGCCATTCGGGACGACGGAAAAACTGTTCACGGTCTTCCTGATCGTGTTCGGGACGGGCACGGCGCTCTACACCCTGACGCTCGCGATCCAGGAGACGCTGGAGGGCGACTACCGAAGCCGGCTGTACCGGAGGAAAGAACGGATGCAGATAGAAGACCTTGACCAGCACAACGTTGTCTGCGGGTTCGGCCGCGTGGGCCAGGAGGTGGCGCGGGAGTTCCGGGAACGGGGTGTGCCGTTCGTGGTGATCGAGCGCAATCCGGAACAGGTGGAACTGGCGCGGGCCTTCGGCTACCTGGTGGTGGAAGGCGATGCCAGCGCCGAACGCTCGCTGATCGAGGCGGGGATCGGGCGGGCGAAGAGCCTGATTGCGGCCAGCGACAGCGACTCGGGGAATACGTACATCGCCCTGACTGCGAAGTCGATCAATCCGCGGTGCTACGTGGTGGCGCGAGCCTCGTCCCTGCACAACGAGGAGAAGTTGCGGCTGGCGGGCGCCGACCGTGTGCTATCGCTCTACGCCTATGGGGGCCGCCAGATGGTGCTTTCGGCCCTGCAACCACTGGCAGCGGACTTCATGGACAGCATCTCGAGCGGGAGAGAGGGAGACCTCGTGCTCGCGGAGTTTGAAGCGAATAGCACGAACGGCCTGGCGGGGAAGACTGTGGGCGAATTGCTGCACGACACGTTGACCGTCTCGCTGTTGGGAGTGCGACGGCAGGGCGGCGGTATCGTGGTGGGACCTTCGGCGGACTACCTGATTGCCGAGGGCGACATCACGATCGTGCTGGGGACAGAGCCGGAGATTGCGGCGATGGTGGCGCCGGCGCCCGACAGCTAATCGATCTCCGCGAACGTGTCGCACCGTTCGGGATCGCCGGTGTCGAACCCGCGGCGGAACCACTCGACTCGCTGTTCGCTGGAGCCATGGGTCCAGGTTTCGGGGTTGATTCGGCCGCTCACCGACTCCTGGATGCGGTCGTCGCCAACGGAGGCAGCGGCAGCGAGGGCCTCGTCCAGGTCGCCGGATTCGAGGATGTCGCGGTTATAGGTGGAGTAGGCCCAGACGCCGGCGAGGCAGTCGGCCTGCAGTTCCTGCTTGACGGATAGGGAATTGCGCAGCGAGGGGTCGTCCTGCACCTGTTGGATGACCGACTGGCTGACGCCGGTGAGGTTCTGGACGTGGTGGCCAAGCTCGTGGGCGATGACGTAGGCCTGGGCGAAGTCGCCGGGCGCGCCGAAACGGTCGTGGAGTTCCTGGAAGAAACCGAGGTCGAGATAGACACGCTGGTCGAGGCTGCAATAGAAGGGGCCGGTGGCCGCAGAGGCAAGGCCGCAACCACTCTGGACGGAGCCGTCGAAGAGGACGAGCTGGGCATGTTCGTACTGTTCGCCTGAGGCGGCGAAGATGCCGGCCCAGAACTCCTGGGCATCGTCGAGGACGAAGGAAACAAGCGCCTCGTCGTCGCTCAGGTTGCCATCGGGCAGGGGTTTGCCCTCGGCCGGGGCGGGAGCCGGCGCGGCGCCGAGACTGTTGAGGATCTCCTCGAGGCTATTGAGCGAACCATCGGAGCCGCCGCCGGTGAGGCTGCCGCCGCCGAGGATGGCGAGGAGGACGACGATCAGGATGCCGCCGATGCCACCCCCGACACCGAGTTTGCCGAGGGAGACGCCGGATTGCCCCGCACCGGAGGACGAACCCCGGACGTCGACGATGTCGTCGCTAGCCTTGCGGCGGCGGATTTTCACAGTTTCAGTACTGGAGAGCGCGTGGCAGCGCCTTCGCTTCTGCGACCCATTGTGCGACCGCGTCGGCGGAAGGGAGGACGCGGACGAGGATCTTCTCCTCGTTCACCTCGACGAGGCGGGCGTGGAGATTGGCGGCGTTGCGCTGGGCAAGCTCGGGGACGGTATCGACGCCGGCCGCTTCGAGGAGGTCGGCATACTCTTCGCCGATGCCGCGGACGCGGGCAAGATCGGCGCGATTGGCCCACTCAAGGACCTGGTTACGGGTGAGGCTTGCCTTCGCGGCGATGGTGTCACGACCGGCGGGTGTCGCGGCCGCGGCGAGCAATTGCTCCTGTGTGGTGATGCCGATGGCTTCCAGCTTTGCAGCCTGGATCTTTCCGATGCCTTCGATATCTATCAGATTCGCCATTCTTCAGACCTCCGATTCTGGTTCGGAGGGACACTGTAGCGCGGGCTCGAGCGATGCGCTGCGTGCAGGGTGACAGAGGCGAATAGTTCGCCGCCACCGAATCTATAGCCTCCACTACCAGTGGCCATTGAGCGTTCGATGCGGGCGAGTCGGGTTTCCCCCGGTCGGGGGCCGTACTGAGGTAGCCGACGATGGGCTGGTAAACGATTTTTTAACGGGGAGAGAGTCCATGTCCATGGCCTGGTTCAACGACCGAGGCATCCAGACAAAGCTGGTCGCGATGTTCTCGGCGATCCTGCTGATTTCCGCGGCTGCGGGATTCCTGACGATCATGCAGCTCAGCCAGACGACCGAGAAATTCTCGACCAGCGAGCAGTACGCGACGCGGCGCTGCACTCGGCGCAGCTCCGAGCGGCCTTTCAGCTGCAGCACCAGGAATGGAAGGACATCCTGATCCGGGGCGCGGACCAGGAGAAGTATGACAAATACACAGCAGCGTTTAGCGACGCCGGCGAAGGCGTAACGGCACTCCGGCAGCGACTTGGCGACGACATCGCGGGCCTGGGCGACGAGGAGGCTGCTGGCGTTCTCGAACAGTTCGACGCTGAGTACGCCATATATCTCAGTTCGTACGAAGAAGCGGTTGTGGCGGTTAAGGCCACAGACACGTTCGACGCGGCCGCCGGCGACGCGCTGATGGCCGGCAAGGACCGTGGCGCCCAAGAGATGCTCGGCAACCTTTCCGAACGGTTCGAAGCAGCATCCGTGGCGTCTTCGGAGGTCGCCCATTCAACGGCGAACACCGCGACGACACGAGCACGTGAAGCGGCGGTCGGCGGCCCGCTCCTGGCAGCGATCATCGGCTTGACACTTGTGCTCTTCGTTTCGAGGCGACTCAAGAAGGCCCTTTCTCAGCTCCAGACAGCGGCCACATCGATCGCGCGGGGCAACACACAGGTCGCGATCGAACTCCGCGATCATGACGAGATGGGCCAGATGGCAGCTTCGTTCAGCGAGGCGGTGAACTACTTACAGGAAATGGCAGGCGCTGCGAGCACGGTGGCGGCCGGTGACCTCACGACGCAGGTCACGCCGCGCGGTGAAGGCGATGAGCTTGGAAACGCGCTGGCAACGATGCTGGGGAGCCTGCGCAGCCTGATCGGCGAGGTCCAGGAGAATGCGCGGGCGATGGATTCTTCATCCGACGACTTGCGTTCGGCATCGGACCAGATGGCGGCGGCGACCGCCCAAATTGCCGGCGCCATTGATGAGGTTGCGCGGTCGAGCATCTCCCTTTCTGGCCTCTCAAGGGAGTCGGCGGAAGCGATTGAGACGGTTGCCTCGGGCACGCAGCAGCTTTCGGCCTCGGCCCAGGAGAACGCGTCTGCGGCAGGCATGTCACGCACCGACGCCGGCGAGATGGGCGAGCGTATCGGCCTTGTGGCGAATGCATCGATCGAGGTATCCCAGTCGGCCGACGATAGCCGGCAGGCGGCCCTGGCAGGCCAGGAAGCAGTCCGGGAAGCGGTCGGGTCTATGGCGTCCATCTCGGCGGCGGTGGGCCGCGTTTCAAGCACCGTGAACCAGCTCGGTGAGTACGGGCAACAGATCGGCGACATCGTGAAAACGATCGATGAAATCGCGGCGCAGACGAACCTTCTCGCGCTTAACGCAGCGATCGAAGCTGCCCGTGCGGGCGAACAGGGTCGCGGCTTCGCGGTCGTGGCAGAGAACGTTCGCCAGTTGGCAGAACGTTCGAGTGACAGTACCAAGGAAATCGCCGCTCTTATCGCCAAAGTGCAGGAGGGCACGCAGGACGCCGTCGCCGCGATGGCTGATGGAGTCCGCGATGTGGAGGCTGGAAGCGAGATCACTGGCCGGGCCGGGGAGGCTCTCCAGAGCATCATCGCGTCGGTCGAGCAAAGCGCAGCCCAAATGCGGCAAATCGCGACCGACGTGAAAGGATTGGCCGCAGGCGCGGAGCGGATCGTCGCGAGCGCCGACGGCATTGCCACAATTGCAGCGCAGTCGGCCACAGGCGCCGAAGAGATGGTCCTGAGCACCAACCGTGTTTCAGAGGCGATCTCTGCAGGTCTCGGCCACAAGCGAGCAGACCAGCGCGGCGGCGGAAGAGGTTTCGGCTTCGACGCAAGAGTTAAGCGCCCAATCGCAAGAGCTAGCGGCGACGGCCACGCAGATGAAGCGGTATTCCGCTGACCTGGCGGAGGTAGTCGCCCGGTTCAAGGTTGCGTAGGGGGCCGAAGGACATGAGCGAGAGGGGGAGCAGAGGTGCTCCTCCTCTCGCTTTTTAGACGGCAAAGTGGAGGCGCGGGACCCGAAAATCGAGTGGAAATACGGGTATACTCTGCCTCCCCGTAGGTTCGATACGCCCGACGATCCCAATTGCCAAAATGCAAGAACAGGTCCGTGGAATGGCGAAGACTTCGGCTCCAGAGTTGTAGAGATGTTGGGACTCCGGTTCCCGACGATGCTGGCGCTCGATTTCCTGGAGCACGCCGAGCGCGAGGTGTACGTGGTCGACGTGGCCACGCTGCGGTTCTTGTATGCGAACCCGGCGGCCTGCGCGAACACCGGCTACGTGTTTTCCGAACTCATGGGAATGGGGCCGAGGAACCTGGTCCCGGTGGAGCGCCGTCACCTCTTTGCCGAGCGTATCCAGGCCCTGCGGTCAGAGTCCGAAATGCTGGCGACGGAGACGATCCACATCCGAAAGGACGGGTCGACGTACCCGGTGGCGCTGCGGGTCTTCCGCTCGTCGATGAACGACCGCCCGATCTTTGTGGCGACGGCCGAGGACCTTTCCATGAGGGAGTCGACGGAAGCGGCGCTACGGACGTGGCGCGACCGCCTTGAGCTGGCGCTGGCCTCAGCCGATATCGCGATCTGGGACGATGACCGGGTGGCGGGGACGACGACGCTGTCGGCGGGCCTTCAACACGTCGACCTGCCAACCGGGGAGCCATTGCAGTACAGGGTCTGGCGCGAATTGCTGCATCCCGACGATGCCCCTGGCGTGGCGGTGCGCTGGCGCGACCTGGTGGACGGCAAGACCGCCATGTATGAGAGCGTGATGCGTTTGCGGGCGATCGACGGGGGTTGGCGGTGGGTGCGTTCGAATGCGCGGACGACGGAAATGGGGAGCGATGGGAAACCGTTGCGCATCACCGGAAGCTACATCGACATCACCGACCAGTACGAGAGCGAGCGGGCCCTGCGGGAAAGTCGCGAGAGGCTGGACCTTGCGATCACCGGCGGGCAACTGGCCGTCTGGGACTCGGACTGCGTGGCCCTGACGACGATCCAGGACGCCAAATTTGCGGAGATTGTGAAGCGGCCGTTGGTGGGGAAGATGGCCGACCAGGAATGGATGCAATACGTCCATCCCGAGGACCACGCGCGGATTCGCAGCAACGCAAGAGCACATGTGCGGGGAGAGACCGATTCGTATGCGACGGAGTTTCGGATCCTCGACGGGACTGGCGAGTGGCGGTGGTTGCGCTCCCGGGGGAGGGTGGTTGAACGAAAGGACGATGGCACGGCGCTTCGTGCAGTCGGGACCTACGTGGATATCACGGAACAGGTGCGAGCGCAGGAGACGCTGGCCGCGAACGAAGCGGACCTGAGCGCAATTTTCGAAAGCGCCGGAATGGGGATCATCCTGCTCTCGCCCCAGATGGACGTGCTCCGGTCGAACGCACTGGCAAAGGCGAATACGGCGAAGTTCTTTGGGCAGGCGATCACGGACCTCAGTTCGATCGTTGACCAGCTACCGGAGGGGGCGGGCAGGTGGCTGGAACGGGCCATTCGCCAGGTCATGGACGACGGCGTTGGGCAGCACGTGGAGACCGACCTCCAATCGCGCGACGGGCCGGTGCCGTACGAGTTCGACTTCACACCGATCCGGATGGCCGATGGGACCCTGAGAGGGGTCGGCCTGTTCAGCCGCGATATCAGCAAGCGCAAGGCGGACGAAGCACTGGTCCAGCAGTCGCAGAAACTGGACAGCCTGGGCCGGATGGTGGCGGGTATTGCCCACGACTTTAACAACCTCCTGTCGGCGATCCTCGGCTATGGCGAACTGGCGGCGGCGGCACTGCCGGAGGGATCGACCGCGCGGGACGACGTGTTGGAAGCGGTGAATGCGGCTCGCAGCGCGAGTGATCTGACGCGACAGCTGCTCGCGTTTGCACGAAAACAACACACGGAACCGCGGGACGTGAACATCAACGAGCTCCTCTCGAAGACGGAGCGCCTCGTGAGTCGGTTGCTCGGGGACGATGTGAAGCTCTCCTACGCGTTGGCGGAGACACCGCTCTTCGTCCACATCGACCCGGGGCAGTTTGAGCAGGTGATCGTGAACCTGGCGGTGAACGCCCGGGACGCGATCACGAACGGGGGCCGTGTGCGCATCGCGACGGCCATCACGATGCATGGCGTGGACAGGGGCGATGCGTTGCCGCTACGCCGGTGGTCGAGGTGACGGACACCGGCTCGGGGATGACCGACGGAGACCCTGGCGCGACTCTTCGAGCCGTTCTACACGACGAAAGAAGAGGGACGGGGCACCGGCCTTGGCCTCGCTACCTGTCACGGCATCGTGACGCAGGCCGGCGGCGAGATCCGGGTGGAGAGCGTCCAGGGCAAGGGCACCAGCTTCCGGGTTTTCCTGCCGTTGGTGGCGAGAGAGGCGGTTTCCAGGGAGGCCGCCGAAAAAGCAGCCGAGGCGATCGCGATCGCCCCGGGGACAACGATTCTCGTGATCGAAGATCAGAAGCAGGTGCGCGAACTTGTCGTTCGCAGTCTTCAGCGCGACGGCTACGAGGTGCTGGCTGCCGATGGACCGGGACAGGCGCTTGACCTTGTGCAGGAGCACGCCGACCTGGACCTTATAATCAGCGACGTCGTGATGCCTGTCCTCAACGGTGTCTCGCTGGCGGAGGTGCTGCGGTCCGAGCTCGGCCCCCTGCCGATCCTCTTCATGTCCGCCTATCCGGATGCGGAAGGGCTGGACGAGGCGCTGGAGATCGAAGGCCACGAGTTCATCTCGAAGCCATTCACGGGGGCCGAACTCGGATCCCGAGTGCGGGGAATGCTGCAGAGGCAGTCTGGCGAAGCGTAGTTTGGCAGGCGAATTCTCCCGATCGGACCCGCGCCCGGCGTGGTCGACCAGATGCCGTGGCGCCTTGCCATCCATGGGAATAGTCCGCGGCGGCCAGGAGTTAGGGCTCCAGCGGCATCGCGCGTTTTGCTGTGAGACGGACCGGATAGAGCACCCGGTACACTCTTACGGGTGCATGAAGCATCGCTCTTACCGGACCTTGCGGCTGCGCTGGCCGCGGCATTCGCGGGCGGATTTCTCGCGCGATCACTTCGCCTTCCGGTAATCGTCGGGTACCTGGCGGCGGGCATTGTCATCAGCCCGTTCACACCGGGATACGTGGCGGATGTGGACACAGTGAGCGAGGTCGCCGACCTCGGGGTCATCTTCCTGATGTTCGGCATCGGTTTGAACTTCGAGCTTGGGGACCTGCGGGCGGTACAAAAGGTGGCGGTCCCGGGGGCGCTGGTCTTGATGGCCGTGCTCGCGCTTGTTGGCGCCGGGCTCGGGATCGCAAGCGGGCTGGACGGTTCAGCGGCAATTGCGGTGGGGCTGGCCGTCTGCGTCTGCAGTTCGGCGGTGCTCTCGCGGAGTCTGCAGGATCGAGGGCTGGTCGATTCGATTGCCGGCCGCCTGGCGATCGGTGTGTCGATCGTGGAGGACCTGACAACGGTCGCGATCCTTGCGGTGCTGCCATCGCTTGCCGCGGACGGATTTGGTGATGCGCTGGGCGATGCGGGGCTGGCTGTCCTGAAGGCGGTTGCGTTCGTCGGAATCATGGTGGTTGCCGGTTCGAGGATCGTCCCTTTCGTGCTTCGGCGGGTTGCGAGTTCCGGCTCCCGCGAGCTGTTCATTGTGGCGGTGGTGGCGATGGCCCTCGGCATTGCCGTGGGCGGCTCGGAGCTCTTTGACGTGTCGATTGCGATTGGCGCGTTCGTAGCAGGGGTGGTCATAAGCGAGACGGAAATGGGCCACCAGGCGACCGCCGATGTCGTCCCTCTACGCGAGGCGTTTGCCGTCCTGTTCTTTGTCTCCGTCGGAATGCTGGTCGACCCCGGAGAAATCCGCTCGGAGGCAGGTCTGATCGGGGGTCTTGCGACCCTGGCATTGGTAGCAGGGCCGATCACGATGATCGGATTCTTCGCCTTCATGCCATATCCCGGGAGGGTTGCGCTCATTGTTGGCACAAGCCTGGCCCACTTCGGGGAGTTCTCGTTCCTCATCGCGCGTGATGCGCTCGATCTCGACCTGATCAGCGGCAGCGTTCACAACGCGATCCTGGCGGCATCCGCGGTGACGATTGCCCTCAACCCGCTGATAGCCAGACTCCTGAACCGAAGCGAGCCACTGCTCGCCCGCTCGGGGCCGGTGTGGCGATTCATCGACCGCCAGGGGCCAGTCCCGCCGCCAATCGAACAATTGAGCGGGCATGTTGTCGTACTCGGCTATGGCCGGGTGGGCGAACTGACGGGCCATGCGCTCGGCTCGCTTCAGCGCCCCTTCGTGATCGTCGAAGGCGACCTCGGCCGGGCACGGCTGCTCGCGCGCAACGGGCTCAACGTGATCTGGGGCGATGCGGCGAACGAGGCGGTGTTGATGACGGCGGGAGTGCATCGTGCCGAGCTCGTGGTGATCGCGCTGCCGGACGAGAACACGACGATCCTCGCGGTACACAACCTGCGCCGCCTGGCGACGGGTGTCCGCGTAGTGGCGAGAGCCCGCGCACGCGACGAGATACGCGAGCTGGCCAGGCTGGGAGTCGACGAGGTGGTTGTGCCGGAATACGAGGGTGGGTTGGAACTGATGTCACAGGCCCTGATCGCGCTGGGGTACCCGGTCGAAGAAGCCGAACTCTATCGGGTGGCGATTCGCGACATCCATTACGACGTCGAATCGCTGACCCGCCACGAGACGGCGCCACAGATGTAGCGAGCGGTCAGGAAATCGCGGGAAAGCGTGCCTCGAGGGCGTCGATGCGGGCGAGGGATTCGTCGATCCGGCTCTCCTTGATGACGCCGGAGAGGACGAGCGACTCGACGTGGTCGATGAAGCGTTCGGCCGTGCTGCCCTCGCCGATGGGGCTGGCGTAGAGGAGGATGTCGACGCCGGCTTCGATGGCCTGCTGGACAGCGGTTTCGAACGAGTAGAGATCGGTGATGGCGGCCATACCCATGGAATCGGTGATGACAACGCCGTCGTAGCCCAGCTGTTCGCGGAGGACGCCTGTGACGGTCTTATGGGAGAGCGAGGCCGGCCAGTCAGGGTCAAAGTTCGCGTTGTAGAGGTGGCCGACCATGATCACGTCGGCAAGGCCATCGGCGACGATGTTCGCGAACGGCTCGAGTTCCGCCTCCGTCCAGGTGTCTGTGATATCGACGAAACCGAGGTGGGAATCGCCCGTGGAACTTCCGTGGCCGGGAAAATGCTTGAGGGTGGTGGGAATGCCCTGGTCGTGGTGGGCACGGATGAAGGCTTCGGCATTGCGGGTGACGACGTCGGGGTCAGCGGAGAAGCTGCGGTCGTAGCGGCCAATGATGGGGTTCGCGGGGTTGATGTTGAGGTCGACGACGGGGGCGAAATTCAGGTTGAGACCTTCGGCGGCGAGGGTCCTGGCGATGGCGCGGCCGGCGTCGTAGGTGACCTGCACGTCGTTGAGGGCGCCGAGGTAGGCGGCGGAGACGGTTGCGGGAAAGCCATGCGATGGCGAGAGACGGGCGACGGCGCCGCCCTCCTCGTCGACGGCGATGATCAGAGGGCGAGGACTGAGCCCTTCAAGCTGAGTCGTAAGGGTACGAAGCTGGCCGGGTGAGGCGATGTTCCGGGGCATACCGGGGCCGACGTTGTAGTCGAAGAGGACGACGCCGGTGATCTCGCGATTGACGATCTCAGTGCCGACGGGGCTGGACTTGCCGGCCTCAAGCCCGACAAATCCGGTGAGGACCATGCGACCAATTTTGTCGCGGAGATTGGGCTGGATGGCAATGCCATCGGCAGCCAGGCGCGGGACGACGATGCGCTGAGGGCCTGGCGTTGGGCTCGGGCTCGGCGTGGCGACCTTGCGGACGGTCTCGGAGGGCAAGGAGCCGGAGAACGCATGTGTACGGCTGCAGGCGGCGAAGGGAAGAGTGGCGACACTCGCGAGGAACGCTTTGAGGACATTGCGGCGGGAGCGTTTGCGTGGCCGGCGCGGCGAATCGGGAGAGAACATCGACCCTTTTAGCCTACCGGACGGGTGAACGTTTCGCGGGTGGCGAGCCGGTTTCCTGCGGCTCATGCGAGACCGCAGCGGGTGCCTTGACGGGTCCGCGGCGGGGGCAGTTAACTTCCGGAATGCTTACTACACGATTCACCAGCAGCTTTGACGTCCGGCACCCAATCATCCAGGCAGGGATGTCGAGCGAAAGCGGCTGGCGACTGGCGTCGGCGGTCTCGAATGCCGGCGCCCTGGGGACGATAGGGAGCCTCGGACGCGATCCCGACGGTCTTCGGGACGAGATATGCCGCTGCCGCTCCGCGACGGCGCAACCCTTCTCCGTCAATATCGCGACGTTCGATTGGGCGCCGTTCGCGGGTCAACTGGTCGATGTGGTGATCGAGGAGAAGGTGCCCGTGGTGACCCTCTCCTTCGGCGACGTGATGCCGGCCCTGCGCCGTTGCAAGGCAGCAGGGCTGCAGACCGTGGTCCAGGTGCAAACGATGCGTGCGGCACGCGAGGTCCTGGCCGAGGGCGCCGATGGGCTCATCGTCCAGGGTCAGGAAGCAGGCGGACACACGGGCACGCGCGGCACGCTAAGTTTCGCGGCGCAGGCACTGGGAATCGCGGGGAAGACTCCGGTAGTGGTCGCCGGCGGCATCGGCAACGGCCGGGGCCTGGCAGCGGCGCTGGCGATGGGTGCTTCGGCCGTGGTGATGGGAACGCGCTTCAAGGCAACCCCTGAATTCGGCCCACTGGCCACAATGGACGCCGAGCAGAAAGCGGCGCTGGTCGCGAGCGATGGGGACAACACCGTGCACGACGCGATCACCGATATCGCGATCGGGATGACATGGCCCGAGGGAATCGCCGGACGCGTGCTCGGCAACCGCTTCACGGCGGAGTGGCTGGGACGGCAGGACGAACTTCGGGCGGAAGTTGCAAACAGGGAACGCTTCGCGTGGACCGCGGAGAACAACCAGGCACCGGACACGATCCTCAACTGGGCCGGCGAATCGGCCGGACTGGTCGATGGCATTCGTCCTGCCGCCGAGATCGTGGAAGCCACCGTTGCCGAAGCCGAGGCGTTGCTACGCGACGTTGGGCGGCTGTTCGGATAGGAGCGCCCGGGCCCGATTGTGCATGAGACCCCGACGCTCCATCCCGGCGGTCCTCGAGGTCAGGCGAGGTCGAAACGGTCGAGGTTCATGACCTTGTCCCAGGCGGCCACGAAGTCACGGACGAACTTCTCCTGGGAGTCGGCGCAGGCGTAGACCTCGGCATAGGCGCGGAGCTCGGAATTCGACCCGAAGATGAGGTCGACGTCGGTGCCGGTCCACTTGCGCTCGCCGGTGCTGCGATCACGCCCCTCGTAGACATGCTCGCTTACCGCGGTCTGGACGGAGCCGCCGGATGTCGTGTGGGCCTGCCATTCGGTATCCATGTCGAGCAGGTTCACGAAGAAGTCGTTCGTCAAGGTGCCGGGGCGGGCCGTGAAAACGCCCAGCGGCGACTGGCCGACGTTGGCATTGAGAACGCGGAGGCCGCCAACGAGTACCGTCATCTCGGGGGCAGTCAACGTGAGCAGGCAGGCGCGGTCGACAAGCAGTTCGGCGGCCGACTTGCGGAGCCCGTCTTCGCGGTAATTGCGGAAGCCGTCGGCCCTCGGCTCGAGGACGGCGAAGGATTCGACGTCCGTCTGGTCCTGCGAGGCGTCGGTGCGACCTGGCGCGAAGGGGACCTTCACGTCATGGCCAGCGTCCTTCGCGGCCTTCTCCACACCGGCACAACCGGCGAGGACGATGAGGTCGGCGAGCGAGACTTTCTTGCCGCCGGACTGTGAGTTGTTGAAATCCTGCTGGACCTTTTCGAGGGTGATCAACACCCTGCCAAGTCCGGCCGGGCTGTTGACGGCCCAATCCTTCTGGGGAGCGAGGCGGATGCGTGCGCCGTTGGCACCACCGCGCCTGTCGGTGCCGCGGAACGAGGAAGCCGACGCCCAGGCGGTGGAGACCAGTTGGGGGACGGAGAGCCCGGAGGCGAGGACCCTGGCCTTGAGGTCGGCGATCTCCTGCTCGCCGATGGGGGCATGGTCGACAGCGGGCACGGGGTCCTGCCAGATCTGCGGCTCGGAGGGGACCCACGGCCCGAGGTAGCGAGAGATGGGGCCCATGTCACGATGGGTCAGCTTGTACCAGGCCTTTGCGAAAGCTTCGGCGAACTGGTCGGGGTTCTCGTGGAAGCGCTTCGAAATCGCGGCGTAGGCCGGGTCCACGTTGAGGGAAAGGTCGGTGGTGAGCATGACGGGAACGTGCCTCTTCGATGGGTCGAAGGGATCGGGCACGGTGTCGACCGCGGCTGCATCCTTCGGTTCCCATTGGGCCGCGCCGGCCGGGCTCTTCACCTGCTGCCACTCGTAGCCGCGCAGGTTTTCGAAGAAGTTGTTGTCCCATTGCACGGGATTGGTGGTCCAGGCGCCTTCGAGGCCGCTGGTGATAGCGTCGCCGGCCTTGCCGCTGCCATGGGTGCTGTGCCAGCCGAGTCCCTGCGACTCGAGGGAGGCCGCCTCCGGCTCGGCGCCGACGAGCGAGGCCTCACCGGCGCCATGGGTCTTGCCAAAGGTATGGCCGCCGGCGATGAGGGCGACGGTTTCTTCGTCGTTCATAGCCATGCGGCGGAATGTCTCGCGAATGTCCGTGGCGGCAGCGAGCGGGTCGGGATTGCCGTTCGGGCCTTCGGGGTTCACGTAGATGAGGCCCATCTGGACGGCGCCGAGGGGATCCTGCAGGTCCCTCTCGCCGCTGTAGCGCTCGTCTCCGAGCCAGGTGTCCTCGGGACCCCAATCGGTGTCGTCGGGCTCCCAGACATCTTCGCGGCCCCCCGCAAAACCGAAGGTCTTGAACCCCATGGATTCGAGGGCACAGTTGCCGGCGAAGATCATCAGGTCGGCCCAGGAGATCTTGCGGCCGTACTTCTGCTTGACGGGCCAGAGGAGGCGCCGCGCCTTGTCGAGGTTCACATTGTCGGGCCAGCTGTTGAGGGGTGCGAAGCGTTGTGCCCCGCGGGAGCCGCCGCCGCGCCCGTCACTTATCCGGTAAGTGCCGGCGCTGTGCCATGCCATGCGGATGAAGAGCGGCCCGTAGTGGCCGTAGTCGGCGGGCCACCAGTCCTGGGAGGTGGTCATGACCTCGATAACGTCCTTTTTGAGAGCATCGAGGTCGAGCTTGTTGAACTCTTCGGCGTAGTTGAAGTCTTCGCCCATGGGATCGGAAAGGGGGGAATTGTGCCGGAGCACCTTGAGGTTCAGCTGGTTCGGCCACCAGTCCTGGTTGGTCACGGTCATTTCGTTTCTCCTCCTGGATATCTGCCGGTTGGGGCGCGCTGCGGTCGAGGGTCCGGTTGGCAACCGGCCGGAAGCAGACTCGGCGCTGGTCTGCCGCTGCAGTCCCGCAGGCACAGGCAAGCCAGCTTCCGTTGGCTTCGGGAAGATCGTGCACCCCGCATGTTGCACCATCGTAACGTCCGGCGTGACCGGCTTCACGTGGGAGGCGGACGAACCGGGCGTCGAACTGCTTTGTCGCAGCAATGATGTCGCTATCGGGCTGCGTCTTCGTCGGAGAGCTGATGAAGCTCGGTGCGGGCCGACTTGAAGGGCGACAACGCGAGAAAGAGCCCGGCGAGGACCAAGACCGCCGACGACGCCCAGAGGGCGGTTGGCACTCCCACGTTCGTCGCGATGAATCCGCCAAGCGGTGCGCCGAGCACGATCATACCGCGGTTCACCGAGCGCCTCGTTGCTGTCATCCGGGCTATGAGCCGGTCGGGCGTGACTGCTTGCTCGAATCCCATTTCGAGCGGCCCCTCTGCGCCCATCGCGACACCGATGATGAATTGGCCGATGAAGGCAACGGCGAGCGCAGCCCAGGCGCCCACCGGCCAGTCCGCCACGACTCCGCGGTCCACGCCGGATGGGATGTCGCCGTCGAGGGCGATGAGGACGGCCGGGGACAGCGCCATGAGGGCGACGCCGAAGGGTTCGGCAAGCCGCGCGGCGATGATCGTTTTGCCAGTGCCGAATCGATCATCGAGGCCGGTCGAGGCCATGGTGCCGACCACTCCGCCAACTCCGGCGCCACCGAGGACGAGTCCAAGACCGAACGCTCCCAAGTCGAGTTCGCGAATGACGAGCGTCGGCACGACCGCCCCTGCCATCGAGAAGCCGATAAACCATATGTGGGTGCTGACGATGAGCGGGCGCAGATGCACGTGACCGTAGATCCAACGGAGCCCTTCGGCGATGCGTCCGTGGAGTGTCGCGCTGGCGGTTTCGACTCGCTGGAGGGGCGATCGCGGGCTCTGGCGAATCGAGAACAGGACGGCGCCTGAGAAGAAGTACGAGCAGGCGTCGACAAGCAGTGCTACGGGCGCAGATACGATTGCGACCAGGCTTCCAGCCAACGCGGCGCCGGTGGTCTGGGCGACAGTCTCGCTTTGTTGCAGGCGAGCGTTGGCGCGCGTCAGCTGGGCACGGGGAACGAGCATAGGGACGAAGGACTGAAAGGCGGCGTCGCTGAGCAGCGCCACGGTTCCAAAGACGAAGATGATTGTGAGGAGACCCGGGACTGCCAGCACGTCGAGCCATGCAGCCACGCAGAGGGTGACCAGCAACGCGCCGCGAACGATATCGCCCGCGATGAGAACGGTGGTCCGCTGGAAGCGATCAACCCAGATCCCGGCGAACAACCCGAAAAGCAGGTACGGCGCCCAGCGAGCGGCGTTGACGAGGCCCTGGTCGAATGCCGAGCCATCGAGCGTGACGAGGATCAGTACCGAGAGCGCGACCGTCGTCAGGTAGGTGCCGAAGTCCGACACGGTCGAAGCGAGCCAAAAGCGCACGAATCGCGGATTGTGGCGGAGGGTCATCGCTCGTCAGCCGACGAACGTGAGGGCGAGTCGATCGCCGCGAGCGCGGTCGCGGCTCCAACCACCATCCCGGGCACATCCACGGGAGCAACTTAAGCACGGGAACCGCCTGACCGCGAGGGAGGAGATGCACATCTCGCAAGCACTCGCACGCAAAGGAGCGGGTTGGTGACGTGGGAGGTTGGGTGGCGCAGGAGCCGTTGCATCCGTCCTTGCGGCGCGGAAGCGGTAAGCAAGCCCGCTCCCCGATGACTCCGGGAAGAGGCGCAACCCGCATGTTGTTCGGCCGACGAGACCAGCTTCGATTTGGTCACGGCACCGTGCTGAACCCGGACGTTGTCGCGCTTTTCCTTGGGCGCCAGGCTGCACAAGAGCACATCAGAGAGCTGACCGTCCACAAGTCCGAGGTGCTCGGACAGACGGCCGAGGGTCGTTCCACCCGCGCAATCGCCCGAGCGATGGTCGTCAACGAACGGACGGTCGAGACCTACGTCGCCGCGATTCTTTCGAAGCTTGAACTGCCGCCGGAGCCGGCTGACCTCAGCGAGTATTGGCGGTTCTGGCCCGGTTGGTCCGGTGAGAAACCGCACCTAGAACGGGCTCCGCTACTTCGTCCGGACCATCAGGATGGCGTTTGCCAGCAGGTAGACCGCGAGAGTCAGGTAGGCCACGAAGAACGACGCGCCGGGCGAGAAGAGGCCGCTGTCGGCCCAGCCAAAGGTGGCAACGGCGCAGAAGATGGCGACGATGATGCCGAACCAACCGAGCCATCGGGCGACGCCCTGAGCGCCGATGAGAGCGAGTCCGGAAAAGAGCGCCGCAGCGGCCCAGAGGGCGGCTACGCCACCATAGCCGGCATTCACCAGCAAGGTCAGGTTGCGAGCTTCCGTCTCGGCCAGGGTCCCGTCCGCAAGCCAGGCCAGCCCGCCATACATCAGGGTGAGCGGGGCAGCGACTGCCCATCCGAGGAGCAACCCCGCGGCTGCGGCGGTGCCGAGGATCGCGGGCTCTCCCTCCAACGCCTGGAGCCGTCGAGCGAATACGAGAGCGAACGGCAGGAGCGGTATCGCTGCAAGCGTCAGCAGCGACGCTTGAACCATTAACCAGGTCCGGTGTTCGGTGAGGTACGCGAGGAACTTCTCTGCTGGATCGTCGGACCCGCGCATGCGGAAGAAACGTACTTCCCGAGACGTTCGGGCGGAGCGACAGCGGGAGGTTTTGGTGCTGCCATAGGGCCCAACCTGCGGTATTTCGACGTGAGCTTCGAGGCGGCCCGATCAGCGCGGCTAGGCCTTCCCGACGCACGAAATACCCGTCGCGCTGGCCACGACTGCGACTCGCGGAGCGCGCTCATTCTGCCAGCGGTTGGAGTCGCCAATTCACGTTCGGGCACGGAGGCTCACTTCACTCTCGTCCCCTCGAACGTGACTGTGGCGAACCTTGGGGGCGTGTTGGGGATCGGGCCAGTCGGGTTGTAGTCCGGCGTCCACACTCCGTCGCTCTTGAACTGGAAGTAGCTTGTCAGTTCAAGAGTCCCGGTGACCGTGTTCCCCGGAAACGCCGCCTCCAGGTCGATCCAATTCATGATGTTCGGTTGCGAATCCGCGCCCGCCTTATAAGTCCCGCCAGAAACGGCCTTCAGGCTGGTGGCAGTGATTATCTGGTACATCGCCGGGATCCCTTGCTCCGAGGGCACATCCTGACCGCCAACCAGCGCGCAGGTTCCCGTCCTTATCACCTCGCCGGGATTTACCCGGGCTGTGTTGAGTCCTTCCTCCGTGCAAATGAGCGGTACCCAGGCAACGGCAGCCCCAGAACCCGCGAACGGCAGCACCACGAAGTAGCATGCTGTTGGAGTCGCAAGGCACGTTGAAATCGGGACTGGCGCCGGCTTGGCGAGCGCCCCGAAGAGATGCTGAACGACGAGGGGGTCACCGGAGGACGTCAAGGTCGTGAGCCGGAACACGAGTTCGCCCAGGCGTTCGGGACATCCTTCGGGACTCGTGTAACCAACGGTATCGCGGACGCGGACACAGACATCAGGCCCGGCGCCTTCCTTGGCCAGCCGGGCAGCATCGATAACCGCTTCATAGCTGTCCTCGCCGCCAACCACGGTCTCGAGCACGATCCACTCGCCGGGCTTCGCCCTGAGCGGCGCGACCACCTCGTACGCCTCGAAGAGTTCCTGCTTCTCGTTGTTCTTCAATCCTTCGACGGGGCTCTTGGGCCAGGTCAGCTTGCCCGTACTGTCGTCGTACTCGACCGATACAGGCTTCGGCAGCGCCCAAGCGTCGTAGCGTATCCAGTTAAGGCCGCTCTTTTCCTGGCTCGGATAGACGTGCATGATGCGCGCTCTCGGCCCCGGCCCGAGCGCTGACTTTTCCGGGCCTAGCCGGAACGACCCGTCGTAGACGGCTGTATTCGCCGAGTATTGCAGCGCCAGCTGCGTCACATTGCCATCCGCGCCATCACCCGGTGCGAAGCCGTACCAGCTCGTCTCCGCCGACATTGCCCGCTCCGCCGGGAAACCGGTGATGTGGACTCCGATGGTGACGCTGTTGGTGTTCGCGACTCGGAACAGGACTCCCCCCGCGCTTACATTGGGAGTGGTAGAGCGAATCGAACGAAACAGGCCAGACGTCTTCGCGCCGTCCAGCGGGACATCGGTCAGGGCGATCCAGGTGGCGACGCCCGTCCAGTCGCCCCAGCTCTTCGCATCGGCCAGATAGGCGTTCCTATACCTGAGCTAGACATCTGCCAGCGATCCGGTGGCGGCATGGCGCTTGATCAGTGTGTCGAGGTGGCCCGGCCAGTCGCTCAGATTCGCTACGCCGGAGCCGCCTTCGACCCACACTTCGCGCGCGATGTTCATCCCGTACGTATCGGCGAGGAAGGCGAGGAATGATGAGGCCGCATAGTTGTCAGCCTCCACCGACGAGAACAGGCCGCCGTTCAGCCACCCCGGGGTCCCGCCCGCGAACCGCCGCATACTTGCGTTGCTCTCGCCCGCTGCGAGAAAGACGTGCTGAGCCAGGTACTCGGCCGAGGCGTCGTGAAGCCACCCTCCAGATCGGAACAGGCCGAGCGAGTACTGGTGCTGGAAACGGTGAGCGAGCTCGTGCGCTGCGCTGACGCGGAATTCCTCAAAAGGCGCCGACTTCACGCTAAGGACGATCTGGTTGGTGACTGCGCCCGCATTGTTGTCGTCCCAGTTCTGCAGCCACACGTCCATTTCGTCTGACGGTGCGTTCTCCGCGTCGTTGAAATAGGCCGCACTGTTGAACGCCCGGTAAACGGTCGTTAGCGTGCTGCAGGTGTCGAGGACACGTGCCGGCGCGGTCGTCAACGGCTTGCCGTCCCATCCGCCGTAGCCTGCGGGTGGCCCCGGTGTGTAGCTGCTGTCCGGATAGCCCGCCTGGTTGGGGTCCTTAAGGTAGTACACGGTGAAGCGGCCCCACCGAGCGTTCGTAGCATCCTTCCCGGCGCTACAGGCGAACGACTCCCAATAACCGCCGATCGGCGCGGGCACGGATTTCTCCACAATCGCCTTCCCGCCCTCGATCAGCTTGACCACGAGCACCGCCTGCCCGGCGTTCGTCTCTTCCCAAAGACCTCCGGGCGGCAGCGTCACGTCGAACGCACGGTGAGCCCCTTCCCCGAGAGGCTCGTTCGCGATGACCACTTCCTCGAGCTGGTTGTTCGGCGGCATACGGCGATAGCCCGAGACAATCACGTTCAGACCTTCGAAGAGCTTCCATTCGGCCGGCAACGTCGCGCCGCCGGGAGGCGCCTCCGGCTTCGGCCCACCGGTCGTCGCCTGCACGTCGATGCGAACCTGTCCGACGGAGGCGTCTGTGTTGTAGTCCTTCGGAAGCGACATCCCGACCTCAACCCCGCCGGGTGCCTTCGGCGTTTTCGGCGGCGTGCTCAGGGCCTTCCCGAGCTTCGCGAGCAGGCCGATGGCGTCCTGCCATGCAGCCGGAACAAACGAAGAGAAATGCGGTACATCGACGCTCAGGCTGTCGGGCCCGACGGTGTTGGGCTGGAGGATCAGAGGCTCCCCGACGCCCGTTCCGACTACGACGGGCCAGTGCGACGGGGTTTCGCCCCATGCGGAACCCGGCGGCAGCGGGAGGGTGATTCGCGCAGGGAGTGCGAGAGTGAGCGCAGGATCGGCGTGGATCTCGAGCGTGCCATCGGTGGCCAGCGAGGCACTAACAACGACTGTTTGCGAGAAGGTTCCCGGGAAAATGCGGACGCTGGCCGCTCCAACCCTCAGCGTTCCGCCGATGAGGGGATCGATCTCCAGGGCGGCTTCGCCTGTGCTCTCGATCGGGAGCCATTCCTCGATTGTGGCATCGCCCCCGCCACCGTCACCGTCGCGGCCGAACGTGAGCATGACCGCACCGGCCATTGCGGCGATGAAGAGGGCGACCACGCCGACGGCGAGCCGTCGGCTCCGTCGCTTCAACGGTCGCAAAGGACTGGCCGCCACGGGGGTGGCGCAGGAAGGGCAGAAGCGCGCGCTGGGCCGCGGGATGTTCCACAGCGCACGCATGCGCGCCCCATCTGGGGCTTACCGGGGGCTCCTGCGGTCATCTTGTTCTCTCCTGGCGGATCTTCCGGCATCAGGTTCGCTGGTCCGGACGGATACAGCCCTGTCCATTAGTCGCTGTTCCGGGGCCGGAAAGCGCAAGCCGGCGCGAGTCCTCGCCCTCAGAAGAGGATGCAACCCGAGGTTGTGAAGTTCTGTGCCTGCGTTGTTCCGGAAACCTGAACGGTCGCGGGCGTCACCACGGGCGTATTGGCGCAACCGAAATCCGCGTAGCCGTCGCTCACCGCATAAGTGCCTGCCGGCAAAGAGATCGAGTACGTCCCGTTAGTGGTGTGGGCTGTGATCGCCCCGGATGGTCCCGAGAAGACCAGCGGGTACCCGTCGCCGGCGGGCAGCGACCCTTCACCCGTGAGTAGCCCAAGCGCTCCCGTCAGGCGCGTCTGGGTCGCTTGCGTCGATGTGGCGGTCACTGTCAGCGTGAACGTTGCCGTTGGCTCGGGGGCGGGCGTGTTGGTTAGGTTCGGCGGCGGCGCCACAGTCGATGGTGTCGGCGCGACCACCGTCGCCGTGGCCGGGGTGGGCATCACGGTCCCCGACGGAGTCTCGGCTGGAGCCTGGGACGGCGACGGGCTAGCTGTCGTGGAAGGCTGGGGGGATGCGCTCGCCTCACCGGTCGGCCGGATCGCCGCCGTCGAGGTGACGCCCACGGTCCGGGACGGAGACTGGGTCACCGTCGCATCGCCTCCCGGAGCCGTGCCCTCGTTGTCCGAGCCCCCCATGAACAGTACAAGCCCTGCGACGACGACGGCGACAGCGATAACGGCGCCGCCACCACCCGCGATGAAGATGAGGCGGGAATGCGCGCGCCGCGCGCGCCTGGCTGCCTTCGCTGTTTCTACTGGCGCACCGCAGGCGTCGCAAAAGATCGCCCCCGGTGGCAGCTCCGTACCGCAACTCGCGCAAGTGGCAAGTGCTGGTTCGGGTTGTCCGGGGTTCGAAGCGCCGCAAGCGTCGCAGAAACGCGCCTGTTCTGGCCGCGTCGCGCCACAAACCGCACAGATAGTGTTGGCCATCGATGACCTTCTTCGCTGGTCAGAGACCGCGACTTCAGGTTGGCGGCGCCGCGCCGTCGGCGTCAGGGTCCTTGACCGTCATTCTGTGGCCGAGCGGACGGAACCGGCACCCGTGGAGGTTGTTACCCGGATGCAGCGCTGGGAGGGTCAGGTCCATGAATCCTGACGCCTTCAAGCTGGTCCCGGCGAAACCGTGAGGGACGTCGCAAACCCGCCGGCGAGGTAGCTCGGAGCAGTCCGGTGGGTTGCCAACGAATCCACTGGTGAGCCGCAAACAACGACTACGACAAGCGTCAGAGATGGTAGGCCCGGAGAGATTCGAACTCTCGACCAATGGATTAAAAGTCCACTGCTCTACCAGCTGAGCTACGGGCCCGGATCGATGCTACCGCTGTGGGGGCATGGGGGCATAGCGGCGATGGAACCGGCATCCCGGGTGGAGCCATCACACACATGGACGCTGACCTATTGCGAACGTTCGCGGACGACGCGGGCGATTTCGAGGCGGCGCATGGTGCGGCGAGCGGGGATCTCGGAGAGCAGGGTGACAACGAGCGTGGCGGCGGCGGCGAGTACGGGGGTGCTCCAGCGCATGCGGAGGTCGAACGAGAAGAGGTCGGAACTGTAGCTCGACATCATGAGGGAAGCGACCTCGTATCCGAGGGCGACGCCGACCGGGAGCGCGACGATTGTGACGAGGGCGTTTTCGCGTGTGAGGAGGCCGCCGACTTCGCGGGAGGTCATCCCGTTCGCCCGCATGGTCGCGAACTCGACGGATCGTTCGGCCAGGCTGACGGAGATGGCGTTGAACATGAGGGCGAAGGCCATGGTCGCGCCGAAGACGAGCATGATGCCGACAAAGCCATAGAAGAGGGCGAGGTACTGGTCGACCATGCGCTCGAGGGCGTTGGAACTGACGATGCCAGCGACGATGGGGTCGGCTGAGAGGCGGTCTCGGACCGTGTCGGCGTTGACACCGCCGTCATAGGTGACGAGGAGGGACGTCGTTGCCGGGTGGACCAGGGCGGCAGTGTCGCCGCCGGCGGCATTCACGAGGCCATCAAGCGTTTGGCGGCTGGCGTAGGCATAGGTCCCCAAGGGTTCGTCAACGAAGCCGGCGACCGTCGTCGTGGTCTCGAGCCCCAGGGACGGGAACGAAATCGCCAGGGAGTCGCCTTCGGTGATCGAGAGGAGATTTCGGAGGGCCACGCCGACGAGAATCCCATCCGAAGGAAGTTCCGTTGAACCGCCAGAGGCGAGGAGGAAGCTGTGCATCTGCGTCCCTGCCGCAAATGCCTGGAGCTGCGTCGCGTACGAGGCATCGCCAACGCGGACTGTTACGGGGAGGCCAACAACGGGTTCTACGGCGTTGACGCCGGGGATCGCGCCAATCTCCTCGACGGCGGCGGTGTCGGCGTCGGTGTTGAGGTAAACCTGAGCGTCGTTGTGCTGGATGTCATCGAACTGCCGAGCAGTGAGAAGCTGGACGGTGTCGATCATCCCCCAGGAGGCGAGGATGAGGACGAGGGCGAGGACGACGCCAAGAAAGGTCGAGAGACTTCGCCAGCGTGACCGGGAGGCCGAACGGAGCGGAATGCGCCAACGGAGGGGGAGCCGCCTGAGGGGTGGGACGACTCGTTCCAGCAGAGGGAGGCGGGAGGCACCGGAAGGAACCGTTCCGCGCATGGCTTCGGCGGGAGAAACACGCATGGCCATGCGTGCCGGCACGGCGGCGGCAATGGCCCCGGCAACCAGCCCGAAAGCGATGCCGATCAGGGGCGTGAGGGGATGGAAGCCGATGACGGTATCGGGGATCGAGAGCGAGGAGGTGTAGGCACCAGTGATGAGGGCCCCCAGCGGGGCGCCGATTGCCACTCCGACGACGCTGCTGGCTGCGCCGATGAGGATGCCGTAGCCGAGGAAGTGGCGAAGGATTGGCCAGCGCCCGAAGCCGCTCGCCCGGAGGGTGCCGACCACGGACCTCTGCGAGAGGACGATCCGATTCATGAGGACGAAAGTGGCCATCGCCGCGGCGATCAGGAAGAGGAGGGGAAAGAGAACGGCGATCTGGCTGAAGCCCTGGAGATCCTCCGAGAGTGCGGCGTTGGAAGGCTGATCCGCCCGGGTGAGGACGTCGGTGGCGCCATGGCTCACAGCGAGCTTGTTGAGGGCGGCATCGAGGGCGTTGGTGGACGCGCCCGAAGCGTAGAGCACGAGGACCTGCGCCACCTGGCTGGCATCGGGCGCCTGGTTCACCAGCGCGGGGGCTGCGAAGAGGACGCCGAAGTCATCGGGGGTGGTGAGGATGTCCTGGCGACTTCGGGCGGGCCAGAGGTATTCGGGAGAGATGGCAACACCAACGACGTTGACCGTTCGGGCGCCGTCGGCGAGGGCGACGGAGAGTGTATCGCCGGGGTGGATGCCGAAGTGGTCGGCCATGTGCTTCTCGACGAGGACGGCGTTCGGATTGTCGGAGGGTAGGTACGCGCCCTCGACGACGTCGACCTTGCCAACCTCGGGCTGGGCGGACACGGGCAGGGAGACGACCCGGCCGGCGAGCTTGTGGGAGCCAATCTGGATCGGGACATCGGCCTGCACGCGCTGACTGACGGCAGCGACGCCGTCGGTGCTGGAGGCGGCAGCGGCGATGGCAGCCTGGTCACCATCGCTGATGGTGAGGTCGGCAAAATCCAGCCTGTCGTAGGTCCGCTCATACGAGACTGAGAGGTTGGAGAACGCGTCGGTGGAGGCCGCGAAGAGGGCCGTGCCGAGGACGATCGTTATGGCAACAGAAAGGAACTGCCACTTCTGGCGAAGGACATCGCGGCGCATCTTCCGGAGGAGGAGGCGATTGGGGTGTCCTCCGCCGGGGGCCTGGAGCGTCACCACTCGAGCTCCGCGGCCGGAGTCGGGTGTTCGTTGTGGCGGTCGTCGACGATGCGGCCGTCGCGGAGGTGGAGCACGCGATTGGCCATCGCGGCGACCGCGGAGTTGTGCGTGACGAGCAGCACGGTGCGGCCGGACGACGATGAATCGCGGAGCAGTCCCAGCACCTGGCGCCCGGTTTCGAGGTCAAGGGAGCCCGTTGGTTCATCGCACAGCAGGAGCGGCGGATTCTTGACGAGCGCCCGGGCGACGGCGACGCGCTGCTGTTCGCCTCCAGAAAGCTGCCCGGGGAAGTGGTCAACTCTTTCGGCAAGGCCAACATCGCTGAGGGCTGCCCGGCTGCGTTCCAAGGCATCGGCCCCGCCAAGCTCCGCGACGAGCTGGACGTTCTCGAGGGCAGTGAGCGTGGGGACAAGGTTGAAGAACTGGAAGACGAAACCGACGGTCGAACGGCGATAGAGCGTCTGGGCTTCGGAATCCATGCCGACCAGGTTGATGCCGTTAACCTCGAGCCTGCCGGAGGTAGGCGGTTCGATGGCGCCGAAGACGTTCAGGCAGGTCGTCTTGCCGGACCCGCTGGGTCCGAGAAGGACCACCACCTCGCCTTCGCGGACCTCGAGGGTGAGGTCGGTGAGGGCCTGGACGGCGATGGAGCCGCTTCCGTAGGTCTTGCTTACGCCCTCGGCTCGAATGAGAACCTGGTTCTCGGCACCTGTCACCGGCCGCCTCCGAAGGGAGAATCGTTTTGCGGGGAGCCCGCGCCTCGAGCGGACGACGGGCTCTCGATAGCAGGGTATTGTCTCCCGGTTCGTTCTGCAAGTTACTCTCATACGAGAGTGACTATCTTACGGAAGTAACTTGCTGTCTTGTTGTACAGTGCGAGGGTGGAATCGAAGCCAGGGCTTGGAGAACGGAAGCGACGCTCCGCGATGCGGAGGGTGCAGGAAGCAGCGCTGGACCTTTTTGAAGCGCGGGGGTTCGCGAACGTGACCGTCGAGCAGATAGCGGAAGCGGCAGAGGTTTCGGCGAGTTCGATCTACCGCTACTTCGGGACCAAGGAGATGGTTGTCCTGCACGACGATCTCGATGTCCGCTTCTTCACGGCGATGGAGAAGGGCGTCGACCCCCATTCACCGGTTGAATCGGCGCGGCGGCTGGTGGCAGCGCTCATGATGGAGTCCTTTGCGGACGAGGACCTCGCCAGGCGAAAGCTATCACTCGCCCTTGAGGAGCCGGCACTCCGCCCGGCGCTGCTGGCGATGATGAGTGAGTATGCGGAGATGGCTGCGCAAGGCCTCGCTCGAGCGTCGGGCCTGGACGCAGACGACCTCCGGATCCGTGTCGTGGCCGCTTGCCTGGCATGGTCGCTCTTTGAAGCGCTTCGGGCGTGGCATACGAGCCGCTTTCAGGTACCTCTTGCGACCACCTTCGACGAGGCGCTTGCGGTGCTTGAGCGGGGACTGCAGATCGACTGAAATGGGCTGACGCGGAGGGACTGCCGCCCGGAGATCGGCCGGGGGAAGCAGTGGTAGTCTTCTTCCATGGATCTGCTGGAGATCGATGCGCAGCCAGAGTTAAACCGGCCGATCGCGGTGCTCGCCTATGCGGGCTGGAACGATGCAGCGAACGCGGCGACGAACGCGGCCCGGCTGGTGGTGCGGCGGCTTGGCGCTCGGCGGTTTGCGAAGATCGACCCGGAACCGTTCTACAACTTCCAGGAGGCGCGGCCTTCGGTCCGGATTGCGGCCGGCGGTTCCCGCGAGGTGCGCTGGCCGACCACGGAGTTCTTTTACGCCCGGAATCCCACGGGCCCACACGATGTGGTGGTGGGAATTGGAGTGGAGCCGAACCTGCGGTGGGCGACGTACGTGAGGCTACAGGGGGAGTTGCTTCGTTCGGTGGGGGTGGAGCTGGTGGTGTCGCTGGGGGCGCTGCTCGCCGATGTGCCACATACGCGGCCAACGCGCGTGACCGGTTCGTCGAATGATCCTGAGGTGGCGGAGCGACTGAAGCTGGCGCGGTCGCGGTACGAGGGGCCGACCGGGATTGTTGGCGTGTTGCACCAGACGCTTCGCCAACAGTCGTTGCCGGCGATGAGCCTCTGGGCGAACGTGCCCCACTACGTGACAACGAGCCAGAACCCACCGGCGAGTTCGGCCCTGCTGGAGCGGCTTGAGGACGTGTTGGGAATTGCGTTCGACTACCGGGAACTGAAGTCTGCCTCGGAGCGGTTTGTGCGGGAGGTGAACATCGCCCTCTCCTCGAAGCCGGAGATGCTGGAGTACGTGAAGCACCTGGAGGAGGCGCTGGACGTGGTAGAGGGCCAGGAGCGAGAAGGGGAGGCGGACCTCGGCGAGGCGGGGGATGTAGTCGGGGATATCGAGCGTTTCTTGCGGGAGCAGCGTCCCGAAGACTGAGCGGTCGCGCGGTGAGCGGTGAGCGGTGAGCGTGAATCGAGGGCTCCGAGATTCGGTGGATGCCCGCGGCCACGGAGGGCCGCAGCCCCGATCATGGGCTACTTTGGGGCAACATTTGCGGCTGTAAAGGGGCGGATGAGACCCTCGCGGCGGGCGAGAGCGACACGGACCATGGCATCGATGGCCTCGATGGTGGGCGTCGGCACGTGAAGGTCGCGGGCGCGTCGCAGGGGAGTTCCAAGGATGGCCTCGTTCTCGAGTTCGGCCCCGGTGACGAAGTCGATGACCATCGAGGCACGGTAGTCATCCATCGTTGCGGTGCGGGTGAACATGGATTCGGTCATGGCGATGGGGTCGATGCGAAGGTCGCGGTCAAGGGAGGCGAGGTCGACGTTGGCGGCGGCGGCGAGGTCGTGGATGGAGGAGCGGGCCAGGCGACGAAGGTAGTCGTGGCCGAGAACCGTAGCCGTACCGACACCACCGCAGGCGACGCCAAGGCCGCTGAAGGGAACGTTCCAGCAGAGCTTCTCCCAGCGGGCGTAGCGAAGGTCAGGAGCCCGGACGATGTCCATGCCCGCTTCGGAGAGGAGGTCGCAGAGGGCGCCGAGAGCGATCGGGGCCGTGACGAGGCAGCCGACGGTGAGGGTGCCGTAGTCGAGGTGGTGGATCGTGCCAGGGACGCCGCGGTTGATACAGACGAAGGCCATGCCGCCGTAGATGCGGTCGGGTGGGAACCAGGCGGCGAACTGTTCTTCGATGCCGAAGCCATTCATGAGGACGAGGAGGCGCGTGTCCGGGCCGACGCACGGTTCGATGAGGGACTGCGCGAAAGGCAGCGCGGGGGTCTTGAGCGAGCAGATGACGAGGTCGGCGGGGCCGATTTCGGAGGGATTGCCGACGGCGATCGCTTCGGGGATGTCGAAATCGCCGAGATGGCTTTTGACATGGAGGCCAGACGCCCGGACGGCGGCCAAGTCCCGGCGCATGTGGAACCAGACCTCGTGGCCGGCACGAGCCATGAGTCCGCCGTAGTAGGAGCCGACGCCGCCGGCGCCGATGACTGCGACTTTCACGCGCCCAGCCTACTACGGCGGCGGGGTCACCTTCGTGGTAGATTCGGCGGCCGGAGGAATGTTGATGGCGACGATCTCGAGGCCCGATGGGGCAACGATCTACTACGAAGTGCACGGGCAAGGGTTCCCGCTGCTGTTGTTTGCGCCGGGCGGGGTGAACAGCCAGGTAGCATTCTGGCAGCGGAGCGCGATCAACCCGATCAAAGAGTTCGCGAACGAGTTCATGGTGATCGGGATGGACCAGCGACATGCGGGGAAAAGCCCGGCACCGGCAGTGCCCTTCTCGTATGAGCAGACGGTTGGCGACCAGCTGGCGGTGTTGGACGACCTTGGCGTCGAGAAGGCGATGGTGATGGGTGGCTGCATCGGGGTGGCGTACTCGCTGCGGATAT
The DNA here is from genome assembly GCA_963737965.1 of uncultured Chloroflexia bacterium. Taxonomy (GTDB): domain Bacteria; phylum Chloroflexota; class Dehalococcoidia; order Tepidiformales; family Tepidiformaceae; genus JAGQGZ01. The sequence goes on along the minus strand of CAVTUS010000006.1, from coordinate 335,299 downwards.
TGAAGGACGCGCCGGAGAGCATCGTGGCGGCTGTCTGCCAGGACCCCGTGGGCCTCGACCACACGAACTCGATCGACGTCTTCATGGCGATGTTCCAGCCGACGCTGCAGCTTGCACGGACAAGGGAGTGACGGCGGTCGTGGACTCGGCGGTGGAGAACCCGATGTTTGTCATGAACAACGCGGGAGGGCCGTTTGCGCAACGGATCCACGACGACGCGAGCTTCCGGGAGGAGATCCTGAAGCTCTCGCCGCACGAGTATGTGGGGCTGATTGAGGCGTATGCGGCAGGGGTGTGGCCGGACAGCCCGCCGTTCATGAGCGTGCCGGAGTCGTGGGTGAGTACGTGCGAGGCGCCGATCCTGGTTCTGCCCGGGCAGCGACCCCTTCCACCCGACATCGGTGGCGCACCGGTTGTGCGAGCTGGCGCCGAAGGCGCGGTGCCTGGATGTGGATTGCCGGTCGAACGCCGAGAAGTTGCCAGGGACGATTGAAGCGGTGCGAGAGTTCTTGCGGGAGCAGGCGGGAAAGGCAGGGTAGGCGCGGCGTCGGTCCGGCCTTCGCTGAGGGACGGGAGTCCAACGCCCGCTTAGGCGCGCGGATCGTTCTCCGGTGCGGCGAAGGAGAGCATCCTGGCGGGATTGGCGATCAGCAGGTTGTCGATGGCGGCGCCGGTCATGCCCTTGCGCTGCATGAGCGGAACGACATTCTCGAGGATGTGGGCGTAGCCCCAGCCACCCCAGCTGACAAGCGAGGTCTTTCGGCAGATGTCCTGGGAGATGAGGAGCTGGTCGCCGAAGCCGCCCTGGGTGAGGGCGATGAGATGGTCGATGCGAGTGGCATCGTTGGGCATGTCGATCTGGGCGTACTGGTAGTAGGAGGACTCCTGGCCGAAGAGGTCGAACTCGAGGTAGACGCCAGTCTCAGCGAGACGGCACATGTCGTCGATGGTGAAGAGCGTGCGGTCGATGTGGGCGATAACCGTGCGCGAGAGGTCGCCGCCGGCATCGCTGATGACCTGCGCGGCGTCGAACGGTGATTGTGGGTGGCGGCCGGGATGGACCAGGAGCGGCGCGCCGGTGAGGCGTTGGGCGCGGGTAGCGGCGCGGAGTGATTTTCGCTCGTTGGGCGACATGGGATGTTCGAGGCCGATTTCACCGATGATGCCGGAGCGAATGCCCGTCCCGCCGGCACCGATAGTGACGTCGTTGACGATCTCCGTGACGATGTCGTCCTCGGTGCGGGTGTCCATGTCGAGGGGATGGTAGCTGCCGAGATAGTGGCCGGCTCCCATGACGATGTTGAGTCCAGTGCCGTCGGCGATGCGTACGAGGGCACCCGGATTGCGCCCGAGGTCGCTGTTCGTAGCGTCCACGAGGGTGGCGCCTCCGGCCGCAACAAACCGTAGCGCTTCGGCGGTGGCGACAGCCTCGTCGGTGAGGTTCGGCTCATCCGGGTGCCGGCCGTGGCGACGGACCCAACCAGAGGTCTCGAGGGTGATGGGCTGGTGGCTGCGGGGGTCGTCGCCAATGGCGGGGAGCGGCAGCCCCGCCTCGCGGCGCCATTGGTAGCGGGTAAGGAGGAGGTGCTCGTGGGGCAGGGCGATGCCGAGCTCGGCGGGCGAGATATCGCCGGTGACGGTGCGGACGAAGCCGGCCGGGTTGTCACGGTAAGGCACTGGGCGATTGTAGGGACACATCGAGCGCCTGTTGGGAGCGGGATGGCCTAGAATACGAACGGGTGTTCGGATGACGCGAGAGAAGGCCACGGTGCTCCATGTCGACCTGGATGCGTTCTACGTGTCGATGGAGCTTCTGCGGCGACCCGAGTTGCGCGGGAAGCCTGTCATCGTGGGCGGGACCGGCAACCGGGGCGTCGTGAGCACTGCCAGCTACGAGGCTCGCGAATTCGGGGTGCGTTCGGCGATGCCGGTGAGCCGCGCACGGCAGCTCTGTCCCCAGGGCGCCTATCTCGTCCCTGACTTCGCCCTGTACGGCCCAGCTTCGAAGCAGTTCCACGCGATCCTGCGGGACTTCACGCCACTGGTGGAGCCGGCAGGTGCGGATGAGGCGTACCTCGATGTCGCAGGGACCGAGTTGCTCTTTGGAGACGCGACGGCGATTGCAAGAGAGATCAGGCGGCGGATTACCGACGAAATTGGGATTAACGGGTCGGTGGGAGTGAGCACGAACAAGCTCGTCTCGAAGGTGGCGAGTGACGCCGGGAAGCCAGACGGTCTCGTGGTGGTGGAGGCTGGCGAGGAGGCAGCGTTCCTGGCGCCACGGCCGTTGCGCGAACTGCCGATGATCGGGCCAAAGCTGGCGGAGGCGCTGCAGCGGATGGGCGTGACGACGATCGGCGAGGTGGCGGCGATGTCGGGCCGGACGCTGGAGGAACGCTTCGGACAGTTTGGGCGGGAACTGCATGCGCGGGCGCGCGGCATTTACACGGCGCCGGTGATCAGCGGACGGGGCCAGGCGAAGTCCGTGAGCCGGGAAAACACTTTCGACACCGACGTGACGGACCGGGAGCGCTTGCGAGCGTTGCTTCGGGGGCAGGCGGAACGGGTGGCGGCGGATCTCCGAAAACAGGATCGCGGGGCGAGGACGGTGACCCTGAAGTTGCGATTCCCGCCGTTCGAGACGCTGACGCGGTCGGCGACGCCGGGCCAGACGCTGGAGCTCGCCGACGAGATCTACGACATCGCGGCCGACCTCTTCGAGCGCGCATGGGCAGCGAACGGCAAACGACCGGTGCGGCTGCTGGGGGTTGGGGTGACCAACATCGGCGAGCGGGCGAGGCAATTACGGCTGGGAGAAGATCTCGCGCCCGACCATCTCGCGGACACCGTATCGACGCTGCGGGAGCGATTCGGCGACGGCGTGATCCACCGGGCGGCGGAGATCGGACGGACAGGCCACCACGAGCACTGAGAGCGCTTGACGAGCGACGTTCGATTCGCGAATGTTGCGCAAGTTTGCGAGGTTTTGCCGATGGCCGATGACGATGCGAAGGACCCCACCTGGCTCACACTTGGGGCGGCCGGAAAGCTGCTCGGCGTCAGCGAATCGACTGTCAGGCGATGGGCCGACGCCGGCGAAGTCCGCTCGTACCGGACGAGTGGCGGGCACCGCCGGGTTCGTTCGGAGGACCTGCGCCAGATCGTGGCGGGAACCGGGCCCGGCGGCCCGGCGGACTCCGACCGGATTAGCCAGCTCGCACTGGCGCGGGTGAAACGGCAACTCGCCCGCCGGGGACAATCGCACGGCCTGTCGTCGTTGGGAATGCTGGACGAAACGGCGCGCGACCGGCTGCGGATGATGGGGCGACAACTGGTCGACCTCTTCGCGCGGTACATGACATCGGCAAGGCGGGGCGAGCGCTTCGAAGAAGATGCCCGGACGATCGGGCGTGAGTACGGGCGGATGCTGGTGGCCTCGGGCGTGGGCCTGACGGCAGCGGTGTCCGCCTTCAATACCCTGCGCAAGACGCTGGAACAGACCGCCTGGCAGAACGCCTCCGAGTCGTCGCTCCCGCCGGAAGAGGCGGTGGAAGCGCTGGAGAGCGTGCTGGGACTGGCCGACGTGGTGCTGGAAGCGATGGCGGCAATCTATGAACACCCTCGGGGAGGGGGAGGAGACTGAGATGGACGAGAGCGCGGTGCTCTACGAAGAGCGTGACAGCCTGGGGATCATCACGCTGAACCGGCCCGAGAAGATGAACACCCTGAACGAGGAGGTAATCCAGGGGGTGGCCGACGCGGTGGACCGGGCGGCCGCTTCGGAGGCGGTGCGCTGCGTGATCATTCGGGGGGCGGGCCGCACCTTCACGGCCGGCTATGACCTGAACCCGAGCGAGCGCCGTTTCCGGGAGCCACGTTTCGACGCCCCGCACCCGGAGCCGAGGGCCGGCGCCTGGGACCCGGTGCGCGACTACGCCTTCATGGGGCACAACGCCGAGCGGTTCATGAAGCTCTGGCACTGCCCCAAGCCGGTGATAGCGCAGGTTCATGGCTACGCACTCGGCGGGGGCACCGACCTCGTGCTCTGCGCGGACATGATCTTCATGGCGGAGGACGCGATTATCGGGTATCCGCCGTCACGGGTGTACGGCACGCCAACGACGATGCTCTGGGTGTACCGGCTGGGCCTGGAGCACGCCAAGGAGTTCTTGCTTTCGGGGGACGAAGTGACCGCGGAGACGGCGGTCCGGATCGGGCTGGCCTCCAAAGTCTTCCCGGCGGAACGGCTGGCCGCAGAGACGGAAGCGTACTGCCAGCGCTTCCAGCACATCCCTGCGAACCAGCTGGCGCTGAACAAGCTGCTGATCAACCAGGCGTTCGAGAACATGGGGCTGCGGACGACGCAGTTGCTGGGCACGCTCTTCGATGGCATTACGCGGCACACCGAGGAGGCGCTCCGCTGGCGGGAAAGCTTCGGGGAGATCGGGTTCCGGCAGACGATCCGGCGGCGCGACGGTCCGTTTGGAGATTATGGAGAGCGCGACCGAAGCTAGGGGGCGGTATCCGGCGGCCCAAACATTCGGTAGGCTAGGAAGCCCCCGTCAGCGAAGGAGCCCAGCCATGTCGTTTCTCGATCGTGTGAAGGAAACTGCCGAAGGCGCCATGAACGGCGGCAAACGGCAGGCAAAGCGCGCCCAGCTGGAAGTGAAGAACCGCCAGGTGGAACGCCAGATCAACAAAGAGTACGCGCAGATTGGGCGGACGCTGTATCCGCTGCTCGCCGGTGGGGAGCTGTCGACGAACAACGCCCAGGTGGAAGCGGCGGTGAAGGCAGTGACGGATCTGCAAGATGACATCGCGCGGAGGCAGGGCGAGATCGACCGGGTACTGCATGCAGAAGCGCCGGCCGAGCTGGAGACCGGCACGGAGCTGGAGCAGCCTGCCGAATCCTGAACCTTGCTGCGGTTCGCCAGAAGAGGGCGAGGCGTAGCATTCGGAGGGTGGCGGCCCAGACCATCCCCAGCCTGAAGTTCGAACGGCAAGCATGGCGTTCGGGAGCAGGGCTGGTGGCGGGGGTGGATGAGGTTGGGGTTGGGCCGTTGGCCGGCCCGGTGGCTGCCGGCGTCGTGGTGCTGGAGCCCTCGCGAAAGTTCCCCTGGTTTTCGAAGGTACGAGACTCGAAGGTGCTGACGGCCGCCATGCGGGAAGCGCTGGCCGAACAGATCGCCGACAGTGTGCCGTTTGCCGTTGGTTGGGCGAGTGTGGAGGAGATCGACCGGATCGGGATCCTGCCGGCGCGACGCCTGTGCATGCTGCGAGCGATCGAACAGCTGCCCTATCCGCCAACGGCGGTCATCTCGGATGCGCTGGACCTGCCGCTCCCCGACGTCCGGGCGATCATCAAGGCGGATGCGCAGTGTGTGTCGGTGGCAGCGGCTTCGATCGTGGCGAAGGTGGCCCGCGACGCGCTGATGGTGGAGTTCTGCGAGCAGTACCACGGGTTTGGCTTCTGCCAGAACAAGGGGTACGCGACGGAGTTCCACCGGCGGGCGCTCCACCGTCGAGGTCCGACGGAGATCCACAGGAAGAGCTTTGCGCCGGTCGCCCAGAAATCGTTCGGATGGTGACGGAGCGGCGCAAGCTCGGCGACTTCGGCGAGCGACTGGCGCGGAACCGGCTGGAGGCGGACGGCTGCCGGATCGTGGCGACGAACGTGCGGGTGAAGGCCGGCGAGATCGACATCGTGGCCACCGATGGCGATGACACGGTGTTCGTAGAAGTGCGGACCGGCAGGGCCCGGCCGGGACTCGCGGCGGAATCGCTTGACGACCGCAAGCTGGTGCGGATGTGGGAGTGTGCCATGCAGTACTGCGAGGCCAACGGCCTGAGCCCCGAGCGTGTCCGAATCGACGCGGTCAGCGTGGACCTCGACGGGGGCGGAAAAGTGGTGGAGGTGACGCACTTCAAGGCGCTGGAGATCCCGGAGGGGGAGGAGTAAGCGTGGTACGATCGAGGGCACAGCACTAGCCAATTCCACGGGGACCCTTATGCCGATCTACGAATTCCGGTGCGCCGACTGCGGCCGCATCACCAACCATTTCACCCGCAAGATCGATACGGACCTGAAGGTCGACTGCGAGCACTGCGGCAGCAAGAAGACCTCGCGGATGATGTCCAAGTTTGGGCGAAGCTACTCGCGCGGCGAGATCATCGAGAAGTACGGAGACTCGACCGACGGCGGGCCGGATGCCTACCGGGACCCGCGCCAGATCGGGAGCTGGGTGGAGAAGCGCTTTGACGAATACGGCGTGGACCTGCCCGAAGGCGCCCGGGAGATGATCGATGCGGCCCGCGAAGGTGACTTTCCCGACCCTGTGAAAGACCTGTAGGGCGTGGCCGATACGTCGAACCTGGAGGCGATTCTCGAACGAATCACGAACCACCTGGCGGCGAAGAATGCGGCGCGGGAGGTAGGGCTCCGCGCATCGCGGACGATCATCAGGCTGAGCGCCAATGCGATCCGGGCGATCCACCGGGGCGACCGCGCCGAAGCCGAACGACTGCTGGCAGAGGCGAAGGCGATCCGGGACGAGGCGGTCGGGACGCTCCAGGGTCACGCGGACATCTACCACGCGGGATTCCTGCACGACGCCCTGAAGGAGTATGCGGAGGCGCGCACGACGGTTGCCTTGCTGACGGGCGAGCGCCTGCCGGACCCCGACGAACTGGGCGTTGAATATCCCGCGTACCTGAACGGCATCGCCGAAGCGGTGGGAGAGCTTCGGCGGGCGGTGCTCGATCGGTTGCGGCACGGCCACTACGACGAATGCGAGGCGATGCTCCAGGCGATGGATGACATCTACGCGGCGCTGGTGACAGTCGACTTCCCAGATGCGATGACGGGAGGGCTGCGGCGGACGACGGACCAGACGCGAGGGATCCTTGAGCGGACGCGCGGCGACTTGACGATGGCGATCGTGCAGCGCAACACCATGCGGGCGTTTGAAACGGACGAGGCGGACTAGGCGGGAACGACCCGGCGGATGACCGCTTCCGTGAACTCGCGGGTGTTGAGGGAGCCGCCGAGATCACGGGTTTTTTCACCGGAGCCGATGCAGTCGCGGACGGCGTTGATGAGCTTCGGGCCCATGTCGTAGTGGCCGAGGTACTCGAGCAGATAGCCGTAGGCTTCGATCGCGCCGGAGGGATTGCTGATGCCCTGGCCGGTGATGTCAGGAGCGGTGCCCCCGGCGGGGTCGAAGATCCCGATGCTGGGCTGGTGGCTGGGGGTGAAGGCGTACGAGGCGCTGGCGCCGAGCCCAATGGAGCCGATGAGGCCGTAGGCGGCATCGCTGAGGAAGTCGCCGTACTCGTTGGGGGTGACGATAACGTCGAAGCGTTCCGGATGGATGATGAGCTTGGCGAGGAGGGCATCGAAGAGCTCGCGGCGGTGCTCGGTGTTCCGGTACTCGTTGGCGACCTCGGCGACGACCTCTTCGAAGAGACCGTCGGCAGCCTGCTGGATGGTGTATTTGCTGGCGGAGACGACCTGGCGGCGGTGGCGCTCGGCGAGGCGGAAGGCGAAGTGGGCGGCATGCTCGACGGGAGTGCGCTCCATGATCCTGATGCTGACGGCGCTGTGATAGCCGATGCGATGGCCGGCATCCTCGTAGGTGCCGCCGGTCGCGACGCGGACAACGTGGATATCGAGCTCGTCGGTGTAGTTGTGGCTGACGCCGGGATAGGTGCGGCAGGGCCGGTGGATGACGGCGAGGCCGAGGCGGTCGCGGAGGATCTGGTTAGGGCTGACGAGATGGGTCGTGGTCGGGTACTTCATGGCAGCGCCGAGGGCGCGGCAGAGTTCGATGCCGTGTTCGACCGCTTCGCCACTCTTCTCGCGGGACTCCAGGCTCCAATCGACGGGCTGGAAGGAGACGGGATCGCCAAGAGCGGCGTTCAAGAGATGGACGGCATCGCGAAGCTCGATGGCGATGCCGTCGCCGTTCAGTTCGGCTATTTCGCGCATGAGAACAGCGTACAGGAGGCACCCGTTCGGGAAGCCGTGCCGCAGCTATTCGCGTCGCAATTTCCCATACAACCATCGCTTGCTAGACTCCCCCAACCACACTCCGGCTCGGTCTTGAACGTGAGCGACGCGAAAGCATCGTCGGATGGGTGAGTTCGGAAGAATCCAGGGGAGAGTTGATGGGCTCATTGTTGATAGCACTGGCGGCGGGGGTGGTCGCACTCGTTTTCGCCGTGGTGACGGCGCGCCAGGTCATCTCCCAGGACGAAGGCGACGAAACCATGAAGGGGATCGCGAAGTCGATCCAGGAGGGCGCAGCGGCGTTCCTCCGTCGTGAATACACGTTCCTTGCCTTCTTCCTCATCATCGTCGCCATCATCCTGGCGGTGTTCGTGGACTACGACGCGCTTGACAAATTCGGCGAGCCGACGGGCAAGCTCCCGGACGCACCACGACTGGCGATTTCGTACATCGTCGGGGCAATCGCTTCGGCAGGGACAGGCTACGTCGGTATGTACGTGGCCGTACGCGCGAACGTCCGCACGGCTGCGCAGGCCCGCATCGGGCTGAACCCGGCGCTCCGGGTCGCGTTCTCCTCGGGCGCCGTGATGGGCATCACGGTGACGGGCATCAGCGTGGTCTGCATCACTACCCTCTACCTGATTTTCCAGGATGTGCCGCCACTGACGGGCTTCGCCTTCGGGGCATCCTCGATCGCCCTCTTCGCCCGCGTCGGCGGCGGCATCTACACGAAGGCTGCAGACGTCGGCGCGGACCTTGTGGGCAAGGTCGAAGCAGGGATTCCGGAAGACGACCCGCGGAACCCGGCGACTATCGCCGACAACGTGGGCGACAACGTGGGCGATGTCGCCGGCATGGGCGCCGACCTCTTCGAGTCGTACACGGGCTCGATCGTCGCAGCGATGGCACTGGCCTCGATTGCAGTGTCGGGCGCGAGCCAGGCGTTTGGAGACAATGCCCCATTCGCAGCGGGTTCGATCGTCGACTACAAGTCAGCGCCGCTGGTGCTGCCGCTGCTGATCATGGGCATTGGCATCTTCTGCTCGATCTTCGGGACCTTCCTGGTGCGGACGAGCGAGCACGCCACGATGGGTCGCCTGCTCTGGGCGCTCCGCACGGGCATCTTCTCAGCGAGCGGCCTTGTGCTGGTGGGCACGGCGATCGCGCTGCCGGTGCTGGACGCGCCGTTCAAGCTGTTCTGGGCCGTCCTGGTAGGTCTCGTGGCTGGACAGGCGATTGGGACAGCGACGGAATACTTCACGGCCTACGAGTTCCGGCCAACGCTGGGGCTGGCGAAAACCGCTGAGACAGGGGCGGCCACGCTCATCATCGGTGGTCTCGGTCTCGGCATGCTTTCGACGACGATCCCGATGCTCGCGATTGTGGCGGCGATCTGGATCACGTACTCGATTGCCGGCCTCTATGGGATCGCACTCGCGGCGGTGGGCATGCTCGCCCCACTCGGTATCACGCTGGCCACGGACGCCTACGGCCCGGTGGCTGACAACGCCGGTGGTATCGCGGAGCAGGCACACTTGCCGGCGGAAGTCCGCGAACGCACCGACGCCCTCGACAGCCTCGGCAATACGACGGCTGCCACGGGGAAGGGCTTCGCCATCGGGTCGGCAGTGTTGACCTCACTGGCCCTGATGGTCACCTACGCCACGGTCGTCCACCTCGAAGTGATCGACATCCTGGAAGCGGAGACGATGATTGGCCTGCTGCTTGGCGGCCTGATGCCGTTCCTCTTCTCGGCGCTGACGATGGGGGCCGTCGGACGCGCCGCCATGGCGATGGTCAACGAAGTGCGGCGGCAGTTCCGGGAGCACCCGGGAATCATGGACGGCACAGAGAAGCCCGACCACGCACGGGCTGTGGCGATTTCGACCGACGGTTCGATCCGCGAAATGGTGGTCCCCGGCCTCCTCGCTATCGTCGTTCCCGTGGCCGTTGGGGCAATCATCGGGCCCGAGGCGCTGGGCGGCCTGCTCATCGGCTCGATCGCTTCTGGTTCGGTCCTCGCGCTGATGATGGCGAATGCCGGTGGCGCCTGGGACAACGCGAAGAAGTACATCGAAGCGGGCCACCTCGGTGGCAAGGGCTCCGAAGCGCACAAGGCAGCGGTGGTGGGCGACACCGTCGGTGACCCCTTCAAGGACACCTCCGGCCCGGCGATGAACATCCTCCTGAAACTGATGTCGATCGTCGCGGTGGTGTTCGGGCCGTTGTTCATCTAAGACGGCTCCCGGCATGGACTCCTGGAAAAGCCCGCCACTCAGCGGGCTTTTCTCTGGTGCAAAGGCTCGAAGTCAAGATAGGATGTTCGCCTGATGGTCTCGCGCTTCACCCATGCAGCGTCCCTGGCGAAGGACATTTGCACCGGCCTCCTTCGGAAGGCGGGTTCGATGCATGTGGTGGGCGCAAGCACCAGGTAACGACGAAACCGTCCTGGACAAACGCAAAAGCCCACCCGCAACGGTGGGCTTTTTGGTTTCAGGACCCCAGCAGGAGGAGGGATGACCATGGATTCGCCATACGAAGGGAAACTGGTCCGGCTGCGCGCTGTGGAGCCGGAAGACGAGCCGATGCTCTACCGGTGGTTCAACGACCCGGAAGTGACGCGGAACCTGATGTTGCGGTACCCGGTATCGCACGCATTCGAGCGGGAGTTCCTGGAGAGCGTGAAGCAACCGAACGGTTCGAAGGCCCACTTCGCGGTAGTGACCAGGGACACGGACAGGATGATCGGCGGGACCACATTGGAGGTTGGCCAGCCGGAACTCCGGGAGGCGACGCTGGGGATCGCGATTGGCGATAAGGAAGCATGGGACCACGGGTACGGGACGGACACGATGCGGACGCTCTGCCGCTTCGGTTTCGAGATGATGAACCTGCACCGGATCCAGTTGGAGGTCTATGCGGGGAACGAGCGCGCCCGGAAGGTCTACGAGCGGGTCGGGTTCAAGGTGGAGGGAGTGCGCCGGGACGCGATGTTCAAGTACGGCCGGTACGAGGACATCGTGATGATGGGGCTGCTGGAGGGCGAACTGGTCGCCGGCTGACCACGAAGCGGCCGGGCAGCCACCGGGTACCTGATTTGCACAAATCCGAGGCTAATTCGGGATTCCCCTCGATTTGGATGCCGTAATTGTGAAAAATCTCGCAAATTGGGGTTGACAGGCCCGGCGGCCGATTGGTAGGTTCCCGTGAGTCGGTTGCCAACAGGTAACCGTAGCGCTCGGAAGTTAACTGCTGAATGTGCCACGAGGCGCAACGGGGGAACCAGTAATCCGGGGTGAATTCGGCCAAGCTCCCAAGAAGGCCGATAGGGCGCCCTTCCGCCCGAACCCGTCAGCTAACCCCGTAAGCAGTAGGAAGGCCCGACGAGCGGGATGCTCGTAGCGAGGTCTTTTTTTCTGCCCACGACCCCGCGGGTAGACCACAGCGAACAGGAGAAGAGCGTATGCCTGCATTGCAGGAAGCCCCCCCGAAGTCATGCCCGAAGTGCCGAGGCTCGATGATTGTCGAGCGCGATTGGCACGGGACGTACGGTAGTTGCATCATGTGCGGCTACGTGCACGAGGTGCTCACGAGCGCCCCAATCGACCTGGCGGCCGAAGAAGCGGCGTTGCCCCAGCGCCAGCGCCGGCGCCAGCCGTCGCACGGCAAACTTCGCCTGTAAACACACCCAGGGAGCTACAGGATCAAGAGCCCCCGGCACTGTTGCCGGGGGCTTTTGTTTGTCCCGGGGAGGGCCGTGCGCCGTATGATGCGCCATTGCCAGGGAGGACACGGCAATGCCTTACGTGCGGATCTCGATCGCCCGGCCGCGCACCGGCCAGGAACAACGACTCGCCGACTTGCAACAATCCATCGCCGACTTCGTCGCCAAGCAGCCCGGCTGCGAGCGAAGCTACGTATTGCGCCCGAATGACAACAGCGGGGAAATCGCACGGATCACGATCTGGGACAACGAGTCGCAGGCGGAGGCAGTGGCGAATTCGGACCATATGCTCGCGCTGCGCTCGGAGCTGAACCTGACGGTGGCCGAGGGTGGCCATACGGAGCGCGCCTTCAGCGACTAGTGGGATTCCATAAGCCCAGGCTTTCCGCAAGGGCCTGGCCCACACGGGGTCTCCATGCGTCCTTTCAGGGTTTCCGCCTATACGACACCGTTGTGAAGCGCACCTAGACTTGCCGGAGCTACTTAAGGGGAATGCCCCAAACACACCGGTACGATCCGGATCGGGGCGTTCCACGACCCTGTCGAGAGTATCCATGCGGGGTCCGACGGCGAGCGGAGGATAGTAATGACATCGATTCGAACGACGGCTGGTTCGCGCAGCGTGAATGGGAAGCGACCGGTCAGAGTGCTCCTGGTGGACGACCATGTGGTCATGCGCCAGGCGCTGCGAATGCTCCTTGAGAGCCAGACGGAACTGGAAGTGGTGGCCGATGTCGAGAACGGCCGCCAGGCGGTCCAGGCAGTGGAACGGATGCAACCGGATGTCGTCCTCATGGACGTGGTGATGCCGGGGCTCAACGGGCTGGAAGCGACGCGGCAGATCCGGCGAATCGCGCCGAGCACCCGAGTCGTGATGCTCAGCGGCTTCGTCGACGAGGACCAGCTGCTCGACGCGCTGCGAGCGGGAGCATCGGGCTACATCATCAAGAAGTCGGACATTTCCGAGCTGGTGCTGGCGATCCAGACGGTACACCGCGGCAACAGCTACTTCTCGAGCGCGCTCAGCGAGGGCTTTGACCTTGCGGAGGTGCTGTACAACTCGAAGCGGCCGGACCAGCGTTCCGGCGCCGACAGCCTGACGCCGCGCGAGCGCGAAGTGCTGCAGCTGATCGCCGAGGGCCACACGAACCAGGGGATCGCCAACGAGCTGTACATCAGCGTGAAGACCGTGGAGGCGCACAAGTCCCACATCATGTCCAAGCTCCACGCGCGGAACCGCACGGACCTGATCCGCTACGCGATCCGCAAGGGCATCGTCCGCCTCGAGAGCGTCGAAGAGGGCGAAGACATGCTGGACGACGAAGAACTCGCCGGCTAACCCCGCATTCGGCGAGTTTCGCTTGAAAAGCCCGGCCACTGGCGCCGGGCTTTTCTGCGTCCCGGGGCGCCGTGCCACCTCCAGAAAGGTTGCCGGCAAACCGGGGGAGACGGAGGGGAGGCATGAGGGAAACTGCCAAGGCGGTTGAGGGATACAGACGCCGGTGGATGGGCCACTCCCGATAACCGGAGGAGATACGGCTACCTAGGCTTTGATGTCGGAGAGGTAGCGATGATCGAGCTGACCCGGATCGATGGCACCGTGTTCTATCTCAATCCCGACCTGATCGAGGTTGTGGAAGCAACACATGACACGCACGTGGCGCTCACCAACGGTCACAAGTACGTATGCCGGGAATCGCCGGAGATCATCGTCCAGCGCATCACCGAGTTTCGCCGCGCCTCTACCGGGGCGTTCCGGAGGATTGCCTAGATGGACCTGGCGACAATCATCGGGCTGGTCCTGGCGTTTGGCGGAATTATCGGCGGGATGGTGGTCGAGGGCGGCAGCCCGGCCGCGCTGTTCAACATCCCCGGTTTGATGATCGTGATCGTCGGCACCATCGGCGCGGTGATGATTTCCCAGTCGATGGACACCCTGACCTCGGTGCCGGGGGCCCTGATCAAGGCATTCACCGGCAGCTCGACGCACGACGCAACGAAGACGGTGGATCACCTGGTGGACATGGCCGACAAGTCACGGCGCGAGGGCCTGCTGGCCCTGGAAGCGGAAGTCGGCGAGATCGAGGACCGGTTCCTGAAGAAGGGCGTGCAGTTGATGATCGACGGCACGGACCCGGAGCTCCTGCGCGAGATCATGGAGATCGACGCGGAGGCGATGAAGCACCGCCACGAATCCCGTTTCGCGGTGCTGGAGTTCATGGGCGGCATCGCACCGACGATCGGCGTTCTCGGCGCGGTGATGGGGCTGATGGGCGTCATGCGCCACCTGGACGAGCCGGACCACATTGGCCCCGGCATCGCGACGGCGTTCGTGGCGACGTTCTATGGCGTCTTCACGGCGAACGTGCTCTTCCTGCCCCTGGCAAAGAAGCTGCAGGGCGCCAGCAAGCACGAAAGCGCCTACCTCGAAATGGTGATCGAAGGGCTGATGTCGATCCAGGCGGGCGACAACCCGCGGATCGTGCGGGAGAAGCTGGACGGGTTCCTGACGCCTTCGGAGCGCAAGCGCGATGGCGACGATAAGGACCTGGCGGAGGCGGCATGAGCAGGAAAGCGCCAGAGCCGGCCCACGCCGAGAACCACGAGCGCTGGATCGTCAGCTATGCAGACATGCTGACCTTGCTCTTCGCGCTCTTCGTGGTGCTCTATGCGATCAGCGACACGAACCCGGAGAAGCTGACGGTCGTCCGCACGTCGCTGGATAAGGCGTTCGACGTTGGCGTCCTGACGAGCACGGACGGGGCCTCGCCCGTGTTTGAAGGCGGCGGCGGCCTCGCGCCTTCGCTGCAGGACCTGAAGTCGAACAGCCTGAAACTGGTATCGGATGACATGGCGTCGTTCGCGGCCGAGACGGGGATCATCGGGAAAATCCAGGTCCGGAGCAGCGCCGACGGCGTGACCATCAGCCTCGCCGACGACCTCCTGTTCGCCTCGGCAAGCGCCGACTTTCGGCCGGGGAGCCAGGATGTGCTCCAGCGGCTGGCGGTCCTCCTGAACGGCCTTCCCAACGAAGTGCGAGTAGAGGGGCACACAGACAACGTGCCCGTAAACAGCGGCGTCTTCGCCAGCAACTGGGAACTGTCGTCGGCACGAGCGACGACTGTGCTTCGCTACCTGGTGGATGAAGCCGGCGTCGACCCGGGACGGATGTCGGCGGTTGCCTTCGCCGACACGCGACCAATCGGCGACAACGCAACGGCGGAGGGCCGGGCGCTCAACCGGCGCGCGGACATCGTGATCGTGTATCCGACGGAAGACCAAATCATCGAGCGTTTCGGCGCCCTGGAGGACAAGTAACCCATGCCTGACAAGAAGATTATGGCTGGTGGCGCCGTGCTGGCGGTGGCCGGTTTCTGGTTCTACGTGAAGCCGAACTACCTGGAGTCCGGTCCCCCACCGGTATACACGGACGAGCAGATCTCGGAGGCGCCGCGCCCGACGGTGACCCTGGAAGAGCGCGTGTTGAACCTGATGGCGCCGGCGGTCGCGCCCAATTACGTAAAGGTGCAGATCGCGCTGGAGTTCGCCGACCCCGACCACAAGTGGATCGGGCTCGAGGGCGAAGGGCTGATGGCCGCCAACGAGAGCTTTACCACGGAGATGGAAGGCGACATTCACCGGATCTGGGACTCGATCACCGACATCGTTGGGAGCAAGTCGATCGAGGACGTATCGACGGCCGAGGGCCGGGACGAACTGAAGACGGAAATCCGCGAAGCGATCAACGCGGAACTGCACACCCAGCAGGTCGAGAACGTGTATTTCGTCACGTTCGTGACCCAATAGGAAGAACGATGAGCACTCCCTACGAAGTCCTGAGCGATCTGCTCTCGCCGGCACACGGCGACAAGCTGCAAGCAGCGGGCGAGAGCGCATGGAGCGAGGCGACCGGCGCCCTCGTCAGCATTTTCGGCGACGCGCCTGGGCTTTCGGAGCTCGACGCGCGGCTGGTGATGCCAGACGAGATTGTGGGTGATTTCAGCGGCCAACACCTGGTGATGCCGGTGGAAGTGTCGACGAACCAGGACCAGAACGCGACGGCCTGGCTGGTGTTCGCCACGGCTGCGGGTGCGAAGTTCCTGAACTCGGAGGCGGATAATGCGGACGACCAGGAGCAGCAGACGATCGTCATGGCCTCGACCGTGCTCGGGCAGGCGATCCGGGCGATGAATGCCGCGACCTTCGGGTCGTCGCCAAATGGGCTCGTGCTCTCGCTCGACGAGGTCTCGGCCGACAACATGGCCGAGATCCTGGGGGCGCTGGAAGACCCCTGCCTGGTGATGAAGGGCACCCTCTCCCGCTCGGCCGAAGTGGAGCTGACGTTCGTGCTGCCGGGAGGCTTCCTCGACATTATCGCGAGCGGGTTCAGCGGTAGCGAGGAAGGCGCGAGCGATAGCGCCACCACCGCCGATGAGGTCCTCACCTTCACTGAGGAGGACCTGGAGGATACGCCGCTCTTCGACGACTCCGATGTCCCTTCGCCGACGCCGATCCGGGCGCAGGAACCGGTGACGGCCGGCGCCGACCGTGGCTACGAGTCAGAAGCGCCTGAGCGAACGCCGCGCCCCATCACCTCAGCGCCGACTGCCCACCGCGCCCAGTTCGCACCGCTGACGGCGGCGGTGCAGACCGGCGGACCTTCGGGCATTGACCTGCTGGCCGGGCTGGAGATGAACGTCTCTGTCGAGCTTGGGCGGACGGATATGACGGTCGCCGATGTGCTGGCGCTTGGGCCGGGGTCGGTGGTCGAACTCGACCGACTGGCGGGAGAGCCGGTGGACATCCTGGTGAACGACCGCCTCATCGCGCGCGGCGAGGTTGTGGTTGTGGACGAGAACTTCGGCGTGCGCGTGGTGGAAGTGATCCGCAGGGAAGCAAGGGGCGAGGCATCCGGATGAACTCGGACGATGGCCGCAAGCGCGTCCTCTGGCTGGCCGCGATTGGCGGGGTACTGATCCTCGCCATTGTCTTTATCTCGGTGGCGGCGCCGAAGCCGACCTCGGGCACGCCCGAGGATTTCCGGATCACGCCCGATTCAGTGACGGACGCGGACACCGGCACGGAGGACGCCACGACCGCCGACGAAGACACCGGTGACGCGCCGGGCTTTTCGCTTTCGGCGGGCGGTGCGGTATCGCTGGCGTGGCGGCTTGCGCTGGTGGCCCTCGTGGTCGCCGGCGCCGTGTTGGGATTGCGCTGGTGGGGCCGAAAGGCGATGTCGCCGCGCAGCACCACAGGTTTCGTCCGCATCGTCGACACGCTGGCAATCAGCAACGGCCGGACCATCCACCTGGTGGCGCTGGGAAACCGCGTGATTGTGGTCGGGGCGACGGCACAGCAGCTCGCCTACCTGAACGAACTCACGGGGGAAGAGTCGGACGACGTGCTGGCCCGCCTCGCCCGGAACGACGAGACGGCCAACATCTCGGGCTTTGCGGCGGAGCTGTTCCAGAGCCTGCGCAAAGAGAATCGCGGCGGCGGCGCGGCTTCCTCCATCGGCCTTTCTCACGAGGACGCGCGATGAAACGAAAGGCGCTGTTCCTGGCGGGGAGCCTGGCCGCAGTCGCCCTGGTGGCGCTGGTGGGGGGCGAGGTTTCGACGGCGGCGGCACAGAGCCCAACGGGCCAATCCGGGGTGCTGGACACGCAGAACCCGCAGAACATCTCTGCGGCAATCCAGATCCTGTTGCTCGTGACGGTGCTCTCGATGGCGCCGGCGATCCTGGTGATGGTGACGTCGTTCACGCGGATCATCGTTGTGCTTTCGCTGGTGCGGAATGCGATCGGGATTCCCCAGCTACCGCCGAACCAGGTGCTCATCGGCCTGGCGCTGTTCCTGACGGCGTTCGTCATGGCGCCGGCAATCCAGCAGATCAACGACGAAGCCCTGCAGCCGTACCTGAACGGGACGATTACGCAGCAGCAGGCGTTCGACAACGGAGAGGCGCCGCTTCGTGCTTTCATGCTCAAGCAGACGCGCGAGAACGACATCGGCCTCTTCCTGAAGCTGAGCGGGAAGGAAAAGCCCGAGACGATCGAAGACGTGCCGACCTACGTGCTGGTGCCGGCGTTCACGATTTCGGAGTTGAAGACGGCCTTCCAGATGGGCTTTGTCATGTTCATTCCCTTCCTGGTGATCGACCTCGTGATCTCGTCGGCCCTGCTGAGCATGGGCATGATGATGTTGCCCCCGGTGATCGTCTCGCTGCCCTTCAAGATCCTGCTGTTTGTCCTGGTGGACGGCTGGTACCTGATCGTTGGATCACTGGTGGGGAGCTTCAATTGAACGAGGCGGTTGCGATTGCGCTGGCCCGGGAAACGCTCTGGGTGGCCCTGCAGGTGGGGGCCCCGATCCTCGGCGCAACGCTGGTCATCGGCGTCGTCGTGAGCATTATCCAGGCGGTCACCCAGGTGAACGAGATGACGCTCACGTTCGTGCCAAAGGTGATCGGCGTCTTTGTGGCGATGCTGCTGTTTGGCCCGTGGATGCTGCAGACGCTCGTCAGCTTCTACGACGGTCCTCTTCACCAACCTGGGCGCATACGGGAGCTAGGCGATGGAATTCTCGCCGGCATTTTCGTATGCCCTGCTCCTGGTGATGATCCGGACGAGCACGATGCTCGTGACGTCGCCGCTGCTCTCGCACAAGGGCATCCCGGCGATGACGAAGGCGGGGTTCGCCGTCTTCTTTGCGCTTGTGCTGGTGCCGCTGAACAGCGACAACCTGCCGGCCGCTCCCGAACAGCTGGGCACGGTGGTGGACGCGGTGCTGCGAGAGGCGCTCTTCGGACTGCTCCTGGGGCTGGCGATGAACATGGTGTTCCTCGGCCTGCAGATGGCCTCGCGGATCGTTGGCGTCCAGATGGGATTCGGCCTTGGCGGCGTGATCGACCCGATCACGGGCAATGATGGCGGCACCCTGGACCAGTTCTACATGTTGTTGGTGACGCTGGTGTTCTTCTCGATCCAGGGCCATTACATCGTGATCACGGCGCTGGCGGAGACGATCCAGGCTGTGCCGCTGGGCACGTTCGACCCGTTCCACGCGATGCAGCTTCCGGGCGACGTGGGCTGTTGGCCGCGGGACTGATGGTGACGGCGGTGCGGATCGCCTTCCCGGTGATGGCGGCGCTCTTCCTGGTGGACCTTGGGATGGGGCTGGTGGCGAGGACGGTGCCACAGGTGCAGGTGCTGTTCGTGGCGATGCCGATCAAGGTCGGCGGTCGGCCTGCTGGTGCTGATGGTTTCGCTGCCGGCATCGGCCCACCTGATGCAGGGCGTCATCGAGGACCAATGGCCGGGTCAAGCATCCGCCTGCTGAGGGGCGCGCTAGATGGCCGGCGAAAAAACTGAGGCCCCAACCCAAAAGCGGGTACGCGACGCCCGGAAGCGGGGCAACGTCTCCAAGAGCCAGGAGATCGTCTCCATCGGCGTGTTGCTGACGGCGATCGTCGGGCTGCGGCTGCTTGGGCCGAGCATCGGGAGCTCGATGGAGGCGATGCTGCGCGACTCGTTCGTCAACCCGCTTCGGAAGACCTGACGATGACCACGGCAAACGACATGGGCCGCGACTGGGCGCAACGCGCCGGGCTCACCCTTGCGCCCCTGATGGGGTTGCTGATGGTTGCCGGGGTCGCGCTCAACGTCGGCCAGACCGGTTTCCTCCTCCGAGCGGCGAGCGCTGAAGCCGAAGATGAGCCACGTGAACCCCGGCACAGGGGTTCAAGCGGATGTTCGGCGACGGAAGGGCTGATCAACCTCGGGAAGGCGCTCCTGAAGATGAGCGATTGTCGCGGTGGCGGTGTGGATGACGATGAGCGCGCGGATGGCGGAGATCTCGGGCTGGGCGGCGTCTGGATCACGGTAGACGATCGGACGGCTGGCCTCGATTGCCTTCGACATCGCGCATGTGCGTCGGCGATGGTGCTGTTCTTCATCACGATCGCGGACTACGCGTGGCAGCGGCGCAAGCACTTCAAAGAACCTGCAGATGACGCAAGCAAGAAGTGCGGCAAGAGATGCAGGAAACGGAGGGCGACCCGCAGATCAAGGGCGCCATCCGGCGGAAGCGGCAGCAGCTGATGAACCGGATGATCGCGGCCGTGCCGAAGGCGGATGTGGTGGTGACGAACCCGACGCACTACGCCGTGGCGCTGCGCTACGACCCGCTGGCCGTGGGCGCACCAGTCGTGGTGGCGAAGGGCGAGGACCTGCTGGCCAAGCGGATCAAGGAAGTGGCGAAGAAAGCGGGCGTGCCCGTGCTGGAAGAGCCGCCGCTCGCGCGGGCGCTATACGCAGCGGTGCCGGTCGGCCATCACATCCCGGCAAACCTGTTCCATGCGGTGGCCGAGGTGCTCGCCTGGGTCTACTCCCTGCGCACAAGGCGGCCAGACCGTGGCGCGGCAGCGCGCAACGCAAGGGGCGTTCTAAATGGCCATCCAGACAACGCGCACCAGCGCGCGGAGCCCGACCTCGCCTCGGCTCCTCGGGCAGACGGACATCCTGCTCGCCGTCGGGCATCATCGTGATCGTCGGGATGATGATCATCCCGCTGCCGACAGGCGCTGCTCGACCTCCTGCTGACGGTGAACATCGCGGCCTCGGTGACGATCCTGCTGGTCGCCATCTACACGGACGAGCCGCTGAAGTTCTCGGTCTTCCCCTCGTTGCTGCTGATCACGACGCTGTTCCGGCTGGCGCTGAACGTCTCGACCTCGCGGCTGATCCTGCTGCACGCGGACGCCGGGATCGGTGGTCAGCTCGTTCGGGAACTTCGTGGTCGGCGGCAACCTGGTCGTCGGGCTGGTCGTGTTCCTCATCCTGGTGGTGATCCAGTTCGTCGTGATCACGAACGGCGCCGGGCCGCGTCGCCGAAGTCGCGGCGCGGTTCACGCTCGACGCGATGCCGGGCAAGCAGATGGCGATCGACGCGGACCTGAACGCCGGCCTGATCGACGAGAAGCAAGCGCAGCGAGCGGCGGCAGGAAGTCGGCGACGAGGCCGACTTCTACGGCGCGATGGACGGCGCCAGCAAGTTCGTCAAGGGCGATGCGATCGCCGGCATCGTGATCATCCTCGTGAACATCATCGGCGGCCTGGGCATCGGGGTGCTCCAGCACGGGATCGGACGCCGGCGGAGGCGCTGCAGCACGTACGCGCGGCTGACGGTCGGCGACGGGCTAGTGTCGCAGCTGCCGGCGCTGCTGATCAGCACCGCGACGGGCATCATCGTGACCCGGGCGGCGCGGCACCAAAACCTCGGGCTCAGATGTTCTCGGCAGCTCTCCGCGCAGTCGCGGCCGCTGTATGGTGGCGGGCAGCATGCTGGCGGTCTTCGGGATGATGCCGGGCCTGCCGAAGATACCGTTCTTCGCGATCGCGGCGGTGACCGCGGTCGCCGGCGGCTTGATGGTGCGGCCGCCAGTCGCATGGCGAACGAGCGCATCGCGGCGCTGACGCCGCCGCCAGTGGGACGAAGCGAGACCCGGAGCAGATGGGGCCGCAGCAGGTCATCCAGATGATGTCGGTCGACCCGCTGGAAGTGGAAGTTGGCTACGGCCTGATCCCGATCGTGGACGAAGAGCGCAGGCGGCGGGCTGTTGCGCCGGATCACGATGATCCGGCGGCAGATCGCCCTCGACCTCGGGCTCGTG
This sequence comes from uncultured Chloroflexia bacterium, assembly GCA_963737965.1. Classification (GTDB taxonomy): domain Bacteria; phylum Chloroflexota; class Dehalococcoidia; order Tepidiformales; family Tepidiformaceae; genus JAGQGZ01. The sequence continues at coordinate 313,894 of CAVTUS010000006.1, read as the reverse complement.
CTGCCCACGGTGCGGGTGCGCGACAACCTGCAGCACGCGCCGAACGCCTACGTGGTGAAGCTGCGTGGCGTGGAGATCGCGCGAGGGACGCTGCATCCCGGGCCAGTTCCTGGCGATGGACCCGGGCACGGCAGAAGGCGAAATCCCGGCGTGGAGACGCAGGAGCCGGCCTTCGGGCTGCCGGCGCCGGTGGATCACCGCCGGCACACAAGGAGCGCGCGGAGCTGTTGGGCTACACGGTGGTCGACGCGGAGTCGGTGATCGCGACGCACCTGACCGAGCTGGTGAAGCGGTTCGCGCCGGACCTGCTGAGCCGGCAGGACACGCAGAACCTGCTGGAGAACATGCGAGCGGACTACCCGGCGCTCGTCGAAGACCTGGTGCCGACGACGCTGACGGTGGGCGAGGTGCAGGAAGTCCTGCAGAACCTGCTTTCGGAACGGGTCTCGATTCGCGACCTGGTTACGATCTGCGAGACGCTGGCGACACACGCGCGCGATGACGCGAGACATCGACCTGCTGACGGAGTACGCGCGGGCCGCGCCTGGCGCGGCAGATCAGCGCCAGTACGCCGACGAGCACGGCACGCTCCACGTGGTAACGGTCGGCACCCGCACGGAGGACGAGATCGCGAACGTCCATCCAGCAACCGAGCACGGGAAGCAGCGTGGCGCATGCCGCCGTGGCAGGTGCAGCGGCTGCTGGGGGTCGTGAGCACCGAGATCGAGCGCATGGCGAGCACGGGCCGCGACCCGATGATCCTCTGCTCGTCACGGATCCGGCTGGCGCTGCGGCGACTGATCGAGCGGCAGCTGCCGAACGTGACGGTGCTCGCCTTCAGCGAAGTGACGACCCAGACAACGGTGGAAGCCGTTGGGAATATCGAGGTGAGTGTTGCAGACGAAACGCTACATCGGTAACGACCTGCGCGGCTCTACCGGCGCGTCCGCGACGAATTTGGCCCCGATGCGATGGTGTTCAGCACGCGCACGTTGCACCGCGAGGGTGACACGCCACTGATCGAGATCCAGGCCGGTCCCGCGGTGGAGGACGAGGCCCTGCCACTGGAGTTGCAGCAAGCGATGCTCTCGACGGTCCTCTCGCGCGTCGGCCCGGGGCTGAAGGTGCCGGACCTCGAGGACCTCGTGCTGCGCGGCGTGCTTGGGCCAAGCGCCGTGAACGACATCGAAGGACGCCTCGCCGATTTCGAGCCCGCCGAAGAGCCGGCGCCGAGGGTGGAGACAGCTGTCAGTGCACCGGCGCCCGCCCCCGCCGCACTGACAGCGGCGGAGCAGTTGGTGGCGGCAGGTATCCCGGTGCAGGTGGCGGAACTGGTCGCGCGAACAGGGGCGGGCGCCGACCCAAAGCGTGCCCTCGCCAGTTACCTGCGGCAGTTGCCCGTGCGGTACCCCGACGAATACGAGACGGCGATCGTGGTGATCGATGGTCCGCACGGCGGAGGGCGGACGACGGCGCTCCTGCGCATGGCGCTCGACTGCTCGGAGGCGGGGCGCCTGGCGATCGTCGCGGCGACGGAGAACCGGGATCCGGCCGAGGTGGACCGCCTGGTCGCGTATGCCGAGGCGATGGGCGTTGGGTTCGTCGAGTTGACGAACGACCGGGCACTGGAAAAGACGATCCGGAAAGCCGAGCGCGGCAGCGTCATCTTCGTGGACGCGGGCCCCGGCTGGCTGCCACCGGCCTTCGTGCGGGCGCCGGTTTACCGGTATGTGGCACTGCCTGCGCACTGGCAGGACAACGCACTTGCCACCTGGAGCGCGGCAACACGGCACGAACCATTCGCCGGGGCGATCCCTACCTTCACCGACATCGCCACAGAGCTGACACCTGTTGTCTCCACACTCGTAGCGCTCGGGACGGGTATTGCGTTCCTATCCTCTGGGAGTGACATCTCAAGCGGCATCGAAGTTGCCGATGCGAAGGCAATCGCATCAGGGATTCTCTCGATGCCTACGGGGGGGAGGACCGATGGGCGCCTCGTTGCCAGCGCGTAACGATCGGGAGAGAGCGGATGGGCTTGCGCCCGGGCTTGCGCTCAATATCCGGTACGAGGCCAGCAGCGGCTTGCAACACGTCATGACCAGAGTGGAAGAGGTGTACGAGGATGGCATCGCCGTGCTTGTCCCCATGGAGAAGCTGCGGCGACGGCCACTGCCCTCGGGCCGCGAGGTCGAGGTGCACTACACGCACCGGAACCGCTGGCTGCAGTTCATCACGGAAGTGAAGGGTCACAGCAAGGACGGCCACTTCGACTACCTGGCGATGCCACGGCGGGTGGAATCGAGCGACCGGCGGCGGTTCTTCCGCCTTCAGACGGCGATTAAGCCGAGCTGCATTTTCCGCGTCGTGGTGGGCGAAGCGACGGAAGAGGGCGAAGCGGAAGAGGCGATGCTGACAGGTTCCGTGACCGACCTGAGTGAGGGCGGGCTCTGCCTGAGCACCCGCGACCGGGCGGCCGTCGGCGAACGCCTGGGCGTGCAGATGCACCTTGCCGAGTCCGGGGAACTCGTGGTGCGGATGCGGGTCGCCTCAATTGAGGAGCCGGAAGCCGGGCGAAGCAACCGCCGGCTGCATTGCGAATTTACGGGAATTACGCTCGGTGACCGCGACCGGATTGCGCGCTACCTGATGCGGCGGCAGATCGAGATGCGGCGGAGGGGACAGCTGTGATCTTTCGCCCGTACCTGATCGCGCGTTACGGGGTGATGGCCGCCGTCGCGATGGCTGCATTGAGCGCCTTTTGGGCCCACAACGCCGGCTACGCGATGGACGCAGCACTGATGCGGGCCGTGTTTGTCTTTGTGATCTTCGTTGCCCTGGCGTTTGGCGCCGAGGCAGTGCTGATATCGGGGCCACTTGGCACAAGGCCGGCGCCCCAACCGCGATCCCAACCAGCGACTCAACCAGAGACTGAGGACGAATAGCTATGTCGAGGGCCAGTACAGCAGCGGCAGTGACCGCACAGAAATCCGTGATGCCGGTGGACCGCGATGCGGCGATCGAGCAGTACGCGCCGCTCGTGAAGTACGTGGTGGGCCGGCTGGCGATCGGCCTGCCGGCGATCCTCGACTACGAGGACATCCTCAGCTACGGCACGATCGGCCTGATCGAGGCGCTCGACCGCTTCGACGGCTCCAAGGGCGTGAAGTTCGAGACGTATGCCATCAGCCGCATCCGCGGCTCGATTATCGATGCCCTGCGCGTCGCTCGACCGGCTGCCTCGCTCGGTGCGCCAGAAGGCGAAGAGGCTGGAGCAGGTGACGATCGAACTCACGGCCGTCGATCGGGCGCGAGCCTATCGGAGACGGAAATCGCGGCTGCGATGGGCATGACCCATGACGCAGTACAGCAAGACGCTTGTCGACAGCAGCTGGGTGACGGTGTCGCTCGACGGCCTGCTGAGCCGCGACGAGACAACGACTTCGGCCGACGGAGCTGCCGGCGGACCCGGAGGAAGACGACTTCACGGCGCGGCTGGAGAAGCGCCAGCTGCTGGAGCCCTGACAGGCGCGGTGAAGCTGCCTCCCGGAGCGGGAATGGCTGATCGTCAGCCTCTACTACAAGGACGAAATGACGATGAAGGAGATCGTCAAGATCCTCGAGATCTCGGAGTCACGCGTGTGCCAGCTGCATGGGCGGGCTCTCAGCCGGCTGCGGGCGCGCCTTTCGCGCGAGCGATGCGGCCTGAAGGAGCACCCCAATGAACGACGCGATAGCGCTCCTCGCACTCTCCCAGCTGGTCTGCCTTGGCGCGATGGTCTACCTGTACTCCGCAGGCTTGACGGAGCTGCGGGCGGCGCGGCACGACGGTAGCGGCGGTGCACCCGGTACGCGGTGCTGCCGGTGACCCGCCCGGCGGAGATCGGGCCGCCAGGCCGCCCGACACCGCATCGCGCGCGGCGGGCGCCGGCAGACACCGTCGCTGCCGGCATGGACCTCGCCCCTGGTGGCCCGGCAGATCAGCGAGCTTGGGCTCGACGTCCCGGCGCTGGCGCAGCGGATGCAGAAAAGCGAAGACGAGAAGTCAGGCTGCTGCTGCGCCGCGAAGGGGATGCGGCGCTAGTGCTGATGAGACGACTTCTGTCGCCGGGAGCATGGCGGTCATCGCCGCCTTGCCGTGTGTCTCGGCCCGGGGCATGCGCCGAGCGCGCGGCCAACGGCGTGCCGCAGCTGGTGAAGCTGACATACCTCCAGGGCGTCTCGAACTGGGGACCCGAAGAACGCCGAAGGCCTGCTGGAGTTCAGCTTCGCCGAAGGGTACGCGATCGTCGATGTGAAGAACCTGCCGGCGGCCGGAGGGCTACGACGTTCGAAGGCTGGATCGCAACGGCGAAGGGGACGTGTGAACGTCGGCGAGATTGCGACGGATGCGACCGGCATCGGTCACCTGGAGGCGAAACTGACGGGCCTCACGCGTTACGACTACAACCAGTTCCTGGTGGCGGCCCGCACCGCGAGCGATGCGGCGGGGGAGTTGCCGGCCACAAGTGTCGATCGCGGGCAGCTTTTCGGTGATCGGTGACGACCCGGCCACAGCGACAGCGGGGAGCAGCGCCCGCAGGTGTCCTGCCCGATACCGGCGAGGCGCCAACGAACGGCCCGCCGGGCAGCCGTACCTTCATGGCAATGATGGTCGATGGCGGCCACGGGCCTGACCATCGTCGTGATCTCGCAATTCAGAAAGCGGAGGACGAGCATGATCAAGGGATCTGTATTCGGCGTTCACTGCGATGGACGCTGCCTGGCAATACCAGGACGTGCTCGCCAACAACATCGCCAACGCGAACACCGCGGGGTTCAAGCGCGAGATCGGCGCCCAGGAGTCGTTCGATGACGTGCTGCTTTCGCAGCGATCACCGATGCCCGCGCCGATCAGCGCACGGATCCAGGCGGTGGTTGGCCAGATCGGAACCGGCTCGTTCATCTCCGAGTTCGTCGACGGATTACTCGCCGCGGCTCCATGCAGATGCGACGGGCCAGCAACTCGACTTCGCGACGGACGACGGCTTCTTCCAGGATCGAAGACGCGGACGGCGAGGTGTTTTACACGCGCGACGGCCGCTTCGGCAGGGATGCCAACGGCGACCTCGTGACAGCTCGCAGGGCTCTACGTCCTCGCCGATGACGGCAGCCACATCAACCTTCCTCCCGGCGACCTGACGAGTGGAGCCGGATGGGACCATCAAGGCGGGGCCACCTCCGTGGCCCGACTGGGTGTCTGGGACTTCTCGCCGGTCGACCTCGTGCGGGCAGGCGAGGCGTACTTCCAGTCGACGCGGCCGGGACGCCGATCACGACGACGGTGCGGCAGGGATTCCTTGAGGCTTCGAACACGAACCTTGTGGAGGAGCTGACGACATTGCTTGCCGTGCAGCGAACCTACCAGGCCAATCAGACAGTGCTCTCGCAGATGGACCAAAACCTCGACCAGGCAACAAGCCTTGGAACGGTGGCGTAAGCGATGCCTTCGATTCTTTCTTCAGCAACGAGCGGCATGTCCCACAACGCATCGACGATCGACGTGGTGGGGCACAACGTGGCGAATATCAACACCAATGGATTCAAGATCTCCCGGGTGTTGAGCGAAGGGACGCCGGTCGCCAACTCGCCCGATGGTGGGCGCAAGGGCGTGGCCGCAACGACGATCGACAGGGATATGCGCGCCGGCGCGGCGATGCCCGGCGAGCCGATGCAGTTCTCCATCCAGGATGACGCCTTTTACGTGGTGAACGATGGCGACGGCGGGACGGTGTATGCACGGTCGGGGGCACTGGCGCTCGACAGCGCCCGCAACGTGACAACGGCGACGGGCGAACTCCTCGAGCCGCCGCTGACGATCCCGGAGGGGTACACATCACCATCGATCACGAGCACCGGGATGTTGCTGGCGGTGAACCCGGACGGAGACCAGACGGAGATCGGCCAGGTCGCATTCGTGCGATTCATGAACCCGCAAGGGCTGGAATCGCTGGGAAGCGGGCTGTACGGAACGACCGACAATAGCGGCGAGCCGATCGCCGGGATCCCCGGTGATGCGGACTTTCGAGAGCTTCTGCCGGGCACAATTGAGGGTTCTAACGTAGAGCTTGTCGTGGAACTCACCAGCATGATGACCGCACAAAGGGCATACGAGGCCAGCGCGCGAGCGTTCCGCGTGGGCGACGAGATGCTTGAAATTGCAACGGACCTGACCAGCTAGGAGCGGGACAATGACACGAATCGACGGACTCAACAACCTGTCCACCAGCCGGCTTGGCCAGAGCCAGGGACCGGACGCGACATCTTCCGGAGACGAGTCGACCGGCGAGGCCGGCAAGGTCGGGCGCCAGCTCGACGAGGTGCGGCTTTCGAACCGTGGCCGGATCGTTGCCGATGCCATGCAGGCGGTCCACAACGCAAGCGATGTCCGCGAAGAGAGGGTGGCGGCTCTAAAGGCGGCCATTGCCAACGGCACCTACACTTCGAATGCCCGTGACATCGCGGCACGGCTGCTGGCGACCGGGACATTCGGAGACCAGTAGTGGCAGGAGACGTCCGGGAGACCTTTGTCCACCTGCTCGAGGTGCTTGTGAAGGAGGAGGGTTACCTTCTCCAACTGATAGAGCTCGCCCGGAAAGAGCGGGAAGCCCTGGTGTTGGCCGATTACGACGCCATCTCGGAAGTCGCCGAACACATGATGCGAGTGGCTGCCGAGCTTGATGGCTATGAAGAAGAACGGGCGATGCTTCTGCGGGAACTCGATGCCCCGGAAGGCGCCACGCTGAAGGACCTCGAGCCGCTCGCGACGGCGGTGGGCGCCGACGGGCTGGCAGAGGCACGCGAACGGATGCTCGCGCGGGCGGACGAGCTGCAGGCATCGCAGGAACAGAACGCACGGCTCATCCTCGCCGCGACCCAGCTGCGTGAGCGCTGGCTGAACCTGCTGGTGGGGATGAACCCGGCGACGTACAGCGACAAGGGCAGGGAGAAGCGCGCGGGGCAACAGTTTGTCTCGCGCAGCGCCTGAGAGGCAAAGAGCATGGGCCTTTCCATCGGCTTGGACACCGCGATCAAAGCGCTGCGAGCGCAGCAGCTCGCCGTGGACGTCGCTTCGCACAACGTTGCGAACGCAAACTCCCCGGGGTTTTCTCGCCAGCGGCTCCTCCTCCGGCCGATCGGCCTCGATGGGAGCGATCATTTCTCGCGGGATGCCCTCCTCGGCAAGACGGGCTACGGCGTTGACGCGAGCGACGTGAACCGGGTGCGCGATATCTTCCTCGACTTCCAGTTGCGGCAGGCGATTGGTGGGGAGTACCAGTTCCAGGCGCAAGGCGGCGCCCTGTCGCGGGCGGAATTGACGTTCAACGACCCCACCGACGATGGCTTGAGCGGCCTGCTTTCGAACTTCTGGAATGCGTGGCACGACGTGGTGAACGACCCGGAGGGGTCGCCCGCGCGAACGACACTGGTGAATTCGACGAACACGCTGACGGCGCGGATCAGGACCGCCTACCAGGACCTGACGACGCAGCGGAAGGACCTGAACTTCCAGGTCGCCGGGATCGCCGACACGATCAACGCAGCCGCGTCGGAGATCGCGCAGCTCAACGTGCAGATCAAGAAGGTTGAGCTGAACGGCGACCAGGCGAACGACCTGCGGGACCGGCGTGACCTGTTGCTGGACCAGCTGGCCCAAACCGGGAACATCTCCTACAGCGAACAGCCGGATACCTCCGTGCTGGTGTACCTGGGGAACCACGAACTGGTGGTGGCGGGCGACGCGCGCGCCGTCCATGCGGAAGACGACCCAAGCAACCCGGGGATGAACCACCTGGTCTTCAACCTGGACAACGCCGAGGTGAAGGTGACCTCGGGCGAACTTCGCGGTCTGCTGGATGCCCGCGACACGGACTTTCCGAACCTGATTACGAAGCTCAACGACTTCGCGACCGGGCTGATGACGCAGATCAACGCCATTCACCAGACCGGGTTCGGCCTGGACAATAGCACGGGCCTCGATTTCCTGACCGGGACCGGCGCTTCGGACATCGCGATCAACGCGGCACTGGAGGGGAACCCGAACCAGATAGCCACGGCGGGGGCGGCGGGCCAGCAAGGCGATGGCAGCATTGCCCTGGCGATTGCGAACCTGCAGCTGGCGAACACAATGTCCGGCGGCACGATGACCTTTGACACCTACTACGGAAACATGGTCAGCGTGCTGGGCGCGGACGTTGCCCGAGCGCAGGGATTGCAGGAGAGCAGCAATCTCCTCAATTCGCACCTGGAAGGTATGCGGCAGTCGGTGGCGGGCGTGAACCTGGACGAAGAGATGACGAACCTGCAGTCGGCGCAACACGCCTACGATGCGGCCGCGCGGGTGATCACGACCATCGACGAGATGCTGGACCAGCTGATCAACCGTACTGGCGTGGTGGGCAGGTAACGCTATGCGGATCTCTGAACAGTCACGACTGACGGCCAACCAGCGGTACCTGGCGACAATCCAGGAGAGCATGGCGCAACTGCAAGAGCAGCTGGCAACCGGCAGGAAGATCCAGCGCGCGAGCGACGACCCGGCGGGGGCTTCGCTGGCCCTCCAGCACCGCAAGAACATCGCCTTCGAAACGCAGATGCGCCGGAACCTTGAGGGTGGCATCTCGTTCATGAATGTGAGTGAGGCCGCCCTGAGCGGGGTCAACGACTCGTTGCAGCGGGTGCGCGAGCTGACGGTGCAGGCTTCGAACGACAGCATGGGGGCGGACGAGCGCAACTCCATCGCGCTCGAGATCGACGAGCTGATCGAACACATCGCGCAGGCGGCGAACACCCGCTTCGGCGATGCCTACGTGTTCAGCGGCTTCCAGACGCAGCAACCGGCCTACCAGGTGACGGGAGACCCACCGACGGCGGTGACCTACCAGGGCGATGCCGGGCAACGGGTGCGCCGGATCAGCTACCAGGAAGAGGCGCCGATCAACCTCGTTGGCTCGAGCGTCTTCGGTTCGATGTTCGATGACCTGATCGCGCTGCGCGACGACCTGAAGGCCGGGGCGAACGGGGCGACGATCACGACGCACCTTGGTGCGCTCGACGGCGCGATTGACCGCGTGATCGCGGGACGCGCCGAACTCGGCGCGCGGACCAACCGCTTCGAGGCGGCGCAAAGCCAATCGGCGAGCACGGACGTGACGCTGCAGGGTCTGAAACAGAGCGTGGAAGAAGTGGACCTGGCGGACGCGATTACGAAGCTGACGAGTGCGCAAACGTCGTTGCAGGCTGCCATGGGCGCGATCGGCATGACGGCGAACATGTCCCTGTTGAACTTCCTGCAATAGGAAGAAGGCACCCGCGAACCGGCGCCAACGTGAAAGTTCGACCCGGCTCAGGGTTTCCCCCAGTCGCCGAAATTCCGTGTTCACCATTTGTACCCCGACTGGTACCGGAACGCCTCCCTGTCCTCGGGCGTGGAATCACGATAACCACCTCGAGCCCATCACAAATACAGCGACGGTGATGGCAATTGGCCGCTGGTTGCGGCAACAAGGAAGGACATCGGTAAGACAATGGGAATGCAGATTGCCACGAATGTGGCCGCGCTGAACGCGCAGCGGAACCTGGCAGTCACCGGCCTCAAGATGGGGAAAGTGCTGGAGAAGCTCTCCAGCGGCTACCGCATCAACCGGGCCGCTGACGACGCCGCGGGCCTGGGAATTAGCGAGAAGATGCGCGCCCAGATCCGTGGCAATGCGCAGGCCGTGCGGAACGCGCAGGACGGCATCTCGATGCTGCAGACGGCTGAAGGTGCGCTCGACGAAGTGCACTCGATCCTCCAGCGCATGCGAGAGCTGACAGTCCAGGCTTCGAACGGGACCTACGCCGACGGTAGCGCCGAGCGCACCTCCATCGGCCAGGAAATCAACCAGCTGAAGCAGGAAATCGACCGGATCGCCACCAAGACGACGTTCAACGGTCAAAACCTCCTCACCGGCACGCTCACTGGCTCCCTCGACCCCGCCTCTGAGCTCACCGTCGGTGATCAGCTAATCGCGACAGGCGGCAACTCGGCTGTTGTAGCCATCGACGTCACCGGCGCGAAGGCCCAGGGCTACACGCTGACGGCATCCGGGGCGACCGGCCTCACCCTGACGGGCGCCGACGGCGTCGCTCAGACGATCACGGTTGGCGCGATTGCCGCCAGCTCGACTGGGACCCTCGACTTCTCGAGCCTCGGCGTCAAGATAGAAGTCGTCGCTGACGCGGGCGGCAAGACCGCAGCCGGCCTGGTGACGGACATCACCGCAGCCGCAGTCGACACCTTCACGGTGACGGGCACGGGAGGCGCCGCCCTCCAGGTTGGCGCCAACAGCGGCGACCAGCTGACCATCTCGTTCGGCAACATGCAGACGAGTCAGCTCGGTGAAGGCAGCGACCTCAGCACGCTCATCACCGACGACTTTAACGTCGACACCATTGCCAAGGCGCAGACGCTCCTCACGAACCTCGACGGTGCTATCGAGGACGTCAACGCTCAGCGCGGAACCTTCGGTGCTTCGCAAAACCGCCTCGAGTCGGTTGTGAAGAGCCTCAGCGTTGCCGTTGAGAACCTCAGCGCTGCCGAGTCCCGCATCCGCGACGCCGACATCGCTTCGCTCTCGAGCGAACTGGTGAGCCAGCAAATCCTGCAGCAGGCCGGTATCTCCGTCCTTTCGCAGGCCAACACGGCCCCGCAGGCCGCACTCCACCTGCTGCAGTAGCAGTAGTACAAACCGCAACCAGGGCAAGGGCCCCGGCGCACATGCGCCGGGGCCCTTTCGCGTTCCTAGGGTGATCCCCTGATTTTCGGGGAAAGTAGTCCCGAGGCATGCCTGGCAACCCTACTGTCACCGCCTCCACCCTTCGATAACCATTCTGAACCCATAGTCCACCAAATCTTTCAATCCCCGGTGGACGAAAAGCGAAGGCCCTGGCCGGCCTTTTCTACTGGGGTGGGAGGTCAGACCACACAATGGGACTTCAGATTCAGACGAACGTGGCTGCGCTGAACGCACAGCGCAACCTGCGGCATCACCGGGATGAAGCTGGGCAAGGTGCTGGAGAAGCTCTCCAGCGGCTACCGCATCAACCGCGCCGCCGACGACGCCGCCGGCCTCGGCATTAGCGAGAAGATGCGCGCCCAGATCCGGGGCAACAGCCCAGGCAATCCGCAACGCCCAGGACGGCATCTCGATGGTCCAGACCGCTGAAGGCGCGATGGACGAAATCCACGCGATCCTCCAGCGCATGCGCGAACTGGCCGTGCAGGCCGCGAACGATACGTACGCACGAAGGCGGCGCGAGACGCACCTCATCGGGCAGGAAATGCTCCAGCTCACAGCGAAATCGACCGCATCGCGGGCGGGACGATGTTCAACGGCCAGAACCTGCTGACCGGCACCCTCGCCGGCTCGCTCGATGTCGCGTCTGAGCTCACGGTTGGCGACCAGCTGAACGGCACGGGTGGCAACTCGGCCATCACCAAGATCGATGTTGCCGGCGCGAAGGCGCAGGCCTACACGCTGACCGCCTCAGGTGCGACGGGTCTTACCCTGACAGGCGCCGACGGCCTTGCCCAGACAATCACGGTCAATCCGATCGCTGCCAGCTCTGGTGGCACCCTCGACTTCTCCACGCTTGGCGTGAAGATCGAACTCGTGACGGACGCCGGCGGCAAGACGGCGGCCGGCATCGTGACGGACATCACGGCTGCGGCCTTCGACACCTTCACGGTGACGGGCACGGGTGCAGCTTCCCTCCAGGTTGGGGCGAACGCCGGCGATCAGCTGTCGATCTCCTTCACCAACATGCAGACCAACATGCTGGGCGCCGGCAGCGACCTGAATACGCTGATCACCGACGACCAGAACGTTTCGACGATTGCCAAGGCGAGCGCGCTCATCACCGAGCTCGACGGCGCAATCGAAGACGTGAACAGCCAGCGCGGTCAGCTTGGTGCGGTCCAGAACCGCCTCGAGTCGGTCGTCAAGAGCCTCAGCGTTGCCGTTGAGAACCTCAGCGCTGCTGAGTCTCGCATCCGCGACGCCGACATCGCTTCGCTCTCGAGCGAACTGGTGAGCCAGCAAATCCTGCAGCAGGCCGGTATCTCCGTCCTTTCGCAGGCCAACTCGGCCCCGCAGGCGGCGCTTCACCTGCTCCAGCAGTAAGCGGCCGGTACAGGGGTAGTGACAATGCAGGGGCCCGGTCGTACTGACCGGGCCCCTGTGCAATCAAGTTAGGGCGACGCCTGGTCGATGATCAGGTATCTGCCCAAGGGCGGTGGAGCCATGGCCGAAGCTACGATCTCAGCAACAGGACCCGTCATTGCCTCTCCCCACGCAGCGGCATGGGACGGGGCCCGTGGTGGCAATCATCCGGGCGAACGTCGCAGATTCCGGGGGCGACGGGCGCACAGGCTGTTGGAGGCGATTGTGCCCGGCAAAGAACCGGATCTGTACGAGGTTCACTTCGAATACCACGACGGCCAGTTCACCGGGGTCAGCATTCGCGAGCGGGCAACGGGCGAAGAGCTGACCTACCTGGATACCGACGCGCTCCGGGGCTACGAAGAATCACCCGGACTTCTCCTGGAGAGGCAGGGCTAGGCAATGACGGTCGACCCGGTCCGCGTAGGCGGCTTCTTCTCCTCGTTCGACTACGAGTCGGTGCTGCAACAGCTGCAGGAGGCGAAGCTCAAGCCGGTCGAATCGTTTGCAAGTCGAGGTTGCCCGGGCACAGGTCCGCTCGCAGCTGCTCGGCAATATCTCGGCGCAAATGGATGCGCTGCTGACGGCGGCGAAGGCGCTAACGAAGACGAGCTCCGTACTGGGCAAGACCGCCAGCGTTGGCGGCGACGCTGTGACCGCCTCGGCGCTCGCGGGAGCGTCGGTCGGCTCCTTCACGATCGACGTGCTCAAGCTTGCGACGGCGACGAAAGTCGGTGGCGCAGCGATCTCGGCCGGCATCGATTCCGCCTTGCCGATGAACCGCTCCAACTTCTCCGTGACGCCTACCGCGGGCAAGTTCACGATCGGCACCGCAAGCGGCGGCAGTGCGGTCCTGAATATCGGCTCCACGACGGTCGACAACGCCTCCCTGCTCGACGCGTCCAATTTCGAAACAGCCGTCACCTCGGGCACGTTCACGCTAACGACAGCGACCGGCGGTACAGCAACGCTAACGATCGACACCGCCACGCAGTCGTTGGACGACGTAATCACCGCGATCAACGGCTCGGGGATCGGGGTCACGGCCAGCATCACGAACGATGCCGGGGGACGCGCGAACATCCTCACATTGACTTCGACGCAGGGTGACATCACCGTCGGAAATGCGCTCGACACGTCGAACTTCCTGACGGTTTCCAAGCTGGCGGGCGTGACGGCGGGGCCAACGGTGAGCAGCACGGCAGGCATCGCGGTGATGCAGTCACTCGCTGAGGTTGTGACCGACATCAACAACGCCGGCGTGGGCATCACGGCGACAATCACGAACGACGCGAACGGGCGGCCGAACCTGGTGAGCCTCACCTCGTCGTCGGGGGCGATTTCCCTTGGTAACGCCACGGACACGTCGAACTTCCTGACGGCGACGAAGCTCCTGGCGTCGCCCGGCACCACATCGAGGCAAAGCACGCTCTCGATCGCGCGACTTTCACCCGGCGAGAAGATGATCGACGCGGACTGGTTCGGGGGAGCGCCGGCGGCCGGCGACCAGCAGTTCACGATCAATGGCGTCACGATCAACTACAACACGGCCAACGACTCGCTCAACGATGTGCTGAACCGAATCAACTCGAGCGGAGCGGGAGTGGTCGCCCGGTACGACCAGGCGAGCGACAAGGTGACACTCGAACAGGCCCAGACCGGCTCCATGGACATCACGATGTCCGACGTGGGTTCCGGCGACTTCCTCGCGAAGATCGGCCTCCTCGGGGCAACCCAGACGACCGGACAGAATGCCGAATACGCCGTCAACGGCGGGGCGACGCAGTATTCCGCCTCGAACTCGATCTCGCCGGTGAACGGCGTGACGGTCGAGATGAAGAAGCTGACCACGCCGGGTACCCCGGAAACGGTGACCATCGCCCAGAACGTGGACAGCGCGAAGACCTCGATCAAGGCGTTTGTGGACCAGTACAACGCGGTGCTCAACGCGATCGACGAAGCCACGAAGATCAACCCCGACAATCTCGACGAATCGGGTGAGCTGAGCGGCGATAGCTCCCTGCGGACGTTCCGCAGCCAGCTCCGCTCACTGATCACCGGCCCGGCGTTCAACGTTGGCAGCAGCTACCAGAACCTGAACCAGATCGGGATCGGCTTCGGGGCCGTCGGTTCGGCGCCCGGCTCGACGAACCAGCTGCAATTCGACGAGGGCAAGTTCACCGCTGCCCTGCAGGCGGACCCCCAGGCTGTCCAGAACCTGCTGAGCATCTCGACGCTGACCGCTTCCCTGGAGCCCGGTGGGACGGGTTCAATCACGGGCATCAGCGGCAATTACACGGGCGCCAAGGCCGGCACCTACACCCTCACCGACCCGGGCGATGGGACACTCGTCGTCGATTTCGTGCCTTCGGATGGCAGCGAGCCGACGCAGACGGTCGTGAACATCGTGGCCGGTGGGACCAACACCACCGCGATCCCGGGGATCACGCTGGAGTTCGGGGCAATCCAGGCAGGCACGAATACGATCTCCGTGACGAAGACGGCGGAGAGCCCGCTGGCACGGATCCAGGAGATCCTGGACATGCAGACGGCTCCGGGCGGCGTGATGGAACAGCGCCAGGCGACCTACGACAAGGTTGGCAAAGACATCCAGGACCGGATCGCCAAGCTCCAGGCGAGCGTCGACAAAGAAATGGAGTTGATGCGCCAGAAGTTCATCGCGATGGAACAGGCGCAGGCCCGGGCCTCGACGACGTTGGCGGCGCTCTCCCAGATGCAGCAACAGCTGGCCGCTACATCAGCGAGCAACAAGAACTAGCAATCAGGGTAGGCACGGATAGGTCGGCCGGGATGGTGCGTCCACGCTGGAAGCACAGTCACGCGTGGAGGTGGTTTCATGAGCAGGGAAGCCATGGCGGCATACAAGAGTTCGAAGGTCACGACGGCAGACCCCATTTCGCTGGTGGTGATGCTCTTCGAGGGCGCCTTGAAGGCGATCCGGAAGGCTCGAATCCATCACGAAGGAGGCGACCTTGAGAAGTATGCCAACGAAGTCGAGCGGGCCACGCTGATCATCGGTGAGTTGCTGACGGCGCTGGATACCGAGCACGGCGACATCCCGAAGACGCTCAGCGGGATCTACAGCTACTCGATGGGTTGCCTCGTGCTGGCGATGGGTGGGGACGTGAAGAAGCTCGATGAGGTGGAAGCGAACATCGGCACGATCGCACGGGCGTGGACACAGGCGGCACAGAGCCTTGTGGAGTCGGGCGAGATCGACGAGGACGTCGCGTGAACACCGCGGCCGCGGCCGCCCGCCATGCGGTGGAGCTTTCCGCAGCCCAACACCGGCGGCTGGAGTCGGGCGATTTTGAAGCGTACGGCCAGCACGAAGCGGCGCAGGTGGCGGCCTGCCGAACGTTGCTGGAATGGCCAATCGCGGAATTCGATGAAGAGACGCGGCTCCTGGTCAACGAACTCTCGGCCCTCCAGCGCCAGCTCTGTGAGCAGTTCGACGCCCTCCTGGCGGCGGCGGGCGCGGGGAACCGGCGCCTGCTGAAGGGCCAACGAGCGATGCGGGCGTACGGTGCGCGCGAGACAGCGGCGCCAATCAGGACACGCGCAGGTTAAGCCGCACCCGACTGTTACCTTTCCGATGCTCCCGAATCTTCTGGAGTCGTTCAGCCTCCTCTCTGCCCGGTCGAAACATAGGGCAGCAGTGGCGAGCATCGTGCTCGCACGCGTCGAGGAGGACAGGTGTTGGCCGCCACGAAAAAGGCAGCGAAGGAATCATCGCGTCGCTCGACATTGATCGCAGCCCTGCTGGTGGCTGCGGCCGGCGCGATCACGTGGTATGGCTACCATCCTGGTCAGCAGGCGGGCGCCGATGGCCCCGACCAGGGACAAACCGTCACGCTCGCCGCGGACGATGCGGCCCCCGCTGCGGCAGAGCCTTCGACCACCGGCCTGCCCACGCGCGTGCGCATCGAGAGTGCCGGGATCGATGCGGCGATTGCCGAGGTGGGAGTTGTGGAAGACGGCGACGGTCCCCAATGGCAGACGGCCTGGCGATCCGCGGGGCACCATATCGACTCTTCGCGTCCCGGGAACCCGGGCAACGTTGTGCTGACCGGGCACGTTTCGGTCGCCAACCCGTCAAACCTGGCGGTGTTTGCCAACCTGGACCTTGTCTCGGTGGGAGACATCGTCGACGTGTATTCGGGAGACATCGTCCACCAGTACCGGGTGGAGGATGTGGAGGTCGTGTCGCCGGACGCCGTGAAGGTCCTGGAGACCGACCACCGCTCGCTGGTGACGCTGATTACCTGCACCCACGACCTGCAGAACAGGCTCGTGGTGGTGGGAGAGCTGGTTTCTTGAACGGAATGCAAAGGATTGAATCGCCCGACCTGGGCGGCTAGAGTGACTGAAGGATGGATGATATGCGCGTGAAGAATTCCTCGGGCTCAAGCCCGATTACCCCGATCGGTCCCTACGTGGAGCGGCGGGAGGCACGCGCCGCCGAGCGTGCAGACGACGTGGACCAGGCCGGCATTAGCGAACGCGCCCGGGAACTTTCGCACGCGAACGAGATGGTGGCGTCGGCGCCTGAGGACCGCGAACTGCGGGTGCAGGCGCTGCGGGCGGCGATCGAGAACGGGAAGTACCACCTGGATGCGGATGTGGTGGCAAAGAAGCTCATGGAGCACGGCTTCTAGAGCCGGAAGGCGTCCCGGCGGCCTTTTGCAGTGTGCGGCGTTCGCGGGGTGCGAACGGGGGAGTACCCCGATGCCGCGGTGTGCAACGACGGGTGAAGATGGACCTCAGATTGGCGCCCGGTCCCTCACCGGCGAACGGGTGCTCTGCAGGTGGTCATGCCAAACGTACTTGCGATCGTCGCCGGCATTCCCGACGCCCTTGAAGGGCGGGCTGTAGGCTCGGATGGGCTCTCCATCGCGCTGAAGCGGGATGTGGCTTCGGGCCTGCGCTACGCGGACAACGGCGGCTACGACCTCCTCGTGCTCGCAGGCCTGGGCGTCGACGAACAGCAGGAAGCGGTCTCCCAGTTCCAGAGGTTCCGGCGCTGGCGGGTCGTGCCGGTGTTGTATGTGATGGCAGACGATAGCCCCGGCTTCGCGGTGCCCGGTGGCTACCGGCCCGAGCTGGACGGCCTCATCCGCGGTGACTTTGCTTCGGCCCACGTGCAGGCACGGATTGCCGAGATGGCGCGGGAAGGCGCCGGTAGCTCCGACCTCGTCGTGGCGGGACCGTACGAGCTCGACCCGGTGCACGGACGGCTTTCGCTGGCGGATAGCAACGTCACGCTGACATCGCGAGAGGCGGAGATCGTCTCCATCCTCTTGAGCCAGCCAAACCGGACGGTGAGCGCCGTCGAGATCATCGAGCGGGGATGGGGCACGAGCGCCGACGATCGGCATCTGCAGATCCTGCGGCGGCATGTGAGCAACATCCGGCAGAAGCTCGAGAGTGAACTGCACACAAGGGCGGTGCGGACGATCCGGGGCACCGGCTATCGCTTTGACCTGCGAGACGCGAGCTAGCGCTTCCGGTAGGTCGGGTCGGCAACGTCGATCCAGCAGTCCGCGAAGCGGTCCTGGTAGCCATCGGTGACGTCGAGCGGGAATGCCCGCACATAGGGCTGGCTGAGGGCGACAACGCGCTCGCTGACGAGATTGACCCCGGCATTGATCTGGAGGAGCTGACGCTGGATGTCGAGGCCCTTCTTGCGGCGCTCTTCGGCATCGAACTCCGTCCGCTGGCCGATGATGAGGCTGTCGAGGTCCTCGTTGCGGAGGGCGAAGCTGTTCTGTGCCCCCGACGAATGGAAGTAGGGATAGAGCCAGTCGTCGAGGTCGAGCCAGCCGGAGTCGGGGCCGGCAACCCAGGGAAGCGTCTGCTGGGGGTCGAGGAGGCGCTGGACGAGCTCTTCGATGGGGAGGACCGTCATTTCGACCGGGATGGCGAGGGCCTGTCCGACGTGCCGGGCGATGAGGCTGCCGAGGCTGAATGTCTCCTCCGAAGTCTTTTCGACGAAGAGGGGGAAGGACTCGGGACGGGTGTTGCCATCGGCGACGTAGGCGTCAAGCTGGGCGCGAGCGAGGGAGATGTCGGTGGCGCGTCCGCCAGAGCCGAGATGGTAGCCGGGCCAGGTGGTGAGGTCGGAGGGGGTCATGGCCCAGCGACTGACGGGCCAGCTCACCCAGCCACTCATGTCGCCGGAACCTTCGAAGAAGATGTCGATCATCTCAGGGCGATTCATGGCGATGGAGAGGGCGGTGCGGACGCGGATGTCGTCGAAGGGGGGAGTGGAGGTGGTGAAGCGCATGCCGAAGAAGAGGGCGTTACCGATGAGGGACTCGCCGAGGTCGGGCACGGCCGCTTTGAGGAGGTCGGCCTGGTTGCGGCCGACGAAGGCGGCATCGAGGTCCTTCACCCGGAAGGCTGCCTCGACTTCGTCGGTGTCGACCGCGTGCTGCACGGTGATGCCGGCAAGGTCGGGGACGCCGCCGAACCAGTCCTCGTTGCGGACGACACTGGCGAATTCGCCCTCGGACCATTCGAGCCAGCGGAAGGGGCCCGAGCCAATCTGGCCGGACGGTTCGGCGGAGAAGCCGACGGTGTCCTGTTCGGGGGCAACGATCATGGCCGACGGGTCGGCCAGCCAGTTCATCATGGGCGCCAGGGGCTCGGCCGTGGTGATGATGACAGTCTGGGAGTCGGGCGCGTCGATGGACTCAATGTGTTCCCAGCGTCCCTGGCGGACGAAGACGCTGCGTTCGCCGAGGCGCTGGCGGTCGAATGAGTGGACGACGTCGTCAGCCGTGACCTGGCGGCCACTGAGGGGGGCGATATTGTGCCAGCGAGCAGCCGGGTTGAGGGTGAAGACATAGGTGAGCTCGTCGGTCTGCTCTGGCATCGCCGTGGCGAGGTCGGTCTTGAGGACGTTCGCGGCCTGGTCCTGGTAGCTGAGGAGGCGGCTGTAGACGAAGGATTGCTGGCCCTGGAGCGTGCCAACCTGCGTGCGATGGGGGTCGAACTGGCCGTCGCCGACGACGAAGCCGGTGGTCGTGAGCGATGGCGGTCCCGGGGGCGGGGCGGTTGGGGTGACGCCGGGCGGCAACGTCGCGCTCGGTTCGAGCGATGGGGTTTCGCCGGAGGAGGGCGTTGCACGCCCGGAGGAGCCGCCGCCACAAGAGACGACTACAAAGCCTGCGGCGGTGGCGGAAGCACCGAGAAACCAGCGACGCGAACGGCGCCGAGGCAATGGGGCCGGCGAAGTCATATACCAGCCATGGTATCGTGTCGGCCCGGGCAGACGATGCCCCGGTTAACCCCGGGTGAGGAGGCGACGATGCCATCACGATATACAGCGGCCGAGGTCGCAAGGGCCCTGGCGAAGCTGCAGGGATGGGAGGCGGATGGCGAGACGGCGATCCGCAAAGAGTTCAAGTTCGGCGACCACATCGAGGCGATGGGTTTCGTGAACAAGGTGGCGATGGCGGCGGAAAAGATGGACCACCACCCGGAACTGACGATCGTGTACAACACGGTGTCGCTGCGACTGAACTCGCACGACGCCGGCGGCGTGACCGACCGGGACGTGGCGCTTGCGGAGGCTATCGAAAAATACCGCTAGTGGACGTGGCTCGGCGGAGGCACGGCCACGGTTTCCTTGACCATCCGGGCAAGGCTCTTCTCCTGCTCGGTGAGGTCGCCGTAGGGCTTCTTGACCTCGTCCCGGAGGGGGAAGATGTGGACGGCATCCCAGCCGCAGACGTCTTCGCAGAGCCGGCAGCCGGTGCACTTGCGCAGGTCGACGGTGCTGACGCCGAAGAAGTCGTCGATCCTGTCGGTGTGCTGGAGGCTGAGGGCGTCGAAGGGACAGATGTTGATGCAGAGCTCACAGCCGGAGCCGATGCACTTCTCTTCGATGACGACGGCCTTGGGCCAATCCTGCTTCTTGAGGCCGATGCTGAAGTCGCCGTTGTTGTCGAGGATCGCCTCGGGCGGGCAGACGACGCCACAGGCGCCGCAGTCGATGCACAGGGTGGCGTCGATGACGTGCAATTCGTTGCGTTCGCCGGTGATGGCGTTCGTCGGGCATCGCTTGGTGCAAGCGGTGCAGCCGATACAGGTCTCGACGATGGAGTAGGCCAACAGTGCGTCCCTTCTGTGGCGTTATGTTCACGAACCCGGGTAAGCCCGGCGGTAACCCTATCTTAGGTTGGCGGCAGGGGCTCCGGCAAACGTCAGACACCGCATCCGGCGGCGAGAATGCGGTCAAGCAGCATGGCCGGTGAGCCATCGAAGGGGCACTCGCCGGCATCGACGAGGCTGTGGGCGAGGGCGAGGCCGGCGTAGGCGGTTTGGATCGCAGCGGGGGAGTAGCACATCGTCCGCCGGCGGCTGGCAAAATCGTCGAAGTCGCGTTCGAATGCGACTTCGCCGGGCCGGACAATCAGGTCGAGATCGAGGTCGATGAAGCTCAGCTCGTCACCGTCGAGTTCGGCGGGGTAGCCGGCATCGCACTGGTATTCGATAAGGCGGCCGTGGGCGTCGAAGGAGATGAAGACGTTGAGCGGGCAATCCATCCCCGCGTATGCGAGAGCATGTTCGACCTCGTCGGAGGCGGCGCCGGCGCGATGGCCAGGCCGCCGGAAATAGACGACAAGCCAGCGGTCGCCGATCGTGTCGACGATATCGCCATCCCAGGCGCGGTCACGCTTGGACGAGCCGTCGAACTTGCGCTTGAAGCTGCGGACGCGGCTACTCATTCGGCGGTCCGCTTTTCGCCCCACGTGTCGTAGTAGGTGACGTACTCGGTGGGAAGGCGGCTTCCCTCGCCGAAGCGTCCCATGGGCCAGCCAACAGGGATAAGAGCGGCGGTTTCGACGGTCTCGGGGATGCCGAGGAGAGTGCGAATCTCGTCCTGGCGCTGACGATGAATGGTCGTGAGGGCGGTGCCGAGGCCGAGGGCGCGGGCGGCGAGCATCAGGTTCTGGATGGCGGGATAGATGCTCGAGCCGGAGGCGATGCCCGCATTCACGCTGGGGTTGGAGAAGGTACAGACAAGGAGGTGCACCGGCACCTCGGCGAGGTGGTCGGCGAGGTATTGGGAGCTGCGGAGCACGCGCTCGTTGCTGGCGGCGTCTTCAGGCGAGAGCTGCTTGCCGGCACTGCCGCCATAGCCGGAGGCTGTGTAGGCATCCCAGGCTTCGCTGTAGTGGCGGGCAATCTCGGCCCGCTTGGCCGGATCGGTGATGACGAGAAACCGCCAGGGCTGGCGATTGCCGCCACTGGGGGCACGCGTGGCAGCCCAGATGATCTTCTCGATGTACTCCGGTGGCACCGGGTCGGGCTTAAGGCGGCGCATGGCGCGCTGGCTGCCGATGACCGTGAAGAAGTCGGGTTCGACGACGGTAGGTTCGGACATGTTGAAGACCTCGCACTCCCGATGATACGCGGGCAGCGGCGTGGTGGAGGGGCTCCCGGCGCACGCGTATAGTCGAAGAAAGGCATCACACTCCAGCTTGAAAGGAGCAGGAACCGAATGAAGCTGATTGAACGACTGATCCGGCCTTCCAGGACGGCATTTGCCCATTGCGACGGGCCGTGCGGCGTCTATGACCCGGCGTCCGCGCGCATCGCAGCGGAAGCCGTGCTTTCGATGGAAAAGAAGATGGCGGCCCTCGGCGACAGCGAGGCAGACCGACACACGAAGATCCGCTACACGGAGATCAAGGAACAGCAGGCCGAGCTCGTGAAGCACGACCTCGATGTCCTCTGGCACGATTACTTCAAGCCGGAGCACCTGAGCGCCATACCGAACCTGCACGAGATGTTCTGGAACGCGACGAAGCTCGCCTCCAAGAACAAGGTGGAGAACAACGCGGCCAATGGCGAAGCGCTTCTGAAGGCAGTGGAAGAGATCCACAACGCGTTCTGGAAGACGAAGAACCGCGAGGTAGCCTTCTACCTGGCGAATCCCTAGGCCAACGCAACCGTGAGACAACGACGGGGCGGACTGCTACAGGCAGCCGCCCCGTTGCTTTTGGGGGCAGCGGCAGGCGCCGGCGTCTGGCTGGCCTTTTTGCGACGGTTCGAGCGGTATGCGGTGACGGGTGCCTCGATGGAGCCGGCGCTGGTGGATGGTGACTGGCTGATCGTGGATACCGCGGCGTACAGGCGGCGGGCGCCACGGCCGGGCGAGATCGTGATGGCGAAGGACCCGAGGTTGCCCGAGCGGACGCTGGTGAAGCGGGTGGAACGGCAGATGCCGGCGGGATGGTGGCTGCTGGGCGACAACGCCGACGCCAGCAGCGACAGCCGTATCTTTGGGGCGGTCCCCGACGAACTGCTCCTGGGACGCCTGGTGTGCCGCTACTGGCCTCTCAGCCGGGCAGGACGGGCGCGGTAGGGCTCAGGGCTGCGGGAGCTTGCCTTCGGCTTTGAGTTCGCAAATGGCCATGAAATCGCGAGCGACGCGGTCGATCGCCTCGGCCACCCTTTCGTTCGCCGGTGATTCGGCTTTCCCCCAGTGTTCACCGGAGCGAGAGATGACGACGTCGGGCGTGGCCGCGATGCCGCCAATGTGACGGAGTACGCGCGCGGTATCGGTGACGCCGGGTTCGGCATCGCCACCGGCGACACCGATGAGGAGGAAGGGTGTGCCGCCGACCTGGGGGATGTCAACGAAGTCGAGGGCGTTCTTGAGGCCGCCCGGCATGGCGCCGTGGTAGCTCGGGACGGTGATGAGAAGGCCATCGGCTGCCTGGCAGGTGGCGCGCCAGGCGTGGACGGCCGCCGGGTACTCGTCGTCGGGACGCCCATCGAGGGCAGGGAGGCCGGCGATCTCGAAGGTTTCGCAGGTGGCGCCCGCGGCGACGAGGGCATTCATGGCGTAGTGGAGGGCACGATTGGCGGTGCTGCCGGCACGGATGCTCCCGTTGACACAGAGGATTTTGGCGGCCATCGGACGCCCTCCTTAGGGATTATTCGAGGACCCAGCGGTCGATGTCGCGGTCCCAGTCGATGAGCTCGGACGGCTGGAAGAAGAGCGCGATTTCGCGGGCGCCGCTTTCGGGGCTGTCGCTGGCGTGGACAAGATTTCGGCCGCGCTCCATCCCGAAGTCGGCGCGGATGCTGCCGGGAGCGGCTTCGGCGGGATTGGTGGCGCCGACGACGGTGCGGATGGCGGTGATGGCGTCGTTTCCTTCGAAGACGGCGGCGATGACGGGGGCGCTGGTGATGTACTCGACAAGGCCGTTGAAGAACGGTTTGCCCTCGTGTTCGGCGTAGTGGCGCCGGGCGAGCGCCTCATCGATGCGCATGAACTTGAGGCCGACGATCTTGAGCCCGCGCTGTTCGAGGCGGCGAATGACTTCGCTGGCGAGGCCCCGCTGCACGGCATCGGGTTTGGCAAGGACGAGCGAGCGCTGGAGGTTGGACATGGGGGTGCTATGGCTCCTGGTTCAGTCTGAAGCAGTTGGGGATGGACGCGGGCGAGTGATGTTCGGCGCCCGCAGATAGAGAGCATCGTCAAGGTTCGCGGCCGTTGGCGCGAGTGCGAGGGCCGCGAGGACACGTTGTTCGGCGCCGATCTCGACGCCCCCGGATGCCCCGGCTGTCTCCCCCGCAAAGCGCTCAGGCTGGAGCCCGGCGAGGGTACCGGTGCGCAGAGCCCCGGTCACCGTCGAGTCGAGGCAGTCGCGGAGGGCAAATTCGCCTCGGCCGGCGGGATGCACCGCTACCCATGCCCCGTCGATGGCGGCGGCCCGGGCAATCGCCGCATGGGTCTCCACGCCGACGAGGGGGATGCCCCGGGCGAGGGCGAGTCCGCGGGCAGTGGCGATGCCGACGCGCAGCCCGGAATAGCTGCCGGGGCCGCGGACGGCACAGACGAGCGTGAGGCCGTCGATGTCGCCGCCCGTCAAGTCGTCGACAAGGCGTAGCAGCAGGCGCGAGTGGTCGCGGTCGCTGGGGCGGACGAGGGACCGGACCGAACCCGCCGCATCGCGATATGCGAGGGCGATATCGTCCGAGGCGGTGTCGATCGCGAGGATGGCGGTCATGCGAGGCCGGCGAGGGAGAGGATCTCGGCACCACGGGTGCCGGCGACGTCGATCTGGATGAGGCGGCGGTCCGGAATGTCCGCATAGCCGAACGAGACGGTCACCGTGGCGGGCGGAAGGAGGCCGGGAGCGAGGTCGGGCCACTCGAGGACGAGGACGCCGCGCTCGGCGTGGTCCCAGAGGCCGAGTTCTTCGATGCCCTCGCCACCGGTGCGGTAGAGGTCGACGTGGAAGATCGTCTCGCGGCCGCGGTACTGGTTGACGAGCACGAAGGTCGGGCTGGTAACACGGTCGCGGGACTCCAGGGCCCGGGCAAGGCCGCGGACAAAGCAGGTCTTGCCGGCGCCGAGGTCCCCAACAAGGTAAAGGACATCGCTTCGCTGGAGGCGGGAGCCAATCGTCGCGGCGAGCTGTTCGGTGGCTTCCGGCGAATCTGTAGAGAGGGCGACGCGGGAGGAGGATGTCATGTTCTAGCGAGTGCTCCGGGCGGGCGTTGGGGGCGATGCATTTGACGCGGTAGGCGTGCTCGTAGATTATTTCACAATCGGATGTATCACGGGTGCGGTCGATCGCCCGAACCGCCCCCGCTGAGTGGAAAAGAACCGACGGAGTTTCGACCGCACATGAAGAAAGCCACCCTCGAGAACGGGAAGGCGCCAATCTCCGCGAGCCTCGGCCAGCGCATACGAACCGCCCGCAAGGACGCGGGGATGAGCCAGGGCCAACTCGCGACCGCCCTCAACACAACGCAGAGCGCCATCAGCCTCTACGAAGCAGGCCAACGTTCGGTCGGCATCGACATGCTGCTGAATGTCGCGCGGATACTGAACCGGCCGCTGCACTATTTCCTGGGGCAGGATGGCGAAATGTTGTTCGTCGCGGACAGCGAGATCGCCAGCCTGATCGCCGACCTGGAACGCAATCCTGAAGACCTGCCGGAACTGATCGCCTACTGGAACTTCCTCTCGTGGCGGCGGAGCGCGAGTTCACCAAACGGCAGGCACTAACCCGGCCCGCCGATGGCGCGACGATTCTGCGATGAGACGGACTCGCGTCGCCTGCTGAACCCCGGCCCCCTGACCATCGTGAGCGCGGCATATCGCGACGAGCGGAACGCTGCGCCTGTGGCCTGGGCCATGCCGCTGTCGATGGAGCCTCCCCTCGTGGGGATAGCGTTGCACCCGGAGCGGCACACGACGGACATGGTGCGGTTCTCGCAGGAATTCGCCATCAACATCCCCGGCCCTGAGATGCTGAAGCAGGTCCAGTTCCTTGGATCGCATTCGGGCCGCGACGTGAACAAGCTTGAAGCGGCCGGGCTCGAGTGGTTTCCCGCATTGCGGGTTGGTGCGCCTCTGCTCGATGGCTGCCTTGCCTGGATCGAGTGCACCGTGCGCGATTCGATCCGTTTCCCGGACCACACGCTGTTCGTAGGCGACGTGGTGCGGGTGCAGGCGCTGGAAGAGGCTTATGCCGGCGGCTGGTTGTTGGAAGAGAAGCAGTACTGCCCGCTGACCTACCTTGGCGGCGATGATTATGCCGTGATCGCCGACAAGCGACAGGCCATCATCACGACAACGATGCAGGGCGGCCTGGTGCTGGAGACGGTGGAAGAGCGCGAAGAGCGCGAAGAGCGGGCGGCCCAGGAGGCGGACGCGAAAGAGTCCGAGGGCGACGAGGGCTACGCGGAGATGCGGCGGTTCTTGGGGCGGGACTAGTTCTCAGGTGTCCCGCCTGCCTCGGGAGACGCGCCTTCAGGCGTAAGCAACGCATCCGCCGCACTTCCAAAGTCGTCCGCCTGGGGCGTACCGCCCGATTCGGGCATGGCATCAACCGGCGTTGCCTGCGCTTCGCCGCAGGTGTTGTTGGGGTTGTAGGCGATGAGTACTTCGGTGCCGGCCGGGAGCTGTTCGCCAACGAGTTCGGGGTTGAGTTCGGCGAGCTCATCGTAGGTGCCGAGGTGGTCGTGGTACTCGGCGGCGAAGCCTTCGAGGGTGGTGGTTTGCCAGGCGCTGATGGCTTCGGAGCAGCCGTTCGGGTAGCGGCCGTCGACGGCGACGACCTGCCCGGTATTCCCCGAGCCGCCGTTGTCGGCGAAGGTGAAGGCTGCGGCGGCCCCGGCGATGGCAAAGGTACCCATGGCGGCACCGACGGCGACTTTTGCTGTTCCGGCGCTGATCGGGACAGACAGACCCGGGAGCCAGCCCCGGAGGCGACGCCAGCCGGCAAGGCGCGAGCGGTCACTTCCCGTTTCGAGCTTCGAGTGCAGTTCCTTCAGGTGAAATCGAACAGCGTTGCGAGAGATGCCCAGATACAGGGCGATGGCCTCGTTCGAGAGTCCTCGGCGAGCGAGTTCGAAGACGTCGCGTTCCCGCGGCGTGAGTTCGTCGTAAGTCACGGGCGCTGGCCCCTTTCTCCGGTGTAGCAATTTCGAACACCGTACGGGGCCCGCGCGATGAGTTCCCTACCCCCTAGTACTCAGTTGCGAAACTCAGCGTTCGATGCCCGGAGACCGGCCCTCAACCCCCAGCCCCTTCTCCCGACTCACGCGGGAGAAGGGGAGCACATTGCGAGACGTTGAACGCGCGAACGCCAACTTTCTTCGCGAAGTACTAGGCGCGATCGGCGATGGGAACGTAGGGGCGATTGTCGGCGCCTTCGTAGAGAGCGTTCGGGCGGACGAGGCGATTGTCGGCGTACTGCTCGAGGAGGTGAGCGGTCCAGCCGGCGATGCGGGCGACGGCGAAGATCGGCGTGTAGAGGTCGTTCGGGATGCCGAGCATCTTGTAGACCGAGGCGCTGAAGAAGTCGACGTTCGGGTAGAGCGGCCGCCCTTCGAACTTCTGGAGCAGGTAGTCACGGAGCTTCGTGGACATGTGGAACCACTTCGCCTCTGGAGAGACTTCGGCGAGCTGGTGGCCAAGGCGCTCGAGGATGATGGCGCGGGGGTCCGTGGTCTTGTAGACGCGGTGGCCGAAGCCCATCATCCGTTCGCCGCGGCCGAGCATGCCGTCGATGTAGGGCTCGATGTTGTCTTCGGTGCCGATGGCCTGGAGGATCTTGAAGACGGCATCGTTGGCGCCGCCGTGAAGCGGGCCCTTGAGGGTGCCAATGGCGGAGGCGATGGCCGAATAGAGGTCGCTCTGGGTGGAGGCGGTGACGATGGCGGCGAAGGTCGAGGCGTTCATCTCGTGTTCGGCGTGGAGCATGAGGGCAACGTTGAAGATGTGCGCTTCGAGTTCGGACGGCTCTTCGCCCTTGAGCATCCAGAGGAAGTTGGCGGCGTGGTTCATGTCATCGCGGGGAGCGACGACCGGCTTGCCCTCGCGGAGACGATGGAAGGCGGCTACGACGGTACCCATTCGGGCGGTGAGAAGGGCGGCCTGGCGGCGGAGCGCGGGCTGCGAGAGGTCGCTGGAGTTGCGGTCGAGAGCGCCGGCGGCGGTGACGGCGATTTCAAGGGCGCGCATGGGACGAACGAGGCCGTTCATTTCGTGCAGGAGACGAGTGTTGAGCGGTGACAGCGGCCTCTCGCGTCGCAAATGTTCGATGAGCTCGGCCAGCTCAGCTTTCGAGGGCAGCCGCTGGTTCCAAAGAAGGAAGCAGACTTCTTCGAAGGTGGAGTGGTCGGCAAGGTCATAGATGTCGTAGCCGGCATAGACCAGTTCGCCCTTCTGGCCATCGATGCGGCAGAGCTTGGTTTCGGCTACATAGATGCCCTCAAGGCCGCGAGCCACGGTGGCGGTTTCCTGGGTCATGGTTCGTCTCCCGGTGGTATTTCACCGGTGATTGTATACAACGAACGCGGGCCCCGTGTGTTAGCGCGCCACCCTTTCGGCGACGAGATCGCCCATCCTGGTTGTGCCGACGGTGTGGGAATCATTGCCGGCGATATCGGGGGTGCGATAGCCGTCGGTGATGACGGCATCGACGGCCTTCTCGAGGCTCTGGGCCTCGTCCTCCATGCCGAGTGAGTGACGCAGCATCATGGCGGCGCTGAGGACCATGGCGAGGGGATTGGCCTTGCCCTGGCCGGTAATATCGGGAGCGGAGCCATGGATGGGTTCGTAGAGCCCAATACCGGTGCCGTCCTTGCGGCGCTTGCCGAGGCTGGCTGAGGGCATCATTCCCATGGAACCGGCCAGCATCGCCGCTTCGTCGGTAAGGATGTCGCCGAAGAGGTTCTCGGTGACGATGACGTCGAAGCTCGAGGGGCGTCGTACGAGGTGCATGGCGGCGGCGTCCACGAGGATGTGATCGAGGGCCACATCGGGGTACTCCCGGCCCACTTCGACGGCGATCTCGCGCCACATGCGGCTGGTGTCGAGGATGTTCGCCTTGTCGACGCTGGTGAGCTTCTTTCGGCGCCCGCGGGCCATCTGGAAACCGACGTGGAGGATGCGCCGCACTTCGGCTTCGGAGTAGCGCATGGTGTCGACGGCGCGGCGGCCGCGACTTGTCGTCCAGCGCTTCTGGGGTTTGCCGAAGTAGATGCCACCGGTCAGCTCGCGGATGACGACCATATCGGTGCCCTGGAGTGCCTCGGGCTTAAGGGTGCTGTCGTTGAGCATGAGGGGATGGATGCGCACAGGACGGACGTTGGCGAAGAGGCCGAGTCCTTTGCGCATGCCGAGAATTGCCTGCTCGGGCCGCACTTTGGCGGCGGGATCATCCCACTTCGGGCCGCCGACAGCGCCGAAGAGGACGGCGGCCGATGACTTCGCGGCGGAAAGCGTCTCCGGCCGGAGCGCTATGCCGTACTTGTCGATAGCGGCGCCGCCGATGACTTCGGTTTCGTAGTGAAATTCGTGTCCGTAGAGGTCCTCGATGCGGGCGAGAGACTTGAGAGCCTCTTCCATGACTTCGGGGCCAATACCGTCGCCGGGGGTGAGGAGGATGCTTGCAGATGCCATAGTTCCGGCATCGTACGGAGCGGCGTCGCCTGACGCTATCGGGGGCTCAGAGGTCGGCTGCTTGCTCGATGAGTGCCGTCAGCTCTTCGCCGGTGAACGGTCCGAGTGCGGCGTAGAAGACGTCGCCGCGGGGGTCGATGATGACGAAGCCGGGCTGGTAGCCGATGCCATGGGAGACGGCGAAGTCGCGTCCTTCAGGAGTGTCGCGGTCGACCACCACCATCTCGAGTTCGTTTCCATACCGGGCAACCAGGTCATCCCACACGGGGGTGATGCGCTTGCAGTTCGGTCACCAGTCGGTGTGGATGTAGTAGACCTTCGTCGTGCTCACGAGGGGGACCGGCTCTGTCGCCCGGATGGCCGTTGCGCCGCTCGTCGCTTCACCGCCTGCCACAGGCGATACGGCCGGCCCGCTGGTCGCCGTGGACTCAGCCGATTGGACGGTGCTCGTCGTGGCGTCCGACAACGGCGTGCCGGCAGGGTCCGCGCCACCGGCACAGGCGGCCGAGAGGGCGATGAAGCCAATGGCGAAAAGCAGGGCGCTGCGCATGGCCCCAGTATCCCGAGCGGATGACGCCGAGTCGATTACGAGAATCTAACGGAAATCCGTCCGAAGATGGTCCGGTGAATGGGCGGACAGTGGTGATACTCCTCCTCGTTTCGACCGTGGCGATTGTGCTGTTCTTTCAGCTGGTGAACACCCTCTCGAAGTAGGGCTAGCGGGCAGCGAGGACTGCTGCAGCGATGCTGTCGAACAGCTCAACGACACGGGGACCGGGCGATTGCAGCGCGATTCCAGGGTCGAGGTCGACAACGTTGCCCTGCCTTACGGCCGCGAGGGAAACGAGGCGAGGATCGGCGGCAACCGCTTCGGCAAGCGGCGGTGGCGTCGTCGTGATGGTGAAAATGACGTCAGGGTCGAGCGCGGCGAGGCTTGCGGCGGAGATGCTGGCGTAGCCGGGGTAGGGCCCGGCGGCGACCTCCTCGGCGGCCGGGTTGACGATCCCGAGCTGGCGGAGCAGATCGCCGGCGAAGCTGCTATCGAGCGCGGCATAGAGTGTGCCTGTGCGGTCGGAGACGAGGACCACGGCGGAGGACTCGCCGCCTGCGAGCTTCGCTTGCGCCGCGGCAAGGGCGGCAGCCACCCCATCGCTTGCTACCTGGGCCTCGGAAACCTGGCCGGTGGCAGCCCCAACCGTCTCGAGGGCAGTGAGCACCTGGGCGTAGTTCTGGGCGCCGGCGAAGATGACAGGCACGCCCAGCGCCTCCAGCCGCCGCCGAAGCGCGGGTGCGGAATCGATGACGGAATCGGCGATAACGAGGTCGGGATTAAGGGCAAGGACGGCATCGATATCCGGCTGGTAGGCATTGCCGATATCTGCAGCTGTGGCTGCTTCCGGCGGAAACGTGACGTCCGTTGGGCGGCCGATGACGGCGGCGCCGACCGCATAGATCAGCTCCACCGTTGCGGGGCTCATGGCGACGATGGCATCGGGACGAGCAGTAATCGTGACATCGCGGCCGAGCAGGTCGGTGACGGTCTTGGGGAACTCTGGTGTTGGGCCGGAAGGCGTCGGCGTGTTGAGCAGAGACTCATCGAGGGTGGGTGTGGCGTCGGAGCCACCGAAGACGCCGCAGGCCGCTGCGGCGGCGGCGACCATGAGACCGCAAAGGAGGAAGAGTAGTTGGCGGGAAGGCGACGATGAGATTGACGTAGCTCCCATTGTTAGCAGACTTTTGACCGAGCGATACGTGCCCATGGAATTTCGGTGGGTCCCTCTCCCCGTCCGCCAGGTTGATAGGCGCGGTGACACCTCTCCCGCCCGGGAAGATTCTAGCGCGAGGGCTGCCACGGCGGCGTCGAACCTTTCCCCGGCGCTGACCCTGAAGAGCACCAGAGTTGGCATGGCCCGGTGGCCGCATCCGGCGTCGGGGAGGGCGAGGTAAGCGAGGTCGCTCGAAGCGCATGCGTAGCGGCCAAACGCATGGCACCATGGAAGCGTGACCGACGAAGCTGAACTGCCGCAACTGCCCGGCTACCCCCTCAACATCAACCCGATAGAGCGCGCGATGCTGGCGATGTCCTATGGCGTGCACGTGATCGGTTCGCACGACGGCGAAGGCGACACCAACGCGATGATCGCCGACTGGGTGATGCAGGTGTCGTTCAAGCCGCGATTGGTGGCAGTCTCGATCGAAAACGATGCGCGGACCTTGCGGTATGTGAAAAAGACCAAGGTGTTCAGCGTGAACATGCTGCATCAGAAGGATGGCGCGGCGATCGCCAAGCGGGTGGTGATGCCGGCCGAGGGACGGAAAATCCGGGGGCGCAGCGAAGAAGCGTCGGCGAAGGTTCACGACAAGCTGGCAGGGCTGCGGCATGAGTTCGACGCCAACAACTGCCCGATCCTGCTCGATGCCCTGGGCTGGTATTCGTGCGAGGTCGAGGACTTCTTGCCGACCGGCGACCACACGATCGTCGTCGGACGGGTGACGGATGGGGAGGTCCTCCGCGAAGGGGACATGCTGATCGAGCGCGAGCTGGGGTGGGAATACGCGGGCTAGGGCCAGGTAGACTTAGTCATCGGACTTAGTCTAGTCTAGAGAGATGACCATGGTGAACGTGCACGAGGCAAAGACGCATCTCTCCCGGCTCCTCGAGCGGGCCCACGCCGGTGAAGAGATAGTGATTGCGAAGAACGGGAAGCCATTCGCGCGCCTCGCGCCGTTGGCCGCCGATGCTCATCGAGAGCCTGGTCATCTTCGCGGCATCGGGGGTGATCTCTTCGGACCCCTGCCGGAAGCCGAGCTGGAGGCGTGGGAAGGTTGAGGTTTCTCCTCGACACCCATGCGCTGATCTGGTGGCTGTCCGACGACCCGCGCCTCTCACGGCCAGTCCGGGAGATTGTTGCCGACCGGGCGAACGAAATCCTGGTATCGAGTGCCACAGCCTGGGAGATCTCGACGAAACATCGGCTGGGCAAACTGCGTGGAGTTGAGCTGTTGGTGGCGGACATGGCCGGGTGGATACGCAGAGAGGGGTTCGTGGAGCTTCCGATTGCTGTCCGCCATGCGCAAAGGGCGGGCAGCTGGTCACAGGCCCATCGCGACCCCTTCGACCGAATGCTAGCGGCCCAGAGCGACCTGGAAGACATCCCCCTCGTGACACAAGACCCGGTGTTCGCGGAGTTTGGGATCAGGCACGTGTGGTGAGAGTCCCAAGCAAGTGGAGCTGCGTCCTCGGAACAACAAACCCGGCGTCAGTCGCGGGGGCGCCGAAGGCCGCGGCGTAGACGATTCGGTGTGGGTATGAACTAGACGGTCGCGACACTCACCGCCGCGTCTGCGTAGACCGGCAGGAATCCGCTTGCGAGAGCCGTGCGTTGGCTGCGAATGTTGTCGGCGGCGCAGCCGTAGAGAGGGACGCGACCGTCAGCGAGTATCTGGCGGGCCGCGGCGGTGACAACGACAGGGGCAAGGCCGCGCCCCTGGTACGCGGGGAGCACATCGACGCCGATTTCCAGCATGCCGTAGGTCTCAAAGACGCCGGCAATCGCCACTGGATCGCCGGAGGTTGAAGAGAGCACGAACGCGTAACGATTGCGGACGTTCCGGGCATCCTGAGCGAACTGGCCGATCCCGTTCTCCCAGACACCTGTCTTCTCTTCTTCGAGCATCCACTCGGTTTCCTCGCGACGGAGCGTGAAGCCATCCGGGACCGTCGCCTGGTCGGGGGCCTGGCGGAGCGCCCAGCAGATACTGGGAGTCTGGTAGAACAATCGGCGATCGGGATTGCTGCACTCGTCGACTATCCGCTGCATAAGCTCCGGCCGAAGTGCCCGGGCGGCTCTCGCGGGTGCCAACCGTTCAACCGCCTCGCGGAGGCCGGGCTCCACGCTGACCACGACGCCAACGCCAAACTTGACAGCGAGCAATGAGTACCAGGGAATGTCCGCGGGCCGGTCGACGATCGTCAGGCGATCCGCCTCGAAGTCGGCGGCAGCGCACCCGATGGACCGACCCAGGAGCTCCATCATCGAGTGGCGTTGAGCGTCGAAAAACGGCGTTGACATCAGTCGCGGGGGAGGCCGAGGCCGCGGGTGGCGATGATGTTGCGCTGGATTTCGCTGCTGCCGCTGTAGATGAGCGGGGAAACGTTGTTGAGGTGTCCGCGCTCGATGACGCCGTTGTAGAGGGCGTGCTTGGAGTCGGGCTCGAGGGCGCCGATTGGCCCCATGAGGTTGACGCCGAAGTTGGTGATGGCGGCGCCAAGCTCGGTGGCGAAGACCTTGATGACCGAGGCCTCGTAGTTCGCGACGAGGCCGGACTCCTGCATCCAGGCGGTGCGGTAGCTGAGGAGCCGGCCGGTCTCGTTCGCGACCCAGAGGTCGGCCAGGCGGTGGCGGAGGACGGTGCGGTATTCGCCGCCGGAGCCGTATTCGCGCATATGGCGGGCGAGGATTTCGAGGGTGCGCTGGTTGGAGGCGATGCTGGCGACGTTGCTGCGCTCGAAATCGAGGAGGGTCATTGCGACGTACCAGCCCCGGTTCTCCTCGCCGACGATGTTTGCGGCGGGCACGCTGACGTCTTCGAAGAAGACTTCGTTG
The DNA here is from genome assembly GCA_963737965.1 of uncultured Chloroflexia bacterium. Taxonomy (GTDB): domain Bacteria; phylum Chloroflexota; class Dehalococcoidia; order Tepidiformales; family Tepidiformaceae; genus JAGQGZ01. Next base: position 280,079 of record CAVTUS010000006.1, on the reverse strand, counting down.
AACTCGGTGTAGCCGGCCATGTTGGGGATGGGGTTCACGGTGATGCCGGGGGTCTTCATGTCGACCAGGAAGAAGCTGATGCCGCGATGCTTGGGTGCGGCGGGGTCGGTGCGGGCGAGAAGGAAACACCAGTCGGCGTGGTGGGCGCCGGTGGTCCAGATTTTCTGGCCGTTGATCACATAGTCGTCGCCGTCGCGGGCGGCGCGCGTCTGGAGGCTGGCGAGGTCGGAGCCGGCGCCGGGCTCGCTGTAGCCCTGGCACCAGACGACTTCGCCCCGTGTGATTGGCGGCAGGTGCTTCGCCTTCTGCTCGTCCGAGCCATGGACGATGAGGGTGGGGCCAATCATGCCGACGTTGAAGACGCGCCCGGCATCGGGGGCGCCGGCGTAAGCGAGTTCCTCGCTGAAGATCATCTGGTTGATGTGGCTCCAGCCGAGGCCGCCATATTCCTCAGGCCAGGCGGGGGCCACCCAGTTTCGCGCGGCGAGCTTCTTGAGGAACTCCATCTGAGCGGGCCAGTTCTCCTGGCTGGTCGGGCGGGCAGGGCCGGGCCCGGGCGGCACGGTTTCCCGCAGGAATCCTTTGACCTCGGCTACGCAGCGCCTCGTGTTCGTCGGCTGAACTTGAACTGCATCGCTGGCCTCCAGACGCGGTGGCGGTGAAGTGTAGCCCTTCGGCGCCGGGAGCGTGTCAGGAACAGGGCGGACGGACTGTTCGCGGCGACAGGCATCGCCCTGACCAGAGACCCCCAAGTGTTTGCGTTGAGTCAGCGGTAGTTGCCGAACTTAAGCTCGATGCCCCAGTCCTCGCCTTTGAGCATGGCGATGACGTCCTGGAGGTCGTTGCGGCTGGGGCCGGAGATGCGGACTGTGTCGCCCTGGATCGATGACTGGATCTTCTTGAGCTTCTGGTCCTTGAGGAACTTGACGATCTTGCGGGCCGTCTCGGAGTCGATGGCCTGGACGATGGAGATGTCCTGGCGCACGGAGCCGGCGGAGGCTTCCTCCATCTTCCCGCGCTGCATGTTCTTCAGGGGAACGTTGCGGGCGGCAAGCCGCTGGCTGAGCGATTGCCAGACACTCTCGAGCTTGAAGTCGTCAGCGGTGTGGACGGCGATCTTCGCCGGCATCGCGATCGTAAGTTGATTTCGAGGACGACGTTCTTGAAATCGAAGCGGTTGGCCAGCTCTTTGCGAGCCTGATTGACGGCGTTGTCGACCTCCTGGAGGTCGACGCCGGTGGTTACATCGAAGGATTCGGTCTTGGCCATGCCTTCAGGGTAGCGCGCATCGGTGTGCCGAAGGAACCTCCGCTACCGCCTTCCGCCTTTGAAGAAGCCGCCGATCCGGTCCCAGACGGAGGCGTGGCCGACATCCTGCAGGAAATGGCCCCAAGCCTGTTCGGCATTGGCGGCGCGGGCAAGGCCCTGGACACGCTCGTGGATCAGGTCGCGGACGCGACCATCTTCGCCGGCATCCAGCCACCAGCCGTGGAGGTCTTCGCAGGTATCGAGTTCGAGCGGGTTGGCACGGTAGTTGAAGGCGACCATAGTCTTCTGGCAGACGGGACAGTGGAGTTCGCTCTCGCGCTTCGCGTACTCGATCATGCCGCGGCGGGAGTCTTCCTGGGGCGCGGAAAGGGCCTCGAGCTGGTCGAGTTCGTCGCGGTCGAGCCAGCGGCCGTTACATTCGGGGCAGCGGTCGACCTCGATTCCATGCTCATTTTCGACGGTGAGGGCTACGTGGCAGCGTGGGCATTCCATGCCCTGGAGGGTACATACCGGCGATGGAGGCGGCGGTAAAGGCGGGAAGGGGAGCTTAGACTGTGGGAAGACCGGCGAAGGGGGCCGCGATGAATGTAGACCCGGGACGTGCGAAGGAGCTGAAGGACGCCTACGACGAGGCAGTCGTGGCCGAAGGTTCGGAGCTTGCCGGGCCGTTCATGACCGTCAGCAGCCGCCCCGTCGAGCGCCTCTACGACGCGTCGGATGTTGCCGACCTGGACTACGAACGCGATCTTGGGCTGCCGGGCTCCTATCCCTACACGCGGGGCATCCACCGGACGGGCTACCGGGGCAAGCCGTGGACGATCCGGATGTTCAGCGGCTTCGGCTCCGTGGAGGAAACCAACGCTCGCTACAAGGAACTGCTGTCCTCGGGGAACAACGGCCTGAGCATCGCCTTCGACATGCCCACGCTGATGGGCTACGACCACGACGAGTCGTGGGCAGAGGGCGAATTCGGCTCCTGCGGCGTGGCGGTGGACTCGATCGACGACATGGAGATCCTCCTGGCGGACATCCCGCTGGAGAAGGTGACCACCTCGATGACGATCAACGGGCCGGCGCCGGTGGTGTGGGCGCTGTTCATCGCGGCGGCGGAGAACCGCGGCATCCACCGGTCGCAGCTGGCGGGGACACTCCAGAACGACATCCTCAAGGAGTACATCGCCCAGAACGAGTTCATCTACGCGCCCGAAGAGTCGCTGCGGCTGGTGACGGACACGATCGAGTTCGCGACGAAGGAGATGCCGCGTTGGAACCCGGTGTCGGTGAGCGGGTACCACATCCGCGAGGCGGGCTCGACGGCGTCGCAGGAGCTGGCGTTCACGCTGGCCAACGGGATGGAGTACGTGAGGCGGGCGATGGCGCGCGGGCTCGACGTCGACAGCTTTGCGCCGCGGATCAGCTTCTTCTTCAACAGCCACAACGATTTCTTCGAGGAGATTGCGAAGTTCCGGGCGGCGCGGCGAACGTGGGCGCGGCTGATGCGCGAGCAGTTCGGGGCGAAGAACCCGCGGAGCTGGCTGATGCGCTTCCACACGCAGACGGCGGGCGTTTCGCTGACGGCGCAGCAGCCGGAGGTGAACCTCGTGCGCGTGGCGATCCAGGCGCTGGCGGCGGTGCTCGGCGGGACTCAGTCGCTCCATACCGATGCGATGGACGAAGCGCTGGCGCTACCCAGCGACAAAGCGGCAAAGCTGGCGGTGCGGACGCAGCAGGTGATCCTCCACGAGAGCGGCGTGACGAATACGGTCGACCCACTCGGTGGCTCCTATTTCCTTGAGCGGCTGACGGCCGACATGGAAGCGGAGGCGTTCGAGCACTTTCGAGCGGATCGAGGAGCTTGGCGGCGTGGTTCGTGCGATCGAGACCGGTTACTTCCAGAAGGAGATCGCGGACGCCTCGGCCCGCCACCAGCATGAGATCGAGACGCGCGACCGAATCGTGGTTGGGGTGAACGAGTACATCGAAGAAGCCCCGAGCGACATCCCTATCCTTGAGATGGACCCGGAAGGCGAGAAGCGCCACCTTGCCCGGTTGGCAGCGACGAAGGCGAATCGAGACCAGGCGGCCTGGCGGGCGGCGATGGAGCGGCTGGAGGCGGCGAGCCGGGACCCGAACGAGAACACGATGCCGTTCATCATCGAGGCAGTGAAGGCGAAGGCGACCGTCGGCGAGATCAGCAACCTCTGGCGACGGGTGTTCGGGGAGTACCGCGAGCAGGTGGTGGTGTAGGGATCAGACGCCCTTCTGGAAGACCTGCTCGAGGGCGGTGAGGCGTTCCCTTTCGGCCTTGCGTTGTATCGCGAGGCGGCGGTCGATGCGGTGGCTGTTGCGCTGTTCGAAGGCCATCCACTGCCTGACGATGAAGGCGAGGGTGACGAGGAAGAAGAGATTGCCGCCAAGCCAGAGGACGAGGATAGCCATGCGCTGGTCGGTCATCGGCGACGGCCCCCAGGCGGGCAGGTTCGCGGCAAACCCATTGTTCACGGGTGAGGTGAGGGCGAGGAACATGCCACCGAAGAGGGCCTTATGGCCCATTTCGACCATGACGTAGAAGAAGCGGAGGGGATGACTGAGGCGCCAGCGGGCAGGGTCGACGGCGAGTGCGGGCATCCAGAAGAGGATGGAGGCGAGCAGGAGCGTGACGAGCTGAAGATCGCGCACATAGACGTTGCCGGCGGCCAGGTCGGTGAGGCCCGAGAACTGCCAGGCGTACGTGAGGGCAGCGAAGAGCAGCCAGGTGAAGATGGGGAAGGTGAACCGGCTGAAGAAGGAGCGCCGATAGAGCCAACGGAGGCGGGCGCGTCCCACCGGTCCCGAAGCGCGGAAGAGCACCGTGAGCGGCGCGCCAAGGACGAGGAGCGGTGCAGCGAACATGGTGAGGATGAGGAAGTCGAGGAAATTGACCCAGAGCAGCTGGTTGCCCCAGTACTCAATCGGGCTGAGGGCGGCGACGAGGACCAGGGCCAGTCCGGCGTAGAAGGCGAGCTGGGAGCGAAGGGGGTGGCGGCGGGACGGCCGGGTGTTTGCGCGTCGGACGGTGGAGGCATACCAGGTGGCGACCGCCAGCACGGCGACGATCCAGGGCGGGTCGACGGCAAACTTCGAGAGGATGTCCCAGAGGCCGGGCGCTTCCACTTGCGCTGAGGATAGCGTGCCGCGGCCCCCTTGATCAGCGGTCTGAGGGGTCGGTGCTGTCCTGTTCGCTTTCGAGGAGGGAAGACAGCCGATTGCGTTCCTCGTTGAGTTGGAGCAGGCGCAGGGCCTGTTCGTGGGTGAGGCTGTCGCCGGCCTCGTCGGCGATCGACCGCGCTTCGGCATCGATCTGGGCGATGCGGTCTTCGAGCTCGGAATCACTGGAGCCCGGACCGGGAGTGGCGTTGTCGGTCGGTTCGCCGGTCTCGCCGGGTTCCGGGGTGGCCGATGGGTTCGCCACCGGGGTGCCCGGGCCGGGCGTACCCGAGGGTCCGCTCGAAGGTGTTGGCGTCGACGCACCCGGCTGCCCGGGCTCCGAGTTCTCGTCTTCGGGGCGGCCCGGCGGATTGAGGATGGCGTAGACGACCTCATAGTCGTGGCGGGCGGTCGCATCGTCCGGGGCGATGACAAGAGCATCGTGGAAGGCCCCGAGGGCGCCGAGGTAGTCCTGCTGCTCGAAGCGCTCGTGGCCGAGCAGCTTGAACGCAGCGGCACTCACCTCGCGGTCGGACGAAGCGGAGGCGCGCTCCGCCACGCGCGCGGCATCCGCGTACTGCCCGGCAGCGTCGTAGGCGAGGGCGAGATTGAGGGAGATCCTGGCATCGGCCGGCGACTCGAGACTGGCGGTGTGGAAGGCGTCGACGGCGGTGGCGTAATCGCCGGCGGCGAAGGCGTCAAGGCCGTCCTCGTTCAGTTCGTACGAACGTTCGGCACAGGCGCCTGCAATGAGGGCGACCGCGAGGACGGCGACGGCCACCGGGAAGGGACGCCGCCGCCATGGACTCGCGGGGAGAGACGAGCCGATGAGTGCCGCCACGAGGAGCAGGGCCGCAGCGAGACTGAATCGGCCGAAGCGCTCGATAGGGATGACGGCGGGCGAAGTCGCGATGCTGGCGGTCTGGAGGGCATCGACGCGGGAACGGACGGCGCCGGACAGGCCGGCGATGCTGTTGCCCAGGTAGCGGCCTTCGCCTGCATCGGCGACACGGATAAGGAGCTGCTCGTTGAGGCGGGAGGTGACGACGCCGGAGCCATCGCGGAGGAATTGCACGCCTCCCTCGGCATCGACGACGGGAATCGGCGCACCTTCGGTGGTGCCAACCCCGGCGACGAGCAGTGAGACACCGGCGAAGTGGAGCCTGGAGGCAGGAGTGGCCGGATCCTGGCCAAGGTCGTCGCCGTCGGTGATGAGGACGACGAGACGGCCGGCGTCGGAGGTGTCGTCGAATGCCTGACCCGCGAGGTCGAGAGCCTGGCCGAGCGCCGAACCACCGGCGACAAAGCCGGAACCGCTCTCGAGGCGGTCCACGATGAGGGAAGCGGCGGCAGGGTCGGTCGTGAGGGGGAACTGGAGGTGGGCACTGCCGGCGAAGACCACGAGGCCAACCCTGTCGCCTCGCCCGGTGTCGAGTGTCTGGAGGATGGCTGCCCTGGCGGCGGCGAGGCGAGAGGGTTCGACATCCTGGGCGTTCATGCTCCGGGAGACGTCGAGCACGATCATGATGTCGGAGCCGGTGCGGACGACGGGCACGGATTCGGAACCCCAGCGGGGCTGGGCGAAGGCGACGATGGCGGCGGCAAAGGCCGACAGAGCGAGGGCAAGGGAAAACCAGCGGGAAGCGGGCTGCGCGCGCCGGGCGATAGCGAGTGCATGGGTACGTGAGAGCCGAACGCCCCGGGCCCAGGCAAACCCGATCACCGGCAGGAGACCGAGGATGAGCAGTGCTTCCGGACGGGCGAAGCTGAGGTCGCTCATGCCGAGGCCCTCCGCAGCCAGGTGGAGCGAAGGAGCAGGTCACCGGCGATAAGCCCTGCTGCGAGCAAGGCGAACCACGGCCCAAACTCGCGATAGCTGGTGAACCTGTCGCGCTCGACACCACTCGTCTCGAGCGTGTTAATCTCGTCGTAAACATCGTTGAGGTCGGCGACCGAGTTGGCCTCGAAGGTGCGGGCGCCGGTGATCTCGGCGATGCCGGCGAGTGTCTCGCGGTCCACGCCGTTGGGATCGCTTCGTTCGACGATGCCGATCGTGTAGACCCGCACGCCGAGGGCTTCGGCGACCCGGGCTGCGGTCAACGGCCGCGTCGCCTCAGGGACGTTATCGACGCCGTCGGTAAGGAGGATGACGATGCGGGAGGGAGCGTTGGATCGCTGGAGGACGCTGGTCGATTCCGTGATCGCGAGGCCGATCGCGGTCGCATTCTTAAGGTCGGCGTTGGCGACATCGTCCACGAGCTGTTGTAAGGCGGCGTGGTCGAGGGTGGGCGGAGAGAGCGTGGCGGCGAACTCGCTGAAGGCGACGAGGCCGATACGATCGTCGGTGCGCTCGTCGATGAAGCCTTTCATGACCTCGATCGCAGCGTCGAGACGGGAGGTGCCGCCGATGCGCATGTCCATGCTGCCGGAGATGTCGAGGGCGAGGACGATATCGATGCCCTGGGCGGGGATGACGGTCTCCGCATCGACGGTCCGCGGGCGGGCGACGGCGACGATGAGCACGGCGACGGCGAGCGCGCGAAGGACGGCCGGCAGCCAGAGCAGTCGCATGCGCGCTGTCGGGGGTACGGCGCGAAGGCCTGCAAGAGTCGGCAGCGGTAGGGCCGCGGGCTTTCGACGGGCGGAAAGCCAGGCCAGCGGGATGACGGCGAGTATGGCAACGAGGACGAGGGGATAGGCGAACTGCATCAGGCTGAGCCCTCGAGCAGTTCGCGGGCCATGGCGAGGTCGGCCGTCCGCCGGTCCATGGCCGGCAGGTAGCCCGCATAGACTACCTGGTCGCACTCATCGAGGAGGCCGCGGACAAGGCGGCTTTGCCAGCGATCGACGCCCTCGGCCTCCATGCGCCGCTGGAGTTCGTGGGTGGTGAGGGCACGGGCGGGGAATCCGTACTGGTTCGCAAGTGCGGCACGGACGGAGACGGCCATCACGCGGTAGGCAGCCACGGGGTCGAGCGAGAGCTGGTCCTCAACACCGGTGAGAATGGCGGGAAGCGAGGGCTCCGGCGCGAGAGGTTCGGGGGCGGCCGGGAGCCTTTGGCGCAGCCAATCGACCGCACGAAGGCCAAGCCACCCCGCCAGTGCGAGGAGGACGAGCGCGACCGCGACGATGGCCGGGACCAGCCACGGTGACTGAGCGCCACCAACGCTGCCCGGCGCCGGGTTCGGCGATAGCTCCAGGAGGGAACCGGTCGCGAGCGTCGACTGCACCGTTATCGGGGTGGCCGGGAAGCTGCGCACGGAACCCCGACCACCTTCCGTGACGATGGCTTCGGGAGCGAAGGTGGAGGAACCAGGGACGAACGAGGCGACAGTCAGGCTGAACGTGTGGCGCGCCGTGACGGCATCGACGGGCTGGATGTCGTGGCTATCGATGCGGATGACTTCGACACCCGCCCACGACTCGGCGACGGAGTTGAGCTCGACATCGGCGCCCGTGGGAGCATCGACGACAACGACGAGCGTGAACTGCTGGCCAACCTTGAGGGAAGCCGGTGGCGCAGAGACGGAGTCGGCGGATGCGATCGACAGCGGGAAGGCGAGGCCAACGAGGACGGCGAGAACGGCGACGAGGCGCCTCATGATGCAGCCGCCCTTGCCCGGCGCCGGAAGAAGCGGAGAAGGGCGGGCACATAGTCTTCGCCGACAGCGATCGGGATCTCGTCGATGTGGAGTTCCCCGAAAAGGCGAGCGCGCGACATATCGAGGTCGCGGACGTGGGCAGCGTAGGCATCGCGGAAGGCGGGCGAGGCGGCATCGACATCCAGTTCAGCGCCAGTCTCAGCATCGCGGACACGCACGAGGCCACCGGCAGGCAGCGCGTCGTCGATGGGCGTCGCGAAGCCTGCAGGGCGATGATGTCGTGGCGGCGGGCAGCGGCACGGAGAGCCGGGCTCATAGCCGGTCGCGAGGAAGTCGGAGATGAAGAACACGGTGCTCGCGGCGGCGCTGGACGCCGGTGAGGTATTCGAGGGCGGCGGCGATATCGGTGCCGCGTGGTCGAAGGGCGCGCGCTGAGCACTTCGCGGACGACGCGGAGGACGTGCTTGGCGCCCCGGCTGGGACGGACGTAGCGTTCGGGCTTGCCGGCGAAGAGGAGGAGGCCGGCGCGGTCGTTGTTGCGGATGGCGGCGAGGCCGAGGACGGCGCAAAGCTCGGCGGCGATGTCGGCCTTGCTGACGGGGAGCGCGCCGGTGCGGTGCGAAGCGCTCACATCGACGACGAACATCACGGTCAGGTCCCGGTCTTCGCGGTAGCGGCGAATGAACGGTTCGCGGCTGCGGGCGAAAGTCTTCCAATCGATATCACGGACGTCGTCGCCGGGGACGTAGGGGCGCAATTCGTCAAATTCGACGCCACGCCCGCGGAAGACGGCGTGATATTCGCCGAGGAAGCAGCTCGTTAACCATCCTCCGGGCCTTGATTTCGATGGCATTGACACGGTCGAGAAGCTCGGGTGGCAGCGTCCGGCGCCTCCGCGAACGTGACGGCGGGGCTGCCCGGCGGGGAGCAGCGCGCGGAGCTTTCGCCCGGCCCGCCGAACGCCGTTCACGGGATCTCCATCCCTTCGAGGATGCGGTCGATGATGTCGTCGGTCGTCATCTCGCTGGGCTTCGGCCTCGTAGGTGGTCACGATGCGGTGGCGGAAGACATCGTGGGCCATCGCCTTGACGTCGTCGGGAGTGGCGTAGGCGCGGCCTTCAAGGAAGGCATGGGCGCGTGCGGTGTGCGCGAGGGCGAGGGTGGCGCGAGGCGAGGCGCCGTAGGCAACGAGGGGGGCAAGGTCTGGCATCCGGAAGTCGGCGGGACGGCGCGTCGCGTAGACGAGCTGGATCGACGTAGTCCTTGAGGGCGTCGTCGAGGATGACTTCGTCGAGGGCGGCCCGGGCAGCGGCAATCTCAGGGGCGCCGGCGCGGGCGACGATCCCCGGGGTCTCGCGGGAGAGGCTCATGTCGAGGACGGTCTTCTCTTCCAGCCGCGAAGGGTAGTCGACGCGGGTCTTAAGGAGGAAGCGGTCGAGCTGGGCCTCGGGCAGGGGATAGGTACCTTCCTGCTCGATCGGGTTTTGGGTGGCCATGACGAGGAACGGCAGGGCGAGCGGGAAGGTTGTGCCGCCAATGCTGACCTGGCGCTCCTGCATCGCTTCGAGGAGGGCCGACTGGACCTTGGCCGGCGCGCGGTTGATCTCGTCGGCGAGGACGATGTTGGCGAAGATAGGCCCCTTGCGCACCGTGAACTGGCCGTCGCGGCTGTCGAAGATCTCCGAGCCGACGAGGTCGGCGGGAAGCAGGTCGGGCGTGAACTGGATGCGCACATCATCGAGGTTGAGGGCGGCGGCGAGAGTCGAGAGGGTGAGCGTCTTGGCGAGGCCGGGGACGCCTTCGACGAGGATGTGGCCATCGCAAAGGAGACCGATGAGGAGGCGATCGATCAGGAGGTCCTGGCCGACGATGACGCGGTGGACCTCCTTGCGGACGAGGGAGACGAGCATCGAGGCTTCGGCCGCTGGTCCGCTGAGCGTGTGGGGGCTGGAAGTCATGCGTGCACCGATCGTCCCTCTCCCGTGGCGAATCGCGTGCGACCCGCAGGAAGGATCATTGTAGCCAAGCGGCAGAACGCCCCGAGAAGCAGGAGTCGGTCAGACTCCGAGCGCCTTGGCAGCAGGCTCGAGGGTAAGGCCGGAACGGGCGCGATCCATGTCCGCATGATTACCGATTACTGTTAGTACGTCGCCGAGCCGGATATTGGTGCGCCCGGTGGGAATCACCGACGTGCTCCCGCGGCGGACCATGATGACAACGGTGCCGCGAAGGGCGCCAAGTCCCATGATTGCCTGCTGGGCCGAGGGGTTCGTGACGACGATGCGCTCGACGTGGAGGTCGCCATCCACGGGCAGCATGATGTCGGAGAGTGGGGAAGCGCCGGCGAGCTGGGCAAGTTCGGTGGCGACGGCATCGGCAGTGTTGACCACGGTCACCCCGAGATCGCGGAAGGCATGGAGGTTCGCATGTTCATTCACGCGGGCCATGACTCGCTCCACGCCGAGGGTCGAGCGGGCGAGCTGAGCAGCAAGGAGGGCACGGTCGTCGCTGGCGGTGCAGAGGAGGAAGGCGTCGGCGTCGGCGACGCCGGCTTTGCGGAGGACATCGACCTTGCCGACATCGCCAAGGAAGACGTGGAAGCCCTGTTCGCGGGCGTGAACGACGGCGTCTTCGTCGGAATCGATGAGGGTGACGGGGCGGCCGGCATCACGAAGGCGGCCGGCCACGAGCAGTCCCACCTCACCCGCACCGGCGATTACCGTCGTCACTGGCTGGACCTTGAGGGCCCGGGCGAGGGGGCGCGCATAAGCCGATTGTACCGCGATGGTGAGGAGGATCACGATGAAGACGAGGGCGGTGAACTCACCGGTATCGCCACCGAGGCCGGTACCAACATCGACGGCAACGAAGCTGGCGAGGGACGCGGCAACGACGCCGCGAGGGGCGACGGCGGAAAGGAAGATCTTCTCGCGGTTCGACAGGTCGGAGCGGAAGGTGGCGAGGAAAATGAGGAGCGGGCGTCCTATGAGGGCGAGGGCAAGGACAACGAAGAGCCCGCCCGGCCAGAGGTCGAGGATGCTGTCGAAGCGGACGCTGGCGGCAAGGAAGACATACACGGCGGCAACGAGAAAGGAGACGATCGACTCCTGGAAATCGTGGAACGCGTCGCGGTGGGGAATGTCGAGGCTGCCGAGAGCGATGCCCATGACGACCATGGCGGTGAGCCCGGACTCGTGGGCGACCGACTCGGCGACGGCAAAGGCGGTGACCGCCGCCCCAATGATGAGGAGGGAGACTTCGCGGCTGGAGAGCCGGCGGACGAGCCTGGGAAAGCTCCAGACGAGCACTGCTCCGGCCGCTCCCGCAACGACACCCGTCGCCACGCGCGTGAGCACCCACTCGGTGGGACCGGCGGGGATCGAAAGAGTCGGCCGTAGCGACCTGGAGCAGGACAAGAGTCAGGAGGGCGCCGAAGGGGTCGATGATGACGCCCTCGCCGAGGAGGATGGCGCGCAGGCGGTCGTTGACCCGGACGGAGCGTAGGAGGGGCGTGATGACACTGGGCCCGGTGACGACGACGAGGGCGCCAAAGAGGGCGGCGACGCGCCAGGGGAAGTCGAGGAAGAAGCGAGCGGCGAACATCCCCACAAGAGGCGTGACGACGAGTCCAAAGAGGACGATGTTTCGCACCGACGGGGCGAGGACCCGCAACGTCTGGATGCTGAGGATGGTGCCGCCTTCGAAGACGATGAGGGCGACGGCCACGGCGAGGACGATGCCGATGAAGCTGGAGAGTTCGTCGGTCTTGACGACGTTGAGGCCGTCGTGGCCGAGCAAGAGCCCTGTAGCGAGGAGAAAGACCGGGAGAGGGATGGGCAGCCGGCGGGTGAGGACCTGGCCGAGAGCGGTTGCGGCAGCGATGACAGCCGTAGCCTGGAGGCCTGTCTCAAGGTCCATGCCCGGATGAGTGTACTGTAGGGCCCATCACGGGCGCTGCGCGCGCGCACGAGCTGGAGGCAACAATGCCGGTCAATGACCTGAAGCCGGGAGACTCACGGCAGGAAACCGTGGTGGTGGCGAAGGAGCACTTCGCAAGCGTGATCGTGCCGGGAACACCGGACGTGTTCAGCACGCCCGCCCTGGGAGCGCTGGTGGAGCGGGCGGCAGCGCTCTGGCTCGAGGAACACCTCGAACCGGGCCAGATGACCGTGGGCGCCCAGATCGTGATCAACCACACCGCAGCGACCCCGGAGGGACTTACGGTGACGGCGACGGTCACGATCGACTCGGTGGAGGGACGGAAGGTCGACTTCCTCTGGGTGGCGACGGACGGGGTCGATGCGGTGGGAAACGGTACGCACCGGCGCTTTGTGGTCGATGCGCAGCGGTTTGAGCAGGGACTGGCGGCAAAGCGAAAGTAGATCAGTCCTCGATCGCCTGCGTGCCAGGCCGATGACTCATCCGGGTGAACGACACCGCGAACACCGAAGAGGCGCCGTAGTCCTTGAGGACGGCGGCGCACTCATCGGCGGTTGCACCTGTGGTGACGACATCGTCGACCAGCGCAACGCGGAGGCCATCGAGTTCGGGACCGGTGTAGGCAAAGGCGCCGCCAACGTTGCGGCGGCGTTGCCCAAGATTCATGCCGACCTGCGTGCGGGTCTTGCGGACACGCTGCAGCTGGCCGTCGATCGGGGGCAAGCCGAGGTCGCGAAGGACCAGGTCAGCCTGGTTGAACCCGCGCCGCTTCCGGCGTGAGGGGTGGAGAGGGATAGCTACGGCGGCATCGAAGTCGCCTGGTAAGACAATCGCGCGGATGGCCTCAGCCATCGAAGGTGCGAGGACGCGTTGGCGACCGTACTTCAGCCCATGTACGGCTTTGCGGGCAGCACCGGTGTGTTCGAAGGCGGCAAGGGCGCCATCAAGGTGCCGCCAATTGGTGCATAGCGGGCAATAGCCGCCCGGGTCGGGCCAGGCTGCCGAGCAGTTTCCGCAACGACCTTCGCCGTGAGCAGGCACCTGGAGGGCGATGCAGGCGGTGCAGAGCGGTGGGCCGTGTCGCGAACAGCCAACGCAGCGCGAAGGGTAGAGCAGGTCGAAGGTGGCAAGCACGGCCCGCTTCGTTGCCTCGAGCGCGACGGTAGCGGTCACCTGCATGGCGCGAGTGTTACCGCTGGCGCGGCCGCGGACAACCGGGCGAGGGCGGCTGGCCATCGCGTACACTCGAATGCGTGATAACGGTGCTGTTCTTCGCATCGATCGCGCAGGCCCTGGGCGTGCGCCGGACGACCATGCCGGTGGTCGACGGTGATACGGTCGGCACGGTGCGTGACCGGATCGTCTCGAAGTACCCGGCGGTGAAGCCGTTCGTGGAGAACCTGCTGTACGCCGTCGACGAAGAGTATGCCGATGCGGCCACCCCGCTCCGTGACGGGGCTACGTTAGCCCTGATCCCGCCGGTGTCAGGAGGTTCCGAATGCTGAGCCGCGTGCAGAGCGAACCGCTTTCGACGGAGGAGGCGATCGCCGCCGTCGCTGACCCCGCCGCGGGCGCGATCGACGTTTTCCTTGGCGTGGTGCGGAACAACAACAAGGGCCGCGACGTCGCCTATCTTGAATACGACGCCTACGCGCCGATGGCAGAGAAGCTGATGGCGGATCTCGGGCAAGAGGCGATCGAGCAGTTCGGGCTGCAGAAGGTGGCGCTGTTCCACCGCACGGGCCGGATGGAGATCGGGGAGACCAGCCTCCTCATCGCGATGAGCGCGGGACACCGTGCCGAGACCTTCGCCGCTGGGAAGTGGCTTGTGGATGAGGTGAAGAAGCGCGTACCGGTGTGGAAGAAGGAAGTGTGGACGGACGGCGAGGAGTGGATCGAGGGACCGGAATCGCTGGGGATGCAGCAGGTCCCGGGAGCTTCCGACTGAGATGACGCAGCATCCTCATTCGTTCAGCCGCTATTGCATGCAGTGCGGGCAGCGGCTGACGACGGCCATCCCTGAGGGCGACCGCAAGCGACGGTTCGTCTGCATGGACTGCGGTTTCGTCCATTACATCAACCCGCGGCCGGTGGCGGGCGTGATCCCGGTGGACGAGAAGGGCCATGTGCTGCTTGTGAAGCGGGCGATCGAGCCACGGATCGGGACGTGGGTGTTCCCGGGCGGCTACATGGATGTGGGAGAGACGGCGGAGGAAGCGGCTGCGCGGGAGACGCTGGAGGAAGCGAACCTCGCCGTCAGCGAGCTGTCGTTGATCGGGGTGTACACGCGTACAGGGCCCGGCGTGGTGGTCGTGGTCTACGAGGGGATGGCCGATGGCCGCGGTTCGGTGGGCGACGAGACGCTGGAGATCGGCTGGTTCGCTCCGACGCAGATCCCGTGGCCCGAGCTTGCGTTCGATACGACGAACTGGGCCCTGAAGGACTGGATGAACCGGCGAGGCCATGCGCTGCCGCCGGAAGCACACGTGGAGCCGGGTAAGGAGCGCTAGGCGTTGCCCCGGCCGAGCCGGTAGTGGGGCGCGAGGATGAGGCTCACGGTGCCCACGGCAGGGTCGGCGATGCGGGCGAAGATGCGCGGATGGGCGGCCTGCAGTTCATCGAGGGCGCGATCGGTGGTGACGACGGTCGGTAAGCCGGCGACGGTGCGGTAGTTCACGACCTGATACAGCTTTTCGTGGGCCCACGGCGATGTGTTCTGGGCGCCGAGGTCATCGAGGACGAGCAAATCAGCTTCGCGGACGGCAGCGAAGACGTCGTCGCTTCCATCGTTGCCGGGGGCGTAGGTGCGACGAAGATGGTCAAGAAAGTCGGGGACGACGGCGAAGAAGACGGCCCGGCCATCGCGGAGGGCACGGTTGGCGATGGCCGCGGCAAGGTGCGTCTTTCCACAGCCGTTGGCACCCTGGAGGATGTACCAGCCCTGCGGGTTCTCGGCGTAGGCGTTGGCGGAGCGGAAGGCGGCTTCCAGCGAGGACTGTTCTTCCGGTTTCAGCCCCGTGCCGCGGGGGTCGAAGGTGCGGAACTGCATCCGGCCGAGTCGGTCGAGCGACATGCCTCCAACGCTGCGATACGGCTGCGCCGAGACGGCCGGAATGGCGAGAACGCGCCCGGTGCGCGGGTCGGTGAGGCGGGTGCGGAGCCGGTCGTCGAGGCTCGCGAGGGAGGCAGCGGTGAAGACGGTGGGCAGGCCGTCCGTGTGGCGGCCGTTGACGAGCTGGAAGAGCTTTTCGCGAGCCCAGTCCGTACCGGCGGCGGCATCGATGTCGTCGAGGATGAGGAGGGGGACGCCGCGAACGTGCTCGAAGAGGTTGGCGTAGCGGAGGTCGGGATCGTCGTTGTCGTAGCCGGCGCGAAGGTGGTCGAGGAGATCGGGGACGACCATGAAGCTGGCCGGTTCGCCGAGTTCGACGCGGCGGTTGCCAATGGCAGCGGCGAGATGGGTTTTGCCAGTGCCGCTGGGGCCGGTGATGGTCAGGAAGCCGTGAGGTTCGAAGGCATAGCTGCGGGCGGTCTCGACAATGGCCGAGAGCGCCTCTGTGTCGCTGGAGAGGGCGTCGAAGGTGTAGCGAGCCATGGGGGTGAGGTTGCCGATGCGTTCGAGGCGCTCGCGGCGGACGCTCGCTTCTTCCTGGAGGACGCATTCGCACGGCTCCGCACGGCCAAAGGCGGGGTCGTCAACGGCACGCTCGCGCCTGACGAAGCCGGCGCCGCCACAGATCTTGCAGCCCGTGCTGAGTTCAAGAGGAGCGGGCGATGTGGCCGTACCGGCCGCCGAGAAACCGTTGTTTTTGCTCTTCGAGAGTATTTCGTCCAGGCGTTTCATAGCTCCTCCCTTCTCGCGTCCAACGTTCGAGGACACGTTCTACGTAGCGCCAGCTCTTTGCCTGCGTCAAGGCCGCTTCGCGGACGGCTTCTTCGACCCAGGCTTCGGGGTAGGTGCGCGCGACCTCGAGGAGGCGGTCGCCGACGAAGGGCGTGATGGTGCCGAAGTGCTCTTCATAGAGCTTGAAGATGGTGGGTGCGTTGGGCGCTTCCTCGCGTTCGGCAGGGAGGGCCGAAGGGCGCAGCTGCAATTCACCGGCCTTGATCCTGGCGATGGTGCGGCGCGAGTCCGGCGTGTTGACGAAGTAGTGGCGGGTTGGGCCGCCTGCGCCCGACATGTCGAGCACCAGAGCCGCCCGGTGTTGGGCGCATTCGGCAAGACCGGCGTCGAGGCCGGCGCGGCCCGAGCCGAGGGCTTCGAAGGCAGTGGAGGCGCCGTCTTCCGCCCAGATGTCCTCGGCGGTTGCTGACCGCACCGGGCCTTTGATGGCCTGGGCGACGCGGCTAAGCCAGAGAAAGGCGAGGAGCGCGTCCGGGCCCGACAGCGAGGGGAGGACGCGGCTGAAGAAGAGATTGGGGATTGTTGTGGCTGTGGAGGCGGACGCGAAGCCTTCGAAGCGGTCGCCGTTCATTCGTCGAAGTCCTCGAACTCGTCGGCAGGAGCGGGACCACCGGGGGTGTGGAGCACCCAGTCCTCGAAGCGGGCGAGGCGGTGGCGGAAGCGAAGCTCGACATCTCCGATAGGGCCATTGCGGTGCTTGGCGACGTTGATGGTGGCGACGCCACGGGGATAGGCGCTCTCGGGCATGTCCGGGTGCTGCTCGGCCCACTGTTCGGGCGTGACGTACATCTCCTCGCGGCTGAGGAACATGACGACATCGGCGTCCTGTTCGATGGAGCCGGAATCGCGGAGGTCGGAGAGCATCGGCGTCCGCGGATGGCGGTTCTCGATGGCGCGGGAGAGCTGGGCGAGGGCAATGACGGGGATATCGAGTTCCCGAGCGATGCCCTTGAGCATGCGGGAGATGAAGCTGATTTCCTGGACGCGGTTGTCGCGGCTGGAGGAGGCGGAGTCGGCCTGCATGAGCTGGAGGTAGTCGATGACGATGAGGTCGAGGCTGCGCTCGCCGGCGAGGCGGCGGGCCTTGGCTCGGAGTTCGGCGACGCTGAGGACGGGCGAGTCATCGAACCAGATGTTGGCCTCGGAGAGTTCGCCGGTGGCGCGGATGATGCGGCGCTCTTCGAGCTCGGTCTGTTGGCCAAGACGAAGGCGGGTGCCATCGACGCCGGATTCGGAAGCGAGGAGCCGGATGGCGAGCTGCTCGGAGGACATCTCGAGGGAGAAGAAGCCGACGCTGGCGTGCTGGACGAGGGCGGCATTGCGGGCAATACCGAGGGCGAAGGCGGACTTCCCGACGCTGGGGCGGGCGCCAATGATGACGAGGTCGCTGCGCTTAATGCCCCCGAGCAAGCAGATCGAGGTCGTGGAAGCCGGTGTTGATAGCGCCGAGAGCCTGGCGCTGGATCGCCTCGGCGTCCTCCTCGAGGTAGGCCTGGAGGAGCTGGCTGATGTGGACAAAGTCGCGGAAGCTCTCGCCGTCGCGGAGGCGGTGGAGCATCTCCTCCGACCGGCGGATGACGGCTTCGAGGTCGGGTGGAGCCTGGTAGCCGAGCTGGATCATCCCGGTGGCCGCGTGGATGAGGCCGCGGTAGGTTGAGTCGCGCTTCACCAGCTCGGCGTAGAACTCGACGCCAACGCTGGTAGGGAGCGTACGGATGATGTCGGTCAGGTAGACCTGGCCGCCGGCTTCTTCGAGACGGTCCTTTCGGGCCAGCTCGTGAGCGACGGTGATCTGATTAATCGCCTCGTCGCGGTTCCAGAGATCGACGCAGGCTTCGTAGATCCAGCCGTTCTTCTCGCGAAAGAAGTCAGCGGATTTGATGATCGGGGTGACGCGGAAGATGGCTTCCGGGTCGACGAGGAGGGCGCCGAGAACAGCCTCCTCAGCCTCGATATCGTGCGGGGGTAGTCCTTCGAGGGCAGGCAGAGTCATGCGGTGGAGGTGAGCCCGCTCGGCGAACGGTGGTGACCGTCGCGAGGGTCAAGAGCAGGCCCGGGGTACCTCCTTTCGCAAGGCTTAGTCTTCGGACTCTTCGTCCTCGGTAGCGTCGTCCTCGTCATCGTCACTTTCGGCCAGGGCCTGGGCGGCTTCGGCGGCCTCGGCGGCGGCAACGATCGACTGGGGGGCCTGTTCACGGGCGGCGAAGGCAGCCTCGGCAGCGCGCTTGCGCTCTTCTTCTTCCTTCACGGCGCGTTCCGCTTCGAGGCGGGCAACGATGGGCTTCGACTCTTCGTCGGGCACCACATCGACGTTGACATCGATGCTGACGTTGCGGGTGAACTTCACGGTGACCGGGCGCGGGCCAAGGTCGCGGATCGGCTCGGGGAGAAGGACGTTGTGTCGAATCGACGGTGACGCCCGACTTGGCGGTCAGCTCTTCGGCGATGTCACGGTTGGTGATGGAACCGAAGAGGCGGCCTGTCTCGCCAACACGCGCTTCGAGGGTAATGGTGTACCCCTCGAGGCGGTCGACGTGGACCCTGGCATCGGCATCGAGCTTCTCCTGGCGACGCGCTTCCTTCTGGGCGAGGGCGTTGGCGTGCTGGAGGTTGGTGGTGGTGGTGGGCCCGGCAAGACCACGAGGCAGGAGGAAGTTGCGGGCGAACCCGTTCTTGACTTCCTTCACATCGCCGACGAGCGCTGTGCCCTCGACGTCCTCAAAAAAGACGACCTTCATAGATTTCCTCGGGAACGAAAGGGTGGCCCATCCACCATCGCGGAGGGGCAACGTATCCTGCCTATCGTAGCCGCTCAACCCGTTATCGTCGCCTAACCGGAAGCTTGATGAACCCTGCACGATGGAGCCGGTTATGACTCCACCGCGGGGTTCATAGTTGCAGTGGAACGCGACAGATACTGTCGCCTACTGGTGGTCCACCTGTGAGGCGAGGTTCGGCAGGAACAAATCGCCGGTGGGCACGAAGGGCACATCCTGGACTTCGACCGATCCGACGTCGCAGTGGTCGACGGCGATCCGATCCTCGCCACGCTGGTCCTTGTCCGGGCAGGCAGCATCGTCACCACCGTCAACGGCCGGGCTCGTGGGGTCGGGCAGGTGGGTGAGCGTCGGGCCGCCATTGTCAGCCAGGGCCCCAAGCATTACGTCGTCGACCTGGGTGAAGAGGCCGGAGGGGCACGAGTCGTCGTCGGAGAGGTTGGAACCGTCGACGCCGGTGGGCAGGCCGCCAATCGCGCAGTTCTCCCCAAGGATGCCCGTTGTGACGATCGTGTTGGTGATATCGAGCGAGCCAGCGCCGTCACTGAAGATGCCGCCCACGCCCGTAAGGGAGCTGTTGCTGGCGAATGTGGTGTTGAGGATCGTCGCCTGGCCCACGTTGAAGAGGCCGCCGGCGTCGGTGTCCGCGGCGTTGGTCGAGATGGTGGAATTGGTGATCGTGAGGTCGCCCGAGCTATTGATAGCACCGCCGTTACCTGTCACCGCATTGAGATTGAACGTGGAATCCGTAACCTCCGCACTGCCTTCGAAGACGGCGAGTGCCCCAGCGGCCGCGGCCTGGTTACTGGTGAAGGTGGAGGTGGTGATCGCAATCGTTGCGCCGGGGCCGAGCGTGCGCGAATCGATGGCGCCGCCAGCGCCGGTGGGAGCCGAGTTTTGCTGGAAGGTTGAACCCACGATGGTGGCGGCCGCATCTTCGTTGTAGATCGCTCCACCGGTGGCTACAGCCGTGTTGCTTTCGAAGGTGGAGTCCGAAACCGTCAGGTCATCCGTGCTGTCGATGGCGCCGCCGTGCACGGTCGATGAGTTTTGGGTGAAGCTTGACTCGTCGACAGCGAGGCCGCCTGCGATCGCCTTGATCGCGCCGCCGCCGCCGTCGAGGGCCTGGTTAGAGGCGAAGGATGAGTTGGTGACAGTCACCGGAGCGCCCATATCGGCGTAGATACCGCCACCTGCGTTGGCCTGGTTACCGGTGACAGTGAGGTTGCTGAAGGTCGCACCGCCGACGATGACGAGTGCGCCGCCGGCAGTGGTGGCCACGTTGTCCTGGAAGGTGGCGGTATCGATAGTGAGCGAATCCGCTGCCACGATAGCGCCACCGGAGACGGCCGCTGTGTTTCCGGTGAATACCGGGCCACCGTCAATCTGGGTTGGCGAGGCCGATCCGATGCCGCCACCACTATCGCCGGATGCGTTCTGGACGAAGGTGCCACCATGCACGATGAGACCTACGTCAGCCGTGGTTTGATTGACATAGACCGCGCCCCCGGCGCCACCCGCGGTATTCATCGTGAAGTCGACGTTGTCGAGAACCGCTTCGCCGCCCTGTTCAACGATGATCGCGCCGCCATCGTCCGTGGCGCTATTCCCGGTGAAGGTGGAGTCTTCGACTGTCAGGGTGCCGTTGAAGACGGAGATTGCGCCGCCGGTACCCGCATTGTTCTGGGTGAATGTGCAGTCGACGAGGTCGAGACTGCCATCGAGGATGCGAAGGGAACCGCCGGGGACGCCGGTCTCCAGCCCGTTCGTGAACTCGATGCCGATGATCGTGACCGCGGCGCCACCATCGACACGCGTGTGACGGCCGTTGGTCGCCGCATCGAGGACAATCTCACCGCCACCGTCGATCGTGACGTCAGTCTCGATATCGGGAAGGCTGGAGGTGAGCGTAATCGTCCCGGAAAAGCTGAAGTCGATGGTGTCGGGGCCGGCAGGATCGCCGGCGTCACAGTCGACGTTCGGCTGACCATCGGCAGTATCGCCCGCATTCTCGAGGGCTTCCGGAAGAGTGCACTCGCCGTCGTCGGCAAAGGTGTCGAGGCCGCTATCCACCGTGATGGTGAGGGCATGGGCGGTCTGGTGGCCCAGGAGCAAAACGGCACCGCCCGTGAGGGCAAGAACGGCGGCGACGGCGGGGAGCAGTCGTGGCATGGTGAGACTCCAATTCCGGGGGCCCAACCAGTGTAACCCGTTGGGCGGCGGCCATCAGCGGTGCATCCAGCCCGCTTCACGTACCCTTTTTGCCATGACGTATGAGCAGCCCGTATTGGTGGTCTTTCACGGCGATGCCGGCAGCGGCATGGCGGAACGGCTGGTGGCGGATGTCCGCATAGCCGCGGTTGTTGCGACGGCAGAGGCGGCGCTGGCGGGGGGCTTCGAGGCGATCATCGTGGCGACCGATGAACCGGAGGCGTTTCCCACGCTGCCAGGGCCAGTCATTTTCGACGTGGACCACCACGGCAGGGCGTTTTCCTACAGCGAACGGCTGCGCGAAATCGTGACGGGATACGGGCTGGCAAAGCCCGCTGTGATGGGGTCCGGGGCTCTGCCACTCCTGGCGGAGTCCGACTTCGGCTTTGTCGCGGAACAATTGAACCAGCGCGATGGCCGCTTTGTGACCAACAACTTCTTTTCGGCCGACCTGACGGGATGGACCCCGGGCGATGCTGTGGTGCGGGCGGGGGACTTCGAACGCGACAATGTGTTGCCGCGGCGATTGCGCGACGAGGCAGGCCTGGTGCCGGTGGTGATGCCGCGGACGACCGCGACCCAGTTCGACATCGATACGCCGGCGGACCTGGCGGTGCTCGCCCTTTCGGAGGCCACGCCTCCCGCCATCCGGAGGGCTCTGGACGGGCTTGAGCTGCCAGTCGACCGGTTCAGGGCGGTGATGCCCCTGCTCTGCGACCGGACGGCGGAGATCCTCGTGGCGGGCCGGGTAGGCAGCCAGACCTGGCAACACCTGGAGCGTGAAACCGCCTGCCGGGTGCGAATCCTCAGCGAAGAGCGGGGGCTGGCAGCTGCCGGGCCTGGACATCACCCGGTGTCGCTGCTCGGATTCCTGTATGAGGAGCTTGGTGCTGAACGGCTGATCGCGCGGCTGTGCGAAGCGGGCGACGCCGTGGTGCTCGACCTGCGGGTGCTGCTCGCCCACCTCGGCATCGAGGCTACGCGAGAGGACCGCTTCCTCGCCGACCTGTTCGCCTGGGAGCAGATCGAGGAGCCGACACTGGCGGGGATCACGCGGGCAGCTGCGACTGCGCCGCGTCCGGTACTGCTTGGCGGCCACACGCTCGTGGCCGGGGGGCTAATGGCCCTGAACGATGTGGCGTGGCAGGAGAACGACCGGCGCCAGCAGTCCTAGCGGGGTGTGTCGCTACGTTCGCGGCGCATGATGTGGATGCGCACTTCCCACTGGCCGTTGTGATAGCGAATGAAGGGTGAGATCTGCGAGCGGCGTTCGAGGGGTACGCGCCAGAGCTCGTCGGCCAGCTGCTTGTCGTAATGCCAGCGTGTCTCGCTGATTTCGAAACCGACCGCCCGATAGGCCCGGTGGGCATGAGTCGCGAAGGCGTTGGTGCTGAGCACGAAGCCGGGGCCGGCGGGGTAACGCGCTTCCAGCCAGGCGACGAGTGCGGAGAGCATCCGCCGGCAGACGCCACGGCGGCCATACTCCTCGGGCACGTGGACGCCCCAGAAGTAGATACCCGCCTGGTCCCGTAGGTTCACCGAAATGCGGCCGACTGCCGTTTCGCCTTCGCAGGCAATGAAGTGGCGATGGGGGCCCGGGGCGCGATGCCGGGTGAGTGCCGCGCGGGCGCGGACGGGGTCAGCGAGGTATGCAGTGTCGAAGGCGTGGTAGGGAAAGCCACGGCTGGTCCAGGCGCCCAGCTGGCGGACGAGGTTTTCATCCCAGGGGCGAAGGACCAGTCCATCGCCTTCTATCTGGTCCGGGTAGAGCGCAGGAGCAGCGGTCATAAGCGGAGCACCGGTGCGGTGAGGCACATTCGAGGACAGTATCCGCCCGCGTTACGTCGCGCAACAACCATGCGGAGCTTGCGACGCACGTTCGAGAGGAGGAGAGTGGCGGCCATGACTACTCGATTCAACAAGCCCCCGTTCTTCGTCGCCAGGATCGTTAACCCGGTCATGAACCTCCTCGTGCGGATGGGCCTGAAGCCCTCCGGCGCGAACACGCTCATCGTGAAGGGGCGCACATCGGGGAAGAACAGGTCGATGCCGGTGAACCCGCTCGACTACGAGGGCAAGCGCTATCTTGTGGCGCCGCGCGGGACGACCAACTGGGTACGCAACCTTCGCGCGGCAGGAAACGCGAGCCTGCGTGGCGGGCGCAAGACGGTGCGGATCGAAGCGACTGAAGTGCCGGTTGATCAGCGCGCTCCGATCATTCGCGCCTACCTCGACCACTGGGGCATCACGGCCCGGGAGTTCGATGTGAGCAAGGACGCCACGGTCGCGGACATCGAGAGCATCGCCGCCTACCACCCGGTGTTCGAGATCCGGGAAACTTCGAGCGCGTCTTAGATTCGCCTTCGATAGGCTCTGGTGCATGGGCATTCGCGACCGCATCCGGGCGATCCTCGGCCGTACAGGCAATCGCGAGCACAGGCGCCAGATTGACGAGCGCTATCGACCGATCGAGGACTACGCGATCATCGGCGACCGCGTGAGCCTGGCCCTGGTCTCGCGCACGGGCTCGATTGACTGGGCCTGCTTCCCCCGTATGGACTCGCCGTCGGTGTTCGGCGCCATCCTCGATGCGGAGAAGGGTGGGAGCTGGAGCATCACACCGGTTGGAGAGTACCGCGTGGAGCGGCGATACCTCACCAACACCAACATCCTCCAGACGACGTTTATCACGCCGTTCGGGGAAGCGACGCTGACCGACTACATGCCTCCGCCCCTGGTGGAGCTGGAGCGCCCCGGGGATAGCTCGATCTTCCGCGTGGTCCGGGGGGTGAAGGGCGAGATCGAGTTCACGATCCAGTTCGCGCCCCGCTTCGACTATGCGAGAGCAGCGCCCAGCTGGTCGGTCAACGAAGGGATTGGCGTGCGAGCGTCGCACTTCGACCAGGCCCTGACGCTCTATACGGACATCCCGATGGCGGTAGAGGACGACGCGGCCAGGGCGAATGTGACGGTGCATTCGGGCGACGAGCGGGCATTGGTGGCATCGTACCGGCGCCCTGGTTCCCTGCTCTGGCGCCAGATAAGTGGGGACCTGCCGCGAGTGGCCGAGGAAACGACGGAGGCGTACTGGCGGGAATGGATCGAGCGCTGCAGCTACGACGGCCCTCACGGTGACCTGGTTCGGCGAAGCGCACTGGTGCTGCGCCTGCTCGACTACGCGCCCACCGGCGCTATTGCCGCGGCCGGGACGACATCGTTGCCGGAGACGATCGGGGGGATCCGGAACTGGGACTACCGGTATAGCTGGATCCGGGACGCTTCGTTCACGCTCTACTCGCTCTTTGTGCTGGGGTATCCGGAGGAGGGCGAGAACTACCTGAGCTGGATCCTGGACATGACGCGGGCACAGCCACGCTCGCTAAAGGTGCTGTACGGGATCGGCGGGGAACAGGAGAACGTAGAGTTCGAGCTTCCCCACTTCGATGGGTACAAAGGCTCGCGCCCGGTGCGGGTGGGCAACAGTGCCCAGAACCAGCGACAGCTCGACATCTACGGCGAGCTGCTGGATTGCGCCCACCTGCTCCATCGCTACGGGGGGACGATCGCCGAAGACCTCTGGCCGTTGCTGCGGGCCGTCGTCGACTACGTGTGCGAGGTGTGGGAGGAACCGGACTACGGCCTCTGGGAGATCCGGGCGGCGCCAAGGCACTTCGTCTACTCGAAGGTGATGTGCTGGGTAGCCGTTGACCGGGGGCTGCGCATAGCCGAGGAGTGTGGCTTTGAGTGCGATCGTGACGCCTGGCAGCAGACGCGTGACCAGATTCGGAATCAAGTGCTGGAGAAGGGATACAACAAGGAACGCGGCTGCTTCACCCAGGCGTATGGCTACGAAGACCTGGACGCCTCGTTGCTGGCGCTGCCTCTTCGCCGCTTCATCGATGCGGACGACCCGCGGATGCTCGGGACGATCGAGCGGATCCGGAAGGAACTTGCCCTCGGCGGCACAGATCACCTGTTGTGGAGGGTGTCACCGAGCTTCGAGGATGGGTTGAAGGGCACCGAGGGCGCGTTCCTGCTGTGCAGCTTCTGGCTGGTCGACTGCCTGACAACGCTGGAGCGCATCGATGAAGCGGAGCGGATGTTCGACCGGCTATGCGAGTATGCCAACGACGTGGGCTTGCTCGCGGAGATGGTGGACCCGGTCACGGGTGCGCACCTCGGAAACTTCCCCCAGGCGTTCGCCCATGTGGCACTCGTGAACTGCGCGGTGCACCTGCAGGACGCCAAGATGGCACTGGCGAACGAGGCGGCGAACAGGGAGTAGGCCGAGCCGGGTTGTGACTCCCGGCTCGAGGGGCCACGATGCGTGGACACCAACGTTGGAGACGCACCATGGCCCGACTCGCACCCCTCGACCTCGACAATCTGGACGCCGAACAGCAGCGCGTTGCGGATGAGATTCCGCTCCGGTCCGAGAGGCGGCTTGCGAGGCCCGTTCGAAGCGTGGCTGCGGTCGCCGGGCCTGGCAGAACATGCCCAGAAGGTGGGCGCCTACGTGCGCTACGGGAGTTCGCTACCGCGGGACCTGAACGAACTGGCGATCATCCTCACCGGACGACAATGGAAGGCCCAGTTCGAGTTCTGGGCGCACGCGCGGCTGGCGGTCGAGGCGGGGCTAGACCCGGCAATCGTGGAGGCGGTGCGGACGTATAAGGACCCACCGTTCAAGCGCGACGAGGAGCGCGTGGTCTACGACTTCGTGACCGAGTACTTCGCGACTGGCCGCGTCAGCGACGCCACCTATGCCCGGGCCAAGAAGGCGTTTGGCGAAGCAGGCGTCGTCGACATCGTCGGGGCGTGCGGCTACTACTCACTGGTCTCGATGACGCTGAACGTGTTCGAGGTGGAGCTACCGGAGGGCGTGGAGCCGCCGCTGGCCGAGTAGCAGGAAGGCCCCGCCGAAAATAGCAGGGCCTTCCCTTCGATGCCTGAGAGGCGCCGGAGCTAGCGCTTGGTGAACTGCGGGGCCTTGCGGGCGCGCTTGAGGCCGGCCTTCTTGCGTTCCTTCATCCGGGAGTCGCGCGTGAGGGAATTGCTACCGCGCTTGAGTGTCGGTTTCACTTCGGGGTCGGCAGCCACGAGGGCGCGGGCGATGCCCATGCGGATGGCGCCGGCCCAGCCGGACTGGCCGCCGCCAGCGCAGACGATCTGGGCGCTGAAGTCGGATTCCTTGCCGATCTTGCGGAGCGGCTCGGTGGCTTCGAGGCGAGAGAATCTCGCGGGGGAGCACGTCGGCCATCGGCTTGCCGTTGACGACGATGGCGCCGTTGCCGGGGTAGAGCCGGACGCGGGCGACGGATGTCTTGCGGCGGCCGGTGCCGTAGAAGTATTGCTGGTCGGCCATCAGGATTCCTCACCTTCGGATTCGGTCTTCTTTGCGCGGGTACGGCGCGGCTTGGGAGCCTCTTCGGCGCCCGGCCTTCTGCCTTTGGAGCTGCGGCCTTGCGGGTGCGCTTCGGCTTCTCCTCGCCTGCTTCGGCGGGGGTGGCTTCGGTGGCGGACTTGCGGGCGCGGGTGCGCTTTGGGGCTTCGGCGGTTGCGGCTTCGGTGGTGGTCGCCGCCTTGGCGGCGCGGGTGCGGCGAGGCTTCGGCGCTTCCTCGACTGCTGCCGGGGCGGCGGCAACTGGCTCTTCGACCGGGGCTGCCTCGGCCACCGGGGTTGCCACGGTCTCCTTCGCGGGGGCAGCCGGCGCCTTGGCCCGGGCCGGGCGCTTGCGAGCGGGAGCGGCCGCCTTCGCGACAGGTGGGGTTGCTTCCACTACGGCGCTGCCATCAGGCACGGAAAGGGGGCGCAGACGGCGAATCTTGCGCGGTTCCTTGAGTGCCTCGGCGGCGGCCGATTCGCGGGCAGCCTTTGCACGGTCGGACCCGGCGATCTGCGACTGATGCGGGTGCGTGGGGCCGGGATAGACCTTGAGGTGGCGGATCATCTGTTCGCCAAGGGTGCCTTTAGGCAACATGCCCCAGACAGCCGATTCGAGGACCTTGCGGGGCGAACGGTTCATCTGCTCGGTGAAGGTGCGCGTACGAAGGCCGCCGGGGTAGCCGGTGTGGCGGTGGTAGCGAACCTGCTCGATCTTGTTGCCGGAAAGGGTAACTTCGGCGGCATTGATGATGATCACGAAGTCACCGTCGTCGAGGTGCGGCTCGAAGGTGGGCTTGTGCTTGCCGCGGAGGAGCTTCGCCGCTTCCGAGGCCACGCGGCCCAGGGGGCGGCCGGCCGCGTCGATGACGTGCCAGTCCTTGTAGATCTCCGAAGCCTTGATGCGGACGGTTGTCGTGCTCATGGCAAATATCCTTCGTCGTACCAGACTCGCTCAAGGCAGAGGCCGTGCGCAGGCGCGGCAGGTCCGATGGTGGCGAGCTCTGCTCTCTCGAGCAGGCTGGTGAACTCCTCTGTTGCAAGTGACCCGTGCCCGACCCGGACGAGGGCGCCGACGAGGCGGCGGACCATCTGGGGCAGAAACGCGTCTGCTTCGATATCGAACGACAGGGCGCAGCCGGAGCGTTGCCATGTCGCTGTGAACACCGTCCGGACGGTCGTCCGGCCGGCCTCCACCGGTCCCGAGCAGGCGTTGAAGTCGCGCCTGCCGACGAGGGCGCCGGCCGCCTGCTGCATGGCCTCGAGGTCGAGGCTGCCCGGCACGTGCCAGGCGCTGCGGCGGGAGAGCGGCTGCCGCTCGCGGGTGTTGGCGATGGTGTAGCGGTAAGCGCGTTTGCGGGCCCATCGCCTGGGGTCAAACTCCAGGTCGACTTCGCGCACGTCGCGAACTGCTACGTCGCCGGGAAGGTGCGCGTTGAGCGCCCTTCCCACGGTGTCAGCATCGAGCCGGGTTACGACCGTGATGGCTGCCACCTGTCCCCGCGCGTGCGTCCCGGAATCGGTACGCCCGGCGAGGCTGACGCGGCTTTCGACTCCGAAGAGTGTTTGGGCCGCGTCTTCCAGTTCCTGCTGAACGGTTCGCCCCACCTTCTGGCGTTGCGAACCCACGAACTCCGCACCGTCGTAGCTGACGGTGAACGCCAGTCGCCTGGCCGGAGGACCGTGTTCAGCTGGCTCCGTCTTTTTCGTCCTCCTCAGTGTCGGGCGATTCGACTTCCGCTTCGGCCTCTTCTTCGACCTCGGCGGCTGGAGCTTCTTGTGTCTCTGCCTCGGCGACGACCTCAGCTTCGGTTTCGGCCGTGACCTCTTCGGCTTCTTCGGCAGGAGCGGTCTCTGCTTCGACCTCTGCCTCTACCTCGGGCGTGGCAGCGGCAGGCGCCGGCGGAGCGGCGGTGGCGGTTGCCGTGGCAGCGGTCGTTGCGGCGCGAGGCGCAGCCGTCTCGACCACGGCGCCACCCGGGTCGAGGTAGTCGATGAGCTCGATGGCAGCCATGAGGGCGCCGTCGCCCTTGCGGGGCTCGAGCGCGGTGATGCGGAGGTAGCCACCGGGGCGGTCCGGCCATGCGGGGGGCGATATCGTCGAAGAGGCGCTCGACGACGTGCTTGTCGTAGATGATGCGCATCGCCTGGCGACGGGCATGGACATCACCACGCTTGCCGAGCGTGATGATCTTCTCGGCCATCGGCCGGATTTCCTTGGCCTTTGCCTCAGTCGTCGTGATCCGCTCGTACCGGAGCAGATCGGTGACGAGGTTGCGATAGAGCGCCTTGCGGTGGGCGGTGTCGCGGCCGAGGTGGCGGCCTGCCTGTCGGTGTCGCATGGCTGTTCCTGCTTACTTCCTAGTCGTCGTCGTCAGCGCCAAGAAGGTCGTCTTCGCCGACTTCCTTGAGCGCTTCCTTGAGGGCTTTGCCGAGGGCGCCGAGGCTGGCCTCGTTGTCGTCTTCGTCGAGGATGACCTGGCTGGTGCGGACCGTGCCACGGCCGTCGGCGCCACGCCGGACCTTCGATGATCGGCTTGAGGCCTTCGGCGTTGCCGTCGACGTAGCCGAGTTCGATGAGGCGGTCGCGGAGCTCGTCGTAGCTCTTGCGGCCGAAGTTGCGGAGGGAGAGGAGTTCATCCTCGGACTTTTCGAGGACCTGGCCGACCGTCATGAGGCCGCTGCGCTTGAGGCAGTTGTAGGCGCGGACGGAGAGCGAGAGGTCTTCGATGGGGGTGTTGTAGCGGTCGGGCGCCATGCCGAGGCTGGTGTTCGCCAGGACGCTCGATAACCATCGGTTCGGGCCGGCCCATGGCGCTGAAGAGGGCGAACTGGTCCATGAGGATGTCCGCCGCCTGGCCGAGCGCTTCGACAGGACCGACCGTGCCGTCCGTCCAGATTTCGAGGACGAGGCGGTCGTAGTTGGTCGACTGGCCGACGCGCGTCTTTTCGACGCGGTAGTTGACCTTGCGGACGGGCGAGAAGATGGCGTCGACGGGAATGACCCCGATGGGCATGCCTTCGACGGAGCCGGCGGGGACGTAGCCCTTGCCGATCTCGACGTGGAACTCGACGTTGAGGCGGGCGGCCTTGCTGTCGAGGGTGGCGATGTGCAGTTCGGGGTTGACGATTTCGAAGTCGGCGGGCACCTGGATGTCGGCGGCGGTGACTTCGCCGGGGCCTTCGGCATCGAGGGCAAGGGTGCCGGGACGGTCGGAGAGGGCCTGGAGGCGGATCTCCTTGATGGCGAGGAGAAGCTCGGTGGTGTCCTCCTGCGATGCCCTTAATCGTGCTGAACTCGTGGTCGACCTGTTCGATGCGCACCGAAGTGATGGCGGCGCCGGGGAGCGAGCTGAGAAGGACGCGCCGGAGGGCGTTGCCGAGGGTGATGCCGTAGCCGTTCTCGAGCGGTTCGGCGATGAACCGGCCGTAGCGTTCGGTTTCGTCGTCGACGTTCAGCTGCGGGGCGACGTCGCGCGGGGCGTCGGCCATGAGTTCCATGCTGTCCAGCATTCCGAGATGTGTGTCCGTAGTCGTGATAAATCTCCCGTTAGCGCGAGTAGTACTCGATGATGACGTTTTCGTTGAAGAGGTGTGTTTCGCCCTGGGCCACGACCGGGGGTGCGACGACGGTGCCTTTGAGTCCGGCGGCATCGAGAGAGAGCCAGGTCGGGGCAGTCTTGGCTTTGATGACCTCTTCGATGTACTTGAAGTGTTCACTCTTGCGGCCGCGGTCGCTGAAGGTGATCGTGTCGCCTTCCTTGACCTGGGCGGAGGGGATGTCGAGCTTGTGGCCGTTTACGGCTGATCATGCCGTGGCGGACGATCTGGCGGGCCTGGTTGCGGGATTCGCCGAAGCCGAGACGGTAGACGACGTTGTCGAGCCGCGATTCGAGGATGCGGACGAGGTTTTCGCCGGAAACGCCGGGGCGGCGGATGGCTTCCTTGTAGTAGCGGACGAACTGGCTTTTCGAGGACGCCGTAGCTGACGCGTGCGCGCTGCTTTTCACGAAGCTGGAGACCGCGGTCGCTGACCTTGCGTCGCCGGGCCGGCCGGGGCCCCGGGGGGTTGGGGCGGCGCTCAAAGGCGCACTTGGGCGAAAAGCAGCGCTCCGCCTTGAGGTACAGCTTTTCGCCGTGGCGGCGACAAAGGCGGCAAACAGGTCCTGTATATCGAGCCATTCCGGTTCTGTTCTCCTAGACGCGGCGCCGCTTGGGAGCGCGGCAGCCGTTGTGGGGGATAGGGGTAACGTCGCGGATGGCGGTGACGTTGAGGCCGGCGGACTGGAGCGAGCGGATGGCGGCTTCGCGGCCGCTGCCGGCGCCCTTCACGTACACCTCGACCGTGCGCATGCCGTGGTCCATGGCCTTGCGGGCCGCGGCTTCACCGGCGAGCTGGGCGGCCCAGGGGGTGCTCTTGCGGGAGCCCTTGAAGCCGGAGGCGCCGGAACTCGACTGCGCAATCACGCCGCCGGCGGGGTCGGTGAGCGTGACAATCGTGTTGTTGAAGGTGCTCTTGATGTAGGCGCGGCCCTGGGGCACGGACTTCCGTTCGCGCTGCGCGGCGCTGCTGCCTGCCTCGTTTGTTCGGCCATATCTGCTCTTCCCTTCCCTTACTTACCGACGCGGCGCTTGCCGGCGACGGTGCGGCGGGTGCCGCGCTTCTGCCGGGCGTTGGTCTTTGTGCGCTGGCCGCGGACCGGGAGGTTCCGGCGATGGCGCTGGCCGCGGTAGCAATTGATTTCGGTGAGGCGGGCGATGTTCTGGCGCACTTCGCGGCGCAGGTCGCCTTCGACGATGAGGTTGTGGTCGATGAAGTCGCGAATCTTGAGGGCGTCGGTGTCCGTCAGGTCGCGCGCCTTCTGCTCACCGTCGACGCCGGTCTCTGACAGGATCCGCTTCGAGGTGTTGAGGCCGATGCCATACACATAGGTGAGGGCGATTTCGAGCCGCTTCTCGTTCGGGAGTTCGATGCCGGAAATACGTGCCATGGACCTAACCCTGCCGTTGCTTGTGCTTGGGATTGGAACAAATGACCATCACCCGGCCGTGCCGACGGATGACTTTGCACTTGTCGCAGCGTGGCTTCACTGAAGCGCGAACTTTCATTGGATGGACTCGGCTTTCCTGCTTGTCGCGCAATGCGCGGGAAGTGACTGGCCTGGCTCGGTGGTGCCGACACGAAGAGCGCGACCAGAGATCGCGCACCCGCTCCGGTGCCATGTGGCTGTCACTCGTTCGTTTTCCATGATTGCAAACTCCCGTCAGGGAAGCGTGAGAACCTCCGGAGACTGGCCCTCACGAATCGCAATCGTGTGCTCGAAATGACAGCATAGGCTACCATCTACGGTCTTCACCGTCCAACCGTCCTCGCATTCGTAGGTCTCGGGACCACCCACGATCACCATCGGTTCGAGGGCGATCACAAGGCCTGTCCGGATGGGGACGCCCTTGAAGCGGATGCGGTGGTTGGGGATGTGCGGCGCTTCGTGCATGGCGCGGCCAACGCCGTGGCCACCGTAGCCGCGGACGATGCTGAAACCGCTGGGGACGATGGCATCTTCGATGGCGGCGCAGATGTCGCTAAGGTGCCGGGCCTTGCCGGCGGCCTCGATGCCAGCTTCGAGGGCTTGTTCGGTGACTTGCATCAGCTTGCGGGCCTGGGGGCTAATCTCGCCGACGGCTACGGTGATGGCGGCATCGCCGACGTAGCCGCGCCAGGTGGACCCGAGGTCCATGGTCACGATGTCGCCTTCGCGCAGGATGCGATGCCTCGGGATGCCGTGGACGAGCTCGTCGTTGACGCTGATGCAGATGCGCGATGGGTAGGGCGGGTACTTCGGCGCGGGGGAGTAGTCGAGGAACGGCGAGCCGACGCCCCGGCGCTCGATACTCCTCGTCGACGAAGGCTTCGAGTTCGAGGATATCGACGCCGGGCTTCACCATGTCGCGCAGGGCAGCAAGCGTCTGACCGACCACCTGGCCGGCCTCGCGCATGATGCGCAGCTCGCTTTCGGACTTCAGTTTGACCGCCATCAGCGAATCGCAGCCTCGAGTGCGGCAGTGACGGCGTCGAGGGACTGGAGGCCGTCGATCTCGGTAAGGACGCCCGCCTTCCGGAAGTGCTCGATGAGGTCAGCCGGCGGCTTTTGCTTTTCGAGGCGGTTGCGGACGACTTCCGGGCGGTCGTCGTCGCGCTGGTAGAGTTCGCCGCCACATTCGTCGCACACACCGGCCTTCGTGGGGGGGTCGTTGCGTTCGTGGTAGAGGTGGCCGCAGTTGCGGCAGATCCAGCGCCCGCCGAGCCGGGCAACCAGTTCATCATCGGGGACGGAGATGAGGAGAGCGTGGTCGATACGAGCGCCTTTGCCGGCGAGCGCCTCGTCGAGCGCCACCGCCTGAACGACGTTGCGGGGGAAGCCATCGAACATGGCGCCGGCGGCGGCGCCGGGACGCGAGATGCGCTCGAGGAGCATCTTGATCGTGACCTCGTCAGGGACGAGATCGCCGCGGTCCATGTAGGTCTTGGCGAGCTTGCCCAGCTCTGTCCCGGCGGCGACGTTCTCGCGGAACATGTCGCCGGTGGAGACATGGAGGAGCTTCGTCGACTCGGCGAGCCGCTGGGCCTGCGTGCCTTTGCCCGCGCCAGGCGGACCGAGGAGAACGATGTACATAGCTAGCGAATGAACCCTTCGTAGTTCCGCATCATCAGCTGCGACTTCAAGCTGCTTCATGGTGTCGAGGACAACGGCGACAACGATGAGGAAGCCCGTCGAGGAGACGGTGAGGGCCTGCACGTTGGAGACGAGACCGATGAAGAACGGGATGATTGCGACGAAGCCGAGGAAGAAGGCGCCACCCCAGGTGATCCGCGTGACGACGCGCATCAGGTAGGCCTCGGTGGGTGGGCCCGGGCGAATGCCGGGGATGAAAGCGCCCTGTCGCTGGAGGGTCTTCGCCATCTGCTGCTGCTGGTACTGGACCATCGTGTAGAAGAACGTGAAGGCCATGACGAGGACGAAGAGGACGATCCAGTAGACGGGAGTATGGCCGACGGAGCCGCGGCCGCCCTGGAACTGGTCGACGATCCAGCGGGCTGTGCTGCCGGCGAAGCCATCGGCCGTCGCGAAATAGGAAGCGACGGTCACGGGGAGGATGACGATGGAGAAGGCGAAGATGAGCGGGATCATGCCGGCCATGTTCACGCGCAGGGGGATATGTGACTGCCCCTGCTGGCGGTACATTCTTCCGCCACGGAAGGAGGAGCGTGCATATTGCACGGGCACCCTCCGCTGTGCTTCCTGGAAGTAGACGATGAGGTAGGTGAGGCCGAAGCCGAAGACGGCAATCACGCCGATCCCGATGAGCGACTGGGTGGAGATGCTCGGGATGAGCCCGGGGATAACGGAAACGATGCCGGCGAAGATGATCAGCGAGACGCCGTTGCCGATGCCGTTTTCGGTGATCAGTTCGCCGAGCCAGACGAGGAACATGGTGCCGGCACAGAGGGTGAAGAGTGTCGCGAAGGTGCCGAGGACATCGTTCTGAAAGCCAAAGTCCTGGACGACGGGGACGTTGCTCTGGGTGTTGATAAAGAGGATCTGGCCGTAGCCCTGGACTGCGGCCAGCGGCACGCAGAGCCAGTGGGTATAGAGCTGGATGCGGCGGCGGCCCTGCTCGCCTTCGTCCTGGAGGGCACGCAGATTCGGCAACAGCGGCGTGAGGATCTGCATGATGATGCTGGCGGTGATGTAGGGGTAGACGCCAAGGGCGGCGACGCTGAGGTGCTGGAGGGCGCCACCGGAGAAGATGGCGAGGAAGTTGAGGATCGAGTTGTCCTGGAAGGCCGTGTTGAGGGCGTCGCGGTCCACGTTGGGGATGGGGACGTGGGCGACAAAGCGGAACACGATCAGCATGGCGATCGTGAAGAGAAGCTTCCGCCGGACGTCTTCCTGGCGGAAGGCGTCGGTCATAGCCTGGAGCAGGCGGGGGCGCTGGCTCGCGGCGGCGGTGGACATCGCTTAGCCTTCTTCCTCCCCGGCGGGCGCGTCTGGGACGGGGTGCCATTCTCATCGACCCGGGTGGCCGTACCGCCGGCCGCCTCGATCTTGGCGCGGGCCGAGGCGCTGAAGGCCTGGGCCTTCACATCGAGCTTCGTCGTGAGGTCACCGTTGCCGAGGATCTTCACCGGGTTGTGGAGATTGCGAATGAAGCCCTGCTTGAGCAGGAGCGCGGGCGTGACTTCGGTGCCGGCGTCGAAGGCGTCGAGACGCGCGACGTTGATCGGCTGGTATTCAACGCGCCACTTGTTGTTGAAGCCGCGCAGTTTGCCAAGCCGCCGGACGAGGGGAAGCTGGCCACCTTCGAAGGTGAGGTGGATGGGCTTGCCGCTGCGCGACTTCTGGCCCTTGAGGCCTTTGCCGGCATAGGTGCCCTGGCCGGTGGCGTTGCCGCGACCGATGCGCTTGCGGGTCTTCGTGGCCCCGGCGGGCGGTGCAAGTTCACTGGCTTTGAGGCTCACGAGGATTCTCCCTCGACTTCAACAAGATGGCTGACGCTTTCGACCATGCCGCGGACGGCGGGGTTATCCGGCTGTTCCACGGTCTGGTTCAGGCGGCGGAAGCCGAGCTTCCGGATGGTGTCTTTCTGGGTCTGGCGATAGCCGATGGCACTCTTGCGCCAGGTGATGCGGATGGTGTCGCTCATGAGACTGCCGGTTCCGCCTGCATGATCTCGAGCCGGCGGGCGCGGGCGCCCTTCGGATCGCGGAGTTGCTGCAGGCCTTCGATTGCTGCCTTGGCGACGTTGATCGGGTTGCGGCTGCCGAGCGACTTGGCAAGGACGTCGTGGATGCCGGCCGACTCCATCACGGCGCGGACGGCGCCACCGGCGATAACGCCGGTGCCGGGGCTGGCCGGCCGGATGACGATCTTTGCGGCGCCGTAGGTAGCGAGGACGTTATGGGCGATGGTGGAACCCGCCATCGGCACTTCAATCATGTTGCGGCGGGCAAGGGCAGCACCCTTGCGGATGGCCTCGGGCACTTCGTTGGCGCGGCCGAGACCGACACCAACCTGGCCATGGCCGTCGCCGACCACCACGAGGGCAGTGAAGCTGAAGCGGCGGCCGCCTTTGACGACCTTCGCCACGCGATTGATGTAGATCACCTTTTCGGTGAGTTCATCCTGGGGTTGTTGCATTCGATTGACCATTAGAACTCCAGACCGCCCTCGCGGGCCGCGGAGGCAAGCGCCTGGACACGTCCCTGGTATTTGTAGCCACCGCGATCGAAGACGACGGCGTCGATTCCCTTGGCTTTCGCCTTACCGGCGACGGCCTTGCCGACGATGGCGGCACGTTCGACCTTGGTCTTGCCTTTCACGTCGGCGGCAAGATCGGGGTCGGTGTCGCTGGCGGCGGCGTGGGTGTGCCCGGCGCGGTCATCGATGACCTGGGCATAGATGTGGTTCGCGCTGCGAAACACGTTGAGGCGTGGCCGTTCGGCGGTGCCGGAAACAACCTTGCGGACGCGTGTATGGCGGCGCTGACGGCCGAGATAGCGTGTGCTCTGGCTCATTTCCCGACCTTCCCGGACTTGCCGGCCTTGCGGCGAACCTGCTCGCCAAGGTAGCGGATGCCTTTGCCCTTGTAGGGCTCCGGGGGGCGGAGCTTGCGGACATTGGCGGCCACCTGGCCCACCTGTTCTTTGTCGATGCCGGTCACGTGGATACGGCTGCCTTCGACGGCGAATTCGATGCCCTCGGGAGGGCTGACGACGACGGGGTGCGAGAAGCCGAGGGCGAGGTTGAGGTCCTTGCCCTGGAGCTGGGCGCGGTAGCCAACGCCCTGGACATCGAGCGTGGTGGTGAAGCCGTTGGCGACTCCGACCACCATGTTGTTGAGCAGCGAGCGGCTGAGTCCGTGGAGGGCACGCTGCTGCTTTTCATCGTTGGGGCGGGTGACGATGAGCTTGCCGTCGTCCTCGGCGAACCGCATGGTCTCCGGGAACTTGCGCTCCAGCTGGCCCTTGGGACCTTTCACCGTCACCACGTTGTCCGGGCCGATGTTGACCTGGACGTTGGGAAGGATTGCGACGGGCGATTTGCCGATGCGTGACATAGGTCGACTCTCCTTACCAGATATAGCAGAGGAGCTCGCCGCCGACCTGTTGGCGACGGGCTTCCTGCCCGGTCATGATGCCTTTCGGCGTCGAAAGGATGGCGATACCGAGACCGCCATAGACGCGCGGTATCTCGCGCCGCTGGACGTATACCCGCAGGCCGGGCTTACTCACACGCTGGAGTCCGTTCAGGACGGGCTGGCGGGTGGAGGTGTAGCCAAGGTCGACCTTGAGGTCGGGCTGGGGCTTGCCGTCGTCCTGGACTTCGTAGCCGCGGATGAACCCTTCGTCCTTGAGGACGCGGGCGATGGAGACCTTCATCTTGGACGCCGGGATGGTCACGGCGTCGTGCCGGGACGCAACGGCGTTCCGGATGCGGGTCAACATGTCTGCAATCGGGTCACTCACACTCATGGGCGTTCCCTTATGTCTCCTACCAGCTGGCTTTCACGACGCCGGGCAAGAAGCCGCGGTGGGCATGTTCGCGGAAGCAAATACGGCACATGGCGAAGTAGCGGATGTATGCCTTGGGACGTCCGCAGATGCGACAGCGGTTGTGCTGGCGCGCGGGGTACTTCGGCTTCCGCTGCGACTTTTCGATCAGGGCTTTTTTGGCCATGGTCCGTGCTCCTAGTTGCGCCGGAAGGGCATGCCGAACAGCTCAAGCAGCCGGCGCCCTTCTTCGTCGGTCCGGGCCGTGGTGACAATCGTCACCTGGAGGCCGCGAACCTTGTCGACTTTGTCGTAGTCGATCTCCGGGAAGATCAACTGTTCGCGAAGGCCGAGGCTGTAGTTGCCACGGCCATCGAAGGCGTTGGTGCTCAGCCCCTGGAAGTCGCGGATGGCCGGGAGAGCCGCGGCGACCAGGCGGTCGAGGAATTCGTACATGCGGTTGCCGCGAAGCGTGGTAGCGACGCCAATGGCGTTGCCTTCACGGACGCGGAAGTTGGCGATGCTCTTCTTGGCGCGGGTAATCACAGGCTTTTGGCCGGTGATCGTGGCGACATCGTCGGCGGCCCGGTCGAGCGCGTTGGCATCGGTCAGGGCTTCGCCGAGGCCGATGTTGACGACGATCTTGGAGAGCTTGGGGACCTCCATCACGTTGCCGTAGCTGAACTGCTCGCGGAGGGCAGGCAGGACTTCGCTTTCGTACTTTTCGCGCAGTCGCGGGGCCATTATTCGATGTCCTCCCCGCTCCGCTTGCCGACCCGAACCCAGGTGCCGTCCTCGCGCCTGCGATAGGCGACGCGGGTGGGCTCATCGTTGTTCGGGTCGACGAGCATCACATTGCTCCAGTGGATGGGCGCCTCGCGCTCGATGATCTCCGACTGCTGGCCGGCGCTGCGGGCGCGCTGGTGCTTTTTGATGATGTTGACGCCCTCGACCACGACGCGTTCCTTGGCGGGAAGCACCTGGCGGACCTGGCCGCGCTTGCCGCGGTCACGCCCGGAAAGGACGACGACGGTATCACCGCGCTTGATCCGGGCTGGCACTAGAGCACCTCCGGGGCGAGTGAGACGATCTTCATGAAGTTGCGGTCGCGCAGTTCGCGGGCAACCGGCCCGAAGATGCGGGTGCCGCGGGGGTTTTCGCCATCGGTGGCGAGGACCACAGCGGCGTTTTCGTCGAAGCGGATGTAGCTGCCATCGGGGCGGCCGTATTCCTTGGCGACGCGGACGACGACGGCCTTGACCACCTCGCCCTTTTTCACCCCGGAGTTGGGCTGGGCCACTTTCACGCTGGCGACGATGACATCGCCTGGGCGTGCATAGCGGCGCCGGGTGCCCCCGAGCACACGGATGCAGAGCAGCGAGCGGGCGCCGGAATTATCGGCAACCTTCAGGCGTGTCTCCTGCTGAATCACTCGTCTGCCTCCTCGCCCGTGGCTTCGGATTCGGCGGCTTCTTCGTCGGCGGCGGCTTCAGCCTTGGGGGCGACCTGGGTGGTCGCCTCAAGCTGGCGTCCGATCGCTGCCGGCTGGATCTCGGCGACATCGCCACGGCTGACGATCTCGCTGAGGCGCCAGCGCTTATCGCGCGAAAGTGGGCGGCTTTCGACGATGCGAACGACATCGCCGAGGCTGCACTCGTTGGCCTCATCGTGCGCTTTGAACTTCACGGTGAGGGACATGATCTTGTGGTAGAGGCGGTGCTTCTTGCGGCGCTCTACGGCGACGACGATGGTCTTATCCATCTTGTCGCTGACAACGGTGCCCTGGAGGATGCGTGGCTCACCCATGGCTACTCGACCTCCACTACGGCAAGCTGGCGCTCGCGGCGCACGGTGCGCAGCCGGGCAATGTGCCGGCGGGCATGGCGCAACTCGCGGTAGTTTTCTAGCTGGCGGCTGGCGTGCTGGAAGCGGAGGGTGAAGAGGGCGCGGTACGCCTCGTTAATCTCCTGGTCCAGCTTCGCGTCGCTCCAGGCGCGGACTTCTGCTGCTCGTTCGTGTGGCATGGCTAAATCGTCAATTCATCCCGGACGACCACGCGGGTCGCGACGGGGAGTTTGTGGGCTGCGAGCCGGAGCGCTTCCCGGGCGACTTCCTCGGGAACACCGGCGATTTCGAACATGATGCGGTTGGGCTTGACGACCGCGACCCACTTGTCGGGGGCGCCTTTGCCCGAGCCCATGCGGGTCTCCGCCGGCTTCGCCGTCACCGGCTTGTCGGGGAAGATCCGGATCCAGACTTTGCCGCCGCGCTTCATTTCGTGAGTCATGGCGCGGCGGGCGCTCTCGATGTGGCGGCTATCGATCCAGGCAGCGCCTTCGGCCTGCAGGGCATATTCGCCGAAAGCGACGGTATTGCCGCTGCTGGCCACACCGCGGCGATGGCCACGGTGGTGCTTGCGATGCTTGACGCGTCGAGGCTGAAGCATGGCTAGTCACTCCCTCCAGCGGTTTCGCGCTCGACGGCTTCCTGCTGCTCGACGCTGATGGCCGTGTGGGCCGGTTCTTCGGCAACGGTTGCCGTCTCGACAACTTCTTCTTCTTCGGGCTCGAGTTCGATCGCGGCTTCGCGCTCGATGTTTTCGGGCAGGATGTCGCCCTTGTAGATCCAGGTCTTCACGCCGATGCGGCCGAATGTGGTGTGGGCTTCGGCGAGGCCGTAATCGATGTCGGCGCGAAGGGTATGGCGGGGCACGCGGCCGGCGGTTTCCGTTTCGCGACGGGACATTTCGGTGCCACCGAGGCGGCCGGCGATACTGATGCGGACACCCTTGGCTCCACGCTGCATGGTCCGTTGCACACCCTGCTTGACCGCCCGGCGGAAGGCAACGCGGCGCTCCAGCTGGTCGGCGACGGAGCGAGCGACGAGGTAGGCCTCGAGTTCCGGCGTCCGGATTTCCTGGATGTTCACGCGGATGCGGCCGTTGGTGTACTTCTCGAGTTCGGCCTTCAGTTCCTCGACCTTGGCACCGCCGCGCCCGATGACGATGCCCGGCTTGGCCGTGTGGATCGTCAGCGTGGTGAGGTTGGCGTTGCGGTCGATCTCGATCCGGCTGATCGAAGCATCGGGCAGCTTATCGAGGACGAACTTGCGAAGGCCAAGATCGTCGTGGAGCTTTTCCGTGTACTCCCGGTCGTTGGCGTACCACTTCGACTCCCAGTCGTAGATGATGCCAAGGCGGAAGCCGTGGGGATGGATTTTCTGACCCATAGCCTAGGCCTCCTTTTCGTCGAGGACGATGGTGATGTGGCTGGAACGCTTGAGCAGGGGGCTCACGCGGCCGCGGGAACGGGGGCGGAAGCCCTTGCGAGTGCGGCCTTCGTTGGCGACGGCCGACTTGATCACGAGGTCGTCGACGTCGATGTCGAAATTGTTCTCCGCGTTGGCCGCGGCCGAGCGAACGACCTTGGAGACCGAGACGGCGTGGGGCGACGGCATGTAGCGCAGCAGCGCCAGGGCCTGGTCGACCGTGAGGCCCGGCAGGCGGCTGAGGATGAGGCGGAGCTTGCGGGACGAGACGCCAATGTCGCGTGCCGTGGCTTCAACTTCCATCGTTATCGCCTCTTGCTCGTGCGGTCACTCTTGGCGACGTGGCCGCGGAAGGTACGGGTGGGTGCGAACTCGCCGAGCTTGTGCCCGACCATGTTCTCGGTGACGAAGACCGGCACGTGGCGGCGACCGTCGTGCACGGCGAGGGTGAGACCAATCATCTCGGGAAGGATGGTCGACGCGCGCGACCAGGTCCGGATGACGGACTTCTGGCCCGCATTGCGCATGGCGAGCACTTTCATCTCGAGCTTGGGCTCGATGTACGGGCCCTTCTTGGTTGATCGCGACATAGGTTCCTACCGGCTCCGACGGCGGACGATGTACTTGTCCGTCCTCTTGTTATTGCGCGTGCGGTAGCCCAGCGTCGGCTTGCCCCACGGAGTCTTTGGACCATCGAGGCCGATGGGGGCGCGGCCTTCGCCACCACCATGCGGGTGGTCGACCGGGTTCATCACCGAACCGCGCACCTGCGGCCGGCGGCGGCGGTGGCGGGTGCGGCCGGCCTTGCCGAGCTTCACGAGCGAGTGCTCGACGTTGCCAACCTGGCCGATGGTGGCCATGCATTCAATGCGGACGCGGCGCATCTCGCTGCTGGGCATGCGGAGAAGGGCGTAGTCGCCTTCCTTCGCCATCAGCTGGGCGGAAGTCCCGGCGCTGCGGACGACCTGGCCGCCCTTGCCGGGGATGAGTTCCACGTTGTGCACCTGGGTGCCGGTCGGCAGGTTGCCGAGCGGCAGGGCATTGCCAACGCGGATCTCCGCTTCCGGGCCGCTGCGGACGGTATCGCCGACCTTGAGGCCGACGGGCGCGAGGATGTAGCGCTTGGCGCCGTCGACGTAGTTGACGAGGGCGATACGGGCGGTGCGGTTGGGGTCGTACTCGATCGCGACCACTTTCGCGGGGACGCCGGCCTTGTCGCGCTTCCAGTCGATGATCCGGTAGAGGCGCTTGTTGCCGCCGCCGCGGTGACGCACGGTGAGGCGACCCTGGGAGTTGCGCCCGGCGTTGCGCTTCTTCAGGGAGACGGTCAGCGACTTTTCGGGCCGCTTCTTCGTGATCTCTTCGAAGGTGTAGCCGCTGGCGTTGCGGCGACCGGGAGAGGTTGGCTTGTACTGCTTGATCGGCATGGCCTAGATCCCCTCGAACAGTTCGATGCTGTGGCCTGACTGGAGGGTGACGATTGCCTTCTTCCAGTCGGGCTGCTTGGTGATCCGGCGGCCGAAGCGCCGGTTCTTGCCCTTCATCTTCATCGTGTTGACGTCGGCGACCTTCACATCGAAGGCGAGCTCAACGGCTTCTTTGATCTGGTTCTTGTTGGCGCGCAAGTCGACTTCGAAGACGTACTTGTCGGCGCCGGCGAGGACGGTCGACTTCTCCGTGATGAGCGGCCGCAGGAGGATCGCGTAGGGATGGATCTCAGACGGCATCGGCGGTCACCTCCAGTGGTACCCGGCGAGGCTTGAGGTTTTCGCCACCCCACATCCGTTCGCAGGCGCGGACGGCGTCCTCGGTCATGATCACGCGGTGAGCGTTGACGAGGTCGACCACATTGAGGCCCTGGGCGGGAAGGGCGAGGACCTTGTCGATGTTCCGGGCGGAGAGAGTGAGCACCGAATCGGGCTCGCCGCTGACGATGAGGGCGCCGCGGTCCACCTTGAGGGCGGCGAGCGTCGCCTGCATCGCTTTGGTGCTCACCGCGGCGGGTACGATGCCATCGACGATAGTGAGGCTGCCGTCCTGGGCGTGGCTGCTGAGCGCCGAACGGATGGCGAGGCGGCGCATCTGGCGGGGCAGGTCTTTGCGGAAGCTGTG
This sequence comes from uncultured Chloroflexia bacterium, assembly GCA_963737965.1. Taxonomy (GTDB): domain Bacteria; phylum Chloroflexota; class Dehalococcoidia; order Tepidiformales; family Tepidiformaceae; genus JAGQGZ01. Next base: position 237,877 of record CAVTUS010000006.1, on the reverse strand, counting down.
GGGCTTAGGCCCCATGGCAACGCCACCACCGACGCGCGACGAGCTGCGGATGCCGCCCTGGCGGGCGCGGCCGAGGCCCTTCTGGCGCCGGATCTTGAAGGTGGAGCCGCGGACTTCGCCACGGCGGAGCGTGCTTGCGCTGCCCGCCCGGCGATTCGACATCAGCGTCGTGTAGGCCTGGTGGACGACGGCGGCGTTTGGTTCGATCCCGAAGACGTTGTCGTCGACGTCGATCGTGCGGGACTGGGCGCCGGAAGCGTCGAGGACGTTCAGCTTCATTTCGACACCTTCTTGGAAGCGCGCACGCGGACGAGGCCGCCGGGCGGTCCGGGGACAGAACCGGCGACGAAGATCACGTGACGGTCGTCGTTGCGGCCGACGATTTCGAGGTTGCGGACGGTCACCTGCTCGGCGCCCATGTGGCCGGCCATGCGGGTGCCCTTGAAGACGCGACCGGGGCTGGTGCCGGCGCCAATGGAGCCCGGGGCGCGATGGCGGTCGCTCTGGCCGTGGGTCTTGGGGCCACCGCTGAAGCCGTGGCGCTTGACGCCACCCTGGAATCCACGGCCCTTGGAGAGCGCCGAGACGTCGACACGCTGGCCGCTATCGAAGAGGTCCGACCGCACTTCGTCGCCGACCTTGTGGGCGGAGACGTCGTCGACGGCGAATTCGGCAAGGTGGCGGAGCTTGCCACCACCGACCGCGCGAATGTGGCCCTGGGCGGGCTTGGTGAGCTTGCGCTTTTCACCGAAGCCGAGCTGGACGGCAACGTAGCCGTCCTTCTCTTCCGTTTTCACCTGGGTGACGAAGCAGGGCCCCACCTCGATGGCGGTGGCGCCGCGGAGCCGCCCCTGGTCATCGAAGACCTGGAGGGTACCGAGCTTGCGACCGAGCATTCCTTCGATAGTCATGGCTACAGCTTGATCTCGATGTCCACGCCGCTGGGCAGTTGCAGCCGCATGAGCGTGTCAACGGTTTTGGATGTGGGTTCGAGGATGTCGATGAGCCGCTTGTGGGTCCGGATCTCGAAGTGCTCGCGGCCGTCCTTGTAGACGTGCGGGCTCTTGATCACGCAGAAGCGGCGAATGTGCGTTGGCAGCGGGATAGGACCGGCCACGGCCGCGCCCGTGCGCTCGGCGGACTCCACGATCTGCGCGGCCGACTGGTCGAGCAGGCGGTGGTCGTAGCCCTTGAGCTTGATGCGTATCTGTTGGCGCGCCATAGTCTGTCTCCCTCTCCCGGTCCCTGCTACTCGACGACCTTGGTGACGACGCCGGCGCCGACGGTGCGGCCACCTTCACGGATGGCGAAGCGGAGGCCTTCTTCGACGGCCACGGGCTTGCTGCAGCTCGACCGTCATCTCGACGTTGTCGCCCGGGCATCACCATCTCCATTCCCTCCGGCAGCCCGATGGAACCGGTCACGTCCGTCGTCCGCACGTAGAACTGGGGCCGGTAGCCGTTGAAGAACGGCGTGTGCCGGCCGCCCTCTTCCTTGCTCAAGACGTACACCTGGGCCTGGAACTTGGTGTGCGGCGTCACCGAACCCGGCTTTGCCAGCACCTGTCCCCGCTCCACGTCGTCACGCTCGATACCGCGGAGGAGGCAGCCGACGTTGTCACCGGCCTGGCCTTCATCCAGCAGCTTCTTGAACATCTCGACGCCGGTCACCGTCGTCTTCACCGTCGGCTTCAAGCCCACGATCTCGATCTCTTCGCCGGTCCTCACGATCCCGCGCTCGATCCGGCCGGTCACCACCGTGCCACGGCCCTTGATCCCGAAGACGTCCTCTACGGGCATCAGGAAGGGCTTGTCCAGGGGCCGCTCCGGCGTCGGGATGTAGCTGTCCACGGCGTCCATCAGCTCGAGGATGCACTTGTACTCGGGGGCGTTGATGTCGGTGCTGTCGGACTCCAGGGCCTTGAGCCCGGAACCGCGGATGATCGGGATGTCGTCGCCGGGGAAGTCGTTGGCGCTCAACAGTTCGCGCAGCTCCAGCTCCACCAGTTCGAGCAGCTCTTCGTCCTCCATCATGTCCACCTTGTTGAGGAAGACGACCATCGCCGGCACTTCCACCTGGTGGGCGAGGAGGATGTGCTCGCGGGTCTGGGGCATGGGCCCGTCGGGAGCGGCGACCACGAGGATCGCCCCGTCCATCTGGGCGGCGCCGGTGATCATGTTCTTGATGTAGTCGGCGTGACCGGGACAGTCGACGTGGGCGTAATGCCGGTTGTCCGTCTCGTACTCGACGTGGGCAATGGCGATCGTGATGCCGCGCTGCGCGCTCTTCGGGGGCATTATCGATCGAGTCGAACGCCCGGAAGGCAGCCTCCCCCTTGAGAGAAAGCACCTTCGTGATCGCCGCCGTTAGCGTCGTCTTACCGTGGTCCACATGACCGATCGTCCCCACGTTCACGTGCGGCTTGTTTCGCTCAAACTTCGCTTTCGCCATCGCCCTTTATCTCCTGTTATTTCCTTCTCGGTGGTGTTTAGCTGGCTCTGCTGGCCAGCGAGGCGGCAATGTTCTTCGGCACTTCTTCGTAGCTGTTGAATTCCATGCTGTAGTTCGCACGGCCCTGGCTGAGTGACCGGAGATCGGTGGAATAGCCGAAGGTCTCGGCGAGCGGCACGAGGGCGTTGACGACCTGTGTGCCACCCATGATTTCGGTGCCGAGGATGATGCCCGCGGCGGCTGTTGATGTCGCCGACAACTGCGCCGAAGAAATCCTCCGGGCAGCGGACTTCGATTTTCATGATTGGCTCGAGGAGGACGGGGTGCGCCTTGCGCACAGCCTCTTTGAAGCCGATGGAGCCGGCGTTCTTGAACGCCATCTCGGAGGAGTCGACGGCGTGGTACGAACCGTCGAGGAGGCTCACCTTGACGTCGACGAGCGGGATAGCCGGCAATGACGCCGCCCTGCATCGCTTCCCTGGCGCCCTGCTGCACGGCGGGGACGTACTCACGCGGGACGTTGCCGCCGACGACCTTGTTTTCGAAGACGAAGCCGGAGCCGCGCTCGAGCGGCTCGACCTCGAGCTGGACGACACCGAACTGGCCGCGGCCGCCCGATCTGGCGGACGAAGCGGCCCTCAGCCCGGGCAGTGGTGGTGATCGCCTCGCGGTAGCTCACCTGGGGGCGGCCAACCTTGGCGGCCACTTTGTGCTCGCGGAGCATGCGGTCGACGATGACCTCGAGGTGGAGTTCGCCCATGCCGGAGATGATGGTCTGCCCGGCTTCTTCGTCGAAGGTCCAGTGGAAGGTGGGGTCTTCCTCGCTCATCTTCATGAGCGAATCGCCCATCTTGTCCTGGTCTTCCTTGCTCTTCGGTTCGAGCGCGACGCGGATAACGGGTTCGGGGAAGGTGATGCTCTCGAGGATGATCGGGTGGTTCGGGTCGCACAGGGTGTTGCCGGTCGATGCCTGCTTGAGGCCGACAACGGCAGCGATGCCACCGGCGTAGACCGCCTCGATCTCTTCGCGCTCGTTGGCGTGCATGCGGAGGATGCGGCCGACGCGCTCGCTTGCTGTCCTTGGTGGCGTTGAGACCTGCTCGCCGGCCTTGATGACGCCCGAGTAGACGCGGAAATAGGCGAGGCGGCCGACGTAAGGGTCGGTGACGATCTTGAAGGCGATGGCGGAGAGCGGCTCGTCGTCGCTGGCGGTGCGAAGGACTTCCTTCTCCAGGTTCTTAGGGTCGTGGCCGGCGACGGGAGGGATGTCGACCGGGCTGGGAAGGAGGTCCACGACGGCGTCGAGGAGGAGTCTGGACGCCCTTGTTCTTGAGGGCCGAACCGCAAAGGACGGGCGTTGCCGTACCTTCGAGGGTGGCGCGGCGAAGGGCGGCGATCAGCTCGTGGCTGTTCACTTCGTGCCCTTCGATGTAGCTGATCGCGATCTGCTCGTCGACTTGCCGATCCTCTCGATCATCTAGTCGCGGGCGGCCTTTGCGGCCTCGAGCATGTTGGCGGGGATGTCGCGTCTTTTCGGGCAGGTCGCCGCTTGTCGCCGCCGAAGGACCACCAGCACATCGCAACGAGGTCGATGACACCTTCGAAGTCGGATTCGAAGCCAACGGGAATCTGAATCGGGATGGGGTTGGCGGCAAGGCGATCGACCATCATCTGCATGGTCCGCTCGAAGTTGGCGCCGGTGCGGTCCATCTTGTTGACGAAGCAGATGCGGGGGACGCTTGTAGCGGTCGGCCTGGCGCCAGACGGTCTCGGACTGGGGTTCGACGCCGGCGACGGCATCGAAGACAGACCACACCGCCGTCGAGTACGCGGAGGCTGCGCTCGACTTCGGCTGTGAAGTCGACGTGGCCCGGCGTGTCGATGATGTTGATCGATGTGGTCGTGCCACTGGGCGGTGGTGGCGGCGGAGGTGATGGTGATGCCGCGCTCGCGCTCCTGCTCCATCCAGTCCATCGTGGCGGTGCCCTCATGGACCTCGCCGATCTTGTAGGTCACACCGGTGTAATAGAGGACGCGTTCGGTCACGGTCGTCTTGCCCGCATCGATGTGGGCGATGATGCCGATGTTGCGGATGCGTTCGATTTCGACTGGCCGGGCCATATGCTCTGATGATCCTCGCCGCTTACCAGCGGTAATGGACGAATGCGCGGTTTGCTTCCGCCATTCGATGGGTGTCGTCTTTGCGTTTCATGGCGTTGCCGGTGCTGTTGGAGGCATCCATCAGTTCGGCAGCGAGCTTTTCAGACATGGAGCGGCCGGAGCGTGAGCGGGCGGCGTTGAGCAACCAGCGCATGGCAAGGGCCTGGCGGCGGTCGGGACGGATCTCGACGGGCACCTGGTAGGTGGCGCCGCCGACGCGACGAGGCTTGACTTCGAGCACGGGCGTGACGTTGCGAAGGCCCTGGGTGAAGACATCGAGCGGATCGCGGCCCGACTGCTGTTCAATCCGGTCGAAGGCGCTATAAACCACCCGCTCGGCGGTGCTCTTCTTGCCGCGGGTCATCAGCTTGTTGATGAAGGTTTGCACCTGCATGTTCTGATAACGGGCATCGGGCGGGATGATCCGCCGTTCGGGCCTGTTGCGTCGCGCCATCGCTGTTTCTCCGTAGTTCCTTCCGCAAGAAGAAGGACGGCAGTTGCCGTCCTTCTTAGGCCTTGCGAGCTCCGTACTTGCTGCGGCCGCGCTTGCGCTGGTATACGCCAGAGGCGTCGAGCGCGCCGCGCACGATGTGATACCGGACACCGGGAAGGTCCTTGACGCGGCCACCGCGGACGAGGACAACCGAGTGCTCCTGGAGAGATATGACCCTCACCGGGGATGTAGGCCGTGACTTCGATGCCGTTGGTCAGGCGGACGCGGGCCACCTTGCGGAGGGCTGAGTTCGGCTTCTTGGGAGTCTGGGTGCGCACCTGGGTGCACACACCGCGCTTCTGGGGGGAGCCGCGCTTGTTGGCGCGACCAGTCCGCCCGGTGTTCGAGTTGTAGGTGAACTGGAGGGCAGGCGCAGTCGACTTCCGGCCCTTCGGGGTCCGGCCTTTGCGGACAAGCTGGTTGATGGTCGGCATGCGAGCCTTCCTCTCCTGCTTTGGCTGGAGGGCGCAAAACGCCCACTTTCGACAAAGATGCGCTCGGATTGACGGGTTCAGGGCATGAAACAAGGCCGAAAAGCCTGTTCATGAACAGCGCCCGATGCTGCTTCGAGCCATCGAGCCGTTTTCAAGTACCCAGCCTTGCGGCCTGCCGATCCACTCTGGACACGGCCTGTCGTTAAGCGCCGAACCCCTACGGTAGCTAGCCGGACGTAATGAGTCAAACCTGCAATGCGGTCCAATCCGTTCCTAGCATTGAATCTCCGAATCCAGGGCATCGAATGGCCCGAGCGAGCATCGCCGCTTGCTGACATCGACGACGACGCGCCCGCGGCTGCTGATGGAGACGTCGAAACGGTCGAGGTTGCGTTCGTCGGCACCGAGGCGTTCGCCGAGGACGTTGTAGACGGCTCCATTGCAATCCTCGCGAAAGAGCAGGGTGGAGCCTTCAGCGGGACCATCGAGTTGGGCCCGGTACTGGTCGAGCAAGGCAGGCAGGTCGGGGTCGTTGCCGGGGATGGGCGCGACCCGGCAGCGATGGCCCGTCGCCGCGCGGTTGGCGGCATCGAGGTCGGCGAGGGCGAGGAAGCTCCCGTTGCCGAGGCGGATGAGGTAGAAGTTTCGCTCGCCGTTGTAGTCGTAGGAGCCGGGAGCGTAGGTGTCGGCGGCACGCAGTTCGATCTTGCCGGTCTCCGCGCCGGAGCCGAGGAAGAGGATGAGGAAGCCGATGAAGAAGCCGAGGAAAACGACCCCGACGACGAGGGCGAGGCAGCCAAAGGGAGCGGGGTTGGTGAGCCGGGGTGGGCGCTGGTTCTCGCTCACGCGGGGGCGCCGGCCATCGCCCGGCGGCGGCTCATGAAGGCAGCGGCGGCGTTGGGGGCACGGAGGCCTTCGAGGCAGCGAGCAACGGCTGGATCAAGGGCTGCGGCCGGGCAGAGCTCGTCGATGATGCCCCAGGTGTGGGCATCCGTTGCCTCGACGGGCTCACCCGTGAGGATCATGGCGGCGGCGACATGTGGAGGGGCGATGCGCGGGAGGGTCTGGGTGGCACAGGCGCTCGGCATGTAGCCGAGGGAAACCTCCGGGAGGCCAACTTTCGTCCCTTCGGCGGCGATCCGGTAGTCGCAGAGGAGGGGCAATTCGAGGCCGGCGCCGTAGCAGAACCCGTGCATGCGGGCGATGGTGGGTACGGGCAGGGCGAGGAGCACCGACCAGAGGTCACGGTCGTGGCGAGCACGCCGGGCGTCGAGGACGGAGGGGGAGCTGCCGAACTCGGAGATGTCGGCGCCGGCGCTGAAGGCCGGACCTTCGCCGCGAAACACGAGCGCCCGAAGGCCGGGGATGTCACGTACCGCGTGGAAGTAGGTCCAGAGGAGGTCGCGCATCTCCAGATTGATGGCGTTCAGGCGCTCGGGGCGATTGAGGGTGACGGTCGCCACCTCATCGCTTGAAACCTCGAAGAGGACGGGCTCCGCCATGGCGGATCGCTCCTAGGTGCGCCAGTCGGGCTTGCGGATCTGGCTGCGCTGGCGGCGGTCGAGTCCCTGCTGGAAATCGTCGTTGGCTTTGCGGACGAGGTCGTCCATGTCGTCGGAGCCGAGCCGCATGTCGGCGGAACGCCAGCGCTTGAGCATGGCGCGATCCTTGTCGTCCAGTCCCGCCTCTTCGGCGATGTGGTTGACGAGGACGATGAGCGCCTCGTTGATCTCGTCGTCGGTGAATTCGACCTTCATCTACTTACCTCCGCACGTTTTCGGCGCGCTTGCCGCGGCTCTTCACCCGGCGGATGAACTTGCTATCGATATGGCTGTTGAGGGCCACGTTGAGGTCCTCAGCAAGGTCCTTCAGCTCGGGGCTGGCTTCGTTGCGCTGGCTGCGCCAGGCGCGGATCTTGTCCTTTGCCTCGTCCGAGAGGTCGGCGTTGTCGATAGCGACGGCGCTGACGAGCATCATCAGGGACCAGGCTTCGGGTTCTTCGAACAGTACGATCATGGGCTAGCTTCCTATGAAGTGAGGGTGCCGTTTCTCAAGGAACGCTGCGACCCCTTCTGCGCGATCTTTCGTGGTCTGGAGCAACAGCGTCAAATCGGTCTCGAAACGGAGTGCCTGCGCGAGGGGCATCTCGATCCCCCGCCAGATGGCCTCCTTCGCCAGTTGCGTGGCGTGCGGAGCGCGGGAGGCTACTACGGTAGCGACCCGGAGCCCCTCGGCATAGGGATCGGCGGCCACGGCAAAGATTTCGCCGCGCCGGCGGGCCTCGATGGCCTGCACCCCGGCGAAGGTCGCAGCCTCGTGCATCACGGTTATGTCGAATGAGCGGAGCCAGCCGAGTGTGGCCCCTTCGATCGCTCCCACCGCGACGCCGACAACCGGCTTTCGCCAGAGACGAGCCTCGCGGGAGGCCGGGCCGTCCCACGAGCCATCGACGCGCTCGACGGCCCGGGCGTCGACGAGCAGGCACCAGGCATCGGTGTCATCGAGGACAGCATCGAGGCTTGCGAGCCACGCCGCCGGCGCGGGAACATCGACCGGGCGCACGATGGCAACGCGGTCACGGGTCTCGTAGTCGAGCATGGCTCCATGGTACAGAGAGTTGCGGGCACCCCGGCAACGCAGCATGATCGGGCCGCGATGAGCCAGTTTGCCGACCCCATGCCCGTGAACGCCGAAAAAGTGAATGCCCTGCACGCCCAGGAGGAGATGCCGAAAGCGCCATCCCTCGCGGCGGGCCGATATGGCGAAGGTCTGGGCGCCGTTTGCGATCGGCATCCTCTTCGCGCTTGGCGCCGTTGCGCTCGCCTTCCAGACTCGCGCTTCATGGAATATCCACCGGGACTGGGTGGTGCCTGTGCTGGTGCCACCGCTGGTCCTTGGCGGGCTGGCGATGGGCTACCTGACGGCGCGACTGCGTCTGAAGGCGCTTGCGACACCGCTCATGCTCCTTTCGATCGCGCTCCTCTTCACCATCCTGAACATTATCCGGGCGAACTTCACGGAGGGGGATGACGGTCTCCGCGACGCGCTCTCGATCATGACGGGCGTCCTCCTCGGGGTGACAATCCTCTGGCTGATCGTGGCGTTCGCCTGGACCGAGTACCGGGACCCGGTGAAGCCGCCGGCGCCGGAAATGTAGCGCCGGCTACCCCTCTTCCAGGAGCTCCAGCAACCAGCCGCGCACGGGGAAATCCTCGGCTTCCCTTGTCGAGATGGGTGCGCCCTGCAGTGCGCGCCGGTAGGAAAGGGCGCGGCTGACGCAGCCGGCCCGGCGGGCGAGCCGCACGAGTTCGACCAGGCGGGCACGGTCGCCATACCCCGCAAATGGCTCGAGATAGGCGTCCCGCACGCGTTCCACGCGCGGATCGTCAATCTCGCAGCGGGCGTGATGGGCGATGGAGTTGAGCGTGGCGAGCATGGTCCCGAAGGGGTGGCCCCAGCTGGCATCGCCCCAGTCGATGATGCGGGCGGCGACTGCACTGCCGGGCCAGCAGATGTTGTTGGAATGGAGGTCGTCGTGTTGAAGCGTGCTGGGGATTCCGGACATCGCCAGCTCCGCGCACCATCCGCGATAGGCAGGCATCAGGGAGCGAAGCGCAACGGCCTCGTCGCGAGAGAGGCCACCCTCGTCGGGATCCATCGCAGCAAGCTCCTCGATGAGGGCGGCGGCCTGGCCCGGGAGCGTTTGCGGTGAGACCTCGGGGAGGCCGGTCGGGAGGAGGGCTGCCGCGGAACCGGCGAGCCGGACCTGGCTGACGGCGTAGCGGCGCAGGAGGTCGGCCCAGTGGGGCCAGAGGTCATTCGGCCCGGGGATGGCGCTGCGCAGCGTCGGTCCGGCGTCACGCATCAGCCACCAGCCGCGTTCGGTATCGACGGCGAGGACCTCTGGGACAAGGGCCGGATCGAGCCGCCCGACGGCGCGGACAACGGCGCCCTCGTGGGCCGTGCCGGGCCCGTTGGCCTTGAACCAGAGGCGGCCATCGTTGGATTCGAGGCTGATCGCGGTCGACCAGGGCATGCACTGCTGCTGGTTCAGCTCCCCCGTGAGGGCGATCCCGAACGGCGCCGAGACACTGGCGGCCCAGGCAGCAGCCTGCGCGTGAAACGCCGGCGTCGACCAGAACTCGACAGACATCCGCGCATTGTCGGCGCAACGGCGCAGAGTGGCGAGGGCGGTTGCGGCGGAATCGCATTCGACTCTGGCTCTCACGGCGGTAGAATCCGCCGACCCGGACATGCCGGGTGGGGGAGAAAGACATGGCACTGGCGATCCCGAAACGGATGGACGCGATTACGCCCGAGTGGCTGACGGAAGCGCTGCGCAGCGGAGGCGTGCTGAAGAACGCGAAGGTGACGGCGGCGGAAAAGGAACAGATCGGCGTCGGCGTCGGGATCCTCGGGGATCTCGCCCGGGTGACCCTCAGCTACGACCGGCAGGAACCGGGGGCGCCGGCGACGATCGTGGCCAAGCTCCCGACGCAAGACCCGGGCGGTTTCGGCGTCGCCCAGATGCTGGGATTCTACGAGAAGGAAGCGCGGATCTACCACGAACTCGCGCCGAAGCTCGCTGCACCGCGCAACTATTACTCGGCCCGCGACGCGGAAAAGCAGGAGTACGTCATCTTGATGGAGGACGTTGGCAGCCTGCGCCAGGGTGACCAGGTGGAGGGCGCCTCGGAAGAGGACACGGAGCTGCTCCTGCACGAGGTGGCAGCAATGCACGCGCGCTGGTGGAACAGCGCCGGAGATGGCGAAGCTCGACTGGATCCCGACACCGAACGCGCCGATGCTGAAGCTCGCCCAGACCTCGGCGATGATGGGGTTGGAGCCGTTCCTGAAGGCATTCGGTTCACGGCTATCGGAGCGCCAGCGGGGAATCGTAATGGCGATGGCGCCGCGGTCGATGTCCATGCAAGAGTCGTTCAGCACGGCGCCATTCACGCTCTGCCACGGCGACCTTCGACTCGACAACATTTTCTTCGGAAGCACTCACGACGACTGCCCGGTCACGCTGATCGACTGGCAAATCGCGGTCTGGGCCCGCGGCCCCTACGACATGGCCTACTTCTTGAGCCAATCCGTGCCGGTTGAGATTCGCCAGGCGAACGAAGAGCGCTGGCTGAAGGAGTACTACGCGACGGTGACCGCGAACGGGGATGGCGGTTACAGCTGGGATCAATGCTGGCTCGATTACCGGGCAGCGACGCTCTACTGCGTCATCTATCCGCTGGTAGCCGGCGGCCAGATCGACCTCGGCAACGAGCGAGGGGTCGAGCTTGTGGGACGAATGGCCGAGCGCAGCCTTGCGGCGGTGGTCCAGCTGGACGCTGATGAACTGCTCCAAAACTACGAAGAGCGGCCGCCAATCATCCCTTCGTAAAGACGAAGAGGCCATGGCCGAGTTCACCCCGCTCATAGGCCTGGACGAGGTCGGTGACCATATCGAGCTGGGCGATGTAGCCGCGTTCGCCGTAGCGCTCCTGGAAGCGGGGGCGGCGGCGCACGAGTTCGGCCTCGGCGGCCCGCCAGGCCTGGGTTGCTTCGAGGCTGAGCTGGCGATGGGCCGAGAGTTCGAATCCGAGTTCGGCCCACTCGTCCATGAATGCCTCAACCCCGCCGCGGGAGTCCACGGGTACTTCGCAGCAGAGACAGACAGTGCCACCGGAGGCGACGACACGCGTGATTTCGCGCGGGGCGATGTAGCTATCCATGCACCAGGCGCTGCGGAAGGCGCCATCGGCGAAGGGTAGCCGCTGGGTGACGCCGGCAACCCAATCGACGTGCTCGCCGTGTTCCATCTTGTGGCCGGCGACGAGGAAGTCGCGGCCAAGGTCGAGGGCGACGGCCCTGACCCCATGGGAAGCGAGGAAGCGGGCCGTACCGCCGACGAAGGCGCCGGCGTCGAGGGCGCGGTCGCCGAGTGTGAGACGCGAACGGGCGAAGAGCCAGGCGGTGCTATCGGTGCCACCCACGTGGTTCTGTTCGCCCAGGAGATCGACCCACCAGGCGGGGTAGGCCTCGACCAGTTCGTCATAGACGCTCGACACGGAGTCGATTCTACGGTGGCTGGGGCGATGGCCGGGCGGGAATCAGGGAAAGAGGGTCACGCTGCCCCCGGCGGTGGCGCCTCCAGCCGTCCAACTGGTGCTCAAGAAGACGGACCCGGGAGCTGCCGTGCCCGAGATGGTGCCACTCCCTGACCAGCCTCCAAGGCCGGGGATCTGACCGCTGTTGAGATGGGTGCAGGCGGGGTGGTCGAAGGGTGTCGCCAATGTGCCGGAGACGGATCCGCTGACCGAGATTGAGCCGCCAAAACCGCCACCGGGGGGAGTGAAGGCGCCGCTGAATGTCGCGTTATAGCTGGTCGTGTAGCTGACGATGGCATAGTCGATGACCTGGCCGTCCAGCGTGCAGGTGAAGGTGCGGTCGCCCGCGCCGCCCCCGGAAATCGTGCCGGAAAGCGTCCCGGTTGCGAAGTTCACCGTCAGACTGACGGTGGAAGCGAGAGAGTCGACGGAACCGCTCGCCACCGGTTCATAGATGCCTCCGGTGAACTGGACTTGCGGGGGCGTGGTCGGGGTTGCAGTCGGGAGGGAAGTCGCGGTCGGGAGCGGCGTCGACGTGGGGATCGGGGTCGGCGCGATGGTCGGGGCCTTCGTCGCCGTGGCCGCGGGCGGTTTCGTGGCTGTCGCCGGCACTTTCGTGGGGGTCGAAGTTGAGGTGGTGGTAGACGTCACGGTCGGCGTCGTTGTCGTGGTGACGGTACCGGTCGTCGTCTCCGTGACAGTGGTAGTCATGGAGGCTTTCACCGTCGCGGTGGCGACTGTGGTCGGTGTGTCCGTCGGGCGTGTCGTAGCCGTGGGAGGAGCGACGGATGTCTTCGTTGGGCGAGGCGTGTTCTCCGGGGTGGGGGTTGGGATGAAGACGGTTGGCACCTGGCTGACCGCGTTCTCCGCAAGGGCGCCGACGGCCTCGTCGAGGAGGTCCGGGTCGAGGTCGTCCCCACAACACGCTTCGAGGTCCTCCTTGATGCGGTCGGCGATCTTCTTCTCAAGGGCCGCCCGCAGAGTCTTTTCGCCGGCAGCCAGGGGGTCCTGGTATACCTCGCGGGCGTATTCGGCCCACTCGTTGGCCTTGTCGGCATAATCGAAGCCGGTCGAAATGTCCGGGAACACCTCGCCGAGGACGGTCTTGACCACGGCAACGTTCAGGTCGGCGCCTTTGCTCACGAGTTCGGCGCCCTCGGTATGAGCGGTCTGGAGGTCGGGGCGGTTGCAGTCGCAGAGGTCCTGGGCGGCGGCGGCGAAGCCGGGGTCCTGCCAGAGCTGCCGCCTGATCTGGGCGGCGCTGTCGTTCAGCTCACCATTGCGCAGTTTGGCGGCCAGGTCGTCGTAGGAAGAGGCACCGCCGGTGATTGCGGGCGGCAGGAAGGCAACTGCGTCGTCACGCTCATCCGGGGTCATCTCGTCGAAAGTCTTAAGGATCGAACCAGAGGCACGTTCGCCGGCTTCACCCGCGTAGCCGAAGAAGCCATTGAAAGAGTCCTTGATGCTGTCCCAGATGCCGGCGAGGGGAAGCAGCGGCGGGCCGGCGGCGAACCGGGGACCCGCCCCGGAAGAGGCAGCCCTGGCATCCAGATGCGCGAGCGCATCAAGAACAGTGCCCTCCCGGTGAGCGGCATCGCTGTAAAGCACGTACAGGCGGTCGAGCGCCTCATTTGGATCGCCATCGCCTTCCGTGAAGAGACGATTTTCGTAGCCGCCGGACGACGCCTCGAGGGCGGTGTACTCGGTGAGTTTCACATAGCTGAAAGCGTCGATGACGGTACGGATGTCTGCCGCGGTCTCCCTGTCGACGGCAGCCCCGGAACCACCAAGGTCCGTGGGGAAGTCGAGGGGGGCTTCGCCATTCGCCGAAACGTCCGCGAGGATCAGCACGCGAGCGTCCCCGTCTGTGAGGTAGACCGTATAGGCGCCCTCCGCGGGAACGGGCTGGGCCGCTCCGTCGCCAACGTAGGCGTAGCCAATTGCAGGTCCGCCCGATGAGCGCACGGCGACCATCGCCACCGGGGCGCGCCTGGCGTCGTCGCTATCGAGAAGGAAGTAGGCGGAAGCCGCGACGGCAGCGACACCAAAGATCGAGGCGGCGGAGATCGCGGCGACGAGCGGCCATTTCGTGGTTGCGCCCGGAGCAGCGAAAAGGGCGGTGCCACAGGCCCGGCAAAAGGCGGCACCAGGCGTTATCGGCGCTCCACAGCCGGAGCAGGTTGGGGACGGTCGCGTCGCGACCAGCGACTGACCACATTCGCGACAGAAGGCGGCGGAGGCTGAAGCCTCGCTACCGCAGCCAGCGCATTTCACCGCGCCATTGTGGCTGAGTGAGTCTCGAATGACCACCCGATAAGCACGACCTCAGGCCATGGCCCCCTTCAGCCAGGTTTTGAGGTCGGCGCGGGCACGGCGGCCGAGTTCGGCCTTGCCTCCGAGCGCGGGTACATCGAAGCCGTGAGGGCCTCCGGCGTAGATGTGGAGTTCTGTCGACACACCCGCCTCGAGGAGGCGCTCGGCGTAGTCGATGTCTTCGCTGAGGAAGAGGTCGAGGCTGCCAACGAGGATGTAGGCAGGGGCAAGACCACGGAGGTCGGTCGCCCGGGATGGCGCGGCATAGGCGGGGACGTCGTCCTTGCCGAAGAGGTCGCCAAGGTAGGCTTTCCAACCGGTCTCGTTGCTGTGTTTGGTCCAGACCCAGGTGTCCCACTGGCTGGAAGCGCTGGTGCGGCGGTCGTCAATCATCGGGTAGACCAGCACCTGGTGGCTGATCTGCAGCTCTTTGCGATCGCGGACGAGGAGGGCGAGGGCGGCGCAGAGTCCACCACCGGCGCTGCCGCCACCGATGAGGACGTGGTGGGGGTCGATCCGGAGGTCGGCGGCGTTTTTCGTGAGCCAGTAGAGGCCCGCGTAGCAATCCTCGATCGGCGCCGGATAGGGGTTCTCGGGCGCGAGACGGTACTCAACGGAAGCCACGACGCAGTTGAGGTCGATGGCCCATTCGCTGGCGGTTTCGTTGGCGCCGTCGGCTGTGCCGCCCATGTAGCCGCCGCCGTGGATCCAGTAGATGCAGGGGAGGGCGCCGGACTGGTTCTTCGGGCGATAGAGCCGAACCATGACCGGCGGCGCGCCTTCAGGGCCGGGAGCATCGTGGTCCTGCCAGGCAACGGTATCGGGGATGGGGGCGGGCGGCGTAAGAGCGCGACGGTCGGCACGAACTTTGGCGGGGTTGCTCCAGTCGGCAGGATTGGCTGCCATCTGCTCGACGAGCGACTTGTAGGCGGGATCGACAAGGCTGCGGACGTCCATTCCTTCGCTTCCTCCTAAGGAACGCGAAGCCTACGCCTCACAAAGGGGTTGGGCTAGGACTGAGCGGCGGCCTTGCCGGGCACCTGGTGGTAGGCCGCTTCGCAATCGAAAACGGTGGCGAAGTGCTCGACGAAGGACTCGATGACCTCGTTCATCCCGACACCTTTGCTCGCCTCGCGGGAAAGGCTGGTCATCTCGACATCCTTCAGGCCGCAGGGGTTAATCAGGTCGAAGTGGCTCATGTCGGGGTCGATGTTGAGGGCGATGCCGTGCATCGTCACCCAGCGGCGAACGTAAAGGCCGACGGAGGCAATCTTGCGGTCCTCGACCCAGACACCGCGAGCCTGGTCCTTACGGTCGCCGCGGATACCCCAATCGGCGAGGACGTGGATGACCGTCTCCTCGAGGCCGCTGACGAAGTCGGTGACGCTGCACTCCCAGGCCTTGAGGTCGACGATGGTGTAGGCGACCAGCTGGCCGGGTCCGTGGTAGGTGATGTTGCCGCCGCGTTCGGTGGGGATGATCTCGATGCCCTGGTTGGCAACCACAGAACGGCCGACACGGAGGTCAGGCTCAGGGTTCGCACGGCCGAGGGTGATAACAGGACGGTGCTCGGTGAGGAGGAGGGTATCCTCACCCTTGCCTTCTCGGCGCTGCGATTGGAGCCGGGCCTGAAGCCGGTGGGTGTCCTTGTAGTTGGACACTCCAAGCTTGTAGACGCTGATGTTGCGTTGCCAATCGTTCGACAAGGTGTCCTCCGTCTCCATTGTGCCGCCCGCGGCCGTCGTTGCCATGTCGCCGTTATTCGGCGAGAAGCGCATAAGGCTGCACGAGCAGCTCGCGAACGCGGCCGAGGAAGGCCGCCGCAACGTGATCGTCGACCTGTTCGGGGTCGTAGACGAGGGTCAATGTGGCAGCGGTGGTGACCACGGGCCGGGCGAACCCAACGGCCATCGCGGCGCCGTCCGCCAGGCGGGGTTCGGCGGAGTCGATCCCGAAGGCGGCATAGCTGACAACGGTCACTGGCTGGCCGGGATCGTCCTCGACGGTGGAGGCGAGGGCACGGACGACATCCTTGAAGGGGCCTTTGCCGGGATGCTCGACCGCGCACCAGGCCAGGCCCTCGGTGGCGAGGGTGACGAGGGCAATGGTTTCGGCGAGGGGCTTGAGCGGAAGGCGCTCCTGGAGTGCATGGCCGACAGCGCGGACGATAGTCGCCTCGTCAGGGACATCGAGATCTTCGTCTTTCCACTCCGCGGCCAGCTGTTCGCGGATCTTCGTCGCTTCGGTCATAGGTACGGCGACGCGCATGACGAGGGGACGGGGGCGCGGCGGTGCGGTCACGACGACAGTCTGGACGGCCGATGCAGGTTCGGCGCCGGGCTCTTTTTCATCAGTGACAAGTTCCCAGAGGCCGGGGCGGCCGTCGTCGGGCTCGCCAAGCTTTCCGCGCGGCCGCAGGGGTACAGGTTCCTCGTCCGGGTCACGCCGTTTGGCCGGCGGCAACGTGAGTTCTTCGCCAAAGGCGCCGACCGGTGCAGTGCCAAGGAAGGAGGCGGCCATCGAGGCGTCGCCAACGGCGTCGGCGTCCGGTTCGTCGACGAATTCTGAGGCTTCGCTGTCGAGGTTCACGGGCAGCCGCTCGCCGGGCGCAAGGACGTAACCGACGGCTTCGCCTTCAAACTGGGGGATGCCGGCCGGGACAGCATGGCGGACCACACCGCCGGTCTCGGCCTCGATATCGAGCGAAACGAAGCCGCTTTCAAGGCGGTACACGCGGTCGCCCGGCTCCACGGTTGAGCCTTCGGCGGCGTACCACTCGGCGATCAGGCCGCCGGGGCTGCCGACGCCCAGGCGCGGCACAGTTAGGGTTGCAGGCACGGTGTCACTCCCCCGATGTCTACCTACAACCTCGACGCCGCGCAGGAAGGGCCGCCGTCCGCTAGTGGATGGCGGGGAACAATGCGGGGGCCCTTAGGGGAGAGTCCCTAGGACGTGGTCCTCGTGGCGCCCGTCGGCGGCGTGAACTCGAAGAGAATCGCCGGCAAAGTCGGGGCCGTACTCGATCGCCGTCACCTCCACGGAGACTTGCTGGATCCCGGGGTCCTCTGCCTGGTAGCGGAGGATGAAGCCCGTCTCGATGTCGACCCACACCGTCACGGTGCCCCGGCAGTCGGTGGGTTCGCCCGTCTGGTCGTCGGTGCCGCCGCAAGTCGCAGGGCCCGTCTCGAAGACGCGGGTGGCGCGGCCGGCCACAGTGTCCGGGTCCTTCTCCACGAGGCCCTCGGGGCGGTTGGTGAGCGACTGGAGCATGGCCATGGCGCCATCGAAGGGAGCCTCAGCGTTTGGTGAGGACGGCGGGCCGAGGACGATCGAGGCGGGTATCGGCACAGCGACGAGGTCCGACCCCCCTTCCGGGTAGGCGTTCGTTGAATAGGAGTTGGTGCCGGAGTCGTAGATGACGATTTCGTCGCCGGTACCGATGAGCCTGGTCTCGTTTGCGGCCTCGCCCTCGGGCATCACGTTGAGTTCCTGGCGGAACAGTTGCAGCGACTTGCTCCACCAGCTGATGTCGACATTCGTCGTCTTGGCCGAGCTCGGGGTTGTCGCCGGTGTGGCAGAGCCTTCCGTTCCGGCGGCGCCTGCGGATTGGATGACGACCTTTGCCTCGATGTGGAACGAGCTCCACGATGGCGCCTCACCTTCGGCGCCGGGGACGGTGGTTGCAGTCGTTGTGGCGGCAGTGCCTGCGGCGGTGGTGACAGAACCGGTCGGGGTAGGCTTGGTATCGTCGCCACTTGCGCCCCTGCAGGCGGCAAAGAGGATCGCTGCGACGGCAAAGGCGAGCGTGGCGAGGCGCATCTCACCCAGTCTAGATGGGCACCCGGTAAGGGCAGGCCCCGAGGCAAAAGGCGGCGTTTACCAGGTCGCGGGGGCCTCGGCGGGGTCACCCTCACCGATCTCTTCGATGGTGGCCCAGTCCTCCTCGCGGAGCGGCTGGAGTTCGCCCTTGCGGTAGGAGTCGTAGATGCGGAAGAGGACGGACTTGTGGGGCCGGACGCGGCCGATGGGGCAGGCTTCCCAGTCCTTCTCGGATTCGTCGCAGTAGCCCATGCGGTGTTCGCCACACTTTGGCTGGAGATACTTGCCCAGTTCGGGGGCGACCTTCATCACTTCGCCGCGCATGAGCGCGACGACGCGGCGGAACTCCCACTGGGCGCGGGTGCAGAGGCGCAGATCGGCAATGTGGAGCAGGGCCTGGAAGTTGACCGTGATCTTGAAGTTGGTGTTGGTGGCGTTTGGCAGCAAGAATCGCGCATCTTCAGCAGGAACGCCGGCCGCGACCATTTTTTCGTACAACTCGCCGACGGTGGAGAAGAGCTCGCGCATCTCGTCGCTGAGGCCGGCCTTCTCGATCGTCTGGGGCACGGTGTAAGGGAAGGTGCCGCCCTTGTAGGTCACGTAGCGCTGGCTCTGCTGTTCGAAGCTGATGCCGACGCGATGGCGCACGAACTGGTGGCTGAAAGCACGCGAGACGCCACTGATGCCGAATTCAAAGTGGATTTGTTCGAGTGGGCTGGCGTGGCCCGTCTTCAGGCGTTCGGTGATGAACTCCTGCATCTTGTCGCGGGAGATGCGCTCGTCCTCAATCCGTTCGACGACCTGCTGGGGGGTGAGGGCGCTATAGCAGGTGCGGTACGCCATGTAGAGCGAGCGCAGGGGATCTTCGGTGTGGGAGAGGAGGGAGACCTGGATAGCCATAACCAGCCTTCGCCTATGGCATACGCGCCTAAGCATTTGTAGAAGCTTTCGCCAACTGTACCGCGTCTTGGTCGCCTGTGAATGGCGAGGTCGTGGGTCCCCGCAAACGTACCAACTGCCTGGCGGACTTACGTCGCTCGGAGAGGCCCGAACAGCGTTCGAAGCGCCGGTGCTAGAATCCTGCCAACCGAGCAGGGGGAGCGGAAATGAACACCAGGGTCATCGCAATCGCGCGACAGGTGGGCTCGTTGGGCGAGGATATCGCCCGCGAACTCGCTTCCCGGCTGGACTACCGGTACGTGGACTACCAGATCGTGCAGGACGCCTCGCAGGAGGCCGGCGCCTCGCCGGAAGCGGTGAGCGAAGCGGAACGATCCCCGTCCCTGCTGACGCGGATCCTCGAAACGCTGGCCCGCAACCCGAGTATGCCGGAGGCAGTCTGGGCGAACCCGGCGCCGTTGGCCGAAAGCCCTATGTACACCTCCGCCGACTACCGCCGGTTCATTGAGCGGGTCATCCTCGATATCGCCGACCAGGGGAACGCGGTGATCGTGGGACACGCCAGCCAGGCGGTGCTCAAGGGCCGCACGGACGTGATGCGCACCCTCATCTGCGGCTCCGTTTCGGCCCGCGTGCGCCGGATCATGGCGAACATGGGGATGGACGAGAAGGAAGCGCGCACGGTTGCCGAGCGGACGGACCACGAGCGGGTGATCTACCTCGACCGTTTCTACGAGACGCCGTGGCTGGACCCGGCGACGTACGACTTTTGCGTGAACACCGACCACCTGAATGTCGACCAGGCGGTGGAACTGGTGGAGCACGCGGCCCGCGTTCGCTAGCAACACCGCGCCCCTGCGTGGGCTAGAATCCGTGCCCATGCCAGGCGGAGCACAGTCGAGGTTCGAACGGGCGATCGCCGCCATCGATGCGGCCAACGCCGGCGACCCGGAGACGCTCACCCTGCGAGGCAAGGCCGTCCCCAAGGAACAGACGCACGCCGAGATGGCGACGCGCTGGGTGCAGCGTCTGCGGCCGGATGCCTCGGAGGCGTTGCTGCTGGCGGCTCGTGGCCACCACATCCGGCGTTGGGAGCGGCCACGGAGCGACTACCCGGCCGGGCGGCAGGGCTACCTCCGCTGGCGACGCGACCTGCAGGTCTTCCACGCCGAGACGACGGGCAAGATTCTGCGCGAGGCCGGCTACGACGAGGAAGTGATAGCGCGGGTGGGAGCGATCATCCGCAAGCGCGGGCTGGGCCGGGACGAGGATGTCCAGGCGTTTGAGGACGCCCTCTCGCTGGTGTTCCTGGAGACGCAATTGCACGAATTCTCACCGGAGCATGATGAGGCGAAGGTGGTGGACATCCTTCGCAAGACATGGCGCAAGATGAGCCCCGCCGCGAGGGAAGCGGCGCTTGCCTTTGACTTCGCAGCGGAAGACCAGCGGCTGATCGAGGCCGCCCTGAGCAACTGAAGGGGGTGCCTGCATGGCATTTGAACAGATCCTGACCGAGACCCGGGGCCGGGTCGGCATCATCACGCTGAACCGGCCCGAACGCCTGAATGCCTACACGGCGCAGATGATCGCGGAGGCGACCGACCAGGTGGAGCAGTGGAATCGCGACCCCGGCATCGGCGCCTTCGTGATCACGGGCGCCGGACGGGCGTTCTGCGCGGGTGCGGACATCCAGAACTTTGGCCGCCGCCTGGACGACGACCCCGACCAGGAGCAGATCCGGTTCGGGGCGCCGTGGACGGTGCTCCTGCAGCGCTCCAAGCCATCGATTGCGGCGATCAACGGCTATGCCGTGGGAATTGGCCTGACGATGGTGTTGCCCTGCGACATGCGCCTGGCGGCGGAAGAGGCGAAGCTCAGCATCCGCTTCGTGAAACTGGGGCTGATGCCGGAACTCGGCTCGACGCGCCTGCTCGCCCAGCATGTGGGACTGGGGAACGCAACGGACATGTGCCTCAGCGGTCGCATGGTTGGCGCCGAAGAGGCTTACCGCATGGGCCTGGTGACCGCCGTGACCACGAAGGACGACCTGCTCGACACGGCGCTGGCGCGGGCAGACGAAATCGCCAACAACCCGACGGATGCGGTGATGGCGATCAAGGACGTGCTACGCGTGAACCCGCTGGAGCCGGATATCAACGCGGTGATGGAGCGAGAAGGTGTCCGCGACCGGATCATGCGGAAGTGGCCATCCCACCGGGAGGCGATCATGGCCTTCCAGGAGAAGCGCGAACCGAAGTTCAACCAGCCGAAGGGAAGCTGACGATGGCGAAGGTAGAGACCGTCCTCGGGCCTGTAGAGGCGTCCGAACTTGGCGTGGTGTTGAGCCACGAGCACGTGCTGGTGTCGATGGGCGCCGAGAACTACCACTACCCCTGGCGCTTCGACTGGGCAGCGACGAAGCAGCGCGCTATCGCTGAACTGAAGGAGGCAAAGGCGGGAGGCGTCGATTCGCTGATCGACCTGAGCACGCCGGACCTCGGGCGGGATGTGGAGTACGTCCGCGAGGTGGCGGAGGCATCGGGGATGCACGTCGTGGTGGCGACCGGTATCTGGCGGGATGTGCCGCGCTCGTTCTGGGAGCGTGACCTCGACACGATCGCCGACATCTTCGTGCGGGAGATTGAAGTCGGCATCGGAAAAACGACGATCAAGGCGGGGGCGATCAAGGTCGCCAACGACATGGGCGGCGTGACCCCCGAAGGCGAACGCATCCTCCGTGGTGCGGCACGAGCCTGTAAGCGCACCGGCTGCCCGATCAGCACCCACCACTGGGCGCCGGAAGAGGTTGGCACGCGCCAGGTGGAGATCTTCACGGAGGAGGGGGCGCCGATGGACCGGATCTGCATCGGCCACAGCGCCGACTCCACGGACGTGGACTACCTCGAGCGGTTGCTGAAGACGGGCGTCTACCTCTCGATGGACCGCTATCCCGGCGCCGGTGGCCGGCCCAACTGGGAACAGCGCAATGCGACGGTGATGGAGCTGGTGAAACGGGGCTGGGCCTCGAAGCTGATGCTCGGCCACGACCATGCACCCGGGGCTATCCTCGCCGGGACAACGCCGGCAGCGCCGACGGAGCCGACGCGCTACACCTTCGTGAACCGCGTGGCGATCCCTGCGATGCGAGCAGGCGGAGTCAGTGACGCCGACATCGAGCTGATGACGAAGACGGTGCCCCAGGAGTTCCTCGCCGGGAAGTAATCAGGGAGCGGGCGTCGGTGTTGCCGGCGGTGGCGTCTCGCTGCCCTTTGGGCTTGGCGGCCAGGCGGGCTTTTCGTCCCAGGGCGCGGGCGTTGCCGTCGGCGTCGCTGTTTCGGCGGCCACATCGGTGGTGTCGGCCGTGGTCACGCCGTTCGAGGCAGCAATCGCGGGTGCGTCCGAGGGGAGATCGAGGGAAGGTGCGGGAACGGGCGCCGGCGCCACGGAGCCGTCTGGCTTGCACTGCCACTGGGTCCAGGGGGCGTTGCCGCGGGCGACGTCGTACTGGTAGGCGCTGTAGGCGGTCCGCAGGTTGGTGATGGGGTTGGCCCAGTCGTCGAGCGAGTTGGCCGAGTAGGAGAACCAGATGGGATGGAGCTGCATCAAGCCGCGCATCACGCCGTTGGTGGCGTAGGGCCGGTTCTTGCTTTCGCAGTACGAGACGACGAGCAGCTGGTCCTGGAGATCTGAGGGCCAGCCGGCGATGGAAGCGTAGACGCGAACCTGCGAGGGCGTCAGACGGGTGCCGGGGGCGATCGCCGGCAGGGTCGCTATCTCCTGCCGGATGAACGTCGCCGACGGGATCGGGCTGTTTTCGGGCAGGTCGAGAGGTTCGACCGCGGAGTAGTCGGGGGTGGGGAGAGCGGCAGCGGCGAGGAGGTTCGGGGCCTCCGGCTCGCGCGGGGCGAGAACGTCGATCGGCGAGATCCCACCGGCGACGACGGCGAAGGAACCCAGGGCTGCGAGGATGGCCGTGACGAGGCTCAGCTTAATCCCGACACGGATCGCGATGACGCGAACCCTGCGACGGCCTCGCACAGCACCCGTCGCAACGGCTTTGCGCAACTTACTCAGATAGTCCTCCGCGGTGTTCGCCAGCCTGGCAGTGCTGTCGGACACTCGCCGCTCGCCTGTCCTGTTCGAACAAACGAGCTAAGCGTGCGCGGCAGGATCGCACGTTGGAGGCAGGGGCGCCACCCCCCGGGCAAGGCGTCTAGATTCAAGGACCGATAGACAGGTTTTTCGCAGGTATAGACGACGTCGAACCGTGACACGTTACGTCGCGCCCGTAGATTCAGGGCGATCCGAAGGGTAAATTCGGGTCTTGTGACACCGGACGACGACCTCCGCCGACTCGCAGGCTGGATTCGCGAGGCCCGCTGGGTAACGGTGATGACCGGGGCCGGCATCTCCACGGAGTCGGGGATCCCGGACTTTCGCGGGCCAGAGGGCGTGTGGACGAAGGACCCGGAAGCCGAGAAGCGGGCAAACATCCAGTACTACCTCGCTCACCCGGAGGCCCGGGCGGCCGGCTGGCAGCACCGGCTGACGAGCCCCTATGCGACGGCCTCACCCAATGCAGGACACCTCGCCCTCGCCGAGCTGGAGGGAAAGGGCAAGCTCCAGATGCTGATCACCCAAAACATCGATGGCTTGCATCACGCTGCCGGGAACGACCCCGACCGGATCATCGAAGTCCACGGCAACGTGCGTGAGTTTCGCTGCATGAACTGCACCGACCGCGGCCCCGTGGAGCTGGTGCTGGCGCGCGTACGGAAGGGCGAGCCCGACCCACCCTGCAAGAGCTGCGGGGGAATCCTCAAGACGGCGACGATCTCCTTCGGCCAGAACCTGGAACGGGAAGACATCGAGCGCTCGGAGATGGCCTCCGTGTCGTCCGACGTCTTCATCGCGATCGGGACGTCGCTGGGGGTGTATCCGGTGGCGATGATGCCCGACCTCGCCCTCCGCGCCGGGGCGAAGCTGGCGATCCTGAACGCCGAGGAGACGCCGTACGATACGGCTGCCCACGTGGTGCTGCGCGAGAAACTGGGGACGCTGCTTCCGCGGCTGGTGGAGATGGTCTGATGCCGACGACGCCGCGATGGGACTGGTACCGCGAACACACGCCGGCAGCAAGAACGTCGGTCTATCTGAACGCCGGCTGGTCGGGCCCGATGACCGATGCGGTGTCGGGGGCGATGCACGCGTACCTGGATGCTGAGCTGGCAGCGGGGCCGACGCGGCGCGACCACTTCGACAAACGGGTGGAGATGCGCGAGCAGTACCGCGAGAACGCGGCCCGCCTGTTCGCGACGACCGCAGACGCTATCACGATCACCAACAACACCACCGACGGCCTCAACGTTGTCCTCAGCGGGCTTCCGCTGGGGGAGGGCGACCGGGTGGTCTCGACGACGATCGAGCACCCCGGGGGCACAGTGCCCATCTACTGGACGCGGGAGCGGGCGGCGACCGAGGTGGAGTGGCTCGACATCTCCGCGGCGGACGACACCGCAACGATCGTCGACAAGTTTGCCTCGCGCATCGACCGGCGGACGCGCCTGGTGATGATCAGCCACATCTCGTTCGCGACGGGGCAACTTCTGCCGCTGAAAGAGATCGCGGAGGTTGCCCACCGGGTCGGGGCCTACGTCCTCGTCGACGGCGCCCAGACGGGCGGCCACCTGCCGTTGGACATGGCATCGATGGATGCCGATTTCTACGCGATCCCGATGCACAAGTGGATGTGCGGGCCGAGCGGGCTTGGCGCCCTCTACATCCGGCCCGAGCTGATCCCGATGGTGCAACCGCAACGGACGAGCGGGCGCGGCGCCGAGTCGTGGGACTTTCGAGGGCGGGTTTGTGCCGGCCCACAAGGACATCAAGAAGTTCGAGACGGGCACGCTCAGCACCGTCCTCATCGCGGGGGCGAACGCCGCCATCGAGCAGTACTTCGAGAGCGGCCCCGAGGCGGTTTTTGAGCGGGCGAAGGAGCTCAACCGCTACGCCGAGGCACGCTTCCGCCTGGTCCCCGGCTTTTCGCTCGTGAGCCCGGCGGACGATAGCGCCCGTACCGGCCTGTTTGCCTTTGAGCTGGAGGGTATCGACGCATTCCTCGCGGCGCCGCAACTGCAGCGGAACAGCCAGATCGTCTGCCGCTCCGTGCGCTCGCTGAACGCGATCCGCTTCTCCCTGCACGTCTACAACAACGAGGCCGACATCGACGCGGCGGCAAGCGCCGTCGAGCAGCTCCTGCGGGACGGCCTCGAAGAGGCGACGGAAGCGGCCCCGTCGCCCGACTAACGTCACCTTCGGCCGCGCAGGCGCCATATCGGGTCATGAGCATCCTCTGGACCGGCGGAACCGGCTCACGCCACAGGCGATCGGTGGCGACGGAGCTGGACGAGGTGATCGAGCGAGTCTTCGCTGACGAGGTGGGCGAATGGCCCGCCCCGGCGGAGGTGCAACGCTTCCTTCGCTTCCACACGGGGACGGAGAGGCGTCGAGACTAGGTGAGGGCTCCGGCTTCCGCGAAGCGAGCGATGGTGGGCTCGTCGTAGCCAAGGATCTCGGCAAGGACGTAATGGCTGTCTTCGCCGAGGCAGGGCGCCGCTTTGCGGAGGATGGCGGGCGTGTCGCTGAACCTGGTGACAGGACCGTCATAGGGCGTGGGGCCCATGTGGGTGTGCTCGAGCGTGACGAAGAAGCCGCGATGCGCGAGCTGCGGATCGTCGTACAGGTCGGTAGGTCGCAGGACCATTGAGGCGGGCACCCCGACGGCGCGCAGTTTTTCGGCGAGGGCGAAGCCTTCCCGGGGGGCACACCAGCTGCGCATCGCATCCTCGATCTCTTGCTTTTTCGCCTGCCGCTTCTTGAGGCTGTGGAGCCCGGCGAACTCGTCGAGGGGGGCGAGGTCGCAGAGCGCCTTCCACTGCTCCTCCGTCTCGACGGCAATGGCGATATAGCGTTCGATCCCTTCGGTGGCAAAGACGCCGTGAGGGCAGGCGTAGATGGAGTCGTGGCCCATGGCGGGCCAGACCTTGCCGTTCACCGTGTAGTCGAGGAGGACCGGTTCAACGAAGCGGGCACCGGCCTCGACCTGGGAGAGGTCGAGGTACTGGCCCTGCCCGGTGCGGGCGCGGTGCATGAGGGCCGAACTCAGGGCGGCAATGCCGTAGCGGGGGTTGATGAAGTCGGTATAGGCGCCCCAGGGGCCGGTGGGGGCGCGGTCGGGCCAGCCGGTGAGGGAGTGGATGCCGGCCATCGCGGCGCCCTGGCCGCCAAAGCCGGTGTAGGTGCGTTCCGGGCCTGTCTGGCCGCGCAGGCAGGTGCTGAGCATGACAAGGTCGGGGCGGTCTTTGCTGATCGTGGCGAAGTCGAGGCCCCACTTGGCCATCGTGCCGGGGGTATAGGACTCGACAACGATGTCGGCCCAGGCGATGAGCTTGCGGGCGATCTCCTTGCCTTCTTCCGTGCTCAGGTTCGAGGCGAGCCCGATCTTGGAAGAGTTGAAGTTGGCCATGAACTGGCTGTTGTCGATCCCGGCCACCCCATCGTGGAAGGGCGGGCCAAGGCGGAGGACATCGGGCGCTGTGCTCGATTCAACGTGGACGACTGTGGCCCCGTGGTCGGCGAGGAACTTGCTGATCAGGGGGCCAACGCCCACCCAGGCGAAATCGGCAACCTTGAGCCCGCTAAACGGCTGGCGACGCGGCTCGCTCGAAACCGCCGGGGGCGAAGACTGGCGACGGGAACGCAGCATGGCCTGGCTGGCGCCAGGGGCCTCGGCGGCGGGCGGCGAAGAGAGCGGGGTCCTCGACATCCGGATCCAGGGGCCGGGATGCTTGCGATCGCCAACCGTCTCGAAGTAGTTGCGGGCGGCATGGTGGGGGTCGTTCACGACGTCGGCGGAGTCGTAGATGGCGGCGAGGAGGATCTCGTTCTCCATCCCGAAGGTCTGGAGCTCCAGCTTCGTCTTTGTCTCGAAGAAGGCGATGACGGCGGCCACGGCTTCGGCAACGGTCGTCGCTGGCAACTTTCCTTCGGCGACATCGGCGCCCCAGTTCGTCCAGTCGACGGCGGTGACGGCAGGGGGAGCGGCGCCTTCGCGCTCCATCCAGCGCACGACCGCTTCCATCGAACGGGCGCCGATGCGGGCGAGGGTGATGGTGAAGGAGACCCAGCCATCGAGACACTTCCAGAGGCGCGGGATCGTGACCCCGGGGACGAGGTCGCGAGGCGGGTTGGCCCGTTCTTCGCACTGGTTCGTCGGGTTCTTGTGCTCGTTGGGGGGCCAGCCGGTGGCGCTCATCAGCGTCCAGACCATGGCGGGCTGGGCGGCGACATCGAGGTACTGGCCGAGACCCGAGCGCATCCGCTCGTGGAGGGCGATGCAGATATCCGCGGCCGCCTGGGCGCCGGCATGGAAGGCGGACTGTGGGTAGCCGACGGGAACGTTCGGGCGGTCGCCGTCGCCGGTCAGGCTGAGGAGGCCGCTGGCGGCTTCGACGGTGAGCTCGGATGCCGGTGCGTAGGCGAGCGGTCCGTCCTGGCCCCACGGCGATATGGAGGCATAGATGAGCGAGGGGTTCGCTGCCCTGAGCACCTCGAAGTCGAGGCCGTAGGCGAGCAGGTGGCCGGGCTCGAAGGATTCGATGAAGACATCAGCTTCGGCGCAGAGGGCCCAGAGCTCGGCGAGGGCGGCCGGGTCCTCGAGGTCGACGACGACGCTGTGCTTGCCACGGCCGACGGAAGCCCAGTAGAGCGACTCGCCGTCGTGCCCCGGACGCTCGTCGAAAGGGCCTTTGCGGCGGCTATCGACGCCTCCCGGTGGTTCGACCTTGATGACGGTGGCGCCGAGGTCGGCGAGGTTGCGCCCGGCCAGTTCGCCCCACGAATCCGTCATGTCGACGACGAGCAGGCCCGCAAGGAGCGGCGAAGCAGGTTGGGACACGAACGACCTCCGGGTGGAGCGAGATTCTACGGGCCCGAACGCCGCTCGTCAGAAGGCCAGGGTGACAGCCGTTGGCCTCTCGCCATCGCCACGCGGGGTAGGATGCGCGCATGACCACTACCGCCGAGAAGCGCTCTCTCTACCGGGCCCTCCACGAAGAGGGTTGTTTCGTCCTGCCGAACCCCTGGGACCGGGGATCGGCCGTGTATCTCGAGAGCCTTGGGTTCAAGGCCCAGGCAACGACGAGCGCCGGCTTCGCCTTCTCCCAGGCGCGGCCGGACAATGGCGTGACGCTGGAGATGATGCTCGCCCACATCGCCGAGATCGTGGCGGCAACAGACCTGCCCGTGAACGCCGACTTCGAGAACTGCTTTGCCGACGACCCGGCAGGCGTGGCAGCGAATGTGAAGGCTTGCATCGAGACCGGCGTGGCCGGCCTCTCCATCGAGGACACGAAGCAGGCCGGGACCGACCGGCTGTATCCAATCGACCTGGCGGTCGAGCGGGTGAAGGCCGCCCGGAGGGCAGTCGATGCTGCCGGTGGCGACGTGGTGCTGACGGCGAGGGCGGAATGCTTTTTCGTCGGTGTGCCGGACCTCGACGAGGCGACCACGCGGCTGAGGGCCTATGCCGAGGCAGGGGCCGACTGCCTCTACGCACCGGGGATTCGCACGCAGGAACAGATCGAGGCGGTGGTGAAGGCGGTAGCGCCCAAGCCGGTGAACGTGCTCATTGGCTGGGCAGCGCCATTCACGGTGGCCGAACTGGCGGCAATGGGTGTGCGCCGGATCAGCACGGGTGGAGCGCTGGCGCTGGCGGCCTGGGGCGGCTTTCAGCGGGCCGCGAAAGGTCTCCTCGAGGACGGCTCTTTCGCGGCGTTCGCCGACAACGCCCGAAGTCCCGAGCTCAACGCCTTCTTCCGGGGAGAAGGGTAGGAGCCATGACCGAAGCGAGCATCGAGATCCAACCCCTGACCCCCGGCGGCAGCGCCGACTACCTCACCTTTTTCGACGATGTCGCGTTTGCAGGGAACCCGGCGTGGGCGAACTGCTACTGCTATTTCCCCCACGCGGACCATGCGGCGAAGCGGTGGAACGTCAATGACGGGACGATGAACCGGGCCGCTGCCGCGGAGATGATCAGCGAGGGCACGATGAAGGGCTTCCTTGCCTACGTGGACGGACAGGCGGTCGCCTGGTGCAACGCGAACGTCCTCTCGCGCTACACGATGTTCGACGAAGACGAGCGGGACCCCGAGACCGTGGGCACTATCGCCTGCTTCGTAGTGGCGGAGAGCCAGCGGCGGAAGGGGATTGCCAGCGCTCTGCTGGCGGCGGCCTGTCGGGGATTCAAAGACGCGGGCATCACGGTCGTGGAGGCGTACCCCCGGCCGGAAGCGGAATCCGCGGCCGAGAATCACCTCGGCCCGCTCTCGATGTACCTGGCGGCCGGCTTCGAGGTTGTCGGCGAGGACGGATCGAGCGTGCGGGTGCAGAAGCGGCTGTAGCGGATGGGCGACGGCGGTGAACCGATCTTCTTCGAGGGCCAGGCCGACTTCCGGGCGTGGATGGAAGAGCATCACGCAACCGCCGGAGAAGTGTTCGTCGGCTTCCATCGCAAAGCCAGCGGGCGTGGTGGCCTGGCCTACCGGGAAGCGCTCGATGAGGCACTCTGCTTCGGCTGGATTGACGGCGTGCGCCACAAGCATGACGAGGCGAGCTACAAGCAGCGCTTTACGCCGCGCCGGAAGGGGAGCAAGTGGAGCAAGGTGAACCTGGCCCGCTTCGCTGAACTGCGAGACAAGGGCCTGGTGGCGCCGGCCGGCGCGGCCGCCTTCGAGGCGTACGACGGTTCGCCGACCGGCTACTCGTTCGAAGCCGAACAGGTGCCCCTGGCGCCAGGCTACCTGGCCCGCCTGCAGGCAAACGAAGCGGCCTGGGCTTACTGGGAGTCGCGCCCGCCCGGTTACCGGCGGACGGCGACGCACTGGGTGATGAGCGCGAAGCAGGAGGCCACGCGAGAGCGCCGCCTCGCCGCCCTCATCGCCGACAGCGAAGCAGGCCGGGCCATCAGCCTCCTGCGCCGTACCACTACCACGGCGGACGGCGCCTAGACTGAGCGGATGATGATCGATCCTCTGGCTCCTGCTGGCGCTGATTTCGCTGCCGCTGGCACTCCTCATGCTGGTGCTCTACCCGATCATCTGGCTGCTGCTGTTGCCGTTCAGACTGCTCGGGATCGCGGTCGACTCCGTCTTCCAGACGCTCCACGCGATCCTCACCCTGCCGGCGCGCATTCTTCGGCTGGGGCAGCGTCGCTAGGCGACCGGGCGGGCAATCCCATGGCTGAAGGCGTAGGACGTCGCTTCGGCGCGGCTATGGGTGCCGGTCTTGCGGTAGAGGTTCTCCAGGTGGCGCTCGACGGTCCGGGGACTGAGCACGAGGCGGTCGGCGATGAGCCGGTTGCTGAGCCCGGCGGCCACCAGGGCGAGGATCTCGAGTTCGCGCGACGTGAGTGAGGGGAGCGGCGCCGAGGGAGCCTCGTCCGCGGGCCGGTCGTAGAGAAACCGCATGATCGCCCGGACGAGCGACTGGACATGGTCGGCGATGCCGCCCTCGAACTCCTGGTACTCGCAGTTGGGAATCGCCGCCGCCGCCGCCCGGGCGCCCTCCATCGAGGCGTAGGCGTTATCGGTGGACAGGGCGACGAATGATTTGGCTGTGACGAGGGGCAGGCAGCCGGTGAGGTCTTCTTCGAGGTAGGTGTTGGCGTAGCGGATGGCCATGTCCTGGGTGATGGAGGCCTTGATCAGGCGGCCGTAGCCGGCGGCGTAGGGCGATTGGTGCCCGAACGAGGTGCCGCCGATGTTTTCGACCATAAGGTCCCAGTCGGCGTAGAGGAGGATGCCAAGCGAACCCTTGCGGCCGTCCCACGCTTCCACCTGGAAGAACGGCGACCAGTTGATCAGGACAAGGTGGGAGACACGCTCGGGGTGGGCTGCGGCAGCATGAACGGCGAGGTTGCCACCGCCCTGGATGCCGGCGATGGCGTAGCTCTCCAGCTTGAGGCGGGCGACGACAGCGTCCATGTCGCGCAGGCGGGCATCAAGGTCGACGGCCTCGACGCTGGCGGTCGGAAAGCCCAAGGCCGCGATTGTCGAACCGGATGACGGTGTAGCGACTGGACAACCAGTCGTAGATGAAATGCTGGGGAAAGTCCCATTCGGCCTGGACGTGGGAAACGAGGTAGTGGGGAATCCAGAAGAGCGGGGGCCCCGAGCCAGAGACCGAGAAGGCGACCTGGACGCCATCGCCGGTGGTAGCGAACCGCACGCGTGGTGGCGCCACTCTCTCTCAAACCCCATCCACGAGCGGCGAACGAAGTGAATTGGGTAATCGACCCCAGTTCATGGGTATGTTCGCGGGGCGCGAAGGGCGAACTTGGGTATTCCAACGGACGAATGCGGCACTCGCGGCCACCGAGGATGAACAGGTACCCGCGGGCATGCCGGACTGACCAGCCCGGCGGCCCGCGAGGTACGGACTTTGTTCTCGAGGGAGCGCCAAACCATGAGCAACCAATTCACGTCGCCACGCAGTCCGGTCCGGGGACTGCTGGCCGGTATTCTACTCGCCGTCGTCGTCGCTGTGGCATGGACAGGGGGAAGCCATGAGCAGGCAGCCGCGCAGACCCTCTATCCGCCCCCGTTCAACCCGTCGTCGGTTGTGGCCACGGGGAGCTGCCACGACGCCGCCATCGACTTTTGCGACGGGAACGGGAACGTGGTCTACACGTTCATACCGAGCAACATCCCCGCCAACGCAACAAGCATCCAATGGAAGGTCAGCTTCGAAGGAAGTTCGCAGACCGGGTCCGGCGGCATCAACGTGTACGTGGACCGCGAGCCCGGCGTGCTCTTCGACAGCTACCCCGTCCAGGTCGGTGTCGGGCCGTTCGAAGTGACGTATCACGTTGGGCCGGATGAGTTCGACCATACGTGGGACCCCACGACACCGGTAAAGGTGAAGATCGAGAAGGAGTATGGCGACCAGGTGCAGTTCAAGAACGTGCGGGCCTCCATGTCCTTCATCGTGCCTGACCCCGCCGACCTCAGCGTGGACGTCCAGGCCCCAGCTGAGGCAAGCAGCGGCAGCTCGTTCGACTACAACGTGACGGTGAAGAACAAGGGGACCGGGCAGGCCCAGGGTGTGGTGCTGAACACAACGATCGACAGCCAGGTGGTCTCGCTCTTTGCCGACGGCTGCAACGGCCAGGCCGGTGCGATACCGACGTGCAACCTCGGCACGATCAATGCCGGTTCTGCGAAAACTGTCGTTATCCATGCCTTCACGGCGCTCAACGCCTCGGGGGACAAGGCAGTGACGTCATCGGTAACGGCCTCCTCACCCGACCCCGTGGGCACCAACAATTCCGACACGGCACATACCGTTGTGGCGCTCCATCGCTCCGTCATGCTCTGCAAGACGTGGGAGAACAATGGCAACGGGGCGCCGGACGCGGCCGTGGCCTTCCAGTTCGTCGTCGATTGGCCGGGGAAATCGTCGCCCACGACGTACACGCGCACCGTCGCCGAAGGGGCGACCGTCTGTGGGCCAATCTCGGTGAAAGCGGACGCCACGGTGACCGTCACGGAGATTTCGCTGCAGAACTGGGACGATAGCGCTGCCTACCCGCAGTACCAGTTCGCGGGCCAGGCTGCACATACGATTGGCGCCGACGCGACGTTCGGGCCATCGACCAACTCGCTGACCTTCTTCAACAAGCGACTGGTTGCCCGCCCCGCGAACGACCCGGGAGTGGGCCCGACCGCGACTCCCACTTCGACCGCGACCCCGAAGGCAACCGCAACAGCGACCGTGACCGCGACGCCAACAGCGACAACGCCCCCCTCGGGGACGGTGACAGCCACGCCGGAAGCGAACCCGACGGAGACGCCCGAGGGGCCGGCCGGCGATCCGAACTCCGGCGGTGTCGACCCGGGGACGGGTGATGATTCTCCTGCAGGAGACCCCGACCCGGGGACGGGTGACGTCCCGTCCGATGGCGCCGGCGACGACGGTTCCGGTGGTGTCGCCTCCGGTGCGACGAGCGACGGGACGGGCAGCTCCGGGACGGACTCCTCGGAAGGGACCGGGACGGGCGACCACGTGGATGCCCCCCACGCGGACGAGGGTGCCAGTGGCGGGACGCCGGCTTCCTCGCCCACCCCGCTGGCGCCGGCAGCCGGCAGCGGACAACGCCAGTCTTCCAACACCGGCACCTGGCTCCTGATCGTGGGAAGCCTGGTGATGCTGGTGGCAACCGCGACGTTCGCCAGCAAACGACGGTAGCCGCGGCAGGTCGACAGGCAGTCTTCGCGAGGCGGGTCCATTCCCCGGATCCGCCTCGCCTTGTCGCGAGCGAGGTGCACACGTTTCCCCACGGGCACAACTCGGGGTAGATTCTGGCAACCCAGCGTGTGTGGAGGAGCGATGACAGCGACAGCCGAGGTGAACTGGAGCGCGCTCCACGACGAAGCCATCGACATCCTCGTTCGCTACATCCAGGTGGACACGTCGAACCCGCCCGGGCACGAAAAGCTAGCCTGCGATTTCCTCGGGCAGATCCTCGAGAACGAGGGCATCCCCTACCAGCTCTACGATGCCGGCGGCGAGGGCCGCGTGTCCTTGCGGGCGGTGCTCCCGGGGAACGGCAAACGACGGCCCTTCATGCTCATGAACCACACGGACGTGGTCCCTGTGGAGCGCGAGTACTGGGATGTCGACCCGTTTGGGGGCCTGATCAAGGACGGCTACGTCTGGGGGCGCGGCGCGCTCGACATGAAGGGCCTGGGCGTGGCGCAGCTGATGACCTTCCTGACGTTGAAGCGACTGAAGGTGCCACTCGACCGCGATGTCGTCTTCTATGCCATGGCGGACGAGGAAGCGGGGAGCCAGTTCGGCGTGGAGTGGCTGGCCGAGCACCACCCGGAAACGCTGGAGGCCGAGTACACGATCAACGAAGGCGGTGGCGGCACAACCGAGGCCTTTGGCGTCGAACGTCCGGTGTTCACGGTCGCCGTGTCGGAGAAAGGGCCGCTCTGGCTGAAGCTGATCGCCAAAGGGCGGCCGGGACATGGCAGCATGCCCCACGACGACAACTGCCTCGACCGCCTGGTGAGGGCGCTGCAGCGGATCCAGGACTGGAACCGCGAACTGCATGTCTCGCCGCTGCTGACGGAGTACTTCTCGCGGCTGAACCGGGCCGGCGTCTTCACCGCCGAGGCCACAGTGGAAAGCCTTTCGCAGGTGGCGGAGACCGACGTCCGCGTCCGGGCGATGCTTTCGAACACGATTAGCGCGACGACAATCAAGGCGGGGATCAAGCACAACGTGATCCCGGCGATCGCGGAGGCGACGCTTGATTGCCGGCTGCTGCCGGGCATCCGCCCGGAAGATTTCCAGCAGGAGCTCGAAGCGATCATCGATGACCCGAAGGTGACGGTAGAGCGAGTCTTCGCCGGCTGGTCGGAGGCCAACTCGTTCGACACCGAGCTTTTCAATGTGATCGAGAACGTGATCCACGACCACATCGAGGACGCCGTGGTGGTGCCAGGAGTCACGGTGGGCTTTACGGATAGCCGCACCCTCCGCAACCGGGGCCAGATCAGTTACGGCTTCAGCGGCGGCCTCAACGAGCCGCAGCTGGCTGCCACGGTGCACGGGCACAACGAACGCGTCTCGATTGAGAGCTTCAAGCTCAACTGCCAGATGGTCTGGGAAGTGACGCACCAGATGTGTGCCAGCGCCTGAGCCCGCTCAAGAGTCGACCCCTCGCATCAGTTGACGGCTGCGCCAGCAATCAGGCCGGCATGGACAGCCTTCAACCCGGAGAGGAAGGCGGAGGCCGCCGGGGGCAGATGGCGGCCCTTGCGGCGAACCCAGCCAATCTCCCGGTAGAGCGGCGGTTCGAGGCGGTGGACGGTGACGCCGGGCGCGGCGGCGGTGACCGAGACAGCCGGCACGAAGGCCGCCCCGGCGCCGGCGGCCACCATCGCAAGTAGCGCACGCTGGCTGCGCATCTCCACCCGCGACGCCACGCGGATGTTAGCGGTGGAGGCCGCCTCGTCGACCTGGGCGCGCAGTCCAAGACCGCGCATCGAGACGAGGAGGTCGTCGCGAGCGAGCGCCTCGGCAAGGCCAATCGACGCTGGTTGGCCGTCTCCCGGGACGGCGAGGAGCACCTCTTCGCGGAAGAGTGGGGTCACTTCGAGCCGGGAGTCGGTGATCGGGAGGACCACGACGGCGAGGTCGAATTCGCCGTCGAGGACCCGGGACACCGCGTCGACGGTGCCCAGCATTTCGACGCTCACCGAGACGTTTGGGAACCGCCCGAGGATCGGGGCCAGCGCGAGCGGCACCAGGTGGTCGGCAACCGTCTCCGTCGTACAGATGCGGATCGTCGCCGGGGCGGCGTCGTCGCGGGCGGTGATCGCGGAGGTCGTGGCGGCGAGGTCGTCGAAGAGGCGGTCGGCGAGGTCGGCTAACTGGAGGGCCGCCCCGGTTGGGACGACACCGCGGCCGACGCGGTGAAAGAGAGGCACGCCCAGTTCCTGTTCGAGGAGCCCGACCTGGCGGCTCACCGAGGGCTGGGAGACGTGCTCCACACCGGCAGCGGCGGTGACGCTACCATGGCGAACGATGGCGCGAAGGTAGCGTAGCTGGTGGAGTTCCATTCTTGCTCTTTCGCTATGACTTTCATCGAAATCATATCCTTGTGCTCTCCGTTGGTCTCGCCGATAGTGCTGAGACAAGCCCGGAGGTAACCCATGACCACAACGAGCGATCCCCACGCAACCGTCCGCAAGATGTTCGGCGCGGCTGCTGCCGACTACGCCAACACGGCCGTCCATATCTCCGGCCCCGACCTCGATGCGCTCCTGGAGGCAGGCGACTTCACCGGCTCGGAGCGCGTGATTGACCTTGGCTGCGGCGTGGGGCACACGGCCATCGCTGTGGCCGGGCGGGTGGCGCATGTCACCGGGATTGACGTGACCGCGGAGATGCTAAACGAAGGTCAAGCCCAGCTGGCGCGGCGGAAGATCGCAAACGTGACGCTGATGGAGGGGGACGCCTGCGCGGTGCCATTCCCGGATGGGAGCTTCGATGCGGCGACCTGCCGCTTTGCCGCCCACCACTACCCGGACCAGGTCGCTTCGGTGCGGGAAGCGGTGCGGGTGCTGAAGCCGGGCGGCCGGTACTTGCTGGTCGACAGCGTGGCCCCGGAAGACCCGGCCCTGGATACCTTCGAAAACATGATCGAGTGGCTCCGCGACGCCAGCCACGTGCGGAACTACCGGGCCAGCGAATGGTGCCGGATGTTCGAGCAGGCAGGCCTCAAGGCCGAGGTTCGTTACCGGGCCGGCTTGCCCCTCGATGGCGCCGACTGGGTGAAGCGAATGCGCACGCCGGCGACGCGCGTCGCGATGATCCGCGAGCTCTTCGAGACGGCGACCCCGCGTCAGAAGGCGGCGTTCGAGCTCCAGGATGAGCCGTGGGGGTTTTCGTTGCCTGTCGCGATGGTCGTGGGAGTGAAGGCCTAGGGAGCAGGCGCCAAAGTCAGACCGATGGAGCTGTGCAGCGGATGGCTGTGGCGCCATCGCTCGTTAGGCGCTGCTGGTCCGGCACCAGCGTGGACGCGGCAACAGCTTTGCCAAGGTCTTCGGCGGTGAGCGGGTCATCGTCGCCAAGGTCGGTGAGGAGCCAGGCCTCGCCGGCGGCCGACTGGACCAGCCAGTGGAGGCGGCTAAGCGCCTCGGGAGTGAGCATCTCGCGTTCCGGCCACCAGACGATATGCGGGGCCGGATGCGCCGTTCGCAGGGACGAAACGAACGAGGGCCGCGGCGAAAAGCCACCAGCCTCGGCGAGGATGGAGTCGGGCGCCGCTATGAGGAGGACGCCGGGCAGGCCGGCGAGGCCGAGTTCAGCCAGGAGTGTCATTGGCACCGAGTCTACCGGACGGCTCAGGCAGGCTTTTGCGCCCGTAAGAGGTAGCGGCCCTCGCTGAGGACAATCCCGTCGCCGGTTCCGAGATCACGCTCGACGGCGAGAAGGGCGGCCTCGTCACGCTCGAGATCGAAGCCGGGGACTTCCCAGGGAGCGACCATCAGCATCGCGGCGAGGTCGGCGATCGAGGCGTAGGCGGAGCGGTAGCGCAGCGACTGGAAGGCCACCGCGTACCCCATCGCTTCGAAGGCTGCCGGGTAGTCCACGTCGTGGTTGGGGAACACGGCTTTGGCCGGGAAGTAGGCACTCAGCTCGGGCCAGTGGACGCTCGAAACCTGCTGGGTCAGGAATGTCCCACCGGGTCTGAGGACGCGGTCGATCTCGGCGGGCTCGATGGCCTCGTGGCGTGAGAGCACGAGGTCGAAGGCGGCAGCACCGAAGGGCAGCTGGAGCGAATCCGCCTGGGCAACGCCGATGCCGCGAGGGCGGAGAGCCACCGCCGCGAGCCGGGCATTCGGCGGCCACTGTTCGGTTGCCACGAGCCGGGCTTGTGCTGCCCTGGTGATCCGGCCAAACACCTCGCCGCCGCCCGTGCCACAGTCGAGCACGCAGCTCGCGCCCGCTATGAGCCTGGCCGCCTCGGCTTCGTAGTCCCAGGCGGGACCGGGGTCGAGCCGGCGGACTGTGATGGCCGAGAGGTCCCAGCCAGTGACGCGCGCTGTAATCGAACGCGTCGCCGTCGCAAGGTCAGGGGGCATGGGTCGGGTCAGGCCACCGCTCCGTGGCACTTCTTGTATTTCTTGCCGCTGCCGCAGTAACAGGGGTCGTTGCGGCCGATCTTCTGGGAGACGGCAGGTCCTGCGCTGCGGGCGGCGGTCACCGTGGCCGTTTCGCCGCGATTCGGGCGAAGCTGGGCGACGGAGGGCGCCGAAGAGCCGGCGAGGGCAGGGACCGCAGTCGCATCATCGTCGCCGGGGGCGGCGGCGAAACCGTTGGCGGCGGCCGCGGGGCGCTGCTCCTTGACCTTCACCTTGAAGACGGTGCGGGCGACCTGGCGACGGATGTTCTCCTGCAGCTGCTGGAACATGTCGTAGCCTTCGCGCTTGAAGGCAACGAGTGGGTCGACCTGGGCGTAGGCCTGGAGGCCGATGCTCTGGCGGAGGTCCTCGATGGCGGTGAGGTGTTCGCGCCAGTGCTGGTCGATCGACTCGATCAGGAGCCAGTGCTCGACCTTGCGCATGTTCTCTTCGCCGAACAGTTCTTCCAGCTGCTCGAAGCGGTCCTCGGCGCGGTCGATCATCTCGTCGGTCATCTCTTCGCCGAACTTCTCGAGTCTCGTCGAGGGCGGGCATGTCCTCGGCCATCGAGGATCTCGCCGAGTTCGTCGTGGACGCAGCTCGAGCGGTCGGCCTGGCTGCCGTCGTAGCGCTTGCGAGACTTCCTCAATCTCGTCGAGCAGGAGCGCCGAGGACGTTCTCGCGGGTGTCGGCGCCGCGGAGGACCTTCTCGCGCTCGCCGTAGATGACGGCGCGATGCTCGTTGATGACGTCGTCGAACTCGACGAGCCGCTTCCGGATGTCGAAGTTGTGGCCCTCGACCTTGGTCTGCGCCTGCTCGATGGCGCGGGTGACCATGCGCGATTCGAGGGGCATGTCCTCGGTCATGCCGAGCTTTTCCATCATCCCGGGCACCCATTCGGGGGAGAAGCGCTTCATGATGTCGTCGCCGAAGGAGACGAAGAAGCGGCTGCTGCCGGGGTCGCCCTGGCGGCCGGCGCGGCCGCGGAGCTGGTTGTCGATCCGGCGTGACTCGTGGCGCTCGGTGCCGATGACGTGGAGGCCGCCCTTATCGGCGACGCCGGTCGCCGAGCTTGATGTCGGTACCGCGGCCGGCCATGTTCGTGGCGATGGTGACGGAGCCGCGGTGCGCCGGCGTCGAGCGATGATGTGGGCCTCGCGTTCGTGCTGCTTGGCGTTCAGGACCTCGTGCTTGATGCCCTTGCGGAGGAGCAGGGCGGCGAGGTATTCGGACTTTTCGATCGACGTGGTGCCGACGAGCACCGGCCGGCCCTCGGTGTGCATCGCCTCGATCTCGTCGACGACGGCGTTGAACTTGGCGCGCTCGTTGAGGTAGACGACGTCCTGGTTGTCCTGCGCGGATCATCGGCTTGTGCGTGGGGACGACGACGACTTCGAGCTTGTAAATCTCGGAGAACTCTTCGGCCTCGGTCTCGGCCGTACCGGTCATGCCGGCGAGCTTGTCGTAGAGGCGGAAGAGGTTCTGGAAGGTGATGGTGGCGTAGGTGATCGACTCGCGCTGAACCTTCAGCGCCTTCCTTCGCTTCGACGGCCTGGTGGATGCCGTGGCTCCAGCGGCGGCCGGGCATCATGCGGCCGGTGAACTCGTCGACGATGATGATTTCGCCGTCACGAACAACGTAGTCGCGGTCGGTGCGCTTGAGGATCTCGGCATCGAGGGCGGCCTCGAGGTGGCGCACCATGCCGCGCGTCCTGGCCGAAAATGTTGTCGATGCTTGAGCGCTCGCTCGACGCGGTTGATGCCCTCGTCGGTCAGCGCGACGTGCTTGGCCTTGTGGTCGACCACGTAGTCGGCGTCTTCTTCCAGACCTTTCACCGAGCGGGCGAAGGCGGTGTAGGTGCTGCTCGCCTCTTCGGCCTGGCCGCTGATGATCAGCGGTGTCCGCGCTTCATCGATGAGGATGTTGTCGACCTCGTCGACGATGGCGTAGGAGAGGCCGCGCTGCACCTTCTGGGGGAGTTCGCGGACCATGTTGTCGCGCAGGTAATCGAAGCCGAACTCGTTGTTCGTGCCGTAGGTGATGTCGGCAGGCATAGACCTCGCGCCGGTTGGCCGGGCGCAGCTCTTTGAGGCCGCCCTTCTGGCCGTCATCCTCCACCGTCTCGGGGTCGTAGTCGGGGTCGTAGACGTAGGAGACGTGGTTGTTCTGGACGACGCCGACGCTGAGGCCGAGGGAGTGGTAGACGGGCCCGTACCAGGCCGCGTCGCGGCGGGCGAGGTAGTCGTTGACGGTGATGACGTGGACGCCTTTGCCGGCGAGGGCATTAAGGAAGACGCGGGGCGACGGCGGTGAGGGTCTTGCCTTCACCGGTGCGCATCTCGGCGATCTTGCCTTCGTGGAGGACGATGCCGCCGATCATCTGGACTTCGTAGGGACGCTCGCCGACGCGGCGGAAAGCCATCTCGCGGGCGGCAGCGAAGGCCTCCGGGAGGAGTTCGTCGAGCGTCTCGTCCTGGTTCAAGCGGTCGCGAAACTCTTCGGCGAGGCCGGCCAGTTCTTCGTCCGAGAGCGCGGCCATGTCGTCGGAGAGCGCTTCGATCTCTTCGACGAATTTGCTCAGCCGCTTCAGTTCTTTTTCGTTTGAATCACCAAGAACCC
Organism: uncultured Chloroflexia bacterium; assembly: GCA_963737965.1. Taxonomy (GTDB): domain Bacteria; phylum Chloroflexota; class Dehalococcoidia; order Tepidiformales; family Tepidiformaceae; genus JAGQGZ01. Next base: position 197,824 of record CAVTUS010000006.1, on the reverse strand, counting down.
TGGTGATGAATCCAAGCCGGGACATAGGAAACCAGTGTAGACGGTTTACCGGGAGGGTGAAGGAAAGATGACGGGGCCACGATTCGTCGCCGGGCAGCGACCCATCCCACACGTTCTCCATGAATCAACGGCGACTACCGATCGAATCCGAAGTCCACGCCGGGACTCTACCTTACGGTGTTAGAGGTGGACACCGTCTCAATGTATGGCGAGGACGACCGGGCCACAGGAACAACCGGACGTGAGGGACCGTAGCATGTCGGGGCGTGGGGAAACTCAGACAGTGGGCGGCGCAGCTAAGAAGCGACGTCGGCTTGCTCCAGCGGGCCCTGCGCTCCGATCGGGTGCCCTGGTATGCGAAAGCGGTTGGGTTCGCCGTGGTCGCGTACGCACTGAGCCCAATCGACCTCATCCCGGACTTCATCCCTGTGATCGGGTACCTGGATGACCTCATCCTCTTGCCAGCCGGGCTCTGGCTCACCCTCAGGATGGTGCCGAAAGAGGTGATCGCAGAGTTACGGGCAGAGGCCCCCGCACGGGAGCAGCAGCCATGGCTATCGAGGACGGCAGCCGTGATGGTGGTCGTGGTGTGGGTTGCCATCCCCGCAGTGATCGCGTGGCGGCTACTTGGTTAGAACCTGGGTTGCCTCGACATGCTCGCCGACTCCTACTCCACAAGCCGGAACTTGTGCCCAGTCTGGAGGATGAGCGATCCGACGAGCGGAGCTAAAGGGATGTCGCGGAGGCTGATACCCCCGGCGAAGGGGTGCGAGATCGCGATGCCGACGATCCGACCATCGGCGGCGTAGTCGATGGACCGGCGATCATCCAGCGTCTCGGTGCGGACGACGGCAGCGTCGATGAGATGGACGTAGAGCCTGTCGGTGGCGGCGTCGTACTCCGCGTATTCGGGCACTAGAAAATCGGGTTGACGATGACGGCCTGCTCGCGCTCGGGGCCGACGGAGATGAGGTCGACCGGGCATTCGAGGAGCTGCTCGACGCGGCGGATGAACGACTGCGCCTGCGGGGGCAGGTCGTCGAAGTTGCGTACTTCCGTGGTCGGGCACTGCCAGCCTGGTAGCTCTTCGTAGATCGGCGTCACCCGCTCGAGCACGGACTGCCGGGCCGGGAAGTTGTCGATGCGCTGGCCGTCGAGTTCGTAGCCGGTGCAGACCTTGATCGTCTCGAGGCCGTCCAGCACGTCGAGGCGGGTGAGGGCGAGGGCGGCGAGGCCGTTCATACGAACGCTGTAGCGGGCGCTGACGGTGTCGAGCCAGCCAATGCGGCGGGGTCGGCCGGTGGTCGTCCCGTATTCGCCGCGGCCGTACTCCTTGCCGTGGTCCCGGAGCGTGGTGGCCGTTTCGTCGAAGAGTTCGGTCGGGAAGGGGCCGTTGCCGACACGGGTGCAGTAGGACTTGAAGACTCCGACAACGCGCTGGATGTCCGTAGGCCCGATGCCGACGCCGAGGCCGGCGCCGGAGCTGGAACTGCTGGGCACGCTGGAGGTGACGTAGGGGTAGGTGCCGTGGTCGAGGTCGAGGAGCGATCCCTGGGCGCCTTCGAGGAGCACATAGTGCCCGGCACGGTGGGCCTCGAGAATGATCTCCTGGCTATCGCCGACGAAGGGCGCGATGAGACGGCCGTACTCGCGGTAATCAGCGCAGACGGCGTCAGGGTCGATCGGCTCCGCTTCGTAGACCTTCGTGATCACGGCGTTCCAGTAGTCGAGTGCGGCCTTGACGCGGATGTTCAGGTCTTCGGAGCGCATGAGGTCGGCCACGCGGATGCCGCGGCGGGCGACCTTATCTTCGAAACAGGGACCGACGCCGCGGCCGGTGGTGCCGATGGCGGCGTCGCCGCGGCGTTCCTCTTCGAGGCGGTCGAGCAGGCGGTGCCAGGGCATGATGACCTGGGCGCGGTCGCTGATCTTGAGCCTGGAGACGTTGATCCCGCGCTCTTGGAGGGTGCCGATTTCGCCCATGAGGACTTCCGGGTCGATGGCGACGCCGTTGCCGATAACGCAGGTTTTGTCGGGGTAGAAGATGCCCGCGGGTACAAGGTGCAGCTTGAACTCACCTTTTTCGTTGATGATCGTATGGCCGGCGTTGTTCCCGGCCGAATAGCGGGCAACAACACGCGCTTTGCGGGCCAGCAGGTCGACGATCCGGCCTTTGCCTTCGTCGCCCCACTGCCCGCCAATAACAACCACGATTGGCATGGCGGACACACTCCGGGCCTTCCGTTTTGCCGGAAGGCCCGTTTGTCTAGCCTACACGAACGGCCGGGCCCCGAATAGCTAGGGCTCGGGAGGGCCTGTGCCAGCTTCGCCGGGAGGGTGATCGACGGGCTCGAGTTCGCCCCTCGCAGCGGCAAGAGCATCGGCAAGGAGCGACGGGATGGCGCGCCGGTGGAAGAAGAGGAGAACGATGCAGAGGACGAGGTAGCCAACGCCATAGAGAACACGGGCCGGTTCGTAGGTGATGAGGAGCTGGGTGGCGAAGAGGATCAGGAGGAGGCTCGCCTCGGTGCGGTTCATCGCGAGGTTGGCGAAGACGGCGATAGCGAAGGCGGACTGGGCAGCGGTGAGGAATATCTCGTCGCGCTGGACCGAGTTAAGGGGCAGGCCATGGGTGAAGGCCCAATCGCCGGAGGAGAGGTAGAAGGCTATGGGGAGGGTGCCGACGAGGAGCGTCCACTGGTTGACCTTGGAGGAGATGAGGGCGCCCATGCCGGCCGCGTGACGCCCGCGCCAGGCGAGCAGCCCGGCCACCAGCACCTCGGGAGATTCCGAGGCGATGGGGGCGACCCACTGGATGAGGAAGAATTCCGAGACGTTGAACTTGCTCCCGGTCTCCACGAGGCTGTCTGCGAATGGCTCGGCCGCGGAGATGATGACGCCGGCGGCGTAGACGAGGATGACAGTGACCAGCAATCGCCGCCGTCCATTGGGCAGGGCGCCAAACATCCGGGCGGGACCAACCAATTCGGCCTCTTCCGACTCCACCCTGCTGATGAAGAAGAGATAGATGAAGAACAGGCTGACGAGGATGATGCTGTCGATGAGCGTGAGGCCGTGGCGGAGGGGGATGAAGATGACGTAGGCAGTGGCGATGGCGAGGAAGATCACGTCCATCGCCCGGTGGCGGTCGACGAAAAGCTCGGTGATGCGGGTGCGGTAGTAAAAGATGAGGAAGACAACGGGCCAGCCAAGGCCGATGAGGAGCCTGTTACCGCCGGTCAGGTTGGCAATTGCCAGGCCCTGTTTAGCAACCTCGGGGTCAGCGCCGGCCTTCCAGGCGAGCACGGCATCTACGGCGTACTCGGGGAGGACGGCGATGAAGGCGATGATCGCGATCGCGAGGCCCTGGCCAAGGTCGATCTCGGCCGTTTCGGCGCCCCAGGTGAGGAGGAAGGCAGCAGACAGGATGGCAACGCCGTGGATAGCGGCCGCGATCATCGGCTCCGGGTGGATGCCGCCAAGACGGAGGACGACGCTCGGGATGCCAATGGAGGCCACGGCGAGGACGATGATCCAGAGGCGGACGGAGGTTTGCGGGGGCTGCGCGTAGCTGTCTTGCATCCAACATCCGGCGCGCATTGGCGCAGCCGTTTCATCGTAAGGGCCCGCTGATTATGGGCGATGAGCCGCGGGATCGAAGTTCATGTCAGCGGCGGCATTGGAGTGCGGCTGCGGCGATATCAATGCGGCCCTTGGTGGGGCGGGTCAAGGCCCCTCGGCAAGAACCTAGACTTCCCGGCTCGGCCGGTTGGCTGCCAGCTGGAGGATGTAGCGAGGTTTGCCGCCGGGATCGTAGACGCCGAACACCTTGCCGAACGGTGCCTGTTCGAGCGGCCGGCAGACCTCCGCCTTGCGGGAGAATTCGGCGAACGCGGCTTCAGCATCGTCGACGAGCCAGTAGATTTCAGCCTCACCATTGCCGGACATCGGCTCGTCGGCGGCGATGGCGAACTTCTCGAACTGCACGAACGCCGGGTGTTGCCGCTCGACCTTCAGGCCGAGCACCTCGGTATAAAACCTGGTCGATGCCTCGATGTCATCGACGTACTCGATGACGAATCCAAACGTGGGGTGCGTGACCATGCGGCAAGTACTCCTGGTCGAGGGAGTTCCCGGCCGGCGCTGCCAGGACCGACGACTAGCAGACCGACGCCACCCAGGAAGAACGCGAGGGTAACCGGGTCCACGCCAGCCACAGTAACCCGGCGGCGGAAGCCGGTCGAGGTCTAGCCGCCGCAGCCCTGCCCGGGACAGGTTGCGAACTTTGTAATGGCCGCCGTGCTGCATGGTATGTCATCGCGATGCGTCGCTCGCTAGCGTTCGAGGTGGTGGATCCATCGCATCACTTTGGAAAGGTCGAACCCAACATGTGTGTCTCTTGCGGATGTGGTGAACCTGACGAACAACACGGTGACGAACGAAACCTCACCATGCGTCAGGTCGAGGATGCTGCTCAAGCCGCGGGCATCTCGCCTCGGGCGGTGGCAGCGAACGTTGGCCAGGCGGTCAATGGAGCGCCGGAATCCGGCTCCCAGGACAGGCCCGATACGCCGGACGAGCCGGCGGCCTAGCACCTGAAGCCCGGAGCGGGCCGCTTACCCCGTGCGGTAGGCGGTCAGCTCCGGGTGCGTGACCATGCAACACATCGTCGATGCATTCCTTGGCGACCAGTCGCCGTGGTTTCTTCTTGAAATTGTCGCGCGCACGACCGTGCTCTACCTGTACACCGTGGTGCTGGTCCGGTTCCTCGGCAAGCGCGGCGCTCAGCCCTTCGCACCTTTCGAACTCGTCATCATCATCGCGCTGGGATCAGCCGTGGGCGATCCGATGTTTTACGCCGACGTTCCCATAAGCCATGGCTTTGTCGTGGTCACCGCCGTGGTCATCCTCGAGCGGACCATCGGACTCGTCAGCAGCCGCGTCCCGGCGGTCGATCGCTTTTTGGAGTCACAACCGCAGCTCATCGTTGCCGATGGTCAACTTCTCGACGAGGGACTGAGCAACGAGATCTCTTTCGACGACGTCTTTTCCGCGCTCCGTATGGAGGGCATTCGAGACCTCGGAGAGATATGGCGAGCCTATATCGAGCCCTCCGGCCGCGTGTCCGTGTTTCGCAGCGCGAACCCCACGACCACGCGTTCGGTGCTACCGAACCAGGGCGCCGGGCCGCCCGATCAGGGCGGCCCGGCAACCAGGAATTAGCGAGACTTCAACATCTTTTCGCGGGCATTCTCGGCTCGGGCCGCGCCGATCTGCGTTTTCACGTCCTTCTGCTCTTCGGGCGGAGGCAGCACCGCGGGCATGCCCAAGGACTGTATCCACAGCTCCCTGCACCAGCCCATGGTGTGGTACAGGTGTTCGTCCTCTTCGTCCTCCACCTCGGCAACGGCATCCTCGATGGCTTTGCCCTCGGGGCCGCTCATCTGGTCGGCGGCGTGCCCCAAGAGTTGCCAGTTCATGTGGTCCTTCGTTTCTGCTTCGACCACACATTCCGCTGCAGCGAGCTCGCCAGCGGTCTTGCCCGCCTCTCGCGCCATCTCCATCGCCTTCACCAGGGCTGTCGCCTTGTACTTCACGACCTGCCGGCCGGGCGTATCCTGCTCGGGGTCCAGGCCAATCGCAGCAAAGGTGTCGCGAAGCACCTGCTCATGGTTCTTGGTCTCGTCCAGGTACTTCTCCCACTCCTCTTTGAGCGCCGGGGTCACCGCGCTCTGAATAGCGGTCTTGTAGATCTGCTGACCGCCAATCTCCGTTTCCAGGGCCTGGTACAGCAGTTCATGGAGCTGTTCCTTTTTCATTGCGTTGCACTCCAAAAAGTTGTTCGCTCCATCGTCGCGTCCATACCCTCGCGCCAGCCTACCGAGCACGCCTTCGGCTGCTAACAATCCGTTACAAACTCGGACAACACGTCTCCGGTGGCTGCTAACAGCCGCCACAACCACGTTCCTGCGACTTCAGCGCAGGTGGCGCTCGTAGTCCGTCGTGATCACGTGCGTACCGGCGACCACATCCCACAGCGGCCGGCCGCCGGAGTCCTCGCGGAAACGCCAGCACCACATCCCGATCAGGACGGCCACCGCGCTCCACGCGAACAGGAGGGAGTAGAACCAGGTCAGTACGGCGAAGGTCAGGGGCACGGCAAATGCCAACGACCGCAAAAGCAACTTTGGTGGCAGCGCCGGCTGATAAGCGACCGAATCGACGACCTGCAGCTGTGTGCGCCGCTTCCCCGGTGTCGCGCCCAGCACGGAAGTGAACAGCATCTCGTAGCCCACTACCAGCGCGATGATGATCAGCCACGCCGCGAGTATCGGCATGTTCAGATCCGCCGCCCCAACCGCCGTCACCGTTTCGTCAGCGCCACCCAGGTCGCGCTTTTCAGCGCCGGTCACCAGAAAGTAGATGAGGTCGGCTACTGTCAACAGCCCATAGCCAAGAGCGCCCACCAGCACCACGTCGATCAGTCGGCCCAAGAAACGATCACTCCGCGACCCCGGCACCGCGATGGTCGCATCCCGCTCCCGCTGCAGCGAGGACATAACAGCAACAGCGCGGTCGCCCTCAGGATCGATCCGCCCCGGCGTGGTCATGCGCCCAACCATACCAATTTCGGATGGGCGCTTCAGCGATCCGGCAAAGCCTACCCGCTCACCCGGTTCCACTTGTGGAGGCTGACCATCTCCCGCGGCGGGTCGAGGCGCTGGCCAACTTCGACATAGGAGACGTCGGCAACATAGATGCTGCCCTGGGTATCGACGGCCACCGCGTGGGGCCAGAGGAACTGGTCGGGGTACTCGCCGAAGTGGGGGTTGCCGATGCGCTTCACCAGCTCGCCTTCACGCGTGTAGATGGTGACGCGGTTGCCAAGGTTGGCGACACCGCGTTGCAACTGCGGCGGTCCCTGCTCGGCGATGTAGACGTTCGTGTCGTCGCCCTGGCCGGCATAGACCGCGACGGGGTGGTGGACGTGCCACTGGCGCTTGAAGTTGCCTTCGAGGTCGAAGACCTGCACCCGGAAGTTCTCGCGATCGCAAACGATGATCTCGTCGTCGCCCATGATCGCGAGGTTGTGGGGGAGCGAGAACTCGCCCGGGTCGCTGCCTGAGGTGCCCCACGACTGGATGAGCCGCCCCTCGGCGCTGTACCGATGGACTCGGGAGTTGTTGTAGCCGTCGGAGATGTAGACGTCGCCGGTGCGGGGATGGACCGCGACATCGGTGGGCCGGTTAAACGGGTCGCCGCCGTGCCGCGCACTCGGTTGGCCGTCGCCGATAGCCATGAGTTCCTTGCCGGCGGGGTCAGTCTTGTAGATGCGGCAGCCGTTCACGTCGACGAGCCAGAGGTTGTCCTCGTGGTCGGTACGGATGGCGTGGGGCCAGACGAAGCGGCTGCCGGCCCACTTCGCCATCTTGTTGCCGTAGGGGTCGGTCAGCTCGGAGGTGCCGGAGAAGGGGTCGTCGTTTCCCCACATGTCGACGACGTTGCCTTCGGGGTCGAAGACGAGGACGGGCATGTTGCCGCGGCTGAAGACGTAGACGCGGTCCTGGGAGTCGGTGGCGACGGCTGTGGCCTCGCGCAGCCAGATACCATGAGGGATCTTGGCCCACATGGGGACGGGTTCGTAGACGGTCTGGGCGGTGGCTGACTTGGGCATGGGGCGATTGTGCGCGGGGCGGTGGAGGGTGGCAACCGAATCTGGTCGCTGAGGGCGGCCACCGCCATCCCGTATCGTCTCTCCCATGCTGGACTACTCCCAGTTCGAGCTGCTGGCGGTGGAGTTGCTCTTTGCGGCGTCGGTGGTGGCGATTGCCGCGACGTACGCGAAGGTGCCATACACCGCGGCGCTGGTCGTAGTGGGATTCGTCATCAGCTTCGTCCACGTCCTCGATGTCGAGCTGAGCCGGGAGCTGATCGTCCTCGTCTTCCTGCCGCCGCTGCTGTTCGAAGGCGCCATCAACATGAACCTGCTGGAGTTGCGGCGGCACGGGGGCTACGTCGCCTTGCTGGCGATCCCGGGGACGTTGGTGACGGCCGCGATCATCGCCATCGCCCTGGTGGCAATCACGGGGATGCCCCTGAAGTTCGCCCTCTTGCTGGCGGTGATGCTGGCGCCGACCGACCCGGTAAGTGTGCTCGTGACGATGCGCACACTGGGGGTGCCTTCGGGGTTACGGGCGATCATCGAGGGCGAATCGATCTTCAACGACGCTGCCGGGATCGTCCTCTTCGGGATCGCCTACTCTTACGCGTTCGAGCACGGCGGTGACTCGCCGATTGTCCTCCACGGCTCGCTCGAATTCGCTTCCGAGGTGGGGATCGGCGTACTCGTCGGGGTCGCCTTCGGTTACGCAGCCCACTACGTGATGAGCCTCGTCGACGACCACCTCGTGGAGGTCACGCTGTCGGTGACGCTCGCCTTCTCATCGTTCCTGGTTGCCGACCGGATCGGTGGCTCGGGCGTGCTGGCCGTGGTCGTTGGCGGCCTGCTGATTGGGAACTACGGCGGCTACCGGGCGATGTCGGCGGCCTCGCAGGCGGTATTGATGGAGTTCTGGGAGGTGATCGCCTTCCTCGTCAACTCGGCCCTCTTCCTCCTCATCGGCCTCCAGTTCGATGTCCAGGACCTGTTCGAGGCGAGCACCGCCCTGGCGGCGCTGGTGGCAGCGGTCGCTCTCCTCGCCGGGCGGGCAGCCGCCGTCTACGGGCTGCTCTGGTTCGCGCGCAAGAAGCGCAGGGGGAGGTTCGTCCCCATCGCCTGGCAGCACGCGATCGTCTGGGGCGGCCTGCGGGGAAGCATCCCCATCGCCCTCGCGCTCGGCCTGACTACCAGCCGCCGCGACTTCGCCGGTGTGGATGCGGTCGCGGTCGTCTTCGCCTGCGTGCTGCTCTCGCTTATCGGGCAGGGGCTTTCGTTCGCGGGACTCTTGCGACGGCTGCGCCTTGTGGGGGCACCGACCGAGGCGGGAGCGTGACAGCGGACGGTGCGAGCACCGCGTTTACGTCGCGAATCGGTAAAGAACAGGGAGATCCGTATTGCGGACTCTCGCAAATAGTACGGCGACGCCGTACTATTTCCCTGTGACACAGGACTTGCCCTCGAGGTTCAGGCGATCGGTCTGGCAGGTGGTGGCGGACTTTGAAGTTGAACGGCTCGACGAGTGGGAGCAATCCCAGCTGACGATCCCCCAGATACGGGTTCTCTTCACGCTGCGACGCACGCCCGGCATTGGGGTTGGCGACCTTGCCCAGGCGCTCGGGGTCACCGTTTCCACGGCGAGCGGGCTGGTTGGCAAGCTCTCCGACCGCGGCCTCGTCTTCCGGGAAACGGTGGCAGAGGATCGCAGGCAGGTGTCGTTGCAGTTGAGCGAACAGGGCGCACGCCTCGCAGGCGAAATCGCCGGCACCTGGCGGCCGTTCCTCGTCGAGGTGGCGGCGGAACTCGGTGATCGTTTGCCCGAGATTACCGAAGCGCTCGAGCAACTGGCAGCGACGACGCGGGCGGTGCGTCTCTCGCAAGAGGAGGCCGAGCGTGCCGGGGCTCGCTAGCACACGCGTCGCGCTCCGCGCGTTGGAGAGCCGCAACTACCGGTTGTATTTGTCCGGCCAGGTGGTCTCGGTGACGGGCACATGGATGCAGAACATCGCCCAGGCGTGGCTCGTACTGCAGCTGTCGGACTCTCCGCTGGCGCTTGGAACGATCGCCTCGGTGCAGTTCACCCCGATGCTGCTGTTCAGCCTCTTCGGGGGAGTGTTTGCGGACCGCCTGCCAAAGGTGAAAGTGCTCTGGGTGACGCAATCGATCATGGCCGCTCAGGCGCTGACTTTCGCCACCCTCACGATCACCGGCGTCATCAATCTGCCGCTGATCTATGTCCTCGCGGGGATACTCGGGCTTGCATCAGCAGTGGACCAGCCCACCCGGCAGGCGATGCTCATGGAACTGGTCGGCCCGGAAAATCTTCCGAACGCCATCGCCCTCAACTCGATCCAGTTCAACGTCGCCCGGATCGTCGGACCGGCCATCGGGGGCGTCGCCATTGCGACCCTGGGGATCGCCGGAGCGCTCTACTTCAACGCGTTGAGCTTCGTGGCCACGATCGTGGCGCTCGCCCTGATGGACAAGGGCGCCTTCTACGAAATGCCGCCGAGGATCCAGGGCCGCGTGCTGTCCCAGCTCCGCGAAGGGATTAGCTACGCGCTGAAGACGCCAGACATCGCACTGATCGTCATCGTCCTGGCCTTCATGGGGACGTTTGCCTACAACTGGAACGTGATGATGCCGCTGGTGGCGAAGTATCTGCTGCATGCCGGACCGAGCGGGTTTCGGCCTGCTGATGTCGGCGATGGGCGCGGGTTCGATCACCGCCGGAATCGGCGTCGCCTATGCCCGGGCGCCCTCGCCGCGACGGCTGTTTGTGGGGGGCACGGTGCTTGCGGGCCTGCTCTTCGCGATGGCCTTCAGCCGCAGCTGGTGGCTGACGCTGCCGTTTGTCGTTGGCCTCGGGATGTCGAGCATGGTCTTCCAGACGACGGCGAGCACGCGGCTCCAACTGCTTTCGCCGCCACAGATGCGAGGGCGGATCATGGGCATCCGCCAGCTGCTGGTGGCCGGCACGACACCGATCGGCGGGCTAACGTTCGGCTTCCTGGCAGAATTCTTTGGAGTAGGTCCGGCCGTGGCAATCATGGCCGTGTGCTGCAGCCTCGGCATTTTCTTCGGGCTCGCCTACCTGTGGATCCTGCGACGGGCGGCCGGGCCGGCCCCGGATGAAGGCGGCACACCGGGCGCGCCGGGCATGATCCCGGCAACAAACGCGGCGGCAACGCCAACGCTCTCGAAGAACGTGTGAGCATAGGCGGACCCGTTTGCCCGGCAGGGTGAACGCGGCAGGGAGCGAACGAGAGTGGCGAAGCCGCCGTCCGATGACGACCAACCGCAATGGGCGGCGCCCTTGTCGGAAGCGGAGGCACCGTCTCCGTACTGGGCGATCGATGAATCGCGGCTTTTCGCGCAGCTCGGTTCCGGGCCGGGCGGACTGACCGAAGCGGAAGCGACTTCCCGCCAGAAGGGAAAGCAGGATCGCCTGGAAGCACATGGTGCGAGCGACCGGCAACTCCTCTTTCGCCAGTTCCGAAACCCGATCATCCTCCTCCTCGTCGTGGCGGCGTTGCTTTCGGCCGCGCTCCGCGATGTCACCGACGCCGTGATCATCGTGCTGATTATCGGGGGGAGCGGAGGGCTCGGCTTCATCCAGGAGCGCGGCGCGGTGAGAGCGGTCGAATCGTTGCTAGCCACTGTGAGGGTTGACGTGGAGGTTATCCGCGCGGGGAAGCAGGTCTCGGTGCCGCTGACGGATGTCGTGGTTGGCGATGTAATCCATCTCGGGGCGGGCGACATCATCCCGGGTGACTGCCGCGTCTTGACCTCGAACGCCCTCCAGGCGAACGAATCGGCGCTCACGGGAGAGTCGGAACCGAAGCCGAAGACCCCGGGACTCCTGGCGGCGGACAGCCTGCTCACCGAGCGGGACAACTCCCTCCTCTATGGCACGCATATTGTGAGCGGTGAAGGGACTGCACTCGTTGCGCTCTCTGGTTCGGCCACGGAGTTCGGGCACGTGTCGGCCCGCCTGGCGACGCAGCACGTACCGACCAGTTTCGAACGGGGCATCAACGCTTTCGGGTATCTCCTGGTGCGGGCGACTTCGGTGCTTGTGGTGGGCGTGCTCATCATCAACCTCCTGCTCTCCCGCCCCTTCGTTGAGTCGATTCTCTTCAGCCTTGCCCTTGCGGTTGGACTGACGCCGCAACTGCTGCCCGCGATCGTGACGGTGAGCCTGGCCCACGGAGCGGCGTCGATCGCGAAACGGAGCGTGATCGTGAAGCGGCTGGATGCGATCGAAGACATCGGATCGATGAATGTCCTTTGCACGGACAAGACAGGCACCCTCACGGTGGGGACGCTGCAGGTAGCGCAGGCGGTGGGCTGGGACGGTGGGGACAGCCCGCACGTGGCGCAGCTTGCCTGGTGGAACGCCCGTTACCAGAAGGGGTTCGAGAACCCGATCGACACGGCGATCCTGGCAGCACAGAACACCCCAACAGAGGAACGCGCAGTCCTCGGGGTTGTCCCCTATGACTTCCAACGACGGCGCCAGTCGGTGCTTTTGGAGGATGGCGGAACGACGTTGCTCGTGAGCAAGGGGGCATTCGAGCCGATTCTCGCCCTGAGCACGAATGTCCGGGCGGCAGACGGAACGGACACTGCCGTGTCGAGCGAGACCCGCGACCGTTTGACGCAGGAATTCGAACGCCTCTCGGCCGCCGGGTACCGGGTGCTCGGAGTGGCCGAACGGCGCCTTCCCGTTGGCATCATGGCGTCGCCGGAACTCGAAGTGGAGATGACGTTCGCCGGGTTCCTCGCGTTTTCGGACCCCCCGAAACCGGGCGCTGCCGAGGCGGTGGCAGAGCTCCGGGAGCGCGGCGTCCGCACTTGCATGATCACGGGCGACAACAGGCTTGCCGCGGCACATGTGGCGAAGGCCGTGGGTGTGTTGCAAGGCGAAGTGAAGACCGGCCGGGAGATCGCTGCGATGACCGACGAGGAGCTGGCCTCGATCGTCGCAACGGTGGATGTGTTCGCCGAGATCGACCCGCTGCAGAAGGAGCGGATTGTCCGCGCGTTTTCGCTGGCGGGAAACACGGTGGGGTACCTGGGCGACGGGATCAACGACGCGCCGGCCCTGCACGCTGCGGATGTGGGTATCTCGGTCGAAGGTGCTGTCGATGTGGCGCGGCACACGGCCGACCTTGTGCTCCTTGAAAAGGACCTGGCGGTGCTGGGGCTGGGGATCGAAGAAGGGCGGCGGGTGTTCACGAATACGATGAAGTACGTCTTCGTCACGACCAGCGCGAACTTCGGCAACATGCTTTCGATGGCGGGCGCTTCGCTGGTGCTCCCGTTCTTGCCGTTGCTCCCGCGGCAGATCCTGCTCCTCAACTTCCTCTCCGACGTGCCCGGCGCGACGATCGCCTCGGACCGCGTTGACCCCGACCAGGTGGAGCATCCCCGAAGCTGGAACGTCCACAACATTCGCAATTTCATGATCGTCTTCGGGGTGGTCAGCTCGGCGTTTGACTACCTCGCGTTCGCCATCCTGAAGCTCGGGCTGAATGCCGACGCCGTCACCTTCCGGACGGCATGGTTCATGGCGTCCACCGTGACCGAGCTTGCGGCGATGCTTGTGCTCCGAACGCCCCGGCCCTTCTTCCGGAGCCGCCCCGGCCGCGCCCTCATGTGGTCGTCGCTGGCGGTGGCAGTGGTCACCATTGCGCTTCCCTATACCCCTCTCGCCAAGCCATTGGGATTCGACGCCCCCGGAATCGCCGTGGCGATCAGCATGGCCGGGGTGGTCCTTGGCTACGTGGTGGCAACGGAACTCACGAAGCTGCGGCTGCCGGGGCTCTTGAAATAGGCGCAGGCGGCCAGCCGTCTCCTATGTCGATCCCCCCACCGATGGCATAGACTCGTGAAGGATCCGCCAAACCGGCGAGTGTCCAGAGAGGGCATGGGCCTTGGGAATGTTGCGGAAAGTTGCGCGCCGATCGCGGGTGGGTGCTCGCCGTGAGGCTACGTCCCGTCACGCAGGGGCCGGCGATGAGGCGATCCACCGTTCCCATCCGCTCCTCGCGCTGCAAAGGACGATCGGAAACCAGGCGGCGGCACGGCTGCTGCAACGCGAAGAGGCGCCCAGGAGCGCCATCTTCCTGACCCTCGAATTCCAGCGCGCCGGCGTGCTCAAGGGCGAAAGCAAGTCACCAGGCCATGAAGGGAAGATCGAGCTCATTTCGCTTGATTTGAACCCGGGAAAGCAGGCCGGCGGTGGCCTCGGCGTGGGTACCAGCGCCGGCGCCGAGGCTGAGAAGAAGGCCACCCAGGACATCGAGTTCACGAAGGCGAACGACTCGACGTCCTCAGCAATGTTGAAGGCGTTGACCGAAGGTGAACCGATCAAGACCGCAGTCATCGAATCGACCAAGGCGGACGACAAGGGCAAGTTCGTGCCCTTCCTCACCCAGAAGTTCAAGGACGGCTACCTGACGAACATCAGGTTCTCCGGTGGCGAGGGTGATGTCGATGTGGTCGAGGAGATCTCCCTCAACGCGACGAGGGCCTGACCGGAAGCTCAGGCTTTGGCCCGCTCCGTTGCAAGCTTGCCGGCGATCTTGCCGAACACCGCGCCGCGGATGACTGACGTTGCTCCCGGGTAGTTGTTGTAGAAGATTTCGCCCATCGGTTCGCCGGCTGCGTAGAGGCCAGGCATGACCTGGCCGCGGGTATCGATGACGCGGGCTGAGGTGTCGCACTTGAGGCCGCCGAAGGTGAAGGTGATGCCGCCGGTGACGGGGATGGCGATGTAGGGCGGCTCGGTCAGAGGCAGCGCCCAGTTGCTCTTGTTCGGCGCGAGCGCCGACCGTGCGCTTGCCATCCATGCGGTCGAGGTCGTACTCGCCGGGCTGGATGGCGTTGTTGAAGTCGCCGATCGTGTCCATGAAGTTCTCGGCCGGGATCTCCATCAGGTCGGCGAGATCCTTGAGCGAATCGGCCTGGTAGGGCGGACCCACGGGGCGCCAGGCACGGGCGAACTCTTCGCGCTGGTAGGCCTGCTGGTCGAAGACGCACCAGGCGGTTCCGCCGGGCAGCCGATTCGATGATCCGCTTGCTGAACTTCACGTAGGTGTGGTCGCGGAAGTCTTCGCCCTCGTCGATGAAGCGCTTGCCGTTGCGGTCGATGAAGATGCCCATCTGGTAGTTGTAGAGGGCCGTGACGCCGCACTCGATCTTCGGGCAGCGGGCATCGAGGACCGCGGAATGGTAGTCGCCCCACTGGCCGGCGGGCTGCGGCGCCCGCGGCCATCGCCATGTTCAGGCCGTCGCCGGTGTTGTAGCGGCTGCCGCGGAGGATGAGCGAGTCGGCGAAGCGGCCGAGGTAGCGCACCCGCATCTCGACGTTCGCCTGGAAGCCTCCGCAGGCGAGGATCAACGCCGCCCTTGCCGACGATGTCGACGATGCCTTCGGGGCCGCGGGCACGGATACCCCGGACGCAGCCGTCGGGGTCGTACGAGCAGGTCCTGAGCGCGCCGGTCTCGTAGGTGCAGGTGACGCCGAAGCCTTCGAGGCGGCGGAAAAGAAGGTCGACGAGGCCCTGGCCGCCGGACTTTGGGCTGCGGCGATAGCCGGCGGTGTGCGGGTAGCCGGCCTCCCATTCGAGGCCGAAATCGGTGAGCCAGTCGGCGGTCTGCCGGGCGTTGTCGCAGAGCGTCCGGATGAGGTCCTCGTTCGCGCGGCCGCTCGAGATGCGCATGAGGTCGCGGAACATGTCGTCGGCGGTGTAGTCGCGGACGCTGAACTCGTCCTGCTTCGTGGGGGAAGCGCATCTGGGCATCGGCGAAGCGCGTATTGCCACCGCGCTCCGGCCGGGGCGCCTTTTCGACGAGGACGGGATTGCCGCCGCTTTCATGGACCGAGAGCGCCGTCGAGAGGCCTGCGATACCGCCACCAACGACGACGACATCGAACTCGTAGGTCTCAGCAGCGCCGGGGGAACCGAAGGGAACAGGCATGGGGCGGAAGTATACGGCTGGAGGCGAAGAAGGGTCGCCGAACCTGAGCTTTCGATAACGGAGCGAGGGGTATCAAGAGAGTGTTAAGGAACATGTTTTCTAGTCATAACGTGCTAGGCAAGCGGCCCCCGGCGGCCGTACTGTTCCGGTGTTGGAGGCGGGGTGAACGAGAGTTCTACCACCGCACCGGGACCCGGATAGCCGACCCGCAAGGGAAGAGTCTTCCGGCCCGGACGGAGCCAACGAAGGGGCAACCCTTCACCGCCTGAAAGGGCGGAGGCTCCGGGGGACAGCCTCTCCCGTAGTAATACTGGGAGGCGGTCGCAGAGCCGCTGTCCTTCCTTTCGGGGAAGAAGCCTCGCGCGGCCGGGTGGCAACACCGGTCCCTGGGGAGGATGAGTGGAGCGACGGCTTCGGTCGTTGAGCCGCCCATCCGGGCTCTCGCAAACGAACCTCTGACAAAGCTAAAGGGGCGCCTCATCCGGGACGCCCCTTTTTGCTGTCCCTCGCAGAGGGCGGTGCTCTAGAGTTGGCGGAATCCATGCCCACGGAGCAACCCGTTTGGCCACCATCGACATTTCCGCAGAGATGACCGGCACCGTCCTCGAGGTCCACGTTGCGTCGGGCCAGGCGGTTGGCGCCGGGGACGAAGTGATGGTGGTCGAGTCGATGAAGATGGAGTTACCGGTGGAGAGCCCGGTTGCCGGCACCGTGACCGAGGTGCTGGTGGCCGCCGGCGACCACGTCGACGAAGGCACGCTCTTGCTCCGGGTGGAGACAGCGCAAGCGAACGGATGATTCGCGATGTCGAAGTGCGGGAAGCCGGTGCGAAGGGCCTCGGCGTCTTTGCCCTCCGCGATTTCGCGCCCGGCGAGTTCATCTTCCGGCGGCGCAACGGTCCGCCTATCCGCTACGAGGACCTCGCCGCAGTGCCGGAGGGGCGCCGCGAACACCTGACGGAACTGGACCGCGAGCACTGTGCCATCGTCGAACCGCCGGGCGCCTACCTGAACCACAGCTGCGAGCCGAGCGCGATGCGCAGCGGCGTGAAGGTCTTCGCCTGGCGGCCGATTGCGGTCGGTGACGAGATCACGATTGACTACCGCCTCAACGCATTCGAGGGCGATAGCTGGCCGTGCCTTTGCGGCGCGCCGTCGTGCACCGGCACGGTCGTCGGGTCCTTCTTCGCGCTTTCAGCGGAGACGCAGCGGGCGTACCTGCCGTACGCGCCGCCGTTCATCCGTCGCGAATGGCGGGAGCGGCTGAGTCGCCCTAGTACTCAGTTGCGAAACTCAGCATTCGATGCCCGGAGACCGGCCCTCAACCCCCAGCCCCTTCTCCCGACTCACGCGGGAGAAGGGAGCACGTTGCGAGGCGTTGAACGCGCGAACGGCTAGTTTCTTCGCGAAGTACTAGTCCGCAATCTCCATCTTCGAAAATCTGTCCGCTGCCACCGTGTAAAGGTGGTGCACGGTGCGGTCGTTGATGACGGCGCCGGCCATGTCCTTCACCACCTGGTGCACTTCGACATCGACGCGGCCATCGGGGAGATCGGTGACGGCGACGGGCTCGACGTGCGGGTCGATCTGCGTCCACTGCTGCGTCCAGTACTGGCGGACGTCGTCGTGGCCGTGGACGAAGCCGCCTTCCATCCCATTCGCCCATTCGACATCAGGCGTGAGGAAGGCAAGGACGACGTCGATGTCGCGGGCATTGAAGGCGGCATAGGCGGCGCGAATGGCTGGCTCGTGGGGCGAAGGCATGGGAAGAGGGTACGGTGACGATGGGCCGTTCGGTACCGCCCGATGAGGCAGGCCTGCGATCTTTACTGACGGCTACCAAAAATATTGGTAGCCTTCGGGGCAATGAACGAAGCAGAACGCATCATCGCCCGCTTCGGCGGCCAGAGCGCACTGGCCTCGCTCATCGGCAAGCGCCAGAGCACGGTCCAACATTGGGCCGCCACGGGCATCATCCCCGCGCAGTGGCATCGCACCCTGCTCCAGCTCGCGCTGCAGCACCAGATCTCCCTGGAGGCCAAGGACTTCGTGACAACTCCCACCCGCTCAATCAAGCCCGCCAACGGCAAGCTCGGCGTCATGCTCGTCGGTCTCGGGGCCGTCGCCACAACCTTCATCGCCGGCGTCGAAGGTGCCCGCCGCGGGATCAGCTCGCCGATCGGCTCGGTCAGCCAGATGGGCACCATCCGCCTTGGCAAGCGCACCGAGAATCGCAGCCCGCTGATCAAGGACTTCGTCCCGCTGGCGAAGCTCGACGACCTCGTCTTCAGCGCCTGGGACCCGATCCCCGACGACGCCTACGAATCGGCGCTCCACGCCGGCGTCATCGACAAGCACGAGCACGTTGAGCCGATCAAGGACTTCCTCAAGAGCGTCCCCCTGATGCCGGCCGTCTTCGACCAGAACTACGTGAAGCGACTCCACGGCACGAATGTGAAGCAGGGCAAGAACAAGCGTGAGCTGGCGGAAGCGATCCGGGAGGACATCCGCAAGTTCAAAGCATCATCCGGCGCCGACAGGCTCGTCATGATCTGGGCGGCGAGCACCGAGATCTTCATGGAAGAGACCGAGGTGCACCAAACGATCGACGCCTTCGAGACAGCGATGGAAGCGAACGACGAAGCCATCGCTCCCTCCATGCTCTACGCCTACGCGGCGATCATGGAGAACGTGCCCTTTGCGAACGGTTCGCCGAACCTGACCTGCGACACGCCCGGCGCTGGTGAAGCTGGCCCAGGATCGGGGCGTCCCGGTGTGCGGCAAAGACTTCAAGACGGGCCAGACGCTGATCAAGACGGTGCTGGCGCCGATGTTCAAGGCCCGCATGCTCGGCCTCAACGGCTGGTTCAGCACCAACATCCTCGGCAACCGCGACGGCGAGGTGCTGGACGACCCGGAGAGCTTCAAGACGAAGGAAGAGTCGAAGCTCGGTGTGCTCGAACACATCCTTCGGCCCGACCAGAACCCCGAGCTCTACGGCAACCTCTACCACAAGGTCCGGATCAACTACTACCCGCCCCGCGGCGACAACAAAGAGGGCTGGGACAACATCGACATCTTCGGGTGGATGGGCTACCCGATGCAGATCAAGGTCGACTTCCTCTGCCGCGATTCGATCCTGGCCGCGCCGATCGTGCTGGACCTGGCGATGTTCATGGACCTCGCCCAGCGCTCGGGCCTGTCGGGCATCCAGGAGTGGCTGTCGTTCTACTTCAAGAGCCCGCAGCACGCGCCGGAGCTCTACCCGGAACACGACCTCTTCATCCAGCAGACGAAGATGAAGAACACGCTCCGCTACCTGATGGGCGAAGAGCAGATCACCCACCTCGGGATCGAGTACTACGAGAACGAGGTGCCGGTGTAGTCGTAGGCCTTACAGGCCAATCGTCGGCAGACTGCTCAGGGGATAGGCCCGATGTCTAAGGTCCTGGTCACGGGAACGTCCGGCCGGGTTGGCGGTGCTGTGGCAGCTTTGCTGAACGCCTCCGGCTGCTCGGTCGCGCATTTTGACATCGCAGACGGCGACGATCTTCGAGATCCGGAAGCAGTCATGGTTGCTGCGGACGGCTGCGACGCGATTGTGCATGCGGGCGCCCTCGCGCACGACAGCGCCGGCACGCCCGATGAGATCATGGCGACCAACGTGCTTGGCACGTGGCACGTCCTGTCTGCTGCCGAGCGCCACGGCATCCAGAGAGTCGTGTACTTCTCGTCGGCCCAGGTATTCGGTTGTGCCGAAGGTGAAGGCGCTCCCGCTTACCTTCCGATTGACGATGACCACCCGTTACGTGCGGCTCGCCCGTACGGAATGTCGAAGCGACTGGCAGAGCAGATGTGCGCGATATGGACCGCTCGAACGGGCGTGACGACGATCGTGCTCCGTCCAGTCCTGATTCTCGACGATGATTCGCTGGCTCACTTCGCGGAAGACGAAGCCGAGTACGGAGCATTCGTGCATCTCGACGATGTCGCTGCGGCAACAAAGCGAGCGTTGGACGCCGACATCCACGGCCACGTTCGGATGACGCTGTGTGGGCCTGGTTCGTTTGACACGACGCTCGCGAGGCGGACTCTCGGATGGGCCCCAACGCACTTCTGGCCGAAGAAATGATTGTGTCCCTGCTGTCCGGTGACGGGGTCATAGACCGGGTTCTCTATTCGTCCCAATCCTTATCGTCTCGGCGATGGCGGACCACCACGACATCGCCTGGCGCGTAGCGATCGCTCACGGCGTGGGGTGCGCTTCCATCCACTCGCCCCAGAGTGCATCGCGCTTTCGGGCACCCTTGCGGTAGCCGATCTGGGCGCCGAGAAATGTGCCGAAGAGCTGGGCCAGCACATACCCGCCACCAATGAGCGCGGCAAAGGCGACGCCGGGATTGCCAAGAACGCCGGGCGCCCAGGCGACGAGATAGAGAAAGAGGGCGACGGCGAGGGTCAGCCCGAACATGGCGCCGGTGTGGACCCAACGGGCCTCGATGCTTTGCTTCCTCTTATAGAGACGAAGCACGTCCTGGGGGATCGTATTCACCGTGCCGACGGCCTCGAGATCGCTGTGGCAGAAGCCGCAGACCTTCGCCTCGGGGCGCTGGCGACCAAAACAAAAGCCGCAGAACCGACCGGCTGCGGGAACCTGGTGGGCCAGCCGCTCCTCCATCTTCGGCTGCAGGAGGTCGAGGTAGGGGTAGGGCGAGACGTAGCCGGCCTCTCCTTCGAGGACCGGGCCTTCGGTGCCTGCCACGTCGTCTGCAGTCATTACGGCTAAGGGAACCACCGCGGCAGTTCGGTCGCAAGGGGCGCCGGTCATGGTAGAGTGCGCCGAAAATCACGATGGGGGCCCCGGATGAGTGCAACACGTGGAGCCGGGACAGCAATCGCCGTGGTTGCCGCGGTGCTGCTCGCCTTCGGCCTGCTGGCGCCCGTGGCCCGGGCGGCAGTCCGGGGCGACGGGGCGAGTACGAGCGCGGCCAATGCGTTCCAGGCGGAGGGCGCCGGGGGCAACGTCTCCGGATGTAGCGGTACAGCTATCTCGAAGGACGAAAACAACGCTGTCATCGACCAGGTCACGGCGCCCGGGGCCCCGGCGGCTTCGCGCTCCAACGCCCTCAAGGTCGACTACGACGGCGTCGTCAGCTACGACGGTCAGAGCGACAATCTGATCAAGAACCACCACTGGGACATCTCGCTCTTCGGGATCAAGGTGAAGTCGGGTGGCGGCACCAACAGCGAGGAGCGCACACACGACGCCAGCGACGAGAAGGTCTCCGACTACATCCCTATCCGGATGTCGGGGAAGTACTTTGTGAGCTTCCAGATCAACGGGGAAGGGGGCTCCTGCAATGGTTCGCTCTGGGTGGAGATCGACGAGAACCCGGTGGGCACGGTGCCGTGGTTGCTCGGCACCGGCCTGATGCTCGCCGGCGTCGCCGGCGCTGCCTTCTCGGTGCCGTCGGGTGCGGCAGCAGCGGCAACGGCGGCAGGAGCGGCCACTGCCACCGGCGCAGCGGGAACCACGCCCGCGGAAACGGTGATTGGTGGCGAACCGGCAGCGGCGCCACCGGCGGATGACGGCGCCGTGATCGGTGGCGACAGCGAGACCGGCACGAGTCCACCGGAGCCGCCTCACGACGACGGACCGGTGATAGGGGGTTGATGCGATGAACGAGTTGCGACGGCACCCGCTTGGCGGCGCTCTTTCAGGGCTGGTGTTCGGCCTCGGCTTCCTCGTGATGCTCTTCATCTACGGGCTGGCGTGGTTCGAAGACTGGTGGCCGTACCTGGTCATCCTCGTCCTCTTCGTGGTCGCGGGCGTGCTGGTGGGCCTGTACGCACCGCCGTGGCGGGGGCGCCGTGCCTGACGTTCCCGACGAACGCCCGTGGTGGCGAAGGATTTGGCGTGCGAAACAACCTGACCTCAAGCTCGAGGAGCTGGAGGCGAAGTTGCGCAAGGCCGAACGGCAACGCAACGAGAAGGAAGAGTCGAACGGAGGGGGGCAGGGTAAGGCTGCCGGCAAGAACGGATGACGGCGTCCGGATGGCCCCCGAGATTGGGGCTCTCCGGACTGGCGTAGGGGCCCGCGAATAGGCTTCACTGGAAACATGAACGCCGTGACGCCGGTCGCCCCTGTGTCCGCCGGCGAAATGTTTCGCAGGCAGCTGCCGAACCTGGCGCGGGTGGCAGCAGTGGTCGCCTTCCTGGTTGCGGTGGCCGGCGTGATCGTGGCGGCCTACCTCGCCTACGAAAATGCCCGGGGAGACACGGGCGTTTGTGTTGGCGTGCACGGCTGCGCAACGGTGCAGCAGAGCAAGTACGGAAAGATCCTCGGCATCCCTGTCTCGTTCCCGGGGCTTGCCGCCTACATCACCCTTGCCGGGCTCTCCCTTGCATGGCTGCTGCAATGGCCGGTCTCGCGAGCGGTCTCCGCGCCGCTGGGGTTTCTTGTTGCGTTCGGTGGCGCCCTGTTCTCGGGCTACCTCACCAGCCTCGAAGCGTGGGTCATCGACGCCTGGTGCATCTACTGCATCACCTCCGCCATCCTGATGTCCAAGCTGTTCCTGCTCTGGACCGGGATCCTGTTGATAACGCGCTGGGAGCGGCACAGCGACTGAACGTCCTCCGGGGACGCGCTGGCCGGATCCGTTGAGCCCTCCCGAATTCCTATCCCGCGTTCGCCCGCGGCTATACTGCCCCGGTGACCACTGCACTCGACCACGGCCACGATGGCTACGTCACGGTCAACGGGCTTCGCCAGCACTACCTGCGCTGGGGGCCGGAAGGCGGAGACCCCGTCGTCCTCCTCCACGGGCTCATGAACAACGCCCGCTACTGGGAGCACCTTTCGAATTCGTTTGGCGAGGACACGACGGTCTATGCGCCGGACCTGCGGGGACACGGGGAGAGTGAACACGCGCCGGGCGGTTACCTGGTCTGGGCCTTTGCCATGGACCTCCGCGGATTCGTGCAGGAGATGGACTTCGAGGCCTTTGACCTTGTGGCGCACAGCATCGGCAGCCGGGTGGCGATGGCCTACGCGCGCGACAACAGCCACCGCCTGAAGCACCTGGTGCTTGCCGACATGGGGCCGCAGATGGCCGACCAGGGCGCGCGCGGCATCCGGCGGAACGTCGGCGAGACGAACAAGGCCCCGGGCTTCCCGACCGAAGCGGAGGCGATGGAGTACTACCGGGGGCTCTACCCGGGCGCCGACGAGCCGTTCCTCATGCGGCAGATCGCCTCGGGGCTGACGCTCGATGAGACGACGGGGAACCTCGTCTTCCGGTTCGACCCCCGCCTGCACGAGGCGACGGGCAAAGGCGCTATCGCCGAGATACCGTTCCTCTGGGAGAGCCTGGAGCACATCACCTGCCCCACGCTCGTTATCCGCGCCGAGAAGTCGAAGGTGCTATCACGGGAGATTGCGGACCAGATGGTCGAGCGCCTGCCCGATGCTCGCTTCGTCGAGATACCGGAGAGCGGCCACCAGATCCCGCTGCATCAGCCGGAGCGGTTCGCGGAAGTGGTGCGGGAGTTTTTGAGCGAATAGCGGTGAGCGATCAGCGGAATTGCTGTGCGACCACTCGCGCTATTTCGCTGACATATCTGACTCAGCATCCAAGGAGCTGAGAATCCTCCTGGCGGCCCAAACACCCAGCCAGCACGAGGTGGAGCAGGCCGCGACGATGAGCGGCGACATCACAAGCGCTGGCATCCATGTCCCGGCCATGATTGAGACGAGCCCCACCACACCTACGCTAAGCGTCCCCGACATCGCGAACATGGCCTTCCGCGAGAACCTGTTCCAGCCGTAACGCATGACGCCGATCGGGTAGATCCACGACCACCAGATGGCTGGAACTATGAGGAGCCCGGCAGCGATGTAGTCGCCCTGGCTGAACTGCATGTGGTGATCTTCGACCAAGGTCGTGGGATCGCCACGTCGAAGCCGTCAATGCACGACCATGCGATTGCCGGGACCATAAAGAGAACTCCAGCAATGTAGTCGCCCCGGTGGAACTCCATGTGGCGGTCGTCGACCGTCGACACCTGTGTCAGCACGCGGGCGGCGTGGCCGAGCCGGGGCGGCAACCGCGGGCATGCGGCCACGGGGGGCCGCGGCTCCACGGGCGCCGGTGCTAGGCCGTGGGCTTCGCTCGGGGAATGAAGCTCGCGACGATGTCGCCGTCGATCCAGGTGGGTTCTTCCTCGAGGAGGGCGACGAGGCGACGGTGCCAGTAGCTCTGTGCCGGGTCGTTGGCGTTGGCTTCGTAGGCCTCACGCGACTCGAAGACGACGGGGACCATGAACTCGTTGGGGCGGTCGACGAGGCGGAACACATGGCCGGCGATGGCTTCGGGAACGACCTGCGGCGTTCGGAGCGTCCACCATTCCTCGAACAGCGCCACGACCTGGTCTTCTTTGCCAGCCTTGGGTCGCACGACAGCGATCGAACCGAACATGATGGAACCTCCTGAGGGCCTGAGGTTACGCCGATCGGCGAGAACGCTCCCGCTGACCCGGTGCAATCTGACGAGAAGTTTGCCGAGGCCGTGACGTTGACCGGAGGGACGCGGCCACGGTGGGCCGCGGCTCCACGGACGTCATCGCTCCTCGAAGAGCTGGAACAAGACGCCGCCGCTGTCTTTCGGATGGATGAAGGTGTGCTTCTTCCAGCCGGCTATCGATGACGCCGCCGAAGGGTTCGATGCCGTTGTCGCGCAGGGCCTCGGGCGGCCGCATCGACGGATTCGACTTCGCAGCAGATGTGGTGCATGCCGGGGCGGCGGGTGTCGATGAACTTCTGGACGAAGCTGTTCGGGGAGGTCGGGGCGATGATCTCGAAACGGAGCTTGCTGTTGGGAATCGTCATGTTGGCGCCGTCGAAGTCGAGGCGGTCGTCGTGGAAGTTGCTCTCGAGTTCGAACCCGAAGACGCGCTGCTGGAAGTCGACCTGCTTGTCGCGGTCGGGGACGGCCATGGAGACGTGGTCGACGCGCTTGAGTCCGACGATGCCGCCGCCGGCGCTCCGGTCCCGCTCCTGCGGCTCGCGGGCGGGCACGAACGGCTGCCAGAGGATGCCGCCGCTCTCCTTCGGATGGATGAAGGTGAAGCGCCACTGGCCATCGCCGGCGATGCCCCCGAAGGCGTGGAGGCCGAGGCGTTCCATCTCGGCGACGGTGTCTTCGATGCTCTCGACCTGGATGGCGATGTGGTGGAGGCCCGGGCCCGACTCTGCGAGGAAGCGGTGGACGAAGCTCTCGGGGCTGTTGGGGTCAATCACCTCGAACTCGATACCGGTGCCCTTGACCTGGCTGGTGCCGCCGCCGAAGCCGGCCGTCGCCACGCCGCCGAACTCGTAGAGAGGCTTGAACCCAAGGAGCTTTTCCAGGAGCTTCATCTGTTCGCCGGCATTGGGCGCAGCCATGGCGATATGGTCGAGGTGGGTGATTTTGAGCACGGAGACTCCACGGTTTGGTGAGAGGTAGTCCGGGGTTCGAACGCGACCGTATGGTACGTTTCGCGAGAACCAGACAGCAAATGCACCACCAGGATCGCCGGGCCACTCTGCTCATCAACCCCTCGGCGCGCGGCGCCCCCAACTTCGACACGGCCGAAGCGCTCCGGCAGCTCCGCGAGGGCGGCGTCACGCCGCGCCTTGTGATCACCCGCGACCCTGCGCATGCCGGCCAGATGGCGCGGCAATCGGTGGAGGATGGGGACGACCTCCTGTTCGTGGTGGGCGGCGACGGATCGGCACGGGCGATAGCGGGTGCGCTGGCCGGGAGCCAGACCGCCCTGGCAACACTGCGGGGCGGCACCGCGAACGTATGGGCCCACGAAATGGGCATCCCCCGCGGGCTCAAAGGGATTGAGACGCACCTCTCCGGGCAGGTGGTCGCCGTCGACCTCTGTTACTGCGACGACGAACCCTTCCTGCTCATGGCCGGGATCGGCTGGGACGCGACTATTGCCGGCCGCGTAGGAGAGACGGCGAAACGCTGGCTTGGAGCGGGCGCCTACGTGCTGGAGGCGGCGAAAGCCGCACCAGGGCTCCGGCCGGCGCGAATGACCTACACCATCGACGGCGTGGAACGGACCACCGACGCTGCCCAGGTGATCCTTGGCAACACGAGGCTCTACGGCAGCATCGCGCACCTGACGCCGACTGCGATCGCGACCGACGGGGTCATGGACGTGGTCATCGTCGCGCCGTCGAGCGTGCGAAGTGGCGTGGCAGCGGCGGCCCGGATGGCGGTCCCGGGCCTGGGCGATGGCGAGGCGACATGGCGGGGCCAGGCACACAGCTTCGAGATCGAGACACCAGGCATCCCCATTCAGCTGGACGGCGATGCCTGTGGTGAGACCCCTGCGACATTCCGTGTAGAACCGCGCGTCTTGCGGGTGAGCGTTCCCGCGGGACCCCTCCCGGAAGTGCTGGGCGGGTAGACTACCGCCGAATCGCCTTTACCAGGGCCGGAGAAGACGATGACCGAACCGACCGTCACCTGCCCAAACGGCCACGAAAATGCGCCGGGCGGCAGGTTCTGCGAAACCTGTGGCGCCGCGCTCACGCCGGCGGCCGGCGCTCTGCCTGCACCAACGACAGCGGGCGGTGGCCTCTCACCTCGTGTGATTTATTCCCTCGCGGCCTTCATCGCGATCGCGGCGGCCATCGCTACCGGCGGCGCCATCCTGCTCTTCGCCGGTGGGGATGACGACGACGATGTCGCCGCAGTGGGCCCATCCCCGACCGTCGCCGCGACCGACACGCCAGCACCGACGGCGACCGACACGGCGGTGCCAACCGCGACGCCGACGCCGCTGCCGGGTCAGACACGCGAAAACCCGCTGCCGGTCGGCGTCGGCGAGCGCGGCTTCGACGGCTGGGAAGTTTTCGTGGTCCGTTCGGACTTCGATGTCGTCCAGGAGGTCCTGGCGGAGAACCCGAACAACGAATCGCCGAAGGACAGCAACACCTTCGTGCTCGTGCGGCTCAACGCGACGAACCGCGAAGCTGCTCCGGATGAAGGAAAGACGACGACGGAATTCCGAACCTACACGTATGCGCTCGTCGACGCCCACGGAAAGCGGTATCGCACCTTTGAGAACGACGGGTGTGGCGTCATCCCCGATGGCTTCACCTTCCTGTACAACCCGCAGGAGCGCGACGGCACGGTCGAGGGGAACATCTGCTTCCAGATCCCGCAGGACATCACGGGCGATGTGGTGATGTTCGATGACGCCTCGAACACGTGGTTCGCCCTGCGCTAGGGAGCCGCGGGCCGGCGCCGGTGGATATCAGGAACGTTTTTCCGGGAGCGTCAAAGACCGTACGTTGAATGCCGTGCACAACCCCTTCCACGGCGTCACCCCGCGCCACCTGGGACTCCTGGTGGTGAAGTCCACAAGTGAATTCGTGCAGGATCAATGCACCCAGATGGCGGCAGCCATCTCTTACTACGTCCTCTTCTCGTTGTTTCCCCTTTTCGTCCTGGCCGTCGGCATCAGCGGGTTCGTGCTCCAAAACGACAAAATTCAGGCGGACCTGATTCAGTTCCTCCAGGACAACCTTCCGCTCAGTTCGCAGGGAGAGTCGAGTATCGCCGAGAACGTGGCGAGCGTGGCCAAGAACAACGTCAGCGGAGCCTTCGGGCTCTTCGGCCTCATCGGCGTGGCCTGGGCCGGCAGCGGGATGTTTTCGATCATTCGCCGCTCACTCAACCGCGCCTTCGATATCGGTGGGGGCAGGCCGTACGTCCGCCAGAAGCTCGTCGACTTCACGATGATGGCGGTCCTGGGCACGCTCTTGCTGGCTTCGATCACGGCCACCGGCACCCTCCGGGCTGCCCGCGCCTATACGAACGACATCGCCGTCCTCGGCGACCTGGCGGAGGAGCTCGGGCTGGCCTGGGACTTGGCCTCCTTCCTGGTCCCGGTGTCGGTTTCGTGGCTTGCGTTCTACCTCTTGTACTGGCTGGTACCTTCCAAGCAGGTGCGGAGGAGCGAAGCCCTGGTCGGGGCCCTGGTCGCCTCGGTGCTGTTCGAATGCGCGAAGGTCGGCTTCGCGCTCTATGTCGAGAACTTCGGTAACTACAACGTGGTCTATGGCAGTCTCGGAGGGGTTGTCGCATTCCTCTTCTGGGTGTTCCTCAGCGCGAACATCATGTTGCTGGGTGCGGAGGTGGCATCCGAATATCCCCGGATCATGGCAGGGGAGTACGACGGACCCAGGACCCACGTCCCGACGGCAGACTCGCTGACGCCGATGCCGATCCGGATACGCCGGACCGTCACCCACCTGCTCAAGGGCCTCGTTGTGATGCGGCCGGGGAAGGGGCGAAGCTAGGCGGTCGGGGAGCTCGACCGGGGGCGGACTTCGCTGCCAGCAGGGTGATCCCGGGAGGTCGTTTGGACTCGTCCGGCCAGGCATGCCGCTATTTCTGTGAATCATGTCACACAACCAGATCGCGCCGAAGGTGTCCCGGGGGGATGGTGTTTTGGGCGTGCTTTGGGGAACCTGTTCCGTGACAGATCATTGAAACAATCGTGACCGAGACTTAACGCCGCTGAACAAAACCACCCCTACGATGGTTGGCAGGAGCACGCCATGAATGAGAACCACTCCGAGCCTGTGGTGATTGATGCCCAGGATGTCCACAAGACCTACGACACCGGCACCGTGCAGGTGCAGGCCCTTCGAGGCGTCTCCTTGCGGGCCCGCAAGGGCGAGATGGTGGCGATCATGGGCCCCTCCGGTTGTGGCAAGACCACGCTCTTGAACAGCCTTTCGGGGCTCGACGACTTCGATGCGGGGAAGGTCACGATCGCGGGCACGGACATTTCCAGGATGCCCGACGACAAGAAGACCGACTTCCGGGCCAGGGAGATGGGGTTCATTTTTCAGACCTACAACCTGTTGCCAGTGCTCAGCGCCGCCGAGAACGTCGAGCTGCCCCTGATCGTCGCAGGCGTCAGGCCGAAGGAAGCTCGCAAGCGTGCGCTGGAAGCGCTCGCCACCGTGGGCCTTGCCGACCGCGGCAACCAGCGGCCGAACCAGCTCTCCGGCGGTCAACGCCAGCGTGTCACCGTGGCGCGGGCGCTCGTCAACGAGCCCTCCATCATCTGGGCCGACGAACCCACGGGCGCACTCGACTCGGCTACGGCGAAGGAGATCATGGACCTCATCGTCGACCTCAACGAGAGGACCCACCAGACGACGATCCTCGTCACCCACGACCCGAAGGTGGCCGCACGCTGCCACCGCACCATCCACATGGCCGACGGCGTCATCGTCCGCGAAGACGACCAGGCGACGATGCAGGCGACGGCGACGTCGGCCGGCGTGGTTTAGGCCCGGAACAATGGAAGAACTCTTCGGAGTCTCGATGAACGTCATCGCCGCCGTCTCGGTGGCGCTTACTCTCGCCATCTTCGTGGTGCTCGCCTACTTCGCGGTCCGCAACCCGGTGATGTTCAAGCAGGGGATACGCAATATTCCGCGGCGAAAGACGCAGACCGCGCTGATCATCTTCGGCCTGATGCTGGCCACGGTGATCATGACGGCCGCCTTCAGCACCGGCGACACCGTCGCCAACACCGCCACCAACGACATCTATGACCTTCTCGGCGAGGTCGACGAATACATCGAATGG
Source organism: uncultured Chloroflexia bacterium (assembly GCA_963737965.1). Classification (GTDB taxonomy): domain Bacteria; phylum Chloroflexota; class Dehalococcoidia; order Tepidiformales; family Tepidiformaceae; genus JAGQGZ01. Next base: position 168,508 of record CAVTUS010000006.1, on the reverse strand, counting down.
GATGCCGAGGCCAACCCCGCGCCGGAAGCCCAGCGGGTCATTCCCCAGAGCGAGGTGACCCGGCTCGAGGAGCAGTTCGCCGGCGACCCGGATATCGAAGGTTTCCTCGGGCTGTCGCTCGACCAGTTCCCCGTGATCAGCAAGCGCACGAACCTGAACGAAGCCAATGCCCTGATCTCGGCCTACGACCCGGCCAAGGTGGGTGTGTTCGCGGACGGCCTGCACATGCTGTCGGGAGAGTTCGACCTCTCCGCCAACTCGATTGTCGTGAACGACGACCTGGCGGAAGCGCTCGACGTGCAGATCGGGGATGAGCTCAACCTCATCTACGAAGGCGAGCCGACCACCGTGAAGGTGACGGGCATCGCCGAGAAGTCGCCGCTTACCGGGGCGCTGGATGTCGGCACCGCCGACCAGCCCGGGGGCGCCATCTCACTCGACTTCTTCCGGCAACTCACCGGCAAGAGCGATTCGGTCGATGCCCTCGCCATCAGCAACGCCGGCAACGCGCGGGGCGGTCTCCACCTGACGGATGCGGTGAAAGAGAAGGTTGAGCCTGCTCTGGAGGGGACGCCCTACCACCTCGTCACGATCAAAGACGACGGCATCAGCATCGCGAATCTCATCAGCAGCTTCTTCACGACCTTCTTCGTGGTCTTCGGCCTCTTCTCCATCGCGGCCGGTGTGCTCCTGATCTTCCTCATCTTCATCATGCTCGCGGCCGAACGGAAGCCGGAAATGGGGATGGCCCGGGCCGTGGGAGCGCGGCGGCGTCACCTCGTCGAATCATTCCTGGCCGAGGGCATGGGCTACGACCTCGGCTCGGCAATCGTGGGAATCATCGCCGGCATCGCTGTCACCTTCGCCATGGTGGCCATCGTCAACACCACCGGTGACAGTGGTCTCGGGTTGCACCTCCGGGTGACGTTTACCCTGCGGGGATTGCTGGTTTCGTTCTGCATCGGGATCATCGCCACCTTCCTGATCATCACGGTGGCTTCGGTGCGGGCGTCCCGGCTGAATATCGTGGCGGCGATCCGGGACCTGCCGGAGAGCAAGCCGATCAACCCGGAGCAAACAACGTGGTTCGGCTACTTCCGGGGGCTGTTGAACGTGATGGCCGCCTTCGGCTTCTTCCTCCTCTTCTTCGTGCTCTCGTTCCGCCTCTCGCCGGCGTTCATGTTGCTGGCGCTGTTGGGCCTCATCGGGACCTTCATCTACGTGCTCCGGGGGACAAACTTCTATCTCGCCCGCGAGGAACGGTTCAAGGGTGGCCGCATCCCCCTCTGGCCAATCTTCTTCATCCTCCCGATCCCGTTCTACTTGCTCGCCGTGCTGCTGGTGCGACTCACACGTGACCACCGTCCGTCGCGGGTGCCGCTCTGGCTGATGATCGTGGGGATTATCATTCCGCCGGTCGGTATCGTCCTCGCGGCGCTGCAGGACCGCGAACGGCCGATCGCCTGGGGCGCCGGCATGGGCGCTTTCGGCGCGCTCCTCGGCGTCGTCCTCATCCAGTGGGGCCTCGACTCAGACAAGGCCTTCTACTTCTCGGCCGGGGTTTCGCTGGTGCTGCTTTGGGCCGGGACGTTGCTCCGCCATTTGCACATCCACGAACGCGCCTCGATGACGACCGTCTCGGCCCTGCTGCTCTTCTACTGGTACAGCCCCTCGCAATGGTGGAGCTGGCTCATCGGCGACCTGAACGGCGACTTCGAGATGTTCTTCCTCAGCGGCATCACGATGGTCGCCGCCGGGACGTTCATCATCACCTACAACCTCGACGTCCTGGTGCCCGTGGCGGCGCGCCTTGGCTCGCGGGCGGGGCGCCTGGTTCCCGCCATCAAGATGGCGGCCGCCTATCCCTTGACCGCTCGCGTGAGGACCGGCCTCACGGTCGCCATGATCGGCCTGATCATGTTCGCGCTCATCACGTTCTCGACGATCAACAAGAACTTCGTCCAGCTCTTCCTCAACGACGACGCTGCCGGTGGCTTCGATGTCCAGGTGTTCACGAACGACAACAACCATGTCGACGACCTTCCCGCCGCGCTCGAGCAAGCGGGAGTCGACACGGGGCCGATTACGGCAGCCGCGCAGGCGCTCTGGACCGGCTTTGGCGAGGTCGAGTTTGAGGACCCGAACTTCAATCCGGCGAAGGACGACCCCCAGGACGAGTACCTCACGTATCCCCTGCTTGGGGTGGACCAGACGTGGCTCGACACCAACCAGTTCTCGATGAAGTACCGCGCTGCCGGCTACGACAGCGACAAAGCGGTCTGGGATGCCCTTGGCTCCAACCCCCGGTACGTCGTGATCGACCAGCAGGTGGCGTCTGGTGCAAGTGGTGGCTTCGGCACCCCGGATCTCTTCACCTTGAAACGCGACCTGACCGAGGGTTTCGAACCGTTCCAGATCACGATGCGCGATCCGACGAGCGGGGGGAACGTCGAACTCACGGTGATCGGGCAGGTCGACGACTCCACGTCGTCGTTCTTCTCCGCCATCATCACGAGTCTCACGACGTTGCAGGCGATTTATCCTGAGGCCTCGACGCAGGCCTGGTACGTGCAGCTTTCCGATGGCACCGACTCGCGGGTGTACGCCAACGAAATCGAAGCCGGCCTGTTCCAGACATCGGCCGACTCCTTCGACAAACTCCTCGACGATGCGCGGTCGGCCTCGGCCGGCTTCCTCCTCCTCTTCCAGGGCTTCATGGGCCTCGGGCTGGTGGTTGGCATTGCCGCGCTCGGCGTCATCGCCTTCCGGGCGGTGGTCGAACGTCGTCAGCAGATCGGCATGCTCCGGGCTATCGGCTTCCAGCGGTCGATGGTGGCGCTCAGCTTCCTCCTGGAGTCGGGCCTTGTGGCCCTCAGCGGGATCCTCATGGGACTGATCATGGGAGTCAGTTTCTCCTGGGTGCTGTGGACGTTCGGCGAGATCGACAACCAGGCGAGCGGAGCCTTCCAGGTGCCGTGGTTGCAGCTCGTAGTGATCTGCGGGATCGCCCTGCTGTCGTCGATGTTGATGACCTACTTCCCCGCCAGAGCCGCCAGTCGCGTGGCCGTCGCCGAGGCATTGCGCTACGAGTAGCGGCGATGTTTCGGGGGCGGCGTCATGGCACGCCGACCCGTTCGCGCTGGCCTGACGTGGCGAATGGGACCGCCGCGCGGTACGTTTTCGCCACGGAGGCGACGGATGCAGCTGGCACCGGGCATTCGGCGGGCGACGCGCGGGGACGCTGCCGAGCTCCTAGCGATCTATGCCCCGATCGTCGAGACCACGGCGATCTCCTTCGAGCTGGTCCCGCCGAGTGTCGATGAGTTCGCCGGGCGGATAGAAGCCTCGAACCGAGCACACGCCTGGCTGGTGATGGAACGGGAGGGAAGGCTGGCCGGGTACGCCTACGGAGGCAGCCATCGCGCGAGGGCGGCCTACAACTATTCGACCGAGGTCTCTGTCTACCTGCATGAAGACGCTCGCGGGCAGGGCGTCGGCATGGCGCTCTATCAGGCCCTCTTTCCGTTACTCGCCGAACTCGGCTACTACCACGCGTTCGCGGGGATAACGCTGCCCAACGATGCCAGTACGGCGTTGCACCGGAAGGCCGGATTCACCCGGATCGGCGTCTTCCCGAAGGTCGGATTCAAGTTCGCAGCATGGCACGACGTGTCGTGGTGGCACCGGCCGTTGCGGGAGGGGCAACCCGAGGGTTCCGGAGGATAGCCAGAAAAGTGTCCTAACGTTATCGTTTACGTGAGGGTTCGGACCCGGAACCTGCCGAGGTGGTTTTGGCTTCTTCCAGCAATACGACCGTGGTGACGGGTAGCCCGGCAACTGGCGCGCAAACGGCCCCGCGGCAGGGCCTGTCTCTCCGAACGTTCGACTCTCTCAGCGACCGCAATTTCCGCTGGTTCTTCTTCGCGATGCTCGGCCAGATGGGCGCGATGAACATGCAAATGCTCGTCCGCGGCTGGCTGACCTATGACCTGACGGGTTCCTACGCCCTGCTTGGCGTGGTCGCCCTGGCGTCGGCCGTGCCCATGCTGCTGCTTTCGGTGTTCGGCGGCGTCATTGCGGATCGCTTCGCGAAGAAACGCGTGGTGCAGGTCGGGCAAACCGTATCGGCGATCAATGCGGGGATCGTGGCGCTGCTGCTGTTCGTCCACGTCCTCGTCTTCTGGCACCTGCTGGTGGCCGGGTTCGCCCAGGGCGTCGTGATGGCGCTGATGATGCCGTCGCGGCAGGCGATGATCCCCGAGGTCGTGGGCATGGACCGGATGATGAACGCGGTCGCCCTCAACTCGGCCGGCATGAACCTGATGCGCCTGCTCGCCCCCGGACTTGGCGGCATCCTCATCGAGCTGTTCGGCGCGGGCATCGTCTACGCCATCATGGCTGTCCTCTACTCGTCCTGCGTGCTCTTCCTCTTCCCCCTCCCGACGGTGGAAGCCGCGGCAGCGCCGACAAACGGAGTACCGCGGAAGGGCGGATTCTCGGACCTCATCGACGGGATCAAATACGTGCGCAAAGACCGCGTCATCCTCGTGCTGCTGCTGATGAACTTCATCACCAGCATGCTGGCGATGCCCTATCTCCAGCTGCTGCCGGGCTACGTGAAAGATGTCTACAACCTGGATGCCGGTTACCTCGGGCTGATGATCACCGTGAGTGGCGGCGGTGCACTGATCGGCGCCCTCGTGATTGCCAGCCTGCCACCGGTGCGGCGGGGCGTGTTACTCATCGCGAGCGCGATCGTGATCGGGGTGGCGCTTCTCCTCTTCTCCGGCACCAGCGTGTACTGGGTCGGACTCGTGATGATGGTCTTCGTCGGCGTCGGTTCGGCGGGGCGCCAGGCGCTCGGCCAGGTGCTGATCCACAACTACGTGGAGAACGAGTACCGCGGTCGCGTGATGTCCGTCTACATGACGCAGTTCAGCGTGATGTCGTTCGGGGTCTTCTTTATCGGCCTGATCTCAGAGGTGATCGGCGTGCAGATGGCGATCGGTGGCCTCGCGGCGCTGCTTGTGGTCGTGAGCACGGCCATGCTCTTCATGATGCCGCGGTTGCGCCAGCTCGACTGACCTCGTCCCACCACCTGGCAGATACACAAACAGACCGGGGGCCGCTGACCTCCGGTCTGTTTGCCTGATCTCGGGACCGCCGAGGGAAGGCGGCCCGTTGCCCGTGACGTTATGCCGCCGAGCGGTGCTCTTCGTTAGTGATGAAGTCGCCGTCGGACAGCCAGTTCTTGAACTGCCTGGTTTCGCCGCACGTCTTGCAGACGCCGACCGAGACCTGGCCGTTCGGCTCATCGATCTTCCAGTGATGGAAGTGCTGATCGATCGCGCTGGGTGCAGTCTTCTTCGCCATGGTTCCTTTCTCCAGATTGGTTGACGTGCCCGCGGGGGCCCGGCTAGGATTCTGATTAGCTAGCGCCTTCGCTATCGGAACGATAGTCCCGGCGTCCCGGTACTCTAGCATTTCGTACTATCAGGTCAATAGTGCTGGCAGTACCGTTACATACCTCACTCTTTACCATGGAGACAGCCACGTATGTCCGACTCGGCCGCCGCCCAAGCCCTACCGAGGAAGTCATACAACCACCCCTGTCTCATCGCCCAGGCCCTGGATGTCCTCGGCGACCGTTGGACGCTCCTGATTCTTCGCGACCTGATGTCGGGTCTCCAACGCTACAGTGACATTTTCGAGAACTGCGAGGGGCTCTCGCCGAACCTGCTCTCGGCCCGCCTGAAGCGGCTGGAAGCCGACGGCCTGGTGGAGCGCCACTACTTCAAGGGGCTCCCGCCGCGCGTCGAATACACGCTGACCGAGAAGGGCTGGGCCGTGCGCCCGGTCCTTCTTTCGTTGATCGAATGGTCGAAGAACTGGACCGATGCCGAGCTCGAACCCGAATCGATCGGCGATCAGTTCACGGCCGACTTCGCGGTCCGTGTCCTGCCCACCTTCTCCTTCGACCCTGAACGGGCGCGCAACCTCGCCGCGACGATGACCGTGGAGTTGAGCGACTGTGCGGACGCGTCCGGGAGTTGCTGGTCGTTCGACGTCCACGACGGGCACCTGCACCCGCGCCGCGACAGAACGGTGGGCGCCGATGTGCACCTGGTGACGGACACGGCCGGGTTCTTCCGCTTCGTGCGATGCGAGGCGAGCCCCGCTGAGTGCGGTGAACTCAGCGGCGACGCCGCCGCTGCCGCAGCGATCCAGTCGTGCTTCCAGGGCAGCTGACCCGTCCTTCACACCCTCTATAACGACTGGCGACACCATTTTGTTTACCCTTTTTCGGAATATCTTCTTTACCGGCCGTGGCGAAGCGAGTATCGACACGGCGTGAGGAACCGTCCCCCGGTGTTTCCCCTATGTCTCCGGGGCAGTGCCCCTATGGAGGGAAAACCCGGGTTCGTATAATCCGCGCCACACGATTGGAGTTGTTGCCATGACCTCTGCTCTCACACCCGACATCATCGTCTACGGGTTCCGGCCGGCCGCCGACCCCCACGTTGCCCCCGGCGGGGACCGCGTCGCCTACACCGTGAGCGCGACGGACCGCGAGTCCGGGAAGAGCACGTCGCAGGTGTGGGTCGCGAACATCGACGGCTCGGGAGCGCGCGCGGTTACCGCCGGCGAGGTTCGCAATCGCTCGGCTCGCTGGTCTCCGGATGGCGCCACCCTCGCCTTCGTGAGCAACCGCAGCGGCAAGGACGGTGTCTACCTGTTGCCAATGGCGGGAGGCGAAGCGCGCGAACTGTTCACCTTCCACACGTCCATTGCCGACGTGGAGTGGTCCCCGGATGGCTCGCAACTGGTCTTTACGGCACAGATAGACCCGGAGCAGCCGGAAGGCGGCGCGAACGGCACGGCGCCGACGGTGCGGGTGACCAGCCGCCTGGACTACAAGCAGGACAACCGCGGCTACCTTGGCGATGCCCGGCGCCAGGTGTTCGTTGCGCAGGTGGACACCGGCGCCTGCCAGCAGCTAACGCACGACGCCGTCGACCACAATTTCCCGCAGTGGAGCCCCGATGGCGCCTGGCTGGCGATGCAGGTGACGAACCGGAACGGCATGTGCTCGCAGCTCCGGCTGCTGCGCCCCGGCGACGGCGAGACGGTGGATATCGGGCCCGAGACCGGCGTCGTTGCCGTGTGGGCATGGTCCCCGGATGGCGGCCGCATTGTCTTTGCGGGCGACACCGAGCAGACGTGGCAGACCGACTTCTTCGTACTCGACACCGGATCGCAGGCGATCCGCCGGGTCACCGACGACCTTGCCTGCCTGCCGGCTGCCGGCTTCCCGACGATCGAGCCGCCTTCGCAGCCGGTGTGGCTCGATGACGCGAACGTGCTCTTCCATGCGGTGCGCGCCGGCGCCGCCGGCCTCTGGGTGGTGAACCTGGATACCGGCGAGGTGGAACAGGTGGAAGGCTCGCAATCGCTGCGGTCCGGGTTGAGCAGCGACCGCGCCCACCGCTACTTCGCCCAGGGCCTCGCTTCACTCGATGCGACGGGCGAGATCCAGGTGTTCGACCGCAGCGACGGTAGCAGCCGCACGATCACCTCCCAGTCGGCGCCTGTCTTTGCGGACTCGCCGGCGGCCCGGTGGGAACGCTTCGATGTCCGCCGCGACGGGTTCACGACGGAAGCGTGGCTACTGAAACCTGCCGGGTTCAACGAGCGAAAGAAGTACCCCGTCGTCCTCGATGTCCACGGGGGCCCGAACGGGTTTTACGGGTACGGCTTCAATGCCATCCAGCAGGTGCTGGCGACAAACGACATCATCACGGTGTTCAGCAACCCGCGGGGGTCAAGTTCCTACGGGCGCCACTTTACCCAGCAGGTGACTGGCGACTGGGGCGGCGAGGACTATCGCGACTTGATGGCGGTGGTCGACGAGGTCGCTGCACGGCCTTATGTCGACCGAGAGCGGATGGGCATCTATGGCTACAGCTACGGTGGCTACATGACGGCCTGGACGATCAGCCAGAATGACCGCTTCAAGGCCGCTGTCTGCGGCGCCCCCTGCTTCGACCTCGAGTCGATGTTTGGGACCAGCGACATCAGCCATACGTTTGGCGTGCTCCAGTGGACGGGCGCTCCCCACGAGGCGCGCGAATGGTACGCCACCCACTCGCCATCGCAGTTCGCCCACAACACGAAGACGCCGACGCTGATCATCCATGGCGAAGCCGACGAACGGTGCCCCATCGGCCAGGGCGAGCAGATGTTCGTCACCCTCAAGCGGGCGGGGGTCGACGTGGAATTCGCTCGCTACCCGGGCGGCTCTCACCTGTTCATGCGGGCAGGTCCGCCGGAGCAGCGGAAGGACGTGCTGGAGCGGGTGCTCGGCTGGTTCAAGGAGCGGCTCGGCGAGCCTGTCTAGCAGCGACAGCGGCTGGCGCGAACCTGAACATTTGGGCGGGCAACTCGGCCCGCGCCGTCCGTAGAATCGGCCCATGCCCATCTATGTCCTGTTCGGCGCCGACGAACTGGGCCGCAGCCGGCGGCTGGCGGAACTGCGCGAAGAAGCCGACGGCGGCACGGGCATGCTCAGCTCCAACCTCAACGAGTTCGACAACCGCGATGTGAAGCCGGCGGAGATCATGAACGCCGTCATGGTGGCGCCGTTTCTCTCGACGAAGCGGATGGTCGTGGTGACGAACGTGATCGACCGCTACCAGCCAGAACCGGGCCGGCCACCGCGCCGCTCGTTCGGCCCCTTCGAGGAGCTCTTTCCGAAGCTGGAGGCGGGCATTCCCGACTCGACGATCCTCGTGTTCATGGGCGGAAACCGCGACCGCTTCGGTAACGTCCCCTACGGGGCTAACGCCTTTGTCGACCGGCTGAAGACGATCCCCGGCGTGACCGTCGAGCGCTTCGATGAGTTGAAGGCGAAGGAACTCGTGCGCTTCGTGAAAGAGGAGGCGGCGGTCCTCGGCATCCGCTTCAAGCCGGGACGCTCGACGCGTCCCTTCCCGCCCGAGCAGGAATGGCTCAGGCCGAAGGAGAACGACCCGGCGGAGTTGCTCGCGACCCTCCACCCCGGCGACACGCTGGGTATCGCAAACGAGCTGAAGAAGCTGGCCCTCTACGCCGTGGGGCGGGACGTGACCGTCGACGATGTCGACCTGCTCTGCGCGGGCGAACGGACCCACACGGTGTTCGAGTTCACCGACGCGGTGATGGACGGCGACGCACTGAAGGCATTCAGCGCCCTCGAGTACCTGAGCACGCACGGCAACGAACAGGGCGGGCTCATCTTTCGCCTCACCTCGAGCTACCGCCAGGCCGCGATCGCCGGCGAGATGGCGGCGGCGGGCGCATCGCCGGAGGATATCGGGAAGGCAATCGGCGCCCGCCACTCCTTCCCCCGCGACAAGGCGATTCGCTGGGGGCGCAAGCTCGGCAAAGCGGGGATCACGGCCGCCTTCGAAGCGATCGTCGAGACCGACTATGAGACGAAACGCGGGAACATCAAGGACGAGGCGGGCATGCACGTGCTGATCAACCGGCTTTGCACGATCGGCCGTCAGGGGCGCTGAGTTCGTTCGAAGCGGCTGTGGAACCGCGCTGAACTGCCGCTGAACTTCGTCATCAGATGCTGGGCCGTCTCGCCGATCACGGGGAGTGTCCCGGGCATCACTTCGGCGAGGGGGACGAGGACGAAGTCGCGTTCGGCGATGCGTGGATGGGGGATGGTGAGCTCCAGCGATGCGAGCGAGAGCAATCCGTAGAAGAGGATGTCGATGTCGATGGGGCGGGGCCCCCAACGCCGGCCGGGCACCCGCCCCATCCGCCGCTCGATGGCCTTGGCTGTGCTCAGCAGGGCGAACGGCGCCATCCCCGTGCGGGCGACGACGACGGCATTGAGAAAGTGCGGCTGGTCGGCCGGCACCGGCGACGTCTCCCAGATCGACGACCGCCGTACGATCTTGACGCCCTCGTCCTCCAGCAGGTCCGCCGCCCGGAGGAGGTTTGCCTTCCGGTCGCCGAGGTTGGCGCCGAGGGCAAGGGTGACGTCAGGCACGGTGCTTCCAGCGGGCCCGGACGATGGCGTCGGCGACGCGAGCACAGTCGCGCATCGCTGCAACGTCGTGCACCCGGACGATGTCGGCGCCGCCGGCGATAGCCAGCGTCGTCGCCGCCGCGGTGCCCCAGGCGCGTCCTGCTGCATCCGGGCGGTCGAGAACGAAGCCGATGGTCGACTTCCGGGAGACGCCGACGAGGAGCGGCGTCCGCTGGTCCTGGAGCTCTGGCAAGCGGCGCACCATTTCGAGGTTTTGCTCCGGCGTCCAGCCAAAGCCGAAGCCGGGGTCGAGGATGATACGGCCGGCATCGATCTTCGCGGCAGCGGCGCTGGCGAGGATGCAGTCGAACCCGCGTGAGATGGCGGCAACGACATCGTCGGGCTTGCGGCCGCGCTGGTTGTGCATCGCGACAAGGGGGACGCCGGCAGCGGCGACGACCCCGGCCATCTCTGGATCGCCCTGGAGGCCGCTGACGTCGTTGACGATGTCGGCGCCGGCGGCGAGCGCGGCGGAAGCTACCGCTGCGCGATAGGTATCGACAGAGATTGGCAGGTCCGTCGCCTGACGGATGGCGCGCAGCGATGGGAGGAGACGCCTCATCTCCTCATAGGCATCGACCGGGGCGGCAGCGGGCTTTGTCGACTCGGCGCCCACGTCGAGGATGTCGGCGCCCTCCGCCTCCATGCGGCGGGCGAGAGCGACGGCCCCCGCGATGTCGCCGGCGAGGCCGTCACCGCTGAAGGAGTCGGGGGTGACGTTGATGACGCCCATGAGATATGTCCGCTCGCCCCAGGCGAAGTGGTGCCCCCGGACCTCGAGTCGTGGACTCCGGTAGCTACGTTGCAGGTGCCCGGTGGTCGTCATGGGTGGCGCCCCAACTTCAGGAGGTGATCTCGAATTCGTGCTCGATGCGGTCGCCGCCGTCGATGTACCAGACGCGCACCTCGGGGTTCTCGGGGTCGGCGAGCCCGATGACGAAATGGACGTAGGGTGGGCCAAAGAAGGTGCCCATCTGGCGAATGTCCGTTGGGCTCGGAATGGCGGGGCTGCCGGTGTGCGAATGGTAGAACCCGGCAAGCTCGCTACCTTCCGCGTCCATCGCCTCTTCGATGCGGCGAGTCTGGAGCGGGTCAACGGTGAAGCGATAGGGGCTGGCCTCAACGTTGCAGGCCCGGTGGAGGGCGACGATCACGCCGTCCTGCTGGGCCAGCAGACCGCAACACTCGATGGGGGCGTCCTCGCGGGCGTGCGCCACCATTTCGTCGACCAGTGCTTGCGGCAGACGTGCCACAACCGCCATGAGCTGTCGTCCTCCGTTCGGTATCTCCCAGTGTACGGAAGGCACAAAGAAGGGGCCCCTTGCGGGGCCCCCTCAGTTGCGCAGTGGCCGGAGGAAGCCGGCTAGGTGCAGTTGCCGACCTGGGAAGTGGCGTCCGGCATGAACGGGGTCGCGACGGTGGTGTTCATGACGATGACGACGCCGGAAAGCTGGGGAATCTCGTCGATACCGCCGGCTTCGACGTGGTTGACGTAGGACGGCAGGGAGCCGGAATCGGAGAAGTAGTGCTGCCAGGTCTGGGTCTGGGCGTTCCAGATATAGATTGCCTGCCATGAGCCGTCAGGAAGGCAGCTCGTGAAGTCCTCGGGATCCATATCCGCAAAGAGCGGGCCGCCGATGAGGTTGAAGCCGGGAACGAGTGTTGTATTGCGCTGATTCGCCATGGCGATGCCGAGCGAGCCGCCCAACATGGAAACGACGAGCAGCGTCAGTGCGATGACAATCGTGGCGCGCGAACGCAGGAACGACATAGTGTTCTCCTTGAGCCCCGCAGCTCTCCCGTTACATACGCTAACAATTGGCGGGAGTAGCGTCATGCGGAATAACGCGCACCGTACAGGGAAAGTTGCCGCACGAGCGTAAAACCGCCGTAAAACGTTGTGCCCGGTAAAGAGCGCCCTAAGAAGGCACGTAGGGCGGAGGGGTTGGCGTCGCGGTTGGTTTCGGTGCCGTCGGCGTCGCGGTTGGCGTGCTTGTCGGGCGCGGGGTTGGGGTGATCGGCGTCGGCGTCCTCGTCGCCTCGGGCGGCCTGGTCGCGGTCGGGATTGGCGTATCTGTGGGTGTCGGGGTGATCGTGGGCGTATGGGTGGCCGTGGGGGGCGGCGCGCTGCCACCGCCGGGGAAGATGAGTGGGCCGTTGGAGAGCGGCGTCCCGGGCGGGATCCCGAAATCGAGGTAGTTCTCGGGGTTCACGCGGGTGCCGTTGTAGATGATCTCGAAATGGAGGTGTTCGCCCGTCGAGTAGCCGGTGCTCCCCGTTATCCCGAGAACGGTCACCTCATCGGCCCCCTGGCCGACCTCCACGTTGATGCGACTGAGGTGGGCGTAGAGCGTCGCCCAGCCACCACCGCAGTCAACGACGACATAGTTGCCGTAGCTGTAGCTGAAATCGGTGGCGGAAACGGTGCCGGGACAGGCCGAATAGACCTTCGAGCCCTGCAGCCCCTGGACCGCCAGGTCGATGCCGCCATGGATGAAGCCGTTGCCGCGGTTGGCGCCGAAGCGGTCGGTCCACGTCGAAAAGGCGCGCAAGGGCATCGTGAACGCGGGGGTGCCGTCATCGATTGGTGCAACGGAGCCATCGGCACCCGCGGCCGCGACCGAACCTTCGCCGGTGTCCTGGGAATTGTGGACCTCGGGGACGATGAGGGTAGCATCGGGGTCGCCGGGGCGAGGGCCGGCGGTGGGCCAGGTGGTGCCGTCAACGGTGGCGCCGGGCGTGTCGGCGGTGGCGGCGACGGAAGGCTCCGGGTCGCGGTCGATGGTCCAGGCGAAAATCATCGCAAGGATGCCTGCCGTCCAGGCGGCTGCCAGCATGAGGGTAGCGGTACGCGGTATGCGCGGGCGGGGTATACGCATTGTCCGTTGCTCGACGTAACCACCCTAGTTCCATAACAGCAAGCAGGAAGCACGGGGAATCCCTCACCTCACATCGCGACTACTCCGAAACTCAACCAAAGCTTTACCGCCCCGCCGCCGGGAGCGGGCGGCGGGACCGGCAGTGAGCTCACCGAGCGAGCCTTCATCGTCGGTTGCCGCTGCCTATAATCGCGTGATGTCCGCCGCCGACCGGCTCCACAAGGCTCTGCCAGCGACGGCCTTCCGCGATTTCAACTACGTCTGGCTGGCGGGGACGGCCTCGGCGATCGCCCTCTGGACAATGCTCCTTGGGAACGCATGGGTGGTCTACAAGCTGAGCGATTCGTCGGCCTGGGTCGCAGTGGCCGTGTTCGCCTCGATGTTCCCCTTCTTCCTTGCGCCGATAGGGGGACTGGTGGCCGACCGGTTCGAGCGACGCACGCTTCTCTTCGCGAGCCGCCTTGGCTCGCTCGCCGGGATGACGGTGCTGTTCCTCATTGCGGTGACGGGGCTGTTGCATGTCTGGGTGGTTGTGGCGGCGGCTTTCATCCTCGGCCTCGTTCGCTCGACCGACACGCCGGCCGACCAGGCCCTGGTCGCGAACGTTGTTGGCAAGGAGGCTGTGGCCAATGCGGTCGTCCTCTCAACGACGACCCGGCTCGGTTCGCGAGCGGTTGGTCCGCTGATTGCCGGTCCCCTCTTGGAGACGGTTGGCGTGGAGGGTGCGTACGGCGTGGCCGTGGTCTTCGGGCTGCTGGCGACGCTGTTCATCATTCCCATCCGGACCCGTTCGATCGGCGGTGTCACCGACCTTCGCAGCTTCACGACGGGGCTGCGGGAAGGGATTCACTACGTGCGTAATACCGGCCCGGTCCTCGCGGTGTTCACGATCGTCGTCGCGCACTGCGTGCTCACGATGTCCTTCGACTCCATGCTCCCCGGCTACGCCAGCCACGAATTGCACCTGCCCACGCGCGGGTTCACGGTGCTGAGCGTGGCGGTCGGCGCCGGCGCCTTCTTCGGGACCCTGAGCCTGGCCATGCTCGCGCGGGGGAACCGTGGCACGCTCTTCCTCGCAATGATCATCATCAGTGGCATCGGGCCGGTTTTCCTCGCCCTCAGCGATACGATGCCGGCGGCGGCGACATCGGCGGTGATCATGGGATTGTCGCAGGCGGTGACGATGGCGCTTGCCGCCGTCTTCCTCCAGGAAGTGGTCGAGGATTCGGTCCGCGGCCGCGTGATGAGCCTCTACTTGATGTCCGCGGGCGGCCTCATGGCCTTCGCCAACCTGGGCTACGGGGCGCTTGCCGACTGGCTCGGCTCGCCGGTGCTCTTCCTTGTCCCCGGACTCGGTTTCCTCGCGATCGTGGCGGTCACGCTGATTGGCAACCGCCACCTGCGACGGGTCTACGGCACAGGCACGCTCGTCCCCTCGGCGGCAGCAGCGGGCGCCTAGGGCCATTGCCATGACCGGAATCGAACCTTCGACCTCTCCTCCTCCCTTGCCGCGCTGGTTCGGACCTAGAGCGAGACCAGATGACCCTTCCGTCTCCGCCCTGATCGAGCACGTCGCGCGCGGGGCCGGATGGGCAGACATTGGCGGTGCGTTCAACCTCAATGTGCGGATAGACGCTGAGCCGCCGGTTGTCCTCCGGGTTCACAGGCCCTGGGTCCGCCGCGGCCGGGTAGCGGGACTGCGGCGCCTGCGAGAGCGGCTCGAGGGGACCCAAGTCCGCGTCGCTCGGCCGATGCGGATTTCCGGCTGCGACCTCCTGAGGGTCGCCGATTGTTGGGCTGAGCTTGAGGAGTTCATCGATCATGTACAGCCACGAGCGGACGAGGACTCCTACGTCCGCCTGTTCGAGGAGCTCGGACGTCTTCACACTGCGCTCAAAGCGGCCTGGGAGCCCGGCCCGCCCGAACCCCTCGACGACCACAGAACCTTCGGCCAACTGCGTTACTCGGTCGGCTTCACGCGCCGCAGGCTCGGACCCCGCAGCGAGCCGGTCGTGCATCGGATGCGCAAGCTGACTGGCGAGCTCTCCAGGCTCCGGAAGAAGGTCGAACTGCCGTGCACTCCGATTCATGGGGACTACAAATTGGGCAATGCGGGAGAACTGTCTGACGGCTCATGGGCCACCTTCGACCTGGACTTTGCGAGGGTCAGGGAGCGGCTATACGACATCGCCGCCAGCCTGAATCACGTCGCACAGAGCAGCCCCGATGGAGTGGGGCCGATGGCGGAACTGCTCGAGCCGCGACGATTGCTCGACGCCTTTGAAAGCACGGCTGCGGAACCGCTGACTCCGGACGAGCACCGTTGGCTCCCCGGGGCTCTGGCCCTTATACCCCTGCACTGGGCTGCCACCGCAGGGCTCGTAGGCGACGGCATCCAGGAGGCCGAGAGCGCAATGACCGCCGCCGAGGCCTGGTGGTCGCGCCGGGCCGAACTCTCGTCGTAGTCCAGCGGACGCGCTCGGGCCTGGCTCAATGCTCACGGGTTACGTTGTACCGGCACTAGTCGCGCCCGTAGCCTTCGTCGCGTAGCCGCCGCCAGATGCCGCCACTCGTGCTGTAGCGCTCCATGAGGTACGGGTAGACGGCGGGGACGTTGAAGAGCTCCTCCATGCAGAGCTGGCCGAGGTAGCGGTCGAGGAGCGCCGGGTGCTCGTCCGGATTCACGAGGTCGATTGCGAGGCCCGCCTCGAACCCGCCGGCAGCGGCCGGGGCCCCAATTGCCTGGTCGGCGACGATCTCCTTTTCCGTGAGCGAGACAATGGCCGCGCGCAGCTGGCTACGGAACTCGGGGGTCACGGCCTCTGAGCCCGGCTGGAGGTTGCGAGCGGCATCGCCGGCATCGAGGAGGCCGCTGACGACGGCAGTCACGTGGTCCACGCGAAAGGTATCGCTCCCGGCCGCCCGCGACGGCGGCAAGCCGATACAGAGGACACCGAGCAGCGCCCTTTCGACCGGGGTGAGGTCCTCGGGTTGGTAGGTCATTAGGAAAAGGGTAGCGGGCGGGGTGGGTTGCGGCGTGCTGGTAAGCTAGATGCCTATGACGACCGACAGCGCAGGCCCAATCCGGAGCGAACTCGCAGAGTTGATCGCCTCCCTCTCCGACTCACAATTGCGGACTGCGAGGAGGTTCCTGCGATTCCTCAAAGAGGATGAAGATCCGTTCGTTCGGCTCCACAGGGACGCTTCGATAGAAGACGAGGAATCATTGCCCGGCGAAGACGATGGCGCACACCTTGCTCGCAACGAGTACGAGCGGGGGCAATACGTGACGTTGGAACAGATCGAGTCGGAGCGCGGGAGCAACTAGGCTGCCGCGCCGCATTGTTTTCACTTCGCGCGCGGAACGGCAGATCCGGAGCGTCCAACCGCAGGATCGCAACAGAATTCTGACAAGCCTTCGCCGACTCGCTGACGGTGCCGACGGTGACACGAGGAAGCTTCGTGGAAGCAATGACGAGTTTCGGCTCCGCGTAGGCGATTGGCGTGTCCGATATCTCGTCGACTCGCCTAACGACACGATCGTTGTGCTTCAGGTGCTCCACCGCCGCGAGGCGTACCGGGACCGAGGCTAGCGCAGAGGCAACCCCCCGGCTGTAGCATGCGCTTCACTTCGGGAGGGAGCGCACCAATGGCCACTGCTATCAAGCACCACAAGATCAAGACCAACGGCATCACGATGCATGTCGCCGAGGCGGGCGAAGGCTTTCCCGTCGTCATGGTCCACGGCTTCCCCGAGCTCTGGTATTCGTGGCGGCACCAGCTCCCGGCCCTCGCCGATGCGGGCTATCGCGCCATCGCTCCCGACATGCGCGGCTATGGCGACACCGACTCGACCCCGGACCCCGCCGACTACCGCAGCAAGAACATCGCCGCCGACATCGCCGGTCTGCTCGATGCCCTCGGCGAGGAGAAGTGCGTCATCGCCGGCCACGACTGGGGCGGCTTCCACATCTGGCAGTTCGCCCTGCGTTACCCGGAGCGAACGGCCGCCGTCATCGGCCTCAACACGCCATATGGTGGCCCTCCCGGCCCCATCCCGCCCACGCAGGGGCTCCATGCGGTCTTCGGCGAAGGGGATCGCGGCTACTACATGCTCTACTTCCAGAAGCCCGGGCAGGCGGAACCGGAACTCGAGGCGGACATCCGCGGCAACCTCGCCAAGACCTTCCATAGCTACGAACGGGCGCAGGATCCTCTGGACCTTTGCCACTCTCGGCGGCGACGGCTCCGGCGTCATGACCCGGATCGAGCCGGGTACCACCTTCCTCACGGACGAGGAGCTGGATGTCTACGCGAAAGCATTCGAGCGGACCGGCTTTACCGGGGGCCTCAACTGGTACCGGGCCATGGATTTCTCGTGGGAGGACCAGAAGGAACTCACCAACTTCCAGATCGACGTCCCCGTGCTGATGATCACAGCGGAAAACGACCTGATCCTGCGGCCGGAAGGTGCAGAGCCGATGAAGCAATGGATCCCGAATCTGCACATCGAGATGGTCAAGAACTGCTCGCACTGGACCCAGCAGGAACACCCGGACGAGGTGAACCGGTTGATGCTGGACTTCCTCGGCGGGCTGGACCTGTCGAAGTAGGCGCCGTCGCCCGGCCGCAACGCCAGCCGGGCTGCTGAAGATGGACCTAACCGCCGTTGGGCTGGTCCTGGCTTCGGCCGGGGCACACGCAGGCTGGAACTTCCTGACGAAGCGAGCGGACGTGGCCGCTCGGGTTCACATGGGCAATCGCCACGGCCGGGACGGTGATACTGCTGCCGGTGGGCACATATCTCCTGTTCCAGGACCAGCCGGGGCCTCTTGGATGGTCGCTGGCAGGACTGTCCTGGGCGATTCACCTCGCCTACTTCAGCGCCCTCGCGCGGGGCTACAGCGACGGCGACCTCTCCGTCGTCTACCCCATCGCCCGCGGTACCGGTGTCGCGCTTATCCCGATCCTGGGAGTGCTGCTCCTGAGCGAGACGATGTCGCGCTCCAGCAGTAGCGGGCGCTGCGGCCATCGTCGCGGGCATCGGTGTGCTGGGGGCAACCGGGATAGCGGGTTCCCGGTTCCGGCCGGCCGGCATCGAATTCGCCGTGCTCACGGGCCTCCTTATCGCCATCTATTCAGTGGTCGATGCGCGGGGCGTCGACGAGATGAACCCGCTTCTCTACCTGTCCATCATCGGAACTTCCGGAACGCTCGGGCTGTTCCTGCCGTGCTTTCCAGCGGCGGGCCAAACGCGGCCAGGGAGATCTGGCGGTCGTCAACGTTCCCGGTTGTCCTGGGCGGCGCGCTCCAGGTGGGAGCGTATGGGACGATCCTCTGGGTGCTGCAGGACTCCCCCGTCGCCTATGTCGCGCCCCTCCGCGAAGTCGCGCTGGTGTTTGGGGTCATCCTTGGGGCAGTCGTGCTCGGCGAGCGTGCGGCACGGCAGCGAGTGCTGGGTGCGGCGATCATCCTTGCCGGGGCGGTGGCCATCGCGCTGGCGCCGTGAAGACCTAGGGCTGGGCGGCTGCCACCGGGACGAAGCCAGCGTCGCCATCCATGGTGAGAATTGCGTACCAGCCCGGTAGGTCGTCGCCAGAGCGCCGGTGAAGCAGCACACCATCGGCATAGCAGCCGACGCTGGCAGCAGATGCACTCACGCTCGCCCGAACATCAACGCAGCCGTCGTTCGAAACGATGCGGACAAACTGGCCGGCGACCGCGGTGTACGGCCAGGAGAAGTTGCCATCGAGCGGCGACGCGTCACGTGGCAGGCCGAGGATGGGGCTCATCGTGCCTGCTTCTGTGTCGATGAGGACGGCGCGGAAATTGTCGTTGCCGCCGACGGATTCCTCGCCTGGAGCGAGGGGAAGCACCGCCGAGCCAATCCATCGATGGTCGTCGATCCTCGCGCCAAATCGCCAGACCTCTACCGACGAGGTGAAGCCGGCGGATGGTCGGCCCTGCTCGTCGACGTAGACGTAGAACGAAGGCGAATCGGGGTCCGCAGCGGCATACACCGCTTGCCAAACCTCGCCTTTCCTCTCGACCCAGTCGGCACCAGGCTGGAGCGCGTCGAGCTCTCGTGACAGGGGCGCGAGCAACCCAAGGCTATCGAAGTATCGAGTTGTGTCAGATTCGTAGTTCGCCCAGAGTAATTGCCCCCCGGGCGCTAACACGGGCCAGGCGTACGGAAATCCCGAAGCCGTGACAGCAGGCAGCGCAGCAGGCGGTTGGCCGACTGTCATCGACGGAAGCGAGATTATTTCGAACTTCTCTATCTGATTGCTCGGCAGGTAGTGCGTTACGCGAGTCAACATCTCGCCGAGATACATACCGACGAACGAGAGCTCACTGCGGGGAATTGGAGAACCCACTGCGCTCCACGTAATTCCGCCATCGAGCGAATGCATGACGGTCACCACCCCGTCGTCACTGGGGAACCCTTCGCCACCGCAGTAGCCAGTGCAGAAACCTACGTACATCTCGTAATCGTCCTGCCAGTAAGCCGAGATGTACGCCGTCTGCTCGGTTCCGGGCGGGGTCGGACGGTCGACGATGAGTTCGCCAGCGTCGTTGCGATAGATACGGCGGAGGGCGCCGAGGCCGAAACCGCAATTCGCGCACTCGGAGACGCCGAGGTAGAGAACGACGTTATCGGGGAAGGGGACCGGGGGGCCTTCGACGAGCTCCTTCACTGGCTTGCCGTTGACGACGGACGGGATGGCTACGGGCGTAACGGGCGTGGGTATGCCAGTGGGCGCGGGTGTCGTCGTCGGAGGCGGAGAACCTGTGGCGGAGGCGACCGCGGTTGGAGTGGCGAGTACCACGGTTGGCGAGGCGACCTGGTCGTCGTTGGACCGTGCGAGTAACACCGACACCATCGCCGCCGCCGCGATGAGAACAACCACTCCGCCGGCGATGAGACCGGCTTTCGAGAAGACGGCGGCTGCCAGGGCTCGGGCTGCGCGGACGGCTCGATAGCGAAACGACGACTGTTCGGTGTAAAGGGCAGCGGCATCCTCCCGGCTGTCGACGCCGAGTTTGCCGAGGATCTCGGCCACATGCGTCTTCACGGTTTCGAAGCCGACGCCGAGCGTTTCGGCGATCTGGGCGTTGGTTCGACCGCGAGCGATGAGCGCGAGGACCTCCTGCTGCCGCGGCGTCAGTTGATCGCGATAGGCGATGCGGTATGGAGCACGGGGCTGTCCCATGCGGACGACTGTAGCGTTGTCTGCACGAAAGTCCTCCCCCGATGGGCGCTACGACTCCCCGTCATGAGGGACCGACGCAAACTCCCTTGACAGGGCGATGTACTCTTATGCCCCCGCCGAGATTCAACGACGAAGACGGAGGAGCTTATGTCGCCGGAATGGAACGAGACCGGGCGGGAGCGCGTCTGATGATGCTCGTACTCTACGTGTTCGGTGGGATGCTGATCGTGGCCGGGAGCGCCACCCTGGCGGTGGCCCGGCGGCGCTAGCGGGGCCTTCTAGCCGAACAATTCGTCGATTAGCGCGCTGCGGCTCATTTGGAGGTGGTTCGCGGTGTCGCCAAGGATTGCCCCAAGGGTGCCGACTCGCAGCGAGCGATGACGAGGAATCGTTACATGATGCTCGCCGAGCCGAGACGTCGTGAGCCTTAAATGACTCCCGGTTTGCCTGTCTGGATGTTAGTCGAATCGGGCGAGGGCGCGAGCGAGATCATCCCCGCTGAGGTCGCGGGGTAGTCGGGTCACGACGCAATGAGTTCGTCACGGACAAAGTGGAGGCGAATGAGGCCTGGAAGCTGGTCGTCTGCGAAATGGCAACGCACAGCGTCGCGGACCATCTCTCGGAGTTCCGTCAGGTCGTCGGCCTCTGTGAAAATACTTTCACCGATTGCCTGGGCGGTGAACCCTCCCTCAGGAGCTTCAGTCACGAGAAAGGTGATTTCACTCGCAGCATTCGTGTCCGGTCCGACTTCCATGCCGATTAGTATACGGATTGGTCTCAACAGCCCTGGATGTCGCAGCCGCCGGGGCCGCAGACGGCCTCGCAGAACTCCATGATGAACTGGATAGCGTCAGGTTCGAGGCAGTAGCAGGGTTCGCCGTCGATTTCGCCGCGGACAATGCCTGCCTCTTTGAGCACCTTCAGGTGCTGGGAGACGGTTGACTGGGCGAGCGGCAACAGGCCCACGAGGTCACCAGTCTGGCAGACCTTACGGCGCGCGAGCTCCGCGACGATGCGCAGCCGGGCCGGGTTGCCGAGTGCCCGGAACACCTCGGCGGCGCGCTCTTCGTCGACCGTGAGGCCCTCGATGGTCTTCATTCGTCGAATCCTGCAGTTGACATGCCTTCCAGTGTATCGTAATTTTGCGATGCACGGTGAATCGTAAAAAACCGATGCAGGTAGGAGTACCACCATGACCGAGCGCACAGCCGACGAAATTCGCGAGCACGTCCGCACTTCCTATGCGAACCGCGTCCGCCCCGTCCTCGAGGCACCCGATTCCATCCAGCTCGTGGCCACGGGCGACGCCTGTTGCGGCCCTGACTGTTGCAGCACCGACGAGGCGCCCGCGGCTGTGACGTTCGTTGCCGCCTCCGAAGTGGCCTGTTGCGATGTTTCCGCCGGCGACGACTGTTGCGCCCCTTCGGCCGGCAGCGAGGAGAACATCTCCCGCATCGAGGCGCTCTACAAGGGCACGGATACGAGCGGCCTCGCCAGCAGCATCACGGACGTGGCCTTCGGCTGCGGCAACCCGACAGCAATCGCGGCCCTGCAGCCGGGCGAAGTCGTCCTCGACCTCGGCAGCGGCGGCGGCATCGACTGCTTCCTCGCGGCGAAGATGGTCGGCGACGAGGGCCGGGTCTACGGCGTCGACATGACCCCGGAGATGGTCGCTCTCGCCCGCAAGAACGCGCGGCAAGGTCGGCGCGACCAACGTCGAGTTCCGGCTCGGCGAGATCGAGCACCTGCCGATTGGCGACGCTTCCGTCGACGTGATCATCTCGAACTGCGTCATCAACCTGAGCCCCGACAAGGACCAGGTGTTCCGCGAGGCGTTCCGGGCGCTGAAGCCGGGCGGCCGGCTCCAGGTCTCGGACATCGTCTGGACGAAGCCGGTGCCGGCAGCAGTCAAGGAGGACATGGACGAGTGGGCGGGCTGCATCGCCGGAGCCATGCTCGAGTCGGAGTATCTCGCGGCAATCGAACGGGCGGGCTTCGAGCGCGTCAGCTCTGAGGCGAGTGAGTACGCCGGCCGCGAGGGTATCGCCTCGGCGGCGGTGGTCGCCTACCGGCCCGCCTGATGGGCCGCGAAGAGGACATCGCCTGCGACCTCGAGGTGTTCGGCGTCGACGAGCGGGGCGAGCACCTCGAGACGATCGCCGACTGGCAAACCGCGATCACGGGTCGCACCGAATTGGACGATGGCTACCGTTTCGAGCTGGAGCGCCGGGATGGCCTGATCGAGACGATTGGCCGGTTCATCGAGAACGAGCGTAAGTGCTGCCCATTCTTTGACTTCGACCTCCGGGTGCCGACAGACGGCTCGCTGGCGCTGACGATCACCGGCCCGGAAGGCGCGAAGGCGATTCTCAGTGGGCGCAGCTGACGCCCGGCGGCGGATCAGAGAGCGCGGAACACCCGCTTGCCATCGAGGCGGACGATGCGGCCGATGCCGGGATGGGGCCAATGGCCGGCGATCCAGGTGCGGCCGTCGGCAATGGCGCCCTCGAACAACGCTTCACGAGTAGCAGCTGCCTGCTTCGGGTCCGTGTCGGCAGAAGGCGACCAGTCGGGGTGGTCGAGCTGGAGGGGGTGGTGGCTGGCGTCGCCGATGATGATCGCCCGCTCCCCCTGTGAGTAGATGCCGACGGTCACGTGGCCGGGGGTATGTCCCGGCGCCGGGACGAGGGTGATGCTCGCGTCCAGCGCCATCTCACCGTCGAACAGTTCGACTTTGTTGGCGGTCTTCAGCGGGCTAACGCACTCCCGCAGATAGTCCTGCGATTCGAGCAGCTTTGGCCGCGTCCAAAAGTCCCACTCGTTCTGCTGGACGAAGTAGCGGGCGTTGGGAAAGAACGGCGTCGGGTTGCCCTGCTCATCGTCGATTGTGTTCCAGCCAACGTGGTCGAAGTGGAGGTGAGTGTGGACGATGGTGTCGATCGACTCGGGGCCAACGCCGGCGGCACGCAACGACTGGTCGAGATGCCCGGCCGGGAAGTGTGGGCGGGGGCGGTTGCCGACGCCGGTATCAACCATGAGAGTGGTGTTCCCGCTGCGAATGAGGAAGCACGTGACGGGAACGTGAAAGAGCTGGCTCGCGTCAACGAGCCCCGGGTACTCGGCACGCGCCTGCGCCGCATAGTCCGGAAAGAAGCTGTCGAGGTTCAGGGGGAGCGCCGTATCGATAAGAGGGAGCACCTCGACGGCGCCGATTGTCACGCTGTCCATCCATAAACCTCCGCGGCGGCCATTGTAGCGGCGGTGGCAAGCCCGGGTGCGCTCTCCCGTTTGTCCTCAGGCACGTAGGCTCGGCGGTATGAGTGCAATCGATGACATGCTCCGGCACAGCGCCGGGGCCCCACCACCGGAAGCGGGTAGCGACGCAAAGGCGCCGCCCCAGAAAAAGCTCGCCATCGTCGCCTGTATGGATGCCCGCATCCTGCCGGGGCCGCACCTCGGCATCGGCGTCGGCGATGCCCACCTCATCCGTAACGCGGGAGGCAGGCTCGCCGAAGCAGTACGCAGCCTTGCCCTCAGCCAGCTCCTGCTGGGCACGGAGGAGGTGGCGATCATCCATCACACGGACTGCGGATTGCTCAGCGTCGACGACGAGGGTGTGCGGCAACGATTCCGGGAGCGGGGCATCGACGCCAGCGATATCGCGTTCCTCACGTTCAGCGACCTCGAGGAGTCGGTCCGCGAGGACCTCAGGCTCTACCGCACGTCGCCGCTGCTGCGGCAGGACATCCCGGTGCGCGGCCTCATTTTCGACGTCGCGACGAGCCGCCTGCGAGAAGTGACCGCGGGATAAGGAACGACCGTCCGGTGATGCCGGGCCGCATTGCCAGGGCCTGGCACCACCGGGCGGGGCCGAAGTGCTACGAGCGGCTGAAGAGCCTGCTAAGGCGACCCTTCTTGGGCTCGGACGCAACCATGAGGTCGCCGGCGGCGACGGGGCGTTCGGTCCTGGTCGGGGCAAGCCCGGCCATCGCGCGGATCGTCGGCATGAACGTCTCGATCTTGCTGATCTCGTCGAGCGTCAGGGACTTTGCCACCGCCTGGATTGCGAAGACCCGGCGCATGCCGATTGCGGCGGACTGCCCCTTCTCCGCCTTTTCGAAGGAGACTTGGACGCGGTTCGCGGCATCGCCGTCCATGGCCGCGAGGGCGCGGAGCCGGCTTGCGGCCATCGCCCGGAGGCCCTTGTCATCGAGGTTTGCCTCCTGGTCGAGGAGGACGGCGCAGTTGCCGATCCGGGCCTCGTCGTCGAGGACGGAAATGGCCCCGAACGCCTTGACCATCGCCTCGTGGCGATCGTCGGCGGTGGCTTCAGCGAGCGCGGACCAGTGCGTGTGGGTTGCTGATTCTGACATTGCTACTACTCCTGGGTGCCTTCTGACCCGGTGCCCGCATCGGGCACCGGCGCTAGCGGATGCAGAGGCTCTGCAGGGGTAGTGCTGCGTCGCCTCCCGAACGCCTACGGGGTTAGCTGTCGGGTTCGATGTCGGAAGTCATCGTCCTTCCAGTGGAAGGATTCACCCCAGGAAGTTGGGTCCCCCGTTCCCGGCTGACCCGGGACTCGGCAATGAGAATTGTGCAGCATCCGGATCGAAAAAGGGAACCTATGTCACGTGCTTTCCTGGCGGCCTTTACCGAACCCGTCGGAGGAATCACCCGCCCACGGGTTGACGGCGCCATCAACGATGCGGCTACCATCAATCGCGACCGGCCACGCCCCCGCCGTTGGAGGTCACCATGCGAGAGCGCGCGCTGGCGGCGATTGCCGTCGTCGCTTCGATTGCCGCCTTCAGCATCGTCCTCGCCTTCGCCGATGCTGCGGGCGACGAGCTGACGCGCCGCGCCGTCGTCCCCGGCCTGAGCGGCGGCGGAGCGCTCGCCGAACCCACAGTGACGCCAGCGGCAACGCCGTCGCCAACGACTGCCGGCACCGCGACATTGACCGCGACGAGCACGTCCACCGTTTCGCCCACGGCAACGTCATCGCCGACGTCCACACCGACATCGCCCTCCACCGCACCAACGGCCACGCCGACAGCGACGATGGTGACAGGGAATGCGCCCGTGATCGGCGGATGCCAGGTCTTCCCGTCCAACAACCCGTGGAACACCGACATCTCGAGCTATCCTGTCGACGCGAATTCGGCCGGCTACCTCTCGGCGATTGCGGGGCTCGGCGGCAACCAGGAACTACATCCCGACTTCGGATCCTTCAGCGGCTACGGGATCCCGTTCGTGGTGGTGCCCCAGAGCCAGCCGGACGTGCCGATCACCTTCACCGCCTATGGCAGCCAGAGCGACCCCGGCCCCTACCCGGTGCCCGCCGATGCGCCTGTCGAAGGTGGCTCCGAAAGTGACGGCGACCGCCACGTGCTCGTCCTCCAGCAGGGAGACTGCATGCTCTACGAGCTGTACTACGCGTTCCCCTCGAATGGCGGCTGGGAAGCGGCCTCGGGCGCCGTCTTCGACCTGGGCAGCAATGCCCTGCGGCCGGAAGGCTGGACCAGCGCCGATGCCGCGGGCCTGCCGATCCTCCCCGGGCTGGTGAAGTACGACGAAGTGCAGTCCGGGAGCATCCACCACGCGATCCGGGTGACCTTCAGCAGCACGCAGAAGGCTTACATCCACCCGGCGACGCACTGGGCGAGCGACGAGACCGGGGTGAACCTGCCGCCGATGGGCCTCCGACTGCGCCTGAAAGCCGGCTACGACATCAGCGGCTTCACCGGCGATGCGCGCGTCATCCTTGAAGCGATGAAGACGTATGGCGTCATCGTCGCGGACAACGGATCGAACTGGTACTTCACCGGCGCCACCGACCCGCGCTGGGACGACGACGATCTCGACCAGCTGAAGGACGTGCCGGGCAGCGCCTTCGAGGTGGTGGATACTGGCGAGGCGATCGTGACGCCCTAGGCTTCGACGTCCTCGATCGCCCCGGCAGCCCGGCCCCAGGCCCAGGCGCTGAGGTCGGGTGGTTCAATCCCGAGACGCGTGAGGGCGTGGCAGATCTGTTCCCGGTGTTCGGTGGCGTGCTGGATAGCCTGGACGAGAAGGACGCTCTTGAGGATGTGGAGGCCGCCGAACGGCTCGATGGTGAGGGTGACCGGGGCGTCATGCGTAAGGGAACCTGCGGCTTCCACCAGGGCGGCACTGCTCGCTTCTGAGTAGGACGTCATCGCGTCGAAGCCCGGCCAGTCGCCCTTGCGCCAGTGCTGCCTGTCACGGACTTCACCGCGAAGGTCCGTGAGGTAGGCATCCTGGCTGCCGATGGAATGCATGAGGGTCTGGCGAATACTCCCCGCGGTTCCATCGACCACAAGTTCGAGCTGGTCCTCGCTCAGCTGGCGGCACACATCGAGCACGGTGGCATTGGCCCAGGCGTTGTAGCGGAACATCTGGGCGAGGGGCTCGTTCATTGTGGCAGCGAGTATACCTACGCTGTCGATTTGGCCCGTCCCCATTCGTCTTCTCTACACATACCCAGGAAGGGAAGATTCAGCCATGCAATACATGATCCTCATCTACCAGGGCTCCTCGCCTACACCGCGCGACCCGCAGGCGTGGGCCACGCTTTCGGAGGCAGAACAGCAGCGCGTCTACGCCGACTACAAGGCCGTGAATGAGACGCCGGGCGTGACGCCCGGCTTCGCCCTCGACGAGCCCGGAAAGGCGAAGACCGTGAAGGTATTGGACGGCGAGACGGTCATCCTCGACGGGCCTTTTGTGGAAACGCGCGAGGCGATCGCCGGGTACCTCATCCTCGAAGCGGACTCGGAGGGGGCGGCGGTCAAGCTTGCGGCGCGGATCCCGGCGGCCCGGCTCGGTGGCGCGATCGAGATCCGCCCTGTCGTGCACTGGTAGGTTGGCCAGGGCGCACGATAGGTTGCGCCACGTCGTTCATCCATTGTTCACGGGTCTGAAGCACATGCGAAACAACGCATTGCGATAGTGCTGTCATCACCGAACTGAGGTCCGAACCCCATGTTCGAGGAATTGGTGGCACTTGCGATGCTGGACGAACGCCGACGACGGGCTGAGGCTGTGATCCTCGTGGAGCGCGAACCGCGCACAAAGGGGCGGGCGGACGAAGACCGGCTATCGGCCTGGGAGAAGCTCAGGGAGTTTCTCGAAGGGCCGGGCGAAGGCGCGGTCGTTGTCCCCGCAACGGTGCGGGCCGAGGCGGCCGCGTGGGGTCTGGAGCGGAGCAGGCGCTCGTAGCGATTCGCGGCGCAGCCCCGTGCGTTGCAACCGGCGGGCGCGCGCCTAGAATGCGGCGACATGCCGGCCCCGCCACTCAATCGCGAATTCCCACCCATCTTCGATGGGCACGAGGACTTCATCACCCAGGTGCGACAAGTGCGGCGCGGCGACGCGAGGCTCGCCGCCACCCTGTTCGGCAACAACCTCCGCGACCTGCTCGCGCGCTCCGATGACGGTCACGTTGACCTTCCCCGGGCGATGGAGGGCGGGCTCGGCGGCTGTTTCACCTCGATCTTCCTGACGACCGAGAAGGCGGAGATGGCCCCCGTCGACTATGCGATGCAGGAGATCGCGGACCTCTACGAGGTTGCCGACAGGTCGGAGGGTCGCTGGCGGGTCTGCCGGACCGCCGCCGAGGTGCGTGCCGCCTGGGAGGCCGATGCCTTCGCGAACGTGATCATGTTCGAGGGCGCGGACCCGATCTCGCGCAGCTTCAAGGAGCTGCGTGTTTTCTACGAGGCAGGGCTGCGGGTGCTGGCGCCAACCTGGAGCCGGTCGACGATCTTCGCCCACGGGGTCGCGTTCCGGGGCAGCCTGCCCGATACGGGGCTTACCGACGCCGGCTTCGAGCTCGTGGCGCGCTGCAATGCGCTGGGCATCATGCTCGACGTGTCGCACATCAACCCGGCCGGCTTCTGGGACATGATCCGGGCCTCCGAGGCGCCGATCATCGCGACGCACTCAAGCGTGAAGGCGATCTCGCCGCATGTTCGCAACCTCGACGACGAGCAGATCCGGGCGATCGCGGAGAAGGGCGGGACCATCGGGATCAACTTCGCGAACGGATTCCTCGACCCATCGATGGCGATGGATGGCGACCCTTCGCTGGAGACGGTGGTGGCTCACTTCGCCCATATTGTTGACCTCGTCGGCGACAAGCACGTGAGCTTCGGCACCGACTTCGACGGCGCGACGATCCCCTCGGTGGTGAAGGACGCCAGCGGGCTGCCGGTGGTTTGCCGGGCGCTGAAAGCGAAGGGGTACGGCGACGACGCGATGGAACGCATCTGCAACGGCAACTTCCTGCGTGTCATGGAAGCTGTTTGCGGTTAAGCAATGACTACTGCGCCGTGGACGCCGGGCGAGCACATCCTCCTCCGCGATGTTGTGCGGGGGCACGTCCGGTCGGCCATTCCGGTAGCAGTTGTGGAGCATACCGACGAGCGGCTGGCTCTGTTCGTGACACCGGGAACCACCTTCATGCTACCGGACGACTGGAACCAGAAGGACGATCGTGACTTCTTCGCGCAACGAGGTCACCTGGCGCTTGAATACGCACCGCCCGGCCAACTGATCCTGATGGAGCCGGAGGTGCGGCATTCAGTGATGGTGCGGTGGACGCCGGACTGGGCATTCGCTGGTTGGTACATCAATCTGCAAACGCCATTTCGCTACAGCGAGCATGGCGTCGACGTTACCGACCAGATGCTCGACGTGGTCGTTGCTCCCGACTGTTCGTCCTTCGAGTGGAAGGACGTCGAAGAGTTCGAGCGGGCGATTGCCGAGGGCTTCCTGTCCGGGGAGGAGGCGGCGGAGATCAGGGCAGAAGGCGAAAGGGCGATCGAGGGCGCTCTGCAGGGGCGGGCTCCGTTCATCGAACCATGGCCGGGGTGGCGGCCGGATCCGGCATGGGGAATTCCGGCACTTCCCGAAGGGTGGGCAAGCGGCGCCTAACCGGGCAGAATCGGCTCGCTGGAAGGAGCCACTCATGCCGTTCGCCAATCTTCCCGGAGCCGAGATCTATTACGAGGAGTACGGGCCGGCCGACGCCCCGGCCATCGTGTTCGCCCACGGCGCCGGCGGGAACCACCTCTCGTGGTGGCAGCAGTTGCCGGCCTTCTGGGATCGCTACCGCTGCATCACCTTCGCCCACCGCCGCTTCGGGCAATCGAAGGACCTCGACGGGCGGGGCGGTGCCGCCTTCGTCGACGACCTCGAAGCGTTGCTCGGTCACCTTGGCATCGACCGCGTGCGGCTAGTCGCCCAGTCGATGGGCGGCTGGACGTGCCTCGGCTTCGCATTGCGGCACCCCGGGCGGGTCGAACGCCTGGTGATGGCCGACACCCACGGTGGCCTGCGCACCGACGCAATCGGCGAGGCGATGAAGCAGTCGCAAGGCCTGGCTGCCGACACCTCGCTGCCGTCCTGGGCGCACCCCGGCGCGGGACTGCTGATGGCGACGGAACAACCGGCTCTGGCGCTGCTGTACAGCCAGGTGCAGGCGCTCAACCCGCCGTCGGCCCGCGAGAATCTCGGTGAGCAGCTTCGCCTTGCCGGTCAGCCCACCGCCGAGCAGGCTGCCGGCCTGGATGTGCCCATCCTCTACATCGTGGGCGAGGACGACAAAGTGATTGCGCCCGCCGTGATCGAAGCGGCAGCGACGTGTTACCCCAACGCACGGCTCGAACGGGTGCCGCGGGCGGGCCATTCCGTCTACTGGGAACGGGCCGACGTCTTCAACAAGCTGGTGGGCGACTTTTTCGCCTAGTCCGCGACCTCGACGATCATCTCGATCTCGACGGCGATCCCCATCGGCAACGACGACATACCGACGGCTGAGCGGGCGTGGCGGCCGGCTTCGCCCCAGAGCTCGATGAGAAGGTCGCTGGCGCCGTTGATGACCTGCGGCTGCTGTCCAAAGTCGGGGGTGCAATTCACCATCCCCAGCACCTTGACGATGCGAGTCACGTTGTCGAGGCTGCCGACCGACTCGCGGATCGTAGCGAGGAGCTGGTAGGCAACGAGTCGGGCCGCCTGCTGCCCTGCGGCCACGTCCATATCGGCGCCGAGCTTGCCGGTCACGGGCTTGCCGTCGGCGCCCAGCGGCCCGGCACCCGAAAGGAAGAGAAGGTTGCCAGAGCGCACCGCGGGGACATAGCTGCCGGCCGGGGCCATCCGCTTGGGGAGTTCGATGCCGAGTTCCTTGAGTTTGGCTTCAGCGCCCACGGTCCACCTCGCCTGGTCGGAGTGGACGAAGCGTACCGCGACTAGCGGAAGGCGTCCGCCACGGGCAATACAAATCCGTCGATGGAGAATCCCGCATCGTCACTGGTGAGCGTGTCACCGTGCCGAAAGCGGTGGGAGTCGCCACTCGGGCGATGGACCGTGATGGTTCCGGCCGCCGGGCGGACAATCCATACGCGCTCGGTTCCACCGGCCAGGTAGCGATCGACCTTCTGGCTTATCTCCTGCTCGAGATCGCCGGGGGACATGATCTCGATAGCGAGCGTCGGCGCCCCTTCGATAAAGTTCGGCTGCTCCGGTGCCTCCGGGTTCTCCGCAACGTAGACGACGTCAGGGGCAAGGATAGTGTCCGGGTTACGCGAAAGGCGGAAGCCGATCTCGACGCCCACGTAGCCGAGCCGATGCTCGTCGGCAAATGCCTGGAGTGCGGCTGAGAGACGAACCGCCCGACGACCATGTTGTTGTCCGACCGGTGTCATGCAAACCAACTTCCCATCGACAAGCTCCATCTTGCCGCCCTCTTCAGGCTCGGGAAGGCTGGCGAATTCCTCAGCGGTGAGCAGCGTTTCCAGCGATGTCACGCCTCCAGCATAGCGCAGGCGGAGTCCGGGATGGCCGGGGATGAGGGCCCACCCGATGGCTTCTTGTCATTGGGCGGGCGACCATCCATACTGAATCTTGGTCCGCTCCGGCGGATCGTTTTTGTGTTGGTAACCCTTGTGGGAAGGCCCGGGCCCGGGTGGCGCAACTGGCAGCGCAACCGATTTGTAATCGGTAGGTTAGGGGTTCGAGTCCCCTCCTGGGCTCCACGCAAAATCGGCCTGCTTCGGCAGCCATAGCGCCGGGAGGGGTGGCCGAGTGGTTAATGGCAGCAGACTGTAAATCTGCCGCGCTACGCGCTTCGTAGGTTCGAATCCTGCCCCCTGCACCACTAAGCTGAAAGACCCGGTCCCGGATGGACCACCAGGGGGCCCTCATAGCTCAGTTGGCAGAGCGCGTTCTTGGTAAGAACGAGGTCTCCGGTTCAAATCCGGATGAGGGCTCCAGTTTCCTCGGAAACCACGACGGATCACATCCCAACGGAGAGGGAGATAAAGAGCGATGGCGAAAGCGAAATTTGAGCGAAACAAGCCGCACGTGAACGTGGGGACGATCGGGCATGTGGACCACGGCAAGACGACGCTGACGGCGGCGATCACGAAGGTGCTGTCGCTCAAGGGCGAGGCTGCCTTCCGGGCGTTCGACTCGATCGATAACGCCCCGGAAGAGCGCGCAGCGCGGCATCACGATCGCCATTGCCCACGTCGAGTACGAGACGGACAACGCGCCATTACGCCCACGTCGACTGTCCCGGTCACGCCGACTACATCAAGAACATGATCACCGGCGCCGCCCAGATGGACGGGGCGATCCTCGTGGTCGCCGCTCCCGACGGCCCGATGCCCCAGACCCGCGAGCACATCCTCCTCGCCCACCAGGTGGAAGTGCCGGCGATGGTCGTCTTCCTCAACAAGGTGGACATGATGGAGGACGAAGAGCTGCTCGAACTGGTGGAGCTGGAGCTGCGCGAACTGTTGAGCGCCAACGACTTCCCCGGCGACGACATCCCGATCATCCGCGGTTCCGGGCTCAAGGCGCTGGAGTCCGACAGCACCGACACAACGCCCCCGAGTACAAGTGCATCCTCGAGCTGATGGACGCCGTGGACAGCTACATCCCGACGCCGGAGCGGCCGCTGGACAAGCCGTTCCTGATGCCCGTAGAGGACGTCTTCGGGATCAAGGGCCGCGGCACGGTGGTGACCGGCCGGATCGAGCGCGGGATCGTGAAGACCGGCGAAGAGATCGAGATCGTGGGCTTGAAGCCGACGCGTGAAGACGACGGTGACCGGCGTCGAGATGTTCAAGA
Organism: uncultured Chloroflexia bacterium; assembly: GCA_963737965.1. Lineage (GTDB taxonomy): Bacteria > Chloroflexota > Dehalococcoidia > Tepidiformales > Tepidiformaceae > JAGQGZ01. Next base: position 136,181 of record CAVTUS010000006.1, on the reverse strand, counting down.
AGCTGCTGGATGAAGGCCAGGCCGGTGACAACGTCGGCTGCCTCCTGCGCGGTATCGAGCGTGACGACGTGGAGCGGGGACAGGTGCTGGCGAAGCCGGGTTCGGTGAAGCCGCACACCAAGTTCCTGGCCCAGGTCTACGTCTTGAGCAAGGAAGAAGGCGGACGGCACACGCCGTTCTTCAACGGCTACCGGCCCCAGTTCTACCTGCGGACGACGGACGTGACCGGTTCGATCGGGCTGCCGGAGGGCATGGAGATGGTCATGCCGGGCGACAACGTCGAGATGACGGTGGAGTTGCACAAGGCCGTGGCCATCGAAGAGAGCCTTCGCTTCGCCATCCGTGAAGGTGGCCGCACCGTCGGCGCCGGCGTCGTCACCAAGATCGTCGAGTAGCAGTACGCTAGAGTAGAAAGCCGAGAGGAGAGCCCATCATGGCGAAGGCCAAGGGCGACCGTCTGATCATCCACCTCGCATGCACCGAGTGCCGCGAGCGGACGTATACGACAACGAAGAACCGCCGGAACGACCCGGAGCGGATGGAACTGCGTAAGTTCTGCCCGCGCTGCCGTCAGCACCAGCCTCACCGGGAGACCCGGTAGCCGCTATGGCACGTTCGGAACGGCGACGCACGCGCCCACGCAGGACAGGCCCCGAGGGAGCTCGTGCCCGCGAAGGGCGCCCGGCGGCGGAAGCTGCTGCGACCCCCGCACAGGCAGCCAGCGCTCCGCTAAGCCAGGGCAGCACGCTCAGGCCGGCCGTCCAGCGGCGCCGCAATCCCTTTGGGTGGCTGCGGAAGTTCGAACCAAAGGCCGTGGCCGACGTCATCAGCGAGCTTCGCAAGGTGACCTGGCCCACCGCGGCCGAAACGCGATACCTGACCCTCGTCGTAGCGGTGGTCGCCATCGCCGTGGGCACCATCCTCGGCGCTTTTCGACCTGGCATTCGGCTGGGCAATTGAATCGGTGTTCTTCAACTAATGAGTGCTGACCCGGAATCCAAGCCATCCGCAGCGACGGCCAACGGCAAGTCCAAGACCGACGACCAGGAACTGCTGACCGACAGCGAAATCAACGCCGACGGTCGCCGCTGGTACTTTATCCACACCTATAGCGGCCACGAAAACAAGGTCCGCAACGCTATCCACGCCACCGTCCAACAGATGGACGCGGCGGACAAGATCTTCCACGTCGTCGTCCCCACCGAGGACGAGATCGAGATTCGTGACAGCCAGCGCCGGACGGTGAAGAAGAAGCTCTACCCCGGCTATGTGCTCGTGCAGACCATCGAGCTGAAAGAAGGCGACGGCCCCAGCGACGAAGCCTGGCACCTGATCCGCAACACCAGCGGCGTCACCGGCTTTGTCAGCTCGGGCACGCGGCCGGTACCGCTGTCAACGGACGAGGTGAACCACATCCTTCGGGCGATGCGGATGGAGCAGCCGCGCGTCCGCATCGGCTTCTCCGTCGGCGAAAACGTGCGCATCTCCGATGGCCCCTTCGAAGACCTCGTCGGCAGCGTCGAGGAGATCAACACGGAGAAGGGCAAGGTCCGCGTGCTGGTCAACATGCTCGGCCGCGAAACACCGGTGGAGCTGGACTTCCTGCAGGTCGAGAAGCTGTAGCGACGGGAGTCTTCGCCCTTCGGCCCGAAATTCCAGGACCAGCGGCCATCGCGTTTGTGCCGTAGATTTCGGACTATGTCCGTAATGGAAGGAAGACGTCCGCAATGAGCAGTTCCCTCGGCCCCATCATTGTCCCCCTTGACGGCTCGAAAGGGGCCGAGCAGGCCCTCGACGACACGAAGATCGTCGCAGAGTACTCGGGGGCGCCCGTCGTTTTCGTGCACGTGGTCGACCCCGACGATTTCCCGGGTGCCGAACAGTTCGCGAAAGCGCGCGAGACCTTCGTGAGCTATGCCGAGGGCCTGGCGAAGACGTATGGGCTCAGCGGCGTGGAAACGCACGTGGCGGAAGGCAAAGCCGGCCAGGCGATCCTGCGCTACGCGCGCGAGCACCAGGCGAGCATGATCATCCTTGCCACCCACGGCCGGGGCGGCTTCCAGGCGACGTTCCTCGGATTCCGTCGCCGACAAGGTTGCCCGGGGCGCTGAGTGTCCCGTGCTGCTCGTCCCGGCGACCCGCGAGTCGGTGATTCATGGTCCGGTTGTCGTCGCCCTCGACGGTTCGGACGAAAGCGCTACCGCCCTGGCCGAAGCGCGGTCTATCGCGAAGCACCTGTCGGCCGAAGTTGTGCTCGTCGGCGCCTACCGCTTGCCGCCTCCCGTGGGCGTCGAGTTCTCGTACTACTCACCGACGATGCTCGATAGCTTCAAGGCTGCGACCGAGGAGTACCTGACGAAAACCGCCCTCCCGGGAGAGAAGGCCTTCACGGTCCAGGGGCAGCCAGCTTCGGCGATCACCGAGACGGCGATCCAGGTCGACTCCGGCCTGGTGGTGATGGCATCGAGCGGCAAGGGGTTGGCCGAGCGAATCACCCTTGGGAGCACAACCGGCCGGGTGATGCACTCGCTGCACCGGCCGCTGTTGATCGTGCCGACGGGCGACTGAGCGGAGGGTTAGGCGCCGATGCTCAAATCGCTGCGGAGACCAGCAGCAGGGCCGCGCCTACCACCAGGACCGAGCACGCCAGCAGCGTAATCGAGACCCAATCCAGCCTTAGTCGTCCGGTGATCCAGACGATGGCCACCCAAGCCGGCACGATTATCGCGAGCGCGAAAATCGGTGTCCGGACCGTGAGCGGGAGGGTAATCACGATGAGCGCGGCGGCGAAGATCGCAAGTCCCAGCGGGGCAGCGTGCGACATTGGGCCGGACACCTCTTCTGAGCTTGCCATCTTGTTGCAGCAGCCAACGATGTGACGTTACCGCCCCGGCTAGCCGCCGATGTGGGACATCTCGACTTTGCGCAGGCCGATGGTGTCCTCGGAGCGAATCTCGGAGTAGCGGTCCGCGCGAACCCGCCAGACACGGGCGATCACCGCTGCAATCTCCTCGTCGCTGGCGCCGCCCCGGAGGAGCGCGCGGAAGTCGGTGCCCTTCGAGCCGAAGAGGCAGGTGAAGAGCTCGCCTTCGGGTGAAAGGCGGGCGCGGGTGCAGTCGCCGCAGAACGGCTGGCTAATACTCGAAATCACGCCGATTTCGCCGCCGCCATCCTTGTAGCGATACCGCTGGGCGACCTCGCCACGGTAGTTCGCTTCGGCGGGCTCGAGCGGCAGGACGGCGTCGATGCGCTCGACGATCTCCTTCGCGGTAACAACCTCGTCGAGCTTCCAGCCGTTGGTGGTGCCCACATCCATGAACTCGATGAAGCGGACGATGCGGCCGGTGCCGTGGAAGTGGCGGGCGAGGTCAACAATCGTGTGGTCGTTGACGCCGCGCTGGACGACGGCATTGATCTTGATCGGGTCGAGGCCGGCAGCCGCTGCCGCATCGATGCCCGCGAGAACCTGCTCCACCCCAACGCCGGCGTCGTTCATCCGGCGAAAGACGTCATCGTCGAGGGAGTCGAGGCTCACGGTGACGCGCTGGAGGCCGGCATCCTTGAGGGCCTGGGCCTGCTTCGAAAGGAGCACGCCGTTGGTGGTCAGGGTGAGGTCGACGAGGCCATCGATCGGGGCGAGCATGGCGATGAGTGCATCGAGCCTGGCACGGACGAGCGGTTCGCCTCCGGTGAGCCGGATCTTCTCGACGCCGGCGTCGACAAAGAGGCGCACCAGCCGCGTGATCTCCTCGTAGCTGAGAATCTCGTCGCGGTTGAGGAACTGGAAGCCGGGGCCGAACACCTCGCGCGGCATGCAGTAGGTGCAGCGGAAGTTGCAGCGGTCGGTCACGGAGACGCGCAGATCGCGGAGGGGGCGGCCAAGGGTATCAAGAAGAGTCACAGATCTAGCGTAGCGGGAACCGGACCGTTATGCCGGGTTCGGGCCGAAAGGGACGGTCAGGTTGCGGAGACTTCGCGTTCGGCGAGCCACCGTTCGTAGTTGGCGACGCGGGCGGCAAGCTTCTCCCGCATTTCCGTCATCTGAGCGACTTTCTGGTCGATGAGGTTGACCTGGTGGCGCGTGGCAGCGAGGGCCTTCTTCATCTCCTCAACCTTGACGCCGACGGCGGCATCCTTGCGCCATTGCGCCTTCACCTGGACGCGTACCTCTTCGGCGTCGAGCATCTCCTTGATGTCCGCGAGGGAGAAGCCGAGAAGGTCGCGCAATTGCTTGATGCTCTCGACGCGCTCGATGTCGTCCTGGGAGTAGAGCCGGAAGCCGCCATCCATCCGCGACGGCGGGCGCAAGAGGCCTTTTTCTTCGTAGTAGCGGAGGGTGCGCTGCGTCAGGCCCGTCTGCTCCGCAGCTTCACCAATCTGGAGGAAGCCCTCGTTCGAAGGACGGTCAACGGTCATGCCAATCCCGAGTCTATCAACCTTGACGCGCACGTCAAGGAATCTTGTGTGATCTTTGGCGTCAGGACGACGCCTATGTCCGGTCCGCTCTGGCCCATGTCGCAATGATGCACTACGCCGGTAAATGGCCACGACCATAAGCGAAATCGCCCGTTAATCATGTAGCCGGGTGAGCAATTTTCTAACGAAAACCCCTTCCCCCGTCGGCTCTCGCGGGGCTAGTGTAGCCAGCACGCCCAGCCGCCACGGGCCTGCCATCCCGCAGGACCTCGATGGCGCGGGCGGACCCTAATCCGTGCGATCTTTCGCCCATTTCGGAGGCCGACCCTGGCTGACGCTCGCCCCCGCATGCCCGTCGATCGAGACCTTGCCCGTACCTGGCAGGGTGTCCTCGGCCGCCTGCAGTTCGACGTGAGCCCTCACAGCTTCGCCGCCTGGTTGCAGCCAACGACGCCACTCGGCTTCGACGGCGATACGCTCCTCGTGCGGACGCCGAACGCGTTCCATCTCGCCTGGCTGCAGCAGCAGTTCGGCACCGTCCTTCGCCGCGCCCTGATCGGCGAGGTGGGTCGCGATGTCGACCTTCGGTTCGTCGGCGACGGAGAGAGGCCGGAGCCATCACGCACCACGGATGCGCCGCCTCCCGCCCCGCGCGGCGTGAACGCGAGTCTCACCTTCAGCAACTACATGCCCTCCTGCGGCAACGAACTGGCGCTCCAGGCCTGCCGCGACCTGGGAAGCCTCGATGGCCGCGCGGCGATGAGCCCCATCCTTATCTGGGGCGCCCCCGGCCTGGGCAAGAGCCACCTGCTCCACGCGACGGCCAACTGTGCCATCGAACGCGGCGAGCGGGTGGTGATCCTGACCGGCGAAGAGTTTGCCAACGGCTACCAGGACTCGATCCGGGCGACCAACGCCGGCGCCTTTCGCGACGAGGTTCGCAGTGCCACCCTCCTCATCCTCGACGACCTGCAGGGCCTTGCCGGCTACACGGGCACCCAGAAGCAACTCCGCGAAACGATCGACAGCGTCAGGAATCGCGGCGGCCACGTTGTCCTTGCCAGCGAAACGCATCCACGCTCGCTGAACCTGGCCGAGAGCCTTGCCAGCAGGATCTACGGCGGACTCGTCGTCTGCATGGGTGAGATCCAGGCGAACGAGCGGCGCGCGTTTGTCGAACACACCGCGCGCAGCCTTCGCGCCTCGATGCCGCCGTGGTGCGTGGAACGGATCGCGGCCTTCCCGACCGGCTCGCCGCGGGACATCAAGGGGGTTGTGCACCGGGCGATCAACCTCGACCGCTGCGGCCGTCTTGCCGAGCAAGCCCTCGACGCGGAGCTGGCCCAAACGGTGATCACCTCGGCCGCCCGGAAGGCGATGACGCCGGACGCGATCATCCAGGCTATCGCGAGCTGCTTCGACACCACGGGGGAAGACATCTGCGGGCGATCGCGCAAGGGCGGCCTCCGCGAGGCGCGGGCGATCGCGATGGCGGCCCTTGCCGACTCAGGCCGTTCGCTCTCGCAGATCGGCGCAATCATCGGTGACCGCGACCCTTCGACGGTGAGCCCCCTCGTGGAGAAGGGCCGCCTGCTGCTGGCAAGCATGCCGGATGTCCGGGCGAAGCTCGCAGGCTAAGCCGAAGCCAGCTCCGCTATGGCGGCGACAAGGCCCGCCTCGCCAAAGCCGGCGATCACCCCCTGGGCGGCAGCGGCCAGCGGGTCGGGCATGAACCCGTCCCATCGTTCGGCACGCACCACGAGGACCCTCTCCACATTGGCCAGCGCTTTCGCGAGGGCGTCCTCGCCGTCCCAGCCGACAGCGGGGGCGTAGATGACGAGCGGCCCACCGACGGCGCCGGCGAGCACGGCTTCGGCCTCGACGGGGGTCGCGCCAGCGGGCAGCGAGAGGTGGCCCCCGGTGCAGTTGAGGACAGCGACGGTCACCCGAGGGCCGCCTGGTAGATTGGCTCGTCGCCCGTGGCCCCGGATTCGTAGAGGGCGGCGATTTCCGCTTCGGGCATCGTCAGCAGTTCGGCGAAGATGGCGCGGTTGTGTTCGGCAAACACGGGGGCGTGCATTCGGATCTGCGCCGGTGTCTTCTCCAGTCGCCAGGGGAAGCCGGGGAAGCGATGGGTGCCGGCGACGGGGTGTCGCACATCGACATAGAAGCCGCGGTCGTGGAGGTGGTTGTCGGCGGCGATCTGCCAGTTCGGCATCACGGGCGCGGCGGGAACGCCGGCCGCCTGGAGCCGGTCGGCCGCGGTGATCTGGTCGATCTTCGAGGCCCAGGCGGTGATTGCGTCGTCGATGGCGTCCTCCTGGGCACGGCGTCCGGCGACGGTCGAGAGTCGCGGGTTATCGCCGAGGTCGGGGCGGTCCATCACTGCACAAAGCCGCGACCAGTCCGTCTCGTTTCGCACCGTCAGGGCGAGCCAGCAGTCTGTCCCGGCGGCGCGGTAGACCCCCTGCGGCGAGAAGACGGGCGAGCGATTGCCGCGCGGTTCGGGGTCCACCCCCTCGATGGCGTACTGGAGGAATGGCTGGGCGATGAAGGGGCCGACGTTCTCGAGCAGCGACATGTCGAGCCACTGGCCCTTTCCGGTCCTCTTCACGTGGAAGAGGGCCGCGAGGACGCCGACGGCGCCATGGATGCCCGTGACGGGGTCGGCGTAGAAGGTGCCGGTGCCGTAGTACTCGCCGGGGCCGTAGCCGAGGATGCTGGCGAGGCCACTCGAGGTTTCGATGTTGCTCCCGTAGGCCGAGTAGTTGCGCTCGGGACCGGTACCGCCGAACCCTGCCATCGAACACATCACGATCCGGGGGTTCGTCTCGCGCAGGGTCTCGTAGGCAACACCGAGTTGGGCCATCACGCGGGCGGCGTTGTTCTCGATCACGGCATCCGCCTTCGCCACGAGCTTGAGGAAGGTGGCACGGCCGTCGGCTGGTCGCGAGGTTCAGGCAAACGTCACGCTTGTTGCGGTTCTGCTTATTGAAGTAGCCGGCGCGGTTGTAGAAATTCGGCCACATGTCGGCGCCCACGAAGATGCCCCCGCGAGTGGCCGGCTTCGTCTGCAGCTCAACCTTGATGACGTCGGCGCCAAGGTCGGCGAGCAGGCGGCCAGCCTCCGGACCGGCCCAGTTCGCCGTCATCTCGAGGACGCGTAAGCCATCCAGCGGCAGGGCTGCTCGCCGCGTGGGCGTGGCCGGCGGCGGCAGAGGCTCGAGGCTGGCGTCGTTGTGCTCACCGAGTCGCGGCGCCCGGGGCGATGCTTCGCAGGGGGTCTCGCTCATCTGGTAGGGGAACCCGGGCGACACAAGTTCGCGGCCACCGACGGCGAGCGTCTGGAAGAAGTTGCGCGCGGCGAGCTGGGCGTCGGCAACGAGGTCGGCCATGGTGTTCACGGGCGTCAGCGGGATGCGGAGCTCCTGGGCGGCGTGGTAGACCTCCTGCTTGGTCTTGTCGGCGGCCCATTGGCCCAGCGCCGCGCGCACCTCCGGCTGCCGGGCCTGCCAGTTGAGGGGTAGGAGCAACGTCGGGTCTTCGAGGAGGTCGAAGCGTTCGATGAGGGCGAGGAGATTCTGGGCGGGCGCCAGGGGGAAGAGGTAGATGAAGCCGTCAGCGCAAGGGACGACCGTGCTCCCCACGCGTGACTGCACCTGGCCCGTGTGCGTCCACATGGTTGTCAGCCAGGCGTGGTCGTTGAGGGCAGCCTCCTGGTGCGACATCTCGATGCGCTGGCCTTCACCGCCGTTGCGCACATGCCAGAGCGCCGCCAGCACGCCAACCGCGGCATGGGCCCCGGCGTGGAAGCCAACCTGGTGGCCGGGCAAGGCCAAAGGCTCGCGGCCGGGCTCGCCGGCGAAGTAGTGGTAGCCGCTGGTGGCGTACTCCGTCAGTTCGCTTGCGGCCCAGCGGGAGCGAGGACCGGAGCGGCCGTAGGGCGTTAGCGAGAGGACGATGGCCCCCGCGTTGGCGGCGGTGAGCCGGGCGTCCAGGGCGTCGGCCAGCGGCCCCAGTTCCGAGTGGACGATGATCGCGGCACCTTTGGCCAGCGCCTCCACCCGCGGGTCGTCCAGCGTGGCTTCGACGCTCTCCTTGCCGGCGTTGAGAAAGGCGAAGAAGGCGCTTTCGTCGCCAACAAAGGGCGGTTCGCCGCGCAGCGGGTCGCCGCCGGGAGGCTCGACCTTCACCACGCGGGCACCGAGGTCTTTCAGCAGGCGGGTGCAATAGCCGCCGGCAACGCCTGTGGAGAGTTCAAGGACAGTGAGATCAGAGAGAGCGCCCAACAGGTGTTTCGCCTCACGCAAAGGTTCGGGCGAAGCTTACCGGGGCAAACGGCCAGCCGAAAGCGCGGCCCGGCTAGAGCGGCAGGAGTCCGCGACGGATGGCAATCGTTACCGCCTCCGTGCGGCTGCCCGCGTCGAGCTTCGAAAGGATCGAGCCGACGTGGAACTTGGCGGTGTGTTCGCTGACGCCAAGATCGAAGGCGATGCCCTTGTTCGGCTTCCCTTCGGCAAGGAGCCGGAGGACTTCCATCTCCCTGGGGGTGAGTGCGTCGCCGGGAGCACCGGCCGGCTCCGGTTCGCGCGCCTCGATGTCCGGGTCGACAACGACGAGGCCTGCCGCGACCGCAAGGACGGCGGCCGAAAGCGCCTCGTCCGAAGCATCACGGGAGATGAGGGCGCCGGCCGGCGCCGAGGTCGCCGGGAGAGGCCCCACCACGTCACGGCCAATAAGCCGCACGACAAGGGCGTCTCCCGGCGCCTCCTCCATCCCATCCACCACCACAACCTCGGCCTGTCCGGTCCTGACGATGACGAAGCGGCCGTCGGCTTCGAGCACCGCGCGAATGCCTGCCTCCATCACGGGATGGCCGGCAATCACGGCAACGGGGACCATGCGTCTCATTGGTGGCATCGCAACAGGAGGGATGGCCGAGGGAACGGCCACCCCTTCAAGCGTAGACGACCGGCGGCGCAGGGCCGTGGCCGTCACCATCAGGCGCCGCGCTCCGAGGGTGTGACCTCGAGGTCGAGCGGCTCGCCGGCGCGGAGCACGGTGACGGCCGTGGCCTTGCCGACCCTGTCGCCACCGAGGAGAGACTGCAGGGCCTCGGCGCCGTCCACGGGGGTGCCGGCCAGCTTCACAAGGATGTCGCCCATCAGGAGTCCGCCCTGGTCGGCAGGGCTGTCGGGCTCGACGTTGGAGATGAGGAGGCCGACCTCCTGGCCGGCGACCCGGGCAGAAAGGGCTTCGGGCAGCTTCGCGGCCTGAGTGCCGATGCCAAGGTAGGCGCGGCGGATGCGACCCTGGCTGAGGAGCTGTTCGACGACCGTGTCGAGCGCCGCCAGCGGGATAGCCATGCCGGAATCACGGCCGAGGTGCGAACTGGCCATGGCGACCGCTTCGCCACCGGCGGTGATCAGAGGCCCGCCGGAGAAGCCGGGGAGCATGACCACATCGGTTTGCACGAAGCTATCGACGGTGCCGCCGCGGAAGGTGCGCCAACTGCCGCCCACGCGGTTGATGACGCCGAACGAGGCACGGATGTCTCCGGCCGGCCGCCCGAGCGCGAGGACAAGTTGTCCCACCCGTGGCTGCGTCGATGCGCGGGCGATGGGCGTCAACTTGCCACCCTCGACCTTGAGGACGGCGGAGTCGCTGCCGGGATCGCGCCCGGCGACGGTAGCCGAAAGGCGTTCGCCCGACGGCGTGACGACGGTGACGGTGTCGCGCTCGATCACGTGGTTGGCCGTCAGCACCACATCCGGGGCGACGACGATGCCCGACGCTGCGAAGCGCCGCCGCGCATCAACGGTAACGACGCCGGTTGCCGCGGCTTCGACCGCGTCGGCGAGCCCTTCGGAGAGGGCGCTCAATGTTTCGTTCCCTGCCATCTTCTTCTTCCTCCGCTGCCGGCCTCTAGGGCCGGTGTTCTCCAAGCGTGGAGGAGCGGCAGGCGGCGCGCGCCACCCGGTTGGGCAGGTAGGCAGCCATCCGTCGGGGGAGGTGTCGGCGCCGGGCTGCCTTTCCATACGTTTCCGGCGTTGTTGCGATCGTTCGCGTGGGTCGTATCATCGCCACCACATCAGACGTTCCGAAGCAAGTTCGGAAAACGAGGGAGCACGCATGCGTTTCGGCATCTTCTACGAGCACCAATACCCGCGCCCCTGGCCCGAAGGCGGCGAGCAGAAACTCTTCCAGGATGCCCTCGACGAGATCGAGCTGGCCGACAAGCTCGGCATCGACCATGCCTGGGAGGTGGAACACCACTTCCTCGAGGAGTACTCGCATTCGTCGGCCCCGGAGGTCTTCCTGGCGGCGGCCTCACAGCGGACGAAGAACATCCGGCTCGGCCACGGCATCGTCCTGATGCCGCCGGGCTACAACCACCCGGCGCGGGTCGCCGAGCGCATCGCCACCCTGGACCTCGTGAGCAACGGCCGCGTGGAATGGGGGACCGGCGAGTCCGCGTCCCGGGCCGAACTCGAGGGCTATGGCGTCCCCCCGGCGGAGCGCCGGGCGATGTGGCGGGAGACGGTCGAACAGACGGCGAACATGCTGGCGATGGACCCCTATCCCGGCTTCGAGGGCAAGTACTTCTCGATGCCGACGCGCAACATCGTGCCAAAGCCGGTGCAGCGACCGCACCCGCCGATCTGGGTGGCCTGCTCCAACCGCGACACCATCCACCTCGCGGCCCAGCTGGGCATCGGCGCCCTCACCTTTGCCTTCGTCGACCCGGAAGAGGCGAAGAAGTGGGTCGAGGACTACTACACCACCTTCAAGAACGAGTGCGTGCCGATCGGACACACGGTGAACCCGAACATCGCGATGGTGACAAACTTCATGGTCCATCCCGACCACGCGGAGGCAGAAGCACGCGGGCTCGACGGCTTCCGCTTCTTCCAGTTCGCCCTCGGCCATCACTACAGCTTCGGCGAACACAAGCCCGGCCGAACGAACATCTGGAAGCATTACGAGGCCGTCCGCGACGAGCTCGGCCGCGAAGGTATGGCCCAGGCCGGATTTGGCAACGCCACCTACGGCATCGGCACCCCCGATGAGCTGCGTGCCCACCTTCGCCGGTTCCAGGATGCAGGCGTCGACCAAACTGTGTTCATCCAGCAGGGCGGGAAGAACAAGCACGAGCACATCTGCGACGCCCTCGAACTCTTCGCTTCGGACGTCATGCCGGAGTTCAAGGAGCACGAAGCAGAGCGCGTGCGCCGCAAGGACGAAGAACTTGCCCCGTACGTCGAGAAGGCGTTCAAGCGGAAGCAGTACATGCATGCGCTGACCGACGACGAGATCGAGGCGTACCGCGCCTACGGTTACCAGGTCGCTGAAGTCGACGAATCGACGCTTGACCCCGTGAACCGGGCACGCCGCCAGCGGATGCTGGAACTGCGCAAGGCCGTCGAACAGGTCGACCAGAAGCTCGGTGTCTAGTCCGGCGAAGCCTCGCGTCGAAGGCACCTGCGACCCGCGCTTCGAAACGCTGCAGACCGCCTTCGCGGAGAACATCGAGAGCGGCGCCGACGCCGGCGCTGCCGTAGCCCTCTACCTCGATGGCGAGAAGGTCGTCGACCTCTGGGGCGGCTGGGCCAACCGCGAAGAAGTCGCGCCCCTGGAACGAGGACACGATCACGACGGTCTGGTCGGTCACCAAGGCCTTCACCGCCGTCTGCGCTCACCGGATGGTCGATGCCGGCCTACTCGATCTCGATGCACCGGTTGCCCGCTACTGGCCGGAGTTCGCCCAGAAGGGGAAGGAGAAGATCCCGGTCCATATGCTGCTCAGCCACCGGGCCGGGCTCCAGACGACCGACCGCAAGCTCTCCGGCGACGACCTCTACGACTGGGACACCGTGACCACTGCCCTGGCCGAAACAGAGCCCTTCTGGGAGCCAGGCACTCGCCATGGCTATCACGGCCTGACGTTCGGCTGGCTCGTCGGCGAGGTCGTCCGGCGCGTTTCGGGAAAGAGCCTCGGGACGGTCTTCCGCGAAGAGGTGGCGGAGCCGCTGAGCATGGACACGCACATCGGCACGGGGCCGGAGCATGACCACCGGATCGCGACGATGTATGAAGCGGTGCGCTCGCCGGAGATGGACAGGGAACGCATGGCGCGGATGAAGGCGGCGATGGATGCCCGCCCGGAGCGCTGGAGAGCCACGGCCGGCAACATCGCCCCGGCCCCCAATGCGATGAACTCCGAGGGCTGGCGCCGGTCGGAGATGCCGGCAGTGAATGCCCATACCGACGCCCGTTCGTTGGCGAAAATGTACGGCGCCCTCGCGATCAGCGGCACGATCGATGGCTACCAGGTGCTGACGCCGGATTCGGTGGCCCGGGCGACGGAGGAGCAGGCGGCAGGGCCGGACGCCGTCATCACGATGCCGACCCGTTTCGGCCGCGGGTTCTGGCTCTCCCGCCCGGAAGCACCGTTGGGGCCGAACCCGAACAACTTTGGGCACCCGGGGCTGGGCGGCGCCGTGGGTTTCGCGGACCCGGACCGGCGGCTTGGTTTCGGCTATGTGATGAACCAGATGAAGCCCACGCTCCTTGTTGGTGGCACGGGCGAAAAGCTGATCAAGGCTCTCTACGCGGCGCTCGGCTAGTTGCCCTCGCCGCGACCCTGGCGCAGAGTCGGCCTGTGCGACTGTGGCCCTTCGGCAAGAAGTTCGAGCGACCGGAGCCACCGGCGTCGGTGACGCTGGCGGCCATCGGCTACGTCCGCAACGCAGGTGACGAAGCCGACGCCCCGCGGCTGGGAGAAGGTCGCCAGCCGGATCGAAATCCTCCCCGCGCACGCCGCGAAGCTGCTCAACCTCGACCGCTACAGCCACGTGATCGTGACGTTCTACATGGACCTCGCGCCCGGAGCGCCCGAAAAGCCGGAGCAGCTGACGCTCAAGAGCGGGAACACCTACGGCATCCTCGCCACGCGGAGCCAGCTGCGGCCGAACCACCTTGGTGTGAGCGTGGTGCCGCTGTTGGGGGTCGAAGGTGCGACCCTGCGCGTCCACGGCCTCGACGCCATCGACGGGACCCCGGTGCTCGACCTCAAGCCCTACCTGCCGGAGTACGACGCCGTCCCGGATGCCAGCATCCCAAGAAAGGAGGCAGGTCTAAGCCCGCCGTGGGCAAACTACTTCAAGTTGACTTGAGGTAGTCGCACCGGCCGACAATTGCCGCGTGGCAAGACGCACGGACTGGATCACCATCGGCGAATTGGCCGAACGCACCGGCGTGGCTACCTCGGCCATCCGCTTCTACGAATCGATCGGCCTGCTCACTTCCGAGCGCACGGAAGGAAACCAGCGGCGCTTTCGGCGCGGCGACATCCGGATGGTCTCCGTCATCCGGGCCGCGCAAGCGGTGGGACTCACCCTCGATGAAGTCGGTGAGGCTTTGGCGCAACTGCCCTCGGGCAAGACACCGACGGCGCGAGATTGGGGACGGATGTCGAGGCGCTGGCAAGAGGGCCTGGACGATCGCATCGCCGCCCTTGAGCGGCTCCGCGACGACCTCTCGAGCTGCATCGGGTGCGGTTGCCTTTCGCTTCAGACCTGCGCCCTCTTCAACCAGGACGACATGGCCGGGACGCTCGGGAGCGGCGCCCGTTACCTGATGGGCGACAGCCGGGCTGATGCCGAAACTGCGACTGCCGCCGAACGGTAGCCTCGCCTTCGGCAGCTATACTCCCGGGACACCGATGACTGAGACCCCTCCCCTCCTCGTCCGCATCCAGGCAGTACGCCGCAGCCTTCGAGGGCGCCTGGCCCGACCATCCGTGGGGCCACGAAAGCCCGGTGTACAAGCTGGCAAACCAGCGAATCTTCGTCTTCACCGGCCGCACGGAAGACGACGCCGCCACCGTGACGGTGAAGCTGGGCAAGGAAGCTGCCGAAGAGGCGAAGATGCTTTCCTTCGTCGTCACGGCGCCCTATATCGGGCGCCACGGCTGGGTGCAGGCGACGATTCGTGACGAGGCGGAACTGGAGATTGTCCTCCCCTGGATCGACCGCAGCTATGAGCTCGTCGCCCCCCAACCGAAATCTCGCCCACGAGTGAAGCGACGATAGCGGGCCGACAGCGACTCAGCCCCGCCCGGGTAGAATCGCGCCGATGAGAAGGATTCGCGCCCTGGTCGGCTGGCTGCAAGATTCGACGGAAACCGTCGTCCGCAGGGCGATCTCGGTGCCCGCCGTGTTTCTCATCCTCATCGCCGTGTCGGCAGCTGCGCCGGTGGCAGTCCCCGCGCTCACCGTGGCCGACCTCGTCCAACGACGGCGCCTGGCACGGACGCGGGCCTACCTGATGCTCTGGCTGTTCGCCTTCTGTGATTGCGTCGGGATCAGCCGGGCGGCGGTAATCTCGCTTCGCTACGCGCGCCAGAAGGACGCCTCCACACGTGCCAACTTCGAGCTCGAAAAGTGGTGGGGCCTCACGCTTTTCAAGGGCGCGGTCCGCATTTTCGGCATCCGGGTGACGGTCGAGAACGCCGAGCTGGCCGAAGGTGGACCGGTGCTCGTCTTCCCGCGCCACGTGAGCCCGGTCGACAACCTGCTCCCGCTCTACCTGGTCTCGGGGCCTCACGACATCCTTCTTCGCTGGGTGATCAATCGCTGGCTCCAGCGCGACCCCTGCATCGACATCGTGGGCCACCGGCTCCCGAACCTGTTCGTCAGCACGGCTCGCAAACGCGGTGGCGAATCGAGCGACGTGGCGAAGCTGGGCGAGGGCCTTGGTCCCGGCGACGGCGTCCTCATCTTCCCCGAAGGCGCCCTCTACACGCGCGAGCGCCGCGAACACGTCCTCCAGGTGTTGGAAGCGCAGGATCCCGTCCTACACGCCCGCGCTCTTCGTATCCAGCACATGCTCCCGCCCCGGCTCGGCGGCGTCCTCGGTCTCCTCGATTCGGCAGAGGGCGCCGATGTCCTCTTCGTGGGCCACTACGGGCTGGAGGGCGCCCGCAAGTACACGAGCATCGCCTGGGGGGCGCTCGTCCATACCGAACTCCGGATCAAGCTCTGGCGGGTGCCGGCGGCGGACATCCCAACGACCCCGGAAGCGCGCACGGACTGGCTTTTCGAGTGGTGGGAAACCATGGACCGCTGGGTCGCCGGCGTGATCGCCGCAGACGACGCGAAAGCGCCGGTAACCGAAGCCGCGGAGGTCTGATGCCCGACGAACTCTGGCCGGTGCTGTTCACAAACGCGGTGGCGGCCGTCATCTACGTCACCTGCGTCTGGCTGCTCAGCCTCGCTCTGCGCGATGCCAGCATCGTCGACATCTTTTGGGGGCTCGGCTTCGTCCTCATCGGCTGGGTGACCTTCGCCGTCGCCGACGGACCGGATTCGCGGCGCCTGTTCACGGCAATCCTCGTCAGCATCTGGGGCGCCCGCCTGGGGCTCTACCTGCTCTGGCGAAACTGGGGCCACGGCGAAGATCCCCGCTACCAGGCCATGCGCCGCCACTGGGGGCCACGGTTCCCGCTCATCAGCCTTGGCACGGTCTTCCTCCTCCAGGGCGCGCTCATGTGGGTAGTCTCGCTGCCCGTGCAGGCGGCGCAGCTCTCGCGGAGATCCCGGTGGGCTGACCTGGGTGCACTGGGCGGGAGGCGCAATCTGGCTGGTGGGCCTGGCGTTCGAAAGCATCGGCGACTTCCAGCTGGCCCGCTTCAAGGCCAACCCGGCAAACGCCGGGCAGGTGATGGACCGGGGTCTCTGGCGCTACACGCGTCACCCCAACTACTTCGGCGACTTCCTCGTCTGGTGGGGGCTCTTCATCATCGCCATGGCCAACCCGGCGCTGTTCTGGACAGCGATCGGGCCTGTGGTCATGAGCGTGTTGCTCACCCGCGTCTCCGGCGTCCCATTGCTCGAACGGTCGATGGCGAACCGGCGGCCGGGCTACGTGGAGTATGTGCGGCGGACGAGTTCGTTCCTGCCACGGCCGCCGAAGAAGGCATAGCCGCGCGCAGTCGCCTGAGCCCGTAGACTCGCTCCACCCACCCACGGAGCAGTGCCATGCCCATCTACGCCGTCGGCGACAAAGTGCCACGAATCCACCCCGACGCTTTCATCGCGCCCACCGCCAGCATCGTCGGCGACGTGACGATCCATGCCGGGGCATCGGTCTGGTATGGGGCGGTTGTCCGCGGCGATACCTCGTATGCGGTGATTGGGCCGGGCGCGAACGTGCAGGATGGCGCTGTCGTCCACGGGCGGGCCGACCTGCCGGCGCTCATCGGGCGTGAGGCATCGCTGGCGCACAACTGCGTGGTGCACGGGGCGACAATCGGCGAGCAGGCCCTGATCGCGAATGGCGCGATGGTGCTGGATGGGGCGAAGGTGGGCGCCCGGGCACTCATCGCCGCCGGGGCCATTGTCCTGGCGGACGTGGAGATCCCGGAGGGGATGCTGGCCGTAGGCGCGCCGGCGGTGGTGAAGCGTTCGATCCTCGGGGGGCCGAGCGAGGAATGGGTCACCGGCAACCCGGGCCGCTACCGGATGCTGGCGGAGATGCACAGGGCGGGGGTGCGGGAGCTGGCGCGAGAGGATGTCGGGGCGCCGGAGGAGTAGCTAAGTATTCTTCACAAGGCCTCGAAATCAGCCATCGCGGTTGGTTCTCCAACCCTGGCAAGGAAACCCCGGCGAGCACATGTTGTATCTCACGCTGACGCGTCGGCGGTCCCACCGAGGTTGACGTCCCCCGACGCAATGGCGATAAACGCGGCATGTGTGCGGCTCGTTGCACCGAGTTTCGCCATCACGCTCTTCATATGCGTTTTGACTGTACCCTCGGCGAGTCCAAGCGAACGTGCGATCTCCTTGTTCGCCATACCTCTGGCGACATGTCGGAGCACCTCAGCCTCTCGGGGTGTGAGGGAATGCTCGGCGATCGACTTCACGGTAAGTCGTGCGAGTTCGTCGATGGGACCACCGCGGACTTCAGTGGCCCGTCGGTCGTCAGCGAGGTCGACGATCATTTCTATGAGGTCGTCGATGCTGGCATCGCGAAGCGCGAAGCCGACTGCGCCCGAGCGAACCGCATTCGCGATGGGGCCAGGTACGACAAGCGTGCCAATGACGACGACGCGCTTGTCGGGTTCGGTGGCGAGGATACGATCCACCAGGCCCTGGCCCCAGAGGAGGCCATCGGTGAGCAGATCCACCACAACGACGTCAGCGCCAAGAGCGGTGGAGAGAGCGAGGGTGTCATCAGCATTCGCTGCGTGGCCAACCACGGTGAGCGCGGGGTGGTCGTCCAAGGAGCGGACAAGCGCACCGCGGATGGCCGAATGCCCCGCGAGCGATGAATACGCGGATCAAGGATTGGGGTTTTTCCATCGAACCAATCCCCTCGCGACCAGAGGCCTCCGAGGCCACCCGGCCGGAGACATGCAGAAAGTATAGTCGGCCACCAAAGCCGAAGTAGTAAAAAGGGCGTACTACCCCGATTGAGCTATCGCGAAGGAGCGATTGTTTCCGTGGATGCATTCCGGGATTCTTGTAGCTGTTGAGCCCGTAGTCCGCGGAGGAAAGCAGACATGACAAAGAGGCCTTTGGTGGCCCTGCTCGCCGCAGGGCTGCTCGCCGGACTGGTGAGTATCTGGATCGCCGGAATAGTCATCGCCGAGGATGACGCCGATAGCGCGTTAGATGACGTGGTGGAGGACGGGCCGCGAGGCGAGGTCGACGAGGGAATCGTCGACATCGAAAACCTGTATCCCACACCGTTGGCAGATGACGGAGAGTTCGCGGTGCACACGCCCTCGGCTGATGCCCTGGATAGGGATGGGTGGCCGAGCATCGAATGCCCCAATGGCGCCGGCCCCTTCAGGAGCTCCATCGCCAGGCTGTCAGCGTGCGGACCAACGGTTGGCGGGCCGTTCATCTTCCTGGAGCAGCAGATGACGGGAGCCGAAGGCGAACCCCCAGGATTCAAGGCGTACACAATCTATTGGCAGTCAGAGAAGCAGCCGCACACGGTACAGCTCACTGTGATCTCGAAGAAGTCGACGGATATCAATCGCGCGAGCCTGCGACCTTCATGTGTCGAGTGGATCTCAACCACGTTGCTAGGTGAGCCAGCCGAATCCTGCACGGCGACACCGGACCAACCGAACGGAGTCTCCGTCGACCCAGCTTACGGGTGGCTCCTCTATGTCTGGGCGGAGACCGACACGACGTGGATCGTCGGCGAGGCGGGGGGTTACCAGGAAGGGGAAGCGCGAGACGCGGCAATTGCCGACGCTCTGTCTAGCCTCCTATCAGCGCAAGACAATGGCTTGGAGGTGATCCACCCCCTTCCCCCTGCGACGGGGTCGGGTGGGCTTGCAGAATCGTCTCACTATTCGATGTTGCTACTCGTGGCTGCACTCGGCCTGCTGGGATCAGCCGTGCTGTTCCTGGCCGTCGGTGCACGGAGGCCATGAACCCAGCGGGCCGGGAACATCCCTGAGGCCGCGGCGAGATGTGGATGGGCGAATTGCTTACGGGAACCGGTTGAACCAGGCCAACGACACGCCTGCACTCCCCACCAGGAACAACGCGGCAAAGCCAGCGAACCACCAGGTGATCTCCCGCTGCTCGGTGTCGTAGCCGATCTGCGAGCTGAGGCCTTCGTAGACTTTCGTCAGCTGGTCGCCGGAGAGGGCCGAGAAGAACTGGGCGTCGGTGGTGTTGGCGACGGACTTGAGGGTGTCCTCATCGGGCGGCACGAAGACGCGCTGGAGGCGACCGGTCGGGTCGGTGATATCGACGTAGCCGTTCGGCGTGCCGAGGGCGACGGTGAAGATCTTGACGCCAAGCTCCTTCGCCCGCTGGGCTGCCTGCAGAGGGTCGGCCGTGCCGGCGGTGTTGAAGCCGTCGGAAAGGAGGAGGAGGACCGTCGGCGGGATATCGGCTTCCGTCTGGCCGTCGGTCGGGGTTGGCGTCGCCGCGGGTTCACCGCCGAACTTCTCGGGGTCTCGAGCCGTATCGAGGGCGAGGTCGATGGCGTCGCCCATGGCCGTCCCCCCTTCGGCCCGGAGCCGGGCGAGAGCATCTTCGGCGAGCTGGCGGTCATGCGTCGGCGGCAGCGCCACCGACGCATACTGGGCGAACGAGACGATCCCGACGCGGAAGCCGGCCGGGATGTCGCCGAGGAAGGCCGTGGCTGCTTCCTGGGCAGCGGCGAGACGAGTCGGCTGGACGTCCTCGGCGTTCATCGAGCCAGAGATGTCCATGACGAGGATGACCGTCGCCTGGTCGCGCGGGATCTTCGTGTCCTTTTCAGGGCGGGCGACGGCGGTCAGGAGCAGCGCGAGGGCAACGAGCATGAGCGCGAAGGGGACATGGCGGCGCCAGCGCGGCGATTCAGCGACGACGGTCCCGAGGAGGTCGAGGTTGGTGAAGCGCACGGCGTACTTCGAGCGACGTCCCTGGGCCCAGGCGTAGAGGAAGATGGCGACAGGGACGAACAGGAGCAGCAGCAGCCAGAGCGGGGATTGGAAGCTCATTTCCGCACCCCCGGCCGTCGGAGGAAGTCGGCGAGCTGGTGGAGCCAGTGCCCTTCCGTCGTGCAGCGAACGTGCTCAACGCCGTGGCGCTGGAAGGCAGCGAGCATCGCCCGGCGGTCCTCCAACGACTTTTGGGCGAAGCGTTCGCGCAGTTGCCGGTCGGCGGTGTCGACGCGGAGGATGCGGCCAGATTCAGGGTCGATGAATTCGACCTCGCCAATGTCGGGCAGGCTTTCCTCGCGCGGGTCGGCGACTTCGACGGCGATGACCGCGTGGCGGTGAGCGATTCGGCCGAGGGGCGCCTCCCAGTCCTGCGTCCCGCGGAAGTCGGCGACGATGGCGACGAGACCAGTGCCGCGGGTCAGACCGGCGGCGCGCTGGAGGGCATCGGTGAGGGTTGTCGAGCCGGGACCATCGGCGGGCGGCCCCTGTTCGAGTGTGGTGAGGACGCCGAGGAGGCCGCTGCGGCCCTGGCGTGGTGGCAGGATCTGGACGCCAGGCCCGCCGAAAGTGACCACGCCAAGGCGGTTGCCGCGGCGCGTGGCCAGGTGGCCGATCGCCAACGCCACACCCTCGGCGGCGTCGAGCTTCCGCATCATGGCGGTGCCGAAGTTCATCGAGGGGGAGATGTCGAGCACCAGCCACGTCGTCAGCGAGCGCTCCGCCAGCTGAACCTGCACGTGCGGTTCGCCGGTGCGGGCGGTGACGTTCCACTCGATCTGGCGGACGTCGTCGCCGGGTTCGTAGGCGCGAAGCTGGTGCAACTCCGTGCCCAGCCCGGGCAGCGACGTCCGGTGGTCGCCGGCGAGGAGGCCGTCGATGCGCTTGCGCACGGTGAGGTCGAGGGCGCGGATCGCCGCCTCCGAGCCACGCACAGGTGTCCGCGGCGCTCGTCGCGATGATGCCGTGTAGGGCGTCTCGACGCGCTCGTCGAGCCGTGGATCGTCCCAGCGGAGCTGCGGCCTCGGCGATGTCACGCAGTGGCCTCGTTGCGGGCAAGGTCGATGCGCGGCACCGGGATGCGGCCGAGGATGGCGTCGAGCACGTCGTCGGCACGTGCGCTCTTCGCTGAGGGCCTGGTAGCTGAGGCCGATGCGGTGGCGAAGGACGTCGCGGGCGATATCGAAGACGTCCTGGGGAAGAACGTAGTTACGGCCGCGCATGAGGGCCATGGCCCGCCCGGCGTGGACGAGGTTCAGTGAGCCTCGGGGGCTGGCGCCCCAGGTGACGTATTGGGCGAACGGTTCGAGGCCGTAGTGGGCGAGGTGGCGCGTGCAGGTCACCAGCGTCACCGCGTATTCGGTCACGGTGTTGTCGACGTAGACCGCGGCCGCCGTCTTCTGGAGGAGCTGGAGCTCTTCGACCGAAAGCACCTGCTTCGCATGCGGCTCTTCGCCGAGCGAGCGCTGGACGACCGACATCTCATCGCTGAAACCGGGGTAGTCGACCAGCACCTTCATCATGAAGCGGTCGAGCTGCGCCTCCGGCAGCGGGTAGGTGCCTTCCGACTCGATCGGGTTCTGGGTGGCCATGACGAGGAATGGAACGGGCACCGGGTGCGTCTCTTTGTGCATCGTCACCTGGCGCTCCTGCATCACTTCCAGCAGCGCCGACTGCACCTTCGCCGGCGCCCGGTTGATCTCGTCGGCGAGGAGGAAGTTGCAGAAGACAGGCCCCAGCTCGGTCTCGAAGGTGCCGGTATCGGCGCGGAAGATGCGAGTGCCGACGAGGTCGCTGGGGACAAGGTCGGGGGTGAACTGGATGCGATGGAAGGTGCCGCCAAGCACCTCGGCCGTGGTGCGAATGGTCAGCGTCTTCGCCAGGCCGGGCACGCCTTCGATAAGCAGGTGGCCGCCGGTGAGCAGGGCAACGAAGACGCGTTCGAGCATCGCCTCCTGGCCGACAATCACGTGTTTCACTTCGAAGAGTGCCGTCTCCAGCTTCTTGCGGGCGTCGGCGGGGCTGGCAAGGCCTTCGGCGTTGGGGGTCAAAACGTCCACCGGGGGTCCTCCGGGTGCAGTTGGGAAAAGGGAGCGCTGGCAAACGGCCGGGCGCCTGCACCCTAGGATGCACGATCGAGGTGGATGAAGGCGTAAAGGGAGGGGGAAGGATGTCGCGGCTACTGCACAACTCCGGATCACGTCCCCTGCCGGCATGGGCAGCCGATGGTCGGGGCGAAGTGGCCCACGTAGAGGTGCCCATCGGGCGTGATCGCTGCCGACACCTTGTCGGCATGGGCGTCGTAGGCGGTGATGCTGTAGTGCCGGATTGGGCCAATCTCCTCGCCCGCAGTCACGTGGCGTCGGGTGCAGTCGAATTCGGGCGGGCCGCCGTAGCCGGTGTCGGCCCAATCGATTCGCAGCGTGAGCGTGTCGGTCTCGAGGCGCAGCGTCGTGGAGGATTCGCAGGCGAGCTCGCCGTCCACCGGAGCCTTCATTGTGGCTGCCGTCCGGTAGCTGATGTAGCAGTAGCCATCGTTGCAGCCAGTGAAAAGGATCGAGGCAGGGGCAGGGTCGAGCCAGCCGGCGGGGACGGCGTCGTCCAAGTCGAGTTGCTGGCCGGTCCACTCGTCGTAGGCTGAAGCGGTGCTGATTGGCTCTGGATCCAGCCACAAGTGGCCGTCCGTCGTCAACGCGGTGCGATAGGTGTCGGCGCCATGGTCGGCCGCGCTTGTCCCGTACGCATATGCAGCAATCAGCAGGAGGTCTCCCGGCTGCGGATGGAGGACGATTTCAGCACCCTCTCCAGCGCTGCTCGGAGGATGAGCGTCCGATCCCCTGGTCCGCACGAACCGCAGGGCAACGACATACCGCGCGTCACCAAGACGAAGTGTCAGCGAAAACCCGTAGTTTTCCGGCAGGAATGGACGGGGAATGATTCTGTCGGGCTCGCCGACTGACAGGTCCACCGTCTTCGGCAGAACAGATGTGAACAAGGATCTTGGTGAGTAGCCCACCACGGGCACTTCGTCGTCGTCGCTACGGAGAAAGGGCCCCGTATCCACATATCCTTCCGCCCGCAGCTCGTCCGGGTCGGGGACGGTGAAGGGTTCGGGGAGTGTTGACGCGGGTTCCTCGTCGGGGTCCGGCACCGGGACCCAGAGGAACGCGCCGATGCCCACGACTCCAAGAGCCGCCAGCCCCAGCAGTACCGGCTTGAGTCCGAACGGCAACCATCCCCAGCGCCAGCCCTTCCGCTCTCCGCGTGGCCGCCAGCGGGCCAGCTCCTCCCGCGAACTGGCGCCCGCCTTCGCCAGCAGGTTGCTGACGTGGTACCGCACGGTGTTGACGCTGATCCCGAGGCGGACGGCGATCTCGGCGTTCGGCAATCCTGCGCGGACGTGCTCAAGCACGCGGGCTTCGGCCGGCGTCAGGGGGCCGGGGTGTGGCGGGCGGCCTCGTTGCGCCATGCGGCGAGTGTAGGCGGTAGGGTGCCGATTTACCCCGTCCTAGCGAACGAGCACGGTCTCTCCCCACTCGCTGAGCGGGAGCGTGTACGCCAGCGTCGTCGAGGTACCATCGACGAGATTCGTCCTCACCAGCGAGCCGTCGTCCCGAAGCGTGAGAGATGCGGCGCCGAAAAGGACGACAGTCATACCTGGGCGATCCGGTGGTTCCGTTCTTGCTGACAGGAGTCAATTCCACGTCCTCACGAACTATTCGATGTCACGTCCAGCACGAAGGATTAGCCCGGTACAAGTTGATCGAAGGTCCGCGTGTCGGTGCATCGCGCGCCGAATTGCGTGCCACCGATCGGCACAAGTGTTGGGGCACTACAGCCGGGAGGCATCCGCCACGCGCCAGTCACTCACAGACCCATCCACCAGGGACAAGCGCCGCCACGCTGTAGCAATAACTCGCGATAGTCCCGTCGGACTGCCGGCAGGAAACGCGGGCTTCGTTCCACACCAGCCATTCACCGTCGCCTGAAATCGCAATGTGTGGGTAGTAGACGATGTAGTTCACACGTTCGGCCGGCAGCGCAGTTTCGAATGAAAGCCTCGGCTCCGCGATGTCGAATGCCAGCACTCGGGAAACCGCCCGTCCGTTCGGATCGAGATAGGTCTGAAACGACGATTTGATTCAGCTCAACGTTGACCAGCGCCATGGGACGATATGCGGTCTCCACCTGCATCGCGATTCGACCGTCTTCATCCAGGACGGAGACTAGCGTCTCCAGACCATCCCATTTAATCGCGAGCACAACGTCCTTCGTATCTGGCATCGGCTTGCCATCATCAGACACAAGCAAACGCCATCCATCGCCGCTCTGAACCTCGCGCATGTCAGGCTGCATGAGAGCCCCTATTGGTTCATCGCTATCAATGAGCGCTATGAGACCGAACGCAACCCCTACCACAGCAACCCCAGCCATCCCCACCACCACCGGCTTCCACCCCAACAACGACAACCATCCCCAGCGCCAGCCCTTTCGCTCTGCCCTGGCCGCCAGCGCGCCAGCTCCTCCCGCGAACCCGCCCCCGCCTTCGCCAGCAGGTTGCTGACGTGGTAGCGCACTGTGTTGACGCTGATGCCCAGCCGGACGGCGATCTCCGCGTTCGGCAACCCCTCGCGCACATGCTCCAGCACCCGGGCCTCCGCCGGCGTCAGCGGGCCGGGGTGTGGCGGTCTCCCTCGTTGCGCCATGCCGCCGAGTGTAGGACTCGTCGCAACGATTTACCCCGTCCGAAGCGCATCCGCACCAGGGATGAGCGGCCTTGTCCACCCCCCAACCCTTTTGCGCCCCCTTGCCGTTCTACTCGCGCCCTACTCCGGGCGAAACTCGATCAGCTGAAGATAGTTGCCGTCGGGATCAGGGAAGGTGGAGATGACCCCGCCCCACGGCTCCCGGCCTGCGGTGCGGATGAACTCGACGCCGTGGCTTTCCATCCGCCTCTGCTCGGCAGCGAGGTCGGCGACGAAGAAGTTGAGGAGAACGCGGGCGGGTTCCCTCGCGTTGCCGCTGATTTCGCTGTGGGGGCTGATGTAGAGGGAGGCGCCGCCGGCCATGAAGGGGCTGCCGAGCTCGGGCGGGCCTTCGGAGAGACCGACGACATCGCGGTAGAAGGTCCTCATCCGGTCCGGGTCCCCGGTGTGGCGCGAGACAACAAACATGCGGCTGCCGGCGGGGGCGCCGTGCGCCTGGAAGATCTGCCCGTAGCCACCGTCCGGGTCGATGAACGTGGCGAAGGCGATCTCCCCGGGAACGGGCGGGCCGCGGCGGACGAGGAACTGCACGCCCGCGGCTTCGAGGCGCTCAGTCTCGGCGACGAGGTCGTCGACGGCGAAGTTGGCCATCGTCCGGGCCGGCTCCTGCGTGGGGCCGGAGAGGTCGCTATGGCCATCGACGATGAACGGCGTACCGGCCGCCATGAGGGCGTCGTCGCCCATCTGGGGGTTGGGGTCGAGGCGGATGACGTCGGCGTAGAAGGCGTGGAGGGCCTTTGGGTCGGCGCTGTTGGGATTGAAGACGAGCTGGCTGACTTCCATTGGTCTCACTCCTGGCCGGCGGCATCGGGGCCGGCGAAGGCCATGGTAGGGCAGCCGTCCTGACAGCCTTCTGTCAGGAGCTGGCAGAGCGGGAGACGGTTAGCTGACAGCATTGCGTCAGGAGCGTTGCTCACGTGATTATCGAACCGTGTTCACCCTCACCCCCGGCCGGACGGACGTGCTCCAGCACACATGCTTCGGCCGACGTCAGCGGTCCGTGGTGTGGCGGTCTCCCTCGCTGCGCCATGCGGCCGGTGTAGGCGGTGAAGGTGGGCATTACCCCGTCCGCGCTACGCCCGGAGCTTCGCCAGCTCCTCTTCCATTTCCTTCAGCTTGCGGCGCTGGGCGCGGTCGCTTTCGAACCGCTCGTTGATGTCGCGGGCCGTGGCCATGGCGCCAACCGCCTCGCCGTCGACAAGGACGATGGCGAACCCAAGCTCCACGTAGAACTGGCTGCCGTCCTTCTTCTGGGCGCGCGTGGGCAGGAACTGGCCGGCGTACTTTGTCACCTTGTCGCCAAGGGCGCGGTCGAAGCCTTTCCAGTGCGCCTCGCGAAACCGTTCCGGGACGATGATGTCGAGCGACTGGCCAATGGCCTCGGCGGCCGTGTAACCGAAGGTGCGCTCGGCCGAAGCGTTCCAGGTGGTGATGACACCATCGGTGCCGGCGAAGATCACGGCATCGGGCGCCTGGTCGATGAGGTGGGTGTGGGTCATATCGGGCATGGCGGGAGTGTACGCCGGTGGGGTGGGGGACGCCGACCCCGTCGGTCCCCTTGCCTCGAGAGGGAAGCAGAAGCGTTCGGCTCCAGCCTATAAGCCCTCTCCCAGGCCGCGCAGGGAGAGGGTTGGGTGAGGGTCGCTGGGGAGCAAATCGAAGTCCGGACCTGCGGTTCGCAGCCGTGGCCCCTCACCCTCAGTCCCTCTCCCGCCGGGGAGAGGGATGATTAGAGCCGTGTAGTTGGGGCATTGTTCGCGCCCAACTCCCTCTCCCTTTGGGAGAGGGCGGGGTGAGGGTCGCACGGGGCGCAACTCGAAATCCGGACCTGCGATTCGCAGCCGTGGCCCCTCACCCTCAGTCCCTCTCCCGCGGGGAGAGGGAAGCACAGCGTCATGTCGATCCGGCAGTGGTCGCCACTGGCTCCCTCTCCCTCTGGGAGAGGGCCGGGGTGAGGGTCGCGACGGGGCGCAACTCGAAATCCGGACCTGCGATTCGCAGCCGTGGCCCCTCACCCTCAGTCCCTCTCCCGCGGGGAGAGGGAAGC
The DNA here is from genome assembly GCA_963737965.1 of uncultured Chloroflexia bacterium. Classification (GTDB taxonomy): domain Bacteria; phylum Chloroflexota; class Dehalococcoidia; order Tepidiformales; family Tepidiformaceae; genus JAGQGZ01. Next base: position 109,495 of record CAVTUS010000006.1, on the reverse strand, counting down.
ACAGCGTCATGTCGATCCGGCAGTGGTCGCCACTGGCCCCCTCTCCCTCCGGGAGAGGGCCGGGGTGAGGGTCGCACGGGGCGCAACTCGAAGTCCGGACCTGCGGTTCGCAGCCGTGGCCCCTCACCCTCAGTCCCTCTCCCGCGGGGAGAGGGAAGCGCAGAGTCGTCGTGTAGATCGGATCGTGGTCGCGCCTGGCTCCCTCTCCCTCTGGGAGAGGGCCGGGTGAGGGTCGCGACGGCTTCCATTCGCACCCGAACACACCCATCCGGTCGCCCCGTGCGCTACCATCCCCGCCAAACCTCGTCCGGAGCTGCCCCATCATGAAACAGTTCGCCGCCAGCACCACCATTGACGCGCCCGCCGACCGCATCTGGACCATCCTGACCGATGGCGCCCACTGGACCGACTGGAACCCCACCGTCGTCCGCTTCGAAGGGACGATTGCCGAGGGCGAGACGGTGAAGGTCTATCCGGCCATCAACCCGAAGCGGGCGTTCCCCGTGAAGGTGACCGCCATGCACGCGCCGCGGGTGATGGTCTGGCAGGGCGGCATGCCGCTGGGGCTGTTCAGCGGGCGTCCGCACCTACGAGATTAACGGGACACCGGGCGGGGCCACCGAATTCGCCATGAGCGAACGCTTTAGCGGCCCCCTCTCGCCGCTCATCGGCCGCTCCATCCCCGACATGCAGCCCGAATTCGAGAAGTTCGCGGCGGCGCTCAAGGCGAAGGCGGAGGCGGGCTAGGGGGCGGCCGATTCGCTGGATTGCATCCTGGTCCCAGTGGGTAGAAGGGCGTTGGGCCGACGGGTCTCGCAGAATCGATAGCGGCGCCGTTGATGTCGAGAAGCACCACTCGCTGGATCATCCCCGGGTCGTCCACGTATCGACCCCAAAACCACCAATCCAGGCCGCTTTCGTCCGGAGCGGGGACGAGACTGGCCGTCGTAGTCGTTCCGTCGGACATTTCAAGTCGGATGGAGGACGCTCCAGGGCGGCTTGTTGCTCCAGAGACGAACCCCGGACATGAAACGTCTCGTCCGTCCGACAAGCGCAAATTGTCCACCGGCCCGGAGATCGCGATCCCGAACACCGGCTTCCCGTCCCGTTCGTACAAATACCACTGGCCGAACTCTTCGAACATGCCAACTTCTCGCGAGTGCTCTCCGTCGGTTGCCGTATAGATTGGGATCAGTCGATCCTCGTCCGGAATCGGAAACGGAGTTGGCTCTTCGTGCGGCATGGACGCCAGTTGGGCAGTCACCGTAGGCGTCGCTGTCGCCACATCCGCGGCCAGTGCGTTTCCATCCGCGTCGCTCCCACTCGCGAGGATGGCAACCCCCGCGGCAGCACCGAGGCCAACCATCGCAACCGCCGCCGTGCCAGCGACCACCTTCCACATCCCAAGTCCCGCAACCAGACCGCGCATGGCCCGCCACACCCGTGACCCTAGCCGCTGACGCTGCCGCCAGATGCGGACCGCGTCTTCCGCGGGTTTCGACGCCGAGCTTGGAGATAACGGCGCTGACATGGTTCTTTGCCGTGCCGAAAGAGATGTCGAGCCGCTCGGCAATTTCGCCGTTCGTGAGGCCGCGTGCCATGAGGCCGAGGACTTCGCGTTCGCGATCGGTGAGGGCACCGACATCGTGGCGATGGTCGCCGTTCATGCCGAAACCGTAGCTGACTTCGCTGCCTTTGCCATGTGCCTATGGCAAGAATGACGTTTTGTGTCGTCTACCCTACGGCGCGAGGGCCAGTCCCTTTCGGGCTCGCACGTTGACCTGATCAATGAGGGTGCCGTCTTCGTCGAGGACGCGGACCCTATATAGCAAGGGTTTGCCGCTAATGGTGGCCATCCAAAATCGAAGCTGCGTATCAACATCGGGTGGAGCGGCCGTGGCAGGTACAATCTCCATCGTACCATCGTCAAACGCGAGTTCCACCGACAACGCTTCCGGCACCACCGAGCCGAAGAACACACCAAACTTATCGGCTGCGGACCAGTTCACCGGTTCCGGTTCGTCCCTCGATGGAAATGCTCGCAGCACATCATCCGGAGCGTTTGCACTGCTGACCATCGTCTGCATCGAAAATCCATAGCGGGCCACCCGGAGCACAACAGCCTCGTCGCCGAATCCCACGCGGGCCACCTCGGCAGGGTCACTGACGACAGGCGTTGAGACCCCTGGTTGCTGGAGTGCCTGCCGTTGCTCGTCCGTGAGCCCGTCGCGACACCAGAGTGGCCGCTGGTTGTTCGGCACCGCTGACCACCCCGACGACTGCACCACCGCGCCGTCCTTATCCAGGAACCTCAATGTGACGTCGTCCACTGAATCGAGATATGCGATCCAGATCTTCCAGGGCAAACCCAGGGCGCTGGGTACATCTACGAGGGGAGCCTCGATAGGGGGCTTCCCGTCACGAATCAGTTCAACCGACTCTGCATCGAGATGCATGGTCGCGCCGTATGCGGCACTCGGGCAGCTGAGCCACGTTGAAAAGACCGGCAGATGCCCTGGTTCGGCACCCAGATTCACAATCAGGCCTCCGCTTGGTTGCTCGCGAACCGAGAGTAGGTACTCGCCGGCGTCCCCATAGTCCGAGTCTGACGGCAGCTTCGCCATCGACAGTACTGTGGCATGGCCACCTCCGACGATCGAGGCTATGTAGATCTCGCCGGGCAACAACTGGTCCGCCCACGGCGTCGCGGTGGCCGTTGCGGGTGCCTCGACATCCAGGGCAATGACCGGCGCGGAGCCATCGCCCAGGACCCCAATCGCCACGGCGGCTGTTCCCGCGACGACTGTGCCGCTTACCGCCGTCCCTGCTGCCACCTTCCACATCCCAACCCCCGCAACCAGCCCACGCGCCATACGCGACACGCGCGATCCCAGCCGCTGACGCTGCCCCCAGGCCCGCACGGCCTCTTCGCGGGTGTCCACGCCGAGCTTGCTGATCACTGCGCTGACGTGGCTCTTGGCGGTATCGAAGGCGATGTCCAGTCGCCCGGCGATCTGGCCGTTAGTCAGGCCCTTGGCCATCAGCTCGAGGACTTCCCGCTCGCGGGCGCTGAGGTCGATGTCGCGGTGCTGGTGGTAGCCACTCATGCAGCCAGAGTAGGCGCGCCGGCCGGACGTTTGATTACCCTATCGAAAAGATTGCAGTTCGTCGTTTCCGAAAGCCGGAGTCATCTCGCTCGCCCAGCTCGAAGAAATTCTTGTCGGAGCCAGTCGATCTGTGGGGATTCCATCTTCGAGAGTGCCAGCACCGAGTGGGCAGCACGAGCGGCATTCAGCGGGGTTCGCGCATCAAGCCCGACCGTAGCACTTGGCAGTGGCGGAACAAGAGATTAACTCGGCCGAACTCAGGCGGCACCCGTCTCCACACCCTTGCCATCACCGCCACCTTGACCGCCCTTCTCGCGGACTGTGGCGGCAGTGACCCCGAACCGACACCCACAGCCACCATCCCACCGCCGAGTTCGACAGCGACCGCCACGCCGTCTCCCACTGAGATGCCGACACCACGGCCGACCTCGCCGCCGCGACCCCGATGGCCACGATCGTCGAAATCCGAGAACAGGTGCTCGACTTCCTTACCCAACCTCATGTCCTCCCGACCTATGACATCGAGGCGATCCAGGTGGCCCGGTTCGTCGAAGGAACCCTGGGGATCGAACTGCGGACCAGGTGGGCTTCCCGCGACCGCCAACCCGCCGTCTCCTATGCCTTCGCCGAGCTCGGCGCTGCCCTTTCGAGAGCCCGGGCGTCCGAGACGGCCAATCTCCTCGCTGGTGGCGAGTTCCAGGTGCTCCTCCGCACCTGCGCTGCCGCAGGCCGCTACCAGTCCGAATCGCGTCCGACCTCACCACCCTCCAGGCGGTGGCCGGCGAGTCGATCACCTACGCCGAGTGGGTGGCGGCCTCGGGCGCAGGGTTCGTCAACTAGGAGTTGCTTTCCTTCGGAACAAGAGTGAGTGATGTGCCATGCAGCACGACCTCACCCTCACCAGCCTCACCCCGATCTATCTCGAAGCCCTTGAGACCGAGGGCAAGTCACCAAGGACCCTCACCGCCTATCGCGAGTCCCTCGCCATCTATATGGAAACCGCGACGAGGGAAGGCCTCCCCCTCCGCGCCGACCAGATCAGGCAACCCGACGTCTACCGCTTCATCGCCGCGATCAGGCGACGAGGCGTCTGCGATGCCACCCAGCACCGCCGCCACCGGGAGCTGAAGTCCTTCTTCTCCTGGCTCCGACGGCTAGAACTCGTCAAAGAGAACCCCTTCCAGAAAGTCCCCCTATCCGGCTCGAGCAGAAGATTGTCCGCCCCTTCGCCAGCGAAGAAGTCACGCGCATGCTCGCCGCCTACGACGAGACGACGCTTCTCGGGGCGCGGAACCGGGCGATCATCCTCTTCCTCCTCGACACCGGCCTCCGCGCCTCCGAGCTGACCAACCTCAACGTCGCTGACGTCGACTTCGAAGGGGGACGAGCTCGCATCCTCCACGGCAAGGGGAAGAAGCAGCGGGTGATCGCCTTCAGTCCCGCGGTGACCGACGCCGTCCTCCACTACCTTGAGACACGTGACGACTGGTTCGGGGCCCTCTTTCAGACGCGCCAGGGCCGGCGCATGCGGCCGCAGGGACTCATCGTCCTCTTCCAACGCCTCTCGGCAACGACAGGCATCCCCCACATCCATGCCCACAGGTTCCGCCACAGCTTCGCGACGATGGCGATCCGTTCGGCCGCCCGTGAGATCGATGTCCAGCACCTGTTGGGCCACTCCACCTCGGCCATGGTCCGACGCTATACCCGCACCTACGACGCCGAGCAGGCGGCGGTCGCCCACGCGGCGTTCAGCCCCGTTACCTCCTTGCACCTCCCCGCGATCCCTCACGCACCCCGCCCGCGCCACCAACCGCTTGACTTCGCGCCGGCGTCGAGTGAGTCATCAGGGCCAACATCCGAAGAGAGGATCACATTGATGGCGATCAAGAACCGCGAACTCAGCGCAGGCACGAAGCTCGTCGCTACCTACAAGGGTGCGCAGTACGAGGCTGAGGTCATCGACAGGGAGGGCAAGCTGATCTATCGGCTGGGAGATGGCAGGGACTTTGGAAGCCCATCGTCGGCCGGCAAGGCGGTCATGGGAGGGGTCAGTTGCAACGGCTGGCGGTTCTGGAGCATCGCTGAACAGCCGGACGAAAGGGGCCGAACGGGCAAGAAAGACTAGGATCCGAGTCGTGCCTCTCACTGACATAGCGCCACTAGATGGCAGCCTCGTCCACCATAGAGCCAAACATAACTCGAATGCCGCTCAGCTGGTTAGACTCCGTAGTAACGGGCGCATCCGCGCGGGTAACCTTCGCCCGTACCGACGTCCCCAGGATTAGCGGATGCGCTCCGTGACTTCTGTACTCTTACAGCCAAGTCGAGTTCCGATCTCGTAAGCACGCAACGCACGGCTCACCTACGATGGCAGGCCTGTGCTCGTCAACATCGAGTCGTTGGCAATCCTCGTCGCGGGAGCCTTGCGCAACGCGAGGCCAGGAACCGTCGTCACAGTCCATCGCAATGGCGCCATCGAAATGATGGCACCGGGGAGCGAGCAGTCGGCCCACGAACGCCGCGAGCCACTCCTCGCCACCTTTGTTGCCAGTAGCAATCCGCCGAACGAGCAGTCGGTCCGGGCGCGACTGCAGCAGGGATGGGAGAAGTCGGCAAAAGAGAAGTAAGGCTTAGGAGACGGGCTCGAAGTAGACAATCCCCTTGTCGATCCAGGTCTTCACCGGTTTGTCGATGCGACGAGCGGCCCGTCCGATGCGGAGTGCCAGGCCGCGTGCCGTCTCATCGCGGTCCGGATTCAAGTTTTCCGACCTCGTTGGCACCCACTTCACCGATGTGTCCTTCGTAGAGTCTCATCCGCGACTGCAGCCGGCCCGAGCTTTTCACCGGTACTGGTGCCTGCGACTTCGGAATCTTCTGAAACTTAGCCATTATAGTTCCCCCTAGTAGTTGCCGGACGACATCACGCACATTTTCGTCGCCGACCAGGCGTCCAGAATTCTAACGAAGCAGATAGATCATTATCGATGATAAGCGGTCCAAAAAACATGTCGAAAATACTCGAATCTATTTGGAGACGTGCGCTTGGGACGGCCGCAACTCGATCAGGCCATGCTGCAACGGATGTGGCACTTGCGAAAGCATGAAGGATGGGGCCGGGCCGCATTGGCTGAAGAGTTCGTGCCGCCAACGTCTGAAGATCCGCACTGGAACGTGAGCGACCGCTTGATGACGTTTCAGCGGCGTTACCCCGAGTCGACGGGAATGGGTGCGTGTCCATTATTGCTGACGGTCCAAGTCAGCCACACCCATTCGCAGGCCAACCACGCAGTTACGCATTGCAGGCGGGCCGGGTCCCGTGCATCCGGTGAGACCTTCATCGTTCGAGCACAATTGCAAGCATGTGGGTGTACCGCCCTCGCGATCGCCGCTCGGGAACCTCAGGCCTCGCTGCACGCCAACCTCGTTTGTCCAATGCCGATTTTGCGGTTGCTCGACCTTGCGCCATTGCGTCGACCTCGCTAGCAGTGGGTGGCGAGGTCGACGGCTGAACCGATTGGAGCACTGGTATTTAACGGGCTATCCAAGGGTTCTGGAAAGAAGCGACGTCGATGTCGACTGCCGGTACCACTTCCCCAAGCCGACGATCTCCACCAACCACGGAACGGTCTACGCGGACTGAGCCGCCCGAGGGGCCGAACCGCCGGATATGGCCGGGTCATGCCGATCGGAGGCGAGTGCCCAATACTCCGTTCGGGTCCTTATTGAGGCTAGGTGCACTCGAAGGGTGGAGTCCGACAAACCGAGTATCTCCGCAATCCTTGACGTGGTCTCGTCGCTCCGAAGCAGGTGGAGAATCGCGAGCTCCCGCGACGTAAAGGCGAGCGGTACTTCTTTGATCTCACCGCGATCGGTTAGGTTCACGTGGACAACTCTCAGGACAATGTGCACGTCATAACGAGTAGCGGAGCACTTTGTTACCACATGGCAGAGAATCTTTCCGAAGCGCGAAACATTTATGTCCGGACGTGCTTTGGCGCAGCGGCGTGAAGCAGGCCGGGGGCCAAGCCACGGGCCACAGGCCATGGGGGCATTTGGCGAAGGGTGTTCGGGTGCTCTCAGCGGCTTCGTTCGCGCCGGGCTCACGCCTCCGCTCCGGACCCAAACTCCCCTGGTTCTCCCCGACGATTTCTCGACAGCCGGTCTGAAATACAGGAAGGCGGCGGCCGTCTGGCGTAACGGCCGTCTGTTGTCGCACCGATGGCTGTCGGCTTGTGACTTGCGGGACAGGGCCTTACGAAACTAGTTCGAAGTAGACCGTACCCTTGTCGATCCAGGTCTTGACCGGCTTGTTAATACGGCGGGCTGCCCGGCCGATCCGGAGCGCCAGGCTCCTCGTGGTTTCCACACGGTCGGGCACGAGTACACCAACTTCGCCCGGGCCTACTGCCGCAACGTGTTCTTCGTACAGCTTCATGCGCGCCTGCAAGCGCCCCGAAGGTTTGGCCGGAACCGGCGCCTGGGCTTTGGGAATCTTCTGGAATTTTGCCACGGTGTTGCCCCCTGCTCTTCGTCGGCGAGATCACGCACATTCAGTCGCCGAAGGGTCTTGAGAGTCTACCTGCCGTGTCTACACACCTGTCGACGCGGCGACTCCTTCGACGACGACAGCACCTAGACTGCTGGGAAAGACCAGCCAAGCGGGGGTGAGAGCGATGAAGCGACGAGGACGGCGACCGCTGGAGAGAGCGATGCTGCAAGAGATGTGGCATCTCCGCAGACATAAGGGGTGGGGACGAGCAGAACTGGCGGAGAGGTTCGTGCCGGCAGAGTCCGCCGATCCCCATCGCATGGTGAGCGATCGGCTCATTGCCTTCCGACGACGCTACCCGGAGCTCACGGCGGAGAGCGCTTGTCCTTATTGCTGAGCGCGCTCGCCGCTGTGCGGGTCGGAAACGATGGTCGACCCAAGCCCCGGATGGATCACCGGCTTCAACTGTTAACGGCCGAAGCATGGCGTGGCGCCCGACGTGCCCGTCGGACTCACATCCACGCGCAGTCCCATGTCCCCGCGGTGTCTGGACGGTGCCTATTGAACGGCGCGTGAAGGAGCCATGTGGCGAAAGCCAGGACGTCAACTTGTGCTGGTTACGAAGACTACGGAGATGCTGCCACCCATTCGACGGCCACGAGGCGACTTTCGGACCCAGATGCCGGCGGTGGAGTTAGCCACTCTCCTTTGTGCGGAGCATGAAGATAGATACGATCAGGACGTAGACAGTGAAGCCAAGGAACCCGAGAAGCGCGAATGGCCCGAACGGTGAAAAAGCGCCGCTGTCCGCAAAGGCAAAGAGGCCTATGAGTTCGAGCAATGCGGCAGCGAGACCGATCCAGCCAACCCAGCGCGGAAGCGTCCCTTTCATCGCAAAGAGATAGCCGGAGAGCCCGGTCATGACGAGAAGCGGCGCGTACGTCGCCTGGTAGAAGATGCCGCCGATGATGGAGAGATCGTGGGCGGACTGGGCCTCGAGCCCATGGCCGTCGGAGAGGAATGCGAGCCCGCCGAACCAGGCGGCGCCGAGCGTAGCCATGGCACCCGTGAGGATGAACCCAAAAATCGCGGCGAGCGCTAACACACCCTCGTCCCCGTCGATCCTGCGAAGGATTCGCCAAAATCCGGCGGCGAAGACGAGGGCAGGAATGACAGAGAGCAGGTTCATGACCATCGCGGTCAGCTGAAGGTTGCGATGGTCGCTAAACCAGTCGAGGAACTTCTGAGGCGAATCATCGGCGGACGGAGGAGGAGGAATGATGAACGTGGCAACGAGAGAAACGACGACGAAGACGATGCCGGCGAGGCCCGCGAGCCTAAGAGCGTTTCGGCTATCCATGTATAGTTCCTCCATTGGCAACGAGGCATGGAGCATATTCGTAAAATAGGTACAGACAATATCTTGATGCGCGGCAAACTTGCCTGGCGGAGGGTCGAAGCCTTGGCGGCACGTAAGGTTCCCCCTCCATCGCTATAAGGAGGGTGCCCGCACGGCGTGTTTCTGACATAAATGCACGTCGGTTGCACTATGCAACTCCGTTGGGCGGTCGACATTTTCGACCAAAAAGGCCTTGCTGCGCGTCGTCGACCACCGTCCACGAGCCGTAAACCGGGACGGCGGACCCCGCTAGCGAATAAGCCGCCTCGACACAAGCGCTGAGTCCTGCGAGGTCCCCTCGCCGCTTCAGCGCGCAGAACCGCCGCAACCCCAGGCGCTGGTCTGCGAGAAATCAGCGCCGGAACCGAAACTGGAGAAACCATCGCCGGCACCACAGAATCGCTGACACGGCGGGCAAGGCGTACGGAATCACATCCCGCATGACATACTCAGTCCATGAGTACGAGAGTCGAAGGACGCGCGGCTTTGCGGGAAGTGGTTGAACGCAGCGTCCGCCGACCCCTGACCGATGAACAGTGGGACGAGATAGCACCTCTGGACGTGTTCTTCGAGGTTCCGTACGACGACCGTGACATTTGCGAGCTGGTGGAAAAGGCGGAAGCACATTCGGTCGCAGATCGCGAGAACCCTACCCGCTCAGGCAGACCGCGTTCGAACTTGCCGCGTCCGCTGCTGCTTCGCACGCTCCGCTGATTGAGGAGCTCCGCACAGCCCTGCTCGGTCAGAAAGAGGGTCTTGGCAGCATTGACGACGCGGTGAATTGGATCGAATCGCAAGAGCGCGGAGGATCCCGTCTGACATTCGTGACTCTCCGAGTTGCGGTTGCTGTCGGACTTTCCAAGTCCGAGCGGATAGAGGCCGTGCAGGAAGCGCTCAGCGCTGGAAGAGACGCTTGCCGAGATCCGATCATCATCGGCGGAGAACAGCCACGGCTGCCCTACCTGAAGCGCTCCAAGTCTGTGAAGGATGCGCTCGATGAAGTTAGTTTCGATGCGCAACCTGGTTCGCCTCAGTTGGAGCTACTCTTGGCAGGCGAGCGATTGGCCAGCGAGACCGGATGGTCAGTTCTCACTTCGGTCATGCACATTCTTTGCTCGTTACTTGAGGCCCGGCCGATTTGGGCGGAAGTCGATCCCGGCAAAGAGACAATCATGGTGTACGTCGGAGACCCTGACATCGTCCCCCAAAGGACCGTCGGCAAGATCTACAAGATAGCCCGCCAAAAACAGAGCGAACTCGAAGGAAGCGAGGTCGTGCGGGCACGCCCATCCCCTCGGATGGAACGGCTCCGGGTGCTGGTCCAACGGTTCCCTGACGATGACTGGAAGTCCCGACTTTCAGTGTGGAATGAGGAGAATTCGCGCGACCAGTTCGCCGAGCCCAAGCAACTTGCAGACGCGTACCACGATGCAACTCGCGAGCGCCGTCGAAACCGAAGAGGACCCGCGCAACCCTAGCCAGCGAAAGCTCACGGAGCCTGGGCCTGCCCTCGGGAAGCAACAACTGTGGCTACCTAGCCGAACGGGCGTGTTCCCTTGGTGCGTGACCTTGGGCTGGATGGCGGCCAACGGTCGGACGAGTCTCCGCCTGCATGCGCAAGGTTCTCACTCATGGATGCCCTGAGCAACCTGGTCCAGGACGGCCAATCCACCCCACCGGGATCGAAGGATTGATTTCGGGGCTTAAGCCGCCTTAGACCCCGAATACGCCCATGCGATCCTGATCCCATCTCACACCGCGTGAACGCGGCAGAAGGATGGATCTGTGGTTGTGAAGCACTCTGCGTATGAGGAATGGCGGCGCACGGTGAAGCCGCATTCCTTCGACGAGGTAAACGCCCTGGCCGCGGACCGAAGATGTATTTCCTGTCTGAAGTTTCTGACCATCGACGACGATTTCCTCTGGATCGAATACTGCGACGCGTATACCAGCGGTGACGAGATTTGCGAGCCGGCACAGCGCGAATTCCTGATTTGTGGTAGCTGCGCCCGGTCTGGTGCGTTACCGGCCGTCTACTGGATTTATCGACCGCATCCAATCCGCTGACCAGCGCCAGTCATGTGCATCCGCGTCCTGACGGTCGGCGGCATCACTTTGTGCTCCACGATCTCCAAAGACAAGAGGGAGACGAAATGGGTCCCGTTCCGGACGGCCCTCAAACAGAGGACTCGGTGAGCGTTATCCGCGCTCTGCAGCTTCTTCGGGAACCCGGAGACGTAGTCGAGGTCCGGGCTTTAGGCGTGGGTTTTGCGACCGGTTCCGAGCACATCGAACACGGCTTCTTCAATAGCTCTATAGCGGCGGCGGAAGCGGCCGTGGCGATTGGCCCCCGGGCGCGTGGGGTATACGCCACTCTCAACCAGATTAAGCCGGAGCTCTTTGCCTCAGCACCGAACCAGCTTGTGCGTGCGGGCAATAGGAGAGGGACGTCGAAAGACGATATCGAACGAAGAACCGCGTTCTATCTCGACTGCGATCCGGTTCGTCCGCCCGGGTCCGCGGCAACGGAGGAGGAGAAGTCCGCCGCGCTGGACGTCGCGCAGGGCGTTGTCGCCTACCTGGCCGAGCGCGGCTGGCCCGAGGCGTTGCTCGACGATTCCGGTAATGGGTACCAGGCCGTCTACCGCATTGACCTGCCCACTGACGACGGCGGTCTCGTGAAGCGCGTCCTGACCGCATTGTCGTCGAAGTTCGACAACGACGAGGTGACTGTCGACCTTTCGGTTGCGGACGCGTCTCGGTTGTTTCGCCTCCCCGGCACTTTCAACCGTAAGGGTCACCATGCGACGGAGCGACCGTGGCGCCTTGCCCGGATTGTCTCGGCACCGGAAGCGCTGGAGATAGTCCCACGCGAGCGTCTTGAGGAAATCGCAAGCATGGTGCCGGTGGATGATTCTATTCGCAGACAAACTCCGGGGCAGGGACGCAACGTCTCGCTGCAGGCATTTTGGGTGGCCTCCGTCGCGCAGGACTTGAGTCGGATGCGCTACTTGCTGCCGCAAACGCGATCAACGCGACGCATTTCACCAACCCACTAAGCGACGAAGAAGTGCAACGAGTCGCTCGAGGGATGACGAGATATCCCGTAAGCCACGCCACGCGTGACCCCGGACGGCTGGAGCGAACTCTTTTGGCGCCCGTGATTGAGTCGCTCGATGACGAACCGAAGTGGCTGGTCAGGGATGCTGTGCCCGCCGGCGAGACGACGATGTTGTTCGGCGCCCACGGGTCTGGCAAGACATGGTTGGCCTTGCGTTGGGTGTCAGCCCTAGTTCGCGCAGGCGAGACCGTCATCCTGGTCGACGGCGAGAATGGAATGAACGTCATTGGCCGCCGCCTCAAGCTTCTCGGATATGAGCCGGATTGGGACCAACGCCTGCACTACTTCGGTCCTCAGCCGCTCCTCCCTGGTGCAATTTCTGACCTCACCGAGCTGATTGAGGAACTGCGGCCAGCATTGGTGTGCCTCGACCCTGTCGGCCAGCAAATCGCTGATATGGGTGGCGACGAGGACCGCGCCGGCGACGTGTTGCGCTACTTTGGTGAGGTTGTCCACCCCGCGAAGCGCGTCGGGGCCGCAGTCCTCCTTGTCGACCATATCGGCAAGCCAGGTCGCAGCAAAGGCTATGCCCGCGGGAGCAGTGCGAAGATGGCCGCCCTAGACAATGGTTGGGAGGTCGCGGTCAACGAGCCCGAACGCTTTACCCGTGAGCGGGCCGGCACTATCGAGCTGACCCTCAGGAAGAGCCGCAACGGCATTTTGCCCGCAAAACTGCGCTTCAAGGTCGGTGTCAGCGGAGATGACTTCGATATCGTGCCGACCGACGAGCGCGCCGCTCCAAAAGTGGACGAAAAGGACCTATTGATGCTCGCTGCCTTGCGCGCTGTCGGCGAGGCCGGCCTCACCGGCCCGGAACTTGAGCGCGCCGCCGGACTGGCAAAAAGCGCTACCAACGAGCACGTGAGGCGACTCATACAGGCGGGACACGTCTCCACCACAGGTACAACCCGGAACAAGCGTTACTTCTGGGCGAAGGACCTTCCCGGCTCGGCCGGAACATCCGGGGGGCGCGCCGTTACCTTCCGCGAATCTTCCGCCGATAGCGCCCCCCTTAAGGGGGCGCAGGCGGAGGCGGAAAACGGCCATGAATCGAACAACACGGGCGCGGAGGGGGTCTCATGAAAAACTCCCGCCCCCTGCGGATCAAACACGACATGGGCCCAGAAGGCCTTCCTGAACTTGACGTAACGTCGTACGATAGCGATACCGATCACCGGAGTTATCAATTAACCATCGGGCCGGACCTCCTCACGGTCCGCGAGGTGGCTGCTCTCCTCCGCTGCGGCAAGAACAGCGTCTACGAGCTACTCCACAGCGGCCAGCTCCCCTACTTCAAGGTAGGCGAGGTCCGCGGGATCAGGATTCCTCGGGCGGAGTTGGAGCGCTTCGTGAACACGGCCCTAAGGCGGGACGAACAGCGTGAAACGCAAGATTAGCGATGGCAAATGGAGGGTCGAGACCTACGTCGGCAAGGACCCCTCCGGACGCTACATCCGCCGCTCCAGGACGATCTACGGCACCCTGGCCGACGCCAAACGGCTCGAGGTCGAACTCCTGTCGACGCGAACGGTTGGCCCGAGCCGGAAGGGTTCGCCTACCGTGAGCGAGTTCCTCGACCATTGGCTCGCCGCCACGAATGTGGCCAGACAGCCGTCGACGCAGACAACCTATAAGCACCAGCTAAAACATGTCGCCGATGTCTTGGGGAGGGTCAAACTCGACCGCCTCACACCCGAGCAGGTGCAGACGATGTATGCCCAACTCGCCCCGACAATGTCCCCCCGCTATCTCCGCGACATCCATCGCACCTTCACGTCAGCGTTGAAGACGGCGGTCATCTGGGGGCTGATCGCTCAGAATCCCTGTAAGACCGCCGTCCTGCCACGCGTTCCGAAACGGGCGATCACCGCCTTGGACCGGGACCAGACCCACGACCTCTTCAGGGCTGCCGCCGGTACGAACCTTGAATGTCTCGTCGTCGTCGCAGCCACAACAGGGGCTCGCCAGGGGGAACTGCTCGCTCTCACCTGGAACGACATTGATCTGCCCGGCGGCGTACTCGCGATCAGGCGTTCATTGCAACGCGTACCCGGTGGCACGCGCTTCAGTACCCCCAAGACCGATTCGTCCCAGAGGAAGGTGCTGCTCACGCCAGACACGGTCGACTCCCTTCGCCAACATCGAAGCCGCCAGCTGGAACACCGAATGCGGCTGGGACGGGCATACCACGACTACGACCTCGTTTTCCCGACGGCGACCGGGGAACCGAGAGACCCCACGGCGCTACGCAACGCCTGGTTGCAGATTCTTCGAAAGGCCGGGCTGGAGTTCATAGACGGCCGGCGGTTTCGCTTCCACGACCTGCGCCATACCCATGCCTCGCAACTCCTCGAGCAGGGCGTGCCGGTTCCGGTGGTGTCGGAGCGGCTGGGCCACGCCAACCCTTCGATCACGCTCGAGACGTACAGCCACGTCATTCGCGGAGCCCAGGAGCGTGCTGTCGAGCTCTACGGCAACTGGCTCCGGGACGGTGGAGGGGACCAGCGCGAGGCTGCCCCGTAGGCCACGATCGTGCACAAATTAACGCGCGGATTAACGCTTCGTGCAGGGAGGGCGCTTCAGATCGCGGCCGGAAAGTGGTTTTCTAGATTCGAAATCATGGTGGGCGGTACTGGATTCGAACCAGTGACCTCTACGATGTCAACGTAGCGCTCTAACCAACTGAGCTAACCGCCCGCGTAGGAGTTCACAGCGTACCGGCAGGGCGAGTTGGCGGCTAGATCCTCTGGCCGCGCTATACTCATAGCAACGGCAACGACCGGGACGAGTAGGCGACCGCCCACAGAGAGATGCGCCAGCGGCTGAAAGCGCATCGCAGGGAGCCGAAAACCACCCGCGAGCCCGCACCCGAAGCGTCGATCCGGCGATAGGCGTGCGCGATTGGTCCCGTTAACGGCCTCTACGAGCCTGCTGCCTGGCAGCGGGGAACCCGGGTGGAACCGCGGGAACGTCTCCCGCCCCGGATTGTGACGATTCCACCCGGAGCGCGTGTCATGCCCAATCCATCCGTCCCTGTTCGTCCGCCACACTGGCGGACCGGTGCGGCCCGCGCCCACACTACCCGGCTCCTTCCCACGTCCTCATTCGCCCTCTAAGAGACAAGGAGACCGGAAATGCCTGTACCTATCGAAGACCACGTTGACCTCAACTCGCTATCCAAGCCCGAGCGCCTGGCGCGCATGCGCCACTCGGCCGCCCACGTCCTCGCCGAGGCGATGGTCGAGCTCATGCCCGAAGCCGAACTGGGCATCGGGCCGCCCATCGACACCGGCTTCTACTACGACTTCCGCCTGCCCCGCGTCGCTGACCGAGGACGACCTGGCTGGCTCGACGACGCGCATGCGGAAGTCCGTCGCCGGCAAGCACCAGTTCCTGATGGCGTCGATTCCCGAAGGCGGAGGCGGAGGAACGCTGGCAGAACCAGCCGTTCAAGCTGGACCTGCTTGCGGAACTCGAAGACGGCAACATCACGCAGTGCACGCACGCCGCCTTCACCGACCTCTGCCGCGGCGGCCACGTGAACAACACGGGCGAGATCCCGGCGCCTTCAAGCTGATGAGCATCGCCGGCGCCTACTGGCGCGGCAGCGAGAAGAACCCGCAGCTCCAGCGCGTCTACGGGGCGCTCTTCGAGACGCAGGAAGAGCTCGAGGAGTACGAGCACCAGCTCGAGGAGGCGCGGCGCCGCGACCATCGCCGCATCGGCCGGGACCTCAAGCTCTTCGACGCTCTATCGACGAGATCGGGCCGGGCCATGTCGTCTGGCTGCCCGCCGGCGCGACCATCCGGCGCGAGCTGAGCGCTGGATCGAGGACCTGGAGATCGAGCACGGCTATCAGCACGTGATCACGCCGGTCGTCGCCAAGAAGCGAGCTCTACGAGCGCTCGGGGCCACTGGGAGCACTACCAGGACGCCATGTATCCCGTGATGGAGCGCGACGGCGAGAGAGTACGTCCTGCGGCCGATGAACTGCCCGCACCACATCATGATCTTCGAGTCCGAGCTGCACTCCTACCGCGAGCTGCCGATCCGCATCGCCGAGATCGGCGACATGCACCGCTGGGAGAAGTCCGGGCAGCTCACGGGCATGAGCCGCGTGCGCATCATGACGCTCAACGACGCGCACATCTTCTGCGCCGACATCGAGCAGGTGGAGCGAGGAGGTCGAGGGCGTCATCCGGCTCGATGGAGTACGTCTACGGCGTCCTCGGGCCTGCAAGAACTACCGCTACCGGCTCTCGCTGGGCGACCCGCGACGACAAGGAGAAGTACGTCGACAACCCGCGCGATGTGGGAGATGGGCGAGGCGCTGCTCCGCCGCGTGCTCACAGCGCGTCGGCCTCGAATTCTACTGAGGCGAAGGGCGAGGCCGCGTTCTACGGCCCGAAGATCGATGTGCAGTTCAAGACGGCGCCGGGCAAGACGAGACGCTCGTCACGGTCCAGGTCGACTTCCACCTGCCCAACCAGTTCGAGCTCGAGTACGTCGGCGAGGATGGCGAACGCCACCGGCCGATCATCGTCCACCGCGGCGTGCTCTCGACGATGGAGCGCATGGTCGCGCTCCTGATCGAGGAGTACGAAGGCAACTTCCCGCTCTGGCTGGCACCGGCGCAGGCGATCGTCATCCCCATCGCCGACCGCCACGTGGAGTACGCCGAACCGGTGGCGGAGCAGCTCCGGGCGCACCGTCTCCGCGTCGAAGTCGACGCCCGCAACGAGCGCATGAACGCCAAGATGCGCGACGCCCAGCTTCGCAAGATCCCGTACATGCTCGTCGTCGGCGACCGCGAGGCCGAAGCCGAAGCTGCAGCGTTGAGAGTTCGCGGCGGCGAAAACCTCGGGGCACTCCCCGTCGTAGAGATCGTCGAGCGGCTGCGTACGGAGAGGGACACGAAGGCGCTCGCCCCATAGCCCGGGGGAGGGGGCCGGCTCTTCTTCGACGGAGGAGAGCCGGCCGGGCTAGCCGGTCCCGAGCAGCCGGGCGACATACCCGATGATCGCATCGACCACGGGTTTCGGAGCTTTGCCGATGTGCGATTGCGCCATGCCGACAGCGGAACCTGGTTAGCACTTTACCGCCAGGCTTCGCAAGCACGTACACCCGGTCGCTCAGCTTCCCAATCAGCCGGTACACGTGCCAGAGGCAGTCGCCGAGGGCGATGTCGTAGTTCGTTCGCCCGAAGCGCTCGATGTACCGGTGCGGCTCGCGGATGAGGCGCGCGGCGCGGATCAGCTTGGCGGCGCCGCGGCCGTTCTGCTCCTGTCCGTACTCGCCCCATTCCGTGCCAAGGACAATGCACTCGTCGACCCGCAGGCCCGCCTCGCGTATGCCCTCCTCCGTCCGCGCCGGGTCCATGCTGGCGGCGACGCAGCCCATCGTCGGGAGCAGCCATGCCGCCTCATTGGCCTCAATGCGGTCGGTCGTAAACATCTGATACACGATCGCCCGGCCGCCCGGCTTCAAAACGCGCGCGAACTCGGTGTACACCGCGCCGAGATCGTCGACGAGGCTGAGTACGTCCCGGCACCAGGCAAGATCGACCGACCCATCCGCGACCGGCAGCCGTTCCACCGTCCCATCGACGAAGCTCACCCTCGCCGCGAGCTCGGACGCAGAGCCTGACTCCTGCCGGAGATGCTCCGCCGCCATCGCGCGGTGCAGGGGCGTCGGATCCACACCGAGAACATCAAAGCCGAAGCGACGTGCCAGCTCGACCGCGTGACGCCCGGCCCCGCAACCCACATCGACCGCGGCTGACCCCTCCGGCAGCCCCAGCCCCGCAACCAGGTCATAGAGCATGTCCGGCCCGCGCGGGTCGAGGCTCTGATCGAGAAATTCGTTGGACGCATCCTCGATCTCACCGAACGATTCGTGCTCGGTCAGGGTGAGTCGACGCTTGGGAGAACTTGGATCAGTCATTCTCCAATGGAAACTCCCGCTCAGCATGCACGTCGTATTCCATGCCATAGACCTTCTTCAAGTCGGCGATCGCCTGTAGCGCGCGCTTGCCGTGGGGGCTCGCCGCCCACTCTCCCTCTTCGCCCGGATAGGGCTCGAACGAATGGAGGACAATCTTCTCCAGCAGCTGCCCCAGCGTCTCTCCGTTGAACTCCGCCAGCCCTTTGAGAACCTGAACCATGCGCTTTTCCATTCGCACCCCCAGTTGGACGCGTTCGATGCCAGTGTTCGTTGCCTCAGACATCGGTAACCCCCTGTACCTAGGGAGATTGTTACATAGCTAACAGTAAGATGAATAGTGCCCAGGCCGCCACCACTGTCGCCCGTACTCCCCCTCTCCCGCGTGAGTTGGCAGAGGGGGCCGGGGGTGAGGGCGCGCTTTAGAGCAGCACGCCCTGCTCCGTCCGCGCCTCCAGCCAGTCACTCCGCCGGTCCTCGACCCCATAGCGCACGCGCAGCGCCTCCACCAGCGCCTCCGTGTCGCTGGTCTCGCACTTCGGGAGATAGCCGCTGCCGTTGTAGAGCCCCTCGTAGCGAGGCACCAACTCCGGCCAGTCCCGCGCGAGGTTCGCCATGAAGTGTTCGCGGACACCGGGACGCAGGTGGAGGACGTTGCACCAGGCAACCGGCGCCCCGGCATCTTTCGCCGCCTGCATCACCTCGGCCAGCGCCGCAGGCGAATCGGAAATGCCGGGCAGGATCGGGGCCATCGCGACACCGGCCCTGACACCCGCCCGGTTCAGCGCCGTGACCGCCTTCAGGCGCTGGTGCGGCGGCGCCGTCCCCGGTTCAGTGCGCCGCCAAACCTCATGATCGAGCGTCGGGATGGAGACGCTGACGCTCATGCCCCCGCGCATCGCCGCCTCGCGGAGCAATGCCATGTCGCGGATCACCATTGGGCTGCGGGTGATGATGCTCGCCGGGTTGTGCTTCCGCACGAGCACACGGAGGCAGGCTTCGGTCAGCCGGTAGCGGCCCTCCGCCGGCTGGTAGGGGTCCGTCGCCGTACCGATGGCGATGTGCTCGCCCTTCCACGATGGGCGTCGCAACTCGCCGGCAAGCACCTCCGCGATATTCGTCTTAATCCGGATGGAGCGGCCATAACGGTCGTCGGAAGGACGGTCGGCCCGGCGTTCGAAGGCCCGAACGTAGCAGAAGGTGCAGCGGTGCACACACCCCATGTACGGGTTCAGCGACCACCCGAACATCATCCCCTGCACCCGGTTTACCGCTACGCTACACGGCTCCTCCCGGTATTCGACGGCCATTCCTCCACGCTGGCACGAAGAGCACGGCACCTCCAAGGCGGGTGCGTCAGGGGCGAAGTTCAGCAGGCGCCGGCCAGGCGAAAGTCACGGATCGATCGCCCGGAGCCGCAGGGCCTGTGTCCACCCCCGACCCGAGGGCGGCGGCGATTTCCTCCGCTACCTGCCGCCGGTCTTGCGGTGACTTCCCTTTCAGGTCGCAGTGCACCACCGTGATGCCCGACCCGTGGCGGATGATGAGGTCCGTTTCGTGCATCCAGAGCGTGTTGGCGTCGCTGCCGTCCGCGTTCTGACGGGCGCTCGCGAGGCGCTTCGCCACAAAGCCCATCATGGCCCCCATCGGACCGGAATCCGCCATGCTGATGGCGGCAACCGCGACCACGCTGCCGTTGCCATCGGAGAAGGTTTGCACGGCGCCGCCGCGGCCGAACGCGCCGAGCTGGTCGTCGAGCTCATTGCTGCGGACGAACGCCGCTCCGGCCGCCGTCTGCACCGCGGCATCGAGGTTTGGCATCGCGACCGGTGCGAAGACTGAAGCCATCTCCGGCTGACGCACGGCGGCATCCTCGGCGATTTCGTCGGCGCTCTTCGGTGCGGCCTGCAGCACGTCGCACTGCTTCACGAAGTGGAGATGGGGGGTCATGGTGACGCGCACGTGGTCGCCGCGGGCGGCGTGGATGGCGCCGATCGCGAAGGCGTCCAGTTCTTCGCGATGGCCGTCGTCCACGGCCGCACGGCCCTGGTGCATCTTCACCACCTGCCCTTCGACCGTGACCGCCTTGTTGAGGTCGCCGATGGCGCGCCATGTGCGGATGACGCCGGCGAAGAAGCGAACGAACAGGTAGACCGCCGCAATGGAAGCGAATACGGCGAAGCCAAGGACGATGCCGAAGAAGACGTTTCTTTCCTGGGGAGTGGCGTCGGCGCCCGAGTCGAGTACGTCGGAGGCGATGCCATAGGCGATGTTGAGCAGCACAGGCAGCACGACGAAGCAGAGCCCGCCCCACAGCGCCATCCGGCCAAGGCCGCCGAGGAGGACGTGGCCGGGCGCCTCGCCATAGCCGAAGCCTCGTGGGTATTCGACGCGAACCTGGCGCCACATGCCCCCTTCGCGGCTCCATGCCTCGTCCGGGTCGTCGGGCGCCAGCGGGATCTCGTGCGCGGCCTGGTAGGCGGCTCCCAACGCCACGCCATAGGACAGGTTGCGCTCCCAGATGACCACCGAGGCGACCTGGGCGTGGTCGAACGCGTGGTTGTGGCGGAAGTAGTTGCGCACGCCAAGCCAGCGCGCGCACGCGGTCTTGCCCAGCGTCGTTTCGCGAATGGCCTGCGTACGCGTCACGGCGAACATCGCAGCCAACCAGGCGCAGCCGGCTGCGTAGAACCAGTCGGTACGCGACCACTGGTCACTGCCCGAACTGCTGCCGCCTGTGTCCTCGAAGAGGTGGGCGAGAGCGAACGACGATGCGAAAAGGCCGAGCGCGATCGCGAGACCGATGCCGATGATCGCGAAGTCGTGGGCCTGCCACCGATTGCGCGCCAGCCCGCGGCTCTTGGCGTCGCTGACCACACGTTTCTTAAACCGTTTTACGAAGCCCTTCGCCTGATCTTCTTCGCCAAGGTCGAGGGCTTTGGCCGGGCAGGAGCCGCCGGTGGCCCGCTCCTTCACGAGTTCGAGCACCTGGCGCTCGTAGTCGGTGAGCTTCTCTTTCGTCTGGTCGCCATCGCGGATGCGGACCACGTACTCGTCGCCGGCAACGAGATCGATGGCGAGGACCCTTCGCGCCGCGAGGTCGATCAGCGTTGCGGGGATAGCCGACTGCGTCACCTTCCAGCGATTGGCGAGCAGGTTGACGATGGCAGGCGGCTCTTCGCCGAGGTCGCTGGTTTCCGGACCGGCGTCGGGCATCTTCGGGAACGTCCGCCACCAGCGGTAGGCGAACAGGATGAACCAGGCGATCAGGGCGACGACGCCCCCAACGAGGGCGACGAGGGAGAGTCCGGAAAACCCGTCAAATTTGGGGCCACCCGTAATTCCCGAAAGGGCGAAGAACTCGAGCACTTCACGGCCTCCGCAGCCCGGCGACGCCGAACAGTCTAGCGCGCGTGGCTCAGGCGCAGCGTGAAGGCTGCGGAAAACGGCGGTGGCGGTTGTTGCTGCGCCGGTAGCAGCTACGCCCTCGCCGTCGCCTCCCCCTCCACCACCGACTCACCGTTCTGGTTCGTCGTCACAACGCTGATCGTCGCGATGCCGTCCTTCACGGCCGTCACCTCGCCTTTCGCAGTGAGCGTGTCGCCGGGCCAGACCTGCTTCGTGAAGCGGACGCCGAAGCTCTTGAGGCCATCCGCCCCAAGCCAGTCGGTGAGCATCCGACCCGTCAGCCCCATCGAGAGCATGCCGTGGGCGAACACCGAAGGGTAGCCCGCCATGTTCTGCGCGATGGTGTCGTCGTGGTGCAGCGGGTTGAAGTCGCCGCTCGCGCCCGCGTACTTCACGATGTGGGACCGCGAGACGTTCTCGATCACCACCATCTCGTTCTTGTCGCCAACCTTGAGTGCCATCGTGCCCCTCCTACTGATCCACGGCGCGTTCGGTCTGAACGCCCACTGAGGTTGCTGTCACGCAGAGCACACCATCCTGGTTGCGGTACTCGGTGACGGATTCGCTGAACTTGAGTTTGCCGCCGCGCCGGCCCTCCTTCTCCCACGACTTGCCCGGCTTGCTCGTGACCGTGAGCGTGTCGCCGACGTGGATCGGGTGGTGGTACTCGTAGCGTTGTTCGGCATGGAGGCCGCGGCCCAGGCCACCACCTCCCCCTCCGCCACCGCCTGAGCGCTGGCGGGTCGCAACCGTACCGCCTTCCTTCACCGGGCGGGTCAAATCGAGCCCGTAATTGGGCTGCCAGTGGGCGCTACACTGCACGAAGGTTGGCGGCACAACCATGCCGCCGACGGCCTTCGTTGCCGGGTCGTTCGGGTCGGAAAATTCTGGGCGAATGTCGAGGAGCGACCGCGCGAAGAGCATCACCTGCGTGCGGTCGACCGGGAATTCGTAGCCATCGTCTGCCATCTGTTTCCTCCTGGCTGGTGAATCTGCAGTCTACGCGAGGCTGACGCCGAGTTGTGCCAAACTTAGCGGCCATGAACGCCTTCTCGCCCGCCGCCCGTGTTGCCCTCGTTGCCGCCTCCGCGACCGTTGTCATCCTTGGGATGCGAATCGCCGCGACCGTCATCACGCCGGTGCTCCTTGCCCTCGTCATCGCCGTCGTCTGGAGTGCCTTCCCGGCGTGGCTCCGCTCGAAGGGCATCCGGGGCGCCTGGACGACCATCGTCGCGCTCGCGTCGCTCGTCTTCGTCTTCGCCGTCTTCGGACTACTGGTAACCGTCTACCTCATCCGTTTCGACGACCGCCTGCCCGAGTACCAGGACCGCCTCGATGTCGTCCAAACGGACATCGAGAGCTTCATCAACGACCTCGGCATCTCCGACGAGCCGATCGATCTCAGCGGCGTCTTCGCCGACAAGGTCTTCAGCGCCGAAAGGCTCACCTCGCTCGCCCAGGAAGCGGTGACCGGGACCTTTGCCGCCGCCGGCCTCCTCGCGCTCATCTTCCTCCTCCTCCTCTTCATGCTCGCCGAGAGCAACGACTGGGGGCGCAAGCTCGCCAGTATCCCCACAACGGAAACAGACCTTGGCCCTCACATCGCGGCCTTCGTGGACGATGTCCGGAGGTGGCTCCTCATCACCTTCGGGATGGGACTTCTCGTGGCGGTCCCCTGCACCATCGCCTTCATGCTCTTCCAGGTCGATTTCGCGATCCTCTGGGGCATCTTCATCCTCGTGATGAGCTTCGTCCCCAGCATCGGATTCATCATCTCTGTCATCCCACCTGTGGCGATGGCCTGGTTGCTGCACGGACCGGATGTTGCCGGGGCTGTGCTGCTCACCATCATCGTGATCAACACCGCCGTCGATAACTTCCTCAAGCCCCGGATCGTAGGCCGTTCCCTGAGCATGTCGCCGCTCGTCCTCATCATCGGCGTTATCTTCTGGGCCTGGGTCCTGGGGCCGCTCGGCGCCTTCCTCTCGACTCCCCTGACCATCCTCTTGCGGTTCGCCCTCCAAACCCATCCCGATACCGAATGGCTGGCGCGAATGATGGGCCCTGCCCCGGATGACGCCCCGGAGCTCAATCTGGAGCCGGAGGGCGGCGAGGCATAGTCCTTCGCAATTGAGTCCCAATTTCGAAGCGTCGTGGCGCGCTCCCCTTTTCCCGCGAGAGTCGGGAGAAGGGGCCGGGGGATGAGGGCCTGTCTCCGGCATCGAATGCTGACGCTTTCAGCTGAGTTACTAGCCGGGAGCCTTCGCTTCCTCCGCCTTCTTTGCCTCGGCGGCAGCCTTCGCCTTCTCTCGGAAGTCCTCCCACCACGGTTCGAAAATCGACTTCTCCAACGTGCCGGCATCGAAAGCCCTGCGAATCCGCGTGAGCTCGGCGTCGACGGCAGCCTCCAGTTCCTCGCGGCTGCCGTCGTTCATGTAGGTCCAGTCGGCGCCCGGCGCCCGCGCCGAGAACGGTCGCTGGCTCGCCAGGCGCTGCGCCGCCTCCTCATCCGTCATCCCCCGAGTTTCCTTGAGGCGGGCGCGCGCGGTTTCGTCGCCGACGCCGATGAGCCAGGTCTGGTCGCACCAGCGGGCGTAGCCAGGCTCCATCAGGTTCACCGCCTCCATCACCGCCATCTGCCCACTGCCGAGCGTGTCTCGCCAGGACTTGATCTCTGCCTCGATAAGGTCGCTGATCGAGCCCATCGCCTCGGTAAGTTTGCGCATCTCTTCCGGCTTGCCGAAGACCTTCGAGCCGAGCACCTTGCGGTCGATGTACCCGTCGGCTCCCACGACATCTCCGCCGAAATGAGCCACAACCTTCTCGAACCCCGGCGTCCCCGGGTCATAGAGCTTGTGGACGAGTTTGTCGGCATCGCAATGGACGGCGCCGCGCTCCTCCAGGAGTTGCCCGACCGTCGATTTGCCGGCCGCGATACTGCCCGTAAGGCCGATAACCAGGGGTCCACTCATCGTTATCACCTCCGCGGGCGCCAGTCAGCCGGGGCCCGCGACTATCCTACGGGGCCGCGGTTTTCGGGACAGCGCGACGCGGATCAGGCGTTCGCCACCGCCCACTCCGCGGCGACGTCGCCCATCCGGCGGAAGGTGACCCCAGGCTGCTCGCGCAGGTACTGCAGCAGCCGTTCGAGCATTGCCAGCCGCGCCCCGCGACCAATCACCTGCGGGTGCATCGTCAGGGTGAAGACGCCCCCATCGATGTGGCCGCGCATCCAGTCGAACTCCTCCCGCCAGACTTCCTCGACCTGGGATGGCGTCCGCAGACCCACGAGGTTCGTCGTCCAGCGCAGGCCAAAGTACGGGTAGTCGTCGAGCGACCAGTCGATTGGCATCTCTACCAGTGGCAGCGTCTCGCCAAACCGTGCCGGCCCTTCGGCGTTGATGATGTCTCCGCCGCGCGGACGGTAGAGGGTGAAGTCCTGGGACATGAGGCTCGAATCGTAGGCGAAGCCGTATTCGACCAGCAGGCGAAGGGTGCTTGCGCTGACATCCCACGAAGGCGAGCGGTAGCCCGCCGGCGGCCCTCCGGTCACTCGCTCGATGGCCGCGATCCCGCGCTCGATTGCCCTCCGTTCCTCCGCTTCCGCGAGGGAACGAGGATTCTCGTGGGCATAGTTGTGATGGCCGATCTCGTGGCCCGCTTCGACGATCGCCGCCGCCGTCTCGGGGAAGGTGTCCAGCGTGTGTCCGGGCACGAACCAGGTGCTGGCGATGTCGTACTCCCCAAGCAGCGCGAGCAGCCGCCGGGCCCCTACGTTGCCAAATTCGCCCCGGGAGAGGTTGCCGGGAGTATTCGATCCATCCGTGCGCAGCCAGCTGGAGAAGGCGTCGAAGTCGAAGGACAGGCAGACGGTCGCGGGATAGCGAACGCCCCCGGAGGAGCGAGTCGGCTGCTCTTCCGGGGGCGTAGTCATGGTTGCTGAAGCTTACGCTTCGTTGGTGAAGATGATCGTGCCGCTGGCCGCGAACATGCCGCCGACGCCGTGGCAGACGCTGATCTTCGCGCCCGGCACCTGCGCCGGGGCGATGCCCCGCATCTGCCGCACGCTCTCCTGCAGGGCGTACATGCCGTACATGCCCGAGTGCATGTAGCTCAGGCCGCCGCCGTTGGTGTTCAGCGGCAGCTTGCCGCCTGGGCGGGTGTTGCCGTCGGCGATGAACGCGCCCGCCTCGCCGCGCCCGACGAACCCGAGGTCCTCGAGGCCGTAGAGCGGCAGGTGGGCGAAGGCGTCGTAGATCATCAGGTGGTCGACGTCGCTGTGGCTGATGCCCGCTTCGTCGAAGGCCTTCTTGCCGGAGACGCGGAACGCCTTCGAGCTGGTGAAGTCCTCCATCTGGCTGATCATCGGCGTCTCGACGCTCTCGCCGGTGCCGAGGATGTAGACGGGCTTCTGGGGGAAGTCCTTCGCCCGCTCGGCGCTGGTCAGGATCAGCGCGCCGCCACCATCGGTGACGAGGCAGCATTCAAGGAGCCGGAACGGGTAGGCGATCATCCGCGAGTTGAGGACGTCTTCGACCGTGATCGGGTCCCGGAAGGTGGCGCGCGGGTTCATCCCGGCCCATTCGCGCTGGACCACGGCGACGTTCGCCAGCTGCTCCTGCGTCGTCCCGGTGTCCTTCAGGTAGCGAAGCACCGGGATGGTGAACATGCTCGGCGGGCCCGGAAGGGCCGTAGGGCGCTTCGAACTGGCCCGGCAGGCTCGCCGCGAGCCTGGCCAAAGCCGCCCACGCCTACGCGTGAACGCCCGCTTTCACCGTGGGTGATCAGGATCGTCGTTGCCAGGCCCTCGTTGATCGCCGCCGCCGCATGGCGCACGTGCAGCATGAACGAGCAGCCGCCGACGGAAGTGCCGTCGGCGTAGGTGGGCGTGATGCCCAAGGTAGTGGGCCAATGACATCGGGCTTTCGCCCGCCGTCGCCACACCATCGATGTCGCTCGGCTTAAGGCCGGCGTCCTTCATCGCGTTCAGGGCGGCGTCGGCATGCAGCATGATCTGCGACATGTCGGGAATGCGGCCCAGCTCGGTCGTCTCGGCGGCGCCGACAACAGCTACTGATTTCTGCTTCACTCAGGCACCCGCCGGCTTGAACTTGGGAAGGCTGATGTCGTCGTTCACCTTTTCGAAGCTGACCTGCAGCGGCATATCGAGCTGCAGCGCCTCCGGTGTCTGCGTCGACGCCGACGAGGTTGGTCATCATCTTCGGGCCCTCGTCCAGCATGACGACGGCGATGGCGTACGGCGCGTCGTCTTCAAAGCCGGGCGCCGGCCGGTGGTTGATGACGTAGCTGTGGAGCTTCCCTTTGCCGCGTCGCGTTGAAGCTGGTCACCGAGCGTGACGCGCATTTCGGACAGAAGGGTCGTGGAGGGAAGTAGACGTGCGCGCACTCGTCGCACTTCTGCAGCCGGAGGTTGCCCGCCTTCGCGCCGTCCCAGAAGTCCTGGGTCTCTGGCGTGGCCTGCGGGATCGGTTTGCGGTAATCCGCCAAGTAGTAGTCCCTACCTTTGCGTTGGAGTCCTTCGCCGCGCAGCGCACGGTCTCGGCTCAACCTTCCTGTCTACCGGTCGCGTGGTAGTTCGGCAAGCGCGAAAGGTCGGGAGGCACTACGAACTCGAAGGAATTGCTCTCTGGTAGGCTCCCGGCACAATGGCCTACCTCGAACAGCTGGCAATCGTTGTGCGCGACTACGACGAAGCGATCGAGTTCTTTGTCGACCGCCTTGGATTCGACCTTATGGAGGACTCGCCCGCCACGACCAACGACGGCCGGGCCAAACGCTGGGTGGTGGTCCGTCCCCCCGGCGGCACAACGGGCATCCTCCTCGCCCGGGCCGATGGCGAACGCCAGGACGCCGTGGTTGGTGACCAGTTCGCCGGCCGCGTGGGCGTCTTCCTCCGCGTCGACGACTTCGAGGCTGCGTATGCCCGGATGGTGAGGGCGGGCGTGACCTTCGTCACCGAGCCGCGCGACGAACCGTACGGAAGGGTGGCCGTGTTCCTCGACATCGCGGGCAATCGCTGGGACCTGCTCGGCCCCGATTCACCGGAGCCCTAATCCTTCCGCGTGGCAATCTGCCAGACGGTGCCCCAGGGGTCGCTCACCGTCGCCCGCCGGTCTCCGTAGCGCACGTCGCGGGGGTCTTCGACCGTCTCGGCCCCGGCCGCAACGGGGGCATCGATCGCCGGCCACACCGAGTTCCCTTACATATGCCGTCTCATTGGCAGCCGTGAATTTACACATGTTGATCGATGCCGCGGTCCCATCCTTCGCCTAGCGTGGCAACTCGCCGGACCTTAACAGCCCGGCGAGGAGGCATAGCAATGGTTCTTAAGGTATCTCTCGTCCTGGGGACAGTTGTCATCGCGGTCGCTGGTTATGCGAACAGTGATACTGGATACGCAGAGAGTGATCAGGAGAGCGCTGCTGTGGAACTTGAGCTGGTAAGGCAATTCGACCCTGCAAAGTCGGAGTTCCCTAAGGGCATCACCTTTGACAGCGAGGGAAACGTCTACTTTTGCATGCAGCTCCTGGGAGAAATCAGGAAGCTATCGCCTGACGGCAGTCTAGAGACCGTGGCGACCATCCCATTTTCCGGGTCGATCGGGGGCGGACTGTTAGCCGCCATCGGGCTGATTGAAGGCAACGGCGCCGCAGATGACGTGATCTATGCCAGCTTCACGGATGTCGAAACGGGTGACGCGACAGGTGTCTACAGGATCAGCGCCGATGGGGCGCTGGCGCGCCTTCCCGGAACGGAGGCGATTACTGGGAACGGTATGGCCGTGGAGGGCGATCACATCTATGTCGCCGACTCTTTCCACGGCTCGATCTGGAGGATCAGCCATGACACCGGACTGGCTGAACTCTGGATCCATGATGCGCTCCTGGAGGGAGATGGGAGCGTGGGATTTGGCGTACCCCTCGGAGTTGGAGGGATCACCGTCGACGGGCAGTCGCTGCTCGTCACCGTAGAGGAGAAGTCTCGCATCGTCCGCATCAACGTCAACCAGGACGGTTCGGCGGGAAGCCTGTCGGTCGTCGCTGAGGACCCGTCGCTGTACATCGCTGAGGGCATAGCCGTGGCGCCCGACGGGACAATCTACATCTCGTCCTGGTTCCGCAGCACGTTGGGTGTGCTGGACGACAACGGCACCCTGAGCGTTATCGCCGATACCGAAGATGGCCTGGTCGGGCCCGTGACGCTTGCCTTCGGCAAGGGCCCGTTCGAAGGCTTCCTCTATGTCGTCAATCAATCTGCATTCATCTTTGACAACCCGAATCCGGCACTGTACCGCGTAATCCCAGGGCTCAAACCGTCGCCCTCCGAATCGCCGACAGCCACGATCGTGCCGTCAGCAACTCCCGTCGGCGAGGCTCCGCTACCCCCATCAACCGGCACAGGCGCGGCCATGCCCGGCGACGCCGCGCCATTGTACGGGTGGCTTGGGCTTGCGTTGGTCGTGGTTGCCGGCTGGCTCGTCGGTGCCAGCGCATGGAGGCGAACCTAGGAGCCAGACCGCTTACGCCAACCGGCCCGAGAGATTCGCGCGTTCCCTGAGCGAGGCCGCTTCAAGCGGCCTCGCATCCGGGGGGCCTACGAAGATGGCATAATGCCGGTGCTATGGCCGGACTGTTCCCGGACTGCGGTTTGCCCAAGCGGCAATGCCCTTGGGGGCCTGGAGAGTGACCGCCGGAGGCCCGATTCGCTACGCGACTTCGCGCGATGGCACGCGTATCGCGTGGACAGCCGTAGGTAGCGGCCCGTCCATTGTCTTTGTTCCTCCTTGGACCGAGACCATCGAAGCAGGCTTCCTTCGGAGCCGCGTCCGTCGCGTGTTCGGGGGTCGGATCATCTTCTATGACCGGCGGGGGTTCGGCCGATCCGATTGGGGCGTGGAGCATGGACTCGAGCAGTACGCGGATGACCTGGAAGCGGTAGCCGACGCTGCGGGGATCGATCTGCTGACGCTCTATGCGGCGGCCGCCGGGACATTCGAGAGCGTCGTTCTCGCTGCTCGCACCCCGCGGGTGGTGCGCATGGTCCTCGCTGAGCCCGCCCATCACTTCCGCCGAGACGAACTGCCGGCTCAGAGGTCGTTGTACGCACTCCTTGATCACGACTTCGCTACGTTCTGGAGGGCGTTCCTCCAGTTCGCGATAGGCTGGGGGAAGCCCTACGACGTTGAAGCAGCGGTCCGGTACCTCGTCTCGGCGACAAATCCTGTGGATATCCGGGCAATGCTCAACGTCCTCATGGATAGGGCCGACCTCACTCCCTATGCACCGCTCGTACAGGCCGACTGCCTGCTCGTCCACAACGCAGACGATCCAATGTTTTCTCCAACGGCTGCAGCTGATCTCGCTCGCCTGTTGCCCCGCCAACGCCTCCTGATCTGGTCGGGTGAGCGGTGGTCAGCAGATCAACAGCCCGGGCGCGAGATTGAACGGTTCCTCATGGGAGACTCCCAGGAAACGAGAACGGGTTCGTTCAGAACCGGTGTACCAGGTGTGCTCGGTGCCCGTGGTTCGCAGTCGCTAACGCCGCGCCAGGCCGAAATCCTGCGGCACGTTGTTGCTGGCGCCACGAATGAGGAGATCGCCACTGTGCTCTCGCTGAGCAATGCGACGATAGCCCGTCATCTCGCGAATGTGTACCTCAAGCTTGGCGTTCGCAATCGCGTCGAAGCAACGAACTGGGCACACCAGCACGCTTCTGATTCGGAACTGTAAAACCAGACCTGGTTCAAGGCTCACCTCTCCGGTACATCTATCGCGCGGTAGTTTGGCAAGCGCGAGAGGTTCCGCAGCTTCGAGTTGTCGGTCAGGCTTTCCGCGTCGCGATCTGCCAGACGTTGCCCCAGGGGTCGCTCACTGTTGCCCGCCGGTCTCCATAGGGCACGTCGCGGGGGGCTTCGACCGTCTCGGCCCCGGCCGCAATGGCCCGGGCGTAGGTCATATCGGCGTCCTCCACGTACACGTAGAGGAACCCCGCCACCTTCCCCCGCGCCTCTGTCCCGCTGACCATGACGATCGAGTCGCCGATCCGCATCTCCGCCGGGCCAAGCTGTGGCAGGTCCCCTTCGGCGCCAAAGACGTCCTTCATGAAGCTGATGAGGCCCGCCGCGTCTTCGACAAAGATGCGCGGCGCGATGGTCGGCCAGCCTGGGGGTGTGAATGCGTTCACGGTCATCCTCCAGTCCGGGGAGCGTAGCCGGAGTCGCGCGCGCTGTCTTGGACGGAATTGACCCGCGAGCTTCTGATGTGGCACGGATGCCCATCCGAATGGCGCCACCTCGAGGGACATCCATATCCGGACTTGTCGCAGTGTCTCTTCGGCGCTAAGCTAATCGAGTCTTGAATATTAGGTAAGACTAATTTGTGGAACCAGCGGGAGCGCAGCCAGTGGCCTTCTCCTTCCTCGTAACACTTCGCGAAGGCGTCGAGATGGCCCTCATCGTCGCCATCCTCCTTGGCTACCTCGCGAACACCGGCCGCCGGCAACACTTCAAGGAAATCTGGCTCGGCGTTGTTATCGCTGCCGCCGTCTGCCTGGTCATTGGCATCGCGCTCGAGATCTCCTCCCATGAACTCGACAAGCGCGTGGTTGAGGCCTTCGAAGGCTTTGCCATGATCTTCGCCGTCGTCGTCCTCACGGGGATGGCCATCTGGATGCGCCGCCAGGCGTCCGGAATTTCTGCCGAACTCCACGCGAAGGTTGACCAGGCGATTGGCCGCGGCTCGATGAGCGCACTCGTCCTCCTCGCCGCAACCTCGATTGGCCGCGAAGGACTCGAGACCACGCTCTTTCTCTTCGCTGGCTCGGCGAACGGTGGCGCCGGTGCAAGATTCATCCTCGGCGGCATCCTCGGGTTCGCCGCTGCCGCCGCCATTGGCGTCGCCATCTACCACGGCTCCAAGCGCATACCCCTTAAGCCGTTCTTCCTCGTCACCGGCCTCATGCTCATCGTCCTTGCCGCGGGACTGCTCGCCAACTCTGTCGTTAAGCTCTATGAGGCAGCGATCATCAGCGACCTCGGCAACCGTCCCTGGGACACCGAGAGCTTCATCAGCATCACCTCCACCATGGGCAAGTTCCTCAACACGCTGTTGGGCTACGATTCTGCCCCCTCGATGCTCCAGATCGGCCTCTACTGGTCCTATCTACTGGTCGCTGCTACGCCTTTATCGCCCTTCCCCGCATCAAACGCCGCGCCCGCGAGCCGCCCATTCCGACGCATTCGACGCCCAGGCCGTCATCGAAACGTTCAACCGGCTAAGCCCGCAAGACCCGAACCTCGAACATCTTCTCAGGAGACTCCGATGCCTCGATTCCTAGCCACTGCTGTGGCTCTCGCGATTGCCCTGGCGCTCATTGCTTGTTCATCCGGTGATGGCGACCGGCGCGTCATCGGCATCATCCAGACCGACGACGGTTGCACGCCCGAATCGATAAGCCTGGCGACGGGCGAGAAGGTCACCTTCAGCGTCGATAACCAGGCCTCCAAGGACTGGGAAGTCGAAGGGATCGAAGGCACGAATGTCGAAGAGGTCCTCGTTCCTTCAGGCCGGACCCGGAAGGTGAACTACACCGCTCCATCAGACCCTGGGACCGGGAAGATTAAGTGCTATGTGCCGGGTGGCAACTCCACGATCATCGACCTGGAGATCGGGGCTGCGGGCTCCGACACCAGCACGGCCGGCGCCGACTCGACAGACGATGAAGGAGCCAGCGCCTACGTAACAACCGCCACGGCGAACACCACGGTCAACGTGGGCCTGGTTGAGTACTCGGTCAGCCCGGACCAGGACGCGATCGACGCCGGCCCCGTGAAGTTCGTCGCCAGCAACACCAGCGAATCGCAGGTGCACGAACTCGCCGTGTTGCGCGTTAAGGACGATGGCGACTTCGAGAACACCGGCGAAATCGAAGACCTTCCCCCTGGCACCTCTGGTGAGCTTGTCCTCGATCTGCCGCCCGGCGACTACGTCCTCGCCTGCCTCATCGTCCCCGGCGAAGCCGGTAGTGAGGTCGACCACTTCAAGCAGGGCATGCACACCGAATTCACCGTGAAGTGACATGCAGGTGGCTTGCAGCCATCCCTCACCCTCACCGGCACACGCCTCTATACTGCCCCCATGCGACGCAAGGCTGGCACCGTGCTCCCCATCGAGCGGGAACTACTCGCTGCTGCCGTTGCCCTCATGGCCCGGGGAACGGACGAGTTCTACGGCTTCCTCATCGCCCATGAGATGCGCGACCGCGATGGTGCGAAGGACCTCATCGCCTACGGCAACCTCTATCGCGTACTCGAACGCATGGAGAAGAACGGCTGGCTGGAGAGCGCCTGGAAGATCCCGAGGTGGCGACGGAGGAACGACGACCTCGCCGCCGCATCTACAAGCTCACCGCGCTTGGCCTTCGAGCCGCCCGGGAGACATCCGGCGCTTCCCTAACGGGCGCCATTCGACGTCAACTCGCGGGGCACTAGTGTGGACAGCAGCAGGTTGGCACAGCGTCTCGGCCTGTTCTGGATAGCCATCTACACCGTCGGCCTCGGCTCGGCCCGCAAGGATGCGCGCCGGGATGAGGTCGCCAGCGACATGCATGACGAGGTGGAGTACGGCCTTGCTACGGGAGCGGGGACATGGTCCCTGCAGCGTGAGATCGCCTCACGCACTGTCCGCGGCATGGCCGGCGATATCCTCTGGCGCATCGAAACCGGGCGCGAGGAAGAGGCGATTGCCGTCCGGGGGGAATCGCCGCCGCTGCCCTGGCTCTCCACCCTGTTCCTGGGAGGGGTGATCACGCTGGGAGCGTTGAGCACGGTCGATTTCTTCGGCGTCACCGACCTCCAGAACATGACCGCGCTGGCGGCCATCATCGGGGCGTCGCTGACGATGTTGGGCCTCTACCTCGTCACCCACCGCTGGGCAGGTCCACTGCTCATCGGTTTCGGCACAGTGGGCATTGCCTGGAGC
This sequence comes from uncultured Chloroflexia bacterium, assembly GCA_963737965.1. Taxonomy (GTDB): domain Bacteria; phylum Chloroflexota; class Dehalococcoidia; order Tepidiformales; family Tepidiformaceae; genus JAGQGZ01. Next base: position 76,029 of record CAVTUS010000006.1, on the reverse strand, counting down.
CTTTGGTGGACATTCGCCGCCCCGATAGCGGCGGTTGTCCTTGCTGTCGCCGGCGTCCGCCGGGCCTTTCGGATCGAACGCCTCCTCGCGGATCTTGACTAATTACATGTACATGTAAATAATCCACTGCATCTCGAGTGGAGGTCGATTCATGTGGAATGACCGGGCAATCGCAGCCGGTGGAATCCTCTTCGCAATCCTCACCATCCCGGGCTACCTCATGATGGGCGACGGTGTTGCCGTCGGCCAGGGAACCAACGCGACCGCGGCAGACTGGCTGGCCGACAGCGGGCACCGCGCCATGGTGCTGGTTGGGATGTACACGATGTGCGCGGGCGGTCTCGCGTTCCTCCTGTTCGCGATGGCGCTTGCCGTCCGGCTGCGTTCTGCCGGCAGCCATCCCCTGTTGGTTGGCATCATCCAGGCGGCGGGAGTAGCTGCGGCAGCCTGCCAGCTCGTGGGCGCCGTTGGCATGGCCACCGGCGCGCTGGCCATCCGCATGGGCCTCGAAACGACCCCTCCCGACCCCGGCGTCGTCCGGGTCACCACCTTCGGCGCCGAGGTCTGGCTGGTCCCAGGCTTGCTCTGCACCTCGGCGTTTGTGGCCGCCGTTTCGGGGGCAATCATCGAGCGCCGGGCGTTCCCCACCTGGCTGGCGCTCGCGGGCTTTCTCTGCGCCGTCGTCCTCCTCGGCGGAATCACGTTCCTGCCGGTAGCCGTACTGACGCTGTGGGCGTTCGCGGCGGCAATCGTCGCAATCGTCCGGCCCGCCTCGTCGGTGCCCGCAGGCAGTGCGGCGCCAGTTCCCGCCTGAGAAGACGGGTCCGTTTCCTCGGCCGGCGTTAGGTCGCCGGCCAGCATCTGCGCGCCTGGCGCACCAGGGAGAACCAGCATGAACCGCCCCTACTACACCCGAATCGCGCTGCTTGGCCTGTGTGTCTATTTCTCCTTCATCGCCGTCATCTTCATCGCCACCGTCGTGATCGGCCCCCGTGGACAGATTCTGGTACCCCTGCGTCGTTGGCGGGATTGTCCTTGTCTTTGGTGCCCTGTTCTACTTCGTCCGGCCGTGGGGTCTCATCCCCGGCATTCTCGGCGGTCTCGTCGGCATCCCGTTCACACTCGACAGCCTGGGCAGCAACCTCTCTTCGCCTGACTCCTTCTTCGACTTCGTCTACCGCCCCTTCTTCTGGCCCGTCGGTACGCTGTTTGTGCTGGTCGGATGTGTAATGGGGCTGGTCCAGCACTTCCGCCGCCGGACGAGCGACCCGGGCCCTCCCTGGATGACCCGCACGGCGTTCGCCCTTCTCGGGTTCCTCGCGATCGTTGCGACGTTCTCAGCGGTCTGGACCATTGCCGGCATCGACCGCGTGTCCGCCGCCGACAAAGAGGGCGCGATCATCCTCACCGCTCGCAATTGGGAGTACAGCCTCGACACGATTCACGCCAACTCGCAGGGCACCACCCGGATCGTCGTGAAGAACACCGACGGCACCGTCCACACCTTCACGATCGCCGCCCTCGGCATCAACGTGAAACTCGGCCCCTGGGACGAGAAGGTCATCGACCTCGTGACGCCCGCTCCCGGAACCTACCTCTTCCGCTGCACAGTCGGCGGCCACGACAAGATGTACGGGAACCTTGTCGTGGAATAATCCATCGCCAGGGCGGAGTCGTCAGTAGAAGGTGGTGGTAGCGCGTGGGGGATTCGAACCCCCGATCTCCGCCTTGAAAGGGCGGCGTCCTGGGCCTCTAGACGAACGCGCCACGCCGGTCGAGCGTACCAGAAGAAATCTCGACGATCACCGTGCGAACCCGGACCTGACCTTGCGATAGTTATCCTGTGCAAATGCGATCCCGCTGGTTGGTTTGCCTTGGGCTGGCGCTCATGCTGGTTTCGGCCGGCGCCGCCGGCTGGTTGGCATGGCCCGGCGCGGCAAGCGCCGCGGACACGCCACCGGCGGCAGCCCCGCCGCTGTCCGAACAGCTGCGGCACGTGGGGCGCGATGGCGCTACCGGCCTCGCCTCGTGGGTGGGCGAAGGGTTCATCGCCCAGCGCGAGCAGGGAGTCGAACGCTACGGCAAGGACGAGCGGGAGCCGGTCCCGCCACCTGCCGCGGACGGACCAACGATTAGCGAGCTGACGATTCCCGGGTTGGGTGTCGATGCCCCGGTCGAGCGCCTCGGTGTGGACAAATTCGGTCGCCTGGACGTTCCCCAGGACAGCGTGACCGTCGGCTGGCATCCCGCCTACAGCACCATGCCGGGCGCCGAAGGGGCGACCTTCCTTGCCGCCCACTACGAATATGGCGGCACGCCGGGGACGTTCTACCGCCTTGCCTCTCTCCAGCCGGGAGAGACGTTTTCCCTGGTGCTCGACGATGGCGAGGTCCACGAGTACGTGATCACCTCCGCCCTCGATTACGAGCTCGGAGACATCGACATGGGTGCCTTGTTGCGGGGTCGCGAGGGCATGGAGAGCGTCACGCTCATGACCTGTAGCGGACGTTTCGTCGACGGGACCTACGACTACCGGACAGTGGTCCTCGCCGAGCGCGCGGCGAGCTAAACGTCCCGGTCGCGGTAGCGGGCCACCTCGTGGCTCAGCACAAGCAGGTCGTGTGTCTCGCCGTCGCGGTCCTTCACGTGGTCGCGCAGCAATGCCTCCGGCCGAAAGCCAATCCCTTCGAACACGGCGATCGCGCCGCGCTGGTCGAGCGTCATCTGCGCCATCATCTTCTCGATGCCTTCCGAAAGGGCGATGGCGAAGGCGTCGCCGGTGAGCACTCGCCCGAGGCCCTTGCCCCGCCACTCCTTCGCGATCAACACCCGGAGCTCGGCGACGTGCGAGGTCCATGGGAGGTCCGAGCGCTGCACCGTGGCGTAGCCGATCACCTTGTCGCCCGCGAGCGCCAGGATCAGTGTCGTCAAGCCCGTCTCGATCTCCTCGATCCAGTGCTCCAGGTCCTTCGCGCTCGTGATGTCCCTCCGTAGGAACATCAGGTCGTGGTGGTCTAGTGTCGATGAAAAGGCGAGGAAGGCGTCACGATCGGCGCGCACCATGGGTCGCAGGGTGACGGCCTGGCCCCCGATCGTGTGGCTTGCGGGATACGTCGGTGCGGTGGTGTCAGGCACGGCTACTCCTCTTCCTCAGCGTCGTCCGGATCGCGGCCGGCCGGCGGGGCAAAACCCTTCATGGCATTCCGCAGCACGGACTGGTAGTTCTCGATCGTCGCGATCCAGCCATTCAGCCAGAGTTCGCCGGGGCCGGTAAGTGAGTAGCGACGGCGGGCTGGGCCGCTGTCGCTCGTATCCCAGAACGACGAAACGAACCCCGACTTTTCGAGCTGCCGAAGCGTACGGTACACCGTCCCGCTGTCGAATTCGGGCATGCCCGCCTCGGCGAGCCGCTGCGTCAGTTCATACCCGTAGGCGTTCCAGTTCTTCAGGAAGGCAAGCAGGCTCGTCTGGAGGAGTTCGCCGTGAAGGCGTGGCCGTCCCGACCGAGGGCTATCGGTTGCTGAATCGTCACTCATAACGTACGTCTGTATGCAGTATGCGAATAGGAACGTTCGGCGGCAATCGTAACCGCAGGTCTCGTTAGCCGGTCCCCAGGACATCGAGCGCCCGCGCCGCCGGGCCTGCCACACTCGAAATCGCAAAGATGACTCCCGTCCCTGCCCCTGCCGCTACCGCGAACTGGCGTCCGTCGTCCGTTGTCGTCGTGTAGCTCGTCGCCGTCCCCGGCTGTCCTCCCGCTGCCGCCGTGAAGTTCGCCAGCGCCGCTCGGAACTCATCGGCCTCTGCCAACGAGTTGAACTCCACATGGAAGACGGCGACTGACTGCGCGCCGTTCGTGTAGGTCGCGAAGCTGTCACCGGACCAGCCATCCGTTGCCCCGCTGGCGTCGGCCAGCGGCATCTCCAGGTTCAGGAAGTTGCCGAGGTGGAACTCGCCGAGCGTCGACGTCCACTCCTGCGACCAGCCGTCGCCAAGGCCCTGCGAGAGGTCCGGTAGCGGCGCCTCCACCGGTTCGAAGCCGTCCAGGCAACGTTGCAGGTGGAGCACGCAGACGGTGCCGAGGGGCGGGTTCGCCAGCATATCGTCGAGGTAGGCCTGGCCCCGTGCCTGGAGCACATCACCGATCCACGCCTCGCCAGTGGTGTAAGGGAACAGCATCTCCCGGATGAACGAGGGCGGAATATCGGTGACCTGCGGCACCACGCCGAAGGAGAAGAGGCGGCCACCGGCTGGTGCCGCAAAGAGGTACTTGTCGGTGTACTTCTGCTGGTGGTAGGAAGCGTCGCCTTCGACCACCACCGTCCACGCCATGTTCCGGTCGGGGTCCTCGGCAACCTCGTAGTACGTCTCGTCCAGGGCGAAATGGTAGTCCTGGATGGCATGGACCATCTCGTGCGCGAGCGTGCTCTCCTCAGCGTCGGTCAGGTCATCGAACGCCGCCGTCCCGCTGTCCGAGACCACCCAGAGCGTGTCGTCGAGGGGTGAATAGAGACCCAACACCGAGTCCGCGCCGAAGGACTGGTAGATGCTGAGGTAGTCCTGGTCCGGCCGAAAGTGGCCGAGCAGTCGGTACAACGTGGTCACATGGGCGGCCACATCGCGGTCCTCGTCGGTGATCAGCGAGTCCAGGAGGGCGGGCAACGCTTCGCGGCTGACGATCTCGGCGTGTAGCGCCGGCACCGCCGCCAGGCCCCGGATCTCGGCCACGCGGTCCATCACCTCCTGGAGCTCCGGGGGGAGCGCGCCCGGCGCCGAAGTCGCAGACGGCGTGGTCGGGCCGTGTCCGAGTGTCCGCGAATTCGAACATGCCGCTGCAAAGACGAGGCCAGTCAACGCGAGGATGGCGAGAGCTGCCTTCAACCGTGTCTCCTTGCCGGGCCAAACAGGCCACCGCTACACTTCTAGGCTGCGGCGCATTCGTCTAGCGGCCTAGGACACCGCCCTCTCAAGGCGGAGATCAGGGGTTCGAATCCCCTATGCGCTACCACGAGTATCGGAAGGGCGAGGGGCTTTCTCTCGCCCTTCTTTCAATCTTCTCCGTTGCCGGCGTGGCACGATAGATGCGCGTCAAGACCCCGTACAGATCGCGAGGAGGCCCCGGCCATGGCACTTTCCGACGAAGCAACCCGCGCGGCCTACCAGGCTGCCTGGGAAGACTGGCAGAAACAGCTCGAACACGTGCACCGGGTCTTCCTCGAAGACGAAGCCATTCGCCCCGAGCAGATCAAGGGCCTCCTCAACCGCGAGGCCCGCAAGAAGGCTGTCTACGACGAGGCACGCGAGCGGCTTCTCGGTGTCCACGACGCCGAAGCGGTGCTCCCCGCCGGCGAAGGAAACCCCTTCAAGACGGACTGATTTCCGCCTTCGTGTGAACTGGTTCACGGTTCCATGGTGGCTGCGCGGTAACCTCCTGGGACCGGTAGCGTTTATCGGTGCGGGCAGATCGCCCCAGGGGTAGGCCATGGTCCAGAAGCTCCCCGGCAACCAGGCGCCGAACTAGCGCCGCTCCGCCCTCCACGGGCGCCTGGCGGCGATGTTCGCCGCCACCAAATCCCTGGCGTCTTCCGGCGCCGCCGTCCCATCAGCCCCATTCGCCCTGACCGCCGCCGAGCTTTGCCTGGCGAGCGGTCGCCAGCGCACACGTGCGAGGTAGAAGCATGTACTCCCTGTTCTATGCGCTGTTCTCTGGTGAGGACGGCAGGTACGACAATCACCGTCTCCGTCCGCGCGACTTGAAGGCCGCCGAGTGGCGCTCCGCATACGCCGAACTCGGCCGCGAAGCCGCTCGTCGCACTCGCGTCCAACCCCCGGTACGGCCCAGCCGCCGCATCCAATGGAGACCGGTATGGCCGTTCACCAGCGGCCGGTAAACAACCAGGAGGGCCCCCCAGAGGGGCCCTCCTTCGTTTGCGGTTGCAGCCGGGGGGGCATTAGGGGCACAGGCGGTGGCCACCGGGAACCTCTTCCGGTAGATGCATGGATACCCCTCAAAGTGTGGCACCCACCGGTCGACAATCTCAGAGATGGATTCCCTCTTGACTCCGGGGAAGGACCGTAAGCTGCGGGTGCTCATCGTCGAGGATGACCCCACGCTCGGCAAGGTCCTCGCGACCGTGCTCGGCCGTTTCTCCAGCGAGGTACAGGTTGCCAACTGCGGCGAGGACGCCCTTGCCGTCGACGGCACGAGCTATGACGCTGTCGCCTGCGACATCAGCCTCCCCGACATGTCGGGCCTCGAGGTGATCGGCCGCCTCCGGGCCACCGCCCCCGCCGCCGGCATCGTCGCCGTGACCGGGCTCATCGACGTCGACATCGCTGTCGGCTCCATGAAGGCCGGCGCCGACGACTTCCTTGGCAAGCCCTTCGACCCCGAGATCCTCTGGCACATGTTGAACCGCGCCGTCGACAACCGTGCCCGGCGCATTGTCGCCGAGCAGGCAGCGGTCTACCGCGAGCTCGCCTATACCGATGCCCTCACTGGTTGCCCCAATCGCCGCTTCATCGACGAGTTCCTTGTCGACTCGCTCATGACGGCGCGTCGCGATGCGACCCCACTCAGCGTCGCCTACCTCGACATCGACAACTTCAAACTCCTCAACGACTTCGTTGGCCATGAACAGGGCGACCAGGTGTTGCGCGGCATCGTCCGGGTGCTCAGCCGCCATATCAAGCTCCCCGCCCGCTTCGGTCGTTTCGGCGGTGACGAGTTCGTTGTCGTCTTCCCCGGCGTCACCGAAGGGGCGGCCCGGCGTGCGATGACCCACGTCCAGAGCGCCGTCTCCAACATCGAGGTCGAAAACGGCGCCAAGATCGCTCTGCCCACCCGGATGAGCTTCGGTGTCGCCGCCCTTCGCGAGGGGCAGGCTCCGCGTGACCTCGTCGCCGAAGCCGAAGACGAAATGTACCTCGACAAGGGCCTCGCTCCTTCGATGACGGCAATGGCTGCCGAAACGGCGACCACCCCCGAGGCGCTCTTGAAGATCACCAACCTCAAGGCTCTTCGCAGCCTCGTGAAAGCGATTGACCGCCGCGACAGTTACACCCGCTTCCACAGCGACCACGCGACGCACATGGCCCTCGCCGCCGCCAGGCGCCTCGGCCTCGATGCCGACCAGCTCAACGCCATCACCATCGGCGGGCCAATCCACGACCTCGGCAAGATCGTCGTCCCCGACCAGATCCTGCGGAAGCCCGGCTCCCTGACCTCCGAGGAGCGCCGCCAGATGGAGGAACACCCCGTCATGGGCGCCGCCATCACCGCCGCTGTGACGGACTACGATGTCGTGGTCGAGCTGGTCCGCCATCATCACGAGCGATTCGACGGCCAGGGCTATCCCGGCGGCCTCACCCGCGATGAGGTGACCTTGCCCACCCGGCTGTTCACGCTCGCCGACGCCTTCAGCGCGATGACCACCGACCGGCCCTACCGCAAGGCCCTCACCTTCGAGCAGGCCGTCCACCAGATCACAACAGGCTCGGGGACGCAATTCGATCCCGATCTTGCAGCCGAGTTCATCAAGTCTGTCGAAGCTGAACGGACAAGGGCGGGGGAAGCGGCCGCGTGAGGCGCGGCGTCTACCGCTCCTGGTGCTGGCTCGCTCTGTCTGCGGCCTGCTGGTTCGCGGTCGAATGCGGACTCCACCTTGCCGTTGATGAGCCGGCATCGGCGCTCAGTTCGGCGGGGATGTTCGCGCTGGCCCTGGCAAGCGTCGCCGGCGCGAGGCTGCGTCTTGGCGCCCTCGCTCCCGTCTCCTAGCCCTCCTCCTCGGCAGCGGCCTTCACAAACGCGGCGTACCATTTCGCCTGACCGCAGGGGAGGGCCGCGATGACCGCGATGGACGTTCGTTCGACAGCACGCCAGGGGCCTGAGCGGCCCGGTGGCCAGGGCCTCGATGCCAACCAGGAAGAATCCGGCAACCGGGCCATCGAGCTACTCCTCACGAGCGACGAGGGCGCCGCCTGGACGGATTTTGTCGCCACCTACCGCCACGGACCCGATGGCGGCGCCTACGAGGCCTGGTCCCGCCGCGGGATGGTCCGCTGGACGCGGCACTACGCCGAAGGCGGTGGCTACGAATACCGTGTAACTGAGGTCGTTGGCCAGAATCCGCTTGCAGCCCAGGATCACCGGGCGCTGAACACCCTGCAGGCCCAGCTTGATGCGGCCGGGACCGATGACCCCCAGGCCGCCTTCATCGAGCCGGAAGCCCTCACCTATCCCTACGCCTATGAGCGGCTCTCCCAGCTGTTCGACAGCCCGAACGCGCCGGACCTCGCGGTGAACCCCAGGTCCTACGCCTACGGCCGCCAGCCCGGCCAGCATGGCGGCCTCGACATCATCCAGGCGCGCTCTCCCCTGGTCTTCTCGGGGCCCGGGGTCAGGGTTGGCGCCGTCGTGGAGGCCGAGGCCAAGCAGGTCGATGTGGCGCCGACGATTGCCCGACTCCTCGGCATGCCCCTGATCGACGGCCGCGATGGCTCCGGGCGGTCGAGCAGCGAACGCGGCCTTGCTCCCGATGTCTACTTCCGGCGCCAGGATGGCCGCGTCCTCGACGAAGTCCTCGATCCCTCGTCCGAAACGCCTGAGCGGGTCTACATCCTCCTCCTCGACGGCCAGTCGCACATGGAGCTGACCCACCGCCTCGAGACCGAGACCGGCACCCTTCCCCACCTTCGCCGGCTTATCGATCGCGGCACGCTGATGAAGTTCGGGAGTATCACGAACTTCCCCAGCATTACCTGGCCGAGCCACAACGCGATCGGCACCTCCTGCTGGAGCGGCCACCACGACATCGTGAACCCGACCTACTACCTCCGCGAATCGAAGCAGACCGTCTCGCCCCAGGGCCAGACCTTCGATACCGCAAAGTTCCTCAACGCGGACGTGGAGACGATCTTCGAAGCCATCCATCGCGTCTTCGGCCACTGGGATGGCGCCCAGGGCGGCGCCTTCACCGCTTCGATCAACGAACCCTGCACGCGGGGAGCGGACCACGCAGCGCTCGAACGTCAGCTGGTAGGCGACCGCGACTGGCTGAAAGAGCTCACGCGCGAGACCGAAGTCGACATCAGCCCTCGCTGGACGGAGGAGCTCCAGCGGCACGGCCACCACACCATCGGGCTGACCGACAACCGCGCCCTCGCCCAGGCGCGGCAGCTCTTCCTCGACGAATCCCATCCGGCGCCGAAGCTCGTCTACCACGAGTTCAGCCTGCCCGACGGCGCTTCCCACGACTACGGTCCCCACCATCCCGGCGCCCGCGAAGCGCTCGACGAGACCGATGTCCGGATCGGCCGCATCCTCAACCTGCTCGATGACAAGCAGCTCTTCGAAACGACCCTCTTCGTCGTGACGACCGACCACGGCATGGCGATGCAGGACGTCGAGCTGAACGCCAACCCCGCCCGCATTCCCGAGCGCCACGGGATGGCCACTGTGACCACCGAGCCGCTGGTCTACCTGCGGGACATGGATATCGCCATCGGCGTCGCCCACGACGGGCGCACAGCCCAGGTCAGCGTCCTGGACAACGACCGCGATGCCGCCGGTGAACAGGATGCCGTGGCCGGGGCCATGCTCAAGGTCACCGATAGCGAAGGACGCCAGGTCGCGACCTCCAGGACCGATGCCGAGGGCAATGCCGGCCTCGCTATCCCCGCCGATCTCCGCCCCGGGGATATGGTCATGGAAGTGTCAGCCGAGGGGTTCAACACCCGCCACATCCGCCTCGATGGCACGAACGCTATCCCGGACCTGCGGGCGCTGCTCTACGGACCACCGACCGGCTGATTGCGGCCCGTCCACCCGGCGTCCGCGGGCTGGCCACCTGACCGTCACCGCAGGGACCTCGATTTTGCAGCCACGTTACAAACGGGGCGCCTCTTTTTGACATTGAGGCGATACGCTACTCATCGAAAGGTAAGTCGCTGTGAACTGCTTCAAGGCATCCCACAACCTCACCCCAACGCTGCGAAGCGGCGAACAGCGCAACAACGATGTGGACTCCCGGGCCGTGTCCGCTGGCCCGGCACTTCCCGGGATTCCTCCCATCGTTGCTCGCACGCTTCTCCTGGTTACCTCTTCCCACAACTAAAGCCCGAAGCAATGCGAACAAGAAACCCGCCGGATCCGGCGGGTTTCTTGGTTTCAGGCGGCCACCACGCGAAACGCTAGGCTGGTGTCAGGGCGCCGACGCGCACGGTCGGCAGCGAGGCCCCGGTGAAGAGCTTGGCCACGGCGCCGCCCTGCATCAGGCTGCTGACGAAGACGGCGCCGGCGGGCAGGCGGTCGGTGACCGTCGCGGGGGCACGCAACGTCCAGTCCCCACTGCTCAGTTCGATCTCGTCGCCATCGCGGATGGAGAGTCGAGCAGCGTCCACTTCGCTCACCTGGATCCGGTCGTAGCGGTGGAGCCGTTCCGCCTCGGGGTGCCGCAGGGCTGCGGCGTCTTCGGCGGTGTAGAGGTCGCGCGAGGCGATTACGCGGATCCCGTCGCCCTCGACGGCTGCCGCGGCCACCGCGACAGCTGTGCCTTTCCCTGTGGGCGAGATACCCAGCTTCACGCCTTCGCCCACCAGCAGGTCGGCCGCCGGCTGGTAGATAGCATTATTCGCGGCGAGGGCATCGAGGGCGCCCGCCGGAGAGGCCGGCGCATCGACATCGAGGGCGTCCGCCAGCGCCTTGAGGACGGCGTAGAGAGGCATAGCGTCGCCCTCCGGCTTCACCGCCGGTTCCAGCTTCTGGGCCCGGAAGTCGCCCTGGGCATAGGTCCCGGACGATGCATAGGCGCGCCCTTCGGCGAGGACCACCGCTGCCGCCTTCGCCGTCTCATGGAGGACGCCGTCGATGGCGACGATGGTTTCGTACTGAGCCGCGTCGACGCCACGCATCGTCACGTCGTCACGAATGGCGAGGAGCGTCGTGGCGCCGGAGATATCGCCGTTGACGCCCGCGTCGAGAAGGCCATAGCTGTTGACGGCAGGCGGGAGGACGAGCAGCCGCTCGGAGGCAGCATTGCCGGCAATGGCGATGGCGAGGTTCGCGGCGCCGGCCGTCATGGCACCGGCCGTCGGCGCATGCACCGGGTTCGGCGCGCAGAGGACGATGGTGTCCTCGGCCGCGATGCCTTTGAGGGCGGCCACCGCGTCGGCCGTCGCACCGGAGGCATTGCCTCCACCGAGCGCCTCTGCGAGGGCGGCTGCCGCCTGGCCTTCTTCGCCTGCCTTCGGCTGGATCCAGGCGGTCGCGAAGTCGACGAGCTCGCTTCGCAGGGCGCCGATGACGACGAGCTTTGCGCCGTTCCGCACCACCGCATCCTTAACGCGGACGCTGGCGACGTTGTGGGTCTCTTCCAGGTCGTCGGCGACGACCACGATTGCCTTCGCCACCGGTACCTGGTTCAGCTTCGCGGCCATGCGCCAGCCGCCGAGCCGTGCTTCGAGGGCCCCCGTGATGGCGCGGAGCACATTTCCACCGGCAGCGTCGATGGACGCGCCGAGTTTGTTGGCAATGAGCCGGGCGAGCCAGGCCTCTTCCAGTGTCACGTTGCCACCAACGACGACCCCAGCCTTCGAGCCAGCTGTCTTCAGAGCCTGTGCGGCTGCATCCACGGCTTCCGCGAACGGCGTCGGCGCCTGGATGTTGCCGCGTCTCGTGAGATGGGTGGAGAGCCGCTCACGCGGCTTCAGCGAGTCGTAGTGATAGCGCCCGCGCACACAGACCTGGTCGCCGCTGAAATCATTGCCCGTCCCAGGCCGACGATGACGCCGCGGCCATCCCGCGTACCGATCTTCAGGCTGCAGCCGACGGCGCAGGAGTCGCAGGTGGTCGTCGTCCAGGTGTCGGGCTTGGCGACCCACTTGTTCGGATGCTCCATGAGCGCCGCCGTCGGGCAGACATCGATGCAGGCGCCGCTGAAGTCGCAGTTGCTCTCGTCGATTGCCCCGCCGGCACCGAAGGCGATCTGGGTGGTGAAGCCCTTGCCGCCCAGGGTGATCGCGCCCGTGTGGCGCTTCTCTTCGCAGGCACGCTGACAACGCGTGCAGATGATGCACATCTGCGGGTCGAACTCCATGAACGGGTTCGCCCGGTCCGCCGGCGGCTGAGGCGACTGGTAGAACGAGCGCTCCTCGCCAACCCATGGCTCGTAGCCGGACATCTCGGCCATCTCGCAGGTGGCCTGGAGTTCGCAGCGGTAGTTCTTGCTGCAGGTGAGGCAGCGGTGGGTCACCACGTCGTCGCGGAGGCAGATGTCGCCCGGGTGGCAGTGCTCACGGCGATGGCAGGTGAGGCAGCGGTCGCTGTGGTTCGCGAGGATGATCGAGAGCACGGCCTTGCGCGCTTCCGTCACTTCCTCGGTGTTCGTCTGGACCTTCATCCCGTCCTGGACAACCGCCGTGCAGCTCAGGCTGAGGCCGGGAGGGCCCTCGATGTCGACGAGGCAGGTGCGGCAGCCCGCGTACGGCTTCAGCCCATCGATATAGCAGAGGTTGGAGACATAGAAGCCGTTGTTCTTCAGGACTTCGACGAGGGGGGCGCCATCGGGTGCTTCCACCTGCTGGCCGTTGACGGTGAGAGTTGCCATGAGTGACCTAGAGCCGGTGGTAGTCGGCGTCTTCTGAAGGCGCCTCCATACCGTTTGGGTACATGTTGTCGTTGCGGCGAAGGAAGCTCTGCGCCTCTTCAGTCAGCTTGTGCTTGTCCCGGTACATCTCGTCGAACTGGTAGACGGCGTCATCGAGCGGGCCGCCGGGCTGGATCGCCTCGTAAGGGCAGGCCTCGGTGCAGAGGCCGCAGTACATGCAGATCCGGAAGTCGATCTCGTAGCGGTCGATGTTGCGCCGGCCCTCGGCGTCCTGGCTGGTGGCAACGAGGATGCAGCCATCGGGGCAAGCCTGCGCGCAGGTGCTGCAGCCGGTGCAGCGCTCCTCGAACCAGAGGAGGTTGGTGCGGGCGTACACCGGCACCTCGCGGCGTACTTCCGGGTAGTTGATCGTGGCGACAGGCTTGAACATCTGGCGAAGCGTCAGGCCCATGCCCTTCGCTATCCCCTTGCCATATGCCATCTGCTACCTCAAGGCGGGGCGCGAACTGAGGGCGCTCCGGAGCCTCGATCCTACGCGAGGGGGTTTGTGAAGACAAACACGAACCCGACTCAGAGGGCCTTCTCGGCGTCCGATGCTGGGGCCGGCGACTTGCGTGCGAGAAAGATGAATTCGGGGCTGAGCGCGGACACCGGGCTTCGCTTCCAATCGCCCCAGCTCGCCTCGATCGTAAAGCCCGCCCGTTCCAGTGATGTCGTCAGGACCGGGAGCGGGCGAAAGCGCAGCGTTTCCTCGCTCACGAGATGGGTGCCATCCGGTAGCAGACTGTGACCGAGATGCGTTTCGAGTGGCCCGTTTTCACCGTCGTCCACCAGCCTCAAGGACTCCGACCACGCCGTGAACTCGCCGCCGCCTGGGTGTGGATAGGTGGTCCTGGTCTTTGCCTCGGTCCACGCTTCCCACCCCCGTGCCGCGGGGTTGCGGGACTCAAACGCAAGGTAGCCGCCGGGCTGGAGTGCCCGAGCAATTTGGCCGAGCACCTCCATCCAGTCCTCTGCCGAGAGGAAGTACTGCGCGACATGCCCGTTCATCAAAACAAGGTCGAGGGCTCCCACGGGAAGCGCGTCAGCGTGGCCCTCCAGCCAGGTGACGCCCTCGCCGCCGGGACGTTGTCTCGCCGCCGCGATCATCGCACTCGACGGGTCGACGCCGGTCACGGCCAGCCCCATCGCCGCAAGCTCGGCAGCGAAGACGCCCGTCCCACACCCGACATCCGCCGCGTTGCGCACCGGAAGTTCGCGCGCGAGGTCCAGGTAGAAGCCGTGATCGCGCCTGCCGAGGCATTCGATGTCGTACAGCGCAACGAGTCGTGCATCGTCTGTCCAGCGAAGGCCGTGGTAGTCGTCCCCGGACGTATGTCCGGCCGGCATCAGTCCCGCCGTAGCCAGACTCGCCGGATCGTGAATGTCTCAGAGACCGCCACGGCGCCTTCGTAGGGCGAGATCGCGGCCGGTTCTTCCACCGGTTCAACCGCCTTCTTCGAGCGCGGGTTGGAAGCCTTCAGGGCTTTTACCGCGCTCTTGCCCGCCTGCTTGGCCACATAGCGTCCAGCCAGCTTCGTCCCGATCTGCAGCGCCGTGCCGATCGCGACGGCGGTGACTGCCCGCTTCACCGGCGCCGGCAGGGGCGCACGCTCGCGCCGGGCGACGGCCGTACGGGTGTCGACCCGGGCGGGGACTTGCGTGCCGGTGAGGGCCTTGCCGCACTGGCGACAGTAGTTGTCGGCCTCGTCGCCGACGGAGGCGCATGCACTGCAAACCTGGATAGCGTTGTCCATGTCGCGGAGTATATCCGGGCACGGGCGGCAGGGACTAATCGGGCCGAATCGCCCGCTCGACCTCGTCCGTCAGGTCAAGCGGCGCTTCTGGTGGGATCGCAAGGCGGCCCTCCGCCACGGCGCGCAGGGTCTCCACGAGAAACGGCTGTTCGCGGGCAACGCCACGCGTGCGAATCTCAGCAAACGCGTCGCTCGCCTCCAGGTCGGCATCGGCGCCCGGCGAGGGAACATCAGCTATCGAATACCGGCACCACGACACCACCGGCCCCCGGTCCAGGTCCTCGGTGACAAGGTGCATCAGACAGCCGGATTCCGTCGCCCCGGTCCGGATCAACTCCTCGATCACCTGCTGGTAGGTGCCGACCGGACCATCAGGAAGCGCCGGGTGATCGTTGATAAGCGTGAACGCACGGTGGAGCAGCGGCGTCGTTATCAGCATGTAGCCGAAGAGGACTCCCATCTGCACGTCGTATGCCTGCAGGCGCTCGGCCACGGCCGCATCGAACTGGAGACGCCAGGCCGGCAACGCCTCGCCCGGCTTCGAACGCTCGCCTCCTCGCTCCTTGCGAAAGCGCACGGACGACAGCAATTCCACCGGGATGCCCCGAGCCTCGACCATCGCGATCAGCCGGTCGGTCGCCTCGTATTCGCCCCGCTCCCGGTTAATGAAGACGGCCCCAATCTCGACCGGAAGGCCCGCATCGATGGCCCGGAAGGTGTAGTCGAGCGCGCCATAGCTCCCGGGGCCGCGACCGGTGGTGAGCCAGGCAATGCGCAGAGGCTCAGTCATCCTCGAAGCCCGGGTCGTACGCTTCGTCGACCTCGTGCAACTCGAATTCATCGTCGGTGAGCCGTCTCTCCAGCGTGCGGACGCGCAGCTCGGCCGAGGTCAGCATCTCCCGCAGCCTGTCGACGAGTTCAACGCCTTCCTCGTACAGCTTGATCGACTCTTCCAGCGGCAACTTGCCGTCGTCGAGCTTCGCGGCCTTCGCCTCGAGCTGTTTGTAGAGGTCCTCGAACGACGGTTCGGCCACTCAGCTCACCTCGGCCCAGAAGGCGCCATCGGAGACGGAGACGGCGATCCGCTTGCCCGGCTTCGCCTGCTTCGTCGTCGTCATCACCTTGCGGGTGCCTGCATCCTCGACGATGGCAAACCCGCGGGCGAGTGTGGCCATCGGGTTCAGCACAGCGAACCGGGCAGCGGTCGCTTCGACGGCGGTGCTGGTGGCTACGGTCCGGGCGGCCATTGCCAGCCGCATGGCCGTCACGGTGCGGCGCAGGTCGGAGGCGAGGACGGTCGGCTGGGGTGCCTGACGCTTCAGATGGCGTCCCGCCTGCAGCACCGACTGTGCCCGGTCGGCAAGGCGCTGGTGCAGCCGAGTGGCTGCTTGCTGGTTCCAGGTTCGGAGCGCATAGGAGATAGCCGGGCCATCCGGAGTGCACGCCTCGGCTGCGGCGCTGGGTGTCGGGGCATACACATCCGCTACGTAGTCGGCGATGGTGCGGTCGGTCTCGTGGCCGATGCCCGTCACCAGCGGGACGGGAAAGCGGAAGACTGCCCGGGCGACCCGCTCGTCGTTGAATCCGGCGAGGTCTTCGGCGCCACCACCGCCCCGCGCGAGGATCGCGACATCAAGGTCCTTTTCCAGCGCCAGGTCTTCGATTGCGGCGGCGATGCGGATACCCGCGAATTCGCCTTGCACCATCGTCGGCGCCAGCACCAGTTCGGCCAGCGGCCAGCGCCGCCCCACAACGCGGCGAATGTCGTGGATCGCGGCGCCCGTCGGGGAGGTCACCACACCGATGCGACGCGGAAAGGCCGGCAGCGGGCGCTTTCTGGCGGGGTCGAAGAGCCCGTCCTTCTCCAGGCGTTCCCGGAGTTCCTCGTACTTCGCGGCTGCAATCCCGATGCCGGCCGAGCGTGCAAAGTCGCAGACAAACTGCAACTCGCCTCGCTGGCGATAGATACCCATCCGTCCATGTGCGATGACCGTTTCACCGGGTTCGAGGTTCACGCCCGGCATCTCCGTCCGGAACATGACGCTCCGCAGCGAGGAGAAACCGTCCTTGAGGTTGAAGTAGCGGTGGCCCGGCGATGAACGGCTGTAGTCGGACACTTCGCCAACGACCCAGAGGTCGCTGAGCCGCTCGTCCAGTTCGATGCGCTCGTTGATGTACGAGAGGACGTCCGTCGGCTCGAGCGGCTCCATCGCTAGCTCGTGACTCGCTCGATGTACTCCCCGGAATCGGTGTTCACCTTCACCACGGTGCCCGCTTCGATGAAGAGGGGGACGTTGATGACGAGGCCCGTTTCGAGCGTCGCAGGCTTCGTGCCGCCGGTCGCCGTGTCGCCCTTGAAACCCGGGTCCGTGTCGACGATCTCAAGCTCCACCGTGATCGGCAGTTCGACCCCGATCACTTCCTCGCCGTACAGGATGAGCTCGCAAATTGCGTTCTCCTTAAGGAACTTCTCGGCGTCGCCAACCTTCCCGGCATCCACTGGGATCTGGTCGAACGTCTCGGTGTTCATGAAGGTGAAGAACTGGCCGTCGTGGTAGAGGTACTGCATCTGGCGCCGCTCGACACGGGCGCGCGGCCACTTGGTGCCGGCCTGGAACGTCTGCTCGGTGATTGTGCCGGTGCGCACGTCGCGCATCTTGATCCGCACCTGGGCGCTGCCGCGGCCCATCTTGATGTGGCTGTAGTCCATGATCGAGAGGAGCTTCCCGTCGATCTCGATGGTCGCCCCCTTTCGAAGGTCACTGGTCGAAAGCATTGGTCACACTCCTGCGGGTGTCATCTTTGGTGCGTGACTCAACACGCGAGCCCGGCCGTTCTCCAACACCACCACATCTTCGATGCGGACGCCACCCCAGCCGGGCAGGTAGATCCCGGGCTCAATCGTGAACACCATGCCCTCCTCCAGCGTACCTTCTGCCGTCCTACCAAGATACGGATGTTCGTGCACCTGGAGGCCGACGCCATGCCCCAGCCCGTGGCCGAACTGGTGGCCATAGCCCGCTGCCTCGATCACTCCCGCCGCCAGTTCGTGGGCGTCCTTGCCGCTCATCCCCGCCTCGACCTTCGCGATCGCGTTTGCCTGGGCAGCGAAGACGATGTCGTAGATCTCGCGAAACTTCGCGTCCGGCTGGCCAAGCAGAAAAGTGCGCGTGAGGTCGCTGCAGTAGCCGTCGACGGCCGCGCCCATATCCACGACGATCGGGCGCCCTTCGCCAAGAAGCGTGTCGCCCGGGGTCGCGTGGGGCATCGCACCGGCCGGACCCGCCGCCACGATCGTCTCGAAGCTGATACTGTCGCCGCCGGCCAGCTTCACCTGCTGCTCCACGACCGCGGCCAGCTGGCGCTCCGTCAGGTCAGGCCGGGCAAGGCGCTGCACCTCGGCCATCGCGGTGTCTGCAACATCGATCGCCCGTTGCAGCGACGCCATCTCCGCTGCCTCCTTCAGGATCCGGAGGTCTTCGAGAAGGCCGCTGTGGGGGACGAGCTTCGGCGCACCCTCGTAGTCGCGGGACTCGTCGAGGAACTCCTCGTACTCCTCCAGCGAGAAGTCGGCGCCGGAAAATCCGATATCCTTGCCCGCGAGCCCCGCCGTCCGGCAAAGCTCCGGCCACCAGTCGGACATCGCGCCCTTGCGCGCAAAGATCGCGTAGCCGAGCGACTCGCACTCCGCCGCCGCCTGCTCCGTGTAGCGAAAGTCGGCCACGAACCAGGCGCCCTCGACGGTCACCAGGGCGTAGCCGGTGGAGCCAGTGAAGTTCGAGATCCAGCGGCGGTTGGCCGACTGGTTGCCGAAGACATCGTCCACCGGCGACGAGACCATGATCCCGTCGAGTTCGGCTTCCCTGAGTGCTTCGCGAACCCGTTCCAGGCGTGTTTGCGTCATCGACCCTCGGCGCGCTCCCGCACTATCCCGAGCAGGAGCGATGTCGCGACAGTGTAGCTGTGGCGCCCGAGGCCGGTCACCTGCCCCGCGCAGACACCGGCGAGGAGGGAGCTGTGGCGAAACTCCTCGCGCCGGTGGGTGTTGGAAATGTGCACCTCGACGACCGGGAGCTCGATCGCCTCGATTGCGTCGCGCAGGGCAACGGAGGTGTGCGTATAGGCGCCCGCGTTCATCACGACCCCGGCTGCTGTCAGCCGGTGCTCGTGGAGAAAGTCGATCATCGCCCCCTCGTGGTTGCTCTGGAAGCAAAGCAGGGCGGCACCCTGCGAGTTTGCTGCCGCTGCCACATCTGCCTCGATGTCCGCGAGCGTGGTCCGGCCATAGATCTCCGGCTTGCGCGTGCCGAGCAGGTTCAGGTTCGGGCCATTGACGAGGAGGATCAGCGTGGGCTTAGCCATCGGCGGCCGCCAGCTGCCGGCGCCGGGCTTTCGCCGCCCGCGTCCGCACCTGCTCGCCCAGCGACTTCCAGGCTGCCGACGATGCCTCGGCGTGCCTTGCCTGGCTGACGTGCGTGTAGATCTGCGTCGTTTCCGCGCTCGCATGGCCGAGAAGCTCCTGCACGGTGCGCAGGTTAGCGCCCCCGTCGAGCAGGTGCGTCGCGAAGGAGTGGCGGAGCAGGTGCGGGTGGATGTCCGCCGTGATCCCGGCCCGCAGCGCCGCCTCCTTGATGATCGATTGCACCGACCGGGCCGTCAGCCGCTTGCCGAAGCGGTTGAGGAAGAGCGCTGCCTCCGCGCCTTTCGCGAACTCCGGGCGGGCCCTTGCCAGGTAGGCTTCCAGGGCCACCATCGCCGGTTCGCCGAACAGCACCACGCGCTCCTTCGAGCCCTTCCCGTGGACGATCGCCGTGCCGTAATCGCGGTCCACATCGCCGGCGTCCATCGAGGTCAATTCCGAGATCCGAAGCCCGCCGCCGTAGAGGAGTTCGAGCATCGCCTTGTCGCGGAGGCCCTTCGCCGTTGTTGTGTCCGGTCCTTCGAGGAGGGCGGCGATCGTCGGGCCCTCCAGCACCTTGGGCAGCCGCCGCCCCCGTTTTGGCAGCGAGATACCGTGCATCAGGTCGCGTTCGCTCACGCCCTCGCGCTGAAGGTAACGGTAGAAGCTGTGGATCGTGCTCGTCCGGCGCGCCATCGAGGCCGTCGCCATGTTCACATCCTTGAGGGTGCCGAGGTATTCGCGGTAGCGAGCGCGCGTGAGCTCGAGGGGGGCCCAGTCCCGCTCTTCGCAATAGCCCAGGAAGTGGCCGACATCGCTGCGATAATTGCGGATCGTGTACTTCGAGCGGTTGCCAAGCGCCGCCAGCTCGCGCAGGTACGCCTCGAGGAACGCATCAGTGGTCTTGTGCGCTGGTTGGTCGCTCACACCGGCCCCCGCCGCCACGCGGAGTCCGTCAAACGTAGCAGGCGTTGGCCCTGACTAGCCAGCCTTGCGGACGCGAGTTCGCGCTGTGTTCGTGCGCGTCCTGCTGTTTGCTCTGCGCTTTGCAAACGCCGCTTTGCCTCGCGCGCTCCGCTCCAGCAGCTTCTTGTTCGCCTCTTCGCGCACATCGTCCGGTCGCGCCGGCGCGATCTTGCCCGGCTCCAGCGAGTTGGTCGTGTAGCTGCAGTTCGGATAGTTCCAGCAGGCGTAGAACGTGCCGCGGCGCGTCCGCTTCTCCACCAGCTGGCCGCTCTCCGGCTCTTCGGGGCAGGCAACGCCAACGGGCACCCCGGCCCGGAAATCGCACGTCTCGTCGCGGAACTCGCAGTCGACGTAGGGCCCGTAAGGGCCGCTCTTTTGGATCAGGTCGCCGCCACACTTCGGGCACTCGACGTTCTCCAGCCGCTGCGGACCTGCAACCGCGACAGGCTCCCCTTCCTGCGTGATCTGCATCGTGTTCTTGCACTCGGGATACCGCGGGCAGGCCATGAACTTCCCGTTCTTGCCCCACTTGATCACCAGGTTCGCCTGGCCGCACTCGCTGCAGAGGATGTCGGTCTCGGTCTGCTGCTTGGCGGCGTTCTCCTTCGCCTCGGACATCTCCTTGTCGAAGGCTCCCCAGAAGGCGCTCACCACCGGCAGGTACTCTTGCTTGCCCTGCGAAATGTCGTCGAGCGTGTTTTCCAGCTCCGCTGTAAACGCCGGCGCCACATAGCGGTCGAGGTGTTCAACGAGGATGTCGTTCACCACGAACCCGAGTTCCTGGGGGACCAGCGCACGGCCCTGCTTCTTGACGTAATCGCGCTTCTGCACGGTCTGGACGATCGTTGCATACGTGCTCGGGCGGCCGATTCCCAGCTCCTCCAGCGCCTTCACCAGCGTCGCCTCGGTGAAGCGGGCGGGAGGCTCCGTGAAGTGCTGATCCGGGCGGATGGCGCGTCGCTCGAGCGATTCACCCTGTTCCAGCGCGGGCAAACGGCTCTCGGCGTTCTCCTCGTCTGGCTCGTCGTCCGACATCTCGGCGCTGCGGCCATAGACGGCGAGGTGTCCGGCGAACTCCAGTTCCTGGGCGCTGGCCCGGAAGGTCCCGTGCAGCTCGCCGTTTTCGCGGGCCTCGATCTCCACCTGCGTCGTGCGGTAGAGCGCGTCGGCCAGCTGGCTGGCCATGAAGCGTTCCCAGATCAGCCGGTAGACGTTCAAAAGCTCATTCGAAAGCTGTCCGCGCAGGGTCTGCGGCGTCCGTGACGGTGATGTCGGCCGGATCGCCTCGTGCGCTTCCTGGGCCCCCTTGGCCCTCGTCCGGTAGACGCGATCCTTTTCCGGCACGTGGTCTTCGCCATAGGCGCGCTTCGCCCATTCCCGCGCTTCGTACCGTGCCTCCGGCGCCACATTCAGCGAGTCGGTCCGCATGTAGGTGATGAGGCCGACCGGCTGACCGTTGATCTCAATGCCTTCGTAAAGCTGCTGAGCGGCGCCCATCGCCCGGGATGCACCGATGCCCAGGCGGTTGTTCGCCGCCTGCTGGAAGGTGCTGGTCGTGAACGGGGGCGCCGGCGAGCGCTTTCGTTGGCCCTTCTTCATCGAACTGACCGCGAAGTCGGACCGCTCGAAGGCGCGGACAAGGCGGCGTGGCCTCGTCGCCGCTGTGGATCTCGGGCTTGCCCTTGACGCCCGGGAGGCTGGCGAGGTCGGCCTCGAACTGGGCGCGCTCGCCCATCTTCTTCGCCAGCAGGGCATGAAGCGTCCAGTATTCCTGCGGGACGAACGCCTGGATCTCTTTCTCGCGTTCGACGATGAGGCGGAGGGCCACGCTCTGGACGCGCCCGGCACTGGCGCTGCGGCTGACCTTGCCCTGGACGAACCACGTCAGCGGGTAGCCGATCAGTCGGTCCATCACGCGCCGCGTTTGCTGCGCCTCAATCAGGTCCATGTTCAGCTTCTGGGGATTCCGCAGGTCTTCCGCGAAGGCGGCATCGATCGCGGGCTTTGTGATCTCGTGGAAGACCACGCGCGAGGTCTGCTCCTCGGGGATCTCCGCCGCCTCACGCACATGCCAGGCGATCGCCTCCCCTTCGCGGTCAGGGTCGGTGGAGAGGAAAACGTGCTCGGCGTTCTTCGCTGCTTTCGCGAGGTCCTTGATGACCTGCGTCTTGTCTTTCAGGTTCCGGTACTTCGGCTGGAAGGTCTCGAAGCTCTCGAGGCCGTAGCCGGCAACCGGCAGGTCGCGCACGTGTCCAACCGAGGCAAGGACCTGGTAGTCATCGCCGAGGATGCTCTGGACCGTCCGTGCCTTAGCCGGCGACTCGACGATAACAAGCTTGCGCCCAGTCCCCCCGCTCCTCGCGATCGACTTCTTCGCAGCCGGCCGGGCCTTGCCTGTTCGCGCTTTCGTTGCTGCCACTATCTATCCCACGGCCCGCGATGGGCCTGTTGTCTCCGCTTTCCGAGAGTAGAGAGCCGGTTCCCCTTCTGTCGAGGAGGGGGTGGTTGGCGTTCTCCCTAATTCTTTCGATAGGTCAACGGCGTTTCCTGCCGCACGAGCCCTTTGAGCTCCATGACCTGGAGGAGCGCGCTCACTTCCGCCACCGGCTTTCCGCCAATGCGCGCGAGTTCATCCACGTGCAGTTTTTGGTCGCCGAGGGTATGAAGCATGACCCTCTCGTCCTGATCTGTCACGGGAGGCTCCGGTTTGTTACGTCCACTAACCGGCGCCAGCGGCGCTTGCCCCGTCGCCGTGAGCAGGTTCAGTTCCTCGCAGAGCTGTTCGGGGGTGGCCACGAGCTTTGCCGTGTTTTCCCGGATCAGCTGGTTCGTCCCCTTGCTCTGCCGCGAAAAGACGCTGCCGGGAATCGCGAAAACGTCGCGTCCCTGCTCGAACGCCCAGTTTGCCGTGTGCAGGGCGCCACTGCCGTCGCCGGCCTCCACCACCAGCGTCGCTCGCGCAAGGCCCGAAAGAATGCGGTTGCGCCTGGGGAAATAGTCGGCCCGCGCAGGGATCCCGATCGGATACTCGCTGACCAGGCACCCCTGCTCCATCACCCGCTCGGCCAGGCCCTGGTTCTCTCGTGGGTAGACCCGGTCGATCCCGCCGGCAAGCACCGCAACCGTGGGCGCGCCGTTCTCCAGCGCTACCCTGTGGGCGATCGCGTCGACACCGCGGGCGAGCCCGCTGATGATCGCCACGCCCGTGCGGGCAAGCATCGCGCAGAACTCCTCTGCGGCCTGGCGGCCATACGGCGTCACCCTCCGCGTGCCCACAACTGCGACTGCCTGCTCGAAGTCCGGCGAGGTGTTCCCCCGTGCGAAGAGCACCGGCGGGCTGTCACCCACTTCGCGGAGCGAGCGGGGGAAGTCTTCATCCATCCACGTGTAAACGCGCACGTTGTGCCGCTGCAGCATTTCCAGCTCGCGCTCGCCGTCGAAGTCCCGCCGGGCCCGCTCGACGCCGCGCTGGTACTGGCGGTCGATCCCTGCCCGGCTGAGTGCTTCCGCGTCGGCCTGCCACGCTGCGCCAATCGACCCGAAGTGGGCGAGGAGGAGTGCGAAATTGCGTGCTGCCCAGCCCCGCGCGGCGGAGCGCCAGCCAGTAGGGGAGGTCAGGGTTTTCGGCCATGCCGCAGGCACTATAGCAAGCGCCCGGGGCTATCCCTCAGCGGTCAGCTCCAGCGTCTCCGGTTGCACGCGCTGCACTCGCACACGCTTGATCCGCCGGCCCGCCATGCTGAGCACGCTCAGGTGGAGGTCGCCCACCGCCACCTCGTCGCCGACATCCGGCAGGCGGCCAAGCTCGTGGATGACGAGGCCGCCCACCGTGTCGAAATCTTCAGACTCGATGTCGCAGTCGAACATCTCCTGCAGCGTCTCCGTTGGCGACCCGGCATCGAGGAGGACCTCGTCCTCGCAGATCCGCTCTATCGGCGGCGCCGCCGTGTCGTATTCGTCCTCGATCTCGCCCACGATCTCTTCCAGCAGGTCCTCGATCGTGACAAGGCCGGCGGTGCCGCCGTATTCGTCGACCACGATCGCCATGTGCGTGCGGGAAGCGCGCATCTCCGTGAGGAGTTGCGTCGAGCCGCTTCGATTCCGGGATGAAGACAGGCTCGCCGCAGCAGTTCGCGCCAGCGTCCGCTCGCGAGAACCGTTGGACACGCTGCGAAGCAGGTCCTTCGCATAGACGATGCCGACGATGTCGTCGATGTTCTCCCGGAACACCGGGATGCGGCTGAACCCGCGCTCGTTGATCGATGCGCCGCCACGTCTGAGGCAGTCGCTCTCGATCTCGGCGGCGGCAATGTCGATTCGCGGGACCATGATCTCGCGGGCGGTCTTGTCTTCGAGGTCGATGATCCCGCGGATCATCCGCCGCTCTTCCTCTTCCACCCCGCCGGCCGCCTCTTCTCGCTCGACGAGGGCGAGGATGTCATCGATTCGGCGGCGGCGCAACCGAGCCGAACGCCCTGCCAATGAGCCGGGCCGGCAGGCGAGGATGAAGCCACGAGATGATCCCGAAGCCCATCGCCGTCACCTGGACCACGCGGCTCGAGCTGGACCGCCGTGTACTCCGGCCGCCTGGCCACGATGAGACCGACGGTCATCTGGAGGATGGCGACAACCACTGCCGCCGAGCGCGCCGAGCCAGAGAACGCCGCCGGTCCCGTCGGCCTGGCTGCCGATGTAGGCGAACCCGAGGAGGAGGACGCTGACCGCGATGATGCGCGCCGCGGTCAGGGGGTCGAGGAACCGCGCAAGTCGCTCCTCGCTGTCCGCGATCCGCATGGCCCCTTCGGTCGCCCCGCGCCGCCAGTGCCTGGATCCGGACGTTGCTCGCCCGTTCGAGCGCCGTCTCGCCCGCCGCCGCCAGCGCCAGGACGATGGCCGAGGCCCCCACCAGGACGATTGCGATGATGACGCCGAACTCCATCAGTGTCTGGCCCTCGCGGGCAAGGGTCTGGCGGGCACTCCGGCTACGCGTTCGCCCGCGGCGACGTCCTTTGTGATCACCGCGCCGGCGCCGGTGACTGCCCCTTCACCGATTGTCACTGGCGCGATGAGCATCGTGTCGCAGCCGATAAAGGCGCCTGCCCCGATCGTTGTCCGGTGCTTGCTCACGCCGTCGTAGTTGCAGGTGATGGCGCCGGCGGCGATAGTTCACGCCTGCGCCAACGTCGGCGTCGCCGAGGTAGCTGAAGTGGTGCATCTTCACGCCTTCGCCTACCACCGAATTCTTCACCTCGGCGTAGTTACCGAGTTCGCAATGGTCGCCAATGGAGGCGCCGCCGCGGACGTGGGCATTGGGGCCGACGTGCACATCGTTGCCGATCCGCGAGTCCTCGACCGTCGACTGGGTGACGAGGCAACGGGCGCCCGACTTCGCTATCTCGCAAGACCGTGTTCGGGCCGATCGTCGCTGTTCGCGGCTACGCGGCGTGCGACCGCGGATGTGGCAGCCTGGCTCGATCGTCACGTCCTCGGCCGATCTCCACCATGGCGTCGATGTAGGTCGTGGCAGCGGTCGCGGATCGTCACTCCGGCCAGCATGTAGCCGCTCCGCGATGCGCCGGCGCATGATCGCCTCCGCTTCCGCGAGCCGGCGCGGTCGTCCACGCCTATCGCGTCTTCGGAGGGGACCGCGACGGTGGTCACGGCCTGTCCCCTGCTCGGCCGCCATGGCCGCGAGGGCCGTCAGGTAGCGCTCGCCCTTCTCGCTCGTCGCCACTGCTCTCGATGTTCGCCCAGAGCCACGGACCGTCGAAGCATAAAAACCCGCATTTCGTTCCGCCGGCGCCGCCTCGCCATCCCGTTCGGCCTCAACGATCCCGCGGACTCGCCCGGCAGCATCGTGCTCCACTCGGCCGAAGGCGCCGCGATCGTCGACGCGGTTCACGGCGATCGCCATCGTCGCCTCGCCGGCGCCTGCCACGAGCATCTGCACGGTCTCGGCGGTGAGCAAACGGCGCATCGCCGTTGAGGACAACGATCGGTCGACGCCGGCCATGGCCTCGCGGCAGCGCTGGACGGCGTCGCCCGTGCCGAGCATCTCGGTCTGCTCGACGAACACGACACCTCGCCTTCGATCGCCGGCCGCACCTGGTCCGCCTGGTAACCGACGACTACGGCGATTGTCTGCGGCGATAGTGCCCTGGCCGCCTCGATGACGTGATTCACCATCGGCCGCCGCACACTGAGTGGAGGACCTTGGGCAGCGATGACCGCATCCGGGTACCACGCCCGGCCGCCAGCACGATGACGCCCGGACCGGGCGTGCCACTCTTCACGATCGTCGGTGGAAAAGGCCGCTGTTGGCGCTCATGGGGCGACGCGGGCGGCTGCGTTCGGGAGGTTCTGCTTCGCCCTTCATAATGGACGTATCGCGCGTCCACGAACATGCTAGGTATCGCCCGAAAACCCTGTCAAGACAAATCGCGTTCTCAGGAATTGGATCAATGACCGCTCCCCGAACATCCGACGAAATTCGCGACGCATTCCTCTCCTTCTTCAAAGAGCGGGCGCATGCGGAACTGCCGCCTGGCCGCTCGTGCCGATCGGCGACCCGACCTCGATGTTCACCAGCGCCGGGATGCAGCAGTTCAAGCCCGATCTTCATGGGCGAGCAGGACCGCGCCCTGCACCCCGCGCGACCACGGTCCAGCGCTGTTTCCGCACGACCGACATCGAGGAGGTGGGCGACCACTCGCACCTGCACCGCCTTCGAGATGCTGGGCAACTTCAGCTTCGGCGACTACTTCAAGCGCGACGCCATTCAGTTCGCCTGGGAGCTGCTCACCAAGGTCTACGAGATCCCCGCTGACCGCCTCCATGTCACCATCTTCCTGACGCGACGACGAGGCTTATAACGTACTGGCGCCGAAGTCGGCGCTGCCCGACGAGCCACATCCACCGCCGCGACGAGGAACTGAACTACTGGTTCAGCTTCCCCAACGACACGCCGGGCGCCAGCGGACCGTGTGGCCCGACAGCGAGATTTACTACGACTTCACCCGAGCCGGCGACGAGCGCGCAGCTCCAGCTGGACGCCGGCGGCAACCCGTCGGCGGCGTCGGCTACGACGACGCGCTTCCTCGAAATCTGGAACCTCGTGTTCATGCAGCTCTACCAGCACCCGGACGGCTCCCGCGACCGACCTCCCGACCCAGAACATCGACACGGGCAGCGGCCTCGAACGGGTTGCCGCAGTCCTCCAGGGCGTCGCTTCGGTCTTCGAGACCGACATCTTCCTGCCCATCCTCGAGACGCGCCGCCGTCGATCGTCGGGCGTCACTACGTCGAGCGGCGTCGCCACCGGAGCAGGCAATACGCGATCCGCGCCATGTCCGAACACTGCCGCGCCGCCACGCTGCTCGTCGGCGACGGCGTCGTCCCCAGCAACGAGGGGCGCGGCTACGTGCTTCGGCGCGTGATCCGGCGCGCGGTCTACCTCGCCCGCCGCTCCGGCGTCACCGAGCTCTTCACGGCTCGGCTCGCCGACGCCGCGATCGACAAGCTCAAGGTCGGCTATCCCCATCTCGACGAGTCACGCCGACTTCATCAAGCAGGCCCTCACCACCGAAGAAGAGCGCTTCGTCCGCACGCTTGCCGCTGGCGTCGCCTCGCCTCGAACGCTACTCGCCCGGCTCGCAGATGCCGACGCCCGCAGCGTGCCCGGCGACGAGGCCTTCCTCCTCTACGACACCTTCGGCATGCCCCTCGAGCTCACCCGGGAGATTGCCTCGCGCGCAGGCTTCGACGCTCGACGACGCGGGCTTCCAGGCGGCCCTCGAAGCGCAGCGCCAGCGATGCTCGCGCAAGCAGGGAAGTTCCTCAAGGGCGAGGTTTCCCCGGCACTCCAGTCCCTCGGCGACGAGCACAGCGCCTTCGTCGGCTACGGCCACATTGAGTGCGACGCCGCATGTCGTCGCCATCCTCAAGGCAGGCGCGCTGGTGGATATCGCCACCGAGGGCGACGACTGCGAGGTCATCTCTCGACCAACCCCCTTCTACCCCGAAGGCGGCGGGCAGATGGGCGACCGCGGGAACATTCGCACCCACTCCGGCGTCTTCGACGGTGGAAGACACGCAGGCGGCCGGCGGCGCCATCGTGCACCGTGGCCACGTTCGCCGAAGGGGCAATCTCGGTTGCATGACCTCGCACAGGCGACGGTCGATCATCGCGTGGCGCCAGGGCGCTGCCCGGCAACCACACCGGCACGCACCTGCTCCATGCCTCGCTGCGCTAGATCCTTGGCACGCACGTCCGCCAGCAGGGCTCGCTCGTCACGCCCCGACCGCCTCCGCTTCGACTTCACCCATCTCGAGCAGACCCCGCGCGGCCCTTCATCGAGGTGCGAAGCAGCTCGCGAACGAGAAGGTCCGCCACGACCTGGACGTCACCTGGCGCAACACCGGCTATCGCGCAGGCCGTGGCCGGCGGCGCCCTCGCCTTCTTCGGCGACAAGTACGGCAACGAAGTCCGCGTCGTCGAAATCCGTGACGACGGCGACCGTTTCAGCGCCGAACTTTGCGGCGGCACCCATGTCCACCACACCGGCGAAATTGGCTTCGTCCACATCCTGCGCGAATCCGCGGTGGCCGCCGGCACGCGGCGCATCGAGGCCATCAGCAGCGCCCAGGCTCGAGCGCTACCTCCTCGACCAGCACGACCGCCTCCAGCGCCTCGCCGCCCGGCTCAATGTCCCCGCCGCCGACATCGAGGAGCGGGTCGAACAGCTCCGCGGCCGAACTCGACGGCTGCGCAAGCAGGCCGCCCGGTTCCAGCGTGAACAGGGCGCCTCCCTCGCCGAAGACCTCGCCGCCTCGGCCGCCGATGTTGGCGGCCACCGGCTCGTGGTCGCCCGCGTCGATGTCGAATCCGCCGACGCCCTCACCGGTATGGCCGATGCTCTCCGCAACGAACTCGGCAGTGCCCTCGTCGTCCTCGCTGCGGCCCCCGAAGGCAAGGCCGCGTTCCTTGTTGCCGCTACCCCGGATCTCGTCTCCGCCGGGGTGCACTGCGGGCAACCTGATCCGCGAATCGCAGGAGCGGCCGGTGGCGGTGGTGGTGGTCGTCCGGACATGGCCCGGGCCGGGGCCAACGACGTTTCGCGGCTCGATGAGGCACTCCGTTTCGCCGACGCTGCGGCAAGAAAAGCCCTCGCCGACGTATAATCCGCGTTGGCGGGGCCTACGGAGTGGAAGATGTCCGATTCCGAGGCCGCGCCTGTCCGTCCCCGGACCAGCCCCGGGCCGATGCGCCTGGACCCCCACCATCGGCGCCACGACCGCCGGTAGAACCGCGCGACGCCGACTACGCCAGTGTTGTTGTTATCGACCGCAATGCCGACGTGGCGACCGTCTGTGGCCGCATCGACTCCGCTCCCACCTATGCCGTCGTTGTCCACGCACCGGGTGGCAACCGCGAGCTGAGCCGGGAAATCGGGATCCGGCGCCTCAAGCGCCACGCCGAAGACTCCGGCCGGACCATCGCCATCGCAACGTCGTCATGGACCCTCGCCTCGCGCGCCCGGGCCGTCCGGATCCCCGTCGCCCGCAAGCCCGAGCATGTCCGTTGGGACTCGGGCAGCCGGATGGTCCTCCGCCTCGGCAAGGCGTCGTGGCTCGTCCCGCCCATCGGCCGTTACGTCCAGGGACTCGCCGTTGTTGCCGCCGTGCTCGGCGTAATTGCGCTCATCCTCACGATGGGGCCGAAGGCGAACATCGTCGCCTATCCCCCAACGGAGTCGGTCGAACGCACGGTTCAGAATCGAAGCATCCCCCGACTACACCGGCAGTCAACCTGCAGTCGCTCCAGGTACCGGCTCAGAACATCTCCAGCACTCGCACGGTGACCCTCGCGATTCCGACCACAGGCACCCAACTGGTTGGCTCGGAGTTCGCCCAGGTGACCGTAACCATCTACAACGACACGGACGAAGAAATCTCCATTCCGTCCGGGACGTTGTTCGCCACCAAAGGCACGGCCCCGGACTTCGAACTCCGGGAAGATGCCGAGGTCCCCGCCAATGGTGTGGCCTACGTCGCTGCCTTCGCCGTCGACCCGGGCACCACGGGCAACATTGCCCCCGGGACCATCACCGGATTTGTCAATGAAGGGGCCGCCCAGGGCCTCCGCGCGGAGAACGAGAGCGACGCCGGCGGCGGCGTCGATGGCCCCGCCGCGGCGGTCTCCGGCAGCGATGTCGTGGCAATCCGGAACCTTGCCAATAACCTCGCCGTCGTCGAATCGATCAAGCACACACTCGTCGAGGACCGGCCCCACGATGCCGTCTTCCTCGATACCGCCGATGTCGAAGTGGAGCTGGGCGACCCGGCGCCATCGATCGGCACGATCTCCGACGTTCTCGTGATGGATGTCCACGTGACCGTAACGGCGCTCGCCGTCGTCTCTCCGGTCCTCGACACCGTCGCGCGGTATGTGCTCGACGATGGGCGACCGGGTGAGTTCATCCCGGGCTCGGTCTCGGCCGTGGAAACGGGCGCCCGCCAGTTCGACTCCGAAACGCGGACGATTCAGACGGAGTTGCTCGTGCGCGGCGAATTCGCTCGGGACGTCACCCGCAGCGATATCGAGTCGGCAGTTTCGGGTAAGAGCGAGTCAGGGGCGATGGCGACCCTGTCCGAACGCTATGGTATTGATGATGTCGAAGTCGACGTCACGCCCGGTTGGGCGCCCCGGCTTCCCCGCTTCGGCTTCCGTATCGATGTCGAACTGCGCACCCGGGATGACGCCACCAGCGAGGAGTCCGAAAATACCGCCGCAATCGACGCCCTCCCCTCGCCGACTCCTGGCAATTGACCCGGGCACCCGGCGCACCGGCGTCGCCATCAGTGACGAACTCGGGATGCTCGCTCACCCGCGGGACGCTCTCCAGGGCAACGCAATCGACCTCATCCCTGAGATCATCCGGCTGGTCACCGAAGGCGAGATCGACGAGGTCGTCGTCGGCCTCCCGGTCAGCATGTCCGGCGGCGATTCGCAGCAGACGCGCGACGTGCGGACGTTCGTTGCGGCCCTTCGCGGCGCCCTGACCGTCCCCGTGAGCGAATGGGATGAGCGGCTGAGCACCGCCGAAGCCACCGGCCGCGGTATCACCGGCCGCGACCGGGCGAGTGGACGCCGCGATTCCGCTGCCGCTGCCATCGTCCTCCAGGCCGTCCTTGACGCCCGGAGGCCCCGGTGACGCCGATCTCCTGGAAAGCCATCGTCGCCGTTATCACGGTGACCATCGGCGTCATCGCCGGCAGCATGCTCATGGCCGACTCGGGCGATACGTTGAAGCGCGAGCCCGGCGGCCCCATCGTCTCCGACCGCCTTGACGACACGGTCCAGTACACCGTGCAGGACGGGGCCACCGCCGGCGACGTTGCCCACGATCTCGAGATCCTCGGGGTGATCCGATCGGCACGGCAGTTCGAGTCACTCGTCCGTCTGATGGGCGTCCAGGACAACCTCAGCGCCGGCGAGCACGTCTTCCACCTCAACTCCTCCACCTCGGAAGTCGTCGACACGCTCCTCGTGCGGCCCGGTCCGCCCCAGATCGAGGTGACCTTCCCCGAAGGCATCCGCATCGAAGAGATGGGCCAGATCCTCGAGGACGCCGGCATCGGCCTGGCCGACCAGTTCGTCTTCGCCGCCCAAAACGCGCAGCTCCCTCCTGGCCTCGCTGCCGGATTCCCCCCGGCCGAGCTCCTCCCCGATAACCAGCGGCTGCAGGGCTACCTCTTCCCCGACACCTACTACGTGGCCGTCGATTCCACCCCTGCCGATCTGGTGCGCCGGATGATCGAGCAAATGAACGTCAAGTTCGACGCGGACCTCCGTGCGAAAGCGGCCGAACGGGGCCTCTCGGTCCACGAGGTCCTCACGCTCGCCTCGATTGTCGAACGTGAGGCCGTCCTCGATGAGGAACGGCCGATCATCGCCTCTGTCTTCTTCAACCGATTGAAGGCGGGGGACATCCTCGGCGCCGATCCAACGGTCCAGTACGCCGTCTCTCTCGACCCCGAATCTGTCAACGAATATGGCTACTGGAAGACGGAACTGACCTTCGACGACCTTCAGACCGACAGCCCCTACAACACGCGGCTCTATCCGGGCATCCCGCCGGGTCCCATCACCAACCCGTCGCTTGCCTCCATCGAAGCGGTCATCGAGCCGGCCGACACCGACTACTACTATTTCGTCGCCGATGCCGTGGCCGCCGACGGTTCGCATCGCTTCGCCGTCACCGAGGCGGAACACGAAGCCAACAAGGCGATCTACGGCGGCCAGTGATGCGTACGGCGGGCCTCATCGGCCACCCAGTCGCCCACTCGCTCTCGCCCGTCTTCCAGAACGCCGCTTTCCAGCGGTGCGGGCTCGATGTCGCCTACGCCGCCTGGGACACGCCCGTGTCCGCGCTCCGGAGCCGCATGCAACGGCTACGGTCCGCCGACATGCTCGGCGCCAACGTCACTATCCCCCACAAGCAGGCCGTCATTCCCCAAATCGACGACCTCGGCGACTTTAGCCGCCGCGTCGGCGCCGTGAACACCATCGTGAATCGGAACGGACGGCTCTTCGGTTTCAACACCGATGGGCCGGGCTTCGTTCAGTCGCTCAAGGACGAAAGGAACCTCGATCCCCATGGGGCAAACGTCCTTGTGTTTGGCGCCGGCGGCGCCGCTCGCGGCATCGTCCTGGCGCTCGCCGATGGTGGCGCGCGGCTTTCGATCCTGAATCGCACCTTCGAACGCGCGGAGGAACTGGCCCGCACCGGAGGGACGAGCGTGCGCGCTCTGCGCGAACCAGGTGACCTTGGGGCCTACGATGTACTGGTGAACACCACATCGGTCGGCATGCACGGCACAGGAACGGAATCACAATCACCGGCGGACCTGACCGGAGCCAGGGCAGGTGCCCTGGCCGTCGACATCGTCTATGCGCCCGAGCGGACGCCCTTCCTGCGCCAGGCGGAGGAGCACGGCCTCCGCACTCTCGGTGGCCTCTCCATGCTGATTTACCAGGGCGCACTCGCCTTCACCCATTGGACCGGCATCGCCGCTCCCGTCGATGTCATGTTCGAAGCTGCTCGCAACGAACTGGCGCGTAGGGCTCAACCGCAATGATCGTGATCGGCATCATCGTCGTCCTCGCCATCTTCCTCTTCGTCGGCTGGGCCGTTTCCTCGGAGATGTTCCAGCAGCGCGCCTGGCGGCAACGCGCCTCGGAGGGCGACCCCGACATCATCGGCGCCCTGATCAACGACTCCGTCGCCCGCTGGCGGCTCTCCCGGCCGCCGAAGGGCATGCCCCCAAACCGCTGGTCGGCCATCCAGCAGTCGGAGGTCGTGGCCGTCGCACCCGGCATTGCCACCCTCTCGACCTCGCTCGTCCTTGAGTACCAGACCCGCGACGGCGTGCGTCTCCCGACCGAGTTCCCCATCGACGAAGCCCGCGAAGTTGCGGCCGCCTTGCTCGACCTCATCCTCTTCGACGTGCCGAACCTCCGCATGCCCGAAGTCCGGGTGGACATCTATGCCGACTTCGCGGCCGAAGGTGGCGGCACCATCCAGCGGCCGATCCTCACCACCACGGCCACCCGCGGCGTCGCCGACGAGCTTTTCGCCGAAGAGTTGAGCGCCGTGGAGGTTCTTCGCCGCTTCGATACCCTTTACCATCCATCCGAAGGGTACGAACTCCACGCCATCCAGCTCCCTCCGGTGGAGGGCGAACGGCCTCGCCCGGCCGCCGAAGCAGCACAGGACGCACCCTGGAACCTCGAGCGGGAGAGCGAACGCAATGGGTAGTTTCCGGTTCCTCACGGCCGGCGAAAGCCACGGCAAGGGCCTCACGATGGTGATCGAAGGCGTGCCCGCCGGCCTCCCGATCAGCGAGGACGACATCGCAGCCGACCTCCGCCGCCGCCAGGGTGGCTACGGCCGCGGCGGCCGGATGAAGATCGAAAGGACCACGCCGAGATCACCGCCGGCGTCCGCCACGGCCTGACCCTCGGCTCGCCTATCGCGATGTGGGTCGAGAACAAGGACTTGGCCAACTGGACCGAGAAGATGGCCGTCGACCCGGTCGACACCGAGATCGAGAAGGTGCACCCGCCTTCGCCCCGGCCACGCCGACCTCCCCGGCTCCCAGAAGTACGGCTTCGACGACGTCCGCAACGTCCTCGAACGCGCCAGCGCCCGCGAGACCGACTGCGCGCGTCGCGGTCGGCGGCGTCGCCAAGCGGCTCCTCGCGGAATTCGGCGTCGCCTTCCACAGCCATACCGCTCGCAATCGGCGGCGTCCGCGCCCGGCCAATGCCCGAGCATCGACTGGGAGCGCCGTCGAAGCAGAGCGCCGTGCGCACCGCCGACCCCGCCTCCGAATCAGGCGATGGTCGAAGCGATCGACGCCGCGAAGAAGGACGGCGACACCGTCGGCGGCGAAGTCCAGGTCGTTGTCAGCGGCGTCCCGCTCGGCCTCGGCAGCTACGTCCACTGGGACCGCAAGCTCGACGGCCGCATCGCCCAGGCGATCTGCAGCATCAACGCCTTCAAGGGTGTCGGTTTTGGCTACGGGTTCGACGCCACCGACCTCCGCGGCTCGCAGGTCCACGACGTCATCCTCCCGGTGGACCAGTGGCGCGACCACCCCTGGCAGCACGGCACGAACAACCACGGCGGCATCGAAGGCGGGATTAGCACCGGCGAGGACATCATCGTGCGGGCTGCCGTGAAACCGATCCCGACCCTCGCCCACCCACTCCCCTCCGTCGACCTTGAGACCGGCGAGGAGGTCCTCGCTCACTACGAGCGCAGCGACGTCTGTGTTGTCCCCGCCGCCGGCGTTGTCGCCGAGGCGATGGTCGCAATCGTCCTCGCCGATGCCTGGCTGGAGAAGTTCGGCGGCGACACCCTGGCCGAGACCCGCAGCAACTTCGAGCGGTACGCCGAGACCGTCGGCCCGCGCGCGAAACGCCCGGCGCGGTGAAGACCGACCGCATCTTCCTCGTTGGGATCTCCGGCAGTGGGAAGTCGACCGTCGGGCCGCGCCTCGCTGAGCGCCTCGGCTGGCAGTTCGTCGACTCTGACCGCCTGATCGAACAGACCACCGGCCGCAAGGTGACCGACATCTTCGCGGCAGATGGCGAGCAGGCCTTCCGCCTGTTGGAAGTCGAAGCGCTGGACGACCTCTCCCGCCGCGAACGCATCGTCGTCGCCACCGGTGGCGGCGCCCCCACGACGCAGGGCGGCCGCGACGCAATCAACCGCGGCTACAGCGTCTGGCTCGACATCGCACCGAAGAAGGCGGCGGTCCGCCTCGCCCTCCAACCCGGCACCGAAGAACGTCCCCTGCTCCAGGGCAATGCTGAAGCTCGCCTGGCTACCTTGCTCCACGCGCGAGCGCCCTTTTATGGCCGCTCCGACCTGCACCTGGAAGCCGGTGACGAGCCGGCCGACGCGATCGCAGGCCGCATCGAGCTGACCCTGAAACAGGCTGCCGGCCTCGCCGCCACGGTGACGACACCAACTGCCCGCTATCCGATCCTCGTCCGCGAAGGTGCCCTCGCCGGCCTTGGCGTCGTGGCGCGCGACGCGGGGCTTAAGGGCCGCGCCTTCCTCATCACCGACTCCAACGTGGGGCCGCTTTTCGCCGGGGCAGCCGAACGCGCCCTCGGCCAGGCCGACTATCCCGTCGAGACCTTCACCATCCGCGCCGGCGAGACCGAGAAGAACCTCGCGGCCGTCGAGCGTGTCTACGAGTGGCTCATCGGCTGCCGGGCCGAGCGCCAGGACTTCATCGTCTGCCTTGGTGGAGGCGTCGTCACCGACCTCGCCGGATTTGCGGCGGCCACGTACCTGCGAGGGGTCCAATTCATCCACGTCCCGACGTCGCTCCTTGGCATGGTCGACGCCGCGGTGGGCGGCAAGACCGGCGTCGACCTCCCCGGCGCCAAGAACATGGTCGGCGCCTTCGCCCAGCCCGCGGCGGTGGTCATCGACCCGGGCGTGCTCGCAGATCTGCCTGAGCGGGAGCTTCGTTCCGGCTGGGCCGAGGTCGTCAAGCATGGCCTCATCCTCGACAGCCATCTCCTCGCCGACCTCGAAGCGGTCGCCGGCGACCCCCGCGCCATGCAGAACGCCGAACTGATCGCCCGCAGTGTCGCCATCAAGGCCTCCGTTGTCTCCGACGATGAGCGCGAAGCAGACCGCCGGACGCTCCTCAACTATGGCCACACCATCGGCCACGCCCTCGAAGCCGTGACCGGCTATTCGCAGTACCTCCACGGAGAGGCCGTGGCTGTCGGGATGCACGCTGCCGGGCGGCTCTCCCACGCCCTTGGCCTGCTCACGGCGGCCGAACTCGAACGTCAGCAGGCGATCCTCACCCGCTGCGGCCTCCCCGACAGCGCGCCGGATATCGCCCTCGACCGCGTCCTCGCCGCGACGCTCCACGACAAGAAGGTCGCCGGGGGCCGAATCAAGTGGGTGTTGCTCAACGGCCTCGGCAATTCCACGACGCGCAACGACGTGCCCGATGAGCTCGTCGTTGAGGCGGCGCGCCCGCTTTTCGCCTGATGTTTCGCTTCCAGCTCACCTCCCGGCCGCCGGGCCCGGTCGCTCCCCGCACTGGCCTCATCGAGACCGCCCATGGCGCGATCCGGACGCCTGCATTCATGCCCGTCGGCACCCTTGCCACGGTGAAGTCGCTCGAGCCTGCCGAGGTGCGCGCGACCGGCGCCGAAATCCTCCTCGTCAACGCCTACCACCTCTTCTTGCGCCCCGGCCACGATCTCATCCGGCGGCTTGGCGGCGTCCACCGGTTCATGGATTGGGATGGGCCGGTGCTCTCCGACAGCGGTGGATTCCAGGTGTTCAGCCTCGCCCGGCTGCAGAAGGTGACTGAAGAAGGCGTCCGGTTCCGGTCGCACATCGATGGTTCCGAACACTTCTACGCGCCGGAAACGGCGATGGAGGTCCAGGTCGCCCTCGGAGTCGACATCGCGATGCCACTGGACCACGTCCTCGCCCCCGATGCCGACCTTGACGCCGCGCGGGACGCCGCCGAGCGCACCATCCGCTGGTACGAACGGTGTGCCGACTTCGCGGGCGCGCCCGCTACCTTCGCAATCGTGCAGGGCGGCGTCCACCCCGACCTGCGTCGCTGGCACGCCCGTGAGCTTGCCTCCCGTGAGGCGCCGGGCTACAGCATCGGCGGCCTCAGCGTCGGCGAAACGAAGGCGGAGATGCTCACCATGCTGGAGATCGTCACGGCCGAGTTGCCGGAGGATCGTCCCCGCTACCTCATGGGCGTCGGCAGCCCGGAAGACCTCGTAAACGCCGTCGCCCGCGGTGTCGACATGTTCGACTGTGTGCTGCCGACGAGACTCGGCCGCAACGGCTCGCTCTTCACGGCAGATGGCCGGGCGAACATCCGCAACGCCCGCTTCGCCGAGGACCCGGAACCGGTCGATCCCTCCTGCGACTGCCATACCTGCACCCGTTTTTCCGCGGCCTACCTCCACCACCTCTTTCGCAACGACGAACTGCTCGGCTACCGGCTCGCCTCGATCCACAACATCCGCTTCCTCGTCCGGCTCACCGAACAGATGCGGTCGGCGATCGGAGCCGGCACGTTTGACCGCTTTGCGGCGAGCTTCCTCGCCGGCTATCGCAGCGTCGATGAAACGGTCAGGGCCGAGCAGAAGGCGAAATGGGATGCGCAGGCCGGATTCGACGAAGTGTAAGGGAAGCCCCGCTGCCTCTTAACCGGCCCGCAGATACCATGGTTCGCAGTTCGGCATGGGGGTAGCCAGTGCGTTTCTGGCGACGAAAGCCACGCGAAGACGATCCCGCTGAGGGCGCACCGGTCGCGGTTGAGGATCGCGAGGACGCTCCCTTCGAGACCGAACCGCAGCACATGGCGGATGTGCTTGATCTCACCGAAGAAGAGACCGAAGAACTCCACGAGCAGACGACCCGGGCTGTCGAGCGGACCCGCAAAGGCTGGTTCTCCCGCCTCGGTGCCGTCTTCCAGGGCGCCGATTTCGATGTCGGCCTCTGGGAGGAAATTGAGGAAATCTTGATCAGCGCCGACTGTGGCGTCGAGACGACCGACAACCTCCTCACCCGGCTCCGCAAGCAGGTAAACGACTTCGGCATCAAGAAATCGTCGGAGGTGCGGGAACTGCTCCGTGATGACCTCGTCCGCGTCCTCGAAGAGCCGGGCGTCGACCTGCCCCGCTGGTCCGCGGCCGATGCCCCTTCGCCCCTCGTCATCGTCGTCGTTGGCGTGAACGGCGCCGGCAAGACGACGAGCATCGCCAAGATGGCGCACGCCTTCCAGCAGGATGGCGCCGTGACCATCCTCGGGGCGGCCGACACCTTCCGGGCCGCCGCTAGCGACCAGCTCAAGGTCTGGGGCGAACGTGTTGGCGCACGCGTCGTGGCCCATCAGCCGGGCGCCGACCCTGGCGCCGTCGCCTTCGACACCCTTGCCGCCGCCGAAGCGACCGGCGCCGACATCGTCATCATCGATACCGCCGGGCGGCTCCACACCAAGGCCAACCTGATGGAGGAGCTCAAGAAGATCAGCCGCACCGTCCAGAAGAAGGTGCCCGATGGCCCTCACGAAGTGCTCCTCGTGCTCGATGCCACCACCGGCCAGAACGGCCTGATACAGGCACGGTCGTTCACCGAAGCGGTCGGCGTCACCGGTATCGTCCTTGCCAAGCTCGATGGCACCGCAAAGGGCGGCATTGCCTTTGCCATCGCCGACCAGCTCCGTGTGCCGGTCCGCTTCATCGGCACTGGCGAAAAGATGACCGACCTCGCTCCCTTCGACGCCGCCGAGTTCGTCGATTCCCTGATGGCCTGACCCGCGATGACCGGCGTCCTCGCCTTCTGGTTCGGCGCCCTTGTGATTGCGGTGGCGGCACTTCCGATCGCCTTCGTCCTCTTTCGCCGATTCCCCGACGGTGGGGCCGGACTGGCGCCCGTCCTCGGCCTCGTCCTTACGGCCTACACCTACTTCATCGTCCGCAGCCTGGGGCTCATGGGCTCTGGCCGTGGCGGATTCCTTCTCGCCGTAATGATCGTCGCGGTCGCCGGGATCGTCGTCGCTCGCTGCGACCGGCGGTTCCTCGCAACCTTGCGCCGGTCCGCACCCCAGGCGGGCCTCTACGCCGGCATCTTCACGCTCGCCTTCTTTGCCTACGCGGCCTTCCGTTCCTATCAGTCCTCGATCGGCGGCACCGAACAGCCGATGGACCTCATGTACCTCAACGCCATGCTCACTTCGCCGAGTTACCCGCCACAGGACCCCTGGCTGGCGGGCGAACCGGCGGCCTATTACTACTTCGGCTACCTCCAGACGGCGGTCCTCACGAGCGTGAGCGGCGTCGCCGCCTCGGTCGGCTACAACCTTGGGCTCGCCGTCGTCTTTGCTTCCAGCGCGACCGCCGTTGCTTCGGTCTCGGCAGCAATCGCTCGCTGGATGCTGGGCCCCAAGGTGCGAAGACTGGTGCCCCTTGCCGCCGGCGTTTCCGTCGGCCTCCTGCTCTTCGCCAGCTCCCTCATCGGTTCGTTCGAATGGGCTGCCGCGCACGACCATACGGATCGCGGGCTGTACGAGGCGTTCGGTGTCGAGAACATTCTCCCCTGCCCGGCTGGTGTCGATGCCCGGGCCGACTGCTACCGCAGCGGAGCGCTCCAGCGCACCACCAGCTGGTACCCCACGGAGTACTACTTCTGGTGGCGCGGCTCGCGCGTCATCGATGGGACGATCACTGAGTTCCCCTTCTTCTCGTTCCTCCTCGGCGACCTGCACCCCCATGTCACGTCGATACCGCTGGTGCTCCTTGCCCTTGGCCTCGCCGCCACAACCTTCCGCTCGCGACGATTCCGCAGCTTCGCCACTCTCAGGAAACGGCCATTCGTCGCCCTGCCCATAGCTATCATCCTCGGCGCCCTCGCCTTCCAGAACGCCTGGGACGTGATCACCTTCGCCGGTCTTTTCGCGATAGCGGTGGCCGTGGTCAACCTGCGCCGCGCGCCGTTCCTACCGGCCACTCAGGCGACGTTGGGCTTCCTGGCGCCGCTGGCAGTCGCCTCCGTCCTTCTCTACCTTCCCTGGATCCTCGACTTCGACACCGCCGCTGGCGGCATCTACCCCTACGTCAGCGCCGGGACGCCACCCCTGGAAGCCTTGCTCCAGTTCGGGGCGCCGGTGGGCGCATCGCTGGCACTGCTCGCCTGGGGCGCATGCAACGCGCACCGCCGGGACTGGGTCCGTATCGCGCCCTTCGCGCTTTGGGTGCCGGTTCTCCCGCTGCTCATCTGGGCGCCACTTGCCGCGTACCACGGCGATTTGACCAACGGCCTCGACGCCAGGGGGCCCGGCGGCTGGCTCACCCTCGCCATCCTCGCCGTCATCACCTGGGCCAATGTGACCGCCTTCGCCATCTTTGCCGAGCGCGGGCGGCCCGTGGCCATCGCCTTTGCTTTCGCGGGAGTCGCGACCCTTCTGCTCTACGGCGCCGAACTCTTCCTCATCCGCGACGTCTTCTTCGGGTCGGTCCCCCGTCTGAATACGGAGTTCAAGCTGAGCTACCAGGCGTGGATCCTCCTCGCCGTGGCCGGCGGATGCGGGTTCGCGGCCCTCTTTTCCGGCCGCCTGCCAAGAGTTCCCGGCCGTGTCATTGCCGCCCCCATAGCGCTGTTGCTGCTGCTGGCCCTGGTCTATCCGCTTCTCGCCGTGCCCAATCGCGCGAACGGCTTCTCCGGTGACTCATCCACCGATGGCTTCGCAGCCCTCGCCCGCAACAATCCGCCCGAATACGCCCTTGTCCGCTGGGTCGACCGCGAGGTCCCTGCCTCGATGACGATCGTCGAAGCACCGAGCGACAGCTACTCCTCGACCAACGGCGGGCGGCTCAGCTCCCGCACGGGGCGCCCCACTCCCATCGGCTGGTTCTTCCACGAGATCCAGTGGCGCGGCGACACCACCGCCAACCGCGACCGCTTCACCGCGATCCAGTCCAGGGTCGACAACGTCTACAACGCCGAGACCGCCGCCGACGTCCTCGCCGCCATGGATGCGTTGGGAGCCCATTACGTTGTGGTGGGTTCTCCCGAGCGTTCGCGGTACCCTTCTGCCTCAATGGCTGCGTTGGACGATGCACTCGACCTGGTTTTCGAGTTCGGTGATGTGCGTGTCTACGCCGTCCCCGTCCACGACGTGATGTCCACCTCGTGACCGTCCGCCTCGAACGGAGCCGCCAGCGTCAGGGGGTCGAGATCCCCGTCCAGGTCCTTGTCGGGGTGGCCGTCGCGGCGGCCTTCCTCCTCCTCCGGCTGGGATTGATTTGGCAGGCGCCGGTTGGCGGCGAAGAGTTGCGGTCGCTCTCCGGGGCGTGGCAGACCGCCGCCGGCAACAGCGATAGCCGCTTCCTCCCGACGTTCTTCCAGGCGCTCGCCGCTCTCCTTCTCAAGTTCGACGACACCGAGGTCCTGCCGCGGCTCCTCGCCTACGCCGCCATCGCCACCGTGCCTCTCGCATTCCACCTCCTCCGGCCCGCACTTGGCGCAGCGGCGGCGCTGGTCGCACTCCTCCTCCTCGCCTTCGATGGCCCGGCCATCTACGCCAGCGTGGCCGCGACGACGAGTGGGTTCGACCTGCCCCTCATGGCCTGGGCCCTCCTCCTCCTTATGCGCGAAGACCTCCGCGAGCGCATGCCCTTCTGGAGCTATGCCCCAATTGGATTCCTCTTTGCGACGGCCGGCGCCCTCGTCCTCCCGCTGCTCTTCGCGCTCGCCGTCACCGACTCGTCAGATGTGTGGCGTCAGCGTCCATCGCCCGCACGGATCGCCCTCGGCGCCGGCGCTGTTGTCGGCCTCGTCTTCGCCAACGTTGGCTTCGGCTTCGGCGCCGATGGATTCGTCATCCCCCCGGTGGCCGCGTTCATTGACTCCTTCGACCTCGGCCCGGGCACCCTTACCGCCGCCGACGTCGTGATCGTCTACACATGGCCCCTGCTCATCGCCGGCCTCGTGGGCGCGTTCCTCCTCCTTCGCGAACGGCAGTCGCTCCGCCGCTCCGAGTGGACGCTCCTCGCCTGGTTCGCCTTCGCGCTTGCCTGGCTGGTGGCTGCGGCCGGCGAGAACACTATGCTGCCCGTCGCCGCTCTTTCCCTGCCCCTCGCCCTCATCGCTGCCCCGGCCATCCTCGCGGGCATCACAGCCGCTCGCGAAGCGGACTGGAACGTATCCCGCTTCGCCATCCCCGTCGGCATCGTCCTCATCATCGTCGCCACTGCCTACGTCGCCGATTGGGGCCGGAACAACCTCGTCGGCAACGGCTCCGACGTGGCCCGGGTCATCGCCCTCTATGCGGCGGGCGTGGCCGCCTTGTCGGTGGCCGGCGTCGAAGCGCGTTCCCGCGGCGCGCTCGTGCTCCCCGCGCTTGTGATTGGCGCTATCGTCGTCGCGATCGGCGCCCTCGGCGTTGGCCTCAGTGCCGTCGACGATCCGATCCCATCGCCCGTGAGCCCGCGCGCGGCCCAGGTCCTCCGCGACCTTGCCATCGAAACTCGCGAGGCGAATGGCGGCGAAATCGTCGTCCATCCGACCTTCGAAGAGGACATCGCCTGGCCATTCCGCGATTCCGGCGACATCCTCATCGCCTCCCGCGTCCCCGACGACGCGAGCATCGTTCTTTGGCCAATCGACATGGCCGTGCCCGACGGCTTCGTAGCCGTCGAAGGCGACTGGTCGCTCCTCGACCGGCCGGCAGCCCCGACGGCCGGCTGGCTACAGTTCGTCCGCTGGTACGTTGACCGCAATAGTCTTTCCGTAAGTCACACCGCACTCGCCGTATACATTAGGGCTGAGCAGTAGATGACGGCGCCCTCGATACCCGCCCGCTACGAAGCCCGCACGCTCGACCGTGTGCTCGCCATTCGCATCTCCATGAACCTGGAGATGGCGATCTATGCGGCGCTCCTCACGGCTGCCGTCGTCCTTCGCCTCTGGGATCTCGGCGCCGGAGCCCTCCACCACGACGAGTCGATCCACGCCAAGTTCTCCTGGGACCTCGTCCGCGGAAACTACACCCACGACCCCGTCTTCCACGGCCCGTTGTACTACCACGTGCAAGGCCTCGTCTTCCTCATCTTCGGCGCTTCCGACTACACCGCGCGGCTCTCGGCAGCCCTTTTCGGGATCGCCCTTTCGGCCCTGCCACTCTTGCTCCGTCGGCGGCTCGGCACCGTCGGCACCATTGCCGCCGTCGCCTTCATCGCCTTCTCCCCGACGATCGTCTACTACAGCCGCTTCTTCCGCGAAGACATCTACATGGCCACCTTCACCATGCTCTCGGCCGTGGCGCTCTGGCGCTATATCGACGGCGGCCGCGACCGCTGGCTGATCGTCTTCGCCCTCGCAATTACCGGTTCGTTCGCCACCAAAGAGGCGACCTACCTCTCCGTCGCCATCCTCCTCCTCTTCCTCGACTTCTATCTCTCGGCCCAGCTCGCCGCCCAGACCCTCGAGGACCGCGGCACCAACAGCACCGGCCGCCGCCTGCTCCTTACCGTCGCCATCGCGCCCTACGCCTGGGCGATCGTCGCGCTCTGGCCCTTCATCCAGCCGCTACGCCGCAATGCCGCCTGGGAGGAGATCCCGCGGGCCGGCGACGTCCTCATCATTCTCGGCACCCTCACGGTGCCCCTGCTGGCCCCGATCCTCAAGCCGGTGTTCGAGAAGGCGGGATTCGTCTCGCCCGGCCAGCTCGACCACCCCGGCGTCTACAACTCCGCCCACAACGAATTCATCCTTGCCGGCATCTACCTCGTCCTCATTGGCGCCGTCGCCTTCATCGGGCTCCAGTGGCGCTGGAAGACATGGGCCATCGCCTTCGGCCTCTCGGCCTTCGTCTACCTGACGCTGATGACCAGCCTCTGGACCAACTTCAACGGCCTTGGCACCGGTCCCTGGGGTTCCCTCGACTACTGGCTCTCGCAGCAGGACGTCTTCCGTGGCGACCAGCCGTGGTTCTACTACTTCCTCCTCATGCCGGCCTACGAGTTTCTACCGCTCGTCATTGCCGTCGGTGGTGCCTTCTGGGCCATCTTCCGTGGCGATGCCTTCTCGCGCTTCCTCGTGTTCTGGATTGTCGCCACCTGGCTCGGCCTCAGCTGGGCCGGCGAGAAGATGCCCTGGCTCAACACCCACATCGCCCTTCCGACCGCCTTGCTCGCCGCCTGGACGGTGCAACGCGCCTGGCGTGCCTGGAGCCCGGAAACGGTCGATCGCGCCCTGTTGACGAAGTTGCTGGCCGTGGCTGTCCTGGCGCTGGGGGCGATGCTCATCATCGCCTACCTGCCCGGCGGCAACGGCTACCTCGTCCTTCGTGGCGTTGCGGCTGTCGCTGCCATCGCCGCCATTGGCTACCTCGCTCAGTCCTACGGGGGCCGCGCCGCCGGCATGTTCGCCGTCGTCGGGAC
The DNA here is from genome assembly GCA_963737965.1 of uncultured Chloroflexia bacterium. Taxonomy (GTDB): domain Bacteria; phylum Chloroflexota; class Dehalococcoidia; order Tepidiformales; family Tepidiformaceae; genus JAGQGZ01. The sequence goes on along the minus strand of CAVTUS010000006.1, from coordinate 31,749 downwards.
GATTGGAGCGCTCGGCTTCCTCTCCCTCTACACGATGATCCATGTCTCGTTCATCACCGGCGACGTTCCCGAGGACATGCTGATTTACACCCAGTCCTCGCCGGACATCCCCCGCATCGCCACCGACATCGATCGCCTTGCCGCAGCCACTGGCAAGGGCTTCGACATGCCCATCGCCGTAGACAGTAAGGACTCGGAATCCTGGCCGTGGGCCTGGTATCTGCGCGACTACAAGACGGTGAACTACAGCGACTTCTCGCAGAGCGTGCCCGACCCCTCCCAGTTCGATGTCATCCTCGTGAACCAGGCCGACATCGCCGTCTTCCAGGACTCCCTCGCCGCATCCACGGTCGCCGAAAAGTTCGCGCCGCCGGAGAAGTACCCCCACCGCTGGTGGTTCGACGAACGCTACAAGGCGGCGATGGCCACACCGGGGCAGGGCTCCTGTGTGGCCTCCAGCGGCGACTGCGGCCCCTTCGAACCCTGGGTCACGGTCGGCGGCCACCTCCGCCTTGGCGCACCAAACCTCGACACCTGGGGCCGCATCTGGACCGGCATCACCAGCAAAGGCTGGGTCGAAGGCTGGCTGGACTACATCCGCGACCATGAGCGTGACGGTTCGGGAGAGTTCGCCCGCTGCCGCAGCTGTGGTTCGATCAACGCATTCGCCTACTTCCCTGCCACCTTCGACCGCGCGACCGGCCTCATCACCGCGACACCGCTCGAGCCCGCCCAGCCGGGCACCGACGTAGACGGTCGTGCGGTCTTCGGCGGACTGGGCTCCTTGCCGGGCCAGTTCTTCAGCCCGGTCGACATCGAATCGGACGCCGCCGGAAACCTCTACGTCATCGATTCCGCCAGCAAGAAGCTGCAGAAGTTCGATCCCGAGGGGAACTTCATCGCTTCGGTCGATGTGCGCACCAACGAAGCCGGCGACTTCCCCGATAGCGAACCCTGGGGCCTCGGCATTGCGCCCGATGGCCGTATCGTCGTCGCCGACACGTTCGGTTGGCGCATCCGCGTCTTCACCCCCGACCTCCAGCCGACGGATGTGACCTTCGGCAATCCCGATTCCAGCGACAACCCGGGCGAATTCGACCTCTTCGGCCCCCGCGATGTCGTCGTCGATACCAACGACCAGATGTGGGTCACGGACACCGGCCACGACCGCGTCGTCGTCTACACGATGGACGGCGCCTTCGTGAAGAGCATCGGCACCAGTGGCTCCGGCGATGGGCAGTTCGATGAACCGGTTGGCCTTGCCCTCGACTCCCAGGGCAACGTCTACGTCGCCGATATGTACAACGCGCGTATCGTCCAGCTTTCGCCCGACGGCGACTTCCTCAATGCCTTCCCCGTCCAGGGCTGGGGCGGCCAGGACGTCACCGACAAGCCCTACCTCGCGATGTTGCCCGGCGACCGCATCGCGGCATCGGTCCCCCAGGGAGGGGTCGTCGAGATCTACTCGACCACCGGCGAACTCCTCGGCTCCATCGAGCCTGACGACGACCCATTAAGTCAGCCTTACGGTATGGCTGAGACGGCCGATGGTAAGCTCTGGGTGGTCGAAGGCGGCAACGCTCGCGTGCGGCTCTTCGATATCCCCTGAAGCCCCCACGGGACTGAGTGTGCTTCGATCCATCCAATTCTGGCTCGGCCTGATCATTAGCCTCGTCCTCATGGCGCTCTTTTTGCGGGCGATCCATCCCTCGGAGATCGCCGACGCCTTCGGCGAAGCCAACTACTGGTACCTCTTCCCCGCCATCTGCGTGCTCTTCGTGGCACTCTCCTTGCGCTGCCTCCGCTGGTCCATCCTCATGCGCCCGCTCAAGGAGATCCCCGCCTACCGGCTCTTTAGCTACGCCATCATCGGCTACATGACCAACAACCTGCTGCCCGCCCGCACCGGCGAAATCGTCCGTGCCTACGTGCTCGGTGAGCGTGAAAAGGTCTCGCGGCTCGGCACCCTCGGCACCATCGCTCTGGAGCGCCTCTTCGATGGCGTCGCCCTCGTGCTCTGCTGCTGGTCGCTGGCGCCTTCGTCGGCTTTGGTGACCCGAAGCTCCGCATCATCGCGGTTGCCTCGGCGACGCTCTTCGCGGCGGCCCTCGTCGCCTTCTTCGCCATCACCCACACCGAGGAGCGGGCGCATCGCTTCTTCCGCTTGTTCACGCGCTTCCTCCCCCAGCGCCTTGAGCACCGCACCGAGGAACTCCTCGATTCGCTCGTCCTCAGCCTTCGCTCGGTCCACAGCGTGAAAGTCTTCGCCCAGGTCTTTGGTCTCAGCATCATCGCCTGGACGATCGAGGCCGGGGCCTACGGCATCATCGGCCTCGGCTTCGACCTTGGCGTCAGCTTCGGCCACTATTGCCTCCTGCTTTCGGCGGCCAACCTCGCGATCATCATCCCGACCTTTCTCGGTGGCACCGGCCCCTTCGAGTGGGCGGCCACGCTCGTCCTCGTGGGCGCAGGGGTCGCGAACGGGACGGCCGGCGCCTATGCGATCGTGGCGCACGGTACGATCTTCATCCCCACGACCATCCTCGGCTTCTTTTTCCTCTGGGGCTTCGGTATTTCCATGAATCGTGTCACCCACATCGCCGTCGCCGAAACCGAGAGTCCAGTCACTCCATGAATGTCGGAATTGTCGGCGCCGGTGTGCTGGGCCTTGCCGCCGCGCGCACCCTGCAGGACCTCGGCCATTCGGTCACCATCTTCGAAGGGCGCGACGAGGTTGGCGGCCAGGTCGTCACCTTCCCCGTCGGCGGCACCCCGCTCGAATGCTTCTACCACCACCTCTTCACCAGCGACACGACTTCCGTTCGCTACATCCAGGAGATGGGCCTCGGCGACGAGTTGGAGTGGATAGAGCCCCACAACGGCCACCTCGTCAACGGCAAACGCTATCCCTTCGTGACGCCCAAAGACCTCCTCAAGTTCGACGCCATCCCCATCACGAGCCGCATCCGCCTGGGCCTCGTTGCCCTTTACCTGCGACGCCAGAAGGATGGCCTGCGGAAGTACGAGAACGTCACCGCCCGCAGGTGGATGGAGCGGGCCGTCGGCAAGAAAGCGTTCAACGCCTTCTGGGGACCGCTCCTGCGCGGCAAGTTCGCCGACCACACCGACGAAGTTGGGATGGTCTGGCTCTGGAACAAGATCTATCTCCGCTTCGCCTCGCGGCAATCGGGCAACAAGGAGTCATTGGGGTACCTCAAGGGCTCATTCCGGCGCTACTACGAGGCGCTCGCCCGGCACATCCAGGTACGCGGTGGCGTCATCAACCTCTCCACGCGCGTCGAAGAGGTGACGGTGGAGGATGGAGCCGTGACCGGCATCCTCGCCGAAGGCACACACCACCCGTTCGATGTCGTCCTCATGACCACCCCCAACATCATCACGCGCAAGATCGCGCCGGCCCTACCCGGGGCCTACGCCGCGATCCTCGACCGCGTGCGTTACCAGTGGGCGACCTGCCTCGTCATCACCCTCGACCGGCCGCTCAGCGATATGTACTGGCTCTCGATCGCCGATGACCTTCCGTTTGTCGCCTGCGTGGAGCACACGAACTTTCGCAGCCCGGAAGAATACGGCGGCAACCACATCGTCTATCTCTCCAACTACGCCTCACCCGGTGACCCGGTGCTGGAGATGGACGCCGCCCGGGTGCTGGAGCACTACACTCCCGGGCTCAAGGTCATCAACCCCGGCTTCGACCCGTCCTGGGTCCGCAATCGCTGGTTCTTCAAGGACCCCGGCGGCCAGCCCATCATCGGCACCAACTACTCCGCCTCGATTCCGCCCTTCGAGACCGGCATCGACGGCCTCTACCTGGCCAACACAACGCAGGTTTATCCTGAGGACCGTGGCCAGAACTACAGCCTCCGCCTCGGCGAAGATGTCGGGCGCCTCATCCACTCTGATGCCCGTGCGGTTGCTGCCCGGAAGGGCGCGTGGATATAGTAGTGCGGCATTTCACAAACGAAGGCGGAGCTAATCTTGGCCTCTGAGCCTACCGTCGCCGAACTGCGCGAACTGGTCGCCGAATTCCGTCCTGATGCCGGCCATGTCCTCCCGTCCCTTCACAAGGTGCAGGAGGCCTACGGGTTCATTTCGCGCACGGCCATCGACGTTGTCGCCCGCCAGTTGAACAGCACCCCGGCACTGATCTACGGCGCCGTCTCGTTCTACTCCGACTTCCGCACGACGCCGCCGCCGGAGACCGAGATCGCCTGGTGCAGTGGCCCTGCCTGCCGCCTCAAGGGCGGCGACCGCATCCGCGATGCCATCGAATATACCCTCGAGCTCCCCCTCAACGGCCACAGCGACGACCACAAGTACGGCTTCCACCTCGGCCAGTGCAACGGCACCTGTACCGAGGCGCCCCAGGTCTGGGTGAACGGCAAGGTCGTCGGCAACCTCAGCGTTTCGAAGGCCATCGAACTCGCCCGGGAAGTGAAGGCCGGTTCATGAATCGCACACTCGAAAACCTCATCCTCGACGCCAAGAACGCCTGGGACGCCGAACGCTCCTCCGGCCGCGAGATGATCGGCGTCTGCATCGACACCTCGTCCATTGCCCGCGGCGCCGAAGACACCCTCGCGAAGATCCGCGAGGTCACCGCCGCCAAGAACCTCAACGTCGACATCCGCGTCGTCGGCTCGTGGGGCTTCAACTGGATGGAGCCGACCGTCTGGGTCCGCAGTGCTGCCGGTACTCACGCCGTTCTCTACGGAAACGTCACGGCCGACAAAGTCGAAGATTTCATCCAGCGCACAGTCGCCGATGGCGGTGTGGTCCCCGAACTGGCCCTGGGCGTCATCGAAGGCAACCCTCTCGACGGCGTCGCCCTCATCGAGGACCACCCCTGGATGCAGGGACAGGTCCGCCGCCTGATGGCCAACACCGGCCTCATCGACCCTTGCAGCATCGACCACTACATGGCGAATGCCGGCTACGAAGGCTTCGGCAAGGCGCTCGACATGCTGGACGAGGAGATCATCAAGATCGTCCTCGATTCCGGCCTCGGTGGTCGCGGCGGCGGCGGGTTCCCGACCGGCCGCAAGTGGGACTTCCTTCGCAACGCGACGGCCGATCCCCGCTATCTGATCTGCAACGCAGACGAAGGCGACCCCGGTGCCTGGGTGAACCGCATCCTCATGGAGGGCGACCCCCACCTTGTTGTCGAGGGGATGCTCATCGGCGCCCTCGCCTCGAAAGCGGCCGCCGGCTACATCTACATCCGCTACGAATACCCGCTCGCCGTCGAACGCATGCAGACCGCCGTCGACCAGGCCTACCAGAGGGGCCTCCTGGGGGAGGACATCCTCGGCACCGGCCGCTCGTTCGACATCTACGTGATCAAGGGCGCCGGCTCCTACGTGTGCGGCGAAGAAACGGGTCTCATCAACTCCATCGATGGCTACCGCGGTATGCCCCGCATCCGGCCCCCCTTCCCCGCCCAGGCCGGCCTCTGGAACAAGCCCTCGAACGTCAACAACGTCGAGTCCTATGCCAACGCTCCCATGATCATGCGCAACGGCCCCGAGTGGTGGGCCAACGTCAGCGAGACGAAGGAGAAGGGGACGAAGATGTTTACCCTCTCCGGCCAGATCAACCAGCCCTGCTGCATCGAGATTCCCTGGGGCCCGACGATCCGGGAAGTGCTCGAACACTACGGCGGCGGCATGGAGGACGGTCGCACCCTTAAGGGCTACCAGCCCGGTGGCCCGCTCTCCGGCATGCTCCCTGCCTCCGAAGCGCAACTCACCCTGACCCTCGACCCCTACCGCGAGCGGGGCATGTTCCTCGGCTCCGGTGGCATTGTCTACTTCGACCAGCACACGAGCGTCATTGACCTCTGCACGTTCTTCCTTGGCTTCTGCGAAGACGAATCCTGCGGCCGCTGCACCACCTGCCACGGCGGCACCCAGCGCGCGGTCGAGATCCTCCGCCGGATGAGCGTCGGTGGGGGCCGCGAATCCGACCTCGACAAGCTTGAAGAACTGGTGAAGACCCTCATCTGGTCCAACTGCCTCCACGGCCAGTTCGCGATGACCACCATCAAGCTGGCTCTCCGCTACTTCCGCGACGAGTTCGAGACCGTCATCCGCGACAAGCGCGACCCGGCCCAGTCCCTCGCTGGCCTCATTCGCTACCGGGTAACGAAGCCCGATGATGCGAACATCGTCGCCGCTGTCGCCATCTGCCCGGTCAACGCCTTCGTCGAGAAAGACGGGAAGCAGCAGATCGACGACGACATCTGCATCCGCTGTGGCGCCTGCAAGGAAATAGCCCCCGCTGCCATCGAGGTCATCGACCGCTTCCGGGCACGCACACCGGTCGTGACCGCCGAGGTCACCGCCGCCGGCGGCTAGTCAGCCCCGACCCGATCGGCAACGGCACGCACGCAGGCGGGAGTAGACTCGCCGCGTGGCAGCCCTCGCACTCGGTTTTCGTGAACATGCGGGATGGGCCGTCGCCGTCTTGCTCGCGGGGGGCGATCCCCTCCCCGGCATCCTCGACCGGTGCCGGCTCGAGTTGTGCCCGCCGGACCTGCCTCGTGAGGCGCATCACGCTGCCGCCCAGCTCGACCCCGAGGGCGCCAGGGCACTCGTGGGTGTCGTTTCCGAGGCCGCCTGTGACGCCGCCCACGCATTCGTGGAGGAGCTTCGTGCCCGCCATGGCGGCGTCATCACCCTCGCCGGCGTCCCCATGGGCGAACGCCCCGTACCCACCTCGCCAACGGCGACGCGTAGGGCCCACACGATGATGCATGCGGCCGAGGGCCAGCTCTACCGGGAGGCGCTCGCCGAGGGCTGTTCGCGCGCCGGACTCAGCGTGCATCGTTTTTCCCGGACCGCTCTCGTCTCGTTGGCAGCGGCTGCGAACACCATAAGCACCGCCGAACTGGCGCAGGCCATCGACGGGCTTGGCAAGCCACTCGGCCCGCCCTGGGCCCGCGACCAGAAGGACGCCGCCCTCTGCGCCTGGCTCGCCTTGCATAAGGCCCCCTGACCACGCCACTGGCCGCTTTCGTCGCGACAGCTACTGTGGAGAGATGGACGACACCGAAGCGCGCGAGTTGGCCGCGATCGTTGCCGAAGCCTGGGGCGTGACGGCGGCGACCGTCACCGAGATCGAGAGCGGTCATTGCAACCGGCACTGGCGGGTCGAGACGAGTGTTGGCGCCTTCGTCCTCCGCTCCTATTCGACCCTCCGCCTGCCGGAGTCCATACCCGCTGAGCACGCGGTGCTTGAAGCCGCTGCGAACGCCGGCTGGCCGGTAGCCCTGCCGATTCACGCTTCCGATGGCGCACGCGTAGTCCCCTCAGGCGGCACGGCGTACAGCCTCTTCCCGCTCCTCGAAGGGACGCCGATCCCGGACAATCGGCCACCACAGCTCCGCATCCAGGCCCGCTTGCTCGCTCGCATGCACCGTGACCTCCACGGCTCGCTCGAATCGCAGCGGCCCGGTTTCGGTCGCGCCTGGGAGCTGGATGTCACCCTCCAGACGGCCGGTGCCGATTCCTTCAACTCGGCCCTTACGGCCTTCGCCCGGGACCATGCTGAACTGGCCGCAGCCGTCCGCAGGCAGCGCTACCGAAACTTGCGTGAGCTTGCGCGCCTCGGTTACGGCGAACTGCCCTCCACCGTCATCCACGGCGACTTCACCGCTGCCAACCTCTTGTTCAGCGGTGCCACCCTCACCGGCGTCCTCGATTTCGACGAAGTGCGACGAGACGCCGCCATCGTTGATGTCGCCGAGTGCGTCATGCAGGACTGCACCACGCCTTCTGCGCGCTACGCTCTCGATCCCCGGGCAGCCGCCGCCTTCGTCGAGGAATACTGCCGCGCTCGGCCCCTCTCCGAGGCCGAACTAGCGATGCTCCCCGCGCTCATCCGCGCTGCCATGCTCCGCTGGATCGCCTTTCGGCTGGCTCAATGGACGGCCGGTGTCTCCGATCGCCCGGTGCCGAGTATCGAGCGGTCGGTCAACGAGCGCTTCCCGGCCCTGGACGAGGTCACACCGTCGCTGCTCCAGGCCGTGGTCGGCGCCAGCGGCTAACCGTTAGCCGCCTTCTCCCATTTCGCCCAGGAACGCCAGGAGGGCCTTCTTCGCCTCCGCTTCCATGAACGACGGGGCGTGGCCGACGCCGGGGACCTCGACAGCGCGTCCGTCGGGTAGCGCCTCGATCATCCGTTTGCAGGCATCGGCGCTCAGGACGTCGCTTTCGGCGCCGCGAGCCACCAGGACCGGGCAAGACATGGCCTTGAGAGCCGCCCAGGGCTCCATAGGCGGCGGAACCGGCGTTGCCGGGGGTTGGCGCACAGCCGGGTCCATTTTCCAGACGTAGAGGCCGTTGTCGCTGTGGCGCACATGCCAGCGCGCGTACTCCGCCACTTCGTCGTCGGACTTCTGTCGCATCATCGGGCCATTCTCGTCGCGGTAGTACTTTGCCACCGCCTTCAGATCCTTGAACCCCGTCGGCGCCGAACCCAGCATCTGCATGATCCGGGCGCCGCCCGCCGGGTCGATCTCGGGGCCGATGTCGTTGAGCACCGCTCGCTGCACCCGCTCGGGGTGACGTGCGGTGTACTGCATGGTGATCATGCCGCCCATCGAAGTCCCGATCAGGGTCATCAACTCCAGCCCGAGCGCCTCGCGGATGGCTTCCAGGTCTTCGACGTAGGTGGTGAGGTTGTACCCGTCCGCCGGTCCCCACTGGCTTTCCCCCCGGCCGCGCACGTCCAGGGCGTAGACGTGGTACTGCTCGGCGAGCACCGAGGCGATGCCGTCGAATACATGCGCCTGCTGGGTGAGTCCGTGGATAAGCATGAGGACACGGCCACCGGGCTTGCCTCGCGCAATGACGTGGTGACGGAGCTTGTTCGCCGTGACGTAGATATCTCGCGCAGGGACGACAGGTGGTGTCATACCGCCTCCTCCACCTCATGGGTGCCGGCGGATTGTAGCGCCTTCCTGCGGTGCCGTGGCTAGACGAACAGGTGCAGTGGCATATGGGTGGGCATCACCGTTGCGCCCGAGGGAAGTTCGCGGAACGCTTCCAGTTCATCCTCCACGCCGGGCCCGATGATCACGTTCCTTCCGATCTGCAGTCTCCCCGGCACCTTCACCCGTTTGCCCACGATCGTGATCCCGGTGTTCACGATGTCCGGCCGCGCCTCGTTCGGGACGTCGGCACTGCCGCAGCCGATGGAGGCTTCCGGGCCAACCTCCACTTCCTTGTCGATGATCGCCCGGTCCACGATGGCGCCCCGCCGAACGATCGTGCCGTGGTGGATGATCGAATCGCGGACGATGGCGCCCTCTTCAACCACAGCGAAGGGCGAGATAACAGAATGTTCGACCGTGCCGTCGATCCGGGCGCCGGCCGAAATCAGGGAACTGTGGACGCGCGACTCCCTTCCGAACCGCGCCGGTGGCGCCGTCAGACGCGATGTCCGGATCTTTCGCTCCGGGGCATTCAGTTCCAGTTCCGGATACGCCTCCGTCAGGTCCATGTTCGCGTCCCAGTACGATTGCACCGTGCCCACGTCCCGCCAGTACTCCTGGTACTGGTAGCCGAACACGCGCAACCGCGGATAGATGGCGGGAATGATGTCGTGGCCGAAATCGCGGCGACTCTGCTGGGTTTCAGCGTCGGCCTGCAGCGCGTCAATGAGCGTGTCCTTGTTGAACACGTAGATTCCCATCGAAATCCAGGGGGAGCGCGGGTTCGCCGGCTTCTCTTCCCAGTCGACAACCCGACCCGTTTCGTCGAGATCGAGCACACCGTAGCGGTGCGCCTCTTCCTTCGGTACCGAGTACACCGCGACCGTCACGTCGGCCTGTTGCGCGCGGTGGTAGGCGATCATGTTCCGGTAAGACGTGGAGTAGACGTGGTCGCCGGCGAGGATCAGTACCTCTCGCGCCCGCGATTCCTCCACCACGTAGAGGTTCTGGTACACCGCGTCGGCGGTGCCGTGGTACCAGTCCATATCGTCGCGGCCCAGGTAGGGCTGGAGGATCTGGACGCGCGCGTCGAGTGTGTCGAGCCCCCACGGCCGTCCCGCTCCGATGTGGTTGACAAGGGACCGCGGCCGGTACTGCGTAAGCACCGCTACTTCCGAGATGGCGCTGTTCGCGCAGTTACTCAGGGCGAAATCGATAATCCGGTATTGACCGCCAAAAATGACGGCCGGTTTCGCCCGTTGTTCCGAAAGAATGGAGAGGCGATCTCCCTGGCCGCCTGCGAGAATCATCGCCAGGACGTCATTCACAGGGTGCCTCCCTTGCCTCGACAGTGTAGCGAGGCACCCCGGTGATGTCAGGACGGCGTGACTACACCTGCGCCGCCTCCGCCTTCAGCACCATCGCCAGGGCACAGTCCCGGCAGATGAGTGTGCTGAATTCAGACTCCGGCATCCCTGCGCGCTCCACGTCGTGAAGTTGCAGGCTCGTGTAGGTCTGTCCGGTGCGTCCGCAAAATGGACACGGTCGATCATGCTGTGTGCTTCGAGTCATCTCCCTAACCTCAAAGCCCCGCCGTCCTCATCCTTCCATCGGCTGCCGGTGTCCGCTATTGGGGTCCACCACTAGGGGAGCCGGCGCTCGCGCTATACTCGATCAAAGCCCGCTGGAGAGTGAGACGTGCGCACCTGCCGCCTTGTCCTTGCCCAGGTCAACACCACCGTCGGGGACTTCGAAGGCAACACCAGGATCATCGTCGAGGCGATTGACCAGGCAAAGGCCGTCGGCGCTGCTATCGTCGCCTTGCCAGAGCTTGCGGTGACCGGCTATCCGCCCGAAGACCTCGTCCTCCGACGTTCCTTCTGCGAGGCCTCCCGGGAAGCGACTGCCAGCCTTGCTTCCCACACCTCCGGCCTCATCGCAATCGTCGGCTACGTCGACTGGGTGCAGGGCGACCCTCACAACTCCGCCGCAATCTTCGCCGACGGCAAGTGGGTGGACAGCTACCACAAGATGCGCCTTCCCAACTATGGCGTGTTCGACGAACAGCGGTACTTCGCCGCAGGCACGCGGGTGCCCGTCCTCGAGGCCGGCGGACTCACCTTCGGCGTCAGCATCTGCGAAGACATCTGGTATCCCGGCCGCCCGTTGGACGCCATGGCCCTCGCCGGCGCCGACCTCTGCATCAACATCAACGCCTCCCCCTACCACCGCGGCCGCAGCACCGACCGCGAACGGATGATCGCCACCCGGGCCGTGGACAACCTCATCGCGATCGCCTACCTCAACTCCGTGGGAGGGCAGGACGAACTTGTCTTCGACGGCGCTTCCATGGTCTTCGATGCCGAAGGCCAACTGCTCGCTCGCGCTGCCCAGTTCGAAGAAGCACTGCTCGTCGTCGACGTCGACCTTGACCAGGTGGCCCAGCGTCGACTCCACGACCCGCGCCGCCGGGCCGAGCGCCAGCAGCGCGGTGTCGCCCTCAACGTGGAGCGGGTGAAGGTGCCCTTCGAGCCCTCACTTGCCACGCCGGATGTCCTTGCCAGGCCAATCACGCCTCTCGCCCCGCCCGCCGAAGAGGTCTGGCGGGCACTCACCCTCGCCACCCGCGATTACCTCCACAAGACCGGCTTCGAGTCTGTGCTCATCGGTCTCTCCGGTGGCATAGACTCGGCCGTGGTCGCCACCCTTGCAGTGGACGCTCTCGGGGCGGAGAACGTCACCGGCGTGGCCATGCCCAGCCGCTATTCAAGCGAGCACTCCATTCTCGACGCCAGGACGCTCGCGCAGTCGCTCGGCATCGCCTTCCACACCATTCCCATCGAGCCGGCCCACGCCGCCATGCTGGATATGCTCGCCGACGCCCTGGAGGGCGCCGACACCGGGACAGCAGAGGAGAACCTCCAGTCGCGCCAGCGCGGCAACGTCCTTATGACGCTCTCCAACGCCACCGGTGCCCTCGTTCTTGCCACCGGCAACAAGAGCGAGATGGCGACCGGCTACGCCACCCTCTATGGCGACATGGCCGGCGGCTATGCAGTCATCAAGGACGTGCCGAAGACGCTGGTTTACGAACTCGCTCGCTGGCGCAACGAAAAGGAAGGCCGCGACCTCATCCCCCGTTCGACGATCGAAAAGCCGCCAAGCGCCGAGCTTCGCCCCGGCCAGTTTGATAGCGACAGCCTGCCCGCCTACGAGATCCTCGATCCCATCCTCGAAGCCTACGTCGAGGACGACCGCACCTTCGACGAGATCGTCGCATCAGGGTTCGAGGAGGAAGACGTCCGTCGCGTGCTCGCCCTCGTCGACCGCAACGAATACAAGCGCCGGCAGGCGCCGCCCGGCGTTAAGATCACTCCCCGCGCATTCGGCCGCGACCGCCGGCTGCCACTCGCCTCCCGCTACCGCAGCAGCCAGGGCTAAACCAGCGCGAGCAGCGCGTCTTTCGTGGTGCCGGCGGCGCCGTAGAACATCGGGTTCACCTCGCCCGACTCGATAACGCCCCGGACGATCACCGCCGCATCGATCTCGCTTTCACCCCTGGCCGCCGTGGCGCGAGCCGTCTCGTTGAGCGCCGTGCGGTAGCCCGAACCTGCGATGACGTTCGCCTGCAGCGTTTCCTCGCCCGAACCATGGATCATCGCCAGCCCCTGCTGCAGCGCTTCCGGCTCCGGGACGCCTTCCACGCCCTTGTTGCGGAGCACGAGCAGCGCCCCCACGAGCAGGTGCTCAGCCCCCTGGATGGCAACGTTCATGGCGTAGCAGGCCTTTTCCGCCTCGCGCAGGGCACGCTCACCCTCGTCGGTCAGATGGAGCTCGGCCATTCAGGACAGCTCCAGCGGCCGGCTAATCGATGCTGGCGCCACATCAAGCACTTCCAGTTCGAGGCGGTTGTCCATCCAGCCGTTCTGCAGCCGAACGACGACGTCCACCTCGCCCTCCAGCTCGGCGCCGGCCTGTCGGAATGCGATCGCCGGCCAGGTGGCGGCGCCATCGCGCAGCTGCATCTTCAGGTGGCTGCTGTCGGCGCCTACCGTCTTGAAGTCGCGAAGCTGGACACCGCGGGCGAGCAGGACGGGCCGCGGATTTCCTTCTCCGCACGGTTCAAACTGCATGAGCCCCTTGATCTCGTTGCCCCGGATCTCCCGCAGCGACACCTCCGCGTCAACCTGGATGATCGGCCGCATGCCCTCGGCGTCGAGCAGCTCCGCAGCAGTGTTCACTAGTCGCCCCTGGAGGTCCGGGATGTTCTCGTTCCGCACGGTGAACCCGGCTGCCGCCCGGTGACCCCCGTGCTTTTCCAGCAGCGCTTCCTCTTTGCGGATGGCGCTCACGATGTCGAACTGGGGGATGCTGCGGGCACTCGCCGTCGCGGTGAAGTCGTCCTTCGGGCAGTAGGCGATCGCCGGGCGCGAACGTGACTCTGCCAGCCGTCCCGCGATCAGCCCGACGATCCCCAGCCGGAACTCGTCGCTGCCGACCATGATCAGCGGCTCGTCGGCATTCCCGACCAGTTCTTCGGCGATGGCCAGACAGCGGTCCGTCTCGTCCTGGCGTTCCCGGTTCATCGCGTCCAGGCGCTCGGCAAGCTCCCTCGCCTCGCGAATGGAGTCGCTGAGCATCAGGTCGAGCGCGAAGCGAGCATGCTGCATTCGGCCGGCCGCGTTGATCCGCGGGCCGAGGGCATAGCCGAAGGTGTCCGTCGTGACTGCGCCCTTCTGGCGAGAGACATTGAGCAGCGCTTCGAGGCCGGGAGGCAGCCCTGAGCGCATGGAGTCCAGACCGAGGCGGGTGATACGCCGGTTCTCACCCCTCAGCGGCGCTACATCGACGACGGTGCCGAGTGCCACCGTCGCCAACAACGCGCGCTCGTCCAGGGGTCGCCCAAAGTCTTCGTAGAGCGCGCGCAGGAAGTGGAAGACAACACCCACGGCCGCCAGTCCCTTAAAGTCTTCCGGCGAGTCGGCGCGCATCGGGTTCACCGTGGCATGGGCGGGCGGCGTGATGGCTGGCACCGTGTGGTGGTCGAGAATAACCACGTCGAGTCCGAGCGCGTTTGCATGCTCGACTTCGGCAACGTTGCTGATCCCGCAGTCGGCCGTGATCACCAGCGACGCCCCCGCCTGTTGGAGACGGGTCAGCGCATCGCTGTTGAGGCCGTAGCCCTCTTTGAAGCGGCTGGGGATAAACGGCAGGGTTATCGCGCCGAGCGGTTGCATGCCTCGCGTCAGCGTCGCCAGCGAGGTCACCCCGTCTGCGTCGTAGTCGCCATAGAGGGCGATTGTCTCGCCACCCGCAATCGCCGCCCGCGTCCTGTCCACGGCCCTGCGCATGTCCGTCAGGCGGAAGGGGTCGAGGTCAGGCGCCTGGCCCGGCCGGTAGAACGCCAGCGCCTTCTCCCGCGTATCGATGCCACGAGCGGCGAGGACGCGGCCGACGATCGGCGGAAGGTGGGAAAGCTGGTTGCGGGCGATCCGTTCGGCGTCGGCGTTGCGCAGGCGCCAGCGGGGGATGGGCCGGGTCAGCGCTCCCGCCGTCATCCGCCGCTGCGGTAGCGCCTGAAGACCAGGCTGGCGTTGTGGCCGCCGAACCCCAGCGAGTTCGTCATCACCGTATCCAGGGCTGCCGACCGCGCGACGTTGGGCACGTAGTCGAGGTCGCAGGCTTCATCAGGTTCGCGGTAGTTGATCGTCGGTGGGATGACGCCGGATTCGATCGCCATCACGCAGATGGCCGCTTCGACGGCCCCCGCCGCACCCAGCAGATGCCCCGTCATCGACTTGGTCGAACTCACCGGGATGGCGCCCGCGCATTCGCCAAACGCCCGCTTGATCGCTTTCGTCTCCAAGGTGTCGTTCAACGGCGTCGAAGTGCCGTGGGCATTGATGTACTGCACCTCGTCTGGCCTGACGCCGGCCTTCTCCATCGCAATCGACATCGCGGCCGCTGCCCCTCGGCCGTTCTCGTCCGGCTGGGTCACGTGGAAGGCGTCGCTGGTCGCGCCATAGCCGCCGAATTCCGCGAGGATCCGGGCGCCGCGCTTGAGCGCGCTTTCCTCCGACTCGAGGGCAAGGATGGCGCTCCCTTCGCCCATCACGAAGCCGTCGCGGCCCGCGTCGAAGGGACGCGATGCTTCTTCCGGGCAATCGTTCCGGGTGCTCAGCGACTTGGCCGCCGCGAAACCGGCCATCGTGATCGGCGTGATTGCCGCTTCGCTGCCGCCGGCCAGTGCAATCTCGGTGTCGCCGCGGAGGATCATGTTCGCCGCTTCGCCAATCGAGTCGGCGCCGCTGGCACAGGCACTCACGAGCGAGTAGTTCACGCCGCGCGTACCGAGGCGAATGCTCAGCTGCCCGCTCGCCATGTCCGAAAGCATCATTGGAATCAGGAAGGGGCTGACGCGGCTCGCGCCCTTCTCGGTCAGCGTTTGGAACTCTTCCGAGAGCGTCGTAATGCCCCCGATCGCGGTGCCCACAACCACTGCCACCCTGTCGCTCTGGCCCTCGACGATCTCGTAGCCGGCCTGCCCGAGGGCCTCGTCGGCGGCCACGAAGGCGAACTGGGTGAAGCGGTCGGCGCGCCGCGCGGCCTTGCGTTCCATGTAGGCGCTCGGGTCGAAATCCTTCACCTCGCCGGCAATGCGGGACTCCTAGCCGGCGGGATCGAAGAGCGTGATGGGGCCGACTCCAGCCTCACCGGCGGTCAGCGCCGCCCACGAGTCGCGGCTGTTGTGCCCGACCGGCGTCACCATCCCAATTCCCGTGACCACCACTCGTCGGCTCACGCGACTGTCCCCAATAACTGTGTAGCTGGGTGCGCAGTATAGCATCAGACTTGCTGTATCTCCCGGACCACGCGGGGTAATCGCGTGGCGAGTTCTCTCGCAAGCAAGCCTGCCTCGCCCATCTCCTCTCGCAGCGCCTCGCCCGCAGCCGCGTGAACATAGACACCGAGTTGCGGCTGCGATGAATGGTTCGAGGCCCTGCGCCAGGTAGCCCGCGATGATTCCAGCGAGCACGTCGCCCGCCCCGGCAGTAGCCATGAGCGGGTTCGCGAATGGGCTCAGCGCCGAACGGCCGTCCGCCGCGGCAACGACCGTGTGGGCGCCCTTGAGGACCACCGTGCAGCCGAACTTCGTTGCGCGCTGCTGGGCAGCCTGCAGGCGGCCCGCCTGGACGTCCTCAACCGTCGACCCGAGAAGGCGCGCCATCTCGCCCGGATGCGGCGTGAGTACGGCGTTGGCCGGTACGCGCTCCGGCCCGTCGCTCATCCTCGCCAGGGCGTTGAGCGCGTCGGCGTCGACGACGATGCCGCCGGCGATGTCATGCGCCATATCGTCGAATGCCGCCCAGGTGAAGGCCGCGGTCGCCTCGGTGTCGCCCATCCCAGGCCCGATGACCGCTGTCCGAAAGTTTTTCCACTCGTTGCGCATGACGAGCACGGAGGGCGTCGCGATCCCGCCGTCGACGTCGTCGAGCGGGATGAACGTCGCCTCGGGGATTCCGGCAGCGAGTGCGGGCATACGCGCTCGCCCGGCAGCGATCGTGACAAGACCCGCCCCGGCGCGATAGGCGCCGGTAGCAGCCAGCATCGGTGCTCCCTGGAACCGCTCCGAACCGCCAACGATGAGCACCCTTCCGAACGTCCCCTTGTTGCCGCCCTCGGGCCGTGCCGGGAACGCGGCCGCGCACGGTCCGGCCCGTCAGCAATTCGAAGCCCATGCCCTCGCTGGCGGCGGCCGGGATGCCGATGTCGATCACCTGCACCTTCCCGATCACGCGCTCGCCGGGAGCCTGGTACATGCCGACCTTTGGCAGCCCGAACGTCACTGTGACGTCCGGCTCGACCAGCAGCGGGTCGACCTCGCCCGTGTCACTATTCAGTCCCGATGGCAGGTCCACGGCGATCAGGCGTGGAGCGAGCGGCCCGCTCCGGAGTTCCGCGAGCCTGCGCAGGCTTGCACCCAAGCCACCATCTGCATCGATGGGACGCGAACCACCGATCCCGAGCAGCGCATCGATGACGAGGTCCGGCGCCGTCAGCAGGGCCTCATGCAACTCGCCATCGAGATCGTCTTCCGCCCGCACGAGTGTCCCACCGGCAGCCTCAAACTCCTCCATCCGCAACGGGTCGCCGCGCATTGATCGGCATGTAGGCGGCCACCTCGGCGCCCCAGCTTGCCAGTTGTCGCCCGGCGACCAGACCGTCGCCACCGTTGTTGCCCGGCCCGGCGAGGACGACGATTCGCCGCCCTTCCAGCGTGCCCAGCAGCATCCACGCTTCCTGTGCGACAGCGAGGCCCGCCTCTTCCATGAGTTGCGCTTCGCTACTCCCGGCCGCTACCGCTGCCTGCTCGAGCCGCCGCATCTCGGCTGCCGTTACCAGCTTCATCGCAACCCCTCCTCGCGGACCATCTTCTGGGCCCGCTCGCCCCGGCGAGGGTAGTCCTCTTCTTCCGTCAGAGCCCGCTCTCCCACCACCGAGGCGATCGCGTACTCCCGTGAATGCGTCAGGCTGATCTCCAGCCCCCGGAGCTCGATGTGTTCGGCGCGTTTCGCCCCCCGGCCGTAGAGAAACACCAGCGGCTTGCCGCGCCGGTTCGGGCAGCACCTCGATGTCGCGCCAGCCGACGCCCCGTACGCCGGTGCCGAGGGCTTTCATCACCGCCTCCTTCGCTGCGAAGCGCGCAGCCAGCTCGGAGACACGGCCCCGGCAGTGGATGATCTCGTCCTGCGTGTAAATGCGGTTCAGAAAGCGGTCGCCGTGCCGCCGGATCACGTCTGCCACGCGGTCGATTTCGATGATGTCGATCCCAACCGCAAACTTGGTCGCCATTGTCGCCGGATCCTACGTGAGCAGCCTCTTTCGTGCCTGTGACGGCCTCGCGGTAGAGTGAAGTGGTGACGGCGCAACTGATCGATGGGAACGCGCTCGCGGCCGAAATTCGGGCTGAAGTCGCCGAGCGCCTGAAGGTTCTCGTCGCCCAGGGCAAGACGCCCGGCCTCGCCGCCATCCTCGTCGGCGACGACCCGGCATCGATCAGCTACGTGGCCGGGAAGACCAAGGACTGCGAAGAGGTCGGCATCTACGCCACGACGCTTCGCCTGCCCGCGGATATTTCGCAGGCAGCACTGCTGTCCGAGGTCGACAGGCTCAATGCCGATGCCAACATCCACGGCATTCTTCCCCAGCTCCCACTGCCCGCCCACATCGATGAGCGCGCCATCATCGACCGCGTCGATTCCCGCAAGGACGTCGATGGCCTGCACCCGGCCAACCTCGGGCGCCTCCTCCGCGGTGAGACAACCGGGCCCTTGCCCTGTACGCCTCACGGCGTCCTCCAGATGTTGCAGCGCACCGGAATCGAGGTCGCGGGGAAGCATGCTGTCGTCGTGGGCCGTTCAACCCTGGTTGGGCGCCCTCTTTCGGTGCTGCTTTCGAACAAGGCGGAAGGCGCCAATGCGACCGTCACCCTCTGCCACACGGGTACACCGGACATCGCCGAACACACCCGGCGGGCGGACATCATCGTCCTCGCTGCCGGCCGGCCGGGAACCCTGACCGCCGAAATGGTGAAACCGGGCGCCGTCGTCATCGACGTGGGGACAAACCGCATCGACGATGCCTCCCGGAAGCGTGGCTGGCGCCTCGTCGGCGACGCCGATTTCGCGACCGTGAAAGAAGTTGCCAGCTATATCACCCCGGTGCCGGGCGGCGTCGGCCCCATGACCCGTGCCATGTTGCTCGTGAACACCCTCACCGCGGCCGGGCGGGCGTAGTCGCTAAGCACCGTCGCTGCTTACACTCGTAGCCATGGACGACCTTCTCCAGACGGCACGCGAACTCGTAGCCCGTATCTCTGACCTCATGGTGCGACTTTGACATCGCCGGCTCCGAAGAAGAGCTAGCCAAACTCGAAGAAGAGTCCGCCGACCCCAACCTCTGGAACGATGCCGACAACGCCCGCGAGGTGATGCAGCGGCTTGCCGCCGTCCGCGACCGGGCGGAGACATGGAACACCCTGCACACGCGGGCAACGGATACCGTGGGCCTGCTCGAGCTGGCCATCGCCGACGAGGACGATAGCTTCGCCGCCACCGCCGCCTCGGAGATCAAGTCCATCTCCCGGGAGCTCAACCGGCGCGAGTTCGAGTTGCGCCTCTCCGGCCAGTACGACCGCCGCAACGCCATCCTCGCCGTGCACGCAGGCGCCGGCGGCACCGAGTCGCAGGACTGGGCCGAGATGCTCCTTCGCATGTACCTCCGCTGGGGCGAGCGCCGCGGTTTTGCCACCGAGATCCTCGACATGTCCGACGGTGAGGAAGCGGGGATCAAGAGCGCCACGATCGAACTGAAGGGGCCGTTTGCCTACGGTTACCTCCGCAGCGAACGCGGTGTCCACCGGCTGGTGCGCCAGTCGCCCTTCGACGCGTCGCATTCCCGCCACACCAGCTTCGCCAAGGTCGAAGTCATGCCCGAGGTCGAAGAGACCGGCGAGGTAGAGGTCAACCCCGACGACATCCGCATCGATGTCTACCGGGCCAGCGGCCATGGGGGCCAGAACGTCCAGAAGAACTCCACCGCCATCCGCATCACCCACATCCCATCCGGCATCGTCGTTACCTGCCAGAACGAGCGCTCCCAGGGTCGCAACCGGGAGTCGGCCATGAAGGTGCTAGAGGCCCGCCTCCTCGAACTCGAACTGGCCCGCCAGGAGCAAGAGCGCGCCAAGATTAAAGGCGAGCATGTCGATATGGCCTTCGGCAGCCAGATCCGAAGCTATGTCCTTCATCCGTATAAGATGGTGAAGGACCACCGCACCAGCTACGAAACGAGCGATACCACCGCCGTTCTCGACGGCGACATCGACGGCTTTGTCGAGTCCTATCTCACTGCCCAGGTGGGAGACACCGAATGAAAGCCGGGCTCGCCGCCATCCTCGTCGCCTTCGTGATGCTTGGCGCCCTCTCTGCCACCCCGGCAAGGGCTGACGCGACCATCACCGCCTCCACCGTGGCCAACAACTTCCCCCGCGACATCGTCTTCCACATCGAGGCGAATGCTCCCGTCGAAATCACCGATGTCACGCTCAACTACCACATTGCCGGCCGGAGCATCTCGGCGCTCGGCAAGCCCGATTTCCTCAAGAGCGCCACGAGCGTCGACACCGATGTCACCGTTACGACCGGCGGCAACAGCTACATCCCGGTCGGCTCTGAGTTCATCTACCACTGGGAACTCGCCCTTGCGGATGGCACCACGACCACCAGCGCCGACGAGTCATTCCTCTACCTTCCGCCCGGGGATGAGTGGCAAAGCGTCGAAAACGACATCGTCCGCGTGTACTACCAGGGCGACCGCCAGGCGACGGCGCAGCAATACCTCGACGCCGGCCTCGAAACCTACCAGGCCATCGCCGTGGACATCTTCAACACCGAACTGACCGTCCTCCCCGTGAAGGTCGTCCTCTTCGCTGAGGAAGCGGACCTCGAGGCTGCCCGGCCGGGAGGCAGCGGGACCTTCGATGCCGCCGTCGTGAACTGCGGCCTGAAGGTCACGACCGACATCGTCTTCGTCATCAACATGTCCTGTGGCACTCCGGACCGCACCGACACCTTCCGCCACGAGTTCACCCACATCATCAACGAGGCTGCCGGCGAAGGGCCCCTGGGTGTCCTCCCCGCCTGGCTCGACGAAGGCATGGCCGTGCACGGTCAGTCCGACCCCGGCGACAACTACATCGGCGCATTCGAGTCCGGCGTCAGGGCAAACCGCCTCATTCCATTCAATGAGATGGCCACCGCCGCTTCCGACGCGAGCCTGGTCAACCTCTTCTACGGCGAGTCCTACGCGATGGTCGACTACCTCATCAACAAGGACGGCCCTTCGACCTTCGCCGAGTACTTCGCGACCATCAAGGCAGGGAGCCGCTTCGATACGGCGCTCGAGCAGGTGTACGGCTTCAACATCGCCGGCTTCGAAGAGGAGTTCTACGCGGCGAACGGCCTGTCGGCGCCGGGCGTCCCCACCGCCGTCCCCACCGCGGGCAGCTCACAATCGAACCCAACTCCCGCGCCCACGCGGCCGCCGCTGGAGACAAGCAACTCCTCGAAGGGCGACAACAGCAAGGTTGGTCCGGTGGCCATCGGCATCGTTGGCGCGGCCGTCCTCTTTGCCCTCATCGCCGTGTTCCTTTACCTCATGTCCGTGATGATGGAGAACAACCGGAAGTCGTCCGCGGGGCAGGCGCCGCCCCCTTCCGAAGACGACCAGTGGCGGCCACCACCACCACCGAGCCCCTAGGCTCTCGCGCTTCCCCGCAGGTAGGTCGAAAGCATCCATGCCCGCTGCAGTGCGGTGAGGTTCGCCAGCGCCGCGATAATCCCGATCGCCACCGCCGGGAAGCCGAGGACGAGTCCGATGCCAAGCACCGCCACGCGTTCCTGCCGGCGAAAGAGCCCTTCCCGCATCTGCATCCCGTCGATTTCCGCCCGCGCCCGCACGTAGCTCACCGTCACGCTCCCAAAGAGCGCCAGATAGCAGAGGACGGCGCCGACCTCGTCGCCACGATGGCCGAAGTACCAGGCTGCCGCCGCCAGGACCGAAGCTTCGCCCGCCCGGTCGAGGACAGCGTCGAAGACGGCGCCGTAGGGACTTGCCGTCCCTGTAGCCCGGGCGACGGCCCCGTCCACGAGGTCCAGGGCACTGCCAACCAGGAATACGATGCCGGCCCAGACCAGGTGGTCGCCGATGATCAGCGCCGCCGATGCGACTGAGCCAACCAGTCCCAGGAAAGAGATGAGGTTCGGCGTGATTCCCGTGCGTGCCACGGTCCGGCCCAGTTTTTCGCTGAACCCCGCCGGCAGCCGCGTCGGGAGGATGGTGGGCATCAGGCCTCCCGCTTCTTCAGGTTGGCTTCCGCCACCTGTTCGCGTTCATAGAGCAGCCGCTCGTAGTAGCTGAGGACTCGCCGGGCCACCTTCTCCCATGCGTAGGTAGCGGCTCTCGCCCGCCCTTCCTCTGAAAAACGCGCTGCCAGTGCATCGCTGTCGAGAACCCGCTCAAGCCCCGCGGCGAGGGCCGTCGAGTCTTTCGGTTTCACCAGCATCCCGTCCACCCCGTCCGTAATCACGCCGGCGAATCCTTCGATGTTGCTGGCGACCGTGGGCAGCCCCGCCGCCAGTGCCTCCATCAGGACGTATCCCTGGCTCTCGTTGCCCGTGTTCGGGGCACAGAACACGTCAGCCGAGGCATGGTAGGTGGGCAGCTCCTCGTATGGCACGTAGGAGCGGAAGACCACATCGTCGACGTCCCGCATCGCCCGCTCGTAACGGTGAAATTCCCCGGCCCCAACAACCACGAGGCGGATGTCGTCGCGGCGGGCCCGCAGCTCCACGAAGGCCCGGAGCGCATACTTCAGCCCCTTTCGCTTTTCCGGCCGACCAACAAACAGGATGGTCTTCTTGCCGTCGTTGAACTCCGGGCGGCGAGGCCGTTCGGAGGACCACCATTCATAGTCGATGCCGTTCGGGATCACATTGAAGTACCCCGCGAAATAACGGCTCACGAGCCCAACGGCGGCCGGCGAGACAGCGATCTTGCCGTCGAGCTTGCGGAACCACCGGCGCGTGATCGGCCGGCTGTAGCCATAGAGGCGATTGCCCTTGTCGCGGGCCGCGTGGAACGTACCGATGTTCACCGCGTTCGAATGACGGAGGAAGTAGTAGGGGAGGAGCGGCATCAGGGGCTCGTGCAAGTGGACGATGTCGAAGTCGCCTTCGCCAAGGGCCGCACGCACCTTCGACGACTTCCAGGAGAACGTGATCCGCTGGACCGAGCCGCTTGCCCGGAAATTCCGTGGTCTGCCAATGACCACGCACTCCCCTTCTGGGACGGTGTCTGGCTTCGACGCCGGTGCGAAGATCGTCACTTCGTGGCCCCACTCGCGAAAGTGAGCGGCGAGCGTTGTGATATGGGTCTGGACACCGCCTGGCACGCACCAGTCGTATGGGCAGACCATGGCAATTCTCATCGACGCACCGCTTGTTTCATGAGCTTTCGAGGCGTAGCGGTGTAGCCCCATCCGAGCCCCGCGATGACCTGGAGAAGCCCAGTCTCCCGCAGGGAAGGGTACCCGGTCATCGCCCCTTGCACCGCCCCCGACCGCAATGCTGCCCGCAGATCCCCTGCTTTCCGCCCCTCGAACTCGGTCCAGCCGCTGCCGATGTGGCACAGGTGATGCGCATCGCTGCCGCCAACCGACGGCAGGTGGAGGTGTTCCGCGTTGAGCGACGCCGCGCGAGCGGCTGTTCGCAGGCCCGCGGGCGACGGGTTGTGCAGCTCCATCGCATCTGGCAAGGCGGCCGGGCCCTCCAGCGCCAGGCGGCGAAGGGTGCGTTCACTGACCGAGCGGGTCAGCCAGCTCAAGGGGTGCGGGACCACCGCAATGCCCCCCATGCCGTGGATCGTCTCCACTGTCGTTTCGATGGACTTGAAGCTCGCCGGTGTCTCCTCGATAAAAAGACCCAGGACGTGGCCATGGAGCGTTGTGATCTCGGCCCCAACGACGACCTCGAGCGTGTACCCCATCCGCCAGGCGCGCTCCCGGGCCCGAAGACCGCCACCAACGTCTTCGTGGTCGGTCACCGCGACGACATCGAGGTCTGTCGCAAATTCGACGTAGTCCACCACCTCTTCGGGCGTGGCCATTCCGTCCGAGACGCGGCTGTGGACATGGAGATCGGCCCTACCCACAGTCGTGAACCCGCCAGAAATCCTCTGCCACTGTCCATTGTTCCGGGTACCGGCGAAGGTATCCCTCGAGGATCGTGGCCCAGCGCCGGACGCCTGCCTCCACGTCGCCCGCGGCTTCGCCGATCGCGAAGGCCTCCTCCACGTGCAGGCGCAGTGTATGGCGGGGACCGCGCGTCGTGAGCACGGGCAGGATCATCGCACCCGTACGTTGTCCGAGCTCGAACGCGCCCATGGGCAGCCGCACCCGTCGCTCCAGGAGGTTTACGCAGACTCCGGTTCCCTGGATGTCACGGTCGCCGACAAGCGCGACGATCCCGCCCTCGTGCAATGTCCGCAAGCATTCGCGCACACCTCGGCCATTCGCCGGCAGGTAGCGCCCGCCGCCGGCCCCGCGCAGACGGTTCATCTCCTCGCTGAACCAGGCTGGCTCCAGGGGCTCGACGAGCGTGACAAATTGCTTGCCGCGGCCGATGAACGTCTGCACGCCGAGTTCCGGGCTGCCGAGGTGAGCGCTGAGGGCGATGATTGGGCGGCCACTCTCGAGCACGGCCAGCCGTTCCGGGTGGATGATCGCGATGGTCCCGCGCTCCAGTCGCCGGGGGTCGCGGTAGCGGATGCTCGCGATGTCGACGTAGTAGCGGGCGACGGCCGTGAACACGGCTTTCGCGTTACGACATGCCCGGTCGCGGTCTCCGCCGGTGAGGACCAGCTGGTTTCGCACGATCTTCGTCCGCATGTCCCGGTTCCATCGCCACGCAAACCACCCGGCCATCGGAGCAAGGCGGTACGCGACGCCGGGGAGTCTCCCGGCACACTCTGCGAACGCGCGGAAAGCGAACCTGCTGACGTTCATGCTCCCGGGCCCTCTCCCGGCCACATCGCCCGGAACATGTACCACTGGTCGGGCCAGCGCCGGATGGAGCGCTCATGGGCCGACAGAATCGCCTGCGTCAACGCCCGCTCCGGCTCTGCCACGCCCGTCACCGCCGCTTCGAGCCCAAACTCCGCCACGACCTGGACCACAGCCTCTCCCCGTCGAACGCGGGGAAATGCCGCCACGGCAACCGCGCACCCGGTGCGAATGGCCAGCCGCGCCGGTCCTGCCGGGACTTCCGTATCGCGGCCGAAAAACCGCACCACCACACCCTCACCCGGCGTCGGCCGGTCGAGCAGGATCGCGAGGACGCCGCCGGACTTGAGCTGTCGCACCGCCGGGAGCAACGTGGCCCCCAGCGGCAAAATCCTGAGCCCCAGACGCTCGCGCGCTCCGAACACCGCGGCGTCGAGGCGGTCATCTCCAAACCGTTCCGCGATGGCAGCTGCATCAACGCCACGAGCCGCTGTCGCTCCCGCTCCCAGGTCCCAGTTGCCGAAGTGCATGCACACCACCAGCACGCCCCGGTTCCTCGCCATCGCCGCCTCGAGCCGCGCATAAGCATTCGTCCGGTCTTCGACAAGCGCCCGGGCTCCCGCCGGCTCGCCCGGCAGCCGCATGAAGTCGACGAGATAGCGGCAATAGTTCTGGAGTGAGCGTTTGGCGATGCGTTCCCGGTCATCTCTCGACGCGTGTGGCAGGACCACGGCGTAGTTCGCCGCCATGTTTCGCCGGCCCCGAGGCCAGCAGGCGAATGTCACTGCCCCCACGACGTCGGCAACGGCATAGGAAACGCGCAGCGGCAGACGCCGGAAGATGAATCCGAGGGCAATCCAGGCCAGGTATCGCACGCAGCCGCCTTTCGCCTTCCGCGCGACGATCCTACCGTGCCCGTGCCGCTAGCCGATGATGCAGTCCGTCGCCATGCGCGCAATCTCGCGGTTGCGGTCGCGGATCGCTTCCATGTCGCGGAATCCGTTCGTGCAATACCCGATCGAAAAGCCCGACTCGGGGTCGCCCCAGGCTATCTGGCCGCCGGCGCCGCCGTGACCGAAGGCTCGTGGCGATGCATCGGGGCTGAATCCGCGCTGCTGACGGTAGGTCTCGTCGCCGGCCACCACCACCGCCAGTGCCCGGTTCACGGGGTGCCCGAACATCGGGTCGATATGGATCTCCGTCGTGCGGGGCGTCGTCGCCATCTCGATCGTCTCGGCTTTCATCACCCGGGTTCCATTGCCTGCCACGCCGCCGTTCACCAGCGGCTGGTAGAACATCGCCAGCGCTGCAGCCGTTGCGATGCCGCCCCCGCCCGGCACACCGATCTGCCGGATTGCCGGCCGGTTGAAGTTGAGGATCGCGTCCGGCGTCACCTCCCCGAAACCGCCCTCCGGCGCGACTGGTGGCGTTACGTGGATCACTTCGGCAACGCGTCCGTTGAGCTCGGCGGGCAGGCCGACGTAGAGGTCCGTGATCCCCGCCGGGGTGATCACCCGTTCACGGACATACTCTCGGAAGTCCTTGCCAGTGCGCCGCTCGATGATCTCGGCCATAACCCAGTGCGCGGCCGTCGCGTGGTACTGGAACCGGCTCCCCGGTTCCCAGTTGAGCCGCCACTGCGCAAATCGTTGCGCCCGCCGTTCCTTGTCGTCCCAGTCCTCTGCCCGGAAGGGCGCCATCGGGAACCCGCCAATGTGGAGCATCGTCTGTTCCACCGTGATGTTCTCTTTGTCGTGGGTGCCGAACGAAGGGATGATGTCGGCAACTTTTTCGTCAAGGCGGAGCAGCCCATCTTCGAACAGCGTCCATGTTGCCGCCCCGACGATCCCTTTCGTCGACGAAAAGATGACGTAGAGCGTCTCGTCCGTCGCAGGGCGGAGCTGGCCTCCCTGGACGGCGCTACCGAATGTCCGGAAGCCGGCGAGCTGGCCCTTGCGAGCGATTGCTATCTGCGCGCTCGGCAGCAGTCCCTCATCGACGTCCCGCTTCACCCGCGCGAAGAGTAATTCGAGCTTCTCGCTGTCGATCCCTGCGTCCTCGGGCGTTGCTGCCCGACTGGATGTTTCTGCCTGCGCCATGTGTTCCGCACTCCCATCGCTTTAGCCGCCACCATACGCCCGGCCACTTCCCGGTGCCCGGGTTCCAGCAGCGTGCGAATATGGGGACATGTCTGGATTCCAGCTCATCGTTCGCCAGTCCCGCCTCTCGTCCATGGATGTCGCGTGACCGGGCCGCGGATCGCTGCCCTCACCAACCGTGGCCGCCAGCGGCCGGAAAACCAGGATGCCGTGATGGCCGCCCGGGTCGGCCCGTACACACTCATCGCCGTCGCCGACGGACTTGGGGGCCTTGCAAACGGGGCCGTCGCCAGCCGTCACACGATGAGCCGCGTCCGCACCGCCTTCCGCGGCGAGGAGCCATCCGACCCCCTCGATCGCATCGTTGCAGCCCTCGAGATAGCCAACACCGAATTCGTCGAGGTCGCCAACGGGGAGCCTGAAAAAGCGATGGGCACCACTGCTGTCGGCATCCTCCTCGGCCCCGCGCGGACGGCCACATTCAACATCGGGGATTCGAGGGCCTACCGCCTGCGGCAAGGCACGTTGAGCCAGCTAACCGACGACCACAGCGTCGCCGCAGACAGGATGCGAGAGGGGCTGCTCGCCCCCGACGAGATCGCCCACGACCCTCGTCGCAACCAGCTCACGCGTTGCGTTGGCGTCGACGCCGCATTTGGCCTTGAAACGGCGGAGGCTGGCCCGCCTTCCCCTGGCGATCGCTATCTCGTCTGCAGCGACGGCCTCTATGGCTCGATTCCCGATGACGAAATCGCCCGGATCGTTGGCGCCGCGACGGACCCCCTGGAGGCGGTCGCCCGCCTCGTGGATGCAGCGAACCAGGCTGGCGGCCCCGACAACATCTCCGCCGGGCTTGCCTTCTTCGACGAGACCTAGCGCTCGACTCCGGGCAATTCGTTCCCACACCCCTGGTGTTCCCCGCCAGGGCAAGCACGCGGAATCCGAAACCAGCCGCGGTTCCCACTGCAGGAGGCCGGCAGTGACGCCGATGATACTGGTATGCATCTCGACGTAGATGACGGTGCCTCGGTGTTCCTTGTGACGAGCGGACCGTCCGCGCCCCTTGCCCTCAATGGCAAGATCATCAGCCACGACGGCGACACCGTGACCATTCTCCTTGAGGACCCCGCTCTTCGGGAACAGGTCGACCGCGAATGCGACGGCCTCGACCCGGTTTCTGACCGCCGCGAGATTGAGCGCTATCCCACCTGGCTCGATGCCACCGTGTACGCGCCGGGTATGCCCGAGGGCCAGCCGGCGGTCATAACCGACCTCTCCTCGGTTGGTGCCGCTGTTGAGATAGACAGCTGGGAGGAAGATCCCTTCTTCCGCCTCGAATTCGACGTCCACAGCCAGGTCGTCCAGATCGAGTGCGAAACCATCCAGCGCGAAAACACCTGGCGAGGCACCCTCCTCCACGTCCGCTTCGTGCTCGTCACCGCCGAACAGCGCGAGACGATTGAAGCGCTCGTCGCTGCTCTTCGCAGCGTTTTTGGCGAAGCCCAGGAACACCTCGCGAACGACCGCCTCGCCCCTGCTTTCCGCTAACCAGCCCTCGCGTCAACCATCCCCCGAATGTCTCCCACTGCGCTGCACCTCCGGGTTCCGGCCGGGCTGCCTGATACACTGAAGGCAGCTTTTCGACGTCAGCGAAGGTCTCCTTCAGCGTCACCCTGGACCGCAGCGGCCGCTTCTGGGGACATCCTTCGCCGTAACACATCCTGGTGAACCGAGGCGACAACCATGACCCACTCTTCGTCCGAAATCGACACGCTCATATCGAGGCTCGGCGACGATGACCCTGTCGGTCGTGGCGAAGTCCGCAGTGCCCTCACCCGCATCGGCCAACCCGCCGTGCCCGCACTGATCGCCGCTCTCAAGCATTCCGATCAGTACGTCCGCTGGGAGGCCGCGAAGGCCCTCACCCAGATACCCGCAGCGGCAGCCATCCCCGCGCTCCTCGAAGCCCTGACCGACGAAAACTCCGGAGTCCGCTGGCTCGCAGCCGAAGCCCTCGTAAACGCCGGCGATGCCGCCGTCGAACCCACCCTCAAAGAACTGCTGGGGCACTCGGATTCCATCTGGTTCCGCGAAGGGGCCCACCACGTGCTTACGTCTCTCGTAACTCCCCGCACCACCGGCGTCGTCAAAGCGCTCGAAGGCCGTTTCCAGGCAATGTCCGTGCCCGTCGCCGCAAGCAAGGCCCTCGAGTCCGCCTGACCGCCCGGGAAAGGGCCGACAGCATCCGCGCTGAGGATTCGGGCGATTTCGAGCCGACGTCAACGCCTCCCCGCCCCGACTGCCGAAAGTCCCTGGCACCCCCGGCAGGATTTGAACCTGCGACCTTCGGATTAGAAGTCCGCTGCTCTGTCCACTGAGCTACGGGGGCGCGCTGCTGATTCTAGATTCGGGATCGAGAATATCAACGATGTCTCGAACCGTCGCCAGGCGACGAGGTAGCCAATCGGGTAGCAGTTGCGCCGAACAGGGCAGCCCCGATCTCATTTGCGGCCTCTCGCGCTGAAGGTCTGGCATGAGATGAGCGTACACGTTCCCGGTCGTCTGGATGGTGCAGTGGCCGAGCAGGTCCTGGATGACCTTTGGCACTCCGGCCCCCAGGAGGTACGAGGCGGCCGTACCTAAGCCCGGATTCGCGACTAACTCGCTGGAGCGACTTGGGCGCCGAAGTCGCCGGCAGTCCCATGCTGTTTCGACGCTCTTAAACGTTTTCACCGCCAGCGTTGCCTCCGGTGGCAGACGCTAGCTACTTCTGTGGCTGCCTGCGCGCCCGCGTCTCGCGGTCGTTAGCTTCGTTTCACGG
Organism: uncultured Chloroflexia bacterium; assembly: GCA_963737965.1. Lineage (GTDB taxonomy): Bacteria > Chloroflexota > Dehalococcoidia > Tepidiformales > Tepidiformaceae > JAGQGZ01. The sequence continues at coordinate 2,251 of CAVTUS010000006.1, read as the reverse complement.
CTTGGGCACAGCTAGTATTCGGGCCTTTTCCATTCGCCGCCCGGACACGTTTGAGACTCTTCACCGCGAGTACTCCGACCAGAACCTTGCAGCAAGTATCTCGACTTATCTATAATTGGAGTAACGACTGTGCAGTCGATCAGGACGAGAAGCTCATTTGCATCAGAAGATTGCGTACAATTAGCATAGGCATCATAAATACCATAGCCATAATATCCTTCGAAATGAAGATCATAGAAACCCATAGGTACGTCGACAAATGTGACTTGTGATCCGGTCTGAGTCTGAGAATACCCTGGAGCCGTCAGAGTGATAGGGAAGGAAGGCGGCGTACCCACATACAGGTGTGCGCAGTAGTATAGTTTCCAGGCCATGTTTGGATGGTTCGAGTTCTCGTTTCGGACTCCGCTGGAGCGGTATCGGGACAGCCGTCGGAATCTTGGTAGCCGTTGTTCGTCTCAGGTTGGCTTGGACACTGGTCGCTTGAGATTTCAGGGATATCGTCACCGTCAGAGTCCGCAGACGGCGGCGTATCGGGACAACCGTCGGTCTCGTGGTAGCCGTTGTTCGTCTCAGGTTGGCTTGGACATTGGTCCGACGAGTCGGGAATGCCATCACCATCAGGGTCCGCAGGGGGCGGCGTGTCCGGGCAGCCATCGGAATCCTGGTAGCCGTTCTTCGTCTCAGGTTGCGTTGGACACTGGTCGTTGGAGTCAGAGATGCCGTCACCGTCTGTATCAGCGGGGCTAGCGACGAACGCCGGGACAAGCGTGTTCGCCGTATCGCACTCCTGAGTGCCGCAAGCCCTAAAGTAGACTCGGCGGTCGGTCGGAAGCGTCGTTCGTAGGTTAGGCCCTGGGCGACGTCCCCCTTTGTCGTCCACCACTCTGCTTTGACGTAATCGCCGCTAACCGAAGCTGAGCATGAGGCTTCGGTAGGTGAGGTCGCTACGCAGGAGATTGAGTTAACAGCGGGCTTGGGAACCGGCGCCTCGTCAGGGCAGCCGTCGGCATCCTTGTAACCGTTCGTCGTCTCAAGTCGAGTTGGGCATTGGTCAGTGGCATTGGGGACACCGTCGCCGTCAGAATCGGTAGATGTATCAACGAAAGGCGGGACACGCATGCTCGCCGCATCGCACTCCTGGGTGCCGCAAGCTCTGAAGTAGACTCGGCGGTCAGTCGGAAGCGTCGTTGCGTAGGTTAGACCCTGGGCGGTGTTCCCCTTTGTCGTCCACCACTCTGCTTTGGCGTATTCGCCGCTGACCGAAGCTGAGCATGAGGCACCAGTGGGCGACGTCGGCACGCGGAGAGATCGAGTTGACCGCGGGCTTTGGGACCGGCGCCCCGGAGGAACCCTCTTCTGACGGCTTTTCGTACGCGACGTTTAGGATTGTGGTTGGTGCTCCGAGTACCGCGTCTGACAGGAACAGCCCAAGAGTGACTTTACCGATCTTGAATCCGGCCGTTACCGCCGAAAAGGTAAGCGCGACCATCTTGACCGGGTATTTGGCGAGGGCCCCAAGGCAATCGATGGCCACAGGTCCTGCTGCGACCAAAGCGTCGAAAAACAGACCCTGGACGGCGTCACCCAACACTTCCTGAGCCGAGTTGTGGTCCCCATGCATCGCTAGCTCAACCGCGTCGGCGATCTTGGCGGCGAGCGGGTCATAGAGCGAAGGGTGGAAAACGATCGCTTCCTATGGAGAAGGCGCATTCCGTATCGATCACCAAAGACACGGTCTTGTAGACCATCGTCAGCGCATCTCCGACGAATGTGCCTCCATCAGGTGCGATGCTGAGCTGAAGCTGTCCGTCCTTGCTGCTGTCCGGCACGGATACCGTGAAGGTGTAGGAGTCGTCGGGCCTCAACACCGACGTAAGGTTCGGCACCTCGATGTTGGACCGGCCGGTGACCTCCACCTTCTGAGAATACGAACCGGTTGCGGTCCGAATCCGGAGGTCCATCGCGAGCGGGGCACGGGTGGTGTTCGTGATACGAATCGTTGCCTGGTCCCCCTGCGTCGAGACTAATGCGATGTCAGCGCGAGAACCCTGGGCGCGAGCAACCGTCCACGTTCCATACCCGGCTGAGAGTGCGTCGTTCTCGACCAGAGCCAGCAGAAGGACCACGAGAGCCGCCACGCCGAATCGCGTCATTTGGAGCCCCGCGTCAGAATCGAGGCTAAAACTTCGGCCGCCCGTTTCCTCGAGCAACACGTAGGTGGTTCGGTCGTCCGTCACGGCTTCGATGG
>CAVTUS010000005.1:0-167073 GCA_963737965.1 uncultured Chloroflexia bacterium | reverse complement strand
GGAGACCGACTGGTAGGTCGAGACGACGACGCGCTTGATCTTCGCGCGGTCATGCAGGGGCTTGAGCGCCACCACGAGCTGCGCGGTCGAGCAGTTGGGATTGGCGATGATGCCTTTCTTGCGGAAGTCCGCGATCGCATCCGCGTTCACTTCGGGCACGATCAGCGGCACGTCGGCGTCGTAACGCCAGCAGGAAGAATTATCGATCACGACCGTGCCCGCCGCGGCGATTTTCGGCGACCAGTCCTTCGATACGGCGGAGCCCGCCGACATCAGGCAGATGTCGACATCGGAGAAATCGTAATGGTCGAGCGCTTTCACCTTGAGGATCGCGTCGCCATAGGAAACCTCCACGCCGATGCTCCGGCGCGAGGCGAGCGCGACCACCTCGTCGGCGGGAAACCGGCGCTCGGCGAGGATTTCGAGCATCGCACGGCCCACATTGCCAGTGGCGCCGACGACCGCGACGTTGTAGCCCATCATCAATCCTCCGCGCATCCCGTGCGGCCGAGGCGGCCGCCGGAGGGCCAGCTTTTAGGCTAGACCAGGCCCGGATTTAACGCCGCGCCACCCGATCCGGCCGGCGCATGCTGAGCAGCGCCATCCCGGGCTAGCCGTTTCGAACAAGACGCCGGCAAAACCCTGACACCAAGTGTTGATTAAGTGCAACACCGGAAAATAAACGACGCCGAGGTTGGCTTTCCGGTGGCGGACGAACGTTGAACCTAAGATATAGTTTAGTTCGACGACCTGTGAGGATCCAGATGCGCTCAATCACGTCTGCCGCACTGCTCGCCGCCGCGGCTTTTGCCATGCTGCAGGCGCCGGCCGAGGCCGCGCCACGGAAACGCTCTTACCATCCGCCTCGATACATTTACTACGGTCGAGCAGATCGCGCCCCGACCCGGATTACCGTGCGCAGGCGGTCGTTCCTCGATCCGGGCACCGAGTCGAAGACGTTCGCGCAGCACTACTCTAATTATTTTGCGTCGCCGTCATATACGATCTTCCCGAGTTATTTCGACTACAGCGTCGCGCCGGGATCGTGGTCGCGCATGCCGCTTCCGGGCCTCTACGACATTCCCGGGTGGGATTTGCGCTAGCACGCTGCACGCGTTGCGTGCTGCACCTATCCCGGTTGCCGTGGGCTGCAACCGGACTTGGCAAACACGTGACTGCGGCGTCAACCGGCTAGGAGCCTGTCCGAGTAGTCGCTGTTCAAGTCTCAGCGAGTTTGATTCAACCTTGGACTATGAGCAAGCACTTCCGCCCCTGGAATATCGATCAGACGTTGCTTCTGCCGCCGAGTGTGCAGGACTTCGTTCCCAAGGACCATGTCTCGCGGTTTATCGTCGGGCTGGTGCGCGAGAGCCTGGATTTCAAGGAGATCGCGGGCAGCTACGTGAGTGGGCTCGGCCAGCCGCCGTTCGATCCGCGCATGATGGTCGCGTTGCTGCTGCACGGCTATGCGAGTGGGCTCTATTCGTCGCGGCGGATTGCCAGAGCCTGCCGCGAGCGGAACGATTTCGTGATGATTGTCGCGCTCGATCCGCCGGACTTCCGAACGATCAGCGACTTCCGCAAGCGGCATTTAAAGGCGCTCGGCGCGTTGTTTCTGCAGGTTCTGAAGTTGTGCGAGGCAGCCGGGCTGGTCAAACTCGGCCACGTCGCCTTGGATGGCACGAAGATCAAAGCGAACGCGTCGAAACATAAAGCGATGAGTTATCAACGCATGAAGAAACGCGAGTTGGAATTGAAAGCCGAAGTCGCTCGCATGCTGGCGGCCGCCGAGGCGGCGGATGCCCAGGAGGACGAGACTTTCGGCAAAGACAAGCGTGGTGACGAGATGCCGGATTGGGCCGGCGACAAGGCGAAACGGCTGGCGAAGATCCAGGAGGCGATGGCGGCGCTGGAGGCCGACGCCAAGCTGGCCGCGGAGGAAGAGCGCCGCATCGAGGCCGAAAAAGAAAAGCAGCGCGACGCTGAAGGCCGCAAGAAGCCGGGCAAACCGGCGGCCCCGCCATCGGACGAACCCGATCCCAAGGCACAGCGCAACTTCACCGATCCGGAAAGCCGCATCATGAAGTCGAAGGATGGCTTCGTCCAAGCCTATAACGCACAGGCAGCCGTCGACGCGGACGCCCAGATCATTGTCGCGCACGAACTCACGCAGTGCGGCAGCGATCAGGGCCAGTTGGTGCCCTTGGTCGCGGCAATCGAGAACAATCTCGGCCGCAAGCCGGAGCAGGCCTCAGCGGACTCCGGCTACTGCAGCGAAGCCAATCTCGAAGCGCTCGTAGCCCGTGGTATCGACGGTTATGTCGCACCCGGACGGGCCAAGCACCCGACGGCGGCAAACGGCAAGGTTGGTGGACCGCTGACGCAACTGATGCGAAAAAAGATCGACGACGGCGGCTTCGAAACGCCCTACCGATTGAGAAAGCAAGTGGTGGAACCGGTGTTCGGACAGATCAAACAGGCCCGCGGCTTCCGCCAGTTCCTGTTGCGGGGCGTCGAGAAAGTGCGTGCCGAGTGGGCCATGATCTGCACCGCCCACAACCTCGTGAAGCTGTTCACCCTCGCAAAGGCCGCCTGAGCCGCCTACCGTACAACAAATGCCCGGCCGCGATGCCTATCTGGACGGGCTCCTAGCCCGGCAAATTCGGTAAGCATATTTCGCCAATTGCGAAGGTGCTGATCGGTTTGTAGCACTCAATTCAATAGATTAGTAACTAATATTTCTTGGTTCTTAACGTTCTTCCTGACCTCCTCTCGAAGCTTAAGCAATGCCTTTTTTATTTCAACGGCGTATGGCCAAGAGGCTTATCCCGCTGACTCCGGGCCTACGAAATATGGTGACATGCGGCGCGCCGTGGCATAAGAACAAATAGCGAACATTCTTTCTGCCACGAGGTCGCGCCATGGTCGATTTCCCCACGTCGCTTGTCGATTTTCAACGTCGCTTTCCTGATGAGGCCGCCTGCGCGGCGTGGCTGTTCGAGGCGCGTTGGCCCACGGGCTTTCGCTGCCCGGCCTGCGATAACGACAAGGCCTGGCCGCACGGGGGAAAGGCTTTCACCTACGAATGCGCCGCCTGCGGCAGGCAAACCTCCGTCACGGCGGGGACGATCATGCACAGCTCGAAGCTTCCTCTGACCGTCTGGTTCTGGGCCGCCTATCTGATGGCCACCCACTCCAACGGAATTTCGGCGCTGCAATTGCAGAGGCTGCTTGCGCTGGGCTCCTATAAGTCGGCTTGGCTGTTGTGCGCCAAGCTGCGGCGGGCCATGGTCGCGCCTGCCCGCGCGCTCCTGGCTGGGATCGCCGAGATCGACGAGACAGAAATCCCCTTGCGCGCCAAGGACGATCCGATCAGGGGTGGCGGCGGTCGCTCGTCCCAGAGCAAAATGCTCGTCGCCGGCGCGGTCGAAGTCGCCGACGGCGCGCCCGGCCGCATTCGCCTCGCAACAATCCAGGACTTTTCCGCCGCCTCGCTGCACGGTTTTGTCGCCGCCAACCTGGCTCAAGGCGCAACCATCAAAACCGATGGATGGGCAGCCTATCCAGGCGCGCCCAACGTCGCTCACGATCCCCATGTCGTCGGCAACATGGCTGCCCATATCGTGCTGCCGTGGATCCATCGCGTCTTCTCCAACTTGAAGACTTGGGCGCTCGGCGTCTACCACGGCCTGCGAAGGAAACATCTCCAAAGCTATCTCGACGAATTCGTCTTCCGATTTAACCGCCGTCGCACTCGTAACGCCGCCTTTCGCTCGCTACTCTCCATCGGCCTTATAACCAAACCCATTACCTACGAAATGTTGATCCGACCGGAATTTGCGGCATAAGCCTTTAAAAAAAGCAGCAAAATATTCTTGAAACGACCCATGAGTAAAGACGAGATGCAACCCATCTCGCTGAAGTATGCACACCGAACTCGAGCAAGTCGGCGAGAAACTTTTCTGGATTTGTATCTACTTTGGAAAGCGCTATAGCGTCGCGCAGCTCATCTTTAATATTTGTTTCCGAAAAAGAAAATTTTTCCTTCAGGTACGTTGATATAGAAAAATATGCCAGACAAGACTTGAACTCGTCTATTGGCAAGTCGGAATGCATCTTTCTCCGGAAGGCAGCTTCCTTCGTTGCATCATGCTTGAAGAATAGTGCGTCAAACGCCTGATCGTAGAAAATATGAATTTTTTCGGGAATATGAGCGATTTCTTTGAACGTTATAAGCATAATTATAGCTAATAACGGATTCGAAAGAAAGCTCTTATGTTTTTCATAATCTTTAATGGCCTTCGACATTACAATTGTTGTTTCAAGTAGAGATGACGAGCGGTTCATATCTTGGACAAATTTTTCATTATTTCACGTCCTTCCTCTTGAAAAAGAACAGTTGATCGATCTCTTAACCAAGAGTTCTTATGATAAAGATCACTGGTGTCCGGTTGACGGTAAGGAGCGTTCTGGAAAGGTCTGATCTGGCAGGAGCTTGCCGCGAAAAATGCGTGGTGTCGATTTGAACTTGGTTGGGCGCTATTCGGAGCTTTTCCGAGGAGTCGCCCGTGAACATCGGCAAGACGCTTTTCGCCCAGCTGATGGATTTTCTGCCTTGGAGCACTTTTGCGCGGATTGTTGCCCGCTACGGTGGCGACGCCCGGGTCCGAACGCTTTGTTGTGCCGAGCAATACCGCGCGATGGCGTTCGCGCAACTGACCTATCGAGAGAGCCTGCGCGATATCGAGGTCTGCCTATCGGCGCGCGCGTCGAAACTCTATCACATAGGTTTTCGCGAGCCGGTCCGACGATCGACTCTGGCCGACGCCAACGAGACGCGCGACTGGCGCATTTACGCGGAATTCGCTCACCGTCTGATTGCCCAAGCGAGGAAGCTCTATGCCAGCGAAAGCCTGGGCGTGGAGCTGGCCAACACGGTCTATGCTCTGGATTCCACGACCATCCTGGCCCTGACAAGCCAGTGGCCCACGGACAAGTCCGCGGGCCACTGGTATGAAATCCCTGGGCACGTCCGCTAGTTGCGAGCCTTGTCCTTGACCTTGTCGGCGACGTCGGAGGCCTTCTCCTTCAGGTCGGAGGCGGCAACCTGGGCCTTGCCCTTGAGCTGATCGCCCTTGCCTTCAGCTTCCATCCGGTGGTTGCCGGTCAGTTTGCCGGCACCCTCCTTGACCTTGCCCTTGGCCTTGCTGGTTTCGCCTTCGAGGCGTTCTTTGCTGGTGTTCATGTCTGACATGTCTGTACTCCTTGCATTGTTATCCGGAGTGGAAAGCAGCGCAGGGCCGCTCGACCACTCCACAAGCGTCGCGCGGAAGGCATGGCGACCACATAACAAGGAGGGGTCTGGCTATGCCGGAAGTGGATCTGTATGGCGAACGCGCGGGCTCAGGCCGATGTAGTAGATATATGAATATGTCTGAACTACCCACGCGAACCCGGAAACGGACACTCGGGCGGTCGCTGCGCCGGGCGCGGCGGGCCGAACGGAAGACTCACCGGGACTATCGCCGCACGCCACGGAGCCAGCGGCTGAACGGCGGGATGCCGTCGCGGATGGCGATCCGCAAGCCCTACGCCCGCCGGCACGGGATTGGTAAAGGGCGGCAGTCGAGGCCGGCTTTCCCGAAGGCAGCGCCGCCAGCTGTTGCGCGAGTCGAGAGCTCGGAGACGAACCGGGTGGGGAGTGTCCTCCAGGTGGTTGCGGTGGTAGCAGTGACTACCGTCGTGGCCGTTGGTGCGATCGTCTGGGCATTGGGGCAACGGAACCGCATCGAGAAGTAGCCCCTCCGCCGTCGTCGCTGCCGATCACAGGAAATGGGCTCCCGGGCAATGCCCGGGAGCCCATTCTGTGTGCTGTCCATTTGACCGGGTTATTCGTAGCGGAGGGCCTCCGCTACGGGTACCCGGGCGGCGCCGCGGCTGGGCCACCAGGTCATCAGCAGGGCAACGAGCAGCGAGGCGATGGCCAGGCCGGCCACTTCCACCCAGGGAATCGAGAAGTTTACCGTTTCTCCCTGCGTGAAACTGTCGGACGTCAGCAGGTTCCGTGAAAGGACAGTCCCGCAAACGACCCCGGAGAGGATGCCCATCACGGCGATGAAGGCAGACTCCACGAGAAAGCTGAGGCACACCGTCCCTCGCTGGAAGCCGATGGCCCGCAGCATCCCAATCTGCTGCCGTCGTTCGACGACGGAGCGGAAGGAGACCACGCCGAGTCCGGCGATGCCGACGACAAGCCCGAGTGCCATGAAGGCCTGGAACATGCGGTTGAACGCCGTCTGCTGGGCCGACATCTGGGCGAGGACGTGCTCCACTGACCTTGCCTCGACGCCGCGAGTGGCGAGAGAGGCCTCAATGGTATCGGCGAAGTCGCGGGCATCCGTTCCATCGGCCAGGCGGAGATACTCTTTCTGGTAGATGGGGGTTCCGAAGAGGCCGCTGTACGACTGTTCGTTGACGTAGATCCCGGCGATGTCGCCGGCCTGGAGACCGATTCGCAGGACACCGACGACGGTCAGCGTTTCTGTCTCGCCGGTCTCGGCGTTGCGTACCTGGATATCGAACGGCTCGAAGTAGCCATCCGTCGCTTTGACGTGCACCGACCAGTCCATCTCGCTGAACCCCTGGCCGGAGCCATAGATATCGATGAGCGCGAGCGAGGAGTCACTTCCAACCGCCGCCAGGGCGGCTTCGTCGGAGCCGTAACCATAGGCGCGCGAATCGAGCGTTGGCTGCACGCCGTCGAAGAAGGCCGCGTCACCGGCGATAACCGGGTAGTCGAGCCATTCATCGGCGGTAGCATCGAACGCCTGCTGCCCCGGGTGGGGAAGAGTGAGCTCACCGGCAGCGTCAACCCTGGCCGCATCGTCGTCGTTCAGTTCGCCGACCAATTCGCCGACATCGCTGCCGTCGGTGCGGGTCGTGATGACATCGACGCCGCCACGGGCTTCGTCGCCACCTTCGATGGCGCCAAAGTTGGCGATGAGGATGCTGAACGCCGTCAGCGAGAAGACGATGAGCGAGAACATCGCAATCGTCATCCCGGTGCGGAAACGGCTTGCCATCGGGTAGGCGATGGCGATCTTCAGGGCGGGAGCCGCGCTGGAGAATTTCGCCGCTGCAAGAGCGCAGACCGCACCGGCGGCCACGACGGCGGCCACCATGTAGGCCAGCTGGCCAACGCCATTCGCGTAGTCACCCAGCGCGAGGCCGGTCGCCACCAGGGCTCCCGCAACGATGGCAAGCGTGAGCGGCACACGGCGAGCGCCGCCTTCCCTGGTGGTGTTACCGAACAACGAGGTGATGATGCCGCCGTTGAAGGCGATGACCAGCGTGGCGCCGACGACGAGCATCAAGCCCGAGAGGACGAACATCTCGTCTCCCTTGGTCTTGAACTCACCGAAGAGAGCATCGTGGGTGCCGGGCGGCAGCAGCCAGTAGGCCAGTAGAAGGACGCCCACCGCCGTCCACGTGCCGCGGGCGGGGAATCCCCACCGCAGCACCATCGCCGCCACGCTCAACGGGATGAGCGAGACGCCGAGGGCGAAGTAGGCAAGCACGTCGCTCGACTGCCCCAGGAGGATGAGAAGCGCACCCGAGACGACTCCAGCCGGCCCGAGGATCCAGGTCTTCGAGATACCGAATCCCTTGCGCAGGAGCCACCAGAGACCGAGCGGAGGGACAACCATGGCGGGAACGCTGAGGGCGATCCACTTCCAGCTCGTCCTGCGCTTCCGGGCGGGACGAGGCCCTTCCGGAAGGCCGCGAATGGCGGCAACGATGTTGATATGGGTGACGCGCATCGCGGCGATGACCACGGTGATGAATGTGACCACCACACCGAGGCTGTAGCCGACGACGATGGCCTGCCAGGTCACCTTTGGTTCGACGATGGAGAAGTACTCCCTGTCGAAGGCAGGCAGGAGGACATTGGTGAGGCCGAGCGAGGCGAACACACCGAAGATCACGCCAACAGTCCCGGCCAGAAGCGAGTAGGCCATCCCTTCGGCGATGAACGCCTGGAGGAGGTGCTTTCGCTGGGCGCCGACGGCGCGGGCCATCCCCATCTCCGGGCGACGCTCGCTCGCAAGCATGACGAGAATCATGAAGATGAGGAGGATGCCGGCAGCGATGCTGAAGAGGCCGAGGATGATGAAGATCGCGACGAAGAAATTGCCGTTGAGCTCGCTCGCGCGTACGGCCTCCGCCTTTGTGTCGAACGCCTCGACCGCGCGGCCCTGGGGCAGACCGGCGGCAGCGAAGACGCCAGCGCCGTCGCCGTCCAGCCACTCCTGGACCTTCGTAGCAGCCACTGAGCCTCCATCGACGGTGCTGTGGACATCGCCGTGAAGAGCAACGGTGAGGACGCTGGTCTCGTTGCCATGGAGGCCCATGAGCGACCGAAGGTGGTCGATTGGCATGGCCACGCCGCCCGGCACGGACGAGAACTTGAACCCGAGGACGCCGCTCGCCAGCTCGTCCTCTACAACGGCGGCAACGTGGAACTGCTGCGGGCCACCCGGGCCGTAGAGGGCGATGGTGTCGCCGGCCTTGAGAGCCAGGTCCTTCGCTGTTCGCCGGCTGATGAACACGGCGTCGCTGGAAATGTCGAGGTTCTCCGCGTCGCCGTCGATGGCGTGGAGTCCTCCGAACTCCGTCAGCCGGGCGGGGTCGTAGCCCACCAGCTGAAGGGCCGGAGAGGCATTGCCACCGTCGACGTTCCTTGCCGGCATGAGCGTGTAGAGCCAGGGGAGGAAGCCATCGATAGCGGGATCGCTGGCGAAGGCGGCGTCCAGCGACTCGACGACTGACTCATCGATGTAGGACGGCGTGGAACCATCGGTCGCGCCCTGGTCGCGGAGGAAGTTACGTTCGCCGTTCCAGCTTATGTCGAGGTCCGACCGCTGGAACAAGTCGTAGCTTCCCTTGGTGAGGGAGTGGTCGATGGTGTCACCGGTGACGAAGGCGGCGGTGATGATGAGCGTCGAAAGCATGAGTCCGAAGACGATGAGCCCGGACTGCGTGCGCCGACGCGGGATGTTACGGGTGCCCATGCGGAACATGGTCTTGTTGGAGATGGCGATGAAGGCGGTGACCGCGAGGGCCACCCCGAGGAGGACCACCATCGCCACGGTGATCCCCGACATGGGAATGCCAAATAGCTCTTTCACTCTGATGCCTCCCGGGCGGCGATGAGGCCGTCCTGCATGTAGATGGTCCGGTTGCACCGGGCGCCGATGCGCGGGTCGTGGGTGACGATGACAAAGGTGAGGCCCTGGTTGCGGTTCAGTTCCTCCATGAGGACCATCACCTCGTTGGATGTTCGGGTGTCGAGGGCTCCCGTTGGCTCGTCGGCCCAGACAATAGCCGGGTCGTTGACGAGGGCGCGGGCGACGGTGACGCGCTGACGCTGGCCACCGGAAAGCTGCGAGGGGCGCGAGTTTGCGCGGTCGCGAAGACCAACACGGTCGAGCGATTCGAGGGCGCGGGCCCTGGCATCGCGCGGTCGTGTGCCGGAGACAATGAGCGGGAGCTCGACGTTCTCCACAGCCGAGAGGACAGGGAGAAGGTTGTACGTCTGAAAGATGAAGCCCATCTCCTCCGCCCGGTGCGACGTGCGCGCCTTGTCGGACATACCGGAGATGTCGACGCCATCGATGCGGATTTCGCCCGCGTCGATTTCGTCGAGCCCGGAGAGGCAGTTGAGCAACGTTGTTTTGCCGCAGCCCGAGGGGCCCATGATGGCGACCATCTCGCCTCGATGGACGGCGATATCGACGCCCCGGAGGGCGTAGACCGACTGGCCGTTGGAGCCGTAGGTCTTGGTTACGCCGGTTGCGGCGATGGCGTAGTCGTATCCGATGGTGGGTTCCTCGGCCTGCGGCCGTTCCAGTAGTTGAGTAGTCACGGTTTCGGTTCTCCTGGTGAAGTGTTGTTGCAATGCATGCCGGCCAGGCCGGCGTTCGGGGGAGCTAGCGCGTCGTGCCATTCATCGTTCCTCATCGCTTTCTCGGGGCAGCTCGGTTGCCACTCGCCGGATGGCGGCCAGGAGAACCCCGGCCGGTTCGTGTTTGCTCACGAACGCCTTTGCGCCTGCCGCAAGGGCAGCACTTCGCATTCGCAAGCCGTCGTGGAGACTGAGGATGACGACGGGAAGCCCGGGCCGCTGACGTTGCAGGGCCACGGTTGCCGTGATGCCATCGACCGACCGCATCTGGATGTCCATGACGACGAGGTCGGCGCCGTAGGCCTCTGCCTGTTCGAGCACCCGGTCCCCGTCGTCCGCTTCGCCAACGACCGAGATATCCGGCTCCAGCTCGAGTTGCATGCGCAACCCTTTGCGGATGGCGGGCTCGTCATCGACAAGCAGGACGCGGATGTGGTTCGTCTCCATGTCCTGAAGTGTCGGAGGAGGGCGCGTCCGCCGAATCGGGCGATAGACAGCAGCCATCTCGGTCTTTAGGCGGAGGCGATAATCCGCCCGACGACGGTCAGCCAGGCATTCGGAAGTTGCTATAGTCGCGCCACTGCTCGCGAATTCCGTTGGGGAGCCTGCACAATGCCAATCCGAATCCTCGTCGCCGACGACCATGCAGTGGTGCGCCAGGGCCTCCGGATGTTCCTTTCGCTCGACGACGAGCTGGAGATCATCGGCGAAGCGGCCGATGGCGCAGAAGCGCTGCGGCTGGCGGGAGAACTGAACCCGGACGTGGTCCTGATGGACCTGCTGATGCCCGTGATGGACGGAATCACGGCGATTGGTCATATCCGGCGGGAACACCCGGAGGTCGAGGTCATTGCCCTCACCAGCGTCCTCGAGGACGCCTCCGTCGTCGGGGCAGTGCGGGCGGGAGCGATTGGCTACCTTCTGAAAGACACGGAGTCGGACGCGCTGCGGCGAGCGATTAAGGCTGCGGCCCAGGGACAGGTGCAGCTCTCGCCGGAGGCGGCGGCACGACTGATGCGGGAATTGCGGACGCCTGAGGCCCCGGAGCAACTGACCGAGCGCGAGACTGAGGTCCTTCGCCTGGTGGCTGCCGGGCGCGCGAACAAAGAGATCGCTCGGCACCTCGGGATTGGCGAGAAGACGGTGAAGACGCACGTGAGCAATGTCCTGAGCAAGCTGGGTGTCCAGAGCAGGACGCAAGCGGCACTCCACGCAGTGCGCACCGGTCTCGTCGATTCGGCACCGGTGCCGTGAACAAAGGCTCGCCCGGCGGCCAAATGATGCCCGACCCGGTGGACTGGCTGGCCGAGTCGGACCAGGTCCGGCTCTTCCTCGACATCTCGCAGGCAATGACGTCGACGCTCGACCTCGACAAGCTCTACGGCGTCGCCCTTGACCGGCTGCACGACCTCATCCCCTTCATTGGCGCCGTCATCGGGATTAAGACGCCGGCGGGATGGGTGCAGGGCGCGGCAAGGAGGCCGTCCGAGATCGGCGAAGGGACGATCGAACGCCTTCCGGGATGGGCCCGCAGCACCTGGATCCGCGACCTATCCGCCGGAAAGGCGTTCATCGTCGCGGACATCCGGGGCGATGACCCGAAGGCTGTTGAGTACCGGGCGCACCTGCCGGTGCCGATCGAACAATCGCCAATGCGCTACTTCCGCTCGATCATGGAGGTTCCGCTCACGCTAAACGGCGAGACGGTGGGCGAAATCAGCGTCTCGCACGAGGAACCCGGCTTCTTCACGACGGCGCATATGAACCTTGTGAGCGCGGTGGGCAGCTACCTCGTCATCGCGCTGGAGAATGCGCGGCTGTACTCGGAGGCACAGGGACGCGCGAGCGAGCTTTCGACCCTGCTCGACCTGTCCCATGCCCTGACGTCCACGCTCAGGCTCGACGAACTGTATGAAACGGCTCTCGACCGGCTGCGTGACCTGATCCCGTATATCGGTGCAAGCATCGGGTTGCGGACGCAGGGCGAACGACGACAGGTGGCGGCGCGACGCCCGGCAGAGATTGGGCCGCATGAGCTCGGTCGTCGACCCGGATGGCAGAAAAGCGAGTTCATGACACGCGTGGCGAAGGGCGAATGGGTCAAGATCGACGACGTTCGCGGCGATGAGCCCCTCGCAATTGAGTACCGCTCGTATTTCGAGATGCCCGTCGAGGAGTCACCGGTGCGCTATTTCCGGTCGATCCTCTCGGTTCCGTTGACGGCCCAGGGTGTCGTTGTTGGCGATCTCTCGATCGCGCACGTGGTTCCCGGCTACTTTCACCGTGGCCACGTCGACCTGGCGCTCTCCGTGGCCAACCACATCGCCGTCGCAGTGGAGAATGCACGCTTGTATGCGAGCACCGAGAACCGCGCAAATGCGCTGGCTGCCCTCCTCGAACTGTCCCGCGCGGTTACCTCAACGCTCGACCTTGAGAAGCTGTACGAGGTGGCGCTCGACAGGCTCCGGGAGATGATCCCGTACACGGGCGCGTCGATCGGTCTCAACACAGCGGAAGGGCCGAGGCAGGTGGCAGCGCGCAGGCCGGCGCCAATCGACTCCAGTTTTGTCGCGCGCCGGAGCGGTTGGGAGACTACCGAGTTCATGCGGACACTGGCGGCGGGGAAGTCAGTCCTTATCGGCGACGTGCGTGGCGAGGAGCCGCTCGCGGTCGAGTATCGCACGTACCTGACGGCGCCGATCGAGGAGTCAGCGATGCGCTACTTCCGCTCGGTTCTCGCGGTTCCGCTGCGCATCGGCGAAAACGTGATTGGCGACATCGGTGTCGTCCACGAAGTGGCGCACTACTTCACGCCCGAACACGAAGAGCTGATCACGACCGTCGCCAACCACGTCTCGGTGGCCATCCAGAATGCGCGGCTCTACGCCGAAGCGCAGGAGCGCACGCGGGAGATGGCGTCTCTACTCCAGGTGTCGCGCAGCGTGGCCGGATCTCACGACACTGAGACGTTGGCCAAGCTCGTTTTGGACGAGTTCCGCAACGTGATGGACTTCGGCAATGCCTCGCTGGTACTGCGGGACGGCGAGCACCTGCGCATCGCTTACGCGAACAGCAAGACCGACCCCACGCCGCGCCGGGATGTCATCGGCGTCACGTTTGAGATTGCTAATGCGGGGCCGATCTGGGAACGCCTGGCGAGCGGGCAGCCACTACTGGTGGACGACAACCGTGACGGTGGCTACTGGTCGAGGGCCTACCAGGGAATTGTTGGGGAACTCTACGACACTGCCTTTGCGCAGGTGCGGTCGTGGCTCGGCGTGCCGCTGGTGGTCCGCGCCGAGACCATCGGGTTCCTCACGATCTCGGCGCCGGAACCACGCCAGTTCCGGCAGGAGCATGTGGACCTCGCCATGGCCTTCGCCGCCCAGGTGTCGGTGGCGTTTGAGAACGCCGAACTCTTGCAACAGGCGCAGTCTGTCGCCGCCAACGAGGAGCGCCAACGGCTCGCCAGGGAACTCCACGACTCCGTTTCGCAGGCGCTTTACGGGATCGCTCTCGGCGCACGCACGGCGCGCACACAGCTGGATCGCGACGCGGCGGCGGCCGTGGAGCCCATCGATTATGTCTTGTCCCTGGCGGAGGCCGGCCTGGCGGAAATGCGGGCACTCATCTTCGAGTTACGGCCCGAGTCACTGGCGAACGAAGGGCTGGTTGCCGCGCTTGAGAAGCAGGTTGCCGCCACACGG
The DNA here is from genome assembly GCA_963737965.1 of uncultured Chloroflexia bacterium. Lineage (GTDB taxonomy): Bacteria > Chloroflexota > Dehalococcoidia > Tepidiformales > Tepidiformaceae > JAGQGZ01. The sequence goes on along the minus strand of CAVTUS010000005.1, from coordinate 153,402 downwards.
GCACGGTACGGACTGGCCATCGAACTGGCGGTCGAGGACGAACCGGACTTGCCGATCCGAGCGAAGGAAGCCTTCTACCGGATCGCCCAGGAAGCGCTGCACAACGTGGTGAAACACGCCCGGGCGACAAAGGTACGGGTTGCGCTTGAGTGCAACGGTGAAGGGACCGAGCTGATCGTGAGCGACAACGGCGCCGGCTTCGATGCCAGTGCGGAGTTTCCCGGGCACCTCGGCCTCCACAGCATGCGGGAACGGGCGGCAACCATCGCTGCGACGATCGATGTGGCGAGCCGACCGGGAGCGGGGACGACGGTGCGGGTGCGCCTGTAGGGCGGCATGAGGGACGGGCGCGACCGGGAAGACAGCTGAGGCCAGGACCCGTCGGGTCCAAACGGGCGTTCCTTTGCAACAGCACTATCGGCATGTAGTTTTGGCCTCTACCCCGGCCTCTCCGGCCTCACCAAAGGAGGCCTGTAGTGCCTTACCTCCCCTTCCTCACGCCTTCCTGGTTGGACGACACGTTCATCGGGATCGAGATGCGCCAGTACATTGGGATAGGCGTAATGGTGGCGATCGCGCTGCTTGCGCAGTTTGTGATCCTCCTCGCCCTCCGGCTCTACTTCCACCGCAACCATAGCGAAGACCATGAATTCTGGAGCGTGGAACGGCGTCGGTTGACGCTTCCCGTCTTTGTGCTCTGCGCGGCGATCACGACCCTCGTCGGTTTTCCGATCCTCGACTTCGACCCCGACGTGGAGAACGCGGTCAACCGGATCTTCAGCCTATTCGGTGCGGCGGCGGTCGTCCTCGTCGCCTATCGCGCCGTCGACATCCTTACCGACGTCCTCGCCCGGCGAGCGGAGCGGACGGAGAACCGCCTCGACGACCAACTGATCCCGCTGCTGAACACGACCCTGAAGGTGTTCGCGACGGTGGTCGGCATCCTCTTCATACTCCAGAACCTGGACGTGAACATCACGTCGCTCATCGCCGGGCTCGGTATCGGTGGTCTCGCCGTGGCCCTGGCGGCCCAGGACACGATCAAGAATCTTCTCGGCGGGATCACGATCTTCGCGGACCGCCCGTTCCAGGTCGGCGACTGGGTCGTGGTCGACGAGGTCGAAGGGACGGTGGAGCATGTGGGCTTTCGTTCCTCGCGGGTTCGGACGTTCTACAACTCCCTTGTAACCGTGCCCAACGCGAAGATCGTAGACGGCGGCATCGACAACATGGGGCTGAGGCGATGGCGGCGCTACAACACGACACTGGGGATCGCCTACCACACGCAGCCGGACCAGGTGCAGGCGTTTGTCGAAGGGGTTCGCGCCCTTATCCGGGCGAATCCGGTGACCCGCAAGGACTACTACGTGGTCGAATTCCACGGGTTTGGCGCCGCCAGTCTGAACATCCTCCTCTACTGCTTCTTCGACGCCCAGACGTGGAACGAGGAGTTGCGGGCCCGTCACGTGCTCAATCTCGACATCATGCGGCTGGCGGCGGACTTGGATGTTGAGTTCGCCTTCCCGACCCAGACCCTGCACATCGCCTCGACACCGGGACGGCCGCAGGAAATTCCGGCGGTGCCGCCTCGGCCAGAACTCGCGGCCATCGTCAACGACTATGCGCCGGGAGGCACCCGCGCCGAGGCGACGGACCGCCCAATCTCCGCCGGCTACGACAACGGCTGATTACCAGAGTAGCGATGCTGCCGGGGCAACTCTCCCCTACACTTCCCAACTGTGGGCAACGCTGGACTTGCGGTGGTGCTGGGTGTCGTGGTGCTTGTCGTTGGCATAGCCGCTGTCGCCGGCCTGGGTCTCCAATCGAAAAGTGTCGTTAGCACGTCCGAGTACACATTCGACCCGGAGGCTGATGCTGACCGGGGAGCCGTTGTGGTCCGCCGCGCAACGGATGGTGGATTCACCATCCTCGGTCACACGATGGGAACCGTGACACACAGAGTGACGGTCGACTTTGTCGCCCCGGCCGGGTGTTCGACACAACTCACCTATGGGGGTCCGTGGCCATCTCCGATCGCCTCGTGCCAGACCGATGTCGATATCGCCGGCACGGTCGAGGGCCTCGGGATCACTCCTTCGGGCGAGTCCTTTGTCGGCGTCGAATTCGATGTCTCGAGGGAGTGCTACGAACTCGCGGTCCCCGGGGTCGCCTGGGCAACGCTCGGCTGCACGTCGATCGGCTCTTGATAACAATCGGTTAACAGGCGCTCCGTAATTTCGCCGTTTGCGCCGCCCATCCACGCGGGCGCGCCCGGCCGTAAATCCAGCCAAGAATTCACCTCAGGATGTATCGATGCCGAAGTCGCCACGTTTCACCGATGCCGAATGGGAGACCCTGAAGGCCGGCCCACTGCACATGCTCTCGCTGGTCGGCGCGGCGGATTCCCACGTCGACGCGAAAGAGTGGTCGGCGCTGATCCATGCGGTTGGCGCGGCGGCGGCGTCGGATGACGAGCTGGTAAACAGCGTGATGAGCGACCTGGCAACGGACCTTGGCTCCGGCGCCGCGAACATGCAGGCTTCCGTGGACCCGGGGGCAGGACTGCGCGCGATCGCGTCGGTCCTCGATGGACATGACGGCGGCACCGGGTTTCGCCGGGCGCTCCTGGAGATCGGCGGGACAATCGCCGAGTCGTCAGGCGCACAGCTGACGCGGACGTTCAACGCTCGGCACGGCGAGCCAGGCTGGGTACGGTCGGCAGGGACGAGCGCCATGGAACGCGAAGCGCTCGCCGCCGCCGCTGAAGCACTGGGCCTGAACTAGCCGCCGCCGGGCGTCTCTCCCGATTCCGCCACCTTCGGTTCCTTGTCCACCCGCCAGCGGAAGTAGGCCCAGGTGCCGAAGGTGACGCCCAGATAACCGACGAGGATGACCAGGCCGGTGATCGACTTCTGGTTGGCGACGAGGTCGAGGTAGGCTTCGTCGTCGTTGAAGAGGATCTGGATGAAGAGGAACGTGGAGGGTACGAAGAGTGCCACCCACGCGACGGGGCTGTACTTCCAGATGCGCCAGCCGTCCATGAACTCGAGGGGGATGAGGCTGAAGAGCAAGCCCTCGAGGCAGACAACAAAGACAGAGATGGCGACCGCCTCGGGGAGACCTGTCCAGACGTTGGGCTCGACCTTGTAGAGCTCGTGAAGGGGGAGCGCGGCGATCCAGGCGAAGACGCTAACCGCCAGCATGAGGGCTGCGATGAGGGCCCACGAACGGCCGCGCTCTTCCTGGGTGAAGTCTGGTTCGCCGAGGACGACGGCAGCGGCGACAAAGCCGATGACGATCCCCGGGTGGAACCCTGCAGCACGCGAAATCAGCACTGAGACGAGGGCGATGATGATGCAGGCGGGGAAGAGCCGCATGCCCGCGTCGACGCGCAGTGTGCGCCGGTAGAGCCAGGCTTTCCCGCCTTCGTAGAAGAGGACCAATACGCCCTGGCTGATGACGAGGCTGACGAAGAGCGTGAAGCTCTCTTCGTTCCAGCCGACACCGGGCTCAAGGAGGCTGTAGATGAAGCCTGTGCCGAGGAGGAGCGCCGCGGGGCCAATCGCACGGTCGAGCCAGGTACGGCCGGGGATGATCGCGGCCCAGAACCCGGCGACGGCGTGCCATGCGTTGCCCATCCAGCTCATGCCGGCGCCGAGCGGCCCGGGGAGGGCAACTGTGCGGACGCCGATGCCGCGGATGTTTTCTTCGAGCGCCTCGTTGAAGAGTGACGCGCCAGCGAGGAGGAGCAAGAGGAGGCCCATCGTCACGAGGAGGTTCGTCCCGGCGACGTCGGCGCCGCCTTGGAAGAGGTGATCGACGAAGTGCACCTCTTCGAATGCCTGGGGCAGAGGATCCGGCGGCGGCGGGGGCACGAGCTCTGCCGGCTTCCAGTCGAAAGTCAGGGGGCCGGGCTCGCCACCGAGGTCCTGGGCCGGTGGAATCCACATCGTGTAGGTCCTGGTTTCGCCGTCCTCGGTGACGCGGATGTGGAGGACCATCCCGGGAGCCGGCACGATCGCGCTGGTCAGGTACCCCTCGTCCGGGGCGGCCCCGACACTGTCGGGGTCGTCAGCAGTCCCGGGATCGGCGAAGCGGGCGCCATCGGAGGCGGTTAGCCGGTTCCCATCCCAGAAGAGGTTGAAACCCGTGATCGCCGGGCCTGGCGGGTTGAAGATGAAGCCGCTGCCGGGGTCGAGGGTGATGCGGTCGAAACCGTCGCCCGGAGGTGGCGGCTGCGGTCCGGCGGGCACCGGGGTTGGCGTCGGGGTGTTGGCCGGGGTTGCCGTTGGCGGGATCGGCGTGTTGGTGGGCGTGTTGGTCGGAGTATTCGTCGGCGTATTGGTGGGGGTGGAGATCGCTCCCTGGACGGCGCTCACAGGGGTGGGCGTGACGGTCGGTGTCTCGGTAGGCGGGACGGGAGTCTCCGTGGGTGGGACCGGCGTGTTCGTCGGTGTCCGCGTCGGCGTCGGCGTGTTGGTCGGGGTATTCGTTGGTGTGGCCGTTGGCGGGACTTCCGTCGGCGCCGGGACGCGACTGTTGGTGAAGGTGAGCACGACGGTCTGGTTGGGTCCAGGGTTCGCCGACTGCGAGGCCGAGGGGAAGACGGTAAAGCCATCCGTGCCCGCCTGCGTCTCGGTGACGGTGTAATCACAGGGCTTCAGGTTGTCCCAAACGAGGTTTCCGCCGGCGTCGGTTGTGCCTGTCTTGAAGGCGCCACACCCGCCCAGCGTGAAGGCCCAGCCACCGCGCGTGGCAGAGCCGATCTGGTCATCGACGAGCTTGGAGACACGGATCGAGCCGGTTTGCCGGTTGCCGAACTCGACGACCGTATCGACTGCGTCAGAGAGGGAGTCATCGACGACGACGGCCTGCGTCGTGGTCGCGGGAGCCTGCACCTCGCCGTCGACACGAAGCCCGGTGACGTACCAACCAGTGGTCGCCGCTTCACTGACGGTGTAGGGGCCGGCGAAGATGCCATCGAGACGGATGACGCCCTGGGCATTGGTGGTCTCCACGTGGCCGCCGAGGAATTGAGGACCGGTGATGGTGAAGTTCCACCCCGGGACCGGAGGTTCGGCGGCGTCGTGTTCGCCGTCGCCGTCGAGGTCATTCCACTTCTGGATGACAAGGGCACCCTTCGCCTGGACCACGGGGCACGGGGTGTTCGTGAACTCGAAGCGGACGGTATCGCCGGGCGAATCGATCGTGGTGCCGAACGGGGTGGCGAGAATGCCGTAGACGCCGGCGCCTGTCGGGTTGGGGTCCGGGCAGTCGTCAATCGAGGCGAGGATGCCGGCGTTGGTCTCCGTGACGCTGTAAGCGCCCATCGGCATTGGGAATCGTTGAACCGTGCCACTGCCATTGATCGATGCGGTGGTGTCGAAGTCATCATCGGGGGCGTCGATAGCGAAGTTCCAGGCGCCGCCGCCCAGGGTGTTGTCGTGCTTCACGATCTCGACCGTGCCGACGGCCTGGTTGGTGAAGGTGACATCGCAGCGGCCACCGGGGGGCACGATGACCGTCGTCGAGGCGACGTCGAGGGCCAATTGGCTGGTGTCGAGTCCAATCAGGGCGAGCACAAGCTGCAACAGGGTGCCGGTAACCTCAGAGACCTCGATATTGCCGCATTGGCCGGAGTACTGGATGTCGATGTTCACCCAGCCGTTGGGGAGGTGTTCGATGACATCAGTGGACGCGTTGGCGGCGACATCAACCGGCTCCCAGTTGTTGAGGTCGCTGGGGGAAGGCGTGAGGCCGCCGACCGTGACGGCAGGCTGCCAGTCATCCGAGGGGTCGCCGCCGGGGAACTCGTAGGCCTTGTGGACGAAGACCTGGCCCTGCTTGAGGGTGTTGGAGACGGTGATTTCCTGCTGGGTGCCATTTCCCACCGTGGCAAGCCCGCCGTTGCTGATCAGTGTCGTCCAATCGGACGCGTCGCCGCCGGGGTACTGTTCAGTGACGGTGTAGCTGCCGACCTCGAGCCCCGACCACGAGGCGGTCATCGTGAAGGGATCGGAGCCGGGGCCCACACGCTGACAATCGGGGGTCGTGGGAAAGGTTGGTCCCTGGATGCAGAGGTCGAAGACCTGCTCGCTGTCCGGACTGGCGCCGTTCCAGTCGATCGATTTGGTGACGTTGAGATCGCCAACAAGGACGGTGTTGATGATCTCGTGGGAGCCGCCGAGGCCGGCGGGAGCGGCGACGATCGAGCCACTTCCCGAGACACCCCACTTATCCGTGGCATCGAAGGGGTCCGGTTGACTTCGCCGACCCGATAGTTGCCGGGGATGAGGCCGGTGAATGTGAAGAGACCGCCACCCGCGGCATAGGTGTGGCAAATCGGCGACTGACCGTCCGCCGGGAGGTTGGAGGCGTTCAGAAGCTGGATACAGATCTCGAAGGTCTCGCCGCTGCCGACCACCTGGCCGTTCGTGACGACCGTCTTGGTGACCTGCAGTTGCGATCGCTGGTACTGGTTCGTCACAGTTGCCGCGGCGGGCGTTCCTGTCGCGGCGGCGGAGACATGGACCGTGGCCGAGGGCGAGATCGAGACTTCCCAGGCGTCGAGTGAATCAACAGTGGTGGTGGCGGCCGATGTGAGGAACTCGCCCACGGTGTAGTTGCCGGGGACGAGGCCGGTCCAGGAGACCGAAGCTGTGGCATTGGCAACCGTCTGGCACTGGGTATTGGCGCTGGGCGCCGGCCCCTGGATGCAGATGGCGAAGCTCACCGCCGGCTGGAAGCCAGGGGGGACCAGCTGCCAATCGAAGGCCTTGGCGATCGTGAGGTCGCCGCGCTTGAGGGTGTTAACGACCGTTGCCGTCGCGGGCTCGCCGATGCTCACGTTCACGACAGGATTATTCGCCGCATCGCCGTTGACGGTGACCGTCCACTGGCTGGATTGGCCGGTCTCGCTGACGGTGTAGTTTCCGGGCAGGAGTCCGGTCCAGGTGGCGATGTTTCCGCCGGCCACCGACTGGCAGTCTGGGCTGCTATAACTCGGGCCCTGGATACAGAGCTGGAAGGAACCGGCAGGCGCCTCTTCGGCGAGGGCACCATTGAAATTCACTGACTTGGTGACCGCCAGCGAGCCGGGATGGAACGTGTTCACGAGCACCGGCTTCACTTCGGGCTGACCATTGGGAGGCACGATCTTCGTAATCGGAGCGGTGGGACTGACGGCCCACCCGGCTGGAATGGGCGCCTTCTCGTAGATGTCGTAGGAGCCCGGGAGCAGGCCTGTGAAGGTGGTGTCGTTGTTGCCGGGGTTTGTGTTCACGCTGACGTTGTGGCACTGCTCAACGGCCGGGTCGTTGGCATCGTTGAGCGGTCCGTTGATGCAGATGATGAACGGCCCGGCGATGGAAGGCGGATTCACGGTGCCGTTCCAGTTGAGCGTCTTGCCGACGACGATCGAGCCAAGCCGCTCATGGCAGGCGACGACGACATCCTCGCGTGGATGACGGTGTTGGGTTGCCGAGGTTGGGGATGCGCGCCGTGTTGGTGACGGTCTTCTGGCCAAGTCCGCCCGTGTAGTCGACGCCGGAGCAGTTCATCGTGATCGCGTATTCGAACGTGAAACTATCGGAAGCCGTGCCGATGTGGGTCCAGTTCGGGGGATTGAAGATGTTGTCTTCCACGTCAACCGTGTCAGCGCCGGTGAGGGAGTCCTCGACGAAGGACAGAGGCGCCGAAGAACTCGTGGCGTTCAGGGCGGTGTTGGTCGCCTGTACTGAAGCCTGGTTGCTCACGCTACCAGTCGTCAGCCCCTCGGGAAGGGTGTGCGGAGTCTCGTACGCGCAGACGAGAAATTGGCCAGCGGGCAGGGTGTAGTCGAACGTGACGACCGCACCGCTACCGTTCAACTTGCAGGCGATGGAGCCGCCGTACGTGGTGATGAGCGAATCGCCGACCGAGTGGACCTGGATGCCAATGCTGTTGGGATTCGTGATGGTGAAGGTGCCACCGGCGAAGATGTCGCTCTTCACCTCGGACTTCTCGACGTGGACGTCGTAGTTCACATCCTGGTGCTCGTTGTCGGCGAGTTCGACAAGGCTGTCGTCCGCGGTTTTCGTGATGGACCAGGTAACGGTGCGGTCGAAGTGGCCGCTCCCGGTGGTATTCGAGACCGCCAGGGGGCTGAGCCCCAGGGTGCAGTTCACGGTGACGGCCCAGGTGTCGAAGTCAGCGGTCTCGTTGATATCGGCACGGTTGTCGTAGCTGTTGGCGGCGTGGCCAGCCTGGTCGTAGCTGGCATCGCGGCAGTCGAAGGTCTCGCTGTAGGTGACGTCGGTATCAGCCGAGAACGAGGCGCCCTGGTCGAAGCTGGTACGTGTCGTCCCCGAGGTGGCAAGCGGCCAATCGTTGGCGTCGGTGAGGTGGACCGTCTCAGGTTCGCTGCCGTTGAGGTAGGTTGGGCCGGGATTCCAGCTGACCGGCATCGTGGCGGCGTTGCCCGGGACGGGGCCTGTGGTGGTCACCGTCGCCGTGTTGTTCATGGTGGCGATGGGCAGCGCCGCCTTGAGGGCCGCACTCAGAGGGATGCTGTAGGTGCAGTGGACCGTTTCGCCGGGGGCCAGGGTGTCGATAGCTGCCGGGCAGTCCACGGTTGCGTTGACGCCGTTCCAGGCATCGACGACTGAGGACACCGTTGCCGAGACCGGGTTCCCGGACGGGTTTGTCACGGTGATGGTGCCGGTGACCGAGGCGACGTCCGTCGACGTCTTGTCGAGCGTGAGGTGATAGGTCACCTGCTGCTGGCCGGCCGAAGGCCAGGTTGAGGACCGAGGCGCTGGCGGTCTTCACTAGCGTCCAATCGATATCGCGCGTCCAGGTGGTGGTGGCGGACTTCGAGACGGTGAGGGGAAGGATGCGGGTGTTCGTGACGACCGCGGCGGTTGCGCTCGGCGGCCCGGCATTCACAGTGATAGGGCCGGCAGGAAGGACCGTATTCCAGTTCGCGAGCGGCGCTTCGCTGACGGTATAGCTCCCGGGCAGGAGGCCGGTGAAGAGGAAGGTGTCGCCGGCCTGCGGGTAGGTGTGGCAGGTGCTGGTGCTCGAGGGCGCCGGGCCTACCAGGCAGACACGAAGGTCTGGCCATCGGAGTGACGCCGTTCCAGTTGACGACCTTCGTGACCGTGAGGCCGCCGGTGCAGTTCTGCACAGTGAGGGTCGCACTATGGAGCCCTTGAGCGCCGCGTCTCGCCTTCGCTCGAACTAGAGTTCGCAGTGTTCGGGTATTCGTTACAGACATCGGCGTTGACCGGGACCGCGTGCGCGGATGACCACGACGAATGAGGAGCCTGCGTCGATCGGCACTCGAGGATCGCAGGTGAGGGCACCGGCGGTGATACCGCAGGAGCCCGGACCGGAAGTGGAGAATGACGGCCCAGTCGAGGCCCGGGGGCAGGGGTATCGACGAGGGTGCAGACATCGGAAGCGCCGGTGCCGTCGTTGGTCAATGTTGATGGTGAACTCGGCGTTGTTGCCGGCATCGACGGTGCCGGTGTCGTGCCGCCGTTCGTTGTCTTCGTGACCTGCAAGTCGCCGTAGAGAGCGACGAGAGATGACATCGGCGATCGACTCGGCATCGAACTCGGCGATGGTTGTAGAAGTCCCGCCGCCGAGTCCCTTCATGACGCAGTGATCCAGTCGCCGCTTTGGGGCGTCAGGCCGCCGACACTGCCGGCGCCGACGAAGATGGCGATGATATGGAATTCTGCAAGGCGCGCGGAGTTCGCGGCATCGATCGCGGCATTAGCAGCGGCCAGGTCGTCCAGTGGGACGTTGGCTGGCCATCCGTCAGTCACGAACATCATGTTCGGGGCATCCGTCCGATCCCCGGACACATTCAGACCAGCGCCAAGGTTGATGCCGGCTGCCGTTGGTGTCGAACAGGACGAACAGGAGTTGGAGGCATCGAGGGAGGTCAGGAACGCGGCCGATTCCTGATAGCCGGATGACTCATCGGTGGCGCCTCCACGGTGCCGAACGTGACGAGCCTGTAGCGGCCGTCGCCGCCTTTAGCTTCGTACGCGCTGATGAAGCCGGAGATAGCGCCCTTCAGCTACGTGTATTCGCCTGAGCTGATCGATCCAGATTTGTCGAGAACGAAGACGAAGTCAGCGGCGCCAACGTTCTGGGGAATTTCGGATTCGGTGTAGGTCATGGAGCAGGTCGATGTTGCTGCAGCCCTGGCTGTTGACTGAGTTCGTCCAGTTTGGTGGCGTGCCCAGGCAAGCGTCGTGTTCGTTGGCAACATGGTCATGGTCATCGTCGGCCGCCACGGTGATAGCGCTGGCCAAAGCAAACGTGGGACCGACGGCTCCCCCGCAGGAAGAACTGTTTGCGGTGGTCCGAGAAGTAAGGTTGTATGGGCCAAGGGACGTGGGAGCGGTGATGTTGAAGGTCGCGGAGTGGATCCCGTTGCTGTCGAAGTTCGTGGTGTCAAAACAGTTCGTTGGCGGGTCAGTCGTACCCCATTGTGTCCCGTGCCATTGCGTCCCGTGTTGCTCAACGTTGCGGTGAAGGTCACCGATACGGTGGCGCCCGGCCCCACCGTTGTGAAGTCCATTCACAGAAGCCGAGTCATTGATGACGGCGGCCTCAGCTCCGCGAAGGTGGCCAGGCCCGCGGCCATGGCGACAAGGGCCACGGCGAGGCCGATGACGATGAGCGCCAGCTGGCGTCTCCGGGTCTTTCCGTAGAGGGCGAGTGTCACTTCTTTCGAACCCCGGGATGGCGGCCCGGGCAAGCCAACCGGATGGAGCAGTTAAGGCAAAAATGGCGCGCGCCGCAAGAGACCAGCGAAGGGGGCGCAAGATGGCGCCGGGCCCACGTCGTCGCACACAACGAAGGGTCGATGTTTGAAGGCAAAGCTGGCCGCTACCCCCCTCTGGTACAGATTCGAGATTGTAAAGGATCTGTATGACGTTGGTGTTTCTCAGGTGTATGAATTTGGTTCGAGTTAGGAAGTTTACGGATGGACGGTAACGGTTGTGACAGGATCGTCGCGGGCGCGGGATAGTCTTGCCACAGGGAGCCGCTAGCCTCGGCTGGATGTACAGGCGTTTGATCTTCATCCTGGACTGCGGCGTTGCCTTTTTCCTGCTGGCCGGGGGCTGCATCGAGGTCAACGTGAACGACAAAGAGACCCGTACCATCCACTCTTCCGGCGAGGTTGAGACGGTCGATTACGACTATCGCGACTTTGCCGCGGTCTCGATTGCCGACACCTTCGTGGCGACGATCCAACAGGGCGACGAATACGCTGTCGCGGTCCGGGCAGACAAGAACGCCGTCGACTTCCTGCACGTTGCGGTCAGAGATGGCGTGCTCGAGGTGGGACTGGAGAACAACACGCGGCTCCGGGGGTCGTTCACGCTGGAAGTCGATGTGACGCTGCCCGCACTGGAGACGCTTGAAGTGTCCGGTGCATCGACGGCGACGGTGGGCCACTTCGTCAGGGCGACATCGCTCGGCGCCGAGGTATCGGGCGCGAGCCGGCTGACCCTGGTGGCGGATGGCACGGACCTCAACCTCGACGTCCACCTGTCGGGCGCGAGCAAGGCAACGTTGAACGGACGAGCAGGCGCGCTTCACCTCGAAGCGTCGGGGGCCAGCACCATTGACGCGCAGGACCTCGAGGCCGCTACCTGCGACGCCGAGTTGAGCGGGGCGAGCACGGTGCACGTGCGGGTCACCGGTACGCTCGGTCCCGCGAGGCTGAGCGGGGCGTCGACCCTCAGGTATGAGGGCACACCGCAGTTGGTAGACATCGAAACGAGCGGGGCAAGCAGCATTCACCGGGCCAGCCCGTAACCTTCGCGCCCGCCCATGCGATAGAGGGGTGACGGCAGCCGCATTGCGGCTCCGGATTCGCGAAAAGGCACTGCCGGGCGTGGCTTTGCCGGGCAGTGCCGGTGCAAGGACATCGGTATCCCTTGCCGGCCGAGTGTAGCACGCGCCCGTGCCCCTTCCCGGTGAGCGTCCGCGCGCCGGGAAGGAGCCGCCTCAAACCCAAGCAACTCCCTTGACCCAGCTTGCAAACCGACCCTTCCGCAAGCGTTCCTCGCGCGCTGGCCTTGCAGCGCTGTGCCCGCGAGCGCGCGCACCATCACGAAGGAGACCCACGTGATCCAGAAATTCTTTGCCCTTGCGGCCGCGACCACGGCGCTCGGCGCCATCACCTTCGGGGCCGTGCTTGCCTGGCAGACGAGCGACTCCGCGCGCGGGGCCGCCCTGGTTGGCACAAACGGCTTCGAAATCGTCTACCAGCCGAACTGCGACGGCGTCTTCGCCGAACCGTATCTCGACACCGAGGAAACAGCTGCCGACAACACGGCCATCGCCTGTCACACGCTCATCGGGCCGAATGGCACGAGGACCGAGGTAGGCAAGGGTTACGGCATGAACAATGGCGACTTCGACCTCGTGGTCACCGGCGGCGAAGTGCGGATTCGGCGTCTGCACTATGCGGACCGTGAGTGCAGCGTTGACGACTTTAGCGGCGACGTTGCCGTGACCGGGGACGAGAAGATCCCGCCCGGGGGCCAGGGCGGCGAATTCGTTGCGGCGCTCAGCGTGAACGACGACGCACCGGCGGACTGTGCCGGAGACCTCGTGTACTACAAGGTCATCGTCGAGGCCGAGAACCCCTAGGCCACGCCTGAACCCCGGGAGGGCGGGATGGCCGCCCTCCCACCACTCTCCCTGGAGGAGTCCTGCATGTACGAGGCAACGACTGCCACTCTCGCGAGGCCGCGCGTGCTGCGCGGCATTCGCCTGTCCCTCACGCTCATCGCCGGGAGCCTGTTCGGGTTGCTCTTCGGCTGCGCGGTCGTCGTGTTCCTGGCGACGCGGTTCTTCGGATTCGGCGTGCTCACGATCACCAGCGGAAGCATGGCGCCGGCGATCGAGCCGGGAGACATCGTCGTGGTGAAACCGGCGGCGATCGACGATGTGGAGACCGGGGACATCGTCCTGTTCACCCAGGGGAGCGACAACGTGCCGACGCTGCACCGGGTGGCCGGGATCAACGAGGTGGAGACGCACATCACGAGCCGCTCGACGGGAGCGGAAACGACGGTGACCGAGTACCGGCTCGTTACCCAGGGCGACGCCAACCCAGCGCCCGACGCTTCCTCGGTCACGCGCGACGACCTTCGGGGGGAGCTGTGGTTCCGGGTGCCGGGAGGGCGGCTCCACGGACTGTCCGTGCAGGGGCTGCTCTTCCTTGTCGCCGGGTGCTTTGGCATGGCATGGCTGGCGAGTTGGACCTATGGACGCCGCCACCGCTGACATCCAGGTCCGGGCCGCCGCCAATGATGCCCCACCGAGAGGAGCCCGCCACACGTCGTGTGGCGGGCTCTTTCCTTTGCCCTGGAGGAAACGAATCCCCGGCGGTGACTAGTGGGCGCCGCTGTCGTCCGGGCCGGGCGTCCCGTCGGGCGAGGCGTGTGCAGCGTCGGCGTGGCCGTCTCCAGAGATGTTCGTGCCGTCGTCGTTGGCGGCCCCGATGGCCGGGACAGGCGTTGGTGTCAGCTTCACGGGCGTCTTCGTCGGGGTGGGTGTCGCCGTCGGAGTCGATGTGGGGATCACGGTTGCGTTGCCATCAGCGCCGGTAGTGTCGAGGGGCGGAGCAACGATCGACGGCTTGTCGGCGGATGTGTTCGGCTGGGGACGCACCGTCACGGCCGGCCGTGGTGTCGCTGTCGGTACCGGCCCGGTGGTGGAAGGCTGGTCTGTCGTGGTCTTTGTGGCCGACGAAGGAGCGAGTGCGGCGGCAGGATCAGCGGGCGGCGTTGGCCTGGTGACGGTCGGCCTGGGCGTCTCGGTGGCCGCGGGCGTCGTTGTGGCTCGCGCGGTATCCGTGGGCGTCGATGCGGTCCCTGGCGCTTCGGTGGGCGCGACGGACGGGCGGTCGTTGGCGCCGTCGCCGGGAGATGTGTCGTCGCGGTCCGGCACTGCGGGATCGGTGTTGGCTTCGGCCTGGTTGCCGGCATCGGCGGGAGCGGTCGAGGCATCGATCCGGCCGACAATAGCAGCAGGGATGTCGGTGACGGAGTCGCGGATGACGCCGACGGCGCTGCCATTGCCGGCCGCGCTGGCGACGAGCATGCCTACACCCGCAATGGCGGCGGCTGCGAGGGTTGTCCCGCGAGTGAGGCCCTTGGCCGAGGCTCGTTGGTCGGCAGCCTGTGCGGCGACGGCGGCAAGCATCCTGGCGCGAGCCTGGATGAGGTTCCGCGCGGGCGGGACCGGCTCCGTCGCCCGGCGCCGAAGCTCGCGGGCAATCTCAGCGATCTCGAACTGGCGGTCGGTGGCAGGTGGGATGGCACCCGAAAGGACGTCCTCGACGGCATTTCCCTCACGGGGCCAGCGAACAGGACTAGCCATTATTGTGCCTCCCATCGGCGAGGATGGAGCGCATTCGCCGCAGGGCGCGGTGCTGGAGTGCCTTCACGGCGCCTTCGCGTCGCTGTGTCACTTCGGCGACCTCGGCAACAGACAGGCCCTCGAAGAACCGGAGGACGATGACGTGTTGTTGCTCGTCGGTGAGGAGTTGCAGGGCCTGGACTACCTCGGCACGGTCGGCGACCTGGTCGGCGAAGCTTCCTGCTTCGGTGGGACCGCTGAGGGCGCTCGCGAAATTCGCCCGGCGGACTTCGCGGCGGACATAGTCAACGGCGAGGTGGTGGGCGATGCCATAGAGCCAGGCGCGGAGCGCGATGCCCTGGTAGCGGAACTTTTCGATCCCGCGGACGGCCTGGTAGAAAACGTCGGAGGCGAGGTCTTCGGCAGCGTCGCGGTTGCCGAGGCGGCGGAGCAGGTAGCGGTAGATGGCGTCGTGGTTGCTGGCGAAGATCTCTTCCCAGGCGCCGGGGTCCATCTCACGGGCACGGTCGATCAGGGTCTGCGTCCGGTGAGGGGCGATATGCCCGGCTGCGGCACTTTGCAGAGTCATTGGCGTCGCCGCCCCCGGAGATCCCGTGCCATCACATCTCTATCGCCCGGCAGGGGCGCAAGGTTACGGGTGGTGGCGTAATCTCAGTTCTTTTTTCGTGCGAACGCCCGGCCGAGGGACTGGCCGGGCGCCCGCCACTGAGGCTTTAGTCTTCCTTGGGGCCGAATTCGTTGGTGAGCATTCGGCCGATGGTCTCGGGGAAGACGCGGAACATGTCGTCATTGGTCCAGGAGTCGGCCGGCGAGTAGACGGTGGCCTCGAGCCTGGGGATGGAATAGAGGCCAACGGCATTGCCACGGATCATGAAATCGCGGCCGTTGATGTTCTGGGCGTCATCGGAGGCGAGGTAGGCAACGAAGGGGCCGATGCGGTCGGGATCCATCGACGGACCGCCGAAGCCGCCCCGGCGCGTCTCTCCACGCGCTTCTGCCGCCTTGCGGGCCGCTTCCATCTCGGGGGAGACGACGAGGCGTGTGGCCGCGCCGGGCCGCAGCGCATTGCAGGTGACGCCGTAGCGGCCGAGGTCGCGGGCAACGGTGCGGGTGATGCCGACGATGCCTTCCTTGGCAGCGGCATAGTTCGCCTGGCCGGCATTGCCAAGTCCGGAACTGGAGCTGGTGTTGATGATCCGGCCGGACCGCTGCTGGCGGAAGACGATCGAGGCGTGCTTGATGGTGTTGAAGTGCCCTTCATGTGCACGGCCACGACGATGTCCCACTCCGCCTCGCTCATATTGAAAACCATGCGGTCGCGGAGGATGCCGGCGTTGTTGACGAGGATGTCGAGCCGACCGAATTCGTCCAGGGCCTGCTTCACCATCGCTTCGCAAGCCGTCGATAGTTGGAGACGTCGGCGTAGTTGGCGACGGCCTTGCCGCCCATCTTCTTGATTTCGCCGACAACCGATTCGGCGGGTGTCTGTCGGCGCCTTCGCCGGCGGTGGAACCACCGAGGTCGTTGACGACGACGCCGCGCCTTCCTCGGCGAGAGCGAGCGCTTCGCCGCGGCCGATGCCGCGTCCCGCGCCGGTCACAATTGCGACCTTTCCTTCTAGTCTTCCTGCCACGAGCACACTCCCTTGTTTGTTCGAACCATTTGTTTCGTGCGAAGCGAAATTCTACACGTCACCCGAATTTATGCACGGGACCGGCGCCGGCGGTGGGAGTCAGCGCTGGACGCGTTCGGGGACAGCGGCCGGGAGATCGACGGCGCCGGCGCCCGACACGCGCGAGAACAGCACGAGGGTGAGGCCCATCAGCGATGCGAAGGCGATGGCTGCCGTCATAGTCTTCGGGCCCGGATCGACGGTGGCATTGAAGGCGATGCTGTAGAGGGTCGCGACGCTGATCTGGGTGAAACCCATGACGGCTGAAGCGAGCCCGGCCATCAGCGGAAATGGCACAAGTGCGCGCGACATGGCCGGTGGCCGGACGAACCCCTGGCAGGAGGCGGTGACCATCATGGGGAAGACGATGAGCAGCGGCTGATGGTGACCGGTCTGGGCGATGAGGGCCATGGAGACAGCGGCTGTGGCACCAATCGCCGCACCCGTGGTGATGACGCGTTCAGGTTCCCAGCGCCCGGCGAGGCGGCCGGAGAGCGTCGCGCCGATCATGATCCCGACCGCGACTGAACCAAAGGCGAGCCCAAAGACACCGGGGCTGAGCCCCATCTGGTCGACGAGCACAAACGACGAGGTGGAAATAAAGACGAGGTGGCCGCTGAAAAGAAAAGCCATGAGGAAGGAGGAAACGGTGAACGGTGAAGCGGAGAAGAGGGTGCGGTAGTTGCGGAACATTCGGCCGAGGCGGAGGGCAGCGAGGTCGCGCGCGGGGACGGTTTCGCCAAAGACCAGCCAGTAGCCGGTGGCCAGCATCAGCCCCCAGAGCGTCTGGACGACGAAGACGGCGTGCCAGTCCCAGACTTCGTCAAGGACGCCTCCGACGATGGGCGACAGCATCGGGGCGAGCGCTGTGCTGACGGTGATGACGGCGAGGATGCGGGTGGCACGCTCGCGAGGGTAGATGTCGATCACCATCGCCCGGCCAATGGCAGGCCCGACGCCGCCTCCGAAGCCCTGGGCGATGCGTGAGGCGATGAGCACCGGCACGGACCCGGCAAAAAGCGAAACAAGGCTCCCGGCGACGAAGAGGGCGAGCCCGACGAACATCACGGGGCGCCGGCCGAAGCGGTCGGATGCCGGTCCCCAGATGAGCTGCGAGGCGGCGAAGGCAAGGAGGAAGAGCGTGACCGCAAGACTGATAGAACCGGTGCTCGTGTTGAATTCGCGGGCCATGTCCGGCATCGAGGGCAGGAACATATCGATGGAGACGGGCGCGATGGCGGTGAGCGCAACGATCAAGGCCGTCGCGAGGCGGGATTCGGCCCGGGAAGGAAGCAAGGGTGCTGCGGGAAGTTGCAGTGGAATCTCCGGAGGCGGAGCAGTTGGCTGAAGCCTACCAGCGCACCAGGCCAGACGCAGCAGGCCCGGCCATTGCTGGCCGGGCCTGCTGGAAATGCGATGTTACCGTCGCCTAGCGGCGCTTCCTCCCGAGGGAGATGAAGCCCGCACCCGCGGTCACGGCGGCGATGCCGAGGAGGACGAGCAGGAGGTTGCTGCTCGCCTCGCCGGGGCCGTAGCCGCTACCGGTGTCCGGCGGGATTGGCGTTGCCTGGTTGCCCGGGCCCGGGGTCTTCTCACCGGCCGCGGTTTCGACCGGCGTCGGGGTGTCGGTCGGCGGCTCCACCGTGTTTGTCGGCGTTACCGTCGGCGATGGCGGCGTGGCCGTCGGCACCGGCGTGTTCGTCGGGGTTTCCGGCGTGGTCTCCGGCACGCGCTGGTTGGTGAAGGTCACGACCGCCGTCTGGCCGGGGCCGGGGGTCACCGACTGCTGGGCCGAGGGGCTTGTCGTGAAGCCATCCTGGTTGGCCTGCTCTTCCCGCACCACGTACTGGCAGGGGATGAGCGAGCTCCAGGTGATCTCGCCGTTGGCGTCCGTCTGGGCGGTCTTGAAGAAGCCACAGCCCTGGAGGGTGAAGACCCAGCCGCCGCGGCCGACGTGGCCAACCTGGTCCTTCACAACCTTGACGACGTGCACCGAGGCGGTCTGGCGGTTACCGAACTCGACCACAGTGTCGACTGTGTCGGACAACGAGTCATCCTTCACTTCGGCCTGGGTGGTCGTGCTCGGGGTCTTGGAGACGCCGTCGACGATGAGGCCGGTGACGTACCAGTCGGCCGGGTCTTCCTCGTGGACCTGGTAGAAGCCGGCGAAGATGCCGCTGAGGATGACCTTGCCGTAGTTGGAGTCCGACTCATCATCGATGGTGGCGAACGTTTGGCCGCCGGGGTATTGAGGACCGGTTACGGTGAATTCCCATCCACCGATTGGGTCTTCGTTGGCGTCGCGGACGCCGTCGCCGTCGACGTCGTTCCACTTCTCGATGACCAGCGAGCCTGTTGCCAGGACCACCGGGCAGGAGGTGTTGGTGAACTCGAAGCGGATCACCTTGCCGGGGGCGTCGATGCTGGTCCCGAAGGGGGTCGAGAGGGTGGTGTACACCCCTTCGCCGTTCGGGTTCGGTTGCGGACACTCCTCGATCGAACTGTAGGCACCGGCGTTGGTCTCAACGACGCTGTATTCGCCCGAAGGGACCGGCGACCGGGTCTCGGTGTCGCTCCCAGCGATGCTGAGTTGTTCGTCGTTGTCCTCACCGGGGCCATCGAGTTCGAAGTTCCAGGTGCCACCGCCGGCGGTGTTGTCGTTCTTCACGATCTCAACGGTGCCGATGGCTTCGTTGGTAAAGGTGACATCGCAGTCGACGCCGGGGGCGACGGTAACGGTGTCGCCGGCCAGTTCCTGGGCGAGGAGGTCGACATCCAGGCCGATGAGCGACAGCGCCTGCTGGATGAGCTCGTCGACGATGTCCTCAGGGGTTTCGCTGTTGCAGGTGTCGCCGAGGAGGATGTCGATATTCCGCCAACCGTCGGGCAGGAGTTCCTGAACATCGATTGGCTGGTTGGCCGGGACTTCAATGGCGACCCAATTGTTGAGGTCGGACGGCGTCGCGGTGATGCCGTTGACCGTGACGACGGGCTGCCAGGAGTCGTCCGGGTTCCCGCCGGGGAACTCATAGGCCTTGTGGACGATGATCCGGGCCAGCTTGAGGGTGTTGGTGATGTTGATTACCGCCGGTTCGTCGCCGGTGCCAACGGTGGCGCCACCAGTGACGCCAGCGACGCCGTCGACAACGGTGTTCCATTCGGCGCTGTCACTGTCGGGGAAGGTTTCGACGACGGTATAGTCGCCGACTTCGAGGTCCGACCAGGCAGCGACGAGGTGGTCCTTGTCGATTTTGAGGCAGGCGCCGGTTTCGGTGCCAAGCGGATAGGTCGGGCCCGTGATGCAGACCAGGAAGGTCTGGGCATCATCGACGGGCGCTCCGTTGAAGTCGATGGTCTTCACCACGTTGAGGTCGCCCTCGAGGATGGTGTTGGTGATCGTCGTGGAGCCGGTGCTTCCGGCAGGTGCGTTCACGACGACGGCACTCCCGGAAACACCCCACTCGGCGCCGGGGCTCGTTTCGGCAACGGAGTAGTTGCCGGGGATGAGGTTGCTCCAGCTGAGGATGCCGCCGTCGTAGTCCGCGTCCTTGCAGTTCCCGGCCGGGTAGCTGGGGCCGGCGATGCAGATCTCGAAGGTTTGGCTGGTGTCGGGCGCCTGGGCACCCCAGTGCACGACCTTCGTCACGTCGAGGGTGCCGAGCTGGTACTGGTTGGTGATGGTGGCGGCAGCAGGGTCGCCATCATCGGCCGCGGCGACGTGCACGGACGAAGAGGTCGATGTCACGTGCCAGGCAGGGAGGCTGTCCACCGTGGCGCCGCCAGACGGCTGGTACTCGCCGACGTTGTAGTCGCCGGGGATGAGGTCAGTCCAGCTGACATAAGTCGTGGTCTTCCCGACCGGCTTGCAGGCGCCGGCTTCGGTACCGTTCGGGTAGCTGGGGCCCTTGATGCAGATGAAGAAGTTGACGGATTCCGGCTGGTCGTCGGGGCCGACGCCCTGCCAGTCGAACTGCTTGGCGATGGTGAGATCGCCGTGCTTGAGGGTGTTGACGACCTCGGCGGTTTCAGGCTCGCCGGTATCAACCGTGTGGATCTGGCCGCCGGTGTAGGTCACCGTCCATTCGGACGACTGGTTTGTCTCCTGCACGTTGTAGTCGCCGGGGAGGAGGTTCGACCAGGTGGCGGAGGAACCGCCGGTGATGTCCTTGCATTCCTGCACGTCAGGGTAGCTGGGTCCGGAGACGCAGATGTGGAAGGTGTTCTCGGGCGCCTCGGATGGGTCGGCGCCGTCGAGGCTGACGGTCTTGGCGACCTGGAGGCTACCGGGGTGGTAGGTGTTGGTCACGGTGCCGAGGTCCTGGTTCTCGCCTGGATCGATGGTGAACATGATCGTGTCCCAGTCGGCGATGCTGCCAAGATCGGTGCTCCAGCCGGCGGGTACCGTTTCGTCCAACTGGTAGGTGCCTGGAATCAGGTTGCTCCAGGTCAGCGAACCGCCGGTCGTGTCCTGGCATGAGGGCGACGGATCGGACGTGCCACCCGTGCCGATCAGGCAGAAGTGGAACGAAGGGGTCGAAGGGGGGTTCACCGTGTCGTTCCAATCGACAACCTTGTTCAGGGTCAGTGAGCCGCGCCGCTGGGTGCAGTTGACGGTCACATCTTCGGTGGCCTGCTGTTGGGTCTCGACGATCTCGGCGATGTTGTGGATGGTCTTCTGGCCGAAGCCGTCGGTGTAAGTGATGTCCGAGCAGTCGAACGTCTGGGTGTACTCGAACGTGTGAGTGACGTCGGTCGAGCCGAGGGCAACCCAGTTGGGGCCCCCCTTGTCATCGCGGACGTTGATGGTGTCCTCGCCAGTCGTCTGGTCGAGCACAAAGTCGACGCCGCCGCTGGTGCTTGTGCCGTTTAAGGCGCTGTTCGTGGCAACGACCGCGGCCGTATCCGACAGGTCCAACGCCAGCACGCTGCTATCGAGATCGTGGCCGGTTTCGAAGTTGCAGACGAGGTCGCCATTAGCCGGAATAGTGACCGCGAAGGACACGTCGGGACCGGTCCCGTTGATCTTGCAGGTGATGGTGCCGCCGTACTGCGTGATCAGCACCTGGGACACGGACTGCACTTCGACGCCGATGCTGTTCGGGTTGTGCACCGTGAAGGAGCCGTGGAGGTAGATGTTGTCGTACGTCTCGGAGCGAGTGACATCCACGTCGTAGTTGACGACCTGGCTGCCGTTGTCCTGGAGGTCGACGCTCGTGTCGTCGGCGGCCTTCTCGATGGTCCAGGTGATGGTGCGGTCGTAGGACCCCTCAGCATCAGAGGTGACGGTCAGCGGGTTGAGCGGAAGGGTGCAGTTGACCTGGACCGAGGCGCTGTCGTCAGTCGTCCGTCTGGGTGATGTCGGCGGTGTTGTTGATGGTGTAGGTCGCGTGGCCCTGCTGGTCGTAGGTCACCTGCGAGCAGTCGACCTGCTGTTCGTAGCTGATCGACTCCCCACTGGTCTTGTTGTCCCACGGGTCGGTGGCCGATTCGTATCGGTGACCGTGAACTTCGTTGGGCTTCGCCGATGTCCTGGGGATTGACGGGGAAGGTGACCCCGGCGCTCCCGGAGTTGCTGAGATCGCGCCGTACGGGTCAGCTACGCTCGCGTTCAATGTGTTCGTACCATCGGACGGGTCGGAGTTGTCGCCGAGGTCGATGGTGTAGTCGCAGGTCACAGTCGCGCCTGCGGCAAGCGGCGTGAAGCGAACCGGAGCAGTTGCTGAACGCGGCCGGGTGCCGCCGTAATAGGTGTCGTTGAGATTGACGGTGAGGCCGATCGGGTTGGGGTTGGTCACGGTCACGGTACCCGTGACCTTGGCCGAATAGGTGGAGGTCTTGGTCGTCGTGACCTTCCAGGTGACCGTCTGGTTCTGGCCGTCGTTGAGGTTCACCGTTGCCGAGTTCACCTCGGACTCGCCGCTATCGCTGACGACCTTCTAGATGGTCCAGTCGTTGTCACGCGTCCAGGTGGTCTCGGCGGTCTTGCTGACGACGAGCGGCTGGAGCTTCGTGTTGTTGAACGTGCAGTCCACCGTCTCGCCAGCCTCGAGGACGATGTTGATGCCGTCGACTGCGCCGGTGTTGTTCTGGTTCGCTCCGCAGTTAATGGAGGTGAGGTCCCAGCCGGTGGGGACGATCTCGTGGACGAGATACGTGCCGGGAGCTTTGTTGGGGAAGGTCGTGGAAGCGCTGCCCGGGACGACGAGCTGGAATCCACCGAGATCTCCATCGAACTGGAAGGTGCCATTACCGCCGACCGTGGCCTTGCGGATGATAATGGTGCCGACCTGGCGGTTCAGGAAGTTCGCGGCGGTCACGTCCTGGCCGGACGCAAGATCAACTGTCCAGCAGGCATCGGGCGGAGGAAGCGTCGCGATCCAGCCGGATTGCTGGACTTCGCAAACGTGGTAGAGGCCGGGAGTGACGTTGCTGAAGCTGTAGTCACCATTGCTAGTAGTGGTGCTGGCGACGACGTTGCCGCCGTCGTCCTTCAGTTGGATCGTCCAATTGGACAGCTTCGGCTCGCCGTTATCGACCTCGCTGTTGCCGTTGAGGTCGTTGTACTTGGAGCCGCTGATTGAGCCGGTCGTGGGGCAGTTCTCGATGGTGAGGGTGGCGCTGGCCGACTTGTCGGGCGTGCCGCTGGTGTTGCCGTCGTAGGTGAACTCGGCGGTATTCGGCAGGTCGGCGCAGTAACCCGCGGCGTTGGGGAAGTCCGCGACGACCGTGACACTCAGCACCTCGGTGCCGTTCGGATCAAGGGCGGGCACGTCGCAGGTGAGGACCTTCGCGTCGGATCCGATGCCGGTTCCGCTGAGAGAGCAGCCCGCAACCGCCGGGTCGATCGACCAGTCGATGTCGGCCGGCAAGACGTCCGTGATCGTGCCGGGGTCGGAGGCCTGGGAGCCGTTGTTCTTGATGGAGATGGTGAAGCTGCCCTGGTTGCCCGCGTCGATGGGGCCATTGCTGGTCTTCGTGAGGACAATGTCGGTGCAGCCGGATTCGGTGAGGAGCGTCTGGAGAAGTTGGTTGAACTCCAGAGGCTGGAGTAGTTGCCAGCCCCGATGCCCGTCATGACCTTCTGAGACCAGAAGACGCGGTTCGTGTCGTTGCATCCGGCCCAGGTCATGTTGGGGTCGCCGTCGCCGCCGATGTCTACGTAGAGCGCCTTGACGTGGTAATTGCCCGTCGCGAGCGTAGTCCGCCGCGGCGATGGCCTTGTTGGCGGCCGTGAGCCAGTCGCCATAGCTCGTGAGGTCGGTTGTCCCCGAGCCGTGCCAGCGGTTGGGGGCGCCGTCGGTGATGACGAACATGATCCGCGGCACGCCGTTGCGGCCGCTTGTGGCGCCGTCGACGGCATCCCGGATGCCATCGTCCGTGTTTGTGAAGGTGCCGATCTGGTCCCAGTAGCTCGAGTGCCCGAGAGCGTGGCGCCGCTGATGAAGTCGCTGCGGAAGTCGCCGTTGCTCGATGAAGATGGTGAGGGCGTAGAGACCCTGCTGCTCGAGGCGGCTTCGTAGGCCGTGATGAAGATCTGAACGTTCTGACCATGTCGCCGTAGTCGCTGCCGACAGAGCCGGACGAGTCGATGACGAAGTTGAAGTCGGCGGGACCGCAGGTGGGCCGCGAATTGCGGGTTGGACACCTGGAAGGTGTCCATCTGGTTGAGGACGGCGGTGAAGGCGTCGTTGGTGTTCGTGAACGTGCAGGTGACGTCTCGCCGGCGGCGAGGTTGATGGTCGCTACGCCGGTAAGGGAGTTACCGCTGGAGTTGCCGGTCGGTATCGGTGCAGACGAGGCTCGTGAGGGTCCAGCCGCCACCCGCGGATGTCTCGGTGACCGTGTAGGCGCCGGGCTGGACGCTGGTGTAGTCCTGGTGAGCTTAGGAGGCGTATTTTGGGTGCTCTGCTGCCGTCATCGTCGAGGTCGAAGCTCGACGGGCTGAGGCCGGAGCCGGTGGTGGTGAAGTGGAAGTCCTGGGGGCTGTTGCCACCATCGACCTGCTTGATGATGTGGATGGCGCCGGTGGTGGGCGCCTCCAGATGATGGCTTCCTTGACCACGGAGACGTCGCTACTCGTGTCGCTACAGGAGCCGTTGAGCGGAGGCCACGCGCGGAGGTAGAGGTTGTAGGTTCCGCCGGGTGCCAACTGGTGCCGTCGAGCATACGAAGCTTTCGGTGTATTGGCCCGGCCGGGTCGTCGTTTCCTATGGAGGCGCACCCTGTGAGTGTCTCGCTCGTGCCAACGCCCCATTCGGTCGTCTGCCAGTCTTCGTCGCGAGTTATCGGTGCCGTTCAGTCGTCGAGGGTAGCATACGGGAACAGCTGTCAAGCCGGGGCCAACGTTGGCGAGGTGAAGTCCTGTGTTTGGGGTCGCGCTTACGAATTCGTAGAGGGCGGCGACGGCACGTCGTGAGTTATCACGACCTCAACGGAGTCGAGTGCCATGCTATCGCTTGGAGCCGCACCTGGGGACCGATCTGTCCGGAGCTGGACTCTCAATGTCGACCCACATCCGCGGGCTGCCAGTCGTGCCCAGCGTCGGCGAGACTCGACGTTGGTCGACGAGTTTCGATGTTGTGCCGTTGACCCAGCTGCTGCAGTTGCTGCCACTGTCCCACGAGATGCGCATATCGATATCGCAGTCGTTGTCGCTGTTCGACACGTCGCCATTCACGTCACGTCGGAGATCCGTTACCCAGCGACGTCAATCAGAGTTATGGCGAATCGAAATCACTGAGAGTGACGACATCGGCGTTGCTTCCGTCGTTGCGTATGACGCCGTTCGCCGTCTTCAGCGTTCGAGCTACCGTTCCAGCCGCCGCGTTTCCTGCGTAGCTGCTGGTACTTGCCGCCTCGACGTTCCGAAGCGCGCCGAAGCCCCCCCGCCATGGCGGCGAGGGCGACAAAGACACCGATAACGATCAGCGCCGAGCTGGCGACTTCGGCTTTTTCCGTAGAGTGCAAGTGTCATCTGTGTTTTGTGCCCGCCCGGCGGGGACGGCCGGCTCTCCTCTGGTCTGGGCCCTTCGACGTTCTCCCCGTCGTTACCCTGTGGGCGCGGGCCCGGGGCGGACGGCCCTGCTGATCTCGTGGCGCCGGGTACTGACCCTACCCGTGTGGAGCCGAAAACAACGCCCCGGACCCGGGCGCGGGGCTGCGAGAAGCACGTCCACCACTTCGCCACCTGGTGGTCGAAGCGGTGTTATTAGGTGAAGAATAAGGGTATACCCTTACGTGAGTCGATGTTTTGTTAAGGAAGGTTCGTAGGAAAGCCGTTAGAACGAGGTTACAGTTTGGACGAAATGCGAGCCGCCAGTGAGCAGTGCGGCCCGCAATGGTGGGTATTCGCGAGCCTATTTTCCGGTCGGTAGGGAAATAGAGCCGCTTGCCCCGGACCGGGTGCGCGGAGGGCGGCGCCAGCTGCGGACTTTCCTTAGCCTCTGGTAAAATGTCTCCCGGCCCGTACAACATGGGTGCATCCACGATGCGCAGGTTAGACGATGCCCTCAGCAGCAACAGCCACCACCTAAGCAGACCAGCGGACGGCAACGTCGCCAGCTTCGATGCGATTGTCGTCGGCGCCGGGTTCGCCGGCATGTACATGCTCTACAAGTTGCGTGAGACCGGCTTCAGCGCCCGGGTGGTCGAAGCGGGGACGGACGTCGGCGGCACCTGGTACTGGAACCGGTACCCGGGGGCGCGCTGCGATGTGCAGTCGCTGGATTACCAGTACAGCTTCGATGACGACCTGCAGCGGGAGTGGTCGTGGAGCGAGCGCTATGCGACGCAGCCGGAGATCCTGCGCTATGCGTCGCATGTGGCCGACCGCTATGACCTGCGCCGCGACATCCAGTTCCAGACGCGGGTGAACGGGGCGCGCTGGGACGCCGCCGGCAATCGCTGGCAGATCACGACCGACCGCGGCGACGCGTACACGGCGCAGTACCTGATCTCAGGGTCGGTTGCCTCTCGGCCTCGCGGATCCCGGATTTCGAGGGGCTCGCCGACTTCGCGGGCGATACGTACCACACGGGGCAGTGGCCCCACGAGGGCGTCGACTTCAGCGGCAAGCGCGTGGCCGTGATCGGTACGGGCTCGTCGGGCATCCAGTCGATCCCGCACATGGCGAGCCAGGCGGAGCAACTCTACGTGTTCCAGCGGACGCCGAACTTCAGCCTGCCGGCGAACAACGCGCCGCTGGCGCCGGAAGTGGTGGCCGAGCACAAGGAGAAGTTCCAGGAGATCAAGGCGGAGGCGCGGAAGTCGTTCGGCGGCGTGCCGGTGGTGGCGCCCACGCAGTCGGCCCTCGAGGTATCGGACGAGGAGCGCCGGCGGGTGTTCGAAGAGCGCTGGAACCAGGGCGGCTTCCAGATGATCGGCGCATATAAGGACATCACGGTGACGCCGGCGGCGAACGCGACGGCGGCCGAGTTCGTGCGCGAGAAGATCCGCGAGGTGGTCGCGGACCCGGCGATCGCGGAGAAGCTTTCGCCGAGAGACGTACCCGCTGGGGACGAAGCGGATCTGCATCGACTCCGGCTACTACCAGACGTACAACCGCGACAACGTGACGCTCATCGACATCAACGAGGCGCCGATCGAGGGGATGACGGCGAAGGGTGTGAAGGCAGGCGGCGAGGAGTACGAGGTCGACGCGATCGTCTTCGCGACCGGTTTCGACGCGATGACCGGCGCCCTGCTGGCGATGGATATCCGGGGCAAGGACGGCCTGCGGCTCGGCGACAAGTGGGAGGCAGGGCCACGGACCTACCTCGGGGTTGCGGTGGCGGGGTTCCCGAACATGTTCATGATCACCGGCCCGGGCAGCCCTTCGGTGCTCTCGAACATGATCATGTCGATTGAGCAGCACGTGGACTGGATCGCCGGCTGCATGGAGTACCTGCGCGAGCACGACGCCGCGGCGATCGAGGCGCTGGTGCCGGATGAGGATGCCTGGGTGGAGCACGTGAACGTGCTGGCCGACAAGACGCTCTACCCGCAGGCCAACTCGTGGTACCTCGGGGCGAACGTGCCGGGGAAGCCGCGCGTCTTCATGCCGTACGTCGGGGGGCTGAACACCTACCGGACGAAGTGCGACGAGGTCGCGGCGAAGGGGTACGCGGGGTTTAGCATCTCGAGCTAGTGGGCGGGCGGGCCCTCATCCCCCGGCCCCTTCTCCCGACTGCCGCGGGAGAAGGGGGGCATGTGGGTGATGTTGTGAAGTTCGCGGACTGAGGGAGCCTGGAGGGTGATTTGAAGCGCGGGCAGCGGGGCCCTCATCCCCCGGCCCCTTCTCCCGACTGCCGCGGGAGAAGGGGGGCAAGGTGGGTGATGTTGTGCTGGTGGCGGGAAGGCCTGGAGGGTGATTTGAAGCGCGGGCAGCGGGGCCCTCATCCCCCGGCCCCTTCTCCCGACTGCACGCGGGAGAAGGGGGGCAAGGTGGGTGATGTTGTGCTGGTGGCGGGCCCTCATCCCCCGGCCCCTTCTCCCGACTCACGCGGGAGAAGGGGAGCATGTGGCGAGGCGTCGAACGCGCGAACGCCAACTTTCTTCGCGAAGTACTAGGGGGCGAGCTGTAGCGCGAGCGTTGATGCGCGGAGGGTTTGCCATGTATCGGCGGTCAAGGGGTCGCCGGTGAAGCCGGGGCATTCGATGTGGCGGACGAGGAGGGCGACGGGGCCGGCCGGGGAGTCGTTGGCGAGGAGGGCCAGGGCATCTTCAGGCGAGGGACGGGCGATGCCGCCTTCGGCGTTGGCGAAGAGGACCTGGTAGGGGTACTGGCGGCAGGCGTCGGGCCTTCCGGTATAGACGGAGCAGCCGAGGTCCGCGGCGAGCATGGCGCAGCCGTTGCCGGCGCGGCGGAGAAGAAACGGCCTCGCCAGGGGCAACGTGATCGGCTCGCCGTCTTCGGACTCGAGGAACTCGACGGGGGCGAGGCGCGTCTCGCGTTCCATGCGGGCGCGGTCGGCGTCGCCAACGGAGACGGAGAACTTGCGGCAGCAGTGGGCATCGCAGACCTGTGCCTGGCAGATGAATGACGGATCGCCGGGCAGGAGCAGGGCGTAGGCCTCGTAGCGGGGGCTGATCCCGTTCCATGCCTGCTGGTGGCGGAGGGCGAGGGCGTCGTCCATAGGGCGAAAGCGTACGCCACGGGCGCAAGCGACCGGGTAGGATACCGGCGTTCAAAACGAGGAGAGCGTCATGGAAATCACCGACTACAGCGAGATTCACGAGGAGTTGACGCGGCGGGCGGCCAAGCACGTGTGGTGCAACCTCGCCACGATCGACCGGGCGGGACGGCCACGGAGCCGGATCGTGCACCCGGTCTGGGAGGGTCCGGCGGGCTGGTTCGCGACGTTCTCCGGATCGCACAAGGAGAAGCACATGGCGACCACACCGTGGGTGTCATGCGCCTACGTCGATGCGACGGAGCCGATGTACATCGATGCTGCGGTGACGGAGATCGGGGACCTGGAGACGAAGCAGCGGGTGTGGGAGTTCATCAAGACACAACAACCGGAGCCATACGGGTTCGACCCGGGGACGATCTGGACAGACGGCCCCGGCGGCGCCAATTTTGGCCTCTTCCGCCTGGACCCCTGGCGGATCCAGCTGACGACGGCGCTGGCGGGAAAAGCGCCGGAGACGACCATCTGGCGGCCTGCATAGGGAGGGCGTGATTGCGCTGCGCGGTCGCTTGGCCGACAATCAACGTATGCAAGCGCCCGCGCACCACATGGAGATCGCTCCCGCCCCGGACTCCCCGGGGCGCATACTCGTGGGCTAGGCCCGGCGCTTCGTCATCCCCCTGCCCGTTGTGTTAACGAGCGGCCCCAAATCGGGGCTTTCGTGCATGGACTGATCCGGCGAAGCCGTCAATGCTATCCATAACCGACGCAGAGCCCGCCGCGAGAGAACCGCGGCGCGGGCGGCCCCCAGCGGGACCGCGACATGGAAGGAAACCATGAGCGATAGCGAGAAGATCTACATCTTCGATACGACGCTGCGTGACGGCGAACAGTCGGCCGGCGTGGCATTCACCCCCTCACGAGAAGCTCGAAATCGCGAAGCAGCTCGAGCGGCTGGGCGTCGACATCATCGAGGCGGGGTTCCCCTGTTCGACGCCCGGCGACCTCGAGGCCGTACAGCGGATCTCGGCGGAGGTGCGCGGCGCCACCATCTGCGCGCTCGCCACGGCGGTCCCGAGCGACGTCGACACGGCGTGGGAAGCGGTGAAGACGGCCGCCGACCCGCGCATCCACGTGTTCATCAACACCAGCGACATCCAGATGGCGCACCAGCTGAACAAGGACCGCGAGCAGGTGCTGACGCAGGCGGAGGCGATGGTGCGGCACGCGGCGAAGTACACGAGCAACGTCGAGTTCAGCCCCATGGACGCGACGCGGGCCGACCCGCGCTTCGTCTACGAAATCGTGAAGCGCTGCGTCGATGCAGGCGCGACGACGATCAACATCCCCGATTCGGTGGGCTATGCGATCCCGCGGAGATCGGAGCGCTGTTCCGCTCGTGCTGGAGAACGTGCCGAACATCCACAAGGCGCGGGTCAGCTTCCACGGCCAGAACGACCTCGGGCTCTGCACGGCAACACGCTGGCGGCGATCAAGGACGGCGCGCGCCAGGTGGAGGTGACGATCAACGGGATCGGCGAACGCGCCGGCAACACCTCGCTGGAAGAGGTGGTGATGGCGATAAGACGCGCCGGACTTCTTCGAACTTCACACGGACATCAACACGAGAGGAGATCTACCGGGCGAGCAAGCTGGTGGAGCGCTACAGCGGCATGCCGGTGCAATGGAACAAGGCGATCGTGGGGAAGAACGCCTTCCGCCACGGGTCGGGCATCCACCAGGACGGCATCCTCAAGATGCGGGAGACCTGGGAGATCATGGACCCGGCGGACATCGGTATCCCGGCGGGCACGCAGCTGGTGCTGGGCAAGCTCTCCGGTCGCCACGCGTTCCGCAACCACATGGCGGACCTCGGCTACGAGCTGACGGAAGAGGAGCTGAACCAGGCGTTCGCCGCGTTCAAGGAGTTAGCGGACAAGAAGATGGAGGTCGACGACCGCGACCTCGAAGCGATTGTCGCGGACAACATGCACCCGGTTGGCGACGCGCTCTGGCGGCTCGACCTCGTGCAGGTCTCGGCCGGCGACCAGGCAACGGCGACGGCGACACTGAGGCTTATCGACCCGGAAGGGAACATCAAGGTCGACGCGGCGACGGGGACCGGGCCGGTCGACGCGGTCTACCGGGCGATGAACCGGATCACGGGCATCTCGCCTGAACTGACGGAGTTCAGCGTTACCAGCGTCACCGAGGGCATTGATGCCCAGGGCGAGGTAACGATTCGGATCGAGGACGAGGAACACCGGACGTACACAGGGCGTTCGGCCGACACCGACATCATTGTCGCGAGCGCGCGCGCCTACATGAACGCGCTGAACCGGATGATCATCGTGAACCGGCGGTCGGAAGGGACACGGGCACATACCAATCCCTGAGCGAGCAACCATGCGCGCGGGCAGGGTCGCGGTCCTCGCCGTGGCCCTGCTCGCGGTGCTCTTCGCCGCCTGCGAAAAGCCGGATGCATCGTATGTGACGTCACCGTCGGTGCTCGCGATCCTCGGCACCACCGAGGGCACTCCCGATTATGCCCCCGAAGGCCTGCCTCCCGACGCGATCGCCGACTCCGGTGATTGGACGTTCGACCTGGGGAACGCCCGTTACGAGGAGCTGGAGAACTTCACGCCGTCGATCCAGGTCGTTTCGGTGCTCGTGACGAAGGAAACCGCCGCGAGGATGGAGATGTGGATCGACGACGGCACGTCGACGGTCTGGCACTGGAAGGCAGGCCCGGCGGCACCGTATAGCGGCACGCTCTGCTTCCAGCTCGCCCTCTCGGATGACGAGAGCGCCATGCCCCTGCAGGTCGATGTCCAGTACACGCTCACGATCGGTTTCTTTGGCGAAGATGGTCAGCCGCTGTCGATCAAGGCGGTCGAGATCGCGGGGATCACGCCACATGGGCTGAGCGACAAGCCGCTCCCCGGGCCGGAGTCACGGGTTGGGCGCGTTGCCCTGGCCTGTCCGCGCACGCCGCTCTAGGAAGACGGGACTGCCGTGAAGTGCGGCGGCAGCGTAAGCTACCGCAAATCTCAACCCCGATTCTGGAGATCCGACATGCGCTGGTTGGCCACCTTGCTTGTGCTTCCCCTACTTCTCACCACCGTGATTGCGTGTAGCGGCGGGGGCGATGATGACGACGACGACGCGGACGCGACCTCGACGAGAGAGGAAAGCAATGGAGGGGGCGGCGATGCCATCGACAATCTCGACGACGTGGAACAGGCGACGATACGAATCGTAGCCTCGGGGTCGTTCGTGGACCCGGACTTCGGCCAGCAGAACAACGTGGCGGGCTCCGGCTCGGGCTTCTTCATTTCGGACGATGGCGTTGCGATCACGAACAACCATGTTGTAACCGGCGCCGCCTTCCTCGATGTTTATGTCTACGGTGAGGACAAGCCGCGCAACGCTCGGGTTCTCGGCGTTTCCGAATGTTCCGACCTCGCGGTGATTGATGTCGAGGGCGACGGCTATAAGTACCTGGACTGGTACGACGGCGACATTACCAGCGGCCTGACGATCTACGCGGCGGGATTCCCGCTCGGGCTGGAGGAGTTCGCGCTACTTGACGGGATCATCTCCCGTGACGAGGCCAATGGGGCGACGACCTGGTCATCGGTGGAGTCGGTGGTGGAACACACGGCGGACACGTTGCCCGGTTCATCGGGCGGACCGATCGTGACGGAAGACGGCGCGGTGGTGGCCGTGAACTACGCAGGTGATGCCCAGGGTGAGTCCTTTGCCATCGGCCGCGACGAAGCGCTGAAGATCCTCGACACGCTCGAAGGCGGCGAGGACGTGACGTCGATCGGCGTGAACGGGGCGGCCGTTGGCGGCACCGACTGGAGCGGCGTCTTCGTTTCCTCGGTGGAGTCGGGGACGGCGGCGCAGCTGGCGGGGATCCGCCCAGGGGACATCATCACCCGCATGGAGGGCCTGGTCCTCGCCGCCGACGGGACGATGGAAGACTACTGCGACATCCTTCGCAGCCACGTGTCCAGCGACCCGCTGGCCGTGGAGGTCTACCGCTCGAGCGACAACCAGGTCTACGAAGGAACGCTGAACGTAACCGAACTGCAGGCGTCGACGGCATTTGCCCAAACGGTGGGCGAAGACGTGGAGGAAGCCCCTTCAACGTCGACCGGCTACGACAACTACGTCCAAGTCGAGGACGACTCGGGGCAACTGGTGATGTCGGTCCCGGAGGCGTGGGGAGACGTCAGCGGTTTGCAATGGCAGTCCGACGATCAATTTATCGGCTACTCGATCCTGGCGGCGACGGACATTAATGACTGGTACAACTGGGACTCGCCCGGTGTCTTCTTTGGGGCCTCGGAGTCACTTCGGCAGTCGTACACGCCGCTGGAGTTGCTCGACCAGGATAGCAACGACTTCGGGGGCGATTGCGACTACGAAGGCCGCTACGACTACTCGGACCCGCTGTACACGGGCGTCTACGACGTGTGGACGAACTGTTCAGACACCGCCGGCACGTTCATCGTGCTGACTGCCGAACCTGAAGACCAATCGTTCATCATCCTGCTCCAGGCACTCGCAATCTACGACGAGGACCTGGACGCCATCGACACGGTGCTGGACACGTTCTTTGCGAGCTTCTAGCGGCCACTAGGTGATGAGCCGCCTGCGCATGCTCCAGGTGGCGAGCAGGAAGAAGAAAATCGTGACCACGGTGAGCCAGCCGAGGCTCGCGAGCATGCTCCATTCGAAATGGCCTTCGAAGAGGCCGCGGTAGATGTCGACCACGTGCTTGAGTGGGATGAACCAGCCGAGGACGCGGGCCCACTGCGGCAGTTCGGCAAAGGGGAAAAAGGCGCCGGCGAACCAGAACATGGGATTGACGACGAGGTTGAAGAAGTAACTGAACTGGCTCATCGCGCGGGCGACGCTGGCAAAGCAGATGGAAATCGCGCTGAACAGCACGCCTGCCAGTAGCGCCACCGGCAGGCAGAGCAATGCCCAGGGCGAGCTGACCATGTGGAGCCAGGGCGTCAGGATCAGAAGGATGACGAGGATGTAGGACGCGTTGATCATCGACCGGGTCATGCCCCACATGATCTCTCCTGCAATCACGTCGTCCACGGAGACCGGCGTTGCGATGATGGCGTCGTAGGTACCCTGCATTTCCAAGCGCACGTAACTGCCCCACGCGCATTCAAAAACCGCGGCAAACATCGGAAAGAGGGCGAGCAGCCCGGGCGCAAGGAAGCTGACGTAATCCTCGCCGCTGGCCAACTCGACGAACTGACCCAGCCCGAGTCCGAGGGCGAGGATGACGATCCACGGTTCGACGGCAATGCCAAGGAGATCGGACTTCCACAACTGGAGGAAGACGTCGCGATTGCGTTGCCAGACGCGGAAGGCACCCACCGAGATATCGGGCGAAATGGGGAGCGCGGTCAATCGAGTAACCCCCTTCCGGTGAGGCGAAGAAAGACATCCTCGAGCGTGCCGGGGCGGAGGGAGGCAAGACGCACGTCGCCCACGCGTTCGACGACCCGGCGGGCGGCTTCACCGGCGCCGAAGACGTAGACGATGTCCTCGACCTCCTCGACGGCTACCCCGTCGATGCCCGAGACCTCGGCCAAGAGGGGCGCGCGGTCTTCCGGGGCCGTGCGCAGCTCGAGCACCTCGGCGCCCGGCGTGCTCGTCGATCAGCGCCGCCGGTGTGCCTTCTTCGAGGATCTTTCCGCGGTGCATGATGACGAGGCGGTCGCAGAGGTGGGCAGCTTCGTCCATGTAGTGGGTGGTCAGGAGCATGGTGACGCCACGGCTTTTGAGGTAGCGGAGCTGCTGCCAGACGAGGTGGCGAGCCTGCGGATCGAGGCCCGTTGTCGGCTCGTCGAGGACGAGCAGCTGGGGGTTGTTGACGAGGGCCCTGGCGATGACCAGGCGCCGCTTCATGCCGCCGGAGAGGTCGTCGACCTTGGCCGAAGCTTTTTCCTGCAGCTGGAAGAGTTTCAGGCTTTCGTCGATGCGGGGGGCCGCCTCCTGCCTGGAGATGCCGAAGTAGCGCGCATAGATCTCAAGGTTGCGGCGAACGGGGAGTTCAGGGTCGAGGTTGTCCTCCTGGGGGACGAGGCCAAGGACGCGCTTGATTTGGCGGGCCTCGGTGCTCACATCGAGACCACGGACGGTGAGGGAGCCGCCGGAAAGGGGCGAGAAGCAGGTGATCATCTTGATAGTGGTGCTCTTGCCGGCACCGTTCGGGCCGAGCATGCCGAAGCATTCGCCCTCGTGGATTTCAAACGAGACACCGTCGACCGCGGTGAACGAGCCATAGCGCTTGACCAGGTCGCGGGCGACAACGGGTTGGGCGGGCATGAGACCTCCTGGAGAGGCACAAGCGGAGCAGCCACCAGGGAGGGGCTCCGGGGAGGGCAGGGGACTGTCGAGGGCTACGGTTTAGTCGAAGCTCTCATCTTCTGGTTCGATTGAGGTGACGCGGGCTGCCGGTTCTGCGTCGTCGTCGTCCTCGCTCCAGCCATCGGCTTCGTCGGGCTCGTCACCGAGGTCGTCGCCGTCGTCGCCGAAGTCCAGGTCGTCCTCTTCGCGGAGGAGGCCGCGCCGGGTGTATCCACGGACACCGGTCGATGCCGCGCGCGGGAAGCTCACCTTGCCCGCCTGGGATGGGTGCTGGTAGGTCTCGCGGACCATGACGCGGATGTCGCCATCGGCGGTGATGAGCGCTGCCGAATAGGTGTTGCCGGCGGCAATCAGGCGTGAGAGACGGAGGCCAAGCCGGGGGTCGACCATGCCGATGTATCCGCCGGAGAGCGTGTGCACGTTGACGGCGTTCCCCTCGACACGCAACTCGACGATATCGCCGGCATCGAGGTCCCGGACGATCTCGGAATCGACGGCCTGGAGCATCGTCGTGGTCGACTTGCCGGTGTCCTCGACGAACATGCGGGTATCGATCTGGCTGGGGGCGCCACCGCCGCCGCCGGAAATGGCGAGCTTGTCGAGGTTGCGCTTGGCGATGGTGTTGCTGGGGTCGAGTTCGAGCGAACGCGCGTAGGCAGCGCGGGCTTCTTCCGGCTTGCCCAGTTCGGACATGGCCTTGCCGAGGCGGTTATAGCTGTCGGCCTGCTCGCCAAGGAGAGCAAGGATGTCGCGGTTCAGGTTGGCGGCGTCTTCCCAGCTGCCGTTGATGGCGAGCTTTACGGCCTGGTCCACCATCTGCCGGCGGACACGTGAGATCTCCTCAGGAGACATTGGCTGCGCGCGCGGGGCGTCTTCGGCTGTCGGAGATGCGTCGGAATTCGTCACGGTGGTCGCCTGCAAATGGTTGGGGTGGGAGGCGCGCGAAAAAGGCGCGCTCAATCTCTCAATTTCGCACGCCTCGCTCTTGCTGTCGATGCCACGGATGGTATTTCGGCCGTAGACTGCCCTTCATGGCGATTACTGTGGCCGTTTCCGGGTCTGGAAAGATGGGCCGCCAGGTAGCGGAAGCGGTGTCGGGAGCCCCCGACATGGAGCACGTCGCGTTCATCGATGCGCTGGCGACCGACGACGAAGTGGAGGGCATGCCGGTCTTTCGTTCGGCGGCCGAGTGTTTCGAGGCGGCGGCGTGCAATGTGGTCGTCGACTTTTCGAACGCGGCATTCACGCCGGAACTGGTGGCTGCCGCCTTGCCGGCGGGCGTGCGGCCCGTGATCGGCACCTCCGGTTTGCCGGGCGATTGGGTCGACCGCCTGCGCCGCGACTGCGCGGAACAGAAGATTGGCGCCGTGCTTGCGGCGAACTTCGCGATCGGGGCGGTCCTGATGATGCAGTTTGCGAAACAGGCGGCCCCGTTCTTCGAGAGCGTGGAGATCATCGAACTCCACCATGACCAGAAGGTTGATGCACCCAGCGGCACGGCGATGAAAACGGCGGAGATGATGCGAGCGGCGCGCGAATCCCGGTTCGCCCACCCTGACACGGAGATCTACACGCTTGAAGGCTCACGCGGAGCGGAGTACGAAGGGATCGCGATTCATTCGGTCCGCTTACGGGGGCTGGTGGCGCACCAGGAAGTGCTACTCGGGGCGCAGGGCCAGACACTGACCATCCGCCATGACTCCACCGGGCGCGATTCGTTCATGCCGGGGGTCCTCCTCGCGGTGCGGGAAGTGATGAAGCGCGACTTCCTCACGGTCGGTCTCGAATCGCTTCTTGGTATCGGCTAGGGCCATGTATCGCGAACTCCATGCCAGCGACCATCAGCGCATGCTCGGCCTTAGCGCGCAGGAGTTGCCGGATGTGCTTCTCCTCGTCGGAGTCCTCGATGTGCACAAGGCGCTTCTTCGCTACAGCAGCTACCTCGACGAGGTCCACGAGCTGCCGAAGTTCCCGGGGTATGTCGGCAGGCTTGGAGGTGTGAAGGTTGGCCTGGCGGCGGCGCTCGGCGGACCGATGGCCGCACTGCTCGCTCACACGTGGCTGGCGGCCGGTGTCCCGGCGGTGGTGCAACTCGGCTGGTATGGGGCCCTCCAGGAGGGGACGGGCATCGGCGACGTGATCGTGCCGCGGCATGCTGAGCGCGAGGACGGCGTCAGCGACTGGTACCTGCCCAAAGGCATCCTTGCCGATGCGACGCCGGAACTCGCCGATGCCATCGCCGATCGCCTGGCGGCGGCCAACGTCCCGGTCGAGCGTCACGCCATCTACTCGACGCCCGCGATCCTGGCCGAGTCCCGCGACGTGATCGCCGACTGGAACAGGCACGGCTGGTTCGGGGTGGACATGGAGACGGCGGCTACCTTCGCCGTGGCAAAGTCGATTGGGGCGGCGCGAGCGGCGGCCCTGATCCGAATCGATGACCTGGTGGCGGAAGAAGACGGGCTGCACTTGGAGATGCCACGCGAGCGCCTCCACCTGCTGCGCAGCCGCGAGCCGGAGATCGTCGCAGCCGTGGTTGGGGCCGTGGCGGCGATGGCGTAGCCCGCGAGGAATGCAAAGAGCCCGGCAGGGTAGCCGGGCTCTCGCTTTCGGTGGGAACGGGGGAACGTTATTCCTCCTCGTCCTCCTCGGATTCTTCGACGAGATCTTCGTCCTCGTCCTCCATCCTCGTCGACGACGATGGGGGCCGTACCGTTAGTGACGCGTCCGTTGCCCGATGCGCCGTTGGCGGAGGCGCCGTTGCTGGTTGCGCTGAGCGGGAGCTGGGAAGGCTCCTGGCCGGCAGCGTTGCTGAGGGTGATGGCGGCGATCGCGGCGACCCTGTCGCCTTCGCCGATCCGCATGACGGTGACGCCCTGGGTGACGCGGCCGAGCAGGCTGATCTTGTCGACGCTGGTACGGATCATGACGCCGTCGATGGAGACGATCATCAGTTCCTGGTCGTCGCGAACGATGCGGCAGGCAGCGACGTCGCCGGTCTTTTCGGTGATGTTCAGCGTCTTCACGCCCTGGCCGCCGCGGCGGTGGACGGGATACTCGCTGACGAGCGTGCGCTTGCCGAATCCCTTGTCGGTGATGATGAGGAGTGCCTCGCCGTCGTCAACGGTTTCGACGCCGACGACAACGCCGCCGTTCGGGAGCTTCATGCCGCGGACACCGCCGCTGGTGCGGCTTGCGGCGCGTAGGTCGTCGATGGTGAAGCGCGATGCCTGGCCGCGATTGGAGACGAGCAGGACGTTGGAGGTCTCGGTCGCAAGGCGGGCGGCGATGAGGTCGTCGTCATCGTCGAGGCGCATGGCGATCTTCCCGTTGCGCCGCACCTCTTCGAACTCGGAGAGCGCCGTCTTCTTGATGATCCCGTTTTTCGTGGCGAGGAGGAGGTAGTCCCGCTCGTAGTCGCGGACGGTCAGGATCGTCGTCACGTGCTCGTCCGAGGCCATCTCGACGAGGTTGGTGATGTAGGTGCCCTTCGCCTGCCGCTTGGAGTCGGGCACATCGAAGCCCTTGAGGTGATAGACCTTGCCACGGTTGGTGAAGATGAGCAGGTTGTCGTGGGTGTCGCAAACGGCGAGCTTGATGATCGCGTCCTCGTCGCGGACCTGGGCGCCCTTGGCACCCTGACCACCGCGGCGCTGGGCGCGGAACTCCTCCAGCGGCGTGCGCTTGATGTAGCCGCGCCGGGTGAGTGTGAAGACACTCTCCTGGTGGGCGACGAGGTCCTCTTCGCGGAAGTCGGCAGCGTCCGCCTCGACGATCTCGGTGCGGCGGTCGTCACCGTACTTCGTGGCCAGTTCCTGGATGTCGTCGCGGATGAGGAAGTCGATCTTGCGGGGGTTGGCGAGCAGGTCTTCGAGGTAGGCGATCCGCTCGATGATCTCCTGGTATTCGTCCTGGAGGGCCTGGCGCTCGAGGGCGGCGAGACGCCGTAGCTGCATATCGAGAATCGCCCGCGCCTGGATCTCGCTGAAGTCGAAGGGGTTATTGATCGCTCCCTGCTCGACAAGGCCGTCGAGGCTGAGGTCACGGTCCTCGATGAACTCGAGGACGCCGGCGGGCAGCTCCACACTACCTTGCAGCAGGGTGAGGGCGTGGTTCGCGGAGTCGGCACCACGAATGGCGGCGATCACGAAGTCGAGGAGGTCGATGGCCTTGAGGAGGCCGGAGAGCACATGCTCGCGGTCGCGCGCTTTGCCCAGCTGGAATTCGCTGCGGCGCGTGATGACCTGGCGGCGATGGTCGATCCAGAGCTCCAGCGCTCGCTTGAGTCCGATACGCCGGGGCTGGCCGTCGACAATTGCCATCATGTTGACGGCGAAGGTCGAGCGCATGGCGGTGTACTTGTAGAGCAGGTTCTTGATCTGGGCCGTCTGGCCTTCGCGCTTGAGCTCGATCACGATGCGCATGCCGCTTCGGTCGGACTCGTCTCGGAGGTCGGCGATGCCTTCAATCCGCTTGTCGCGGACGAGGTCGGCGATCTTTTCGATCAGGGCCGACTTGTTGACCTGGTAGGGCAGCTCGGTGACGACGATCATGCTGCGGCCGGCGCGGGTCGACTCTTCGACGACCGTCCGGGCGTGCATGATCACGCGGCCGTGGCCTTCGCCGTAGGCGTGGCGGAGCTGTTCTCCGTCCTTGCCGACGAGGGCGATGCCGGCGGTGGGGAAGTCCGGGCCCTTGACGAGCTGGAGGAGGTCGTCGAGGGAGGATTCCGGCGTTTCGATGAGGAGGGCGACCGCCGCCGCAATCTCGCGCAGGTTATGCGGGGGGATGTTCGTCGCCATGCCAACGGCGATGCCGCTGGAACCGTTGAGGAGGAGGTTGGGGAGACGGGCGGGCAAGACGACCGGCTGCTCGTATCGTCCGTCGTAGTTTTCGACGAAGTCGACGGTGTTCTGGTCGATATCGGCGACCAGTTCTTCGGCGATGGGGGCCATCCGGACTTCGGTGTAGCGCATGGCCGCGGGCGGGTCGCCATCGACGGAGCCGAAGTTCCCCTGCCCGTCGACGAGGGGGTAGCGCATGGTGAAGGTCTGGGCGAGGCGGACCATAGCGTCGTAGACCGCGACGTCGTTGTGGGGGTGATAGCGGCCGAGGACGTCGCCGACGATACCGGCGCTCTTGCGGTAACCGGTGTTGGCCCGCGCCCCGGCGTCGAACATCCCCCAGACGATGCGGCGCTGGACCGGCTTCAGGCCGTCTTCCACGCGCGGCAAGGCGCGGGCCACGATGACGCTCATGGCGTAATCGAGGTAGCTCTCGCGCATCTCGATTTCGATACCGCGAGGGCGGACGGTGGAAGTCGGTTCCATGGTCATAGGGGTGGCTCCGGCGGGGGGAAATGGCTCACTTTATTGTACCAATTCACCCGGTTACGCGCCGCGTGCCGTTATGACATGCAAGCAACCAACCGCGACCGGCTACAATCTCGCTATTCCATCGCGGGGCGTTGTTATGACAGGCGAAGACCAGGTGTACGGGCTGATCCCAGAATTGGTGGTGTCGAATGGTCCAAAGGCACTGGACTGGTACCG
Organism: uncultured Chloroflexia bacterium; assembly: GCA_963737965.1. Taxonomy (GTDB): domain Bacteria; phylum Chloroflexota; class Dehalococcoidia; order Tepidiformales; family Tepidiformaceae; genus JAGQGZ01. Next base: position 113,242 of record CAVTUS010000005.1, on the reverse strand, counting down.
GGAAGGGATGGGCGCCGAGATTCGGAACCAGATGATGGACCCGAGCGGAAGCGGCAAGGTGATGCACGCCGAGATGCTTCTCAACGGCGCCCTGATATTCGTCAACGACGACTTCGCGGAGGCAGGCGGCGGGAATACCCGGTCACCAGAGTCATTGGGTGGTTCACCGGTGACGCTGCACCTGACGATCGACGATGTGGACAGCGCCTTCAATAGGGCCATCGACGCCGGGGCGACCGTGACGATGCCTTTGGAGGACACGTTCTGGGGGTCGCGATACGGGCGCTTGCGGGACCCCTTCGGGCACGAGTGGTCGATGGGCACGCCTTCGGCTCCGATGACCGGTGAGGAACTCGAGTCGGCGATGAAGGGCCAGGGGTAGTGGGTTCGGACCGCCTGTGACGCTCTATCACTTCTCCGACGACCCGGCGATCGAAGTGTTCGCACCACGGACGCCGGTACGCCGGCCGGAGGTCGAACCGCTCGTCTGGGCGATCGACGACTGGCACGCGCCGATGTACTTCTTCCCACGGGATTGCCCGCGGATCCTCATCTGGCCGTTGCCGGAGACGACGGGCGAGGACATGGAGCGATGGTTTGGCCCCAGCCGCGCCCGGATGGTTGCCTTCACGGAGTACTGCTGGCTCCAGCGGATGCAGACGACCGCCATCTACCGCTATGAGATGCCGTACGCCGGCTTCTTCTCCCTCGATGATGCGGGTATGTACGTGTCGCGGGACACGATTACGCCGCTGGGGGTTGAGCCGATGGGAGACCTCGTCGATGCCCTGCGGGGCGCGGGCGTCGAACTCCGGCTCTCGGAGACATTGACCCACCTGCGGGGGGCGTGGGACACGACGTTTCACGCTTCGGGTGTCCGCCTGCGGAATGCGCAGGGATGGGAGCAGTTCGAGCACCCTGTGCCGGGATCGATTCGCCGAGCTCCCTGATGGCGGGCCCGCGTATCATCACGCGGCGTGAGCGACCTCCCCGAGCTACGCCAGCGCCTTGATCAGCTGAACGGCGAACTTCTTGGCCTCGTGCGGCAACGGTTCGAAACGGTCGAAGAGGTCGCGCGTTGGAAGCACGACCACGGCGTCGAGATTACGGACGTTGCCCGCGAGCGGGAAGTCGTGGCTCTCACCGAACAACGCGCGCTCGAATTGGGGCTACCGCCAGGATTTGGCAGCGCCTTCGCGGACATGCTCATCGAGTGGGCCAAGGTCCGCGAAGCGCAGATCTTCGCAGCGGAAGTCTGAGGCTCCGAGATTCATCCCATTGTGGCCGAGGTCAAGTCGGCCCTGGCGAGCGCGACTCGATCAGGCGTAGCTGCGGCCGGGACCGTCGCCGGTGGCGAGCGGACGCTCGTGGGGAGCAGTGTCGTAGCGGCCGCGGAAGTCGCGGAACGGGCCATCGCGCCATTCGAGGGCGGCCTTGAGGCCATCCTCGCGGGAACGGCGCCCGAACTCGCCGCCGGCTGGCCGGTAGCTGCTGAGCCCCTGGATCTCGGTGCCGCTCCAGAGCCCGGTGCGGATGCCCATCACCTCGTACTGGCGGTTCACGGCGCGCTTGCTGTACATCAGCATGTCGTTGTCGATGTGGGCCATGCGGGTGGCGAAGGTTTTCGTGAAGCTGGCCAGTTCGTCCTGGGGTATGGCGTAGTTGGCCCAACCGAGTTGCGCCATCTGCATGCCACTGAAGCTATCGCCGACGTATGCGAACTCGCGGGCCTTGGCCATTGGCAGGTGCCACGGCGACCACATCATGTCCATGGTCGTCATCGCCCTGACGGGGGGATAACCAATCTGGGCATCCTCGGCGACGATGCGGAAGTCGCAGATAGTGGCAAGCTCGGTACCACCGGCGAGGCAGTAGCCGTGGACCTGGGCGATGACCGGCTTGGCGAGCTCCCAGATGGTCCAGTTCGTTGCGACCACATGCCGCGACCATTCCATCGGCCCGGGATGCGTGGAGCCGGTATCGGGGAGGCCGCTCCGCGGATGGACGTAGGGACTGTCCTCACTTGCTGTGCGCGTGGGCGAAAGGTCGTAGCCGGCGGAGAAGGCGCGGCCCTCGGCCTTGAGGATGATGACGCCAACGCCCTTGTTGGCTTCGGCCTCTTTCATGGCGTGCATCACTTCGCCGCGGAGGTTGTTGCTGAGGGCGTTCAGCTTCTCGGGGCGATTGAGCGTGACAAAGGCGAGGCGGTCCTCCACCTCGTAGGTAATGTCTTCGTAGGCCATGGCGGTCTACCTCCGGTCTTGCAAGGTGAGGCCCATTCTAGACCGCAGCAATCGCCGATGGAGCGCCCACGGGAAGCAGTGCTGAGGCGGAGCAATCGTCCGGGTCATCCGTACGCGACGCCAATGACGTACGCTCATGAGAGGCGCGGTTGCCGCGCCGTTGAAGGAGGCCACGCTGTGGCAGCGACATTCGAGATTTACGAAGACCAATCCGGCACGTGGCGGTGGAAGCTCTTCGCCAGCAACAAGACGCAGATCGCCGCATCAGGCGATGCGCTCCCCACGCGGTCAAGCGCCGAAAGCGCCGTCAAGGCCGTCAAGCGCGACGCCGCCAATGCCACGGTGACGGTCGCGGGCTAACCTCCCCTACTCTTCCTCGCAACCCACGCCGTTTCCGTCGGCGTCGAAGTTTTGTGGATCCGGCGGCAAGACCTTGAACTTGCGGAACGCAATGTCCGAGCAGTCGAGGTCGGGCGGCCTTGGCGGGATGCAGACATCGGGGTAGGCGGGATCGCATTGATCGGCCGCGAAGCCGGACCAGATGCCGAGACCGGCAGCCTGGGCCTTGGCCTGCGCGGGGAGATAGCGGTCGTCGAGGTGGCGAACGTCGGGTGGGAACGTACTGACGCTGGGCGAGGCCGGCGGCAACCAGCGCTTCGTTGAGGAGGCGCGTATCCGGAAGCCAGGCGTAGCGCAGGAGGCGACCGAACTGGTCGCGGTCGGTGATGTCCGACTCGAGGCAAACCCACCCCTCGACGGCGTCATCGACGTATTGCATGGCCTCGCGGCCAAAGGGCTCTTCACCGCGGGTCGGGTGGTGGAGTTCGGGGGCATCGACACCAATCAGGCGAATGCTCTCGTCCCGGCCATCGACGAGGGCATGGATGGTGTCGCCGTCGACGATATCGAGCACTTTCGCCCAGTCACACTGCAATCCAGGCTCTGACGGCACGACGAGAGGCGGAGGGGCGCCCTCTTCGCTGCTGGATTCGCCGTCGACGGAGGTGTCCTGCCCGCAGGCAGCGAGCGAGAGGACCAATGCGCCGACGAGCAAGAGCCACAACCATGGGCGGATGGCCGCGCGTCTCGCCGGCCTCACTCCGCCGAAAGGTAGTCAGCGGCGGCCCAGCCCGAGCCCTGGGGTGTTTCGACCTGCCACCAGTTGAGCCCATCCGAGGCCGTAGGGCCTCCGAGGATCGTGACCGCGGTGCCGTCGGGGACGCAGGCGATCGGGTCGTTGGCAAGACCGGCGCCACTGCGCACGTTGAGGCATTCACCGGTCCCGGTGACGACGGCTTCGGCGCCAGCGCCAAGCTCGCCGGCGGGAAGGGGCGTGAGGTCGCTGCCGGGAGTAGCGACGATGGTGACCTGGGAGACGGGCGTTGTGGAGGCGCCGGCCCCGGAGGAGGGCGTGGTGTTGCCTTCCACCGTCGCGGTGGGCGTGTCGTCGGCGGCAGCGGAAGCCTTGTCGCCGTCGTCGCCGAAGATCCGGTCGCTGGCAACGATGACGCCCATGGCAATGACAACGGCGAGCGCGGCGGCGATGGGCACATACCAGAAGCGAAGGTAGCGGTGGCCGGGATAGATACTTGGCATCGGTTTGACCTTGTTCGCGCTGGAAAGGTCGGGGTAGCGTCCAGCCTTCGCCCGGGGGCGATTCTCCAGCACGGGAGCGGGCGGATCAGGTTCGCGGGTCGTCGTGCGGGCGGGGGCCGAGCGACCGATGACGAACTCCTCGGCGGAAGCGGGGGCGATGGCGGCTTTCTCCGGGACCACCACCGCCGGCGAGGGACGAGGGGGACGGGCGGCCACCGGTTCGGCAGCGACGGCGACGGGCCGAGGGGCGGTCACACCGTAGGCCTCAGGCTGGGGACTGGCGTTGTGGGGCGTGTCTGTGGCGCAGCCGTTGTTGCGGACCCAGCAGGCGGGGTGATGTTGCATCTGGCAGGCGGCGCAACGCAAAACAGCTTCGCCTTCGTTGAAGAGGCGATCGCAGACAGGGCAGAACCGTTGACGCTCGACCGCCACGTTTGCACCACTCGCCCGAACCCCGCCGGTGGGCGCACTCATCATAAACGACGTTCGAACATATGGCCCAGCGTTCTGGCGTTCATCCTTTCGTTACAACGTCGTCATTCGGCGGCGTCTACGATGGACGGATGGAGCAGACACGGATCCTGGTCGTGGAAGACGAGCCAACGGTCGTTGACGTCGTCTCACGCTACCTCGAACGGGAGAGCTTCGACGTTCGCTCCGAGCAGGACGGCGCCCGCGGACTCAAGCTCTTCTCATCGTTCAGGCCGCACCTGGTGGTTCTCGACCTGATGTTGCCGAGCATGGACGGCATGGAGATCTGCAGGCGCATCCGTGAGCATTCGCGGACGCCGGTGATCATGCTGACGGCCCGCGGGGACGAGATGGACCGGATTGCGGGATTCGAAACCGGCGCCGACGACTACCTCGCGAAGCCCTTCAGCCCCCGCGAACTTGTAGTGCGCGTCAAAGCTGTCCTCCGGCGGTCACTTGGCGATTCTTCGGTTGCGCCCCGGGAGCGGATCAGCAGCGGCGGCGTGGTGATCGACCCGAAGACGCGCCAGGTGGAGCGAGACGGCGCGCGCGTTGACCTCACCGCGCGCGAGTTCGACCTGCTCTGGTTCCTCGCGAGCCATCCCGGCGAGGTGTTCGACCGGGAGCAATTGCTCAAGCAGGTCTGGCAGTACGAATGGCACGGCGACCCAAGCACGGTCACCGTCCACATTCGCCGGCTGCGGACAAAGGTAGAGCTGGAACCGGACGAGCCAAAACACATCAAGACCGTCTGGGGGATCGGCTATCGATGGGAGCCGTAAAGCCCGCCTCCACCCGCGAAACGTGGCCGATGCTGGCGGCCGTCGGTTTGGCCCTGGCTGGGGCAGGCGTTGCCCTGCTCGCGACCGTCCAACTGCTGTCTCCGCCCGGCAAGGACCTTGTGGTGATGGCAGCGACGTTGCTCGCCACGGCAGCCCTCGGCATCGGGACGGCGCTCGTGGTGCGGCGCATCTCCCATCGGCTGCCGTTTGCCGCGCAAATCGTGGCATTTGTGGTGATCGCGCTGGTGCTGGTGGTGGTGAACGTTGGAGTGGCAGCGGGACTGATGTTCCTTTCGAGCCACGACCTGCGCGTGCTGTTCGTGCTTCTCGGCTTCTCGGTGGTCGCCACGGCCGGGGCGGCCCTGTTGATGAGCCGGCGGACCAGCCAGCGCGTCGCAGATGTGGAAGCGGCCACCCGAAAGGTGGCAGCCGGCGACCTGGCCACGCGGATCTATGATCCCGGTACGGACGAGATCGGGCGGATTGCGCAGGCACTCAACGAGATGACGGCGGCCCTTGAAGTGGCGGAACGGCGTCAGGTGGAGAACGAGGCTGCCCGGCGGGAGCTCTTCGCGGCGATTTCGCACGACCTGCGAACACCGCTTGCCGCGATGCGAGCCACGATCGAGGCGCTCATCGACGGCGTGGTCACCGACGATGCGACGCGGGAACACTACCTGGCGACGGCGGCCTCTGAGATCGATCGCGCCTCTGCCCTGATCGACGACCTCTTCGAGCTGGCGACGATCGATAGCGGTGAACTGCGGCTGCACTTCGAACTGCTAAACGTCGAAGACCTCATCGCGGAGGCGGTGGACGCCTTTCAGCCGCAAGTCTCGCAAAAGGGGATCCGGCTGCAGTTCGAGCGCAACGGATCCTGCGCGGTGCGGGCCGATGCCCAGAGACTGGGGCGGGTCCTCTACAACCTGCTCCAGAACGCTCTCAGGCATACACCGCCGGATGGGTCCATCGTGCTCAGCACGCAGGTTGTCGATGGAGCGGTCGAGGTGCTGGTCGAGGACACCGGGGACGGCATCCCGGAAAGCGACGCCGACAAGGTCTTCGAGCGCTTCTTCCGCGGCGAGAAGTCACGGTCACGGGAGTTTGGCGGCAGCGGGCTTGGCCTCAGCATCGCGCGGGGGATCGTGCAGGCGCACGGCGGCAGCATCAGGGTGAAGGGGAGCCCGGCGGGGGCAGCAATCGCCTTCCGGATCCCGGTGGCTTAGCCCCCGGCGAGGTCTCGCAGGTTCGCCTCGATGACGCGGGCGCCGAACTCGACACCGAGCTGGAGGGCGTCTTCGTCGATGGCGAAAGCGGCATCGTGGTGGCGTCCCATGATCCCTTTGGCGTCATTGCGGGCGCCTAGCCAGAAATAGCAACCGGGCCGAGCTTCAAGGAACACGCTCATGTCTTCGGCGCCCATGCTTGCGGCGCCGACGATTTGGTCCCCGCCGAAGAATTCGACGGCCTGCTCAGTCACCACGCCCGTCACGTGGCCGTCGTTCACGAGCGGCGGGCAGGTGGTGTCGTGTTCGAAGGTGAAGGTGGCGCCGAAGGCCGCGCAGATGCCGGCCGTCACTTCCTCCACGCGGCGGATAGTGAGGGCGCGCATGGCAGGGGTGTAGGTACGAATTGTCCCCGTCAGCGTGGCAGACTCAGCGATGACGTTGCCGCGATAGCCGGCCTGCAGCTTCCCGACCGTCACGACGACCGTCTCCGTCGGCGCAGTCGAGCGGCTGACGACGGTCTGCAGGGCAGTGACGACGTGGGCGGCAACGACAACCGTATCGACCGCCTGGTGTGGGGCGGCAGCGTGCCCACCAAGGCCGGTGAGTTCGATCGTGAAGGCGGTCGGTGCAGCGAAAAACGGCCCCGGTGCGACGTTGATTGAACCGATGGGCAGGTCGGCGCTGATATGGAGGCCAAGAGCACGACCCACGCGTGGGACGTCGAGGATGCCGTCGGCGATGCAGGCATCTGCGCCGCCGCACGATTCCTCCGCTGGCTGGAAGACGAAGCGCACGGAACCGGGCAGGGACTCGCGCTCTCCGGCTAACAGTTCGGCGATGCCGATGGCCATCGCCATATGCGTGTCGTGGCCGCAGGCATGCATCACACCAGGGTTCTGGCTGGCGAAGGGGAGCCCGGACTTTTCGGGCACGGGCAACGCATCGATATCGGCACGCCAGAGGACGCAGGCGTCATCGGCGCCACGAACCAGCGCGGTCGCCCCGGTGCGAGCGATTGGGCGGATATCTTCGAGGCCGGGGATGGCATTGAGGTGGCGAAGGATACGGACCTGCGTGTCGTTCTCTTCCCAACTGAGTTCGGGGAACTGGTGAAACTCTCGCCTCGTCTCGACAAGGCGGGGGGCCATCTCACGGACCGCCCTGCGAACCTTCGAGAACGGGGATGCGCTCACACCGGGAGCTTACCACCCATGGGACCCGTGGCGATTCGGGCCACTGCTATGTCGAGCAAACAAGGCAGGAGGCCGGTAGCATGCGGCGCAAGCACATCGCAGTACCGGGAGTGGGACCTTGACGACGGCATCGACGGAGAACACGCGAGCAATCATCGAAGGAGCGCGCAAGGAGGGTCGTACCTACCTGTCGCCGGCTGAGTGCCGGACGATCCTCGCGGCGTACGGCGTCCCCGTCCCGGGGGAACAGCTCGCCACATCTGCCGGGCAGGCAGCCGAGATCGCGGCGTCTCTCGGGTTCCCGGTGGTCATGAAGATCGTCTCGCCGGAGATCGTCCACAAGACGGACGCCGGGGGCGTGCTCGTCGGGATCGAAAGCAAGGAAGCGGCCTCGGCGGCGTACGAGACGATCGTCGCGAACGCGAAGAAAGCCATGGCGGACGCCACCATCGAGGGTGTGCTCGTGCAGCAGATGGTCCCCGCCGGGCGCGAAGTAATCATCGGTGCGGTCACCGACCCGAGCTTCGGGAAGCTCGTGGCCTTCGGCGTCGGCGGCGTGTTGGTGGAGGTGCTGCGCGATGTCGTGTTCCGCCTGGCGCCCGTCTCAGCGAGCGACGCCGAGGGGATGCTGGATGCGATCAAGGCGAAGCAGATCCTCACCGGCGTGCGCGGCCAGGGGCCGGTCGACCGGGCGGCGATCGCCGGGATCATCGAGAAGGTGGGGCGGATCGTGACCGACATGCCGGAGATCACCGAGCTGGACCTGAACCCCGTGCTCGCCCACGAAACCGGCGCTATGGCCGTCGACGTGCGGATCGCGGTGGGCGAGCCGATGGTCGAGCGCTACCGGCCACCGCACGCGGAGATCGTGACGGCGATGAACCGGATCCTGAAGCCGGATTCGGTGGCCGTGATCGGCGCCTCGGCCGAAGCCGGGAAGATCGGGAACTCGGTGATGAAGAACCTGATCAACGGCGGCTACCAGGGCAAGATCTACCCCGTCCACCCGAAGGCGGAAGAGATCGAAGGGCTGAAGGCCTACCCGAGCGTGAAGGCGATCGAAGGCGAGGTCGACGTGGCGGTCTTCGCCATCCCCGCCGCCTTCGTGCCGGGGGCACTCATCGAATGCGGCGAGAAGGGCGTGCCGGGCGCCGTCCTCATCCCCTCGGGCTTCGCGGAGACGGGGAATGTGGCCGAGCAGGAAGAGCTTCAGCGAATCGGCCGCGAATACAACATTCGGCTGATGGGCCCGAACATCTACGGCTTCTACTACACGCACAAGAATCTCTGCGCGACGTTCTGCACGGCGTACGACGTGAAGGGGCAGGTGGCGCTTTCGTCGCAGTCGGGCGGAATCGGGATGGCCATTGTCGGGTTCAGCCGCTCGGCGGGCATGGGCGTTTCGGCGATCGTGGGGCTGGGCAACAAGGCCGACATCGATGAGGACGACCTCCTCACATTCTTCGAACAGGACGACAACACGCAGGTGATCGCCCAGCACTTCGAGGACCTGAAGGACGGCCGCGCGTTCGCCGAGGTTGCCAGCCGCGTTTCGAAGAAGAAGCCGATCATCGCCTTGAAAGCGGGGCGGACGGCTGCGGGAGCGAAGGCGGCGAGTTCGCACACGGGCGCACTCGCCGGCAACGACAAGGTGTACGACGACATCCTTGAGCAGGCGGGCGTCATTCGCGCTTACACGCTGCGGGACATGCTGGAGTTTGCGCGAGGGATGCCGGAGCTGCCAACCCCGAAGGGCGAGAACATCGTGATCATCACGGGCGCGGGCGGGTCAGGCGTGCTGCTTTCCGACGCCTGCGTGGATAACGGCCTGACCTTGATGGCGATGCCGGACGACCTGGACAAGGCGTTCCGGGAGTTCATTCCGCCCTTCGGCGCCGCGGGCAACCCGGTGGACATCACCGGTGGCGAACCGCCTTCGACCTACCGGGCGACGATCAAGCTCGCACTCGAAGACGAGCGCATCCACTCGCTCATCCTCGGCTACTGGCACACGATCGTGACGCCGCCGATGGTCTTCGCGGAGCTCGTGGTGGACGTGGTGAACGAGATGAAGGCGAAGGGGATCGAGAAGCCAATCGTGGCATCGCTGGCAGGAGATGTGGAGGTCGAGGAAGCGTCGGAGCACCTCTACCGCCACGGGATCCCTTCCTACCCCTACTCCACCGAAATCCCGGTGCAGGTGCTGGGAGCGAAGTATCGCTGGGCAAGGAAGGCCGGGCTCCTACCGGCGTGACGCACCTGCGCTAGCCGCGACGTGCGTTGCCGGCGGCGCGCTCCCAGGACCTACGAAGGACGATTGCCGGGGGTGTTTGGGCCACGGCGGTTGGCGACGGCGCAGATTGTGCTCTGGCCGATAGGGCCGGACTCGTCGTAGAGCCAGCATTCACCGATGGCGACACCGTCCGCGCTCTGGTGGTTGCGGACCTCGAAACCGACCCATTCGCCCGCCGGATCGCGGTGCAGATAGAGCGAGATGTCGGCGTTGATGAACTCGAGGCCGGCCGTGCCCGAGTTGGCGAAGGGATGGGCGAAGTCGGCGGCGGAGGCCACGCGGAGGAACGGCGTGAGCGGCTCGTCGTCGACGAGCGGGCGTACTTCGCGCATCCACATCCGCTTTTGGGCGACGGCGCCGAATCCACCGCTGATGGGACGAGTGTCCCACATGGGCCCTTTGCTGCCGGGCGGCCCCTGCATGACTTCTGGCGACGCGATGGAATCAGGTGCGGGCACGTCCCAGGGTTCGGGCCGCCAGACCTCTCCCACCGGGTTTTCGGCGCGGCGAAGGAGGACACCGCGGGCTCGGGCGACCTCTTCGCCGTACTGGGTGACGGTTGCGTCGGCGACGCGGATACGGTTGCCCACGCGAACTTGTTGCGAGGCGACCTCGAGGGCGTCGAGCTTGGGCAGGCGAAACATGTCCACGGTGAGGCGGGTGAACTGGAAGGCGGGGTCGCCGAAGCCCTGCTCGAGTTCGCGGGCTAGGAGGCCGGCCACGACACGGCCATGGAGCGAGTTAGGGTCCCAGGGGCCGGCGGACACAGGGAAGGGAATGAACCGGTCGCCTTCGCGCCGGAAGAAAGGGTCAGTCAAGGGGCGTGCTCCTGTTGTGGCGCTATTCGAGCATGCCGCGGCGAGAGCGTCGAGGGGGCATGGTGCGGACGCGCGGGTCTGCGAAGATTGATCGGTGGCGGAACTGGCACCCGGGAGCCTCCTGGTCGCGACACCGCGGCTGAATGACCCGAACTTCGAACGGACGGTCGTGCTCCTCTGTTCGGTCGACCCGGCGGGCGCCATGGGTGTCGTCCTCAACCGGCCGGCGGAAGAAGCTTCGGTGGCGCAGTACCTGCCGGAGTGGGGCGAACAGGCGCGGAAGCCGGCCGTCATGTTCCGCGGCGGCCCTGTCGAGCCTACGGCCGGGATCGGTGTCGGAGTGGTGGGGCCGGATGGACCGCCGACGAACTGGACCGCGATCACGGAATCCCTGGGGTTGATCGACCTGAGCGCCGAGCCGGACCCGGCCCGCCCGCTGCGCTCCGTGCGCGTATTCGTGGGGTACGCGGGCTGGACCGCCGACCAGCTCGAGGGCGAGGTGGAAGAGGATGCCTGGTTTGTGGTCGACGGGCTCGCGGAGGATGTGGTTGATGAAGAGCCGGGCACTCTCTGGCGGCGAGTGCTCCAGCGGCAGCGCACGGATGTCGCGCTGTTCGCGTTCTACCCGGAGAAAACGGGGCTCAACTAGCCGGTTCGGGCGTGTTGGCCAGTTCCGCGAGCAGGGCGCTGATGACGCCGGCGCGAATGCGGCCATGGGATGCGTCATAGGCCGAGCGGCCGCCGTGGAGGATGAAGAGCTGGGGCGACTGGTGGCGGACGGCAGTGCGTTCGGCGATGTAGCGGTTGAGATCGTGCTGGGTGGTGACGTCGACGGTGTGGACCGTGCCCTCGAGGGTGAGCACCTCGTCCTCGGCGCTGGCGCTGATCGGGCAGGTCCAGTCATGGAGGAAGAGGACGGCGGGCTGATGAACCGATCCGCAAGGAGGGCATCGAACGCTTCGCGGCTCTCGACGGCGATCAACGTGGGTTGGGGCATCACCTTCCAGCCTACGACAGTGACGGCGCAGTAGCTCGCGACCGTAGTTGACGCAAAGCACACCACCGCGCTTCAGAACGCCAGAATATGGCGTTGTTGAGCACGAAGAGTAGCGAGTCTCGGGCGTAGTCTCAGGGGCATGGAATCCAGTCCTCGCGAAAGCACCGTTATAGGCCGCGTTATTGGAACGGAGGATTCGACGCCCCTGGAGTTCTGGGTCGCGGTGGCGCCGGACCAATTCCTCCAGCTCGACGATGTGGTCGCCCTCGAACGCACGATCCCGGGCGCGCCCGACGTGCAGATCTACGGGGTCGTGACGCAGGTGAGGGCACGCCATGAAGGCGCCCGGTTCGATAGCGACGTCTTCCTCATCGAGGCTGGCGTCCTGCCGGCGGAGCGCGTCGAGTCGGCGAAGATCCTGGCGACGCGATACGAGCCCGAGGTCTTTGTTCCGCCGCTCCCGGGGAGCGAGGTGCGGAAGGCGGCGGGGGCAGAGCGGGACCGGGCGCTGTTCTTCGATGGGATGGCGGCCAAGGTTCCGGCGGGGCTTTCGCGAGGGGACGAGCCGTTCTCGATCAACCTCGAGTTCCTCGACGGGACACGTGGAGCGCACGTGAATATCAGCGGCGTCTCCGGGGTCGCGACCAAGACGACGTATGCGATGTTCCTCGTGAACGCGGTCTTCCAGTCAGGGGTGTTTGGGCCGGACGGTCTGCAGAACAAGGCGCTGGTCTTCAACGTGAAGAGCGAAGACCTGATGTATCTCGATCAGCCGAATATCAAGCTCGAGCCGGCGCAGGCCGACCGCTACCGGGCGCTGGGACTTGAGCCCGCAGCCTTCCCGAGCGTGGAGTTCTGGGCACCGCCGCGCCCGGGCGACCCGAATGCTGCACCGCTGACCGAGCGCCGGCACCCGGGAGTCAGCTCGTTCTTCTGGACGATCGATGAGTTCTGTAAGGATGACCTGCTCCTGTTCCTCTTCGCCGACGTCGCGGACGATCGCCAGCAGTACCCGATGGTCGTCCACGCAGTGATGGCCCAACTGCGGAAGGCACGAAAGCTCGACGATGGCGCCGTCACGATTGAGGGGGCGCAGATCCGCAGTTTCGAGGAACTGGTGCGGTTTGTAAGCGACCGCCTGGAGGACGAAGAAACGCGCGACCTCTGGGGCGGCCGCGCGATCGGGCAGGGCACGCTGAACGCATTCGTCCGGCGCCTCTACGGGGCCATTCCCCACGTGAGCTCGCTGATCCGCTCGAACGTGCCGCGGCCACACGAACACACGATCGCCCGCCAGAAACAGGTGACGGTGGTCGATATTCACAACCTGAATCAACGGGCGCAACGGTTCGTCGTCGGCGTCGTGCTCCAGCGGATGTTCCAGCGGAAGGAAGCTGCCGGTACGCGCATGCCGCTGGAATTTATCGTCCTCGACGAGATGAACAAGTACGCCCCGCGCGAGGGCAGCAGCCCAATCAAGGAGATCCTCCTGGACGTGGCCGAGCGCGGGCGCTCGCTGGGGATGATCCTGCTGGGAGCCGAGCAAACCGCGAGCGAAGTGGAACGCCGAATTGTGGCGAACGCGGCGATCCGGGTGGTCGGCCGGCTGGATAGCGCCGAGGCGGGACGAGACGAGTACGGCTTCCTGCCGGCGGTTCAGCGTCAGCGGGCAACGATCATGAAGCCGGGGACGATGATTGTCTCCCAGCCGGAGCTGCCGGTCCCAATGGTGGTGGAGTTCCCCTTCCCGTCGTGGGCGACGCGAGCGGACGAAGCGCCGCCGCCGGACGGAGGCAAGTTCCAACCGGACGATCCGTGGGAAGGACTGGGCGCCGAACGATGAGGTTGCTCCACACCTCTGACTGGCACATCGGCCGAAAGATGCGCGGCCGGAGCCGGGCGGACGAACACCGGGCCGTGCTGGCGGAGGTCGTCGAGATCGCCCGGGCTCGCGACATCGATGTGGCGATCGTGGCGGGCGACATCTTCGACAGCGGGGCGCCCGACGCGGAGAGCGAGGACATCGCGTACCGAGCGCTGCTGGAGCTGGCGAGCGCCGCCGGGTCGGTGGTGGCGATCGCGGGCAACCATGACAGTGCCGCGAGGCTGGCGGCGGTGCAGCCTCTGCTGTTGGCCGCGGGCGTGCATTGTGCGCCACACCCCGAGCGACCGGCGGAGGGCGGCATCCTGACGCTGAAGCCGGGTGGCGAGGAAGCGCGGTTCGGCTTGCTTCCCTTTATCTCGCAGCGAGCGATTGTGAAAGTGGCGCAACTCCTGGAGGGGAGCGGCGCGGACTTCCTGGAGACGTACGAGCTGCGGCTCAAGCGCATCCTTGACGACCTCGCGACCGCCTTCGACCCGGGAGCGGTGAACGTGGTGATCGCCCACAACGCCGTCGTGGGTGCCCGACCGGCGGGCAGCGAGCGGCAGGCCCACATCTTCGACTACTACGTCCGGGCGTCAGCCTTCCCGGCGTCGGCGAGCTACGTCGCGCTGGGGCACTTTCACGGCTGCCAGCACGTGCCCGGGCCGGGTCTGCTCTGGTACAGCGGGTCGCCTATGCAGCTCGACTTCGGAGAAGCGGGGCAAGACAAGTTCGTGCTCATCGTCGAGGCCGCGCCGGGAGTGCCCGCAACGGTGGAACAGGTGGCCTTGACGACGGGCCGCCGGCTGCGGGACATCCGGGCAAGCGAGCAGGAGATCCTGTTCGAAGGGCTGGCGGCGCCGGATGACTGGCTACGGGTGACGGTCGAGGGGCCGCGGCGGGCGGGGATGGCCGATGAATTGCGGTCGCAGCTACCCAACCTTGTCGATATTCGCCTCGCCGACGTCGATCCCACGCCGGAGCGCCCTGCTCGCGCGACGACCGACCGTCCCGCGGACGAGCTGTTCGCCGACTACCTGCGCGAGCGGAATGAGGCGGACGGGCGTGTGCTGAAGCTGTTCAAAGAACTTGCGGAGGAAGCCGGTGCGACCGAAACGGCTTGAGTTGGAAGGTTTCGGCTCGTTCCGCGAGCGGACGGTCGTGGACTTCGAGGGGGCGGACCTGTTCGTGCTTTCCGGTCCTACCGGGTCCGGGAAGTCGACGATCATCGATGGCATCACGTTCGCCCTGTATGGCGCTGTCCCCCGCTACCAGAAATCGAATCTCGTGCGCCCGGCGATCAGCAACGGAAAGGAAGAAGCGCGTGTCTGCCTTGATTTCGAAGTAGGGGGAGAAGAGTACACGGCGGTGCGGGTGGTGCGGCGTACGGCCACCGGCGCCAGTACCCGCGAGGCACGGCTCGTGCAGGGAGAGCGCGTGCTTGGCGGGACAGCGGACGAGGTCAGCGCGGGCGTGGAGGACCTCCTCGGGCTGTCCTTCGACCACTTCCAAAAGTGCGTCGTGTTGCCGCAAGGGGCGTTTGCGCAACTGCTGCACGACGGGCAGTCGAACCGGCTGGCGCTGCTTCGCAGCCTGCTCGGCATCGAAGTCTTCTTGCGGATGCGCGAGCTGGCGAACGGCCGGGCGCGGGATGCCAGGGGTGAGTGGGACCGCATGGAGGCACGCCTCGCCAACGAACTGGCCGAGGCGAACGAGGAGTCGTTGGCGGTCGCGCAGGCGAGGGTTGACGCGCTCACAACGCTCGTGGCAGGCCTGCGCGAGGAGGCGACGCGGCTGACGGGCCTGGGCGAGGAACTGCGCGAGGCGAAAGCGGCTGCCGCCGCTGCAGAGATGGCGCTGGCGAAGTTTGCCGACATCCGCGTGCCTGCCGGACTGGATGTACTGGCGGGCTCGCTGCAGGCCGCGAAGGACGAGGTGGGTAAGCGCGAGGAGCAGGCGAAAACAGCCGAGGAGGCACTGGAAGCGGCGAGGGTGCAGAGGGCGAACCTCCCGGAGCGTGATGGCGTGGAGCGACTTCTGCGCCTCCACGACGGGTTTGCGGAGGTAGTCAAGGAGATCGAGCAACAGCAGCCTGACCATGCGGCGGCCACGGCGGCGGTGGCAACGGCCGTCGAGGCAACGGCCGCCGCGGAAACGGTCCTGAAGGACGTGGAGCGGGAACGGGAGGCGGTATACCGGGAGAACGCTGCTGTGGCGGCGGCCCGTGGGCTGAAAGCGGGGGACCGTTGTCCAGTGTGCGGCGAAGTGCTGAAGGACGCGCCTCACCTGGAGGTGCCCGCGAATCTCAAGGAGGCCGACGCGAAGAGACAGGCGGCGGACGCATTCCACAAAGCACGGCTCCGGGAGGAACAGGTGGCGCGTTCGCGGCTCGACGGTTGCGAACACCAAGCCGCACGTTCCGGAGCGAAGAAGGCCGAGTTGGAATCGGCGCTGGCGGGCAAGCCAGACCGCGAGGAATGCACCGCGACGCGGACGGCAATCACGACAGCGGAGGCAGCTTTGGAGCAGGCGCAGCGGGCGTGGTCGGCGGCACAGACGGCAGTCCGCGCGGCGACCGACCAGCTCAGCGCCGCGAGTGCCAAAGCGGAAACGGCGGTCCGCGACCTGGATGCCGCTCGCGACGGCCTCGCAGGGTACGAGCCACCGGCAGTCGACAGGCAGGATATCGCCGGGGCCTGGAAATCGTTGAGCGAGTGGGCGGCAACCCAACTGGCGGTCCAGAAGGCATCACTCCAGGACCTGGAACGCAGCTGGGAACGGCTGGAGACCGACCGCAGTCGGATCCTGGCGGACCAGCGAGAGCGGTGCGCCAGGGCGGGTATCGAGGTTGGCGAGAGTCAGCCGCTCGAAGTTGCGGTAACGGCCCTGGCCCGAGCGGAGGACACGGCTGGCCGGGTGGCGACGATGATGACGACGGCCACCGCACTTCGAGAGGAGCAAAAGGGGCTGGCCGAGCAGGAGCAGGTGGCATTGGCGCTGGTGCGCCACCTGCGGTCCGACAAGTTTGGCTTCGAAACCTGGTACGTGCGCCAGGTGGTGGAGCACCTGACGTTCTCGGCGAGCGAGACGTTGCTTGCACTGTCGCGGGGGCAATTCTCGCTGGCACTGGCCGACAACGAAGATTTCGAGGTTATCGACCACGCCAATGCGGACGCCCGGCGCCACATCCGGACACTCTCGGGGGGTGAGACGTTCCTCGCTTCGCTGGCGCTGGCGCTGGCCCTCGCCGATAGCATCGCTCTTGTGGCAGCGGGGAGCACGGCCCGGCTCGATGCCATCTTCCTCGATGAAGGGTTTGGCACCCTCGACGCTGAGACGCTGGACGTTGTCGCCACGGCAATCGAGGAGTTGTCGGCAGGCGGGCGGATGGTGGGGCTTGTGACGCACGTGAGCGAACTGGCCTCACGAATGCCGGTGCGCTTCGAGGTGCGACGGGGACCGCGCGGCTCGACCGTCGAGCGGGTGGAAGTCTGATGGTGCGGTTCGCCGTCGAGAGTTGGGCGCCGGAGTACGGTTCGCCGACGGGCGACGACGGCGCGATGGAGGTCGACCCGGAGGTCGACGTCGATGCGACGGCCGAAATGCCCATCGGCGACTGGCGTCCGTTGCGGCCGAACCCGGACTTGGCGGCTCACGATGTCCTTTTCGTCGACGGTGTGCAGCGTATCGACGCGCGCCTCTGGTTCGAGATCGATGGCCAATCGAGCGCGGGAATAGCGGCTTCGTTCGCGGCCGGCGTCGTCCGCTGCGGCGAAAAGGCCGTTGTCGAACGCGAGAGCGCGGGCCGGGGCGTGTTTGCACTCGCGGGCGCCGCGGGCATCGAGGGAGACCACGTGCGCTATGAGCACTACCCAACGGCGAGCGCCGACCCGGAACTCCTACAGCGCGGTATCCAGGAACAGATGGGCCGGTTGGAGATTGCGGTGGCGGCGGAGGCGGGAGCGGGGGAGATCCTATTTCACGATGGACCCTTAAGAGGGAGGGAGAACATCCCGGGGGCTATCGGATATATCAAGAGCCATCGCGCGGGCTATCTGCCGCCCGCTGCGGCACAGGTGGTGGGCCAGCTCGGCGCCGGCGAACGCACCCCGCTCTTTCTGATCCAGAAGGCCTGGAGCCGTTTTTCCTGGTACGTGAGGCTGCCAATCGACCTCCCGGGACACCCGTGGGCGGGCATCGCCCGCTGCGAAGTGGTGGCACGGGGACCGATTGGCGAGTCAGTGGCGATGGCCGACAGGGCGACGGTGACGCTTCAGCGATTCGCCTCGACGCCGCACAAGGACACCCGCGCCCCGCAAAACCTCTTCCCCATCGCGGGACTGGAGAATCACCTGCGACGCCGGCTTGGCGACCGAGATTTCGTGTACCGGCAGCTGTTGAAGGCCGCGGCCTCAGCTCGCCAGGGCTAACGACTCCATGAATGCGGCCCTGTAGTACTCGAAGAGCCGGGTGACGAAGCGGACCTGGGCCGGGTTCATCTCCTCGAAGACGAGACTGAGGCTAGATTCGGCGCCTGAGGGGCGGCGGCCCACGATTGTGCAGGCGAGGGTCGCGTGGCGGCCTTCGTGCTTGAGTGCCAGCCGTAGCGAGGAAGTCTCCGGGTTTCCCGTGACCCTGACACCTGCGCCGTGGAGGGAGATGTCGGCGATGACGGCCGGCACCGGCTCGTCAACCTCATCGATGAGCAGTTCGGCGGCATGGGCACAGGGGAAACGCAGGGATGTACGGGCATCGACGTGGCGCCACGGGCCATCGACGTGCAGGGTCACGGCTCCGCCAGAATTTCGCGAGATGAAGCGGGCGGCGCTGGCGAAGCGGACGCCGGCGGAGTGGATAACGAGGAGGATCTCCTCGGCGGGTTCGAAATCTTCACCGAGAGGAAGCGTCAGGGCTAACACTGATGCTTCGAAGCGATCGACCGATGCTACTTGTAGGGCCGGTGGGCGGTTTGAAGGGCGAACGACGAGGACCCGGGCGCCCGGCTCGAGTTCGCAGGCAGGGTCATGAGTCCACTCGGTACCCATAGACGTATTTTCGACAGTGGGAGTCTGGTTGGGTAGCTCGGCGCCTGGCAGGTATTGATAAAGAGATGGTTAACACCGGGAGCCATTCGTAAAGGGGAATTGACGCTACCCGAATCTGAGCCACACTTACCGATCGGTAATCAGGAGGTACAGCAGCACATGCGCAATCCCAGGTGGTGGATGCTTTTCAGCATCCTCACGATCTTCGTACTGACCATCGCGGTCGCGTGCGGGGATGATGACGACGACGACGAACGGGTGGTGACGCCACCGCAACGACCGCACCGGACGACGCGAAGATGGGTGGCGAAGCCACCATCCACTACGTCGAGTTCCAGTCGTTCGATCCCCATTTCTCCAGCTTCTCGCAGGACATTGGCCACCAGACCCAGGTCTTCCGCGGGCTCTACAAGCTGGACATCGACAATGTCCCGCAGCCGGAGATGGCAGCGGAGCTCCCGTCCATTTCCGACGACGGCACGGTCTACACGGTCAAGCTGAAGGACGGGCTCAAGTGGTCTGACGGCGACGATCTGACCGCCGCGGACTTCGTGGCCGGCATTTTGCGGACCTGCAACTACCACATCGCCGGGCAGTACCAGTACGTCCTTGCCAACATTGTTGGCTGCGACGACTACTACAACCCCGACAACGAGGGTAAGAGCGAAGCCGATCTGCAGGCGCTGCAGGACGCTGTCGGCGTGAAGGCGGTCGACGATTCGACGGTCGAGATCACGCTCCAGCAGGCCCAGCCAACCTTCACGATCCTTCTTTCCATGTGGCCGACCTGGCCGGTCCCGACGCACATTGTTGCCAACCCTGGCGACGATTGGCCGACCGACCCGACCCAGCTGGCCTTCAACGGCCCCTTTAAGGTCGAAAGCTACGCCCCCGGCGACAGCATGGTCTTCGTCCGCAACGACAGCTACGCGGGCGCTCACCTTGCCTACCTCGACAAGCTGACGTTCAAATACATCGAGGACACCGAGACGGCGGACAACGCGTATCGCAACGGTGAGCTCGATATGGCCCTTGCCAATACCTCGAACCTCACCGGTCTCAAGACGGAATTCCCGGACAACCTGCTGAGTAAGCCTTCAGCGTCGACCATCGGCCTCGAAATGAACCTCGACCACGCGCCGCTGGATAATCTCGATGTCCGGCTCGCCCTTTCCCAGGCAACCGACCGCCAGACCATGGTGGACGTTGTCCTCCAGGGAGCTCACATTCCGACCACGACGTGGATTCCCCCGGACATCATCGGCCAGGGCATCACGGTTGATTCCTTCGCCGACACGATCGGCTACGATCCCGATTCGGCCAAGCAGCATCTTGCTGACGCCGGCTACCCCGATGGCGAAGGTTTCCCAACGCTCTCGTACATCATTCGTGACACGCCGTCGAACACCGGGATCGCCGAGTTCCTTCAACAGCAGTGGAAGGAGATCCTCGGCATCGATATCGACATCCAGGTGGTTGACGCGCCGACTCGCTCGGCGGCCTTCACGAACGAAGACTTCGACCTTTATCCAGGTGGCTGGAACCAGGACTACCCGGACCCGGAAAACTGGATCATCGGCCTCTACGACACCGATGGTGGCAACAACCACTACAACTGTAGCGACCCGGCCATTGACGCCCTCGTGGAGAAGGCTCAGTACAACACCAACGACGAAGAGCGCCTGGACCAGTACAAGCAGATCAACGAGCTTGTCAGCGCCGGCCTCTGCGGTATCAGCGTCTGGTACCACCAGGGCAACCACTACCTCATCGGCGACAAACTGGGTGGCGCGAGAGAATTCTCGACCTCACAGGACCGAGTCGAAGCTGGTGACTGGTCTACTGAAGACTGGTACATCAACAACTAACACCGGCACCTAGGGCGGAGGGGGCTCCCACGACAGGAGCCCCCTCCGTGTTCCACAAGAAAGGGGCTCCGGGTGTTCGGTTACTCGGTACGCCGCATCCTTGCGCTGATCCCGCTGCTCTGGGCCGTGGCAACGATCACGTTTTTTCTCATGCACTCAGTGCCGGGTGGTCCGTTCCAACGTGGAGACCGCCCGCTTCCCCCGGCGACCATCGCCGCGCTCGAACAGCGCTACAACCTCGACGGCACGCTCGGTGAGCAGTACGTCCATTTCCTCGGTGACCTGGCCAAGGGCGATTTCGGGCTTTCGATCGTCCAGAACCGGCCGGTGACCTCCGTCTTTCAGCAGAAATATCCGACGACGCTCCAACTTGGCCTCTGCTCCTTTGCTTTTGCGGTCGTGCTTGGCCTCACCCTGGGTGTGCTCTCTGCGATCAACCAGAACGGCATCCTCGACTACGTGAGTGTCACCGTGGCGACCCTGGGGGTGGCGGTTCCCAGCTTTGTGATGGCCGTCTTCCTCGTCTTGATCTTCTCACTCAGATTCGGTTGGTTTGACGTCATCGGCTGGGAATTTGGCAACTACCACAAGATGGTCCTGCCCACGGTCTCCCTCGGCTTGCTCCCGGCGGCTTATATTGCGCGGGTGACGCGCGCTTCCATGCTCGAAACGCTTCGCCAGGACTACGTGCGGACAGCGCGAGCGAAGGGCCTGGTAGAACGCCAGGTCGTCGTCCGCCATGCGGCCCGCAACGCAATGATCCCGGTCCTCACTCTTCTCGGCCCCATCCTGGCCGGCCTGATCACCGGATCGTTCATCATTGAACAGACTTTTGCCATCCCCGGCATCGGCAAGGAATTCGTCACCAGCATCGGCAACCGCGACTACGGGCTGATCATGGGCACGGTGCTTCTCTACGCTTTGCTCATTGCCATCATGAACCTGGTGGTGGACCTGGCCTATGGACTCGCCGACCCTAGAGTGCGGTACTAGCCCGTGGCGACGACAACAGCGGCAACACTGAACACCACCGGCGACTATTTCGAGGGACGCAAGTACCGCGGGCTCTGGCAGCAGGCCTGGAGCCGGTTGATCCGGAACCGCCTGGCGCTGGCCGCAGGCATGTTACTTCTCGGCATCGTCACGATGGCCACGCTGACGACGTTCGTACCTGCCATCGAGAGGTACGACCCTCACGAGCAGCATGTGGCGCTCGATACCGTGGACAAGGGCCCATCGACCGCCCACTGGTTCGGCACCGACCACCTGGGCCGGGACTTGTGGTCACGTACCTGGGAAGGCGCGCGCATTTCACTGAAAATCGGCATCGGCACGCAGATGATCGTTCTTGCTATCGGCATGTTTGTCGGTGGCGCGGCGGCCCTCGGCGGCCGCTTCACAGATTCGTTCCTGATGCGTTTCACGGACCTGATGTACGCGTTCCCGGATCTCCTCGCCATCATCCTCTTGCGTGCGGTGCTGACGGAGCGAGCCTGGCCCGTCGTCGGAGGAGGAGACCCGCAAATTCCCGGGCTTCCAGGCCCGCTCATCCAGGTAATCATCGCCATCTCGCTCGTTAGTTGGGTGCTCACGGCGCGTCTTGTTCGGGGCCAGATGCTGTCATTGCAAGAGACAGACTATGTGACCGCCGCACGGGCACTGGGCGCATCGCAGACGCGCGTAGTCTTCAACCACATGCTGCCCAACACGCTGGGACCGGTGATCGTCGTGGCGACTATCGGCATCCCTGTCGCGATCTTCGCCGAAGCGGTCCTTGGCTTTATCGGCTTCGGCCTGCCGCCACCCACCGCGAGCCTGGGTACCCTGGTGAACAACGGCTTTGCGTATTACCGCGTGAACGCGTGGGGGATCTTCATCCCGGCGACGGCGATCGCCCTGCTGATGCTCACCTTCACCTTCCTGGGCGACGGACTACGTGACGCTCTGGACCCGCGAACTCGGGAATAGCCTTCGGTCCGGAGCTACGCTGGCAGGTAGATGGTGAAGCGCGATCCCTGCCCGGGCGTGCTGATTGCACCAACGATGCCCTCGTGGGCGGTGATCGAGGCCACGACCGCCGGCAATCCGAGGCCTGTCCCGTCCACGCGCGTGGTGAAGAAGGGTTCGAAGGCGCGGGCCAGGATGTGCTGCGACATTCCTTCGCCGGTGTCCTCGACCGCAATTGCAAGGTAGTGGCGCTGGGGGAGCGGAGTCTCGCGGGAGGCGAGGGAAGCCGTGGGGATGTCGCTGCCAAGAACAACAGCGGTCGTGATCGTGATGCTCCCGGCACCGCGAGTGAGGGCGGCGTTCGCGTTCAGGAGAAGATTCAGGATGGCCTGACGGAGATGGACCGGGTTGCCTTCGATAGGAGGCACGTCCCCGGCTTCGAATCGCGTCTCGGCGTCGGGGCCGGCAACGGCGGCGAAGAGCAAAAGGGCGTCGTCGATGAGAGCATTGACGTCGACTTCCTGATGGTCGAGAGATGCGCTTGCCTGCCGCACCAGCTGGCGGGTGAGAGCACGGGCATCGCGGCCGGCGATCGCAATGGCGCTCAAGCGCTCCCGGATAGGGTCCCCGGGAGTCAACTCCTCCACGAGAAGGGCGGCATCCGTAAGGATGCTGACTAGCACGTTGTTGAGGTCGTGGGCAACCTGGCCCGCGACCATCCCCAGGGTCTCGAGACGCTGGGCGTGAAGAAAGCTGGTGCGAGGCTGTCCGGGGATTCCGAGGGGAGAAAGCGCGACGAGCTGGAGGTCAGCGTCCCAGGGCACGTTGGTTACGGTGCGGGCGACCGGGAAGGAACCCTCGCTGCCGTTCCGGTGCCAGACTACGGCCCCAGCCACGCCGCTGAGCGGGGAATCGTCTCCGGCTGGTGGACCGAGCAAGTCGCCGTAGGGATGGTCGACGATATCGACAAGTGGCAGTCCGTGGAGTTCGAGCGCGGCAGGATTGGCAGCGCAAACGACGCTCTCGGCAAGGTTCGGCGCTGCATCGATAAGGAGCAGCGGTTCTGCGGTGACGCCGAAGAGCCAGTCGAACGACTCTTTTGGAGGAGATATGTGCCTGGTGGTCATGTTGTCGCCGGCAAACTCCTCGGCATAAGGCGGCTGACGGGCAGGCGGCCACTGAGTACGAAGCTGATGAGTTCGACGATGGCCAGCGCTATACCCGCAAAAATCGCGAAGTCGCCGAGGCTGTAGATGTTCGGCCGGTAGACCGGTGGGTCGATGAAGTAGCGGTCGGAAAGGGGCTCCAGGTGGATGTCATTGCGGAGCAGGAGGACATCCTTGCTGCCAGGGATCTGCTCGCCAAGCATGTCTTCGGTAATCGAGGGAAAGGCGCCGGATGCCTGCACCGTTTCCCAGGCGACGGGCATGGTGCCCCCATGGGCGACAATCGGCAGGCAGTTGAGCAAGATACCAGCGGCCACAAGCCAGGCGCCCAGCAGCATACGCAGCCCAACGGCGACGAGCACCACGACGCCAGTAGTGACGACGAACGTCACCTGGCGCAGTAGGTCCCACCCATCAGAGACCGGCAGAGCGCGCACGGCTACCTGCTGGACGATGAGGGCGCCAAAGGCTGCGACAAGCAAGATTGGACCGTCCGCACCCAGGGGGTGGGTGCGGACGGCGACGACGGCTCTCATGTGCGACTGAGAGCGTATCGGTTTCAATTGACCTGGCTTACCAGGGGGCGATGGGGGCGGCGCCGGCGAGGGCCACTGTGGCGAGAGCGGTGAGAGCGATAAGGGCGGTCGCGAAACGAGTCTTCATGAGCAGGTACATTCCTCCAAATTCGCTTCGGGCCAGGGGCCGAAGTCGTTGGGGGAAAGCTACGTCAGGGGTTCTCGCAAATCTCTCGCAAAGGTTTGGGAGAGTGCTTAAACAGCGGCGCCAGAGGCGATAGACGCCCGCAAATCGCGGAGGCGGACGGGAAGGCGCTCACCGAGGTCCCTGTCGATGCGGCGGCCAAATTCGTCGAGAGCGCCGAGGGCGGCGATGGCGTTGCCGGCCCGTGCCCGGTTCAAGGCAAGCATGTGGACCGCTTCTTCGTTGTAGGGGCTGGCGACGAGAACGAGCTCCAGCTGCTGCGCCGCTCGTTCGTATTCACCACGGGCGGCGTAGAAGCCGGCCAGCGAGGAGAGTGTCTGCAGGTTCTGGCGCTCGATCCGGTCGCGAAGCGCGTCCGCCCATTCGCCGAAGAACTCGGGCGCGAACGGGCCGCGGTAGAGGTCGACGGCGCGCTCATAGGCCTCGGCCCGTTCGGGCGAGCCACCCCGGTACTGTTGGGCGCTTTCGAGTGCCTGGGCGAAGAGCTCGACATCCCATTCGATCACCGCGTCCTGGTTCAGGCGGTAGAGGTTGTCCTGGCGGACGACGATCTCGGGATAGAGGGCGCGGCGCAGGCGGTAGAGGTTGGAGTGGAAGGTGCTGTTGCTCTTCGCCGCATCGAGGTCCGGGGTAAGGGCGATGACCGCTTCCTCTTTGCGGATACCTTCGGGGTTGGCGAGGAAGAGGAAGAAGAGCTCCTTGGCTTTGACCGTTGACCAGCGCGAATCGGGGATGGCCTTCCCGTCGAGTTCGATGGCAAGCTGACCGAGGCTGCGCACGGAAATCCTGGGGAGGGCCGCTGTGGCTGTTTCCTGCTGTTCGGGAACGCGCTGGCCAACTTCGCGGCGGATGCCTTCTGCGAGCACGGGGGAGAGGCCGCGTCGAGACGCTGCCCACTGGGCGAACATCGGGTTCTGGTGAATGAAGGGAGCGAGAGCGCCAATCATCCACGGTTCGGAGACGCAGGCGGAGAGTTCAAGGAGGCTCGCTTCGGCGCCGGCACGGTCATCGGCAGCGAAGCGGACGAGGGCGAGGCGGAACTGAGCCACCCGGACGGAGATCGCGGATTCGACCTCTTCGAAGGTGGCGAGGGCTTCTTCGGCCAGGCGGATGGCATTGACATGGTCGTTGGCCGCCGAATGGGTGGCGGCGAGTTGCAGCTTGCTGCTGGCGAGGTTCGGCCGGTTGGCCATCTCCTGGGCAAGCTCGAGCGCGCGGTTCGCGAGGAAGTCGGCATGGCGGAGTTCGCCGGTGCCGAGGGCACATGCCGAGAGGCCGATCAGGGAGAAAAGCGTAAGGGTTGGGTCGAGCACGCCCTGGGCGGTCCGGCGGAGAGCATCCTCGTAATGGACGCGAGCGGTGACGGGGTCGCCCTGGGCCAGGCGGCAATCGCCGAGCGTGGCGATGGCGTAGGCCTCCATGCGGGTGTCGTCGGTCATGATCGCTTCGGCACGGCACTCATCCAGCACCTGCACGGCGCTCTCGAAGTCTCCGATGGTGACGTGGGCGAGCCCCAGGTTGTTGAGCGTCCAGGCGAGGTTACCGTGGGCCCTGGCGCGGCGCCAGCCGCCCGCGGCGCGGATCAGCTCGTCGACGGCGGCGGGGGCGTTGCCTTGCAAGAGGAGAAGGTCGCCACGAGTGGAGCGCGCAAGGGTTGCGAGCTGCACGGCGCCGCACTGGTCGGCCAGATCGCAGCACATCCGAAGGAGGGCGTCGGCGCGTGCGTAATCGGCAGTGGAATGGAGCGCGTGTTGCGCCTGCTGGAAGTGATAGTCGGCAACGACGAGGGGGTCGGCGCCGGTCACCGACTCTCGAGTCTCATCGAAGAGGCGGGTGAGTTCGGGGCCGCGGCCCAAGGCTTTGAGCGCTCGGATCTGGGCGAGGAGCGCATGGAAGCGCGTTTCTGCGGGCACGCCCTTTCGGCGCAGGAGGGCACCCGCCTGCTCCAGGGCAGCCTCGAGGAAGCCGGAATGGGCAAGGACGCGGAGACGGACGCCGTTCAGGGGCGAGAGCGGATCGAGGCTGATCGTGCCGAGGGCATCGAACGCGCGCCGAAGGAGTGCGAACGCGCCCTGCAGGAGCAGGGAGTTGGCGTGTTCGGCGAGGATCTCCTGGAGCAACTCCTGGTCGTCCAATTCGATGACAACGTGGATGGCCTCGGCGACGGCGCCGGCTTCGACCATGCGCGTGGCCACCTCGCGGGTGGTCGACGCTGCGAGCTCGGGGTGGAGCGTCAGGAGCCGGGTGTGGAGGAGTCGCCGGAACGATTCGTTCAGGAGGACGGTGGATTCGGTGACGTGGTCGGAAAGGAAGCCACGGTTGGTGAGCCACGCGCGCAGCTCTTTCCAGACCTGGCGGCCGACCAGCGCATTCGCGGAATGAGTGTCGATAACCGTGAGCACGCTGAGCCGGAGCAATGGCAGGGTGAGTTCTTCAGGAACTGAGGCCCAGACTTCGCGGGTGACGAAGCGCTCCCACGAGCCGGGCGCGCTGAGGGCGGCGGCTTTGCCGAGCGGCACGGTGCCGGAGATGACACCGGCGAGGGCGATGGGCCAGCCGTCCGTAGCCTGGTGAGCGGCGACGGGATCGACACCGGCGCCACGGAAACGGGCGAGCTCCGTAGCTTCGTCTACGGTGAAGGCGAGTTCTTCGGGACCGAGGAAGAGGCACTCGCCGCCGGCCAGGCGACGGTCGATCTCCGTGAGCGGCAGGGCTTCCCGTCCAACGAGGACGACTTCGCTCCCTTCGGGCAGCGCTTCGAAGAGCCACGCGAGAAGTTCGCAGGATTCGACCGAACGTCCGAGCATGCGGGTGTTGTCGAGCACGAGCATGAGCGGCCTCGGCTCGCGCTCGGCGAGTTCGTGAAGGGCAGCGGCAAGGTAGGCCCTCAGGTGCGTCTGGTTGTCGGCCGCCTGCAGGGGTACGGCGGCCCCGCCGGAGAGGGCGCTGGCAAGGGTGGTAGCGAGGACTTCGGGGACGGTGGACGATGAGTCGAGGGAGACCCAGGCGATGTGGAAGTCCACTTCGGCGGCGAACGACTCAATGAGCGTGGATTTGCCGTAGCCGGCGGGCGCCTGAACAACGACGAGCCCGCGTCCGATAGCGCCATGAAGCGCTTGAAGGAGGCGGGTGCGGCGAATGGTTACCGGACTCTTCGCAGGGGCGCTCAAAATAGCAGATCCGAAATTCGTTTCAGTCATCCATACTACCGGGCCTGCGTTGGGTCGGATAGTGGCGAAGTAGCCACCCTCTCGAAGCTAGCGTAGAAGATCCGAAAAGCACCGCGGGAGGCGAACATTGAAGCCAGCAGCCAGGGAAGCCTTTGAGGCGACCAGGAAGAGCCTGGACGAGGCGATGGCGCTCATCGAACGGGGAGACCTGGTGGCGCTCACGATCCTGGCGCCGGGGGTCCTTTCGACCGCCCTGCAACAGCGCGCGGAAGCGCTGGGGGATCTGAACATCCGGTTCCTGGCGCCGCGCGAATTGAACCTGCTTTCGGGAGGCTCATGGAGCGGCGAGCGCGAGATCGAGATCTTCATCGGGGATACGGCACGGCCGTCGCACGACGCGCACGACTCCACCTATCTGCCCAACACGTTCATGCTGGGGATGAAGGCATTCGACGCCGGGCGGCCGGAAGCGCGGATGCCCGACGTGCTGCTGACACCGTGCAGCGAGCCGAACGACGCCGGCTACGTGCACTTCGGCCCTCATATGTGGACACGCAAGTCCTATTCCAAGCGCGTGAAAAAGCCGATCGCTTTGATCGACCCGAACATCGACCACGTCCATGGCGACGTCTGGATGCATGTGAGTGAGTTCGCCGCCATCGTCGACGGGGCAATCGCGAAGGTCGATATCACGGCGATGAAGGAGCGAATCAGCCAGTTTTCGCCAGAGCCAGAGCGAGCGGAGCGTTTGCGAATGGTGGAGACCACCTCGCTCGAGACGCTGTCCCTGGTGGAGCCGCTGGTCCACGCGATCCCGCTGGATTTGTTGCGCCGGACCCTGGGCCAGACACCCGTGGACCCTGAAGCCCAGGCGATAGCGAACCACCTGCAAGGAATCATCCGGGACGGGGACACGATCCAGGTCGGGGTGGGCGAGCCAAGTGCGCTGATGTTCAAAGCCGGGGCGTTCGACCGCGCGCACGACCTGGGGCTGCACACAGAGCTCGGTTCGCCGGGGCTCGCAAAGCTCTGGGTGAAAGGCATCCTGAACAACAGCAAGAAGCAGGTACACCGTGGGCGGAGCGTGGCTGTGGCATGGTCAGGGTGCGACCAGGAAGATCTGGAGATCATCCGCGACAATCCAGCCTTTGAACTGTACGACCCGGACTACCTGCTCCACCCGCGGTTGATGAGCCAGAACGAGACCATGACGTCGATCAACAGCGCAATCGCCGTTGACCTGCTGGGACAGATTGCGAGCGAGGACCGGTTTGGCGGTCACATGGTGAATGGGACGGGTGGGCAGCCCGATACGCACATGAGCGCGGCGCTCTCGAAGCGGGGACGGGCGATCACGGTCATGCGCTCGACGGCGGTCGGCGGTTCGATTTCGAAGGTGGTCGCCCAGCACGAAGCGGGGACGCTGATCACCGTGCCGCGCTACCTCGCCGACACGATCGTGACGGAGCACGGGGTGGCACAGCTTCTCGACAAGAATCACCGGCAGCGAACGGAGGAACTCATTGGCATCGCGCATCCGGACTTCAGGGCGGAGCTTCGGCAACAGGCCCGGCACCTGTGGTTCAAGGAATGAGATCGCCGCGCGGTAAGCTAACGCGGTGAGCGATCGCGTCCTCCTCCTGATTCCCAACCGGAGCTACCGCACGCACGACTTCATGGAGGCGGCGACGAAGCTCGGGATCGACGTGGTGGTAGGCACGGATCGCAACAGCCCGCTGGGTCCAGGGGCGTCGGGCAGGCAGGTGTCGTTCGACTTCAACGATGTCGAGCGTGGCGTGGAGCAGGTGGAGGAGTACGCCGCCCGGTACCCCGTCGGGACGATCGTTGCCGTCGATGACGCGGGGACGCGGCTGGCCGCGCACGCCTCACGCAGGCTCGAACTTGCCCACAACCCGGTTGCTGCCGTGGAAGCAACCCGTGACAAGTCGCTGCTCCGGCAACGCCTGGCGAAGGCCGGGCTCGACTCCCCGGCGTACCGCGTGGTGCCGCGCGGTGGCGACCTGTCGGCGATGGCCAGGAGGCTCAGCTACCCGGTGGTGCTGAAGCCGCTCTCGATGTCGGCCAGCCGCGGCGTGATCCGGGCGGATGGCGAAGAGGAGTTCGTCGAGGCGTTTCGGCGGATCGAAGCGATCCTCGACGATCCTGAATATCGGCTCGAGTGTCCCGACCACACGGACCGGGTGCTGGTGGAAGAGTACCTGGAGGGGTACGAGGTCTCGGTGGAAGCGGTGCTGGAAGGCGGGAGACTCGAAGTCCTGGCGATTTTCGACAAGCCCGACCCACTCGTCGGCCCGTACTTCGAGGAGACGATTTATGTCACGCCTTCGCGGCACCCGGAAGGCGACATCGCGGCGCTCACCGCTGTCTCGGACGCGGCTGTGCGGGCGCTCGGATTGGAAGCGGGACCGGTCCACATCGAGCTGCGGGTGAACGACGACGGGGTCTACGCCATCGACGTCGCGGCGCGCTCCATCGGGGGCCTCTGCTCGCGCACACTTTCGTTCGGGACGGGCATGTCGCTCGAAGAGCTGTTGCTTCGCTGCGCCACCGGGCGAGAGGTACCCAGCTACCGCCGGGAGATGCGGGCGGCCGGGGTGATGATGATTCCGATCCCCTCGGCGGGCGTGTTGCGGGAGGTGGCGGGCGTGGCAGAGGCTGAGGCGGTGCCGCTCATCGAGTCGGTGACGATCTCGATCCCGGTGGGCGAGCGGGTGGTGCCGCTGCCTGAGGGAACAGAGTATCTCGGGTTCATCTTCGCCAAAGGGGAGACGTCCGGCGAGGTTGAGGCAGCGCTGCGCGAGAGCCACCGCCGACTCACGTTCGCGATCGAGTAGCTACTTCTTTGAGGGCCGGTAGTAGGGGTTCTGGCCGGCGTCGTGGTCGGTCTGGTCAACCACGCGTTCGACGCCTTCCACGCGGTCGAGGATCGTAGCTGCAATACCCTGCTTGAGGGTGACGTCCGCCATGCCGCAACCCTGACAACCGCCGCCGAGCTCCACGAAGGCGGTGACATCCTCCACGCCGAGGAGATGGACGATGCCACCATGGGAGGCGATGGCGGGATTGATCTCTTTATCGAAGATCTCCTGGATTGCCAGCTCGCGGTCATCGAACCAGAGGGGGTTAGGGTTTTCGAACTCGAGTCCGCTCTCCCCGGTTGGCTTCGCTGCGAAGTTGATGGTGACGCCATCGAGATATTGCGCGTTGCGGCCTTCGAGATAGACGGTGATGCCTTCGACCTGCGTGAGCCGGTCGCCGGCGACGAGGGACGCATCCTCGACGAGGCTGAGGACGTGGTGAAACTGGCCACCAGCGCGGCCAACGATTTGCAAGCGCAAACCGACAACGCTATCGCCGCGGCGGTCAATCACCTGGTGCAAACGCTCGGAGGCCGAGGGAGTGAAGGCGATCTCGGGAGCGGATTCGTCACCCGTCATATGGCCCATGATAGGCCTTCCTTCACGTGGCCTCGAATCGACGGGTCCGGCGCTGGCGGGGACAATGCCGGCATGAGGGCGGGAACGCGCATTGAAGTGCCGACACTCGTCGCCATCCCGGGAGGTCGTTTCCGGATGGGCCGGGACGACCAGCGACCAGACGAGGCGCCGGCTCACGACGTCGCGGTTCGGCCATTCATGGCGGCGAAGACGCCCGTCCTGAACGTCCAGTTCGCGCCGTTTGTGCGAGAGACGGGGATCGAGCGGCCCGGGTTCGTCGAGGAAGAGCGGTTCGCATACGCCGAGCGGCCGGCTGTTGGGATCAGTTGGGACGATGCCGTCGCCTACTGCACATGGCTTTCGGAACAGACGGGTCGCCGGTTTCGGCTACCGACCGAGGCCGAACGCGAATGGGCTGCCCTCGGTGGCCGCACGCTGGCAGACTGGAGCTGGCCCGGAGCGATGGACGCCCACCCGGCGTTCGACGCCATCGCCCGGCTGAACGAACCACATGAACCAACGGAGGCCTGCGCCAACGGCTACGGACTCCTCTGCATGGCCGAGAACGTTCATGAGTGGTGCGCGGACTGGTATGCGAAGGATGCGTATGCCAGCGCGCGCATCCGGGACCCGCGCGGACCTGTGGAGGGAAAGCGCCGCGTCTCGCGCGGTGGCAGCTGGCGCCACTCGACGAAGTTCACGCGCGTGACGGCCCGGGCGAGCCTCGACCCGTCGTTTCGCTACAACGACTTCGGCTTTCGGATCTACACGGACGGGGAGTGACGGGATGGAACTGAAAGTCGTCGACTACAGGGTGGACGACCGCATCGGCGTGGTGCGGCTGAACCGGCCGGAGCGGCTGAACAGCTGGACCGGCCGAATGCATGTCGAGTATCGCTGGGCGCTGGCGCAGGCGGAGCGCGACACCGGTGTGCGAGTGATCGTGGTCACGGGAGCCGGACGCGGGTTCTGCGCGGGCGCCGATACCCGGGCGCTGGAAGGGCATGTGGAGAAGGGCGGCTACGACCCCGGGACGCCGGCAGTGATGGAAAACCCGGGGTACGGCGTGCGACCCGAATACGACCACAACTTCGCCTTCCAGTTCGGGATGACAAAGCCGATCATCGCGGCGATCAACGGTCCTGCTGCGGGCGTCGGGCTGGCCATCGCCTGCTTCGCCGACCTCCGTTTCGCGGCGACGGGAGCGAAGCTGACCACGGCCCACGGGAAGCTCGGTTTGCCGGCAGAGTACGGGCTGAGCTGGATCCTGCCGCGGCTGATTGGCCTGACGCGCGCCAACGACCTGCTGCTGTCGAGCCGGGTCTTCCTGGCGGAGGAGGCGGCCGCGATGGGGCTGGTGAACGCCGTCAGTCCCGGGCGAGGCGTTGTGGGAGCACACGATGGCGTACGCGCGACAGCTTGCGAATGGCGTCTCGTCCGCCTCGATGCGGGAGACGAAGCGCCAAATCTACGCTGACCTGCACGGCGACGTGGGCACGGCGGTGGCGGAATCCGAGCGGCTGCTGGACGTGATGATGCGCGAAGCCGACTACCGCGAAGGCGTCGCTGCTTTCGTGGGCAAGCGCGCGCCGGAGTTCCCGGACCCGGCATGACTGCTGCCAACCCGGCCAGCGGGATCGAACGCCGGATCGTGGCTTCGGCCGCTATGGCGCACTGCATGACCCATTCGCTGGAGCTGACCTTTGCGGCGCTGCTGGTGAGGGTGGGCGCGGAGTTCGGGGCCGACCTCGCGTTGCTCGGCATCGTGGCGAATGTAGGGACGGTCACCTTCGGCACAACCGCGTTGCCCTCGGGATTCCTCACCGACCGGTTCGGGCCAAGGACCGTGATCAGCTGGTGCATGGCCGCTTCGGCCGCCTGTGCGTTCGCGGTGGCGGCAGCGCCGAATCTGCTACTTTTCGCCATCGCTCTCTCACTGCTCGGCGCCGCCCTTGGGCTCTACCACCCGGCCGGGACGTCGATGGTGGCAACGGTGGTCGAACGCCGCGGGATGGCGTTTGCGACCCACGGAATCGCGGGCAACATCGGCGTTGGCGCAATCCCGGCGATTGCGATCGGCATCAGCCTCGCGACGGACTGGCGGATGGCATATGTGGTGCTTGGCGTCGCGGCGATAGCTGTCAGCCTTGCCGTGCGGGCGCTGGCGCCATCGCAGGAGGAGGCGGTGGCAGCGTCGATGCGGGCGACGAAAGCAACGACGACCGCCCGCTTCACGTCGGCACGGCCGCGCACGACGCCGCCGGCGGTGAGGACGTGGTTTACGCGACCATTGCTCTTGATTTACTGCTGTTCGATCGGTACCGGGTTCATCTACCGGGGCTCGCTGACGTTCCTTGAGACACACCTGGAAAAGCACCTGGGGATCGAGATCTTCGGCTGGAGCCCGGAAGCCGTTGCCGGGGCGATAACGACCATCGCACTGCTCACGGCGATCGTGGGACAGGCCGCCGGTGGCTGGCTGAGCGATCGCTTTCCCCTCGAGTGGCTGATCGCGCCGGTCATCGGCCTGGCGGCGCCGGCCCTGCTCCTGGTCGCGACCAGCACCGGCATCCTCTTGCTCGTCGTGACGTCGGCGTTCGTCATCGCGAACTTCGGCCAGCAGCCCATCGTGAACGGTCTCATCGCCGATTACGCACCGGAGGGGGCCGGCGGCCGGGCCTTCGGCGTCTCGTTCTTCCTCACATTCGGCGTGGGCTCGATTGCGGGGACGGTCTGCGGACTGGTGGCCAACGCCGAAGGAACATCGGCCGCCTTCGCCCTCCTTGCGGCAGTGTCGGCGACGGTGGCGATCATCGCCGCAGCGCTACCGGTGGGCGCGACGCGACGACGCCAGCACGTGGTGCCGGAGGCCGTCAGCCTGCCCGGCGGCGGCTCCGGTGGCGCGAACTAAAGTTCCGCTTCCAGCTCGGTGAGCGACTCGTCGATGATCTCGACGATCGTGCCCACTTCTTCGCGGTTGATGACGAGCGGGGGGGCAATGTAGATGAGACCACCGGCCCGCGTCAGGAGGCCACGGGAGCGCATCTTCATCGTCATCCGGGCGCCGATATCGTCGGCGGGGGCGAACGGCTCGCGGGTCGCCTTGTCCTTCACCAGCTCGATGCCCCAGTAGAGGCCGATGCCGCGCGCTTCGCCGACGATCCGGTGGCGCTTCACAAGGCCGGGCAGTTCTGCTTCGAGGTAGCGGCCCATGGCCTCCGCGTTCTCGACGAGGCGTTCGCGTTCAAGGATTTCGACATTTCGCAGGGCTACGGCCGTGGAGACGGGGTGCGTGCCGAAGGTGAGGCCGCTGCTGAACTGCTCGTCCCGGCCGCCAAGGAAGGCATCGGCGACACGGCGGTGAGCCATCACGGCGCCGATCGGGATGTAGCCGGAGCTGAGGCCCTTGGCCACCGTCATCAGGTCGGGGACGATGCCGAAATGTTCGACGCCGAACCACTTGCCGGTGCGGCCGAAGCCGTTGATGACCTCATCGGCGATGAGGAGGATGCCGTACTTGTCGCAGAGATCGCGGATGGTCTGCCAGTACTTCTGGGGTGGCACCTGGTTGCCGTTCGCGCTGCTGATCGGCTCGGCGATGATGCAGGCGATGGTCTCGGGCTTTTCGAAAAGGATGCGGTCTTCAATCGTGCGGGCGCAGAAGACGTCGCACTCGGGGTAGGTCTTTTCGTAGGGGCAGCGGAAACAGTTGATGCCGGGCACGTGGGTTGCGCCGGGCATCAGGGGCTCGAACGGTACGCGCGAGGTGTAGTTGGCGGCGTTGACGCTGAGCGCCCCGGCGGTCTGGCCGTGGTAGCTGCCGATGCGGGAGATGGTCTTGTAGCGCTTCTTGTCGCCGCGGTTGTAGTGGTATTGCTTGGCCATCTTGATGGCCATCTCGACGGCTTCGGAGCCTGAGTTGACGAAGTAGAAGCGCTCGATGCCTTCGGGCGTGATCTCGGCGAGCTTTTCGGCAAGCCCGATGGCCGGGGGCGTCGCGTAGTCGAAGGTGGAGACGTAATGGAGGTTGGACATTTGCTGCTTCGCCACTTCGCCCAGCTCCTCGCGTCCATGGCCGATGGCGGTAACCCAGAGGCCTGAGAGCCCGTCGATGTAGCGACGACCTTCGACGTCCCAGAGGTAGATGCCTTCGCCGCGTTCGAGGATGGGGAGTTCGCCCTCGCGAGTGAGGTTCGCCTCCTGCTTGTTGTGGACCCAGAGGTGCTTCTGGGCGCGGGCGGCGTAGTCCTGGGTGCGGGAGGAAGTCGCTTCGGTGGTCATCTGCGGGGCTCCTGGGCGCGGATGCGCAGGAGCATTGTATAGCCGCTCAGGGAGCGTTGGCGGCCACGCGCTGCGGCGAGGAGGACGGGATACGCCGGGTGCCCGCAAAGAGCACGAAGATGATGGCGGAGCCCGCGAGCATGATGCCATTGAGGACGATGGCGATGCCGTAGCCGGAGTGGTCGACGAGGTAGCCAACAAGCGGGGGGCGCGATGACGAACCCGGCATCGCCGAGGGAGCGGAAGAGGCCCATGGCGGCACCACGGCGGTCGGCGGGCGCAACCTGGGCGGCATAGGCCGCGGGGGCCGGGCCAAGGAGGCCGCTACCGACGCCAAGGACGAGCGTGGCGAGAACGAACGGCATGAGCGAATCGGTGGCGGCGATGCAGATGAAGCCGACCAGGCTGAGGAGGGCGGAAGGGAGAATGGTGGCTTTCACGCCCACGCGATCGACCATCAGGCCGGCCGGAATGATGAGGAGCAGGTTGACCAGGGACATGCCGGCGAAGACGAGTCCGATCGCTCCTTCGCTCATGCCAATGTGGCCATCGGCGTAGAGCGGGATGACCGTCTGACGGCCGGAGCGCCCGAAGAAGACGGCAAAGTTGACGAGCGCGATGAGCATGAAATTGAGCGAGAGGAGGAGGCTCACTGCGCTGGCCATGCCGCCCTTTGCCGGTGGCGCTTCCGGCATCCGGGCCTTTTCGGCCTCAGTGGGATCGGGTGGGCGCGTTTCAGGGACGCGCAGCCAGTTCCAGACGCCGGCGGCGAAGGCGGCGACGCCAACGAAGTAGAAGGGCGCACGCAACCCCATGAGCTCCGCAACGATGCCGCCGATGGCCGGCCCAATGGTGACGCCGGCAAGCAGGGCGCCCTGGTTGATCGCCAGCAGGCGTCCACGGTTCTGGTCGGTGGCGATGTCGGTGACGACGATGATCGAACCCGTCATGTAGAGGGCGGAGCCAACCCCTGCAAGGAAGCGCCAGAGCAGCAGCATCTCGAGGTTGCCGGCGGTGCCGGAGAGGACGCTGCCCAGGCCCGTGATGAACGGGCCGCCGATGAGGAGGATGCGGCGTCCCCAGCGGTCGGCAACGACGCCGCTCGGGACGTTCAGGATCATGCGGGCGACGGCAAAGGCGCTAAGGGTAAGACCGACGGCAGCGGCGGAGACACCGAGCGATTTGGCGAAGAGGGGAAGGATAGGCCCAACGATCCCCTGACCGAGCATCACCAGCGACGTGGAGATGCTGACGATGAGGAGGACTTCGTTCTGGCGGATGGGGTTGAGAATGCGGCCGGCAAACCCAGAGGAGGTCACCGCGACATTCTAGGGGAGACTGCGTAACCGGCAGAGGCCCCGGCTATCGGATTGCGGGCGCGAATGGCCGGGAGGAAGACGCCGACGTTGTGCTAGACTCGCCGCCATCCCGATCGGGGCGCTGGGAGGGTGCATGCCACGTTTGCGAGAAGTCCCCCGGGCGGAAGCACCGCCTGAAGCACTACCTGCCTACAACCGCATGTTCGGCGACAAGGACCCGGTGGCTGAACCGGGAACGGCGACCGGAACGCCCGGCAACTGGTGGACGGTGTTCGCACAGTCGCCGGAGATCCTCACGTACTTCCAGGCGGGCGGGGCGGTCTACAAGAGCCCCAACAGGGTGATTCCGCCCTACTACGTCGAGCTTGGCATTCTGCGCACGGGTTTTGCCGTCGGGAGCAAGTTCGTCTTTTCGCAGCACTGCAAAGGCGCCCGGGCGGCCGGTATCGCGGAGGAGAAGATCCAGGCGATCCCGCACTGGTCGGTGACGAACCTCTTCGACGAGCGGGAGCGGGCAGTCCTGGGCTACATCGATGAGATGGTGCTTGAGTTGGGGCGGGTGCAGGACGGGACGTTCGACATCCTGAAGAGGCACTTCAACGACGAGGCGATCCTCGAACTGACCTACATTACCGGGCTGTACATGATGTACGCCGTGCTTACGAAGGCACTGCGCCTGGAATACGATGATGTGGACGAAAGGGTCGTTGAGGTGCCGGTGCCCGGTGGCGAAGGCGGTGCCGCGGTCAACATCATGGCCCAGATGAGCGGCGACAACGACGCCGCAGGTTCATAACGCGGGCGGCGGAAACGCCCGAACGAGGGGGAGTCATGGCTGAAACGCGGTCGACCAGGTTCGATGTCCGGGGAATCAACCACCTTGCCCTGGTGGTGAAGGACATGGCCGAGACGATGGAGTTCTATACCGGGGTGCTGGGGTGCCCCCTGCTGCGCCACGATGACCTTGCCGACGGCGGTCAGCAGGCGTTCTTCGGGATCAGCGACGAGAGCATCATCTCGGTGGTCTGGTACCCGGAGGCGCCCGAAGCCGAGGCTGGCGTCGTGTTTCGCGGGTTCGGCGGCGTGGACGAGAAGACGGGCCAGCACAAGCCGCTGCCGCCGGGGACGAGGCAGTCGGCGGCCGGGTCGATGCACCACCTGGCCTTCGACATTCCGCACGGTAAGCAGGAAGAGTACAAAGAGCGGCTCCGGGCCGCCGGCATCCCCTGCACCGAGGTGAACCACCACATCGCCTACAGCAACGGGAAGCAGGCGTATCACCCCACGGTGCTCCCCAACGACGCGGAGGCGATCGACGAGTTCGTGAACTCGATCTACTTCCCGGACCCCGACGGACGGACGTTCGAGTTCGCGGCATGGGTGAGGCCGCTCGTGCCGGACGACGTAACGCATACACCAGCGCGCGCCATGGACCGGCACTGATCTCGGCCCGGACGCCGTCCGTGCGAACTACAATGCTTGCGAGCGGGATCGTCTCTTGGATGACCCGGTTCGCCGGCGACGCCGCATAGCACCAGGCAAGGAGGCCCAGATGCCCAGCCAATCCGCGAACTACGAACTGCGGGGATTCAACCACGTCGCGATGGTCTGTCGCGACATGCAAGATACGGTCGACTTCTACGAGGGAATCCTCGGTTTTCCCCTGATCAAGACGCTGGACCTGGGAGGGCACGGACAACACTTCTTCTTCCAGGTGACGGAGAACGACGGCGTCGCCTTCTTCTGGTTCGACAACGTGAACCCGGCCCAGCCGGGAGTCGCCTCAGCCGATTGGTCGGCCGGCGAGACGAACCCGAGCCGGGCACAGGGGCTTGCCAGCAAGGCCGCTCCTGGGGCGATGCACCACCTCTCGTTTGGCGTCCCGGCGGAGAAGCTGGACGAGTACCGGGACATGCTCGAGTCACATGGCATCGAGGTCACCGAGGTGATCAAGCACTACGACGAGAACGGCGAAGCGATTCGGTCGATCTACTTCCGCGACCCCGACGGCATCATCCTCGAGTTCAGCGCCTGGTCGGATTCGCTGGGGAGCCAGGATATGTCGAGCTTCCGGCCGGCGGCCGCCCAGGAGGCGAGCGCCCGCCGCAAGGATGGCATCCCGATTACGCTCTAGGTCCATAGCACGACCGGAACAAGGCGAGGGCCACCTCTGCGGTGGCCCTTGTCATGTCCGGAGAGGGAACGAACGCGCGGCCGAGATGGTCAGGCGGCGTGGTGGGCGATGTGCTCGCGGATCAGCGCCGTCACTCGTTCGGGCTCTTCCTGTTGGACCCAATGGCTCGCCTTCGGCAGGTAGTGGAGGTCGAGGTTCGCGACGAAGTCGGACGTCCCGTAAGTCAGCTCTTTGCCGAGAGCGCGGTCGTTTTCGCCCCAGATCATGAGCGTAGGGACCTGGATCACGGGGACGGGATCGGGCAAGCTCCGCGGCTGCCGGAGGAGTGCCCGGTACCAGTTGATGCCGCCGCCCAGCCCCTGGCGACGCCAACCTTCGAGCATATGGATCACGTCCTCCCGCTCGAATGTGCCGGGGCGACAGTCGCGAATGATGCTGCGGGCGAGGTTGTGGTAGTTGCTCGCGGCGAGGAAGCGCTCAGGTAACCAGGGCAGCTGGAAGAAGAAGATGTACCAGCTGCGCAACAGCTGGCGGGGGTTGCGGAGTCCGCGTTGAAAGACGGCCGGGTGCGGGACGTTGCAGATGGTCAGGGTGCGCAGGAGCTCCGGCTGGTGGATGGCGACGAGCCAGGCGAGGGCGGCGCCCCAGTCGTGAGCAACGAGATGGACGGGGCCGCCGATGTCGTCGATGAGGGCGGCAACGTCGGCCCGGAGCGTATCGGTGTCGTAGGGGCCGGTGACGTCCGTCTCGTTGTAGCCGCGCTGGTCGGGGGCGAAGACGTGATAGGAGCCCCGAAGTGCGGCCAGCTGGTGGCGCCAGGAGTGCCACGATTCGGGAAAGCCGTGGAGGAAGAGGACAGGGTCGCCGGCGCCGGCAGATGCGACGTGCATGCGGATGCCGTTGATGGTGGGGTAGTCGTGCTGAAGGCCGGGAATCTCCACAGGGGAGACTATAGCGAATCTGCCAACGGCTTAGCTCGGGGGTGCACCGGGATCGGCGAGGATGTTGCCGGCGACGGCGCGGTGGTCGTCGAGGTATTTCGTGGGATAGCGGCCGTCGACGTTGCCGTAGAGGTTGCCCCACATGCCGTAGCCGAGCATCTGCTGGAGGCGCGGGTCGAGCTGGCGGACGATCTCCTTCGGGACGCCGAGGAGGTGGTTCTCCTGGGGCCGCACCCAGCCGGCGCAGCAGTGGAGGATGACCCCGAGCCGGGCCCTGTCGGTCGTATTGGCGCCGCCACTGTGGAAGATGCTGCCGACGAAGAACATCACGGACCCGGCGGGCATCGTCGCCTGGACGGTTTCGGTGCTGTCGTCTGGTGCGCGGTCGACCCACTTGTGGCTGCCGGGGACGACGCGAGTGGCGCCGTTTGCCCCGGTGAAGTCGTCGAGGGCCCACATGCTGTTGACGATGAGTTCCTGGTGGGGGCGCTTGACGGGGAAGTTCTCGTCGCGGTGAAGACGCTGGGCGGTTTCGCCCGGTCCGATGTTGATGCCGACTGGGGCGGAGAGGACAAATTCCTTGCCAAGGACATTGTCGAGGGCGCCCTGGAGGAGCGGGTCGAGGGCGGCATCGTCGAAGGTACGGGTCTTGGCGAAGAAGGCGTAGATGCGCTGGGTGCTGAAGCCTTCGAAATCGTTGCGGCCCTTCGGGACGGCGGCGAGGATGCGCTGGAGGTCGGCCTTCTTGCGGGCGACATCTTCGGCACTGCGGTAGTTCTCGACGATGGCGTAGCCGTGCTCAACCAGGGCATCGGTCACCTCTTCGACGGTGGCGGTCTTCGGAAACCGGGCTTCGAGCATGGCGGGCCTCCTGAGCGATGCGGGCACTATGCGCCGCCGGGCAAGACACTCGCAAGCGAGGGCGGTGCGCCCAAGGTCAGAAGCAGCCGGTCCGAACCCATCCTGTCGGCGAGCCTGCCGCATATTTTACGTTCGTGAAGGTTTTGGGCCATAACTATTGACGACGGTGGGGGGGGGGGTACGGTCCGCGAACTATCGAAAGGAGCGGGTCCAGATATGCGGTTCACACACGTCAGCTATAGCCGAAGGCAGGCTGTTCGTCTCATTGGCGGGTTCGCGGCGGGACTCGTTGGCCTCGGAACTCGTCCTGGCATTGACCTCGCAGGAGCGTTGGGAACAGGCCCGACTGAGGAATATGAAGTGTTCGGAGACTTCATCCTCTTCCCATATGGCCAGAACGCCCCGGCGGCAGCCGCTGCGGTCGCCGCACCCGCCCGCGCACCGAGGCCGCAGGCACCGGAGACAACACCAACGACTCTCCGCTATGACGATCTCGCGACTGCGTCGCAGATATCGGGTGTGACCCTCTATTCACTACCAAAGACCGTGGTGCTTGGTGCAAAGGACGGCTTTTGCGAGATTCGATGGACCAACACCAAGACGCCTGGTGTGGTCGACATCGTCCCGATCTATGTGGGTGACGATGGGATGGTCGACCCCGTGGCGACTATTTCTGCGACGGTCGGAGTCCCGACACCCTACCCTATCGCGACAACGCCGCAGCGCCCAGCTCCCCCTTCCATTTCGACTTGGCCGCAAGTGCAACTAACAACGTCCCTGCTTCCAACGCCGGGCATCATCGTCGGCACTCAAGAAAGCGGCTTTGTGGCGCGGTGGATTGAGGATCACGTGCTTTACGTCCTTGAGGTCCGGCCGTCCCCCAACGCGCCGAACCAAAGCGACATCTTGGCGTCGCTGCAACCTATCGACGGATAGCCCACGTTCGCCACGTGGCCTCCTAGGAAAGCAGGAGTCTTGAAATGGCATTGTACTATGTTTATTCGCCAATCTCGGGAACCATGACCAGCTGCATCTCTGAGCAGAAGTACAGGACGTTGTCCGGTGGTGTCTGGTCTTGCCCATGCGCAGGACCACACGGAACCATGTTGGCTAATAGACCTATTGACGTCGGCGGCTCCCCCTATACTTGGCTTGATCTGATAGTAAAGGCATATTCGGGGACTCAAGTTTACAGCGTCAAGACGGTTCGCAGGTACGGAGTGGCATGCAGTGGTTCTCCGGGAGGGGGTCAGGACGATGCTGTAGAAGCCTGGATGTACACCGGCTCCGGCGGAGGCGGCACGCTAATCGGCAAGGTTGTGTTCGGACACGTCTACAACCCAATTGCGGATGGGTATCATGACACTGGTACGTTTCCCTTGGATACATCAAAACGCATCCTCTATTCAATCGGCCAAGTTCCGGCCGGCTACACCTCTGGCTGCTACGAAGGCGGACATGTGCACATGGAGACGTTCGGGACGGGCTATGTCTCTGCCTCGTGCTCGGGTACCTGCCCGAACTACACCCGTGGCTCGGAGCCGCTCTACACCTTTTCTGTCTGATGCCCGGCCTCACAATGGACGGTACAACATTGCGCAGATCCTACTTGACAGCAGTTCCCTCCGTGATCGCCGCGGCGCTTTTAACATCAGGTGCTCTGAAGTACGCGCGGAAAACAGAATTCCGGGAAGCCGTTACCACATGGCGCTTAGGAGGCCGATGGAGCGCAGTCGTCAGTCAGTGGCTTCCGAAGCTGGAGATCGCGATAGGCGGGTGGCTGGTGCTGGTGCAGATTTGGAGGAGGCATGCGAGACTACCGGAAACTCTGGCCGCTGGTCTACTCTGGGCCTTCGTGGCGGGTCAGGTTCTGATTGCAAGACAAGGTAGGGCATCCTGCGGCTGCTTCGGGACCAATGGCGCGATTGACCGCACCTCGATGATTCGAACTTCCGTGCTCGCCGGACTCGCCTCGGGTGTCGTCGCTCTCGACGGAAGGAAGCAGGCGTCTGCGCCCCCGTGGAGGCGCAGAAAACAGGACGGGCGGGTGGCTCGCTGAAGTGATCTCAACTGGACGTATCGCCTGGGCAGTCATCCTGCTTTCGCTTGCCACGATTTCGGTGATGTGCGGCGGTGCGTCCACCGACCAAGACAGGCCGAGCCCAACGCCCGCGCTCTCCCCAACAGAACCTCCGGCGACCAACAGTCCGACGCCACCGACCACGCTCCTGACAATCACCGGCATTTTCTCTGAACCCCGTGCGAGAGAGCCAGACCGAGAACTAACCATCGACGCCGCGTCGCCATTCCAGGCGTGGAATGGCGACGCGGCCATTTATGACGTTATGTCTGGTCATGAGCTTGATCTTGGTCCGGGTTCGGTCCCGGTCTTCAGTCCAGACGGCACACGGGCCGCATTCATCGCCGGCGATGACGCGGTCAACACCGGAGGCCACTTGCACATCGTTGAGCTCGAGGATGGCAGCACGAGTGAGCTGGCTGCGACCGGGAACGCAGTTATCTGGCAAGACGCGCGGCTGCTTTCGGTACGGCACCCCGATGGCACTTGGAACAGTGTCGACGTGGATACAGGCCGAACTCAGCCGACGGACTCTCCGACTCCGCCACCGGCTCCCGGTCCTGATCCGGCAAACGGCGCATATGAACTCCGCGAACTGGAGCGAGTCGGAACTCCGCTACAGCGAGGCGGTAACTCGCGTAAACGCTTCGAGGCGGTCTTTCGCGACGGGTCGTCCACCATATTCGAGGCGTACTGGGCCGTGCCATATTCGCCCTCCACCGTCGTTATCGCGACAGAACCACAGCCGGACACGCTCGCCACCAACCTGTTTCTTGTGAATCTTGAGACTGGTGAAGCCATGTTCCTCGTCAGTACTTACGCGTCATCCCCGAACTGGCCGCTCACCGCGGGCAACGGTCGTCTGCTCTGGACCGAACGGTACTGTGCGCTCGTAGACGAGGAGACCAACCTTCTCGAACCCGCCGGCGATGTCATGTTTTTCGACGTCTCCAGCGACACGCTTACGCGCATCGAGTTCCCT
Organism: uncultured Chloroflexia bacterium; assembly: GCA_963737965.1. GTDB lineage: Bacteria > Chloroflexota > Dehalococcoidia > Tepidiformales > Tepidiformaceae > JAGQGZ01. The sequence continues at coordinate 69,784 of CAVTUS010000005.1, read as the reverse complement.
GCGGCGCTGAGCCGCAGCCCCTGGGAGGGCGTCTACGCATCACTATCGGGTGACGATGCGTTTCAGGTCGGAACCTTCGGCGTGCGAGCGCGCGGGTCGTTTGAGTCGATGACGCTTACGGTCGTGTTCCCGACGGAAGTATTCGATTGGACCGACGACTGGACGTTCGCTGCTACCGGGCAAACGCCAGGACACGGTGGTCTCTGTTGAATCTCTGATCGGCGCTGTCGTTCGGGGCGTGCTGCTCCGGGCGCTGCACGGTAGATTCACGGGCGTGGAGCAACTGAGCCGGGAAGACGCGAAGAAGCTTGCCCTCCAGGGACAGGGCCTGGGACGCCCGCGCCCGGCAGAACCCACGACCGAGGATTTCGCCTGGAGTGTGAGCCGGACGAAGCTCGTCCAGATCGACTCGGTGAATGTAGTGGAGCGCGCGCATTACCTGACGTTCTTCGCACGACTGGGACCCTACGACCGGAAGGCGCTCGACCGCTGGATCTATGACGAAGGAGCGATGTTCGAGCAATGGGCGCACGTCGCTTCGCTGCTGCCGGTGGAGCAGTACCCGTGGCTTGGGCACCGGATGCAACACGGTCGCTCGTGGCCCCTCATGGAGCGGGTCTGGGAGGAGGAGCCGGAGTTCATGGAATCGGTGCTCGCCGAGATTCGGGAGAAGGGGCCGATTGTCGTCGGCGAGCTTTCGGGAGGCAGCCAGTCGACGGGCCCGTGGTGGGGGTGGGGCAAGGGCAAGGCAGCGCTGGAGTGGTACTTCCGGCGGGGACACCTGGCTGTGCGTGAGCGCAGGAACTTCGCGCGTGTCTACGACCTGGCCGAACGGGTGTTCCCGCCGGAGCTACTGGCCGGCCCGCCGCTGGCGCGGGAGGATGCGGAGCGCGAAATGGTGCGGGCAGCGGTGGACGCTCACGGCGTCGGGACGGTGCGCGACCTCGCCGACTACTACCGGCTCAAGATCGCTGATGCGAAGGGCCGCCTGGAAGAACTGGTGGAAGCGGGAGAGGTGGAGCGCGTGCAGGTCGAAGGCTGGAAGGAGCCTGGATACGTTTCGGCCGGGACAACCGTGCCCGCCGAGCTCTATGGCCGGGCGCTCTTTTGCCCCTTCGACCCGGTGGTCTGGGAGCGGGACCGGACGGAGCGGATCTTCAACTTTCGCTACCGGATCGAGATCTATACGCCGGCGCCGAAGCGGGTCTACGGGTACTACGTCTTCCCGTTCCTGATGGGGACGGACATCGTTGCGCGCGTGGACTTGAAAGCGGACCGGCAGAACGGCGCACTGCTCGTTCGCGCCTCGCATCTCGAGGCGGGCCACTGACGAGGCGGAGGTAGCAGACGCGCTCTCATTTGAGCTTGACGAAATGGCACGCTGGCTGGGCATGGCGAAGGTGAAGGTTGGGGCGAAGGGGAACCTCGCACGGGCGTTGCGAAGGGCGCGTCGCTGAAGGCCTCCCGTATAGTTTTGCGACAACACAACGGGAGCTATGAACGCCAATGACCTCACCGCAAGAGATCGAGATACCACCGCCTTCGCTTGATGACGTGCTCTACGAGCGCAAAGACAACTACGCGATCATCACGCTGAACCGGCCGGTGGTGCTGAATGCGGTGAACTGGTCGATCCTTCGGCGGCTTGAGGCGGCACTCGACCAGGCGGAAGCGGACGACGACGTGGGTGCGGTGATTCTCACCGCCGCCGGACGCGCCTTTTGTGCCGGCGGCGACATCCAGTCGACGCCGCCGGAGGACGACCTGCCGACGCCACGCGCGACCGACCTCTACATGCGCATGTGGAACATGCCGAAGCCGTTCATCGCGGCGGTACGAGGCTTTGCCGTGGGCCAGGGAAGCGAACTCGCGGCGATGTGCGACATGACGATCGCAGCGGATGACGCTGTCTTCGGCGAACTCCAGATCCGGCACGGCTTCGGCCCACCGATGCTGATCGCGCCGTACACCGTCGGCATCAAGCAGGCGAAGGAGATGTTGCTGCTCGGAGAGCGGATCCCCGCGGAGGACGCCCTTCGCATGGGGCTGATCAACAAGGTTGTGGCGGGCGAAGAGCTGATGAAAGTCGCTGAGGAGTGGGCCGGAAAGCTGAGCAAGCTCCCGCGGAAGGCGGTGGCCGGCAACAAGATGCTCGTCAACCGGGTCTACGAAATCGCGGGCTTCCTCCAGGGTATCGACTATCGCGACGACGAGGTTTGGAAGGCCACCCAGGCGGGAGGCGAGGATATGAACGCCCACCTGAAGGTCTTGCGCGAACGAGGTTGGGAGGCGTTTCGCGACTCGCGCGATGCCCTGTACCGCGGCGACCGCTAGTGGCCGCCGCCCTCTCGACGAGCGAGCGCGCCTTCGACGGGATTGTAGAGGTGCGGTTTTCGCTGGATGTGGATGGTGAGCGGGTACCGGGGGCGCTCTTCATGCCGGAAGGACTCGACGAACCGGCTCCCCTCGTCATCATCCAGCACCCGGCAACGAGTTCGAAGGATGACTACTTTGTCCGCGACCCATCGATGCTCTGGTGCCGGCGGGGTTGGATCTGTGCCGGCATCGACGCTCCCTACCACGGCGACCGGGACGATTACGACCCGATGTCAGTCTTCCAGGGGGAACGTCGAGCAAGCGTCGTGGCCCAGTTCGGACGCGAGCTAACGGCGCTGATCGACGCGCTGCTGGAGCGATACCCGGTCGATAGCGCGCGACTGGGGTACGTGGGCTATTCCATGGGGAGCATGCTTGGGGTGCCCGCGGTCGCCAGGGACGGCCGGTTCCGGGCAGCGGCATTCTGCCTGGTCGGAGAGGGCGGCATGGTAGGGCCTGCCGAAGGGGACCAGAGCGTGGTCCCCGGGCTCAGGAACGTTGCCACCCGGATCGTGGGCAAGGAGTCGGACGAGGTGATCCCGCGGGCACGGACAGAGGCCCTCTACGAAGCGCTCGCGGGCGAGAAGGAAATGGTCTGGCTGCCCGGGGGGCACTACACCATCGGCCCCGACGTGATCGATGCGGCCGGGGCCTGGATGGCGGAGAAGCTGGCCTAGGCCAACTGGCGGCCGGAGATGTAGGCGCTGAAGTGCTCGATCTCTGCCTCCTGGCTGAGCAGGACCCAGCGCATGAGGTCGCCAATCGAAACGAGTCCAACGAGAAGGCCTGCATCGAGTACCGGCATGTGGCGGATCCGCAGGCGGGTCATCATCTCCATCGCCTGGTCGGTGTGGGTGCCGGGACTGACGGTAACCAGATCGGTGGACATCACATCGCGCACGCGGGTGGTGTCGGTGGGCATGCGCTGATCGAGCACGCGGCGAAGAACATCGCGTTCGGTGAAGATGCCGACGGGTTCGCCGCGGCGGAGGACAAGAAGGGCGCCAATCCCAAACTCGTTGAGGCGGGAGACGGCGTCGCAGATGGAGGCGTCGGTGTCGATGGTGAAGACGTAGGAGCCTTTTTCGGTAAGGACATCGCGGATGAAGCCGTACATAGAATCCTCCTATCGAGGAATCTTATCACAGCCAGATGCGGAGCTAATTCCTCGGCTTGATCTTGTGGTTGTCCCAGGTGACGGTCTTCTCGGGGTGGATGACGACCCAGCGCCAGTGGCGGCCGCGAGCGGAGGACTCGTTCCGGCGAGGTTCGGCCGGTTCGCCATGGCCGCCGGAGTACTTCGTGCCCATCTGCATGCGGACTTGTTCCATGTCCGGTTCGGCAGCCTCCGTCTTCGGGGGTCTTCGAGGACCACTGCCTTGCCCTGGAACATCGCTCCCTGGAGTTCGGGGAAGCGCTCGTTTCGGTCGACGAGGACGGTCACCGCGGGGTTGCGCCGGAGGTTGACGACCTTCTGGCCGCGGCAATAGGTGTAGATCTTGCCGCCGGCCCAGCCGAACCAGAGAGGTGTGAGGTTGATGCGCGTGCCGGGCCCGATGGTGGCGATCCGCATGTTCCACGAGCTGAGCATGATCTCGTCGAGCTGCTCGGGTGTGAGGGCAAGTTCCTTGGGAATCGGCATCTACCACTCCGTGCCTGTGATGGTGGGCAGATGATACGATGCGAGTCCGCGCCGTGCGGGTGTGGTTCAATGGCAGAACGCGACCTTCCCAAGGTTGAGACGAGGGTTCGATTCCCTTCGCCCGCTCCAGGAACAACGAAAACGCGCCGGTCGGTTGACCGGGCGTTTTGCTTTCCCTGGGGAAGAGGTTCAGGAAGCCTTGCGGAGGATTCGCTCGGGGTTCTTGTAGATGGGACCGCTGCCGCGGGTGCGATTTTCGGCAAGGTCGCGCTGGCCCCGGCGAAGGAAATCGCGCACTTCGAGCTCGCCCTGGTAGCCAGTGACGGAAACCACGGGGGTCAGCAGGTCGCAAGGTCGAGGGGGATGGCGGAGCCGACGGCGGAGATGAGTGCATCGGCCTTTTCGGCGGCGGAGCTATCGCGCTCGTCGAGGACGATCGCGGCGAAGACGGGACCCTGGAGGCGACCGAGGAAGTCGCCATCGCCGAGTGACTGGCGCAGCGAACGGGTCGCCTGGTGGAGGAACTCTGCGCTCGTGAGGGCCGATGGAATCCCAGCCAATGATGTCGGTGAGGACGAGGGCGAAAGCCGCGGCCATTGCGGACCGAGCGCATCATCTGGCGGCGGAGTTCGAAAACGAAGTGCCGGCTGTTGGGTAGGCCGGTCTGGTCATCCTCGTAGATGCGGCCGCGCATGCGCTCGACGGCGTGGTGGAAGCGCCGGCCCTGTTCGCTGTCTTCGTACCAGTACTGGAGATGGACGCCGGCGAAGAGCGCGGTGGAAAGGCCAAGGAGCAGCCAGCTGACGGATTCGCCGCCGGAAACGACCGCCTGCACCTGGACGCAAAAAATGACAAGCCACAGCCCAAAGGAAAGCGGCCGCATGATCCGGAAGATCGGCGGCGTCGCCACGCTCCCAGTTCCGATCGTGTCAGACGACGGGAAGAGGAAGATGTTCAGGCTTTGCGGCTTGTTCATAAGGCGCTCCCAGACGTGGGTATCTGCTTTGAGATACGGCGGGCGCGCCCGGCTCAGCAGGGGCTGGTTGTAAAACGTCTGTAATATCGTGCCCGATTAGCGGCGTGGGGGCAGGGACTGCGATGTATTCGATGATCGCTTCCGCGGCGCGCCGGCCATCGGCAAGGGCGGTAACCACGAGGTCGGCGCCGTTGACGTTGTCGCCACCGGCGAAGACGCCCCGGCGTGAGGTCCGTCCCTTCGTGTCGATCTCGATCAGCGCCTTGCCGGTAGGCACGAAGTCCCGCGGTAGTTTTCGGGACGATCGGGTCGGCGCCGTAGCCGATCGCGATCGCGACCGTGTCGGCGGGGATGATGAATTCGCGAGCCGCGAATGGGGATGGGGCGCCGTCGGCCGGACTCGTCCGGTTCGCCCAGTTCCATCTTGCGGCACTCGACACCGAGTCACGCTGGCCATTCTCGTCGCCGATGATGCGGGTGGGGTTGCGTGAGCATGTCGAACGCGACACCCTCTTCGCGAGCGTTCTTGCGCTCTTCGCGCGGCCGAGCATCTCGGCTTCGGTGCGGCGATAGACGCAGGTCACGTTCTCCGCGCCCAGCCGGACGGCGGTTCGCACGCAGTCCATCGATGTGTCGCCGCCGCCGATGACGACGACGTTCGTGGGCTTGGGCAGCGGCGCGCGCAGGTGCTCGGGCAGCTCGTCGGGCGGGAGGTTGCCGCGGACGAGGAAATCCGTGGCGGCGTGCACGCCCTCGAGGTCTCGCCTTCGATCCCCATGTCGTTGCCGACGCCGGCGCCGGTCCCGAGGAAGACGGCGTCGAACTCGCCTTCCAGCATCTCTTCGATGGTGATGTCCCGGCCGACGTAGGTGTTGCACTGACGAACTCGACGCCCATCGCCTCGAGGTGGGCGATGTACTCGTCGACGATCTGCTTGCGCATCTTGAAGTTCGGGATGCCGTAGACGAGCACGCCGCCGGGTTCGGGCCAGGCCTCGAAGACCGTGGCGCCGTGACCGCGCCTAGCGCGAGCTGTTCCGCGACGGCGAGCCCGGCCGGGCCGGAGCCGATCGACGGCGACCTTTCGGCCCGGCTTTTCGACCGAGCGGGCAGCGGATAGCCGCCCAACTCGTTCCGCTGGAAATCCGTGCAGAACGCCTCCAGCTTGCCGATCGTGACGGGCGGCTCGCTTGGCCTATCGGGACGAATGGCAAATCCAACCACGCAGACGCCCTCGCAGAGGCTTTCCTGCGGGCAGAGCCGGCCGCACATCTCGGGGAGATTGCTCGTCTGGCGGAAGACGTCGGCGGCGCCGAGGATGTCGCCCTCCTCGAGGAGGGCGAACGCGCCGGGGATGTCGTTGTGAGACGGGGCAGGCTTCCTGGCAGGGGGCCGAAGGGCACTGGATGCAGCGTGACGGCCTCGATTCGGGCAGCGTTGAGGTCGAATCCCGATGTAGGTCTCATCGAAGTTCTTCTTCCGCTGCTTCGGCATCCTGCTTGGGCACGGGTTGGACGCTGATAGGCGAGGCGGCGCTGAACGGAGTTGGTCATTGGCTCCTATCTCCGTGGGTGGGGGCGTCATGGACGGGCGACGATGTGTAAGGAATCGTAAGGGAGAGCCCGGCCGGAGGCTGTCAATCGACGGCCGGTCGATGGCCCGCCGTGGAACTCCCGGATCCGCGGCGGCCGCTTGCCCTGGTAGACGCGCATGTCGATTGCGCGCCAGTACGGCCGGTTCGAGGCGAAAGAGGAGCCGCGGTTCCGTCTGCATGTTGGCGAAGAAGCGCTCGACGTCGGCGTTTGCGAGCCGGGTCGCCGCGGCCGACGTACTTTTCGGCAAGTTCGCGCGAAACGGGCCAGATGTCGAAGTCGAGGCAGTTCGACAGGGAAGGCGTCGCCGTCGACCTCGACGTGGCCGGAAACGGGGGCGCCTGCCTCAATGCAGAGGGAGACGCGGGAGTCCTGCATGATCTGGCGGCACCAAATGCGCGAGTAGGTCCCGGTGATCCAGAAGTGCGGCTCCTTCCAGAGCCACCAGACGGGGACGGTATAAGGGCGGCCGTCCTGGCGGAGCGTGGCGATCACGCCGACATGCGGCTCCTTCAGGAACGCTTCCAGGACATCCGGTTGCATCCGTGGCATGGCTCAGTCCCTCGGCGACCCAACGAGTTCGTACTTCGGGGGTACCTTCCATTCGTCGGTGGGGGGATTCTCCTGGCGCGCGACCTGGGCGCGTGAATCTTCCGCCTCGTAGCGCTTGCCGAGCTTGATGATTTTCGTCCGCTTGCGGGCGTGCTCAACGTCGCCGCTGCTGGACCGCTTGTTGCGACGCTTGCCAGGCTGCACGGTCAGCCGCCCTTCCTCCTGGAGCTGGGAAAGATGGACTCGGACGTTATTGTCGGCGGCGCGCCGCAGTCGCTTATCGATCTCCGGGATAGAGCTTGAGCATGATGTCCCAGCTCGAGAGCGGCTTGCCACCGGCGAGGGTTTCGACGATCTGTTGTTCGCGCATGTTCCGGTGGTCGATGTAGGACTGGAGGCGCTCGCGAGGGTCGTGCACCAGCGGCCCATGGCCGGGACAGATGACCTTGAGGTTCGGGAGAGCGACAAGGCGGGTGAGACTGGCCCGGAAATCCTTGAGGTTGTTCACGGTGGTGGTGGAGCTTCCAAGCAGGGTGTCGCCGGTGAAGAGGACGCCCTCTTCCTCAAGGTAGAAGCAGATCGAGTCGACGCTGTGGCCGGGGGTATCCAGCACCTGCAGCCGGGGGCCGCCTTCGATGGCGAAGTCGGTTTCCGTGGCGAGGGTGGTGACACGATGCCTGGGCAGCATGCCTTTCAACAGCGGCTTCGCTTCTTTGGTGACGGCGATGTCGGCATCGAGGGCCTTGCGGACCCACTTGAGGTTGCCGCTGTGGTCGGAATGGTGGTGGGTGATCGCGGCTGTGGCGATCTCCACGCCTTCGGTGGCGGCGAGGTAGCCGCGCAGCATCCAGCGGTAGCGGTCGACTGCTTCGCCGGAGTCGATAGCGAGGACGTTGGTTTTGCCAACGAGATAGATCGTGGTGAAATCCGGGTGCATCGGGTTTTCATCGGGCACCTGCACCGCTCGAACGCTGGCGGAAACGCGCATGACCACCTCCGGGGCCGTCATCGTGCGGTGAGCGCGGGCCGTTGGCAAGCGTTGATCCATCGCGGCCAGGCCGGCCCGGCCAAAACTTTGGAAGGGAACGAGGAAGTCGATGGTATAGTCATCGACGCGGAGGTTTGAAACATGGCACAGGTGGTCTGCAACGGCGCGATGATGCTGTGCACCTTCGGGGTGGCACCGGCGACGATGGTCGTCCCGCCCACGAACAGGACGAACACGTCGAACATGCCCGCGGCCACGATCATGGACCACCTCCCCATGGCGAACATCCCGACGTTCGGGATGTGCACCTCGATCGCGAACCCGCAGGTTGCGGCCGCCACCTCGGCCGCACTCGGCGTGCTGACACCTCAGCCCTGTATCCCGGCGACCTCGGCGCCATGGGTTCCCGGTTCACCGACGGTGATGATCGGCAACAAGCCGGCGCTGAACTCAACCTCGAAGTTGATGTGCAACTGGGCCGGCGTCATCTCCGTGACTGTGCCGGGCCAGTTCACCGTCAACGCCCCCTGAGCAACGCCGGTGCCACTTTTCACCGTCGGCCAGAACCGATTCCTGGCGGGCCTGCTCCTGGGCCTGGCCGTGTTTGCAGCAAGCCTCGCGCTAGCAACGAGCCTGGCGGCCGAAAACACGCCGACTAGCCCAACGACGTGGGATTACGTGGAAGGCAGGCGCGACGAGATGCGCTCGATCGCCGTGCAGGCTTGCCGGTTCGATGTCGAAAGCAACGAGACGGTGCTGGCGACCCTCCGGGAGGAGTACGACGATACGGCTTCGTCCTACGACAGCAGCGTGCGGGGACGGATGGCGGCGGGGCTCCCACGGCCGGAAGGCATCGGCGTCCTGGCGCCAACGTTCGATGCGTCGCTGGAGCGACTGTGCCCCCAGGTGGACCGGGGCGTGCTCGATGCGTCGCTGCAGGCGACACCGCCAGAGTACGTGCCATCGGGCAGCGATGTGCTGAGCTACGAGGAACTCGATGCTGCCGCGCTCGCGGCTGGGTGGCCGCAGGAGCCCGGCTGGTGGCCCGACATGCGCCTGATCATCCAGTGCGAAAGCGGGCGTAACCGTTTCGCGTACAACGGCAACGACCCCAATGGGGGAAGCTACGGTCTCACGCAGCTAAATGGCCGGCAGCACTTCGACAAATCGGGGGAGGACTTTGAGATGCGGTTCGACCCGGTGGTGAACCTTCGCGTGGCGCTGTGGCTGCGGACGGTTCGCGGGCACTTTGGCGGCAGCGGCGGGTGGAAGAACTGCTCGGAGAAGTACGGCATCAATTAGGGGCCGCGAGGGTTAAGGCCGGGGCCGACTCTTTGCTATTCATCGCTTCTTATGAAAACGGCGGGCAGTTTTGCGGGCATTGCCGTTCGTATGATGCTGCCTGCTGGCCCTCCTGCAAGGGAGGGACGGTTCACCGCGCGCACGTTTCTGACGTCGCGAGGGAGCAGTGGCAGCTGCGGCAGGCCGTCGAGGGAACCCCGGAGCTGTGCCAGCGATGTGAGGTGCCTGGGAAGTGGAGCGGCGTGGTGCACGGCGGGGCCACAATGGGCGAGTATTGCTCGCCGTGGTGGCGTTTGCCGTACTTGTGGCGATAGTTGGGCAGGTGCCTGTCCGGCGTGCGGAGGCGGCCGGCGCGGGTGTGTTTTCGTTGGATGCTCCGGAGTACTTCGTGCAGGAGGGCGCGGCCGTCCCGGTTACGATCCTGCGGACGGGTGGGACGACGCTCACGGAGGACGTGACGGTCACGCTGGAACTCGAAGGCGGCACGGTCAACGAGGACTACCCGGCATCGACGATCACGCAGCTGGCGACGTTCGTGAAGGGTTCGAACCCTTCGCAGGTGACGGTCTACTTCCAGACGCTGAACCAGGCGCGAATCAGCCACAACACGGGTGAGATCCAGATCTTCCTGCGCAGCGTCAGTTCGGGAACCATTGGGACGATCGACTCGGCGCCGCTGACGATTTACGGAAACGGGGCGCCGCGAGTGTTCACCGTTTCGCCGAGGAGCGGGGAGCTGGCACCAACGTCACGCGTCACTGGAGTCAACTTCACGACAAGCGGGACGACAACGAGCGCCGTGAAGCTCGTCGACTTCTGGCCTGCGAGCGGCAACCAAGAAATCAGCCACACGACCGTGTTCGCCATCAACACTCCCAATCGGATTCGTTCCCTGTGACAACCTCACGAACCCACTGAATCCGGGGGCACACCTATCACATCCGCGTCGTGCCCAAGACGATCCGGCCAGCGAACGCGGCATGCGGCACCGACGGAGACCACACAGGATGTAGTTTGCTGACGGACGACGACACTTTTTGTACGTTGCGCCCGGCGAGCCGACGGTGATTGGCCTCAGCCCGAAGAGCGGGCCCACGTTCGGCGGAACAGTCGTGCACGTGTTCGGCAAGAACTTCAACTCGGGAGTCTGTTCGGCCGGGATCGAGGTCTACTTCGACGGCGTACCGGCCACTTCTTGTACCTACCTGAGCCCAACGGCTATTGACGTTGTCTCACCGGCGCATGGCTTGGGCGGGACTGTGCACGTCACCGTAGACAACGGCATCGACGTCAGCCCGGAGACCCCGGAGAACCTGTTCACGTTTGCGGGAGCGCCGATCATCACGTCCCTGACCCCGGCGCTGGGGCCGGATACGGGCGGCACGACGGTCACGATCAGCGGCTCCGGCTTCGCGACGCCGGGCGGCTTGATCAACTCCGTGAAGTTCGGGGGCGATGCCGCCGTCACCTTCACGCAGGTGAACGACACCACGATCACGGCTGTGTCGCCATCACACCTTGGGGGTGGCACCGTCCAGGTCACGGTGACGCACTCGCTCACCGGCGCCAGCGCATTCACGACGGCGGCGAACTTCACCTACGTCACGGGGCCGCTGGTCCAGAGCCTGTCGCCGAACAACGGGGCATCGGCGGGAGGGACCACGGTCGACATCTTCGGCGTCGGCTTTGCACCGGGCGCGGTGGTGACCTTTGGTGGCGTGAACGCGACCTTCGTGGTCTTCAAGAGTTCGACGCACCTCCAGGTGACGAGCCCGGCAGGGACAGGGACAGTCCAGGTGATCGTGACCGTGAATAGCACCTCGAGCCCCGTGAGTCCCGAGAGCGAGTTCCAATACTCGGGCCCGAGTGTGACCAACGTGACGCCGAATGCCGGTCCCACGGCGGGTGGGACGAAAGTGCTCATCGAAGGCAACAACTTCACGGAAGCGGCCCTCGTGAAGTTCGGCAATACGAACGCCGTGGAGATGACCTACATCTCGCCGGCGATGATTGAGGCGACCTCGCCTCCTTCGGCCGCCGGCTTTGCGGAAGTCCACATCACGGTCACAACGCCTTCGGGGACAAGCGCGACGAGCGACCAGTCGCTGTTCACCTACACGGACGGTCCGATCATCGAGGGCGTAAACCCCGCGAAGGGCCCGATCAGTGGGGGCACCATCGTCGTCATTACGGGAAAGAACTTCGATAACGGCGCAAAGGTGATGTTCGGGTCCACGGAGGCGCTCGCCTTCAACTTCAACAGCCAGACGCAAGTCACCGCGCTGACGCCTCCAGTAGCCGAGGGCGGTGTGGTCGACGTTCGCGTGATCACGTCGGTGGGGACCAGCCCCCTGAGCGAGCTATCGGACTTCCTCTACGAATCGGGCCCACCGATCATCACGGCCGTTACCCCGAACAGCGGGACCGTGTTTGGCGGCGACACGATCGTGATCTCGGGCCGCGGGTTCCTCGGCGCCACCTGCCCCGGTGCGGTGATCATCGGGACGGCCACGGTTTCGCAATGCACGGTCATCAACGACACGACGATGACCGTGGTCACCCCGCCGAACCCTTCGGGAGCGGCGGTGGTCGTCGTGCAGACGCCGTACGGGTCGAGCGATATCGAGGAGTGGTTCACCTACACGAAACCGGGCCAGGTGCCGCCCCCGCCTGGAGGCGGGGAGGTGGTGGCGGTGGTGGCGGGGCAGAATGGTGAGCCGGTCCCCGCGTCCGGGAACACCATCTCCTACACGCTCGAACCGGTCTGGACATTCATCGTCTGGCGAGGGGCCGACCAGCTGCCAGTGGACCAGGCGCTCCTGAGCACGAACGGGATCGACCTGAATGGCGTGGTCAGCGCCATCTACACTTACGACATGGATGTGGACGGCTGGATCGGCTATTTCACGGGGGCGGCGGACATCCCCGGAGCCAATGATTTCGTCGTGCTCGACAAGGACCGCGTGTACTGGATCGCCATCACGGTAAACACACCTGTCACCTGGCAGACGGTGGATAATTGAACGTAGTGGCCGATCGTTACAATGGGCGGAGGGCATAGCAGGCTGCGGAGGCCTGTGCGTTCGGGCTGCGCGCCATGGAGAATGCAACCAGAGCGATACAGGGGCGGCCACGAGGTGGTTTGAGCGGTGAGTTTTGGCGCACTCCTTGTCACCGGTGCTGATGGCAGCCAGCGGGAGATCGCCCTCGACGAGGCAACAGCCCTCGTCGGCCGTTCGACGGCGAACACGATCGTTATCGACGAACTCTCGGTTGCCCGGCGCCATGCTCGCCTTTCGATAGAGTCAGGGCGCCTGCTGGTCGAAGACCTGGCATCGGCCGAAGGCACGTACATCAACGGCGAGCGGCTGCAGCCACACAAGGCGTCCCTGGTGGAACCCGGCGACGAACTGCGCTTTGGCGATGTCGTGGCCTACTTCACGGATGTCGCAACGGTGCCACCGGAACCGGAGGACGAGGCAGCGGCCGTCGTGATGCCGGGCCAGAGCTCCACACTCCGGGTTTCCCTGCAGGCGCCTTCGGGGACGATTGTGCCGGGCAGCGACCCTGTCCCCGTCACAATCGCGGTAACCAACATCGGCAACGTGGTCGACGAGATCCGGCTCGAAGTGCGGGGTGTCCCGGAGTCGTGGGTGGTGATGAGCCAGGCTTCGGTTGTGGCCCTGCCGGGAGCAAGCAGGCAGGCGGGATTCGCCCTCCGTGTGCCGCGTACCCCGGAAGCGCTGGCCGGCGCCCGCGAGCTCTCGGTGGTCGCTACCTCGCTCCAAACGGGCCGGGAAGCGCTGGCAACGGCGACGATCCGTCTCGAAGAGTTCGAGGACACGGAGCTCCAGCTCGTCCCTCGGCGCGGCAAGAAGAACTTCAAGGTCCTCCTGACCAACCGCAGCAACGTCCACCTCGCCTACGGCCTTGCCGGGATGGACGAGGAAGCGGTCTTCAACTACCAGTTCGAAGAGCCCGACGTCACGCTTTCGCCCGGCGAGGCGAAGGAAGTGAAGCTCCGGATCAAGCGACCGCGGAAGTGGGCGGGCCACACGCGGGCGGCGCCGTTCCAGATCATGGCGGCGCCGCAGCAGCTGGGCGGCCAAGCGCCGGCCACCGACGGCCAGCTCCAAATCCGGCCCATCTTCGGCGCTGTGAACTTCTCGCCTGCGACGGTCATGCTGTTGCTGGTGATCGTGGCGGTGGGCGCCTACTTCTTCTGGCCGCGGGATAACATCGGGCCCACCAACGCCGAAGCGGCGTTCGACGGCGTCCATCTTTGCGACAAGCCCGCGGACGAGCGCGATGATGGGGCCCACCCCTGACGCCACCGCGGCTCCCCAACCGGGCGAACCGGGATATAACGGCTCGACCGTGGGGGCGCCGTTCTTCGCCCAGAACAACCCGCGGTGGGCGAACGACGAATACGCGAAGGCCGCGGACCCCGACTTCGGGCCCGACTGGTGCGGCACGACGATCGAGCAGTGCGGCTGCGCGATGACGTCCGTCACCACGGTGATGGCGCTCTACCAGCTCTTAGACCATGCCCGATGGCTCCGAGCTTACGCCCAAGCGCTGAATGCCTGGTTCAACGAGAACGCGACGCAAGACCGAACGGGCTGGGTGAGCCAGGGCTATATCTATGGCGATGTAATCTGGACAGCGGCGAACCAGCTCTCGGGCGAGATCGCACGGCCCGACCCCGGCTGCCGCACCATCCGTTTCGTGCGCACCGGCACCGGCTCCGAACGAAGAGATCCGGACGGAACTCGAAGCCGGCCGCCCGATCATCCTTGAGGTCCCGGGCCACTGGATCGCGGCGGTCGGCCTCGACGACGACGGCAGCATCCTCATCAACGACCCGTACTACCGCGACCGCAAGACCTCGATGTCTACGCCGGCAAGGTGAAGAGCAGCGTGCTCTTCGAGCCATCGCGACGACCTCAGCGCCGTCGTCTTCACCGCTCCCAGCGATGTGCGCATGCGGATCACCGACAAGCAGGGCCGAGTCGTCGGCACGCTGAACACGGGGACCGCGGAAGAAGCCGAGACGGCCGCCGTTATCGGGATTCCCGGCGCCTCCTACAGCTCGCGGCAGGCTGGCGCGACCCCACCTGCATCAGACCGCCCCGCCCGCCGGCGCCGGCACGAACCAGATCATCCTTCCCGGGGGGCCGACGACTACAAGATCGAGATCATCGATACGGCAGGGAAAGCCACGAGCGTCGCCGTCCACACCTACGGCAAGGACGGCACGCCTTCCATCAGCACTATCGAGACCGACAAACCGGCGGTCGCCGATGTGGCCATCCAGGCGGATGGTTCGGGCGCCGAGGTCACGGTGCAGAAGGGCGTCAAGCCGACCCCTGAGCCGGAAGTGACGGCGCAGAACCAGGAAGAAGCGACGCCGGACGCCGGTACGCCTTCAGCGACGGCCAGCGCCTCCGTGCCAACGCCAACGCCGACGCCGCCCCCGCTCGAAACAGCGCTTCAGCTGCCCGCAGACGCCGGCCAGGCCCGGATCGAAACGGCGAGCAACGAGGGCTTCTTCATCGGCGACACGATCGTGCTGGACCCGGGGACGGCGATCGAGGAGTCGAACACGATCATAGGCTTCGGATCGTTCATCCTCGCCAGTCCGTTGCGTTTCTCGCATTCGGCCGGCGCCACGATCGTGCGAATCAGGCAGGCGCCACCAAATCCTGACGGTTCGCCCCCGGAAGGTGCGCCGACCGAGCAACCGCCGCCCCTGGTAGCCCCGGATAACGTCACGATCGGCTGTTCGACGCTCTACAACTCGAACCCGAAGCGGGCGACGGTCATCTGTGGCGCCACCATCGCGGGTGAGTTCACGTCGATTCGGTGGACGTCGAACGGCACGATCATCAGCGAGGCGGCGAACAAGCAGAGCCTGTTCCTGTCGTTCGACGAGGACACGAGCACGACGGTCGTGCTGACGGCCTGCAACATCACGATCTGCCGGTCGACCTCCGCGGTGGAGGCGATCCGCTTCCCCGTGGTGAACACGCTCTCGACAACGACCGGTTCCGCCACGCCCGGACAACCGGTGCCACCGCCACCGCCGAAGACCGGCATTGTTGTCTCCTGCGCGACCGGCTTCGACGCGATTTCGGGCGTCGCCCAGGTGAACTGCATCGCCGTCTTCCCGGATGGGACGCCATACACCTCGATTACATGGTCGGCGCCGGGAGCGACGCCTCCTGGCCAGACCTCGCAGAGCGACACGTTCACGACAACCGTGGCGGACCCGAATCAGACGATCCGGATCACGGCGACCATCTGTAACTACAGCGACTGCTCGACGTCGGACGTCTACGAGTTGTCCTTCGGGGCGACCGTGGTCGAGCTGGTGACATTCCCCTCCGGTTCGGGCGACTACCCGCAGTTCCAGGAGATCACCCTGACGGCGACGGTCCGCGGGCCCACACCGCCTCTCGGCGGGCAGGTCATCTTCCGCTCGGGAGGCACGGACCTCGGCCCGGCGACGCTGATCCCGGCGGGCGACTTCGGCTTCGCGTCATTGACCGTTATTCCGAACAACGACCCGCAACAATTGATTGGGATCGACCTTGGGGCGCGGACCCTGACGGCCTATTACACGGGTGGCGCCACGCTCTTCCCGGGGACCTCCGACCCGGTCGACATCAACATCGTGATGGGCGTGCCCGACGACTGTGACTCGATCGACAACGATGGCGACAACCAGTTCGATGAGGACTGCATCTACACGAACAACCCGAAGTCGGTCGGCGGCGGGACGGTGGTCAAGGACCTGTCGATCAAGGTAGGGGGCGGGCTGACCTTCACGGGTCCATCGGCGGTTGCCGCGCCCGGTGATGTCCTGGCGGTGCAATCGACGGTGAACCGGACCGACTACTGCCCGGGCTGCATTCGCCAGGTGTACATGGCAATCGCCGAGAACCCGACTGCCAACAGTCCCGGCATCATCGACGCCCAGGGACCGTACTGCTTGCTTTCGAACGTCCTCAACTCGGATGTGCTCGTCGAGAGAGGTTTCACGGCACCGCTCTACCCCGGCGTCTACTACATCAGGTTGACCGGCTCGCTGCAGTACTCCTGCATTGCCGTGGATGTGGGGTCGCCGGCCACGACAACCGGACGGATTGTCGTCCGATCGACAACCGATACGGTGCTTACTTCGAGTGCGACCTCGAACAGTTACCAGTCCACGACGCCTGTGACCTTCACGGCAACGGTTCATCGGCTGCAGGGCGCGGGCGGTACCCCCGTGGGCTCGGTCGCGTTCAGCGGCATCACGGGCATGACCTGCATCTTGCCGGGGACGACGACAACCGTGTCGAACAACGTGGGGGTGCCGCTGGTCAACGGGGCGCGCACGATTAGTTGCAACACGTCGGCGCTGACGGCCGGCTCGATCTCTGTCGGTGCGGTGTTTACGGGCCAGCCGACACCGGGCCTCTCGACGGGCGACCCGAATGCGACCAAGTTCTATTCGGACTCCACGGCCACTGCGCTAGCTTTCGACATCAACTACCCGGCGCCGCAGCTCACCGCTACGGCCAACCCGTTCAATCCGACATCGGGTACAGCAGGCGCCACGAGCGACATCGACCCGCTTCGCATCACGGGTTCCAACTTCTTCCCGGACTTGTTGCCGGACGGGGTCACCACCGTCACCACCGTCCAGTTCGACCCCGATGGGACCGGGCCGCTCGGCGCCACACCCCTTTCGTTGAGCTCTGTCACCTCAACCGAGATCCGCGCGGTGGTGCCGCAAAGCCTGCTGGCGAACACGGGGACAGCGACAGTGATCGTCACGAACCCGACCCCGGGCGGCGGTACGGTGACCGGCTCGTTCCCGATCGCGAATGCCAACACGGTGACGACGCTGAATAACCCCGGGTCGCATCCGTTGGGCAGCAACGTGACGTTCGCCGGAACGGTGACTGAGTCCAGTGCAGGGAACGTCATCGGCGATACGGTGCGACTGTGCCGCTCCGGGACGGGGCCGAACTGCACCGCTGGAAACCTGCTCGGAAGCGATACCCTGAGCGCCGGGGGACCCGGAACCGGAAACTACTCGATTGTCGTTAGTGGCCTGGCGGTTGGGCCTCACCCGGCGCAGGCGTACTACCTCGGTTCGTCCAACTTTGGGCCATCGACGTCGGGAGTCCAGACTGCGACGATCACGGCCGCCGACAGCGACACGAACCTCTCCCTGAGCCTGGGCCCCCACCCACTTGGCAGCTCGGTGACGCTCACGGCTGACGTGACGTCGACCGAAGGTGGCGGAGCGAACATCACAGGAAGCGTGACGTTCCGCCTGGGTGGCACGTCGTGCTCAACCGGCACGGCCCTCGCAGCAGCTGTTTCGCTCGACAGCTCGGACTCGGCGGAATTGATGACGTCGGCTATCCCTGCCGGGGTCACCCAGACGCTGAGGGCGTGCTACTCGGGAACTCGAACTACTCCGCGTCGGAGGACACGGCAAACATCACGGTGATCAAGGCCACTCCGAACATCACGCTCACCCCGAACCCCACGACGATCGACGCGGGTGAGGACGTGGTGCTCACTGCCGTGGTGGCACAGACCGGGAGTTTCGAGCCAACGGGCACGGTCACCTTCCGCCTCGGCTCAGCGGGCTGTACCGGCGTGACCCTGGGGAGCGACACCCTGAGTAGCGGCCAGGCTTCGATCACGACGCACACGCTACCGGGTGGAACGCCGACGGCCGTGCAGGCCTGTTACGCCGGCGATTCGAACTACAACGGCAACAGCGACAGCGCGAACGTGACGGTGAGCGCGACGGGCGCGGGGATTTCGGTTGCGTCGAACCCGCCGAGCCCGTTCTACGGAGCAAACACGACGCTCACGGCGACGCTTGTCGAATCGCTGCCGGGCGCGGACCCCACGGGCACGGTGACATTGTGCTGGGGCGGGACGGCACTGGATTGCTCCGATGTCCCGGCTGCGCAAAAGACGACCGGCTCGATTTCGGGCCACGTTGCCACGGGCACCGTGAAGATCACGCAATTGGGGACGGTGGTCATTCGGGCGTCCTGGCCGGGCGATTCCAACTTCGCGGCTGTCAGCGATAGCGACGTGGTAACGGTGCAAGCGGCGCCGACGAACACGACGATGACTTCGCCGACGGGCGGGAGCTCGCATCAGTTCGGCTCAAGCGTGACCTTCACGGCGACTGTGTTTACGTCGAACGCTCCTGCGACGGCGGCAACCGGGCTGGTGAACTTCTACCGCGACGCGGGCGGGGTGCCAGTCCTGATCACGTCTGCAACGCTCAGCGCCGGCACGGCAACGACGTCGATCACGGTGCCCTCGAGTATGGTTGCGTCGGGCACGCCGTACACGATCTTCGCGCGGTTTGCCGGAAGTACGAACTTTGTGACGTCGGATTCGGCGACACGAACGATCACGATCACCCCGGCGACGACCAACACGGGTCTGCTCGCATCACCAAACCCAGTGACCCTTGGGGCGAGTACGACGTTAACGGCGACGGTCTCCTCGACCGTGGCGGGCACGATCACGGGTACGGTGAACTTCTGTGTCGACGGGACGGGCCCGAATTGCACCGGGGGAAACCTGATTGGGACCGACACATCGATCACCGCAGGAGACGCGTCCGTTCCCTGGATCCCCAGCAGTGCCGGGACTCCCTCGATCCGGGCTTACTATCTCGGAGCGGGCAACTACGCGGCGTCGTCGGGGGCGGTGACGGTAACGGTGAACAACCCCGTGCCAACCATTTCGTCTATCAATCCACCGGGGGCCACTGCGGGTGACCCGACCACGGCCATCACCATCACGGGAACGAACTTTGTTACCGGCGCCACCGTCTCCTTCGACGCCGATGGGACGGGAACCGGTACCGCGGTCACCTTGTCAGGCGCGGTCGTGGTGAGCCCGACTTCGATCACGGTCAGCATTCCTGCGGCCCAGCTAACGACAGCGGGAACCGCAACTATCGTGGTGACGAATCCCACACCCGGTGGCGGTTCGAGCTCGCCGCCGACCGCCTTTGTGATTGCCCCGTAGCGGGAATTCACCTTTCGCGCTTACGCCATCTGGCGGGCGCGCGTATCCTCTGCTGGCAGGGCGGAGGCGCATTGGCTGACGTAGCGGCGAGGTTTGGTTCGCTCATTGTGGCGGGGCCTGATGGGCGGTCGTTGGAGTTCCCCATCGACCTGACGTCGACGACGATTGGGCGCGCTGAGGGCAGCGCGATCGTTATCGACGATCTGTCGATTTCGCGGCGCCATGCACGGCTGACGATCGAAGATGGCCGCCTGCTGGTGGAGGACCTTGGATCGGCGGCGGGTACCTTCGTTGGCGGCCGCATCATCCCGCCGCACACCCCGAGTCTTGTTGAGCCCGGTGATGAAATTCGCTTCGGCGAAGTCGCGGCGTGGTTCGTCGGATCGACCGAGGAAGTCGACGAGCCGTCGATGGAGGACGGCGGCCCCGCCCCGATGGCGGAGCTGCCAACCACGATCCGGGCGACGCTGACGGCACCCGTCGCAGCCATCGAACCGGGGACGACGCCAGGGCTGGCGACGCTGGTTGTCCAGAACCGCGGCCGCATCGTCGACCAACTCCAGATCGAAGTCCGCGGGATCCCCGCGGAGTGGGTGCGGGTGGGGAAGCCGTCACCGGTGCTGGTACCCAACGACCAGGAAACGATCAGCATCGTCATCCAGCCACCGCGGACGTCAGAAGCGAAGGCGGGCGACTACGACATCGCGATTGTCGTGACTTCTCGCGAGACGGGCCGGGAAGTGCTGAGCTCGGCCCGGATCAGTATCAAGGCGTTCGAAAACACGCAGATGCTGATGCACCCGATGCGCAGCCCGAAGAAGTTTGACCTCATCGCCCGCAACCTTGGCAATACGCCGGTCACGTACGACATTGCGGGCCGGGACGACGAAGAGGCGTTCAAATACACCTTCAGCGACGAAACGGTGCACCTGGAGCCGGGCGAGGAGCGCCGAATCGCAACGCAGGTCCGTTCGAAGACGGCGAAGCTGCTCGGCGCGACGACGATGTTGCCCTTCGAGGTGCGCGCGGTGCCTGTGGGCGACGGCGAGGTGGAGGCGCGGGCCAGCGGCCAGCTGCTACGGCGGCCGCCGATGCAGCGGTTTGTCTTCCCGGCGTTCCTCTTGCTGGTGGTGGCGGCGGCGGTGCTCGCGGCAGAGGCGTACGTGCTGCGCCCGGTGTGGCCTTTTGTAGACGACAAGTCGGTGTTTGTCCTCGATCGCCTGCTTGTCTGGGTGGCGATTGGAGCGGTCTGCGGGGCGCTCCTCTCTCCCATTCGGCCCCTGTGGACACCGGACGACGACTGGCCGCGGTACACGTTCGCAGTGCTCGTGGTGTTGCTACTTGTGCTGGCGACGGCGAGCACGGTCGACTACTTCTTCGCGCCGGGCTGGCCCTTCGAGAGCCTGGACAGCCGGCCCTTCCTCCACGAGGCGTTGCTTGCACTGTCCTGGGGCGTGGGGGCAGCGCTGGTGCTGCACTTCCTCCGGCTGGTGTGGTGGGCGCAGGGCGACCGGACGGCGCTGGCGGCCCAGACCTTCTCCCTGTTCGCCATGATTGGCGCCATCGCCGGCGGCACTTCGTATATCGCCGTCAAGGTGTGGCCGGACGATGGCCAGCCGACAAGGGCCGAGCTGGAGGCCTACTACGAGGGCGTCCATATGTGCGACCCGGATGGCGGCAAGGCGGAAGGCGCCGACGAGGCGGCGGGCCGGGGGTCGGTGACCGACGACAGCAATCCTACGGAGGCGCCCCTCTTCGCGCAGAACAACGAGGCCTGGGCTACGGTGCCGTATGCCATGGCGACGGAAGCGAACACCGGTCCCTATGCCTGCGGCGACACGATCGAGCAGTGCGGCTGTGTGCTGACGTCGGTGGCGACGGTGCTGGCGATGTACAACGTGGTGGAGCTGGATGATGGTACCGAGCTCGACCCGGCGACGTTGAACGAGTGGTTTAGCCAGGAGGCGCAACAGACGCCCAGTGGTTGGGTGAGCCATGGCTATGCCTTCGGCGATGTCGTCTGGACGGCGGTGAACGAACTCTCCGGCGAACTCTCGCGTAAAGACCCGAGCATCAAGCCGCTGAAGTACGCCCGGACGGGGACGGGAAGCATCGAGGAGATCCAGTCCGAGCTGCGCGAAGGACGGCCGATCATCCTTGAGGTGCCCGGGCACTGGATCGTCGCCTACAAGATCGACAATGGCGACATCCTGATCAACGACCCGTACTACCGCAACCGCACGACCCTGGCGGACTACACCGATCGGGGTGTGCCAATCCTCAGCAGCGTGCTCTTCCAGGAGAGCGACGACTTGAGCGCGGTGGTGATCACCGTCCCCCGCGCAGCCCGGGTCGAGGTGAAGGACCAGGAGAACCGCGTGGTGGGCACGCTCAACCTCGACTTGACGGCGGACGAAGCAGCGGCGAGCGCACAGAAAGGCATCGCGGGGAGCGAGTACATCACCCGGCGGGCGTGGCGCGACCCGACCTGCGTGATGGCGCCCCCTCCGATCGATGCGGGGACGAACCAGATCGTGCTCCCGGGCTCGGCGGCGGCCTACCAGATCGCCGTGACCGGACCGGAAGGTGAGGAGCTGGCCTATGCCGTGCATGAGTACGACTCCAACGGTGTCCTCAAGCTCACCACCGATACGTTTACGGGGCCGACGAACCCGGACCCGCTGCAATACGATCCGTCCCAGCCGAACGGAACGGTGACGGTGATCCCGCCGAGCACCACGCCCACGCCGCCCGACGGCAGCGGCAACGGCACCGGTGGCGACGTCACTGTGACACCAACGGAGCCGCCGGAAGAGACCCCGACCCCGCAGGAGACGGCAACCCCGGTCCCCACCGCAACGCCAACACCACCGATAGCACCGGCGAACGTCGCGGTGGTCTGCGAAACGACGTACGAGGACATGCCGAAACTGGCCACCGTGAAATGCACGGGGACGATCGACGGCAACTACACGAGTGCGACCTTCCGGATCAACGGCGTGGTTGCCGCGGCCGACGGACTCGTGATGGAAGCCGTGTTCGACTTCAATACCAACCTCAACGTGCAGCTGAAGGCCTGCAATACGACGGCCTGCGCCACCTCGACTTCAGCGGTCGCCGTCGAGTTCCCGCCAGCCAGCCCGACTGCGACGGCGACACCGACGCCCGGCGACGCGCCGACGCCGACGCCAACACCTGGGCTGCCCGCGATGGATGTCCACGTGGTATGTACCGCGCTCTAAAACCCCGACAACAACCAGTGGCACGTCGGGTGCGACGCGTTCTTCAATGGCCAGTTCACCTCGATTTTCTGGTCGGCGGTAGGAGCGACACCGCCGAACGAGGAGACCACGACGAAGAACTGGCAGTTCGTTCTGCCGAGCGAGCACTCCAGTGTGAATGTGGCGACGACGGTCTGCAATTCCGACACATGCGTCAATGCGCCGATCGTCCACGTGGATCCGGAGCCGTGAGTTCGGGAGCCAGTCTCAGCGAGGCCGTGACCAGCACAGTTCGGCGGATGCTCGCGCTCGAAGTCGAACGTATGAGAAGTGCGGGGGTACCCGTCGGCGAAGACGACTACCGCGGCCTCTACACCTCGGATGGGGAGGCCGACCGCCTCACGTCGGAGGACAGCGGGCGGCGAGAGCGAGCGACGAATCTCGCGGCGGAACTGGTCGAGGCAGGCAAGCGCTTCCCGCGAGGGGCGCGCCTCGCCGCTATGTCCGGCCTCACGGACTTCGACTTCGGGGCAGTGCTGTTTTGTTTCGCGACGGAGGTCGACCTCGGGCTGGAGCGCCTCGTGGGGTACGTGCAGGACGACGTGACCAAGCGACGGCCCCGGGTCGAGATGATTGAGCGCCTGTTCGGGTGCGACGAGGACGACGGTGCCGGACCCCGCCACTTTGGCCCAGACGCGCCTCTGGTGCGCCTTGGCCTCGCAGCACTGGGGCCGGAGCCGGGTCAGCCCCATACGCCGCTTGCTGCCGAATACGCCTGGCTGACGCCCAGGGTGGCTGCCTACCTGCAGGACGATGACCAGGTAGCGGCCGAGTTGCTGGCGCATGCCCGTCGCCTGCCGCTCGAAGATGCCATGGATGCCGCCCTTGAAGGTGAAGGGCTCGAGACGGTGGAGCGACTGCGGGACCTGCCGGCGACGCAACTGGTGCCGCCGGTGGTGGCCCTCAGCGGACCCGACGCCAAAGAGCTGGAGCTGGTAGCCCAGGCCGTAGCGCGAGGCAGCAGTCTTGGCGTGCTGGAGGTCCAGATCGCGCCGGTGGTGGCCGAACGGGGAGCGGCGGCGGCCTACCGCCTGGCGGCACGCGAGGCGTATCTCCAGGGCACGGCGCTCGCTCTCTCGGGCCTGGACGCCCTGCATCCCGACGACCGGCACGCACTCCTGGCAGCGATCAGGACGGCGCCGATCGCGGATATCGTGTTCCTGCTTTCCAGTTCGCCGATCGCCTGGCCGGGCGTCTCTGTCGAACTCCAGGCGCTCGATATCCAGTGGTTGCTCAAGCGTTGGGAACAGTTCCTGCAGCCCCACCAGACGAATATCGAGGCGGAATCGATGGCACGGCTGGCGGGCAAGTTCAAGCTTGGGAGCGGCCAGATTGGGGGGGCCGTGGATGCGGCCGTGGGGATCGCCCGGACGCGAGACCCTCGCCACCCGGTGATCACGATCGACGACCTGTACGCCGGCGCCCGGATGCAGTCCACGCCGATCCTGAACGAGCTGGCGAAGAAGATCACGCCGCATTACCGGTGGGACGACCTTGTGCTCCCGGCGGACCCCCGGGCGCAATTGCGCGAGATGAGCCTGTTCGTTGAGCACCGCCACCACGTGTACGACACCTGGGGAATGGGCGCGCGGTTGGCGATGGGGAAGGGCCTCATGGCGCTCTTCGCGGGGAATTCGGGCACGGGGAAGACTATGGCGGCGGATGTTCTCGCCCACCAGCTGGGACTCGACCTCTACAAGATCGACCTTTCGGGCGTGGTGAGTAAGTACATCGGCGAGACGGAGAAAAACCTCGGCACGATCTTCCAGGAAGCGGAGACGTCGAATGCCATCCTCTTCTTCGACGAGGCCGATGCACTGTTCGGCAAGCGTTCGGAGGTAAAGGACGCTCACGATCGCTACGCGAACATCGAGACCGCCTACCTGCTGCAAAAGATGGAGGAGTACTCGGGGGTGGTAATCCTCGCCACCAACCTGAAGATGAATCTCGACGAGGCGTTTTTGCGCCGGTTGCATTTCGTCATCGACTTTCCCATGCCGGAAGAGGACGACCGGCTGCGAATCTGGAAGTCGACGATCCCGGCGCAACTGCCGCTCGGCGATGATGTGGACCTTGCTTTCCTTGCCAAGCAGCTGAAGATCGCGGGTGGCAACATCCGCAACATTGTGCTGGCGGCGGCGTTCCTGGCGGCGGACGAGCGGACGCCCGTTTCCATGGCCCACATGGTGCGGGCCACGAGGCGCGAGTATCAGAAGCTGGGGCGGATGGTCACGGAGGGTGACTTTGGCGATTACATCGCGTTGCTGCGCGACGAATCGCCGCCGGAAGCGTAGCAACGCAACTTGTACGGGGGCTATGA
This sequence comes from uncultured Chloroflexia bacterium, assembly GCA_963737965.1. Classification (GTDB taxonomy): domain Bacteria; phylum Chloroflexota; class Dehalococcoidia; order Tepidiformales; family Tepidiformaceae; genus JAGQGZ01. The sequence goes on along the minus strand of CAVTUS010000005.1, from coordinate 44,691 downwards.
TGGCCGTGCCGGAGGTATGTGATGGTTGACAGTCGACTTTCCCAACTGATGAAGCACGATGACACGGCGCGACAACACACCGAGGATGCCTCGGTTGCGCCGGCCAAGGAACATCCACTGGTGGGGATGCAGAGGGCGGTCGGGAACGCGGCGGTGGCGCGAATGCTTGCCCAGCGCGAGGGCGAAGAGGATGAGATGGCGATGAAGCGCGATCCTAGCCTTCAGCGCGATTCGGAAGGAGGGGAAGCAGAAGAGGAAGAGATGGCGATGAAACGCGACCCCAGCCTTCAGCGCGATTCGGAAGGAGGGGAAGCAGAAGAGGAAGAGATGGCGATGAAGCGCGACCCCAGCCTTCAGCGCGAAGGCGAAGAGGATGAGATGGCCATGAAGCGGGCCGACGCACCGGCGGTAGGGCTCGAAGGCGGCCCCGCAGGGAGCGAGCTCACTGAGGCCATCTCCTCGCAGCGGGGCGGCGGTACGGGCCTCGCAGGTTCGGTGCGGGAGAAGATGGAAGGCGCATTCGGCACGAGCTTCGGAAACGTGCGCGTCCACAACGACGCAACGTCGGACGCACTGAACCGGCAGGTGACGGCGAAGGCGTTCACCACTGGCAACGACATCTTCCTGCGCAGCGACAGCAGTGCCGGGGACGAGTCGCTCATGGCCCACGAGTTGACGCATGTCGTTCAGCAACGGTCGATGGGCGGTGGCGGGGGCGGCATGCATGTTGGCGCAGCCGGTAGTGAACACGAGCAGGAGGCCGACGCCGTCGCGACGGAAGTCACGTCGGGTGTTGCTGCCCGCGACGTCGACGAGCACCGTTAGCCCGGCCGCATCCAGGACCCCGGGGACCACCCAGCATGTTCAACGATGTCGACGAATCGCTGCGATCATTGCTGATTGCGGACATGCCGATCGAACGCAATGAGATCGACATCTCGTTCGACCGCCCGACGCGGGAATGGTCCGGCCGCCTCTCGAAGCCGACGTTGAACCTGTTCCTGATGGACATGCGCGAGCATCCGATGCTTCGCAACGACGTGCCGGAGATCACGCGCCTGGCGGACGGCACAGCCCGACGGGCTGTGCCCTCGCGGCGAATCGACATGAGCTACCTGGTCACGGCCTGGGCACGGGAAGCGGCGGACGAACACCGCATCCTCTCGCGCGTGCTGGCAACGATGTTTCGCCTCGACCGCATCCCGGAGGAGCACCTGGCGGGGCAGCTGGTGAACACGACGAAGAACGTCCTCGCGCGGATCATGCCGCCCGACCACCTCACGAAGCCGGCGGACTTCTGGGGAGTGATGGACAACGAGCTGCACTCCAACCTCATGTGGGTGATCACGGCGCCGCTGGATGCGTTCGAGCCGATCACAGGGCCGATTGTCCGCACGGCCGAGTTCCGCTTCAGCCGGCCGGACGCCGACTGGATGGAAAACAGCTTCACGCGTTGGGGGCACCGTGTATACCGGAGACGACCGCACCGCGGGGATAAGCGGGGTCACGATCGAAGTGCTCGGGACGACGCTGCGAGACACGACGGATGCCGAGGGACATTTCGTTTTCGCGGGCGTGCCGGCGGGCGAGCGGACCTGGCGAGTGACCCCGGCAGAGGGCCCTCCGCGGGAGCAGGTCATGCAGGTTCCGTCTGAGAGCTACGACATCCAAATCTAATCGGTCGGCAGCGAGAAAGTTCGCCGGGCTTTCACGAAATTGACTCCCACCAACGCTACAAAGCTGCTAGTATCGCGGCGGCTTTAGATTGAGGCTGAATGGACGAGGAGAGAGCACTTGGCAACTGCGTATTTGACGCCGGGCGTCTATGTCGAGGAAGTATCGGGAGGAGCGAAGCCAATTCAGGGAGTTGGCACCGCGGTCGCCGCGTTCCTGGGCATCGCCGAAAAAGGCCCAGTGGGCAAGGCGACACTGGTAACGAACTGGACCCAGTTCACGGATTCGTTTGGCGGCTTTATCCCGGGGGCCTACCTGGCCCACGCCGTCTACGCGTATTTCAACAACGGCGGCGGCGTTTGCTTCGTCGTACGAATCGGTGGCGAGAACGCGGGCGAAACGAAACCAGCGCTGGCTGAAGTGTCACTGTCGGCGGCAACTGCGCCGGACCAGTCGACCATCAAGGCAATCGCAAAGAGCAGTGACGTTGCCGACATCACGCTCGAAGTGACGCCCGCGGAGGAAGGTTTTGACCTCACCGTGCGTGGCGGTGGCCAGGAAGAGAAGCACGAGGGCCTGACGTTTGCCCGCGGCGCCAAGAACGTCTTCGATGTCGTGAACAAGGCTTCAAAGCTGGTCACGCTCGAAGAAGTGAAGACGAACATCGCCGTGGCAGAGCGGGCGCCGGCAGCGGGACAGTACCCGCTGGCGGCCCCTTCGACGATGGCCCTATCGGCGGCCGACACCAGCCCTGCGATCTACGAGGGAAACACCTCCGACCGCACCGGCCTGGGCGGCCTCGAGGCCGTCGACGAAGTGACGATGGTCTGCGCGCCCGACATCATGGCCGCGTACCAGGCTGGCGCGTTGGACATGGACGGCGTCAAGGCGATCCAGCTCGCGATGATTGCCCACTGCGAGCGCATGGGTGACCGCGTCGCCATCATCGACACGCCGCCGGACCTCAACGCCCAGCAGGCGCTCGACTGGCGCATGAACACGGCCGGCTACGACTCCAACTATGCGGCGATGTACTACCCGTGGCTTCAGGTTGCGAACCCCACACCGGGGGCGGCGAGCACCACGATGATGATCCCGCCGTCGGCACACATGGCCGGTATCTGGGCCCGCAGCGACGGCGAGCGCGGCGTCCACAAGGCGCCGGCCAACGAAGTCGTCCGCGGAGCGCTCGGCCTCGAACTCCAGGTGACCCATGGCGAGCAGGGCGTGCTCAACCCGGTCGGCGTGAACTGCATCCGGGCATTCCCCGGCCGCGGCATCCGCGTCTGGGGCGCGCGTACGCTCTCGAGCGACCCGGAATGGCGCTACCTGAACGTCCGCCGGCTGTTTAACTTCGTCGAGAAGTCGATCGAAGGCGGCACGCAGTGGATTGTCTTCGAGCCGAACGACTACACGCTCTGGCAGAAGGCAAAGCGCGACGTCGGCGACTTCCTGACGAACGTCTGGCTCTCCGGCGCGCTCTTTGGGCGTACCCCGGAGCAGGCCTTCTTCGTCAAGTGCGACGAGGAGAACAACCCGGCAAGCACTCGTGACGCGGGCCAACTCATCGTCGATATCGGAATCGCGCCGGTGAAGCCAGCCGAATTCGTCATCTTCCGCATCGCCCAGTTCACGCCTGGCGCCGAGTAGCGGGATACCCAAGAGCTAGGAGCGAAAGAGCATGCCAACAGCACATACGGTAGTCGACACCAGCCGCGAAGACCCGCTTGCGGGATTCCACTTCGCGGTTGAGGTCCAGGGCCAGATTTCCGGCTACTTCACGGAGGTCTCCGGTCTCGGCAGCGAGACCGAGACCATCGAGCACAAGGTGGTCAAAGAGGGCAAGGAAGTCGTCCTGAAGGTCCCCGGCCGCTTGAAGTGGGAGAACATCGTGCTCAAGCGCGGCATCACCTCCAACATGGACATCTGGACATGGAGGAAGATGGTTGAGGACGGAGACGTCCAAGGCGCCCGCAAGGACGGCTCGGTCGTTATGTACGACCAGACGCTGAAGGAGGTTGCTCGCTGGAACTTCCAGAGTGCCTGGCCTTCGAAGGTGACGGGGCCGTCTGTCAAATCTGACTCAACCGAACTCGGCGTCGAGGAACTCACGATCGTCCACGAAGGGATCGAGCGCAAGTCCTAGGTTGTCGGACGTCGGCCTCCGGGTCGAACTCTATAAAGTAAGACGAGACGGAGGAGGATTTCTCCGTCTCGTCTTTGTCTCGGGGATAGGGAATGGCAGCACTGCAGACCGAATTCCCCTTCACGCTCCCACGGGGCTACGTGGACGAGGAGGGGCAAGTCCAGAAGAGTGGCGTGATGCGCCTGGCGACGGCCATGGACGAAATTGCACCGCTTCGCGACCCACGTGTGCAACAGAACGAGGCGTATCTCATCCTGATCCTGCTTTCCAGGGTCATCACGCGGCTCGGGTCGCTCACACAGGTGACGCCAAACGTGCTGGAGTCGATGTTCACCGCCGACCTCGCCTACCTCCAACGGTTTTATGGTCAGATCAACGAGCAGGGTAGTTCGCGCGTTGTTGTCCAGTGCCCCGAGTGTTCGAAAGAGATGGAGGTCGACCTCTCGAGCCTGGGGGGGTGATTGGCTACCCCCTCGAACGTCTCTACGAGGAGGTAGCCTACCTCGCCTACCACTTCCATTGGGACGAAGAGACCATACTGGAGATGGAACACGGCGATCGGCAACGATGGGTAGGCGAAGTAGCCGCCATCAACCGCCGGATGAACGAAGCAAGTGGGAGTGCATAGACCATGACCTCTGCGGCACACCGGGATACCTACACACAGCACCAGTTCGGGATTGAGATCGCCGGGGTGGTCAACGCCCTCTTCGACGAAGTCTCGGGCCTCGGCGCCAAGATGGACGTCTTCGAAGTCAAGGAGGGCGGCCTCAACGGCTATATCCACCGGCTGCCGGGACGGGTGACGCATTCGAACATCACGCTCAAGTGGGGCTCTGCCTACAGCACGGCGCTCTACGACTGGTATGCCAGCGTGGTCTCGAAGGCGGACAAGCAGTCTGCGCTGAAGAACATCTCGATTGTCCAGCTGGACGAGCGGCGCGAAGAGGTCCGCCGCTGGAACCTGACGAACGCCTTCCCGGTGGACTGGAAAGGGCCGGCGTTCAACTCCGCCACGAGCGCGATCGCGGTGGAGTCGATGGAGATCGCATATTCGAACCTGACGATGGTGAAGAAGGGCTAGGAAAGCCATGGCATGGTGGTGGCCCTTCGGGCGCAACCAGACGCAAAGCGAGCAACAGGCGCCTTCGGCCACGCCTGCGGCGGTAGCCACGCCAGCGGCGGGCTCCGCGACGGTAAACCGAACCGCCACCGACGAGGCCCGCGGACTACCTGCCCTGGCCGCGGGCGAGGGCGGCTCGTTGCTGCGTACCGTTGCCCGGCCGGGCATCTCGACCGGGTGGACGGGCCCAGCGCTCCAGCGTGACGCTGCACGTTTCGGCCACGGCCGGGGGTTCGAGTCGTTCGCGTTTCGATTGATCGAGCGTCATTCATCTGCTTCCGCAGAACCGCGACAGAGCTTTGCCCGCTCACTTCCAACGCTGATGAGCTACGACACGGCGCCTATAGCAGCCACCATGCAACGCACTTCCGCCGACGCGCCGACGCCGACAAACCGGCCGGTGCCTCTGGGCGAAGTTATTGCCGCGGCCGAGGGACGGGGCCGCGCCACAAACGCATCCGTCGACTCAGACATGAGCCGTCTGCGCCAGATCATGGCGATGCACGAAGCACAGGGGACAGCACAGGCGGGGCACCGACCGGCCCCACCGCCAGCGGCTGGCGCCGGGGCGAACGAAATACGTCGGCTCGCTCCCGCCACACCGGGAGACGTTCCACGGTCGACACCCGTGCCGAGGCGGCGGATCACGGAGGGGAAAAGCCTGAACGAGCTTCCCCTGCCGGCGGCTCCACTGCCGATTGCGCCGGCAGAATCGGAGCCCGTTGCGGCGGCCCCGGTCGCGCAGCTGCCCGGGCCACTACGGGCGACCGCGGTCCCGCGAGAGGTTCCCAATCCGAGTGTGCCTCCAAGCCTTGGCACGACGGACAACGGCACAGTCGACCGGGAGACCGACGCAACCGCACCTGGCGCTCCCGCTTCGATTTCGCCCGAGGACGCCCTGCAGCGGGCGATCCAGGCGGCGGAGCGGCCGTCAGGTTCCCCGGGGAGCGACGAAGGAGAAGACGACGGTGGTCAGACCGTCGCACGGAGCCCGGCTCCGGGACCGGTACCCGCGCCATCACCGGCGGCGAACGGGCCGTCAGCTGGCGGCGGTGGGCGCACAGTGGATTCCACACCACCCGGGAGCAGCCCACGCGCAACGGTCGAACCGCAGACCCGTGGCGACGAGCCGAACGGACGGGCCCCCCAATCACTCGTCCTGCGCGAAACATCCGTGGCGCAGCCATCCTCTTCCGACGCGGGAACGCGAACGCCTGGCCCGGCCGCAAGGGTTTCATCGGACGACAGCGGGGCCGACGAACGACGGCCGGACACTTCCGCGACGCTGACTTCGCGTTCGATTTCGCAAACACCGACGGGCAGTTCTTCGGCCAGCACTCCACCGGCGACTACTCCACCAGCCAGCACTCCGCAGGCCAGCACTCCACCAACAAACGGTCCGCAGACGAACGTCTCCCCGCCGGCCCACCCGCCCGCGGGGTCGAACGACCCTGCCGCCCGAACCACCGGTGATGCATCGCCAGCCAACCCGGCCATCCAGCGTGCGGCTTCTTCGCCGGAAGCGGAGATACGCAGGGAATCCGGCCCGGAGAACACGCTGCAGCGCGAGGCTCCGACCATCGTTCAGCCTTCGCAACCTGAGCGCGTCGAATCGGACACGTCGCTCCCGCTGGTGGAACGCCACGTGGCCGAACCTGCCGACGCTTCGGCGGCGACGGACGCAGCCAGCGGGACCGTGCAACGCACGGCCGCAGCGCCTTCCACGGCTCCAACGACGGCTTCGACGACGCCACCTACGCCGGTCGCCCCGGCGAACCAACCGGCGGCGACGTCCAGCCCGGCAAACACTCCGGCCATATCCAACCCCAGCACCGACCACGAACCCACCGACCGAAGCCACGGGCCAACCGGCAAGCACGACGGTGAGCCGGGCGGTGGAGGCTGGCTCCACATCGGCTCCCGCAACTCCCACCAGTCCTACGACTCGAGAAGAGACGACGGCGGTCCGCGCTGACGCGGGTGAGATGCCCACATCGCCGGTCTCGCCGGTGCCGAGGAGCGACGATGGGCCGGCACCTATCGAATTGACGCTCGTTGCGCGCGTGGCGGAGATGACGATGGAAAGCGGCTCGGAGTCCGCACCGGGTGGTACCAGGCAGGGCGCCACGGAAGCGCCCGCCGCGGCCCCGGGAACAGCCCAGCGCCAGTCAGGGTCCGCCACATCGCTACCCGGCGCACCGGCCGCAGTTCCTTCAGTGATCCGCGCTGCGACCGACCGGGCAGCCGCAGCAGCATCCACCGCCGGCGATGCTACGGCGCCGCGCGGCGAGACGGTGAGTGCATCCCCGGTCGCCCGCACGGCCTCGACGGCGCCCGCAGCACCGGCGCTCACGGTCGTCCGTCCGCTGCAGCCCGCAGCGCAGGGGGATTCGCCGACGATGCCCACCCTGCTGCGGACGGTGGAACCCGTCGCGCTGAACAGGCAATCGGAAGGCGAAGAAGGTCCGCCAACCGGTGGCGACGTATCCAGAGCCGGGGCTCTACCGACGAACATGGGGAGCGCACCTGCAGTCAATCGCCTCGCCGATGCAGACGCGGATAGCGGCCACGGCGGCGAGGCACCAGCGCCGACAATCGTCGTCCCCTCGCGCGGTTCCGTGACCAACCCATCAGCGGTACTCGCCTTCCGTGAGACGGCGGCACCTCTCCGTAGTCCAGTTGCGGGGCCCGGCACCTCTCCGCTGTCCCGGTCCCCCGACGCAACCTGGCAGCCCGGCCGCTTGGGCAGCGGCGCCACAGCCGCCAGGGCGCAACCGCGCCAGGGGGCCCGGGCTACTGCTGCACCGGTGCTCTCGCGGACAAGTGCACCTACGATCTTCCGCACCACTGCACTGCGGAGCAACGGGGAGGCGAGTGGTCTACATGCGCCCCTCATTGAACGGTTGGCTGCACCGGACGGCCAGGCAGACATCAGTCATCCAGGTTCGCCGGATGATCCAATGGACCTGGCGCCCGTGGCACCAGCCCTCGTGCCGGCACCCCGACGGACACTTGCACGCTCGATCACAGCGGCCTCAGGGGGATCCGTTTCGACGACGCTGCGCCGGGTCCCGGCTGGACAAGAAGCGGGGATGGAGGACCAGGTCGAGTTTCCCTCGCGGAACCGCGAGGCGATGATGCCGCTATCGATGCCGATGCAGCGCACTGCCTCGACGAGGAGCGAACGGAACCCCGGTTCGCAGGTCCAGCGCACGCCGGGCCTGGACCTCGCGGCGGGCCCAGCAGATGGCGCGGCCGGCGCCGAAGTCCAACGTGCGGAAGCGACCGGAAGCGTGGTTTCAACGAACAACACATCCTCCGAGAAGGAAGAAGAGTTCAACATCGATAAATATCTGCCAAAGATCGCGGACGCGGTCTGGCAGGAATTTCGGCGACGGTTACGCAGCGAGCGGGAACGCGCGCGCGGCAGGCTATAAGGAGCAGCACCATGGATAGCGGTCAGCTGGTGAAGGCCAGCATTCGGAACCTCGACACGGACGACAAGATCGAATTCGAGTTCAACCCGACGGAATACACCATTTCGAAGACCAACAACTGGGCGACGGCTTCGACGGTGGGCGAAAACGTTGGGGAACTGGAGTTCAGCGGCGGCAATCCGATCGAACTGACGATGGCGCTCGTCTTCGATACCAGCCTGACCGGCGAGGATGTCCAGGGAAAGTACACGAGCAAACTCTGGAAGCTGACGATGGTGAACCAGTCGAACGCGAACGCCACGACCGGCCGCGCGCGTCCGCCACGGTGCGAGTTCCGCTGGGGCGGCAACTGGTCATTCCAGGCCGTGGCGACAACGATCAATGAAAAGCTGACGTTGTTCCTGCCTGATGGCACGCCGATCAGGAGCGAAATGAACCTGACCTTGAAGCAGGCGAAAGATGAGGGGGAGTTCCCGTTCCAGAATCCCACCAGCGGTGGCGCGGTAGGCTACAGGTCACACACGGTACGCCAGCGCGAGACACTCGATGGGATTGCGGCAGCGGAGTACGGCGAGGCACGGCACTGGCGCTACATCGCCGAGGCGAACCACATAGATAACCCGCTGACCCTGCGGCCGGGCCGCGTCCTCCGGCTACCACCGTTGCCGGAGGAGTAGACAGATGCCTGACGCGACGACGGCCTATCTTTCCGACATTGCCGTCAATGTCGGCGGCGCGGACCTTGACCCGAGCATCTACAACAATCTCACGTACCTGGAAGTGGAGTCCCGGCTCGACTTCCCGGCGCGGGCCATCCTCGAGTTCGCCGACCCAGGATTCACCCTGTTGAACGGGACGAAGTTCGACATTGGCAAACCGATGAAGATTCGAATGAAGGCCTCGGATGTTTCGTTTCACGAGCTTTTCAATGGGGAAGTCATCGCGCTCGAGCCGGACCTGGATGCGAAAGGGATGGCCAGCATCCGGGTAGAAGGCACGACGAAAGCCCACCGGCTCTACGACGGATTGAAGACGATGTCCTGGTCGAACATCAAGGATTCGGACATCTTCAGCCAGCTCGCGGGCCAAAACGGGCTCAGCGCGGACGTCGATGCGACGTCCGAGGTCTACGAGCACGTAACCCAGGCAGTCCAATCCGACTGGGACTTCATCCGCGAGCGGGCGGGGCGAATCGGTTATCTCGTGTTCGTGGATGGCAGCAAACTCTGCGTCAAGCGGCCCGACTACACGTCAAGCGCGAGCGTCGCACTTGCCTGGGGGGACAATCTCCACCGGTTCCGTCCGCGAGCGACGGCGGCCAGCCAACCTGCCAACGTGCAGGTGAACTACTGGGACATGAAGCAGAAACGGCAAGGGAGCGGACGAGCCGGCGAGGGTGAGGGTGCGCCGACCGCGGGAATAGGCGCTAACACGGTGGCCACGGCGTTCTTTCGATCGTCCCCGGCGCAATTGGCGCGCTGGCCAGCCTCCAGCGCCGCCGACGCGGAACAGATAGCACGAGGCACAAAGACGGCGTTGTGGTCCGGACTCATCCAGGCCGAGGGCGTGTGCGAGGGCACCCCGACGATGCTCGCCGGCACCAAGGCAACGGTCAGCGGGGTTGGCACGAAGTTCAACGGAGACTACGTGCTTTCACATGTTCGCCACATCAGGGACGAGGACGGCTACCGGACGGAGTTCGAGGTGCGAGGGCTGCGCACCGAGTCGATGAGCGACCTGGTTTCCGGCGGCGTTGGCGGCGGGGCGCCCGCCGAACAATCGCGCTGGTACGGCGTAGTGCCCGGCGTGGTAAGTGACAACCAGGATCCCGAGAACCTGGGACGCGTCAAAGTGTCGATGCCCTGGCTCGGCGAGAACTACGTGAGCAACTGGGCGCGGATTGCGGTGCCAATGGCCGGCTCCAGCGGAAAAGGCGTGTTCTTCGCGCCTGAGATTAATGACGAAGTCCTCGTGGCCTTCGAACACGGGGAGATCAACGTCCCCTACGTCGTCGGCTTTCTATACAACGGAAAAGACCCGATACCCGACGGAACGGTGGTCAGCGGGAAGGTGGAACGACGGGTTCTCATTTCGACCAAGGGCCACACGGTGGCGCTGGTGGACAAGGACGGCAGCGAAAGCATCGAGATCATCGACCACACGGGGAAGAACCTCATCAAGATTGAATCGGGAAGCGGGCTGATAACGGTCGAAGGGACAGACATCCAGCTCAAGGCGAGCAATTCAATCAAGCTCGACGCGGTGAACGTCGAAGTGACGGCGAGCGGCAACTTCAAGGTGAATGCAAGCGCGAACGTGGATATCGTGGCCAACGCGCAGGTGAACGTCCAGGCGTCCGGTCCGGTAGCCGTGAAGGGTGCCATCATCAACCTGAACTGATTGGGGCTCTCGCGAAGGCGAACCGGGGTGTAAGCTACGCCTCCCGCATCACGGAATTGGGTAAGGGATTGGTTCGGAACGAACTGATTGGCAGGGGTTGGGCGTTTCCGTTGCAGCCGGACGGCAGCGGCGGCATCGCCATGGCCGACGGCGCTACGGATATCGACGAGGCGATCACGCTCATCCTGGGCACGAGCCTCGGCGAACGCGTTATGCGCCCGGATTTCGGCTGTCGCATCCACGAACTGATCTTTGCTCCGGTGAATGGCGAGACGATGGGCCTTGCCCGGCGATACGTCGAAGAGGCGCTCGGCTGGTGGGAGCCCCGGATCGATGTCGAGTCGGTGGTGGTGACGGTAGACGACACGCAGGCCGAGCTTGGACGCCTCCTGATCGCGATCACCTACATCATCCGGTCGACCAAAGATGAACGTACGCTGGTCTACCCCTTCTACCTGATCAGGGACGAGGAGTAGCGGATGCCCCTGCGCGACCCCAAGCTCGACGACCGCTCTTTCCAGGAGATCGTCAACGAAGCGAAGAAACTGATACCGAAGTATTCGCCGGAGTGGACCGACCACAACCTGTCGGACCCCGGTGTGACGCTCATCGAGCTATTCGCCTGGATGACGGAACTGATGCTGTTCCGGCTCAACCGCGTGCCGGACAAGACCTATATCCGGTTCATGGACCTGCTAGGCATCGAACTGAAGGAGGCGGTGGCGGCGACGACGAAGCTGACCTTCCGCCTGTCGGCTCCGCAGGCTGGTCCGGTGACGATTGCCCGCGGCACGCAGGTGTCGACGGTGCGGACGAACGAGCAGGAGGCGATCGGTTTTACAACGGATGACCAGCTGGTGGTCATGCCCCCGGTGCTGGAACAGTTCCTGTTTTCTTCCGACGACGTGACATACGTCGATTACATGGACCGCCTGGGGATCCGCGACGAGTATTTCGACGCCTTCCAGGAACCACCGCTGCCCGGGGACGCTCTCTATCTCGGGTTCGGCCAGGACCTCTCGGCGCACCTGCTGGAGCTGAGCATCACCTGCCTCGTCGAAGGCATCGGCGTTGACCCCGAAAACCCGCCGCTCTCGTGGGAGGCGTGGTGTGGCGAAGTACGAGGATGGGTGCCGGCAAGCGTGGTCCTCGACCAGACAGGTGGCCTCAACCAGTCGGGGCTCGTACAGCTTGACCTTCCGGCCGGCATCCGGGAGCGAGCGCTTGCACAGCGCACGGCCTACTGGCTCCGGCTGCGGGTGGTGCAGCCCGGTTCGCGCCAGCCGATGTATTCACAGTCACCCCGGATCAACAGCATCGAGCCGGTGAGTATCGGCGGCAGCGTCGACGCCACCCACTCGGCGCCGATCCAGTTCGAACTGCTCGGCAACATTACCGGCACTCCGGGCGAGACTTTCGAACTGCAGCACACGCCGATCCTTCCTCGCCACGACGACGAGTTCCTTGAGATCGAGACGGACGAGGGATGGACGAGGTGGCACGAGGTCGAGACGTTCGCCGCCTCTGGCCCGACCGACCTCGACTATCGCCTTGACGGCGTTACCGGTGAAATCCTCTTCGGTCCGGTGATTCGCGACACGAACGGCGACGAACGGGCATATGGCGCCCAACCACCCCGCGGCGCAAGCCTCCGCATGCGGCGTTATCGCCAGGGCGGCGGACTCGAGGGTAACGTCGGCGCGGGCACGCTCACGATCATCCGGTCTTCTATCCCGTTCGTCTCGTCTGTGGTCAACAGGCTGCCGGCGACAGGCGGCCTCGATGCTGAGTCGTTGGACGCGGCCAAGCTGCGAGTCCCGGAAGCGCTCGCCTCGCAGGAGCGGGCCGTGACGGCAAGGGACTACGAGTTCCTGGCGAAGGAATCGTCACGCCGGGTTGCACGGGCGCGAAGTATCGTCGTGCGAGGGAGCGCGGCTACCAGTTCGGTGCCTGCGGGCACGGTAGAACTCCTGATTGTACCCACGCTGCCGGACGACACACCGCGGACGCTCGACTTCCTGCAGCCGCCCCCGGATCTCCTGGAGGAAGTACGGTCCTACCTGGATGATCGCCGCCTCCTCGGCACCCAGCTTGCCGTCGACGGCCCGGCGTACGTTGGGGTGACCGTGGAGGCCTCTGTCACGGTCCGGGCAGGCCTCAATCGCGAGAATGTGCGGCTGGAGGCGGAGCGCCGCATTACCCGGTACCTCGACCCGCTGCTGGGCGGGACGGACGGGCGCGGCTGGCCTTTCGGCCGCCACCTGTACCTGTCGGAGGTGCAGTCGGTGCTGCAGGCGGTGCCAGGGGTGGAGTATGCCCAGGACGTGACGATTTACCAGGTGGACCTGCAGACCAACCAGGCGCGCGCCGCGGGCCAACGGATCACGCTCGCCGACGACGTCCTCCTGCTATCGATCGACCACCGGGTGACGGCAACGAGCGGCGAATGAGCAACGACGCCTCCGCGCCGGTACAGCAGAACGGTCACAACCCGATCTACCCGCCTGGCATGCTCGGCCGTGAGTTGGCGCCGGTCCGCAGCAAGTACGTCGAATTCCTGCCGGGCGTCTTTCACCGCAATGAGTTTCTCGGCCGCTTCCTCCTCATCTTCGAGGAGATGCTGGCGCCACTCGACCGGCAGATCGCGAACCTCCCGGCCTACTTCGACCCGGACACGACGACCGAGGAGATGTTGACGTGGCTAGCCGAGTGGGTCGGTATCGTCTTCGATGACCGAGTGCCCGTGGAACGCCGCCGGGAAGCTGTGAACAATGCGGTCCGTATCTACCGGCGGCGTGGGACGCGATCGGGGCTGGCCGACTTCATCGAATCGGTCACCGGCACGCGGCCGGAGATTGAAGAGCCAACTCTGGCCGAATTGAGCCGTGACTCGTCGCTCGCCTTCAGCTTTACGGTGAAGATGACGGTACCTGCCGACTCACCGATCGAAGAGGACCTGGTCCAGCGCGTGATCGACATGCAGAAGCCGGCGTTCGCGGCGAGCACGCTGGTCTTCGCGCGAGCGAGCGCTTAGTTCTCGAGAGTCATGAACTTGTCGCCGGTGCCGGCGGCCTGGCCCTCAGCTGCCCAGCCATCGAGGTCCTCGCCGTTCACGTGCCACCAGGTGAATCCATCGGACTCCACGGGGCCGTCGGTGATCGAAACGACCTGGCCATCACAAAGACGCCCGATGACTTCGCTTTCGGGGTCACTATCGGCGAGCGTGGGCCCTTTACGAACCCGGAGACAGTCGCCTTCGGGTGAGTTCACAATCTCGGCACTCGCCCCCACGTAGAGGTGGTCGGGCGTGGCGGTGGGGCCGGCGGCGGACGTCTGAACGGTCGTGGCGGCCGGCACGGTCGGCGTCGGGTTGGACCCGCCTCCGCCACCGAGGCTGGGCAAATTGCCGGTCATCGACAGGAGCCCGGCCACGCTGATCACCAACGAAAGGAGGATAAAAGGCGATTCTTCGGGCGCCGCCCTCGCCGAAGGTCGCGTCACCGGCGACCTGGCCGTCGTAGCCCTCCGCGGACCAGCGGAAGATGGTCCCGTAGATGTACGTCGTGAAATACGTCGTGGGCTCGAGAGGGTCGAACACGACACCGCCGCCGTCGCCGGTGATGATCTCCTGCCAGCCGTTTCCGCCGTCGACGCGGCGTTGCGAGCCGTTGTCTTGCGTCCCGCCGACCGAAACCGATGGATTGAGGGGGCTAATGCTTATACTGCGGAACGTCACGAGCGAGAGCGTCTGATTGAGCGAATTCCAAGTGTCGCCGGCATTGTCCGAAACGTAGATCCCACCGTCGTTCCCTTCGTACACCCGGTCGGGGTTGTCGGTCGCGAAGGCGAACGCGTGCTGATCGACGTGCGTCTTGTCGTCGCGACCGAAACGTCCATCGCAATACCCGTTCGTCACGCACGACCAGTGCTCGCCGCCATCGGTCGTCTTGAAGGTATCGCCGCCCGGATATCCGATGTAGGCGACTCGGGCGTCAACCGGCGAGATCACGAGGAAGCTCGCATCCGAGGGCACGAGACCCGCTCCTGACACGGGCGTCCACGATCGGCCCTCGTCCGTGCTTACGGCAAGCCTGAACGCGTTCGTCTGATTCAGGACGCCGAATCCGTACGCGAGAACGCGAGTCGGATCCGCCGCGCTGACCGCGACGCGGTAGCGCGATGTGGAGTTCGCGCTGAACGGAGCCGAATAGACATGGGTCCAGCTCACTCCTTTGTTGGTGGAGCGATAAACCCCCGGTGGATTTCCACTGCCGTCGTCGATCCGAAGCATGGCCAAGTAGAGAACATCGGCGTCGGCGGCGTCGATCGCGACATCGGTGCCGAGACCCGCGAGCGTTCGCTGCCATGACCGCCCCGCGTCATTCGAGACATAGAATCCGGCCGCGTACAGACTCCCGTCCTCCCCAAGGCCCGCGTACTGAACCAGGTACACGCGATTCGGGTTTCGCGGATCGACCTCCAGGTCGTTCGCGAGGCCGGGAGTCGGAAGCGAGTCGCCGCTGACACGCCGCCATGTTCGTCCCGCGTCGTCTGAGCGCAGCACACCGCTGCCCAAATACTCCTGGCCCATTGCGGCGTAGACGATCGAAGGATCGCTCGGCGCAAACGCTATCGCGCCCACCGCGAGATCGATTTGATCGTCCGAGACCGGCATCCACGTGGCGCCCGAGTCCCCGGATCGCCAAATACCTCCTCCCGCCGAGCCGGCCACGATCACCTGTGGGTCGACAGGAGAGACGGCGAGCGCCCGCACTCGACCGCTCACCGGCGTAATGGCGTGAATCGCGGACGTCGATGGCGTCGGACCGATCGATCTCCACGCGGGGGATCCGGCCGCGATGTAGGCGCCGGGCGTGACGCGTTGCGCCTGCTTGGTCGCGTCCGTACGCCGTCGAATGCGCTCGAGCTGTTGCCAGGCCTTCCGCCGCGCATCCGGCGGTATGGATCCGAAGGGGTACGCCCGCTGCTCGTAGAACCATGCGTCGTTGCGGTTGCGCTCTTCATCCTCGTGCTCGCCCATCACGATCGGCGCTATGCGATTCCGACTCGTTCCCACCTGCGCCCGAACAGACAGAGGAAGAACCGCGGCGACCGCAAGGGATGTGGTTGCCGCGAGCGCCGCTGCTCCTCGACTATACCCAAACCATGCGCTCACGGATCGATCTCCTTTCGGGGCTCGCGTCGGGGCTCGCGCGCTACAGCCCGGCCGTACAGCTCCGTCATGTCCCGGAGCTTGTGGCTGACGTGAACGGAGAGCGCCTTCGGCGGCAGCCGCCAGTCCCAGTTTCCGCTCGCGCTCGACGGTCGGTTCATCCGTGCTTCGGCGCCGAGGCCGAGCACGTCTTGCATCGGAACCACCGCCGACCGAGCGACGGAGCCGAACACCGCCCGTATGAACGACCAATGGATCTCATGAGGATCCAGGTGGAGGTAGTCGCGACAGAAGGTCCGCTCGCGCCGCGCGTCGCGGCCCTTCGCGGAACGGTACCAACCAACGGTCGTCTCGTTGTCATGGGTGCCGGTATAGACGACCGAATTTGCGACGTAGTTGTGCGGGAGGTGAACGCTGTCGGAGCCGCCGGAGAACGCGAACTGGAGGACCCGCATACCGGGAAAGCCGAGTCGATCTCGCAGCTCCTCGACGTCCGGGGTAATGAGGCCGAGATCTTCGGCGACGATGGCCAGCGGGCCAAGCGCCGCTCGAAGAGCGACGAACAGCTCGTACCCGGGTACCGACACCCACTCGCCGCTCTGCGCGGTCTCCGCGTCTGCGGGAACCTCCCACGTCGCAGCGAATCCCCGGAAGTGGTCGAGACGCACCGAATCGAATACCGTGAACGCCGCTCGAAGCCTGTCCGTCCACCACTTGAAACCGGTCTCGCGCATTCTGTCCCAGTCGTAGATGGGATTGCCCCACAGTTGGCCCGTCGCGCTGAAGTAGTCCGGCGGGACGCCGGCCACAACCGTCGGGCGGCCCGTGTCGTCGAGCTTGAAGAGCTCGCGGCTGGCCCACACGTCCGCCGAATCGTAGGCGACGAATATCGGCGCATCCCCCAGTATCTGTATCTGGCGCTCGTGGCAGTATCGTCGCAGCTCCTGCCACTGCATCGAGAAGAGGAACTGCGCGAACTTTTCGGCCTCGATCTCATAGGCCATCGTCTCGGATATCGTCGAGAGCGCCGCGGTGTCGTGCAAGGCAAGTGCAGGCTCCCACTCGATCCACGCGCGACCCGCGCTCCGTGCCTTGATGGTCCGAAAGAGCGCGTACGAGTCGAGCCACGACGCCGACGCCGACTGAAAAGCCGCGTACGGCTCGAGGAGCTCGGGAGCTGCCCCATTCGCGAACGCGTCGAAGGCCTGGCGAAGCAGACGACTCTTGAAGTCGATGACTGGACCGTACTCGACGCGCTCGACGGAGAACCGTGGTGCCTGCTTCAGCTCGCGTTTGTCCACGAGGCCGAGCAACGCGAGACGATCGGGGCTGACGAGCAAGGGATTTCCGGCAAAGGCGGAGAAGCACTGGTATGGCGAATCACCGTACCCGGTAGGTCCAAGGGGCAGGACCTGCCAGAGGCCCTGTCGCGCCTCCTCCAGGAAATCGACGAAGCGATACGCCTCGTCGCCGAGATCGCCGATTCCGTACTTACTCGGAAGGGAGGTCGGATGGAGGAGGACGCCGCTCGTTCGGTTCTTCATATCTGCACGGCATTATACAAACGCGATGCGCCGACGAAGCTATGCCGGGGCCCCGAGCGTGGATCGGTGGAGCGGCGAGTGGCGGGCGCCTCGCGGATCGAGCTCGCTTCGCATGAGCACGACCTCATGCACGCCGAAGGGGTCACCCTCGACTTCGGAGCTCCGCAGCTCGTGAGCGACACGCGGTATTCCCTCACCGCGAGGGTCCTTCACGCGTCCAAGAGTGAGGTGAGGCGAGTAGGGGCGACCGTCATCGGCAAAGCCAAGTGGGTCGAGCCTTCGACGAATGCTTCGTTCGAGGGCAGACAAGCTCGCCACGTCGCCGTCCACGCCGACCCAGAGCACGCGCGGTCGTTCGAGCGAAGGAAAACCGCCCGTCCCGCGGAGGCGTAGTCGAAACGCCGCGACCGGCGCCGTCGCGGCGTCGAGCGCGGCAGCGATCGCAGGCGTTGCCGCGGTTTCCACGTCCCCTAGGAACGCCAGCGTGAGGTGAATCGTATCCGGCGCGCCCCAGGAGATCCGGGCGCCGTGACGTCGAAGCTGGGTCTGAAGATCGCCGAGTCGCGATCGCTCGGAAGGTGGTAGCTCGACGCACACGAAGCATCGGATCTTCATGGCTTCGGCGGTGACAAGACGAGTGTCTCGACGGTCGCAGCGGCGACCGCTGCCTCCGAGAACGGAAACGCATGGGTCACTCCCGTGCGCCAGTCGTCGGTCTGATCCGAATAGTGGGCGCTGGCCGGCTGTCCGGACTCGCCACTCGGCAGCACGAGCGTCGAGCGGTCGAAGTCTCCGACATCCGCTACGAACCGCATCGAGGGTCCCCATCCGCGCGAAACGCCGACGGCCTTTATGGCGCTCGAGCCGCCCGCGATCTCAAATGGCGGCAGATTCACGACCGACGCGAGGCCCGGCACCCGTCCGAGCGGATGCGCAAGGGTAAACGTGTTCAGCGCGCCGTACCGCCATCGCGAGCGGTCGCCCCCGAGCTTCCCGGTGAGTTGTCGCGTCGCCTCGGCGTACGAATCGAGAACGAGATCGTCCCAGCTTGGAACGCCATCCGGAAGCCAGCGCGCCGGGCGCTCGAGGATCAGATTCGTGTAGAACGTTTCTCGGCTGAACCACGAGTAGGCCGCGGCTCGATCGCCGAGCTTTGCCGAAAGAACCCGGTCGAACAGTTTCTTCCGCATCGTGACGACGACTGCGGCAGGGATGCTGTCAACGCTCAGATCGCCGTCCCAGCCGGTCAGCGTCCGCTCCAGCTCGGCCCAAGCGTCGGACGACGGTTCGCCTGATCCCTGGTGCTCGCGCGCCATTTCGAGAGCGACTCGCGCGAAGACTCCGTCAGGATAGGAGCGAACGTCGTTCTGAATGCGCGACATGTCGTCCGGCGTCAGACCCGGCGTTGCACGAATGAGCTCTTCGATTCGATACGCGCGAAACGGCGAGGTCCATTCGTGCGTGAAGAAGTCCGAGACGGAGCTTCCCACGACGCGGTTGTTGGCGGTAGCTACGAATCCTTCGGCCGGATCGAGGACGTGCGGCAGGCGCTCGAATGGGATGTATCCGACCCAATCGCCCTCGTCGCCCGCGCCTGCGTACGGAACGTCGCCGGTCCCGGTGCGCCGAATCGGGACGTTGCCCGCCGCGTAGTAGCCGATGTGCCCGGACGTGTCTGCATAGACAAAGTTCTGAGTGGGTCCCGGATACAACGAAAGGGCGGTCGTAAAGTCGTTCCAGTCCTTCGCACGATTCAGCCGCAGAAATGCGGGAAGCTCACTCACCGTATCGAGGGCCGTCCACCGGAGCGCGTAGCGCGTCGAGCCGATCTGCCGGACCACCGGTCCGTGCCGGGTGCTCACTACATCGTACGGTCCGCTCGTCGAAAGTCGGTTCGAGGCCTTCGCGCCGCACGACGACGCGCTCCGACCGTACATCGGCATCTTGCCAGCCGTCGCCGACGCGGTAGCGCATCCCGTTCTCGTCGAACACTTCCGCGTAGAGGTCCTGAACGTCGGGGCCGAAGTTCGTGACACCCCATGCAATGTCGCGATTGTGACCAATGGTGATACCCGGGGCGCCGGGGAACGTGACGCCCGCGACGTCGAGGTCACCGTTCGCAGCCGTCAGATGAACGGCGTACCAGATGGGTGGGAGCGCGAGCGCAAGATGCGGATCGTTCGCGAGCAGCGGGTGACCGTCGGCCGATCTGCTTGCCGCGACCACCCAATCGTTCGATCCTGAGAGCAGCTCGGTCTCGATCGCCTGTGTCGGAGCCGGAGCCAGCGGCGGGGAGGCTTGGAAAGCCACCTTGGCCCGATCCGGCTGAGACGCTGCGTCAGAGTCGGTCCCGACGAAGGGAACGTCGAAGGACGAGCGCTCGACGAACAGATCTCGAAAGATCTGCGGGTCGAGATCCGCGAAATCCGCGCGCATCAGGTCGTTTTGATACGTCGTGCCGAGTGTCTCCGCCATCAGTTTGCCGATGACGAGAGAATCTACGGGCTCCCAGTGCTCTGGCGCGTATCGGAGCACACGAAACTCGAGCGGTAATGCGTCACGATGGGTGTCGATGTAGGCATTCACGCCCGCGGCGAATGCGTCGAGATCAGCCCGCTCGTCCGGCGCCAACGTCGGAAGCGCGCGCTCGGCGACGAGCCGGAGCCCGAGCGTCCGATGCTTCACGTCCCGATCGAACGCCACTGCACCGACGAGCTCAGCGAGCCGGCCGGACGCATCCCGGCGCAGCACGTCCATCTGCCAAAGACGATCCTGCGCCGTGACGTAGCCCTGCGCGAAGTAGAGGTCCGGAAGCTGAAGCGCGGCGATATGCGGCGTCCCCCAGCGGTCGCGGCGAACCGTGACGCGTCCGGAGAGGCCCGGAATCTCGATGGTGCCCGAGGTCGTCGGGAGCCCGCCGCGTGTGACTCGGTGGTAGAACCAGCCCGCGGTCGCCGCGAGAACGACGACGGCGATGGCGAGGCCGATCGCCAACCGCCTGAAGACCTTCATGAGTCGAGACGAAGCCATCTCGCGGACGTTTACCACGCTGCGTCCGGCGAAGCAAAGAATGAGGCCAGGCGGCGAGATCCTTCGCGTGGCGGGAGGCATCGCATAGAATGTCGAGAATTGACCGGACAGAAGCCCACTGGTTCGAGCTTGGCAACGGCGATCTCGTCGATAGCCGGAGGCTGCTCGCTGGACGAGGCGCTCGGAATGATCGCGGAAGCGGCCGCGGCTGGCGTTGGCGCGGGGTCGTGCAAGATCTGGCTCGTCAAACAAGGCGACCGCTGCATCACCTGCGACGCCGCCGATGCGTGTCGAGATCGGTCGTTCTGCCTTCACTTGCGGGCGAGCTTCCACCCATGCGGCATGGATCTTCCTCGCATTCCCCTCGTCGTCTTCACCGATAAAGCTGCAGCTCGCGGAGGCGCCACGCGAACGTCCGATCGCAGTGGTGCGGGGCCGATCCTGTTTTCGCCAGACGCCGTCGAGGCCGCCGGCGGTGGCGAGATCGGCGCCCTGCCGCTGAAGGGGCCGGCCGGCGTGATAGGCCTTTTCGCGGTGCTTCGGGATCGGCCGTTCGGGCGCGAAGAGATCGCGTCGCTCCGGCCGTTCGCGGACACCGCGGTCTTAGCGGTTCGCGTCGCCGATCTTGCGTCGCGCCATCAGCGGCTCGCGAGCCAGGTGGACGATGACGCGAGCGCTCGTGCCGACGTCGAGGGCCTTCTGCACGCGATCCTCTACGGATCGAGCGAGTACAACGTCATCGCGGAGGATCTCGAAGGCCGTATCACGGTGTTCTCGGAGGGTGCGCGCGCCACGTACGGATACGCCCCCGAGGAGGTCATCGGGCGGGCGAACGCCGACATCCTCTTTGCGCCCGAAGAGATCGAGTGTGGAAAGATCGTCGAGATTCTCAACGAAGCGATGAAGTCAGGTCGGTGCGAAGCGGTGGTCATGCGTCTCAGGAAGAACGGTGAGCGCTTTCCGGCGCGAGCAACGTTCACGGTTCGGCGAGACGGGGAGGGGGATCCGAACGGCTTCGTCGTCGTCGATCGCGACCTGTCGGTCGAGCGATCGAGCGCGAAGCTGACCGAGACCGCGGCGTGGCAGGTGACGCAGTTGCAGGACCACCTTCAATCCGTGAAGGCCGCCCTCGGGCGCGTCGAAAGCGACGCGGCGGAGCTGCGGCTCGAGAATACAGGGCTACGCGAACGCGCCGAACGAGCGCGCGAGGCGGACGAGCTCAACGCGATTCGCATCGAGCTCATAAAGGATCTTCGCCGCCGGCTGGAGAGGCTCGTCGTCGAGCGCAACGGTCTCGCGTCGCAAGTCGTCCAGCTTCAAGCGCTGGTGCGCCCGCCGGAGACTGCCCACGCGTGCGACGAGTTCGCCCGCACGATCGGCTCGACGCTCGACGAAGTGCTCGGGATCTCCTCGATCGTGGTCGATCCCGGATCGACGTACGCCGTCAGCATCCCGCGCGAGCGGCCGACGACCTCGCGCCGGCCGGCGGGGGATCCGTCGTGGGAGTAGCCGTCGCCGTTCACGGCGGCGCGTGGGAGATTCCGGATCGCCTTGTTGCGGCGCACGAGAACGGGTGCCGCTCGGCAGCCGCCCTCGCGCACGAGCTCTTGCAACAGGGGGGTTCGGCGCTCGATGCCGTCGAGGCGGCCGTTCGCTCTCTCGAGGACGATCCGACGTTCGATGCCGGATACGGCACGTTTCTGAATCACGAGGGCGTTGCGGAGCTCGACGCGGGAATCATGGACGGCGCGACGCTCGTGTCGGGCGCCGTCGCGTCTGTGACGACGGTCCGAAATCCTGTGACCCTCGCGCGACGAATACTCGATCGAGGCGTCGAGCGGCTCGTCGTCGGTCCGGGTGCGGAGGCGCTGGCGACGGAGCTCGGCGCGGAGACCGTCGAGCGAGACGCGCTCGTTGTGGAAGAGAAGCGAGTGTACTGGTTGGCGAACCGGGACCGCGATCCCCGAACCATCTTCAATCCGCGACCGCACGGTACCGTCGGCGCGGTGGCTCTCGACTGCGACGGGCGTATTGCGGCCGCGACGTCGACCGGAGGCCTTCCCGGAAAGCGCCCGGGACGCGTGGGGGACTCGCCTATCGTCGGCGCGGGATTCTACGCGGACGCAGCGTTCGGAGGCGCGTCCGCGACCGGTCACGGCGAGCCCATTCTTACGCTGGGACTCTGTCGCCTCGCAGTCGAGAGCTTGAGTCAGTCCGTTGGAGCGCATCGCGCTGCCGCCGAGGCGATTCAGGCGCTAGGCTCCGCTCGGCTCGCCGGGCGGGGTGGCGTGCTCGTGCTCGACACGTTCGGACGAGCGGCGGCCGCGTTCAATACGTCGCGAATGGCTCGCGCGTGGATCGACGCGAATGGCACCTACGCGGCGGTCGATCCGTAGTGACTTCAAAGGCCCGGCCGGCCTGCCTACTTGATGCCGACGACGACCAACGCCTTGGCCGAGACGTGGAAGTTCAAGCCCGAGTACTCCCGCTCGACGATACGACCGAGCGCGCCACGCACGTCGCCGCGGCGGGCCTCTGGGACGACCGCGAGGGCGTCCGTCAGAAACAGGTCAGACATCAGGGGGGAATCGAAGAGCGCCGCGGCGTCTTCGAACCGCCACTCCTCCTTCGAAACGTGAGGCTCGGCTTTTCGAAGGCCGGCCTTCCGCGCCACGTCGAGCGCATCGCCGAGGGTGTGGCGACGCGTCATCATCGCCTCGACTTCGGTCCATACGTCGCCATCGACACCTACGTCGTGGAGTGCCTCCCAATAGATGGAGAAGAACTCGTCGAAGCTCCCGCGCAACATGACCTTGATCGCGACTGGAGCGTCCTTTCGCGCGACGCGTATGGCCTCGGTCGCCGTGGGGCTCAAGCGGGCCGGATCGTCGAGCGACGCGTCAAGGACGACGCTGTCGAAGGCGGAGCTTTCGAAGTTCAGGGCCGTCGCATCGGCCTCGACGAAGCTCGCGTGCTCGATCTTGGCCGCCGAGGCCTTTGCACGAGCGAGCGCAATGCGCTCGGTGCTCGCATCGGTGCCAACGACTTCGCCAGCCTCCATCGCGAGTGCCGTCGCGATGACGTGCCCGCCGGTGCCGCAGTTGATCTCGAGAAGTCGGCCCTCCGTCGGAGCGGTAAGATGCTCGTCGAGAAGCGCGTCGAATCGCTCGACGAGGTCGGGGGCGACGAAGAGATCGTAACGATAGGCAAGCTCGCGATCTTTTTCCCGGTCCAAGCTCATTCCGTGAAGCCTAACCTGCGCTGCGACAGCCTGTAAAGATATGGGATAATCCGCGCCGATGCGACAGGAAGATCTGGTCTGCGAGCTGTCGGCAATCGTCGGCTCAGAGTACGTGAGCGAGGCGGAAGGCGATCGCATCGCGTACGGCCAAGACGCTCTGAAGGAGGTCGCGAAGCCGGCCGTGGTCATTTGGCCGCGTTCGGCGGAGGAAATTTCGGCCGTCCTCCGCTTTGCGAATCGGGAGCGCGTACCGGTTACGCCTCGCGCCGGCGGGGTCGGATACACGGGGGGCGCGGTGCCGGTGTGCGGTGGCATCCTACTCTCCGTCACTCGAATGAACGAGATTCTCGAGATCGACGTCCCGAACATGGTCGCTGTCGCCGAGCCGGGCGTCGTCACGGCGGTGTTTCAACGGGCGGTCGAGGCGCACCGGCTGTTCTTTCCGCCCGATCCCTCGAGCCTCGAGGAATCTATGCTCGGCGGAAACGTCGCCGAGAACGCCGGCGGACCCCGGTGCGTCAAGTACGGCGTCACCGGCGCCTACGTGCTCGGGATGACGTTTGTGACACCGACAGGCGATATCGTGCACGCTGGCGGAAGGACCGCGAAGAACGTCGTCGGATTCGACCTTGCGAGCATGATGGTCGGGAGCGAGGGTCTTCTCGGCGTCGTCACGTCGACGACATTCCGTTTGATTCCCCTTCCCGAAGCGCGTCGCACGCTGCGGGTGACGTTTGCGAGTGTTCGGCGTGCGGCTGAGTGTGTTACGGCCATCATGGCCGCCGGGATCATTCCAGCCAAGCTGGAGCTCATCGACAGAGTCTCGCTGCGAGCGATCGCCGAATACGCCGGCGAGCCGCTGGCGGACGACACGGGAGCGCTCCTGCTCGTCGAAGTGGACGGCGAACGGGGGCAGGTCGATAGGGAAGCCGTCGCGGTCGACCGCATCTGCCGTTCGACCGGGGCGCTCGAGGTGATCGTGTCCGAGACGGACGAACACGCGGATCGGCTCTGGAGTGTTCGGCGAAAGATGTCGCAAGCGGTGGGTAGACTGCGGCCGCGGAAGCTCAACAACGACGTGGTGGTTCCTCGAACTCGCATTCCGGACCTTTTGGACTTCGTCGAGGAGCTCGCGGCGCGCGACCACCTCCTCATTCCGTGCTTCGGCCACGCTGGCGACGGGAACATTCACGTCAATGTGATGGTCGATCCGGCCGACCACGACGAGATGGCGCGTGCCAGAGCTGCGGTGGAGGCGATCTTCCGGTGCTGCGTGGCGATGGGAGGAACGATCTCCGGTGAGCACGGAATCGGCTATGCGAAGGCGCCGTACCTGGGCATCGCTTTGACCGAACCGACGATTGCGGCGATGCGCCAGCTGAAGCATGCCTTCGATCCGAACGGCATTTTGAATCCCGGCAAAGTGTTCTTTTGAGTGAACGGGTGGTGAGGCTAGCGACGGGTAGCCCACCGAGTCGAATGCTCTCGGCACTTTACAAGCGCGACGCGCGCGCTATCATGGTTCTTCCCCATTGCGGGTCTACCGACCGACAACGACATACATCGAAGGAGCGCTCGAATGAAGCTGAAGCTGTTCCTGTTCAGGGGTGGGAGTGCGCTCGCCCTGGCTGCGTGTGCAACGATTTGCCTTCCTTCCGTGACGGTTCGCGCCAGTGGACCGCCCCCTCCGCCTTCTGTGCAGGCCACGCCGCTTCCGGACCTGATGCCGGGCGCCGCGCGGCTACGGTCCTCGCTCGCCATCACGACGAAGACCTTTTCAGCCGGCAGCTGTTCGGTCGTCGAGGGGTGCATCGCGAGCCCCGGAACGAAGAGGTTGCTGACTTTGACCTGCAAATTCAGAACCTTGGCGATGCCGACGCGATTTTGGGAACGCCGGCTCAGCGGCCGGACCTCTACGTGTTCAGCCCATGCCACGGCCATTACCACATTCGCGATTCCCTGGACTACTCGATGTCGTACGGCGGGAGCGACACGCCAGCGTTCTACGATACGGCGACGGGTTTCTTCTTCATTGGAAACAAGTTGGCAGGCGGCGAGGCTGACGTCGTCTTCGGATTCGGTGCCGGAGGCGTCGGATACATCCCGATCATGGGCGACTGGGACGGCGACGGCGATCACACCATCGGCCTCTACCATCCCGCGACGAGCACCTTCTTCCTGAAGAACACGAATACGCCGGGACCCGCCGACGTCGCGTTCGGTTCGGCGGCGGGCCTCGGCTGCATGCCGGTCGTCGGCGACTGGAATGGCGACGGCATCGACACCATCGGCGTCTACAACCCTGCGACCGGCGCTTTCTTCCTCAAGAACACGAACGCGCCCGGCGGCGCCGACGTCCTCTTCATCTACGGGCCGCCGGGCGCCGTACCCCTCGCCGGCGACTGGAACGGCGACGGCGTCGACACGATCGGCGTCTACAACCCCGCGACAGGCGCGTTCTTCCTCAGGAACTCGAATTCGTCTGGGCCGGCCGACGCACAGTTCATCTACGGGTCCGGCGGAGGACTGGTCGGGATTTCGGGAGACTGGAATGCCGACGGCGTCGACACGATCGGCGTGTACAACCCGGCGTCGGGAGTCTACTTCCTGCGAAACGACAACAGTCCCGGTGTCGCCGACATCGCCTACCAGTTTGGCGTCGGCGGTCCGAACGCGATCCCCGTGGCGGGCGACTGGGACTACGACCTCGGGGGGTCGCGGTGCCGGGCATCGTCGGATTGAAGTCGGCGTTCTGCTGGCTCGACAGCCAGCGCGTTCAGGGAAACCTCCCGTCGCACTACAACTGTAACAACCAGGGAATTACGGCGGGATGGTCGGACGTGTACGGCCGAACGTTGGATTGTCAGTGGATCGACATCTCGACGCTTCCCCCGGGAACTACCAGCTTCGTGCGAGCGTGAACGATACGCACACGATCGTTACCGAGTCGAACTACGACAACAACACGATCGCGGTGAAGGTTCACATCCCGGCCGCGTCGGCCCGTGCGCGCGTACCTACGGTTCGAGTGACCTCGCCCGAGGGACCGAAGACGTTTCGGGTGGGGCAGCCGATGACCATCAACTGGACCGTCGAGGATGGGCAAAACGTGGACGAGCAGGAAGTTTGGGTCCTTCCGTCACCGAAGAAGGACACGAACGGTCAGGGCCCCGATCCGGATGCCGATGCTCGGAATGCCGAGTGGAAGCTCATTGCGGAAAAGATCCCAGCGAATGTTCGCTCGCTCACCTGGACGCCGACGTCCGATTTCTTGATCCAGTACCCGATGCGCATCCTGGTTCGAACGACGGATCACAAGAACCTCGTCGGAACGGACACGCTCAGCAAGGGTAAATTCCGCGTCGTGAACTAGTACACGGACCGACCGACGACCGGATTTTCGGAGGTCGTCGAAAACGGAAAGGCCCGGCGCACTGCGCCGGGCCTTTCGTCTGAGGAGGCTCGGGTGGCGAGCCTTAGTGACCGTCCCAGTCTCCCGGAATCGGCGTATAGAACGGCGGACCGTACACGAAGACCAAGTCCGCCGGACCCGGGGCGTTGGAGTTCTTGAGGAACCAGCCTGCGCTCGCCGGCGCGTACACGCCGATCGTATCGCGACCAAGGCCGTCGCCGTCCCAATCCCCAACGATTGCGACCGAGTTCGGCGCTCCGTAAATGAACGTCACGTCGGCGCCGCCATTCGTGTTCGTGTTCTTGAGGAAGAAACCGCCCGTCAACGGCTGGTAGAGACCGACGGAATCGTCGCCGTCGCCGTCCCAGTCGCCGGCGAGCGGCTGATAGCCGGCTCCTCCCGCGCCGAACGCGAAGACGACATCGGCGGGGCCAGGCGAGTTGGAGTTGCGGAGGAAGAAGAATCCGCTGGAGGGCTGGTAGAGCCCGATCGTGTCGACCCCATCGCCGTCCCAGTCGCCCGAGAGAGGAACGTAGCCGAGCCCGGGCCCGCCGAATGCGAAGGCAATGTCGGCCGCACCCGGGGCGTTCGTGTTCTTCAAGAAGAAGGTGCTCGTCGCCGGGTTGTACACGCCGACGGTGTCGATCCCGTCACTGTTCCAATCGCCCTTCAGGGGGACATATGCTCCGCCGGGACCATAGCCGAACGCGAGGTCGGCGCCGCCGGCCGCGTTCGTATTCTTGAGGAAGAACGTGCCCGTGGGGGCGTCGTATACGCCACCCGTGTCGCGGCTCCCGCCACCGATCAAGAAGGAGTAGGACGACGTGTTGCTGCTCGGAATAGGGTCCGGCTGGTTTGCCGACACCGTTGCTGTGTTGGTGATGCGAACTCCCGGAAGAACATTGGGATCGACGTGCATCGTCACGACGATGTTCTCCGAGCCGCCGTTCGGCAGGCTCGCCAAGGTACAGCTGATTTGACCGGTCCCACCAGGAGGTGGCGTCGAGCACAACCATCCCGACGGAGCGACGATTGAGGTAAACGACATAGCGCCGGCACCGTGTCGAGAACGTGCACGCCGGTCGCCGTTGTGGAGCCCGTGGCTTGGATGTTGAGGGTGAACTCGATGAAGGAGCCCGACCCATAGGACAAGGGCGGCGCCGTCTTTTGTATGCTCACGTCGACGCCAGGGCCCTGAGCGGCGGCGTTCGATGCGCCGGCGAGTCCCGCGAGCACGAGCGCGCCGGCCACAAGAAAGGCGCGACCGCCACGCATCTGGCCGCCGATTCGGCTGTGACCTTTGTTGAGTTGCATAGTCCTCTTCTCGACCATTCTTGGGAATGTGGGTCAGGCCGAAGCCTATCACTGCGGTGGACGCGCGCCTAGTTCGGTTCAAATGGTTTCCCGAGATCCAGTCATCTTGCCTCGTCGTTGACGCGCTTGTTACACTCTCCCCTTTATTTGAAAGCGGATTTCACGGGAGGAACCGACGCATGCTCGACGAGAGACTGATTGAGGGGCTGACGTTCGACGACGTTTCGCTTCTGCCGGCGCTTAGCGATCTTCTTCCGTCGGAAGCCGACACGCGGACGCGGTTCTCCCGTCGAGTCCCCCTCAACGTTCCGGTCTCGAGCGCCGCGATGGATACCGTGACCGAAGCGGCGATGGCGATCGCGGTTGCTCAGCAGGGCGGCATCGGCGTCATTCACAAGAATCTCTCGATCGACGCTCAGCGCGACGAGGTCGACAAAGTGAAGCGCTCCGAGAGCGGGATGATCGTCGACCCGGTGACAGTCTCGCCCGAACAAACGGTCGCCGACGCGCTCGGTTTGATGGAGCACTACCGGATCTCCGGTGTCCCAGTCGTGAATGGCGACGGCCGCCTCGTCGGGATCCTTACGAACCGGGATCTTCGATTCGAAAGCCGAACGAATCTTGCGGTAGCGGAGGCGATGACGCGTGAGAATCTGATCACCGTGCCGGTTGGCACGACGCTTCAGGAAGCGCGAGGCATTCTCCAACAGCACCGCGTCGAGAAGCTGCTCGTGGTCGACGATGATTTCTACGGCTGAAGGGCTTGATCACCGTCAAGGACATTCAGAAGGCGATCAAGTATCCGGGAGCGGCGAAGGATGAGCTCGGCCGGCTGCGATGCGCCGCCGCGATCGGAGCCACGGGTGACTTCATCGAGCGGGCCGACGAGCTCGTTCGTGCACGAGCCGACGTTCTCTGTGTCGACACCGCTCACGGGCACACGTCTCGCGTCATCGAGGCCGTCCGCAAACTCAAGCATAGGTACGACCACGTCGATGTCGTTGCAGGAAACGTTGCGACGTACGACGGTGCTCGAGCGCTGGTCGAGGCCGGCGCCGACGGCGTGAAAGTTGGAATGGGGCCGGGCTCGATCTGCACCACGCGCATCATCAGTGGCGCCGGCGTCCCGCAGCTCACGGCGGTCGCGGAGGCGTCGCGGGCGCTGAAGGGTACGGGGATCCCGCTCGTCGCTGACGGTGGCATCAAGTACTCGGGCGATGTGGCCAAGGCCATTGCGGCTGGCGCCGACTGCGTGATGATCGGATCGCTCTTCGCGGGCACGGACGAGAGTCCGGGCGAGATCATTCTGTATCAGGGCCGGAGCTTCAAGAGCTACCGCGGAATGGGCTCGATCGCGGCGATGAAGGAAGGCAGCAAGGACCGGTACGGGCAGGAGGGACAGCGCGAGTCGCAAAAGCTCGTTCCGGAGGGGATAGAGGGGCGCGTTGCCTACAAAGGCCCGCTCTCGAACCTCGTGGTCCAGTTGGTCGGAGGCTTGCAAGCGGGTATGGGGTACTGCGGGACTCGCAGTATCGCCGAGATGAAAGAACGGGCATGCTTCATACGCGTGAGTCCGGCGGGACTCCGTGAGAGCCACGTGCACGACGTCTTCATCACAAAGGAATCGCCGAACTATCAGATCGAGTAGCCGTTCGCTCGTCGTCGGGAGGTGCCGACGGCGACGAACGCTTCCGATAGCGAGCTCCCTGGTTGGGCGTCCGCCTCCGTCGAACGCGAGGGGAGACGCGGGGCGTTTCGGCGACACCTGTCGGTGAAATCTGGCGCCTCGGGGTGTATCGCGGGTGTAACATCGAGTGCATCTCCGCGAAATCACTGGAGATGGAGCCGTCGGGGCTCCGGCACGATTCTTGTTTTAGGAGTGCCCGAACACATGACGACGCGATCGGCAATCCTCATCTACAACCCGAAGTCGGGAGCGCATAGGCGCCGCGACCGGCGCGCGGACGTCGACGAATTCGTTCGGGTGCTTGCCTCTCACGGAGTCGAGGCGGAGCCGCGACCGACGCCTGGTCCGGATTCGGGCGCGGGGATAGCACGTGCCGCCGTTGCCGAGGGAATCGACCTCGTCATCGCATCGGGTGGTGATGGAACGCTCAACGACGTGCTTCAGGGGATGGTAGGGTGCCGGGTCCCACTGGCCATCTGGGCCGGCGGCACCGCCAACGTCCTCGCGCGCGAGCTTCGATTGCCGACCGACGCAACGACGGTTGCGCAGATGATCGGCGCCGGGCACGAGAACCGAATCGCCGTCGGGCTCGCCGGAAGCCGCTACTTCTTCCTGATGGCAGGCGTCGGTCTCGACGCATCAATCGTTCGAGACGTGAGCCCGGCGCTCAAAGCGAAGGTCGGAGAGGGCGCGTTCTGGGTCTCGGGGTTGAAACACACCATCGTCTGGCGGCCGGAGCCGTTCGAGCTCGAGATCGACGGCGAGCTCTATTCGGGTGCGTTCGCGGCAATCGGAAACGCCGCAAGCTACGGGGGGAATTTTAGCGTCACCCCACGCGCGCGACTCTCCGAGGGATTGCTCGACGTGTGCATCTTTCCGACGCGCAGATTTGGACTCTCGTACGCGAAGGATCTCGTTGCATGCGCCACCGGCGATCCGACACGCTTCGGCGACGTCACGTATTTGAAGACCAAGGAAGTGCGCGCGGTCGGAAGCCCGGAGAACCAGCCGTGGGTGCAGGTCGACGGCGAGATTCTCGGCCAACTTCCAATGCGGTTCAGCGCAGTGGAGGACGCACTGACCGTCCTCGTGCCACCGGCGTGACACTGGTTTCGACCGCGACGAAGGAGACTCGAATGCTCAGGAGAATCGCGTCGTTCGCTCTGCTCGCAGCCCTTGCGGCTCCGACGGCCCTTCACGCGCAGAACGCCATTGCGGCGACCGACGCTGGAACCAAGCCCGAACCGACAATGGCAGCGCGAATCGAATCGTTGCGTGTCGCGGGATTTACGGGCCTGTATTCGCTCGACTACGACGCGGCAGGGAAGAGCTTCGACGAGATCGTCAAGATCGCCCCCGACCGTCCGCAGGGGTATCTCTACCGGGCCACCAACATCTGGTTCAAGTCGTTGTATGACAAGCGGTTGCTGTCGTTGAGCCTCTATAACCAGGACGACTTCTACGCACAGAAGGAGCGAACGATCGATCCGGCCATCGATCGCGCCTTTCGTGCGGATCTGCAGAAGGCGATCTCCGCGTCCGAGGCCATTCTCAAGGCGAATCCCAAGGACATCGACGCGCTTTACTACCTCGGCGCGGCGCACGGAGCCCTCGGCGGTTACGAGGCCACGATGGCTCACGCGTTCATTTCGGCGCTCAAACACGGCTCGAAGGCAGTCGACATCCACGAGAAAGTGCTCAAGATGGAACCCAAGTACGACGACGCCTACTTGACCATCGGGATGTATCACTACGTCGTCGGAAGTCTTCCGCTCTTCGTGAAGGTGATGGTCGCACTCGGTGGCGTGAAGGGATCGAAGCGCGACGGCCTGGCCGAGCTGGAGCGCGTCGCGAACGCGAACGGCCGGACCGCGGACGACGCGCGGGTCATCCTCGCGGGGCTGTATGCGCGTGAGGATCGGCTCGACGATTCGCTCACGATCCTCCGACAGCTCAAGACGGAGTATCCCGCGAACTACATCGTTCGAATCGAGGAGGCGAACACGCTCGTTCGGCTCGGGAAGAATGACCAGGCGAATGCTGCGTTCGAGGAGCTCCTACGCCAACCTCGAGCGGTTTCCGAGGCGCGCGACTACATCGAGTACGCTTACGGCGACGCGCTCATGAAGAGCGGCGCCTACGCGCTGGCGATCGAGCATCTCGCACGGGTCTGGCAGTGGAAGGAGTCGGACCCGGACCTCGTTACGCTCGCGCATCTGATGGCCGGTCAGGCGCACGACGCGCTCGGGCAGCGGCCGGCGGCGCTGGCGGAATACAAAATCGTCGAGCGACGTGCTGACGTGCTCGACTCGCGCAAGCGAGCGGCAGGCTACGCGAAGAAGGCCTACGCGCCGTCGTTGCCGATGGCTTCGACGGGGCAGCTCTGAAGGGCTTCCTCGCAAAGGTCGAGCTCTTCGGCAGTTACGGGCTGGCGGAAGACGTATGAGTAGGCATCGGCGTCGTTGCGCATGAAGTGATCCGGCGCCATGTCGCGACAGACGTCGCAGTCGATGCACTGCGTGTCGACGTAGTACATCCCGTCTATGTTCGTCGGCTGCTTGTCGGTTCGTTCGGCCATGTGTGCGAGGGATGGTGCGGGATCGACGGATTCTCACCGCTTGTCAACGACGTTGTCAACCGCGGTGACGGCGCTTGTGGTCGTGTGCTAGCATCGGAGAGACCCGGCAGGTGATCTTTGACGAACCGGGGGGCCGACATGGCACGAAAGTACAGCCGTAGCCGCCGATTCGCACCGTCGACCGAGCGGGCGCTCTACAAGGAACAGCAGCTTTCTGGGCGCCACATCGATCGTACGGACCTCATGGACGCTATCCGTGGAGGTGAAGACAGTTATCTCGAGTTCAAGGTCCGATTCTCGAACCCCGAGAAACTTGCCGCCGGCATCTGCGCCCTCGCGAACAGCGGCGGCGGCACGATCGTCTTCGGGGTCACCGACCAACTCCGGCTCGAGGGAATCTCACACCCCGAACTGATCGAGCAGGACCTCCTGGCGATTTGCCGCGAGAGACTGGTGCCGCCGGTCTGGTCGCGCATCGACAAGGTCGCCTTCGATTCGGGCCTCCGCATTCTGGTGTTCGAGGTCGATTCTCGCCGGGCGCCCCATCGAACAGTCGACGGCAGGTACTTCATCCGCGTCGGTGCTGCGAAGCGGGAGGCCACCGGAGAGGAGATCGCCGAACTGTATCGCGGCCGGACCGGTGCTCGGGCGTTCGAGGACACGCCGCTCCTGCACGCCGATCCGACGACGGATATCGACGAAGCCGCTATCTGGGCCTATTTGAAGGAGATTACAGCCGGACACGCCGACGTGAGTCCGGACTATCGAATGGGAGCACTGCTCGCCGACCTCCGCCTTGCCGTCCGATACGGGGAGGATCTCGTACCAACGGTCGGTGGAATTCTCCTGTTCGGCAAGGGAACGGCGGTCGCGAAGCGGCTGCCGCAGAGTCCGCTCGTCGTCCGCCGCGTCTCCGGCTCCGATACGTCGGACCAGGTCGTCGAGGAGGTCGAGTTCATCGGAAACCTGGGAAACCTTTACGAGCGCGCTGTTCAATTCGTCGAGCGCTACGCCGACCTTTGGGAGAGCCGGCCGCGTCGCCGCCCCACCGCTCCGGTCGCTGCCCGGCCGTATTTCCCGCGGATAGCGGTTCTCGAGGCGCTCGCGAACGCTCTTGTGCACCGTGACTACGCCAGCCAAAGCGGCGACGCGCGTAACACTTTTCGACGATCGGCTGGAGATCGCAAATCCTTCGCCGGAGAACGCGATGACGCGACGAGCGCTGCGATTCGGTGTGCGCGAGCCGACGAACCCGCGAATCAAGGCGATCTTCACCAGTCGGGCGTACGGATTGGACGTCGCGACGGGCGGCGTTCCGATGATGCTCTCCACGACGCGCGAGTTCACGAAGCTCGCGACGGCGCGTATCGCGATCGCCGTGGATCAGTTCAGAGTGGAGATCCCGGCGATCTGATCGTCGTCCCACTCCGGATCTTCCTGAGTCGACTCGTCGATCTCCCGCAACACGTCGAGCAGGAGGCTCGTGTTGTTTGGAACGTGGAACTCGTCCGGGGGGGCAGCATCCATCGTCACGACTTTGAAGCGCCCTGACTTGATCGTAAGTGCCCTGCGCGCAGCAGGATAGCCGCGTTCAACCCCGCGCCGAGCGGCGACCACTCGGCCCTTCGAGAAATAGATGTGGGCAAGACAGTCGCGCGACGTGATGTCGAGTCGGCCCGTAAGCTGATTCGACTCAACCATTTGAACGACGTCATACACTCCCACCCGACCGAGTGTTCCACTGAGGAATACCTCTTCGACGGGTCTCCTTGTGGCGGGCTCCGGAATGTCGGATTCCTGCGAGTCGACCCCGAGGGCGGCCGCAGCCAGTTCTTCGAGCTCGGCTCGTGTGGCCTCGGCATAGGGGCCTAGCGGCGGAAGCTGTTTGAGAAAGCCGGCCACGGCGCGAGCGTGTCCGTCGGCCACGTACGATTCGGCCACTCTACGGCAGACGCGCGCCGCGTCCGCAAATCGGCCTGCAGTTGCAAAAACGGTCGCGAGTTCTCGAAAGACCCTCGCGGGATCGGCAAGGCCGCAGAACTCGAACTTTCGGGTGCAGAATGCCGCAGACTCGATGTCGCCGGCGCGAGCGTGGATGAGCGCCATCCGCGCGTACGTGGAACCGGCACGGTCCTTCTTGCCGATGCGCTCGAGGTAGAGGGCGAGCGCACCGAGAATCCGCACGCTGTCCGGTTCTGCCTTGAGAGCCGTCTCGAACCGTCTGAGCCGCAACCACTGGCGGAGACGGTTCCAGCGCGCCACGAGCGAAAGGAGTATCGATCGCGTCGTGAGCTGTGTTCGTGCGGCGGGCGCCGTTATTTTTTGTTCTGTAGTGGCGACGGCCAACGTGTTCGAGGCGAGAAGAATTGGAAAGTACCCCAGTCGTATTCATCGGCGCAGGGGGGCGAAACTTTACGGATCTACGCGCGGTTCACTCGTGATGGATCCGAAAGCGATGTGATCTCATCACCTCATGTGCACGGGGCACGTCGCCCGCAACCACGTAGAAGAAGACTCCCGTCCTTTTTGTCCAGAAAAGGAGGCCGCCTTGATACTGGTCGGTCTCTACGGCGTAGTCGATGCCGGATTTCGTGAGGGCGTCTTCGAGCTTCAGAGCGCTGCGGAGGGTCGTCCCGATGTGTACGAGAACGATGTCTTTGTCGTCGAAGAACTCCGGTGGCTGCCGCATGCTGGAACTCTATCCGGAACTTCGACCTCGCTCAAACGTTCCTTTGACTACAAATGACCGATTCTGCGATAGTTACAAAATGACCGAACGCACCGGGAACCCAATCGTGGAAGGGGCGACGATGGGCACTGAGGAGCGCGATTTCGAGCTCAGTTTGCGCCCCAAGCGTCTCCGCGAGTACATCGGTCAGACCAAGGTTGCCGGCAATCTCGACATTTTCATCAAAGCGGCGCTCCGGAGAGGCGAGGCTCTCGACCACATCCTCCTCTACGGGCCACCGGGCCTCGGGAAGACGACGCTCGCGATCATCGTAGCGAACGAGATGGGTGCCGACTTGAAGTCTACGTCTGGACCCGTGATCGAGAAGGCCGGGGATCTGGCGGCGATCCTGACGAACCTCAAGGAGAACGACGTCCTGTTCATCGACGAGATCCACCGTCTGAATCCCGCAGTGGAAGAGGTCCTCTATCCGGCAATGGAGGATTTCCAGCTCGATATCATCATCGGGCAAGGACCGTCCGCTCGATCGATAAAGCTTGATTTGCCACGGTTTACGCTGGTGGGCGCGACCACGAGGGCCGGCCTGATCACGGCGCCCCTGCGGGGCCGATTCGGAATTCGGGCGCATCTCGACTTCTATCCGCCGTCGGAGTTGCACCGAATCGTGCGGCGATCCGCGGGGATTCTCGGCGTCGAGGTCGACGACGAAGGCGCGGCGGAGATATCACGTCGCTCGCGCGGGACTCCGCGAATCGCGAACAGGCTCCTGAGACGAGTGCGCGATATCGCGGAGGTGCTCTACGAGGGCCAGATCACGAGCGTCGTTGCGCGGGAGGCGCTCGATCGACTCGAGATCGATACCTACGGGCTCGACGAGGCCGACG
The DNA here is from genome assembly GCA_963737965.1 of uncultured Chloroflexia bacterium. Taxonomy (GTDB): domain Bacteria; phylum Chloroflexota; class Dehalococcoidia; order Tepidiformales; family Tepidiformaceae; genus JAGQGZ01. Next base: position 8,359 of record CAVTUS010000005.1, on the reverse strand, counting down.
TAAAGTTCCTTCGCACGATCATGGAGAAGTTCGACGGGGGCCCGTCGGCCTCGGAACGCTCTCGGCGGCGATCAACGAAGAGAAGGACGCCATCGAGGAGATGATCGAACCGTACCTGATTCAAATCGGATTTCTGAATCGCACGCCGCGAGGGAGGGTCGCCACGCGTGCGGCGTATACCCATTTCGGCGTCGCGACCTTTACACAGCAGGGCGGGCTGTTCGCAGGCGAGTAGGATGACAAGGGGAAGCTCAATTCGACTGTATTGTTCGGCGCTGGCCGTCGGCGTCCTTTTGACGACCGCCCTCGGACAGACGAGCGCGACGGCCGGCAAGGTCAAGGTGCGCGAGCTCACGATCGAACAACAAAACGCCGCGGGCGTGCTCGATTCGCTCACGGATCAAGCGAAGTCGGTCTCTGATACCGCCATGCGAATCCGAGTCGAAGCGCGTCTGGCGGACGCGCTTGTGGGAGCACGATCGCGAACGATCGAAGCGCCTTTTCCGTCACGCCTTCGCGGAGATCGACGACCTCAACGAGTCGCTGATCGACCCGACTGCGGCGCCGGTCGGCGCTCGGTCGGAGCTCTACGTCGAGCTCTTTGCGTCGCTCTATCGTACGGATCCCGAGTTTGCCGACGAGATGGCTCGTGGTCTCGACGACGATCCGGATCTATTCGACGGCGACGGGTTACCCTTCGAGAACCTCTCCGATCGGAGCGCAACGCTCCTCAAGGTCGCGACGTCAGTCGCGCCGCGCAATCCAACACTCGCGGCCGAGCTCGGAGGCAAGCCTGCAGCTTGGCGTTCCTATGGAATTCGGCGCGCTTCTCGATGCGCTTTCCGAGAGCGCCCCGCCGGTCGCGGATACGCTCGCGGGCGATGCGATTCAGTCGGCGCTCCAATACGGCTCGAGTCCGATCGACCTTTGGGGCGTGGGATCGTTCCTCTTTCCGGAGCTCGAGAATGGTCCGTCGTACTGTCGCGTCCGGGGGTGGCGCTGCCGACACGAAGCGGCGATTCCTCGAGGCGGCCTATGCCGTGACCGGACGATACGTCTCGACCCTGTCCGATCACACGATCGCACCTGCGCCCGGCGATTCGGTCGATCCTGCTTCTGTCTTTACGGGCCAGGGCCTCATGCTGAGCTACTCGCTCGCGCGACAGATCGCGCCGCTCTTCGACGCGTACGACCCCGAGCGGTCGGCCGCATTCCGCGTCCTGGTCGGCCAGATCGAAGGTTCGCCCCTTCCGACGTTCGCGACCGCGTCCGTCCGCCGTCGGCGTCGGTCGAGTCGCCGGACGACTTGGCCTCTCGAGCGGCGGAGTCCGCGATGCGAGCGTACGAGTTTCGTTGTACGCACGTGCGGCTTTCGTGGCGATGCAGCGCGACGGCTATCCCGCGGCAAAGGGGTACGTTTCCAAGATCGACGACGATGACGCGAGAGCTCGCGTCCTTGGACCACTCGCCCGCGAAGCCGTCTCGATCGCGATTCGGGACAAGCGCTACGACGACGCGCGAGTGCCGCCTCGGATATTCCGAACCTCGACGACCGAGCAGCGTCGTATTGCGACATCGCTCGCGCACTCGCGTCGTCACAGCGGAAGCCCGCGGCTCTCGATCTCCTCGACGAGGCGGTGAGTCTCGTTACGAAGGAGGGTGCGGTCATTACCGAGGCCAAGGCGCGGGGATTGGTTCGGATAGCGAACGCTTACGGTCCGACTGGACCCGCTTCGCGGATTCGACGTCGTATCGACGGCAGTCGCATCGGTCAACACGTCGCTTGGGCTCGTCGACTCTGCGACGAAGGATCGGAATCCGGGGACGATGTACCGACTCTCCGCATACGACCTTTCCGCTGCGCTCGAAGCGCTCGCGCAAGACGACTATTTCCGCGCGCTCTCGCTTGCACAGTCGATCGACAATCGGCCGCTGAGTATCCTCGGACAGTTGGCGGTGGTGCGCGGCGCGTTGCGCCCCGCGATGGTCCCGCTCGTCGAGCGTCGGCCGGCTCCACGAAAAAGGCTGCGGCGCCGAAGGCCGGCGCCGCGAAGACGCCGCCGGCGAAGACGCGCCGCCTCCCGAAACAGCCCGCTCAGTGACGCTCTGCGCCTCGATCACGGAGCGGTCCGTCGCGGCCGCTCTTGCCGCCGCCGAACGAGTGCATGCAGCGGGAGCGCTCGCAGAGATCCGTATCGATGCCTTCGACGATCCGTCGAGGATGCGCCTGGAGGACTTCGAGCCTTTTCGCGCACTTCGCGCTCGTGATCGGTTGCTTTGGACCTTTCGGCGGCCTAGCGACGGGGGGCGCGAAGTGGTGGACGATCGCTGGCGACTCTCCCTTCTTGGCGAGTTGGTCGAGCGCATCGGGGGAATGTACGACGTCGAATGGGAGTGTGCACCGATGGCGTTCGAGATCGGACTCGACCCTGGCTCGATGGTCTTGTCGCATCACGACTTCTCGTCCACGCCATCCGATCTGGTCGCAGTCTTCGAAAGGATGACGAGCATACCCGCGGCGATCTATAAGCTCGCGACCTTCGCGACGCGATCGGTCGATCAGTTTCGGCATTTCGACGTGGTCGACCGGGCGAAGGCGTTGGGTAAGAGGGCGGTGGCGATCGCCATGGGCGAGAAGGGAATCGCGACTCGAGTCTTGGGTCCGTCGCGCGGCGCCGCATTCACGTTTTGCGCGGCGGATCACGGCCGGGTAGCCGCACCGGGGCAACTCGAGCTCGCGGCTATGAGTGGCCTGTTCCGCGTCGATGCGTTGTCCGACGCGACCATCGTGACGGGGCTGGTGGCGGGATCCGTCGGCTACTCCAGATCGCCGGCCATTCACAACGGCGCCGCGGGAGAGCTCGGAGTCGACCTCGTCTACGTTCCGTTCGCTGTCGACGATCTCGCGGTGTTTCTCGCGGAAGCGCGCCCGCGACTGAGCCTCCGGGGGCTCAGCGTGACGAATCCCTACAAGACCGAAATCCTGCCGATGCTCGACCGTGTCGATCCCTTGGCGCAACGTGTGGGCGCCGTGAACACGGTTGTCGTCGAGGGCGACGAGCTCGTCGGCCACAACACCGACGTCGCGGGCGCGATGCGTCCGCTCGAGGCGATGGTCGGAGACCTTTCCGGCAATCCGTGGGAGTGATCGGCGCTGGCGGTGCGGCGCGGGCGGTCGTGTGCGGGCTTCAGGAGAGGGGCGCACGACGTACGTCTTCGGGCGCTCCCGCGATCGCGTCGTCGAGCTCGCCGAATCCTTCGACGCGCGGCCGGCCTCGGCTCGACGAGATTGGGCGATACGAAATGGACATCCTCGTGAATGCAACGCCGGTCGGAACGCTCGGGGTCACGGAGGGCGAGTCTCCGGTACCGGCGGCCGCCCTGCGTGGCGTTCGGCTCGTATACGACCTCGTCTACAACCCAGAGGAGACGCGACTCCTCACGGATGCTGGAGCCGCTGGTTGTGCGCGGCTCGGCGGCCTCCCGATGCTGGCGACCCAGGCCGCCCTTCAGTTCGAGCTCTGGACGGGACGTGTCTTGTCTAACGAGAGAGCCCTCGCGCTGGCAAGACCGTAGCGCCGCGGCTCTCGAAAGCTCAATCACCGGCTTGGCGGCAGGCTCGCCGCCGAGTAGGAGAGGAGGTCGCGCGATTCACGGACGACCGCGCGCCTCAAGTCTTTCTCAAGGGAGCCCGTCTAGTCTCACCATCGTGAGACCGGCTACCGGCCCCGAGCGCGAACAGCTTCGGGGAGCGGCGGCCGCGGACAAGGGTTTATCGAACAAACGGGTTGAAAGGGTTCCAGGCACACGTCCTTCGACGTCACGTCACGGTCGCGAGACCTGATTGGGCGTCCTGGCGCGTCGCTCGAGCGGAGGCCGCAGGGGGCTTGCTCCAGCTCCACAACACACCTCCCTGCGGTCGCCCGCTCACTTCCACGAACCCCCGTCCCAGTAGACGATCCGAACGTTTCCGGCACTCGTCATCAACACGGCGGATGAGCCCGTCGAGTTGGAGAGGAAGACTGCGTAGACTTCTCCGGGCTCGCCAACCGGGAGCCCCCGGCCCGAAAACGCCGCTGATCTGAGGGTCGAAGTCTCTGCGAGCGGCGGAAACGTCACGGCCGCCGACATGTTTACGGCCGGGTCAGGAGGGAGGGTTTGCGAGGGCTGAGCAAACCGAACTCCGGGTGGGAGTCCCGCGAGTTCCGAGCCCTCGCGCCCCAGCCGGTTCCCGGCAACGTCGAAGAGAAGCTCGGTTCGCCTTGTCTTCGCGACTGCCTGCATCTTCGTGGCTTGCAACGCATCGGCAACCTGCTGAGCGGCGATGCCCAGGCGATATTGCTCCAGCCAGTAGCTGATCGCCGGTATCGCAATCGCGGCCAGAATCACCACAACGGCAACCACGACAGTCATTTCCAGCAGGCTGAAGCCTCCGGACGTGCTCTCGTGTTTGTGTCCGCGTTTCACGGCGCCAGTATAGCGTAGAGACGCCATACTCGCTCGGACGGGCACTTCGACGGATCTAGATGACGCGAAGTCCCAAGTCCGTAACTTTGTAATATCGGCGATGGGTCTCGGCCGCTGAAGTCATGACTCGTCCGGCAGCATAGTATCCGTTGACGAGATCGAGACGCTCGAGACGATCGAGCAAGGGCATGACGAGCGTTGGGTCGTTTCCGAGACCTACCTCTTCTGCAATCGCGACGGTGGAAAGTGAATTCGAGCGGGTCGCACGCAGAATCGCGAGCTCGCGATCCGTCAGGACGACGTCGGCGGAGATGCCGACCATTGTCCGACCCGAGGTTTGGAAGTTCGTCGACGCCATAGCTACCTCGAACAGAGGATTTTCGACTAGCAATCGGGCGCGTCGTCGCACGAGTAAGGTGCCTGAATGGAGCGCGCTAACCCCGGGCGCTTCCGAAAGCGCCTCAAGCGGGGGACCAACCTGTCGCAGAACATTCGTTGTAACAACGTTGTCGCAAGAGGCGGCGTGGCAACCCCGAAGGCGAACCCAATCCTGCCTGTTGCCGGTCGATTGTCTCCGGATCGGGGGTCGATGTCAAGTATTGAGCATGTGCGAAATTGGACAAGCTCATACGGCTTGTCGTCGTGTATACTTACTCGCAACAGAGCGTCTGTGGATGACGCCGCAGACGGCCGAAAACGGGGTACGAACCACGGTGCAGATCAAGACTGAGAAGATCTCAGAGCTTACCGTCAATCGTCTGTCGATCTATCTGAGGTGTCTCAACACGCTGGCCGACGAGGGGACGCAAACTATTTCCTCTCAGACACTTGCAGAGCGGTTCAGCCTCAATTCGGCACAGATTCGAAAGGATCTTGCGTACTTCGGCGAGTTTGGTGTTCGAGGCGTCGGATACTACGTCGACGACCTTCAGGCGACACATCACCACGATTCTAGGTTTGGACGCGCAACATCGATTGGCGGTCGTCGGAGCCGGGAACCTGGGTCTCGCGCTTGCGAACTACGATGGCTTCGCGGGCGAGAACTTCCAGATGGTCGCGATGTTCGATAATGATCCAGCCAAGGTCGGAACGTTGTCCTCGACCGGTGTAGCAGTCCATCCGGTCGACCGACTTGCAGAGGTGGTCGCGAGGGAGGGCATAGACATCGCCGCTATCGCCGTTCCAGCCCACGCGGCGCAGGCCGCCCTCGACTCGGTCGTGGCCGCTGGCATCCGGGCGGTACTCAATTTTGCGCCGACTCGCATCACCGGCCCATCGTGGGTGAAGATCCGAACCGTCGACTTGACAATCTCACTCGAGGGCCTATCATATGCGCTCGCTCGACCGCCCGGTGCCGCATCGACCGTCGAGTCCTCCGCTGACGACCCTGAAATCGAGATTACGGAAGAGCATGAGACCGTTTGACGCCGCTCGGATGGTGGTCGTATGACCCGCTTGAAGGGAACGACCGAGCGCGAGTTTCGAGAAGCCATCTGCGACATCGGTCGGATGCTGTACGATCGTGGGTTCGTAGCCGCGGGCGATGGGAACATCTCGGCCCGGCTAGCGGACGGAACCCTTCTCGCGACGCCGACCATGGTGTGCAAGGGGCGGATGACGGCCGACATGGTGGTGCACTGCGACGCCCGCGGAGAAGCGCTCCCGGGGGAAGGTCGCCCGAGCTCGGAGCTCGCGATGCACCTCGAGATCTACCGCCTCAGGGATGACATCAACGCCGTCGTGCACGCGCATCCTCCTATTGCGACTGGATTTGCGGTCGCGGGGCTCGCGCTCGACCGAGCGCTGCTCTCCGAGGTCGTCCTGACCCTCGGGTGCATTCCGCTCACGAATTACGGCACCCCCTCCACGAACGAGCTCGTCGATGCGCTCACTCCGTTCATTCCGGCTCACGATGCGCTGCTGCTCGCGAATCACGGAGCTGTGGGATACGGCTCGGACATGGAAGCTGCTCTGTCCAACATGGAGACGCTCGAGCACTTCGCGCGAATCAGTCTCGTTGCGCACCTTCTCGGCGGCGCGAGGCAGCTTCCGGCTGAGGCTGTAGCGAAGCTCGTCGAAGTGCGCGAGCGTTCGGGCTACATGGGTGGCAAACCTCGCCCAGGGCAGGCATGCTCGTTCACGCCGCGTGGCGACGCGACCAACGGACACGACGACGAAAAGATCACGCTGACGCGCGCGGAGCTCATCCGTTTGGTCGAAGACGGCGCCCGCGCATTGCGAAACGGATCGAGTACCTAGCGTCCGCGTGCGGACAGCTCGGGAGCTGAAAGAGAGGATTGCTACCGTGATGGAAGCACTCGGAATGATCGAAACCCGCGGACTCGTTGCCATGATCGAGGCATCGGACGCCATGGTGAAGGCCGCGAACGTAACGCTCGTCGGCTACGAAAAGATTGGCGCCGGTTTCGTGACGGCAATCGTTCGCGGTGACGTGGCGGCTGTGAAGGCTGCGACCGATGCCGGCGCCGCCGCCGCCAGGCGAGTCGGAGAGCTCATCAGCGTTCACGTCATCCCGCGGCCGCACGGCAGCGTCGACGACGTGATGCCTATCGGCATCGAGAGCTAGTCCGGACCGAACCCCGGATGCTCCTCGCGCGCATCGTTGGAACGGTCGTAGCGACGCGAAAGGATCCGCGCCTCGAGGGCCGGAAGCTTCTCGTCGTCGTACCGTTCGACGCGGTCGATGAAGAGGCGCGACGCGGCGGCGCGCTCGTCGCCGTCGATACGGTCGGAGCCGGAGCTCGCGAAACCGTGCTCGTCGTACAGGGGTCCTCAGCGCGGATGGCGCAGGGCTGCAACGAGTGCCCGGTAGACGCTGCGATCGTTGGCATCGTCGACACGATAGACATCGAGGCGTCGTGACCTAGGGCGCGTCGAGGTCGAGAAACTTCGAGTTCACCCAGCCCTGGTCGGGCTGCTCCGAATCGACGGGGCCGCCCCAGCGCGTAACTTTTACCTCGCACCAAGGCCCGTCGGCTTCTTGTCGCAGGATTCGGACGCGCGTCTCCGACGGAAGCAGCCCTATCGCGTTCGATTGCTGCGACGGGCCGTCGCGAAGCGTCAGCGTCATCGCGGTGACCGTGGCTTGGCGTTGCACCCTCGCGACGACGAATTGTTGTACGCCGTAATACACGCCCGCCACGCCTCCGAAGAGACCGAGCACCACTACGAGAACGCCGATTCGGAGGCCGGCGCCGCGTCCGACGAGATCGCGAAGATCCTCCCTGAACGAATACGGCTCCTCGTCGATCGGCTCCGCCGGCTCTGACGGCTTTCCGGCGGGCGCCGGTACCGCACGCGGCTCCTCGAGAGTGACCACAATGCGCGGAGGACTTGCGGCCTCGACCCCGCGGCCGCCGGTGTTGTGTTGAGGCTTGAACTGGGGCATCGGCGCCGCTGGCGGCATCGGCGCGAGGTGCCGCAATCCCTCTCTCGGGCGAACGTGCGTCCGCTCGTCCTCGTCGTCGCGTGCATGTTCGAGGAGGAGGGCCAGGTCCGCCCAAAATTCGCCGACGGTCAGATATCGATCTGCCGGTGAGGTCGCGGTCGCGCGCCGAAGAATCGCCAGAAGCGCCGGTCCCCACTCCTGGCTCGCGAGCTCCGATGGAAGGTCTCCAATGGGCAATCGGACGAACTGACGCGGGGCCCGCCCCGTGAGCGCCGTGTAGATTGTCTTCGCGAGCGAGTAGACGTCCGCCGATGGCGTCAGACGCTCGCGCAAGCCCCCGGTGTCCGCGTTTGGACTGTGCTCGGGCGGCGCGTAGGCGTCGGTACCGACGCGCGTCACCTCGGCGTTCACGTTAGCGATCGACAGCTTCGCCACGCCGAAGTCTGTAATTTTGATGATAGCAATACGATGAGTTGAAGGTAG
>CAVTUS010000004.1:0-156247 GCA_963737965.1 uncultured Chloroflexia bacterium | reverse complement strand
CAGGCGGAGGCCGCCGTCGCCGAGGTCGTCGTTTGCCAAGGGGTCCGAGTGTTCGACGTAGTCCAGGAGCATGCCGGCGTAGCCATCGGTGCTGAGGACGCTGCCCTCGGAGTAGCGGCGGGCGGTGCCGACGCCGGTGCGAACCTCGCCTGGAGTTGCACCATCGCAGAGGGGGAACGGACCGCCGACATCCTGCGTGCGGCTGCCGGGGCACGTGTACTCGCTGGTCCGGGTCGCGCTCACGACGGATGCGACGTCACCGGTGGTCATCCAGCCATCGATCTCGTTGATGCGCTCGCAGGCTGAGGCCGGGAGAGGGCATGATCCTGGTTCCGGGGTCGGGGTATCGGTGGGGTGCGGGGTCGGCGTCGCGGTCGGCGATTCGGGCGTTGCGGTGATCTGGCCGGTTGGCGTGGGGCCGGTTGGCGTGGGAGTCGGGGAGCCGTCGTCTCCGCAGGCAGCGGCGAGGAAGAGGGTCGCAAGCAAGAAGAAGGAGGCGAGGAGCTTGGTCATGGGTGTGGCTCGGATCGAGTGTAGCCGATGCCTCGGGCGGTGGAGGAAGGCATGCGGCCACGGGGGCCGCGGCTCCGGGTTGGTTGTGCAGTTGAGTGGCGAGGGTGGCCAACAATGTCGAGTTGCTGGCGGCTCGCGGCCACAGGGGGCCGCGGCTCCGGCTCCTATCCCCTATCCCTTCGGCCTTACCAGGCGTCGATGTTGGAGCGCTTCTTGCCGCTGCGGGGTTCGGTGCGGATGGACTTGAGGAGGTTGGCCAGCCAGTAGCGGGAGTCGGCGGGGTCGATCGTGTCGTCGAAGCCGAACATGGATGGCCTGGTTGAGGGCCTTGCCGCGCTCGTAGGCGCGCGCGACCATCTCTTCGTACTTGGCGAGGCGCTCGGCGGGGTCTTCGATGCGCGGCGAGCTCTTCGCGGTAGCCAAGCTTCACCGCGCCTTCGAGGCCCATGCCGCCGAACTCGCCGGTGGGCCAGGAGACGGTGAAGATCGGCGCCTTGTAAGTTGCCGCCGGCCATGGCGTGCGCGCCGAGCCCGTAGGCCTTGCGCAGGACGATGGTGAAGAACGGCACGCTGAGGTTCGCGCCGACGACGAACATGCGGCTGCGAGTGCCGGACGAGCGCCGTCTTCTCGATCTCGGGGCCGACCATGATGCCGGGCGTGTCGCAGAGGATAGAGGATCGGCATGTCGAAGGCGTCGCAGAGCTGCATGAAGCGCGCGGCCTTGTCCGAGCCGTCGCTGTCGATCGCGCCGGCGAGATGGACGGGGTTGTTGGCGATGACGCCCATCGGCCGGCCTTCGATGCGGATGAGGGCGGTGACCATGCCGATGCCGAAGTCGCGGCGCAGCTCGAGGACGGAGCCCGTCGTCGGCGAGCGTCTCGATGACCTCGCGGACGTCGTAGACGCGCAGGCGGTTCTCGGGGATGATGCCGGCGCAGTCGCGCGCTGGTCCGGCGCCTCCCACGTCGCCACGGCCCCTGGAAGTAGGAGAGGTACTTCTTCGCGGCCTCGACCGCTTCGGCCTCGTCTTCGACGGCGACGTCGACGACCCCGTTTGGCGCCTGGACGTCCATGCGGCCCGATCTCTTCGGGCGCGAAGACGCCGAGGCCGCCGCCTTCGATCATCGCCGGGCCGCCCATGCCGATGTTGCGAGTCCGCGGTGGCGATGATGACGTCGCAGCAGCCCAGCAGCGCGGCGTTGCCGGCGAAGCAGCGGCCGGAAACGATGCCGACCATGCGGCACGAGGCCGCGAGAGCTGGGCGAAGCGGGCGAAGGTCGCGCGTCGAGGCCGGCGACGCCGATGCCGTCGGTGTCGCCGGGCCGGCCGCCGCCACCTTCGGCGAAGAGCACGACCGGCATGCCGCCCTGCTCGGCGATGTCGATGCATGCGGTCGGTCTTGCGGTGGTTCTGGCGCCCTGCGTGCCGGCGAAGACCGTGTAGTCGTAGGCCATGACCGCGCAGCGGGACGCGGGTCGCCGAACAGGTCGCCGTTGACGCTGCCGACGCCGGTGATCATGCCGTCGGCCGGGCTCTTCTCGATGAGCTCCTCGACCGGGCGGCGCCGGCGCTGGGCGGCGAGGACGAGGGGGCCGTACTCGACGAAGGTGCCGGGGTCGCACGAGGTCGTCGATGTTCTCGCGGGCGGTGCGCTGATGGTCTTGTCGCGACGGCGGGCGACGGCCTCGGGCCGCGTCGCGTCGAGGGTGATCGCATGACGCTCGAGCGACTTCGCGCGAGGTCGGGGCGGATGTCGTCGAGGTCGACTTCCACTTCCATCGCCGCCTCGCTATCGGCGCCCTCGACGGGCTCGATCAGGAGAGAGGATGAGCCCTCGACGATCGTGTCGCCGGCCGCGACCGCGACCCGCGGACGATGCCGCCGGACTCGGCGCGGACGCTCGTGCTCCATCTTCATCGATTCCATGACCAGCGAGGACCTGGCCGGCGCGGACGGTATCGCCCACCGGCGACGGCGATGCTGACGACCGTGCCCTGGAGTGGCGCGCGAACGGGCGAGCGTGCCCTCAGGCGGCTTCTCTTCGGTCGTGGTGGTGGTGCGGCGCGAGACCGACTCCTGCTGGCCGTAGGTGAGGACGGCCAGCGGATCGGCGGCATCGACACGGACACCGGCGAGACGGCGTTCTTCGGCTGCCGCAGGAGTTGGCGGCGCGGAGGATACGGCCGGGGCGGGTGCGAAGGCGGCAGCAGCCTCGACGAGGGCTGCCGCGTTGTCATCGACGAAGCGGGTGTACATCTCGGCGGCGATGACTTCGGGGGCGGCGAGGATGGCGCGGAGGAACGGAATATTCGTCTGCAGCCCCTCGATGCGGAACTCGGCGAGGGCGCGGGCGGTCTTGGCGACGGCGCCGGCGAAGTCGCGCGATCGGCGTGGGCGATGACCTTGGCGAGGAGGGAGTCGTAGCGGGCACTGGTCGTGTAGCCGGCGTAACCAAAGGTGTCGGTGCGGAGCCCGGCCCTGTGGGCGGTTGAAACTCCGCGAGGATGCCGCTGGTAGGCCGCGCCTGGCCGTCGGCGCGACATGGTCTCCATGTTCACGCGCGCCTGGATGGCGAAGCCACGGAAGCTCGTGCGGCGGTTGGTCGAGGCCGAGATCGGCGAGAGACGCGCCGTCGGCGATGCGCAGCTGGGCCTGGACGATGTCGACCCCGGTCACCTCCTCGGTGATGGTGTGTTCGACCTGGAGGCGCGGGTTGGCCTCGATGAAGGCGAAGCGGCCGGCGGCGAGGTCGGAGGAGTCGACAAGGAATTCGAAGGTGCCGACGCCACGATAATCGCCCGCCTTCGCAAGCTTGAGGGCGGCGGTCCAAATGGCTTCGCGGAGAGACTGGGGAAGGTTAGGCGCGGGAGCGATCTCGACGATCTTTTGATGGCGGCGCTGGATGCTGCAGTCGCGCTCGCCGAGGTGGCTGACGGCGCCGTGGGAGTCGGCCGATCACCTGTACCTCGATATGGCGGGCGCGTGTCACGAGTTCCTCGGCGTAGACGGCGCCATTGCCAAAGGCGGCCGCGGCCTCGGACTGGCAACGCTTGTGGGCGTCGGAGATGGCATCAACGGATTCGACGACACGCATGCCACGGCCACCGCCACCGCCGATCGCCTTGATGACGATGGGGCGGCCGCCGAGCGACTGGAAGAAGGCGGTGATCTCGGCGGCGGTGGAATCGGCTTTCGAGGCCTGGAGGACGGGGACGCCGGTGCTGGCCGCGAGGTCGCGGGCCGTGGCCTTGTCGCCGAAGAGGTCGAGGGCGGCTGCGCTTGGCCCGACGAAGGTGATGCCGGCAACCTCGCAGGCGCGCGCGAAGGCGGCGTTTTCGCTTAAGAAGCCGTAGCCGGGGTGGACGGCATCGCACGCGTTCTCGACGGCGACGCGGACAAGCTGGTCGATGTCGAGGTAGGCACGGGCGCCGGAACCGGCGAGGGCGACGGCATGGTCGGCGCTGCGCGCGTGGAGCGAAGCCGCGTCGTCCTCGGCGTAGACGGCGACGGTGGGGATTTCGAGTTCGGCGGCGGCGCGGGCGATGCGAATGGCGATCTCGCCGCGGTTGGCAATGAGCAAGCGATTCATCTGGCGTTCCTCTGCAACGTTGGTTTTACCGTACGGAAGGCGGAAACGCTCAGGCGGCGCTGAGCGAGGGCCCGGCGGCCTGTATCATGCCGCCATTCGGAGGGAAGCAAGGATGCCAACTGCGTCGGAGGCGGGGCCCGTACCGCTTCAAGGCGTCCGCGTCATCGATCTGAGCAACGGTGTCGCGGGAGCCTACGGGGCAAAGCTACTGGCCGCCTGGGGGGCGGACGTTATCAAGGTGGAGCCGCCGGAGGGTGACCGCACCCGCCACCGGCTGCCGCGCGTGGGTGACAGCCCGGACGGCAGCGTCCTCTTCGGCTACCTGAACACCGGCAAGCGGAGCGTGGTGGTGGACGCCATGACGCGTGAGGGCATCGAGGCGCTGAAGGACCTCGTCGACACGGCCGATGTCGTGGTCGAATCACAGGCGCCGGGATGGTGGGCGCGGCGGGGACTGGACCTCGATGCGGCGAGACAGGCGAACCCGGCCCTCATCGTCTGCTCGGTGACACCGTACGGACAGGACGGTCCGCGAGCCAGCTGGAAGGCGACAGCGCTGACGGCGTTCGCCTCGGGTGGGCAGATGATGCTCTCGGGGGACGCCGACAAGCCGCCGATGAAGACCGCCGGCTACCAGGCGGAGTACCAGGCGGGGCTGCATGCCTTTTCGTCGATCGTGACGGCGCTCTACGCGGTGAGGGCCGGTGGCCGGGGTGACCACATCGACCTCTCGCTGCAGGAAGTGCAGAACGCGAGCCTCGAAGGATTCGGGCCAGCGGCGATGGTACGAGGGTCGGATGCTTCGCGGACGGGGAACCAGCTGCGGGCGATCTGGGGGATGTACCCGTGCGCCGATGGCTGGGTCGGTGTGAGCGCGATGGCCCGCCAGACCGGCGCTGTGTACGCGTGCATCGGGCGGCCGGAACTGGCTGATGACCCGGCCTTTCTGAACCTGCTGCTGAACCCGGAGATGAACGAAGTCGTGCAGGTGCTGATCGGGGACTGGACGGCGGCACGGACGGCGGCGGAGATCTTCGCGGAAGCAGGCCGACAAAGGGCGCCGTTTTCCCTGGTGGCCACGCCAGAGGACCTGCTGGACAACGCCCAGCTGAAACACCAGGGGTTCTGGCAGACGCTGGACCACCCGGTGCTGGGCGCACACCAGATGCCGGGAATGGCGTTCACGATCGACGATGAGATGGCGGTGCAGTCGCGGGCGCCCTTGCTGGGCGAGCACACGAGCGAGGTGCTGGCGCCGCATAACGGCCACGGGCACCGGGAACAGGCCGCCCCATCCGGTCGACCGAAGCCGCTCCTGGATGGGGTGCGGGTGCTGGATTTTTCGCAGGTGTGGGCAGGGCCGTATGCGGCGCGCTTCTGGGGCGATATGGGCGCCGACGTCATCCACATCGAGGGACCGGACTTCGCGGATGCGGTGCGCGGCGTTGGCCGGAGCCAGGAACCACGAGGCTACGACCAGTCGAGCTACTTCAACGAATACAACCGGAACAAGCGGGGGATGGCGCTGGCGCTCGACAAGCCGGAGGGCTACGAGGCCTTCCTGCGGCTGCTGTCAGAGTCGGACATCGTGCTCGAGAACTGGAGCGTCGGCGTCGCCGACCGGCTGGGCCTGAGCTGGAACGCGATCCACAAGGCGAATCCGCGGGCGATCTTCATCCAGATGCCGGCATTCGGGCAAACAGGACCCGAGTCCGCACGCGTGGGCTTCGGGCCGGGCATCGAGCAAATGGGCGGCCTTGTCGCCTTGCAGGGATATGAGGGCGAAGGACCGCACCGCAGCGGGATCAGCTATGGCGACCCGAACGCGGGCATCGTTGCCGCGGGGGCGGCGGCCGTCGGACTGATCCAGCGAGAACGGACCGGTGAGGGCTGCCACATCGTGGTGCGGCAGCGCGACAACCTGACCGGGATGGTCGGCGAGTACATGGTGGCCGCGTCCATCGGGATCACGATGCCGCGCCAGCTGGGAAACCGTGACTTGCAGATGGCGCCGCACAACGTCTATCGCTGCCGCGACGACGAGGGCCGGTTCCAGGCGGACGTGGCCGGCAATATCGTGCGCGAACTCACGGACACGTGGGTCGCAATTGCCTGCGAGGACGACGCGGCATGGAAGGCACTCAAAGGCGTGGTGGACGACGCCCGGCTCGACGATGCGGCTTATGACTCGTTCTTCGTGCGAAAGCAACGAGAGGCCGCGATCGATACCGTCATCGGCGAATGGGCGGCGACCAGGGAGGCACATGCCGCGGCCGAGGAACTGCAGTCAGCGGGCGTCACGGCGGCGCCGGTGCTGTCGCCGCTGATGCTGATCGGCGACCCGCAGATGGTGGCGCGGCAGGCATTCACAAGCTACGAACACCCAATCGCGGGCACGCAACTGAGCTCGCGACCGGTGTGGCGGCTGCAGGACCGGCTCTTCAAGAGCATTGGGCCGGCGCCCTGCTTCGGCGAGCACAACCGCGCCATCCTCCGCGAACTCGGAGGCTATAGCGATGCGGAGGTCGACGCGCTGGAAGCGGCCGGAGTGGTCACGGACGAACCCATCGCCTAAGGCCCTGGTTCGAACCAATCGGGGGCCGGGCCCATCGCCTCTATGACCTCGGGCACAAAGCTGCGTTCGAGTTCGCGCACGAGCGCTGCGAGGTTGTCGACGATCTGCTGCCAGCGGACGGCGTTGCCGATGGGGTACTGCCCGGCGATGCCGGGGCCGACGGGCAAGGGCACGGTCGCTCGCACGCCGGGACCGCGGACGGCGAGGAAGCCCGAGACCATGCGGCTCCAGGAACCGACGTCGAGCGTGATTTCGACCACCTGGTTGGTCGCGGTGCGCCGACGGAGCGTGAAGACACCCGACTTCGACGTGCAGTCGTAACCGAGCGGCTTGAAGGCGCGAACCAGCGCCGGTTTTCGGGGGCCAGATATTTCGCCGGCATGGCTAGCGAGGGCTTCCGGCAGCGGCGGCAGTTCGTGTGGCAGCTTCGCGCGGTCGAGGACGGCAGCGAAGTTTTCGCGGTAACGGAGGACCGTCGCGGCGACGGAGTTCTGGGGAGTCGCCGTGGGATGGAGAGGCGAAGCGCCTGCGGGCGGAATCTCCGGCATCGCCACCTGGTTCGTCCCTTCGACCACACCGCAGGCACCGATGATGGTGGCAACGGGGGCCGGCACGGGCAGCAGGCCCTGGTGGGATGGTTCCACTTCGACAACGGTGAGGGCCGTGAGCGAACGCATGCGGCCATCGACCCACCAGTCGTCGCGGATATGGACACCCGGCGGCGGCGTGACGGTCGGGTCGCCGAGGGGCGGGCCAAACTCGGGGTGACCGAAGGTGAACGTGGCGGTGTGGAAGGGCAATGAGCGCGGGATGCCGCCAGCGAGTTCGCGGAGGGTCGTGAATGCTACCCCCGCCGCACCAGGGCGCCCGTGGAGTTGATGGACGGGCGGACCCCCGGGAAGCACCGGCGCATCACTGACGAAGGGCGTGAGGCCGGGAAAACGCTTCACGGCGCGGCCGACGGCAGACACCGAACCGGGAAGGGGTGAGTCGGCAAGCGTGAAGCCGATGGTGGGATCGAGTCCGGCGGCCATGAATGCATCGGAGACGCGATCAAGCATGCCGATAAGCGGATCCTTCCGGGTTGTTTTGAAAGTGGTGAAGAGAGCAACGCGCATACGCTTCCTCCAGTCAGTATCGAGCCCGGGTAAAGCGCAAACAGAGTCCAAACGCCGGCAGACCGCTTAAGATTCCTTTACCCACGGTGCCACGGACTGTATTGAGTTTTGACAGGACTTCTGCATGATGCTGCGACCCGGCACCCACATATTCAGCCGGAGGAGAGAACAGATGGCGAACTACCTGCTGGTGTATCACGGCGGCGGGATGCCCGAGAACGAAGAAGAGGGCGCGAAGGTCATGCAAGCATGGATGACCTGGATGGGCGGCCTCGGCGATGCGATGGTTGACGGCGGCAACCCGATCGGGATGGCGAAGACGATTGCAGCCAACGGAACCGTGTCGGACGGCGGTGGCGCGAACCCGGCGACGGGTTACAGCGTGCTGAAGGCTGACAGCCTGGAGGATGCGGTCGCGAAGTCGAAGGGATGCCCGATCCTGATGAGCGGCGGGTCGGTGGAGGTGTGCGAGACGTTCGAGGTGGGAATGTAGCGACGGAGTGGCGAGTCGGGAGGGGAGGTCGCAGGATGCCGTGGGCCGGCGCCTCGCCCCGGTTCGGCCCGGATTTGGCGCCGCCCTGGCATCGAACGAGCGCCGAGGTGCTGCCAACCGAAACATCCGTACGCTCCCTACCGGTCGCGGTTCGGATTTGGGGCTTATGGGTCGATCAGCACACCGGGGTTGAGGACGCCGTTCGGGTCGAGGGACTTCTTGGCGGCGCGGAGGGCGTCGGCGAAGAGGTCGGGGCGCTCCCTGTCGTACCAGGGGCGGTGCTGGCGGCCGACGGCGTGGTGGTGGGTGATGGTGCCGCCTTCGCGGATGATGGCGTCGGAGACAGCGGTCTTGAAGGCCATCCAGTCCTTCTGGGTGAGACCCGGCTTGTAGCGGCCGGCGAAGGTGTAGTACGGCGCGGGGCCGTCGGTATAAACGTGGGTGAAGCGGCAGTTGACGGTGCCGCCGCCGCAGATCTCGTTGAGGGCCTTTTGGGCGGTCTCGCGCATGGCGGCGTCGAAGGCAGGCCATCGATCCCAGGTGATCGATGTTTCGAAGGTGCCGGTGACCATGCCGACCCCGGTGGAGACGGTGCCGGAGCCGGGGATGAATGCGTCGCGCCAGGCCCCGACAGCACCACCGCGGCCGGTGGGCTTGCCTTCGCCGGAGATCTGGATCTCGTCGTCGGGGATGTGGCCGCCGTTGCTGCGGACAATCTCGATGGCCTGGTTCATGACGGTGGTCTGCGGTACCTCCGCGGACTCGAAGCCAACGACGAGGAGCGACTTCTTGCCGTCGAGGCCGGCGCTATCCTGCGCCAGGAGTGGATCGAGAAGGCGGAGGTTTGCTGGCCAGAGCTTCGCCTGGACGACGTGGCGAGTAGCGGTGTAGGCCTGCTCGTAGCTGTCGAAGGTGACGCCGGCAGTCGCGCGGAAGGTGGGGCGCTTCTGGATGCGCATCCAGGCCTCGGTGATGATGCCGAGGATCCCCTCGCTGCCGACGACGAGGCGGTTGGGGTCGGGTCCGGCGCCGCCACCGGGAAGGCGCCGCGATTCGTACCAGCCCCGAGGCGTGAGCATGCGGACGGACTCGACGAACTCGTCGATGTGGGTGTGGTTGGTGGCGTAGTGGCCGCCGGAGCGCGTGGCGATCCAGCCGCCGAGGGTGGACATTGTGAAGCTCTGGGGAAAATGGCGAAGCGTGTAGCCGCCGGGGCGAAGCTGGTCCTCCAGGTGGGGGCCGTAGACGCCACCCTGGATGCGAGCGGCGCGGCTGGTCTCGTCCACTTCGAGGACGCGGTGGAACTGGTCCATATCGATGGTGACGACGCCGTCGGGCCCCTCGGGCGGGGTGACACCATCGACGACGGACGAGCCGCCACCGTAGGGGATCACCGCGTGGCCGCTGTCGGAGCACCAGGTGAGGACGGCCTCGAGTTCCTGCTCGTTGCGGGGATGGGCGACCACGTCCGGGGGGTTCTTGAAGATGCCGCGGATCTCTTCGAGGCGGTCGCCCTTGTGGTGGACGGCGCGCTCGTAGTTATCGGTGAAGCAGAACTCCGCGATCGAGGACGGGGGCGTGATGCGCGGCTTGCGGAGGTCGAGTTCCCCGGCAACCGGGATCGGCGGCAGTTCGACGTCCACACCGATGCGGGCGGAGAAAGCGGCGGCCTGTTCCTTGCGCTGGGCAGCCGTGGGCTCGTCGGCCTCAAGACCGTACATCCAGATGCTGCGGCGCGGACGGGTGCTTTGGAACGGCACGGGAGTGTGCCTAGCGCTCGACGAGCTGCATGAGGACGCCGCCGGTCATGGCCGGGTGGATGAAGACCTGGCCGGTGGCCTTGTTGCCCGCACCGGGATCGCCGACGAGGCGGATGCCCTTGTCGCGGAGGTCGGTGAGGGTGGCGTCGAGGTCGTCGACCTTCATGGCGACGAGATGGACGCCTTCGCCCTTGTCGGCGAGACGCTTGGCAATGGGGCCGGCATCGCCGAGCTTGGACACGAGCTCGAGGTAGGAATCATCGAAGCGGAAGAACGCCATGGTCATGCCGCCGGCCTCGGACTGACTGCGGTCGCTGACCTTCATGCCGTAGATGGATTCGTAGCGGCCAACGGATTCTTCGATGTCGTTGACTGCGATGACGACGTGGTCGACGCCCTTGAACATGTTGAAACTCCCCCGGTGGTTGGTGGGGCCCACGATACCGGATTGGAGGGATGAGGGATGAGGGAGAAGGGATGAGGGACGAAGAGCCGCCCGGCGCGGGGCGGCTCTCGTCAATCCGTGTGCGTGGCGCGCGAAATCAGGCGATGAGTTCGGCGGGCTGGAGGTTGAACTCCTTGAGCATGACGTCGGCGTAGGTGATGCGGCCGGAGAGCTCGGAGGGGTCGCCGTAGACGAGGCGAAGGCAGGCTTCTGCCATGTTTTCGACGGGGACGGCGCGGTCCTTGTTGCTTTCGTTGATGAGACCGTGATGGACGACACCTGGGGTGGCGATGAGGCCGGGGGAGATGACGTTGACGCCGATCTTGTCCTGGTGGAGTTCGGCGGCGAGGCCGGTGGTGAAACGTTCGAGGGCGGCCTTGCACATGCCGTAGACGGTGCCGCCGCGACCGGCGGAGTCGAGCGGTGGGTGAAGGGCGGCATGCGACGAGATGTTGAGGATCCAGCCGCCGCCGCGTTCCTGCATCTTGGGGATGGTGAGCTGGGCGAGATGCATCGGCCCAAAGACCTGGACTTCGAACATCAGCTTGAGGCGCTTCTCGGGGAAGCTCTCGATGGGGATGAAGTAGGTGACGGCGGCGTTGTTGACGAGGATGTCGACGGGGCCGAACGCCTTCTCCGTCTCCTTGATGAGGTTCTCGCGGTCGGCCGCGCTGCCGAGGTCGGCTTTGACGGCGACGGCCTCGCCACCGGCGTCGTTGATCCGCTTGACGACGGAGTTGATGCTGCCGGGGAGGATGTGGTCGCCTTCCTCGACGGTGCGAGCGGAGACGACGACCTTCGCGCCTTCCTGGGCATAACGGATGGCGATCGCTTCGCCGATGCCGCGCGAGGCGCCGGTGACGACTGCTACCTTGCCGGCGAGAACGCCGTTCTTGTTGACTGTGGCTGCCATAAGCCGAGTGCACTCCTTGAGGGTTATGAGGACGAACCATACCGGTTCGGGGGCGCCAGCGGCAGGACTCCCGCCTTGGTGATGGAGGGGTAGACTCCCCGGCGTGGACCGTGCCCTTGACGATCTGACCGTCCTCGACATCTCGACGACACCGGCGGGAGCCTGGTGCAGCCGGCTGCTCGCGGACTTCGGCGCCGATGTGATGGTCGCAGAACCGAAGGGCGGGAGCCTGCTACGGAAGCTGGCGCCCTTCGGGCGGGACGGCAAAAGCATCCCGGCGGAGTTCTGGCTGGCGAACAAGCGGTCGCGGATTGTCGACCGGGAGACGGCCGAAGGCAGAGCCGAGCTGCTCGACCTGGCGCAACGGGCACATGTACTGGTCGCGTCATCGGAGGTTGCGGAGCTGCAGCAGCTGGGGTTGCTCTACGAGGAGATCGGATCGGCGCGGCTGGTGATGGTGCACGTGACGCCGTACGGGGTGGTTGGGCCCCTGGCCGGTGAGCCGGCGAACGACCTCACGGTTGCGGCGCGGTCCGGGTGGGCGAGTATCAACGGACTGGCCTCGCGAGAGCCGCTGAAGCCGAGCGGCTGGCAGGCTTCGTATTGCGGCGGCGTGGCGAGCTTCATCGCCGTATTGGCGGCGCTGCACGAGCGTGAGATCACGGGGCTGGGGCAGGAGATCGACGTTTCGATGCTCGATGCGATGCTGGCGGCGTTCGCGCCGGCGTTCCTGCGAGCGCAGTACACCGACGAACCGATGCGGCGAAAGGATGGGGCAGATCTCCTGGCCGGGCCGGTGCCGGTGAAGGATGGGCACTTCGCCCTGACGCTGAGCCGGGCGCAGTTCTGGCGGGATGCGATGAACCTGCTCGCGCTTCCCGACCTCGCGGAGGACCCCCGGTGGGAAACCTCCTGGTACCGCCAACAGCACAAGGAGGAGTACGTCGAACGGGTGACGGCGGCGATGTCGACCTGGAGGAAGGCGGACCTGTTCGACGAGCTGGCGGCGCGGCGCGTGGTGGCAGGGCCGGTGCTGACGATGGAAGAGCTCTCGACGAATGAGCACCTGGTCGCGCGGGGATTCTGGCCGGAGACTGCCGGCGGCCGCGTGTTCCCGGGGGCGCCCGTGCGGCTGAGCGAGACTCCATGGGACTTGGGGAAAGGCGCCCCGGAGCCGGGCGAGGGCGGAGACGAACGGCGCTGGCCGACGCTCCTCGGGCGGGCGCCGGAACCACGGGCGCAACGGACAGGCCCGCTGGAAGGTGTGCAGGGGATCGTGTTGACGCAAGCCTGGGCCGGAACCTTCTGCACAGAATTGCTGGCGCTCCTGGGCGCGGACATCGTGCAGGTGGAAGTGCGGAAGCGCTTCGATTCGTGGCGGGGCGAAGCTTCGCGGCCGATGGGCGAGAAGATCGAGGCTATCTCGACGGCCCAACACCCGTGGAACACGCACTTTCTCTACAACTCGGTGAACCTGAACAAGCGCTGCGTAACCCTGGACCTGCAGGACGAACGGGGCCGCGAGACGTTCCTTGCGCTGGTGAAGCACGCTGACGTGATGGCCGAGAACTTCTCGCCGCGGGTGATGGGGAACCTGGGCATCGGCTACGACGTACTGCACGAGATCAACCCGGGGATGATCGTCTGCAGCCTCTCGGCGTATGGCCATGACGGGCCATGGGCGAACGTCCCGGGGATCGGCGGCACGATCGAGCCGAGCAGCGGAATGTCGGCGTTGTTGGGGTACGAGGACGGGCCGCCGATGAATTCCGGGCAGATGTACCCGGACGCGGTGGCGGGCTACTACGGCGCTGCGGGAATCCTGGCAGCGCTACGGCACCGCGACCGAACGGGAAGCGGCCAATACCTCGACCTCTCGATGATGGAGGCGAACCTCGCGCACACGGGGGACGCCGCCCTGGAGTATCTTCGGAACGGTACGCAGCGGCCGCGGATGGGGAACCGGCACACGACCTTCGCGCCCCACGGGATCTACCGGTGCAACGGCGACGAGCGCTGGATCGCAATCGCCTGCGAGACCGAGAGGCAGTGGCAAGCGCTTGATGGAAACGACCGGCGGCGCGTTGGCGAACGAAGGCCGCTGGTCGACGGCGGA
The DNA here is from genome assembly GCA_963737965.1 of uncultured Chloroflexia bacterium. Taxonomy (GTDB): domain Bacteria; phylum Chloroflexota; class Dehalococcoidia; order Tepidiformales; family Tepidiformaceae; genus JAGQGZ01. The sequence goes on along the minus strand of CAVTUS010000004.1, from coordinate 142,724 downwards.
AGGCCGCAAGGAACACGAAGACGACCTGGACGCGGCGATCGGGGCGTGGACGGCTTCGCAGGAACGCGACGAGCTTGTGGCGAAACTTTCGGCTGCGGGCGTGGTTGCGGCGCCGGTGCTCGATGGGATAGAGATCGGCCGGGACGAGACTGCCCGGCAGCGCGGGATCCTGGTGGAGACTGACCACCGGGAAGTGGGGCGAATGCTGCAGCTGGCAAGCCCGTTCCGCTTCGGAGGCAGTGACCCGGTGCCGGTGCGGGCGGCGCCGTTGCACGGGGAGCATGGGCTTGAGGTCTTCCAGGAGTTCCTGGGGATGAGTGAAGACGAGTACGCGGCGCTTGTCGCCGCCGGGGTATCGGGCATGGGCCCGCCAGACCACGTTGAGGAGCAGACGCATGCCTGATTACACGCAGATTCGTTATGAGATGGAGGGAAAGGTGGCACGGCTGGTGTTGAACCGGCCGCAATACCGGAATGCCCAGAGCCGCGTGCTGCTGGAAGAGCTGGACGACGCTTTCCTGCGGGCGGGCGACGACGACGATGTGAACGTCATCGTCCTGATGGGAGCGGGGGACAACTTCTCGGCGGGGCACGACCTGGGGACGCCGGAGGAATTGGCGGACAAGCAGGCACGCCCGTACCAGGAAGGGCTGCGAGGGCGGTACAAGCGGTCGTGGGAGCTGAACGTCGCGAAGACGCTGCGCTGGCGGAACATCCCCAAGCCGACGATTGCGGCCGTGCAGGGTTACTGCATTTTCGGAGGCTGGATCATCTCGTCGGCCTGCGACGTGGTGTTCGCGGCAAGCGACGCGAAGTTCCTGCCGACGAACTTCCAGTACTTCTCGGTGCCGTGGGATATTCACCCGCGAAAGGCGAAGGCGATCCTCTTCGAGAGCCGTTTCATCGATGCCGAGGAGGCGGAAGCGCTGGGGTACGTGGACCGAATCTTCGCGCCGGAACAACTGGACGAGGAGACGATGGCCTACGCCCAACGGGTGGCGGAGAATGACCCGTTCCAGCTGCGGATGATCAAGATGGCGGTGAACCAGGTGCAGGACGTGCAGGGGTTCCAGGCGCACATCCAGGCGGCGCATTCGAACTACATGCTGTCGTCGGGAGGGGAAGCGGACCCGGGATACGCGCTGAAGAAGCCCGAGGGCCGGCGGCGGCCCATGGTGCAGCGGGCGATGGAGAACTACGAGCGGCACAAGAGTTCGCAGGGCTGAGGCAATCGGCGCCCACCTGCCTATAATCCCGACCGAACAGGCTTCGGAGGGTGCGGCATGGGTTCACTGGACGGCAAGGTGGGCGTGATCACGGGAGGCGCGAGCGGTATTGGCGAGGGCACCGTGCGGAAGTTCGTGGAGGAGGGAGCGCGGGTTATCATCGCCGACCTGCACGAAGGACGCGGGAATGCCCTGGCTGAGGAACTGGGAGCCAGTCACAGCTCGTTCTTGAAGACAGACGTTTCACAGGAAGAGGATGTGGTGGCGGCGGTGGCGGCAGCGGTGCAGAAATTCGGGCGGCTCGACTGCATCTTCAACAACGCGGGCTTTGGCGGCGTGTCTGGACCCATCGACGAGACGGATATGGCCGGCTACACGCGGACGATGGACGTGCTCCTGAAGGGGCCGATCATGGGAATGAAGCACGCCGCACCGGTGATGAAGGAACAGGGGGGCGGGACGATCATCAGCACGGCAAGCGTGGCGGGTCTGCGGACGAACGCCGGACCGCACGTCTACAGCGCTGCGAAGGCGGCCGTCATCCACCTGACGAAGTCGGTGGCGGTGGAGCTGGCGCCGTTCGGGATCAGGGTGAACTGCGTGTGCCCGGGGGCGATCACAACGCGGATCTTCGGAGGGACGATGGAGCTAACTCCGGCACAGGAAGAGCAGATGCTGGCGACCCTGCCCTCGATGTTCGTGAACTCGCAGCCGCTGCATATCGCGGGGATGCCGATCGATATCGCCGAGGGAGTGGCCTGGCTGGCGAGCGATGCCTCGCGGTTCGTGACAGGGCATGCGCTGGTGATCGACGGTGGGATCACCTTGCACTCGACGGGAATCATCCAGGACCCGGTGACGGGTGAGTCGCGGCCGGCAACACCGGAGGAGCGGCGGGCGCGGTTCGCCCGGGCAGCAGGCGCCGGGAACTGAGACCGCGACCGGTAGGGTGTTCCGCGATAGATTCCGCGGGGTGATGCGCGCGCCCGAGGCGACGGACAGGCCGTGAGCGAGCCTTCGCCCCCGGGTGAACCGGCCCTACGGCCGTGGGACGCACTGCGCTTCGGCGACTATCGCTATCTCTGGGCTTCGAACTTCCTCGTCGTCGTGGCACTGTGGCTGCGCATCCTCGTCACGGCCCAGTGGCTGCTCGACAAGACCGACTCGCCGGCGGCAGTTGGCCTCATCGGGCCGATCCAACTGGTGGTGCAGATCCCGGCGCTGCTCTGGGGCGGGGCGATCGCCGACCACCTGAACCGGAAGTGGGTGATCACGGGCTCGCAGTTATGGACGTTTGCCGTGCTGCTCACGCTGGGGATCCTTGCGACGGCGGGAATGCTCGAGACGTGGGAGGTGTACGTCGCGGTGGGAGCGACGGCGATCTCCCAGATGGTTTCGAACCCTGCCGCAGCCGCGCTGGCGCCATCGACGGTGCCGCAGCGCTACCTGATGCACGCGATCACGACGACGAATGCGACGCAGAACGTGGCGATGATCGTGGCGCCGCTCCTCTTTGCCGGTGTCGCCAGGTTTGGTGGGTTGACCGCGGTGTTCTACGTCGGCGCCGTCGTCGCGCTGGGGGCGGCAGTCTTCCCACACGGGATCCGGGTCGCGGGCAGGGCGGCGGAGTCATCCGCCGGATCGACCCTTCGGCGCGTGCGCGACGGCTTCGTCTACGTGGTGCGGCACCCGATCCTGCCGGGACTGTTCCTTCTCGACACCGGGATCACGGTGGTGACGTTCTACCGCGAGATCCTGCCGGCGCTGGTGCGAGGGCTGTTCCAGGGCGGCGCAGGGACCACCGGCGTCCTTGGAGCGGCGAACAGCGCCGGGGCTTTCGGTGGTTCGTTCCTGGCGCTGGGACTGGCGGAGTACAAGGCGAAAGGGATGCTGGTGCTCTATGCCAGCCTCGCCTATTCGATCTTCCTCTTCGGGTTCTCGGCGTTCAGCATCCTCTGGGTCGGGATTCTCTTCATAGCACTGGTGGGTGGAGCAGACTCAGTGACAGTGGCGGTGCGGCACACGACCGTGCAGCTGACGACGCCGGACAACATGCGAGGGCGGGCGCACTCGTTCATGGTGTTGAGCGCGACGACGGCGAACAACATCGGCACCACGTGGGTCGGATTCTCGGCCGAATGGATCGGCGCCCGGGAAACGCTGTTCCTGGGGTCGGTTCTGGCCGTGCTGGCAACGCTGGTGATCGGACGGATCTGGCGACCGATCCGTGAGTACCGGGGATAGGTGCAACATGGGGCGCCCGATGCGGGCAATAGGATCTGCGGATCCCGAACAAATCCACGGTGAGCTAGGATCGAACGCAATTCAGTCGTGAGGCGAGAGATGGCGACGTACTACGATTCGATAACGCCGGAGCAGAAGCTGCTGATTGAAGAGGCGCAAATCTTCTTCGTGGCGAGTGTGGCAACGGACCTCTCGGCGGGGCCGCATGGTGGGGGTGCTGTGAACGTATCGCCGAAGGGCGGCGTGAAGCTGCGCATGGTCGGCGAGGACCGGGTTGCATACCTGGACTTCGGTGGAAGCGGAAATGAGACGGCCCGACACAGCGCGAGCGGCGGACCGGTGACAGTGATGGTGATGTCGACGACTCCCGATGATGCGGGGATCGTGCGCCTCTACGGCCACGCAAGAGTCCATGCCCTGGACGCGTACGAGCACCGTGAGGTCTTTGAGGAGGCTTCGACGCCGGACGAAATCGGCCTGGCGATGCGGCAGGTGGTCGAAATAACGGTGGAGAACACACAGACGAGCTGCGGCTATGGCGTACCGGTCATGGAGTTCCAGGCGCAGCGTACGAGAGCCGACCATGGGCGGCGGTACAAGGCCTAGATTGCTTTGGGCCCCAGTCCAGGAAGCCGGTAGTATCTCGGCACCACTGCACGGCTGGATGACGCTTGCCCGGACCACTCGAAGGACTCGTTGTATTCGAACTCGCCGAGGGCGTGGCCGGGCCGTACTGCGGGCGACTGCTGGCAGGGCTTGGCGCGACGGTGGTGAAGGTCGAGCCACCGGACGGTGATCGGAGCCGGAAGGCCGGGCCGTTCCCGCGCGATGTGCCGGATCCCGAGAAGAGTGCGCTGTTCCTGCACCTGAACACGGGGAAGCAGAGCGTCTTGGCGAAGTGGGAGGAAGTCCACGACCGGCTCGGCGAGGTCGACGTACTGATCACCGAGGGAGGCCCGTCGGTGCTGGCGGCAAAGGGTATCGATCTCGACGCCGTGGCGCGGGAGTTCCCACGGTTGGTGGCCTGCAACGTGTCGTGGTTTGGTTTGACGGGGCCGTACGCGGATTTCGCCGGAAGCGAGCTGGTCTGCTACGCGATGAGTGGGTACTCAAGCCTCACCGGGGCGCCAGACAGGAAACCGCTGAAGGCGTACGGAGACCTCTTGCAGTACGAGACGGGAGCGCACGCGGCGCTGGGGATCATGGCGGCGGTGACGGCACGGGCGAAGGACGGCAGCGGACAGATCGTCGACGTTTCGACGATGGAGGCAGGGACGTTCCTGCTGGGTGGCGTAGAGCAGACGGCGCACTTCTACGGCAGGGCGCCGAAGCGGAACGGGACACGGCTGCTGGGATTCCCGCCCGAGCACTCCTACCCGTCGACGATCCGGCCCTGCAAGGACGGGTACGTGCACTGCCATTCGAACAACCGGAACCTGGAACTGGTTGGCGCCCTTGTGGGCGACGAGCGGCTTTTCGAACCGGAACTGCTGGCGAGCATGCTGGGGCACGCCGACGTCATCGACGAAGCGATGGAGCCCTATCTCCTGGCGCGGACGCGGGACGAAATCGTCGACGAAGCACAGGCGATACGGCTGCCATTCACGGCGGTGCGGACGCCGGGAGAGGTGGTGGTCGAGAAGCATCACCAGGAACGCGGCAGCTTCATGACGATCGACCACCCCGGCGCGGGCACGACGCTGCAGCCCGGGACGCCGATCCGCTTTCACGGCACGCCATGGGTGAACCGGCCGGCGCCGATGCTGGGCAGCTCGCACTTCGATGCACTTGTGTTCGATGAGCGCGAGCCCTTGGCACCGGGGCGCCCGTTCCCTTCGGATGGCAAGCGGCCGCTGGCGGGCGTGCGGGTCATCGACTTCACCAATGCGGTGGCGGGGCCGTTGACGACGGGTCTGCTGGGGACGCTTGGCGCCGAGATCATCAAGGTTGAGACACCGAACGGGCGGCCGGCGAAGGCTGCGGGCACGGCGCCGTTGGCAGGAAGGAAGCGCGGATTACTCATGGGACCGGATGATGCTCTTCAACTCCTTCAACCACGGCAAGAACGGGTCGCTGGTGCTGGATGTGGGGAGGCCGGAAGGGCGAGCAGCGTTCCTTCGGCTGGTGGCGATGAGCGATGTGCTCGTCCAGAACTTCTCGCCGGGGGTGATGCCAAAGCTTGGCCTTGCCTACGACGACCTGCGCCAGTCCAACGACCAAATTGTCGCGATCTCGATGCCGGCATTCGGATTGACGGGGCCATATCGCGATTGGCGCAGCTACGGGCCGGGCATCGACGCGATGTCGGGGCTTTCGCACCTGACGGGCTACCCGGACGGGCCGCCGGTGAAGCCGGGGAACTTCTTCTGCGACCAGAACGCGGCGATCCACGCGGCTTTCGCGACGGTCGTTGCGTTGCACCACCGGCGGCTTTCGGGCGAGGGGCAACACGTCGAGCTGGCGATGATCGAAGGGGAGATGCAGATCCTTGCCGACGCCTATATGGACCAGGTGATGAACGGGCGGGAACGGATGCGGAAGGCGAACGACCACGACTGGATGGCGCCGCACGACATCTTCCCCTGCCGCGAGCCGGACACGTGGGTGGCGATCGCTGTGGAGACGGACGGGCAATTCGCGAGCCTGTGCGAGGTGATTGGCCGCCCGGAACTGGCGCACGAACCGAGGTTCGCCACGATCGCGGCCCGCCACACCAACCGGCGTGAGCTGGATGAACCGATAAGCACATGGACCGGCGAGCGGACCCCGTATGCCGTGCAGGAAGCGTTGCAGGCTGCCGGGGTTCCGGCGGGGGCATCGCTGGATGCGCTGGGGCTGTTCCAGGACCCGCACGTCGCGGCACGCGAAGGGCTGCAGTACGTGGAGACCGCAGGCGTCGGGCCGACGCCGTATCCGCGCCCGGCGTTCCGGCTGAGCGGGACACCAGTGCCGCTGGCGAACCCGGCGCCCGTGTTCGGGAGCGCCAATAGCTACGTCTTCCGCGACCTGCTTCGCATGAGCGAGACCGAGATCGCGGCGCTCTATGAGGCAGGGATCACGAGCGACCAGCCCAGCGGCAGCGGTGGGCACTGAGGAGGAATCGATGGCAGTTGTGGAAGTGACGAGCGCCGGGCCGGTGCGGACGGTGACGCTGAACCGGCCGGAGAAGCGCAACGCCCTCGATGGGGAGATGCTCGAGCTGTTGCTGGCGGCGTTCAGCGCCGAGCCGGGCGCCGGAGAACGGCTCACGGTGATCCGAAGCACGGGAACAGTGTTCTGCGCGGGACTCGACTTGCGGGAGCGCGGCGCGACGCTTAGTCGCCCGGGCGCGAGTGCCATCGAGCCGGTGTTGCACGCGATCGAGCACTACCCGCTACCGGTGGTGGGCGTTGTGCAGGGCGACGCCATTGCGGGTGGGAACGAGCTGGCGTTGCACTGCGACCTGGTGGTGGCTTCGACGGCGGCGCGGTTCGGGATGTCATTGGCGCAGATCGGGCTGGCGCCAACGTGGTTCCTGGCGAAGAAGCTGCTGGAAGTCGCAGGCCCGGTAGCGGCGCGGGAAATCCTGCTGCTGGGCGACCCTTTGCCTGCCGAGCGGATGCATGCCCTCGGAATCATCTCGCGAGTCGCAACGCCAGAGGAGCTGGAGGCCGAGGCCCAGACGGTGATCGACCGGCTGGCGAACAACGCGCCGCTCTCGCTGCGGGCGATGAAGGCGCTCCTGGTGCGGGAGATGGCCTTCCGCGACGGCATCGCCCACGACGATGTGGATGCGCTGGTGCAGGCAGCCCGTGTTAGCGCGGATGCGGCCGAGGGCATCGCGGCGCGGATGGAGAAGCGGAAGCCGGCATTCCGGGGGCAGTAGAGTTCAGGCTATGAGGCTGGCCAGATCCGACCAGCCGTAGAGTACCTGCGTGTTGGTGAAGCCGTACTCCTCGTCCTCCATCTGACCGACGACGATGCCACCGAGGTGCTCGTAGAAGCCGCGGGCGGACGTGTTGGTATCGAGGCAGCCGATGATGAGGCGCTCGAAACCGCGGTGCTGCTGGTCGGCGATGGCGGTCTGCAGCAATTCAAGGCCGAGCCCCTGACCTCGACGGGCGCGACGCACATATAGTGCGACGATTTGGCCAGCATCCCGCCACGGACCATGGCGCGCCGGCGCTCCCATCACGAGACCGTCGAGCTGATCCCCGGCGGCGTCGTACACGAGGAAGATGCAGGTTCGTGTGCGGGTTCCATCGGACATCTCGGCCAATGTATTGCTCCACCCTCCGGCGGAAAGCTCCGGCGTCCATGCGTCACGACGACGACGCCACTGCTCATCCGGGATCTGGCCGCAGTGAGCCTCGAGCCACGTTTCGACCATGAATTGGCCCATCCGGGGAGCATCGGCGATGGTCGCTTCGACAATCTGCACCCCCAGATGGTTACACGGCGACGCAGGGGAAGACCATGGCGGGCGTTGGCGTAGACTGCGCCACCGATGGCAATTGCATTGACAAAACCGTGGCGGCCCCTGACCGAGGGCGAGGTGGCGAAGCTCGCCGGGCAGATGGGTGTGTACGAACTCGGAAACGAGGCGGGCGAAGCGGTCTACGTGGGGTACGCGGGCGGGAAGTCGCTGTTCGGGTTGAAGGGGGAGCTATCGCGCATCCTTGGCGAGGAGCCGCGCAGGGCGGCCAGCTTCCGGGTCGAGGTGACGACTGCCTACATGACGCGTTACCGGGAGCTCCTGATGGCGCATGTCGCCGCTTCCGGCGCGGTGCCAGAACAGAATCGCAACGAACGGCTGCCCTCGCTGGGGCGGTTGAGTCCCGGATAGGAGTGCCAGGTGGAGCTTGAGCCAAGCGAAGAGCAGCGGCTGATTGTCGAAACGACGCGGAAGTTCGTACGCGAACAGATTGTGCCGCTGGAAGCCGACCTCGACCCCGACGCGAGCGAGCTGGAACCCGAGGACCACGCCCGGCTTGTGGCACAGGTGAAGGAGATGGGCTTCTACGGGCTCGATATCCCGGAGGAGTACGGCGGACCGGGTGTGGATATCGTGACGCGGACGCTGATGGCGATCGAGATGGCTCAGCACCGGGCAGGGCTTTATGCGCCTTGCTATGGGGTCTTCGGGGGTGCCGGCCTGGCGCAGCTTTTCGAAGCGAACGAGGAACAGAAGCAGCGCGTATCTCTTCCCGACCCTGCGGGGAGAGAAGCGCGGGTTCTTTGGGCTGACGGAGCCGAGCGGCGGCGCCGACCCGGCGCAGGGCGATCCAGACGCGGGCGGTGAAGGACGGCGACGACTGGGTGATCAACGGCGCCAAGATCTTCATCAGTGGCGCCGACCGGGCGGACTACGGCATCGTCTTCGCGCGGACCGACCCTTCGGCGGGGCGAGCGGGGATCACCTGCTTCATCGTGGACACGCGATGCGCCGGGCTTCCATGTGCGGCGTGTGGTCCACACGCTGCGCTCGACGCACTACGCGACGGAGCTGCAGTTCGAAGACATGCGCATCCCGGCGCGCAACGTGCTCGGTGAGGTGAACAAGGGCTTCGCGATCGCCAACGACCGGCTGAGCCGCCAGCGGATCCCCTACGCGGCGGGGTGCATCGGTGTGGCGGTGAAGGCGCAGGAGATGGCGATCGCCTACGCGAAGCAGCGGGAAACCTTCGGCGATGTGCTGGCCAGCCGCCAGGCGATCCAGTGGATGATCGTGGACAACGAGATCGACATCCGAACGAGCCGGTGGCTGACGCTGGCGGCGGCCGACAAGGCGCTAAAGAACCAGCCGTTTCGGACGGAAGCGGCGATGGCGAAACTGGTGGCCAGCGAAGCCGGCGGGCGCGTAGTCGACCGGGCGATCCAGATCCACGGAGGCTACGGGGTGACGAAGGACCTGCCGCTGGAGCGCTGGTACCGGGAGATGCGGATCAGGCGAATCGGCGAGGGGCCAAGCGAGGTGCAGCGGATCATCATGGCGCGCGACTTGCTGGGCGGGAACTTCAAGTAGGAGCGGGACAGATGGCGCGGCCGGCACTGAGCATTAGCACCATCAACATGGACTGCGGAGACGCGCAGGCGATGGCGGATTTCTATGGCCCGTTTCTCGGCTGGGAGATCAGCTATCGCGACGGCAACTTCATCCTGCTGCGGGACCCCGACGGCGGCACCGGCGTTTCGTTTCAGGAGTACGAGGACTACCAGCCACCGGTGTGGCCCGAACAACCCGGCGAGCAATGGAAGATGATCCACCTCGACGTCAAGGTCGAGGACCTGGAGGCCGCGGTTGGCCACGCCCGGGCATGCGGAGCGCGGCTGGCAGAGTACCAGGGACGCGATGACCTGCGCGTGATGATGGACCCGGCGGGCCACCCGTTCTGCCTGTTCACGAACTAGGAGGATGTGATGGCAAGGACAGGGATCGTCGACGCGCAGGTGCACATCTGGGGAGCGAACACGCCGGAGCGGCCGTGGCCGGCGGGCAGGGATCACCTCGCCCAGAAGCCGTACCCGGTGACGAAAGAACTCATCCTCGCGGGGATGGACGAGGCCGGGATCGACCGCGTGGTGCTGGTGCCGCCGTCGTGGGAGGGAGACAGGAACGACCTCGCGTTGGAGGCGGCGCGGCTCCATCCGGACCGTTTCGCGGTGATGGGGCGAATTGACCTGGCGACGCCCCAGCCGGAGTTGATTCCGACGTGGCGATCGCAGCCGGGAATGCTGGGCCTGCGGTTCACCTTCCATCGTGGCGAACAGCGGGCGTGGCTCACGGACGGGACGGCGGAGTGGGCCTGGCAGGCGTGCGAGGAGCACGGCGTCCCGCTGATGGTGTTCGTGCCGGGATCGGTGCCGTCGGTTGGCAAGGTGGCAGAACGTCACCCGGGGTTGAAGCTGGTGATTGACCACCTGGCCTGTGCCGGGGAGCCCGGGCCGGAGCGGTTCGACCACCTGGACGAAGTGCTGGCACTGGCGAAGTACCCGAATGTAGCGGTGAAGGCGTCGGCGCTGCCCTGCATGACGACAGAGACGTACCCGTTCCCGTCGCTGCAGCCGATCATCCGGCGGGTGTTCGATGCTTTCGGGCCTGAGCGGACGTTCTGGGGCACTGACTGGACGCGGCTGCCCTGCACCTGGCGGGAAGCCCGGGACCTCTTCGAGGTCGAATGCGACTGGCTAAAGGGGGCGGACGAGGAGATGGTGATGGGTGGGGCGATCTGCCAGTGGCTGGGGTGGGAGTAGGGCGATGCCTCACCTGACGTGCGCCGGGCGGACGTGAGTATCAAAGGCGAGTCACTACCCGGGCGCCGCGAAGCTGGGCAGGGGTCACAACAACGAGAGGCCGGGCGATGCGCCCGGCCTCTCGTCATTCTTGGGCTTGAGTCGTCGCGGACTACGGTTGGCGGCGACGGCTAAGGGCTAGCGAGGTGAGCAGGGCGAGCGCGGCGAGGACACCCCCTCCAGCAAGCATCGGAGTCGTTGAGGTTGGGCCGCCACTGGTTTGGGTGCCGGTACCGGTATTCGGTGGCGCCGGAGCAGCGGTGGTTGGTGTGGCAGCCGGCGCCGGTGTTGGTGTGGCAGCGGCCGCTGCATACATGTCGGCGGTGACATTCTCGATGCCCGGATCGCCTTCGCGGAGCGGGTTGGTGAAGGTCATCCCGGCATCGGCCAGGTCGGCCATGATGTCGTCACCGGCAGGCGGACGTCATCGTGCACCCACGTCATGAGGTCGTCGAAGGCGGTATTGATTTCGGCGCTGCTGAACTCGCAATGCTGGGTGGCGCGAACGATGCGCTGGGCGAGCAGGTCGCCATTGCCCTGCGAATCCACAGCAGTCTTGAGCTGACGTTCGAGGAAGATCGGCACGAACATGTCGCCCGTCGTGTGCAGGGTCATCAGGGGCCTGGCAATGGTGCCCGTGAAGGCATCAGTTCGTTGTAGGGCGTCGACTCGCCGCGATAGGCCGGGTCGGCGTCGGAGCGCCGCACGGAAGCGTTAATCTGGGCGGCCGAGAGCGGGACGGCATCGCGTCAGGGCGCCGTAGACCCAATCGTTGTTGGTCGCGGCAAGGGCAAGCAGGTCGGTGGAGCCGGCGAGCTTGGCGCCGGAGATGGTGTTGGCGAACCAGGGGTTCAGGCCGTTGAAGGCGAAGGGCCGGGGGCCGCCACTGCTGTTGATCATGATGCTCGCCATCGTGAGGCCCTTCTGCGTGAAGTTCGCGCGGCCGGTACCGGTGACCGCGAAGATCTTGCCGGTGGTCGTCGCAACGTCCTCGTCGGTCGAGAACTGAATCCCGGTGACGACCTCGGCTGCGGCGCCCATGGCGGCGAAGTAGTCAAAAAGGCCAGGCCCGGCGGCGCACATGGCGAAGTAACCATCGTAGGTGGTCGGAAACTCCTGGGCCCCGAGGAGGGTGATGTGTCCACCCATCGACGTACCGGTCAGTAGGTGCGCGATCGTGAGGTCTCTGGATGGACTTCGTCGAAGATCGCCGGAGGAGCATGGTGTCCTGGAGTCCGACCCCGGGATGTAGCCGTTGCAGCGTAGCTGACGAGGCCCAGGCGAAGCCCTGGCTGATGACGTGTTGCCGCCATCCGGATCCCCGAAGGTGGGGGCATTGAGCAGGTCACCGGTCGCGCCCGACGTGGCGCGGTAACCGTGGCATAGAGGATGAGTTCGCCGTTCCAATCGTCCGGACCTCGATCTCTGTAAACGCCGCCTTCGTATGTGCCGAAGTAGGCAGTGGCGCCGTCGAGCGCTTCGAAGGTGGGATCCTGGTGCGCCATTCCATGTCAGACAGGTGTCGGCACGAAGTCTCGGCTGCGGATGCGCATGGTGGCTGTCAACCAAGCAGGAGGATGAGAGCGCCGCCATCACGGCGGCAAGAGGCGGATATACGGATTCGGTGGTCGTCGATAGCTCATAAGCCCTCCCAAGGATGCTCTTACCGAGCCTGCAACTATAGCATATAGAAGCCTACACTTACACCCTCACACCCACCACCTGCACCTGGCGGGAAGCCCGCGACCTCTTCGAGGTCGAATGCGACTGGCTAAAGGGGGCGGACGAGGAGATGGTGATGGGTGGGGCGATCTGCCAGTGGCTGGGGTGGGAGTAGCTATTCGCTGCTGCGCACGTGCCGATGGCCGGACGCTATAGCAAGACTGTCGTCCAACAGGGTCTGGATGGCTCGGATGGCACCGAAGAGTCAGTCAATGACGCCAAACGAACGCTCCCCTGCGCGAACCGTGAACCGAAACTCGGATCAGTCCATCCGGCGGAAAAAGCAGCCCCGTGTGGACGTAGCTGAAAGGTTGCACCGGGGCAATCATCAACCATCTTGCTGGGAGGGCCCAAGGTGGTGAAGGCAGAGCGCAGGACACCTTTCAGGCGCGGTCTGTTGTTGTGCGGCCCGATGGCTTCTGTCCTCTACCTGGCAAGCATCGACCTGATTGCCAGGCGGCTTCATCCGACCTACCACCGCTTTTCATCCCAGATGGTGAGCGAGTTAATGGCGATGGGCGCACCGACACGGCCCCTGCTCGTAAGGCTGTTGATCCCCTACAACGTGTTGATGTTGGCCTTCACGGCTGGGGTCGCCCTTGCCGCTCGGCAGCAGCGAGCTTCCCTGGGAACGGTGGTTGCGCTGGCCGGCTACGGTGTCATGAGCACGCTAGGTCTGCTCGCATTTCCCATGGACCTGCGGGGGACGCCGAACTCTCGCCGCGACCGGCGCCACATCTTCGCCACAATGGTCATGTCCGTGTTCATCGTCGCCGCGATGCCGTTGAGCGCGGTCCGTAGCGGAGCGCATTTCCGGCGCTACACGGCTGTCACACTCGGTGGAGTCTTGTGGTTCGGAGGCTGGTCGGGCATGTTGGCCCGACCGATGCCCGGCCCAACTCCCGGCGTGGGTCTTACCGAGCGCGTGAACATCTACGCAACCATGCTTTGGTTCGCGACGCTGGCGCTGGTCCTCATTCGCGAAGAAGAGCCGACATCCGTGACATCCGTGACATGCGACATCCGTCGGGTACGGTCGCCAACGATGCCTGAGGGAACTGCCATCCATGTGCGCGACCTTGCCAAGCGGTACGGCGAGGTCAGGGCTGTCGACGGCGCAAGCTTCGAGGTCCGGGAGAACGAGATCTACGGGATCATCGGGCTGAACGGGTCGGGAAAGACGACCACCGTCGAATGCTTACAGGGGCTTCGTACGGCTGACAGCGGCGAGCTGGCGGTGCTGGGATTGGATCCGCGGACGCACGCTTCGCAGCTACGGGGGCGAGTTGGCAGCCAGCTCCAGAGCTCAGCGCTGCCCGAACGGCTGAAAGTGTGGGAGGCACTGGACCTGTTCGCCGCGCTTTCGCCACACAGCCGCGACTGGCACGGACTGCTCGATGAGTGGGGGCTGGGGGAGAAGCGGAACGCGGCATTCGGTGACCTCTCGGGTGGCCAGAGACAGCGCCTCTTCATCGCCCTGGCACTGGTGAACGACCCGGAGGTCGTGTTCCTCGACGAGATGACGACGGGCCTCGACCCTGCGGCCCGGCGGGTGGCCTGGGATCTGATCAGTTCGGTGCGCTCGCGGGGAGCGACCGTCGTACTCGTCACGCATTTCATGGATGAAGCGGAGACGCTTTGCGACCGCATTGCTGTTTTCAAGCGGGGGAAGGTGATGGCCGAGGACACTCCCCGGGGCCTGATCAGCCAGTTCGCAGCCGGCGGCGTCGTCCGGTTCAGCACCAACGAGAGTGACCTCTCGTTCTTGGATGAGACGGAGGGGCTGGAGGCGTGGGAGCGGGAAGGCGAGCAAATTTCAGCCAGGGGCAGCGGGCCGTTGCTCGCGCACGTGGCGGCCAACCTCGTGGCACACGGCATCGCCCCACTCGACCTGCAGGTGGAGCTGCCCACCCTCGACGACGTATTCGTGAAGCTCGCAGGGGAGCCGGTCGAATGAGCGCGATTCTGCGACTCACGCTGGTCGAGGTGAAGCTGTTTATCCGGGAGCCGATCGCGCTCATCTTCGTGTTCGCCTTCCCGTTCTTCATGCTCTTCATCCTCGGCGGTGTGTTCGGCAACGACGTCGACCCGAACGACGAGGAGAACCTGCGGGTCTGGCTGCACGTAGGGCCCGCGGACTATTACCAGCCGGCGTACATCGGGCTGGTGCTGGGCTCGATCGGGCTGGTGACGATGCCGCTGCGGATCACGACCTACCGGGAACAGGGCGTCTTCCGCCGCTTCCGGGCGGCCGGCGTCCCACTGGTCGCAATCCTCGGTTCGCAGATGATCGTTGGGCTGGCGATGGCGATCATCGGCGGCGTTGGGATCGTCATCGCCTCCTACCTATCGCAGGGGACGATGTTCGCGGAGAGCTGGCCGCTGACGTTGCTGGCATATCTGCTTGCGGCGGTGACGTTCGGCGCGATCGGGCTGATGCTGGGCTCTGTCCTGCCCGGTTCGCGGGCGGCACAGAGCGCCGGACTCATCCTCTTTTTCGTGATGCTGTTGATCTCCGGGTCAGGGCCGCCACGGGACGTGCTGGCCTCCGGGATGAGGGAGTTCAGCAACCTGATGCCCCTGACGCACGTGACGTTGTTGCTGCAACACACGTGGCTCTTCGGCACCTGGGACACGGCGGCGTCGCTGGTGCTTGCGGGTTTCCTGGTTGGGGCGTCGGTGGTGACGGTGCGGTTCTTTCGCTGGGAGTGAGCCAACTAGCGTTGGTGACCCAAGTCGCTACAGCCCACGTTCGCGCCACCAGCGACCATCACGCATCGCATCCGGCAATTCGCCCTCAGGCTCCAAACCCAGCCGTTCGAGTTCGCTGAACCAATGGGGCCGGAGCGACGCCGGGAGCCTCTCCCCGCAGAAGGGGCAATGGCTGATGATCTGCACAGCGCTCTCACCCACAACGGGCAGGGAGTATTCACGATAGCGATCGTCGTAGGCGAGAGGCACAACGCCCTCAACGAGGATTGTGAGCACCTGATCGCAGGCGTGTGGAGGATCGATGTCCTCCGGAATCGGAAGAATCCAGTGCTCGATCTCTGTGAGGCTGAGGTGGTCATCGAGCTCGGGCCAGTAGATGGACCCACCATCGACTGAAACCTCGAACCGGTTGAGTTGCCCCTCCCTCGCAAGATCGAGTCGCGGTGCGTGTCCCAGGGGGAACCATCCTCGAGTCCCGTCAGAAAGTTCGAGCGCCAGAGTGTGGTTCTCTACGCGAGCTGAAACGATGTGACGAGTCACCGGCATTTCGGCGCCCAAGGCTTGCAGCTACTCATCGGGCTCCTTCGGCATCGCTCGTCGTGCGGCCACAGGGGGCCGCGGCTCCAAAGCTACGACCGTGGCAGGCCGAGGCCACGGGTGGCGATGACGTTGCGCTGGACTTCGCTGGTGCCGCCGCGGATGGTGGCGGGGACGGTGTCGACGTACATGTGGCTGTAACGGCCCCGGGGAGCGTCTTCGTCGAAGACGTTGCCCTGGAGGCCAAAGACCCGAATGGCCGTCTGGGCGATGCGCTGGGCGAGTTCGGAGTTGAAGAGCTTGGCGGTGGAGGCTTCGTAGTTGGGGATCTCGCCGGCGTTCTGCATGGAGATGATGCGGAACGAGTACTGGAACATGACCTCGGTCTCGACGTAGCGCTGGGCGATCTCGGCGCGCAGAGGGCCACTGCGGACGCGAGCAGCGAGGTCGGGGTCGGCCTTGATCTCGGCAATGAGGCGGTCGAGGGTGCGGCGGGCGGAGACGGCGCCGCCGATGTTCGAGCGCTCGAAGTCGAGAAGGGTCATGCCGACGTACCAGCCCCGGTTTTCCTCGCCGACAAGGTTTCGGGCGGGTACGCGGACGTCTTCAAAGAAGACCTCGTTGAAGTAGTGGCGGTTGGCCATGTTGACCAGCGGGCGAACGGTGATGCCCGGGGTGTGGATGTCCTCGATGAGGAGGAAGGAGATGCCGCGGTGCTTGGGGGCGTCGGGGTCGGTGCGGACGAGGCAGAAGAGGGCATCGGCGGCATGGGCGCCGCTGGTCCAGATCTTCTGGCCGTTGATGACGAAGTCGTCGCCATCGCGGACGGCACGGGTCTGGAGACCGGCAAGGTCGGAGCCGGCGCCCGGTTCGCTGTAGCCCTGGGCCCAGACGGTCTCGGCGTTGAGGATGGCCGGCAGGTACTTCTTCTTCTGCTCTTCGGTGCCGTGGACGATGAGCGTGGGACCGAGGAGGCTGACGCCGGACCCGCCGACACCGGGGGCGCCGGCTCGCGCGAGCTCCTGGTTGAGGACGAACTGCTCCATGGAACTGAGGCCACCACCGCCGTATTCGGAGGGCCACTGGGGGGCGACCCAGTGCTGCTCGGCAAGGGCGGCGTGCCACTGGCCGGCGGCGGCGCGGGCGGCGGAGTCGTCTGCCTTGCGGTCGAATTCCCACTGGCGTTCGCCGGGACCGCCACGGGCTGCGGCCATCTCGCGGTAGCGCCCGGGCAGACTTGTGTCGATCAGTTCACGGACGCGGTGGCGAAAGGCCGCTTGCTCAGGAGTATCGTTCCAATCCACGACGGGGAAGGATACCAGAGCGAGAAGCGGGTGGATTGCTGAGGGAGGCTGTAATGAGCGACGTGGACGAACGACGGGCGAAGGTGCAAGCGGCGGTGGCCCGGGTTGCCGAATTGTTTGCGCACCAACGGCAGGAACGCTTGCGGCGCAACTACCTCGAAAAGGTGGACTTCGACGCCCTGGCCGAAGCGGGTTTCCTGCTCACCGGCGTGCCGGCGGACGAGGGCGGCCTCTGGACGGACCTCAAGGGTTCGATCCGGAGTTATGCAAGCTGCTGGGGACGATCGCTGAAGCTGACCCGTCGGTGGCGCTGGTGTCGTCGATGCATCCTTCGGTGCTGGCCGGGTGGCTGGCGGTTGGCGACGAGACCGAGGCCCTGAAGGACCAACGGGCGGCGTTCTTCGAGACGGCGCTGGCGGGGAAGTGGTGGGGGACGGTGACCTCGGAACCGGGCTCCGGCGGGGATGTTATGCGGACCCGGACGCAGGCGGTGCCGCACGTGGGAGGCAAGTACAAGCTGACCGGTGACAAGCACTTCGGGAGCGGGTCAGGGGTTTGTTCCCTGATGTTGACGACCGCCCTGCCGGATGACAGCAACGGGCCGGACCTGTTCGTAATCGAAGACTGGGACCGACCATGGGATGGCAGCTGGGGCGCCGAGGTGGCGTCGGAGTGGGACGGCCACGGGATGTCGGCCACACAGAGCCACGCCTTCCGGTTGACTGACTGCGAGGCGATCCGCGCGGCGTCGCCGGTGGTGATGCAAAAGGGGCTGCCTTCCGTCGGGATGACGGCGAGCGTGCTGTTCACGGCGGTGGTCGCGGCCGTGGTGCGGACGGCGGTGCGGACGGGACACGACAGGCTTGTGTCGAAGGCCAGGGAGATGCGCCCCTACGAACGCGTCGAATGGACGAAGGTGGCGAACGCGCAGTGGCTCATCGAGCAAGCGCTGGAGGGGATGATCCGCGCGGTGGAAACAGAGCCGGACCCGCGGCTGAGCGTGAACCGGGGCAAGGCGAGCGTGGCCGAGCTGGCGGAGACGAGCATGATGGGCCTGAGCCGGGTGATCGGCGGCGCCAGCTTCGCACGGGGGATGCCGTTCGGTCAGTGGGCCCAGGACGTGAAGGCTCTCGGCTTCCTGCGGCCACCGTGGGGGCTGGCGTTTGACCAGCTGTTCGCGATGGAGTTCCCGGAGGCGGGTTAGGAGTACCCTCGTCGCGACGCCAGGACCGGTGCCGGGCGCCGAGAGCCCACGATGCTACCGAGGCGGCCATCGTCCGAATTCCAGGCTCGAAGTCGCGACGCCGGCCATGGCTCCCATCGCGTGGTCGGGCGCCCCCGTTCTTGCTCCACTCTAAGGTGCGCTCTAGACTTGCCGTGCTCTCGACGGGGGGCGCGTTGGCGCCTCCTTTTGTGTGTCTTGGGCATGTCGCAATTCGCGCGGACCTGCGCGAATCGGAGGGGGACGCAAATGACACTGGTATGGATGGTACCGGCGACTGGCCTCGCGGCGACCCTGTTCGCCCTGTGGCTGGCCTGGGACGTGCTTCGCCGGGATACGGGCACGGCCGCGATGCAGGAAATCGCCGGCATGATCTTCGAGGGCGCCATGGCGTTTCTCTCGCGCCAATACCGGACCATCGCGATCCTTGCGGTGGTGACCGCGGTGGCCGTCGGCGTGCTGGTGGGGTCCATCTCCGAAGGCGTGAAGCCCATCGTGTTCGAGAACGGCCAGGTGACGTTCGGCGCCGAAGAGGTGATCGGGCGTTGGGAGGAGGGTCTGCTCACCGGCATCGCCTTCCTCGTAGGCGCGTTCTGCTCGGCGCTCGCCGGCTACATCGGGATGTTCATCGCGGTGCGTTCCAACGTGCGAACGGCGGCAGCGGCGCAGCACAGCCTTCGGGACGCCGTGACGGTCTCCTTGCGGGGCGGCGCGGTCTCGGGTTTCCTGGTTGTGGCGCTGAGCCTGCTGGGCGTTTCGACAATCTTCCTGGTGTACAGCCGCCTCCTGGACAACCCGCCGGAGATCGCGCCGTTCCTCATCGTTGGCTTCGGCTTCGGCGCCAGCTTCGTAGCGCTCTTCGCGCAGTTGGGCGGCGGCATCTACACGAAGGCAGCGGACGTGGGGGCGGATCTCGTCGGAAAGGTCGAAGCGGGGATTCCGGAAGACGACCCTCGCAACGCTGCGGTTGTCGCCGACCTGGTCGGTGACAACGTTGGCGACTGCGCCGGCCGTGGCGCCGACCTGTTCGAGTCAATGTCCGCCGAGAACATCGGGGCGATGATCCTGGGCGTCGCGATCTTCACGGCGACGGGGAAGATCGAGTGGATCATGTTCCCGCTGGTGCTCCGCTCATTCGGCATCATCGCCACGATCATTGGCCTGATGACGGTGCCGTACTTCACGAGTGCCGACCCGAAGACGAAGCAGGACCCGATGATGCCGTTGAACTACGGCTACTACGTGGTCTCGGCGCTTTCGGTGATCGGCCTGTTCATCGCCACCAAGGTGATGCTCGGTGACGCGTGGTACTGGTTCTTCTTCTGCGGCATCATCGGCATCGTCACCGGCATCGCGTTCGTCTATATCACGCAGTACTACACGGCCGGCTCCTGGCGGCCGGTGCAGGAGATCGCGGAGGCATCGAAGACAGGACCGGCGACGAACATCATCATCGGCACCGCCGTGGGATTCGAGACGACGGCACTGACGGCGATCGCGATTGGCCTCGCGCTCGTCGGTTCGTTCGCGCTGGGCTCACAGGCGGAAGTGAACGACGCCATCCCGGCATTCACCACGGGTATCTTCGGCACGGCCGTTGCCACGATGGGCATGCTGATGTCGGCGGCGTACATCCTGAGCATGGATACCTTCGGTCCCATTACAGACAACGCCGGCGGCATCAACGAGATGGCAGGCGCGCCGGAAGAAGCTCGCGAGATCACCGACAAGCTGGACGCCGTCGGCAACACGACGAAGGCGCTGACGAAGGGATACGCGGTGGCTTCGGCCGGCCTGGCGGCGTTCTTGCTGTTCTCCGCCTATCTGGACAAGGTGAAGGAGCGTCTCGGCGCACCCCTGACCGCGGACCTACCCGTCGACCTGTCGAAGGTGGATGTGTTCGTCGGCGGGCTGCTGGGCGTGATGCTCGTCTTCCTCTTCAGCTCGCTCGCCATCCGTGCCGTGGGCAACGCGGCCGGGGCCATCATCGAGGAGGTCCGCCGGCAGTTCCGCTCCGACCCCGGGATCCTCGCCGGCACGTCGCGTCCTGACTACGCTGCGGCCGTGGACATTACGGCGAAAGCGGCACTGCGCCAGATGATCCTCCCGGGAATCCTGGCCGTGGGCATGCCTGTGGCGGTGGGGCTGATTTTCCGATTCACGCGCAACGACAGCGTTGTGATCGATGGCGTGCTGTACGACCACGCATCGGGCTGGCTGGCCGTGGCGGGCATGCTCATCATCGGGACGATCGGCGGCATCATGATGGCGACAGTCCTGAACAACGGCGGAGGCGCCTGGGACAACGCCAAGAAGTTCATCGAGTCCGGTGAACTGAAGGACGACAACGGGAATGTCCTCGGCAAGGGCAGCGACGCGCACAAGGCGGCGGTCGTCGGCGATACGGTAGGCGACCCGTTCAAGGACACGGCCGGACCTTCGTTGCACGTTCTGATCAAGCTCCTGGCCACGATCACACTTGTGCTGGCGCCCCTGTTCATCGCGACCTAGATCGCAGCTTCGGGAGAGCGAAAAGGCTCCCGAATGGGAGCCTTTTCGCTTTGGTCTGAGTGAGGCGGCGGCCGCTCAGGCGAGGGACGCGGCCTCGGCGTCTCCGCCATCTCCGGGGGCTGGACAGTTCGTGTTCTCGTGGCCGGAGGGCATCCCGACTCCCCGAGATTCGATACAAAGGCGAAGCGAAGTCCTGGCCCGCGGGACCCTTAGCCCCCGGCTGCCGCCATGGGCACAACCGGGCGCATGCGCTCGTCGCTATCGGCTTCGAGGGCCTCTTTGCTGGTGGCGTCGATGCGGCGGAGGGAGGGGCTGAGGACGTAGACGCCACGATGGCTCCCGCAGCGATGGCCATCTCACCCTTGGGCGACCAGATGGCAACCAGATGCGCGAACCGGTTACCGCCCAGACCCCAGGTCGGACGGCCGCGGCGGTTTCCGCCCGGCTCGTGGACTCCATGAGCCCGGCGAGCCCAAGCAGAGTCGACAACGCGACGAGCACACTTCGGGCTAAGATGTCGGCTGTCAGCTCCACGGTACAAATCTCAAGTTCTGTAGCATCCCAGGCGTGGGTCGGGAGTGTCGCCCCCTTCAAGGATCTCGGGGACGCCGACGGGAGATCCCGAGTTTACCACCCGTACAATTCCCCACTCAGCCGTATCGGCATCCAGCGCTGCCAATATGCATATATGAACCGGACGCCCGGGCTACGAATGACAGAAAATGCAACGACGATCTCCGAATCGCAGCTCGCTCCACTGCTGGTCAGGGGGCAGCCCACAGACACAAGAGACAGACCCCCATCGCCGTCCTCTCGCGGGCAGCCGAATCGGCCAGTCCCATTGGTACTCCGCCTCAGTCGGGACAAAGTACCACCCCTCAGATTCGTTGTTGGCAGCTACACCGAGCTGCACAGTTCCGGCGTCCTCGGGCCCGCAGAGCGTTCCGTCCGGTGCACCGATGGCGGGCGGCGTGCCATTGGAGGGACATGTGACTTCTGTTGGCCGGAACAAGTCACGAAGCCTCGAACTGCTTCCCGCTTGCACAATCGATGCAAGTCTAAGGGTGAACTCACAGCCCGCGGGGCCAACGTCTGCGAGCATCCGTCAGGGGATTTCGGTAGATGCCGTTGGCGCCGCAGGAATGCGTGTTGGAGATACACCGTGCCCGGCTGCCGGTGGTTCGCGGTCGTCGCCGCAACCGCTGGCAACCAAAGCGATAGTGCACAACAGACTGCCGGCCGCCACATATCCGAATCGACGGAGGTTCCGGTTCATGCCTGGAACTCGTAGATCCAAGTCGGCCCTTAATGGCCCAGGGAGTCCCGCAACCGTCGAGCGCGGGACCGTTGTAACCGGTCCACGCGTACGTCTGCAGATGGTCGATCATCTCCAGGACACCCGCGGTGCAAGCCGCGGTGTGGAGCCAGAACCATGTCGTTAGCAGTTGGCGTGTCGAGGGGAGGTCCAGGGGATCGAGGATTCGAGCGGCGGCATTGCCCACGTGGCGGCGGAAGGTCGAACCGGCAATTCCGAACAATTCGCCCGCGGTCTCGTCGTCGTAGCCTAGGACGAGCGCGCCGAGACAGCGGAGTTGCATTGTCGTCAGGTCCCGCTCGTGGTGCTCACGCAGGAGCACCAGTACCTCATTGGGGCTGAGTGGCATCGCTTCCCTCCTCTGACACTCGAGGGCGGCGCGAATGCAGGTGAAGGCAGGTTAACTCTTAGTAAGAACGTTCGCGAGCCGAGGAAAGTTCCATCAGCCCCCGGCAGCCGCCATGGGGACGCGGGCCGGCATGCGTTCGGCGTCGTCGTTCTCCAGCGCCTCTTTGCTGGTGGCGTCGATGCGGCGGAGGGAGGGGCTGAGGAGGTAGAAGAGGATGGCGGCGACGATGAGGGTGGCGGAGGCGCAGGCGACGGCGAAGGGGGCGCCGAAGGCCTGGGCGAGGGCGGCGATAGGGACGGTGCCCAGCGGCGTAAGGCCGAAGGACATCATCAGCAGGCTCATGACGCGGCCGCGGACGTGGTCGGGGATGATGACCTGGATGATGGTGTTGTTGAGCGTCTGGAAGATGCCGACGAAGAGGTCGGAGAAGAGGACGAAGACGAGCCCCAACACGAAGATCGGCGAGACAGCGAACATGAACAGCGCCGAGCCGAAGAGGAGGATGCTGATCATCATCAGGCGGAGCTTGCGGTCGGTGTCGCCGAAGACGGCAACGTAGGCGGAGCCGATGAGGCCACCGAGGCCGGCCGCGGCGTTGAGCATGCCAAGCCCGAGTGACCCGACGTCCCAGACATCTTCGGCGAAGACGGCGAGGAGGGATTGGAAGGGCATGGCGAGAAGGACGGGGACGAGGCCGAAGATGAGGAGTGTGCGCACCGACGCCTCGCCGCGGACATAGCGGAACCCATCGGCGATGTCGCCGAACATCGATTTGGGGATGGCGACCTTTTCGGGCCAGAAGCGGTCGACGCGGGTCATGCTGACGAGGGCGATCAGATAGAAGACGATGGCGACGACGTAGGTCCAGTCGATCCCGACCGCCCAGATGAGGAAGCCCGCAAGAGCAGGGGCGATGACGCGCGCAGCGTTCATGCCACCCATCTGGAGCGCCATGGCGTTCACGAGGCCGTGCTTCCCGACGATGTTGACGACGATCGCCTGGCGGGCGGGCATGATGAACGGGAAGACGCAGCCCATGACGAAGGCGACCGCGAGCAGGTGCCAGAAGGCCAGGACGCCGGCGATGAGCAGCACCAGCACGATCGCCTCGTTGACGATGAGGACGCACTGCCCGGCCATGATGAGATTGCGACGTTCGACGCGGTCGGCGATTACGCCACCGAAGGGGGCGATGATGAGCATGGGGATGGCGACGGCGAAGTTGACCATGCCGAGAGCGAGGGCGCTGTCGGTGATTTCGAAGGCGAGCCAGGAACGGGTGACGAACTGGCCCATCATCGCGAAAAAGAACGCGAGGTTGCTGACGTAGAGCCAGCGGAACTGGCTGTTCTCGAGTGAAGCGAAGGGAGACCGCCCGGGCTGAAAGGCGGCGGGTGGCCGTTGCATCGAGTTAGCTTACGGCGAAGTTTGCAAACCGGCGCGGCCAGCGGCACGGGGGGAAGGCGCGCGCGTTATGTCCGTTAATGTCGCACGGGCACACTTGGACCATGGCAACAATCGATGCAAGTGCCCGTGAAGTACGCGGCAACCAACGCTCCTGCGACCACCCGCAGCAGTGGATGGTCGAAATCAAGACGACCCGGGTGGTGCGAAGGCCCTGCCGGGTGTGTGCGGAAGTGACTACCGAGCTGCCGGTGCCGGAGCGCGAGGCGGTCTAGTCACTCAGGAGATCCTGGCGCGGGCTCGACGGGCGGAAGTGCCTCGACGAGTTCGGCTCCGAGACGGTCGAGTTCCGCCGCCCCAAGCTGCTCCTCGACGGCGGTGAAGAGATCGGTCTCCTCCCAGCGGATGTGATCGCGAAGTCTGGCGCCAAATGCAGAGATGAGCGCACGCCGTTCGTCGGTGGCTGTCGCATCGCGCATTCGGGCGACGAAGTTGGCAATGCCCAGGTGGTCGGTGTTGAGACGGACGACGCGCGGGTCATCGATGGGCAAATGGCTGACGAGACGGGCAAGGAGACAGTCGGTCTCGGCGTGGAAGTGCGGGAGCAGCCCTCGCGCCCAGTAGGCGATGACGTCGCCGTAGATGTTCGCGAGTTGTGCGGCGGTCGCATCGGGCACCTCTCGCTCGATGCGGAGCGCGAGCACGAGGCCGTGGTGGTGGTCCCACGAGAGGCGAACGAGCGAGGGGTGCCGTTTCATCGTTACCTGACAGGGTAGGCTGCGCGCATGCTGTTCGACATGCGCTTCCGGGAAGGAATCCGGAGCGGTGAGGTCACCGTCACGTTCCGCGCCTGGAAACGGCGCATGGCCAGGCCGGGAGCGACGCACCGGCTGTTCGGCGACACGCTGATTTGTGTGACGGCAGTCGACCTCGTGTCCCTCGCAGACGTTGACGACGGAGACGCGACGAGGGCGGGGTTCACGGATAGGGATGCACTGCTGGCGTACCTGCGCACCGGTCCCGGCGGAGACCTCCACGACAGTGCCGAGGTGTACCGCGTGGCGTTCACCTTCGCGGGCGACATTGAGGACGCGCCGGCGGTGGTAACCGAGGGGGATGTTGAGAGGGCGCTCGCGAAGCTGGCCGAGATGGATCGGCGGAGCAACCACGGGCCGTGGACGCGCGAAGCGCTGGAGCTGGTGGCGACGATGCCGGCCACCCTCGCGGCGCGGCTGGCGGCGAAGGCGGGATGCGCGGTTCCGAAGTTCAAGGCCGACGTGCGGCGGCTGAAGTACATGGGCCTCACCCGAAGCCTGGCTGTCGGTTACGAGCTGACGGAGCTTGGCGGGCGAGTGCGGGAGCGGTTGTCCTAGCGGGCGTCGCCAGTTGGGTTGCGAAAAGGGCCGGCAGCCAGTGGTAGGATGCGGCCACCGCCACCAGGAGGCCGCCGATGACGACCGCACTCGAAGGTCTGCGCATCCTTGATATGACCCAGTACGAAGCCGGGACGAGCGCCACACAGATGCTGGCATGGCTCGGCGCCGACGTGATCAAGGTGGAACCGCCGCGTGGTGATGCAGCACGGCAGTCGTTCGCGAAGGACATCGAAGACCCGCAGTACTTCATGAACTACAACGCGAACAAGCGGAGCATCGTGCTCGACATCAAGCATCCGCAGGGGCGGGAGCTCATGTTGCAGCTGGCGGAGAAGTGCGATGTCTTCGTGGAGAACTATGGCCCCGGGATCATGGAGGAGCTGGGGATCGACTACGAGTCGATGCGGCAGCGGAACCCGGCGATCATCTATGGGCGACTGAAGGGATACGGGCTCGACGGGCCGTACGCGAACTACAAGTGCTTCGACCCCCTGGCGCAAGCGGCGGCGGGGACGTTTTCGGTGACCGGGTCCGCGGACGGACCGCCGGTGAAGCCGGGGCCAACGATGGCGGACACGGGGACGGGCATGCAGATGGCGCTGGCGATCACGGCGGCGTGGGTGCAGAAGCTGCGCACCGGCGAGGGCCAGTTCATCGAGGTGTCGATGCAGGAAGCGACAACGATGTTCATGCGGACGACGGGCGTGGTGCACTGGGCGGAAGAAGCGGTGCCTCGGCAGCTGCACAAGGCAGGTGCGCCCAGCGGGATGTACCCGTGTAAGGGCGGCGGGCCTAACGACTACCTCTACATGCTCGTCTCGACTTCGCGGATGTGGGACCAGCTCTGCGTGGCAATGGACCGCGACGACCTGCTGACTGACGCGCGTTTCGAGACGCCGAAGCTGCGCAACGCGAACCAGAAGGAACTGGACGCCGAGATTGCGAAGTGGACTTCGCAACACGACAAGCACGAGGCGATGCAGATCCTCTGCGAAGGCGGCGTCGCGGCGAGTGCGATCTTCGACACGATGGACGTGTTCAACGACCCACACCTGAACGCGCGCGGCTTCATCGAGCGGGTGCAGCACCCGACCGAGGGTGAGGTCGTACTGATGAAGTCGCCGATCCGGATGTCGAAGTCGGAGGTGCCGTTGACCGCGCCACCGTTGCTGGGCGGTTCGACAAACGAGGTGCTCGGCGAGCTCCTGGCGCTTGGGCCAGACCAGCTGCACGAACTCTGGGAGAGCGGGGTGACCCGCCCTACCCTGAAGCGAAAGCAACCAACAAAAGAGGAGGCTCACGCGTGAGCGGAACGACTACGGGAGCGGCGCTGCTGTCGAAATGCCTGAAGCAACAGGGGGTGGACTACCTCTTCGGGGTGGTCGGCTTCCCGGTGACGGCGTTTGCGTCGGAGGCCCAGCATGCGGGGATTCGCTATACCGGCATGCGAAACGAACAGGCGGCGTCGTATGCCGCGCAGGCGGCGGGATACATCACCGGGCGGCCCCAGGCGGCGACGGTGGTCTCGGGACCGGGAGTGATCCATGCGATCGCGGGGCTGGCGAACGCGCAACAGAACTGCTGGCCGATGATCCTCATCGGTGGCGCATCGGCGGTCTTCCAGAACGGGATGGGCGCATTCCAGGAAGAGGACCAGGTGGGAGCGGTGAAGCAGTTCTGCAAGTACGCCCACGCCGTCGAAGACGCCCACCGGATTCCCTACTACGTCGAGCAAGCGGTGCGGACCTCCCTGTATGGGCGGCCGGGCGCGGCCTACCTCGACCTGCCAGACGACATCTTCACGCAGGAAGTGGATGAGTCGCAGGTGGAGATGGCGCCGACGGTACCGGAGCCACCACGCAGCGCGGCGCCACAGGCGGCGGTCGATGCTGCCATTGCGGCGCTCCAGAGCGCGGAGAACCCGCTGGTGATCGTAGGCAAGGGGATGGCCTGGTCGCGGGCGGAGCACGAGGTGCGGCAGTTCATCGACAAGACACAGTTGCCGTTCCTGGCGACGCCGATGGGGAAGGGCGTCGTGCCTGACGACCATCCGCTTTCCGTGGCGGCGGCCAGGACCTACGCCCTCCAGAATGCGGACCTCGTGTTCCTACTGGGGGCGCGGTTCAACTGGATCCTGCATTTCGGGCGTCAGCCGCGCTACCGCAAGGATGTGCGCGTGGTGCAGCTGGACGTGACGCCGGAGGAGATCGGGACGAACGTGCCGGCCGAGGTGGCGCTCGTGGGCGATGGGCAGGCGATCATCGGGCAGATCAACCGGGCGCTGGACGAGAAGCCGTGGCAATACCCGGTGGAGACGACCTGGCGCACGGGGCTGGCGCAGGCTGGCGCGGAAAACGAGCAGATGACGGCCCAGATGATGGCCGACGACAGCGTGCCGATGAACTATCAGCGCGTGCTCAAGGACGTGCGGGACACGCTGCCACGGGACACGGTGATTGTGAGCGAAGGCGCGAACACGATGGACATCGGGCGGACGATCCTGCCGAACTTCCAGCCACGCACGCGCCTGGACGCCGGCACCTACGGGACGATGGGCGTCGGCATGGGCTTCGCGATTGCGGCGGCCGTCACGAACCCGGGGAAGCGGATCGTGGCGGTTGAGGGTGACTCGGCCTTCGGCTTTAGCGGCATGGAGCAGGAGACGATCTGCCGGCACAAGCTGCCGATCACGACCGTGATCATCAACAACAACGGTATCGGCGGAGGGGTTGCCGAACTGCGCGACGACGTGCCGCCACCGCCGGGAGTGCTCTTGCCCGGCGCCCGCTACGAGAAGGTGATCGAGGCATTCGGCGGCCGCGGCTACTTTGTGACGCAGCCGGAAGAGTTGAAGCCGGCGCTGGAGGCGGCGAACAACGGAGACGGACCGGCAATCGTGCATATCGCGATTAACCCCCGCGCCCAGCGGAAGCCACAGAAGTTCGACTGGCACACCGGCCGAACGTAGGCCCAAGCCGGAGATTTCCGAGGAACGGCAGTGACCGCTGGTCACTGCCGTTCTTTGTCGCGACGATTGGCGCATGCGACGGTTCCTGGTGTTGGCGATTGGCGTCCTGCTGATCGCGGGCTGTGGCGGCGGTTCGGGCAGCGCCGTGGTGGTCTCGACGGTGGCGCCAGGGACGCTTTCGGTTACTCCCGAGGGTGTTGCTGCGGAAGCGACGGCGACGGCTTCGCCAGACCAGTCAGCGACCGCCAACGACGGACTTGTCACGCTGGCAGCGGTCGGCGATGTGATGCTGGCGCGATCGATCGGGGGGCGAGTCAGCGATGGGGGCGCGGGCGAGATCTTTGCGGGCGTGGGGGGCCTGCTGGCGGAAGCGGACCTCGCCTTTGCGAACGTGGAGTGCGCGATCTCGGACCTAGGTTCGCCGGCGAACAAGGGGTACACCTTCGAGGCACCACCCGGATCGGTCGAAGCGCTGCTCGATGCTGGAATCGACGTCGTATCGCAGGCCAACAACCATGCCCTCGACTTCGGTCCCGACGCGTTGCTTGATACAGGAACTCGGCTGACAGCAGCGGGGATCGCGGTCGCAGGCTCAGGGGCCAACAGCACGGCAGCGCGGACACCGGCGCTGGTTGAGCGGAGAGGCGTGACGTTCGCGTTCCTCGCCTACGTGGATACGGCGGCCGAGGGCTCGTACAACCGGGCGAACTGGGAGGCGACATCGGATCGGGCGGGCGTAGCGTGGGCCTCGGCCGAGGCGATTGCAGAGGATGTCGTAGCGGCGAAGAAGCTGGCGGACGTGGTCATCGTGTCCATGCACGCGGGAGTGGAGTACGCGGAGACACCCACGGAGGTGCAGCGGCTGTACGCGGAGACGGCGATCGACGCTGGGGCGACGCTCGTGCTGGGCGCACACCCACACGTGCTGCAGCCCGTCGAGGAGTACGGGGGCGGTCTCATCGCCTACAGCCTGGGGAACTTCGTCTTCGATGGCTTTGAGGGCGAAGCGAACACGACGGCCATCCTGGAAGTCACCTTCGACGGCCCGGCGATCGCGAGCTGGAGGATGGTGCCTGTGTCGGTGGTGGGTGGGTTACCGGTGCTGGATTAGGGCAGAGGCCGGGGAGCGGCCCTCATGGGTTCAGATGGCCCGGCGCCTTCGCGCGACAGAAGTCCGTACGCGCCCTTCTGGTCGCGGCTCTGATTTGGTCGATCAGCGGTGGGTGACCGGGTCGACCACGTAGCCAGCGCACTCGCGGACGGGTAGCGGCGGGTACTTCGGGAAGCGTGGTTCGGTCTCCGAGCGAGCGCAGCGCCAGAAGGTGGAGCCGCGCGCCGACTCGACGATGCGGGCGAAGAGGCAGTCGCCGCAAAGGCCGGCGCGCCGGGTATCGGCGATCATCGAGGATCGCCGCCGGGTTCCGTGATCACGCGCATGGGACTCCAACGGCCAACGACGCCCTGGCCGTGGCAACTGACGGACTTCCCGTCCTGGATGTCGATTTCGGACATGAGGCCGAGCGCAGCGGTGAAGCCGGTCAGCTTGTCGGGGACATTGTCATAGCGGTCGACGACGTTTCCGTCAGCTTCGAACTCGACCGTGTCGGCGCCCTGGTCATAGGTGATGCGATAGCGATGTTCGCGGTCGGGGCCGACTTCGAGGCCGTCGATTTCGTGGAAGAAGCAGAAGGCGCGGGCTTCGCCTGTTTCGGGCAGGGAGACACCGGGGAAGGGAAGACGGCCGTACACGGTGGCGATGCTGTCGCTACCGGTGAAGAAGTCGAGTGCCCAACCGGTCGCAAAGTCGAGCAGGTTCCAGGAGACGTAGCCGTCGTAAAGATCGCCGGGCGTGGTGCCAACCGTACGGGCGGCGATGGCGATCTCGAAGGTGATCCGGCCACCGTCAGGGACGGCGAAGCGTTCCCTGGAGAAGTACATGTGCTTGGCGTTGTCGAGGATCTGGACGTGGTCGTTCGAGCGCGTGTAGGGGATGGCTGAGACCTGGAGCCAGCCGTTGCGAACGAGGACGACGGCGTTCGGTTCGCGGTACTGCCAGGACTCGCCGTTGGGGAGCTGGAATCCACCGAGAGACCAGGGAGAATCGTCCTGGTGGAGGCGATGGAAGTCGCCGATGGTGCGTTCCGTGACGTAGCCCGGCAAGGGGACCTCCTCTCTCGGCTCAGGCGCGGAGGGTTGCGCCGAGCTCTCGCTCGAGGCGCCCGAGCAGGGCGTCGCGGACCTTCGCGACGTCGGCATCGGTGAGGGTGCGCTCGTCGCTCTGGAGGCGCAACTCCAGGGCCAGGGAGCGCTTCCCCTCGGGCAGGCCGGCGCCGCGGTAGTCGTCGAAGATATCGGCGTCGACGCGAATATCGCGGGCGCGGTGGGAGCGGACGAGGCGCAGGACGGCTGATGCCGGGGCATCGATATCGACGAGGAGGGCGATGTCGAGGCGAGCGACCGGGTGGCGCGAGGGCGGACTGTAAGCGGGCCGCTCGGGGAGCACACGGGCGAGGTCTTCGAGCCAGAACTCGACGAGATAGACCGGCGCGTCGATATCGAACGCGGCGGCGGCGGCGGGATGCACCTGCGCAACAATCCCGACCTGCTCCTTGGCGGACTCGATGACGGCGGTATGGCCCGGGAGGAGGCCGTACTCCTCCGTGCGGGCGAGGGCGAATTCGACGCCGAGCGATTCGAGGGCTGCCTCGACGACGCCGCTGGCATCGTAGAAGTCGAGGTCGCCGGCGGCTGTGCGAGTCCAGCGGTCTTCGCGGGCGCCGCCGAGGACAGCGGTGAAGACGGGTCGCTCATGGGGCAAGTCGGCTTCCGTCGGCAGGTATTCGACGGCGGTTTCGAAGATGCGGAGGGCGCCGGGGTGGCCGCGACGGTTGGCGCTGTAGCTCTGGAGCACGGACCCGCGCAGCGACGTGCGGAGCAAGCTGTGCCGCGAAGCAACGGGGTTCACGGCCTTCACCGGCTTGTTGCGGAGGTCGTCGGTGCCATCGACGACAGGATTGAGCACGCGCTCGTCGACGAGTGAGTAGTTGATGACCTCGTAGAAGCCGAGGCCGACGGCGATGTCGCGGAGGCGCTCACGGAGGTCTTCGACGGGGCGGATCTCAGGAGGAGGGAGGGTGCCGCGGAGCATCGTCGGCGGGATGCGATTGTATCCATAGATGCGGCCGACCTCTTCGACCACGTCGTCGTGGACAAGGATGTCGGGACGCCAATACGGCGGCGTGACGGTGTAGGCGCCGGCGGCGAAGGTGACCGCGAAACCGAGCGCCTCAAGGATGCGGCGGACCTCCGTTTCGGGGACGGCGATGCCGAGGACCTGCTCCATGCGGGCAGCGGTGACCTCGACCGCCGCCAGGGGCCGCGGATCGGGATAGACGTCGACGAGGCCGGCGGCGATGGTGCCGCCCGCGACCTGTTGGAGGAGGTGGAGGGCACGGTGCTGGGCGAACTTCGGGACCTCGGGGCCAATGCCCTTTTCGAACCGGAGCGAGGCTTCGGTGCGGAGCTTGAGGGCGGATGTCGTGCGGCGGATGGTGGCCGGCACGAAGTTTGCAATCTCGAGGAGCACGTTCGTCGTGCCGACATGGACCTCGCTCGCGCCGCCTCCCATGATGCCGGCGATGCCGGTTGGGCCCTCGCCATCGCAGATCATGAGCATGTCCGGGGTCAGCTCGCGCTCGACGTTGTCCAGGGTGGTGAGGCGCTCGCCGGGGAGGGCGCGCCGGACATCGATGCGCTTGCCCGCGGACGAGGTCGTAGTCGAAGGCGTGGAGCGGCTGCCCGGTCTCGAGCATGACGTAGTTGGTGACGTCGACGACGTTATTGATGGGCCGCATGCCCATGCGGCGGAGCCGATCCTGCATCCAGAGAGGCGAAGGGCCGACGGCCAGGCCTTCGATGACGGAGGCGGTGAAGCGACGGCAAAGGTCCGGGTCGGCGATGGTGACTTCGATCCGGGAGGACGCCGGCGCCGGGCCTTCCGCGTGCGAGATATCGGGTTCGCGAAGGGGAAGCCCCAAGAGCGCCGCAACTTCGCGGGCGAGGCCGAGGACGCCGAGGAGGTCGGCGCGGTTCGCCCAGGTGGAGATGTCGAAGACGACGTCGCCGAGCTGTTCCACAAGGGGGCGGCCAATTGGCGCATCCGGGGGCAGGACGAGGATGCCCTCGTGCTGCTCGCTGAGGCCCAGCTCTTTTTCGCTGAGGACCATACCCGCGGATTCGACGCCGCGGATAGTGTTGCGCTTGAGCTTCGCGGTCTGGCCTGTGTGGCCGTCGACGAGGACGGCGCCCTCGGTGGCGAAGGCAACCTTCTGGCCGGCGGCGAGGTTGGGAGCGCCGCAGACGACGGTCCGCTCGCCTTCGCCGGCGTTGACCGTGGCAAGACGAAGGCGGTCGGCGTTGGGGTGCGGCTCGACGCGAAGGACTTCGGCGACGCGGATGAGGGCCGGGTCCCAATCGCCGCCGATCGTCTCCCATCCCTCGACCTCGGCGATGGCGTCGGTGATGCGAGCCGCGAGTTCTTTGACGGGCAGATCGACATCCACGAACTCGCGGAGCCAGGAGAGAGGAAGCTTCATCGGGACCTGTAGTTGCGGCGGTGTGCCGGGCGTGGAACACCTATTGTGGGCGACAAGGACGGCAGGGAAAACCGGTGACGGGGAGATGGGGCACCTGCGAAAGGCGATGGGGCCGAACTACGACAGGCTCAAGGCGACAATCGCGAAGTACGACCCGGTGGTCTCTTTTCAGCGAACGCGCACATCCGCACGACAGCTAGCCGCCGCAGAACACGAGGAGGAGCCGTACCAGGGATGGTGCGGCTCCTTCGCGTCTAGAACTGCTTGAGGAAGGCGAGGTCGTTCTGATAGAAGCGGCGGATGTCTTCGATTCCCCAGCGGAGGAGGGCAACCCGCTCGACACCCATGCCGAAGGCGAAGCCCGTGTAGCGGCTGGAATCGTAGCCGCATGTTCTCGAGGATCTCGGGGTGGACCATGCCGCCGCCGAGGATCTCGATCCAGCCGGTGCCGTGACAGGTTCCACATTCGGCGCCCGAGCCGCGGCAGATGAAGCAATCGATGGCCATCTCGATACCGGGTTCAACGAAGGGGAAGTAGCTGTGGTGGAAGATGATCCGGCGGTCTTCGCCGAAGAGGCGGCGGGCGAATTCGTAGAGGGTGCCCTTGAGGTCAGAGAGGCGCACGCCTTCGTCGACAGCCAGGCCTTCGACCTGGGTGAGCATCCATTCGTGGGTGGCGTCGGTGGCCTCGTAGCGGTAGCACTTGCCCGGCACGATCACGCGAATCGGCGGCTGCATCCGCTCCATCACCCGGATCTGGTTGGGCGAAGTGTGGGTGCGCAGGAGCATCTGGCGGTCGTCCTCGCCACGAGAGATTCGACCCAGATGGTGTCCCACATGTCGCGGGCGGGATGATCTTCCGGGATGCGGACGAGGTCGAAGTTGTAGCGCGACCACTCAACCTCAGGCCCTTCGACAACGCGGAAACCCATATCCGCGAAGACCTTGACGCAGTCGCGCATGGTTTGGGTGACGGGATGCAGGCGGCCGAGCGGTTGGGGGCGGCCGGGGAGGGTGACGTCAATGGCGCCTTCGGTGCTGAGGCGGGCAAGATCCTGTGCTTTGATGACGCCTTCGCGCTCGGCGAGGGCGGCTTCGAGTTCGTTCTTGAGTCGGTTGGCTGCCTGCCCGAAGGCGGCACGCTGGTCAGGCGGCTGATCCTTGACGGAGCGGAGCATCGCGGTCAGCCGGCCGTCGCTGCGGCCAAGCCACTCGGCACGCCAGGCGTCGAGCGCGGCGGTGTCGGCCGCGGACTCGAGGGCGGCGAGGGCTTCGGAGCGCATGAGATCGGCGGGCGCGGGCTGGGCCATGG
This sequence comes from uncultured Chloroflexia bacterium, assembly GCA_963737965.1. Lineage (GTDB taxonomy): Bacteria > Chloroflexota > Dehalococcoidia > Tepidiformales > Tepidiformaceae > JAGQGZ01. The sequence continues at coordinate 108,655 of CAVTUS010000004.1, read as the reverse complement.
AGACGAGTATAGAAAAGGAAAGCCGTCACGGTCGCGTCTGGATGCCGTAAGAAAGATTTCACGTGCCCGTCCGAGGGGGCTGGCTACGATGAGACCATGCATGTGCGGGCGCGACGTTTGCGCGCATTCCCTATCCTCTTTCTAGCGCTTGGATTTGCCATCTCTTTCGCCGCCTGCGGTGGTGGGGGCAGCCCCAAGCCTGATCCGAACGCAAGCGGAGGGACAGCCACGGCGACCAGCGACCAGACCTATGCCGGTACCGACCCGGCGCCCGCATTCCCAACGGGCCTGACGTGGTTCAACGTGACGGAACCACCGACGCTCGATGCCCTGAAGGGCAAGATTGTGTTGCTCGACTTTTGGACGGCGGGCTGCATCAACTGCCAACACATCATCCCGGACCTGAAAAAGCTGGAGGCGGAGTTCGCGGACTCGCTGGTGGTGATCGGCGTCCACTCGGGGAAGTACGCGACGGAACACGATGACGACACGGTGCGCGAGGCGATCGCGAGATACGACCTCGAACACCCGGTGGTGAACGACCCGGACTTCGTGTTTTGGAATGCCTATGGCGCCAACGCATGGCCGACGCTGGTGTTGATCGACCCCGCGGGCAAGCTCGTTGGGAGCCACTCGGGGGAGGGCGTCTACCCTCTCTTCCAACCCATCGTCGCGGCACTGGGCGGCGAGTTCGCGGGGCAGATCGACACGACGCCGTTCCCCGTGGCCCTCGACCAATCGGCGTCGTCGACCGTGCTCTCCTTCCCGGGGGCCGTTCTTGCAGACGCAGCGCATGACCGGCTTTTCATCGCGGACTCGGGGCATAACCGGATTCTCGAAGCGCACATGGATGGCGAACTGACCCGCGTCTTCGGGACAGGCGAGTCGGGGTTCGTCGATGGCCACGCGGACGAGGCACAGTTCCTCGATCCGCAGGGACTGGAGCTCTCGGCGGATGGTTCGCAACTCTACGTCGCGGACACGCGGAACCATGCCCTCCGGGTTATCGACCTCGACTCGGGGGACGTGACGACCCTGGCGGGGACGGGCGAGCGGGCCGAGGCGTTCCCGGTCCCCGGAGACGACCCGAAGGAGACAGCACTTGCCTCGCCGTGGGGCCTGCTGCTTCATGACGGCACTCTGTACATCGCGAACGCAGGCACCCACCAGATCTGGACATATGACGTGGCAGCGAAGCAGCTTGCGGTATTCGCAGGGACGAGCCGCGAGGGCATTAGCGACGGCGAACGGCTGACGATGGCCACCCTCGCCCAACCGAGCGGGCTGACCACCGACGGCCACTACCTGTACTGGGTCGACCCGGAGTCGAGTTCGGTGCGGCGGACGCCCTTCGACGGGGAGATTGTCGATTCGCTGGTGGGCACGGGTTTGTTCGACTACGGAGACTCGGACGGGACCGGGCTGGAGGCGAAAATCCAGCATCCGCAGGGGATCGCCTACGTGGGCGGCCTGCTCTACATCGCCGACACCTACAACAACAAGATCAAGAGCGTCGACCCGGCGAGCTTCGAGGTGAAGACGGTCGCCGGCAACGGGGATGCCGCGTGGGGAGATGGGAGCAAGGGCGCGGCGTCGTTCAACGAACCATCGGGAGTCGCGGCGTACGGTGACAAAGTACTCGTGGCCGACACCGGCAACCACCTGTTGCGGGTGTACGACCCGGCGACGGGCAAGACAAGCACGCTGCAGCTTTCGAACCTTGGGGTGCTCTCCGGGACGGGCGCGGGGCGGGTGCTCCACGTCGACTTACCCGCCCAGAAGGTCGCACCGGGGGCCACGAACCTGCGCCTGCAGTTGAGCACGCCCGACGGCTACCACCTGAACTCACTGGCGCCATCGAGCCTCGACCTGGTGGCTGCGAACCCCGAGGTCCTCGACCTGGGAGAGTCGACCATCAGCTGGTCGACGGACGATTCGATGGTGGAGATCCCGATACCGGTGGTGCTTGCGAACGGGAGCACCACGCTCACGTTTACGGGTGCGGCCTACTTCTGCGCCGAGGGAGAGGAAGCCCTCTGCCTGATCCAGCAGCTGGAGATTGTAGTGCCGGTGGAAGTGAACGCCGGCGCCAGCGGTGGGGAGCTGGTGGTGCAGTACGAGCTGACGCCAGAGGCGTAGGTTCTTGACGGGCCGGGAGCAGTCTCGCGATGATTGCCCGGCGCAACCAGCGCGCCGGGGGAACCATCCATGGCCGTTCGTGGCTACGTCCTGATCGAGGCAGAAGTCGGTAAGGCGAGGGCCGTGAGCGCGGCAATCGCGGGGTTCTCTCACGAAGGAGCGAAGGTGGTGAACGTGGACACGGTCACGGGGCCGTTCGACGTCATCGTGCTGCTGGAGGCGAACGACCTCGACATCCTCGGCAACGCGATCACTGAGGCGATCCAGCACGTTTCGGGGGTGCAGCGAACCACCACCTGCCTGGCGGTGTCCCTCTCCTGACAGGCGGTCGCCGCTACAATAGGGCATGACCTTGTCAGCGGGCGCGATGATCAGCGTGGAAGAAGCGCGCGATCGGATCCTCGCGTATTTCCGTCGCCTTGAAGCGGAGCGGAAGCCCCTGGTGGAAGCGCTTGGCCAGGTGCTGGCCGAGGATGTGGTCGCGCCCTTCGACATTCCCCCGCTCGACAACACTGCAATGGATGGCTACGCGGTGCGGGCGGCGGACACGCTTGGCGCGAGCGAAGCGAATCCAAAGCGCCTGAAGGTGATTGCCGACCTTGCCGCCGGGTATGTGCTGGATATGCATGTGGGGCCGGGCGAGGCGGTGCGGATCATGACCGGGGCGCCAATCCCGCCCGGCGCCGATGCGGTGGTGCCCTTCGAGGAGACCGACGAACCGTTGCGGGATGTTGGCCAGCGGGCCCAAAAGGCGACGGAAGTGGCGGTGTTCAAGGCGGCGGGCAGGGACGCGAACCTCCGCTTCAGGGCGGAGGATGTGAGTGCCGGCCAGACGGTGTTGGAGGCGGGGCGCGTCGTGCGGCCATCGGAAGTGGGGGTCCTGGCGAGCATCGGGTTGAGCGAGGTGGCGGTGTACCGGCGCCCGGTGGTAGCGATCCTCTCGACCGGGGACGAAATCACGGCGCCCGGCGAGTCACTGCAGCCGGGCCGGATCTATGACTCGAATGCTCATGGGATTGCCGCGCTTGTCGAACGGTACGGGGGCGTGCCGCGCATGCTGGGAATCGCGCGAGACACGATCGATGACCTGACGGCGAAGATCCACGAGGGGCTGGACGCGGACATGATCGTTACGAGCGCCGGCGTCTCCCGGGGGGACTTCGACGTGGTGAAAGATGTGCTGGCGCGGGAAGGCGAAATCAACTTCTGGACGGTGCGCATGCGGCCGGGCAAGCCACTCGCTTTCGGGGCTTTCAAGGGGCCGGATGGCCGGCGGGTGCCGCACCTTGGGCTGCCGGGGAATCCCGTGAGTTCGATGGTGTCGTTCGAACTGTTCGGGCGGCCGGCGCTATTCAAGATGCTGGGACGGAGCGACTGGCAACGGCCGGTGCTGAAGGCGATCACGCGGGACCGCGTAGAGAACACGGACTTCCGGCGTTTTTTCGCGCGCTGCATCGTCACGCAGGGCGAAGACGGCCGCTACTACGCCGACCTCACAGGGCCCCAGGGCAGCGGGATCCTGACGAGCATGAGTGCGGCCAATGCCCTGACGATCATCCCCGAAGACCAGGCGACGGCTGAGCCCGGCGATGAGATCGAGGTGATGATGCTGGACTGGGAGCACGCGCCCTAATGCCGCTGGAGGACCTGCCCCCGGCGAGCCAGGCAGGTATCGAAGCGCCGCGAGCGACTCTGGTTGCGGCGGCCGACAGCCTGCCGGGATTGCGTTCTGAGATCTGGATGGGAGGCGCCCACAGCGCCACCGGCGAACACCTGCATGGCGAGTGGCTGGCGGAGGCATGGGTCATCGACCTGGCCGGCGACACGTACCCCGGGACGCTGGCGAGAGCCTTGCGGCGCGAGTCCTGCGTGTTCGCCGACATGGAACACCGGCCCGACAAGATCGGCCGCCTGTTCGCGCTTGCGGAGGAGTTTGCGGGGGCTGCCCGCTCGGAGCGGGCGCCAGCCCGGATCGTGACCCTCTGCCAGTACGGGATGAACCGGAGCGGCCTGGCGACGGGGCTCATGCTGCGAGCGATGGGGCTGGGACATCGGGAAGCGATCGCGATGATCAGGACAGCCCGGCCCGGCGCCCTTGCGAACCATGCCTTTGAGGCGATCCTTGCGGAGGAGCGCTACTCGGCGCCGGGACTGTAGCGCTCGAGGAGGTCGGGCCGGCGATTGGCGGTGCGGGCAAGGCGCTCGCGCTGCTTCCACTCTTCAATCCGCGCGTGATGCCCGCTGAGGAGAACTTGCGGCACCTCCCAACCGCGGTACTCGGCAGGGCGGGTGTACTGGGGATGTTCGAGGAGACCGTGGGCGAAGGACTCGTCTTCGGGAGACTGCTCGTCGCCGAGGACGCCCGGGATATGGCGCGTGACGGCATCGATGAGGACCATCGCGGGAAGTTCGCCGCCGGTGAGGACGTAGTCGCCGATGGAGAGCTCGAGGTCGACACAATGTTCGACGAAGCGTTCGTCGACGCCTTCGTAGCGGCCGCAGACGAGGACCATGCGGGGCTCCCGGGAGAGTTCGCGGACGAGCGTGTCGTCGAGCAGGCTCGCCCTGCGGTGAGAGGTAGACGACGAGACCGGGGCCCGCCGCGAGGGCCTGCACGACCATCAGCGCCTCGTCGAGCACATCGACTCGCATGACCATGCCCTGGCCGCCCCCGAAGGGGTAGTCGTCGACGGTGCGATGGCGGTCGGTTGCCTAGTCGCGGATGTCGTGGAGATGGAGGTCGAGGAGGCCGTCCTGGCGGGCGCGGGCAATCATCGAAACATCGAGAGGACCCCCGAAGGCCTCCGGGAAGAGGGTGAGGACGTCGACGCGCACGGCTAGTCCTGGTGCTCGACGGGGCCGTTGAGGAGGGCGGCGACGTGGTCGAGGAGGGGGAGAAGGACACCCATGCCGTCCTCTACCGCCTTCGGGCTGCCGGGGAGGTTGACGATCAGCGTTTGCGGCGAGTCACGGCCAGGCCGCGGGTGAGCGCGGCATAGGGAGTGTGCTTCAGTCCTTCGAGCGCGAGGGCGGTGGCAATGCCGGGCACCTCGCGTTCGGCGATTCGGCGAGTCGCCTCGGGGGTGACGTCGCGGGGGGTAAGGCCGGTGCCCCCGGTGGTGATAACGACATCGACGGTGCCGCTCTCGCTCCAGCCGAGGAGCCGTTCGGTGATGTCGTCCTCTTCGTCGGCGACGACGACACGCTCGACGACGCTATGGCCGCCTTCCAGGCAGCGGCGCTCGATGATTTCGCCGCTGGTGTCTGGCGTTCGCCGGCGGCGCCGAGGTCGGAACAGGTGAGGATCGCAATGCGGGCCATGGCGGGATGGTACCGCGTGGGATCGCAAACTGCCGAATGGAACGGGGAGAAACCCTTTGCGCCGCCGTGTGGGTTCGATGTAGATTCGCGGTGCGTGTTGTGGGTGGATGTGGGAGAAATGGATCTCCCGGCCGTCTCCCCGACTGCTACACGAACGAGAACGGGGACGCGCTGCAGGCAATGAGCTTCCGGGGCACCCTCGACTACACGCTGGATGGGCGCTACCGGCTTCCGTTGCCGCCGCGCTACCGGGATCTGTTCAAGGAAGGCGCCGTCCTCGTGTCCGGCGTGGAGCCCTGCGTCCCGGTCTACACGGAGGAAGGCTTCGAGGAGGCCGAGCGGAAGGTGGGGGACATTCCGGAGGAGACCGACAGTGGCCGCGACGCCTTGCGCGACTTCTTCTCGAATGCCTTCGACGCCGACCGCGACAGCCAGGGCCGGATCCTGATCCCGGAAAAGCTGCGGGCCCACGCGGGGCTCGGGAAGTCGGTCTCGCTGGTTGGCGTTGGCGACTTCATGGAGATCTGGGACCGGGACGCGTGGGCGAGCAGCGAGGAAGCGCGGAAGAACGCCCGTCGAGGCGAAACCGCAGCCCTTGGCATGCGCCGAGCAGCTTCACGGGAGGGGGTACAGTGATCGTTATGACTACCAGCCGGCCCACGCATATCCCCGGTGATGCTCGAGCGAGTCGCTGCGCTACCTCGCGGTGCGCCAGGGCGGCACCTACATCGATTGCACGACTGGCCTCGGCGGACACTCCGAGGCGATCGCCGAGCGCGATTGGGGCCGGATGGCCGGCTGCTTTGCCTTGACCAGGACAGCGAGGCGCTGGAGTTCGCGCGCGCAGAGGTTGGCCACGTTTGGGAGGCGGGTCAGCTTCTGCGCACGGGAACTTCCGCGAACTCGACGTGAGTTGCGCGGGAGCACGGCTTCGAGGACGTCGACGGCGTGCTGCTGGACCTGGGCGTGTCATCGCATGCAGTTCGGGCACAGCCGAGCGCGGATTCGCGTTCGGGCTGGAAGGCCCGCTGGACATGCGGATGGACCGTTCGGCCGGCGGGCTGACCGCGGCCGAGATCGTGAACACCTGGGACGAAACGTCGCTTGCCGACCTCTTCTACGAGTATGGAGAGGAGCGGCAATCGCGCCGGATCGCCGAGCGATCGTGGCGTGCGCGGCCGCTGCAGACGACGTGGGAGTTAGCCAGAGCCGTCGAGCAGGCTGTGGGGGGTGCGAGGGGCCGAACCCAAATTCACCCCGCCACCAAGGTTTTCTTGCGCTCCGGATCCGTGTCAATGGCGAACTCGACAGCCTTGACGCGGTTCTTCCGCAAGCCCACAGCCTGCTCGGCTTTGGACCAATCACGGCGGACGGCGGACGCCTGGTCGTGATCAGCTTCCATTCACTCGAAGACCGCAGCGTGAAGCAGTACTTGCGGCGGGAATCGACGGACTGCCTCTGCCCGCCGCAGCTACCGCATGTGCGTTTGTGGCCACGAGCCACGCTTCGCGACTCTGACGCGAAAGCCCGTCCGGGCGCAGGCGGAACGAAATCGCGCGAACCCGCGCGCGCGGAGCGCGGTCGCTTCGCGCCGCCGAGCGGATTGCTTAGCCATGGCCGCGATCCTCCCATCCCCTGGGGGCGCGCGCCGCGGCCATCCCGCTCCCGCGCCCGCGGACCTCAACTCTGGGTCGTGTTCGGAGCTGCTTCTCGCCGGGATGGGCGCGATGCTGCCGGTGATCGAAACGAGCGTGGCGACGACGCGGGGCTTCAACAACCAGGAACTTTCCGCCCAGCGACGTGCAGCTCGAAGGGCGACATCCGGCATGCTGCGAAGCAGAGTCGCGAACCTGACATCGCTCCAGCGCATTCGAGCGGCGGGCGCAGAACTCGGGCTCGTGCCCGGCGGACAATCCGATCTACGTGCGAATTCAGCGAGCCGGGCCCAGAGCCGGCACAGTCCCCGCCGAGTTTCTCCCCCAGGCCGACCCCGAAACGGACCGAACCGGAATCCTGGTGGCGATTCGCTCTTCGGCTGGCTTCCGTTCCCGATAACCAGAACGCCTGTCCGCGCCTCGAGCTGGACCGGCGGGAGGCGCGTTCGGATGGCGCAATCACCGGTTCGCGGAACGCGACGGGTCTGGATGCCCGCGCCTGGTGCTCGGTCTCTTCGCACTCGTCCTCGTTCGCGCGGCTGTCCAGCTCCAGATCTTCGAGCACGACGTACTATGCCGCCAGGGCGAAGAAGGAGCTCGTCGGCGAGCACGACACTGTTCGCCCGCCGCGGCTCCATCCTCGACAGCAACGGCAACGTCCTCGCGATCGAGCGTGAACACGTGGGACATCTACGTGAACGCCCGGGCCTGGCAGGACGCGAGCGTCGCGAATCCCGCCTCGGATGAGCTCTCGGGCATGCTGTCGACGACGGCGGTGGGCCTGCGCGAGACGGTGCTGGACCAGGGCTCGGTCGATGTCCTGGTGGCAGCGCGACGTGTCGACTACGAGGCAGGCCGGGCGATCATCGATGCAGCAGATCAGCCGGTGTGGTTGCGCTGCCCAACTCGCAACGGGTGAACCCGGAAGGCGACGTGGGTGCCTCCTGCTGGGTATCATCGGGCAGGACAACAACGGCCTCGCCGGTATCGAAGCTCACGCTACAACGACGTGCTGCGGGGACGCCGGGCAAGCTCATCTACGAACGCGACACGACGGGCGAACCGATCCCCTTCGGGCAGTAATCGCCGAGGCAACCAGTGCCGGGCATGGACATCAGTCTGACGATCGACCGGTACCTGCAGCGGCTGGCCGAGCAGGAACTCGCGCAGGCGATCAAGGAGCACAAGGCCACGGGCGGCTCGCTGATCATCATGGACCCGAACGACGGGCGAGATCCTGGCGCTGGCCTCATCGCCGGCGCTGAAGTACAGCACTCTGGACCTGAACGACCCCGCGCAAATCGACTGCTGCGGAACCGGCGCGGTCACGGACCTCTACGAGCCGGGCAGCGTGATGAAGGTCATCACGGCCGCGGCGGCGATCGATGCCGGCGTGGTGACGCCGGACACGACCTATGTGGACACCGGCGTGGCGAACGATCTACGACATCGAGATCCGCAACTGGGAAGACAGCGTCTACGGGGAGCAAACGATGACGCAGGTGCTGCAGAACAGCATCAACACCGGCGCGATCTTCATGGAACAGCTGCTCGGCGAAGACCGCTTCCACGAGTATCTCGATGCCTTCGGGTTCGAGAAGCCATCGGGAATCGAGCTGACGGGTGAGGCGGTGGGCATTGTGCGGCGGCCGGACGACCCGGAGTGGTCGCCGGTGGACCTGGCGACACAGGCGTTCGGGCAGTCAATCTGCGTGACGCCGATCCAGATGATCACAGCTGTCGCGGCGGCGATCAATGGCGGCGAACTGCTGCGGCCGCACCTCGTGAAGAAGTACATCCACCCGGACGGCACGACGCTGGAGCAGGAGACGATTGTCCGTGACCGGGCGATCTCCGAAGAGACGAGCGCCCAGATTCGCCAGATGATGGACGCGGTGGTCAATCCCGGCGGCTACCATCCCGCGCAGCCCGACAACTACGAGGCCGGTGGCAAGTCGGGCACGGCGAACGTTGCCATCCCGAACGGCGCCTACGACGACGTGAACATCGCGAGCTTCATCGGCTTCGCCCCGGTGGACGACCCCAAGGTCCTCGTGCTGGTGAAGCTCGACGAGAACGCAGACCTGAAGACCGGCACCGTCGCCGCCGGCCCCGTGTTCGCCGATGTCATCGACAAGGCCCTCACCTATATGGACGTGCCGCCGGATGGCGCGCTGGTGTCGAAGCCGTGAGCCGAATGACGACCGGGTTCCTTGCGCGGACGATGCGCGACCGGGGCTACACGGTGATGGCAGGTCCCGACGTGGAGCTCACGGATGGCTTTGCCGACTCGCGGCAGGTGACGGCCGGTTCCTTGTGGGCAGCGTTCCGGGGCGATACACACGACGGCAACGACTTCGTTGAAGGGGCACTGGAGCACGGCGCCGCCGCCGTCATTGCCGAGCGGGCGCCCGACGGTGCATGGCCCGACCGCACGATCGTCGTTGCTCCCGACACGAGGGAAGCGCTGGCGGCGACAGGCTCAGCCTGGCTTCAGCATGTCGGCCCGAAGGTCGTTGGGATTACCGGCACCGTGGGCAAGACGACAGCCAAAGAGCTGACTGCGGCTGTGCTGGCGGCCAGCCACAAGGTGCACAGGAGCAAGGAGAACTTCAACTCCTACGAGGGACTTCCCCTCGCGCTGGTGACCTGCAGGAGGGGACCGAGATCGCGGTGCTGGAACTGGCAATGGACCGGGCAGGGGAGATTCGCGAGCTGTGCGAACTCGTGCAGCCGGAGGTGGGCGTTGTCCTGAACATCGGCCTTACCCACGCCGCGAAACTGGGAAGCATCGACGCGATCGCGGAAGAGAAGCTCTCGTTGGCGCGGTGGCTACCTGAGGCCGGGACCGCGGTCCTCAATGCCGATGACCGCCGCGTGATAGCGGTCCGCGACGGGCTGCGCTGCCGGAGCATTAGCTTTGGGATGGCGGAGGACGCGGACCTGAGGGTGACCGACGTCGCTCCCGACGGGCTCGACGGAACACGGTTCAGCGTGCGGTTCGAAGGCGAAACTTACGCCGCCCGCTCGCCGCTGCCGGGTCTCCACACCTTGCCAGCGGCGCTGACGGCGCTGGCTGTGGCGCGTGTCTGCGGGATGGAGATGACGGCGGCGATCGATGCGCTCGCGGCTGCCGACTACAGCGGCCGAATGGTGCGACGCGCAGGCTACAACGGGTCGACGCTCCTGGACGACCGCTACAACTCCAGCCCGGCCTCGCTCGAAGGGGCGTTGCGGATGCTCGGTGGGACCAGGGGCCGTCGCCTGGCCCTGCTGGGGACGATGGCTGAGCTGGGCGAGGCAGAGCGCCGCGAACACTGCCGCCTGGGCAAGGTCGCGGCAACAACCTGCGATCTGCTGGCAGCGACAGGGGAACCGTGCCGGGTGCTGGTGGAAGCGGCTCGCGAGAACGGGCTGCCGGGGGCGCGATGGTTCGCCGACCGCGACGAGGCGGCTGCCTGGGTGCGCGAACAGCTGAGGCCGGGGGACACGTTGCTGCTGAAGGCCTCGCGAAGCCAGGCGTTCGAGCAGATCGTGCCACTGCTGGAGGCGCAGCGATGATCAATGCGCTGATCTCCGGCACCGCGGCGTTCATCGTCGCCGTCATCCTCGGCTTGCCGATCGTCTTCTACCTGCGCCGTGCGAAGGCAGGGAAGAGCATCAGCGAGGACCAGCCGGCGAGCCACCAGGTGAAGGCCGGCACACCGACCTTCGGCGGCTTCGTTATCTGGGTGCCTACCTTGCTGATCACGGCGAGCGGACTGTCGGTGCAGTGGTGGGACCACCGTTCCATCCTGCTGCCCGTGGGCATGATCGTGGTGACCGGCGCGGCGGGGTTCTTCGACGACCTGGGCACGCTCCAGGTCCGGCGCGTGCGCGGGGGGCTCTCGTGGCGATTCAAGCTGATCTTTCTCTCGGTCGTCTCGGTGGTGGCAGCGTGGGTGCTCTACGACTACGTCGAGGTGCAGTCGATCAACATCCCGTGGCAGGGCTCGTATGAGCTTGGGCCGTGGTACCTGCTGATTGCGGTGGTCGACGATCGTGGCGACGACGAGCGCGGTCGCCGTGAGCGATGGCCTCGATGGATTGGCGGGCGGCACCACGCTCATCGCCTTCGTCGCCTACGGGGTGATCGCATTCATCCAGGGGCAGGATTTCGTCGCTGCCTTCGCCTTATCATCGCCGGCGCGAACCTGGGCTTCCTCTGGTACAACGCCCATCCCGCCCAGGTCATCATGGGCGACACAGGAGCGCTGGCGCTGGGATCGGGGCTCTGCGGTGGTGGCGCTGATGACGGGGCAATGGCTGCTGCTGCCGCTGATCGGGATCATCTTCGTGGCCGAGGCAGCCAGCAACATCATCCAGATTGGCTACTACAAGTACAGCGGCGGCAAGCGGGTCTTCCGGCGGGCCCCGATCCACCACCATTTCGAAGAGATTGGCTGGGCCGAAACGCAGGTGGTCACCCGGTTCTGGGTGATTTCCATCGCCGCGGCGATGCTTGGCGTGGCCCTGGCGCTGGCGGTGCCCTCGTGATGCCGGCTCCGGCGGAACTGGGCGGCAAGCGCGTCCTCGTCTACTCGATGGGGATCGAAGGTCGTGACCTTGCGACGTGGTTGCTCGCGAAGGACGCCGAGGTCGTGATGTCGGACACGCGGAGCGAAGCGCAGCTGGCGGCGGCCGGCGCTGCCGCCCCCGAGGGGGTGAGCGAGACGCACACGGGTGGACCGCTGCTGGCGGCCGAGGGATTCGACCTGCTCGCGGTGTCGCAGTCGGTGCTTCGGCACTCGCCCGAGCTAGTGGCGGCGAAGGCGGCAGGGATCCCGGTGGTCTCCCAGATGCAACTCTTCCTTGAGCTCTGCCGCGGGCGGATCTGCGGGATCAGCGGGTCAAGCGGCAAGTCGACAACCACCGCGCTGGTGGGCGCGATGGCGAAGGCCGCGGGCATCACCTACACGTTGGCGGCAACATCGGCGACGGCTCTCCTCGGGCAAGCCGAGGCTATCCCCACGGACGAATGGGTGATCCTGGAGATCAGCCACACCCAGCTGCAGTACGTCACCCGGTCGCCGAATGTCGCGGCCCTGACGAATGTGACGCCAAATCACCTGGACCAGTTCAGCTGGGACGAATACGTGGGACTGAAGCGCACGCTCGTGGCCGGCCAGGCCGCGGACGACATCGCCGTACTGAACGCCGATGACGAGATGAGCCGGGGCTTTGCCGCAGACACGAAGGCGCGCGTCACATGGTTCGGGCGGTGCGATACCCCGCGCCACGATGGTGCGTTCCTTTCCGGCGGGACGATCACGGTGCGCCGAGAAGGGGAGATTGCCGGCGCCATCCCCGTTTCGGCGATGCGACTCCGCGGCGACCACAACGTCGCGAACGTCCTGACGGCTTGCGCGACGGCGGCGGCGATGGGGCTGCCGGTCGAGGCAATGGAGCGCGCGATCGAGGCGTTCACGGGGGTGGCACACCGCTTGCAGGTGGTCGGCCGGGCGAACGGAGCAACGTGGGTGGATGACAGCATCGCAACCTCGCCGGAGCGGACGATTGCCGGGATCCGGGCCTTCAGTGAGCCGGTGGTGCTGTTGCTTGGCGGACGCGAGAAGAACCTGCCGCTGGAGGGTTTGAAAACGGAGATCGAGCGGCGGGCGCGCGCAATTGTCTGTTTTGGCGAGGCGGGACCGCTCTTCCACAGGGCGCTCACGGGGGCGGCGCCGACGTCGCTCTTGGTAGGCACACTCGCCGAAGCGGTGGAGGCGGCGGCGGACCTCGTCCGGGAAGGCGACGCCGTGCTGCTTTCGCCGGCGGGAACCAGCTTCGACGCCTACCCGAACTTCGAGGCACGCGGGCGAGCGTTCGCCGAACTGGTGGCGGCGCTGCCCGGATTCGAACCGGAGGTGACCCCATGAGCCGTGTCGCGACCGGTGACCGCACGGCCGGGCGCCCCGACTACGCGCTCCTGCTGATCGTTGCAATCCTGACGATGACGGGGCTGATCACGGTCTACAGCGCCAGTTTCGTCATTGGCCTGGCGGACTACGGTGACCCCAACTACTTCATCTTCCGGCAGGCGATGTGGGCGGCGCTCGGCCTTGTCCTGATGTTCGCGGCGATGCAGTCGGACTACCGGCTGCTGCGGAAGATGGCGGTGCCGATCATGGCGGTGACCATCGTCACGCTGCTGGCGGTGCTGGTCATCGGGTCGGAAGGAAACGGGGCGCAGCGATGGATTGGCGCCGGAGCCTACACGATCCAGCCGGCGGAGTTCGCGAAGCTGGCGGTGATCATCTACCTGGCAGCGTGGCTGGCGGCGAAAGGTAACAGCATTCGGAGCCTGGAGGAGGGCCTCCTGCCGTTCGTCCTGATAATCGGTTCGGTGGCAGTACTCATCGTCCTTGAGCCAAACCTGGGGACGACGCTGATCATTCTCCTCATCACGGTGACGATGTTTTATGTCGCGGGAGCGACCTTCCTTCAGATGGCGGCGCTGGGAGTGACGGGGCTCATCTCGATGGTGTTCCTGGCGACGGTCGTCGGGCTACCGGCTCGACCGGCTGTCGTCGTACTTCAACGCGGAGAACGACCCCCTTGGCAAGGGCTTCCAGACACTGCAATCGCTGATCTCGATTGGGAACGGCGGCATTACCGGGCTTGGCCTTGGGACGAGCCGCGGCAAGTTCTTCTACATCCCGGAGAGCCACACAGACGGCGTCTTCGCGGTGCTGGGCGAAGAGGCAGGGTTCATCGCAACGTCGATGGTACTGCTGCTGTTCGTGATCCTGATGGTGCGGGGTTTCCACATCGCGCGGAAGGCCCCGGACGACTTCGGGACGTTGGTCGCGACGGGCATCACGACGTGGATCGCGGTGCAGGCGATGCTGAACATCGGCGGAATCACGCGGACGATCCCGCTGACAGGCGTGCCCCTGCCGTTCCTCAGCTACGGCGGGTCGGCGCTGGCTTCAGTGATGCTGGCGATGGGGGTGCTGCTGAGCATCACGCGGTACATGCCGAACAGTTCGAGCTACTTCGACCGTGTGCGCGAACCTGCGCGCCGGGTGGTGAGGAGGGCGCGATCATGAGGCTGGCAGTGACAGCCGGCGGCACGGGCGGGCACATCCTGCCGGCACTCTCGGTCGTCTCGGCCCTGCGGACGATTGAGCCGGACCTCGAAGCCTGTTTCTTCGGGCCGGAGAACCGCGGCGAGCGGTACCTGGTAGAAAGCGCCGGGCTGCCGTTCGAGACGGTGCCGGCGGCGGCAATCCGGGGGAAGAACCCCTGGCAGCTGGCGAAAGCCGGGGCTTCGCTGGCGAAGGGTACGGGCATGGCGCTGTGGAAGCTCAGGCGGTTCAAGGCCGACGTGGTGTTAAGCACGGGCGGCTATGCGAGCTTCCCCTGCAGCCTGGCGGCCCGAGGACTGCACATTCCACTGGTCGTGTTCCTGCCAGACGTTGAGCCCGGCTGGGCGGTGCGCGCAGAGAAGCGGCTGGCAACGCGGATTGCGACGACGACTGAAGCGGCACGCAGGACCCTGCCCGCGGATAAGACGTACGTCACCGGATACCCGGTGCGGGAGAGCTTCCGCAGCGCCGACCGCACTGCCGCCCGCGAAAGCATCGGCGCGAACGGGACACCGGTCGTGCTCATCGCAGGGGCGAGCCAGGGTGCAGCAGCGATCAACCGGGCGCTGTTCCGGGCCCTGCCGGAGATGACGACACGGGCCATCGTTGTGCATATCACGGGGGAATCGGACAGCGAGGAAGCGGGCGAACGCGCGGCTGCTCTCCCGGAGGAGAGCAGGGATTCGTACATCCACGCGGCGTTCCGCGATGACCTGCCCGAACTCATGGTCGCCTCGGACCTGGCCGTGATGCGGGCGGGGGCAAGCGTGCTCGGCGAGATCCCGGCGGCGCGGCTTGCCTGCGGTGCTGGTGCCGGGCCGGTTCGCGGGCGGTCACCAGCGGGCGAATGCAAAGTGGCTGGCGGACGGTGGCGCCGCAGAGGTCCTGGAGGAAGCACGAATCGGCGAGCTGCTGCCGCGGGTCTTCGGGCTGCTTGGCGACGCCGAGCGACGTGCGGCGATGCGGGGAGCGGCAAAGAAGCTCGACCGGCCCGACGCAGCGCTGGACATCGCCCGGATCGTGGCAGAGGTGGCGCGATGAACGGCGCGGTCGTGGAAGGTCCGGTGCACCTGGTGGGAATTGGCGGCATCCACATGTCGGCGATCGCCCAGCTGTTGATGGAACAGGGCGTCACGGTGAGCGGGAGTGACCTGCGCCCCTCGGCGCTCACGGAGCAGCTGGAACGGCAGGGCGCACGGATCGCGGTGGGCCACGATGCCGGCAACCTCGGCGACCCGAAACTCGTGGTCGCGACAGCAGCGGCCGACAACGCCAACCCTGAGATCGCGGAGGCGCAGCGGCGGGGTATCCCGGTCATCCTCCGGGCGCAGATGGTCGCGAAACTGATGCAGGGGAAGCAGGTCATCGCGGTCTCTGGTTCGCACGGAAAGACCACAACATCCTCGGCGATCGCCTTTGTGCTGCGCGAAGGCGGACGTAAGCCGATGTACCTGCTGGGCGGCGAAACCCGCGACCTCGGCGGCCACGCCGCGTGGGGCGGACCGCTCTGCGTTGTGGAGGCGGACGAATACAAGCGGGCGTTCCATGAGTACACGCCGTGGCTGGGGATCATCCTCAACGTGGAGGCCGACCACCTGGACTACTACGGCACCCCGGAGGCGTATTCGGAAGCCTTTACGGTGTTTGCAAAGACGATCGTGCCCGGCGGCGTCCTCCTCGCCTGCGCGGACGACCCGGGCGCGATGGAGGCTGTGGACGGGCTGGAGAACGGCCCGACGCTGGAGACGTTCGGGATCGACGCCGAGGCGACGTGGAAGGCGATCAACGTGACGGTGAACGCCGAGGGCGTCGCTTTCGCCGTCGTCCACGACGGGAAAGCACTGGGAATGGTGCGCTCGACCCTCTCCGGACGGCACTCGGTCTACAACGTGCTCGCGGCCACCGCTGCCTGCATGGATGCGGGCGTGCCGTTCGACACGATCGTGTCGGCGCTCGGCAAGTTTTCGGGCGCCGACCGGCGGTTCCAGCGGGTTGGCGAAGCGGGCGGCGTGCTGGTGATCGACGACTACGCCCATCACCCCAGCGAGGTGCGGGCCGTCCTGGCGGGAGCGAAGCAGCGATTCCCGGGCCGGCGGCTGGTCGTGCTGCACCAGCCGCACACATACAGCCGCATCGCCTATCTCTGGGACGACTGGACACGGTGCTGGGACGACGCAGACGAGCTGGTGATCGTGGAGACCTACGCGGCGCGCGAACGCCCGGAACAGGGGCGCGGCGCGGCCGAACTGGCGGCCGCGATCAACCGGCCGGCGCGGTATGCCGCCACGTTCGAAGAGGCTGCCGCAATCGCCGCAGAGCTGGCACGACCAGGCGACGTGGTGTTCACCATCGGCGCCGGCGACGTGAATGAAGTTGGGCCACTGCTGCTGGAGCGTCTGCGATGAGTGGGCTCGAGACACTGGCAGCCAGCCTTGAGGGTCACGGCGAAGTGCGTCGCAACGAGGCGATGTGGCGCCACACGACGTTCGGCGTGGGCGGCCCGGCGGACATCTACCTGATCGTGCGTGAAGCGGCGGGGCTTGCGGCAGCGAGTCGCGTAGCCCGCGAGGCGAACGTCCCGGCCTTCGTGCTCGGAAGCGGGAGCAACATCGTGGTGTCCGACGCGGGGATTCGCGGGCTTGTGATCGACAACCGGGCGAATGCCGAGGAAGCGAAAGAGCATCATGCCTGGCGGCTGGAAAGCGGCGTGAGCTTCGCCGCTTTCGCACGCAAGATGTGCCGCAAGGGGATCGCCGGCCTGACCTGGGCCGTCGGGATCCCGGGCACCATCGGTGGCGCTGTGGTCTACAACGCCGGCGCCTACGGTGGCTGCCTCGGCGATGTGCTGACGCGGGTGCGCCTGACGACCCCGGAGGGGGGCGACCGCTGGCACGAGGCCGACGAGATGCACCTTGTCTACCGCGGGAGCGTCCTGCGGGAGCACCCCGGCGAAGTGGTGCTGGAGGCGGAGCTGGCGCTCCAGCCAGGTACGGCAGCGGAACTGATGGGGACGGTGGCAGAGTTCGACCGGCGACGACTGGCAGCGCAGCCGCGGGGGCGCAATGCCGGATCGATGTTCAAGAACCCGGCGGAGCATCCCGCCTGGAAGCTGATCGATGAGGTCGGTCTGCGGGGCGCTCGCCGCGGCGATGCCGGGATCAGCGAACAACACAGCAACTTCTTCGTGAACCACGGTTCGGCGAAGGCAGCGGACATCAACTGGCTGGCGACTGAGGCAGAGCGCCGGGTGCGGGAGCAGTTCGGGATCGAACTCCAGCGCGAAGTCGGCTTCGTGGGGGAGTGGTGATGAGCCAGCGCGTGGCCGTGATTTTCGGCGGCAAGTCGGGCGAGCACGAGGTGAGCGTGACGAGTGCGAAGAGCGTGATGCGCGCGCTCGACCGCGAGCGGTGGGAGGTCGTCCCGGTCGCGATATCCGGCGATGGCGCCTGGCTCGCGCCGGAGGAGACCCGGGAGGGACTGGAGGCCGACGCGCCGCGCTTCACCGGGGGGACGCCGTTACTCCATGCGTCGGCGGCGCTTGCGGCGCTGGCAGCGTGCGATGTCGCCTTCCCGCTGGTGCATGGGAAGAACGGCGAAGACGGCACGCTGCAGGGATTTCTCGAGATGGCCGGGCTGCCGTATGCAGGCCCGGGCGTGGCAGCGAGCGCGATAGGGATGGACAAGGCGCTGATGAAGGCGTTGTTCCAGGAAGCGAATATACCGGTCGCTGCCTACGGGGTGTTGCGCGCCTGGGAAGTGACGGAGAAGGACGACACCGCCCTCCGCTTCGTCGAGGCGAACATCGGCTATCCGTGTTTTGTGAAGCCGGCGAACGGCGGTTCGAGCGTGGGAGTCTCGCGGGCCCAGTCCCGGGAGGACATGGCCGAAGCCTTGCGGATGGCCTTCGACTACGACGACAAGGCGATCGTCGAGGCAGAAGTGGCAGGCCGGGAGATCGAGTGCTCGGTGCTTGGCAACGAGTACCCCGAGGCGAGCGTCCCCGGCGAGGTTATCCCCGACCGCACGTTCTATGACTACGACAGCAAGTACGCGGCAGATTCGGCGACGGCGCTGGTGATCCCGGCCAACTTGCGAGAGGACGTGGCCGAGCGGGTGCGCGAGATGGCGGTGCGGATGTACCAGGTGATGGGCTGCGAGGGCTATTCGCGGGTCGACTTCTTCGTGACGCCAGACAACGCGGTGATCGCCAATGAGGTGAACACGATCCCGGGATTCACGAGCATCAGCATGTATCCGAAGCTCTGGGCGGCGAGCGGCCTCGGCTATGCGGACTTGCTGACGCGGATCCTCGAACTGGCGCTCGAACGCCATGAACGGAAGGCTCGCCGATGATCGTCAAGCGTGGCGGCAAGAAGAGGGCGGTCGGCCGGTCGATTGTGCGGCGCGGCATGCCTTCGGTCGGGCAGAAGCGGAGGGCGATCGTGAAGCGCCCGGCTTCGATGCTCCCACCGCAGGGACCGGGGTGGTTGGAGCGCGCCGTTGCCTGGCGCCCGGGCCGAGGAAGCATGGCCCTGGGCATCTTGGCGGCGATCGTCATCGTGTTCGGCGGCGCCGGCTACTGGGCGTGGACCTCGCCTGTCTTCGAGATCGGCAACATCAAGGTCGAGGGCAATCAGCATCTCGATGCTGCCGAGGTGGCGGCGGCGACGAACCTGTTTGGCGAGCGGATGTTCACCGCGGACCTGGGCGAGGCGCAGCGAACCCTGTACGGGATGCCGCTGGTTTCGAGTGCCGAGATCAAGCGCGAGTGGCCGGACACCATCCGGATCACGCTCGTGGAACGGCAGGCCTGGGGCATCTGGCAGCAGGACGGCCTCTCGTACACCATCGACCGCGACGGGGTGGTGCATCGATACGCCGGCGCCAGAAGGGGCAGTCGTCATCGTCAGCGACCAGCCGGGCCCACTGGGGCTTGGCGACCGCGTGGACTACCAGGCGGTCGACGCGGCGGCGGAGATCTTCGAGCGACTCCCGCGCCAGCTGGGGACCACGGTTGCCGAGATCCGGTTCCTCGGTAATGCCGGCGTGCAGGTGACGACGGCGGACGGCCAGACTGCCTACCTGGGAGACAGCGGCGGGATGGCGTACAAGCTCGCCGCCTGGGCAGCGACCGCGGCGGAAGCGGACCGCCAGGGCATCAATTACACCACCATCGACCTGCGCTACGGGGATCGTCCGGTGGTGCAGTGAACAGCAACGAACAACGAAAGTGGGGCCAAGCCATGAAACGACGCAGAGCAATTGCAGCCATCGACGTGGGCTCGACGAAGGTCGCGGTGATCGTCGGCGACCTGGGAGAGCGCGGTGAGATGCGCGTCCTCGGATTCGGGGTGGCGCCGGCCAGCGGGCTTTCGAGGGGAGTGATCGACAACATCCAGTCGGCCCGCGACGCCGTGGCGACGGCGGTGGAGAAGGCCGAGCACTCGTGCGGGATGCGGATCCTGAGCGCCGTGGTTGGCATCTCCGGGAACCACATCGAGGCCCAGAACAACCGCGGCATCATCGACCATCCCCGACCGCAACCGGCCTATCTCGGCGGAAGACAAGGCGCGCGTGCTGGACATTGCCGGGGAGATCAGCATCCCGACCAACCGGCAGGTGATCCACGTGATGCCGCGCGGCTACTGGGTGGAAGGCACGGAACTGGTCAGCGACCCGGTGGGGATGTATGGCAACCGCCTCGACGCTGAGACGCACATCATCTCGGGCTCCGTATCGGCGATTCAGAACCTGACCAAGTGCGTGGAAGGCGCCGGCGTCCAGGTCGACGACATCATCCTCGAACCGCTCGCCTCGGCGACGGCGGTGGTGGCCGAGCAGGAGCGCCAGCAGGGCGTCGCTGTGGTCGACATCGGTGGGAGCACGACCTCGGTTGTGGTCTACGACGAAGGGTACGTTGCGCACACGGCGCACCTGCCGATCGCCGGGTCGCACTTCACGCACGACCTGGCGCGGATGCTGCGGTGCCCATGGGAGAGCGCCGAGGCGGCCAAGTGCGAGTTCGGCGCTGCCTACCCGTGCGAAGACACCAGCGAGATGGTGGAGATTGAGGCGTTCGGAACGCAGGCGGTGAAGCAGGTGCGCGCTCGCCCACATCGGCGAAATCCTGCAGGCGCGGGCGGAAGAGGTGCTGGACATGGTGGCGCTCGAACTGCGCAAGGTCCGGCTCTTCGACCGGGTGGCTGCCGGGCTGGTACTCACGGGCGGCGGGAGCCAGCTGCGAGGGTTGCCAGAGGTGGCGGAAGCGCAGCTGAAGCTGCCGGCACGACTGGGCCGGCCCCAGGGCTTCAGCGGCATGTCAGACCTCATCGGGACGCCGGCGTTCGCCACGTCCATTGGCCTCGTCGAACACTCCCTCCGGGAAGACGACGTCTCGAGCCCACCCCGGGCTTTCGACGTTGGCGCGGGGGGACTTTTCAAACGCATCGCATCACTCGGGAAGGCGCTTATGCCGCAGTAAGGAGGAGCACACGCACCACGAAACCCCGCATCGACGCTCACCAATCCAGGAAAGGGAGATTCCGGGAATGACAAACTACATCGACACCGACCTTTTGCCCGACATCAAAGTAGTAGGCGTGGGCGGCGGTGGCTGCAATGCCGTCGACCGCATGATCCGGGCACAGATCCCTGGGGTCCATTTCGTCGCCTGCAACACAGACTCGCAGTCACTCGCCCAGTCGGAAGCGCCGAACCGCTTGCGGATCGGGGAGAAGCTGACGAAGGGACTGGGCGTGGGCGGCGACCCGGCCCGCGGCGAACGGGCGGCCGAGGAAAGCCGGGAAGAGCTGCACGACCTGTTGCGGGGCACCGAAATGGTGTTCGTGACGGCAGGCATGGGCGGTGGGACCGGTACCGGCGCGGCGCCGGTGGTTGCCGAGATTGCGAGGGAGTGCGGCGCACTGACGATTGGCGTCGTTACCAAGCCATTCGCCTGGGAAGGCGCCCGCCGGGGCAAGCAGGCTGAGGAAGGGCTCGCTCGGCTGCGCGACTCGGTGGACACGCTGATCGCCATCCCGAACGCGCGCCTGATGGAGATCTGCCCGCCGGATGCGACGATTGAGCAGGCCTTCGAAACAGCCGACGACGTGCTGCGCCAGGCGATCCAGTCGATTTCGAACATCATCAGCCAGAACGGCTCGATCAACCTCGACTTCAACGATGTCCGCACGACGATGAGCGAAGCCGGCCCGGCATTGCTGGCGGTTGGCACCGGCGACGGTGAGACACGGGCGACGGATGCCGCCCACGCGGCCACGCGGAGCCCGCTCCTCGACCAGTCGATCGAAGGCGCCCAGAAGGTGCTCTTCAACGTCACCCACGACGGGACGCTCGGGCTGCGCGAACTGGACGCGGCCGCGCGGATCATCTCGGAGTTCGTGGACGACGCAGCGAACATCATCTTCGGCACGGTGATTGACCCGACCGTGGGGACGAAGGTGCAGATGACGGTGATTGCGACGGGGTTCCCGCCGAAGCGCGAACGGGCGCTGGAGCGCGCGGACGACAGTCGCATTGCTGACCTGGGGCTGCCTGGTGTGGCCTCAATCGAAGATGCCGAACTGCCGGCTTTCCTGCGGCGGAACATCAGGTCGCTTGGCGCCCTGAACTCGGTGCATGAAACGGCAGAGGCAAAAAAGGGCTGAAAGGAGGAACTATCTAAACCGAGCGCTTGAGTCCGTAAGGACCCCCCGGAAAATCCGGGAGACGGGGCTTGCTGCTATGGGAGATGGCGCAAGCCCCGATTTCTTTCACAACCACTCGGTAACCCCGCCGATAGCTCCTCGCTTTCAGCCGGAGAGAGAACGTAACACACCGGTAAAGCTATGCGCTAGCAGGGAGCGCCAACGTCTCACAAAGTTCGAACGAAGGTTCAGGCTTCCGGATTCGAAGGATCCGGCGGGGGGGTCTCGCGGCCGGCAGTGTCGGAGGGCTCGCGGCCTTCGAGGATCGCGGGGATCCAGTCGAGCAGGAGCTCGGCCAACGCGTCCTTCACCTGGACGAGCGAATGGCCGGCTTCGGCATAGAGGACCATCCGCTTGGGCTCCTTCGCCCGGCGATAGATGTCCTCACTGGCTTCGTGGCTGAGGACGCTGTCGGACATGCCGTGGACGAGCAGGAGCGGGACATCGAGGTTCTCGACCGTCTGGGTGCCGAAGAGTTGGGGCGACATGGAGACGACGCCGCGAATCATTGGGTGAAGTTCACCAGCTCTGACGACGACGGCGCCGCCGAAACTGTGACCGATGGCGATGGCGTCGGAGGCACCGATACCCTTGAGGAAGGAGCAACCGGCGAGGACATCGAGGACGCACTCTTCGAGGTTGTTTGGCATGCGGTATTCGATCCGCAGGGAAGAGATCTCGTGCTCGCGGAGCATATCGGGCAGGCGGGCGTAGAGGCGTTCGGCGGGCCCGTCGATGCCGCCCATGGCGCCGCCGACGAAGATCGCGGCACCGGTACCGCCTTCGACAGCATGGAAGATGGCCTCGATATTGCCGCGGCTGGTCTCGAGCATCAGCCGGAAGGCGCCGGGGTCTTCACCGTATGGTTTGGCGCCGACTCGGAGCACACGCAACGTGAGATCGTCGTCCTGCATCGGGGGCCACTATACGTCGGGAGCCGGGTCACCGTTGGGGTGGTGTGCGGTAGGCTTGAGGTGCGTCGGGGTGTAGCTCAGCCTGGCAGAGCACACGGTTTGGGGCCGTGGGGCCGACAGTTCGAATCTGTCCACCCCGACCAGCGCTAAGGTCCGCGCCAACAGTTGCCCTTTTCTCCAATGGGGTTCAGACTCCCGGCACTTCGGCGCCGGAGGAAGGCAATGACGGTCACGCTGATCACGGGAACGAGCACTGGCATCGGCCAGGCGTCGGCCCTTCACTTCGCCCGCAAGGGACACCATGTCTATGCGTCGATGCGGAACCCGGACGCGGGCGGTCAACCGCTGCGCGATGCTGCAATGGCGGAAAACCTCACGATCGACCTGCTGGCGCTGGACGTGGACGACCCGGATTCGGTGAGGCAAGGGGTCGGCAGCGTGCTGGGGGCAGAGGGCCGCGTGGACGTGCTGATCAACAACGCCGGAGTTGGAGCAGGTGCCCCCTTCGAAGAGACTTCTGAGGACGCGTGGCACGCGATCATGGAGACCAATTTCCATGGCGCTGTGCGGATGACGCAGGCGGTGCTGCCCGGCATGCGGGCGCGAAAGAGCGGAACGATTGTCCAGGTCACCTCGGTGGCGGGGCGGCTGGCGTGTTCGCCGCAGGGCGCCTATTGCGCTTCGAAGTTCGCCCTGGAGGCAGCGAGCGAGATTCTTGCCCAGGAAGTGCAGCGTTTTGGCATCCGCGTGGCGATCGTGGAGCCGGGAGTCATCCTTACGCCCATTTTCGCGAAGAACGCCGGCGAGCCCGACCTCTCGTCGCCGTACGCGGAGTTCGCCATCCGGATTGGACGATTCTTTGCCGCGCGGCTGCAGGAACAGGTGCCACCGAGCCTGGTGGCGGAGGTGATCGAGCGGGCAATCGAGGCCGACCCGCCGAAGCTGCGGTGGCTTGCGGGCTGGGATGCCGAGGCACTGGTAGCAGGGCGGGAGAAGATGACCGACGAAGAGTGGGTCGACTACGGCAGGCCAATGTCGGATGCGGAAGTGAGCGAATTCTTCCGTGACCGCTTCGGCATCGAAATCGACTAGGATGAGATGCATGGAGGTGGTGACATGACGGTCCCGTTCCATTCCCGCGCGGTGCAGGTCCAGGGAACTGAGATGGTGGCTGAGGCGATCATGAACAACTGCAGCAACCTCTGGACAGGGACCGTGAAGAAAGGCGACCGGCTAGTCGCCACAGGGGCCGGGTCAACGCCGGAGAGCGCCATGGATGCCGCCATCGAGCGCGCTGAGGCGATGGCCGCACGCTCGTCGTAACCATCGCCGGCTGAAAACCACCCGGATTCGACCACTTCCCCAGCCTTGTTCGTATTGCCTCCCGACCGGTGGGGCGCTGCTGAGGCTCGCCTCGCCCCACGGCGCCGCGAGAGACAGGCCACCGGCACTCCGTCGCCGAGATCGGAGTGGGGACCATATGGCCCCTCAAAGTTGGCTCATTCGGCCGAGTACAGCCGCGGCGATGGCAGCGATGCTAGCAACAGAAAAAAGGTTGGGAAGGCATCATGAACTACTTCAAGCAACACTCACGCAAGATCTTCGCATTCGGGGGATTCGCTTCCGCGATCGTCCTCATTGCATTCGGCATCGCATCCATGGTCATTGGCTACAACGGCCGTGACGAAGTGCGCGACACGCTGCGGCAAGAGCAAATCTACGGCGCGGCGGATTCCTCGATCCCGGGCCAGCTCGTGGACACCGGCTCCGAAGCCCGTGCCCAGGCCGACATCATGCGGCACCACCAACTCGAGTCGACCAACGGGCTAACGTACGCCCAGATGGGCCGGTTCGCAGTACCTGACGGCAATCCGGCCGGCACGAACGACGCCACATTGGCCGCCCTCGACGCGAATGGGAACCCGATCGCCAATGCGGCCCGCAACCAGTGGGTCACCGAGACGGCTCTCTCGACCAGCCTCAACACGGCGTATTTCGCCGAGCAGGTCGGCCTGTTTAGCGTCGTTGTCGGCGTCGCCCTAATGCTGACCGGGATCGGGTTCGGCGTCCTAACGTTCGGGGCACTCTGGCATCAGCAAAGCGTTACGGCAGATGCACGGGAGCGCGAAAAGCAGACCGTTCCCGCCGCTACGATGCAGGTCAACCACTAAGCTCAGCCTGGATCATCGATAGAAAGAAGGCCCCTGTATGGGGCCTTCTTTTATGCCTCGAGATCAGGGAGCGAGCTGGAACGGCGGATACTCGTCGGTGACGAGGAGGAACGCGTATGCCTGGACGCGGAGGCCCCAGCGGCCAACGCCAAGGACGAAGTCGAAGAGGCCCCGTGGATAGGTGCCGGTGAAGAGGATTGCGAACCAGGCAATGATCACGCAGATGATGGCGGCGAGGGAGAGGAAGACAAGGATGATGTAGTGGGGTATCGCGAGGAGCCACTTCACGAGCGGCAGCCAGCGGTTGAGGCTGTGCTCAACGTCCTCCGGGTAGTCGACCTCGAGATGGACCGATTGTTCGTCCGTGGTCGATGGGTAGGTATCGGTCATGAGGGCCGCATAGGCGGCGATGCGGCTCTCGAAACGGACGAATTCGCGGGCAAAATCGAACCACCAGCGCGGATACTTTTGGCGGAAGACGATGAGCGCCGCGGTTGCCAGGGGCAGGCCGCTGCCGGCGCCGACGGTAGTGAAGGTCAATTGGTTGCCAAATCCGTTTGCGCTGTCGAACGCCGTGCCCGTGAGGAAAGCGGAAACGATGGCGATGGGGATGATCCAGATGATCCGCAGGGCCGTGGTGAGTTTGTCTAGCTGCCCGGGGTAGTCAATTTCGAGCCGGGCGGCGTATTGCCGGGCGCCTGGGAGTGTCATGGTCACCTCGCGGCGGCTGAGACCAGCCGTTTGATCCGAGAAGTGTAGCAGCGCCGGGCTCCGTTGGATCGGCAGTGCGCGACCTCTCGGTGGCCGCGAGTTCGAGAGCGCGAAGGCTGCCGTTTGCCTCAGCGCCCAGCTCCCTTCACCGCCTTGCGGGCAACGTCGATTTCGGTGAGGTGGTTCGCGCAGTGGAGGAGGGCCGGGCGCGAAAAGAGCTGCCAGACCGGCCACATCGTCATGTCCTCGCGGTCGATCTCTTCGTGGTATCCGGCCTCCGCATAGCGACGGCTGAGGTCCCAGTGGCTGGCCGCGCTTGCGGAAGGCGCGGCCAGGCGAGCATCGTCGGCTGCGTTGAGCCAGTGGAGGAGTTCCCCGGTGACGGCGGCCGAGTAGGCGACGACTTCGCCGGGAGTGGTAGCCTCGGCGATGGCGTCGGCTTCTTCGAGGGACATGCCGAAGGGTATTTCGCAGGTGGCAATGCCGGTACCGGCAAAAGGGGCGTCCCAGGCGATGGGGCGAGCGCCCTGCAACATCGAACGCGCGAGCCAGTCGCGCGTGGCGACCATGTGCCAGGCCATGAAGCCCACGCGGTTCTCGCCGGGGAGTGGGCGCGCGAGCCACTCTTCGGGCGTTGCGGCAGCGACTCCACTGAGGCGCCCATGGATGAGTTTGACCTGGTTGGCGATGACGTCTGTCGCGTTCATGCATTTCTCCTTACGACGGACCGGTATGAATTGGGCGCAAGCCTATGCTCAATGCCGAAAAGTTCCGTGAGGTGCGCCACATTTCCAACGGCCCCGCGCGGGCTCCACCTCCGAGTGGCACAATGCCGCGACGACGGGCGAGGTGTTGAAATGGGGCGACTCGAAGGCAAGGTCGCACTGATCACCGGGGGAGCGCGGGGCCAGGGCGCCGCCGAGGCGCGGCTGTTCGCTGCGGAGGGCGCGAAGGTCGTCGTCAGCGATCTGCTGGATGACGAAGGGAAGGCGGTGGCGCGAGAAGTCGGCGGCACCTACCTGCATCACAACGTGACCAGCGAGGAAGAGTGGCACACGGTGGTCGCCGAACTGCTGCAACTGCACGGCCACCTGGACATCCTGGTAAACAATGCCGGTATCGGTTCCGGGGGGAACCTTGGAACCTCGGACCTGGAGCGTTACCTGCGGGTGATCAACGTGAACCAGGTGGGCGTGTTCCTTGGCATGCAGGCCGTTTCGGAGGCGATGAAAGCGCAGCGTGGAGGTTCGATCGTCAACATCTCCTCGATCGCAGGGATGAGCGGGTTCGACAAGCGGAACGCCATGGCCTACACCGCGAGCAAGTGGGCGGTGCGGGGAATGACGAAGGCCGCGGCCCAGGAGCTGGCGGCCTTTGGGATACGCGTGAACTCCGTGCACCCGGGCTACATCGACACGCCCATGCTCCGCGGCGGGTCGGCTCAGATTGACGAGGAGCGCCTGAAGCGGATTACGCGGCGCATTCCGCTCGGGCGCGTGGCCGAGGCTGAGGAGGTGGGACAACTGGTCCTGTTCCTCGCCAGCGACGAGAGCAGTTACTGCACCGGCGGCGAGTACGTAGTGGACGGCGGAGTCACGGCGTAGCTCAGTTCCGGACGGTTCAGCGCGGACCGGTTCGTCGAAGGGTTCAGATAAGCGGACGCGGAGTGGGTGTGGACTTGCTAGTAGACCCAGACAAGCTCGCGGCGGAGTTCGGATATGTCGGCGCGGGCAGGCTTGAGGGTGCGGGTCTCGAAGCGGTTGGGATCGACGTCGTCGAGTTCGGCGAGCTGCTGTTCGAGCTCGGCGACTTCGGCTTCGAGACGCTCCTTTCGGTCGCGGGCGGATTGCTCCATGCGATTCTTGCTGAGGACGCCGCCGACTCCAGTCACGGTGCGCTTGCGGCCGGTGAAGATGTTGATGTTCGAGAGGATGGAAGTGCCGATGCTGGCCCATTTCTCCATGCGGCGGCCGGAGATCTCCTGGGACTTGATGGCGAGGTCGGAGCGCTTCCTGGCGAGGCGAGACTCGATCGTGTCGCGCTTCTTGCGCTCGGATGCGACGCGGGGGATGCGGAGGGCGAGGGCGGTATCGTCCTCGCCGAAGTCGCCATAGGTCTTGGAAACGGGGTCGTAGAAGACGTCGATGGCGAGGAATTCGTCGAGGCGTTCGCGGATGACGCTATCGAAGGCCTTGAGGCCGTCCTTCATGACCGAAGCCGGGAGATCCGCGTACTGGAGGCCATCGGGGGTAGGGGCGGAGAACGCCGAGTCCTGCAGATCGAGTTGGGTGCCCTCGAAGAGTTCGCCAGTGGCGTCGAGGTTGGAGATTGGAAGGGCGAAGGAAAGATCGCGGGAGAAGCTGTTGCCGGTGCGGCCGAGCTTGTACGCGGCTTTCAGTTTGAGCCAGACGTAGGCGGAGGCGTTCGTGCCGCCGTTGAGGTTGGCGTACTGGGCGCGAACGCCAGCGGCCGCGGGCGCGATGCTGATCGGAGCCGCGGGAGCGGGTGCAGCGTTTGATGGCAACGGTGTGGCATTGGGAGCGACGGCCGGCGACGGACCGGCTGGCGATTGCGAAGGACCAGGTGCCGCTGTGGCGGCCATGGTGACCCCGCTCTCACGGAGGCGCCGAATCTCGTCTCGGGTGAGAGGGCCGCGGAGGTAGGAGATCGCCCAGCGCGAATTGATGAGCTCAGGCGCCTTGCGGTGGACGTCGTGAATGAGGAAGACGCGCTTGCGGGCGTTGCTGATCAGCGCTTCGAGGTCGTCGCCGCCGCTGGCTTCGAGGGCCTCCCTAATGCCGCTGGCAACGCGCGCCTGGTCCTGCGGGGTCTGGAGGCGGCCGATGGCCCAGAAGCCCATGTTGGCGAGGCCCTTGTAGTCGACGTCGACGGGGTTCTGGGTCGCGAGAAGGACGCCGATGCCATAGGCGCGGGCCTGCTTGAGGAGGGTAAGGAGGGGGCGCTTGGAAGGGGGTTCGGCCACGGGCGGGAAGTAGCCGAAGACCTCGTCCATGTAGAGCAGGCAGCGGAGGGAATCGCGGCCGGGCTGATTGCGCATCCAAGTGATGAGGCGCGTGAGCAGGAGCGTGGTCACGAACATCCGCTCGCGGTCGTCGAGGTGAGCGGTGTAGACGATCGTGAGCGGCGTCTTGCCGGCGGCCGGGGAGGTCCAGGCGCCGAAATCGATGTCGGAGCCGGTGCGCCAGGCCTCGAAGGGGGGCGAGGCGACGAGGTTGTTGAGCCGCATCATGAGCGCCATGCGGTCCTTCTGCGGGTAGAACATCTCCAGCGGGAGGGCGCCGACCTTCTCGATGGGCGGCGTGGAAACGAGACCGACGAGGGTGACGAGGTCGAGGGCGTCGCCAGCCTTCCAGGCGTTCTCGATGATTGTGAAGAGGAGGATGTACTCGCGGCTGGACACGGGGTCGGCCTCGATGTCGATGAAACCGAGAAGGCCGCTGACGATGGAGTCTATCTCCTCGTTCACGGCTTCGCTGTTGGCGAGGTCGAGCTCGGCCGGGGCGCTGAGAGAGTTGAGGACGTTCAACGGTTCGCCCGATTCAGAGCCGGGAGTGAGGATGCGAACGCCGTGGTTTGCGACGTAGGCGGCAACGGCAGCCTGGTCGATGCCCCAGTCGGCAAGGCCCTTCTGCCAGCGCCCGGCGACCACTTCCGGCGGTTCCGGCTCGCTGGTGTTTTCGAGCCAGGGGGCGAACTGTTCGGGAGCGAGGCGGTCGAAGGCGAGGGCGAGATTCACCAGGTCGCCCTTGGGGTCGATGGCGATGACGGGGATTCCGGCGCCGAGCAGCTCCTCGATGATGACGGTGGAGAGGCCGGTCTTGCCGGAGCCGGTCATGCCGACGACGAGGCCGTGTGTGGTGAGGTCGTCCGGGTCGAGACGGAAGGGCTCGCCGAGGGCTTCGGTCGCGGGGTCGAAGGCCTTACCGAGGAAGAGTTCTCCGGTCATCAGCAGCATTCTACCCGGACGGTCGCGCGGCTATGCTTCGGGAATGCAGCAAGAACACCTGGAGGCAAACCGAGCCATGTGGGACGAGCGCGTGCCCATCCACGTGGACTCGGAAATGTACGACAGCGAAGGGTTTCGGCGAGGGAGGACATC
Organism: uncultured Chloroflexia bacterium; assembly: GCA_963737965.1. GTDB lineage: Bacteria > Chloroflexota > Dehalococcoidia > Tepidiformales > Tepidiformaceae > JAGQGZ01. Next base: position 78,788 of record CAVTUS010000004.1, on the reverse strand, counting down.
GCTGGAAGCGGTCGAGCTGGCCGAAATGGGGCCGGTCGAGGGCAAGCGACTCCTTCACCTGCAGTGTCACTTTGGGCAGGACACCCTTTCATGGGCGCGGCTCGGGGCAACGGTGACGGGACTCGACTTCAGCGCCCCCGCGGTCGCCCAGGCGCGTCAGCTGGCCAGCGCGATCGGCGTAGAGGATGCCCGTTTCGTGGAGTCGGACGTCTACAACGCCGTCTCTGCGCTCGACGGTGAGCGATTCGAGATCGTGTACACAGGGGCAGGGGCGATCAACTGGCTCCCGGACATCGACCGGTGGGCGGGGGTGGTGCGGGATTGCCTCGCCCCGGGCGGCGTCTTCTACATGCGCGAGTTCCACCCGGTGCGCTCGGCATTCGACGACGACCCGGCGGTCACCGACCTTCGGCCACGGTGGACATACTTTCACGACGAGCCCCTGCGCTGGGACGAGCCGGGAACCTACGCAGACCTGAAGGCGGCAACGGTGCACAACGTGAGCTACGAGTGGAACCATGGCATCGGGGAGGTGGTCACGGCGCTGGTCCAGGCCGGGTTCCAGCTCGAATTCGTCCATGAATTTCCCTACATCAGCTATCAATGTTTCCCGTTCCTGGTGCGCGGCGACGATGGGATGTACCGGTTCCCGGGAGAGCGCGATGGCGTAATCCCGCTGATGTACACGGTGCGTTGCACGGCCCCGGGCTAACACGGGAGGTTCGTACCTAGGCGACGACGCGGCTACTATGTCGTGGCAGCCAGCGGAGAGGCACCGATGCCAGATGCCAGATGACTATGGTGTCGAGCTAGACGAAGTATTCGAGATCATCGGGGCGTCGGAAGTGCTTATCGTGCGCTTCCACCTGATCCGAAAGCGTCTCCTCGTCGACTACCGGGCGCGGCCGGGCCAGCCGCCGATCATGCGGGTGGTGGCCCCGGCAGAATCCATCGAGGAGCGTTTCCGCTCGATCAAGGAGATGCGGCCGAATTTTTCGTTGCCCGAGAAGGTGATGTCGTTCTACTGGCCACGGACATTGAAGGTCCTGGAGGAGAGCGGCACGTGGGGCCGCATTGCCGGCCGCTTCGCCTCATTAGGCGGCAGCGAAGCCAGCACCGAGGCCGAGGCCTCCTGGCGCGAACTGCTCGCGCTGGAGCGCCTTGAGATCTCGGAGGCCATCAGGGGCGGCACCCAGTACCAGACCATGTGGGAGAAACAGACAACATGACCAGCACCATCGACCTCCGCAGTGACACCGTGAGCAAGCCGGACCCGGAGATGCGCCGGGTGATGGCGGAAGCCGAAGTTGGCGACGACGTTTTCAGCGATGACCCGACGGTGAACCGCCTTGAGGCGATGGCGGCCGAGCGCATTGGCAAGGAAGCCGCCATGTATGTGCCGAGCGGGACGATGGCAAACCTTGTCGCGGTGCTGACGCACACTTCGCCGGGGCAGGAAGTGGTGTTGGGAGACCGGGCCCACATCTTCAACATGGAAGTTGGCGGCGCAGCGCGGCTGGGAGCAGTCCAGATGCGGGTGGTACGCAACCTCCCGGATGGTGGACTCGACCCGGCAGAAGTGGCCAACGTCATCCGAAAGGCAACGATGCATTCGCCCGGCACGGGGCTGGTGGCACTCGAGAACACGCACAACGTCATGGGCGGCACGGTCGTCCCGGTGGAGTCGGTGGATGCCCTGGCGGACCTCGCACACGAACACGGGGTCCGGCTGCACATGGATGGCGCCCGCATCTTCAATGCCCAGGTGGCCCTTGGCGTGCCGGCGGCCCGGATCGCGCGCGACTGCGATTCGGTGTCGTTCTGCCTTTCCAAGGGGCTTGGGTGTCCCGTGGGTTCGCTGTTGTGCGGGAGCGATGAGTTCATCGACAGGGCGCGGCGATACCGGAAGATGCTCGGCGGCGGCATGCGCCAGGCGGGGATTATCGCGGCAGCCGGGATCTACGCGCTGGCGAACAACGTCGAGCGGATGAAGGAAGACCATGCGAACGCGGCAGTCCTGGCGGAAGGTCTGGGCAAGCATGAGGTGTTCCGGACGAACCAGCCGGACACGAATATCGTGATGGCCGAGGTGATCCGGGGCGACGCCGGCGACTGGATGACGCGCATGCGGGAGGCGGGAGTCCTGGCCGTGATGTCGGGCCCTCAGCGGATGCGGCTGGTGACGCACATCAACATCACGCGGAGCGACATCGACGAGGCGATTGCCCGGATCGACCGGATCGTCGAGGGCGTCGCCGTCTAATGCACCGACGACTGTTGTGGCTGGCGCCCGCTCTGCTGGGCGGGACGGTTCTTGTCGCCTGCGGCTCGGAGAGCCTGGGACACACCGAGAGGGTATTCGTGGCGCCTGCCTGGACCGGCGCAGAGCAGTTCGAGTACGAGCTTAGTGACCCCGACCTGCACGGTTACTGCACGCACACCACCGAACCGGGAGATGATGGGACGGCGACCCTGACCACCGCCTGCATCGACGCCAAGGGTGAGGGATATCACGACGACACCACGGCGGTGGTGGACTCGCAGACGCTGGAACCGCACCAGACCTCGCGCACGATCGTGAACATCGGCGATGGCACCCAAACCTACCGGGAAGCCACGTACGACCCGCCGGACAAGGTAGACATCAGCCTGTTGCAGACGGAGCTGGATGACCCGAGCAAGGTGAAACGCCAGTACGACACGACCCGCGACCTGCCCGTAGCCGACAAGGATTCGCCCGACCCGGGCTGGTACGACGAGAGCTCGTTGTTCTGGCTCGTGCGCGGCATCCCGTTGGAAGAGGGGTTCAAGGGCCGCTTTGCCAACGTGAACATCAGCACGGTCCAGCTCGTGGGGGTTGAGATCGAGGTCGAAGGGAAAGAAGAGGTCGAGGTGCCGGCAGGCACGTTCATGGCCTGGAACATCCGGGTGAAATCGTCAGTGACAAACCGCTTCTGGGTGGAGGTCGATGCCCCCCACCGGGTGGTCAAAGCCCGCCTGGAAGAGACAACGTTTGAGTTAACATCATCGGAGTAGCGAGAGTACCGGATGACGCAACGTGATTGCCCGTGAGCGGCCACAATGGACCGCGACAGATTCGAGGGCGCGATACAAAGTCTTCACGCGCTTATGTTCGTCCCTCGACGGATTTCGCTTGACACGCCTATGGGGTGATTCTCAAGATGGCGAACGCCCCCGGATCAGCAGGAAAGAGACCACATGACTTTCGTCTTCATCGTCAGTAGAGAGCCCCGGATCCACCAGGCGGTGGCGGACTATTTGAAGCAGCGAGGCTTCGAGTCCGGGAGTGCATCTACCTACGATGATGCGATGGAGCATCTGCCGGTGGTCCGGCCGGATGCGGTGATTGTGGACGTGCAGGGGCTGCCTCGCGGCGACCACGGCTCGAATTTTTCGACGTTCAACCACTGGCTCGCCGGTCACGTCCATGGCGAAAACCCGTCCGTAATCTACCTGCTGCACAAGGGCTCGCGGCGCCCGGCATTCAAAGTCGAGGGCCCTGTCATCAAGAAGCCGTTCCCGATCGAAGCGCTTGGTGAGGCGCTGCGAAACCGGATTGGCCATCCCCGCCGCGGGGGCGAGGCGCCCGAGGTGATGCTGGACCTGGCGAACAACACGCTCATCGGTCCCCAGGACTCGATCCACCTGACGAACATCGAGGCGACCCTCCTCGCCTACCTGATGCAGCACGAGGGCGAGATCCTCCACCCGAAGACGTTGCTGGTCGATGTCTGGCAGTACCGTGACGCGGCAGGCGCGAGCACGCTGGTACGTGCCCACGTGAGCAACCTGCGCCGAAAGCTCCGCGATGTGATGGGAGCTTCGGACTACATCCAGACGGTGCGTGGCAAGGGCTACCGCTACACCGCCTGATCTTCTAAGCCTGCTGTAGAGTGCGGGGGCTGTGCCGCCCCTCGTTGTCCTTGGTCTCGCCTGGCTTGGCGGCATTGCTTTCGTCGCCCTCTGGAACGCCCCGGTGTGGCTTCTTGCGGCTTCATTCGCTGCGCTGATCCCGGTATCGCTGGCCGGCTGGCTCCGGGCCCGATGGTGGCTCCTTGCCCTTGCCGCAGGACTGGCCCTCGCAGGTTCATGGCAACACTCCCACTGGCTCGATCGGGGGCCGCCCGAGCTCGCGGATTATCGCGGACGCGAGGTCACGCTGGAGGGCCGGGTCGCCGGACTACCGGACCCGGGGCTCACCGTGTCGCGGCAGGTGCTCGCCGTGGATGGGCTGAAGGAGGGCGTCGAGTCGTTGGCCGTCGATGGGAAAGTCCTGCTCACGCTCGGTGAATACGACGAGTTCGCAATCGGCACGCGGCTACGGGTGACCGGAGAGCTCGAAGAGCCACCGGTGTTTCCGGACTTCGACTACCGCGGCTACCTGGAGCGGAAAGGGATCGCCGGGATCATGTTCCGTCCCCGGATCGAGGTCCTGGAGGGAGCGAACTGGAGCATCCCGCGGGCGATTGGCGAGACGCGCATGGCGCTCGAGGATTCGCTGCAACGGTCACTCCCGGAACCGGAGGCGTCGCTGGCCGCGGGGATCGCCCTGGGACGCGATGGCGGCCTGCCGGACGACCTCTACGACCGGTACCGGCGAGCCGGCCTGGCCCACCTGATCGCGGTTTCGGGCAGCAACATCGCGATCCTTACGCTCATCGTCTTTTTGGCCGCAGTGCCGATCGTGGGGAGGAATCTCGCGATTCTCCCGGCGGTGGTGGTGCTCGTCGCCTACGTGATGCTGGCGGGGGCGGAATCGGCAGTGTTTCGCGCCGGGATCATGGCCGCAGTGGTGCTGGCAGGGGAGGCGCTCGGGCGACAACGTTCCGGGCTTGTGGCGCTCGCGGTGGCGGCCTTCGCGCTTACGGTGTTTCAACCGGCACGCGCGGCCGATATCGGGTTCCAGTTGAGCCTGGCGGCGACTGCCGGGCTCCTTGTCTTCGGAGGCTGGATCGAGTTCCTGGTCGTGCGGGCGCTCGGACGAGGGTCGGCGGCCATACCGCGGGCGGTCGTCCGGGTGTTCGCGCTCACCCTGGCGGCGACCATCGCAACGGCGCCGCTGATCTGGCTGAACTTTGGACAGCTCTCCGTGGTGGGGCTGCTCGCGAACGTGCTTGCGGAGCCGCTGTTCGCTCTGGCCCTCCTCCTCAGCCTCATGACGGCGGTCGCGGGCGTGGCATGGTCTCCACTTGGCTGGGCGGTGGGAATCGCCGCGTGGTATCCGCTGGCGCTCTTGAACTGGCTGGCAACAACGCTGGGCGGACCACGCTGGGCATCGTTGGAGGTTGGAGGGGCAACCGGCACGGGCGCGGCGGTCGCCTACGTTTTGCTGGGAGTTGCTGGCGCGGTGGCGTATCTCAAGCCGGCGCCTGAGACGCCCTCCCGGGCGGAGCCAGTGTGGATGGGGACGACCCGTCGCTACGGCTATGCGGCGGCCGGCGGAGCATGCCTGGTGGCCGTGCTGTACTGGACCGTGCTGCCGCTGCGCGGGCCGGGAGAACTCCGCGTCGACTTCCTCGACGTGGGGCAGGGGGACGCCATCCTCATCACGACGCCGCATGGACAACGGGTCATAGTCGATGGCGGCCCGAGCGGGCTCAGGCTGGCGCAGGAGCTCGGCGCGACAATGCCGCACTGGGCGCGAGGTGTCGACCGGGCGGTGCTCACCCACCCGCAGCAAGACCACATGGCGGGCTTCGTCGAGCTGGAGCGAAGGTTCGATGTCGACGACTTGGTGTCGAGTGGGGCGACGAACAGCACCGCAACGTATGTGCTTCTCGTGGACGAAGCCGGAGAGGTGGAGGTAGTCGAGGGTGAGGACGCCTTCGAACTGGACGACGTGCGATTTCGTGTCCTGTGGCCGGCGCCGGGGTACGAGACGGATGAACTGAACGACACTTCGGTGCTCGTGATGGTGGAGTACGCGGGGCGACGGATCCTGCTCACGGGCGACATTGAAGGGCCGGGGCAACGGGCACTCCTGGCGTCCGGCGCCGATGTCGCTGCTGATGTGCTGAAGGTTCCCCACCATGGGGCGGCAACGAGCGACGAGGCGTTCTTCGATTCGGTGAATGCCGGGATCGCGGTGATATCGGTGGGCGACGGGAACCAGTTCGGGCACCCGCGCGAGGAGACACTGGTGGAACTGGCGGAGAGCACAATCCTGCGGACGGACGAGGATGGGCGGGTGACCATCACAGTTTCGAGCAACGGAGAGCTGCGCTATTCGACCGAGCGCTAGACCCACCGGAGCCCTGCCCGTAGTCTCGAAAGCCGGGCCGCCGCTGCGGCGTGGAGGGACGCTTGGGAGCGAGGATTGATGGGCGGGGCCCCGCCGACCTGAGGCCGGTGACGATCGAGCGCGACGTGCTGGACCACGCCGAAGGGAGTTGCACCATCCGCTTCGGCAAGACGTGGGTGATGTGCGCGGCCAGTGTGGAGGAGCGTCAGCCCGGCTGGCTGCGTGGCAAGGAGAGCGGCTGGGTAACCGCCGAGTACTCCATGTTGCCGCGCTCAACGCATACGCGGTCGCAGCGCGAGGTGGAACGAGGGCGTCCTGGGGGACGTACGCAGGAGATCAGCAGGCTGGTGGGCCGGAGCATGCGCGGCGTGGTCAACCTGGAGCTGCTTGGCCAGCGGACGGTGACGATCGACTGCGATGTGCTGCAAGCGGACGGCGGGACGCGGACGGCGTCGATTACCGGTGGTTATGTCGCACTGGCGATTGCCCTGAACAAGCTCATCGCGGCGGACAAGGTCTCGCCTTCGGTGCTCCAGTCCCAGGTGGCGGCGATCTCGGTCGGACTCGTGAAGGAGCAGCCGTACCTGGACCTTTGCTACGAGGAGGACTCGACGGCGGGGGTCGACTTCAATGTCGTGATGACCGGGGATGACGCGTTCGTCGAAGTGCAGGGGACGGCGGAAGGGAAGCCGTACACGCGGGCGGAGATGGACGAGTTGATGGACCTCGCCCGGGGCGGGATCCTCGAACTGTTCGAGAAGCAGCGGGCGGCGCTGGCCGGTTCCTAGGCGTAGGGGCCGAGGTGGGTGCCGCCGACGATATGGAGATGCCCGTGATCCTGGCTCTGCATGGCGTCGTAGCCAAAATTCGAGAGAAGGCGGAAGCCACCCGGGCAGTACTGGGGACCAATTTCGGCAGCAATGCGGCCGACATTACCGATGTGTTCGGACCAGAGTTCAGACTGCGTCTTATGCTCCTTCGTCATCGCGAGAAGCATGACCGGGACCCAGCGAAGGACGTTCTGGATGACGATGTACTCGTCGTCTTCGTAGATGACGTTCGCGGGTTCGTGGCCCGCTACAATATTGCAAAACACACAGTATCGCGGCATGGAGGCATCACAATGACGGGGTTGGAGATGGGTCGACGCCGGTGCGCCGCGATAGCGGAGTACGCCATCTAGTGGCCCAGATTTTACCGCTCCGGGGGTTCCGGTACACCTCGAAAGCAGGCGAGTTCGGCAGCCTCCTCGCTCCTCCCTACGACGTCATCTCCCCGGCCCAGCAGCAAACGTTGCAGCGGGCGAACCCAAACAACGCCGTCCACGTGGAACTGGCTTCGGGCGACGACGACGGCTATGCGGGTGTGGCCGGGCTCTTCCAGGGCTGGATCGACGACGGAATCGTCGCTCGGGATGGCCAGCCGATGCTGTACGTCTACGAGCAGGACTTCACCTACAAAGGCAGCTCGCACACGCGCCGGGCCCTCCTCGCGGGGGTGGAAGTGCAGCCGTGGGAAGAGGGCGCGGTGAAGCCGCATGAGTACACGATGTCGGGGCCGAAAGCTGACCGGCTGGCGCTGTTGAAGGCGACGCGGACGCAATTCAGCCCGATCTTCATGATCGCCCGCGACAGGGCAGGCCAGCTGCAACAGTTCATGGCCGAAGTCGTGGCAGGGAGTGAACCCGCGGCGAGCGGGACGAGCCTCGACGGGGATGGACACCGGCTCTGGGCAGTGGAAGCAGGGTCGCTGGAGATGCGGCGGCTGGCGCCGTTGTTCGCCGAGAGCTTCTACCTGGCGGATGGACATCACCGCTATGAGACAGCCCAGGCGTACCGGGAGTGGCTGACGAAACAGGAGGGTACGCTGGCGCCGGACCACCCGGCTCGCTACGTGATGACGGACATCGTCCCGGCGACGGATGCGGGACTGATCATCCGGCCGATCTACCGCGTCGTTGCGCGGAGAGCGCCAGAGGACTGGCAGGATCGATTGGGGGCGTACTTCGAGGTCTCGGAATTCGAGAAGCAGCCGGGCGATTCCGGGTTCGCGGATGCCGCCGAGGCGAAGCTCGCGGGCGACGAGAGCGTTGTCGTCGCGATGGGGCTGGAGCGGGGGAAGGCCCACCTTCTGCGGAAACGCGCGGATGTCGACCTGGGGCCGATTGCGCCGCCGGGATACAGCGCCGAGTGGGCGGCGGTGGCGCCGAACCTCGCGCGCCTGGCCATCCTCAACCCCCTGTGGGCGATGACAGACGAGGATCTGCGCGCGGGTGCGGTGGAGTTCGTTCACGACGTCCCAGAGGCACTGGAGCGAGCCAGGGAGGGTGCCTGTGTCTTCCTCATCCAGGCTGTCGGCATCCGGGAAGTGGTCGACCTTTCAGACAAGGGCGAGCGGATGCCGCAGAAGTCGACCTTCTTCCATCCGAAGATGGGCACAGGAATGGTGTTCAATCCGCTGTATCCGTGAGGCGAGCGCCTGCTGCGCCTCAACGAACGCGGGCGGGAATGCGGGCATTAGGGGCTAAAGCCGGACGATCCTGACGTTGTAGATGCCGTCGATAGCGGCGATCTCGGCTTGTTGCTGTTCGTCCGGGGATTCGTCGAGGCCAACGATCATGAGGGCGCGGCCACGCTTCTCGGCGCGGCCCACCTGCATCGAGCTGATGTTGATGTCGTGGCTGCCGAGGAGGGTGCCGAGGCGGCCGATCATCCCCGGGCGGTCGTCGTTGTCGCAGATGAGCAAGAAGGTGCCGGGCACCGGGACGATATCAACGTCCATACCGTTGAGGATGACGATGTTTGGCTGCCCGGCGTGGTGGATGGAGCCGCCGACGGTTACCTCGGACTCGGAGGTACCGAGCCGAAGGTGGATCAGATTGTGAAAGACGGGGTGGGAGTCGCGGAGGCGTTCATCGATGTGCCAGCCGCGGCCCTGGGCGATGTGGGCGGCGTTGACAAGGTTCACGTTCTCATCGCTGATAGGCGCCATGAGACCCTTGATGACCGACGCGCGGAGGGGAGCGACATCGTGTTCGGCGATATCGCCGAAGTATTCGATCTCGACCGACGTGAGGTTGCCGGTGACGAGTTGGGTTGCGATCGTGCCGATCGCTTCGGCGGCCTTCATGAAGGGGCCGATGACGCGCATGGTCTCCGGCGGGAGCAGCGGCGCATTGACGGCATAGCGAGCGAGACGGCCAGAGAGAACGTCGACGATCTGGTCGGCAACATCGAGAGCGGCGCGCTCCTGGGCCTCGGCCGTAGAGGCCCCGAGGTGGGGCGTGAGAAGGATATTCGGAGCCTTGAGGAGCGGGTTGTCGGCGGAGGGGGGTTCCTCGGTGAAGACATCAACAGCGGCGGCTCCAACAGTGCCGTCGGTGAGCGCCTGGGCGAGGTCGGCTTCGTCGATGACTCCCCCGCGGGCAACGTTGATAAGGCGGACGCCCGGCTTCATGATCGCGATCTCGTTGGCGCCGATAAGGCCTTTGTTCGCGGCGGTGAGTGGCACATGGACGGTGATGAAGTCCGATTCTCGGTAGATGCGGTCGAGCTCGGCGCGTTCAACGCCCAGCGCGATGGCGCGTTCTTCAGGGACGAAAGGGTCGTAGCCGAGGACACGCATTTCGAGGCCGACGGCCCTGCGAGCAACCTCGGCGCCAACGTTGCCGAGGCCGATGACGCCGAGCGTCTTGCCGCGGATCTCGACGCCGAGGAACCTCGAGCGGGCCCACTCGGAGGCGGCCATGGAGGCGGCCGCGGCCGGGATGTGGCGGGCCATCGCCATGAGGAGCGCGATCGTGTGCTCGGCGGCGGCGATGGTGTTGCCCTGGGGCGCGTTGACGACGATGACGCCCCGCTCTGTGGCGGCATCGAGGTCGATATTGTCGACACCGACGCCGGCGCGACCGACCACCTGGAGCCGGGGCGCGGCTTCGATGATGTCGCGGGTGATGCGGCTGGCGCTGCGGACGACGATGGCCTGGTAGGGCCCGACTGCCGCCTTCAGATCCTCGGGCGAAAGGCCGGTGTTGACGTCGACATCGCCGACCTCGCCGAGGCGCGCGACACCTTCCTTCGCAATGCTATCGGCAACGAGGATCCGGGGGCGGGCATCCGGCATCGCTAGGAAACTTTCGCTTCGTTAAGAAGCTTCTCGACGACATCGAGGGCGCCGGCGATGTCTTCGTGGGAGACGTAGCCCATGTGGCCGACGCGGAAGATCTTGCCGCGGAGCTTGCCCTGGCCACCGCCAAGGACGACCCCGAACTCCTCGCGGGCGCGCTTGCTGATGGCACTGCCATCGACGCCCTCCGGCCACCAGACCGCGGTGACGGTGTTGGAGGCACGGGCGGGGTCAACGGCGACGAGCTTCATGCCGAGCGCTTTCACGCGGTCGCGGGTGTAGCCGGCGATGGCTTCGTGGCGGGTGTAGATACCTTCGAGGCCTTCGGCACGCATGATCTCGAAGGCCTTGTCCATCGCGAAGTAGACGGCCATGGCGGGCGTCCAAGGATTCTCGCCCTTGGCGATGGAGTCGCGAGTCTTCGCCGCATCGAAGTAGAAGCGGGGCATCCTGGCCTCGGCGTTGGCTGCCCAACCGCGCTCCGAAAGCCAGAGGAAGGCGAGGCCGGGCTGGGCCATCCAGCCTTTTTGGGAACCGCTGACGACAGCGTCGAGGCCCCAGCGGGTGACGGGGCAGGGAATCGAGCTGATGCTGCTGACGCCATCGACGAGGCTGAGGCGGTCGCGCGAGCGGATCTCCTTCGCGATCGCCTCGAGGTCGTTGGTGACGCCGGTCGAGGTTTCGTTGTGGGTGACGAGGACGGCCTTCAGCGACGGATCGGCATCGAGGCGGCGACCGATCTCGGCCGGGTCGGCGGCTTCGCCCCATTCGAGGGTGTAGCGCTCGACTTCGGCGCCATAGGCTTCGGCGATCTGGCCGAAGCGGTCACCGAAGGAGCCGATGGAGACGGAGAGTACCCTGTCGCCGGGGCTGAGGGTGTTGACGACTGCGGCTTCGAGGCCGCCGGTGCCCGACGTGGTGATCGAGAGGACGTCGGTGTCGGTGCCGTAGACCCAGTTGAGGCCGTCGGTGACATTGCGAAGAATCTTCGCGAACTCGGGACCCCGGTGGTTCATCATCGGCGCACCAGAGGCGGCAAGCACCTCAGGCGGGACAGGGGTAGGACCGGGGATGCGAAGGTTCACCATAATGAGACTCCGGGCAGATTGATCTGATCGTGTGGGCGAACTGTTGCGGGGTCAAATGGGCATGGCAACATGCAGTTATTCGACCGTTCAATCGAATGGGGCGCTAGGATCTGTCAATGAGCGAGAGCGGACGGCGGAGGTTGCCGTCGGTCGATGAGCTTCTTCGGGCGGCCCGCGAGGCCGATCACGAGACGATAACGGCGGCCGGACACGCGACGGCCGTGGCTACGGCTCGCGACGTGATCGCTGCCGAGCGGACCGAGGTCGTTGCCGGCAAGATGGCGGCCTCGACAAGAGAACTCGGCGAGGTGCTCCTCGGCAGTTTGGCGCTGCTGGGGAGGCCGTCGTTGCGGCGGGTGGTCAACGCCACAGGCGTGATCCTGCAGACGAACCTCGGGCGGGCGCCGCTGAGCGAGGCGGCGGTGGCGGCCATGGCAGAGGTCGCGAACGGCTACAGCAACCTGGAGTACGACGTCGAGGCGGGCGAGCGCGGCAGCCGGCACGACCATGTCCGCGACCTCCTCCGGCGAACCACGGGCGCTGAGGACGGGATCGTGGTCAACAACAACGCCGCGGCGCTCTTCATGGTGCTGCAGGTATTCGCGCAGGGACGCGACGTCATCGTCTCGCGGGGCGAGGCCGTGGAGATCGGTGGTGGGTTCCGGATCCCGGATGTGCTGCGCCAGTCGGGGGCGACGCTGGTGGAGGTCGGGACGACGAACCGCACGTACGCACGCGACTATGCCGCAGCACTGACGGACGACACGGCGGCAATCCTGCGGGTGCACGCCTCGAACTTCCGGGTCGTGGGGTTCACGGCTTCGGCCGCGCTCGGGGAACTGCGCGACGTGGCGAAGGCGGGTGGCGTCCTGCTCATCGACGATCTCGGCAGTGGATGCTTGCTGGCAACGGAGCAGTTCGGGATGGCGCATGAACCGACCGTCCAGGAGAGCTTGGCGGCGGGAGCGGACCTTGTGTTGTTCAGCGGCGACAAACTGCTGGGCGGGCCACAGGCGGGCATCATCGTGGGCGGGGGCGAGCTCGTGGAGACGCTACGGCGCCACCCCCTGGCGCGCGCGCTGCGGGTCGACAAACTCACCATCGCGGCGCTGAACGCCACGCTCAACGCCTATGTGCGCGGTGCGGCGACGACGGAGGTCCCGGTCTGGCGGATGCTCTCGGCGAGGCGGGATGAGCTGGCGGAACGGGCCGCCAGGTATGCGGCCGCCGACGAGCGTGGCGTGGTTGGCGAAGCACTGTCGATGGTTGGTGGCGGTTCAATTCCGGGAGAAGGCGTGGCGACGCCGGTGGCGGCGTTTGGCGTCGAGCACCCAACGGCGGTGGCGCGTGCCTTGCGGGAAGCGAACCCGGCGGTGATCGCACGAATCGAGGGTGAACGGGTCATCCTCGACCCGAGAACGGTCGATGCAAGCGATGACGGGCATGTCGTGTCGGCATTGAAGGCGGCTATTTGCTACGCAAATAACGTTGACCCTGAATATCAGCCGGACGTATAGTTTCGCGAACGTTACAAATTTCACAAACGGCTTCGCCTATGTCCCTGGAAATCCCTGAGGTCGTCATTAACCGGCTGCCGGTATACGCGCGGGCACTGGCGACGCTCGACGCCGCGGGAGAAACGGTGGTCAGCTCGCAAGCGCTCGGCGAAGCGCTTGATGTGACGCCCGCGCAGATTCGCAAGGACCTCAGCTACTTCGGACGCTTTGGCAAGCAGGGACGCGGGTATAACGTGCCGGGCCTGCTCGGCAAGCTGCGGGAGATCCTGGGGCTGGATCGGCGCTGGAAGGTCTGTGTCGTGGGTATCGGCCGGCTCGGGCAGGCGATCGTCGAATACGGGGGTTTCGGGCCGCAGGGCTTCGATATCCTCGCCGCATTCGACTCGGACCCATCGAAGATCGGGACGTGCGTTGGTGAGGTGCCGGTCCGCGACGCGGCCGAGCTCGGTGCGTTCCTGGAGACGGCCCACGTGGATATCGGTGTCGTTGCGGTGCCGGCGAGTGCGGCCCAGGCAGTGACCGACCAGCTGGTGGGGGCCGGAGTGAAGGCGATCCTGAACTACGCGCCGACGACGGCGACGGTGCCGCCGAGTGTCACTATCCGGCACATCGACCCGGTGCTGGAAATGCAGAGCATGACGTTCTACCTGAAGCAGAAAACGTCCGCCACGCTGGCCAGCGAAGGGCCGATCGTGCAGGCGCCGGCGCTCGGGGGTCAGCGGGCGGCTTCGGGATAGGACGTTCTGCTACCGGGACAGGACCTCCAGCAGGCTCGACTTCTTATCCTCACTGCTGAATGAGGCCTCCACGGCCGTACGTGTGCACGCCGCCAACTCTTCGTTGGTCAGGCCAAGCCGGGCGGCGAGCGCATACTCCGCGGCGATGGTGGTTCCGAAGCGGGCCGGATTATCCGTCGCCAGCACAATGCGTGCGCCGGCATCAAGAAACCTCCGGGCCGGGTGGACGGCCGCTGATTCGACCGCTCCAAGCAGCACGTTGGACGAGATGCAGCACTCGATCACAGTGCCGCGGTCGATGGCCCGCTGCAGTAAGCGTGGGTTGGCGGCCAGCTGTGTGCCGTGCCCAATTCGGGTGACGCCCGGCAGCTCGAGGGCCGGCGCCAGGTACGCCGTCGTGAACTCGCCAGCATGTGCGGTCACTCCGAAGCCGGCAGCGTGCATGCGTTCCGCCGCGCGGTTGGCCAGCGCCCAGTCAACCTCCTCCTCGTAGGGAAAGGGAATGAAGTCGACCCCGTGGAACGCCTCCGGTCCGGCTTCGAGACACGCCTCGATGCATTTCGAGGCGCCGGGACGTGCCGGCCACACTCCTGAGAGCAGGACGACCGCTACGAAGCCGGGATGGCGAACCCGGACCGCCGACTCAGCGGCCCTGAACGATTCCAGAAAGCCCGGCTGAAGCGAGGCGCTCGCTCCCACGCGGAACTCGGCGAGAATCGCACCGGAGGCGGCCGCGGACTCCAGGCACGCTTCAAGCACAAGGTCCGCGTACTCGGGCCGGTCCAGGTAGGCGTCGCGGACTGTGTTCGGCATCGGGGCGGCCATCCGTGTGAGGCGGGCGGGTCCTGGCGGCAACGACTGCACCGAACGGCGCCACGCCGCCCAGTCGTATGGCGGACGTCCTTCCCCGGCCGCGAGTATGCCGCCAAGCCAGGCGTTTGCTTCGCCGTGGCGATGAATGTCCGCATATGGCCCCGAGTAGCCCATCAACTCGCTAGCGATCGGGTTGAGGAAAGAGGCCGATGAGGTTCTCTTCTTCGGTCGGCAGGCTGCGGGTGATGACGTCGATGTGGTCGAGGGCGATGCCGGCGCCAATGGCGACGGCTTCGAGGGGGTTGTCGGCGACGTAGCAGGGAACGCCTGTCTCCTGGGTGAGGAGTTCGTCCATGTGACGGAGGAGGGCACCGCCGCCAGTGAGGACGATGCCACGGTCGATGACATCGGCGGCAAGTTCGGGCGGTGTTTGTTCGAGCACGGCGCGGACGGTCTGAACGATGGTGCCGAGCGCATCCTGGATGGCCTGGGCGATCTCGATGCTGTCGAGGGTGATCGTCTTGGGAAGGCCCGAGAGCTGGTCGCGGCCGCGCACCTGGGTCTTCAGCTCCTCGTCGACGGGGAGGGCGCTGCCGATGGCGATCTTGATCTCCTCGGCAGTGCGCTCGCCGATGATGAGGTTATGTCGCCTACGGACGTAGGCCACAATCGCCTCATCGAGCCGGTCACCTGCCATGCGGACGGACTCGCTGACAACGATGCCGTAGAGGGAGATGACGGCGGCCTCGGTGCGGCCACCGCCGATGTTCACGACCATGTTGCCACGCGCTGTGCCGATCGGGATGCGGGCGCCAATGGCGGCGGCGAGTGGTTCGGGGACAAGGTGTGCAGGGCGCCGGGCACCCGCCTGTTCGGCGGCGTCGCGGACGGCGCGCTGTTCGACGCTGGTGACGCCGGCGGGGACGGTGACCATGACCTCGGGCCGGATGAGGTTGAAACGCCCGGTGATGAGGCCGATGAAGTAGCGGAGCATGGCTTCGGTGGTGAGGTAGTCGGCAATCACGCCGTCCCGCATCGGGCGGATGACGCTGATGGAGCCGGGAGTGCGCCCCTGCATGGCACGGGCCTCTTCGCCGACCGCGACGATGGTGTTGTCACGATTGTGGCGGGCGACCACGGATGGCTCATTGACGACGATGCCCTGGCCTTTGACGTAGACGAGGATGTTGGCGGTCCCGAGGTCGATGCCGACTTTCTTGCCGGCGAGGAATTCGAACATCAGTCCCGCTCGATGTCGGCACCGAGGCCGCCGAGCTTGACGGCGAGGGAGTCGTAGCCGCGATCGAGGTGGTAGACGTCGTCGACGACGGTCTGGCCGTTGGCGCAGAGGGCGGCGAGGACGACGGCAGCGCCGGCCCGCACATCGAGCGCGCGGACATGGGCGCCGTGGAGGGGAGTCGGGCCGCTGACGATGGCGGAGGAACCGGTGCTGACGATTTCGGCGCCCATCTTGCGCAGTTCACTGACGTAGAGCATCCGGTTGTCGAAGACGCGCTCGTGGATTATCGAGACGCCCGTCGCCTGGGTAAGGAGCGCCGCCATGGGCGCATGCAGGTCGGTAGCGAGGCCGGGGTAAGGGAGCGCCTGGAAACTGATGGCCACGAGGTTCTCAGGACCCCGCACATGCATGTTCGTGGCGGTGGTCTCGACGGAAGCGCCGACGGCCCGAAGCTTGGCGATAAGGGCATCCATGACGTCGGTGGGCGTGCCTTCGAGGTGGACGTCGCCCTGCGTCATGGCAGCGGCGATGGCGAAGGTGCCGGCCTCGATGCGGTCGGGCATGACGCGGCAGGTGGCGCCATGGAGGGAGTCAACGCCGTCGATCGTGAGCACCTGGGTGCCAATGCCGGAGATACGGGCGCCCATGGAGTTGAGGACGTGGGCGAGATTCTGGACCTCGGGTTCGGTTGCGGCATTGATCAGGGTGCAGCGGCCGAGAGCGAGGGTGGCGGCCATCATGACGTTCTGGGTGCCGCTGACGGAGGGATAGTCCATGAAGAGGCGGGCGCCGAGGAGACGGCCGCCGGTGGGCACGCGAGCAACGTATCGCTCACCATCCCGCTTGACGGTCGCGCCCATCGCCTCGAAGCCGGCGAGGTGAACGTCGATTGGACGCTGGCCGATGACGTCACCGCCGGGAGGGGCGGAAGCGGCGTAGCCGTGGCGCGCAAGCAACGGCCCCATGATCTGGAAGGAGGCGCGGTTCTCGGTGATGAGCTCGCTGGGGGCCTCGAAGACGTTGACGCCCCGACCGTTGAGGAGGAGCTTGCCGCCGGGGAGAAATTCGACGCGAGCGCCGATGGAGACGAGGAGTTCGGCGAGCGAATCGACATCGGAGATGCCGGGGACGTTCTCGAGGACGAGATCGTCATCGGTGAGCAGGGATGCGCACATGGCGGCGAGGACGTGGTTCTTGGCGCCGGCGATACTCACGCTTCCGCGCAGGGCGTTACCACCCCGTACGGCATAGCGAGCGCCACGGGTCCGTACCGTCATCCGTGTGGTCAGGATAGGGTGTGCCGGTAGATACGGCTACACGGGTCGAATTGAGGCAAGGCTGTTTGGCGGGCCTTAGACCGCCCGGGCGAGGAGCAGCGGCACGTCGGCGCCGTTGGGCCACGCGGAGACGTAACAACGATCGCTGGAGCGAAGCCTGGGCACGCGCCAGGTCGATGGCGCTATCGCGTCTCGTGAGCCTCGCGGAGACGTTGTTCGGCGCGCTGGCGGGCAGTTTCGGCACGCGCCGTGTCGATCTCCTCTGCGTGTTCGGCGGCGTCGGCGAGGACGGTCACGCGGTCGGCGCGCACTTCCATGAAGCCGCCGCCGATTGCGAAGTACTTCGTCCCGGCCGGGCGCCGAAGACCGATCTCGCCGAAGCCGAGGGTGGTCATCAGCGCCGCGTGGCGGGGGAGGATCGTGAGCTGGCCCTCGCTGCCGGGCACGATGAGCGCCTCCACACCCTCTTCGACGCGGACCACGCGTTCGGCTGTGACGATCTCGACCGTCAGGGGCATCGCATTAAGCCTCGGCCAGCTGGCGGGCGCTTCTCGACCGCGTCGTCGATGTTGCCCACCATGTAGAAGGCCTGCTCGGGCAGCCCGTCGTGCTTGCCTTCGAGAATCTCCTTGAAGCCGCGGATGGTCTCGCGGATCGGCGACGTACTGCGCCGGGGGTACCGGTGAACTGTTCGGCGACGAACATCGGCTGGGTGAGGAAGCGCTGGATCTTGCGAGCGCGAGCGACGGTGAGCTTGTCCTCGTCGCGAAAGCTCGTCGATGCCGAGGATGGCGATGATGTCCTGGAGGTCCTTGTAGCGCTGGAGCACGCCCTGGACGCCGCGGGCGACGTCGTAGTGCTCCTGGCCGACGATGCGAGGCTCCAGGGCGCGGCTGAACGAGGCGAGCGGGTCCATCGCGGGGAACAGCGCCTGCTCGGCGAGGGAGCGCTCCAGCGCGACGACGGCGTCGAGGTGGCCGAAGGTGGTGGCCACACCGGGGTCGGTGTAGTCGTCGGCCGGGACGTAGATGGCCTGGAACGATCGTAATCGAGCCCTTCTTGGTCGAGGTGATCCGCTCCTCGAGGTCACCCATTTCCGGTGGCCAGCGTCGGCTGGTAGCCCACAGCGCGAGGCATGCGTCCGAGGAGGGCGGACACTTCCATGCCGGCGAGCGTGTAGCGGTAGATGTTGTCGACGAAGAAGAGGACGTCGCGGCCTTCTTCATCGCGGAAGTACTCGGCCATGGTCAGGCCGGTAAGGGCGACGCGGAGGCGCACGCCGGGGGGCTCGTTCATCTGGCCGAAGACCATGGCCATCTTGGGGAGCACGCCCGAGTCACTGCATTTCGTGCCAGAGGTCGTTGCCTTCGCGGGAGCGCTCGCCAACGCCGGCGAAGACGGAGTAGCCGCCGTGCTCGCGGGCGATGTTGCGAGATCAGCTCCTGGATGACGACGGTCTTGCCGACGCCGGCGCCGCCGTAGAGGCCGACCTTACCGCCGCGGACGAGCGGGGCGATGAGGTCGATGACCTTGATGCCCGTCTCGAGGATGGACGGCGTCGTTTCCTGTTCTTCGAAGGCCGGCGGGGCACGGTGGATCGGCCAGCGGGGGACGCCTTCCGGCGCGGGAAGGTTGTCGATGGGGTTGCCGAGGACGTTGAACATGCGGCCGAGCGAGCCTTCGCCGACCGGCACGGAGATGGCCTCGCCCGTGTCGACCGCTCGGCGTCGCGGCGCAGGCCGTCGGTGGTGTCCATAGCGAGGCAGCGCACCCAGTTGTTGCCGAGGTGCTGCTGCACTTCGGTCACGAGGATGCCGCCGCCTTCGGTTTCGATGTTCACGGCGTTGTTGATGGCCGGGAGGTGCTCGGGCGGGAACTCGACGTCGAGGACGGTGCCGATGATCTGGACGACCTTGCCTTCGGTTGACGCGGCTACGCTGGTCACTGGGTGTCACCTCCAATGGTGCTCTTCAGATTGATGGTGCGGTCGGTGACGCTCACGCGGCCACCCCCGCGATGTCTTCGATGCTGATTTCTTCGAGCGAGCCAAGCTCGCGGTCGTTCGGTGGAAGCTCGATGCCTTCGGTGTATTCGGTGCGGACAGCCCAGACCGTCATCCCGGCGGCAGCGGCGGACTGTATGCCGGCAGGGGCATCCTCGATCGCGAGGCAAGTCGCGGGCTCGAGGCCGAGGCGCTCGGCCGAGAGGAGATAGATGTCAGGAGCCGGCTTTCCCTGCTCGACGTCGCCGCCGGTGACGACAACGGCGAAGGCATCGAGGATGTCGAGCTTTTCGAGGCAGGTCTCGACCCAGTTACGGCGGGAGGATGAGCAGACGGCAATCGGGATCCCGGTCTGCTGAAGGTTGCGGACGAGGGCGATTGCGCCGGGAAGGGCGACCGAGGCTGTGCGGTACTGCTCGAGGATCAGGTCGTCATAGCGGCCACTGTAGGAGTCGGCGGGCAGCTTTAGGCCGATGTCTGCGGCCATATCCCGCCAGCCGGCCTTGGTGCCCATGTAGGGCTTATAGGCCTCGAGCGAGATGGACTTGCCCTCTTCGCCGAGGAGCTGGTTGACGGCACGCGAAATGCAGCGGCTCGCCGTCGACGAGCACGCCGTCCATGTCGAACACCACAGCTGCGAAGCGAGCCAGCCTAGCCCTCCAGTGCGGCAGCGCCGCCGACGATGTCGAGCAGTTCGTTGGTGATCTGCTCCTGGCGCGCCTTGTTGTAGGTGAGCGTGAGTTCTTCCTGATCTCGGTGGCGTTGTCGGTGGCGTTCTTCATCGCGACCATCTGGGCGGCCTGGAAGCTGGCGCTGTTTTCGAGCACGGCCTGGTAGATGATCATATCGACGTAGCGCGGGAGCAGGCGCTCGAAGACCGCCTGGGGCGAAGGCTCGAAGAGGTAGTCGCCGGCCATCGCATCGCTGCCCTCGTCGGCGGTTGGCGTCTCGATAGGGAGAAGGCGGACGACCGTCGGCACCTGGCTGGCCGTGCTGATGAAGCGCGGGTAGCTGATGTAGACCTCATCGACGGCGCCGCTGATGAAGTCCTGGGTGACGACGCGGGCAATCGGCGTGGTATCGGCCGGGCGCGGATAGTCGCCGAGCTCGATGAATTCGGCGCTCATATGCGTGCGGGCGCGGGCGAAAAAATCGCGACCCTTCTTGCCGACGGAGACCATCGTGACGGGATGCTCCTGGGAAGCGACCCAGGAGCCGGCGGCGCGGTTGAGGTTGCCGTTGAGAGCGCCACAGAGGCCACGGTCGGGAGTGATGTGGAGGATGCCGACGTTTTCGACGGGCCGGCTGGTGAGCAAGGGGATGCGAGGAGTCTTCGTCGTCGGTGCTGGCGGCGGCGAGGCCGGCGAGCACACGCTGGAGCTGCTCGGCATAGGGACGTGCCTGGAGGGCACGGTCCTGGGCACGGCGCATCTTCGACGCTGCCACCAACTGGAGAGCGTTGGTGATCTTGGCCGTGTTGCGGACGCTGGTGATCCGGCGCTTGAGCTGTCGAAGTGTTGGCATGCGTTACCCCTGGTCGACCGGCGGCCTAGTAGGGACCGTGTCCTTGAAGGTCTTGATAGCCGAGCGGATGGAGCTCGGCGATTTCGTCGGAGAGCACGCGTTCTGACGTCGATCTTGTCGCGAAGCTCGGGATGGTTGCTGGCGAGGTAGCTGCGGAGACCGGCTTCAAAGGCGCCAACCTTGTCGACGGGCACGTCGTCCATATAGCCCTCCTTGAGGGCGAGGATGACGAGTGTCTCTTCGGCGAGGTCGAGCGGCTGGAACTGGCCCTGCTTGAGGACCTCGTTCACGCGGAGGCCGCGTTCGAGCTGGCGCCGGGTGCTGGCGTCGAGGTCGCTGGTGCCGAACTGGGCGAAGGCCTGGAGCTCGCGGAACTGGGCGTGCTCGCCCTTCAGGCCGCTGGAGACCGACTTCATGCTCTTCGGTCTGGGCGGCCGAACCCACGCGGCTGACGGAAAGGCCGACGTTGATGGCAGGACGGATACCCGAGTTGAAGAGGTCGGACTCGAGGAAGAGCTGGCCGTCGGTAATCGAAATGACGTTGGTCGGAATGTAGGCCGACACGTCGTTTGCCTGCGTCTCGATGATCGGCAGGGCGGTCAGCGAGCCACCGGTCTCGAGTTTGCGCGGCGCGCTCGAGGAGGCGGCTATGGAGATAGAAGACATCGCCGGGATAGGCCTCGCGGCCGGGGGGGCGCCGAAGGAGGAGCGAGAGTTCGCGGTAGGCCCAGGCGTGCTTGCTGAGGTCGTCATAGATGATGAGGGCGTCGCGGCCGCTCTCCATGATCTCTTCGCCGATGGCGCACCCGGCGTAGGGGGCGAGGTACTGAAGGGCGGCGGACTCGGAGGCGTTGGCGGCAACGACGACGGTGTGCTCCATGGCGCCGTGCTCTTCAAGGAGCGCGACGACCTGGGCGACCTTCCCGGCTTTTTGGCCGATGGCGACGTAGATGCAGATGAGGTTGCCACCCTTCTGGTTGATGATCGTGTCGAGAGCAATGGCGCTCTTGCCGGTGGAGCGGTCGCCGATGATGAGTTCGCGCTGTCCGCGGCCAATGGGGATCATCGCGTCGATGCCCTTGATGCCCGTCTGGACGGGGGTGTCGACGCCTTTGCGGAGGGTGACACCGGGGGCAATGCGTTCGACCGGGCGGACGCGTGTGGTGTTGATTGGCCCGCGGCCATCGAGCGGATTGCCAAGGGGGTCGATAACGCGGCCAATGAGTTCGTCGCCAACCGGGACTTCGATGATGCGGCCGGTGGCGCGGACCTCGTCGCCTTCCTTGATGTCGATATATTCGCCGAGGATGACGGCAGCGACCGACTCTTCCTCGAGGTTCATGGCGATGCCCATGGAGCCGTTGGGGAACTCGAGGAGCTCGGAAAGGCGGGCGCCGGAGAGGCCATGGATGCGACACACGCCGTCGCCGGCATCGATAACGGTGCCGACGTCGGTTGAGACGACTGAGGTGCCAAAGCCTTCGATCTGCTGACGAAGGATGGAGGCGATTTCTTCTGCTCGAACTGCCATTGCGTTATGTCCTTGGTTCTGAGGTGGCTACGCCGTGAGCTCGCGACGAAGGAGGCGAAGGCGGGTTGCCACGCTCCCATCGATGAGCTGGTCGCCGACGCGGATGATGGTCCCGCCGACGAGTGAAGGGTCCACGGCCGTTGTCGCCGTCACTGTTTTGTGGAGCCGCTCGGAGAGCTGCTTTTCGATCGCGAGGCGCTGGCCGTCATCAATCGGTACCGCGGTGGTGATCTCCGCCTTGGCGATGCCAGCGTAGGCGTCGGCAATCGCGTCGAAGGCATCGGCCACGGCGCGGGCGGAGGAGGCTCGTCCCTTCTGGACGAGGAGCTTGGCGAGGTTCCGGGCCACGGGCGGCACGTCGAGCACGGAGTCGATGATCTCGTAGCGGCGGGCGGCCGGCACGCGATCGTCGACGAAGATAGCAGCGAGCTCCGACTCCGCCAGGATGGAGGCGATGTCATTGAGATCCGACCGCCACCGGTCGACGGTGCCGTTCTGCAGGGCGATCGCAAAGACCGCCTGCGCGTACCTGTTGGCTGCTTCTCCGCCTGCCATGTGCTCCTAGTTCCCGCTGAACTGAGACTCTGCGAGCGTCTCTTCGATGATCCGGCGATGGCTCTCCGCGTTGAGCGACTCACCGATGACCCGGCCGGCAGCGCTGACGGTGAGGTCGGCGAACTCGGCGCGAAGTTCGGCTATGGCGCGATCGCGTTCCTGCTGAATCTCCTGGCGCGCACGCTCGGCGGCGGCCTGGCGATCCCGCTGGGACTGCTCGTGGGCTTCCGCCTGGATGCGGCTGGCGACCTGCTGGGCGCTGGCGACGAGGTCCTGGCCCTGGCGGCGGGCAACGTCCAGCTGTTGCCTGGATGTTGGCCTGCGCCATGGTCGCCTCTTCGCGAGCGGACTCGGCGGCATTCAGGCCCTCGGCGATCCGGCGCTTGCGCTCGTCCAGCATCCCAAGGATGGGCTTATAGAGCGTGAAGCGGAGGATCACGAGGAGGACGATGAAGTTCGCCACCTGCGCGATCAGCTGGGGGACGTTGAGCCCGAGGGCCTCGACTGCTGCACCCATAGGGTGACCTCGATTCCGGCTAGATGACGAAGGCGATGATGAGGGCGGTGAGGAGCGCGTAAATGCCGATGGCTTCGGCGAACGCGACACCGAGGATCATGTTGGTCTGGATGGCGGCGCGGGCCTCCGGGTTGCGGCCGAGGGCTTCCATCGCCTTGGCGACGAGCATGCCGATGCCGATAGCCGGCGCCGATGCCGCCGAGGCCCATCGCGAGGCCGGCGCCGATCGCCTTGCCGACGTCCGGTTCATTGAACGCGCCCTGAACAGCCTCCTGGAGGAAGGGCAGCAGGAGCAGGATAGGGGAAAAGTCCATGCCTGGTGACTCCTCTGTTGCGCCACTGACCATGGCGCGGTTTGTTGTACTGTGAACAGGCGTCCGGTCAGGACGCCTGTGCAGCACCCGAGTGGATAGTGAGGATCGGCCGCGGCATCTTCGCCGTGATGCTCCTCGTGGTGTTCGTCTTCGCCGTGGTGTTCCACAGCCATGACGCCAAAGACGAGGGTGAGCAGGGCGAAGACGGCGGCCTGGATGAAGCCGACGAACAGTTCGAGTCCGTAGATGACATCCACGAACAGGAATGGCATGAGGAAGGTGAGCATCAGGATGAGCACTTCGCCGGCGAAGATGTTACCGAAGAGACGGAAGGCGAAGCTGATGATGCGGATGAATTCGGAGAGGAGTTCGAGGACGCCCACGAAGGTTCGCAATCGGGGACTTGATGGGATTGACGAAGAACTTCCTGAGATAGCCGATGCCGAGGCGCTGGATGCCCCAGAACTCAATCATGACGAAGGCAATGATGGCGATGGCGAGCGTGTTGTTAATGTCGCTGAAGGCGCTCCGAAAGAAGGGGACGACGATGGCCAGCTTCTGGTCGGGGAACTCGATGCCGTAGACCGTCAGGTCCGTGGTGGCGCTCTCGACGGCGTGCGGTTCGCTGTCGCCGGCGACGAGCGAAGGGTCGGTCAGCAGCATCGGCGCGGAGGGATCGTCCTCGAGAGCGGTGGCAGCGGCGGTAACGGTCGCGGCGCCAGGATTCTCGGCGTCCGCGGCCTCGAAGTCGGTGAACTGTATGGCGAGGGCGACGATGTAGCGGTCGAGGGCGGAGGAGGCTTCTTCGCCAGCGTGGAACTCGAAGTCGAACGTCTCGCCGCGCGGCTTGGTGTAGACGACTGAGCCTGCGTCCTCCATGACCCAGGCGTCGTGGGCGTCGACTTCCTCGAAGGGCTTGCCGTCCGCTTCCTGCTCTTGCATGAGGTGGAAGATCTCGTGGCCGACGTCTTCGGTTTTGCCGATGGAGTTGAAGATAGGGAGGAGGGCCATCCAGTTGGAGATGATGATGAAGATGAAGATGGTGGCGACGACGGTGAAGAACTGGCGGCCGTTTCGTTCGCCGGCGATTTCTTCACACTGGTCGACGAGGAAGCCGACGCCGGCTTCGACAAAGTTCTGGATGCCACCGGGCATCAACTTCATCGACCGGGTGGCGGCGATAGAGACAATGATGATAAAGGCCATGGAGATCCAGGCCGTAATCAGCGAGTTGGTGAGATTGAGCGGCCCAACTTTGGTGATGACTTCCGCGGGCAGCACGATTTCAGGCTGCGGGCCCTGGGCAATAAAAAGGCCGAGCGCCAGCCATGCGGCAACGCCAAGGACAGCGACGATGGTGATGACGAGCTTCAAATCAGCCTTTTCCCGTTGTCCCGTTACCGAATCTATCCATGAAAGGCCTCAACATACGGAAGCCGCCAACGAGAGCGACGGCTAACCCTACGAAGATGCCCACCAGCGTGAACGTGGGCTCTAGCCCAGTCTTGTCGTCGGCCCAAATGCCGACGACGATACCGAGGATGATGCTGGTCGCGAAAAACCAGCCGGCGCCGAGCAAATAGGCAGTGGGTGCGACCCAACTGCTCTTCACCGTCGCCTCCTCAGCTCTGGAGCTTCGGAACCCCGGGCATCATAGGGGGATTGTGACAGATTGCGCAAGCGAATTCGGGAGAGTCCCTTCTAGGTCTTGCGCTGGTCGAAATCGTCGAGGTCGAGACCTTCGATGAAGTCCTTGAAAGCACCGAGCCGTTCGAGCTCCGCTGGATCGACCGGAGCGGGCTTCTCGGAGGTTACAGGCTCACCTTCGTCAGAGGTGTTGTCCTCGAGGAAAACGCCGGCGGAGGTGAGGACGGATTCCTCGGCGTAGATAGGGACGCCGACGCGCACGGCGAGGGCGAGGGCGTCGGACGAGCGGGAATCGATGTCGATGGTCTCACCGTTCGCTTCGAGAACGATACGGGCGAAGAAGGTGTCGTTGGTGACGTCGTTGACGACGACGTGGAGGACGCGGCCCCCGAGGCGTTCGATCATCGAGCGGAGCAGGTCGTGGGTGAGGGGGCGAGGAGTCTCGGCTTCCTGGAGCTTGATCGCGATGGCCTCGGCTTCGCCGGCGCCGATCCAGATACAGAGGTAGCGGTCGGAGCCTTTTTCGCGGAGAACAACCACGCGCTGATAGTTCGCGAGGCTGAAGCGCACACTCTCGATGGACATCTCCCGCACGGAATCCCCCTGAGCCGGGAACCCAACTCAACTCGATGATAGGAGTCGCGCGATCGGGCAGTCAACGAACGAGGGTCAGCGGCCGACGGCGACAGGCTCAACGCGAGTCCGGCCGCGCCCGATAAGGGTGGTGTAGGCGACGACGGCGATGGTAAGCGAGAGGAGGGCCATGACGAACGTGACACCGGCGACATCGGTGAGAGCGCCGGCAACGAGGACTGGCACGGAGGATGCGATCGCCGCCATCGCTCCCTGGGTAGCGAGGACGCGTCCCTGCATGCCGAGGGGTACGAGGTCATTGAGGACGGTTTGGCCGGCAACGGCAACGAGCGCATAGAAGAAGCCAAGGGGAGCGACGATAGCGGCGGCGAGGACGCCGGCACCGTCGAAACTGCCGATGCTGACGGAATCGAGCCAGGAGAAGGCGCCATAGCCACCGAGGAACTCGGCCTCCTGGCGAACGAAGGTGAGGAGGGAAAGGAAGGCGATGAAGCCGAGATAGCCGGTCCGGCTAAGGACGGTGACGGGCAAGCGATGGGCAAGGAGGTTGGCCAGCTGGAGGCCAAGGGCGATGCCAATGGCGGCCGGCATGAGGACGACGACACCGACTTCGATGGGGAGGTTCAGGACATCGGTGATGAAGGTGGGGATGAGGCCACCAAGGATGATGAGCGCGGTGCCAATGACGGTGAGTTCGACGGCGGCCTGGAAGACGCGGTGGTCGCGGTGCATTTCGCGCCACCCGGCGGCGTACCACGGATCGCGAAGCTCACCCGCCTGCTCGACCCTTTCTCGCCGCGGCTGGCGCCCGATGAAGAGGGCGTAGCAGCCGGCGACGACGAAAAGGCCGGCGGAGATATAGAAGAGCGTGTCGGGACTGTCGAACACGCGGAGGGCAAGGGGCGTGAGGATGACGAATCCCGCGATCTGGGCAATGCCGGAGATGGCGTGGCCGATGGCGTTGGCGCGGGCAAGCTCGTTGCGCTGGACGATCGAGGGGAGGATCGCGCCCTCGGCGCTGGAAGCGAACTGGGTGAAGGTGGAAAGGACGACGGCGATAACGAAGTAGCCGATCACGGAGGCGTCGTATGAGGCGAAGAGAAAGCAGGCGGCGGCGCGGAGCAGGTTGGCGACGAGGATGAGCAGCCGCTTGGGCAAGACATCGGCAGCAACGCCCGCGGCGATCCCACTGACAGTTGCAGGGATGACGAGGGCAAGGACAAGGAGCCCGCTCATGAGCGCCCTCTCGGTCTCCTGGACGATGAGCAGGACGAGGGCGAAGTTGAGGGCATTGGTCGCAACACGCGAGACAAAGCGGCTAATCGAGAGCATCCGGAAGGCACGCTGCTGGAGGAGCGCGATCGGCGTCGCCGTGATCCCGGTCATGGCGCCGCCGCCACAAGGGACTTGACCCGCGATTCGAATTTCAGCCGGTCGAGCATGACTCGCCGCTTACAGCCGAGGCACTCAATGCCGATATCGGCGCCGACACGATAGACGCGGAACTCGAAGCTACCGCAGGGGTGCTTACGACGCATGCGGTAGGTTTCGCCGACCGCGATCTCCACGGTCAGCGGGGGACTGCTGCGCGGCGAAGCTGGTCGCGGAGTTCGATGGCGGCGAGGGCGGGGTCGTCGGCGTAATAGATGCCGCGGCTTGAGGAAACGACAAGGCTCCCCGGTTTCGAGCCGGCGGCGCGAATGGCGGCTTCGGCGTCGCCACCCTGGGCGCCAACGCCGGGGATGAGGAGGGAAGCATCGGGCGCGACGGCGCGGACACGGGCGATCTCGGCGGGCGCCGTGGCACCGACGACAAGGCCGATCCGGGGCGACCACTTCGTGACGATGCTGGCGACGGCCTCGTAGAGGCGGAGTCCCGAATCGAGGACAGACTCCTGGAGGTCGACTGCGCCTTCGTTCGCGGAGGTGCGGCAGACGATGTAGACACCCTTGTCCGGATAGTCGAGGAAGGGACGGACGGACTCCAGGCCCATGTAGGGGTGGAGGGTGACGGCATCGAATCCCCAGACATCGAAGGCTGCGCGAGCGTAGGCAGCGGCCGTCGAGCCGATGTCGCCGCGCTTGACGTCGCCGAGGACGGGGATGCCGTCGGGGACGGAGGCGACCGTCTCCCGGAGTGCCTGGAGGCCGGCGATGCCGTACTGCTCGTAGAAGGCGAAGTTGGGCTTGTAGCAGGCGGCGTAGGGCGCGGTGGCCTCGATCACTTTGCGGTTGTGGGCGGCGATCCCCTCGACCGGCATGCGGCCAAAGTGGGGGTCGAGGCCGACGCAGACGAGCGTGTCTGCCTGCTCGCTGCGGGCGCGGAGGCGTTCGAAGTAGTTCATGAGGCGGCTCCGCTTGTGGCGGCGCCAAAGCCAACGCTCTCCATGGCGGCGCGGAACTGGCTGCGGTCTCCAGATACGATCAGGTCTATCCCTCCCTGGCTGTCCGGCGGTGCTTCGAGGCCGTGCTCGGCGAGCACGTTGATGGCGTGGCGGGCCACTGCTTCGCTTGTATCAACGATGGTAATTCCCGGGAACTCGGCGTGGATATCGGCGGCAAGGAAGGCGTAGTGGGTACAACCGAGGACGACGGTATCGGCGCCGGCGGCGACGGCGGGGCCGAGCAGCTCGCGGACGGCGGCACAGGAAACGGCGGTGCCGGCTTGACCGCGCTCGACCAGTTCGGCGAGGCCGGTGCCGGCGACGTCCTCCACCTTCGTGCCCGCGGCAAACCGTTGTTCGACGTCCGCGTAGAGGTCACCGCGGAGGGTCCCGGGGGTGGCGAGGACGGCCACGTGACGAGAGGCGTGGGCGGCCGGCTTGAGGCCGGGGACCATACCTACGAAGGGCACCGGGAACACCTCGCGGAGGTCCCTAAGGGCGGCGGCAGACGCCGTGTTGCAGGCCACGATGATCAGCTTGGCGCCGGCATCCAATAGTCGGCGGGTGACGGCAAAGGCGCGCTTGCGGACCTCCGCTTCGGGGCGCGGGCCGTAGGGGAACCACTCCGTGTCGGCGAAATAGAGGATCCGCTCGTGGGGGGCAGCGGCGCGGAGGGCGCGAACAACGCTGAGACCGCCGATGCCAGAGTCGAAGACGCCGATGGGGTGGGGGTCCATCGGAGGCTAGGATAGCACTTGTATGGAGACATCCCCGCCAGGGCCCGTTAACCCTTGACCCGCTTCCTCGATGTCGCGTTGCTGCCGTCAGAAGCGGCGGAGATGGAGGCCGACTGCTATGTGGTCGTGGATGTGCTGCGGGCGACAACCAACATCGCGACGATGTTCGAAGCGGGTGTGCTCGATGTCGTTGTCGCAGATAGCGAAGCAAGGGCCCGAGCGGTCGCGGCGCGCGATGGCCGGTTGCTCTGCGGCGAGGTGAACGGGCTGCCGCCCACGGGATTCGATTACGGAAATTCACCGCTGGAGATTCGGGAGGCGCCGGTGGCAGGGAAAGCGGCCGTGCTGTTCACCACGAATGGCACGAGGGCGTTCTGCTCGGTCGCGGGACGGGGCCGGGTGCTCTGTGGAGCGCTGGCAAACCTCGAAGCGGTGGCAACGGCAGCAGCGGTGCACGATTCGGTGACGGTGGTGTGCGCGGGCAACGCGGGCGGCAAGCGGTTTGCCCTCGAGGACTTCGCGACGGCGGCGGAGCTGGTGCAGCGGATTCTCTTCCACTCGCGAGGGGCGGAGATCGGCGATGCGGCGGGCGTGGCCCTGGACTCGATGGGCTACGAGGACTGGATCGCGGCGAGCCTGCCCCAACAGACGGACAAGAGCGCGCGGGCGTTACGAAGCTCAGCGCACGGGCAGAAGACGGCAGCGATTGGATTCGGTGGCGACGTCCACTTCGCCGCCCAGCGGAACACGGCGACGGCCGTGCCAGAGGTGGTTGAGCACGGAGAGGGCTGGGCCCGGCTGGAGAACCTAACCTAAGAATCCTGGACGAGGCGGGACTGCTCCCAGCGGCTCTGCAGGTCAGCGACGAGGCGGGCGTCGGTCTCGCGCCCGGCATAGCGCGCGTGCTCGAAGGCAACGGTGATCTCGTCGGTGACGCTGGCACGGTAGGCAGCAGCGAGGGCTGGCGCATGCTCCTCGGGCGTGCGGGAAGCGGGACGGCTGACACCGCGACGTTCGGCATCCTCGAGGACGGTGGCGTAGAGACGATAGATGCCGTCCCGCTCGATGCGAGCCCCGCTGCCACCACCACGAGAGAACAGTGAGCGCAACCCGGCCGCGAGGTCGGCGCCAAGGCTGCCCGCTGATGAATGGACGGCCTCGGACTCCCGCAAGGCGGCGCCGCGACGCTTGAGCCGGATGACGACGATCAGGAGGCCGATTACCACCGCGGCAGCGATCCCGAGTACCCCAAGCCGCACTGCGAAGCGGAGCAGCCGTTGCCATGCGGGTTCGTCGCCCTGCATTTCGTCGGTCGCATCCGGTTCGGCATCGGCGGGGTTGAACGTCGATGGGTCTGCGAGCTGGGACATGGTGCCTTCGGGAATGATGAGGTGGAAGAACCAGGCGAGGGCGAGGGCAATGGGTGTGAGGATGACGTAGGCGGCGGCATCGACAACGGTGTAGATGAAGGCGCCGATCTCGTCGCCGAAGAGGCCGACAATGACGCCGAAGACGAGCAGGCCGACGAGAGTCGCGCCGACCGTACCAAGCAGGAGCATGCCAGTAACGCTGCCCGCACGGGCACGTCCGATGGTGGCTCCGGAGAGGGCCGACTGGGAGAGGGCCATGGCGATGACAGCGAAGGAGAAGAAGGCGGCTGCTCCCCGGCCGACGAGGGCTGCGCGGCCGCTACCGGCGTTGAAGATGACGAGGATCAGCACGAGCACGAGCCAGGGGCCCAGCCGGGCGGGTACCGACTCAAGTTCGAGATCATCGCCCCCGCGCCAGACGCCACGGGCAAAGCAAAGGATGAGAAGGGCGCCACCGAAAATGGCGGGCGCACCATCTTCAGAGGACTTCTCGGCGCTGGAGAGGAAGTCTGCGACCCAGCTCCAGTCCCAAAGCATGAGGTCGCTGCTGAATTCGATGCGCATGGCGCCATAGAGGACGACGTAGCTGATGACGCCGATCACGATCAGGGCATTGCGGCGGGAGAGGGCGAGTTCGGTGCCGAGACGGGGCAAGGCGTAGCCCACGAGGGCGACCGTGGCAAAGGTGAAGGCCGCGGGCGCGAAGGCACCGGTCCGGTCCACGTCGTAGCCGTTTGCGAACATCTCCGCGGCGCAATAGAACGCGAGCGACTCAGCGACGGTGGCGGCGAGGATCGAGAGCAGGCCGATCAATTGCCCACCTCGGCGGGTGGCACCGGCTGAAGACGTTCGAAGGCGCGGGCGACGGACTGCACGCGAATGCCGTGCAACTGCTCAGGGTCGATACGGTCGGACGTTGCGAGGAGGAAGACAGAGTGGCCTTCATCCTGGAGACGGAGGAGGGCGCCGGCCAGCTCGTCCGGGACGAGCGAAGCGACGACAACGATGGTGGAGCCGATGGGAATCTTGCCGGATTCGCGCTGGATGGTGCCGGCGAGGGAGTTCAGCGTAAGCGGCTGGACCATGGCAAGGGCCTCGAGGATGCGCGTCACCTGGACCCGGGCACTCGATGGGGGGAGCCGGATGGGCCGGTCAGCTTCGGGGAACGAGCCATTGGCGAGGAGGCCGACGGCGTGCCGCTGGCCGGCGGCCCAGACGGCGAGAGAAGCAGCGGTCGATACCGTCCGTTCCAGTTCTTCCTTCAGATAGCCCTCCCAGGCGTGGGAAAGCGTATCGACGTTGACCATGATGTAGAGCTGGCGGGAGGCGGCGGGATCGTAAATACGCGAGGTCAGGTCGCCGCGGCGGGCCGTCGCTTTCCAGTCCACGCGGCGGAGGGAGTCGCCGGAGCGAAACTCGCGAAGCCCGGCGATGCGGAGCGGGTCTTCGTACATCCGGATGCGACCACGAAGTTCGCCAAAAGGACGTTCCGCGGCGATGCCAAGGTCCTCAAGCGAGTAGACGCGCGGAAAGACGATCAGGTGCTGCAGGTCGCGGTCGGCATCCTGGCGAGGGAAGACGCCGAGGAGGTCGGCCGACCTGATGGTGGCGCCACCGTACTGGTGGTAGCCGCGCTCGCTGATCGATAGCTGGAAGTCCCAGGCCTGCTTTTCGTACCAGCCGATGGCGCCACGACGGCGGAGGTAGCTCACGCCTGGTGCAGCGGCGGCGGCGAGGGTTTCGCCGGCGACGTCGGTGTGGTCGGCCACGGCGATGCGCCATTCGTACCACGGCAGTGGCAACGGCTTGCGGTTCTCGAGTTCGACATGGAGATTGACGGGCTCATCGACAAAGGCACGGCGTTCGCCGAGGGTGCGCCGAAGGGAGACGCGGTCGAAGAGGTGGACGCTCCAGTACTTGGCGATGCCACCAACCGTGAGGATGACCAGGCCGGTCGCGGTGACGATGGTCGAACCGGCGGCGAGGCCAATGAGGGTGAGCCCGATGCCAAAGAGCAGCCAGAACTCGCGGAGGGGCACCTATCGCTCCACGGGCACCGGGATGCGTTCGAGGAGGTCGGCGAGGACTTCGCCGGTGCCGCGGCCACGGAGCCGGGCGTTGGTGGAGAGGATGAGGCGGTGGCCGAGCACGTGTGGCGCCATCGTCTTCACATCGTCGGGGAGGACGAAGTCGCGACCGTTGACGGCGGCGTGGGCCCGGGAAGCACGGAAGAGCGCCAGGCTCGCGCGGGGGCTGGCGCCAAGTTCGAAGGCTGGCTCGTCACGCGTGGCGCGGGCGATCTGGACGGCGTAACGGCGGATGGAAGGATCGACATGGAGGTTGCCGAGTGCCTGGGCGTGCGCGACCAATTCCTCAGCTGAGACGGCGGGTGTGAGGTCATCCATTGGATTCGCCGACTCGAAGCGCTGGAGGATCTGGTCTTCGCCGTCCTCGTCGGGATAGCCGAGTTCGAGGCGTAGAAGGAAACGGTCGAGCTGGGCTTCGGGCAAGGGAAACGTACCTTCGAGCTCGACTGGGTTCTGGGTGGCCATCACGAGGAAGGGGCGAGGGAGGATGGTCGTTTCGCCTTCGACGGTGAGCTGGCGTTCCTCCATCGCTTCGAGGAGTGCGCTCTGGGTACGAGGAGTGGCGCGGTTGATCTCGTCGGCGAGGACGACCTGTGCCATGAGAGGGCCTTCGCGGAACTGGAACTCTCCGGTGCGCTGGTTGTAGAAGTGGATGCCGGTGATGTCGGCCGGCATAAGGTCGGGAGTGAACTGGATGCGGCGAAAACTACAGCCCATCGACCGCGCGATCGCCTTCGCCATGGTGGTCTTGCCGATCCCGGGCACGTCTTCAAAGAGGATGTGGCCTTCGCACAGCACGGCCACCATGGCGAATCGGACGACATCGGCCTTGCCGACAATCACCCGCTCGACGCTTGCCTGGATTGCTTCGGCCGCGTGCCGGATCCCTTCTACATCCGCCTCCGAGAGTCGCTTCCCAACAGCTTCGGTCACGCCATCCTCCAGTTCGTCCGGCGATGGTAACCGTAGAGCGCCCGGATGGGCGAACGGCTGGCTCCGGTAGACTCGCAGCGGTGAGCACAGCGGTGGCTATTCGCCTGCACTACAACACGGTGTACGCGCTGGAGGCGGGCGGCGGACGCATTCTCGTTGATACTGGCCCGGACTACCGGGGTGCGTGGGAGTCGCTGCAGGCGGAGCTGCCGTGGCGGCCGGACATCGTCATCACGACGCACGGGCACATCGACCATGCGAGCCTTGGGCAACGCTGGCAATCAGAAGGTGTACCGGTGGCGGTTGGCGAGGACGACTTCGCGCTCGTGGAGACCCCGGCATTGCACCGGCCGGGCGAACTGGCGGCGATGGAATCGTACATCGCGGAATCGGGCGCGCCACCGGAGATCGCTGCAGAGATGGTGGATGGTCTGCGGCGGCGCTACGCGTGGGCCACGAAGACGGCTTCGCACCACTACCCGCCGGGGGGTTCGAGCGACCGCTGGCCAACACCCTTGCGCTTCGACACCTTCACGCCGGATCTGTCTGCGGAGCGGGCCAGTCTTCCGGAAGGCGTCAGGGTGGTGCCATCGCCGGGACACACGCCGGGCAACCTGGTGGTGGTCGTTGGGCCGGAAGGATGGCTGTTTTCGGGCGACCAGCTCCTCCCGGAAATCACACCAACGCCGGCCATCCAGGCTGGCCCGTCACTGCCGAGCGAGGGCGACTGGCGCTTCCGGAGCCTTCCGGCGTTCTACTCGTCGCTCCAAAGGCTTCGTTCCATCAGCCTCACCCGTTGCTATCCCGGTCACGGCGAGACGTTCGACAACGTGACGGAGCGGGTCGCGGCCAACCTTGCCGCCATCGACGCGCGAACCGCCCGCCTTCGGGCAGTACTGGCCGCCGATGGACCGCTCTCGGCGTGGGACCTCTGCGAGAACCTCTACCGGCGGGCGGCAGGGCGCCGGCCGTGGCAACTCCTCTCGACGATCCAGGGTCACCTCGACCTCCTGGCGTCCCAGGGGGAAGCGAGAGAAACGCCGGAAGGCTGGGCCACCTAGCCGCGCTGTGCAGAGGGCCGGGATAATGGAGGGAGGCCGGGGTGGCGGAATGGCAGACGCAGCGGACTTAAAATCCGTGGCCGCAAGGCATGAGGGTTCGAGTCCCTCCCCCGGTATTAGATTCAAATGATGCGTCGCGAAGTTGACACGGCGATCCCGAAAGGACCTAAAACAGGACTTATCGTAGAGCGCGTGTCTCCCGAGTGCACATTGCCATTGGAGCCCGCCGACCTGATCGAACGACGGGAAATGAACTTCGACGGCCGCGCAGGGCATGTACTCATAGAGCAGCCATGGAGATGTCCATGGCGAAGTTGAACTTACGGGCGTTGGGCCATGGCAGGCATTCGGGGGTCGCAACCACACTGATCAGCCGGTGGTCGTTCATGAAGGGCTGCTCGAACGCAATCCAAGGGTAGCGCTCGTGCATGCGGTGATCGGAGTAACGTCGCTCCAAGACGGCGCAATCTCGATCAGCTTCCAATGGCGCGTCTACGCTACATTTGCGCTCACCACGGTGGAGGGGCGCTCCCTGCGTTTTCACCCGACACCGGCACCTCGAACGCCGGGCGGGGAGGAACTTCCGTTAACGTGTTCCGGTGTGATTCTGGATG
Source organism: uncultured Chloroflexia bacterium (assembly GCA_963737965.1). GTDB lineage: Bacteria > Chloroflexota > Dehalococcoidia > Tepidiformales > Tepidiformaceae > JAGQGZ01. The sequence continues at coordinate 43,860 of CAVTUS010000004.1, read as the reverse complement.
TCCTTGTTGCCTCCTTAGATTCGACGACGGAGTGGTGGACCGCGAAACCCTCCTTTGTCCGTGGAGAATCACTCCGAAAGTATCGCCGAGTGAGGCACGACCACCGGCCAGAATTTTCCGAACCCATCCTCGAGCTGCTTGACACTTGAGACCAGCGGCTACGCTTGAGCCCTCGCCGGTAGGGCTTCATTTCATGCCGCGCCCATTGGTCGCACCAATTTTGCCACGGCGACGCACTGCTCAACCTCCAGGTCGTGGAGGATTGCCAGAAGCATGACTTCCTGGCCGAGCCCCAGGCTGATGAACTGAGCCCGTAGGGCCAGTCCACCTGCAGTCTCCTCAAACGCGATGCGCTGCATTGGCAGCCGCTGACGGAGCCCATAGACCTGCATCTCCACCACAAACGTGTCGACTGAGTAAGGTTCGGCGGTCTCTACAAGCGCCCCGCCGAGGGACAGGTCGATGATGCGGCCCTGCACGGGCAGACCGTTGCGGTCCCACCAGATACGACAACAAATTCCAGCCGGGTACCGATCGTGATGGCGCTTCTCCATGAGGCAATGATCGGAGATTCGAGAGACGGCCTGAATGAGCTCCCTAGGGGATTTCCCTTATCGTCACTGGTTAGATCGGGGCTCAGCCGCCCCGGAGTTATGAGCGGGTAGTGGGAGCATCAAGCAAGGGAGGCCGCGCTGTGGTGCGCCTGGGACGGGACCCAACGCGAGGATTGGACGTGAAGGGGCCCCCGCTGCCAGCGGTCCCACGTGTCGTTCCATCCTCGGTCGGCAGGTGGGCATCCCAACGACGCTCAGTGCTAAGGTCAAGGGCCGCGCGCCGGGGTAACGGCAAGCGGCCCTCACCTTCCCCAGTTGGCTGAGGAAGGAGCCCCAACGGTAGCACTTCGAGTCAAGCCCGCGGTGGGGCTACGTAGTCCATTCTGCGTTCAATTGAATAGTTGGCGGTCCGAAGGCGATGTCCGGGGCCCCCCTCGCGGCTGGCGGTCAACTCGATCGGGGGCAAGTAGCAGAGAGCTCCCCCAGCTTCGGTTCGAAAAACCACGCGGGCATGGTTAGCCAAGGCGAGGTTGATGTTCGCCGAAGCGCTGAATCTCGTACCGCGGGCTCGCCCCTCGGTCAGAACGATTGCCATTACGAAAGAAGGCCCTCTACCTCTACCCGGTAGACACTGGGAGACTAACCTTAACGCGTTCGATGGCGCAGACCGAGGCATCGCTGATGCAACGCTGCCCTCCCACGGCCATATTTTCGACCAGACCTTAGGTTTCGAAGCGCAGCCTCGCCCCCGGCCTGACGTCCTTGGCTGCACCGACCGGCAGCACCAACGCACCGAAACTGTCCGGGCCCCCTCGCGTCGCGCCAATCCACGGTCTGAGTTGGTTCACGACCTTCGTCGCGTAGCCAAATCGATCGTAGAAGACAACATCGACTGAGTGCCGCGCGAGCAGCGGCGGTATGGATCGACGGGGCTCGATGAGGAGGCCGCGGCCCAGTGGCAGCTCCGACCCGAGCATTAACCTCTTGAACGAGCCCCAGAGCGTTGTCTGTTCGGAGCGCTCGGCGAGTAACATCCCGTCCGCCCAGATTCGCATCGATGCCCTCGCGTCTACGGAGGCTGACAGTAGCGTCCAAGTCATTCCCACGGCCGGCGTATCGCCTGATCGCAACTGCAAACAAGCGTCTCGAGCAGCGGATGTCAGACCCGTGGCACTTCGTGCCCCCGACAGGCAGGATACCGCGTAACAACCGCGCGGTGGTCTCCTCGTTGCTGAGAGACGAAATGAAAGACTGGTTGTTATGAAGCTGCTAGTTACCGGCGGCGCCGGATATGTGGGAAGCCACTCGGTGAAGAACCTTATAGAAAGCGGCCATGACGTGGTCGTCTACGACAACCTGGTCCTTGGCCATCGCGAGGCCGTCGGCGATGTCCCCCTGGTCGTAGGCGATGTTCTCGACCGCGAGCTTCTTACGACGACACTCCTCGAACACAGGGTCGAGGGAGTCCTGCATTTCGCAGCCCGGTCCCGAGTCGGGGAATCCGTCCAGGACCCCGGACTGTACTACCGCGAAAACGTTGGTGGAACCATCAGTCTTCTTGAGGCGATGCGAGCTACCGGCGTGCAACGACTGGTCTTTTCAAGCACCTGCGCAACTTACGGCGAACCCAAAACGGTGCCCATCATGGAAGAGACCCCCCAGAATCCGGTGAATCCCTACGGTCGCAGCAAGTTGATGGTCGAGCAGATTCTGGCCGACTATTCGGCGGCGTACGGCTTCGGAGCCGTGGCGCTTCGTTACTTCAACGCGTGTGGAGCCGCGCCAGATGGCCGACTGGGCGAATCACACGAGGACGAGACCCACCTCATTCCGATTGTGTTGCAGGTGGCGGCCAGTGAGCGGGAGGCAGTGACAGTCTTCGGTACTGACTACGCGACGCCCGATGGCACCTGCATTCGCGATTACATCCACGTCGAAGACCTGGCGGAGGCCCATCGGCTGGCGATCGAGAACACCATCTCGGGCGAGTTTGATGCCATGAACCTCGGCACCGGACGAGGCTTCAGCGTCAAGGAGGTCATCGACGCCTGCCGGCAAGTTACGGAGGAAGATATTCGTACGGTTCTGGGCTCACGCAGAGCCGGGGATCCGCCGGAACTGGTTGCGGATCCGCGAAAAGCAATCGCCCGCCTCGGTTGGCGGCCCAAATTCACGACGATCGAGTCCATCATAGAAACGGCATGGACCTGGCACTCGAATCGGCCTCACGGGTTCGGCACTGCCGACAACTAAGTAGCGGGCAGTGCCTTCCGGATCATGCCGGTGACGTGGGCAGCCCGGAGTTCACGAGCGGTGCCCCCCAGCAGCACAAAGTTGCCACACCCGGCTCGCGCCTGCTGTGGAGGAAGAGAAAGCACCGCACCATCATCCGCCGTGATGTACAAGCGACCTCCGGCGGAGCCGCGGACAATTCCAAGGTAGACCCCATCGAACCCAAAGGCTTGCATTCCGGCCTTCACGGGAACTCGGTCGTTCCGGCAACTCTTTGAAACACCACTCTCGAACGTCGTCATGCCGAGCAGTCTCGAAAGCGGTGGTTGAAGGCGCGCAGCGGAGGAGTGCGGCGCCCGTTGGAGCCGCGCTCGGAGAGTCGGGCCAACATACATTGGAGCCAACGTGAACGACGACCCTGAATCGCTCTCGAAGACTGTGCGTGAAGTGCTGGCTCCCGCCCGGGACCGTTGTCCTCGTCCGTCCACACGGCGTCATCGAGAACCTACCACCCGGGAATCGGCGAACTTCGATCCGTCGGGGGAATCATCCTCGCTACCTTTGTTGTTGGGCGCGCTTTCCCAACCTTGCAGGCAATCGAAGCCCACATCGCGAGTGGCATGGGCAAGTTGTCGAACGAAGTGGCTTGGCGTTCGGCTGCGTTCGATCGCTCACGCGGTCGAACATATGAATATGTCTACGCAACGGAGGGCCTTCGCCCGTCTCCTCGGCGACCGCCCAGTCGAGGTGTTCTGGGACGAGCGGATCATTCGCGCGGAGCTGTGCGACATCTCCGTTGGTGGCGCAGCGTTCTACGTCGATAAGCCCGGTGACGCGAGGGACCTCTTGCTCATCCTGAATCCATCAGAGAGCTGTCACGGTCTCTTGATGAGCCGGATCGAGAACATTCCTAAACCAGGACGAAGCCTGGTTCGCGCGCAATTCGCTCAGCTGGACCAGCGCGACACACTCTATCTTGCCGACTACCTGCAGAGCCTTGAGACAGAGCATGAAAGTCGTCTTCTCGCGTCGCGGTTTGCTTCTCAGCGGCCCCCCAGACTCTAGGGAGCTGAGTGGTTGGGCTGAAGGGCACGGTCACGAAGGATGCTTTGAGTTAGTTCGGTTGCGGACGGCTCCTCCGTCGAAGGCGAGAGGCCATTCGGGGGCGTCGTGGGCTGATCGTCACCCTTCGAACACTCGGACAATTGCTCGTTCACCTTCTCTGCAATAACTGCAAGATGCACCTGGAGCGTCGCCGCTGAAATGCCGAGCGCCGCGGCGATGCAAGCGTTCGTGTCACCTATGGCTACCTGACGTAGCACAGCAAGTTCTCGCCTCGTTAATGAGAGCCGCCACTCCGCCACACGCGAACTCCTTGCCGACGTCGGCCCCGCTGTTGGGACAGGGACGGAACAGTAGCAGATTCATGTTGCCAATGGGTTTCATCCGATCCTTACTCAGTCTTTACCATGCGAACCAACGTTTTGCCGAACGTTTACAAGTGCTTGGTTCGCGGTTTTCACAGCCGTAAGAGACTGTGGGGATGGCGACCAAATCGTCCGGCGGATCATGCCGCGTTGATTGTGCCTGGTGCCACCGCACCATTCAGTGCGGCGACAGGCCTATCTCGCACGGCATCTGCCGAGACTGTGCCAGCGATGTCCTGACTCAGATCTCTCAGCGGCTCACTAAGTTGCGCGAGTCGGAATTAGCGGGCGTCGGACGTCGGCCGCTCCGCGAACACTCCGCAAGCTAGCGCATGCGCGGCAAAAGTAGGCCGAGACAATCGTCCGCCGATTTCGGCCTGCGACATCACAGCGATGGCGAGTTCCAAGCAGAAGAGCCCTTGGGAGAATCGAGCGCGGTGATCGTGCCAATCGCCCGTTCGACGCTCCGACAAAGCCAAGGCTTCGGAAGCTCGATCGATTCCCCTCAAGACCAGCGCTTCAACGATGGCTATCTCTAGTGGGGAGTACTCGGTATCGATCAACTCAGCGCGCAGATCGTCTGCCACGTCTCGCAGGCGGTCTCGCGCAGTGCGAATGTCAGGGAGTAGAGGTCCGATCTCGTCCCATGTGTCGGGCAGATTTTCCCGCCAGTTCCTGTCGCCCTCATGCTCGGTGAGAATCGGCCGGGCCGACAAGCGCCTCTTAATGCCGAGCAGTTCACCAGTCAGCTCGCCTCGGACCCTCTCGAGGTCCCGTTCAAACGCGGATGAATAAGCTGGAGCCGGCGAGAGCATCGCGACGATGCTTCGGAGGCGCTCTTCCGGCATGCGGTCAAGACGACTGAGGACCATCGCTCTCCACGAATCGTCCGGATGATGTTCTACCTGGCTCGCCAAGGCCGAATCCCCGGCAGCGCGGATTGTCTCAGCCACCGTGACGGGATGAAGCGAAGTGATGGCCCTGTCAATGGCAATGAGTGTTCGGGCCTTCTCATTGGGCGTCATGACGCTCGATTCTAGGTCGCGGGGCGCCTCGCGGGTTGAAGGAGATCAGTAACTTCACAAACGAGCAGCACCAAGGCTCAACGACTGCGCAACCAGGTCGTCGAAGGAGCGGGTGACCAGAGTCGGTATTCGGCACATTGCGCCGTCTTCCGCAGGTGAGGCCAGCAGGCTTGTCACCAAGCTGTCACCGGAATGCACTCGCATCGACACGGCGCCGCCGAGTTCAATTTATTCATGGCAAGTTCCGAAGCCCCAACGTTGAATGTACCGATCTGCATCTGGTGCGGAACGTCGCCGTTCGATCGATCAATCCTGGGCGGGGTGCTGTGTGAACGGTGCATCCCGCTGGCCCTGGCCGAAATCATCAGTCGGCTGGCGCTCACGGACGCTTCAATCCTACCCGCAGCTGCCCAGACTTTCGGCTCTCGATCAAGCCCGCTCATGCCACAAGGTGGCCCTGCGGAGAGTGCGGGATCCCACCGAGTATCGTTATAGAGGACCTGCCTGCATGGCTTCTTCATAATCTCGGGAGTCCGTCGTGCGACCCTCCGAAGCCAGTGTCACCATCAGCGCCAGCCGGACCGTGCTTTCACGTGCGGTTGGGGCTCTGATTGGCGAGTTCCACCCGGGTATCCGGATATCGTACGAAGATGGCGGCAATGCTCACAACGGTGTCGACGTACACCTTGACGGCACGTCCCGGTGGATGTGCATATTGGTCAGTGCCACCGATGTAGAGGCAGCGAAGCAAGCACTGGCGAACGACGCCTGGTGCCTTGCTGAACTCTCCAGTTCCCCTGAGGACTTCCTCGGAGCCACCGATGCCCTACTCACCGGGGCCGTCCATCACCTGCCAATCTCCTTCGCCAGATCCATCGCAACAACGCCCCGTGTGAAAGAGCCGGCTAGTGACATTCCTACGCCGCCCACGGACCACACGCCACTCACGGCCCGCGAACGACAGGTCCTCGCACACGTCTCCACTGGTCTATCCAACGCGGAGATCGCCGATGCGATGGGGATCTCCGTCCACACGGTTCGCACGCATCTATCATCGATGGCAACCAAGCTCGAGGTGCACAATCGTCTTCGCCTCGTGGCGAAGGCGGGCCTTCTTGGCTATGTCGAGGCAACGGCTCTCCCGAAAGCGCAATAGGCACGTTGGACGCGCCCTGTACATCGCCCGCACCCGCACTTCACGTCGACGCACCTCGACTAGGGCATCTTCCTCTGGACTTCAACTCAATTCCCCGGAGCCATCTCGTTGTCGCAAGAGCCACGGCCGGAACCGGGTGAACAGCAGCTGCGATTGTTGACTGAAACGATCGCCGGTTTCGACAGGGTTGCCAGCGCATCGCTTGCCCGTGACCCTGCCGGTCGACTGATCATTCGAGTCGAGCTGGGCACCCGCCCAATGAACCAGCCCCCGTCGGAGGGATTTCCGGTGGGATCGGCAATCGCCTCGTTCCTCGATGCCGACTTGGCCGCGATGCTCATATTCGATGTTGAGACGCTTGAGATTGTCAGCGTTAACCATGCCGCCCGCGCGTTGCTGAGCATCGACGATGACGACATTTCGTCGCTGGCCGACCTATACGCACCCGAAGAGCTCGACAGGCTCGGCTCGGCACTGGTGGCCTCACCGCAGGGGTGGGCAGACTTCGGCATTTGGGCAATGAAGGCAAGTTCGGAGTCAGACTTCCGCCGCCTCCGAACTTGGTTTGGCCCATCCGAACACACGCAGCATCGTCTCCTCATCGCTTCGACGTAGGGCCTCGGTCGCGATCTTGCCTGCGACTAGGCAGATCGGACTAGGCATAACTAGCCAATTCCCCGTCAAGAATCAGCCATCCGGGCGATGGTCAATCAGGGTTTCCCCTACTTACCGTAACGGTAACCAGAAAGACCCAGCGGGGTGGAGTCTTAGTGAACGGGCCAACCATTGAACCGTCAGCGGCGGTTCTACACGAACTTCGAACGCCCCTGGGATTCCTTGTGACCGCAGCCCGTGCTGCGGCGGAGGAATGTCCCGCAGACGCGTCTGTGCTGTACCAGGTACGCAACCTGGAACGAGTAGCCATGCGGCTGCTCGCATCAGCGGAACAGGTGCTAGCCGTCGCGCTCGCAGAGCGCGACCAGTCGACGAATCCTTTCGACGCAATCGCAACCGCACGACGCGCAATCGAGGATTCAATTTGCGTTGGGCTCGCAATCAAGCTGTCGGCGACGTGCGAACACGATGCGTGGATAGCACGATCGGGGAACGAGGCCCAACTCGACGCCTTGATCCAGTCTCTGCTCAACAATGCTGTCCAGCACGGGGACGCAGACGGGGCAATCGAGGTCACTGTTACCTCCTGCGCCGAACGATTCAGCATGGAAGTCCGTAATCGAGTGGGTCGAAACGCTCGGCGTGGGCTCGGTCTCGGGATGGAAATCGCTGCGCAACTCGCCGCTCGTCTGGGGGCATCTTTGGTCCGGGGCATCGAGGGCACCGACTTTGTTGCTCGGATCGAGTTGCACCACGACCTCGGCACTCAGCCCTTTCGAGGGCCGGCGCCGCTGGCGCTGGTGGGTTGAGTCAATGTCTGTATCAGCAGATGCTCGTCAGCAGCTCATCGTCCGGTCGCACTCGTCGCTAGCCGCAAACATGGTGACGGCGCTCCTGGCGAATAGCCAGTCCGCCCCGCATCGGGATGTGCAAGTGGAGGTCGAGAGTGAGCTCACTCCGCCGGGAGTGCGGATCGAGCTGTCGGGGGTCGATGGCTGGCTATTCTTAAGCCTCGATTCCGATCTGCCGGCGGTAGTGACAGCCCTCTCCGAAGGAGCCAGCGGAATCCTTACCATGGCTAGCGCGCCCGAAGACGTTGAACGCGCACTGCAGGTCCTCATCGACGGGGGCACAGGATACTTGCCAGTCGAAATCCTTCGTCGGCTAGCAGCGTCGAACGAAGCGTCAGAACTACCTCTAGCTGGCGACGAGGCTAAGGGGGCAACCGCCCTGACCGACCGCGAGATTGAAGTACTCGAACGTCTGGCCAGGGGCGAGACGAACTCCCACATCGCCGCCGATCTCGGTATTAGCTACCACACGGTGCGATCTCACATGCGAGCTCTCGCGATGAAGCTCGGCACGCAGTCTAGGTCGGCGATGGAAGCAAAGGCACGGGCCGTTATCGCCGACGGCCAGCGTACTTCACGGCCCTAGCAGAAACCCAAGAACCAGAGGAGATTCCAAACCATGCTCATTCTCGTTGTGGACGACGATGACGATTACGCAGAGATGATTGCGCATACTCTGAAGCGTGACTCGCACGAAGTGCTGATCACCAACACAGCAATGGCCGCCGTGAAGACGATCGCCCAGAAATCGCCGGACCTCGCGATTGTCGACATCATGCTTCCGGATCACTCCGGGCTCGAGGTCTGCAAGCTTCTACGTACGCAGTCACCGTCGATGCCGATCATGTTCCTTTCGTCTCTCACCGGGTCGTCGGACATTATCAAGGCCCTCAACGAGGGTGGCGATGACTACATGACCAAACCGTTCCATCCCGGCGAGCTAGCAGCCAGGATCAAGTCGCTTGGGCGGCGATCCAACGCTCATTGCAAGGAATCACCGTCCCGCAAAGAGTCGACCCGGGTGTCCCTCGGACCTGTTGATATCGATCCGTCGAATCAGGCGGCACATATCGGTGGCGTCAACCTGAACTGCACGCGCATCGAGGTGGAACTCCTTGCGCTGCTAACGCGCTTTCCGGGCCAGGTGCTCTCCCATGCGTTCCTGTCCGAGCAGATCTGGGGCTACGAAAACGTCGACGACGCAACGCTGCTCAAGGGCCACGTTAGCTCCTTGCGGCGCAAGATCCGCGCGGTTGGCGAAGACGACGAGTTGATTCGGACGGTTCATGGGGTTGGCTACAGCCTCGACGTAGACAAAGTGGCCGTCTCGTGAAGATAGCGATTGCGGGAGCCGATTCCGCCCTTACAGACCTCTGTGCATTCGCTGCCAGAAAGCGCGGCCATGAGGTTGTTTGCCTCGACAGCCCCAATCGGCTTTTTGGCCCACTGCCGTTCAATCCATCGACAGCCATCGTCGGCGTGGACGCCCTCGACAACGCGGTAGTGATGACACTCTCGCGCTTGGGCGCATCATTTCCAGAGATGCAGATCGTCGTGACCGCCGAACAGTGCACGTCGGAGCTGGAGGCAATCAAAGCCGGGGCGACCCGCGTGGTACGAGTGCCGTTCAACGCGACGGAGCTAATCGAGCAGGTGGAACTCTCCGCCAGTCGCCAGCAACGCGTTTCTGATGCCGAGTCGGCGATTCGCGTCGAAGATCTTGAGGTCGATCTTGGGCGTTACGTTGCACTCAAGAACGGGACCGCGATGACAATGACGAAGCTCGAATTGCGCCTGTTGTTCTGTCTCTGCCAGCACTACCCACACCTAGCGTCCACGGAGCGACTCTTGACCTTCGGGTGGGAGGGATCGCTGGAGGCAGATCCTGCCCTCATTAAGACTCACATTTCCCATATCCGGGGAAAGATGAAGGCGGCCGGTGGATTGCCGCTTCAGATTCGGTCCCGGCAGACTCTCGGATATGAACTTGTTGGCGGTTAAACACCCCTCCGACGGAAACTCAACCGCGCGCATGGGCAGGCGTGGCCTATCATCGCGCGGCACGGTTCGCGCGAGATGAAACTCCTGCGAAGCTGTCGAAACGGAGACATCGGTGTCGGATGAATCTGGGTTCGGGCCTGTGGAGCGCACAATCGTTGCCGAGGTTCATGGACTTATACAAGACTTGGAGTCCTCATCTCGTCGCTTGGCCGAGTGGCTCCCGCGGCTGCGTGACCTTGGGGAGCCGATCCCTATCACGGTACCCAGGCCAGTTGATGAATCCCCGCTCCGGCCAATCGCTGACGAACCAGAGACGCCAACTGATGGCGTTCGAATCGAAGTGGCCGAAGCGTCAGTTGACGATGTCCTCGATTTCCAAGAGCAGCTCTCCCGGATCCCGGGCGTGTCGGACATAGTTATCCAGGGTCTGCGCGGAGGCGTGTCTCTCTTGGTTCGGCTCGAGTCGGACGAGGAGGAGAGCGAGACGGAAGAGCCATCACTCGAGTCTCGTCTCCGTGTCGTGTGCGTTCAGTGCGGAAAGGTCATTTCGGAAGGCGATGCTGGCGTCTCACACGGGCTGTGTCCCGACTGCACACGGTCGTTTCTCAAGGGTGAAACGCCTCGGTAGCAAACCCGGTCACTCAGTCAGTGGGGTCGCTTCGCGGGCGTCCACTACCCCGGCAGGAGGGGCACACTCGCAACTGTCCTGCCTCTCTGTCTAAGACTGACCCGCTTCCACCTTCGCAATCCGGGCACACTCGCGGCGCAACGATTTGGAGTATGCGGCTGGCGACGGCGCTCAGAAACATGCCAACCCCCTACCAGGAGTCAAACCACTTTCGCACGGCCGACGGTGCGAACGCGATCTGTCGTCCGCGGGATCGGGTCTTCCGCCGTCGAGTCGGAGCCACGGGAGGCAGGGCGGGCTCGGGAGCGGCGTTTAATGACGGCGCTGCAGGCGATTTCCTCTCAGCAACCAGAGTCGTGACGACGTCCTGTAGCTGAATCTGCGCCCGTGCGAGCAACTCACGGAGCTGCGCTCGTTCCTCGTACGACCTTTCCGCATCGGTGTGGAGCGCCATGATCTGCGACGAAAGTACATCGCGGCTGCGAACTGTCTCCTCCAGCAGCTCTCTCAGATGCGCATGCTCCGACCGCAGACGATCAAGCTCACGCTCGCGCTCGGCCAGCCGCCGTGACAACTCAAAGACGCGTTCGCCGGCCTTCCTCACCAGTTCGGACTCGCGCGACGAAAGGCCCTTCAATGCTGACGTGTCTTCAAAGGCGACATCGAGCGAAATATCAGATGTCATTCAGCCTACCTCCGTTCGCGAATGCCAAGATAACAATAACAGACCATCGACCGGATAGGCGGCTAGTCGATCTCATCCGAATCCTCCCGAGCGGACTGACCGATCACTCCACCGATTTCCGTTACGCGATCAAGGAATTCCTCGAGTTCTTCGGGCGCCAGCCCAGTTGGATCGGAGGCTGCCGACGCGCCGAGGACGGTGACACCGTGGCCCCGGCTCCATATCCAACGGGAACCTCCAACGATCAGTGCGGCAAGAGAAACGAGCGCCGCAGCGATACCAACGAACCAGAGGATGATCGGACCGGTTCCAGAACCGTCGTCGCGTTCAATTCCCGTATTCTGCGCAACCTGGTCATCGGCGACAGGCGTGGCCGGAGGTGTGATGACAGGACTCGGAGCCACTGTTTCGATAGCCGTGGGGGGCCTGTCCACGATGGTGAACTGGAGAGGCTGCCCGGCACTAAGGACCTGTGCGCTCACGATGCCGAGGTCGGCCTTGCCCAGTCCGCCTGTCGGCCCCAGCACTAACAATGGGCAAGAATCCCGTTCGGCGCAGGGGGCTCCTAAAGAATATCCAGACGCGCGAACGGTCCCACCCTTGTCGACTGCGACGGACTGCGGCACGAGTGTCCAACCATCGCCGGGGGTCACGCTGCCAACTTGTCCGGCCGAAGCGGTGAATGCCAGTTCGATCTCGAAGGAGTCGGCCGCCTCGAGACCGACCGCAATGACCACAATGTCCCCAGCTTCAGTCGAGTCGAGTTCGAGCGAAGGACCCTCGCCCTGGGCCTCTGCACGCGTGAGATAGGCCGACGCAAAAGCAACGATGGCTACGGCTATGAAACAGCGACTCAACGCCCTTCGCACAAACGCATCGTACGGTCACCGGGTCGCTTTATGGCAGTCAACACCTCACATTTCGATCCTGAATCTGAAGTGCATCCTCGGGCGGAGCTTTGGGGACAGTGGAATCAGCCGCATGTCCGAGTGGGCCGGGTCCCTGTCTTTGCCGGTCGCAGCGAGGATGCCATACGTCTGTGCGTGGAGCGACTAACGGCGCGCCAGGGCGGCGTGGTTGCCACAGCGAACCTCGATTTCTTGGCCATCGCGCGCTCCGAACCCCAGGCGGCGTCTCTTCTCGAACGCGCAAGCTTGGTCATCGCCGACGGGGCGCCAGTCGCGTGGATGGCCCGCATCAAAGGGATAGGCACGATCGAGCGGCTTTCCGGGGTTGACCTGGTAGAAGGAATCTTTCGAGAAACCAATGGACCGATCCGCGTGTTCCTTTACGGATCCACGCCCGAGATCGCCACCAAAGCGGCGTCTGCGATGCAACGGAGCCACGAACACGTCGAGGTTGTCGGTATCATCAATCCTCCGTTTCGCGATCTCTCAAAGAGCGAACAGAACGAGTATGCCGCGGCAATCTTTCGAGCAAACCCCGATCTCGTTCTCGTGGCCTTGGGGTTCCCACGCCAGGAGCAGTTCATGCTCGATTGCCAACATGCAGCCCCTCAGGGCGTGTGGATAGGCATCGGCGGCACATTCGACTTTTACGCTGGCATTCGCCGGCGAGCTCCACGAATAGTTCAACGCGTCGGTCTCGAATGGGCGGTGAGGATGGCGCAAGAGCCCCGTAGGCTTTGGCGACGCTACCTGCTTCGCGACATTCCGGAGCTGGTGCGTTGTTCAGCGGAGTGCTGTGCGTCCAGGTTCCGTAGTCACCAATGACACAGACTGCGACTCAACTGGCCTTCAACAGGCGCCGTAGAAGCTTGGCCCTTATCACGAGGCGGGGATGGGCATGGCAAACCTTGGAGTGATTGGCTGTGGGTATGTCGGCGCGGTAACGGCCGCCTGCTTCGCCCATCTCGGACATTCGGTGCTTGCCATCGACCTCGACTCGAAACGAATCGGGGCGCTGAAGCAGGGCAAGAGCCCGATCCATGAGCCCGGACTCGAACGGCTGTTGCAAGAAGGGATCCAGCAGGGCCGCCTGAGCTTCACGACCGATTATCCTGATGTCCTCGATGCCGAATTCGTGTTCATCGCTGTGGACACACCGGGCTCAAGCGAAGGCGCAGCGGACCTCAACGCCGTCCGCGGCGCAATCAAGATGGTGGCTCCTCGCCTCAAGGCGAACAGCGTCCTGGTCAACAAGAGCACGGTGCCGGTGGGGACTGGCGACCTCGTCGCCAGCCTTGCACGGGAGCACGGGCCTATTTCAACCTCCGTTGTTTCGAATCCTGAGTTCCTCCGCGAAGGGTCGGCTGTACATGACTTCCTCTTCCCAGACCGAGTAGTGTTGGGCTCCGATGAGCCGGAGGCCGCCGAACGAGTTGCCTCTCTATACGACGGCATTCAGACAACAATCCTCCGCGTCGATACGCGTACCGCCGAGACGATCAAGTACGCATCGAATGCCTTCCTTGCGACGAAGATCTCGTTCATCAACGAAATGGCCTCGATATGCGAAGCGCTGGGCGCCGACGTGACTGCCGTTGCCCAGGGCATGGGCATGGACTCGCGCATAGGGTCGCAGTACCTGACCGCCGGACTAGGCTGGGGAGGGAACTGCTTCCCGAAAGACGTTCGAGCACTTGCTCATATGGCAGCGGTGCACGGGACGCATCCGCAATTGCTTCGATCAGTAATGGCGATCAACTCCGATCAGCGGCTCCGTACCGTCCAGAAGCTGCGCACAGCACTCGATGGACTGGAAGGGAAACGGGTACTCGTTCTTGGAGCTGCGTTCAAGGGCGGAACGGACGACGTTCGTCAATCGCCGGCAATCGAGGTTGCCCGGCTTCTTTTGAACGAAGGTGCGACGGTGAGATGGTACGACCCAGTCGCTGATGGCGACGAGGTCCAATTCGAACTTCGGGGTGGAGAGCGGGCCGTTGACGCCCTCGCTGGCGCACGGGATGTAGACGCAATTGTTGTCGCAACAGATTGGGCTGAGTTTCGGGATCTGCCGTTGGCGGGCATGCGACGAGTCGTTCGACAGCCCATCATGCTTGATGCTCGTAATCACCTCGACCCGGACGAGGTGAGACTTGCTGGATTCCATTACATATGCCTCGGAAGGCCGGGCGTCGAGGGCCAGCCGTCTGCAAGCCCCGCTGCCTTGGAAGTAGCACTCGCTGGAGGCGCCTAGCGTGACCACCGCCCTCCATGCTCCGGTTGCCGTACACCAGGAGGACGCAATCCTCCCAGCGCACCTCTTCGAGCCACTCGGCCGTTCTCCTGCTTGGAAACGGGTAATGGACGTCGCTATCGCCGTTCCGGCTCTCGTCCTTTGTGCGCCCCTGTTCGTTCTCGTGAGCCTCCTGATCGCCATCGACTCACGAGGTGGGCCCCTCTTTAGCCAGACCCGCGTCGGCCGTGGGGGCCGCTGCTTCACCTGCTGGAAGTTTCGTTCGATGCATCAGGGTGCCGATCGTCTCCACGAGCAAATGCTCGCGTCACAACGAGGCCGAGGGCTTGATCTTCAAAATGAAGGACGATCCCGCGGCGCACGCGGGTCGGGAAGTTTCTACGGAAGACGAGCCTTGACGAGCTACCGCAGCTCGTGAATGTGTTGCGCGGCGACATGAGCATTGTTGGTCCTCGCCCACCGCTTATTAGCGAAGTGGTCAACTACGAAGGCGACCAGTTTCGGAGGCTCGCGGTCAAACCTGGCATCACTGGCCTCTGGCAGGTGACGTTGCGCGGACGCCACGACTTCGGCGACATGGTCGTGCTCGACCAACGCTACGCCGAGAACCTCAGCGTTCGGACTGATCTGAAGATCCTCTTCAAGACCATCCCAACGGTGCTTTTCGGTCGAGGTTCCTACTAGATGCAGACTGCCCAACCAGAACCTCGTCGCCGGCGGCGCGGGGTTCGTCGGCTCAAATCTGTGTCTCGCGCTTCTGCGGGCCGGCGAATCAGTGCTTTGTGTGGACAATCTCAGCACCGGTCGAACGACGAACATCGAGCCACTCTTCGATTGGCCCGGTTTTGAGTTCGTAGAGGCGGACATTGTGAGCTGGGAAGGACACCGTGAACACGTCGACCGGATCTTCCACCTGGCTAGCCCGGCTAGCCCACCGGGATACAAGCGCCTGCCAGATCGAAACAATTCGCGTCAACACCGAGGGAACCCGGCGACTCTTGGAATTCGCTCAGGCGCGTAATGCGCCGATTCCTCTTCGCAAGCACTTCGGAAGCTTACGGCGACCCGCTCGAACACCCCCAGCGCGAAGAATACCGGGGCAATGTCAGCTCGACCGGACCACGGTCGATGTATGACGAAGCTAAACGCTGCGGCGAGGCGATTACGTCCGCATTTGCCCACCAAGGAGTTGATGCGCGGGTCGTTCGGATCTTCAACACCTATGGCCCGTATTCGGACCCCGCCGATGGGCGGCTTGTGCCGAACTTCATTTGCCAGGCGCTGACTAACCAACCCATGACCATCTACGGCGACGGCAACCAGACACGTTCCCTCTGCTTCGTCGACGACCTTGTCGAGGGTCTGCGCATAGTGATGGAGTCGCCTGCCTACTCGCGGCGAAGTCATCAACCTTGGTAACCCCGACGAACACACGGTCGCCGACTTCGCCAGGATCATCAGTGACCTCGCTCTTCGTCATCCGAACTGGTCCATCGCCCTCCGGCGGTCGGAGACGATCCACAACGTCGGCGCCCCGACATCAGCAAGGCGAAGCGGCTCATAGACTGGGAGCCGGCTGTGCCACTCGCAGCGGGTCTCGCAGAGACCATCGCCTACTTCAGGACCGAGGCCTTGGAGACGGCGCAGGTCTCTGCCTGATACGCTCGAAGCCCATCTCCCTCAACCTCTGCTCGACGGCGACTGGCTAGCCTAGCCAAAGCTCCCCAGAGGAACCCGACTTTTGATTCCCCAAAAGCTAACAGAGGTGCTCTTCTCCCACCTGTGGGTCGTGATCGCGATGGTCATCGTCCTTCCCTTTGTCGCACTGGTGGCGCTGGCGCCTTCCTCCGAGTACGCATCTACTTCGACCGTATGGGTTGACCGCACCATCACCGGCACAGGAGTCACCTTCGGGCAGGACAACCAGTACCTGACCCCCGCCCAGAACCAGGCGCAGACTCTGAACGATCTGCTCAAGACTCGCGCCTTCCGCCTCGCGGTCGCCGCTCGGGCCAGCCTGATCCCGCCTGGTTATGAAGAAACCACCAAAGTGCCGGAGATGGAGGTTCTGGCAAGCACGGTCGGTGCCAACCTCGTGACGGTAACTGCCCAGGCGCCATCACCAAGCCTCTCGGCTGCTCTGGTGCGATCCGTCATCGCCGAGTACCAGGCCCGCGTAACCGCCGAGACTAGCCGCCAGCTCTCCTCGACCATCGACTTCTATGAGGCTCAATTACCAACTGCGACGGCCGAACTGCAATCCCGCCAGCAGAAGCTTTCGGAGTACCTGCAGGCGCATCCCAATGCGCAGGTTCTCAACAGTCCGGAAAACACGTCGCTCGAATATCAGACGTTGCTAAGCAACGTTGATGCACAACAGAAGATCGTGGACAGCATCAACGACAGCATCTCCGCTACGAACCTTTCGCTGGTGACTGTCGACCAGAACCAGGGCAAAGCCTTTGAGGTTCAGGACGACGCGCTGGAGCCGAGCCAGCCGCTGAGCGTGTCGCTCACCAAGCGCGTCGGACTTCCCATGGTAGGGCTTGCATTCGGCGTGCTGATTGCGGTCGCCTATGTGACGTTACTTTTCCGCACCGACCACACGATTCGAACAACGGCCGACGTGCTCGACGCAAACGTGCCCGTCCTGGGAATGGTGTCCGAACTCCGCCCAACCGGACTGCTCTCACGCTTGAACCCGGACCAGATCTTTCATCGGCGCAAGGTGCTGGAATTTGCAAGACGTGTGGCTGCATCAATCCCAATGACAGAGGATTCCTAGATGGCTGTGAACCACAGGACAAAGGTGATTCAGCCTGCCGACAGGGCGCAGTTCGACCTCAAGGAAGCTATGCGAGAGATCCACGTAATGGCGGGACTCGGGCCCGAATTGGCCGGTGCAGACGACGCCACCGCCATCGGGATAACGAGTCCTGACCTGGGCGACGGCAAGACTACGGTGTCTATTGCCCTGGCGGCAAGTATCTCTCGCGATTACGACACGGATGCCATGCTCGTCGACGCAGACTTCCACACTCACTCCGTCGGCTCAGACTTTGGGCTGAACAACCAAGAAGGGCTCGCTGAAATCATAGCCGGCTCACAACGCCTCGAGAATGTGACGCATCGAGTGGCGAGGGCACGGATGAGCGTTGTCACGGCCGGCCAGCTGCCCACCGATCCGGCGCGACTCGCCCGCTCGGAGCACCTCATCACGCTGATCGAAAACATGAAGCGGACGAGCAAGTACGTCGTGATCGACCTTCCGGCAGCGCTGCATTCCATGAACACTCCAGTTCTCGCCAAGCGTTGTGATGGCGTGATCGTGGTGGTCCGCTATGGCCACACCACCAAGGCCGACCTCGAGCGAACGCTCCACCTCCTCCGCGACTCCAACATTCTCGGTGTCGTCGTAAACCGTCACAAGGCAAGAACGCCAGCATGGGTGCAGCGTGCCCTGAGCTTCCGGAGCTAGAACATGTGGACGCCGGCCGCTGTACTCGCCATTGCGGTGCTCCTACGCTACCGCCCGTTGCGATCGGTCATCAACTCTGAGTCAGCGATAGCACTGGGTACAAGCCTGGTCGCGATCCTGGTCCTGTTCGAAACCGGTCACCTCGGGTAGGAAAGATGACGGTTGCACTCACCATCCGTGTCGGCAGGCCTGTGATCGCCCAAGGGCCTGTGTCCGCGTGGCCATATCTTGCCTGCGCCATCGGTCTGATCCTTGCGTCGCTGGCGCTCATGGCCTGGCTTGGTGTCTGGGCCATCGCCGTGCCGTTCTACCTTTCTACGTACGTGGCGGCGACAGTCCGACCGCGAGCGACAGCGGTAGCGCTGGCAGGTGTTCTAATCGCGATTGAACCGAATGGCTTCGACTTCAGCGCTCCGCTGAGCAGCCTGATCTACCTGGGCCCACGAGAATTCGCGAGCCTTCTTCCGCTGACCATTGCCCCGTTCGAGATAGCCCTCGTCATCGCACTATGCGCGGTGGTGCTTCAGCGCGGGTGGCTTGACGTGTACCGGGGCATGCCTTGGCTGGTCGCCGCCGTACCGCTCGTTGTCGGATTTGGAATCGTCTACGGGCTGATCCACGGCGCGCCCGTGAACCTCGTCTACCACGAGTCGCGAGGTTTCATCTTTGGCATCTGCGCCTTCATTCTCGCGCCTGGCCTGAACCGGGACACGCGCGGGAGACTATTCGCCGGACTCATCACGGCGGCGACGGCCCTGGCTTTCATCACCATCGCTCGTTATGTCACATACGTCCGCTGGGGCACGCTTCCCGTGGCGCAGGAGAACGCATTTGCGCATGACAGCGTCATCTACATGATGGCCGCAACCGTTGGCGTTGCTGCCTGGCTCCTGGCGAATCGGTCTCGGCCGAAGCCCTGGTGGCTGTTCCTAATCGCCGCCGTGCTCGTCACAGCGACGCTCATGACGGGCCGCCGGTCCGGCACTCTCGTGGGAATGGTTGGCGGTGCCGCGCTCCTCTTCACCTACTACCCCGGCCACAAATTAAGGGCCACCGTGCTAACCATCGCCGCGCTGGTCGCTATGTCTCTCTACTTGGCAGCGTTCTGGAACGCCGAGTATGGGGCGCTGGCGCAGCCAGCACGGGCGATCGAATCTCAGCTCACTCCTTCTGCCCGGGATGATTCATCTGACACGTACCGCGATATAGAGAGATACAATCTAATGCAAACAATTCGAGCAAACGGCATCACGGGAATAGGTTTTGGTCAACAATTCTATCAATATCAACCGTTGCCCGATCTCACTAGTTTCTGGCCGTTACAACGCTATACTGCGCATCAGAATGTTCTGTGGTTATGGCTTAAGGTCGGACTGGCAGGATTAACCACGATAATTGCAGTCTTTGTGCTGGCAATCAATCGCAGTCTGAGAACGATTTCTGCAGAAGGATTTGATAGCTTCCAAGGGACTGTTTTTGTCTGTATTTATGTTGCCCTACTCATGTGTCTCTGCTTCGCAACCGTCGACGTGCTTTTCGCCGATTCTCGTTCAATGGTTGTGCTCGGTCTCATTCTGGCGTTCGCATTCCAGCAGCCGCCTCGGGAGGAGGGCAAAATCTGAGATGCTCAGCTCACGAGATGTCACCGTCATAATCGCGACGAAGGATCGCGAGACTGGCCTTCGGTCGACGCTACAATCGTTGCGGCAGCAGCTCTCCCCGGTAGCTCAGACTGTCATCGTTGATGACGGGAGCCACTACGACGTTTCGGCGGTAGTCAGTGAGTTCTCCGACCTGCAAATTACACTGCTCCGCAACGATGTTTCCGAAGGACCGGGTTCAGCTCGCAACCGGGGTTGTGTGCACGCGGCGGGGAAGTTCCTTGCGTTCATTGACGACGACGTGGTTGCCGATCCGCACTGGTTGGAGTCTCACCTGGAAGCGCTCGCGGGCGAGAGGAATGTCGTATCCATTGGGCCCTTGCTGGCGCCCCCCGACTGGAAGCCCACGCCCTGGAATCGATGGGAAGCTGCGACCATAGCTCATGAATATGAACGGATGATCCGAGGCGACTACAAACCAACCTTTCGGCAGCTCTTCACGGGTAACGCGGTCGTCCCCAGGGCACTGTTCGAAGCAGCCGGTGGCTTCGATCCCCGATTCCGACGAGCTGAGGACGTGGAACTGGGCATACGGATCGAGGGTGCCGGAGCGACGTTCCGCTTTACGCCGGAGGCGAAGGGTTGGCACTACTCGTACCGGACGCTGGCCGCGTGGCAATCGATTCCTCGCCAGTATGCCTTCTACGATCGGGTGATCGACGCGATGCACAGGCCGGGGTGGCTCGAAGATCTCGAGGCAGAACGCCGGAATCGCAACCGGGTTGCCAATGTATTCTATCGGGCGGCGAGTACTCCGCTGGTTGGTCCGATTGCAAGCTCAAGCGCCATTTGGACGGGAATAGGGCTCTCCCGGGGTATCACCATGCGGGCGGGGCAGCGAATGCTCACACTTGGCTGGCTTGGGGCATACATGCACGCGCTCAACACATCGAAGCGCGAACAGTCGCAGGACGAAATACGGCGGACTTTCCAGGCACCGCTACGCGGGAACCACGTCGACGCCATGTCAACGTGGCCTTGATCCGTGCCGTCGATGGTAATCGCGTGAGCAGTTCCGCCGCCATCGCCATCTGCATCGAGCAGACGCTCGGTCACCGTACCCATGGGCAAAACCTGGAACGGGCTGTGGCGGAGCGGGGTGTCGACGCCGATGTGTTACGTGTCGAGTACTCCCCATCGCCAAGGATCTTCCCGGTGCCGTGGGCCGTGAGTGGCAGCCGCCTCGCATACCGAGCGATTCGGTCGTCGACTACGCCCTACAAGGTGGTGTTCGTTCACACCCAGACGATAGGACTGATGGCTG
Source organism: uncultured Chloroflexia bacterium (assembly GCA_963737965.1). Lineage (GTDB taxonomy): Bacteria > Chloroflexota > Dehalococcoidia > Tepidiformales > Tepidiformaceae > JAGQGZ01. Next base: position 23,124 of record CAVTUS010000004.1, on the reverse strand, counting down.
GACGGGCAGCCCCCGGAGCCAAGTACGTCGTCAGCGTCGATGCGACTCCGGCGCAATTGGACACGCTAGGCCGCTGGTATCAGCACCGGCGTCATCCCGGGCTCATCGAGCGGGGCAAACGACATTGGTACAGCAGGGTCCTTCAACGCGCGGATTCGGTCGTAGCATGGTCGGACTGGGCTAAGAGTTCGCTGGTCGAGGACTACGGCGTGGACGGCAAACGTGTCGTGGTGGCCCATCCCGGAGCACCGGATGAGCTCTTCTCGATCGAGCGAGCACCGCAAAGCCAAGAGAAACCTCGGATTCTCTTCGTAGGGGGAGACTTTGAACGGAAGGGTGGAATCCACCTGCTCGAGGCGTTCCGTACGCTCGCCCGATATGCCGAACTCACGATCATGACCGAGGCTCACATTGCCGAAGAGCCGGGAGTCTCCGTGCTGCACGGTGTTCGGCCGGGCACTGCCGAGTTTCGGGAAGCCTGGGAAGCCGCCGACATCTTCTGTCTGCCGACCCTTGGTGACTGCACTCCCGTGGCGCTCGGCGAAGCGATGGCAGCCGGACTGCCTGTCGTCACGACAACTGTCGGCTCAAACCGGGAAACGGTGGTGGCGGGTACAGGCCTGCTGGTGGAGCCGGGACGCACTTCAGCGTTGCACGACGCGCTCCGAACGCTTGTGACCAACCGCGAGCAACGGCAAGAAATGGGAGCCTCGGCCCGAGCTCATGCCCGGGAGCACCTTTCGGCGAGAACAAACGCAAACCGCCTCATCGACCACCTCGTGGATCTCTCCCGATGACCGGCGAACCTTTGCTGCTCGTCAGTGCGAGCCAGGAGGCTGCAAAACGGCTTGTCGAGAACGGACCGAAACGCGATTTCATCGAACTCGCCCACACTGTGGATGGAACGATTGTCTACCGTCCGGGAGAAACTGCGGCGCGGCGGTGGCTCGGGAAACTGGTCGGTCCTCACGTTCGCCAGGCCTGGCATGCCGCGCGGATCGCGGGCAAGGGGCAGACGGTTTTCGCCGATGGTGAGCACGTAGGGATCCCATATGCACTTTTCAGGCGAGCCCTTGGGCGTGACCTCGAGATCGTGCTCATCGCTCACTTCGGCTCCCGTTGGTGGAAGCGGCTCCTCTTTCGAATCGTGACCAGACTGGGCGGCAATGCCACGGTCGTGGTGCACAGCGAAGTTCAACGTGAACGGCTGGAGGGCACGCTGGGGAATCGTTGGAAGCTCCGTCTCCTTCCCTATCAGGTAGACACCGGCTTTTGGCGTCCGGCGCCGGCTCGACCAATCGGAACTCCGCTGTTCGTCGCGGTGGGATCCGAAAATCGCGACTACGAGACGCTGCTCAAAGCTGCGGGAGCACTGGGAGACTCGGCGCGCTTCGTGATCGCGGCCGGAAGTCATTGGGCTCGGGTCCAACAGTCAACGGACAGCGTTCCGTCGAATGTGGAGTTCCTTACTGAGCCACTGGGATTTTCGGACCTTCGGTTGCTCTACGAACAGGCAACAGCGGTCGTGGTCCCGTTGCACGACGTCGAAAACCAATCCGGCATCACCACAATGCTCGAAGCCATGAGCATGGCGTTGCCAATCGTCGTCACGGCGACCGCGGGACAGCGGGAGTGTGTCGCCGGACCGCTGGTGACCAGCGATGGAGAACAGGACGACGCGGGCACCGCCAATCGTGGGCCTCAACTCTTCCGCCCAGGCTGGCAATCGAGCCCAACGGGCTTATACGTTCCGGCCGGCGACGCGAACGCTCTTGCGGGAGCGTTGACGTTGTTGCTCGGGGACCCGGGAAGTGCCATGGCGATGGGCCAGGAGGGGAGACGCACCGCCGACGCTTGCTTCGACACAGGAATCTTCGTCGAAGCGTTACGCTCACTCCTCCTCCCGGGAGAGCCAACAAACGCCCGGTCGCGGCCAGAGGCGGGCATACGATGACTGGCATCCTGGAGCTCGTTTCATACACGTTCGGTACGCCGCCACCACCGTCGCTACCTGGTGGGCATTCCTCGCGATGCTCGCCCTCAAACGACCAAGAGGCCGAACCCCCGTCTCGGGCACCGAGTCAATCGTGACGATCGTCCCTGCCCACAACGAAGAGACGCTTGTGGGCGGAACTGTCGCTTCGTTGAAGAGAGCTGCCGCGAATCATGACGGCCGGTCGAGGTGTTGGTCGTGGCCGATAATTGCACCGATCAGACGGCAAGTCTCGAGAGCCGCCGGCGCGCAAGTATTGAACGGAATGACCCAGGCAATCGAGGAAAGAGCTTTGCCCTCGATTTCGCGAATCAAACTTTGCGAACTCGCCGAGAGGCCCCCGAGCTCGTTGCCTTTGTTGACGCCGACTCCGAGGTGGCGCCTTCCTTCTTCACCACCATTGCGGAGGATATACGCGGAGGTGCACTCGTCGTACAAGTCCACTACGAGGCGGGCGCTGGCGACGAGCCAATCCGCGCGTCTCAGACGCCTCGCGTTCGCTTTGGTTCACTGGGCCCGCCCTCTTGGGTCGTCCCGACTTGGTCTGGGCACGTCTCTTAAAGGCAACGGGATGGCCTATCGGTGGGATATCGTCCGCGACGGGAGTGGGCGGAAGCGGCCTCGCCGAGGACGCTTCGATGACCCTCCACCTTGCCCGGCGAGGGGTGCCGGTGACGTTCGAGCCGCGAACCTGGGTACGAGGATACATGCCACCCGACTGGAAGGCCGCCGCTGTGCAGGACCACCGGTGGGAAGTCCGGGCGAATCGGCCTGATATCTGCGGGCATCCGTTCCGTTAGCGGCGCCGTTGCCCGACGAGGAGGAGCCAATCGGTGGGAGTCTTCGAAGTATTGTCGCCTTCGTTGAGCGTGATAGGCGCTCTATGGCTAGCTCAGAACTCCTCGCACTCGTATCCGGGACCGCGGGACATGGTTGCGCACGTCGGCGGGTGGCCCTCCTGAGTATATCGTTGTCGGCTGGACGGCGGCGCGAGTCGACGGCGGCGACCTTCGGGCACTTGTGAAGGCGCCAGAATTCGTTCTCCGCAAGCTCCGCGCCATCAGTAGTAGCATTCTCGGCTCGGATGGCAAGTGGATTCGAACTAGCCGGTCGTAGGGTCGGGCAGTGCAAAGATGCTGACGTCCTTCACCATCGCGGGCCCGAACCATCCGCCCTGCCCTTATTGAATACTCGTGACGCCAGCCGGTATTGGGACCAGGTAGCTGCTGAAATGTTCCTCATGGTCCTCTAGGTCTGGGCTGTACCGACTGGCCATTGATCTTGACGCCTCCGATGGCCGAGAATCGCAGATAACTGTTTTTCGGGGCCGGGCTGTTGAACGTCAGTGTTCCGCTTTCTGTCAGGTACAGCTCGTTTGCACGGATGATTGTGAACGGCACGCTTTCACTCAGGTGGAGATTGTCCCAGTGCCAGGTGTTCTCGACGCCCGCACCGTCTTTTCGCGGATTGTAGCTATGGTGACCCAGTTGGATCACTGCCTGCGCCCAATTCAGGGGCGGTATTTCCTGGTCGATGAATACTACACCGGGCCTAGCATCGTCAGCTACTCGCTCGAAGCGAACGTGACTCGCCGCGACCGTCAGCTTGAAGGTGCTACGGTGCATGGCGCTCGGCGTGAGGCCTTCGTCCTGGGGAATGTCGTAGTTGTCACCGTAGTCTTCGACAGTTCCTTCGGTGACCACTTTCAGATTCGGGCCACCCTCACCGTTGTCGGTGGTCACCACGATGCTGTTCCGGTTGGGATCCTGGAGATCAACGCCCTGGGAGAGGTCGCTCAGTAGCGGGAGTGCCTGCGAATCCATGAACGGCGAGAGCGTAATGTCCCACCAGTCGCGATAGGACGACTTGAATGTGGAGATATCGACACTGAGGACGGCTTTGCCATCGCTCCAATCGAGCATGCGATTTGGAGTCAGGTAGATAACGCCGTAGCCATCGTCCCGGATCGCAGTCATCAGGTGGTTCTTACACTGGTACACCGACCCCTCCGGCGTGGTCACCGTATGGCCGTTCTGATTCTGCTCACCAGGCGCCCCGCAAGAATCAGTGTGCGCTCCCTGCATCGTCGTCATCGTATCGGGATGATCCTGCGCATCACGCGAATGGACCTGGACATCGAAGTCGCTCATCCCGTCCATCGAGACCGGCTCGGTCGGGTCGCCGTCAAAAGTGTAGGTGTAGGGTCCTGGTTCAGCTGGCGTTGCAGGTACAACCGACAGAGTCGGAGTCGGCGTGGAGTGCGGTATGGGGGTGGTCGCTTCCACTCGAACTGATGGCCCCTCTGAAACGCGGTCCCGTCGCTACCTGAGAGTGGACTCATCACGCCGAGGACGAATGCCACCGCTACCAAGGCAGCGACGCTACTTATCTGCAACGATCTCATACGAAACACCCTCCGTATCGCGTGACGTTGCATCACGGGTAGCCTCCGGCGGGCCAGCTATCTCGGAACGAGGCGAATCGGACTCTGCGGACGCGCCACGTCCAGTAGGCCACGTGAAAGAACCAAAGCGCCGAATTAGTGGCGGAGCATTTAGCATCGCCACCGATGATAGTGCCATGAGCGCCGCGGCTAGCCTTCGCTGCGGATCACCACGAAGCCTTGAGCTATCAGCCTGATCTGCGCCGCTCCCACCCATCGGGCGTTCGGTCACGGACGTCAGCAGCGTAAACGAGCCTGGGTCGTGTTGGGACGAATCCCCACTCGAGGCACCAGTGTCACAACTTAATACAACCGCAGTAGGCGCGGAGGCTTGGCTCCTAATCCACGGAATATGGTTGGCACCCCCGACCAACGCAAGAGGAGCTGCGATGGCAACCGCGGTAATGGCGATGGATGTGGCCGCCAGGACGCGCAGCTTGCTCATGACATCTCTCCTCTCAATCCACGGGGAGCGCTCTACTTACAGTGGCCGCTCCGGCTCCCCAGCATCACGACCTAGCTGCTCTGCTATGTCGAGGAACTCGTCGAACTCTTTCGCCGGCCCGACCACTTCGACCGATGTCGGGTGTGATCCCGAGACCCCGAGCGAATGTCCATGGAGCCACTGCCAGGGCGGACAGCAGGACAAGAACCGCGCCAAGCAGTTGAAGCGATCGGGACGCGTTGTCGCCGGCAAGACCGCTACCCGCGCTCGGCACAGAGGGCGTCATGGCCGGGCCGGGTGTCATCGCTCCGGCGACGTCCTCTGTTGGCGTCGAGCTGGGCGTTCCGGGGGGAGCCGAACTGGTGGCGGTGGCTGAGGGCGTTGGCACGGCGGGCGTCGTGCCTCCGCCATTCGATGGTGGAATTGCCGTCGACGAAGGCGTAGCTGTACCTGAGGGTGAGGTCGTTGCGGTCGAGCCCGGCGTTGTTGTCGTGGTGGCGGTCGATGTCCCGACAGCAGTTGTGGTGGTTGTCGCGGAGGGGCTCGTTGTACCCGTTGTCGACATCGTTGGCAATCCGGCTGCCGACGTACTAGTCGGGACCGCAGTGTTGGTCGGTGTTGATGTGGGCGTATTCGTAGCCGAATTGGTAGGGGTGTTCGTGGCGGTATTACCAGCCGCTCCCTGGACGACGATCGAACCGTCCTGCAGGGACACAGACGAAAGCTCCACCGGATCGCCTCCGCTCTCTGTCCCACTCAGGGTCACGTTTGTGAGAACGGCCATGGTAGAGCCGGATGCTTCTGCGTGCCACCCGATTGTGAACAAGGGACAGTTCCCCGGGCCGGAGCACTCGCTGAACCGGGCGCGCGCGAGGGTCAGGGTTCCTTCAGAAGTTGACGGCGACGGAATCGCTATATCCCAGCCGGGATCCACGGTCGTCGAGTCGATCGTCACTATCGCGGGGTTGTACGTGATGGTGACTTCGAAACCGTCGAGGGTATCCGCTGCTGCTAGCGAGACGCTCACCTGAGATGAGCCGGTCCCGCCAGGACCACCGATATTGGCGTTCGAGACCGAGAGCGAGGTCCCACTGGAAGCCCCTGTGTGGTCGGCAACCATCAGGCTGAATCCTACGAGCATGGACAACAGCCCAAGCCCGGCAACCATCGGAGAGAATATCCACCGCGCTAGACGATCGAATCCCGTCCTCCATCTCCTGCAAGTCGGTTTGCGTAGACGATACGTGCGCCCCTCGCTGGCTTGGTTGACCAAGCGTTGAGGATCGGTTGCCGGAGGTGACCTACCACGCAAGCCACTCCCATAGGTTAAAATTCGAGACGATGAGAGAGATATCGGCGATGTCGACTTTCCCTGAGGCGTTGACGTCTGAGTAACCGTTCTTTTGGGCCCCGCCGAAGTCAGCGACGGCCATCGAGAGGTCCACGATGGAGATCTTGCCATCCCCATTGACGTCGCCGGTCTTGAGCGTGGTGGTCGGATACGTTCGTCGAACCGGACACCGCAAGCGTGCGCCTGGCACCGATGAGGCCTGCCCCGGTCGCTTCGACTGTGTAGGTACCCGTGGGTACGTTCTTGATGCTGAATTGCCCGGAAGCGTTTGTTGTCGCTTTGTACCCGCCAGGTGAGAGGTTCAAGGTGATGCCCGCGCTACTCGAGTGTGACTGCATGCGGGCGATGCCGGCGACAACAACTGAGGCCGGCGAAGCCGTCGGGGTGCTCGTAGGTGTCGGGGTCTTGGTTGGGGTTTGGGTGGGAGGGACGGGGGTCTTGGTGGCAGTAGGGGTAGCTGTCGGGGCAGGACCGCTGGTGGCATGCGGACCGTCATCGCTGTGGTTGGCGGCGAAGGTCGTAGCGGCACTCATGTCGACCGCCAGGTTGTCCGATGTCCGCCCGGGGAAGAGCGACCAGGCCCAGGCGCCCGCGTACCCCTTGTCGTACCAGCCGTTCAGTCGCTGCAGCGGGTTGATGTCGCTGCCACCGTAGTACTCGCCGATCACCAGCGGGGCATCGAGGTTGTAGGTGTCCCGCACCGTCGCGTAGTCGGTGCAGAAGGCACACCAGTCGCCCGGCTGCCATGTAGTCGTACCAGTGGGCCTCGTAGTAATCGAGACCAGCCCCGGTCCACATCTCGAGACCATCGAGCATCGCTGAGCCGACCGTCACATAGGAGGTAGTCTCAGCGTTCGCCTGGGCGGCGATCGCCTTGACCGTGTTGACGACCTCGGCCTGGGTGTAGTCACCCGACCAGATCTTCCACTCCGGCTCGTTCATGATCTCCCAGGAGAGGATGTGGGGGTTGTTGGCGTAGCGGCGGAAGAGCTGCGTCCCCAGGACGTTGGCAAGGGCCGTGCGCTTGGCGCTGTCGGTCATCCACTCCCGCGGCAGTCCGTCGGGTCCGCTGAAGAGGACGAAGGTGTAGTAGAGGTCGTGCTTCTCGGCCAAGGCCAACGCAGCGTCGATGTCGGCGAAGACGGCGTTGTTGATCCCGGTCGGGGTGCCGTTGGCATTTGTCGTGATCTGCCAGGGGTCACCGGGGAACATCCACCAGCGGATGTTCGTCATCCCGGCGTTGGCAGCGCTGGTGAGGACGGGCTCAATGGCGTTCTTGACGGCATTCGAGCTGACGCCACCGTTGCCGTTACAGCCGAAGTCGCAGCTCCAGTTGTACCAGGGGAGGTTGGCCCCGTGGAGGTACCAGTCCTTCCCCAGCCACTGGATCCGGTTGCCGGTGAGAGGAAGGCCGCCGACCGAGGGTGTTGGTGTGGCCGTCGGGGCTACCGGCGTCTTCGTCGGTGTGTTCGTTGGCTGTGAGCCGGGCGTGTTCGTCGGGCGGCACCTGGTCGGTGTTCGTCGGTGGGCGGTACGCTGGTGTTTGTCGGGACTGCTCCTCCCCCGCCTCGACAGGCTGAAGATGCTCACGTCGCGCATCTCGCAGACATAGCTGCCGCACCGATACCAGCCGTCATCGCCCCCTGGTACTGGACGCTCGTCGCCCCAGCAGGGATCGGCACCAGGTAGCTGCTGAAGTGTTCCGGATGCACGGTCGAGTCTGCGGTTAACCAGACTGGCCGTTGATCTTCACCTTGCCGATGGCCGAGAACCGCAGGTAGCTAGTTCGCTGGCGCCGGTGTGTTGAAGGTGAACGTACCGCTGTCCTGCGTGTAGGTCTCGTTGGCCCGCGGATAATCGTGAACGGCACCGAGTCGCTCAGCGAGAGGTTGTCCCAGTGCCAGGTCGCAGCTTGACCAGCCCCGTCCTTGGTCGGGTTGTAGCTGTGCTGCCCGATCTGCATCAACCGCCTGCGTCACGTTGAGGCCGTGCGGGACGTTGCTCGCCCAGCAGATCGTTTCGTCCGGTTTGCAGAACGAGAACGTCGTGGGCGTGATCGTCAGAACGAAGGTGTCCCGCTGCATGCCGCTCGAAGCCGCATATGTCTGATTGCTCGTCGAGATAGTGCCGCCATCGCGCAGTCGGCGTCAGAAGCTGCTTGCCCTGGTTGGGCCCGTGCCCAGCCCCATCGGATGTGGAGAAAGTCACCAGCGAGGCGGCCCCTGGAGGTCGACATCGCTCGTGCCGAGAAGTCGGCTCGAGCGGGAGTCGCCATCTCGGCATTCCAATCGGTGAGCCAGAGGTCCCACCAGTCGCGGTCCGATGGACGGAAGGTCGATACGTCGATGCTCAGTGTGGCTTGCCGTCGCTCCAATCGAGCATCCGGTTCGGGGTCAGGTAGATGGCACCGTAGCCATCGTCGCCGGATCGCCGTCATCAGGTGGTTCTTGCACTGGTAGACGGAACCCTCCGGCGTACTCACCGGTGCGTGACTGATTTTTTCACGCCAGGCGCCCGCAATTGTGGCCGTGCGCCGCCTGCATCGACGGTCATGGTTCGCCGGGTGGCTGTATGCATCCCGCGCAGTGCACCTGCACGTCGAAATCCCCCATCCTATACATCGACACCGGCGACCGCGGATCCCCATCGAATGTGTACGTGTAAGCAGCCCCAGCTCCCAGCGTCCGCGATGGACTGAGGTCGACGAGCGTCGATAGGTACGCACCCATGGCGACCAGAAGCAATGCAACTGAAGCTGCTCGCGGCATAGTTCCCCCTTCACACAAGGAGCCTGCGGCTCCACCTAGACGGCAGGGTAGGAGTGGCCACGGCCGAGGCAAGGAAGAACTGTTAAGTCAGTGTAACCTTTGCGCAATTTCTCTAAAGGATGACAGGGGAAACCCCTCGTTGACGTCGCCAGGCCGGGCTCGGCCACCTCACCAGAGTTCGGCGAGACGCCGTGGCAACGCCACGGTCTCGCGCACTACACGGCGCCACGACCACCAATCAACTGGCGAGCTTCAGACTCGTTTCAGCCGCCATGAAAACGACCAGATCGCGGGAACTGCAACCGAGGTTTCGCTCCCGAATTCCCGGGGGTGCTCACACATACGCCAAAGGCGATGACCAGTATCCCGAAGACATGCCGGTCTACATCGTTCGTGGCAAAGGCTGTCACGTCTGGGACGTCGACGGCAACCGTTTCATCGAATATGGGATGGGACTCCGCTCAGTCACGCTTGGCCATGCGTTTCCACCGGTCGTTGCGGCCGCCCGTAAGCAGTTGGCATTTGGTACCAACTTTGTCAGGCCTTCTCCGCTCGAGCTAGAGTGCGCCGACCGACTTTCATCGATGATTCCGACTGCTGAAATGGTCAAGTTCATCAAGGACGGCTCCTCGGCGACATCCGCCGCGGTCCGGCTCTCGCGCGCATTCACCGGACGGGACATGATGGCCATCTGCCGATCAGACCCGTTCTATTCGTACGACGACTGGTTCATTGGCACGACGGAAATGTCCGCGGGCACGCTCCCTGAAGTCACGGTGAAAACCGTAAGGTTCGATTACAACGACCTAGCGAGCGTCGAGCGCGTCTTTTCCCAGCATCGCGGACGCATTGCCTGTGTGATCATGGAAGCTGAGCGAACTACACCCCCTTCCAAAGGATTTCTGCCGGGTGTCCAGGAGCTCTGCCGACGCGACGGTGCCTTATTCATTCTCGACGAGATGATTACTGGGTTCCGGTGGAACATCGGCGGTGCGCAGAGCCGAGTATGGCTTGTCTCCAGACCTGAGTACGTTCGGCAAAGCGATGGCCAACGGCTTCGCTCTCTCTGCCCTTGTCGGTCGAATGGACGTGATGGAACTTGGCGGCTACGACCATGACCGCCCGCGAGTGTTCCTCGCTTCCACCACGCATGGTGGCGAGACACATGCGCTCGCTGCCGCGATCGCGACGATGAACGCATACGAAGAGCTGGACGTTGTCAAGGTCTTACACGAACGCGGCGCGCGACTAGCGGCCGGGCTCATGCGCGTCGCAGTAGGATGCCGGTGTTTCCGACCACTTCCAGGTCATCGGACGCCCATGCAACCTTGTGTATGCGACGCGGGACTGTGAGGGTCGGCCGTCACAGCCATTTAGGACGCTGTTTCTGCAGGAGACTATGGAACGCGGACTGCTCATGCCATCGTTGGTTGTGAGCTACTCGCATTGCAACGACGACATCGACGAAACCGTCGAGAAGGTAGGCGAAGCGCTGCAAGTCTATCGGCGCGCCCTAACAGAAGGCATCGGACAATTCTTACGGGGGCGACCGGTTCAGCCAACGTTTCGTGGAATTGGAGATGGCAGGTCGGGCTCAACGTAGCCCCACCAGCCTCCACCCTCTCGAACGCGGCACCATCGATTGGGAAAGTGCGGTGTTCCTCTTCGCTGACCAGGGGGGTCAGGTTCCCCGCTCGGCGGCTCGGCAGGGGCGAGGAGGCCATGGTCGAGGAGCGTACTCGCTGCCATGCCGACGACCGAATACGCCAAGCCTGATCTCGCCGCGATGTCGAACAGGTCATTCATGCCGTCCGACATGTTCAGCACCCACAGCATCGCTATTTCGGCATCGCCCGCGTTGCGAGGCCACCGAGTGCGCGATACAGACCTCGGCGACCAAGCTGCGGTTCACCCATGGGCGAAAGGTTTTTGAAGGTGTCATTCGCCTCGAGGGCGTCAATGACCTGGAGCAAGGTGTCGACCGATTCATCCAGTGCTTCGGGGCGAACAAAGTCGAGATCGTCTCGGGAAGTGTGGTATTCGGAATAAGTCCCGTGCTTCGCCCGCATGAGGCAGCCGACCGGGAGGTTGAAGCCCGGAGAACAATATTGCCGTTCGTCATATCCGTACGGTTCAAACGCGATGATCTCATGCGGCCGCCCGGTGTCGCATAGTACCTGCTCGAAGGCTCGATCCACATCAGCTTTGCCACGGCGGCTGCGCTTGTAGGTGAACGGTCCGGGGCTTCCGACACCCGCAAGGACGATCCCGTGCTGTACACGGGACACCACATCCTCATTCCGCGAGAGCCAAGTAACCGAGCCGATGGTCCCCGGAACGAACACAAACCGGTACGAATAGCGCCTGCGGGAGCGACTCGCAATCGCTCGCGCCACTTCGATTGCCGTTGCGATGCCCGAAAGGTTGTCGTTTGCCATCCATGGGTGGCAGATGTGGCAGGAAATCAGAACCTCTTCCGGGGAATCACCGGGCAAGTAGGCTTCGCCGTAGTTCAGCTCGCCGTCGATGCGAAGCTCGGAATCAATCCGAACCTCGTAGTCCCCGTCGGCAAGGGCATCGACTTCTCGCTGTGTCAGGCAGAATCCCCAGTCCTCCTGGTAGTACGAAGTCCGATACGGAATCGAGTCCGGGTTGTCGGGAAGCGAGTGGATGTGAGGGAGCAACTCAGCGAGCGACATCCTGCAATTGACCGGAGTGCTGTAGCTCATTACCCGGAGCGGGTGTTCGGCCAGGTCCACCACAGTCACACCCCGCTGATCCTGTATCCATGCTTCGCGAACGACCCATTCGGGCGGAACTTCCCAGTCCAGCACCTTTGTGCCCGAAGGCACGGCATGCACTTGCAGGGGATCTCTGCCGCGATGGCGTCGAGCGTGGCGCGCGTGCCGGGGCCTGTAATCGAACGGACGTGCTGCTGCTGGGACGCTATCCAGGTGTGCATTCGGCGCCCCCTGTCCACAGCCGCTTCGGCCATGACGCTTCTCATCGCGCGCCGGCACTCGCCAGCGAGGCCAGTTCTTCTTGGAGACCTGACGTGAACTCCGGCCAGCCTCGGTCTTTCGTCGAAACAAGCGTCGGCTCGAGTGGCCATCGGACGGCGACGCTCCGGTCGTCATACCGGATTCCGCGTTCGAATCCGGGGGCATACACCTCGCTCATCTGGTAGTACAGCTCCGTGCCATCCTCGAGGGTTTGGTAGCCGTGTGCGAACAACGGTGGCACGAAGAGGCTGAGTCGGTTGGTGTCGCTCAACTCCACCGCAAGGTGTTCGAGGTAGGTGGGCGAATCCGGGCGCAAGTCGATAATCACGTCAAGGACCGCGCCCCGCATGCATCGAACAAGCTTCGCTTCTGCCCGTGGCGGAAGTTGCAGATGCATCCCCCGGATGGTCCCGCGCGCACGGTTGAGGCAGATATTGCTCTGCGCGCACCTCGGGTCGATTCCCGCAGCCTTGAATTCGTCCTCGCAGAAAGCGCGGGCGAAGAATCCGCGCTCATCCGAGAACTCCTCTAGCTCGATGATGTACGCATCCTCGAGCTGCGTCTTGGATATCTTCATTGCCCCCCCACTCCGGCGAGCTGACCCACGGGTCGCAACGTCTCGTCGAGCGTGCCGGCATCGAGCCGCGACTTGATGGTGCGGAGGCGGATGAACTGCGGATTGCCGGTGACGTCCTGGGTGGATGTCTTGAATGCTTCGATGAGTTCCTGGATACCGCGCTCAACCGTCCAGGCTGGCTTGTATCCCGGAACCGACGAGTGCAACAGATCGAAGTTCACCCGGTAGGACCGTTTGTCCGGGCCTCCCCCGTCGGCGTAACGGATGGTGCTTCCGGGGACTGCCCTGGCAACCATCTCTGCCACCTCGCTCACTCGGAAGTTCTCTTCGGTGCGGCCAACGTTGAAGGCCCGATTGTGGATAGCGTCTGTAGGAGCCTGGAGCACTCCGAGGAACGCGGCGGTAATGTCTCGAATGTGGGCGAGAGGACGCCATGGAGTGCCATCACTCTTGATAAGGACCTCCCCGGTGGAAATCGCCGAAGCAACAAGATCGTTAACCACTAGGTCCATTCGGAGGCGGGGAGAAACGCCGTAGGCCGTTGCATTCCGCAAGTACGTCGGCGAGAACACGGGCGATGCCAAGAGTCGGACCGCCTCCTCAACCCTGATCTTGGACTCACCGTAGGGAGTGACAGGATTGAATCCCGCGGTCTCGTCAAGGACGTCTTCGCCGGCTGCCCCGTATATGGAGCAGGAGGACGAATAGATGAACCGCCTGACACCAGCTTCCCGCGCAAGCTCGGCGAGTCGAACCGATGCGTCGAGATTGATGGCGTAGGTGTGCTTTGGTGCAAGGTCACCTACGGGGTCGTTGGAGAGCGCAGCGAGATGGACAACGGCATCGAAGCCTCGAAGCATGTCGCCCGAGACATCGCGGAGGTCACAAGAGATTTCGGGAACCTCAGCGAGCCTCCCGGCGATTTCGAAGTTGCATCCCTGGTAAAGGTCGCTGTCGAGACCTACGACATCATGCCCTGCCTCCACCAACGCTGGGACCATGACTGCTCCGATGTACCCGCGATGACCAGTGACCAGGACTTTCATTCGCCAACCCCCGCAATAGGATCGAAGAGTAACTTGCGTGCATGGAAGCCTTCGGCGAGACCGGAAGGGGCGCGAGATTCGACTCCCCTCAGCCTCAGAATGCTGAAGAACGTGTCATCGGTGAACCAATCGCGGGTGTGCTGGCTAGGAAAGTGCTCGTTGAGCCTGTCCACTTTCAGCAAGGCATCATCGCGGTCCACCGCTACGTAGCTGTTGGGCGTAACCAGGTCACCATCCCATTTGACGATCTCATACTCGAGCACGACCGCGTCGCGGAATGAGTTCCATGTGAGGTCCGATACGAGACGATGGTCCTGATGCCGGTCCTCCCGATGGTGCGTGAAAACAACATCGGGCTTGATCGTCGACTTGAGCGCCTCGAAACGTTCCTTGATGGCATACCCCTCATAAGGGAAGAACCCATCGCGATGCTTTAGGACGGTGATGGAAGCCTCGGTGTGCCCTTCAAGATAGGCGGCTGCACTCCGCTGGGCCTCTTGTTCACGCTCCCCCAGCGCGCTTACCACGACCCAGTGGACGGCACAGAATGGATTTTCCCGAAGCAAGCGGATCAGCGTTCCCCCGCAACCGATTTCGATATCATCGGCGTGGGCGCCAACCGCAAGGACTGTGAGTTTGCCGGTGCCACCCACCATCATTGCCCGCATGACTCAGTCCCTCCGCACGCCGGACCAGACCGCCCATGGAGGGCAGCCGGAGTTGAACATGTCTTCGAGAGATTGTTGGTCCTTGATCGTGTCCATCGGAGCCCAGAAGCCGTCGTAGCGGAAAGTCATGAGCTTTTGTTCGTTGATCAGCCGGCGGAACGGCTCCTCGACCAGCTCTTCCCCCTCGTAGATGTAATCGAAGATTTCGCGCCGGAAGATAAAGAAGCCACCGTTCAGCCAGATATCAGAGGTGGCCACCGGTTCGATCCCATCCACAAGTCCTGTGGGCGCTGTCGACACGAGATGGAACGAGTAGGACGGACGCACCGAGATGAATGCGGCGACGTTCCGACTCTGCTTGAACTCTTCCACGAACTGGTCCATCGGCGCGTCGGAGAGAACGTCACCGTAGTTTCCGAGGAATATCTCTTCATCCTCAAGGTATTTCCGTGCCGCGACCAACCGTTGGCCGATGTTGGCATGGAGTCCTGTGTCCGCGAACGTAATGCGCCATGTGTCAATATCGGAGCTGAGCAGCCGGATGTCCTGACCGCCCGAGAGTATGAAGTCATTCGAGACGCATTCGTCATACTGGAGGAAGTACCGCTTAATCACATCGGCCTGGTACCCAAGGCAGAGTACGAAGTCTTTGTAGCCGAAGTGCGAGTAGTACTTCATGTTATGCCAAAGGATAGGCCGGTACCCAACCGGCACCATCGGCTTCGGAACTCGCTCGGAGTACTCGCGAATGCGGATGCCTTGGCCTCCCGCAAAGAGGACAACTTTCATTTCACAACCTCGGCTTCTGGAATTGGAACGATGAACTTGCCACCCCAGCTTCGGATGTCGGCCATCTGGTTCACGATCTCGGCTCGCAGGTTCCACGGGAGAATGAACAGGTAGTCTGGCCGAGTCTCGAAGATGCGGTCCGGAGCGTAAATGGGAATGTGCGTGCCGGGGAGGAACTTGCCGTGCTTATGCGGATTGCGATCGACTGTGTAGTCGAGGTAGTCCGTGCGGATTCCACAGTAGTTGAGCAGCGTGTTGCCCTTACCCGGAGCTCCGTAGCCCGCAATCGAGGCGCCCTGTTCCTTCGCGTCGCCGAGTAGCTTCAGGATGGAGCGCTTGGTTCGCTCTACCTTTTCGCGGAAGCCGCTGTAGGCATCGAGCGTGTCCAACCCAGCGGCCCGCTCCCTAGCGAGGAGCGATGCAACGGTCGGTTGGACTCGTATGCCCCTGTGTGCCCAGCATAGATGCGGAGCGAGCCTCCATGGGTCGGAATCTCGTCGACGTCGAAAATCTCGAGGCGTGCTGTGGCGAACACCGGCTGGATGGCCAGGAACGAGAAGTACGAGAAGTGCTCGTGGTAGATGGTGTCGAATTGGTTCTCGTCGAGAAGCTTCAGGAGATGAGGGAATTCGAACGTTGCGACCCCGTCCCGGGCAAGGATTACTTGCACCCCGGCCACGAAGTCACGAAGGTCGGGAACCTGGGCGAGGACGTTATTCCCGATTACGAGGTCGGCGTTGGCGCCCTCGGCCGCAAGGTCCCGCGCGAGCGCTGTTCCGAAGAACTCTGTGACCGTCGGAATCTCATTGGCAACCGCAACTTCAGCCACGTTCAGTGCTGGTTCGATGCCAAGGACCGGGATGCCTCGGCGGACGAAGTGTTGGAGCAGATAGCCGTCGTTGCTTGCCAATTCAACCACCGAACTCTGGCTCCCGAGGCTGAGGCGCGTGATCATCGCCTCGGTGTAGCGTTCTCCATGCACCAGCCATGAATCCGAATAGCTGGAGAAGTAGGCGTAGTCGCGAAAGATGTCCTCCGGCTGCACGTACTCGTCAAGCTGCACCAGGTAGCACACCGAGCACACGTACACCACGAGTGGATAGAACGCCTCCATGCTGTTCAGCGCCGATGCGGGGAGAAAGCTTTCGCAAGGCGGAGACATGCCAAGGTCCACCACGACGTGCTCGAGGCGTGCTCTGCAGCCACGGCACAAGGGACGCCGTGGCCTATCGGTAAGGGATGATAAAGAAGTCGCGAGCGCAGTCACGCGAATGACACCTCCGGTGCTTCAACGGTAGGAACGCGCGGTCGCCGACAGGTTGAGATCGGGTCACTGGCGCGGGGCTCAGTGGTCGACTATTCAACCTCACAGGCGATGCCGCTCTGCTGCGGCGAGGCGCTGGTTCGCCATACCCGCCGTCAGCTCTTGGAGAACGATGCGAGCGGGTACCCCGACAGCAGTCGCTCGAGTCGGAACGTCAGCCAAAACCACAGCGTTGGCACCCAGCTGAGCGTTATCGCCGATAGTGATGCCCCCGAGAACTCTGGCGCCGGCACCGATGAAGACGCCGTCGCCAATAGTAGGAAAGACCGATTCACGTCGCATGCCGATCGTGACGCATCCCTGGATTGTGACACCAGCTCCAACTGTCTTCGCCTCAACGACTACCCCAACGGGATGGGGGACATCCAACCCTGGACCAATCCGGACGGAAGGTTGGATGTCGATGCCATGCAGGGCGAGGTTGACGCTGGATAACAAGGACGGCAGTAGCGGAACGCCGATGGAATGAAGCCAGTGCGAGATACGAAAGATCCACGTCGCTCGCAGCCCAGCGTGACGAACCAAGAGCAGCAGCAGACCCAGCGAACTCGACGAATTGGCGTAGCCCATGTGTTGGGCAAACGCCTCGGCATCCGCTCTGCATAACTTCTTCAAAGAGATACCGGGTGCGAACCGAGGACACATGGTGCAGGAAATACCCCTTTCCGTCGGCAGATGCGTTCGACGATACCGCCGGCATCACGTTGAGAGGTAGAGGACACGTGGGATTGACGGCGGTTGCAAAAGCCAAGGCGTGTCGGGAGGGCTGCCCGGCACACACGGCCGTCACGGACACTCGATCACGGCTGCATTCGAACGGGCAACCCTGTACGAGTGACCATCAATGCCCCTACGGCCGAGCCCGAGCTACTCGACGGCTCAAGGCTCAGCAGTGCTGTGTTCCGGACAATACTCGGACTAGGTGTAGCCCAGGCGATATCATGGAGCGCGGCACTCGTTTCGGTGCTCATCCTGCCTCGATATCTAGGGGCGTCGAATCTTGGTGCGCTGTACGGAGCCTGGACTTTTGCCGATCTTGTGTCGACCATAGCCGCCTTTGGCGGCGACGACTATGTGGTGAAGCGGGCCGCCCGATCCCCCGATCAAACGAGCTCGCTGGTCCTGTCGACCGTAGCGCTGCGGATGTCAATCGCACTCCTTATCTTTATCCCCGTGGTCGTGGGAATGGGGCTGGCTTCATCGCCAAGGGGACCCCTTCCACGCGGGCGGGCTTCTCGATGCCCGATTAGGCGGCGTCAGAGGTTAGCCGCTCTGTCCTGGAGAACCGAGGAGCTGGTATGGAGTTGTGTATGGCGGGGCCGATGGCCAGCGTGCCGCTCGCTCGCCGGCTCAGCCCCAGCGCAAGCCGGTCGCCGCGGCGCGGCCGGCGCCAGCGGGCTCGTCGGCAGCCCGGCGGGCGGCTCGTCGACGTTGAAGCCGGTCGGCGACACGTCGTTCGGGCGCGTCGGGGTGGAAGATCGAGGCGAGCAGCTGGATCTGCCCGCGGCCCGGGCCGAGCTCGAACTGGCCGCCGCCGTAGGCGCCGATGTCGCGCGCGGCGAGCCAGTCGTACGCGTCCAGCAGCCCCCGCAGGCTGCCGAAGCGCGACGGCTTGACGTTCACCATCCGCGGCGGGAACGGCAGCGCCTCGATGTCGGCGATCGCTGTGGATCGGTCGCGTCCCAGGTGACCCGGTCGCGGTGGCGGCTCGAGCAGCGCGTCGATCTCCGGCGTGAGCGTCGGGTCCTCGTACCACGCGTCGGGGAACGCCTCGACGACGCGCGCGTACAGGTCGGGGTCGGCGCCGACGTCGACGACCGCGCCCTCGTAGTGGCCCTTGAAGTCGACGCTGTCCACGGCGCCGGTCGCCACCAGCCCGGCGATGATCTCGTCGGTCCAGCTCGGCGTCGGGTCGAGCTTGAAGCGCAGCGACGGGTAGTTCGCCAGCCGCTGCTGCAGCGGCTCCAGCGATGCCGGCTCGCCGAGGCGCAGCGAGACGACGAAGGTCATCGGCCGCGGCTCGCGGCCGAGCGCCTCGTGCAGCGGCAGCCCGGCCTGGCGCAGCGCGAGGTCCAGCGCGGCGGACTCGTAGGCCCAGCGCGCGGTAGCGGCGGTAGACGTCGCGCTCCGGCCGCCTGCCGGCGAACAGGTCAGCTCGCCGACGTGCTCGGCGAACGACGCGAGCGTCCAGGTCCCGGCCAGCGGGAGGGATGGGGCCGGCCTCCTCAGGTCGCCTCCTGCTCGTCGGCCTCGTAGGTGACGTCCTCGCCGACGCCCTCCAGCCGCCGCCGCGCAGGTGGATGACGGTGCTCAGGCGCTCGAAGCCGCTCGAGACGTTCATGCGCAGCGGCTCGAGCGTGTAGTCGTCGATCTCGCAGCGGCAGATCGGCGATCAGCTCTCGACGCGCTCCCAGGCGGCTCGTCACCGGCCGAACCTAGCCTTCGAGGCGAGCGACGAGCTCGTCGAGGCGCAGCTCGTCGAGCCCCTGGCTCACCGCGTCGAGCTCGCGCGGCGCAGAACTCCACGAGCCCGCGGCCCTCGCTGGCACGAGCTCGAGCGTCTCGCGCAGGCCCGGCCTCGCCCGAGTCCAGCCGCTCGATGATCTCCTCCAGCCGCGCCGGACGCGCGCCTCGTACGTCAGCGTCTCGCGTCAGTCGGCCTCGTCCTCCTCGTCAGGCCGTCGCGTCGCACCGCGCCGTCGGCGAAGCGAGATCGGACGCTCGCCGGCCGCGCGCGCCGCGCGGCACGTCGGTCACCGGCTCGCCGCCGCGCCGTCCTCCACGAGCGCGTAGCCGCGGGCGAGCGTGCGCTCGGGATCGTGCGCCGCGAGCGCGGCCGCCAGGCCGTCGAGCCGGCGCGGCCGCGCGCGCGCTCCGGCCGGCCGCGGCCGCCGCGCGCCGCGCGAGCGACCAGCGCGTGGCGCTCGGTCGCGCGCTCGCTCGCCGTCCACGCGCCGGCGCGCGCTCGCGCGGAGCTCGCGCAGCTCCTGGTGCAGCGCGCGCGCGCTGGCGGGCGACGTGCTCGCCCGGCGCGCGCGAGAGCGCGCCGAGCGCGCGCGCGCGGTCGAGCCACGGCGCGGCGCCCGTGCGCGGGCGAGCGGCGCGCCGAGCCGGCCAGCGCGCCGCGCGCGCCGCGCAGACGTGCAGCGGACGGCCGCCTCGGCGGCGTGCGTCGGCGTCGAGCAGCTCACGGCCGCGACGTCGTCGATCAGCGTGCGGTCGGTGTGGTGGCCGACCGACGCGATCACCGGGACGCGCAGCAGCGCGACGGTGCGGCACAGCGTCTCGTCGCAGAACGCCAGCAGGTCGGCGAGCGAGCCGCCGCCGCGGGCGACGATCGCGACGTCGACCTCCGCGCACGGCGGCGAGGTCGGTG
Source organism: uncultured Chloroflexia bacterium (assembly GCA_963737965.1). Classification (GTDB taxonomy): domain Bacteria; phylum Chloroflexota; class Dehalococcoidia; order Tepidiformales; family Tepidiformaceae; genus JAGQGZ01. Next base: position 3,342 of record CAVTUS010000004.1, on the reverse strand, counting down.
CAGCGCGCGCCCGACCGCCGGCGCCGCGTGGCGGTCCTGCACGGGCGCGAACGCCCAGACGAGCCGCCCGGCCCAGCCGCGGCGCCGCAGCCCGGCGAGCACGTCGTCGCGCGCCTTGCCGCCGCTCGCCGGTGACCACGCCGATCGTGCGCGGCAGCGCCGGTCGCGCGCAGCGCCTTCTGCGGCTCGAACAGGCCCTCGGCGTCGAGGCGCCGGCGCAGCGCGCTCGATGCGGGCCAGCAGGTCCCCCTCGCCGGCGATCCGCAGGCCGGTGACCCCGAAGGAGAAGCGCGGCGAGGTCGCTGGCGCTGCCGGGGTAGTAGTCGCACCCGCCGGCGACGACGACCTGCGCGCCCTCGGCGAGCGCGCCGGCCGCGCAGCCCGAGCCGCTCGAAGTCCTCGCGCCACATCGCGCACGGGACGGCGCCGCGCCGTCGCGCAGCTCGAAGTAGACGCTCGCGCCGCGTGAGCCTGACGTCGCACGCCTCGCCGATGAGCTGCACGCGGGCGAAGCCGCGCAGCCGGTCGCGCAGCGCGGCGGCGTACTCGCCGACCGCGAACGGGCCGGGCAGCTCCGAGCCCCCGGGATGCCGCCGCCCGCCCGCGGAGACTCGATCGAGGGGTCGGTCGAGGCCATCAAAGGCCAGCATAGGCGGTACGATCGACGTCAATGCGCGGCATTCGACTCCGGCCCATCGGCGCCTAGCTGGCGGCGGCAGCCGTGGCGAATCGCAGCAAGGGGGGTCGCGGTCGCTCGCGCAAGCGCCGATCGGGTGCTCGTGCGAAGGCGCCCGCGGCCGTGCCCGACGCGGGCTCGCACGTTGGGCAGCCCTCGCCGGGCCCGGACGGGTCCCCCGGCGCCCCGGCCGCGAAGACGTCGTCCGACGCGGCGGCGAAGCCGGGCTCGGCCAAGCGCGCGCGACGGCCGCGCGAGCGTCGCGGGGCGGCGGACGCGGCGAGAGGCGACGGCGGCTACCGCGCGCCGGGCTCGGTTGGCGAGCGCCCGCGCGCCCCCTGGCATCCGTTTCCGCTCGCCGAGCTCTCGATCCTGATCGGCCTGGTCGCCGTCGCGATCCGCGCCGCGCGCGGCGAATCGGGCAGAACGCTCCTGCTCGTCGGCGTCGGCATCGTCGTGCTGGGGACGCTCGACACGACGATCCGCGAGCACCTCAGCGGCTACCGCTCGCACGCCGGACTGCTGGCGTCGGTGCCGACGGCGCTGTTCCACGGCGCCATGGCGCTCGCGCTGTACGCGCTCGGAGCCCCGTCGGTTACGTGGGTGCTCGTGCCGCTCGCGCTCGACGTGCCGCTGTTTCTGGCTGCTGCTGAAACTGCTCCGCGCCCGCTTCGAGGATGCCCGCCGCGAGCGGGTCTTCGCGGGCCGGCGCTAGACGCGTCCGGCGGCGCCGCCGTCGAGCGAGGGCAGCGGACGCTCGCCGGGCGCCCCCGGCTTGCCGCGCACCTCGCCCTCGAAGCCCAGGCGCTCCAGCCGCGCGATCTCGCGCGCGCCTTCGACGCGGGCCGGGTGATCCTCGGGCAGCCCGGCGATCAGCCTGGCGATGCGCTCGCGCAGCTGCAGCGCGAAGTGCGGAGTCGACGCGCCCATCAGCCTGCGCACGTCCTCCGACGGCGACTTCGCCGCCGCGCTCCTTGCGCAGCGTGCGCGGTCTCGGCTGGCTCATTCGCGCCTCAACGGCCGGCGATCGCCGGATTGCGTGGTGTGTCTGCTGGCTGCACTCGTCATTCGGCCTCCGCGACCGCTTCTTCGGCGGCCGACTGCTGGCGCGGCGCGATCTCGAGAACGGTGTCGATTTCGGCCTGCGCGAGCGCCGAGATCGCGCGTTCGTCGCCGATCAGCCAGCCGTGATTGTAGACCTCGCGCACGGGCGGTATCGTCGCCGTGTAGCCGGGCTCGATGTTGCTCAGGTAGCGCGTCAGCGGCGCCGGCACCGAGGCGCTGTGTCCCAGCAGCAGCAGCGGGCCGTAGTCACCGTGCGCCGACAGCGGCGCCGCGGCGGGGGCGTCGAGCGCTCGCGCGAGGTTCGCGAACACGAGCCCGTGGCCGGCTTCGTGGATGCCCCAGCCGAACGTCCCGCGCGAGAAGCGCGAGACCGAGATGGCGTTCTCGACCGGGTCGCTCAAGGCGTGCGCCCCGCTTTCGTCGGGTCCGGCTTCGCCGGTGACGCGCACGACCGGGCCGAGTCGCTCGAGCCACGCGTACGCCTCGCGGCGCAGGGTGCTCGGCGCGACGACGTAGATCGTTGGTGCGCTCGAGCGCTCGCAGCGCCTCGCTCGTCGCCTTCGGCACGCCCGAGCGGGTCACGAACAGGATCGGCGCGCCGCTCTCGGCGGCCAGGGCGGCCGCCGGCATCTGCAGCGCCCGCGCCGCGCCGGCCGCGAGCACGATCACCGCGCGCGGCGAGCGTCCGCGCGCGGCCTCGAGCAGCTTCAGGACGGCGACCCCCGCGCCCGCCGCCCCCTCGCCTTCGTCGGACTCGGCCGCGGCTGCGGGCGCCGTCCCGGCCGGGGTGGAGCCGGTGGGGCCTGTGCCCGGCGCGCCCGCTCCTTCGCCGGCGGGCGAGCCGCCGGCGATCGCCTCGACCCTGAGCCGGAACGGAACGCCGGCGCCCACGCCGTCCCCGACGGCGATCACCTGCGCCCCTCCGAGCGTGGAGGCGCCGATCGGGCGCATCGCGGCGAGCGCCTGCTCGCTGACTTCGGGCAGCGAGTCGCCTTCTGCGTAGAGCAGCGGGGCGGCGAGCGGTGCGGACGCGAGCGAGGACGCGGCCATGGCGGCCGGCCAGTCGCCCCGATCGACGAGCGCGACGGCCTGCGGGCGGGTGGCCGGCGTCAGGCCCGGGTAGACCGCCCGCGCCACGGCCGCGGCGTCGTCGGCCGGGTCGGCGCCTCCGAGCCTGGTCGTGTTCTTCGTGGAGATGCCCGCGACGCCCTTCGCCTCCGGCGCCGGAAGCGAGGCGGTGCCGGCGGTCGGGGCGTGCGCGGGGGTGCCCTTGCCGCACCCGGCGAGCGACGCCAGCACGCCCCCGCACAGCGCTAGCGCCGCAAGCAGCCGGGGCGGGGGGAGGCGCATGCCCGCGGACACTAGCGGGAGCGCCGGAGCGCGAGGCGCGCATCGCCCGCCCCGGGCAGGACTCCGGGCAACGAGCGGGAATGGGTAGGCTCGAGCGCTCGTCGCTCGGGTATATGAGGCGATTATTTTGCTTGTTTGCAGGCAAAACGCGCACACCGGCGCACACATGCTGCAGGCGTCGTTGCAGTTTGCTAGCGTGGCGCGCCAAGAACGCCGAGTCCCTGACCAGATGTCAGAGACCGGGGGACCCA
>CAVTUS010000003.1:0-360769 GCA_963737965.1 uncultured Chloroflexia bacterium | reverse complement strand
CTTCCGCATCTGGGGCTATGAGACGAACTTCGGCTCCTTCGCCCAGTTCACCAAGGTGCAGGCGCACCAGTGCATGCCGCGCTCACAGCACCTCACCTGGGAAGAAGCTGCTGCCCCCACGCTGGTCGGCGCGACCGCCTATCGCATGCTCTTCGGCTGGTCCCCGCACACGGTCCAGGACGGCGACGTGGTCCTGGTCTGGGGCGGCGCCGGCGGCCTCGGCTCGATGGCCATCCAGCTGGTCTCGCTTGTCGGCGGCAAGCCAATCGCGGTGGTCTCGAGCGAACGCAAGTACGAATTCTGCGAGCGACTCGGCGCGGTCGGTTGCATCAACCGCAAGGAGTTCGACCACTGGGGCCGCCTGCCCGATTGGGATAGCCCCGAGACGGGGGAGTTCACGAAAGGCGCCCGCGCTTTCGGCAAGGCGATCTGGGACATCCTTGGCGAGCGGAAGAACCCACGCATCGTCTTCGAGCACCCCGGCCAGACAACCATCCCGACCTCGCAGTTCGTCTGCGATACCGGCGGGATGATCGTGATTTGCGCCGGCACCACCGGCTATAACGCGGATGTCGACCTCCGCTACCTCTGGATGCGTCAGAAGCGGCTCCAGGGTTCCCACTTCTCCAACGATCAGCAGGCCATGGCGTTCAACCAGCTCGTCCTCGATGGCCAGATCGACCCCTGCCTGTCGCGGGTGTTCGACTTCGAAGAGACCGGCGAATGCCACCAGTTGATGTACGAAAACTCGCATCCCGACGGCAACATGGCGATACTCGTGGGTGCCCGGGAACTGGGGACCGGCGCCAACCGCTAGCGTCGGCGCCCGCCCGGTCCGACGAATCAGGCTCCGCCTCCGGGCGCGAGACGCTTAGCAGTGTGAGGATGACGGCCCCATGGCACGTGACTATGCCGCCGATATTAGCGACCCCGTAGCTGGCTCCATCGTCAGCAACGTCGGCGTCTGGGTGGACAAAGAAGTCATCCCCGTCGCCAGCGACCTACGAGCACGAGGACGAATTCCCCCAGCCCCTCGTCGAGGGCATGTCGAACATGGGCCTCTTCGGGATCAAGATCCCCGAGAAGTACGGCGGCCTCGACCTCTCGTTCGAGTGCTACGCCGGCGTCTGCATGGAGCTCGCGCGTGGCTGGATGAGCCTCGCCGGGATCATCAACACCCACGTCCTCGTCGGCTACGCCATCAACGAGTACGGCACCGAGGAGCAGAAGCCAGAAGTTCCTGCCGCGCCTCGTCGAGCCGGAGATCCGCTGCGCTCTCAGCATCACCGAGCCCGATGCCGGCTCCGACGCCCAGAACATCAAGACGCAGGCGAAGACGCGACGGCGACGATTATGTCATCAATGGCCAGAAGATGTGGGTCACCAACGGCCAGCGCGCAGGTGTCTACCTCGTCCTGACGAAGACTGACCCGACGGCTCAGCCCCCGCATCGCGGGATCAGCGCCTTCCTCGTCGAGGCGGGGACGCCCGGGTTCACCTCCGGGAAGAAGTTCGACAAGCTCGGCTACAAGGGTGTGGAGACGACCGAGCTATCGTTCGACGATGCCCGCGTGCCAGCCTCCGCCCTCCTCAGCGGCGAAGAAGGCACAGGCTTTCAGCAGATCATGAGCGCGCTCGAAGTCGGCCGCATCAACGTCGCCAGCCGCGGCGTCGGTGTGGCCCAGGCGGCATTCGACGATGCTATTCGCTACGCCCAGAAGCGCGTCGCCTTCGGCAAGCCGATCGTCGAGCACCAGGCCCAGCAGATCCGCCTCGCCGAGATGGCCATGAAGATCCGCGCCGCCCGGCTGCTCACGCTCGATGCCGCCCGCAAGAAGGACTCCGGCGTCCGCAGCGACCTCGATGCCGGCATGGCCAAGCTCTTCGCCACCGAGATTTGCCAGGAAGTCACGCTCGATGCGATGCGCATCCACGGCGGTGTCGGCTATAGCAAGGAACTGCCGCTCGAGCGCTACTACCGCGACGCCCCGCTGATGGTGATCGCCGAAGGCACGAGCGACATCCAGAAGATCGTCATCGCCCGCAACCTGCTGCGGGACTACCCGGTTTAGGAGGGCACCCGACCATGGCGGTACACGACGGGCGCGACAAGTTCGGCCGCTACTACGAGGACTTCATCATCGGCGATGTCTACAAGCATTGGCCTTCGCAAGACGATCACCGAGGCCGAGGACCATCTCTTCTGCGACATCACGATGAACCATCATCCGCTGCACTCCGACCGCTGGTTCGCCGAGGAGGAGACCCAGTTCAAGCAGAACGTCGTCGTGGGCAATTTCGTCTACTCGCTCGTGCTGGGGATGAGCGTGCCGGACGTCTCGGGCAAGGCGATCGCGAACCTCGAGGTCGAGACGCTCCAGCACAAGATGCCGACGTTCCATGGCGACACTATCCGCGCTGAGACAACCGTCCTCGACAAGCGCGAGTCGTCGAGCAAGCCCGACCGCGGCGTCGTCACGGTGGAGACGCGGGGCGTGAACCAGCGGGGCGAAGAGGTCTGCTACTTCAAGCGCAAGGTGATGGTCCCGAAGCGACCTTCCTAGTCGCCACCTTCGTTTTGCACCACGAGGTTCGAAGTCCCGTTCTCCAGGCGTTGCAGCACCATCCTGTGCGGGAACGGAATCTCGATACCTTCCTTGTCGAAGCGGTTCTTCAGGCGAAGTCGTAGCTCGCCCATCAAGTTCCATTGCTCACCGATGCGCACGTCGCCAAGGATCTTGATCTCCACGGCGCTGTCGCCGAGCGCGTCAACCCGGAGGACCCGGGGCGCAGTCGTCATCGCGCCGGGGAAGTCGGCCATCAGCTCGTCGCAAACTTCGTTGATCAGCGCGATAACGCGGTTCAAGTCCTCCTTGTAAGCGACCCCGACATTCATGTTGATCCTGCTGAAACCCATCGTCATGTTCGAGGCCATAACGACCGCACTGTTGGGAATGAAATGCACGGTGCCATCGAGGTCGCGGAGTACGGTCCGGCGGGGGCTGATGTCCTCGACCACGCCTACGGTGCCGCCACCGCTCACGTCGCCGATCCGGACGACATCGCCAATCCTGTACTGATCTTCGGCGAGGATGAAGAAGCCGTTGATCACATCCTTCACGAAGGTCTGGGCGCCAAAGCCGATAGCGATACCGACAATCCCGAACCCGGCGACCAGCGCGGTGACGTTGAATCCCAGCTTTCCCGAGCACCAGCCCCAGGGCGACAGTGAAAACCACGATGTCGAGCGCCCAGAAGATTGTCGCTTCGAGCGTCCCGGCCCGGCGCTTGATGGCCTCTGGATCTCGGGCAGGCTTTGCGGTCTCCGCTCTTGCGACAAGCGTCACCATCGCCCGGTGGAGCGCCCGCCGGAGGACCAAACGAAGAACGATGACCGCGACAATGACCAACGCTATTGCAACGAGGGCAGCGGTTGTCGCTTCATCGTGGGCATTCCACCAGTGGCGCCAGTCGGCTTTCGTGAGAGGGTCGAAGAGGAAGTGGCTCATACGGCGCTCAGGGGGGCAAAGCTCTGGAGCAGCCGTTTCAGGCCCGCGCCTTCGAAGGCGACCGACAGCTCGATGTCATCGGGGCGCTTTTGTACGCGCCACAACCGTCCCGACGCCGAACTTGGGATGGGAAACGCGGTCACCGGCATTCCAGTTCGCCTCGGCCGGGCGAAAGTCGTCGTTCGGGCTGGCGGCCGCCTCGACGTAGGTCCGCGGACCGCCGGCATCGAACGGCGCGAGGTACTTCGTTGGAATTTCCGAGAGGAAGCGCGAGGGCGGGTTCATCGAGGCATTGCCATGGGCGAACCGGCGATACGCCCTCGAGAGGTAGAGGCGGTCCATCGCCCGGGTGATGCCCACGTAGGCAAGGCGGCGTTCCTCTTCCATCTGGCGGGGGTCGTCGAACGAGCGGATGTGAGGGAGCACGCCCTCTTCCATGCCGACCATGAAGACGACCGGGAACTCAAGGCCTTTGGCGGCGTGGAGGGTGATCAGACGTCACCGCTTCGACGCCTGATCTCCATCTCGTCCACATCCGCCACGAGCGACACGTCCTGGAGGAACGTCGCGAGGTCGCTGGCCTCTTCGCTGACGTCCTCGTACTGCTCCATCACAGCGCGCAGCTGGAGGATGTTTTCCAACCGCTCTGTCGCCTCCTGCTCGCTGTCCTGCAGGTAGACCTGTAGCCGGAGAAGGCGAGCGTGGCGTCCAGCAGGCCGGGGAGGGTCGGGAACGCGTGGTCCGGAGCTTCTCCACGTCCCGAGGAACTCTCCAAGGGAAGCGCGCGAACGCCCGGCGACGTCGCCAAGGTCGCCGCGGGCCGCGGCCTCCGCCGCATCCCACATGCTGATGCCGTAGGCGCCGGCGTAGTTCCTGCAGCCGCTCGACGGTGCGGTCGCCGATGCCCCGCGGCGGCACGTTCACGATCCGCAGCGAAGCTCGCTTCGTCCTGGCGGTTGTAGACCAGCCGGAGATAAGCGAGGACATCCTTGATCTCCCGGCGCTGGTAGAAGCGCACCCCGCCGATGAGACGGTAGGGGATGCGGTGGCGCACGAGCGCCTCTTCCACGGCCCGGGACTGCGACGTTTGTCCGGTACATCACCGCGATGTCGCTCGAGCGGACGGCCCCGGCCCGCAGCCGGTTCGACCTGGCGGCGACGATCTCGCCCTCTTCTTCGTCGTTGTAGGCCTCGTAGGTGGTGATCTGGTCGCCGCCCTGCACGGTCCGTCCAGAGGGTGCGGTCCGTGCGGCCCGGGATTCCGGCCGATGAGCGCATCGGCAGCGCCGAGGATCGCCGCCGTCGATCGGTAGTTTTGCTCGAGCAGGATGACCTCGCACCCCGGGAAGTCGCGCTTGAAGTACTCGACGTTGCGTATGTCTGCCGCCCGCCACGAGTAGATGCTCTGGTCGGGGTCGCCGACCACGCTGATGTTCTTATGGGTCGAGCCAGCTTCTGGGCCAGAAGGTACTGGACCGGGTTGGTGTCCTGGAACTCGTCGACCAGGACATGCACGTATCGCCCGGCGTACTTTTCCAGCGCCTCCGGCGATTCGTTGAACAGCCGCAATCCGTCCATTCAGGAGGTCGTCGAAGTCCAGCGCGTTGGAGCCATCGAGGGCGCGGTCGTACGCCTCATAGGCGCGCGCCACGACTTCCTGGGGGTAGCTCTTTACCTGGCGCGCATACTCGGTCGGAACCAACATCGCGTTCTTGGCGTTGGAGATTTCAGAAAGCACCGCGCGCGGTGCGAAGCGCCGGGGGTCAACCTGCAAGTCTTCCAGTACCCGCTTCACGACGCCCACCTGGTCACCGTCGTCGTAGATCACGAAATCCTTCGAGATGCCGATCCGCTCGCCATCGACCCGCAACCAGCGTGCGCACATCGAGTGGAACGTCCCGAGGTTCAGTTCCCGCGCCCGGTCGCCGAGCAGGGCTGTGCAGCGCTCTCGCATTTCGCGGGCGGCCTTGTTCGTGAATGTCACCGCCAGGATTCGGTAGGGCTAGATCTCGTGTTCGCGGACAAGGTGAGCGATGCGCCGGGTGATCACCCGCGTCTTGCCGCTTCCCGGCCCGGCGAGCACGAGCAGGGCGCCTTCGCCCCAGGCCACGGCACGCTTTTGCGGTTCGTTCAGGCCCGCAAGGATCTCGTTGCTGGTGTCGGTGGAAGCCACGTCGGGAGTCTAACATCTGCTTATCTTGCTCAACCATTTGCGATGGCCCCGACTATTGCCGACGCTATACTTGAGTATCAGCGGCCTGGGACGCGCCCAGGGGAGAGAGCGAATGTTCCTGATTGACTGGCCCGGGGGATCGTGGGAAGCCACGGCCCGCATGACCTTGATGGTCCTCGTCCTTTACCTCGCGGCCCTCTGGATTACCCTCGTTTTCTGGACCTACCGGGATGTGCGGCAGCGCTCCCGCGACCCGATCGTACAAACGTTCGCCGTCCTCCTCGTCCTGCTCCTCTTCCTCCCCGGCCACTGGATCTACCTGATCCTTCGTCCGCGCTACACGCTCTCAGAACTCTATGAACGTAGCCTCGAAGAAGAAGCGCTGCTCCAGGAACTCGAAGACCAGAAGTCATGCCCGACCTGCAAGCGGCGAGTTCACGACGACTTCCTCATGTGCCCCTCGTGCCGCACGGCGCTGAAAGAGGCCTGCCGCCAATGCGCGAAGCCGCTCCAGTACGCCTGGGTCGCCTGTCCTTACTGTGGTACCGAAAAGCCGCCGCGGCCGCAGGCTCGCCCCACGGCCACGCCCACAACGCAGCGCGTTCCCGAACAGCGGACACGAACCACGCGCCCGGCGCCGGCGCCCATCCAGGCCCAGCCCACCGGCACCGTGCAGACAGCAACACCGCCTCCACGACGGCGACCGGTGTCCGATGATGGCGGCTCGTCCGTTATCGACGCGACCGCCGACTGATTTCAGGCGGTAACGGACGCGGCGTTATCGACCGCCTCGAATAGGCCGGCTGCTCCCGCCAGCATGGCCATCCGCTCAAGCTTCCGCGGTCCGTGGAAACGCGTGTGGTCGAAGACGGCCTCGAGGGCGATGACAGTGTTTTCGGTGTCGTTCATCCCCAGGAGTACGGGGACGCCCTCGGCCTGAGCCACATCGAAAAGGTAGTCCATCGGCCGCCGTCCACCCGTAAGGATAAGGAAGGCAGCGCCGCCCTTGATGGCGGCAAGGTGCATGTCCGTGCGGTCGAACCGGACGACGCAGGCGTACGTCGGAAAGCGCCGGAAGTAGGGCTCGCCGGCATCGGACCCGATCGGGGCGATCACCAGGTGGTCGCAGGTCGTATCAGAGGGATCGCCTTCGACCAGCACCTGGGCTGCCAGGATCCGCTGCACGTCCTCCATATCGAAACCAGCAAGCGTGCGGTCGGTGGGGATCGCGAGGGCGTCGCCGCCGTTCACCCTCACCGCCAGGCCAGCTTCCGAACGAGCCACAGCAACGATGATGGCGCCGGCCACATTGGGAGCAGCGCCCGCAGCCGCTTCGATGACGACACACTCGCCCGAGCCCGCAGCTTTGGCCTCGCTGGGAGCAAGGGGCGAACCGGGCACGTAGTCGAGCGTCCCGAACCAGGCCGCGTCGATGGCAGCGCGTTCGTCGCCGGCCAGGCGGACGAGAAGGGTCGGCGTGCCGCCGTAGGCAAAGTGGCGCGCCAGCACGGCGGCGATTCCCGTCTTTCCGGCGCCGGCTTCTTCCGACGTGACAACGATGGTGGGCATGGGCGCTCCGTTCCGTGGCGGGCTGTGCCGATTGTGGCGAACCTGCCCGGTTGCGGCAACAGATTCGCCGTCGCTGGTACCATCCGGCGCATGACTATTGTCTCACGCACCGTCTCGGTCGAACGCAACCGGCTCAAGTTTGCCTCCGCTCATATGGCCACGTTCCTCGGCGATTGCGAGCCCCTCCACGGCCACAACTACCAGCTCATCGTCGAAGTCGACGGCGAGCTGACGGATGACTCCTGGGTCTGGGACTTCGGCAGCCTCAAGAAGATGGCCCTTGCGATCGCCGACGAACTCGACCACAAGTTCCTCCTCCAGATGGAGAGCCGCCTCCTGACCATCGAGAGGGATGAGGCCGGCTTCACGGTGTCATTCGGCGGCCGTCGCTACGTGTTCCCGGCCTCGGATGTGGCAGCCTTGCCGATCGACAACACCACCGCCGAACGTCTCGCGGAGTACATCGGAGGGCGGCTGCTGGAGTCGTTACGGGGGGCCGGCGCGAACCTCGTGTCGCAGCTTCGGATAGGTGTGGAGGAGATGCCGGGGCAGGCCGGGTGGTGTACGCTGATTCCATAGGCTCGCCGGCAAATCCCGGTTGGCGGCCTTGGCCCGGTTCGGAGGATCGCATGCAGCTGGATTGGGACAAAACGATCAATGAGATCCTGGCTTCGAAGATGACCTGCCAGGCCTGCGAAACGCTCGGCGAGCAGATGATCGTCGGCTACACCCGCAGCGCCGAAGCAGCGAACTTCGCCAACCGATGCAAGGATTGCGCCGACAAGACGGACTGCGATGCGCGCAAGCTCGTCGTTGTCTGCGAACCGTGCGCCCGCACCTACCGTGTGAATGGCGAACTGATGGACGAGGCCGGCATGATGTCGATCCTCATGGACGAATGCCGCCGCAGCCTCGAAGAATCGATCGGCTACCTCGCCAGCTACTGGAAAGAGGAGAGCGAAGTCGAGTTCGACGACATGCAGAAGCGGCTCGACGAAGTGGACCCCGAACTCTTCAAGGAAGAGGACGGCTGGCGTGCGCGGCTGGAGGAGGAGTACCTGGTGCTCCACCGCTGGTTCCGCGAACGCAGCGTCCGCGTGCCCGACCCGGGTTGGCGCAGCCAGTACGTCGAAGATGTGGTCAGCCTCGGGTACCCGACGACCCTCGGCGACTGACCCGGCTTCACCGGAACGGGACCCGTCACCTATAATCGACGTTCGGATGCGGAAGTAGCTCAGTGGTAGAGCGCCTCCTTGCCAAGGAGGAGGTCGCGAGTTCGACCCTCGTCTTCCGCTCCAATCTCACACGTTCGGGTGCCGGCCCCTACACCACGCCGAAGTGGCGGAACGGCAGACGCGGCGGTCTCAAAAACCGTTGGGGGTAAACCCCGTGCCGGTTCGAATCCGGCCTTCGGCACCAGCTTTTCAGGTTCAGAATCAGGAATTTTGTTGCGTAACCAGGCGCGAGCCCGGCTAACGTCGCGCTCCCTTCGTACCGGTGGGCGTTGCCGCCGGCGGTCGTCTTCGGTCTGATGGGAGGGAAGTCGAGGGCCCATCGTGCGAGGGGCGGAAGCTCGGGCTCCACGATGTCGGCCTGATCGCCCGGTATCGATCGGTCGGAGCACGTCGGGGTCGCGCACGCCGACGCAGCGCCGCGGTGTCGGACTGTGGGACGCGGCCGTGCAAGACGCGGTCCAGGGGCTGAGCAACCGCCAAGGTAATCGCCCCAAGCGGGAATGCGACTGGATGTGGCTGACAACCCCCGCGCTTCCCACGCGTTACGCTCGATCGCGGAAGGAGACAATCATGTCCAACCCAACCTATCGTCTCACCGAGATCGTCGGTACCAGCGACAAGAGCACCGACGAAGCTATCCGGAGCGGTATCGAGAAGGCTGCCCAGACAGTCCGCAACCTCGACTGGTTCGAAGTTACCCAGGTGCGTGGGACCATCCACAACGGCAGTGCCGGCACGTTCCAGGTGACGATGAAGCTCGGCTTCCGCGTCGACGACTAGCGTAGGCGGCGAGCACGCCAGTCAGGCGATTCCCCGCGCTGCCCACGCTCGCCCGGTGACGGCGAAGGGCGGCGCCGGCAGCATCGCGCGGCACTGATCCTTCAGCTGATCCCGGACCGAAGGGTCGAGACTGGCGACGTGCGCACCGCCGGGGCCAACGCCAAGCGTGTAAGGCTCCCACCAGTCCTCAAAACTCGGGTGCTCCACACTGACGGAGAGGGAGCCGGGAACAACGTCGCGAAATCCCGCCGCTTCGAAGAGTTCGGCCAGGTGGCCTTCGCGCGCGCCGGCGAGCCCTCGTTCGCCGTGAACGGTGGCATCGAGCCGTTGCGCAGCTCCCCAGAACAGGCTGAGCGGACCGCCTCCTCCTTCGTGGTCCCAGACGCAAGCCGCCACCACACCACCGGGCCGTGTGACCCGGCGCATTTCCACCAGACCGGCGACAGGATCGGCCATGAAATGGACCACCAGCTGCGCCAGTGAGGCGTCGAAGCTGTTGTCGTCGAATGGAAGGCGTTCAGCCCGCGCCTGGCGGACATCGACGTCCGGATGGCGTTCGCGCATGGCCCGGACGAACGATTCGGAGGGGTCGACAGCCGAAACAGAGGCGAGTGCGAACCGTCTCGCCAGTTCGGCAGTCAGGGCGCCAGGCCCGCAACCAACGTCGAGCACCCGATCAGCGCTACCCATCGTCGCGAAGTCGACGAAGACAGGCGCCAGGGGCACCGAGTAGCGGCCCATGAATCGGTCGTAGGCAGCCGCCCCGACGTCAAAGCTCATCGAACGGACTATATCCGTGTGACCGGTCATTCGGGCGGTGCCCCGTTGCCATGCTTCGTGGCTAAATACGGCAGATGACGCATCCGCACGAAGAGCGCGAAACCCAGGCAGCCTTCCTCGAGCTCTTCTTCGACCTCGTCTTCGTCTACGCCATAACCCAGGTGGCGGCCCTCATCCAGCATCACCACGATGCCGAGGGGTTCGCACGAGCGGTCGCCATCTTCCTGCTCATCTGGTGGGGCTGGTCCCAGTTCACCTGGACGCTGAACGGGATCAACGTCGCGGACCGCAGGGTGCACGTCGCGGTCCTCGTGGCCACCGTGCTCGCCTTTTTCATGGCCGAAGGTCTACCGGATGCCTACACGGCCGAAGGGGAATGGTTCTCGGTGCCCTTCGCCTTGATGATGACCATCGGACTGGCACTCTACTGGTGGGGCCTTGGCGACGAACCGGAACACCAACGAGCGCTGGTCACGTACTTACCACTGGCCGCGGTGGGCGGTATTGCCGCCGGGGTCACGGGATTCCTGCCCGATGGCGCGCAGGAATGGGGCTACGGCGCCACCATCGTCCTCTTCGTCGTCGCCGGGATCGTCTCGGCGCTGGGGACGCCCTTCCACATCTACCCGCGACACTTCGCCGAGCGCTACGGCCTCATCGTCATCATCGCCCTTGGGGAATCGATGGTCGCGGTGGGCGTTGGTTCCGCCGGCCTCGAGCGGACCTGGGAGTTCGCCTTCGCCGTGGCGCTCGGCGCCGGCGCAATCGGTGTCCTCTGGTGGGCCTACTTCGACTGGTTCCAGGAGGCCACGGAGCACGCCATTCGCCGCATCGAGCCGGACCTTCGTGCGCCCGCCGCCCGCGACATCTACACCTACGCGCACTTCCCAATCGTCCTCGGCGTCATCGCCATCGCCGTGGCGGCGGAGCAGATGTTCGCCCACCCGACCGAGCCCCTGGCTGGCTACGCCCGGTTTGCCATGGCCTCAGGGACGACGCTCTACTTCGGCGGCATCGTCATCGCCCACTACCGCGCCTACAAGGTCGTGCTGGTTGAACGAGCGCTGCTTGCGGTCGCGATGCCGCTCATCGTGATTGCCCTCGCCGGCGCCGATGCCACGGTCCTCGCGACGGCCGCCACGTTGGCGAAGGTGGTCACGCTTGTGGTCGAAGGGCTACGCACCCACCCGCGCCGCCTGTACGCCTCGACTGCCTGAACCTGCCCCGGTACGCTGAACGAGCCTCCCCGGGGGCGCCCTGCCGAGTGGTGTAACGGTAGCACACGGGTCTTTGGAGCCTTTGGTCGGGGTTCGAATCCCTGCTCGGCAGCCAGATCGCGGATCCCGGATCTGGAAGGGGCAAATTGGGGGCCTGTGCGTCAGACTTCGCTCGGCAAGGGCTCGAACGTGGTCGTTATTACGGGACAGCCGTCGTAGACCAAGAAGGACCACCCTCCCTCTCGCCCACTCACGCCGGGGCGGTGGTCAGGTCCTTGTCTTCCATCTCCCACGCGTGGTCCAGTGTGTGGTAGGCGGTGTGCCGAATCAGGTACCGGAGCGGCCAGGTCCGGGCCATCTCGCCGCGGGCGTGGAGCGTCCGGATGGCGTCGCAGTAGCCGGCGCGATGCGACGGCAGCAATTCCTCGGTTAGCACCGGGGCCTCCGTCCTGGGTCCGAACCTGGGGGTCCAATCCTGTTCTACCGCGATCGTATGCTGGACGATACGGTCTCGATCGCGACCGCCACCTCGCGGGCCCTTCCGCAATTCGGCCGACACGCGCGAACGCACGTCGTCGAAAAACGCCCAGCACGCCTGCATGAGGGTCAGCTCACGTTCCAACTCATCGCTGGACATCTCCTGCCGGTCGATATCCGAGAACGCGAATGAGATCCCCCAGAAGTCCGTCGAGCCCGTGCCGGGATAGCGCTCGACCACCTCGACGTTTGAGACGGTCGCAAACGCCCCTTCCATGCCGGCCAGCTTCGCCACAGTGGCATAGCGGGGAAGGTACGAAAGCAGCCGCTCGAGCGCCACGTCCTCACTCTTCCCACCGCGCTCGAGGCCGGGCCAATCTGGCGCCACCGCCGCGACCTTCTTTCCCTTCGGTCCGGTTTCGATCATTACGCGAGTCGCGCCAGCCATCTCTCCTCCGATCCGTGAATCCTATTGCCTTGACCCCCGCATGTGCGATTGCGCTGAGCGGGCGCGGAGTCGGCGACTATCAGGGGCCTAAAGGGCCATGAAGCGCGCCGAGAAGAGCTGGGGGAGGTCGCCGGTCATGAAGGCCCATGGTGTCGTCCTCTGGCATCTCCGGACTATAGCTCGCGACTGCCGCCGAGTCGGGATAATAGTGGTGGCGAAGTTGTCGGCGAGGCGACCTCCCGGCCTTCGGAGGCCCTGTAGACGTGCATGGGGCCGATGCCGACAATCCGGTGATGACGGTTTCCGACGGAGTGGTCACCCTTCGCCCCTGGGCGAGACAAGACGCCGGGTTCATGGCGAAGGCATTCGCCGACCCGGGAATCCGGCGCTATAACGGGGTTCTCGACCGAGAAGGGCGCCCGGCGCCACCGCTCTCGATCGCGGAGGCGGAGGCCGTCATCGACGAATTCGCCGCGAACTGGCGAGCGTTTGCGACGACGGGCAAGCCAGCTGGTGTTGCGTTCGCAATTACCGACGCCAATTCTGGCGACTTAGTCGGCTGCTGTGGCGTCGACGACTGGTCGAAAGCGGACGTAGCGCAGTTCGGCTACTGGCTCGCGGCAAGCGCGAGAGGACGTGGGTATGCAACTCGGGCCGCGATTCTCCTCACCCGCTGGTTATTCGGGCTTGGTGCGGCTCGCGTTTTCTTGACGATAGTTGCGGGGAATGAAGCGTCAGCCGCGGTAGCCCGCCGAGCGGGGTTCGTGCATGAGGGAACGATGCGCTCACACGGTGTTTGGCAAGGCGAGCGCTGCGACGTGATGTGGTTCGCTGCGCTGCCGCTTGAGTGGACCATGCCCGCCCCAGATGAACAATCGTGAGGTGCTAAGCCTCCTGGCTATGTGTTAAACAACCGCCAGTGCCCCTCGGATATGACCTCGACTGTGTCGCCGACGACTTTGATGGCGGTCTCATCGTCGATCGCGTACGCGGGCCCCGCGATGCCGGCGGCCCATCGTTCGGCGTCTGCCATCGTATTCTTCGGCAGGTCCGGGTTGTCCAGGTGCGGAAAGATCGAGAAGTCAACCATCCCGAGCGTCTCATCGCCGCCGGAGGGCGGCTTCCAGCGGGCGAACTCCGCGCCGATCCGGGGAGTCATCACCATGCTCCCGGCGCTGATCCCCGCCCAGACCGTCTCGTTGAGTGAAGGCAAGAGTCCGGCGAGCCCCGACTGTCGCATCCAGTGACAGAGGTAGAGAGGGTCGCCGCCGTTCACCAGGAGCGCGTCAGCTTCGCGCACCAGCGGAACCCAGAGCGCGTCGTCGAGACTGGGGAGGGCGGTGAGTTCGAGGACGCCGAGCGACTTCCACCCGAGTTCGCACATGGGGGACCTGGGTTCTTCTCCGCTGATAAACCGCCATGCCGCTCCCGGACCGGCCATGGGGTGTGCATATGACGCGGTGGGGATGCAGAGTGCGCTCGATTCGGCGATAGGCTTCCCTAGCAGGCCGACGAGTGCCTCCCGGATGCTGGTGTTCTTGATGCCGGCGGAAGTGAGAAGAAGTTTCAAGGGGCCTCCGCGGCCCAGTATATTGAACCTTCCCGGAACGCCTACGGGCGGATGTCTTGCCGGGGCAGTCGCACACGGAATCGTCCACCACGCCCCACATCAGGTTCGGGTGCCGGCGGCGCCGATGGTGGCAGCGGAAACGCGGCCTGCCGGACCGACGTGGCCGGGGCAAGCGCCGCTTCTGAATCCGGAACGTGGCCCTTCGGAGCCTTTGGTCGAGGTTGGAATCCCGCGCGCGGCCGCCATCCGACATGGGCATAGCTTCGCGAGAGGCATCCGAAGGCCCCTTAGCAGGGGAGAATGTTCGGTGTCGCGACTGCTGGTTCGGGCTCAGCGCAGCCGCGCACGACCAAAGAAGCCGCCAAGCGCGAGGACGGCCACGACGACCACAATCACCAGCAACAGGTTGCTCGTGATCACGTAGGCGCCGCCTCCGAAAATCAGTAGCAGGACGAGGAGGAGGAGGAGGAGTCCCATGTTCGAACTTCTTTCCCGCGTTCGCCTACCTCAAGGGCACGAACGCGAACATCCCCATCACGGTAGAGCCGGGGCCCACGCCCGAACACGTCCATGCGGCCGGGGTACCGGGGCCAGGCGGTCCAAGAACCGGACGTCGGAGATGGTCTGACCTGCTCGACCTTCGCCGGCCGCCCGTATAGTCCGAAGCCAGCGGAAGACCGCCAAACCACGGAGCCACGATCATGCGGAAACTGATAGCGACGGTGTTCAACTACTCGCTCGACGGCCTTCTCTCCGACCCGGGCACCGAGTACTGGGATTTCTGCTTCAGCCTTCCCGAGAACAAAGAGCCGGACGATCCGACGCAACTCAACTTTCTCCGGGGCGCATACGCGCATGTCATGGGCCGCACCGCCTACGAGGGCATCTCCGAGTCGATGACAAGGAACACGGACCACCCCTTCTCACCCATCCTCAATGCAGCCCCCAAGGTTGTGTTTTCGCGAACGTTGAAGACGGCCGACTGGGCCAATACCACCATCGCCTCCGGCGACACGACGGAAGAGGTCGACAAGCTCAGAACGGGCGGCGATGGCTACATCATCGTCTGGGGAGGGGTTGGCCTGTGGCGATCGCTCATGCAGCTCGACTTGCTCGACGAGATCCAGCTGAGCATGTTCCCATACGTGGCCGGCGAGGGCACCCGCCTGTTTGATGGCGTCCCCAGGTCGTACGCGCTGGAACTAATCTCTAGCACGCCCTCGACCAATGGGATCGTGGAACTGCAGTACCGCCGGCCCCGCTAGCCAGGAGTCTCCTACCGGTCAGCCAGCGCGGTCAGTTCCGGTCGCCTTGCCAAAGGTCTACGATCCCGAATCGAACGGTCCGCTGTCGGCACCATCCGTTCTTGCGGCAGCGACAGAACATCAAAAGTCTTCGTGCTGGAGGCAGAGCGAAAAGCGATGAGCATAGAACAGGTTGCGCCGGAGACGAAGGGCATCACGGTGGAGCTACTGGAAACGATAGACCTTGGCCCAGAGATCGAGGGTATGGCAGGCCGACAACTGAGGATGCGGAAGTTTACCTTCGCGCCGGGAGCGGTCTTCGGGCCGGTTCACGACCATAAGGAAAGGCCAGGCACGGTCTACGTCGTGCAAGGAACGATTACGGACCACCGGGACGGAGTGGCTACCGATTACGGGCCGGGGCTCGGATGGCCGGAGGATAGACATACACTCCACTGGCTAGAGAACCGGGGGTCGATTCCGGCAGTGGAGATCTCGGTCGATATTGTCAGGCGGGAATAAACAGACGCACCGACGCCGGGCGAACGCACGTCCGTGACGCCCTTACGCCGGCTGAAACAGCTCGACCGGGTTCCCTGATGGGTCATCCACCAGGATCTGCTTGCCGCCGCGGCCGGTGATAATCTCGCTACGAAAGCTAGCGCCGGCGGCTTTCAGCCTGACCACGGTTGCCTCGATGTCTGACACCTCGACCTGAAACCGGAGCCAGCCGCCGGGCGCCGGAGTGCGACCGTCTGGCATCGCCTGACCGGCGCCACCGCCGCCGCCCGGCGTGTTGAGCAGCAGCCTCATGTCGCCGAGAGATAGGCTGGCGAATCCCGGCCCAGCATGCATATCGACCTTAAAGCCGAGCATCTCGGTGTAGAAGGGAATGGCGGCATCGACGTCATCGACGATGTAGCGAACGGATGTTGGCATGTTCAGACCTCCGTCTGGTTCTTCGTGATTGCCCGGCCAGCCGGGCCCGAGAAGGTTGACCGGCCTCGTGACCGTCCGGGTCCATGCGAACCGGGTGGCCGGAACAGCCGGTGCCATCGAGCGGCTGGCCGCCCCGTTGCTGCCTCGACCTCTTCCTGGCTTCCGTCACGGCGCAGACGACCAATCCAAACGAATCCGCCAGGCGCTTCACCTGCCCGTCGAGGTCCGGCACGGAGAGAGCGATGTGGTCGAAAGCCGGTGGTTGTGTCATGTCTTCCTCCATCTCGCGGAAATTGAGCCCGATGAATAGCGCGAGCCTCGCACGGCCGCGCACCGCGCCATCGGACGATCAGCGGCCCGCCGGTTGAAACAATTCGATCACGTTGCCTGAGGGGTCGAGCAACAGGACCTGGGAACCGCCCGGGCCGCTGATCATCTCGTTGCGGAACTCGCACCCTTCGCTCTTTAGCCGGGCGACCTCCGCTGCGAGGTCGGGGACGATGAGATGGATGCGGTTCCAGCCGCCGGGACCGGGAACAGCGCCATCGGACATCGCCCGACCGGCAGAACTCTGGGGGCCCGCGAGGAGTAAGCGGAGGTTGCCGCGTCGAACATCGGCGAAGGCGGGCGGGAAGTTGGTGAGCGTTTCGAAGCCCAGGTGTGTCGTGTAGAACGCCACAGCGGCAGCGACGTCCGTAACCATGTAGCGGACGCTCACGAAATCGGTGTCATCAGGCATGTTCGGTCACCTCGAGATAGGAAAGCGGAGTGGGCAGATCGCGCAGCAGGAAACGGATGCGGGTCGCAAGGTCGTCGGCAAGGTCCCGAAACACCCGGGTTGCATCGCCCTCGATCGGCGCCGAAGTAGCCGGATCGGGGATGCTCCAGTGCACGAGCCGCCGGGCCCCAGGGAACTCCGGACAGATCTCCCGCACGCGATCACAAAGCGTTACGACGATGTCGAACCGTTCGTCGCGGAACACATCGAAGCTCTTCGTCTTCCACCCTCGGATGTCCACGCCCCGCTCCTTCATGGCGCGAACCGCAAGGGGGTGCAGGCTCTTAGGCTCGCTCCCGGCGCTGACTGCTACCACTGTCCCCTTCGCCGAGCACGCCGGCGAGCGCCTCTGCCATCTGCGAGCGTGCGCTGTTGCCGGTGCAAAGAAAGAGGATGCGGACAGGGGCATGGATTGCCGGTGAGCCCGGGTCCGGAGCTTGCGCCGGTTGCAGCCGGAGTCCCGGGTGCAAGGCTTCAGCCGTCGCCGCGATGAGTTCACCGCAACGTTCGAGGTCGATGGTGTAATAGGCGTCGCGCCCATCCGCGGCGCTGCGGCGCATCGAGACGAGGCGGGCCACCCGCAACCGACCCAGGTGGTAGGAAACGAGACTTTGGCGTTGGCGGAGGATGTCGGCGAGTTCGCGGACCTTTCGGTCGCTCCGCGCGAGCTCGCGAAGCAGCCCCCAGCGGATGGGATGACCCGCAGCTTCGATGAAGGTGGTGCCGGAAGGTTCCATCGCACTGGCGGCTGGGTTCATGCCGGCGAGAATACACCAATCAGATTAGATCGATCAAGTCCATTTGATGGACTATCGGGCCGAGGACGCAGCTCAACCCGGCCACCGGGCGTCGGTTCGATCCGCAACCTGGTAACGCGAATTCCGAAACCGGCTATCCTTGTCCTCGAATCCGCTTCGGGAGCCAATCCATGGCTGCGCCAACCGTCTCGCTTTTTGCCCCTGATGTCGTCGCCGACCCGTATCCGACGTACCGGATGCTGCGCCAGGAGGCGCCCGTCTACCGGGAGCCCGACGCGGGCAGCTACGTGCTCACCCGCTTCGACGACGTCTACGGTGCGCTCAAGGATCACGAGACATTCTCGTCTGGACGGGGCATTGCGCCGGGGATGCAGACGTCGCCGATCCCGATGATGGTGATGACGGACCCACCCCGGCACACCCGGCTGCGGGCGCTCGTGAACAAGGCCTTTACACCGCGCGTGCTTGCACAGCTCGAGCCGTGGCTGCGCGACGTCGTCAAGGAACTGCTCGATGGCATGGCAACGGAGGACGTCGACATCGTCGCTGCGCTGACCGTCCCACTCCCGGTGACGGCGATCGCCCGCCTGCTCGGCATCCCGGAGTCAGACCGTGAGCGCTTCAAGCGCTGGTCCGATGCCGTGGTGGGCGTCACCGATAGCGGTATCCGCGAGGACGCGCAGGCCCAGGTCTTCGACATGATGCAGTACTTCGGCGCCGCCATCGCCGAACGCCGCGAGACGCCCCTCAGCGACATCCTGACCACCATCGTCCACGCCGAGATCGACGGCGAACGGCTGAACGACATGGAGATGCTCGGCTTCTGCCTGCTCCTCCTTGTTGCCGGTAACGAGACGACGACGAACCTGCTCAGCAACTTCCTCAACCTTGTCACCGAACGGCCGGACATCTGGGAACGACTGCGCGAGGAGCCGTCGCTCGTCCCCAACGCCGTGGAAGAGACCCTTCGCTTCGACAGCCCCGTCCAGGGCCTCTGGCGCACGACCACACGGCCCGTTCAGATGCGGGGGATCGAGATTCCGGAGGGGGCGAAGGTGATGGTCGCCTATGCCGCCGCGAATCGAGACCCGGAGGAATTCGCCGACCCCGATACGTTCGTCGTCGACCGCGACCTGGACATGCATGTCGCCTTTGGTTACGGGATCCACTACTGCCTGGGCGCCCCACTCGCCCGCCTGGAGGCGAAGGTTGCGATTGAAGGTCTACTCGAGCGCTTCGGGAGCGTAAGCCGCGGCGCGTCGGGTGGGCGCCGCCTGCCGACTTCGATCCTGCGAGGCTTCAAGGAACTCCACGTCGACCTGGCTCGGTAAACCGGTCCCGGCTAGGGCGACGTTGTCCCCCAAAGCTCGGCCGATCCGCGCGCACTCTTCGCGAGATCATCCGCTTCCGCTACAAGCTGGCGAAGGGCGGCTACCTCGTCATGGAATGCCGAACGCCCTTTCCGAGTGATCTTCGCCCACGTCCGAGGACGGCGCTTCTCGAACACCTTCTGAATGGATACGTAACCCGCGTCCTCAAGCACCTGCAGATGGCGCCCGAGATTTCCGTCAGTGAGTCCGAGAGCCTCACGGAGGTACCGAAAGTCCGCTCGCTCGGCGCCATCGAGCACCGCGAGAATCCCTAGCCGCGCGCGCTGGTGGACATCGTCTTTAAGCCGGACCGTTGGATGGGTCATTGGGCTTGCCTCCGCCAGTTCATCGTTCCTACCGAAAGGGCTGCGATCGCGAACACGGCCACATAGATGCTGATTGCCTCGTTCCCCCGCGCGAAAGAGAGCGTGACGGGGATGCTCAACGCCATCACCCCCACAACCACCAGCAGATCTGTGCTTCGCGCCCAGATCGCAAGAATTGCGTAGCCGGCCGTGAGGGCAATGCCCGGGCCGGCGAGATTCAACAAATCCCAACCGTGCTCCCGTCCCGTGCCGGAGCAGACGGCCGCGACACAGGTGAGGGCCACGATCACGATAAGCCAGATCAACGCCGGCGCTTGCAACCCGCTGGTTCGGCCCGCCCTTCGGTAGTGCCAGGCACAGAGCAACCCGCCGGCAAGGCTCGCCGGGAGGTAATAGGAGCCCAGGTGCTCCCTTCCAATAATCACAGCCAAAAACATGCCGGGAATCTCGATGCTCCCGAACACGAAGAGCGGAAACCAGACTTCTGTTCTCGGGCGCCTGGCGGCGCGCTGCCACACATCGATGTCGTGGAGGATTTCCCGGGCAGGCTGGCTACTCACGTGAGCAGTGTACTCTGTCTTGCAAAGTTAGAGAAGTGCATTTACGCTGCGCGAGTACTCTGCATTACAGAGTTCGGAGGCAACATGATCAGTCGTCAACGTCTCGCCGGAATCCTTCTCCTGGTCGGGATGGCCCTTGCCGTCGTGTGGCGCATGGCCGTGGCCCCTGCGGTGCTCGGAGATTTCGATCCAGCAGCAATGCCTCACCGCGACCGGGCGTTCCTCTCGGTCGGCAATGTCGGCGTGGCAGTCTTGTTCGCCATCGCGATCGCGCTTATCGCAACGATGTACCTTTCCGCTCACAACCGGCGGTTCGCCCGCGCGGCTGCGACGTTGGCCATCTCCGGTGCAATCCTTGCGACCTTAGGAACCGTCGGGCTGATCTGGTGGCACGCGCCGATTGTGTGCCTGTATGGCTACAGCGTCTGTGCGGCGCTGGCGTGGGTGGTATCTGGTTACGCGACCTTCCGCGAGTACCGGGGCGCGCTCGCCTGGACGGCCCTCGTGACCATTGCGATCTATGGGCTCGCTGTGGCCGTCATCTTGATGGGCGGATTCGCGATTTTCATCATGACAGTAGGGGCGGCACCGTTCGCCATCGCCCTGTTGGCAACGCACCCCCAACACCGCGGTGCGAGGGCGAGCATTCCGGCCGGTGGAACGCCGGCGATGCGCTGATCAAGTCAAGCCGCAGGGGACCGAGGAACCAGCTTCACAGCCCCCTGCGTAATCTGTTTGGTCCCCATCCACTCCTTGCAATCGCAACTGGTTGCAATTGGAACGCTGGATCGATAGCCTTGCCCCACCCGGAAAACGCTGAGCGGCGGGCCGGGTTGGAGAAGTTGGATGCACGTACCTGATGGCTATTTGAGTCCCGCCAGCGTCGGCGCGGGTTATGTCGTGGTGGCGCCGTTTTGGGCCATTGCCGTGACTCGGGTGAAGAACTTTGTCGGAGGTCGCACCGTACCGCTCCTCGCGATCTTCTCCGCCTTCACCTTTGCGATCATGATGTTCAACGTGCCGGTGCCGGGCGGGACAACCGCTCACGGCGTGGGAGGCACACTTTGTGCCATTGTCCTCGGCCCCTGGGCGGCGGTGATCTCGACCTCGGTCGCC
The DNA here is from genome assembly GCA_963737965.1 of uncultured Chloroflexia bacterium. GTDB lineage: Bacteria > Chloroflexota > Dehalococcoidia > Tepidiformales > Tepidiformaceae > JAGQGZ01. The sequence goes on along the minus strand of CAVTUS010000003.1, from coordinate 339,920 downwards.
CTCATTATCCAGGCCCTCTTTTTCGGCGATGGCGGCGTCACGGCCATCGGCATCAATTGCTTCAACATGGGCGTCGCGCTGCCGATGGTGGGCTATGCCGTCTACCGCATCGTCTCGGGCAATAGCGGCATCCTCACCCAACGGCGCGTCCTCGCAGCGGCGATTGGCGCCTACGCCGGTATCACTGTCGCGGCCATCCTGGTGGGCCTCCAGCTAGGCGTTCAGCCGCACCTCTGGAGCCACGACGGCGTCCCCGACTACAGCCCCTACGGCTTCGGCACAGCGATCCCGGCAATGCTCGTTTCGCACCTGTTTGGCGCGTCATTTGTCGAGGCGGCGATCACGGCACTCGGCGTCGCTTACCTCCAGAAGTCCTATCCCGAGATCCTCGAACGCAGGCAGAGTCCGAGCGAGACCGAAGCCTCCCCCGGGATGAATCCATGGATCCCGGCCGCCGGATTTGCAGTTGTGGCGGCAGTCGTAGTCTTCGTGGCCGGGCTCTTCAAGGGCGACGGTCTCAGCAACTGGGCGGGACTCGACTGGACGACCGTCGACAAGGGCGACGTCGGCGCCACCCTGCTCGTCTCGGCGATCGTCTCGGCGATCGTGCTTCCCGTCCTCTTTTTCGTCCTGCGTGCCCTTTCTGGTTGGCGGACGCCCATCATGATTTTTGTCGGCATCCTGATCTGGGTACCGATCGGGCTCATCGCCCCCGGTGGTGCCTTCGGCGAAGACGCATCTGCCTCGCCCGAGGAAGTTGCTGCCGCACTGGCGGCCCGGAACGCGGGCGATCCGACGCTCTTCAACGCCCTTCCGGACGTCAACCAGGAGTGTGAGTGCGTCCCAAACAACATCGACGACGTCTCGTTTTCCGGCAACACCCTGTTGGCGGACTACCAGCCTCCCTGGGTGGACGAGGAAGATTCAGCCTGGCAGCAGAACCTTGGCTACCAGGTCGCTGGATTCCTGGGCATGGCGGTGCTCGCGCTGATCGGCTTCGGGATGTTCCGGCTCGCCCGGTGGCTGGCCCCAAGCGCACCACCGGACTGGCGTAGTGCAACATAGTGGCCGTGCCAATTCCCGCTGAGGCGATAGCCGGTCCCCGAAAGAAGCGAAGGCCGAGCTTCGTCGAAAAATCCCTCGCGGGGATCTCGGCGGGCATCGAAAACGCCGTCTTCTCGGAGGAGAACGCACGCCGGGACGCCTTTCTCCAGCGCAGGGACCCCCGCGTGAAGGTCGTCGCGTTTATCGCCCTCGTCATCGCCGCCGGGCTATCGCGCGACTGGCGGGTGATGATCGCCCTCTACGCCCTCACGCTCGTGGGCATCGTCGCAGGCAGGCTGGACGTCAAGGCATTCCTCCTGCGCGTATGGCTCGGCATTCCCCTGTTCAGCGGCATCGTCGTCGCCCCGTCCATCTTTTTCATCGACGGCCACGAGCTTTTCGCCATCCCGCTGGGGTTCGCGACACTAACCGTGACGGGTGCGGGGCTGCATGCCGCGGGGATCTTCGTCCTCCGTGTCGCCGTCTCGGTCTCGCTTGCCGTCCTCCTTGTCCTCACGACGCGCTGGGCCGACATCCTCAAGTCGCTCCGGTTCTTTCGCGTGCCCACAATCTTCGTGCTCATCCTTGGCATGGCCTACCGGTACATCTTCCTCCTGCTTCACACGGTGAACGGGATGTTCGAGGCGCGGAAGAGCCGTGTTGTGGCAAGGACGAGTGGCAAAGAGCAGCGCTGGTGGATCGTCGCGTCGATGAGCGTCCTGATGAGCCGTTCGTTTCGGATGAGCGACGAGGTCTACCAGGCGATGCTGGCCCGCGGATTCACGGGCGAGGTCCGCACGCTGCAGGACTATCGCATGACGCTCGTCGACTGGTTGTTTGGCGCCGGAGCGCTCCTCGCGGCGGTGTCGGCCATTCTGGTCAATAATCGAGTGGTATGAGCAGCCCCAACGCGAAGCCCGTCTTCGAACTCGACGACGTCCGATTCCTCTACAACCGCAGGCAGCTGGCGCTCGACGGCATCACCATGACCATTCGTGAGGGCGAGCACGTGGCTCTGCTTGGCGCGAACGGAAGTGGCAAGTCCACCCTCCTCAAGCTCCTCGACGGCCTTTTCCCGCCAACATCGGGCACGCTCAAGCTGTTCGGCGAAGCGGTGGCCAACTTCTCGGGCGATTCCGACGAAGCACATCGTTTTCACCGCGAAGTGGGTCTCGTCTTCCAGGACCCGGATGTCCAGCTCTTTTCGCCCACGGTAGGCGACGATGTCGCCTTTGGCCCCCTGCAGTTGGGCCTGCCACTGGTGGAGGTAAGGAAGCGGGTCGAAGACGCCCTGGAACAGATGAGCATCATGCACCTCCGCGACCGGGCGCCGTTCGAGCTCTCGGGCGGCGAGAAGAAGCGCGCGGCCATCGCATCCGTGCTCTCGCTCGAGCCGACGGTGATTCTCCTCGATGAGCCGACGGCCAGCCTGGACCCGCGGACGAAGTGGGTGCTCGTTAACCTGGTCCGCGAACTGGGCGAATCGGGCAAGACGACCGTCGTCGCGACCCACGAACTGGAGATCGTCCCGATCATCGCTCAGCGGGTGATCGTGATTGGCGAGAATCGCAAGGTGCTCGCCGACGGCCCGCCGGCCCAAATCCTCGCTGACGAGGAGTTGCTCATCAAGGCGAACCTCATCCATGAGCACCTTCATCGCCACGACGCCGTCGTCCACACCCACCCTCACGACGAGAGCCACCACGCCGACGATGAAGAGACCCAGGAGACACCATCCACGGCCGCCGGCGCCTGAACAAGCAGTGGAATCGGCCCCACCGGGCTTACTGCGCTGGGAAGCCTTCCGGCCCGTCAATCTGCCCCTCGAGGGCCTTCCGGAGCTGGACCACCCGCCGTAGCGCCTCCACCTTGGCGTACTGCATCCGGGCCGGATCCTCCGTGTCGGCTTCGAGCTGCATGGTGACAAGCACGGCCTCCAGCGCTTCGAGCGTTTCCATGAAAAGGCGGCGAATCTCGGGATCCATGTTCCTGAGTGTGGAACGTGCGGCCCGACTGTTGGGTTGAACGGGCGGGGCCGGAAAGTGACAGGTTTGTAGCAGCCCTGTCGAATGCCGGGGAGGCGTCCGAAAACTGGATGCTGCGTCGTTGAAGCCGGTTCCTGTGTAGAATCCTTAGCCACGGAGTAAACAAATGACCGAACCAACGGAAAGCCTGATAACGGACGAACATCGGGCCGTCATCGGCCAGAAGGGCGAGCCCGTCAAAGTGGTGGTGAACAAGGAAGACGCCCATCGCATGCGGGATCTGCTCAACGACGACGACCCTCGCTGGGCAGATGAAACCGGCATCGCGCCGCCGTATGTACTCTCCGGGCTGGCAGGCGGCCGCCCCCGTGCGCAGGTGCCGCAGATCCTGCCAAATGGCATCCTCACCCAGACCGAGTGGCAGTTCCACAAGCCATTCAAGATCGGCGAAGAACTGGAGGCCATCGGCCAGGTGTTCGACATCCGTGACCGCCTCGGCGGGCGCTATGGCTACTCCATCCTCGTGATGACGGGGACGGAGTATTTCGATGCTGCCGGCAGCCTTGTCGCCTCGAGCATCATGACGATCACGCAATTCGACCCCGCAGGATTGAAGCAATGACCCTCTACTTCGAAGACGTTTCCATCGACGACGAACTGCCACCTGTCGACCGCACGCCGACCGAAGATGCGGCGATCGATTTCTTCGGGCGGGACAACCCCACCAATCCTGCCTTCCGCGATGCCGAAGTCGGCCGCAAGCAGGGATTTGGCGGCGCCCTCGTGCCGGGCGTGCTGAAGATTGCCTGGCTCACCCAGTTTGTCTCGCAGTGGGCCGGGCCGGAGGCAACGGTCCGCAATCTGCGCGTGGCGTTTCGCCGGCCTGACATCGCGGGGCGGCCGCTGACCCTCGCCGGCCGTGTCGTGGACAAGCGCCAGGAGAACGGCCGCAACATCGTCGAGCTCGAGGTTGTCACGATCGCCGAAGGACAGCCATCGGTGCGGGCCAACGTCCAGGTCGACGTCCTCTCGAAAGGCTAACTGCCCGGTGTGAATGACGAGGAGCGCGTCTCCCGCGCGATCGCCCTCTGCGACCACTCCACGGACGCGGACTTTCTCATGGCCGTCATCCGGGAAGTGGCGCCGCGTGCTCGGCGACTGTCGACGGAGGCCGGGCTCAAGCTCGGCGACGACAATGTGCCCGGACCTGCCACGGTGAACGCCGCAAATCAGCCGGCGACACCTGACGAGGCGCTTGAGACGGCGCGCAAGGTCAACGACTTTCCCTTGCTACAGGCGCTGGCACGTTCGGCCGGCCGGCGTCTCGAACATCTCCGCCATGCGAATTAGACCAGGAGCAGGAGCAGGGGAACGGCGACGATCGCCGCAAGAAACACGAGGAAGTGGCGCTGTCCGGCCGTGACCCAGCGGGCCGTCGCGAGGATCCCTCCAACGTACGGGCGGTAGAGCACGGTCAACAGGACCGCGGACACGGCCGCAACGGCCAACATCTCCGTCAGCACGACGACGAACGCGTCCTGGCCGCCAAGGAGCACCGACGCGAAGAGGGTGTCGATGAACGTTGTGATGTTGGCTCCCATCACGTAGGGAATGATCGACTCTCGCCGCACGTACCCCTTCATGGAAAGTGGGACGAGGACCGTCAACGAAATCGAGACACTCATTGTGACGGCCGTCACGGCGGCGCCGAGCACGAACATCAACGGCCGCCGGCGGAGGGCGTGGAGCAGCCTCGTGATGCCTTCCGCTTCGCCCTCCAGTTGGGGAAGCGCCCGGTCGAACACCCAGAAGCTCGCGAGCAGCAACAGGAGGCCGCTCCCAAAGATGCCGGCCTGCGGCAAGAACCGATCGAGAAGGTCTACCGGCGGCTCGACGATCGCGCCAACCACATCGGTGAGCTGTCCCGGGGTCGAGAAGGCGATGCCGTCGAGCCACCCGTAGTGCAACGAGATGAGGCCGAGGAGCACCGCCGGCCCCTGGGTGGTGAAGGTCGTGACCAGGGCAACGACGCCGATATAGAGGCCATCGGCGTTGCGACGACGAGCGAGGTACATCGCATATCCCACCGCCAGGACGATGAACGAGGCCCCGAGGCGCGATCCGCCGATGACGGCGAACGCCTCAGTCTTCGAGAGGACGTCGCCGGAAAGCAACGTGATTCCGATGGCAGCCACGGGGGAGCCGCTGAGGGCGGCGTATGCCATGAGCCAACCAAAGCCGAGGGCGTTGGCGGGACCCTCGATGGACAGGCCATCGATAATCGGTACCACGCCGCGGGCACCGGCCTTGATTGCCTGCAAGGCGATGACGAACAGGGCAATGCCAACAACGGCAGTGACCGCCCGCCGGCCGGTGGCGGGCCAGCGCATCGCTACGCGAGACGCAGGAGTCGCAGGGACCGGTTCGCTGGCGGACTCCATAGGAAGGATGCCCGCATCGCTTTCCAAGGCCCTATGACGAAACCGGGCGCATGCTCTCGATGAGCACGTCTGCGACTTCCGGACGGGTGAATTCGACCGGCGGGCGTTCGCCCCGCGCGAGCATCTCGCGCACCTTCGTCCCGCTCAGGAACACCCGCTCCTCGGGCGTCGACGGACTCGTTTTGGGCGTTGCCATGGCGCCGGTCCGAAGGCACCAGAACGCGTGCTCGAAGAACAGTGGCTCGATGCCGAGGGCGCTCCTGTCGACCTCGTTGAAGATCAGTTGGGCATCGTAGGTGCCGTAGTAGTTACCGACGCCTGCGTGGTCGCGCCCGACGATGAAGTGGGTGCAACCGTAGTTCTTTCGCATGATGGCGTGGAAGATCGCCTCGCGCGGTCCGGCGTACCGCATGGCCGCCGGCAAGACGGAAAGCCGTACGCGGTCCTTCACGAAGTAGCGGTCGAGGAGGACCTCGTAGCAGCGCATGCGGACGTCGGCCGGGATGTCGTCATCCTTCGTGTCGCCGACGAGGGGATGGACGAGGGCGCCGTCGAGACCTTCGAGGGCGACCTTGATCAGGTATTCGTGGGCGCGGTGGATCGGGTTCCTCGTCTGGAAACCGACGACGGTCTTCCAGCCCAGGTTGGCGAACTCGGCCCGCGTCTGGGCAGGGGTCAGGCGATACTCGGCGAAACCTTCGTGTGCTGGCAGGGCGAGTGCCGTGATCGTCCCGGCGACGACCGTCTCGCCTCCGGCATAGAGCGCGGCAACACCCGGGTGAGCTTCTTCGTCGGTCCGGTAGACCTGGCGTGCTTCGTGCTTCTTGTCCCGCCGATAAATCTCGGTTATGTCGATGATGCCGAGCACGAAGCCGCTATCGTCGCGGAGTGCGGCACGGCTGCCCGCCGAAAGCCTCGCGGCTTCGCGATCATCGACGGAAAGGGTGACGGGGACGGACCAGGGGAGGCCATTCGTCAGCGCCATCGTGTCGACCACGGAGCGGTAGTCGGCTTCGCCCATGAATCCCGTGAGAGGGGAGAAGCCGCCGTTCGCGAGCAGTTCAAAGTCACTGGTGTGGCGGGAGTCCATGGTGATCGAAGGAAGCGTCGCCGCCTCCCGTCCGATTGCTTCTTTCTCGGCGCCGGTCGCTATTCGGTCGACGAGGGTGCCGCCGTACGGTTCTCCGGGGACGCTCATCGGACACCCGCTGCCCGGGCGACAAGTCCCTCGCGTTCCAGGTAGTCGACGAGTTCGCCAAGGCTCTTCTCGACGGCATCGCGGCCGGTCTGGAGCCTTACCTCCGGCGACTCGGGTGCTTCGTAGGGGTCATCGATGCCGGTGAAACCCTTGATCTTCCCGGCCCGGGCATCGGCATAGAGGCCCTTCACATCGCGCGCCTCGCACTCGTCGACCGTCGCCGCCGCGAACACCTCGATGAAACGCGAACCATCGCCCTCTACGAGCTCCCGGTTCCGGTCCCGGATCTCGCGATAGGGCGAGATCGCCGCGGTGATCACGGCGACCCCATTCCGGGCGAGCAGGTTGGCAACGAAGCCGATGCGAAGGATGTTCGTGTCGCGGTCTTCCTTGCTGAAGCCAAGGCCCTTGGAAAGGTTGGTTCGAACGATGTCGCCATCGAGGATTTCGACGCGGTGACCGCGTTCTCGCAATTGCGGTGCGAGAAGGTCGGTGAGCGTCGATTTGCCAGCCCCGGAAAGTCCGGTGAACCAGACCACGAAGCCATTGTTGCCGTTTGCCATGCTGAGAAACCTCGTTTCGATGTCATAGAGAAAGCGGCCTGGGGCCGCCTTCATTTGCCACGGTAGTTGCGCTGCCTAGGTGTGAAGCCCGCACTCGTCCTTGTCGAAGCCTTCCCAACGCCCGGCACGACCCTGGACGCCCGGGACGGTGCAGTTGTAGCAACCGATGGAGGCGAACCCACGGTCGAGGAGCGGGTTATAGGGGACGCCGTTCTCCACCACGTACTTCCACGTTTGGGCCGAGTCCCAGTTGGCGAGGGGATTGAGCTTCACGACGCCGAATTTGTCGTTCCAGGCGACAATGGGGACATTGGAACGGCCCTCCGACTGGTCCCGGCGAAGGCCGGCGATCCACGCCTGCTTACCTTCAAGGGCGCGACGATTCGGTTCGATCTTGCGGATCTCGCAGCAAAGATCGGGGTCGCGCATCCAGAGCGCCGAGCCGTGTTCACTGTTCTGTTTTTCGTGGCTCAAGCGCGACTTGAAGACATTGACGTTGGTGAGGGGGATCTCCGCGGTTGCACGGCGCATGGTCTCGTGCGTCTCTTCGAAGAGGTAGTCGGTATCGAGGACGAAGACGTGCACATTCGGCTTTAGCTGAGCGGCCATGTGGAGAATCGCCATACCGCTGGCGCCGCCGAAGCTGGCGCCGACCGACAGCCCGTCGCCGTACGTTTCCACCGCCCATCGGACGATCGTCTGGGGCTCCGCCGATTCGAACGAGGCAGAGAGGGCTTCGAGGTGTTCCCGGCGGGGCAAGGTAGGTGCGGTCATCGCTTCGTCCCTGTAAAGTTAAGTAACTCAGTCGACTTTATCAACAACTCTGCGATCGAACAATCTTGGAGCGTGGTAGAGTCGGACGCATATGGAAAGAGCGAACCAGGAGGGCTCCATCGATGACGCAGGCTGAAACGATCGTCCAGAGCAACGAGCCGGGGAAAGTGCTGGCAGTTCTCCAGGACGAACTCGAAGACTTCACGACGGACGCCCAATCGTTCCTTGCCGGCACGTATGAGGAGATGGCCTTCCAGGCACGCCGCCTGCGCCAGGGGGTCTACGGGCAACGCCAGCCCGACATCCACATGATCCGCGTGAAGCTGCCCTTCGGCGGCGTCACCGCCGACCAGCTCGACGCCTTCGGCGAGGTGGCCGAGACGTTTGCCCCGCTTCGCAAGGGCCACATCACCACTCGCCAGAACATCCAATACCACCACATACCGCTCACACGCGCGCCGGAAGCCCTCAAGATTCTCGGAGCCGTGGGCCTCTCCACTCGCGAGGCTTGTGGCAACACCGTGCGCAACGTCACGGGCGACCCCTTCGCCGGTGTGTGCCAGGGCGAACTCTTCGACCCGACCCCTTACGCCGGCGCCTTCGCCCGCTACTGGTTGCGGAATCCGCTCAGCCAGGCGATGCCGCGCAAGTTCAAGGTGGCCTTCACCGCCACGGACGCCGATGTCGCCATCACGGGCATCCACGATGCTGGCTTCATCCCGCGCATCCAGGGCGGCGTCCGCGGGTTCAAGATGGTGGTCGGCGGCGGACTCTCGATCATGCCCCGCGACGCGCCGGTTCTGCGCGAGTTCGTCTCCGTCGACGACTACCTCAAGGTGACGGAGGCGGTCATTCGCATCTTCGATCGGGCCGATGAGCTTCGGAAGAACCGGGCCAAAGCGCGGATCAAGTTCCTCATCGACCGGGTGGGCATTGACGAGTTTCGCCGCATGGTCGACGAAGAGCTGAAGGGCGACTGGGCGAACAAGGATTTCTCTCCGGACCGCCTGCTCTTCGCCGCCGACGAGGAGGCCAGCGCCCCGGCCCGCCGCGATTACTACACGCAACCTTCAAGCCAGGACCGGGACGCCTTCACCGCGTTCGTACAGACGAATGTGAAGGCGCAACGCCAGCAAGGATTCAGCACCGTCCAGGTCAAGGTCACCCGCGGCGACCTCAACCCCCGGCAATTCCATGGCCTCGCGGCCATCCTGCGCGACTACTGCGGCGGCAACGCACGCACATCGGTGCAACAGAACCTCGTCCTCCGCTGGGTCCGCGACGAGTCGCTCTACGAGGTGTTCAGCGCACTCCGGGAGGTCGGCCTGGCCGACGCGGGGGCGGACTCCGTCACCGATGTGGTTAGCTGCCCGGGCACCGACAGCTGCAAACTGGGTATCACCAGTTCGATGGGCCTGAACCGGGCGATCCAGGAGCGGGTGGTCGGGATGAACATCACCGATGAACGCACCCGCAAGGTGCACATCAAGATGAGTGGTTGCCCGAACAGCTGTGGCCAGCACCACATCGCGAACATCGGCTTCCACGGCGCCGTGATCAAAGTCGATGGCCACGAAATGCCGGCCTACCACGTCTTCGTCGGCGGCACCTACGAAAACGGCGCGATTCGCCTCGCAAAGCAGTTGAAGGTGCGCCTCCCCGCAAAGCGCGGACCGGAGACCGTGGAGCGCTTCCTCAAGCTCTACCAGCTGGACCGGCAGGGGACCGAGAGCTTCAACGAGTTCTTCGACCGCGTCGGCCCGGAGCCATTCCAGGACGCCATCGCAGACCTGGTCGTCCCGGGCGACTTCGACGAGGAGAACCAGACGATGTTCATCGACTGGGGCAAATCCCAGCTCTACAAGATGGAGCGCGGCGAAGGTGAGTGCGCGGTCTAACGACGCTAGTGGCTCGGCTCGTGGAGCAGTTTCCATGACTGCGCCAGGGGCAGACCGCCGGCCCGTTCGGCCGCTTCGAGCGCTCGCCGCTGCATTTCCGGCGCGAGGTCGATGAGCATGATCCCCGGGTTGCTGCTGATCGCCCGGGCAAGCACTCGATCTTCTTCGACGAGCTGGCGGAACGCTTCGAACAATGGTTCGCGGCTGAGGTGGCTTTCGAAGAGGAACAGCGAGATGTCCTGCATGGACTCGCTGTCGTGTGTTTTGCGCAGGGACCGATACAGCCTGAGAAGCCAGGCGCCAGTCTCATGCCAGGCATCGCTTGCCGCCTGTTCGTCTTTGGCCTCCACTGATTCCAGCGAAGCGGTGAGCATCACCAGGAATGTCGGGAGCTTCCGCCGCTCGTATCCGAAGCGAGCCAGCGCCACCCACCGGAGGTCGTCTTCGACGAGGGCATGGGCCCTCTGCGCCGGGATGGCCCCGGCGAGCTCGTTCGCTTCGGCGGCGGGCAGGGCACGTACCCAGTCCCGGATCGTCTCCTCCGCAACGTCGGCGAGGTCGATAACGGCCATCGCAGCCAAGCGTCGCTCCGGCGAACCATCCTGGATCTCCACAACGAGTTCGGGGACGGAAAGGCGGCGCATTTCAGGCTCCAGCTCTTCCCAGCCGTCATACTCCGGGGGCAGATTTCTGCTCACCCCCACAGCATAGTTCCTCGATCACCCACGGACAGGAGCCCCTCCTTGGAACGTCCCTTCAAGCGCCACAGACGCCTTCGCAGCAGCGCCACGCTCCGTGGCCTTGTTCGCGAAACGGAACTGACGCCGAGCCACCTCCTCTATCCGCTGTTCATCGAGGAAGGGCTCTCCGGGCGCTCGCCCATCCCTTCCATGCCCGGCCAGGACCGCCTTGGGCTCGACGCGCTCGCCGCTGAAGCGAAGTCGATCGCCGGGCTGGGGATCGCCGGCGTCCTGCTTTTCGGCCTCCCGGCGATGAAAGACGAACACGGTTCGCAGGCGTGGGCGGGCGACGGCGTCATCCAGAATGCCATCCGGACAATCAAGGACGCGGCGCCCGAGCTCCTCGTGGTCGGGGACGTTTGCCTTTGCGAGTACACCTCGCACGGTCACTGTGGGCTGCTGAAACCAGACGGGTCGGTGGACAACGATGCGTCGCTTCCCCTGCTTGCCGAAACCGCCGTCAGCCTTGCCGCTGCCGGCTGCGACATCATCGCGCCAAGCGACATGATGGACGGCCGCGTCGGCGCCATCCGCGACGCGCTCGATGCAGGTGGCCATGGCGAGACGCCGATCCTTAGCTACGCGGCGAAGTACGCAAGCAGCTTCTACGGCCCCTTCCGCGATGCGGCCGACAGCGCCCCCGCGTTCGGCGATCGCAAGGGCTACCAGATGGACCCGGCGAACGTCCGCATGGCCCTCGATGAAGTGGCGACCGACATCGCCGAGGGTGCCGACATGGTGATGGTGAAGCCGGCTTTGCCGTTCCTCGACGTCCTGTGGCGGGTGCGCCAGTCCACCCATCTGCCGGTGGCGGCCTACAACGTGAGCGGTGAGTATGCGATGGCTATGGCCGCCATCCAGAACGGCTGGCTGGACGAGGAACGTGTGGTCGACGAGTTGCTGACAGGCATCCGCCGGGCAGGCGCCGACATTGTGATCACGTACCACGCGAAGCAGTGGGCCGCGCGGCAGTAAGAACGCCGAGCGAGGTCAGGCGCGGCGCGCGAGCGTCGGCGCCGGCTTCAAATTGACGATGGTTCGGCGCGACGGTGCGGGCTCCTGGCATGCCTTCATGAAGGCAGCGTCGACGACTTCGATGAGCCCCTTGGCGCGGGCCTGCTCGCGGACGTAGGAGACGGTCGACGAAATCGTGCCTTCGAAGCCAGACCACTCATCGCAGCGAAGGACCCGAAGGTGCCTGGAAGACTCGTTCCACTCCACCGTAAGCCGGGGGTGCGAACCAGGACCCGCGCAGTAGCGGGTGTATCCCCCAAGATCTTCGCCGGTAACGTGAAGGCCCTTTCGCGTCGGGTCGATGCCTGCTCGGTCCAGTCCATCCCAGAGTTGCGCGAGCGCGATGAATAGCCGGAATGCCACATCGGACGTGTCTGCCTGCACGGTATTTCCCCCTGGCATCCTGGCTTTGTGTGCCGCCGCTCCGCCGAGGCCGAATCATACTCGGGAAAGGGAGGATTACAAACCGGATCTCTATAGCTCCAATAGTTGACAGCTATGTCGTTTTCGTGGCAGGAGGGCCGATTGCCGCTTGCGGCCGGGCGCTGCTACGCTGCTACAGGCGTTTTCATGGGGCTGTAGCTCAATCGGGAGAGCGCAACACTGGCAGTGTTGAGGTAGAGGGTTCGAATCCCTCCAGCTCCACCACACACATACCCATCGCGGACTTGATGAGCACATTGTGTGCCGTATGGATGTGGGCGGCGTTTGTCGATGATGAAGGCAGACCATGGCCGCCAACCCGAGTCCGGATACCTGTCACATCTGTGCAAGTTCGCGCCCTGATGCGGTCCTCCTCCTCAGTTCGGAGACGCGCCGGGGCGATGGGCCGTGGGTGTTCGTGCGGCAGGATAAGGCTTATGACCTGTGCACCGGTTGCCATGTCGCCGTAGCCAGGGTTTCGCAGGCAGCTTCGACTGGTGGAGAAGACCACGTAGCCCTCGGGGTCCCGGCAGGACAGGCCGAAACCAAGCGCGCTGGATTCTGCGACTACTGCGATGCAATGCTCGGCGATTGTTCGTTCGGACTCGACATCGTGGCCAACCGCCGGCGGTCGGCAGCCCGAATGAGCAAGCATTCGGGCACCGTGGTGCGTCAGCGCATCTGCCTTGCCTGCGCGCGCTGGTGGATCGCTACCATGCGCGACCCGTCGTCACTCGTCGGCGCCGGTCTCAGGCGGCTGGAAGGTCCCTACGGCGGCTGGCTGGGTGACCTTTCGTCAGACGCGGTCGCCGCCTTCCTTTCGAAGCGTGACCTTGGCGTGCTTCGGGACACGCTTGCAGCCGGAGGGTTTGAGGTCCTTCCCCTGGACGCCCTCGCTAAAGGTGGTGGCCATCCAATCTTCCTGCGTGCCGGCCGCCGTGACCGTGCACGGTCGCTCGTTGCCAGTCTTGGCCGGGAAGCCCGACGGGTGATCCTTGTGGCCATGCCCGACTCCATCGAAGATGCCCGGAAAGCGCTCCTTGCCGGGGCTACGGACCTCCTGGCGGAGCCGCTGACGCCAAACCAGATTGCCGGCGCGCTCGAGAGGCTTGGGAGCGGCTGGGCACACCATCGATCCTCGGCGAGCGGGCTCCCAGTCCTGGAGGACACATTACCGGCCTCGCGGTTCGGCCTGCCCGCCACCGACCTCGACTTCGAAGCTGGCGAAAACGGCGTTCTTGCGAACTACCTCGCCGTGCGGAAGTTCGTGCGAGGCTTCGACTACGTGGGGGTGCGCCATCACAACGTGGCTGCACGCGTCTACGCGGCGGAAGAAGACGCGGAGCATATCCGTGATCGCCTGGCGGAAGTGCTGGGCGTTGCGGTGACCATGACGCCCGTGGCGCAGGAGCTGCGCGCCGACCAGGCGGCCTGACCTAGACGAGCGCGAGGGAGTCGACGGCGCTGCCCCGAAGTGCGAACGGGCCGCTGTGGTCGATCCGGACGTCGACCAGCTATCCGATGCGCGCCGGGCTATCGAGGTGGACGAGCTTGCCAGTCGTGGTGCGACCGAAGGGTTGGTCGCCCTTGATGCCTTCGATGAGTACGGGCTGCAGCGTCCCGAGGTACGGCTCGTTGATCTCCAGCGAAATGCGCTCCTCGATCTCCTCCACCCGGTGCAGCCGCTCGGCCTTCACCTCGGCGGGACATCGTCCTCCATCTTGCGGAACGCGATGGTGCCGGGCCGGGGCGAATAGGCGGCCACGTGCACTTTGTCGAAGCGCAGCTCCTCGCAGCAGCTCATACGTTGCTGCGAAGTCGGCTTCGGTCTCTCCCGGGTAGCCGACGATGATGTCGGTGGTGATCCCGGCGTCGGGCATGAGCGCCCGTACCTCCGCGATCTTCTCCACGAACTCTCCGCGCGTGTAGCCGCGGCGCATCGAGTCCAGCACGGCGTCGCTCCCGGCCTGGACCGGGCAACGAAAAGCACTCCATCACCTTCGGCAGCTCGGCCACGGCTTCGAGGATCCGGTGCGTCATGTCCTTCGGGTATGACGTCAGGAACCGGATGCGCTCGAGCCCTTCAAGGTCGTGGAGCGCCCGCATGAGGTCGCCGAGGTCCGGCTGATCCGGGAGGTCGTGCCCGTAAGCCTCGACCGTCTGGCCCAGCAACGTCACTTCGCGCACGCCGTGGGCGTGCGAGGTAGGCGACTTCGCGGACGATCTCGTTCACGGGCGGCTCTTCTCGCGGCCGCGCCGGTAGGGGACGATGCAGTAGGTGCAGAACTTGTTGCAGCCGTGGACGACCGGGACGAACGCCGTCGGCCCTTCCGGCATGGCATAGGTCGAGGGCCAGAACTCGCCGCCGAGGTCTTCGGCCGGACCTTCGACCAGCTCGATGATCGGTTCGAACTGCTGGGGCCGCGCAAAAACATCGACCTGCGGGAAGCGCTTCGACAGGTCGTCGGTCTTCAGCCCGACCATGCAGCCCATCACGGCGACTTTCAGTTCGGGGCGTTCGCGCTTCAGCTTTCGCGGACGCGGCCGAGCTTGGAATACGCGCGGTCCTCGGCGTGCTGGCGGACGCTGCAGGTGTTGACGACGACGATGTCCGCACGCTCCATGCGGTCAGCGGTTTCAGGCCAATCAAGCGCGTCGAACCCGGCGGCCAGCTTTTCGCTATCCGCCTTGTTCATCTGGCAGCCGACGGTCCAGAGGTAGTATTTCGACGTCATCACAGGCCTCGAGCGGTGGCGGAGGGGGAGGGATTCGAACCCTCGACCGAATTACCCCGGAACCCGCTTAGCAGGCGGGCGCACTAGACCACTATGCGACCCCTCCGAACCGACATTGTAGGAGGCTGGCGGAAGTACGGTCATCCACGCTGGTCGGGCCGTTAGCGGTCGCGCGGTAGACTCGTGCCATGGCGCCCGCTGTTGTCGTTGTTATTTTCACCATCCAGCGCGATGCACTCTCGGTCCTCCTGATCGAGCGGGCTGCCGACCCGTGTGGTGGCGAATGGGCTCTGCCCGGCGGTCTGCTCAACCCCGGTGAAACCCTGGAGGAGGCTGCGGTGCGCAAGCTCGAAGGCGAGACCGGCGTCCGCGACGTCTACCTTGAGCAGCTCTACACCTTCGACGAAATCGCCCGGACCGGCGCCGGTGTCATCGTCAGCTACTTCGCCCTCGTCGACTCCACCCGCGCGCGGCTCCGGCCCGACCTCGAGTGGCGTCCCGCCTGGCGTCCCGTGCGCGGACTCGGCGAGCTTGCCTTCGGTAACCAGCAGATCGTCGGGGTCGCCGAGCAAAGACTGCGAAACAAGCTCGACTACACGAACGTCGCCTACTCGCTGTTGCCGTCCGAATTCACGCTGACCGAGTTGCAACGAGTGTACGAGGCGATCCTCGGGGAGACGATGGACAAGCGGAACTTCCGCCGCCGCGTGGTGGGACTTGGGGTGGTGAAGGAAAGCGGCGGCTGGCGGAAGACCGGCGCCCATCGGCCGGCAAAGCTTTATGAGTTCACGAGCCGGGCGCCAATTACGCTCGGCTAAGCTTCCGTCTCGCCCCGGCCAACCATCACCTCGGTGGCCTTGATGACGGCGAACACTCGCGCCCCTTCCTTCAGTCCAAGGCGCTCCGCGCTTCCGCGGGTGATAGCGGAGACAAGCTCCGCGCCGCCTTCGAGCTCGAGCACCACCTCGGCCATGATTCCACCCAGCTTCACAGACTTCACGGTCGCCGGGATCTGGTTCCGTGCAGACAGCTCCATGGCCGATTACTCCATTGCCAACTATATGCCGCCCGGGTAGCATACGCGCTCGTGACCGAACGTCCACTCTTACCGGCGAATACCTCGTCCTTGCACTCCTCGCCCTCCGCGACATGCACGGCTACGACATGGTTTCGTACGTCGCTGATGCGGGGCTCGATGCCGTGTGCCCGGTAGAACAGAGCACGCTCTATACCTACCTCCGGAACGTCGAAGCACGCGGCTACGTCCGTTGGAGCGAGGAACGTGTCGGGCACCGACCGCCGAGGAAAACCTATGCCCTCACCACTGAGGGACGCCAGGCGATCGACGCCTGGATGCACCAGCCTGTGGAACGGATGCGGGAAGTCCGGCTGGAATTCCTCCTGAAGCTCTACTTTCTTGGCGAAATGGACCCGGAAGCGCACGCCAGGCTGCTCGCCGCGCAGATTGCGGTGTGCGAGGCGTACATCGCCCACCTGGAGGAAGAGCCGCGGCCGAACGCCTTCGCAAAGCTGGTCGGCCGCTCCAAACGCTCTGCCGCCGAGGCAACCCTCGGCTGGCTCAAGCAATACGCATACGAGCTTGAATCTGGAGAAGCACGAGCATGATCACTCGCTTCGCCCGGCGTTCCCGGCTCACTGGAGTCCTCGCCACAGTCCTTCTCGCGTTGCTCCTGGCAGCCCTCGCCGGCGCTTGCGGGGACGACGATGACGACACAACTGCTGCAACTGCGACAACGTCGACATCGGGTACCACCACCGAGTCCGCGATGCAGCTCGAAGGCAACCTCACCATCTTCGCCGCATCCTCCCTGACCGACGTGTTCGACGCGCTCGCTGATGCCTTCGACGATGCCCATCCGGACGTCTCGATAACGTTCAACTACCAGAGCTCATCGTCCCTGGCGACCCAGATCAACGAGCTTGCCCCGGCCGACATCTTCGCCTCTGCCAACGATGCCCAGATGAAGGTCGTCACCGACGCCGGCAACGCTGAGAATCCGGTCACGTTCGCAACCAACTCACCGGTCATCGTCGTCCCCGCCGGCGACCATAAGGTGACGAAGCTCGACGACCTCGCAAGCGATGGCATTCGGCTGGTGCTGGCGGAGGAAGATGTGCCGGTGGGCAAGTACGCGCGCGACATCTTGACGAACGCCTCCACTGCTGCCGGCCTCGGCACGGACTTCAGCGCCCGGGCACTCGCCAACCTCCAGAGCAACGAGGCGAATGTCCGGGCCGTCCTCACCAAGGTCCAGCTCGGCGAAGCGGATGCCGGGATCGTCTACGCAACGGACGCAGCGACGGCGCCGGACGATGTCGACGTCGTGGAGATACCCGCCGAGTACAACGTCGTGGCGTCCTACCCGATCGCGGTTGTCAATGAGACGGGCAACCCCGATGCTGCCGCAGCGTGGGTCGGCTTTGTACTCTCCGACGAGGGCCAAGCGATCCTAGCATCATTCGGGTTCGGGCCCCCCGAATGATCGCATGGACGACGGCCAGCTAGGGCCGCTGCTGGAGTTCGACTACTGTGCGTTACCTGACAGCAGACAAGGCAGCCGTGGCGACCGTCACGGCGTTGGCGGTCGTGTTCACGGCGTTCTTCGTGCTTCCCTTCGTCGGCCTGGTCGATCGGGCGCTCCAGGACGGTCGCACCTTCGAACTGCTTCGCACCGAGGCGGTGCGCGATGCCCTGACACTCTCCCTGTGGACGGCCACCCTCACGACCATCGTCGCGGGGGTCGTTGGAACGCCGATCGCTTATGCCCTTGCACGGAGCCGCTTTCCCGGTCGCAGCCTGCTCGACGCCTTGATCGACCTCCCCATCGTCCTGCCCCCGACAGTCGCCGGCGTGGCCCTCCTCACGGCGTTCGGGAGGCGCGGCGTCCTGGGCGAACCACTCGAACAGTGGACCGGGTTCACGCTTGGTTTCAGCACAACTGCCGTCGTCATGGCGCAGTTGCTCGTCGCCACGCCGTTCTTCATGCGGTCGGCAATCAGCGGCTTCCAGGCGGTCGACGCCCAGCTCGAAAGGGTCGCCTACACCCTCGGCGCTTCGCGAGTGAAGACATTTTTCCGGATCACCGTGCCGCAGGCGAGTCCGGCGCTGCTGGCGGGGCTTGTCCTCTGCTGGTCGCGGGCGATGGGCGAGTTAGGCGCCACGCTCATCTTTGCCGGAAACCTCCAGGGCCGAACGCAGACGATGCCGCTGGCGATCATCAGTGCCTTCGAGGGATCAAGCCTTGGGCTCGCCGGCGCGATCTCGCTCTCCATCATCCTCGTCGTCGTCGCCCTCGCGGTGCTCGTCCTCTTTCGCGTCGTGTCCCGGCGAGCGACCCTGCCATGAGCATCGAGTTCAATGCGCGTGCCCGCGTCGGCACGTTCGACTATGAGGCTGCGTTTGGGGCCGATCGCGAAATCGTTGTGCTCTTCGGGCATTCGGGCGCGGGAAAGAGCGTCACGCTCCAGATCATCGCCGGCCTTATCCGTCCGCAATCCGGCAAGATCGTCATCGGCGGAGAGACGGTCTTCGACGCCGAGCGAAACCTCAACCTCCCGCCGCAGCAGCGTTACCTCGGTTATGTCGTCCAGGATCTCGCGCTCTTCCCGCACATGACCGTCGCCGAGAACGTCGCTTTCGGCGTACCTGCCTCGGTAGACCGGGGGGAGCGCGTTTCCCAGCTCCTGGCGCTGCTCGGACTCACGGGCTTCGAGCACCGTAAACCGCGAACCCTTTCCGGGGGCCAGCAACAGCGGGTCGCACTCGCGCGGGCGCTCGCCCGGGACGCGAGAGTCCTGCTCCTCGACGAGCCGTTCAGTGCCCTCGACGAATCCCTGCGGTCATCGCTACGGCGCGAGCTGCTGAGGCTTCGGAAGGAACTCGGCCTCACGATTGTTTTCGTCACCCACGACCTCCGCGAAGCCCATTTACTCGCCGACCGCCTGGCCGTCTTCGATGAGGGAAGGGTGCTCCAGTTCGCTCCCCGGGACACCGTTTTCCGGAAGCCCGCATCACGCCGCGTCGCGGAACTGACCGGCGTTGCCAACGTCTTCGAGGGTCGCGTTGCTGGACAGGACGAAGGAGCAACCGTGGTCGACGTGGCCGGCTTGCGGCTCGTCTGCCGGCCGGGGATGGCGATGGGCACGGCCGGCGAGGCTGTCGACATTGCGATCCGAGCCGAGCGGGTCAATCTTCGGCGCGCTGATGCCGGCGCGGAGATCGCGAACCTGGTGCGCATGCGCATCGTCGAGGAGTTCGCCTTCGGGAGTACCCATACCCTGCGCCTCGAACCACTCGGGCCGGGACCGGGGGTCGAAGTCGAGATCGCCTCGCGGCCCTACGAAGTGCTGGACGTGGCCGAGCAGAAGGAGTGGACGGTGGAGCTCCCGCCGGAAGACCTCCACGTCATGCCGGCGAGTTAGTCAGCGCTCTTGCGGTTGGCGAAGACGGCATAGAGAGGGTCACTGGCCCCCGGGTTTGGACTGAGGTCGATCGCCTGGGCCTGGTCGAACATGCCCGAGAGGCGGAAGTAGAGGGCGACAAGGTCCGCGTGGTCGCGGTCGCCAAGCATTCGCCAGATAGCCACAGCCTTCGTCGGGAAACACCGGTTGGAGTAGGTGAGGATGAAGGGAGCGCCGGGCTTCAGCACTCGGCCCACCTCCGCGAAGGTTTCCACAGGGCTCGTGAGATATTGCACCGAAACCGTGACGACAGCACCGTCGAAACGGCCATCGACGTAGGGGAGGGCCAGGTTGCGGTTGATGTCCTGGACAACCCACTCGGTGAGCTGCGGGTTCTTCTCGAGTTCGTGCGCGTTCATCCCGAGCCCTGCAACCGCCGTGAAGCCATGGTCCTCCGGGAGGTGCGAGACCCAGCTCGTCATCAGGTCGAGAACCTCGCCACCTTTCGGCAGCATCTGCCCATAGAACGATCGGGCGGCACCGATGGCCGGGTCGTCGATATGGGTAACGAGCTTTGGCTCGACGTAGAAGAGCGAGTCGTCGGACTCGTCTTCGCGAGCGAAATACTCGGGCCGGAGAGGATTCTCCTCGGTCAAGCCGGAAGTCCGGCCCCTTCGACTATGACGGCATCCCAGAAGCGGGCACGGGGATGGCCCATGAGCACACCCTCCGGCATGCGGGCCGAATGCGCCTTGCGGAACGAATCGGACTGCGTCCAGGCGAGGAAGGCGTCACGGTCTGTCCAGATGGTGTGCGAGCTGTACTGGCCCGGTTCGTCGCCCTTGAGAAGCGCGAACTGAACGAATCCGGGCAACCCGTCGAGATAGCTTTCACGGCTGCGCCAGGTGTCCTCAAACTCCTGTTCGCGGCCCTCGGCGACTTCGAAATGGTTCATTGCGATAAACATGGCGACTCCTTGGGCTCCATCGTACCGGGCAGCGAGGGCAAGGCGCCGCCCCGAGAAATTGGCAGTCCGCGGCGTCCGCGTAGAATTCGGCCACACAACGTATCGCCAGGGAGTTACCACCATGGGTTCAGGTCCCCTCGAGGGCGTCAAGGTCCTCGAATTCACACAGATCATCGCCGGCCCCTTCTGCTGCATGCACCTCGCGGACATGGGTGCCGACGTCATCAAGTTCGAACCGGTCGAGGGCGAACCGTGGCGCGTGTTCGTGGAACTCGTCCCCAAAGAATCACGCACGTTCGCCAGCCTCAACCGCGGCAAGCGCAGCGTGGCCATCGATATGCGCCGCAAGGAAGCTCGGCAGGCGATCCACAACCTCGTCAAGGATGTCGACGTCGTCGTCATCAACTACCGCCCCGGCGTCGCGGAAAACCTGGGCATCGACTACGACACGCTGAAGCAAATCAACCCAAAACTGATCTACTGCGAGAACACGGCCTTCGGACGCAAGGGGCCCCTCTCGAAGCGCGGCGGCTACGACATCATCGTCCAGGCGCTGACCGGGCTGATGGCCGGCGAAGCGAAGATGGATGGAGATGTGCCGACCGCCGCCTACCCGGCGCCGATCGATTACGCCACCGGTATTCAGATGTCGAACAGCATCTGCGCAGCGCTCTACTACCGCGAAAAGACCGGCAAGGGGCAGCGCATCGACACCACCCTCCTGGGCACCGGGCTCGCGATGCAGACCTCGCAGTTCACCTTCATCGACGCCTTTGACAGCGAGAACATCCCGAACATGAACGCCGAGGTAAACCAGGCCCGCCAGGAACTGAAGTCGTTCGACGAGCAGTTGAAGATCCGGGCGAAGTACCGGCCCGGAGCGCCTGGCAACGTCTATTACCGCGTCTTCCAGACCAAGGACGGCTTCATCGCCATCGGCGCCCTCAGCCATTCCCTGCGCAAGAAAGTGCTCGAAGTGACGAAGCTCAACGACCCTCGCTTCCGCGAAGACGGGACCTTCGTCCTTATGCCCGAAGGCTGGGAGACGATGGGGCCGAAACTCGTAGCCGAAGCCGAAGCTCTCTACCGGACGAAGACGACGGAGGAGTGGGGCAAGCTCTTCGAAGATGCAGGCGTCCCTTCCGGACCGGTGCTATTCGTCGAGGAACTCTTCGACCACCCGCAGGCCATCGAGAACGGTCTCGTGGCCGACATCGACCACGAATTGCTGGGCCACCTGCGGATGGTCGGGCCAGCCTTCCAAATGTCGGAATCGCGCCTGGCGCCGCAAGGACCGAGTCCCGTGCTCGGCGCCGACAACGACGAGATCCTGTTACAAGCGGGACTGTCGGCCGAGACGATCAGCGCATTGCGCGAGGCCGGCGCCCTGCGGTAGTCGTCCCGCTTAGCGGGCTAGCCGCCGCTCCACGGAGGCTAGCCCGATCACGAGGAGGGCGCCGCAAACGGCCAGCAGCAGGGGAATGACCACGTCGCCGGCGGCAGGCGGCCGGGCCAGACCCGCTTCCTCGATGCCCGCGGGCCAGGGCCAGAGCACGCGCATGGACCCGACCATGAGGCCGATGAGGAGCGCCATCACGGTGTCGTGGTGCCGCTTGAGACCGGCGTTCAGCACCGGGGAGAACAACGCCAGGCCCCCAACCGCGCCCACGAGGAAGAGTAGAAGCGTCCGGAGGTCCCTGTCGTTCCAGGCCGCGAGCAAGTTGTCGTACATGCCGAGGATGACGAGGATGAACGACCCGCTGATCCCCGGCAAAATCATCGCGCAAATCGCCACGGCTCCTGAGGCGATATAGAACCACCACACAGCGTCGGTGACAGTGTCGGCGCGATAGCCAAGGGCGAGGAACGTTACTACCGCAGTGACGGCGGCGAGCCCCAGGCGCACGGCGTCCCTGTTCGCCAGCCGCTCCCAGACAGCGCCCACACTTGCTGCGACCAGCCCGAGGAAGAGACCGGACATCTCTACGGGATAGTCGTCAAGGAGTTGTTTGAGTGGATGGGAGAGGATGAGGAAGGCAAGCCCGATGCCGAGCAGGAGCGGGACAATAAACTCGAGTTCCAGGCGGCGAAACGCCCGCCACGCCTGGGGGCCGTTGAACCGGAGGACCCAGCCGAGGACACTCGCGCCCTGCCGCACGTTGGCGATGAGCCGTTCGTAGATGCGAAGGACGAGGGCAATGGTGCCGCCGGAAACGCCGGGGACGATATCTGCGCTGCCCATACAGAAGCCGCGGAAAACGTTCGCAAGGGCAGCCAGCACTCAGGAACCGTAACCGGCGCTCGGCCTTCGCACTATGAGGCGTAAGAAACTGTTCGGCTTTCGCGAGGAAGCTCTTTCGTACACTCTGAGAGAGACGCGCGAGTAGCGTGGGAGTTGCGAGTGCAGGCAACGGGCATCCGGAACAGGGGCTGGGACGCAGGACGAGTCGCTGCCTACGTGCTACTTGGCTTGCTTATCGTCATCCCGACGGTCGTCTTCACCCTTGCCGGCACGGATGCCACCTCCTTCAACCTCAAGGGCGCGGCCGGGCCCATGATCGCGTTTTCGGCGGGAGTGCTGTCGTTCCTCTCTCCCTGCGTCCTCCCGATCGTGCCGATCTTCGTGACGAACCTCGCCGGCGCCTCGGTAGACAAGGACGGCAACATCAGCTCGGGCCGCGGCACGATGTTCAAGCACGGCATTGCCTTCATGTCCGGCCATGCGACGGCCTTCATCGCGTTGGGCGCCAGCGTCGGGCTCATTGGCTACACCCTGCTCGACCACCAGAGAGACCTGGAGCAGGGCGCCGGGCTCGTCATGCTCGTACTCGGCGTGCTGATTGTCCCCGAGTTTGGCCGGCGCTCCATCGAGCGAAGTCTCCTCCTGCTCATCGCAATTGCGGCGGTGTCCGTCCTCCTCGTCGACCTCGCACACATCCGCGGCGACGCGACTCGGACGCTCCTGCTACTGGCGGCGATGACGGCTGTTTGGGCCAAGTTCTCAGGCTTCCTCCCCGGCACATCGATCCTCATGCGCACCTTCCAGTTCAACCCGGCCGCCGAAAAGTCGGCCAGCTTTGGCCGTTCAGCCCTGATCGGTGCGGCTTTCGGGGTTGGCTGGATTCCTTGCACAGGCCCGATCCTCGCGGCCATCGTCAACCTTGCCTACGCCTCCGCCTCCGCGTGGACGGGAGCCTACCTTCTCCTCGCCTACTCCCTTGGCGTCAGCACGCCCTTCCTCATTACGGCCCTCGCGATCGACGACGCCAGCTGGGGCATCAAGAAGCTCCGGCCCCTGATGCCGGTGTTCGAAGTCGCGGCAGCAGTCATGGTCGTCAGTCTCGGCATCCTCCTGTTCACGGGAACGCTCACCCAGATCAACAGCTGGTTTGGATTCGCCGAGTTCAATCAGGGCCTTTAGCCGAGGGCTTCGGCTTCTCCCATCCGTAGCACTGGGGACACAACTCTCCCTGTGGATACTTCGTACCGCAACGAGGACAGGTGCGCTGGTGCTCGGGCTCGGGCACGCCTAGTGGTACTTGCGCGCGGCGAGGATCGGCCAGTGGTCGATGACCTCGCCGTTGCGGACGATGTGATACGTGTTGTGAAGATTCAGAGTGGTGTCCCCGTGGCTCGGGATCACACTCACCCGGTCTCCGGTCTTGAGCCCTGCGATACCGTCGCCGGTGAGGAAGGCATGCTCCTCGCTCAGCCTCGCAACCTTGAAGGAACCATCCACCGACTTCGGGGGCCCAAACTCGTTGGTGAGTGACTTCATCCCCGCATCGCAGACGGCGTAACGCTCCTTCACACCGACGACCGTCGTGAGCATGGAAAGGGCAGATTCAAACGCGCCGGGCATGACTTCCTGGTAGCGGCCATCCATGAAGACGTAGGAGCCGGCCTGCACTTCCGTGACGTGGGCGAAGTTTGCGGCGATCGCGTACGTCCCGGTGCCGCCGACCGAGACGATCCCCGGCGCCAGTCCTGCCTCGGCAAGGGCCTCGACGTGTTCGCCAACGATGGTCAGCGCCGCTTCCGCCTTGGTCCGGCGCTCCTCGGCATCTTCCAGGAGCACGGCATGGCCCTCGTAGCCCATGATGCCGCGATAGTCGATACCTGCATCGATCAGTGCGCGCGCGAGCCGGACCGTATCTGCGGGATCGACTGTTCCACAGCGGTGCATGCCGCTGTCCACTTCGATGATGGCGGCGGGCTTCTGGCCGGAACGCTTTGCCCCATCGGCAAGCTCTTTGACGTTGAACTCCGACTCGACGGCGATGGTTATGTCCACCCCACGCGCGAGCAGAGCCATCAGTCGGTCGATCTTGACCGGCCCCACAACCTGGTTCGCCATCAATATCGGGCCAAGTCCGGCGTCGGCGAGCACCTCTGCTTCGCCCAGCTTGGCGACGGTGATGCCAATCGCCCCGGCTTCGAGCTGGCGGCGGGCAATTTCCGGGCATTTCGGTGTTTTGAAGTGCGGTCGGAGCGAGGCCGAGGCCCCTTTCATGAACTCCGCCATCCGGGCAATGTTCGACTCAACCCTGTCGAGGTCGAGCACGAGGCAAGGTGTATCCAGTTCGTCGATCTTCATGGGGCGATTCTAAGCCCATTCGCCCTGCCCGATGTGGGAGGTGCGAATCTTTGCGCCAGCAACCGATTGGCATGCACACTGGAAGGACATTCCTCCCGAGGTGCCCGCAGATGAGTCTTGAGCAGTTAGAAAACATCATGCCGTTCGTGATTGAGTCGGATGGCCGCCGCGAACGCGCCTACGACATCTACTCGCTGCTCCTCAAAGAGCGGATCGTCTTCCTCGGGACGCCAATCGATGCGATGGTCGCCAACAACATCGTGGCCCAGCTTCTCTACCTTGCCCGCGAGGATGATGAGAAGGACATCATGATGTACATCAACTGCCCGGGCGGGAGCGTGACCGCGGGCCTCGCGATCTACGACACGATGCAGCTTATCCGGCCCGCGATCTCGACGGTGTGTATCGGACTTGCCGCCAGCATGGGCACCGTGCTCCTCACGGCCGGGACGCCGGGCAAGCGGCTCGCCCTTCCCCACTCCACCATCCACCTCCACCAGGTACTCGGTGGCGCCCAGGGGCAGGCATCCGACATCGAGATCCAGGCGCGTGAGACGCTCCGGCTCCAAAAGGTGCTGCGGAACATCATCCAGGCCACCACGGGCCAGCCCATGGAGAAGATCGAGCACGACACCGACCGTGACTTCTGGCTCGACCCGCCTGCGGCCAAGGAGTACGGGTTGATCGACGATATCCTCGCCCGGCCAGGCGCACCGATCGCCAACGTCGGGACCTCAGACAACGGCGTCGCCTCGCACTAGCGAGAGTTCAGAGGCTCAATCCTGTCGGTGCCAACGTACGGCTGGAGGACGGCCGGTACGCTGATGCTGCCGTCTTCCTGCTGGTAGTTTTCCATCACCGAAATCAAGGTCCGGGTGAGGCCGAGGCCGCTCGCGTTCAGCATGTGGGGGAATTGCGTCGGCCCACCAGCCTCCGTCCGGTAGCGAATGTTCGCCCGCCGCGCCTGGAAGTCGAGGCAGTTGGAGGCTGAGCTGACTTCCAGCCATTCATCGGCGCCGGGGGCGTACATCTCGATGTCGAAGGTCCTTGTGGCGTTGAAGCCAACATCGCCGGAGCAGAGCGAGAGCACCCGGTAGGGAATCTCCAACGCCTCAGGAAGCGAGCGAGCGCGCGCAACCAGGCGTTGAAATTCCGCGTCACTCTCGTCGGGCTCGCAGTAGACGAACATCTCGACCTTTTCGAACTGGTGGACGCGCTTGATGCCCCGGACATCACGCCCGGCGCTCATCTTCTCTCGCCGAAAACAGGGTGTGTGGCCCGTCAGGCGGATGGGCAACAAGCCCGGGTCGATGATCTCATCGCGGTAGAGGTTCACGAACGCGACCTCCGCTGTGGGGATGAAGAAGTAGTCTTCCTCGTCGTCGTGGTAGAGGTTGTCGCGAAACTTGGGCAGCTGGCCGGAAGCGAGGAGCGACTCCTCGCTAAGCATGTAGGGGAGGTAAGCCTCCTCGAACCCGGCCGCCACGTGTGAGTTCAGCATCCACTGGATGAGGCCACGCTGAAGCCGGGCGATACCTCCTCGAAGCACAAAAAAGCGGCTGCCCGACATCTTCACGCCGCGCTCGAAATCGATGCCGCCGAGAAGTTCGCCGAGTTCCCAGTGCGGGCGGGCGGCGAACCCGAACGAGTGCGGCTCGCCGACTGTCTCCACCACGACGTTGTCGCTTTCGTCGCGGCCCCGCGGCACGGACGGGTCGAGGATATTCGGAATCGTCAGGAGTAGGGCCTGGAGTTCGTCCTCTGTGCCCTTGAGTTCGCTCTCGGCCGTCGCCAGTTGTTCGCCGAACTGCCGCTGCGCTTCGATCCGCTGCTGGCGTTCCTCCGGGTCCTTTGTCTGCCCGATGAGTTTGCTCGCCGCGTTGCGTTCAGCTCGAAGGGCTTCGACGTCCTGGATGCTCGACCGGCGCTGCTCATCGAGGGCGATGACACGGTCGATCGGGACGTCGGCCCCGCGGGCAGCCATGTCAGCAACGACGCGGTCGCGGTTCTCACGGATGTATTGGGCGGTCAGCAATGTTCATGTCTCCAGGGCCGCGGCCAGCGCCTGGAGGCCGAGCAGGCGCACATCGTCAGCGACGGAAACGAGACTACCATCCGGCGCTTTCAGCGAGAACTCCGTCTCCATCCGGGCTCGCTCCACCCATTCATGGGGTCCGTGGGGAATAGGCCTCGCGAAGTCGACCATGCCCTCCGGCGCGGTGAAGTACACGTTGTCGATGTGCTGGTGAAACGGCTGGTCGTCGCGCACGATGTCCTCGACGAGGATCACCGCCGGCGGCGGCAACACGTCAACGCCGTCGAAACGGGGCAGCCCACCCGGCGTCAGCACGTGGACATCAAGCCCGGACTCTTCCTTGGCCTCCCGGACAACAGCCTGCACAGGGTCTTCATTCGCTTCGCAATGCCCGCCGGGGGGCAACCACATCCGCAGGCCATGGTGCCAGAGCAGCAGGGTCCGTTGGTTATGAACGATGTAGGCGGTTGCGGTGAAGTGCCGTTCGAATGGTTCCGAGGGATCAGTCATGCTCGCGCCGGTGCTGGGGAAAGAGGATGACATCACGGATCGATGGCTGTTCGGTGAGGACCATGACGAGTCGGTCGATCCCCATCCCGAATCCCCCGGTCGGCGGCATGCCGTGTTCCAGAGCGAAGAGGAAATCTTCGTCCATGAGTTCAGCCTCGTCGTCACCGGCCGCCTGCAGCCGTAGTTGCTCCTGGAAGCGCTCGCGCTGGTCGATCGGGTCGTTCAGCTCCGTGTAGGCGTTCCCCAACTCGAAGCCGGCAACGAAGGGTTCGAAGCGCTCGACAAAGCGCGGGTTGTCGGGCTTGCGCTTGGCGAGAGGCGAGAGCTCGACCGGGTAATCCATGAGGAACGTGGGCTGGATCAGCTTCGGCTCGACGTAGTGCGACATTGCCTGGTCGACGAGCTTGCCGTAGCCGGCCCCTCGCTCCGGGTCGAGACCGCGCGCCTCTAGCTCGTCGCGTAGCGCCTCTTCCGTGTCCAATCGTTCGATGTCGATGCCCCCGAACTCTTGCAGCGCGTCGGTAAGCGTGATGCGTGCCCACGGTGGCGTGAGGTCGATCTCGGCGTCGCGGAAACTGAACACCATCTTGCCGGCGGCCTGCTCGGCGACCGAGGCGATCATCGACTCGACCATGGCCGCCACGTCCCGGTAATCGGCGTAGGCCTGGTAAGTCTCAAGCATCGTGAATTCGGGGTTGTGGCGCGTGCTGATGCCTTCGTTGCGGAAGATGCGGCCGAGCTCGTAAACGCGGTCGAATCCGCCAACCACCATCCGCTTGAGGTGCAATTCGAGGCTGATGCGAAGGGCGCGTTCCTCGTCGATTGCGTTGAAGTGGGTGAAGAAAGGGCGGGCCGCCGCACCGCCCGCCGACTCCTGCAGGATCGGCGTTTCGACTTCGAGGAATCCCGCGGTCATCGAGAAAGCGGCGAATGGCGCTCACCACGCGGCTTCGCGTCTGGAACACCTTCCGGGTCTCCTCGTTGGCCATCAGGTCGAGGTAGCGCCGGCGTTGGCGTGCCTCAATATCCGTCAGCCCGTGGAACTTCTCCGGGGGTGCGCGCATCGCCTTGGCGAGCATGACCCAGGATTGCGCGGTGACGGTCGGCTGGCCCGTGCGCGTGCGCATGGTCGTGCCCGCGACTTCGATGAAGTCGCCGAGGTCGAGGAGTGCCAGCTGGTCGAAGGCATCCCCGATCACGTTCTTTCGGAAGAGCGCCTGGATGCTGCCGCTGCCGTCGCGAATATCGGCGAAGGCCGCCTTCCCCATATCGCGGAAGGCAACGAGGCGGCCGGAAACGGTGACGGCTGTGCCTTCGTCGGCGTCCTCCTGGCGTTCGGCCAGTTGCGCTGCCTCCGCGGCCGTGTGGGTGCGGGCGCTGCGGGCGGGATAAGGGTCGATGCCCGCCAGGCGGGCAGCCTCAAGCTTCCGCAGTCGCTGTTCCCACAGCTCATCCATCGGCCGCTGCCATCCTTCTACCGCGCCCTGCCGCATCGCGGCGCGGTCAATCGATGCTCTTCAACGTAATCTTGATCACGCCTCTGGGCGCGTTAACGTCCACCACATCACCCACCCGCTTCCCGATCAAGGCACTGCCAACGGGTGATTCGTTTGAGATCTTCCCTTCCATCGGCGAGGACTCGGGGTGACCAACAATCGTGTAGGTCCGGGGCTGGCCATCCTGTTCGACCTCGACCTTGCTCCCCAACATCACGCGCTGGCTCTTCTGCACTTCCTTCTCATCGATGATGACGGCCCGGTTGAGGTAGTCCTCCACCTCCCGGATCTTCCCTTCGACGCGGCCCTGCTCCTGCTTGGCATCGTCGTATTCGGCATCGTTCTGGCTGGTACCAAGTTCGCGGGCCTGGTGGATCCGCTCGGCAACTTGCTTCCGCTGCTGGTAGAGGACCTCGAGTTCCTTCTCGAGGCGTTCTTTACCTTCGACCGTCATGGGTACGGAGTTCTCAGGCATGGTTGTAGGTCCTTCCGCGATGTCGGGCAGGGTATTTTCCGGCGGCGAGCATATCCTATGACGGAGAGACGCCGGCCGCATCTTCACCGAATCTCACCCGGCGGTTTCACAGTAGTCGCGACACCGAGATAATCGCCGGGAGCGGCCCGGCGCCGCCGCCCCCGCCAATGACAAATTCTCCAATCCCCTGGAACACTGGTCGCAACCGCCGCGGGCGGGGCGGACCCGACTGGCCCCGGATCGCGGCCTTCGGCGCCATCGCGTTGGCCGTCGTCGTCTTCGGCTGGTTCGCGCTGAACTGGCTTCGCGGCTCCGACTGCAACGACCCCTACTGTCCCGTCTCGATTGACGCCGAGGCGCCGACAGGCTTCGTGCGGGCGTCGGATATCTTCGAGTACAGCGGCGAGCCCCTCGACATTCCGGATGGCGCTGGAGTCGATATCACCGTCGAGCTCAACGACGAGGCCGACGCATCGTCGGGGCTCAGCTTCTTCCAGTACCGCGAGGACACCTCGACCTGGGAACCCCTCGGCGCTGCCGTTGTGGCCGGCGAGGGCAAGTATGCAACCGGCCGGTTCTCCGATACGCCACCGATTATCGCCGTCATGCGGCGGCTTTCTCCAGCCGGGAACGTGATCGCTTACCTGGACCCCGGTGAACAACTGCATCCCGATGCCATGTCGCTGGTGACCATTGTCCACACGCGGGATTTCCGGCCCGCCCCGGACGGCACGCTCGAGGGGACGGTCTCACCGGCGCCGGCGACGACGGATGCCATGCAAATCCCTTCGATCGTGGCAGGCAACACTGAGACGGGCACGCTCGCCAACCTCGATGCCCTGCTGGGCGACACTGCGAAGCGGACAGCCCATGTCCAGGCGATCGCCGCACTCGTGCAGAATTCCGGGCTCGCCGGGATCGACATCTCCTACATGGACCTGCGGGCCGACCAGCGCAATTCGTTCGCCCTCTTCATCGAAGAACTGGCCAACGCCCTCCACGCCGATAGCAAGCTGCTCACGGTTACTCTGCCACCGCCCACGCGAACCGGGGACACCGTATCCGAAGGCTCCTACGACTGGGCAACCATTGGCGCCGCAGCGGACATCGTCCAGATGCTCCCCATCCGCGACCAGACCACCTACCGCGACGATATGACGGCGATCCTCAACTACCTGGCACCGCGCGTGCCTCCCGCCAAGCTGGTGCTCACCGTCACTCCCCTGGCGGCAGAGAAGTCGCAGGAGGGCGTCATCCCGAAGACGCTCACCGAGGCGATGACGACGGCGACGAAGCTCCGCGTTGCCGGGCCGGAACTCGCACCGAACGAGAACGTCGAAATCTCGGGGCTGAACATCGACCAAAACGAGGATCTCACGGGGCTCATCTGGAGCGCCCCGACGGCCACGGTGGCCTTCAACTACAAGCTCGACGGCGCCCGCACGGTGTGGATCGAAAACGTCTTTAGTGTCGGCTTCAAGCTGGAGTTCGCCACCCAGTGGGGCCTCGGCGGTATCGCGGTCGAAAAAGCGAGCAACGACCCATTCCTCGGCAACATCTGGCCGGCGATCGTGCCCTATGTCGAGACCGGCCAACCGATCCTCCTGCAGCCGAACGCCAACGACCTCCAACCGAAATGGACGGCCGACCAGGGCCTTCTGGAAGGGGGCCAGCGCGGTGTCGTGCGCTGGACGGCGCCAGCAGAGCCCGGCACCTATACCGTGCACCTCTCGCTCAGCGACGGTGTTGTCACCTTCGACAGCGAGATCCATCTCGCCGTGGAGCAGCGCCAGGACTCCGGCGGCTAACGTGCCAGCCGCCTCGGCGAGGATCACGGGCGGCGAGCTGACCGGTCGCGTCGTCCGGATCAGCGGCAGAACGCCCGACGGGTTCCGCCCGACGTCGGGCCGACTGCGGGAAGCCGTCTTCAGCATCCTCGGTCCGTCCGTCGCAGGTTCGCGCGTCCTCGACCTCTTCGCGGGAAGCGGGCTGATCGGGCTGGAGGCCCTGAGCCGAGGGGCAGCGTCGGTCTCTTGTGTGGAAGCGTCATCGTCCCTGGCGGCGGCGATTATGGGTGCGGCGGAAGCCCTCGGCCTCCTCGGGCCGGATCTCTGTCATTGCGGCGAAGCTCCCCGAGGGGTTGGCGCGGGTTAGCGGCCCCTTCGACCTGGTCTATCTCGACCCGCCGTACGCCATGCCGGGCGCCGACCGCACGCTGGATTCCATCGCTCCGCTGCTCGCGCCGGGGGCAAAAGTCGTCTACGAGCACTCCAGTCGGTACAATCCGCCCCAGCGGCCGCCGGGTCTGGAATTCGAACATCGGCGAGTCTACGGCGACAGCGCAATCGCGCTCTATCGCAGGTCGGAGAGCCAATGAGGATCGCAGTCTTCCCGGGTGGGTTCGACCCTGTCACGAACGGGCACATGGACCTCGTGAGGAGAATCACGCACCTCTTCGACCGCGTCGTCGTCGCCGTGGTGAAGGGCCGCGACAAGGGATCGCTCTTCACGTGGGAGGAACGCGTCGACATGTTCCGCCAGGCGGTTGAAGAGATCCCGAACGTCGAAGTCGAGATGTTCGATGAACTCATGGTCGACTTTGCCCGGCGCAAAGGCGCGGTTGCGATTGTGCGGGGTATCCGGGCGGTGACGGACTTCGAGAACGAGTTCGACATGGCGCTGATGAACCGGAAAATGGCTCCCCACCTCGAATCTGTCTACCTGATGACGAACCAGGACTACCTGTTCGTGAGCGCCAGCCGCATCCGCGAGGTGGCTCGCCTCGGTTACGACGTGTCCGACCTCGTGCCGCCGCACGTCTTCAAGGCGCTCCAGGCAAAATTTAGTTAGGCTTCGCCAGCCCGGGAGCCCCCCTTGGAGATCCTCGAACTCATCGACCACCTGGAAGACCTGATCGTCCAGTCGCGGCGTCTGCCCGTCGGCGGCAACCTGGTCGTCGATCGAAAACGCATGCTCGACCTCATCGATCAGCTCAGGCTATCGGTGCCAGACGACATTCGCCGCGCGGCCCAGGTGCTCGAATCCCGCGACCAGCTCCTTGCGGATGCGCGAGAGCAGGCCGGCCGCGTGGCCTCCGCGGCGGCGGCAGAACGCGAACGGTTGATAGATGGGAACAGCATCGTGGGAGAAGCGCGGGAGCGGGCGCAGGCCCTGATCGTGGAGGCCGAAGAGCGCGCACGTCGCACCATTGCGGAGGCGGACGCTACGGCTGCAGCCCATCTTTCGGAAGCGGCGGACGCTTCCTCACGGCAACTCGCGGACGCAGACCGGTACGCTTTGGAAGTGTTAACCCGTCTTGACTCGCAACTGCGGACGTTTCTCGATTCAATCCACGCGAGTGTCGACGGGCTGCAACAGGACCGCTAGTACCACGGGTATTTTTCGCGTACGCTCTCACTGAACTCAGGACATCCATACCGCGAGTGTGCGACTCGAAATGGATGCTCAACAAAATAAAAGGGGGTTACCAGGAGTTCACGCATGGCAAAGTTTACGAAGATTCCGAAAGCACAGGCGCCCGTTCCCGTCCGCCAATCAGGGCGGCTTGCGGCGCGCATGAAGCTCTATGAAGAGCACATCATGAGCGTTGCCTCAGGGGAAGTGGGCAGGCTCATTCCCGACCGCGATGAGACCGCTCGCGGACTCGCCCTCCGCATTGGTAGGGCGGCACGCAGAGTGAGCCGTCCGGTCAAGACGTGGATCGACAAAGGCGTCGTCTACTTCGAGCCAGTGTCCTAGCACTCGTCAACATCGTGGGTTATGGAATGTTCCATTAGCCCACGATGTTGATCAGCTTCCCCGCCACGTAGATCACTTTTCGCGGCTTTCTCCCACCAAGGAACTCACCAACCCGTTCGAGCGCCATTGCGCGTTCGGTGACGATCGCCTGCGTTGCTTGCGCATCGACGAGGAGGTGGTCGCGCACTTTCCCGTTCACCTGCACCACGATCTCCACCTCGTCCTCCCGGACGTAGGAAGGCACGAACGAGGGCCACGTTTGTGTGTGGATGCTGAACGGCCGGCCCGCCCGCTCCCACAACTCCTCGGTGATATGCGGAGCTAGGGGCGCCGCGAGAAGGAGCATCGCCTCGATCGACTCGTTCCACCCCTGGCGGTCGACCGGAGCTTCGTCGCGAAGTTTTCCGAGCGCCGTTGCCAGCTCCATGAGACGTGCAATCAAGGTATTCCAACGCAATGCCTCGATGTCTTCGGTCACTTCGCGAATGGCAACATGGGTCACCCGGCGGAGGGCAGCCCGTGAGTTCTCGTCTTCGGTCAGCCGCGGTTCTTCGCTTGCGAGGGACCACATGCGGTGGAGCCAGCGCGAGATTCCCTGCATGCCCGTCGGGTTGTATGGCCCGCCCTGGTCCCACGGGCCAACAAACATCAGCTGACAACGAAGGGCGTCGACGCCCCAGCGCTCCACCTGTTCGTCTGGGGCGACGACATTACCGCGGCTCTTCGACATCCGGTTGCCATCGGGACCGAGGATTACGCCCTGGTTGAAGAGGCGGGACATCGGCTCGTCGCCCTTGACGAGCCCCATATCGCGGGCGGCCTTCCAGAAGAAGCGGACATAGAGCAGGTGCAGCACAGCGTGTTCGGCCCCGCCGGTGTAGAGGTCAACCGGGAACCAGTAGTCGGCGAGTTCCTTGCTGAAGGGGGCCGTTGTGTTGTGGGGATCGGCGAAGCGCATTTCGTACCAGCTCGAACAGACGAACGTATCCAGTGTGTCGGTCTCTCGGCGGGCGGGGGACTCACATTGCGGGCAGGAGACGTTCACCCACTCCTGCACGTCGTTAAGCGGCGAACGGCCGGTGGGCTCGAACGTCACATGCTCAGGCAGTAGCACCGGGAGCTGGTCTTCGGGTACGGGCACAATGCCGCACTCGGGGCAATGGATGATAGGGATGGGTGCGCCCCAGTACCGCTGCCGCGAAATGAGCCAGTCCCGCAGGCGATAGTTGACCGTGCCTTCGCCAAGGCCGCTATTCTCAGCAATCGCGATTGCCGCCTGCACGCCACCTTCGACCGGCTTGCCGTCGAGTTCGCCGGAATGGATGTAGACATCGCCCTGGGTATAGGCGGCAGCAAGCTCCCCCTCGGGGTCCACGTCTTTGGCTGTATACACCGGGCGGATATCGAGTCCGTACTTCTTCGCGAACGCGAAGTCACGCTCATCGTGGGCCGGCACCGCCATGATCGCCCCCGTGCCGTAGGTCACCAGTACATAGTCCGCAATCCAGACGGGGATCTTTTCGCCGGTGAAGGGATTGGTGGCATAGCCACCCGTGAAGACACCTGTCTTCTCGCGCTCAGTCGAAAGACGCTCGATCTCCGTTGTGCGCGCGGTGTTTTCGATATAGTCGTCGACGGTCGCTCGTTGTTCGGCGGTCGTCAGTTGCTCGACGAGGGGATGCTCAGGAGCCAGGACCATGAAGGTGGCGCCATAGACCGTGTCGGGCCGCGTGGTGAAGACGGTCAGCGTCTCCGTGCCGCCCGGCAGTTCGACGGGGAAGTGGAGCAAGGCCCCTTCGGAACGCCCGATCCAGTTGGTCTGCATCGTCTTGATCCGTTCTGGCCAATCGATGCCGTCGAAGCGCAGCAGCTCTTCGGCGTAATCGGTGATCTTGAAGAACCACTGAGTCAGGAAGCGGCGCTCGACGATATCGTCGCTGCGCTCGCAGCGGCCGTCGACGACCTGCTCATTGGCCAGCACCGTCTGGCAGCCCGGGCACCAGTTGGCGGCGGCGGCGGCGCGGTAGGCGAGGCCCCGGTTGAAGAGCTGCAAGAACCACCATTGGGTCCACCGGTAGAACTCCGGGTCGCTGGTAGCGAGCTGGCGCGACCAGTCGAAGCTGGTCCCCATCCGGCGGAGCTGATCCCGCATCCGATCGATGTTGCTGTAGGTCCATTCCTTGGGGTCGATCCCTCGCTTGATCGCGGCATTCTCGGCGGGCAGGCCGAAGCTATCGAACCCCATCGGGAACATGACGTTGTAGCCCCGCATCCGCCTGTACCTTGCGGCCGCGTCGCTCGGCACCACCGAGTACCAATGCCCCGTGTGGATGTCGCCCGACGGGTAGGGAAACATCGTCAGCGCGTACCATTTCGGCTTCGTCGTATCGAAATCGACGGCGCGATGGACCTGTTCGGCTTCCCAGCGCGACTGCCACTGTTGTTCTATCGCAGAAGGGTCATAGCGATCGCTCACCACGATTCTCTCCGTTCTCCTGGAAAGGATTGCGCGCGGGCACAGGGCCACGCCAATCGGACTGAGGTGAAGGGGAAAAGCCCCGCCGAGCCTAAAGGCCGCGGGGCCGAATAAGTGCGAGTCCGAGCCATGGAACCGGGCGGGGAGCAGACCCCCCGAGACGCAGATGGGCACGGCCCAATCGGTTGCCGGCTATCGGCACTCGTCTGTCAACATGCAGTCGCACGGATCGAGTATGCCATCCCATCGCCAGAAATGGTTAGTCCGGGCCGTAATGAGCCACGAAGAGGGTCTCCCAATCGCGTGCTTCGCTGCACTCGGTGCAGGTGAGGTACCAGATCCAGAGGTTGTCCGGCTCCCGGCCATACCTGCCCTTGGAGACTTCCCGGGTCTCCTTCACCAGCCCCTTCATCGCCCCGAAGGGAGCGTGGAGCAGGCGCGTGAACGCAACCCCGCCGGGCATCTCCAGTCCCGCCGTATCGCCTGCAGTTTCCACCTCGAGGAGCACCGGCCGTCGCAACTTCCCCTCGCCGAGCAGCAACATGGCGTCTTCGGGGACGGTCGCCCCGAGCGCCAGCGCTTTTTCGGCGAGCTTGGCGCCGATCGATGAGTAGCCAACAGGCACTCCGGCCAACGCGGGCAGCGAGGTCCGGATGAAGGCGATGTCACTCCAGTCGCTCTCCACCTCGTGCCAGTCTTCGGCATCGAGGATGGGGCAATCGCAGCCGGACGTTTCCGGTTTCGGCGCCGGCCCGACGGGTTGCCCCTCTTTGTCCACGGGAACGCGACGCTTCGTTGGTTCAGCCATCGGAACGAGGGTACACGGCAGCGTCTGCCATGGCTGCATTCGGCGTCCGAACTTGCCATACTCTCCCCACCAACGGACGGACGAGGGAGATAACCCGTGGAATTTCAGTTCACCAAAGAACAAGAGGCCTTCCGGGGCGAAGTGAAGCAGTTCATCGCCGACAACTGGACGCCGCCGCCGCCAACGGCACACGCGGGCGATGAAGTCACGAATGCTGCCGGCCGAGCCTTCGAACAGCGGCTCGCGCAGAAGGGCTGGCTCACCATGGCCTGGCCGAAGGATTACGGCGGATTGGGCGCCAGCCACATGGACCAGATGATTTTCCGCGAAGAGACCGCCTACTCAGGCGCGCCAGGATCCGGCGGCCAGGGCATCTCGATGGTGGGCCCCTGCCTCATGGTCCACGGGAACGAAGAGCAGAAGAAGCAGCATCTCCCGAAGATCGCCGGCGGCGAAGTGCACTGGGCACAGGGCTTCAGCGAGCCGGGCTCCGGCTCCGACCTTGCAAGCCTCCAGACCCGGGCCATCCGCGACGGCGACGACTTCGTCATCAACGGCCAGAAGATCTGGACATCCGGCGCCCACGATGCTGACTGGATTCATGTCCTTACCCGCACCGACCCCGATGCTCCCAAGCACCGCGGGATCAGCTACTTCCTCCTCGACATGCGGACGCCCGGAGTCACGGTACGGCCGCTGATTAACATGCTTGGGGACCACGAGTTCAACGAAGTCTTCTTCGAAGACGTGCGGGTGCCCGCCCGCAATATGCTCGGCGAGCAGAACCGTGGCTGGTACGTCGGCGCCACACTGCTCGACTTCGAGCGCTCGGGTGTGAACTGGTCGGCGACCGGCCGAAAGACCGTGGAGCGGCTGACCGACTACGCGAAAGACACGAAGGGGCCAAAGGGCCGCCTGATCGATAGCGCCAGCATCCGGCAAGGGTTGGCCGAACTGCGGATAGAGGTGGAAGCTTCGCGGCTCCTCAGCTACCGCGTAGCCTGGATGCAGGGAGCCAACCTCATCCCCAACTACGAGGCATCGATGTCGAAGGTCTTCGGCAGCGAGCTTGGCCAGCGGATTGCCAACTTTGGCCTCAAACTGCTTGGGCTCCCGGGCCAAAACGTCGACCCGGCGGACCCGCATGCTCCCCTGCGCGCCGACATTGGCCGCAGCTATATGCGGACCGTGCCCGGCACCATCGCAGCCGGAACGAGCGAGATCCAGCGCAACATCATCGCCACTCGCGGGCTCGGTCTGCCGCGCGGCTAGGGCTCAATCGTTATCGCCTCCGCGTGTAGGCTGAGGGCATCTGCACATCTACACGCGGAGGAACTATGGCCCGCAAGAAGGTCACCATCATTGGCGCCGGCATGACTGGCGGCGCCATGGCCGAACGTCTCATCGAACTCGACATCTGCGATGTCGTCCTCCAGGACGACCCCCAGTTCGCGGGCACCATGCACCACGGCAAGGCGCTCGACGAATCGCAGGCGGCCGCCTGGCGCGGTTTCAGCACGCGCATCTCGGCCACCGACGGCTGGGAAGAAACGGCTAACTCCGATGTCGTGATCTGCACCGCGGGCGCCCCCCGCAAGCCGGGAATGAGCCGCGAAGAACTCCTGAATGGGAACGCCGACATCGTGAAGGCGAAGATCACAGAGGCGGCCAAGCACAGCCCCAACGCCGTCCTCGTCATCTTCAGCAACCCGATGGACGCGATGTGCCACGTCGCCATGAAGGCGAGCGGTTTTCCGCGGGAGCGGATCATCGGCCAGGGCGGCATGCTCGACAGCGCGCGCTACCGATACTTCGTCTCCGACGCGCTTGGCGTTTCGCCGCTCGACGTCCACGGTTATGTCATCGGCGGACACACCGACACCACGATGGTCCCGGTCGTCTCGCAGACGCGTGTCGGCGGCGTGCCCCTGACCGACCTCCTGCCGAAGGAGCAGGTCGATGCCCTCGTCGCCCGTTCCATGCGCGGCGGCGCTGAGATCGGCGAACTCCTGAAAGTCGGGAGCGCTTACTACGCGCCGTCAGCGGCGGTGGTTGCGATGGTCGAAGGCCGTCCTCCTCGACCAGCGCCGGCTGATGCCCTGCTCGGTCTTCCACCAGGGCGAATACGGCATCAGCGGCGTCTTCTCCGGCACCGTGTGCCAGCTCGGCGAGGGGGGCATCCAGAAGACGTTCGAACTACCCCTCACGGATGACGAAAAAGCGCGCGTGGTTGCGGCCGCCGAAGCGACGAAAGCCCAGGTCGCGCTCCTGAACTAGATCGACGCGCGCAGGTCCCGGGCGGCCTGCCTGACACGAGCCGGGGCCGGACCCCCCGGGATGTCGCGCGCGGCGAGAGCGGATTCCACGGTGATCTCGCGAACCTCGTCTTCGAACAGTTCGCTGGCGGCGCGGTAGACGTCAATGGGGAGGGCGGCAAGGTCGCAGCTGCGCGCCTCCGCCTCCCGGACAAGTCCGCCCACAACCGCGTGCGCTTCCCGGAACGGCATCCCCCTGAGCACGAGATAGTCGGCCACGTCCGTCGCCAGGCTGAAGCCACCGGCAGCCGCCTCCCGCATCTTCGGCAGGTTCCATTCGAGGGCCGGGAGCATGGCCGCGAAGATCCGGATCGTCGGCAGGACAACGGAGGCCGCGTTCTGCACCGCCAACTTGTCTTCCTGCAGGTCACGGTTGTAGGAGAGCGGCAGCCCCTTGAGGGTCGTGAGGATGCCGGTTAGCTCGCCGACGACGCGACCGGTGCGGCCCCGTGCGAGCTCCGCAACGTCGGCGTTCTTTTTCTGGGGCATCATGCTGGAGCCCGTCGCGAAGGCGTCCGGCAGGCGCACGAATCCGAACTCCGCGCTCGACCAGATGACAATCTCCTCCGCAAGCCGCGAGAGGTGCACCTGGGTGAGTGAACAGGCAGCGAGGAATTCGGCGATGAAGTCGCGATCCGAGACGGCGTCGAGGCTATTGCGGGTCACGCCGTCGAAGCCGAGTTCTCGGGCCACGAACTCTCGGTCGAGCGGGTAGGGCGACGCCGCGAGAGCGCCGGATCCCAGGGGCAGGACGTTTACTCTGCGGCGGCAGTCCGCGAACCGTTCGCGGTCGCGGAGCAGCATCTCGCCGTAGGCCAGCAGGTGATGGCCGAGCGTGACCGGCTGGGCGCGCTGAAGGTGAGTGTAGCCGGGCATCGGGTCGGCGGCATGGCGCTCGCTGAGGTCGGCGAGAACGGCGAGCAGGTCGCCGAGCAAGGCCGCGGGCGTCATCGCACATGGCCCGGACAAGCATTCGGTTCAGGAGCGCCACCTGGTCGTTTCGAGAGCGAGCGGTGTGGAGCATGCCGGCAGCGACGCCGATCCGGTCGCGCAAGGCCGATTCGATGTGGGTGTGGATGTCCTCGAGTTCCGGGCGCCACGCGATTTCGCCCCTCTCGAAGGCGCCGCGCACCTGTTCGAGGCCGGCGACGATCTGTTGCGCCGCGTCGAGAGGGATGATCTCCTGCTTGCCCAGCATCTTCGCATGGGCGATCGAGCCGGAGATGTCGTATGGCCAGAGGTCGCGGTCGGCCCCGGCCGTGTACTCCTGGGTCAGCTCGTGCATACCGGACTCGAAGCGCCCGCCCCAGGTCCGGCCCGGCTCTGTCACTGCAATGCCCTCCGTGGATAGCCGATGGTGGCATGCCGGCCCTGTGCGGACAATCGAACGCCGGTATGCTCCCCTCATGGGCGACAACCTCCAGCTCATCGATACCCCCGGCGCCGATATCGACCCACGGCGCCCGGCATTGCTTTGTCACCGGTTCACGGCGGAGGTGCTGCGCGACGCCCGGGAGTCGTTGCTGGCGACATATCCGGCGAACCACACCATCACGCTGATGACGGGAGCGGGGGCCGCCACGACAACGGTGGACGCGCTTGCGAACGCCGCCGTACCGCAATCCATCTACGTCCCGGCGCTTGCTGGGACGGACAACCTTCGGACTCTGGACGGTTTGGCGGCGATCATCGCGCGGCTGAATGCCCCCGGTGGCTGCCCGTGGGATGCCGATCAGACGCACGACTCCCTCCGGCAATACCTGCTCGAGGAATCCTACGAAGTGCTCCAGGCGATCGACGACGGCGACCGGGCAGCGCTGGTGGAGGAGCTTGGCGACCTGTTGCTCCAGGTCTTCATGCACGCCGAGGTTGGCCGCCGCGAAGGGACGTTCGGCACCTCCGACATCACCGAATCAATCGGCCGCAAGCTGATTCGCCGCCACCCCCACGTGTTCGGTGACGCCACGGTCGCAACGGCTGAGGCCGTCGCCCAGAACTGGGAGCAGATCAAGAAGAACGAAAAGCCCGGAGGCAGCATTCTCGCCGGTGTCCCGGCCGCCCTCCCGGCGCTGGCTGCCTCCCAATCGCTGCAAGGACGCGCCCGGCGGATTGGCTTCGACTGGCCAGACATCGATGGACCGCTGGCCAAACTGCAGGAGGAGATCGGGGAGTTTGCCCGGGCCGAAGGCGACGACCGACCGCGAGGACGAATTCGGCGACATCCTTTTCGTCGCCGCGAACATTGCCGACCGCCTTGGCATCGATGCCGAACAGGCGCTGCGGCGAGCGAACGACAAGTTTCGCAAGCGGTTCGCCCTCGTCGAGCAGTTCGCCGAGGCACGCGGCCTCGACATGCAGATGCCTCGATCTTGCCGGGCTCGACGCCCTCTGGGACGAGGCGAAAGCGACGATCGCGGCCAGCGGCGCCTGAGACCGGTTGTGGGGCCCCCCGTGGATCGCTACGCTTGCGAACATACTCTGGCTTCCAGGAGATACTTTTGACACAGGTAACCGAATCGCCCATCACCGCGGAGCGTTACAAGACCGGCAAGACGTACAAGGAATACCTCGAGAGCGGCATCCGCAACCGCGACCTCTTCGACCGCAATTACAACGGCACCAAGCCGACAGAAGCCCAGGCCGCAAAGCTCAAGGCGATCGCCAGCGGACCGAAGGGCCCGACCACGCTGGCCGTCATCGGCGAAGACTGGTGCCCCGATGTCTATCGCGGCATGCCGGTGGCAGCGAAGATCGCTGAGGCGATGGGCATCGAGATCCGCATCTTTGAGCGCGACCAGAACAAAGACCTGATTCAGTCGTACCTGAAGGACGGCGAGTTCGAGTCCATCCCCGTGCTCGTCTTCTTCGACAAGGACCACAACGAACTCGGCCACTTCATCGAGCGGCCGGAGCTGGCCAATGAGCAGATGCCGGAGATGCGTCCGATCCTTGGCGCGACGCCGCCCCGAAGA
Organism: uncultured Chloroflexia bacterium; assembly: GCA_963737965.1. Taxonomy (GTDB): domain Bacteria; phylum Chloroflexota; class Dehalococcoidia; order Tepidiformales; family Tepidiformaceae; genus JAGQGZ01. The sequence goes on along the minus strand of CAVTUS010000003.1, from coordinate 298,273 downwards.
CATTGCCAAGGAACTCGGGCACGAGCCGAGCGAGGAAGAGGTCAACGAGTTCCGCGCGCGGTCCCGCGAGAAGTATCTCGAATGGCAAAAGGGCGCAACCTGGGCAGGTTGGCGCACCGCCACCGTCGACGAGGTCATCGCCCTCCTGAGCTAGCTCAGCGCCCATTCCGACGAAACAACCAGGGGGAAGCCGTTCGCGGCTTCCCCCTTTCGGTATTATCGCCTCGTGGAGCGAGACCCCGAGCCAGAAGGTGGCCGCGGCTGGCTATCGGTGGCAATCACCGGCCTGGCCCTTGCCACCATCCTTGCCGCCTACCTGACCGCCCTTCGGCTCGCGGTAGAAACCGCACCGAACAGGAACGACGGGCTCTACTTCGGACTTCACGGCCTGGCGCTGTCCCTTGCCATCATTGCGGGGGGCGTCGTCGGCTATCTGAACGGGCGACGGGCCTTCGCGATCGCCGTCCTTTTCCTTGCTGTCATGCTGATATGGATGTTCGCCGCGCAGTATGCGTCGTTCGAGATGGCATGCTCGGGCCACAATGACATCATCCGCCACTGGCAGTGCTGAGCGCAGCTGCAATCTCCACGATTTCTTCGAGCCTCTTAATGATCGCGAAGGGGTTCGCGGCTCCGGGATCCTCGCCACGATGCTCATGGGTGAGGACTGCACGCATCCCAAGCGCCATCGGGCCAAGGACATCCTCGACCACGCGATCGCCGACGAAGAGCGCCTCGTGTGCTTCGACATTAAGGCCGTCGAGCGCGCGCTGGTAGATGTCGCGATGCGGTTTCCTGATCCCTTCGTCGCCCGAGTAGACGCCGAAACTGAGGTGCTCGCCAGCGCCCTCAGCATCAAAGTACTGCCGCAAGATCGAGCCACGCGTCCAGGTATTCGAGAGCAATCCGATCCTCAATCCGGTCGCCTTGAGTTCGCCAAAGACCACTGCCACCCGGGCGTTGGGCACGAAGCGCGCGACATCCGCCCGGCCAATGCAATCGGCAACAGCAGTGGCTATCTCCGGCGCAAGGGGCATACCGAAGCGCCGGGCTGCCTCGGACAATTCGATGGTGATGTTTGGCTCGCGATGGGTACCGTCTCCGGCGCGAGTCCTCGCCGACTGCATAGCGGTGCGCACCACCTTTGCGGCGACGTCGTCGGCAACTCCTGCCGTAGCGGCCATCTCCATGGCCATCCGCTCCGCGAGGTCCTCGGGAAGGGGGTCGAGCCTCAGGAGAGTGTCGCCAATATCGAAGACCACAGCCTTCAGCATCAGCCGGCGCCCTCGATGTTCCATGGCCGGACCCGCCGGGGCGCGATCTGGAGGATCGCCCGGGGTCGCGACTCGATCCGTTGGCGCATCGCGGGCGAGATGTCGTCGCCCACGTAGCGGTGGGCGATGCGCCGCCAACGGGCGAGGTCGAGATCTTCGATGGCGCTGGCAGTCCCTTCGATGGCCACACCGCTGTACGGCCGGATTTTGGTATCCACGATGAACGAGACGCGGCCGTCGCGCCGCACGTTTGCGGCCTTCGTACCGTCCGCGGGTGTGGACACGATGATCGTGTCGCCTTCGAGCGCATACCACACAGCCGAAGTCACGGGGCCGCCGCTACGGCCCACGGTCGCCAGGATGCCCGGCACCATTGAGGACTCGAGGAACGCTCGCACCGGGTCACTGAACCGTACGGTGCCGGCGTCCGTCATGGCGCGAGCCTAGACCCATCGCAACCTCGCCGCCAACATGGAGTCCGTGAACACAGCCGTTACACCGTACGTGCTCGCCGGTCGCATCTTCGCGATCCTCGGCATGTCGCTTGCCGCCGCGCTGGCGATCCTCTTCTTCGTTGGTGGCTTCTGGTGGTGGGGCCTCGGCGCGACGATCGCTTTCGCCCCCTTCTTTTTGCTGATCTGGGCGGTGGAGAAATACTCTGCCGCACATGGCCTCATCGGCCCGCCCGAACCTGTCGACACAGAGGACCAGTTGTAGCTGCCCGCCCGCTAGGGCGTCGGCGTTGCTGTCGCGTCAGGCTTTGGCAATTCCTGGATCGTGATGCCCTGGATCACGTCGTCCTGTTCGACCTTGTCGGCGACGTCCATCCCTTCGATGACTTCGCCAAAGGGGTAGTAGGCGTCACCGGTGGAATTGGCGTCGTCGAGGGCCGGGTTGTCCTTCAGGTTGATGAAGAACTGGCTGCCAAAGACGGTCTCGCCTGACACCTTTGCCATCGAGATACGGCCGCGCGTGTTTGCCAGGTCGTTCTTCTCGTCGGAAGTCGTATAGCCCGGACCGTCCTCCGTCGACTCGTCATCTTCGCGGCCGACCTCCGACCGCGGGTCGCCGGCCTGGATTACGAAGTTGGGGACGACTCGATGCCAGGCGAGGTTGTCGTAGAAGCCCTTCTCGGCAAGGAAGACGAAGTTGTTCACGGTGTTCGGCGCGACGTCTTCAAAGAGGTCGATGACGATCGTGCCCTTGTCCGTCTTGATCGTGGCCTGGTAGTCGATCGTCTCCGGATCGGTGACATCGTCCGCCCCTTCGAACATCCGCGGGTCGGGCGTGGGGGTTGGCCCCTCCGTGGGGGTACCGGAGACCGCCGTCGCACTCGGCGTACCGAGGGGGCCTGCCTCGACCGGGCTGCTGGTGTCATCACGTATCGCGAACGCGATCAGGAAGAGGATGAGCCCGGCGGCCACACCGATGGGGATGAAGACGAGCGGAGAGGCGAGGCGTGCCAGCGCTGCAGGCGGCTGAAAAGGAGTCGCCTCGTGGATGACCGGAACATCCTGCTGAGGGTGGCGGCGGCGGTCCTGTCGGCGGTTACGGTCGGGCAATCAAACGCTTCCGGGCCTGTCTGGCTCGCGAGCGAGTATACGAACGGCACCGGCTACGGGCGACGAACCCTTACTTCAGGCATAACCCACGGCGACGAGCTCTTCGCGAGCTACTTCCCGGTCGTCCCAGGGGATGCTGGCGTCGCCGAAGATGATCGAGCGCTCATGGCCCTTGCCGCAGATCGCCACAACGTCGCCTGCAACGGCGACCGACACCGCGTGGCGAATTGCCTCGCGCCGGTCTTCGATCTCGACGAAGTCGCGCCCGCGAATGCGACCGGCCGCCTCGGCATGTCTGCCTATTTCCGCCACGATTGCGGATGGCTCCTCGCTGCGCGGATCTTCCGAGGTGAACACGGCATAGTCGGCGCCTTCGGCTGCGGCCCGCCCGACACCGAACCGCCGGCCCGGATCGCGCTCGCCAGCGGCGCCAACGACGACGATCAGGCGCCCTTTCGTGACCCCCCTGAGGACCTCGAGGATCTTCCGCAGGGCATCACCGGTGTGGGCATAGTCCACGACAACTTCGAACGGCTGCCCGCAGACGATCCGCTCCATGCGCCCGGGCACGCCGGCACAGCTCTCGAGACCCCTTGCAACAACGGCAGGAGCGAATCCGAGGGCGTGGGCGGCAGCGGCGGCGGCGAGCGCGTTGGCGACATTGAACCGGGCCGGCATTCGCAGCGAGACATGGGCCGAACCCGTGGGCATCACCAGTTCGAAAGAACTGCCGTCGGACCTGAGCTCGACTTCGCGCGCGGTGACGTCTACATCGGGGCTGTCGAGGGCGAACCGCACGGCCGTTGCCGAGGTCTGGCCAAGGCAGTGTTCGGCGGAGGGATCGTCGGCGTTAACGATCGCCGTCCGCCGCGAATCCTTGGCGGTTGGCCGGTCGAGCATCTCGAACAGGTGGGCTTTCGCCGCCCTGTACTGCTCGAAGGTCTCATGGAAATCGAGGTGGTCGCCGGTGATGTTGGTCATGACGGCGATGTCGTAGTCCACGTGCTCCAGGCGCTGGAGGGCGAGGCCGTGGCTCGTCGATTCGACAATCGCGTAGCGGCAGCCGGCGTCCGCCATCGCCCGCAGTTCGCGATGGACCTCGGGCGCCTCCGGCGTCGTCATCCGCGTCTCGGAAGCCGTCGTCTGCCCGGTCCGGTGGACGTCCACCGTGCCAAGGCGACCAACGGTGAGCCCGGCCGATTCGAGCGCCGAGGTCAACAGGTGCGAGGTGGTGGTTTTCCCGTCGGTGCCGGTGATGCCAATGACCGTCATCTCGCGGGAAGGATGACCGTAGAACCAGGCAGCCGCGGCGGAGAGGGCGAACCGCGAATGCGGCGCCGTGACCACCGCCAGGCCGGCAGGGAGCGCTTCGGCGGCGGCAACATGGTCTTCCTGGATGAGCACAGCGGAGGCGCCGCGTTCGACCGCCTGGCCAAGGAACGTGTGGCCGTCCGAGCGCATCCCGGGGACGGCAACAAAAAGTGAGCTGGCCGCCACAGTGCGAGAATCGTGGGTGATGCCGGCAACGGTCGTCGCGGCATCGCCGCGAAAGAGGCGGAGGCCCGGTACGCCCTCAGCGAGCAGCGAACCAACGGTCAGGGTCATCGCGACATCGTAGTACGGGCCGGGCTTAGCGCGCCCGGGGTGTCACGCCAGCGGCGGTGAGGACGTCCAGAAAGTTGGCGACGATGCGGGCCGTGGCTCCCCAGATGAGGTCGTCGCCGGCGCGGTAACTGGGCATCTCCACGCTCCGGCCATCGACAGTGCGCACATCCACGACGAACGTCTCCGGGTGCATGAGGTGGTCGAGGCTGACTTCTAGCGGGTAGGCCACTTCGAATGCATTGTGCTTCCAATCAAACTCACCGCGTTCGAACCAGCCGACGAAGGGGGACACCCGAAAGCCACTGATCGTCCGGATCTCGTCGAGGCGCCCGAGTACTTCGACGGACTCCGGCGGCACTCCCATCTCTTCGTGCGTTTCGCGAAGGGCAGCCCACTGGATGCTTTCATCTTCGGGATCGCGGGCGCCACCGGGGAAACTGATCTGGCCCTTGTGGTGGAGGACGAGTTCGGACCGCTTCTGGAAAACGGTGTGCACGCCAGCCTCGGTCGGGTAGAGAAGCACCATGACCGCGGCTTCGGCGAGGGCCTCGTCGTCGAGGGACGCCCACTGGTAGGCGGCAAGGACGTCGGAGAGGGCATCCTTCATAGCGCGACCCCTAGAGCGTCCCCTTGGTGCTCGGGAGATCGCCGCCCCGGCGCGGATCGACACGGCAGGCCGCATCGAGGGCGCGAGCCACGGCCTTGAAGCAAGCTTCTGCCTTGTGATGATCGTTGACGCCGGAGAGCGTACGCACGTTGATGTTCGCCCGGGCTGAGGCGGCGAAGGCTTCAAAGAAGTGGCTGAAGAGGTCCGGCGGGATGCCGCCAACCTCACGGCCAAGCAAGCCGAGGTCGAGGACCGCATAGGGGCGACCGCTGAGGTCGACGATGGCGAACGCCAGCGCCTCATCGAGCGGCATGGCGGCGCTGCCGGCGCGGACGATGCCGGCCTTGTCGCCGAGAGCCTGGTTGAACGCCTCGCCAAGGGCGATGCCGCAGTCCTCGATGGTGTGATGGGCATCGACTTCCAGGTCGCCGGCGGCCTTGAGCTGGAGGTCGAAGACACCGTGCTTGGCGATGTGGCTGAGCATGTGGTCGAAGAACGGCAGCCCTGTGTCGATGGTGTACTGGCCCGTGCCATCGAGGTTCAGTTCAAGCGCGATGGTGGTCTCGTTCGTCTTTCGCGAAACCGTTGCTTTCCGGCCCATCATGTCAGCTTCCCTTCGAGTGCCGCGATCAGTCGATCCGTATCCTGCGGGCGGCCGGCGCTGATGCGCAGGAAGCCCTGGAGCTCGGGCCGGCTGTACGTCCGCACGAGCACGCCGTGGCGGCGGAGGTCGGCGGCAACGTCCGCAACATCGTGGCCCAACACCTTGAACAGCACAAAGTTGGCGGACGACGGGTGCGGCACCAGCCATTCAAAGCGGGCAAGCTCCCGGACCATGCGCTCGCGTTCGGCGATAAGGGCCCTCACCGTGACGAACACTTCGTCCCGGTGCTCAATCGCGGCGCAAGCGGCGGCGTCGGCAGCGGCGTTGACGTTGTACGGCTGCTTCAGGGCCATCAGCTTTTCCTGCAACCGCGGTGCGCAGACGGCATAGCCCACGCGAAGGCCAGCCAGCGCCGCCCACTTGCTGAAGGTCCTGAGGACCACGAGATTCTCGTGGTCAGCTACGAGTCCAACGGCCGTGGCCCCGGCGAACTCGGCGTAGGCCTCGTCGACGACGATGAGGGCTGGCAGCCGGCAAAGGGCAAGGATCTCGTCTTCGCTCGCCGGGTTCCCGGTGGGATTGTTCGGAGAGGTGACGAAGACGAGGTTGGCCCCCGTTTGCACCGCGGCGGCAATCGCCGGCAGATCGAGTGCGAACCCTTCGCCGCGCATCGCTTCCGCGACCTCGCAGCCGGAGATCCCCGCCAGGAAACGGTACATGCCGAACGTCGGCGGGGTGGTAACGACGCGTTTCGGGGCCATTGCCCGGAAGAGCAGGTCGAGCAGTTCGTCGCTGCCGGCACCGGCGACCACCGTCTCCGGCGGCACGCCAAGATACCCGCCGATGGCCGAGCGCAGGCGCAGCTGGGCCGGGTCTGGATAGATGTGGAGGTCCGCCGTGGCCGCGGCCTCCCGAACGGCCGGGATTGGGCCGTAGAGGTTTTCGTTGGCGTCGAGCTTGGCCAGGTCGTCGACGGGAATGCCGATCTCGGCGGCCAGCACATCCAGCGGCCGAACAGCTTCATACGGCTCGAGCGCATCGAGGCCCGGGCGCAGCAGGGTGTCGAGGCTGACCACGGCTACCGGCCCAACAGCCTGCGTTCAGCGGCTTTGGCGTGGGCCGTCAAGCCTTCGGCGCGGGCGATGATGCTGGCAGCGCGAGCGACGTCCTCCGCGACATCACCCTGGATCCCGATGACGCTGATCGTCTTGATGAAGTCGCGGACGCCAAGGGGCGAACTCCAGCGCGCGCTCCCGCCGGTCGGCATTGTGTGGCTGGGGCCGGCCGTGTAGTCGCCGAATGCCTCGGGCGAGGCCTCGCCAAGGAAGAGCCCGCCGGCGTTGCGCACCTTCATCGCGTAGGCCATCGGTTGCTCGACAAGCAGGCAGAGATGTTCGGGCGCGAATTCGTTCGCCAGCTCGATGGCGTGGTCGATGTCGTTGACGAGGATGCAGCCGCCGCGGTTGTCGATGGATTCACGGGCGATCTTTTCCCGCTCCAGGCCGCGAAGCTGGCGATTGATCGCGGCGTCGACGGCGTCGGCGAGGTAGTGCGACGGCGTCAGGAGGATGGGGGTGGCAAGGGGGTCGTGCTCCGCCTGGGCGAGCAGATCGGCAGCCACCAGTTCGGGGTCGGCGCTCTCGTCGGCAATGACGACTGTCTCGGTTGGCCCGTAGACGGCGTCGATCCCGACGTCACCGAAGACCTGCTTCTTGGCGATGGCAACGAAGAGACCGCCCGGGCCGCAGATCTTGTCGACGCGAGGAATCGTCTCTGTCCCGTAGGCGAATGCCGCGACGCCCTGGGCGCCGCCGGCCTTGAACACTCGGGAGACACCGGCAATATCCGCGGCCACCAGCTTCACGGGAGGAACCGAGCCGTCCGGCAACACCGGGCTCGTCATCATGATCTCGTCGACGCCGGCGACCTGGGCCGGCACTCGGCGCACATGATCACGGTGCTTGGCAGCGGTGCCCTGCGTGCCAGGGATGTAGAGGCCGACGCGCTCGATCGCGCGGGTCAGCTGGCCGAGGCCGTCGTTGTTGAAATCGAGCGAGGCGCCGCGCATCTGCTGCTCGTGGTAGGTGCGCACCCGTCCGGCGGCGAACCGCAGTGCTTCGACCACCTCAGCGTCAACCTGGCCGTAGGCCGCATCGATCTCGTCGCGGCTCACCTCCAGCGAAGGCGTGTCCGCCCCATCGATCCGGAGGTTGTAGTAGCGGACGGCGTTGTCGCCATCCTCGCGGACGTCGCGGATGATGCGGCGGACCACCTCGTCCGGCGAGAGCTCCTGCCCGAAGGTCTTGAACGTCGTCTCCCGAATGTTCATCGGGAGTTCGTCGTCGGCGACCGGCTTGCGGCTGAGCAGCAGCTCCTTGCCCTCGACGGCGTTGCGAATTATTCGCACCCCAGGTACCTCGTCACAATCCGCGCCGCGGCTTCCGTCGAGCGCTCAACAAATCCATCGATTTCCGCGTTGGTAACGTGCGCGATTGTCTCATTCTCGAGGGCCGGAAGCGAATCCAGGAACTCCGCCAGCTCGCCCGGTTCACTGATCCCCGCGCGTTCGAGGTGGCGGCTGATCATTTGCCGGGCGCGGTCCCAGTCCATGTCCCTCGCGGCAATGTCGAGTGTCACCTGCCGCCAGCGCTCCAGGGTGTCCTGGTCGATGAAACCGCAATCGATCGACTCCACCGAAAAAGCCAGGGCACCGACAAGGTTGCCCACGACCGCCGGATCGTCGCCGAACTCGCGGTCAAGGCCGAATTGGAGGAGGCGATCCATGACGTTGGCGCGGACCTTGCCGCCGACAGCCTCATGTTCGAGGAAGTACGGCCGGTAGATCCTCGTGATGTACATCTCGTCGAGAACGAGGTGAGTCAGGTACCCGCAGACGAAGGAGCGAGTGTCCGCCGAGATTGCCGAGGGGTCGGCTAGGCGACGGTACGCGGCGAGGAAGCGCCCGGCCGAATCCTGGACGCCGTGGTCGTCGAGGTCGAAGAAGTGGGTGTCCTGGCGATCGCCGCGCGTGAGGACGCGAATGTCGGGGGTCGTCGAGCCGAGCAGGTAGGCGCCGCTCGATTCGCTCAGCGGAGCGCTGGCGAGTTGCCTCGCGACGTTCGTCGCGACGACCATATGGAAGGTAATCGGAGGCACCGCCTCAGGATTGCGCGGCAGCCCTGAACCTGTCCACCACCTCGCCCAGCAGGCGTGTCTGTGAGGTGGCGGGCACGGTCCGCACAAGAATGCAACTCGTCGACTCCATGAAGGGGTCGAGCATCTTGAGGCCGTTGGCGCGAATACTGGTGCCGGTCTCTGTCCCCTCGACGAGGACATCGGCATCCTCGGGGACGAAGCCTTCACTTGCCCCGGCAACGGGGATGATCGTGGTGAAGCGCAGACGTTGCTCACGGGCGAACCGCTCGGCTGTCGCCGGGAATTCGCTGGCAATCCGCACCGGCCGGTTCATCGCGTTCCAGATAGCCACCGCCTCCGGCGTGGAATCAACCGGGAAGGCCTGTTCGACCACGGGGCCGATGCGGTAGAGGTTCGTCCCCAGGTCCACGGCCATCCCGACCGGGCTCGAAGGGAACCGGCAGTGGTGTTCGTGGAGGAGATCGCGACCGCTAAGGCCGATATCGAAGGCGCCCAGCGCCACGAGCTGCGGCATATCCTGCGGCCGGACGACTTTGGCCTCGATGTCCGGCACCCGGCTTCGTGGATTGCGTTCAGACGACTTCTCGTCGTAGCCGTCGAATTCGAGGCCGGCGGCGCGCAACACCCCGGGGGCATGACGCTGGGCATGACCGTCAGGCACGGCGATGCGGATGACGTCGCGGTTGCGAGAGAAGCGATGCATGGGGGCGGTCCCGGCGGAAGGAAGCAGAAGTTCCGGCTGCACCACGCCTATCGCCTGCTGCAGGCCACCCAACACGAGCGAAAGGTCCTGGCTTGAGAGCGCGTCGGAGTTGGCATAGAGGGCAAGGCCGCCCCGGAAGACGCGCGCCAGCGGCACGAGTCCCTTGTCCCGCACCCCTTCCACTCCCGCAACGTCGAGGAGGACGAGATCCGCATCCACCGGCGGGTAGGCCTCGACGGCGCCCGCGACATGGAGCAGGCGATAGGCGGGGAGCCGCATCCGCAACGCAACCATGTCGGCGAGGTTCGGGAACTCCGAGGCGACAACCGCGCCCTTGAGAGCTGACGCCGATGGTAGCTGTCCCTCGCCAAGACCCGACTGTGGCGCGGCCGCCAGCCAGAGTTCGCGCTGGGGACCGGGCAGAGAGCCGATGCGCACCACGTGCTGGCGAGGGAAACGGGCCCGGTGTTCGGCCACATAAACGTCACTGCAGACACCGAGGTCGTAGTTGCCGGTGGCCAGCTGGATCGGGATGTCGCGCTCTCGAAAGATGCGCATCGCGAGGTCGCCGGTACCGGGCTGCGAACGCATGACCCGCGAGCCAGGTTCGTACTCCTCGATCCCGAGGCCGGCGTTGCGCAGGAGTTCGGCCACGTTCTCCCGCGGTCCGCCGGTAGGCAGCGCGATTCTCGGCACTCTCATTTGTAGCGGAACAGCAGGGGGAGCAGCTCCTCCAGAGTGCCCGTCTGCCCGGTGCTGCCCTCAACGAGGAGCTCCACGGTCTCGCTATGCACGCGAAGGGCGAGGGGGCCGCGCCGCTGCTCCTCGAGCGAAGCGGGGATGTCGTTGCGGTGGAGCGTCTTCGCCACAGCCATCGCCCGGCCATAGTCGGCGGGCGAGGCCGGGATGACGGCAACGTAGAGGGCTTCGCCGGCGGAACGGTTGTCGAGCTGTGCGATGGCGGTAGCATCGAGGCCGATGCCGGCAGCGGCGTGGTTGCCCAGGGCTCCGCAAAGTTCATAGCGCCCCCCGCGGCCAACCTCGCGGCTTCCCTGCCGGAATGTGAACACCGGGCCGGTGTAGTACTCGAAGTCGGCAGGCATTCCGAGGTCGATGCGCACTTCCCGGCCCGCCCCCTGCAGCGCATCGGCGATGTGCGAGAGCTCCGAGGCGGCATCGACGATCGCCGGTGAGAGGGATGAGGCAAGAGCGCTGAGGTTGGCAAGAAGAGCAGGATTGGCCGAGGGCTGCAACGCCACGTTGAGCAAGGCCGAGACGCCAGGCACGGCAACCGAGGCAAGCGCCGAAAGGCCCTGCGCCGTAACCGCTTCAGAAAGGTCCGGGGTCGCAACACCCCCCGCCTCGGCAAGGGCCAACAAGCCATGGGCAACGCCGGCATGCGAGAGGTGGACGACGAGCCCGGGGCCCAGGCTCTCCAGCACCTCGCAGCCGATGGCGGCCACCTCAGAGATCACCGAGGAGGGCGGGAGCGCCGATGTATTCGAGCCCACACTGCCAGGTTTCGGCGCCGGTCTCGCCGGAGGCGAAACGGAAACTGTTCTGTACGTAGAAAAGGCGGGCGGGCAGGCTGATCCCGTGTTCGGCTGCGGCCCGCGCGACGGGGACCGTCGAGTCGGGGCGGAGGACGACGCGCTCACCGCTCCAACCGTCCCAGTCGAGGAAGGTGTAGACGCGGGAGAGCATTTCCGTCGTGAGGGCGCCGGCTTCCGTGAAGAGGCTGTAGCTCTCAAGCGTTGGCGTCCGGACTTCGCCATAGCCCCAGCGCGAAGCGGCCGCCCGGAAGGCGTCTTCGACGCGCCGGAATGCGCGCATGTCATCCGGCAGCAGATCGTTCATGCCCCTCGCCGATCGAGGCTGGAGATCCCCGGCTGTCGTCATCAGATTCATCTTAGGCGAACTCTGTTCACGGGCGAGCACCATCGGCCTGTTGTGGGGCTCCTATACTGGTTGTCATGGGAATCTGGCGGCAGCGGCGACTCTTCTTCGCCGTCCTCCTGGCACTCGGGGCGCTGCTCGCCGCCTGCAGTGGCGACAGCCCTCCCGATGACGCAATCCACGTGGTCCACGCGAACGGCGAGGTTGGGCCGGTCATGGCCCGGTTCATCGACCGTGCGATCGGCGATGCCGAGGATTCCTCCGCAAAGCTCATCGTGATCGAACTCGACACACCCGGCGGCCTCAGCACCTCGATGGAAGAGATCGTCAAGAGGATCCTGGAGTCGGATGTGCCGGTGGCTGTCTACGTCACACCGGCGGGCGGGAAAGCGGCCAGCGCCGGGACCTTCATCGCCATGTCAGCGCACATCGTCGCCATGGCGCCCAACACCCGGATCGGCGCCGCCTCGGCGATCAACGCCGACGGCAGCGACATCGAGGGAACGCTCGGCCGGAAAATCGAGAACGACGCTGCAGCGTTCATCCGCGCGCTTGCCGAGGAACGGGGGCGCAATGCCGACTGGGCCGAGTCAGCGGTGCGCGACGCCGCTGCAGTGAACGCCGACGAGGCCGTCGATATCGGGGCGGCCGACCTCCTCGCGCCTACCCTCGACGACCTGCTTGCGGCCGAGGACGGTCGCACGATCCAACTGCGCGAGGGCGTGACCTTCGAACTTCGCGACCTCACCACGGCCGAACGCTACGACGTGAAACTCACCGTCTGGGAACGGTTCCTCTCGGTACTCGCCAACCCGACGCTTGCCTCGATCCTGATCTCGATAGGCTTCCTCGGCCTGGTCTTCGAACTCTCGAACCCGGGCCTGATCTTCCCCGGTGTGGCGGGCGCCATCGCGATCGTGCTGGGATTCCTTGGCCTTGGCGTGCTCCCCGTCGACACGGTCGGCATCATCCTCATCGCCCTCGCGCTGCTCCTCTTCGCCCTGGAACTGGTCGTACCGTCGGGCGGGATCCTTGGGGCCGGAGGCGTCGTCTCCCTGCTGATTGGCGGCATCGTTGCCTTTGCGGGCGAGCCGGCGGAGGTGCAGCCGAATCGGATTGTTATCGGGGTGCTCCTCTTCTTCGTCATCGGCTCGTTCATTTCGCTGGCGGTGGGACTCGCGCGGTTTCGCAAATTGCAGGGGAAAATCGGCACGGATGCTCTTGTCGGCCAGGTCGCTATTGCCCGGACGAGACTCGCGCCAGAAGGTTATGTATTCCTGCAGGGCGAACGCTGGCGTGCTTCGTTAGAATCGGGCGCAGCCGATGAAGGCGAACGCCTCCGGGTGACAGGCGCCAGTGGTCTGTTTCTGAAGGTTCAGAAGGAGCACGAAGAATGACCAACATGCAAATTCCCGATCCGGAATTTCCGAGCGGGTTGGGTTCGAAGATTATCCGGGCCTTTCTCCTCGGTTTTAGCGCGATCCTTGTCATTCCGTTGTTGCCGTTCGCGATTCGCATCGTTTCGGAGTACGAGCGCGGCGTCATTTTCCGGCTCGGCCGGCTCGTCGGCGCCAAGGGCCCGGGCCTCTTCGTCCTCCTGCCGTTCGTCGACCGGATGGTCAAGGTCGACCTGCGCACGATCACGCTCGACGTGCCTTCGACAGGAGGCAATCACCCGCGACAACGTCACCCTGAAGGTCAACGCCGTCATCTACTTCCGCGTCGCTCGACCCGCAGCTCGCAGTGGTCCGCATCCTCGACTACGTGAGGGCGACGTCCCAGATCGCGCAGACCACGCTTGCGCTCCGTGCTCGGCCAATCCGACCTCGATGAACTCCTCGGCCAGCGCGAACAGATCAACCAGAAGCTGCAGCAGATCATCGACGAGCAGACGGAGCCGTGGGGCATCAAGGTTTCGGCGGTCGAGGTCAAAGACGTGGAGCTGCCAGCCGACGATGCAACGGGCGATGGCCGCGCCAGGCCGAAGCGGAACGCGAACGGCGGGCGAAGATCATCGCTGCCGACGGCGAATTCCAGGCCTCGGAGCGGCTGCGAGAAGCGGCCGAAGTCATGGCCAGGGAACCGATGACGCTCCAGCTCCGCTACCTGCAAACGCTCCGGGAGATCGGCGCCACCAACAACACGACGATCGTCTTCCCGCTCCCGCTCGACCTGCTGGAAGTCTTCATGAAGGACGACGGCTAGCCGCGGGGACGGACGGACACGTCGGCGGCTTCCACTTCGACTTCGCTGCCATCACCGCGCCGGACGACCAGCGCTCCTGAGCCGCTGAGCCGCACCGCCACCCCTTCGAATGCCGTGCCGACGGCTGGTTGGACGTGCACGTCCTGGCCAAGCGTGTTGGACTTCGCCCGATAGCGATCGAGGACTGCCTCGACATCGACGCCCAGCATGGGTTCGAGCCCATTCATTACGGCGGCAAGCAAGGCCTCCCGGACGACGGGGTGGCCGCCCACCACGGCGAGGCTGGTCGCGATGTTCGCGAGGTCCGGTTGACTAGCAGGATCGCCGTTGACGTTGATGCCGATGCCGACGAGGGCGACCGTGCCACGGCTGACCTGGTGGACGTCAATAAGCATCCCGCAGCACTTGCGGTCGCCCAGCCAAATGTCGTTGGGCCACTTGATGGCGGCAGAGGGCACGAACGTAGCAATCGCCTCGGCGACGGCGAGCGGCACGACGACAGGCAACGAGCGGAGTCGCATCGCGCGTCCCTTCGAGCACGATCGTGAAGTAGAGATTCTCGCCGGCCGGGCTGATAGAAGCTGCGACCCCGGCGGCCACGGCCAGCGGTCTGCTCCTCTGCCAGGACCACGGTCCCCTCGGCGGCGGGATCATTGGCCAGGGTCCGGGCGATGTCCATCGTCGAGCCGGTGGACTCGTGGTAGTCGACCCGGCGGCCAAGCCAGCCGGTCGAGAGGAAGCCCTGGTAGCGAAGCTGGTCGAAAAGCACCGGGAAATGATAAGGCCCGGGTGCAAGCACCCGGGCCCTGTTATTCGCAACAACGACCTCTCCGTTAGCGGGAGGTCACCTCCTGCGTCTGGGATCGGTCGTCGCTACGACTAGAGTCATCCATGCGCATCACCTCCTTCCTTGAGGGGAACGTTAGCAAAACGCGCGGACGCTTTCAAGACTCCGGGACCCGGATCTTCCGCCAAGAACGCTGCCCGGCTACATTGAAGTGAGTACGAGAAGTCGTGCCCTGGCTTCGGCCAAAACTATGCACGACATGATTGGAGCTCATCCTTGGTCGCACCCGTCAGCATGAAGCAGCTGCTCGAGGCCGGCGTCCACTTCGGCCACCAGACCCGCCGATGGAACCCGAAAATGCAGCAGTTCATCTTCACCGAACGCAACGGCATCCACATCATCGACCTCCAGCAGACCGTCACCCGGCTCGAGGACGCCATCACCTTCGTCCGCGACGACGGTCGAAAACGGCGGCGAGGTGCTCATCGTCGGCACCAAGAAGCAGGCCCGCGAGACCGTCGAGATAGAAGCCACGCGGGCGGGCATGCCCTACGTCAACAACCGCTGGCTTGGCGGCACGCTGACCAACTTGCGCACCATCCAGAGCCGCATCCAGCGTCTGCGCGAACTGGAAGCGGCGATCGAGCGTGGCGACTTCGCCCGCCGCCAGAAGAAGGAACAGCTCGACATCTCTGAGGAAGTTGAGCGGATGAACCGCTTCTTCGGCGGCATCAAGCACATGAACCAGCCTCCGAACGCCGTGTTCATCGTCGATACCATCAAGGAAGCAATCGCCGTCGCCGAGTGCGAGCGCCTGGGGATCCCGATCGTCTCGCTGGTCGATACGAACTGTGACCCCGACCCAATTTCGTATCCGATTCCGAGCAACGACGATGCCATCAGGGCGATCAAGCTGATCATCGGGAAGATCGCGGATGCCGCGCTGGAAGGCCGAATCGCCCGCGAATCCGGTGGCCAGGGTGCGGCCGTGGCCGCCGAAGAGTTCACCGCAGCGGAGGCTACCGCAGCGGAGACCGAGGAAGCGACGCCGGAACCGGTCGCCGTTGGCGCCACCGCCGAAGCAACCGACGCACCAGAAACCACCGACGAGGATTAAGACGAGTGGCAGTAACCACCGAGATGATCAAACAGCTCCGCGAGGACACCGGCGCCGGCGTCATGGACGCCAAGCGTGCGCTGGACGAGTCCGGCGGCGATATGGCCAGGGCCAAGGAGATCCTTCGCGAGAAGGGCATGGCCGCCGCCGCCAAGCGGAGCGAGCGTGAAACGAGCCAGGGTGTTGTCGAGGCGTACATTCACGCCGGCGGCCGCATTGGCGTGCTCGTGGAAGTGAATTGCGAAACCGACTTCGTCGCCAACACGCCCGAATTTCGCCAGCTGGCGAAGGACGTCGCCATGCAGGTGGCAGCGATGCAGCCGCTGGTGGTCGACGTCGAGATCGCGCACCCCGGACATGGAAGGCAGCGACGAAGAGGTCGTCCTCCTCAGCGCAGCCGTTCATCAGGGATGGTTCGCGGACTATCGGAGACCTGGTCGCGGATCAGATTGCGAAGACGCGCGAAAATATCCGCGTCTCTCGTTTCTCGCGCTTCGAACTGGGGCGCTAAGCCCGGGAGGACATCGCCGTGCATGGTCGCTATCGCCGCGCGCTCGTCAAATTGAGCGGCCAGGCCCTGATGGGCGACAGCAATTTCGGCATCGATGCTCCCACCATCCAAGAGTGCGCCCGGCAAATGCACGCCGCCGTGAACGCGGGGGTTGAGGTCGCCGTGGTCGTCGGTGGCGGCAACTTCTGGCGCGGCGCAACGGTGGCCGAATCGGGGATGGACCGGGCGACGGCGGACTATGCCGGGATGCTCGCCACGATCATGAATGCGCTCGCCTTGCAGGACGCCCTCGAGAAGCAGGGCGCCACGGTGCGGACGCAGACAGCCCTCCCCATCTCCCAGGTCGCGGAGCCATATATCCGCCGTCGGGCGATGCGTCACCTGGAGAAGGGGCGGGTCGTCATCTTCGCGGCCGGCACCGGCAACCCCTACATGACAACCGACACCGCCGCCGCCCTCCGCGCCATCGAGGTCGATTGCGACGCGCTCCTGATGGCCAAGAACGGCGTGGATGGCGTCTACGACTCCGACCCCAAGCACAACGCGACCGCCACCCGCTTCGAGCACCTGACCTACATCGAGGCGATCCAGCGGCGGCTGCAAGTGATGGACACCACCGCCCTCAGCCTCTGCATGGAGAACAACCTGCCGATCATCGTCTTCGACGTCGAGCGGCCGGACGGCATTTACCACGCGCTGATGGGCGAAGCCATCGGCACAGTAATATCGAATACAGCCGACCTTGAGCCGGTGTGACCAGGAGGCCCTATGTCTGACCCGGACGACTTGCTGCTGGAGGCGGATGGGAGGATGGAAGGCGCCATCCAGGCGTATCAGCGCGAACTCAATGGCATTCGCACGGGTCGCGCCCATCCCAGTCTTGTGGAGACGTTGAGCGTCGACTACTACGGGACAGCGACGCCACTCAATCAACTCGGCTCGATCAACGCGCCAGAGTCACGCCTGATCACGATCCAGGTGTGGGACCGCGGCGCCGTCTCGGCAATCGAAAAAGCGATCCAGGCGTCGGATCTTGGCCTCAACCCGGCCATCGACGGCCAACTTGTACGCCTCCCCATCCCCGCCCTCACCGAACAACGCCGCAAGGACCTCGTGAAACTCCTCCACAACAAGACGGAGGAGGCGCGTGTGGCGGTCCGCAACGTCCGTCGCCACGCTCACGACGAGCTGCGCAAAACGGAGCGCGACGGCGGCATCTCAAAGGACGACATCAAGCGCCACGAAGAGGAGCTGCAGAAGCTCACCGATGCCCACATCGCCACGATCGACGCGAAAAGCAGAGAAAAAGAGGCAGACCTTCTTGAGGTCTGAGACAACCGACCGGGAGAACGCCGTTCGCGCCGACCTCCTCGGCGACGTCATCTCGCCGATCTCGGGTGGGCGCGTACCGCGGCATGTCGCGGTCATCATGGACGGCAACGGTCGATGGGCGACGCAGCGCGGTCTTCCCCGGGCGGCCGGCCATCGTGCAGGGACGGAGAACATCCGCCGCGTCATCGAGCGCTTCAGCGACCACGGCGTCGAATACCTGACCGTCTACGCGTTCAGCACCGAAAACTGGAGCCGGCCACGGCCCGAGGTGAATGCAATCATCCGGCTGCTCGACCGCTTCCTTCGCCGCGAACTGGAGAACCTCGACCAGAACAACATCCGCCTGCGGCACTTCGGACACGTCGAAACACTCCCCGGCTGGCTCCAGGAACGGGTCGAAGGCGCGATCGAGACGACCGCCGACAACACCGGGCTCGGGCTCAACATCTGTTTCAGCTACGGCGGTCGCGACGACATCGTGACGGCCGTGCGATCACTCGTCGAAGAAGGCGTTCCTGCATCCGAGATCGACGAAGCGGCGATCTCGCAGCGTCTCTACTCCGGCGGCCTTCCGGACCCTGACCTCGTCATCCGGACGGGGGGCGATATGCGGGTATCGAACTTCCTGCTCTGGCAATGCGCCTACAGCGAGCTGTACTTCACCGATTCCTACTGGCCGGACTTCGGCCGCGAGGACATCGACATTGCCCTCGCCGAGTACGGGCGGAGAAAACGCCGTTTCGGCGGGCTCGACGACGACGAATGAACGCCGAGGCCGCGGCCCGACGCGCCCCGGAACTGCAGTACCGCCTCCTCACCGCAGCCGTGGGGCTGCCCGCGCTGGCGGTGGTGGTCTACCTTGGCGGATGGCCGTTCGCGATCATCGCCGGGATCATCGCCTTGCTGGCAGCGGCCGAGTTCGTCCACGGTTGGCTCCTTCCATCCCTCCCGCTATCCACTGCCTGGGCCCTTGCGCCGATGTTCGGTGCGTCGGCGATCATGGTGATGGGCGCCTACGCGGCCTGGCAATTCGTCGCGGTCGGGCGCCGGCTTTGCGTTTGCGAGCTTCGTCATCGGCAGCAGCCGCACCAACTTCTTCGGCCCCCGGCGACCCTACCGCGTCATCGGCGCCTGCCTCGTGTACATCGGCGTACTGCTATCGACGATTGTCCTGTTGCGGCAGCTCGACTTTGGGCGCGAGTGGGTGACCCTCGCGCTGCTCTCGACCTTCGCCGTCGACACGGGCGCCTATGGCACGGGCAAGCTCATCGGCCGCCACCGCATGGCGCCCTCGATCAGCCCGGGGAAGACGTGGGAAGGCGCCATCGGCGGGTACCTGGCGGGCGCAGGCGCTGTCGTTGGGCTGGATGCATTGTTTGACCCCGAGGTGGATTTGCCGCGAATCCTCGTTCTCGCCGCGCTCCTCCCTGTCGCCGCAATCCTCGGCGACCTGCTGGAGAGCCTGATGAAACGCCGCATGGGGGTGAAGGATGCCTCAGGGCTGCTCCCCGGGCACGGCGGCTTCCTCGATCGACTCGATTCGATCCTCTTCACGGTGCCGGTGGTCTATCTCTTCGTCCTCCTGGCCGTCGACTGATGGCGCCTGATACCGAGAGCCAACTCTCCGACCTCGCGTTCAATGCAGGCGAAGTCCCCATCCTCCTGCGGCCCTCAGTGCTCATCGCCATGGTCGTCGGCTTCCTTGTCATCGTCGCGGGCTACATCGTCGCCATCCAAATCTTCGACCTCGGTCTCACAATCGATGCCGAGCCATTCCAGGAGTGGGTCGACGGCTGGGGAATCCTCGGGCCGATCGTCTACATGCTCGTCCTGGCCGGGTCCGTGCTGTTCGCACCGATACCCAACGTACCCATCTTCATCGCGGCCGGGCTCGCCTGGGGACCGGTACTGGGCACGGTCTACTCCATGGGGGGAATGATGATGGGGTCGGCAGCGGCCTTTTGGGTTTCGCGCCGGTTGGGCCGGGGCTGGCTGCCACGGCTGATTGGCAGGGCCACCGCCGCACGCCTCGACGACCTCGCCGAGCGTATGGGCGGCCGTGTGATCTTCTGGGCCCGCATGCTCCCGGTTGTGAACTTCGACTTCATCAGCTTCCTTGCGGGGCTCACATCCATCCGTTTCAGCACCTTTCTCATCTACAGCTTCTTCGGGATGCTCCTGCCCACCTCGGTGGCCGTGATAGCGGGCGATAGTCTTGGCAAGGACAGCCGGATAACGGTTGCCCTCGGCGGAGCCTGGGTGGGCGGCATCCTGCTCAGCGCGGGCTATTTCTACTGGCAGCGGCGCCGCAACCAGGCGAAATAGGGTGGCACGCAGGGATTAGCGACACCCAATCAGGAGTCCTGAACCGCCGTCCTCGGGGTCTCCCCCTATCTCACGGCCAGACGCAGGCGCCCATGATTGCCTCGACCGGAGGAGTCCATGGCGGCCCAGACGCCCCTGCGCATCGTTGATCGGGAAGAGACCGCGGCACCTGTCTTGCCCGTCCCCATCCCCTTGATACTTGCCCGTGCCGGTTACGAACACCTCACTTCGCGCGAGCGTGCTACAACATCCGCCGTGGCAACGCGCGAAGCGCTCCTCCAGCGACTCGAAATCGTCGGCGCCCTGTCGCCGGACTCGCCGCTCTCGTTTCTCGTCATCAACGTCCAGAGCATCGGGATGCTCCAGGAGGACGGAGACGCGGCGGCCGTCCTTGAGGCAATCGCCCGGAACATCGTGGCCGAAATCGGTCCGCTCGACCTGGCCGGCCGCTACACCGCGTCGAGCTTTGGCGTGATTCTGCAGGGCAAGGGATCCCGAGCCACGGCGGCCCTCGCCGCGAAGCTGCAGTATTCGCTGAATCGACTGCCCGAGGCACATCATCCCGTGCACGTCGATGTTTTCGCCGCCACGGGCACCGGCGCCAACGCAACGGTGCTCCCAACTGCGGCGGGCGACGACCTTCCCGAAATCGGCTAGCGCTCCCCGAGATCCTTCACGACCGCGACCTCTTTGCAGTCCGTGAAAAACGGGCAGCGAACACACTCGTTCCAGACCTTCTCCGGAAATTCCATGACGTTGGCGAGGCGGAAGCCTTGCTTTTCGAAGAAGCCGGGCCGGTAGGTGAGGGCAAAGACCCGCGTGAGTCCGAGGGCCACCGCATCCTCCATGCAGGCCGCGACGATCGCCGCCCCCACGCCCCTGGCCTGGGTGCGCTCGGCGACGGCGAGTGAACGGATCTCCGCGAGGTCGGCCCCCATGATGTGGAGCGAGCCGCAACCGACGAGTTCGTTCCCGTCGCGCGCGATGCGGAAGTCGCGGATGGCTTCGTAGATTTCGCCAACCGGCCGGTGGAGCATGTCCCCGCGGTCGGCCCAGAAGGTCACAAGGTCATGGATGGCCGGCGCGTCGGATGGCGCTGCCGAGGTAATCGATATCACTGGAGAGTCCCCTGCATGGTGCGGTTGTTCGTCTTGGTGAGGGTCAGCCGAACGTGCCGCGGACGGGGGCGACGTGCGTATCGTCGCCCCAAAAACTCTCCGCTCTCAGACTGCGCGTCATCGTAATAATCAGTCTAGGTGTGAAGACTCGTCCATGCATCTCACCCGCACAGGTAGCCTCGTGTAGGGTGAAGCTTCGAAAACTCCCGGTGCCGAGGGTGAACGATGAAGGTAGCGTTGATGGGCCAGGCTCCCTTTGGCGCGGCAGTGCTGGAGCGCCTGCGCGGCGACGGTGTCGACATCGTTGCCGTGAGTGCTCCGGCCCCGGTCGAAGGCGCACGACCCGACCCGCTCTGGCAGGCGGCGACCGACGCCGGGGTCGCCACGATGGAAACGACGGCGCTCAAGACCGAGGAGGGGATCAACGCGTGGAGAGCCACCTCTGCTGACCTCGCCGTCATGGCCTTCGTGACCGACATCCTGCCTGTCAGCCTGTTCTCGGTGCCGACCCACGGCACAATCCAGTACCACCCGAGCCTCTTGCCGCTGCACCGCGGGTCCTCTTCGATCAACTGGGCGATTATCAACGGGCGCACCGAAACGGGCCTGACGATCTTCTGGCCGGACGACGGCATCGATACAGGGCCGATCCTCCTTCAGAAGACTTGCGCGATCGGGCCCGACGACACCGTTGGCTCCATCTACTTCAACCACCTTTTCCCGATGGGCGTGGACGCCGTGGCGGAAGCCGTGCAACTGGTGGCCGCCGGTACGGCGCCGAAGATCGAACAGGATCATGCACTCTCGACCTACGAACCGCCCTGCGGTGATCGCCATGCGCAGGTCCGCTGGTACGAACCTGCCGACCGCGTGTACGCCCTCATCCGCGGATGCAATCCACAGCCCGGGGCCTGGACAACCTTCGACGGCGCGAAGCTCCGCATCTTCGACTGCGAGCTAACCGGCACGCAGGAGCCCGGCATGCCGGGGCGCGTCTTACGGGTGGAGGATGATGGCGTGGTCGTGCGGCTAAACGGGGGCGTCCTGCGGATCAAGCGCGTGGCTCCCGAGGGCGGCAAGAAGCAACCAGCGACGGAGTGGGCGGCGGGAGCCGGAATTCAGCCCGGTTCCCGATTCCGCCAGGCCTAGCTAGTTACCGCAGAACTGGCGAGCGACCGCCGACACGGATTGGCCTTCCTGGACCAGGCCCTCAGGCCAATTCAACTTGTTGTCGTAGTCGGCGTTCTTGTCGATGAACCAGCCGCGCGGGCCACAAATTAGCCGCAATGGCGGGTCGCCACAGCCACCGTTACATTCCTGGAACCCCGTGGGGTGAGCCGGCAACGGATTGCCGCCATCGTCACCGGGGTCGACCGGATCACCGCCCCCGCCGCCGCCGGTATCGCTCTTGCGAACATTCACCAGCACATTGATGACAAGGTCGCCGAGGAGACCGTCCTTCGCCGTCAAGCGCAGCGTGTAAACGCCATCCTCGCGATCCGCGAGCGTGATCCGCCCGAGCACCGAGTTCGTGATCGGGGCGGTGCCGCTGCCAATCTCGGCCCACTCTTCCGGCGCCGGGCCTTCGCCGAACTCGAGCTTCCATTCCTTCAGGTTGGCGGGGTTCACCGTGCCAATGACGTCGGAATCCTTGCGAACGGTGGCGCCGTTCGCGGGGGAGACAATTTCGACAGCCGGCTGGCCGGTGCTCTCCTCGGTTGGCTTTACGGGGATGAACTTGGCGCCGCCCGTTATTTCGAGCAGCCTTTCGGCGAGCGGCGCGGCGAGCTCCGGTTTCAGGCCTGGCAGCTTCACAAACTCACGTTCCTCCCGGTATTGGGCGGGCGTCTGGTCGCTGGCGAGGAGACCGTTGCGGATGTCGATCTCGGCTTTCTCGCAGGGATCCTCGTAGGACACATCTGTGCGCACCCAGCTGGTCACCGTCTGGTCGCAGCCGCCGCTGTGCCCGTCGTCGGTAATTGGCGTCTTGAAGCCGACGTAGGCAACGTTCGATGGCTGCAGATCGTCGAAGCCAGCAGGATCGGTGAAGAGGCCGACATCATCGCGCAGGTACCGGTGGTACTCCGACATCCAGTCCTTGAACAGCCAGAGGGTTGTGTGGGCGGCCGCATATCCTGCCGCCGGGCCATCGTTCACATTCTCGTTGTTGGCATTGCCCACCCAGACGGCGGTGGCTGCGTAGCGGGAGTAGCCGTTGGTCCAGGTTTCGAGCGTGTCGGCCGCCGAGAGGAAGCCTTGCTGGGTGCCGGTTTTCACGCCGCCTGGAATCTTCGTCCCGTCGAGGAAAACGTCGAGGTTGTTGTCGTCGTTGCTGCTGCCACAGCCCCAGATGACGAACCGTGCGTTGCAGTCGCTCATGATCGAGTGGAGGAGCCAGACGGACCCGGCATCGACGACCTGTTCGCGTTGAGGTTCGGGGGCCGTGTAGATGGGATTCCCTTCGATGTCCTGGATCTCCAGGATGACCCTGGGGTCGAGGTCGCGAGTACCCGGGAGGCGAATGTTGCCGACGGAGAAATCGAACTTTTGCTGGAGGGCCAGCTCGTACTGCGCTCCCTCGTCGAGGCAGTAGCTGCGCAGGTCTTCGATCGGGACTTCCTCGGCGTAGGTGGGGTCGCCCACCATCTGACCCATGTTCGCGATGACCGAGAACATGTAGGCCATATCGATCGCCTTGATGTTCGCGCCACCGGTAGCGATGGATGCGCCGTAGGTGACGTCCGTATGGGAGCAGAAGGTGGGGTCGAATCCCTGGTCGAGGGTGGTGATACCGAGCCTCTTTGCCATGGCGATGACGTTGTCCGCGCCCGCTTCGGCGGCGGCACGGAATGCCGGGACGTTCTGCGAACCGCCAAGGCCGGCGCGGGCCGAGATCAGCCCTTCGGACTTGAAGTCGCCACCGCGCGGATTGACGATCGAGACGCCGCTCGATGTCGATGGGACTGGTATCCCAGAGCAGGCTCATGGGAGTCTTGTTTTGCTCGTCGAACCAGGTCAGGTAGACCGCGGGCTTGAACGATGAACCCGGCTGGTTGATCTCGTTGAGCTGGTCGATGTCGGCCCTGGACCGGGCCCTCGGTGCTCGGGTCATTGGGATTGACGTTTGGTGCGTAGATGATGATTTCGCCGGTGGTGGGCTCGATCGTGACGATCGCCGCATTGTTGCAGTTGCAGCCGGCTTCGAGGCCCGCCGCGATGCCTTCCTGGATCATCTGGATGGCTTTGTCGGTCTCTGCCCAGTCGAGCGTCGTGGTCACTTTCCAGCCGGCGCCGTGGATGGCCTTGCTGCAGTCGACTTCGTCAGGGTCGAACTGGCTGAAGACGCCCGCCTCGCACATGCGTACGAGGCGTGGCTCCACCTGGTCGTCGATGAACTGGGACGCCTTGAGGGGGTTCGTCACGGCATAGACACGGAGGTCGAAGGCCTTGGCTTCCGCGGCTTCCTGCGGCGTCGCCCGGCCGTGTTCGACCATCAGGTCGAGCACTTCTTCCTGGCGGTTCTTGGCCTCGCCGCCACCGTCGTCCGCCCGAGGCCGTCGACCACGCACTGGGTGTCGCTTCCCGCCTCCAGCAGGCAGTTCAGACGCGGGTGATACTTGGTTGGCGCCTGCGGCACACCGGCGAGCAGGGCTGCTTCGCCGAGGTTGAGGTCGGCTGCGTCCTTGTGGAAATAGCCCTGGGCGGCCGCCTGGATGCCGACATAGCGGTCGGCGTAGGTGATCTGGTTGAGATACCAGGTGAGGATCTGTTCCTTCGAATAGTCCTGTTCAAGCTCGAGTGCGTAGATGATTTCGCGGAGCTTGCGGTCAACCGTGCGGGCGGCCGTGACACAGGGATCGTCCTCTGTCCCCGTCGAGATGTTGGGACAGATGTAGACGTTCTTGACCAGCTGCTGCGTGATCGTCGAACCACCGGACCCGGCCTCCACCTGGTCGAGCACATAGCGCTCGTAGGCCGCCCGCATCAAGCCCGTGATACTGACGCCCGGGTGGTCCCAGAACGCGTTGTCCTCCGTGGAGACGGTGGCCTCGATCACCCACTGCGAAATCTCGTTGAGCGGCACGGGCTCGAGGAGGTCGGCCTCGGAATTGGTCAGGGCGCCAAGAAGGACGCCATCTTCGGGGCCGTTGCGGTCATAGATCTCGGTCAGGCCGATGTTCGTTTGGCGAAGCTTGTCCTCGATCGGCACGTAGTCCGTGGCGTAGTTCTGGTAGACAGCGAAGACCGTGCCGACACCCGCCACGGCGGCCAGGGAAGCGAGGGCGCCGGCCGCGGCCAGGGCGATGAGCCACCACGGCGTCGACGGCCTGCGGCGCGCGCGGAGACGGCGGTTGTGGAGGACGCGACGTTTCTGGAACTCGTCCACCTAGCGTGTCTCCCTGCGCTCCCGGGATTGCGGAGCGGCATACGCCGTACGGGACATACCTAGCGAATGTAGCATCGGCCCTCGCTTGCAGGAAGCAAGGCGGTAAAGGGCACAGGCGGTATCCTCGAACCCATGAGCCTTACCCCGGAAGACGTCAAACATATCGCGCTCCTCGCTCGCGTCCGCCTCGACGATGCCGAAGTGGCACGCCTGAGCGAACAGCTCTCCGGCAATCCTCGACCACTTCGCCGCGCTTTCGGCCGTGGACACCGAGGGCGTCGAGCCAACGGCTCACCCTCTCCCTCTTGCCAACGTCATGCGGGACGATTTGGTTTCACCGTCTTTACCTCGCGCTGAGGTTCTCAAGAACGCGGCGGCCACCGAAGATGGCTACTTCCGGGTGCGGGCGGTGTTGGAATGACGGACCTCTGGCGGCTCACCGCGCACGAGGCACACGAGGGGCTCCGGGCGCGCGAATTCACCGCCGTCGAACTAACGCAATCGGCCCTCGACCGGATCGAGGAAGTAGAAGACGCCGTCCACGCCTACATCACGCGCACGCCGGAACTGGCGCTGGAGCAGGCGGCAGAAGCGGACCGCAAGTTCGCAGCCGGCACGGCCACGCCGCTGACCGGCATCCCCGTGGGCGTGAAGGACCTGATCGTCACCGATGGCGTCCAGACGACGGCAGGCTCGCACATCCTTGAGAGCTTCATCCCACCCTTCGACTGCCACGTGTACGAACAAGTGCGCCGCGCCGGGGCGGTGATGGTCGGCAAGACCAACATGGACGAGTTTGCGATGGGTTCGAGCACTGAGCATTCGGCGTTCGGACCAACCCACAACCCCTGGAACCTGGATCTCGTCCCCGGGGGTAGCTCCGGCGGGTCGGCGGCGGCAGTCGCCGCGGGAGAGTGTCTCGTCTCACTCGGCAGCGACACGGGTGGCAGCATCCGGCAACCGGCCGCGCTCTGCGGTGTCGTCGGGCTCGACCCAACCTACGGCCGCGTGAGCCGTTACGGGATCGTCGCCTTCGGCAGCTCGCTGGACCAGGTGGGGCCGATCGGCCGCGACGTCGACGATGTCGCGACGATGCTGGATGCCATCGGCGGCCATGACGTCCGCGATTCGACCTCGAACCCGCAGCCGATGCCGGACCTCCGCCACTACGTCGGTCAGGATGTCCGGGGGCTCCGGATGGGCGTCCCGAAGGAGTATTTCGGCCATGGCATGGAGGATGGCGTGCGGGCCTCGGTGGAGAACGCCATCACGACCCTCGAATCGCTTGGCTGCAGGGTGGACCGCAGCCTCTCGCTCCCCTCGACGGAACATGCGCTGGCCGTGTACTACCTGATCGCCCCGAGCGAGGCGAGCGCCAACCTCGCCCGCTACGACGGCGTCCGTTACGGCTTCAGCGACCGCGGCGCCGGCACGATGTGGGAGAACATTGAGGACACGCGGGGCAGCGGCTTCGGCCCCGAGGTCAAACGCCGGATCATGCTCGGCACCTATGCGCTCAGCGCGGGCTACTACGACGCCTACTACATGAAGGCGCAGCAGGTCCGGACGCTCATCCACCGCGAGTTCGAGGAAGCGTTCCAGCGCTACGACGTCATCGTCACGCCGACCTCTCCCACGGTCGCTTTCGCCATCGGCGCCAAGACCGACGACCCCTACGCGATGTACCTGAACGACATCTTCACGCTGCCGAGCGCCGTCGCCGGGCTCCCGGCCATGAGCCTCCCCTGCGGCCTCAGCGAAGGCTTGCCGGTTGGCGTCCAGATGATCGGCAACTTCTTCGATGAAGGAAGCGTGGTCCGGGCGGGATCGGCACTGGAGGCCGCCCTCGGGTTCGCAAACCGGCTCCCGGACGTAAGGACGAGCGTTTCCCCATCTTGACGGTAGGCCGCACCGTGCCGATGTTTACGGAGATGTCCTTCGGTTCTGCCACCACTGCTTTCGCAATCGCCGCCGCGGCGGCGGCTGCTGCGCACGCGCGCTTGTAGCTGGCGGCTGCCCGAACCCATCGATACCCAGATTCCAAGAAAGCCGCCAAGAGGGCGGCTTCTTCGATCCAGGGAAGCTGCCGCTGAGCGAGGGAGAGGCGACATGACTTCCATCAAAAGAGGTTCCGAGCGGTTCATCGGAGACCGTGCCCGCAATGTTCCGCCGAGCGGCATACGCCGCTTCTTCGACATCCTGAGCACGGTCGAGGATGTCATCTCCCTCGGCGTCGGTGAGCCGGATTATGTGACGCCCGAACCCGTACGGCGGGCGGCGATCGAAAGCATCGAGCGCGGCGACACGCACTACACGTCGAACTTTGGGCTCTTCGCACTGCGCGAGCGGCTCTCGGAACACATCTTCGACCGCTACGGCGTCCGTTACGATCCGGCCTCGGAGATCATCATCACTTCCGGATCGAGCGAAGGACTCGACGTCGCCGTGCGGGCCGTGATCGACCCGGGCGACGGCCTCCTCTGCGCCGATCCTGGTTATGTCGCATATCGTCCGATTACGGAACTTGCGGGCGGGACATTCCAGCCGGTGCCGACGTGTGCCGGTGATGCCTTCCGCATCCGCGAGCGGGCTCTGGAAGCGGTGCGCACCCCGAAGACGCGGGCGCTCCTCATGGGCTATCCCTCCAACCCGACGGGGGCCGTGATGGAGCGCCCCTACCTCGAGGAAGTCGCGGGGTTTGCGGAGCGCCACGACCTTCTCGTGATCAGCGATGAGCTCTACGACCGGATCAGCTACGGGTTCGAGCACACCTGTTTCGCCTCACTCCCGGGGATGAAGGAGCGGACCATCCTGCTCGGCGGGTGGAGCAAGGCTTACGCGATGACGGGCTGGCGCCTCGGTTGGGTCGCCGGGCCCGCTCCCCTGGTGGAAGCGACGATGCGCATCCACCAGTACACGATGATGTCGGCCCCGACGGCCGCGCAGTACGCCGGATTGGCCGCCCTCGAACACGGTGAGCCCTTCGTCCTCGACATGGTGGCTGAGTACGACCGCCGCCGCGGGCTGATCGTCGACGGCCTCCGTGCCGTTGGCCTTGATACGTTCGAGCCGCGTGGGGCGTTCTACGCCTTCCCGGACATCACCTGCACGGGGTTTTCGAGCTGGGACTTCAGCGAGCGATTGATGGCGGAAGAGCGCGTGGCGGTGGTCCCGGGTAGCGCTTTCGGCGAGGGCGGCGAAGGCTACGTCCGCGCCTGCTACGCAAACAGCTACGAAGCAATCGAGCAGGCGCTGGAGCGGATCGGCAGATTTGTCCAGCGGTACCGTTGAGTCGCGGTCACGCAATTGCCCCCACGCTGTGACCAGTCGCCGGGGAACGATTGCCGGC
This sequence comes from uncultured Chloroflexia bacterium, assembly GCA_963737965.1. Classification (GTDB taxonomy): domain Bacteria; phylum Chloroflexota; class Dehalococcoidia; order Tepidiformales; family Tepidiformaceae; genus JAGQGZ01. The sequence continues at coordinate 269,735 of CAVTUS010000003.1, read as the reverse complement.
TCCTACCGATGCTCTCTATGGGGCCAGCCATGCAACACCACAGCAGTGATCCAAAGAATTCGTTCGGTGAGCCGCTCTTTCTTCCGGTCGGCCGCCGGCAGACCGTCAGCGGCGCCTTCGCCTGGGCAGAGCGGCTCTGGGGCGATGAGTCCCCGGCTGCGCGCGGCCTGTTCGCCTTCGATGAGAGCCAGCGCCAGGGAACCATGCTGGTCACCCGTGGCAGCCGGCCGGGCAACATCCGCATCGACGCCCAGTTCTCCGACCGGGACCGCACCTACACCGAACTGACTGCCGAGGTCCGCGAGGGATGGATGCGCGACATCGCCGGGGCGGAAATCAACTACGGCGCCTCCTACAACGCCCTCCTCGACCGGCTCCTTGAAATCGCGGTCCTCCCCAATCAGCGGACGGTAAAAGTCGAACGGCTGCGTAAGACCGCCTGAAGGCAATTCGCCTCGACCGAAAGATGCGTGCTAGAATCGCGCCGCACACGACCGGCGGGGTGCGAGGTTGTCCTCGTGCGCCCCGGCGGATCTCATCGGAAGTGGAGAAGCCGCATCGTATGGACCTCGGTCTCAGCGAAGAACAAGAACTGTTGAAGAACTCTGCCCGTGACTTCCTCGAGAAGGAATGTCCGGAAGAGCACGTCCGCGCCATGGAAGAGGACGAGAAGGGCTACAGCCCCGATCTCTGGAAGAAGATGGCCGAGCTCGGCTGGCAGGGTCTCGATCGATCCCTGAGCAGTACGGCGGCTCCGAATTCAGCTTCCTCGACCTCTGCGTCCTGGTGGAAGAATTCGGTCGCGCTCTCGTGCCCGGGCCGTTCATCCCGAACGCGGTCTGCACGGCCGCACTCCTCGTCATTGGTAGCGACGCCCAAAAGCAGAAGTACCTGCCGGGCATCGCCGATGGCACCGCGATCCACACCTACGCCGTCACGGAAGCCAGTGGTGACTGGGGCCCCAACGGTATCCAGATGAAGGCGACCGCGGATGGAAGTAACTTCAAGCTGAACGGGACAAAGATGTTCGTCCCGGACGCCAACGTTGCCGACTACCTCCACGTTGTGGCACAGAAGCCCGATGGTTCACTTGGCGGATTCATCGTTCCGCGCGACCAGCCGGGCATTACGGTTACGACCTTGAAGACGATCGCCAGCGACAAGCAGGCGGAGGTTGTCTTCAAGGACGTCCCTGTCGCCGCCGAAGATGCCGACACGCCTACGCAGGACCAGCTGCGCAGAGTCACGAACATGGCCACGGCACTGGAGTGCGCCTACCTCGTCGGTCTCGCCCAGCGTGACTTCGAGATTTCGGTCAACTACGCCAAGGAGCGCGTTCAGTTCGGGCGCCCGATCGGTTCCTTCCAGGCGATCCAGCACAAGGCCGCTGACATGGTGACCGACGTCGACGGCATGCGGTTCATCATGTACAAGGCCGCCTGGGCCACCAGCGAGAACGAAGATACCCAGGACATGGACGTTGCGATGGCGAAGGCCTGGTGCAGCGATGCCAGCCGCCGCGTTGTCGCGCACGGCCAGCAGATCCACGGTGGCATCGGTTTCACCAAGGACTACATCATCCAGCTCTTCTTCCGCCGCCAGAAGCGTGCGGAGCTGTTCTGGGGCGACGGCGATTTCCATCGCGAGCGCGTCGCGCAGATGCTGGAAATCTAGTCTCCCGAATTCGCGCTACTGCAAAAGGGGCGGTGCCAATGGCACCGCCCCTTTTTCGTCAGGTGACCACAGGCTCCGGCCTGAGCAGGGGTGGGGCGGGCGTGCCACCGTCCGCTCGTAGCCAGAGCGCCAGGCTCACCCCGGCGCCGGCCACGACGATGCCGCAGAGGAGCGCGAAACCCAGCCGGATCCCCTCGTCGGAGGCAAGGCCGATGAACGGGAAGAACAGGGCGAAGGAAGCCGCCTGGCCGAACGGGGCGACGGAGAGCACCGTGGCCCGCATGGCCGACGATGTCCGTTCATTCACATAGGTCGACACAGCGGGACGCAATGAGGCTCCCGAGAGGCCGATGGCCATGATGCCGACGAAAGCCGCCACGTGGTCGACGGTAGCGAGGGTGACAAGGCCAGCGGTAGTGGTGGCGAAAGCGAGCATGACCAGGCGCCGGATGCCGAGCCACTCCATCAGCTGAGAGCCACCGAGCGAACCGAAGACAGACGATAGCCGCACGGGGATAGCAATGAGTCCAAAGAGGCCGATCGGCACATCGTGGGAATCGAGGAAAGGCTGCATGAGGAGCCATTCCGTCATCGATGCGACGCCGGCAGCAACGCTGAAAAGGATGATGAAGCGGACGGCCGGGTGTCCCCGGAGAAACCCCACCGACTCGCGCAGCGTCTGGAAGTAACCGGGCTTTGCCTCGCCGGGCTCTCCCCGGGGTGGCTCATCGAGCCGGAGGGCGACAAGAAAGGCTACGACGTAGAAACCCGCGCCGAGGAGGATGGGAGCGCGAAGATCGAGCCAGGCGGCGACAACCGCGCCACTGGCGGCGCCAATCATGCCTGATGACATCAGGATTGCCTGGAGCCGTCCCTGCTGCTTCGCGTATGTGCCAGCGCGGCCGCCCGCCTGGAGCGTCTCGTAGAGGAACGCTTCTGCATTGCCGCTTCCGAAGGCGATACCGCTCGCCCAGAGGATGTAGGAGGCCGTCAGAAGCTCGAAGTTCGAGGCGAGGCCGAACGAGAGAACGCCAAGACACTCCAGGGACACGCCGACAAGGAAGGTTGGCTTCCGCCCGAAGCGGTCGGCGAAGGCACCTGCGGGAATCTCCGCAACCATCGAGACGGCCCAGAAGAACGCCTCCATGATCGTGACCTGGGTGAGCGAGAGTTCGCGGTAGTCGGTGAGGTAGATGACCCAGATCGCCAGGAACGGCGTCAGCATCATCACCGCGATATAGACGCGGAGCAGCCTCACGTTGCGGGTGCAGGCCTCCGCCGTGATCGCCCCGCTCACCGGACGGGCACCGGTAGGTGCGGGGCAGATTGGGACCTAGTGGGTGTGGCCACCGGGGCCATGGCTGTGGCCGTGATCCATCTCATGGTCGTGGCCGCCGAGGCCGTCATCGTCGAATCCATCGTCACTGTCATCATCCCAGGGGGCAGGCCCATCTCCGAAGTCGGCGTCGGCGCCACCAACGATGGCAAAGTTGCCGATCATCTTGCGGGCGCGCTTGCCGCATTTGGGGCACTTGATCTGCTGGAGTACTTCGGACATCGGCATCCGCCGTTCCGTGCGCGTGTTGCAGGCTGGGCAGAGGTACTCGTAGAGCGCCATTTATTCCTCCGTTGCGTCGGCTTCCCAGGGCTGGCTCTTCACCGGCTGGCGGGACTCGTAGGGGCTGCGGGTGCGGGCGGTGGCACGGAACCGGTCGAACATCGAGTCATAGAGGCGGACGTTCTCGCCCCGGCGGATGCCCTGGTGTTCACAGGCCGACCCAACCGAACAGCTCTGGCAACAGTAGGCTCGCCCGGCCATTCGGTACGGTTCGCCCGGGAAGTCCGCCAGGCAGCGCCCACAGCGATTCGTCGTCGCCATAGCAACCCTCGTCGTTGATGTGGTTGGTATTGTCGCCGCCGCCGCCCCGCTGGGAAAGTCGCACTCGCCGGTATTTTGCGCCAAAGTGAGCGCATGGTCCGCATCAACCGCGTCTACACCCGGGCCGGCGACGACGGGACGACCGCGCTTGTCGGCGGCCAGCGTGTCCCCAAGGACAGTCTTCGGATTGAGGCGTACGGGACGGTTGACGAGTTGAACAGCGTGATCGGGACGGCGATCGCCAGCGGCGCGACCGATTCCATCGCCGGGGCGCTCGTCTCGATCCAGCATGAACTGTTCAACCTGGGGTCCGTCCTCGCGCTCGACCCGGCCGATGCCGAACGGATCGCGCTCCCCTCCGTCGGGGCAGCACACATCGCCGCCCTGGAAACGACGATCGACGCGTGGAATGACTCGCTCACGGCGCTGACGAGCTTTGTCCTCCCGGGCGGTGATCTCGCCGCTGCCCAGCTTCACGTTGCCCGCACCGTCTGCCGCAGAGCCGAACGGGTGGTTCTTGCATTGAGCCGCGTGGAGGACGTGCCGGCGGATATCGTGACCTACCTGAACCGGCTCAGCGACCTCCTCTTCGTCGCCTCACGGGCCCAAAACCAGGCGACAGGCACCCCAGAGGTGCTCTGGGATTCGCACGCCCACTGAATCTCACTTGATCCGGACGATCGGGCCTTCATCGAATAATCCGCCGAGGTCGATGTCGAAGGTGTCGTAGACGCGGCGGGGTATCCCGAGGTCCGCAAGGTAGAGCGCCCCCACGTGAGTCCGCGACGCCGGGAGCATGGTGCCCACCTTCGGGAGATCAAGCGCAAGGGTGGTTGAGGCCCGCACGGCCAGTTCGTTGATCTCGCCGGTGGTGGCGTCTACGCCGGTGGGGACGTCGAGGGCCAGAATGGGTCGTCCGCAGCCCATGGCCATCTCCGTTGCCGCTGCCGCAATGCCCGTAGGCGAACCGTGGAGGCCGTAGCCGGCGAGGGCATCGATGACGAGGTCGGCGCGCCCCAGGTGGTCTTCAAGCGACTCCTGGCTCGTGTCACGGTCCCGGTGTTCATGGACGCCGGAGGCGCGGAGGATGCGGGCCTGGCGCAGCGTCGTCATCGACATGTCCTCTTCGATGGTGCCGAAGATCGGCTCGACGACCATGCCCCAGTTGGCGAGATTCCGGGCGGCACAGAGGCCGGCGGCGCCATTGTTTCCGGCGCCGGCAAGGATGACGATGCGCTGATTCCGCACGCGGCCGCCGACCATGGCCAGCACGAGCCGCGCTGCCGAGCGACCCGCGTTCTCCATCATCTGGAGAATGTCGATGTCGTAGCTTTCGATCGCGACACGCTGGATCTCACGCATCGCCTCGGCATCGACGGACGGGACCTGAGTCATCCGCCGCTGGGGGAAACCGCCTGGATCAGCCTTCACGGACGCCATAGGGCAACACCTCCGGCCGTACGCCACGCGTGGCCGCCGGGTACTGCGCGCGAAGTGTAAGCATCTCGCCAGCTAGCGTCACCGCCGCGGCAACGGAGCTTCCGATAGCTTCTATTGCCAGACCAGCAAGGGGTTGAGGGGGACATCTGCGTCGTAGATGTCCACACGCTCGACGCGTTTGAGGAATCCGACGACGAGGTAGGTGAAGGGCGTAGCGATGACTTCGAACCCGACCTTAAACACCCAAGTTTCCCAGATCAGGACCTGGAGTTCGGGCACGCCCGTGCCGGCGAAGGCGATCGTGATGAAGAGGATGGAGTCGAGGCCTTCACCAACGAGGGTCGAGCTAATCGTCCGGATCCAGAGAAAGCGGCCGCCCGTGACGACTTTCAGTTTGGCGAGCACGGCCGAGTTGGCGAACTCGCCGACGAGGAAGGCGACGAAACTCGCCGTGACGATCCGCCAGGTCTGGCCAAGAATCGCGTGATAGGCATCCTGGTCGGTCCAGAAAGGCGCCGGCTTCAGCTCGCCTGCGGCGACGATGACACCGACGGCGAGGGCGTTGGCGAGGAAAGCGGACCAGATGATCCGGCGCGCCTGGCGGTAGCCGTACACCTCCGTAAGGACGTCGCCGAGGATGTAGCTGACGGGGAAGACGATGTTCCCGGAGTCGAGATAGTGGCCCCCGAAGTCGGAAATCTTCACGGCCACGATGTTGGAAATGATGAGCGTGCCGGTAAACAGCGACGCGACCAGGACGATGAACCGGAAGTCGGGTCGAGCTTCCGGTGGTTGCCCGGCCTCAGCCATCCAGGCTCCTCAGCACTTCCAGGGCGTGGACCGGGTGGGACTCGAAGTCACGGCCCTCAACGTAGATATCGCGGACGACGCGGTTCTCGTCGATCACGATCGTCGCGCGGTTGTGGATGCCGCGTTCTTCGACAAAGACACCGTAATCACGCCCGGCGTTGTTTCGCGGGAAGTCGCTGAGCAGCGGGAACTCGAGGCCCAGCTTGTCCTGGAACTCGCCCGCGGCGGCAAATGAGTCAACGCTGACGCCCAGGACCTGGGCGTTGGCCTCCTCGAACGCCATGGAATGCGTCCGGAAGGCTGTCATCTCGGACGTTCAGCCACCGGTGAACGCCAGCGGGTAGAACGCGAGGACGAGCCTCTTTCCGGGATAGCTCTCGAGCGTGACCTGTTCCCGATTGCGATCGAGAAGGGTGAATGCCGGCGCCGGTTTGCCGATTTCTGCTGCCATGCCCGCCTCCAGGTTTCGAACGATATCCCATCTCATCCGACTGTAGAAGGTTGGGGTTCTTACCGATATTGGAGGTAGATGTACGGCTGCGAGGCCGGAGGGGCGTAGACACGTGCCGGAAATCCAGGTCCCGCCTCTCCCTGTGGCGCACGCGAAGGCGATGCGACTGCTCCACCGCACGGATCCGTCGATCGGCGAACTGCGCGAGATCATCGAACTCGACCCCAAGCTGACGGCGATGGTCCTGCGGATGGCAAACTCGGCTGCCTCCGCGCCCATCCACCGGGTGGAGACGGCGAAGGCAGCGATCGTGCGAATTGGGACGGACGCTGCGCGGCGGGTGACAATCGCGGCGGCGGTGGACGCCAGCTTTCCCCAGCTCTGGAAGTCGGGACTCCACGTCGACGAGATGTGGCGCCACCTTGTTGCCTGTGCCATGTTCGCCGACCGCTATTCGCAACAGGACCCGGGCAGCCACGGTGAAGCGTTTACCGCCGGCCTTCTCCACGATATCGGCCGCCTTGCCATGGCCACCCAGGACCCGGAGAGGTATGCCGTGGTTGTGGCAATGGCCCGCAACGGCAGCGACACGATCGAAGCCGAGCGCAAGGTGTTTGGCCTTGGCCACATCGAGTGGGGCGCCGCGGTGGCGCGGGAGTGGCAGTTTCCACCGGATGTCCTCGACGCGATCGTGGACCACCACGATGGGCGCAAGGGCCGGCTGGCGATCGCGGTCGCCTCGGCGCGGCGCGCCACAGCCGCTCTCGGCATCGGTGATGGGGTCTCCGGACCGGAGCCGCCTCCCGGCCGGGCCGAAAGAGCCGAGGACGAGGTTATCGAGCATGCCGAGGCGGTCCTCCGCGATCTGCAGAGCTACATGACCGCCCTTCGCGTGGCCGCCTGAGCTAAAAGCCCTTGAACTCGGGCTCGCGCTTTTCCACGAAGGCGCGGGGGCCTTCCTTCGCATCCTCCGTGGTCTGGGCGATGAACATGGCCATCTGCGCGATGTCGAGGTGCTCATCGAAAGCGATGTTCGCCGAGCGATAGACGAGCTTCTTCGAGACCTGCACCGCGGTGGCCGGGCCCCGGGCAATCTGGCGGGCGTATTCGGTTACTTTCGGCATCAGTTCCTCGGGCTCGTAGACCTCGAGTACGTAACCGATCTCCTTCGCTTCCTGCGCTGTGATCAGGCGGCCGCTCCAGATCATGTCGAGCGCGCGTTGCGTGCCCACCAGGCGCGGAAGGGTGTAACAGCCGCCGTCGCCGGGGATCAGGCCCATGCGGACATAGGTCATGCCCACCCGCGCCGTGGAGCTCGCGAAACGGATATCGGCCATGCTGGCCATGTCCATCCCGGCGCCGGCGGCGGCGCCGTTGATCGCGGCGATGTAAGGCTTCTCGAGCTGGATAAGGGCGCGAGGGATGGGATGCACGCTGTTGCGGAGCGAGACGCGCCGTTCAGAAACCCGCGCTTCCGTGCGGAGGACACCGGAGCCACCGGCCTCGTTCTGCACGTTCATACCGCTACAGAAGCCCCTCCCAGCACCGGTGATGATGACTGCTCTCACCTCCGGATCTGCGTCGGCGGTCCTGATCGCGTCGGCCCACTCGTCCAACATCTCGTCGTCGAACGCGTTCAAGCGTTCTGGCTTGTTGAGCGTGATGGTCGCGACGTGCTGGTCGACGTCGTAGAGGATCGCCTGGTAGGTCATGGTGTCTCCTGACAGGATGGTGGCCGCATTCTACGGTCGGGGGAGCCGGCGATCGCAATGTGCGGCTCGGATGGCCGGTTTCTGCGGCCTACACTGAGGATGTGGCCTCGACAACCATCTCCGAGAAGATCCGCAAGCAACTGGTCGCGCTACCGGGCAAGCCCGGCGTGTACATCATGCGCAACGCCGACGGCAACGTTATCTACGTCGGCAAGGCTGCCCGGCTCAAAGACCGGGTTCGATCGTATTTCGGTTCTCCTCGCGGCATGGAGCCGAAGACCATCGCCCTGCGGCAGCAGGTCGAAGACTTCGAGTACATCGTCACCGGGAACGCCGGCGAGGCGCTAATCCTCGAAGCGACGCTGATCAAGCGGCATCAGCCGTTCTTCAACATCCGCCTGAAGGACGACAAGCGGTATCCGTACCTCAAGGTCGATGTCCAGAACCCGTGGCCGCGCGTGTCCATCACCCGCCGGATCGAGAAGGACGGTGCCCGCTACTTCGGCCCCTACGCCTCGGCAGGGTCCGTGCGCGCCACCCTCGACCTGACGAAGAAGCTCTTCCCCTGGCGCTCATGCACCAAGGAGATCACCGGCACCGACCCGCGGCCCTGCCTCGACTACTACATCAAGCGCTGCATCGCTCCCTGCACCAGTTTCTGCACGCCGGAGGAGTATGCGGAGGTCATTGAGCACGTGATCCTCTTCCTTGAAGGCAAGAGCAACGACGTCCTCAGGCGCCTGAAAGCCCAGATGTCCGATGCCGCCGAGCGGATGGAGTTCGAGCGGGCGGCGATGATCCGCGACCAGATCAAGTCGGTGGAACGGACGGTCGAGCGCCAGACCGTTTCGACCACGCGCAAGGAAGACGTGGACATCTTCGGCATTGCCCGCAGTGACGACCAGGCGTGCGTCCAGGTGTTCTTTATCCGCGGCACGCAGATGGTCGGGCGCGACCACTTCATCGTCGAGGGCGCGCGCGATGAAAGCGATTCGAGCGTCCTCGCCAGCTTCCTGGAGCAGTACTACGAGAGCGCCCAGTACATCCCCAAGCTGGTGGCTGTGACGGTCGAACCGCTGGAGCGGGCCGAAATTGAGGCGATGCTGAGTGAGAAGCGCGAGTCGCTGGTGGAAGTCCGGATTCCGGAGCGCGGCGAAAAGAAGCGGCTCGTCGAAATGGCGAACGAGAACGCCCAGGAAACGCTCGACATGCTGCAGGTGAAATGGCTCGCCGATGCCAACAAGACTGACCAGGCATTGGAGCAGCTCCAGGAGGAGCTTGCCCTTCCCGGGCCACCGCACCGGATCGAATGTTATGACAACTCGAACATCCAGGGTTCAAGCCCCGTTTCGAGCATGGTCGTCTTCGAGGATGGTCGCCCGGCGACCAGCCAGTACCGCCGCTTCAGGGTGAAGACGGTCGAGGGGGCCGACGATTTCGCGACCATGCAGGAAGTGATGCGACGGCGCTTTCGCCGGGCCGGCAAGGTACGCAGCCAATCCGTGGCCGTCGATGCCGAGGCCGAAGAGTTGCCGGAGGTCGACGACGCCTGGGACCTGCCCGACCTCGTCATCATCGACGGCGGCAAGGGCCAGCTCGGCGCCGCGGTGGAGGCGATGCGGGAGATCGGCGTCTACGACATCCCGACAGTCGGCCTTGCCAAGCAACACGAGGAGATCTTCCAGCCGGGCGAATCGACGCCCGTCGTCCTGCCGCGTGGCTCCGAGGCGTTGTACATGGTGCAGCGGATCCGTGACGAGGCTCACCGCTTCGCCATCACCTACCACCGCCAGGTCCGCGGCAAGTCGCAGGTCTCCAGCGCTCTCGACAATGTGCCCGGGGTGGGCCCCAAGAAGAAGAAGGCACTGCTCCGTAAATTCGGTTCCGTGAAAGCGATCCGCGAGGCCAGCATCGAGGAGATTGCGTCGACGGTCGGATTCACGGAAGCGCTGGCCGGTCGTGTGAAGGACCACATCTAGTATCCTTTGACATCGAACGATTCGACGTCTATGCTTTTTCCATGCAACCACCTGCACGTGAACCGATCGGGCTGCGGTTGACGCGTACATCGCGCGACATCGGCCGTGCCTTCGATGACGCCCTTGCCGCCGCCGGGGGTTCGTTGCCGACCTGGGTCGTCCTCGTCTCCCTCAAAGGCAGGGCCCACTCGATGCAACGCGACATCGCCGCCAGCGCCGGCATCGAGGGGGCGACGCTCACCCACCATCTGAACCGGATGGAAGCTGCAGGGCTCGTCGTCCGCACCCGCGACCCGGAGAACCGCCGCAACCAGCGCGTCACCCTCACGGACGCCGGCGATGCGCTCTTCTTTGCACTGGTGAAGGTGGTTGCGGCGTTTGACACGCGGTTACGCACCGGTATCGGCGTCGAGGAACTGGCCACCTTCGAGGACATCCTCGAACGCATGCGCGCAAACACGCTTCCGCTTGCGGAGCAGTCCCCAACTGGAGGCACCCGATGACGGTACGTACGACATACGGCAACACACGCAGGGCCGCAGCGCCGCCCGCCTTTCGCCTGCATGGAACTCCCTACAAGGCCGTCCTCACGGCCCACATCCTCACCTCGGTTGGCTGGTTCGGGCTGGCGATCGCCGTGGTGTTTTGCGCCGTTGCCGCAGGCATAAGCGACGACCCGGCGTTCGCCCACTCCTGCTACCGCGTGATGGAAAAGCTCCCGGTCGTCACCCTTCCCCTCGGACTGGCCGCGATCGCCTCCGGCGCCCTGCTTGGTCTCGGCACCACGTGGGGCCTCTTCCGCTACTGGTGGGTCGTCATCAAGATTGTCCTCGCCGCGGCGGTGGTGGTGACCGATGCCGCGATCGTCGGCAACGTTGCGCACACCGCCGCGACCACCGGCGAAGTGTTGCCTCCGCTCTACGGTGCGACCGTCGCCCACGTCGTTGTCCTGGCCCTCGCTACCATCCTTTCGGTGTTCAAGCCGCGCTGGCTGACGCCATGGCGCCAAGCGTCGTTGCGGACCGGATAGCCGAGCGGTGACCGGCGGTGGTCGCCGGGCCACCCGGCCTCGCCCATAATCGAGCCGTGGCACGAGCGCTGGGCATCGACGTGGGCGGGACGTTCACGGACTTCGTCGAGGTCGCGGAGGACGGATCGCTTCGCACCTGGAAACGGCTCTCGACACCGGTCAATCCGGAGCGGGCAATTGTCGAAGGCATTGCTGGCGCGGCAGCGGCGCGGTACGTCCATGGCAGCACGGTGGCGACCAACGCCCTCCTCGAGCGCAGGGGGCCGCGGGTCGCCCTTGTCACCACCGAAGGCTTTCGCGACATCCTCATCATTCGCCGCCAGACGCGCCCCAGGCTCTATGAACTCGAGCCGCGGCGCAGCCCTCACGTCGTGGCACGTGGCGACAGCGTGACGGCCCGCGAACGGATGGGGGCGACCGGCGATGCTGTCGTTGAACTGACTGACGGCGAAATCGAAGCCGTTGTCGACCGTTGCCGCAAGCTCGACGCAGAGGACGTGGCCGTGTGCCTCCTCCACTCCTTCGCCTACCCCGAACACGAAAGGCGGCTCGCAGAAGCCCTGGCAGATGGCGGCTTCGAGGTCAGCGCGTCCATCGAGATCGCACCCCAGGTACGCGAGTACGAACGCGCCAGCACAACGGCGATCAACGCCTTCCTTCGGCCGACCATCCGCACCTACATCGAAAAGCTGGAGAAGGCGCTCCCGGGAGTCCGCGTCATTCGCTCGGACGCCAGCCTCGCCAGCACGCAGCAGGCGGGTAGCCGGCCCATCTCGATGCTGCTCTCGGGGCCGGCCGGGGGTGTACTTGGCGCCCTCAGTGTGGCCCGGCTTGCCGGGATCGAGAAGATCGTGACGTTCGACATGGGCGGGACCTCCACCGACGTCGCCCTCTGCCCGGGCGAGCCCCTGCTGCGTGGCTCCATGGAGATTGACAGCCTCACGGTGCTGGCCTCGACGATCGATATCGAGACGGTTGGCGCCGGTGGCGGCTCGATCGCGCGCCTCGACGCCGGCAATGCCATGGTCGTCGGGCCGGAGAGCGCAGGCGCCGACCCAGGACCAGCCTGCTATGGCAAGGGCGAACTGCCAACCGTGACCGACGCGAACCTCGTCCTCGGCCGCCTGCGCCCCGAGCAGCGCCTGGGCGAGTCCGTGGCGCCCGACATCGATCGCGCCCGCCTGGCCATGGCTTCTCTCGGACCGCCGGAGGACGCCGCCCGCGCGGTCATCGAAGTGGTCAACGCGAACATGGCGCGGTCGCTGAGCCGCGTGAGCCTCGAACGTGGCTTCGACACCAGCGAGTTCACGCTTGTTGCATTCGGGGGCGCGGGACCCCTGCACGCCTGCGCCCTCGCCCAACAACTCGGGTTTGGACGCGTCTTCGTGCCACGCTTCCCCGGCGTCCTATCGGCGCTCGGCATGCTCACAGCGCCGGAGGCGGCCGAGCGGACCCAGGGGCTGGTGCTCGCACTGGAGCCTGGTTCCGACGGCCACCTTCGCGAAGCGGCCCACCAGCTCGACGAGGAGGCCCGGGCGGAAATGAAGACTGCCGGGGCCGAAACCGAACGCACCTCATGGTCCGGCGACGCCCGCTATGCAGGCCAGGCACATGAGCTGCGTGTGTCCGTGGCGAAACCGACGCGGGAGTCGTTCACCGCCGCGTTGCACGCCGCCCACGAGCAACGGTACGGGTACAGCCGGCCCGACGCGACGGTGGAGCTGGTCACCCTCAGGGCACGTGCCGAAGGAGCCAGTCCGGTGCTCGAACTCCCGACGATTAAGGGGGCCGGGCGGCGCGCCTTCGCGCCGAGCGGCGACATGCTGGTGGTCGAGCGGGCCGCTCTCGCCGCCGGCGACCAGGTTCGGGGTGAGGCCTCGATTTTCCAGCCGGACGCGACGACCTACCTTCCGGAGGGCTGGCTGGCTACGGTGGACAAGTTTGGGAACCTGCTCATGGAGCGCGAGTGATGGCCGCCCTCTCTCCCGCGGAACTCTCCATCTGGAACGCGCTGCTTGCGTCGGTGGCGGACGAGATGGGTGTCGTCCTCGGGCTTGCCGCCCATTCGCCGAACATTCGCGAACGCCGCGACTATTCAGCCGCAGTTTTCGACGCCGGTGGCGAGATGGTTGCCCAGGCGGCACACATCCCTGTGCACCTTGGCGCGATGCCGGAAGCGGTCGCGGCCGTCCAGCGACTGGCGCCGTGGAAGCCCGGCGACGTCGCGATCGTCAACGACCCGTTCCTCGGCGGCACCCACCTGCCCGATGTTTCGCTCGTCGCGCCGGTATTCCACGGAGGGGCGCTGGCCGGGTTCGTCTCCAACAGGGCCCACCATGCGGACATTGGCGGGATGAGCGCCGGTTCGATGCCGAACTCCCATGAACTGTTCCAGGAAGGGGTGATCATCCCGCCGCTTCGCTTCATCGATGGGGGCGTACGCAACGAGGCGCTCTACGAACTGATCCTCCGCAACGTCCGCACCCCAGACGAGCGCCGGGGCGACTTCGATGCGCAGCTGGCTGCCATCCGCGTCGGGATGAACCGCTTCGGGAGCCTGTTCGAGCGCCATGGCGCCGCGAAGGTCGCCGAAGCAACTGGCGCACTGAAGGACTATGCGGAACGCCTCGCGCGGGCCACCATCGAAGCGCTACCGGCTGGCGAGTACCATGCCAGCGACAACCTCGACCCGGGATACGGCGGGGGCGAGGCGCCAAAGATCGCGGTGAAAATCCGGATCGACGGCGCCGAGATGGAGATCGACTTCACCGGGAGCAGCCCGCAGCTCGATTCATCGGTGAACGCCGTGGCGGCGGTGACGAAGTCGGCCGTCGCCTATTGCCTGCGATGCCTCATGCCCCCACAGGCGCCATCCAACTCCGGATACTTCCGGCCGCTTCGCTTCATCCTCCCGGAGGGCTCGATTGTCAACGCGATGCCGCAACGCGCCGTCTCCGCCGGGAACGTCGAAACTTCGCAGCGGATTACGGATGTCGTCTTTGCCGCTCTCCAGCAGGCGGCGCCTGACCGGATCCCGGCCGCCAGCGCGGGCACGATGAGCAACTTCACCTATGGTGGCAGCCGCGACGATGGCACGCCCTTCGCGTCTTACGAGACGATCCCCGGCGGGGCCGGGGCCGGTCCCCGCGCAGATGGCGAACCGGGCATCCAGACGCACATGACAAACACCGCGAACACGCCTGTGGAGGCGCTCGAGCGGACCCACCCGATTCGCGTCTGGCAGTTTGAACTGCGCGAGGGCAGCGGCGGACAGGGGCAGCACCGTGGCGGTGATGGCGTGGTCAAGGAAGTCGAGTTCCTGGCGCCGGCAACCGTCTCCATCGTCGGCGATCGACGAAGTACGGGACCACCTGGAGCCGCCGGCGGCGAGCGAGGAATGGCGGCGAGCGACGTCGTGATCCGGGAAGGTGAGCCTGCCGCTGATCTGCCGTACCCGGCCCAGGCACGACTGGCGCCCGGCGACCGCATCCGCATCGAAACGCCGGGCGGCGGGGGCTGGGGCATGTCCGAACCTCAAGCCAACGGATAAGCAGGCCCTCCATGCTGGTGGCATACTGATCGCGAGAAGGATTGCCATGCCTGACCGAGTTGAACGCGAGATTGAAGAGATCCTTTCCAAGCTGGAAAACAGTGGCGGCGGTGGACCTGCCCCCAAGCCCGCACCGGGCCGGGAACCGATCCCGCTGAAGCCGCGAAGGAAGCCGTCGATGGCCTCCCGGATTGTTGGCGGGATACCGGCAATGCCGAACGTGACGCCGGCTACGCTCCTCTTCGCAGGCGCCGGGATCATGCTCGGCGGTCTCGTCCTCTCAGCGGTCGCCGATGCGATGATCTGGGTGGCGTTCGCCGGCGTGGTCATCTTCCTTGGCGCCTTTATCTGGGCCTTCCTCCGCCGCACCTCGCCCGGCCCGGCCTCCACCGGCAACGTGGGCTCGTCGAACGGCGCCTACTGGCGGGACCGCTACATCGAGTACGAGCCGCGAGCGAACGAGGCGGGCAGCGTGGAGCGCTTCAAGCGCATCTTCCGGCGCCGCTAGTTTTGCCAGCCGCTTTACGCCGCCTCCTTTACGCTCGCGGGTGATGCCCCGCTGGTTCGTTGCCGCCACGGTTATCGCGGCGCTCTCCATCCTCGCCTGCAGCCCGCGCGACTCCACCGACCTGACGCCTGCGACGACGGCTACGTCGCCCACGACGACGGCTACGTCGCCCGCAACGGCGACCGGCTCGGCGACTGCCGTACCGACTGCGACGCAAGGCGGAGGCCCGGGCGTCGACAGCGGCGAGAGCGAGTTCGACGAAGACCGGGCTTACGCCCAGCTAGAGGCCCTTTCGGTCGACATCGGTGAGCGGGTATCCGGGACGGAAGGCGAGAGTGCGGCGGCGGCCTACATCGCCGACCAGTTCCGCGGTTACGGCTATGAGGCAGACGTACAGTCGTTCGACTTCGATGGCGAACGCTACGGTCTCTCGTATGTCGAGTTGCCCGAACTCCAGCTGACCGGATTCCATCTCGTCGGGTCGATAGGCGGCACCGTCACGTCGCCCACCGTTTACCTCGGGCTCGGGCGCCAGGAGGACTACGCCGGGAAAGTTGTCGCCGGCAGGATCGCGATCGTCGACCGCGGCGACATCTCGTTCCACGACAAGTACGAGCGAGCGATGGACACCGGCGCCGTGGGGATGATCGTTATCAACGACGCGCCTCGCTCGCTCATCTTCGCGAACCTCGACACGCGCACCACCTTCCCGGTAGTCGGTGTCACGGGCGAGGACAGGGAGGCACTCCTCGCTGCGGCCACCGCCGGGATCGACGTGACGGTGAGAGTACCGGACGACGAGGTCGGGCATGCCGTCAACGTCGTCGCGAGGGTGCCCGGGTCTGACTCCTGCGACATCCTCGTTGGCGCCCATCACGACACCGTGCCGGCCAGCCCCGGCGGCAACGACAACGGCTCCGGTGTGGCAGAGGTCCTCGAGCTGGCCCGCTCTCTCGCCGCGGACGGACTCGACGAAGGCCTCTGCTTCGCAACCTTCGGGGCTGAGGAACACGGACTTTACGGCAGTGCCGAGCTGGCCTCGACGATGAACGACGAGGATCGCCTGCCGCAAATCATGGTCAACATCGATGTGGCCGGCATCGGTGAGCGGGTGGAGGTCATCGGGAAGCAAGGCCTGCGCGAGGAAGCGATCGTAATCGGCGAGGATCTCGGCATCGACGTCGTCAGCAGTTCGCTGCCGGCGAACGCAGGCAGCGACCACCAGAGCTTCGAGGCGCATGACGTCGATGTCCTGTTCTTCACCTCCGGCGACTTCGACGCCATCCATACGCCGGGAGACACGATCGAACCGGTGGAGCCGGCCGAGCTCGCGCGTATCGGGCGTGTTGCCCGCCAGTTCATCGTCCAGGAATTGGAACGAATTGCCCGGGGGTAGCGTCCTTCATAGCATGGGCTCAATGTTCCGCCTGATGCTGCCGGCAGTTCTCGCGGTGATGTGCGTCGCGCTTAGCGCCTGTGGCGGCGGCGGTGACGACGATGGAGGGACGGCCAACAACCCGCACCTCACGGATCCGGCGGCGGTCGCGACCTCCACGCCCATCTCCGGCGACCAGGTGTTCCAGATTCGCGACAACGGCATCTCGGCGCCCACGGGCGTCAACACCGTGCCCGCGGGAGACGATGGCAACGGCAACGGATCCGCCGGGTACACCATTGTCTCGGGCGACACCTGTGGCAGCATCGCCTCCGGCCTCGGGGTCTCGGTCCCCGAACTGATCAGCGCGAATCCCCTCATCAACGAGGGATGCACCAACCTCCAGCCCGGGCAGATCCTCGCTATCCCCGGCTCGTCTGGTGGCGGCACCACGGCGAACCCGACTCCCACGACGGCCTCTTCCGGCAAGACCTATGTCATCGGGGCGGGCGACACCTGCTTCGATATCGCTGCCAACCAGGGCGTGACGACCGACGCTCTCATCGCGGCGAATCCTGATATCGATTGCAGTGCGCTGCAGCCAGGCCAGGTGATGAACATCCCCTGACGCTAGAGCGTGCCGCGGATCTCTTCGGTGTGCTCTCCCAGGCGTGGCGCGCGCCGTCGAATCTCCCATGGCGTCGCGCTGAACTGGTAGGGGGCGCCGGGCATCAGCACCGGCTTCTCCAACGTCTCGTCGGGTAGCTGCACGTAGAAACCGCGATCGTGCCAGTGCGGGTCCTCGATGGCTTCCTCCGGGGCCAGAACAACGCCCCACGGGAGACCCCGCTCCTGGGCGCCGCGGTAGACATCGTCGCTCGAGCTTTCGCCGATGAAGGCGGAGACGGTGGCCATGATCTCTTTCGCTTCCTGGGTTCCACGGGCCGGCTGGCGCGCGAGCGGGTCGTTGAAGCGCTCCTCGTCGAGCTGCTGCCCAAATCCCGCGGCCTGGAGCCACTTCTTGAGCGAGTTCCACTGGCTGTTGTTCCGGCCAACGCCGAAGACGAGGACGTCTCGGCCGTCGCCGGCGGTGTGCATCCACTTCTCCGTGGGGTTCGCGGCGGCATGACGGCCCGTCTGGCGGCGAACGTCCTGGCGCATGTAGAGCCAGTAGGGCATGCCCACCTCGACCGTGCAGCTCAGCGCTTCGTGCATGGCGCAGTCGACGTGCTGGCCTTTGCCGGTGCGGTCCCGGTAGAGCACCGCCGCCATGATCCCGTGGACGGCGAAATGACAGGCGGTGTTGAACGCCTGGTCGCCGTTACCATGCACGGGTGGCGCATCCGGGTACTGGGCGACGTCGTAGCCGTTCATCATCATCGGGCCACCGAGCGCCAAAGCGACGAGGTCGTTGACCTTCCAGTTCGCCCACGGTCCCGTTTGTCCGAATGGCGTGATGGAGCAGTAGACCACTCCCGGGTTGGCTGCCGCGACGGTCGCGTAGTCGAGGCCAAAGCGCGCCATGGAGCCGGGTGCTCGGTCCTCGATGATGACGCTCGCGCGGCCGCAGAGGGCGCGGACTTCCGCGAGCGAGCCCGGTGACTCGAGGTCGGCAACGAAGGATCGCTTGTTGGTGTTGTGGTACCAGAAGTTGAGGGAGCGTTCGGCGTCTGGGTCGCGCCCCGCGTAGGGGCCAACAGCCCTCGACCCGGAACCAGCAGGGGGCTCGATCTTGATGACGTCGGCGCCCATATCCGCCAGGAGCTTCCCGGCGAGCTGGCCCAACTGGTCAGAAAACTCAACGACGAGCAGGTCTGCCAGGGGGCCGCTCACATGAACACCCCCAACTCCGTCAGGGCGATGAATTCGTCGTCCGTCATGCCGAGGACATCGCGCATGACGTCGGCGGTGTCGGCGCCGAAAGCGGGGGAGCTCTTGCGCATCTGACCCGGCGTCAGGGAGAGCTTCGGGACAATGCCATCGTAGTCGCAGTCGCCCATCTCCGGATGGGGAAGTACGTGCCACCAGTCACGGCTCTTTAGCTGGGGGTCCCGTTCGAAGCGATCGCCGGCAGTCTGGCAGACACCCGCCGGCACTCCGGCCGCCTGGAGAAGGCGCATCGACTCATAGGCATCGCGCCCGGCCACCCAGGCGCCAATCGCGCCGTCGAGCGCTTCTTCGTGGCCCAGGCGACCCTCGTTGTTGGCAAACCGTTCGTCGGTCGCCAGCCCTTCCCCAATGACGCCGGCGAGGGCGCGCCACTCATCATCGTTCGCAGCGGAAATCGCCAGCCAGCGGTCGTCGCCCCGGGCGCGGTAGGCGTTGTGGGGAGCGACCTTTGGTTCCCAGGCGTGATTTCCCGGCGGCAGGTTGGGGTCGTTGCGCCACGAGGTATCGTTGACCTGGCTGTCGAGCACCGCCGGTCCTGTGAGGACGATGCCCGCCTCCACCTGCGACATGTCGATCCACTGGCCCTCACCGGTGCGGTTGCGATGGTGCAGGGCCATCATCACGGCGCTGGCGGCGTAGTAGCCGGCGGTGTGGTCCATGTAGCTGTAGCCCCAGCCTGCGGGGGGCATGCCCGGCAATCCCGACATGTAGGTCAGGCCGCTGAGCGCCTGGGCGGTCGGTCCCCAGGTTGTATGACGCTTATCGCGGCCGGAGTGCCCGAATCCGGAAACGGAGCAGTAGACGATGGCAGGATTGATCTCTCGCAGTTCGTCGTAACCGAGTCCCCAGGACTCCATCACCTCGGCCGAGAAGTTCTCGACCAGCACATCGCTAGCGGCGATGAGGCGCTTGAGCACCGTATGGCCGTCAGGGTGGCGGGCATTGAGGGCAACGCTCTTCTTGTTCCGGCTGATGTAGTTGAAGAACCCCGAGTTGTTGCCGGTTGGCACATCGCCGATCAGGGGCCGCCCCATCCGGACGCTGTCCAGGGCCTGCTCGTGTTCGACCCTGATCACCTCGGCGCCGAAGTCCGCGAGCACGCGCGTGCACACAGGTCCCGCAATAATCCAGGTCAGGTCGCAGACCCGGATCCCATCCAGTGGCATATCCGTCATGGCGGGCGATTCTACGCGGATGCCCGCCGGCCGCGACTGCCCGCCTCCCGGGGGCTAGGATTGGAGGAACTATCCACGATCGGAGAATGCTTCCTTGGCAGAAACTGCAACCCTCAAGGTCGGCGACACCGCACCGGACTTCGAACTCAAGTCGAGCCCGATGGGAGACACCTTCAAGCTCAGCGACCAGCGCGGAGAGCGCGCCGTTGTCATCAACTTTGTGCCCGCGGCGTTCTCCGGCGGCGTGCAGCACGCAGCTCCCTCTCATCGAAAAGAAGCGCGCCGAGTTCGAGAGCCAGGGGGCGATCCCTGTCGTGATTTCCTGCGACAACGCCTGGTCCCAGAAAGCATGGAAGGAACAGCTGGGCGTTGACTTCCCGGTGCTCAGTGACTTCAACCCGCACGGCGCTGTCGCCAAGCAGTATGGCGTCTTCATCGAGCAGGCCGGGGTGGCAAACCGTGTGGTTGTGGTCGTCGACAAGGCGGGCAAAGTTGCCTGGGTCCAGCCTTCGGCCAAGATCTCCGAACTACCCGACTACGACCCTGTGATGGCCTGCGACATGGGCTGAGGGTTCCCGCCCGAAGGCAGAAAAAGAGGCCCGGCCGAACGGCCGGGCCTCTTTGCGTCGCGGTTGAACGGCGACTAGTTGAAGGCGATGACGCTCCGGTTCACTTCGCCATTCTTGAGCGCCGCGTAGGCCTCGTTGATCTGGCCGAGCTCGTAGCGGCGGGTGATCAGCTCATCGATCTTGAGGCGGCCCTGGCGGTACAGCTCCATCAGCCACGGCATGTCGTGCGTCTGGCGAGTGGAACCGTAGAAGCTGCCGATGATGCCCTTCTCGCCGAGGAATGCAGCGCCGGGAAGCGTCACCATCTGGGTAACCGGGATCATCCCGACGACCACGGCCTTGCCGCCGCGCTTGATCATCCCGAAGGCACTGCTCGGCCGTCTTGGCGAGCCCAATCGCTTCGAAGGCGAAGTCGACGCCGCCACCGGTCATCTGCTGGACCGTTTGCACCGCATCGTCCTTTGAGCCGTCGACGGTGTCGGTAGCGCCGAACTCCCTTGCAGCCGCCAGCTTGTTCTCCAGGAGGTCCACGGCGATGATGCGGGACGCACCGGCGAGTTTCGCGCCCTGGATCGACGTTCAGGCCGACGCCGCCGGCGCCGATCACCGCGACGGTTGAGCCAACCGGGATCTTCGCCGTGTTCGTGACGGCGCCAACGCCGGTCATGACGCTGCAGCCCACGAGGCAGGCCACTTCCATGGGGACGCCATCCGGGACGTGCACGCAGGCGTTCTGACTGACCAGCTGGTACTCGGCGAAGGCCGACATGTTGGCGAACTGGGCCATGGGCTGGCCATTCAACGTGAGGCGGTCGTTGCGGCCGAGCGAGGCGCTGTTATTGCAAAGGTATGGCTTACCCTGCACGCAGTTGTCGCACTGGCCGCAGCTGGTCACGAAGGCAACGACGACGCGGTCGCCGGCCTTTACGCCGGTCACGCCCGGGCCAACCTTCTCGACAACACCGGCTGATTCGTGGCCGAGGACAATCGGCGTCCGTGTCGGATAGGAGCCCTCCATGAAGTGGAGGTCCGAGTGGCACACGCCACTCGCGCTGGTCTTCACCAGCACTTCTCCGGCGCGCGGTTCGTCGACTTCGACATCTTCGATCTGGAGGGGCTGATTAACCCCGTACATCACTGCTGCTTTCACTGCGTGGTACCCCCTGAAAATAGGCAACGTAACTCTGCGGGCGACGATCCCGCCCTGTCAAACCACGGGCACCGGGCCTGTCCGTTAGACTCCGCCAAAGCCATCCGCAGGAGAACGAATCATGGACCTCAAAGGCGCCGTCACGATTGTCACCGGTTCCGCGACCGGCGTGGGCGCGGCAAGCGCTGTGCTTCTCGCCGGCAAAGGCTGCAACGTCGTCATCAACTACACCCGCAGCCTCAACGAAGCGAAGGAGACACAGGCGGCCTGCGAAAAGGCCGGAGTCGAGACGCTCCTCGTCCAGGCCGACGTCTCGAAGGATGACGATTGCAGGCGGATGGCCGCCGAAGCGATGGCGAAGTGGGGCCGCATCGACGGCCTGATCAACAACGCCGGCACCACGAAGTTTGTGAACCACCGCGACCTCGAGGGCCTTACCGCCCACGACTTCATCGACATCTATAGCGTCAACGTGATCGGCACCTACCAGATGACGCGGGCCTGCGCTCCGCACATGAAGGCCGGCGGCCAGGGCTCGGTGGTGAACATCTCGTCCGTTGCCGGCGTCATGGGCGGCGGCAGCTCGATCGCCTACGCCGCGTCCAAGGGTGCGATCAACACCATGACCCTCTCGCTCGCCCGTGCGCTGGGCCCCGAGATCCGGGTGAACACCGTCTGTCCGGGGTTCATCCAGGGCCGCTGGCTGCGCGGGGGCATGGGAGACGCGGCATACGACGCCGCGATCGAACGCCAGAAGAGCGCGACACCCCTCCAACAAGCGGGCACTCCGGAAGCCATGGCAGAAGTCGCCGTCTGGTTCCTCGAAGGCGCGTCCCACGTCACCGGCGAGATCATCATGGTCGACTCCGGCTCCCACCTGGGGGTCGCGCCGCTCATAGCCCGCTGAGCCAGTTGCACAGTGGTACGGGCGCTTCTCTTCGTCGTTTCGGTTAGCCTAGCTGCCATGACCATTGCAGCCTGGCCCGAAGCTCCCCACGTCCGCGCCGAGGAGCTGCTCGAGAACGGCGATTTCGGGGCCGCCGGCTCGTGGACAGGAGCTCCGGCAGCCGTGGTGGATACCGGAGTCGGGCAGTCTGGCGCGAGTTGGCGAATCCCAATCAATGGGGCGACGACGGTAACGCTGAAGCAGACCGCGAGTATCGAGGCTGCGACCGCGTCCGCGAGCGTCTACCTTCGTGCGGATGTTGCCATCACCGGCACGCTCCGGATCACCATGCTCGACGCCGGGGCGGTTCCTCTGCAGGCGTTCGAGACGTCGTCGGACATCGGCGCGGGTCCGGCTTTCGTTCAACTCTCGCGCGAACTCGATGTCCCGGTGAACGCTGTCTACGCGTCGTTTGCGATCAGCATTGACTCGAGTGAAACCGGCAACGCGTGGGTCGATAGTGCGGCGCTCTCAGTCACCGGTCCGCCGGTCCCGACACCGACGCCAACGTCCACACCGACACCCACTGCAACAAAGCCGGCAGCCACCGCGACCCCAACGCGTACACCGACCTCGGTGAGCGGAAGCGGCTCGACGCCGACGACCTCGACGCCCACACCCACGCAGACACCGACGGCCGTGCCGTCCCACACCGGGCCACCACCGAACACGGGCGGCGTCGCTCTCCCGAACCCGGGCTTCTACGGGCCTGGGACCACGATCCCGACGGACACCAGCGGCGGCCTGCTGGTCAACGGCGGTTTCGAATCGACCGACGGGACCGCACCCGCGGGTTGGCTCAAGAACGGCGGCACCATGTCCTCAACGGGAGCCAGCCATTCGGGCACGTACGGGGTGTCCTACCTGTCCCAGAGCAACTCGACGAAGTGGATCTACCAGGTGGTGCCGGTCTCCGCCGGCCAGTGGTACGAATTCTCCGCCTGGACCATGCGCGAAGCTGGCGACGGCGAGGCATTTCTCCGGCTCAGCTTTTACGAGGCAGGTGACGGCTCGGGAAGCACGTTCGCGCAGGTCGACAGCACCGCAACATCGACGGCAGGGACATGGACGCTGCTAACGACGGGCGCGGTACAGGCGCCGGTTGGGGCTCATGCAGTCCGGGCGCGGCTGATGATCCGGCCGTCCGGGCCGTTCTCCGCCGCTTTCGACGACGCCAGCCTGTTCGCAGTGGCTGCACCGGTGCCAACGCCGACACCAACCTCACCGGCAACAGTTGCCGCCAGCCCAACCCGGGCACCGCAGCCGACAGCGGTCGCAACGAAGGCGCCGCCAAAGCCGACACCCGGGCGCAATTCTCCCGGTCCGGTGCAACCGCTGGCCGATTTCGCCAGTGGCACTGCGACCTTGCGAATCACCGAAATCCTCTACGACGGGGATGGCGACCCGGACCAGGCATACGAATGGGTTGAAATCTACAACGCGGGATCTGAAGCCGTATCGCTCGCGGGGTGGTCGATTGCCGACGCGAATTCCAGCGATCACTTGCCGGCGGCGGAGATAGCGGCGGGCGGATATGCCGTGATCACCGGATCCGGGTTTGCAGGAGCGATCGCCGTGGAAGCCCTCCGGGTCGACGACAGCAGAATTGGCAGTGGGCTCAACAATAGCGGGGACACTGTCACGCTGATCGACCCTGCAGGGGGTATCGCAGACATGGTCGTCTACGGCGACGGCGATGCGACGGCCAACGGAGCCGGCGAAACTATCGGCCTTGCCCCGGACGACGACTGGCGAGCGACGCTTCGGCCTACGCCCGGCGAAGCGAACGTGTTCCCGGCGGCGGAGGGACCTACGCCCGGCGCCAGCCATAGTTCGCCGACTATTGACGCGGCCACTGGAATCGCGACGTCCACGCCACTCGCGGTCAGCAGTCAGCCCCTTGTGGAGCCGCAGGTCGACAGGCGTGGCACGAACCCCCTGGTCTGGGTTGTGCTTGGCGCAACGCTTGGCATGGGTGGGCTGGCGGCGGGGACCGCAGGCTACCAGCAAGTACGCAAAACGCGGGAGAAGCGCCGTGACGAGTGAGAGGCTGCAGAAGCTCATCTCGAACGCCGGCGTGGCTTCTCGGCGGGCAGCCGAGGAGATGATCCTGGCCGGCCGGGTGCAGGTGAACGGCGCCGCCGTCACGACACTTGGCGCGCGGGCAGACCTCGACACCGATGTCGTCCTCGTCGACGACGTGCCAATCGCCCTCGGAAAGTACCGCTACTACATGCTCAACAAGCCCATGGGCGTGCTGAGCGCCGCCTCCGATGACCGGGGCCGGACGGTCGTCACCGAGCTTGTGCCCGATGGCAAGGGCCTGCACCCGGCGGGCCGCCTCGACCTCGACAGCCGCGGGCTGATACTCCTCACGAACGATGGTCAGCTCACTAACCTGTTGACCCACCCGAAGCACGAAGTCGAGAAGGAGTACCTCGTCCATCTCGATCGGGCCGTTTCGCAACGAGAGCGCGAACGCTGCCGCCATGGCATCGAAGACGATGGCGAGCTTCTCCGCGCTTCCGCAATTTCCACCGTCTCGCCGGCGGACCGGTCGTCTTCGGCGGGGACCTGGCTCTCCATCGTCTTGAAGCAGGGTCACAAGCGGGAGGTCCGGCGCCTCATGCAGGCGTTGGGACGGACGGTCCTCGACCTCCAGCGCGTCCGTGTGGGCCCTCTCGGGCTTGGGTCGTTGCCCGAGGGCGCTGCTCGGGCCCTGACCGAGGCGGAAGTGGCAGCGCTCTACCGGGCGGCGACAGGAAACCGGGCCAGATGAGTGACGCACTCCCTTCTCCGATTGCGATCGACGGGCCATCGGCATCGGGGAAGTCGACTGCGGCGGCGGAACTCCGACGCGTCTTCGGCTACCTCGTGATCGATACGGGGATGACGTACCGGGCCTTCACGGCGGTGGCCCTCAATCACGGGGTAGCGGCAACCGACGCCCGCGGCTGTGAAGCACTCGCCAGAACCCTGCACCTGTCCTTGGAGGACGACCGTGTCTTTGCCGACAGCGTCGACGTGACGGACGAACTGCGCTCGCCCGAGGTTGAAGCGAACGTGAGCGCGTATAGCGCAATCCCGGCGGTCCGTGAGGCCATGGTGGCAGTGCAGCGCCGGGCGGGCGCCGCTCCCCGCTGCGTCGTCGTTGGCCGCGACATCGGCACCGTTGTCTTTCCCGAGGCACCGCTCAAGTTCTACCTCGACGCTTCCGCCGAAGCCCGGGCCGCCCGACGAAGCAAGCAGGCGCCGGCCTGGGGAGTGCGCCAGGATGCTCGAGAGGCGAGCCGCGATATTGGCCGGCGTGACGCAATCGACACCACGCGAAGGGCCAGTCCCCTGCGTCCCGCGGACGATGCGATACTCATCGACACGACGGAGATGGATGAAGCAGCGTTGCTGGAGCGCGTGGTCGAGGAGGTTCGCCGATGGGTCGCCTGAAAGGGGCGGCAGTGCCCGCCTTCTATTGGACGGCCACCTACCTGCTCAGGGCGGTGCTCTGGATCGTCGGGCGCTGGACGGTAACCGGTCGGGAGTTCGTCCCCGCGACCGGCGGGTTCATCGTGGTATCGAACCACCTGAGCAACGCCGACCCGCCGATCATCGGTGCGGCGGTGGCAAAACGCCGCCTCCGCTTCATGGCAAAGCAAGAGCTCTATAAGTACCCCTTCGGCATCGTGCCGCGGCTCTACGGCGCCTTCCCCGTCCGGAGATTCGAAGCCGACGTCGGCGCCCTGCTCAATGCGGAGCGACTGCTCAGGCGAGGGGAAGTCCTCGCGATGTTCCCGGAGGGCACACGCAGCCGGACGGGCAAGGTAGGACAACCACATCCGGGGACGGCTCTCATCGCCCTCCGCAGCGGCGCGCCGATCCTCTGTTGCACGATCACCGGCACGGAAGCCCTGCGGAACCCACTGAATCTTCTGCGAAAGCCACGCATCACCGTGGTGATGAAGCCCCTGGCCGGCTTCGAACCGGTGAAGAAACCGTCCCAGGAACAGGTGGAGGCGGCATCCGCCCTGATCTTCGGCGCCATCCTCGCTTCGTTACCCACCGAATATGGCGGCACCTATACTGGAAACGAGGCCGGCACATCCAATGGTGACAATTCAGCGAGCGACTGAGATGGGGTTCTGCATGGGCGTACGTCGCGCCGTGCAGATCATGGAGGACGAGGCGACGCCCGAGCGGCCCGTATTCAGCGTCGGCGAAATCGTCCACAACCCTTATGTCGTGCAACGCCTCAGCGAAGGCGGCGTCCACCAGATGCCCGGCCCGGACGAGGTCGAAGGGGATGTCGGCACCCTGATCGCGAGTGAAGTGCAGACGGGGCGCGTAGCGATCACCGCCCACGGCGTTGGCGAGCGCGTCGTCCGGGAACTCGAAGCCAGCGGCCTCGACATCGTCGACACCACCTGCCCGATCGTGACCCGCGCCCAGCGGTACGCCCAGAAGTTCGTCCGCGACGGCTATCACGTCCTCGTGCTTGGCGACCCGGGGCACAAGGAAGTGCGGGGAATCATGGGGTGGACCGACGATGCCACCGGTACCCGCCGCGCCACGATTGTCCAGACGCCGGACCTTGAGGCTGTTCGGTCCTGTATCGAATCGTTCGAAGATGGCTTCCCCAGCAAAGTTGGCGTGATGGTCCAGACGACGCACAAAGTCGAGGACTTCGCCCAGTTCGTCTCCAACCTGATGGTCCTCCAGCGCGACCGCAACTTCGAATTGCACGTGGTGAACACCCTCTGCCACGCGACCACCGGCCAGCAGGAAGCGGCCGCCGCACTGGCCCGCAATGTGGAGGTGGTCGTTGTTGTGGGCGGCAAGAAGAGCGCGAACACCCGTCACCTTCGGGAAGTCTGCGAAGACCAGGGAGCCGTCGCCTACCACATCGAATCGCCTGACGAACTGGAACGGAGCTGGTTCGAAGGCGTGGACCGGATCGGCCTGACCGCGGGCGCCTCGACCCCCGACTACTCCATCGACGAAACGGAACAGCGCCTCAGGGAAATGCTGGGGGCGTGAACGCCGCCGTCGTCCCCGGCCTGATCAGCGGGGTGGAGCCTGGATCGCCGGCGGATGCAGCCGGGATCGAGCCTGGCGACCAGTTGCTTGCCATCGACGGCCGGGCCCCGCGGGATGCCGTTGATGTGCAGTTCTACGGAGCGGGCGACCTTGTCACGGTGCAGATACGCAAGGCGAACGGCCTGATCGACCTCATCGAGTTCGAGAAGGACTACGACGCCGACCTCGGTCTCGAGTTCGACACCGCTACCTGGGACGGCATCCAGCTCTGCAACAACAATTGCTTCTTCTGCTTCCTCAAGGGTCTGCCGCGCGGCATGCGCAAGACGCTGTACATCAAGGACGACGACTACCGGCTCAGCTTCCTCCATGGGAACTTTGTCACGCTCACGAACCTTACGGATGACGACTGGGTGCGGCTGGAGGAACAGCGCCTGAGCCCGCTCAATGTCTCGGTGCATGCGACGGAGCTCGACCTGCGTCGGAAAATGCTGGCGAACCGCACCGCGCCCGACATCCTCGAGCAGCTCCGGCGGCTGGGCGACCTGGGTATCCGCACCCACACGCAGATCGTGCTCTGCCCCGGCGTGAACGATGGGGAACACCTCGACCGTTCGCTCAGCGACCTCGCGGCGCTCTATCCGACGGTCCAGACGATCAGCGTCGTTCCCGTGGGCGCGAGCCCGAAGCTAGAAGACTGGTCGCTCCGCAAGGACGGGATCGCCGTCGAAACGGCGAGTCCGGAGTATGCCGCCGGTGTGGTCCGCTCGGTGGCGACCGTCCAGCGGGCAAGCCGCAAGGCCAGCGGCCGGAGCATCGCCCAGTGCGCGGACGAGTTCTACCTGCGCGCGGGCCTGCGGGTGCCAGGTCGCGCGGCCTACGACGGCCTGCCGCAGTACGAGAACGGGATCGGGATGGTGCGCGTGCTCCTCGACGACTGGCACCGGACGCGCTCCCGCCTGCGAAGGCAGCCCCTGTCCCTTCGCGGCACGTCGTTCGTCATCGCCTCGGGCACTCTCGCGGCGCCGGTGTTGCGAGCGATTGCCGGTGAGTTCTCCGAACTTACCGGGGCGCAGGCCGAGGTTGTCGGCGTTTCGAACTCCGTCTTCGGCGAACGAGTGAACGTGAGCGGGCTCGTTTGCGGTGAGGACTGGGCTGCCGCCGTCGCCGGCTCAGAGGCCGATATGGTCTTTCTCCCGCGCCATTCGCTTGATTACTTCGGCGAGCAGTTCCTCGACGGGCTTACGCCGGCAGAGCTGGCGAAGCGGCTGGGCAAGCCTGTGGCCTTCGCGAACCAATGGAGCGAAGTGACGGACATGCTGATCCATGGAAGCCGCCCGCCGGGCAAGACGCGCGCCAGCAACGGCGCCATGTGGAGCGAACACGTGGCTGCCTTGCCAGCTGGCTGATGCCCCGCGTGCGGGTCGAGCCGCTTGGGCTCGAATGGGAGGCCGACGAAGGCGAGTCGCTGGTGGAAGTGGCCAACAGACACGGGTACTACTGGCCGGTCGGCTGCTCGCTGAACGGCGAATGCACGAACTGCGCCTGCGAGATCGTCTCTGGTGTTGGCCGCGTCTCGAAGATGGGCCGCTACGAACGCCTCAACCTGATCCGGCAGCGCGGGCCCCGCTCGGTCGAGGACGCGCGCCTTCGCCTTGGCTGCCAGCTGCGGGTGGGTGGCGACATCGTGGTGTATAAACGTGGGGTGCAAGTCGACCCTGGCGAGTAGAGGAGCCCGTGCCATACGTCATCACCGAGCCTTGCATCGGCGTCAAGGACGCCTCCTGCGTCGATGTCTGCCCGGTGGACTGCATCCACTCCGATGACGCCTCAGCGCAGTACTTCATCAACCCCGACACCTGCATCGATTGCGCTGCCTGCGAACTTGCCTGCCCGGTAACGGCCATCTTTCACGAAGACGACCTGCCGGACGAATGGAAGCATTACATCAAGCTCAACGAGGAGTACTTCGACGACTAGACGGGAGCCCAACCCATGGAATTAGCACAGCTCGAAGCGTTCCTCCAGGTCGCGCACCACCGGTCGTTCAGCCGCGCGGCCGAGGCCCTCTTCCTGACGCAGCCCAGTGTCACTGCGCGGATTCAGTCGCTGGAGCGCGAACTTGGCGAGCGGCTGTTTGAGCGCAGCGGCCGCAGCGTCACCCTGACGGATGCTGGGATCGCCTTCATCCCCCATGCCCAGCGAGCCCTCACGGCCGTGCAGGAAGGCGCCGATGCGATCGATGCCGTCCGCCACGGCGAGGTAGGAAGCATTCGCATCGGCGCTTCGTCGAGCATCGGCACCTACAACCTGCCGGACGTCCTCGAACGTTTCCGGCAGAAGCGGCCGGGGGTCCACGTGAACCTCACGACGGGCCAGACCGAGGACATCGTCGAACGGCTGCTTTCGGGCCTCATCCACATCGCCATTTGCCGGCTCACGCAGCACCCGGAGTTCGAGTCTATCCACCTCTACAACGACCAGCTCCGGCTCGTCGTGCCGGTGGACCACCGCTTCGCCCACCAGAGTGCAGTCACCGCCAGTGATGCGGCCGGGGAGCCTTTCATCTTCTTCGACCGCAACTCCAGCTACCACACGCTCGTCTACACGATGTTCCTGCGGGCCGGAGTCGCCCCCGAGTCGGTGATGGAAGTGGACTCGATGGAGGTGATCAAGCACATGGTGGAACGGGGCCTTGGCGTCGCCGTCCTGCCCGAAATCGCCGTCCGCCAGGAAGTCAAACGCGGCGACCTCGTGATGATCGAGCTTGCCAACACCGAGCCACCGGTGAGGGAGGTGGGCCTCCATGTGCTGCGCAACCGGATGATGGCGCCGCCGATCGGTGACTTCCTCCAGCTGATGGCCGAGCACTATGGCCTCAACCGCACCTTCGAAGCGGGGCAGACGCCCGCCGAAAGCCGATGAAGCCAGCGGCGCTCAGCCTCGTTGGGGGCCGGGTCTGGGATGGCCTCGCCGGCGCCGCAGTCCGGCGTGACCTCTTTATCGCCGACGGCCTCCTCGTGGACGCCCCAGTCGCGGGGGCAGAGACCGTCGACGTCAGCGGCGCCACGGTCGTACCGGGCCTTATCGAAGGGCATGCCCACCTCTGCTTCAACGCCGCGAGCGACTGGCGGGCCGTGTATGACGCGGATTCGCCGGCAACGATGCTCCTGCGCATGGCGGGCAACGCTCAGAAGATGCTCCGGGCGGGGATCACGACCGTCCGGGACCTTGGCGCCCCCACCGACCTTGCGGTGCAGCTCCGCGACTCGCTCAAGACCGGGCTCATGGACGGGCCCACCCTCGTCGTTGCCGGGGCGCCGATCACGACGACCGGCGGCCACTGCTACTTCATGGGCGGCGAAGCGGATGGCGAGCTCGGCATCAAGAGAGCGGTACGCGAGCACTCCAGGGCCGGCGTCGACTGGATCAAGGTGATGGCGACGGGCGGCAACATGACGCCGGGGACCAACACCTTCGTGCCCCAATACAGCGTCGACGAACTCCGCGCCTGCATCGAGGACGCCCACCGGCTCGGTCTCCGGGTCGCTTCCCATGCCCATGGGCTCGCCGGCATCCGGGTGGCAGTCGAAGCCGGGGTCGACGTCATCGAGCACTGCTCGTTCACCGTCCCCGAGGGGATCCAGCGCGATGACGCCCTGATCGAGGCAATCGCGCGCAAGGGCATCATCGTTTCGCCGACGATTTCGGTGGGCTACCGCCGGTGGGCGGACGACGGCCGCAAAGCCGCCCGCGCCGACCTCACCCGGGCCATGGTAGCCGCCGGCTGCAAGATCGCGATGAGCACCGACTGCGGGATCCCGGGCGTGCCGCACGAAGCCCTGCCGGACGCCCTGGAGGTTGTCCGGGAGATGACTGGCCTGCCGCCGGTCGAGATCATCAAACTGGCGACCAGCACCTCGGCGACGCACCTCGGCCTGGACGATCGTGGCGTGATTCTGCCGGGCAAACGAGCCGACCTGCTGGTCGTGGGGGGGAACCCATTGGAGCAGCTCTCCGCTCTCAAACAGGTACGCCTCGTTGTCGCCGGGGGTAAGGCCGTTTCCTGACGTTTGCCGGTGCCCGGTACCGACGTAGACTCGGAGACACAGAGATGATCTCCAGCGTGCTGCTCTCGGCCGGAATGTCGACCCGAATGGGCGAGCCAAAGGCTCTGCTCGAATGGGAAGGACAGCCGCTGGTCGCCTATCAGGTCGAACAACTGCAGGCCGGCGGCGTCGACGAAGTGATCGTCGTGCTCGGCCACCGCGCCGACGAAATTCAGCGGCAGATGCGGCGGCTCAAGTGCCGCGTGTTGATGAATGCGCTCTACCACAAGGGCAAGGCCGGCTCCCTGCGGATTGGCGCCAAGGGCGTCAACCGCGACGCTGAGGCGATCGTCATCCTGAGCGTGGACCAGCCGCGGTCCGGGGCCCTGGTGAAGGCGTTGCTGGAAGCCCATCGGGCGGGCAACCACGTCATCACGCGGGCGGCGCACAACGGCAAAGGCGGCCATCCCATCGTCCTCGCGGGTAGCCTGCGAAACGAGCTGCTTGCCGCCACAGACGAGACGGAAGGGCTCAAGGCAGTCGTCCGGGCGCACGCCGACGACACCGTCCTGGTCGAACTGGGGCCGGGCGCCCTGCTCGACATCAACACCCCGGACGAACTGAAAGAAGCCCGCGCCAGCGCGCCGCGAGCCTGACGTGACGCTCGCACGCAGCCTTGGCGGCGGATTGCGTGGCGTCGTTTTCGACCTCGACAGGACGCTCATCGATAGCCGAAGGGCATGGTGCTACGCCATCGAAGAAGCGGTTGTGGCCACGCGCGGCGAGCGCGTCGACGCTGCTCCCCTGGCGGCTGAGTACCAGTACCGGCCCTGGCGCGACGCGATCTCGATCTTCGAGTCCGAACACGGGCGCCAGGAGCGCTGCGTCGGGCTTTGCGAAGCGATCTACGCCCGGAGCGCCATGAAGCGGCTGCTCGTCTTCGACGGGATCGGAATGATGCTGGACGAACTGCGCGGCGCCCGAATGGAGATCGGGGCCATCTCGCGGTTGCCCCACCAGATGGCTCGCAAACAGATCGAATCGACCGGGCTGGAGCGCTTCGTTACGGTGCTGGAGAGCGCCACGAGCGAGGAGGCCTGGCATGCGCCGTCGCTCGTGAAGCGCTGCACGGCATTCCTCGAAACGGAAGCGGTTGGCTACGTGGGGCTGCCGGAAGATGTTGCGATGGTTGGGGCCCTGGGCCTGCGGTGCTACACAGCAACATGGCCCGGCGATGTGCCGGGCCATGCAGGTGGGACGCTGGAATCGCCGCGCGCATTGCTCGCGGCGCTGGAGGCGCGAGAGCGGTCTTAGACCGCGATCTTGGCTTCGACGGGCTCCACGGTGCGATGGCAGCCGGGGCAAACCGTTTGCCGGCGCGAGGAGAGGAAGTTCAGTTCACAGCCAGGGCAGATAACGATTCGGCGAGTCACGTTGTGTTCGCTCCTGATAGGGGTTGTACGCAGATTGCCGGGGGCGAGGGAAGCGAGGTACCACGATTTGGCTATTCTCCATAACGTTTCCCATAGTTCTTGGCTATGTATGTAACGGAACCGTGAATGGCTCGTAGCGAGCCGGTGGGCAGCTACGGTTTCGCCGATGCTGGCGTTTGCGTACCCTTCATAGCAACACACAGGGAGTGCGTGCGTGGCCACCAGGATCGGTATCAACGGCTTCGGCCGGATCGGACGTCAGGTGCTCAAGGCGATCACCGACCGTTACCCCGGCGAACTCGAAGTCGTCGCCATCAATGACCTTGTCGAAGCGAGCGTCAGCGCGAATCTGCTGAAGTACGACAGCAACTACGGACGCTGGCACCGCGACGTGCGCGCGACCGAGGGCGGCATCAGCGTCGATGGGCGCGAAATCAAAGTCTTCGCCGAACGCGATCCGGGCGCCATCCCGTGGGGCTCGGTGGACGTCGAAATCGTCATCGAGTCGACCGGATTCTTCACCGACGGCACCAAGGCCGTCGCCCACAAGCGGGATTCGGTGAAGAAAGTGATCATCAGCGCCCCGGCGAAAAACGAGGATGTCACGATCGTCCTCGGCGTGAACCCGGAGGCCTACAAGCCGGCCAACCACCATGTCATCTCCAACGCCAGCTGCACCACCAACGGCCTCGCGCCGGTGGTCAAGGTGCTCGTCGACAACCTGGGCGTGCAAAAGGGCCAGATGACGACCATCCACAGCTACACCAATTCCCAGAAGATCCTCGACCAGGCCGGGGGCGACAACCTTCGTGAGATGCGGGCCGGCGCCCTGAACATCGTCCCCACCTCGACCGGCGCGGCAAAGGCGCTGAAGCTCGTCATCCCCGAAATCGAGGGCAAACTCGACGGCCTCGCCTACCGGGTCCCGACGCCAACCGTCTCGATCGTCGAGATCGTCGCCCTCACCGACAAGGACACTACCAAAGACGAACTGAACGCGATCCTGAAGGAAACGGCCGGCGAGAAGATGAAGGGCATCCTCGGCTACACCGAGGACCCGGTCGTTTCGATGGACATGAAGGGCGACGAGCGGTCGAGCATCGTCGATTCCATGTGCACGAACGTCGTCGCGGGCAATCTTGTGAAGGTCGCTTCGTGGTACGACAACGAGTGGGGCTATGCCTGCCGGATCAGCGATCTTTGCAAGTTCGTGGTGGATAAAGGTATCTAGCAAGTAAGGGCGTCCCATGAGGCCGCCAAGCCGCCTCCTCCCGTATCCTGTTGCACAGCAACGAGTGCGGAGGGCGTCCCCGCGCCATTCGCCGGGAGCACTTTGTGGCGGAAACGCCCCTGGATCGCAGCCGTGGAGGGAGCCGCGGGGCATCGGCCCTCGGTCTGCTGAAGGACGCCGTCATCTCCACCGAGGTGGCGCTTGTCGTCATCGTGATCCTCGGCGCCTTGCTCCGCTTTCATGGTCTCGGCTGGGACCAGGCAGCCGGCGCTGAATACCCTTCCCAAATGCACCCCGACGAGCGCTTCCTGAGCATCGTCAGCAATACCCTCGATTGGCCCGATTCCCTCGGTGGCTACTTCGATACCGATGCCAGCCCCCTGAACCCGTACAACGGCGAGGGCATCAACCACTACGTCTACGGCGACTTCCCGCTCTTCCTGGTGAAGGCGACGGCGACGCTTGCCGGCGACGACCCGGCGGGCACCGGCAACTCGTACTCGCAGACCGCGGTCTGGGGGCGCAAGGTGACGGCCTCGGTCGACACCCTCACGATCCTCCTCGTCTTTGCGATCGGGGCGATGCTCTTCAGCAGCCGCGTCGGCCTGTTTGCAGCGCTGGGCTACGCGGTGGCGGTGCTGCCCACGCAGCTCGCCCACTTCTTCACGATGGACCCCTACGTCACGTTCTTTGCCGCGGCAACGATGCTGGCGTCGATCGGGGCGGTCAGAGCGCGAGGGGCGCCGGCGTTGCTCACCTGGGGTGGCCTCGCCGGGCTTGCCCTGGGTCTAGGGCTGGCGAGCAAGGTGACGGCGTGGCCGCTCGGACTGATGCCGTTGCTGGCCGCCGGCACCCGCATCGGCATCCGTGACTTCGGCGCCATGCCCTTCGGTCCCCTGCGGTTCCGTCAACGCGGGCCCGGATCGAATGCGGCAACCGACCGCCCGGGCTACTGGGCAAGTGACGTCGCCTGGTTCTGTGGGGTGCTCATTGTGGGCGCCCTCGTTTTCCGGGTCGCGATGCCCTACGCCTTTGCAACACCGGACTTCAGCGGGAGCATCGGCAACCTCTTCGGCCTGACCTCGCTGTTCCATTTCGACCCGACCTGGAAGCACGAAATGTTCGCCGAGCGCGACTTCCAGTCCGGCACGACGGACTACCCGCCGTTTGTCCAGTTCGCAGGCAAGACAGCGTTCCTGACGCCCCTCCGCAACATCGTGCTCTGGGGACTGGGGCCTGGCATTGCTCTCAGCGGCATCGCCGGGGCGATTGTGGCAGCGGTGATCATGTTCCGGCGCGGCGACCTGCGCCCCCTCCTGCCACTGGCCCTTCTCGTGGCTGTGTTCGGGTACCAGGGCATGCAGTTCGTTGCGTTCATGCGCTACTTCGTGCCGGTCTACCCGGTCCTCTGCCTCTTCGCAGCCTGGGCGCTGGTGGGACTCTGGCAGCTTGCGAACGACGCCGAATCCGTATCCGCACTCCGCGATCGATGCGCACGTCTCTCGCGTCGATTGCCTGCGGTGACGCCGCGACGGGCGAGAATCGCGGCGGGCTCGGTCATCGCGGTGGTCGTCATCTCGTCGGGCTGGTGGGCACTCGCCTTCCAGAATGTCTACTTCGCCGAGCACACCCGGCTCCAGGCAAGCGACTGGATCTACGCGAACGTGCCTCCGGGCTCCACCATCACAGCCGAAGAGTGGGACGACTCGATCCCGTACAACATCCCCGCCGGCTCGGCGGGCGACTACACCTTCATCCCGCTTTCGATGTATGCGACCGACAGCGTGGAGAAAATCGAAGACCTCGTTTACGGCGACCGGGCAGCGACTGCCCCCGACGGTCTCGTGGACGCGGACTACGTCGCCGTATCGAGCAACCGCGTCCGCGGCTCGGTGATAAACCTCGAGCGCGAGTACCCGGCCACGAATCGCTACTACGAACTCCTGCTCTCGGGACAGCTCGGATTCGACCTCGAGGCGCACTTCAAGGTGGACCCGTCCTTCCTTGGCCTCTCCATCGATGATTCCGGGGCAGAAGAAGCGTTCACGGTCTACGACCATCCCGAGGTCTGGATCTTCAAGAAGAACGATTCCTTCGACGCCGACCGGGTGTTCGGTTTGCTGGCGAGTGCCGACCCGGAGCGGGCAATCAATCTGCAACCGATCCAGGGGGGATCGAACGGGCTCCAGTTCACGGCGGCGGAAGCAGCGATCCAGCAGGCTGGCGGCACCTTCACGGACGCCTTCGCAATCGACGGGTTCACCTCGAACGTCCCCTGGCTCTGGTGGTACCTCTGGCTCCAGGTGGTCGCCTTCGCCACGGTGCCCTGGGCCGGCTGGCTGTTCCGCGCGCTGCCCGATCGTGGTTACGGGCTGACGAAGGTCCTCGGCTTTGCCGGCGCCGGTGTGCTCGCCTGGATGCTCGTCGCCTGGAACCTTGTCGACTTCAGCGGGGCCGTCTCGTGGCTCGTCGCCTTCCTGATGCTGGCCGGCGGTGGCGCCACTGCCTGGTTCCGAAGGGACTCGATGCGGCAGCAGGTCCGGGACCAGTGGCGCACATGGCTCACGATCGAGGTCATCTTTGCCATAGCCTTCGCCTCCCTGACGCTGATGCGCGCCTTCAACCCGGATATCTGGCATCACCCGCAGGGCGGCGAAAAGCCGATGGAGCTCGCCTACCTCACGGCCGTTGCCCGCTCGACTGACCTGCCTCCCTACGATCCATGGTTCGGCGGCGGCAGCCTGAACTACTACTACATGGGCTGGTGGCTGCTGGCCGTCCCGATGCGCGCCCTCAAGCTGGTGCCGGAGATCGCCTTCAACCTCGGCATCGCCACCTACGGCTCCCTGGCGGCCACCGTTGCTGCCTCCACCGCGATGAACCTTGCCGGCCTCAGTGCCCGGGCCCGCCGGACCACCGATGGGGGGGCAAGCTTCCTTTCGTGGCGCGCCCTTGCCCTGGTGGCGGTGCTGGGGGCGATCCTCCTTGTCGGCATCGGAAACCTTGATGCCGGCCACCAGACGATCGAGCGGCTCCAGTTCGTGAACACCTGGAACAGCCTCCAGGACGTGCCTGTGCTGGGTGGCATCGTCGGCGTCGCGGGCGGTCTCTGGAACGTGGTCTTCCACGGCGCCGATCTCCCCCGCTACGACTGGTGGCGGAGTTCGCGCGTGCACTTCGGCACGTTCGACATCACGGAATTCCCCTTCTGGTCCCTGCTCTTTGCCGACCTCCACCCCCATCTCATGGACACGCCGATCTTCGGCCTAGTAATCGCGACGTCCGTCGCGTATGTGGCCAGCGCGGCGCGAGGGCTCGGGAAGCAGGCGGCGGTTCTCGCCGGCGCACTGGGCCTCCTCGCGGGCATGGTCCGCACCGTGCACACCTGGGACTTCCCGACGGCGGTCCTCCTTACCGGCTCGGCGCTCGTCGTCGGCCAGCTCCTCGCAGCGGGCACGCTCCGGCGGCGCTGGTGGCTCTTCGCTGGCCATGGTGCAATGGCGGCGTTCTTCCTCCTTGTGCCATGGGCCCCGTTCACGGCCCACATGGAGGTATTCGAAAGCGGCGTCCACCGGGCGGCGGAGACGACCAGGCCGCAGCAGTATTTCGCCCAGTTCGGGCTCTTCGTCGTGCTCGGGATCATCTTCCTTGCCGTTCGCTACCGCGAAGAGCTGGCGGCGCGGCGGGGCAACCCAGGCAGGAACGTGGGCCTGATGTGCGTGGCGGGACCGTGGGAAGTGGTGAGCCTCGTCGCCTTTGCCAGCGGTCTGACGGCCTTCACCTGGCAGTTCGGGATCACGGTCGTGGCGCTGAGCCTGTTGCTCCTCTTCCTCTTCGGCAACCTTCTCTGGATGGAGTTCCAGGCCAGCGAGCCCGACGTTGGCCGACTCCTTGCGACTGGTTGCTTCATCGCCGCCTTCGGGATTGCGGCGGGCGTCGATGTCGTCACCGTGAACAACGACATCAACCGGATGAACACGGTGTTCAAGTTCTCGCTGCAGGCGTGGCAGTTCTTCGCCCTCGCCGGCGCCTATACCTGCTGGTACGCCGGGAGCCGCGCCTGGCAGTTCCGGGGCTGGCGCCCTTCGATTGTCGCACCGCGGCCGGCTGTCGCTGCCGTTGTGACCGGCGTGGTCGCCGTCCTCTTCATCGGCGGGCTCATCTTCCTCTGGTCCGGCACCCGCTCGCGGCAGGATGCGCGCTTCGGCGATACGGAACTCACCCTCAACGGATTCGCGTTCTTCGAGCACGGGGTCTACCGGGAAGATGCCGGCACCGAAAACCCGAACGACGACACCGAATTCGCCCTGGCCGACGACAAGCCGATCGTGGAGTGGCTCCGGGAGAACGTGGAGGGTAGCCCGGTGATCGCCGAGGAAGTGGGCGGGCTCTACCACTGGACCGGCCGCATCTCGATGCTGACGGGCCTGCCGGCGGTCATCGGCTGGGACTGGCACCAGACCCAGCAGCGCTGGGACTACACGCAGTACATCCAGCAGCGCCGTACCGACACGCAGGTCTTCTACCAGACGACCGACACGGGTTTCGCCGTGGACTATCTGCGCAAGTACAACGTCCGCTATGTTGTGGTGGGCACCGAAGAAGTTGCCCTGGGCACGCCCGAAGGGCTGGAGAAATTCAAGAGCATGGACGCCCTGACGCCGGTCTATGGCGATGGCAAGTACGCGATCTACGAGGTCTTCCCGGAGCGGTTACCGCCGCTCGTCGTGAGCAGGTAAGGGAGTGAGCGCGCCGCTACCTGAGATGGCAATCGAACAGCTCGCACCCTACGTGGAGCGGCAGTACCTCGAGCGGATGCGCGTGATCAACGACGGCCCGGGGCGCTTCGTACCCGTGCTTCTCGCCACCGGAGCTGTGACAATCGGCAGCCGGACGTTCTTCAAGAAGGGCAAATACGACCCGCTGAGCGCCCGTGGACTGGCGCTGATTGCGCACGAATCCATGCACATCCAGCAGTACGACGAGATGGGGGTGCTGCGGTTCTTCGCGCGCTACCTGGTTGGCCAATTGCAGTGCGGTTTCCGCCACGACGACCATCCGCTGGAACGCGAACTGGTGCGACGTCAGAAGGAGATCCGGCAGGCGCTGTTGAACTGAGACCGAGGGCAGCCTTCCTATTTTCCCGAACGTGGCAACGATGGAAGACCGTGATCGGACCGCGAGGTCACACTACAGCCGCGAAGAAAGCCCCGGCAGCGAAGCCGGCAGCCAAGTCTCAGTCCAGCACAAAGCAACAGCCGGCAAAGGCATCGTCGCAGGGGCAAAGTCCGCGAAGAAGAAGTGACCTCCGGGAAAGCATTGCAGAAGGGGCGGTCTTAAGACCGCCCCTTCGCTGTGTCTGTTGGCGGGGGCGAGGCCCCTATTCGACGGTGAACTCAGTCCGCATGCCGAGCATGTAGTGGACCATTTCGTCAGATGCGCCCTCGTCATCGATGCGGTTGCACATCAAGACGTACTTGCCAGGCTCGAGGTCGACGGTCAGCGTCGTGCTGGCGCCCGGCTCGACATCCTCGGCCTCATCGACGCCATCGACCTGTTCCTCGTCGACCGAACCGTCGGCATTGGTCGGAAGGTCGCCGGGTGCGAGGTCGGTCTTCACCACGACGAACTCATGGGTGTGATCCGGACCGTCGTTGGTGATGTTGAAATTCACCGTGCCGGCCGGGACGGAATTCTTGTCGAGGACGATCGACCATTCTTGCAGGGTCACGGCCACGTCGGTCGCCTCTCCCGGCGCCGTCGTTTCGTCGGCCCCGGTGGTTGCGGTGGGGTTGCTGTCGTCATCGTCGTCGCCGCAAGCGGCGCCGATGGCCAGGATGGCGATGGCCATCATTGCTACCAGCAGCAACGGCCATCTTCGTAGTACGTTCATTTTTCGTTACCTCCCTCACTCTTCCTACCGTCTTCGACCATCGCCCTGTGCGCTAGAGGGTAGATTGCGTTTCGGTCCCGCCCGGAAGAAAAGTGCTATGTGGCGCGTGCCGCTGTTACGGCTTCGTAATGCCCCGCCTCCGCTTCGGACGGTGGTACAGCGCTTGTGGGTGTTTGAGGCCGAGGAAGCATCCCCTGATACACTGGAGACTCGATGTTTGAGTCGCTGACCGACAAACTCCAGGGCGCATTCAAGCGATTTGGCAGCCGTGGCCGCGTGACCGAAGAAGACCTCGACCAGGTCCTTCGGGAAGTGCGCATGGCGATGCTCGAAGCGGACGTGAACTTCAAGGTCGTCCGCGAGTTCACCAGCCGGGTGAAGGAAC
The DNA here is from genome assembly GCA_963737965.1 of uncultured Chloroflexia bacterium. GTDB lineage: Bacteria > Chloroflexota > Dehalococcoidia > Tepidiformales > Tepidiformaceae > JAGQGZ01. The sequence continues at coordinate 229,575 of CAVTUS010000003.1, read as the reverse complement.
AGGCGCTCGGGGCCGAAGTACTGCGCAGCCTGACGCCAGCCCAGCAGATCATCGACATCGTGAATGCCGAGCTCGTAGAAACACTCGGTGGCGAGAACGCCAAGCTGGCGAGCAGCGACAAGCTACCAACGATCATCATGATGGTCGGCCTGCAGGGCTCCGGTAAGACGACAAGCGCCGCAAAGCTGGCCAACTTCCTGAAGAAGCAGGGCAGCAGGCCGCTCCTCGTTGCCTGCGACGTCTACCGGCCGGCCGCGGTCGAACAGCTCGTTACGCTGGCGAAGCAGCTCGATGTCCCCTACCACGAAGAGGGCACGAGCCAGAAGCCGAAAACGATCGCCGCAAACGGCCTCGACAAGGCGCGGCGGATGAACGCCACCCACCTCATCGTCGACACGGCCGGACGGCTCCACGTCGACGAGGCGATGATGGAAGAGGTCGCCGAGCTGCGGAAGCTGTTGCAGCCGACCGAGGTGCTCTTCGTCGCCGATGCGATGGCCGGGCAGGACGCCGTCACCGCCGCCAAGGAATTCCACGACCGGGTCGAGACGACCGGACTCATCCTTACGAAGATGGACGGCGACGCCCGTGGCGGCGCCGCTCTCAGCATCCGCCAGGTGACCGGGGTGCCGGTGAAGTTCATCGGCATGGGCGAAAAGACCGATGCGCTCGAGGCGTATCACCCCGACCGCCTTGCCGGCCGCATCCTCGGCATGGGCGACATGCTCTCGCTCATCGAAAAAGCCAAGGCGGAGATGGGCGACGAGGACAGTGACCACTTCGCCGAGAAGCTGAAGAAGGGCTCGTTCGACCTCCAGGACTTCATCGACCAGCTGAAAAAGGTCCGCAACATGGGTCCGTTGGGCCAGCTCGTCCAGATGTTGCCGGGGTTCAACAAGATCAAGGCGCAGCTCGATGTCGACAGCATGGATGACCGGTTCTTCGACCAGGCCGAAGCGATCGTGCTCTCGATGACTCCGTGGGAGCGGCGCCACCCGGAGCGGGTCGATGGAAAACGCCGCCGCCGCATCGCGCATGGCAGCGGAACCTCGGCCCAGCAGGTGAACCAGCTGCTCAAGCAGTTCTTCGAGAGCCGCAAGATTGCCCAGACGCTGGCAAAGGGGAAGTACCCGGTACTGCCCGGTATGCGCTAGGCGGCGAAGGCGCTGACCGTAGCCTCGAAACCAGCTACGATGCCTGAATCGTATGTCAATCACCGCGCGCGTCGCGGTTCGCAGGGGAATGAATGCTTCGGATTCGACTTCGCCGCATGGGTAAGAAGCGGCAGCACTACTTTCGGATGGTCGTCGCCGACCAGCGCGCGAAGCGCGACGGTGGATTTCTCGAGACGCTTGGCTCGTACGACCCGCACACGAACCCACCTTCGATCACGCTGAACGAAGAAAGCGCGAAGGCATGGCTCAGCAAGGGCGCCCAACCGAGCGATGCCGCTGAGAAAATTCTCCGGCGCGTCGGGGTCATTGAGGGCGGCGCGATCAAACGCCCGGTGGTGGAACCGAAAGCGGTGCCGGCAGCCCCCGCGGCCCCTGTAGCCGCGGCCGAACCGCCAGCGGCCGCCAAGGCCTCCGCGGAAACCGAGGCTGCCGCAGAGGAAGCGCCGGCCAAAGAAGCGTCAGCCGAAGAAGCCGTGGCCGAAGTGGTTGCAGCCGAAGAAGCACCCGCCGAAACGACCGAGGAGTAATCGATGGCGTCAATGATGTCGGATGTCGTGGAGTACCTCGCCAAGGCCCTGGTGGAGAACCCGGACGAAGTGCGAGTCACCGAGAGTGACGACCGCGGGCGCGTCGTCATCCGCCTCGATGTGGCCGAGGACGACTTTGGCAAGGTGATTGGCAAGGGCGGCCGCATTGCGACTGCCATCCGCTCGATGGTCAAGGTGGCCGCCGTCAAGGAAGACGTGCGCGCCAGCCTGGAGATCGGCGACTGACCACACCCCCGCCCGCCGGCAACGAGCCCGAGAAGGCACGCCGCAGGCCCAGGCCGCCACGCCCCGAACCGCCCGTCGACCAACCGCGAGAGGGATTCACCGCGCTCGCGCGGGTCGTCCGTCCCCACGGTCTCAAGGGCGAAATCCGCGTCCACACCTTCAACCCCGATGCTCCCAACCTCCAGGACGGCGCGGAGGCGTGGATCGGCCCGCGTCGCTTCGTTGTCAGGCGGGCGCGGCCGGACAAGGGCGCCTGGATCCTTGAACTGGACGGCCTCAGCGATCGCACCGTGGCTGAGTCATACCGCGGCGCCCTGGTCGAAGCGCCGGACGGCGTTATTCAGCGTGAACCAGACGAACACTTCGTCCACGAGCTCATCGGTCTTCGCGTCGAAACGGCCGAGGGCTACGTCGTCGGGACGATTTCGGATGTCCTGCAGCCGGGCGCCAACGATGTTTATGTTGTGAAGACAGAGACCGGCGAGGTGCTCATCCCGGTGATCGCAGACGTCGTCGAACGGATCGACCCGGCCGCTGGACTCGTGGTCATTACACCTTTGGCCGGGATGCTGGACGAATCGGGATATTAGATTGAAACGGTCTATAGCAGAGGCGTAGACTGACGAAGGTTACGGCGGGGTAACGTCCGGACCAAAAATTCACACGAGCTAACACGAGGGGGAATCTACGCATGTCCAAAGCTGAAGCGCTGCAGGCGGTGGCCGAATGCATCCATCATTGGATTCTGGAACCACCGCGCGGGGAGCTGACGCCAGGACGTTGCAAGAAGTGTGGGACGGAACGACAGTTCACCGGAGAAACGAGCTACAGGATTGGACGGGGTTCATCCAGCCGTAGCTAGGTCATCACACTCCTGTTGACGCCTCTTCGGGCCGCTTCCTACGATGGGAGCGGCCCGAAGCCGTTGTGGGGACATAGCTCAGTTGGGAGAGCGCAGCGTTCGCAATGCTGAGGTCGGGGGTTCGAGCCCCCCTGTCTCCACCACATCCTCGCCAAAGCCGTGCCTCTCTCGAAACACACGCATTCAGCCTGACCGCTCCTTCCTGTACATTGACGTTCACGGAAGGTAGGCAGCCATGAGTCAATTGCGCGTCCTCGCAACGTACGGACACCCCGACGACGAAGGCCAGGTGACCGGCACCCTGCGTGCCCTCTTGCGGGCCGGGGCCCAGGTGGCGCTTGTTTGCGCCACCCGCGGCGAAGTCGGCGAAATCAGCGATCCCTCGCTCGCGACACCGGAGACGCTGCCGTACGTGCGCGAACTGGAACTGCGGTCCGCCATGGCCCAGATCGGCCTCTTCGACGTGCGTCTGCTGGACTACCGCGACAGTGGCATGGACGGGACCCCGGAAAACAACGACCCCCGGAGCCTGCACCAGCAGCCGGCTGAGGTGGTGGTCGGCGAATACGTCCGGCTGATGCGGGAACTGCGACCGCACGTCGTCTTCACCTGGGACCCGACCGGCGGCTACGGCCACCCCGACCATGTGGCTGTGCACCGCCACGCGACGGCGGCATTCGACGCGGCCGGCGACCCGGAGGCCTATCCCGACGCCGGCGAGCCATGGCAACCACGCGAGTTGTACTGGGGCGCCCGGACGATGAAGCGGATGGCGACGATGTGGTTCGAGCTGGAGAAGCGTGGACTGCTGCCCGAGCCGATGCCCGACGATCGGCGTGAGCGTTTCGAGAAGGCGCTGGCCGAGCCGGACCCGGTGGCGAGCATCATCCACGACGTGAGCGAACATGCGCACCACAAGCGTACGGCGGCGGGCATGCACCGCACCCAGTTTGGCGAGAACAGCTTGTTCGCCCGCATCCCGGAGGAGTTCAGGGCCCACTTTTACGGCGAAGAGCGCTTCTTCCGGGCGCGGCCAACCTGGGACGGCGAGAGCCCGGACGAGGGGATCGCGCGGCTTTTGACGCTGGCCGACTGACGTTCGGATTGCGTGGCACCCAACGGGGGCCAATGCTAGGATCGGGCCCGAGCCCGAAGCGGGGCGGCGACCCGGCCATGCGCGGCCGGGTTCTTTGTGCATCGACCGTGTGACACGAGTGGGCCGGAGGCTATTTGGATGACTATCGAAGAGGCTGCGCCGGCACCGGCAACCGCCATGGACAAGTTGAACGACCTGCTCGCGCGGAAGGCCGCGGCCGAAGCCGGTGGTGGCGAGAAAAGGATCGAGGCCCAGCACGCACGTGGGAAACTCACCGCCCGCGAACGCATCCACATTCTCCTCGACGAAGGTTCGTTCGAAGAGATCGACCAGCTGGTGCGGCCGCGCGGTAACGCCGGCACCGACTCTCCCACGGAGGCGGTTGTAACCGGCTGGGGCAAGATCGAAGGGCGCCCCGTCTATCTCTTCGCCTACGACTTCACGCTCCTCGGCGGTTCGCTGAGCGAAGCGGTCGCCGAAAAGATCCTCAAGGTGATGGACCTCGCGCTGATGACCGGCGCGCCGATCATCGGGATTCAGGACTCCGGCGGCGCCCGCATCCAGGACGGCTCCGAGGCCCTGCGTGGCTTCGGTGAAATCTTCGCGATGAACACCATCGCCAGCGGCGTGATTCCCCAGGTCAGTGTGATCATGGGCCCGTGCGCCGGTGGCGCAGTCTATAGCCCGGCGATCACCGACTTCATCTTCATGACCGAAGGCACCGGCCAGATGTACATCACCGGCCCGGATGTGATCCGGGCGGTGACGGGCGAAGAGGTGACCCACGAAACACTTGGCGGCGCCGACGTCCATGCGAGCACGAGCGGCGTGGCCCACTTCGCGATCGCAGGAGAGGAGGAGACGCTTGCAGAGGTGCGGCGCCTGCTCTCCTTCATGCCTTCGAACAACGCCGACGACCCGCCGAACGTCGCTACCGGCGACGAGATCGACCGGCGGGACGATGACCTCCTCGATATCGTCCCGGCCGAACCGAACCGGCCCTACGACGTCCGAGAGGTGATTGACCGCATCGTCGACGACGGCGACTTCATGGAGATCCATGAACGCTGGGCGCAGAACATCGTGGTTGGCTTCGCCCGCATGGGCGGACGCTCTGTTGGCTTCGTGGCGAACCAGCCGATGCACCTCGCCGGTTCCCTCGATATCAATGCGGCGCGGAAGGCGGCGAGGTTCGTCCGGACCTGCGACTGCTTCAACATCCCGATCGTCACGCTGATCGACGTGTCCGGATACCTGCCGGGGCTGAGCCAGGAGCACGGCGGCATCATCACCCACGGCGCCAAGCTGCTCTATGCCTACAGTGAAGCGACGGTACCGAAGGTCGCGGTGCTCTTGCGCAAGGCTGTCGGTGGCGCCTACCTCGTGATGGGCAGCAAGCACCTCCGGGGCGACATGAATCTTTCCTGGCCGACCGGCGAGGTGGCTGTGATGGGCCCGGAGGGCGCGGTGAATGTGGTCTACCGCGAGGAAGTGGCCAACGCCGAGGATCCGGAGAAGAAGCGAGCGGAACTGATCGAAGAGTACCGCGCCCGCTTCGCCAACCCGTATATCCCGGCCGGCCGCGGCTTCCTCGACGACGTCATCGACCCGCGGGACACTCGGCGCAAGATCGTCAGGGCGCTGGAAATGCTGCAAAACAAGGTCGACCGCAACCCGCCCAAGAAGCACGGCAACATCCCGCTGTAAGGCCTCGCTCTCCCTTCACGGGGGCAAGCGGGGTGAAGGGAAGAGTGAGATGGAATACGAGATTCGTCATATCCAGCAGGATGAGCTGGAAGCGTTTCGTCGAGCGACCGCCCTCAGCTTCGGCCAGGACTTCAATTCGGAACATCTCGAACACGGCAGACCCCTTTTCGAGTTTGACCGCAATATGGCGGCGCTCGACGGCGCTGCGGTCGTCGGCACTTGCGGCATCTTCTCGAAGGAGATGACGGTGCCGGGCGGCTCGATCCCGATCGCCGCGGTGACGATGGTGTCGGTGGCGCCAACCCACCGGAGGAGGGGCATCGCCTCTGGACTGATGCGACGGCAGCTCGAGCACGTCCGCGAGCGAGGGGAGTCGGTCGCCACGCTCTGGGCGTCGGAAAGCTCGATCTACGGGCGCTTCGGCTATGGCGTCGCAATCGAGATGGAAATCACGCGGATCCCCCGGGCCTATTCGACGCGCCGGCCGGATGTCGCACCGATCACCGGCGCCTGCCGGCTGCTCTCCACCGAGGAGGCGCGGGAAATACTGCCGGCGCTCCATGAGTCGATCCGGATCCAGTTCCCCGGCGAACTCCGGCGGTCGGAGCAATGGTGGGAGGTCCGGATCCTGAAGGATCTCAAGGACTTCCGGGACGGGCACACGGCGAACCACTACCTGCTGTACGAGGGCTCCAGCGGCGCCGAAGGGTTCGTGCGCTACCGCACCAAATCCGCGTTTGAGAACTGGCTAGCAAAAGGGGTCCTGGTCGTTGGAGACTTCTTCGCGAGCACGCCGGCGGCAACGGCCGGGCTCTGGGACTATCTCTTTGGCGTCGATCTCATCGAAACGATCGAGCACCCGGTCGGGGGCACGCCAGATCCGCTGCTAGCAATGCTGGCCGATCCTCGGCGGACTAGCCGTTCGCGCCTTGATGCCATCTGGCTTCGGATTGTCGACGTGGAGTCCGCGCTCAGCAGCCGCGCGCTGGGAGCCGAGGGCCGGATCGTCTTCGAGGTCGACGACAGCTTCCTCGATGGCGTTGGCGGGAGATTTGAACTGGAAGGCGGCCCGGATGGGGCGGTTTGCCGGCGGACGGACGCAACGCCAACGGTGAGGCTTGGCATCGAAGCGCTGGGCGCCCTCTATCTCGGCGCCGGCAACGTCGACCAGCTGGCTCGTGCCGGGCGGATCGAAGGCGATGAGCAAGCACTCGCCAAATTGCACGGCTTACTCGGCTGGTGGCGGGCGCCCCACTGCCAGGAGCACTTCTAGCGTTCGTCTTCTACATGTAGGAATGTCCGGAATACGGGAACATCCTTATCCCGTCCGCAGATGCACTACGGGACAGTATTGGTGATTACGTTTGAAGGATGCCCCAATGGCAAACGAGACCGCGCACTCTCCGCAGCGCAAGTCCACGCTCGATGCTCTGCCCCCGCTCCCGGCGGTCGCGCTGCGCGTCATGCAGGTGGCCCAGGACCCGGCGTCTTCGGCTTCCGACCTCGCGCTAGTGATCTCGTCTGACCCGGGACTGAGCGCCCGCATCCTTCGCATCGTCAATTCCGCCGCCTATCGCCGCAGCGAACGGGAAGTGACTTCGGTGCAGGAAGCCCTGGTTGTCCTCGGGTTCGTGCAGGCGCGCAACGTGGCGATCAGCAGCGCCATCACCAGCGCCTACGCACCTGACTCGCTGAACGCCCTGTTCCGGATTGCCTACTTCTGGCGCCACTCGCTCGCCGTTGCCTTCAAGGCGGCCGAGTTCGCTGCCTCTACCCGGAAGCTGGCGGTCCCCAGCGCATTCACCGCAGGCATTCTCCACAACATGGGCCGGCTGGCGATGTTCCACGCCGACCCGGCGGGCATGGACCAGGCCGTGGCGTTGGCCATGGGCGAAGGTCTCACGCTGGAAGAAGCGGAGGAACAGTTCCTCGACTACGACCATGCCGAACTGGGTGGCGCCCTCGCGATGCGCTGGAAGCTGCCCGCCGAGATCGTGACGGCGATTGCCCGGCACCATGAAGCCAACCCCGGCGATGAGTCCCTTGCGGCGGTGGTGGCGAAGGCCGACCAGTTCTGCCACGACGCCGGTATCCTCCCCGGCTACGTGATCCCGCCGCCTGAAGGCGAGAAGCCGGCCCCACCAGCGCCCGAGTTGGCCCGCCTGCTGAAGCAGGTCGACAGCCTGATGGATATGGTGACGGGCGAGCGTGAGGGCGTAAGCGCGGCCTGAATCTTTCCAGCGGTTCGCCTCAATCGGGGCTTGTGATAGGATTCACGCACTCCAGGCGGACTCCGCCTGCTTCATTCCCTATCGCGAGTCGGATGCCTTATGCCCAAGGTCGGAATAACCGAGACGGCCATCCGCGACGGTCACCAATCGCTGCTGGCCACGCGGATGCGCACTGAAGACATGATCCCCGCCCTCGAGGCGATGGACGCCATTGGCTACCACAGCATTGAATGCTGGGGGGGCGCCACCTTCGACAGCTGCCTGCGCTTCCTGAAGGAAGACCCGTGGTGGCGGCTCCGCGAGATCAAGTCGCGGCTCAAGCACACGCCAACGCAGATGCTCCTCCGCGGCCAGAATGCCGTGGGCTATCGTCACTACGCCGACGACGTTGTCCGTGCCTTCTGCGAAAAGGCCGTCGAGAACGGGATGGACATCTTCCGCATCTTCGATGCGCTGAACGACACCCGGAACCTCGAAACGGCCTTCGAGGCGGTGAAGAGGCCGGCGGCCACGTCCAGGGCACCATCTGTTACACGATCAGCCCGGTCCACACCGTCGACAAGTTCGCGGCGATGGCCGACCGCATGGTGGAGATGGGCGCCGATTCGCTCTGCATCAAGGACATGGCCGGCCTGCTCAGCCCGATGATGGCGAAAGCGCTGGTCTCGCGGCTGAAGAACGACCACCCGCAGATGCTGGTCCAGATGCACTGCCACGACACCTCGGGCTATAGCGAGATGGCTTACCTGATGGGTACCGAAGCCGGCGCCGACGTCATCGACTGCGCCATCAGCGCCCTCGCCGGCGGCACCAGCCAGCCTGCGACCGAGACGCTCGTAGCGGCCCTCGCCGAAGACCCGGAGCACGCGACCGGCCTCGACCTGCACAGCCTCATCCGAGCTCGCCCAGTACTTCCGCGGCGTGCGTCGCAAGTACTGGAGTTCGAAAGCAACCTCCTTGGCGTGGACGCGGTGTCCTCGAACACCAGGTGCCCGGCGGCATGATCTCCAACCTCGTCGGGCAGCTTCGCGAGCAGGGCCAGGAGGCTCGCCTTGCAGAGGTGCTGGAAGAGAATGCGCGTGTGCGGGCGGATCTCGGCTACCCGCCCCTGGTGACGCCGAGTTCGCAGATTGTGGGCACCCAGGCCGTCCTCAACGTCCTGACGGGTAAGCGCTACGGCACCGTGACGCGGGAGACTCAGCAATCTTGCCGGCGGCCAGTACGGCGAAACGGCCGTGCCCATTTCCGAGGAGATTCGCCAGACGATCCTCGGCGACGCGCAGCCCATCACCCATCGGCCGGCGGACGACATTGCCCCGGAGATGGCACAGGCGAAGATCGACGCCGGAGACCTGGCGAAGACCGACGAGGACGTCCTCAGCTACGTGATGTTCCCGCAGCCGGCGAAGGAATACTTCGAGTGGCGCGAAGGCGGCGATGGCCCCGAGCGCGAACTGGTCGCGGCCGTCGTCGGCGCCATGTTCGTGAAGGAAGCGTCAGCGGCGCGCGCACAGGCGGCAACGCCAGACCATGGGAGCAACGGGACAGGCCCGGCAACCGGCTGGCGGCAATTCGGCCGCATGCGCCAGATGCGATAGGGAGCAGAGCGATGGCAAAGGTAACGATCGGAGAACGCAGCTACGAAGTGGAGGTCCACGGCGACAGCGTGGTCGTCGATGGGCATAGTTTTCCCATCAAGCAACAGCCCGGGCAGGGCTACACGACGGTCTCGGCTGGCGGCGTGCAGTACCGCGTGGCACTCCCGGAAGAGGGAGCTCGCGTGTCGGGGATGGCCTTCGAGGTCGACTACCGGCCGATGACAATCGCCTGGGAAGGAAGCCTTGGCGGAGGCAACCGGCCGCAGCGCCGCACCGCGCTGGAGGCAGTGGCGGTAGGTGGCACGGCCCCAACGTCCGTGAAGGGCGGGGTGGCTGCGCAGATCGCCGGCCGCGTGGTCGCAATCAAGGTGAGCGTCGGGGACGCCGTTTCCCAGGGAGACGTCCTCCTTCTCCTTGAGGCGATGAAGATGGAGAACGAGATTAAGGCGCCGGCAGCGGGAACGGTGAAGGAGATCCGGGTCGCGGAGGGCGCAGCGCGTCGGCGAAGGCGAAGTGATGGTGGTCGTCGAATAGGGAAGGCGACCGAGCTATCGACAATTAGCAACCGGTCGATAGAGAGATTGAAGGGGAACTACCTTACGCGGACAGGACGCGTGCTATACGCTCGTTCTATCTTAGGCCCGCAAGGTATAGGTCACGTTGACGGCTCCAGCACTTCCCAACGTTAGCGAGCGTGTAATCAGCCACGCCGGCACCATCCACCACAACCTCGCCGCGCCCGTGCTCTATGAGCACATGGTCCGCCGTGGCGAGGGCAAACTCCTTGAGGGCGGCACCTTTGCCGTTCGGAGCGGCGAGAGGACGGGACGCTCGCCCAAAGACAAGTTCATGATCAAAGGCCCCGACATCTCCGAGCATGTCTGGTGGGGCCAGCACAACCAGCCACTCGACGAAGAGACGTTCGACCGGATCGTCGCCAAAGTCGAAGCCCACCTTGCCGGCCGCGACCTGTATGTCCAGGACTGTTCGTCTCGCAGGACCCGGACCACCGGCGGACGGTTCGCGTGGTTGCGGAACAGGCCTACCACAGCCTCTTCGCGCGCACGATGTTCGTACCTCGAGAGAAGCTCGCGGACGAAGAAGAGCCGGGCCTCACGATTCTCCACGCCCCGTCTCTCGAACTTGATGGCGTTGACGACGGCGTCAACAGCGGCGCCTGCGTCCTCCTCCACATGGGCAGGCGGATGATCGTCATCGCCGGGACTGCCTACGCCGGCGAGATGAAGAAGTCCGTCTTCACGGCGATGAACTACTACCTTCCGCTGGCGGGCGTCCTCTCGCTCCATTCGGCGGCGAACGTCGACCCACGTACCGGCAAGACTGCGCTCTTCTTCGGCCTCTCGGGGACGGGTAAGACCACGCTGAGCACGGACCGCGAGCGCCTGCTCATCGGCGACGACGAGCATGGCTGGACCAGCCAGGGCATCTTCAACATCGAAGGCGGATGCTACGCCAAGGTCATTCGGCTCTCGCGAGGAAGCGGAACCGGACATCTTCGAGATGACCCACGAGTTCGGGACCATCCTCGAAAACGTGATCTTCGACGAGCACACGCCGCACGTCCACCTCGACGACGACTCGGTCACGGAGAACACCCGCGGGAGCTACCCGCTGACTCGCTGGGCAATGTCTAGGACGGCGAAGTGGCCCCACACCCGGCGCATGTCGTCCTCTTGACCGCCGACGCCTTCGGGGTGATGCCGCCGGTTGCGCGTCTCTCCACGGCACAGTCGCTCTACCACTTCCTCAGCGGTTACACATCGAAGCTGGCGGGCACGGAAGTCGGGCTGACCGAGCCGGAGGCCACGCTTCAGCTCCTGCTACGGCGCGCCGTTCATGGCCCTCAACCCGACGGTCTACGCTGAACTCCTCGAAGAGCGCCTGAACGCGACGGGCGCCCAGACCTGGTTGGTCAACACCGGCTGGATCGGCGGCAAATACGGCGTTGGGGAACGGATCTCCATCAAGGAAACGCGGAAGATGGTGCGGGCCGTCCTCAACGGCACACTGGACGGCGTCGAGATGCGAAAGGACCCGGTCTTCGGGTTCGAAGTGCCGACTTCCTGCCCCGGCGTTGACCCGAAACTGCTGAACCCGCGCGAGATGTGGGACGACAAGGCCGCCTACGACGAGGCCTATGGCCGGCTGTCGAACAAGTTCTGCCGCAACTTCGAACAGTTCCGGCCGCTGGTTTCCAATGACGTCATCGAGGCCGGACCGTAGGCAGCGTCGACCAATAAGCGTGGCCTCCGTAAAATCGGTCCCACCGAAGTGATGAACCGGGGGAGCGTGTGACTGTTCAATATCTCCGCGACCAGCGCCATGCAGGCGTCGTGCAGAAAGTCCTTGAGCTCAAGTTCCCGTTCCCGAACGAGGACAACCCGGGACTCGACACACTGAACAACGTGGCCGCCAAAGCGATGTCCGTGGGCCAACACAATGGCAAAGACCTCTTCCCGGACCTGGTCATCGTCCGGCGCCCGGGCCAGTGGCTGGAACTGATGGCCGAAGTGGAGATGGACGACTCCGTCACCGACGAATCGGCGGAAGACGACTGGAAGCCGATGTCGCTCGTCGGCGACCTCTTAATCTACGTCCCGGCGGGGATGGTCCCCGAGGCGAAGAAACTCTGCAAGCGGCATGGCATCAAGGCGAAGGGGATCAGGACCTGGCGGTTCGTACCCGTCTGGGGACTACAGGTCACCGAAGCGTGAGCGATCCCTCCGAGTTCCCGGCGCTTCGCGGCGAACTCCCGGTGGAGGGTCCCCACAACATCTACTTCGACGTCGACCACACGCTGCTCTTCGTGGACCAGCACACCAATGTCCTTCGCCCCGGTGCCCGCCAGGCGATGCAACGACTGAAGGAATCGGGACACTCGGTCTACGTCTGGTCGGCCGGTGGCAAGGAGTATGTCGAGCGCATGGTCGTGCTCCACGAACTGGCCGAATGGGTCGATGGCTGCTTTGACAAGAGCCCGAAGGTCGACCCCTCGCCGGACTGGATCATCGACGACGACTGGTACCTCGTGGAGAAGTACAGCGGCTACCTTGTCAGCCAGTACAAGCGGATCGACGAGAGAGACAGCGAGTTCGAAGCGATCATCGACGCACTGATCGGCCTCGGACACGTCTAAAGGCGCTACCAACTTCACCATGACCGTGATCAACGAACTCGGGCAGGAGATCGGCGACCCGCAGCCGGGTTGGAAGCCAGCGGAGCCGCCACCGAGGAGCGTGCTGGAAGGCCGCTACTGCACGGTCGAGCCGCTCGACCTCGGCAGCCACGCCGAATCGCTGTACAACGCACTCATGCTCGATCCCGACGGGCGCCACTGGACCTACCTGCCGTACGGTCCATTCAGTACTATCGATGACTACCGGGCGTGGGTGGAATCGGTCTGCCCGGGCGCTGACCCCCAGTTTTATGCGATCGTCGACCGCGCGCTCCACCGCGCGGTCGGCGTCGCCTCGTACCTGAGAATCGTCCCATCCGTCGGGTCGATCGAAGTGGGGCATCTGCGGTTCTCATCGCTTCTGCAACGCAGGCCGGCCGCCACGGAAGCGATGTTCCTGATGATGGCCAACGCCTTCGAGCTTGGGTACCGGCGATACGAGTGGAAGTGCGACTCGTTGAACATCCCCTCACGGGCCGCGGCCGAACGCCTCGGGTTCCAGTTCGAGGGGCGGTTTCGCCAGCACACGGTGGTCAAAGGCCGGAACCGCGACACCGATTGGCTTTCCATCCTCGACACCGAGTGGCCAGCACTGCGCCCTTCCTTCGAACGCTGGCTGGACCCGGCGAACTTCGATGACGGCGGCCAGCAGAAGAGTTCGCTTTCGGCCCTGACACAGGCGGCCCGGGCCACGCTAGCCTGAGGCGTGGCCCGCGTCCTCTTCGTCGAACCCTTTTACGGCGGCAGCCACCGCAGTTTCGCGGATGGCCTCCGTGCGCAGGTCCACCACGACGTTGAAATCCTCGCCCTCCCCGAAGGCGAGTGGCGCAGCCGGATGCGGCGCGGCGCGATCGAACTGGCCAGGGCGAGTGAGGCTATTCCCGGGGCGTTCGACGCCATCATCGCTACCGACATGCTTGACCTCGGCCAATTCCTCGGGCTCACCCGGCCACGCTTCGCCGGGACGCCGGTGCTCTACTACCTCCACGAAAACCAGTTCACCTATCCCCGCCTGAAGGGCACGAAGCTCAACTCCTGGTTCGGGCAGGTGAACTATATGTCGGCGCTGGTGGCCGACGCTGTCGCCTTCAACTCCGAGTTCCATCGCCGCGACTTTCTGGCAGCGCTCGAGATGTTGGCGAAGCAGCCGACGAACTGGCTCGACGCGCCCAGCATCGCAACGATCGCGGAGAAAGCCTCGACGCTGCCGGTCGGACTCGACCTGCGACGACTGGATTCCTTCCGGGAGGGGCCGGCATCGCGCCCGCTCGTGCTTTGGAACCACCGCTGGGAATTCGACAAGGCGCCGGCGACGTTCGCCCGGGCGATCGAGGCGGTGGCCGGCTATGGACTCGACTTCGACCTTGCACTCGCCGGCGACCCGGGGCCGAACCCGCACGCGGCACTCGCCGCACTCCGCGACCGGCTGGGTGAGCGCGTTGTCCAGTTCGGCAGGGTGGAGACCGCGGAAGCGTACGCCAGGCTCCTCTGGCGCTCGCATGTGGCGGTCAGCACATCGCGGCAGGAGTTCTTCGGGATCTCCATGGTGGAAGCGATGTATGCCGAATGCTTCCCGATAGCGCCGAAGGCACTGAACTACCCGGACATCGTGCCGGCCGAGGAGCATGACGCCTGCCTTTTCGAGGACGAAGAGGCACTGGTGGCGTTGCTCCGGAAGGCCGTGGAATCCTCGCCGGGGGCCTCGCAATTTCGGGAACACGCCGCCCGGTGGGATTGGTCCAGCGTGGGGACAACCTGGGAGGCGGCAATCAATGGTCTCGTCAATGGCAGCCTTTTACAACAATAATGTTGCGAAAGGTTGAGAAGCCCGGGGTGATCCCTTAGCATCGAGGTATGGAAGGCACTCGTGACCGCATCCTCGCCCTGATCCTCGGCCGCCGCGAAGCGCGCGTAGAGGAACTTGCCGCTGAGCTCGATATCACGGCTGCGGCGGTGCGCCGTCACCTCGACCACCTCCGCGCCGATGGCCTGATCGAAGTGCGCGCGACGAAGCAGCCGACGGGCCGGCCGTTCCACAGCTACCGGCCCACGGCGAAGGCTGCTGGCGCCCTGCCGACCGCCTATGCCGATCTGCTGAAGCGAATGCTGGTTGGGCTCAGCGAGAAGACCGAAGTCGTGGACGCGATCATGGAGAGCGTGGCTGAATCGCTTGCCGATCGCCACCGTGCCGAACTCACGAACTGCGATGCCGACCCTGAACATCGCGTGGAACAGGTCACCGACAGCATGCGCACCGAGGGCATCCTCGAAAGCTGGCACTCCGAGTCAGACGGCTTCCACATGACGAACGGCGTCTGCCCCTACCTCGAGGCGGCGGAGTTTTCCAACCTCCCCTGCGAATCCGACCGAAAGGCAATCGAACTTCTTATGGGCCTGGAAGTCGAACAGCTCCATCGCATCGTCGATGGCTCACCAATTTGCGAATACCTGGTGCGGGCATTGCCACGCCAGTCCGAACTCATCCAGATCTCATAGGAGATCACCAGAAGGAGCTACATGAACCAAGCACCGCTGCTTGAGATCGATTCTCTCCGGGCCGGTATCGCCGGGACGGAAATACTGAAAGGACTGTCTCTGCGGATCAACCGCGGCGAAGTCCACGCAATCATGGGCCCGAACGGCTCGGGCAAGAGCACCCTTGCAAATGTGCTGATGGGCAATCCCAGCTACAAGGCGACGAGCGGCACCGTCACCTTCGAAGGCAAGGATTTGTTGTCGATGCCCGTGGACGAGCGCGCCCGAAGCGGCCTCTTCCTCGCGTTCCAGTACCCGGTCGCCGTGCCCGGCGTCACGATGGTGAACTTCCTTCGCCAGGCGCTCAATGCCAAGAACGGGTCCGAGCTCCCCATCAGGGAGTTCCGCGAGAAGCTGTTCGGCAAGATGGACCTGCTCAAGATGGACCAGGACTTCGCCCGCCGTTACGTCAACGACGGTTTCAGCGGAGGCGAGAAGAAGCGCGCCGAGATGTTGCAGATGGCGATGCTCGAACCGTCCCTCGCTGTCCTGGATGAGACCGACTCCGGACTCGACATCGACGCCCTGCGCACAGTGGCCGAAGGCGTCAACCGCCTGATGAATCCGGAAATGGGCTTGCTGCTGATTACCCACTACCAGCGGCTGCTGAACTACATCAAACCCCAGTTCGTCCACGTGCTCATCGACGGGCGGATTGTCCGCTCCGGCGGGCCCGAACTGGCAGAGGAACTCGAAGCCAAAGGCTACGAGGAACTCGAAGCTGTCGCCGCAGCGACGGCCTGAAGGAGGACATTATGACCACCACTCCCACCGCGCCGGTGATCAAGGCCGACGCTTACGAGTACGGATTCTTCGACCCCGAGGAAGCGCTCTTCAAGTCCAACAAGGGCCTGAGCCCGGAGATCGTGAACATGATCTCGAGCATGAAGAATGAGCCTGAGTGGATGCGCGAATACCGCCTCCGCGCCCTTGAGCACTTCTACGCGAAGGAAAATCCGGCCTGGGCCAGCGAAGTGATGAAGACTATCGACTTCGACAGCATCCACTACTTCGTGCGGGCCACCGATCGTGACGAACGCTCCTGGGACGATGTGCCGGAATACATCCGCCGCACGTTCGACAAGCTGGGCATCCCCGAGGCAGAGAAGAAGTACCTCGCCGGCGTCGGCGCCCAGTACGACTCGGAAGTCGTTTACCACAACATCCGCGAAGACCTCGAAAAGCTCGGCGTCATCTTCCTCGGTATGGACCAGGCCCTGGCCGAGCACCCGGAGATCGTGAAGGAGTACTTCGGCACGGTCGTCCCTTCGGGCGATAACAAGTATGCCGCGCTCAACAGCGCCGTCTGGTCCGGGGGCTCGTTCATCTACGTGCCGAAGGGCGTGAAAGTAGACGTCCCACTGCAGGCTTACTTCCGGATCAATACCCAGAACATGGGCCAGTTCGAACGCACGCTGATCATCGCCGACGAAGGCAGCTCCGTACATTATGTCGAGGGCTGCACGGCCCCGGTGTATAGCTCCGACTCGCTCCACAGCGCAGTCGTCGAGATCATCGTGAAGAAAGGCGCTCGCGTCCGCTACACAACGATCCAGAACTGGTCGAACAACGTCTTCAACCTCGTCACCAAGCGCGCCGTGGCATACCAGGACGCCGTGATGGAGTGGGTGGACGGGAACCTCGGTTCCAAGCTGACGACCAAGTTCCCGTCCGTCTACTTGATGGAGCCGGGCGCGCATGCGGAGATTCTTTCACTGGCGTTCGCCGGCGAAGGGCAGCACCAGGATGCCGGCGGCAAGGTCGTCCATGCAGCCTCGAATACGACCTCGACGATCGTCTCAAAGTCGCTGAGCAAGGATGGCGGCCGGACGAGCTATCGCGGCCTCCTGAAGGTCTACGAAGGCTGTGAGAACGTGAAGTCGACAGTGCGCTGCGACGCGCTCCTCCTCGACGAGACGTCGCGGTCGGATACGTACCCAACGATGGAGATCGACTCACCGGACGTGCACATCCAGCACGAGGCGTACGTCTCCAAGCTGGGCGAAGACCAGCTCTTCTACCTGATGAGCCGGGGCATGGGCGAAGACGCGGCCGCCAAGATGATCGTCAACGGATTCGTTGAGCCGATCGTCAAGGAGCTGCCGATGGAATACGCCGTCGAACTCAACCGGCTTATCGAACTGCAGATGGACGGTGCCATCGGCTAAGCACCGGTGGACCGTGTTGGAAGGAATTGGCAATGACGTCAGTCGTTGAAGACACCCCGCGCCTCGCTGCGTTCAGTCCCGAGGCAAGTGCGGAACTGGGCAAAGCGCTGCACGACAGCCAGCAGCTGGCGACGCTACGGGCGGCGGCGGCCGAGCATGCAAATACCGTCCCACTCCCGGACCCCCGCAAGGAACGGCCGTGGAAGTACATGAAGATGTCCTTGCTCGACCTCTCGCGGTACACCCCGGCCCATGGGGCCTCGTGGCGGGGGAGCAATGATGAAATTCTCGCCCGCTTTGGCCTGGCGGAGGCAAAGGGTGCCGTGCTCGCTCCAGCACAACAGCGGCACCATGCTCACCCGAGCCGCCGACGGTGTCAGCCTCAGCGACTTTGCTGAAGTCGAAGCGGGCACGGCACTCGCGACGCGCATCGACGAGCGGCTTGGCCAGGCGGCGCTGCCGCACGGAAAGCTCGCCGCCCTCCACTACGCCTTCCTTCGCGGCGGCGTCGTGGTCGACGTTGCCGCCAACGCCGAGGTCGCCGATCCGGTCCGCATCGTGCGCGAGTACGCCGACGGCGGCCAGCTGGCCACACCTCATACGCTGATCACGACGGGCGCGAACAGCCGCGTCACGGTTATCGAAGACTACCGTTCCGGCGACGCCGAGATCCTCGCCCTGCCGGCCGTGGAAATCTTCCCGGGGCCCGGGTCGCAGGTGCAGTACGTGTCGCTCCACCGCTGGGGACCGAACACTGTCGTCGCGAGCGAACAGCGCACCATCACCGACCGCTCCTCGGAGTGCATCTCCGTGAGCGTCGTCACCGGCGGACGGGCTGTGAAGTCGCACATCACCGGCTCGCTGGAAGGACGCGGTTCGTCGAGCGAGGTGCTGGGACTGGTGCTTGGCGCCGATCACGAATATGCCGACTTCTACACCCTCCAGGACCACATCGGCCCGGACACGCGAAGCGACCTCCTGATCAAGTCGGCGCTCGAAGATTCGTCGCAATCGGTCTACTACGGTCTGACGCGCGTGGGCCTTGGCGCCAGGAACGCCGATGCCAACCAGGTGAACCGCGCGCTCCTGCTGAGCAAGCAAGCAAAGGCCGATAGCGACCCGGTCCTCGAAATCCTCACGAACGACGTCATCCGCGTCTCGCACGGCGCTACCGCCGGCCCCGTCGATGAAGAACAGCTCTACTACCTCGAGAGCCGCGGGATACCCCGCCCGGCCGCCGAAGACCTCCTGGTGCGTGCCTTCCTTGGCCAGGTACTCGGCCGCATTACTTCGGAGCCGGTGCGCGAAGAACTGGAAGCCATCGTCGAGGCAAAGCTCGAGCGAGCCGCCTCATGACCTGGCGGCAGGTGCTCAGTTCGAGCGAGATTGACCCGGGTCGGGTTGCCGTGGTCGACATCGACGGGGAACGCCTGGCCATATGCCGGACCGACGATGCGATTCTACGCGGTAGCCGACGTTTGTAGCCACGACGGCGGCGCCCTGGACCAGGGTGAGCTTCTCGGCGGAGCGCATCGAGTGCCCCCGGCACGGGGCCCAGTTCGACATCAAGACGGGCCGCGCCCTCACACTCCCGGCCGTGCGCCCGATCAAGTCGTATCCAGCCCGCATCGCCGGCGACATGGTCGAAGTCGAGATCGAATAGGAGCGGGCTATGTTTGACGCCGGAAGAGCTTCGCAAGGACTTCCCTATCCTCGCGCGCACCGTCAACGGCCAGCCCCTGGTCTACCTGGACAACGCCGCGACCACGCAGAAGCCGCGCGTGGTCATCGATGCTCTCACGCACTTCTACGAGACGAGCAACGCCAATATCCACCGCGGTATCCACACCCTCTCCGTCGAGGCGACAGACCAGTACGAGGCAGTGCGTGGCGAAGGTCGCCAGCGCACATCGGCGCGCCGTCCACGGGCTCGATCGTCTTCACACGGAACACGACTGAGTCGATCAACCTCGTCGCACGCGCCTGGGGCGACGCCAACCTCCGCGAGGGTGACGAAATTGTCCTCTCGGTGATGGAGCACCACTCGAATATCGTCCCGTGGCAGCTGCTGGCAAGGCGAACGGGAGCGGTGTTGCGGTACGCCGGCATAACCGGCGACGGCGAGCTCGACCTCGACGAGGCTCGCGACCTGATCGGGCCGAGGACAAAGATCGTCGCCATCGTCCACATGTCGAACGTCCTTGGGACGATCAACCCGGTCGCCGAAATTGCTGCGATGGCGCGGGCGGCCGGCGCCCTCACGCTCCTGGACGCTGCCCAGAGCGCGCCCCATCTGCCGATCGACGTCCAGGCGCTGGGGTGCGACTTCCTTGCCTTTTCGGCGCACAAGATGCTGGGCCCAACGGGTGTCGGCGTCCTCTGGGCCGCCGATGGGCTGCTCGCCGCAATGGACCCTTTCCTCGGCGGCGGCGAAATGATCTCGCTGGTGCGGCCGGAGGAATCGACCTGGGCCGACCTGCCCCACAAGTTCGAAGCGGGAACACCGAACATCGCGGACGTGATCGCCTTTGGCGCCGCCCTGGACTACCTCAACGAACTTGGCATGGATGCTGTGCGCGAGCACGAGATGGCCATCACCGGCTTCGCGCTCGACCGCCTCGCAGCCATTCCGGGCCTGAGCATCCACGGACCGCGAGATGTCGAACGCCGTGGTGGCGCCGTCAGCTTTGTTCTCGACGGCATCCATCCACACGACGTCAGCACCATCCTCGACGGCGAAGGGGTCGCCATCCGGGCGGGTCATCACTGCGCCCAGCTCCTCATGCGGGCGCTCGACGTCCCCGCCACCAGCCGGGCCAGTTTCTACATCTACAACACGAAGGATGAGGTCGACACGCTGGTGCAGTCGATCGAGTCTGTCCGAAAGGTGTTCTCAGGTGCCCGCCACCGAACCGCTGTTTGACGACCTGTACCGGGAGACGCTGCTGGAACACTACCGGGCGCCGCGGAACCGGGGCCACCTCGAGAGTCCGACACACCACGCCGAGGGCTTGAACCCGGTCTGTGGCGACGAAATACGCCTCGACCTCCGCATGAATGGCGATCTGGTCGCAGCGATCGCCTTCGACGGCCAGGGATGCTCGATAAGCCAGGCAACGGCCTCGATGATGTCGGTCGAGGTGCTGGACCGCCCGGTTGCGCATGCGAGGGACATCCAGCAGGCCTTCGAGGCGATGCTCACGGCCAACGCCGAACCGTCTGCCATACTGGGAGACCTCGAAGCGCTCCAGGGCGTCTCGAAGTTTCCCGTCCGGATCAAGTGCGCGCTCCTTCCCTGGAAGGTGCTCGCTGAAAGCCTCACCAGTCCCGTCCAAGGAGACAGCCAATGACCGAGACCGCAACACCTACCGTCGAAGAACTTCGCGAAAAGCTCGCCGAAGTGCAGGACCCCGAGATCGGGCTCAGCATCGTGGAACTCGGCCTGGTGTACGACGTGGCCTACGACGATGGGGACGTGCTGATCACGATGACCCTGACGAGCCCGGGCTGCCCCCTGGGGCCGGTGATCCGGGGCGAGGCTTACGCCAAGCTGAAGGAAGTACCCGGGGTGAAGGATGTCGACGTGCAGATTGTCTGGAATCCGCCGTGGGACCCCCGGACCATGGCCAGCGAAGACGTGAAAATGCAGCTCGGCATCTGGTAGGAGCTAGGGAAGGAAGGCGAGGGCGAGGCCGATCAGGTCGGCGACTTCGTTGATCCCGAAACCCTGGCCTTCCGGCGTCGGCGGCGCGATCCGTTCGAGGAAGCTGGATGGCTCGCTCGCGAGATCGAACATCGCACAGATCTCCCCCGTTTCGAACCAGACGCCCTTGCAGTCCGTGCACATGTCCAGTGTGATGCCGCGCGTGCGGGCACGCATCATGGTCTTCCCACAGGAAGGGCATTCGAGGAGGGGAGCCACCTTCCCGCACTTCCGGCATTTCTGCTCCGGGTCGAGCGGCCCGGCACACGCCTTGCATCGCGATACCGGCACCTGGCGCAATGCGGGGTGATCGCTGTAGGGATCAGCAACGCCGCGGGACAACGAGTCGCCCCGCGCCCAGAATCCGTAGCAGAAGGGACAGTACATCAGGGGCTCGTAGGTGACCGTCTCGTACCTGGGGAAGCGCTCGAGGAGTGGCTTCCGTGCACAGGAGGGACAGGTGGCCGTGCCCTTCGACGCCCCGCGGGGTGCCGTGGCCGGTTGAGCCACCGCGCCGAGGACGTCCGGCAGGCCGGGCACCTTCGGCATCGCCGGAACGCTATCGTCCATATCGTGAGTATCGGCAGATGCAACGCGGCTGATCAGCCCCGGCCGGCCGCGACGCGCGTGTACACTGGAGGCTCATGTCGTGTCACCAGGATTCGGCTGCGGCGCTTCGGCGGGCGGGATACAAGGCCACGCCACAGCGGCTGATGATCGCAGGCGCCCTCAGGCACGCGGGCGGACATCAGACCGCGATGGAGATCGCCGACACGGTCCGCGCGGAGAGTCCTGCCGTCGACGTTAGCACTGTCTACCGGACCCTCGACATGCTCACCCGCGCGCGCCTTGCTACGGCTACGGACGTCGGCACGGGCGACATGGTCTACGAATGGGCCGCCGGCGATGAACCGCATCACCACCTCATCTGCGTGCACTGCGGGCCGGTCGCCGAAGTCCCCCATGCCTATCTCAGCGGCGTGGAATCTGCCATCGAAAACGACTTCGATTTCGCACCGGACCTCAGTCACTTCGCGATCTTTGGCGTCTGCTCCGAATGCCAGCAACGCGCGGATGAAGGGCTGGAGGTCGGCTAATGTCCACACGCCGAGACCTGATCACGGCGCTGAGGAAGGCCGTCGGCGACGACGGAGTCATCTGGCGCCTCGAAGATGTTCGTTCCTACGAATACGACGGCACGGTGGAAACACGTTTACCCCACGCCGTGGTGCTGCCCCGGACTGCCGAGGAAGTCGCCTGCGTGATCGCCGCCTGCAACCAGCTGAATGTGGCCGTGACACCGCGGGGCGCGGGGACAGGACTCAGCGGCGGCGCCGTTGCCCGCAAGCGCGGCGTCGTCGTCTCCACGGCGCGGATGAATCGCATCCTCAAAATCGATGTCGAAAACCGATTGGCAGTCGTGCAGCCCGGGGTCGCCAACATCATGGTTTCGCAGGCTGCGGCCGCCCAGGGGTTGTTCTATGCCCCGGACCCAAGCAGCCAGAAGGCCTGCACGATCGGCGGGAACGTGGCCGAAAACGCCGGCGGCCCGCACTGTCTCGCGCTCGGGGTGACAACGAATCACGTCCTCGGCATGGAAGTCGTCACGGCCGACGCGACGATTGTGCGGCTGGGGAGCCAGACCCTCGACATCGGACCGGGGTATGACCTGCGAGGCGCCTTTATCGGCTCCGAAGGCACCCTCGGTATCGTCACCGAGGTGACCCTCCGCCTGCTGCCGCGCCCTGCCCAGGTGGTCACCCTCCTCGCCGTCTTCGACACAATCGAGCAGGCAAGCGAATCGGTATCGGCGATCATCGGGGCCGGTTTCGTGCCCGCTGCCATCGAGATGATGGACCGCGTCACCCTGCAAGCCGCCGAGGCCGGTTTGCAGTGCGGCTATCCGCCCGATGCGGGGGCTGTCCTTCTCGTGGAGGTGGACGGGATCGCCGACATCGTTGAGGAGCAGGCGAGCAAGATCCGGGCCGAGTGCCTCGAACACGGGGCGATGGAAGTGCGAGTGGCGGAGGACGACGACGAGCGGGAGCGTCTGTGGAAGGGCCGCAAGGGAGCGATTGGCGCTCTCGGCCGGATCGCGCCGAACTACTACATCCTCGACGGCGTGGTGCCCCGCTCGCGTCTGGTGGAGACGATGGCGACGGTGGAACGCGTGAGCGCCGCCTATGGCCTGCCCATCGCCAATGTCTTCCATGCCGGCGATGGAAACCTGCATCCCTGTGTGCTGTTCGACGACCGTGAACCGGGGGCGAAGGAGCGCGTGCTGGAAGCAGGCGAAGCGATCATGCGGGCCTGCGTCGACGCCGGGGGCGCGCTCAGCGGCGAGCATGGCATCGGATACGAGAAGCAGCGCTTCATGCCCTGGCTCTACTCCGAGGTCGATATGGAGAACATGGAACGCCTGCGCCCGGCATTCGGAAACCAGGGGCTGTTCAACCCTTGCAAGGTGCTCCCCACCGGCACAGGCTGCGGCGAAACGGCCAACGACGCGGTGGCGATGCGCGCGGCGGGGCAGGACGCGTATGTCTGAGGCCCTGGCGGAAGCTACGGTAGCGGGCGAGTCGCCGGATCGCCGCCTGGTCGCGACGACGATCGATGAAGTGCGCGAGGTGCTGCTGTCTGACGATCCGGGCACCATCGTCCCCGTCGGTGGTTCGACGCGGCTGGAGCTGGGCAACCCGCCGGCGAATCCCCATGCGCAGGTGGATGTCCGCCCGGCGATCACCGGCGAAGTGCGCCACAACACCGCGGACATGACCGTGGAAGTCGGGGCAGGGCACACCATCGCGGCGGTGAACGGCGTGCTTGCGGCGAACGGGCAGCGGCTCTCGTGGGACCCACCGCACCCGGAGAAGGCCACGGTTGGAGGTACACTCGCGGTGGGGACGAACGGGCCCTGGGCCAGCCGCTACGGGCAGCCGCGCGACCACCTTCTCGGGGCCACCGTGCTGCGTGCAGACGGCGAACTCGTGAAAGCGGGCGGCCGGGTCGTCAAGAACGTGACGGGGTATGACCTGTTGCGGCTCTGGTGCGGATCTCTCGGGACGCTCGGCATCTTCACCGAGGTTGCCCTCCGCGTGCACCCGATCGTGGAGACCATCGACCTGGTCTTTGAGCGGCCGACGGCGGAGCGGGCCATCGAACTCGGCGACCGCCTCTACCGTGCCGACATTCGCGCCGAGGCCCTGGAAGCAGCGCATGACGGCGGACACTGGCAACTGGTCGTTCGTGTGCCTGCCCCGGCCGAGGCTGTGGCGCGGGAGATTGGCGGCTATGCCGAAACACCGGCGCCGACCGCCTGTGCGGATCTGCGCGACAAGGGATGGAACGAGAACGATGCCTTCACGGTCTACATCCGGTGCCAGCCAGGCTATTGCGCGGGAGTCGCGGGGATATTGGCCGAGCACGACGCCTCCGTCGTTGCCCGCATCGTGACGGGCGCGGTGATCGCGACCTGGGCCGATTCGGCTGAACTTGATGCCATGCTTCCCCCACTCACGGCGCGGCTCCGCGAGGACCTTGCCGTATCCGGCGGTACGCTCGTGGTCGAGCGGATGCCGGCGAGGTTCCGGGCGACAATCGACGCCTGGGGCCAACCGCCAGGAACCTTTGCGCTCATGAGGCGGGTGAAGCACGCGTACGACCCGATGGGCCGCCTGAACCGGGGACGATTCATTGGCGGCATTTAGCGGTTCCCACTGGCCACTTCCCGGGGAGGCGCCCTCCGACGAGGACCTCTCGCGGTGCGTGCACTGCGGCCTTTGCCTCAACGCATGTCCCACGTACCTCGTCACGGGCCAGGAGATGGAATCGCCGCGCGGGCGCATCTACCTCGCACGTTCGGTCGCGGAGGGGACGCTGCTGACGACGCCGGCAGTAGAACAGCACTGGGACCTTTGCCTGCAATGTCGCGCCTGCGAAGCGGCCTGCCCGAGCGGCGTTCCCTATGGCCGGATCATGGAACACGTGCGGGCCCAGGTGGCGGAGGATCCCAGGAGCGGCTCGGCGACGAGGAAGGTTCGCCGATTCGTCCTTCGCAACGTGATCGCCCGCCCCCGTGTCCTCGCTCTCGCGACCATAGCGCCGAGGGCGATTGCCTCGAAATTGTCGAAGGCGAGGGTGGCCCGCCTGCGACCGCAGCTTCTCCGGCGACTTGCCGGCCAGCTCCCACGCGGGCAGGGCGCCGCCGTCCGGCCCGACTACTCGCTCCCGGGCAATGGGCCAGGGCGGGCAAGGGTCGCAATCCTCACCGGCTGCGTGATGGGCGAACTCTTCGGGGAAGTGCACCGGGCAACGGCGCGAGTCCTGGCCAGGCGCGGAGTCTCGGTGGAGGCTGCGGAGGCACAATCGTGCTGCGGGGCCTTGCATGCGCACGACGGCGACCTCGCATTCGCGAGAACGCTCGCCCGCCGCAACATTGCCGCGATGGAAGACGACAGGTTCGACGCCGTGATTGTGAATTCGGCGGGATGTGGCGCCGCGATGAAGGAATATGGCGACCTGCTCGCCGGCGATCCGCGCTGGGCAGAGCGCGCCAGGCGGTTTGCCGCCAAGGTGCGGGACATCTCGGAATACCTGGTGGAACTGGGAGTCGAGGTGCCGGCGACGCTGGAGACGACGGTCACCTACCAGGACGCTTGCCACCTGGCGCATGCGCAGCGCATCACCGCCCAGCCACGGTCGCTGATCGACGGGATAGCGGGCTGCGAGCGGATCGAAACGGCGGGAGCCGACCGCTGCTGCGGAGCCGCCGGGCTCTACAGCGTCAACCAGCCGGCGATGTCGGGCGAGCTGCGCCGGCGCAAGGCAGACGAGATCGCCCGGAGCGGTGCGCGCATCGTTGCGACGGCGAATCCCGGGTGCCACATGCAGTATTTGGCGGCGGACGCCGAAGCCGGACTCGGCGTCGAAGTACTCCACATCGCCGAGTTGCTGGACCGGGCGGAGGCGGCGGCAGAATTGGGCTAGAAGCCGGGGCGTCCGCTCCCACGGCCCCTGAGCCGCGGATCGAGAGCGTCGCGGAGCGCGTCACCAAAGAGGCTGAAGCCGAGCACGGCGATCGTGATCGCGAGGCCCGTCCAGAGCGCCATGTAGGGGCTGGAGGGACCGAGGACACGGCCCTTCGTTGACCATCTTGCCCCAGGAAATCGCGGCCGGATCCCCGAATCCAAGGAAGGCGAGACCTGCCTCGGCAAGCACATAGACGCTGATGCTCGTGCTGAAGATCACGATGATCGGCGCCATGATATTGGGGAGGATGTGGGCGAGCATGATCCGGCGGTCGCTGGCGCCAACCGAACGCGCGGCAAGGATATAGACCTCTTCGCGCGTGGAGAGCACGGCGCTGCGGACGATGCGGATGACGGGAGCAATGCCAAGGATGCCTAACGCAATGGTGATGTAGAAGACGCTCGGCTGGTTGACGACCTGGATCATCAAGAGCAACAGAGATGAGCCCCGGGAACGCCTGCAGGGAGTCGACAAAGCGTTGGATAGTGACATCGACCGCGCCGGCGAAATAGGCCGAAACGACGCCGAGGACCGTGCCGAAAAAGATCGCCAGCAGGGCAGCGCCGATGCCCACATAGAGGGACACATAGGAGCCGTGGATGATGCGTGAGTAGAGGTCATGCCCGAATGGGTCGGTGCCCAACCAGTGTTCCGACGAGGGCGTCTCGTTCTTCAAGACGATGTTGTCGAGGAACTCGATAAAGACTGATTCATCGTGCTGAAGTCGCACGTTGATATCGGTCTTCGCCTGTTCGGCGAGGACGGGGTCGTACTCGGGGTTCGGGCCGCTGCCTTTGAACACCTGGTCGGGCGGATAGCGGTCGAGCTGATCCGCAAACACCGCCATGATCACCATGACGACGATGACAAAAATGCCGAATGTGCCGAGCGGCTTGGTGCGGAGGAACCGGCCAACGGCGATAGCGGCCCGGGCGGCCCGGGGCCTGTCGCTCCACGCGCGGGCGACAGTGACTTCGGGAGCTCGCGGAGATTGTCGTCTGTTCAGTCATCGCTCCATCCCTACGAATACCGAATGCGCGGGTCGAGGAGTCCGTAGAGGAGATCCACCGCAAGGTTCACGAAGACCACGAACGTGGCAATGATAAGGACAAAAGCCTGGACGACGGGCACGTCTCGCGCCTGGATGGCACTGAGAATGCGGTTCCCGACACCGTTGATGCCGAAGATGTACTCGAAGACAATGTTGCCGCTGAGCAATGTCGCGAGGCTCAAGCCGAGGACCGTGACGACCGGGATGAAGGCGTTCTTGAGGGCGTGACGCATGATCACCATGCGTTCGCCCAGGCCCTTGGCCCATGCCGTCCGGATATAGTCCTGGCGCAACACTTCGAGCATCTGGGAGCGAAGCAAACGCATGGTCGTGGCGCCCGAAGCGATACCCCCAACGACCGACGGAATGATGAACTTCTTGAAGCTCACAGCAGGCTCCTGCCAGATAGAGCGGAGACTCCGTGATTGATATTTGGAAGAGGTGAAACTTCACGATATATAAGAGGACCATCGTCGCCACCCAGAAGTTAGGGTGCAGCGAGTGCGGTGATGGCGAAGACGCGAAGAACGTAGTCAATCCAGGTGTCCTGGCGAATCGCGGAAATGATGCCGATCGGAATGCTGGTGATGATCGCGAAGAAGAGTGTCATCACGGACAGCTGCAGTGTCGACGGAAGGCCGTCCATGAATGACTGGACAGCGGGGCGCTTCGACTCAAATGACGTGCCAAGGTCGCCCCGGAGCAAGTTCGACATGTAGTCGCGCGTAGCGAACCGGCACCGGGATCGTCGAGGCCCAGTTCGTGCTTGATCTGGTCCACGGAGCGCTGGAACTGAGCCTGGTCCGAGGTATTGATGCCCTGGAGCGCCAGCCTGTTGGCAACGAAGTCGCCGGGAAGCACGCTGGTCGCAAGGAAGACCAGCGTAGCGACGAACCAGACGACCGGGATGTTGATCAGCGCTCGGCGAATTGCATAGTTGCGCATCAGCGGGAACCGAAGTCCCTGCGCTCGAGACGCACGTGTTTTCTGTACCGTCCCATCCGATCCCCCACCCGGCGTGGCCGTGACGACAGCGGTCCCACCGGCGCATGCAAAGTTACCGCAGGCTGCCAGTGTCCCCCACAGGCCGCCCGTGGACCGCAAGGTGGCGAATGGCGGGATCCCGCCATTCGCCACCTGAGTTACCCGTTAGGCTGGACGCCCCGCCCAGGTCGGGTCGTTGTGGTCGAACCAGTTGAACTGGTAGTAGTTTTGCGACGTGATAAACGCCGCCTGCTCCCCGACATGGTAGTAGTTCCAGATTAGAATGTTGTTCTGCGCGACCTGGATGTAGGGCTCGCCGGCGCCGGCGTTCTCGATGAGCTTGCGCTCCGAATCCTTGATGAGATTGGCGCGCGTTTCAGCATCGAATTCCACGATCGCTTTGTTGGTCCAGGTATCGACCTCGTCGATCTTCACACCGGTCAGGAAGAACTGCGGCGACGCAGAATTGTACTTCGTGAAGACGTCGAGCGCCGCCTCAGGACCCTGTACGTCGGTGATCCATCCATGCCAGAAGGCGGAGTTGCCATTGCCGTACTGGTTTGTGGTGATCTTCTGGATGATCGTGCCGTAGGGCTCGATGTGCATCTCGACTTCGTTGCCGAGCATCGCGTACATCGTCTTCAGGGACTCAGAAACGCCGGTGTAGCGGCCTTCCCAGATGTCGGCGACATCGATGGTGAGTTTGCCAAGGGAGGCGCCATCTGCCGCCTCCCACATCTGCTTCGCCTCGGCGATGTCCTTGGCGTGATCCTCGAGATACCCGGGGAACGACTTGAGTTCGTCGTCGCCAATGGCGAATGCCGTTTGCGTCGGAGGCACGTTACCCGAGAGCACACCGGCGCCACCGAGGAGCTGCTGCAGCAAGAGAGCGCGGTCGAGGACGCGATAGAGGGCGCCACGCAGGTTGGGGTTGCTCCACGGCTCGGCGCCACCATAGTAACCACCGGCATGCGGGTTGGCGCTGAAGCTGCGCTCGATGTGAATCTGGCCTTCGTACTGCTTGGCTAGGTCGTCCCGGACCTGGGTCGAAGATGGCTGGAACGTGTCGACTTGCTTCTGCTCCCAGGCCGCCTGGTTCGCGGTCTGATCCGAGATGAGGTTCGACGAGAAGGTGCCATCGGTCCAGCCGGGCGGGCCCCAGAAGTTGGGGTTGCGCTTCGTCGTCACGGTCCCGGAGGGGTCGAAGGTGTCGAGGACGTACGCGCTGGTCCCGATGATCTTGTCTACGGTCAGCTGGTCATAGGTGGCCTCGAAGGCTTCGATCGCCTCCGGCGCCTGCGTCCTTGCGTAGGGGCTGGCCAGCGTGGCGCTCAGGAAGAATGGATCGGGCCGAGTGAAGGTCACGGTGAGTGTCTCGGCGTCCGTGGTGTCGACCTTGTCGATGGTCTGGTAGCTGGAGCTTCTCTTGAACAGGTCGTCGGGCGTCCCGTCGACCAGCTTTGCTTCCTTGTTGCGCACGAGTTGATGCTGCAGGTCTTCGATGGTTACGGCGCGACCGTTGACCGGCGCCTTGTCATCCCAGACCGCGTTCTTGCGGAGCTTGAAGGTGATCGTGGTGTCGTCGACAACCTCCCAGGACTCGGCAAGTTCGCCCTGGAGTTCGGCCGTCCCAAAGTTCTTGTAGGACAGAAACCCATCATTGGTCAGGTTCATGAGCACGGCGGTGGGCGAGAAGACGGTGCGATCGATGTCGAACGTGTCCCACGTGTTGCCGGCCGTGCTGCCGTTGACGATGCCGCCGGACTGCGGGGCGTTCGGATCTTCCGTAGGTGCGGTCGTCGCCTGTGGCGTGCCGTTGGCAGCCGTGGTCGCGGTTGCCGTCCCGGTGGTGTCGTCGTCATCGTCGTCACCGCAGCCAACGAGTGCGAGGCCCGCCGCTCCTGCACCGATTGCCGCCGTGCCACCGACGAATCGGCGGCGAGACAGGCGACTGCTATTCAGCCGCCGAAGCCAGTAGTTGTCCTTCTGCATTGCTCCCCCTCAAGAGCGCGGTTGAGCCCATTTCTCACCGCGTATTCGTAATCCACAGCCGACTGTACGCCGGTTGCGTCGCTCTAACGAGAATACGCCCGGAGATCCCGGGCCGGATTCACGTTGGCGGAAGTGTAGGCTTCAGGCTGCATTCGTCAAGTCCCGAAGCTTCGTCTGAACCTCACTATTCGTTACGGCCGCGAAAGACGGCGGCATCGAGGTGCTGGGACCAGAAGGGCGAATTGACCCTGCCCTCCACGGGCGCGCGCACGAATTGCTCGGCCGTTTGGAGCGCGAAAGACAGGAAACCGCCCTGTCCCGAGGCGAGATGATCGACGATGGCAGCCACCGTCGTCGATCGTTCTTCGGCGAGGAACTCGGTGGCGAGTCGGTCGAGGAGTGCATCCACATCGGAATCCTGGAAGCCCGCTGCAGTGGCTGAGGCCGAGGTGCTGTGAAACTGGTTTCGGAGCCAGCGCGAGGGGTCCGGGCCTTCCAGCGGTGACGACCAGCCGAGCCAGAAGGCTGCCCGTCCGTTGCCGTAATAGCCGCTGGCCAGGCGTTCGGCGATGTCGGTGTAGGAGACGATCGCGGGCTGAACTTCGGCAGAGAGGACCGTCGCCAGGCGTCCAGCCACCGATTCGGCGGCCGAGTAGAGGGGGTCAAAGATCGCGGGAACGTCCAGCGTGATCGGGCCGAGGGCAGGGCCACCTGCCGCTTCCCAGGTGGCACGAGCCTCCGTTGCCTCGAAGCCTCGGCGTCGGTTCCGTATCCCGCCGAGGAAGCGAGGGTCGCATCGGCGGGCCGGAAGGACTCTGCGCAGGCCGGGGCAATGATGCCCGAAGCTGCTGCCCGCCCGCCAAAGAGGGCGTCGATGAGCCAGCTGCGGTTGAGAGCGCCCGAGATTGCGGCAACGAGGTTCGGGTCGTTCCAGGGTGGCGCCCCGACGGCAAACGTCGAAACGACCGGACTGTCCTCGAAGACGCGCGCTTCGCTGACGAGGCTGGCGAGTGCGTCGCGAATCGCGGGTGCGTCGCGACGGTCGCGAGCCAGGAATTCCTCGCCGTTCGCCGGCGATGAACGACGCGGCGTCCTGGCCTGCGGCCACCACCGCGAGCGTGTCGAGCAGGGCATCGCCGCCGGGACGGGCGTCGAAGCTGAGGGCCCCCTCCTCGAATCCCCGGTAGAGGAAGTCGCCGGTGCCAATGACATGCTCCGGATGCAGGTCCGAGAGCTCATCGCCGTAGCGCTCGATCACTTCCGGGCGCTGGACGACGGCGAATCGCGAGGCGAGCGCCTCGACAAGGAACGGGTCGGGGCTGTGCGTCTCGATCCGGACGAGGTTGCCGTCCACGGCCTCGACGTGGGCTATCGATCCGTACGTCCAGGGCGCCTGGCTGAGGGGGAGTCCATTTCCGGAGGCAAGGGCCACGATCCGCTCCAGGTGCTCCACAAGGTCGTCTGCGGTAACCGGCCTTGAGTCGAGGTCGGAGCCGGCGGGCCAGCTATCGTCGCGGAGGGTGAGGAGCAGGCTCGTCGGCGATGCCTGCTCCCATTGCGAGGCGAAGCCGGGGCCAAGCACGCCGGCCTCGAACGACGCCCATTGGAGGACGCGGCGATGCGTGCGGCCCAGTACCTCGACCACCGATGGCTCGCCTGAGAGGGCGGCGTCGAATGTGTCGAAGACGAACGAGGTGCGCGCGGCAAGGCGGGCGCCGCCCCCGGTTGGGGGCCTGGTCGCGGCGGGCGTCGCCACCGGCGTGGCAGAAGGGCCTGGTGTCGTTGAAAACGGCGTTGGCGTGGCGTCGGCTGCACTCTCGTCGTCGCTGTCTCGCAGCAGCGCCCACCCGAGCGAGGCGCCACCAACAGCAGCTACCGTGGCGGCGGCCCCCCCGAGGAAGGCCCGTCTGCCTATCGTCTTGCGGCGCATCACAGCCACCAGCGTACGGCGAATCCACCTGAATCCTGTAAGGGAAGATGCAGAGAGGCCCTGGCTATTCCTTCGGACGGTGAGTGCTAAGGTGGAGGGGCAGAGCCCGGACCGCGATGAGCGGGCCGGGCCGAGGGGTGTTGTGGCGGGAGAACTCGCCGGGCTTACCCAATCACTGGCGGGCGCCGTACCAACCCATCCGGGGGGTGCAGAAGGGGCGCCGGTCCGCTTCGGCGTGCCCGAAAATGCCAAGCCGGCGGTCATAGCCCTGGTCGCCGGCGAAGCTCCCGCGGCGACACTCGTCCTCGTGCCCACGGCGTCGCGCGCCCAGGCGTTGCTGGATGAGCTCACGCTCTTCACCCGGCTGCCCGTCCACCGTCTGCCGGAGAACGACCGCCTTCCCTACGAGTTCAGCCGCGATGACGGCTTCGCGCGGAGCGCCCGGGCCACGGCCCTGGCTGCCCTTCGCAACGATGCGCAGGCGATCGTCGTCGCCTCCTGGGTCGCCTTCGCGGAGCACTGCGCCGGCCCCGAGCGGCTGCTGGAGTCGGTGTCGCTCGCGAAAGGCGCGCGGTTCGAACCGGAGGCGCTGATCCGGGCGCTTGAGCAGGCAGGATACGACGTCGATGCGGTGGCCGACCGGCCAGGGATGGTGGCACGGCACGGCGGCGTCGTCGATGTCTTCCCTGCAGGGGGCGAACAACCGGCGCGGATCGAGTTCTTCGGGGACGAAGTGGAGAGCATCCGGCTCGTGGACCTCGCTTCGCAGCGAAGCTTCGGGCGAGTCGAAAGCATAGCCTTCCCACCGGCGGCAACCGGCATGCGGTTCGCACGGGATGCAGCGGCGGCGTTGTTGCCAACCCTCTCCACCAGCGGCGAAGACGCGGAGAAGGTGGCCGAAGAACTCCAGCTCATTGCCGAGGGCCAGCGGACCGACTACGAAGCCTTCTTTGAGCAGATCCTCTTTCAGTCGACCGCGGCGGAGTACCTCGGCGAGAGCGTGACGCTGGTCACCGAAGACGACGACCTCGGCGTCGAAACGCTGGAAACGCATCTCGAACACCAGGGGCGGGGACGCGCCGAGCAGGAAGGGCGAGGGGCGATCCCGGGTGGCCTACCTGCGCTCAACAGCGATGTTGGGAGCGTCCGTAGGGCCATCGGGGCGGTACAACGTTCGTTTGCGCTGGACCGGTTTGGCGACGAGAAGTTCGGTGCCCGGCGGCTGCCCCTCACGGTAACCCCCGGCTTTGCCGGCAAGCTGCGAACGGTTGTGCAGCAGTGCATCGCCTGGGCGAACGAAGGCCGGGCGGTAGTCGTCGCCTCGCAGCAGGCCCTCCGCATCGCCGACCTGCTGGAAGAAGACGGGCACTCGCCCCGGCTGGCTCGGGCCCTCGACCGTCCGCCGGAGAACGGCATGGTGACGCTGGTGCCGGTCGCCACCTCGGGTGGATTCCGACTCGACGACTCGCCGGTGCTGGTGACCGATACCGAGATCTTCGGGTTTCGCAAACGGAGGAGGCCGCTCAGCAACCGAAAGACGATCGCCAGCGACCTGCTGGCAACGCTCGAGGTGGGCTCCTACCTCGTCCACGCCGACCACGGCATCGGCCGATTCGCGGGCATGGTCAAGCGCGTCACGGACGGCATCGAACGCGAGTACCTGGAACTCGACTACGCCGAGCACGATCGCCTCTACGTGCCGGCCGAACAGCTCGACTCGGTCACGCCGTACATCGGCCCGACCGACCGGCCGCCATCGCTCACGCGCCTCGGTTCGCAGGACTGGACGCGGGCGAAACGGCGGGTCCGCCAGGCTGTACTGGAGATGGCCCAGGACCTGATTGAGCTGTACGCCAGGCGCGAGGTTGCCCAGGGTCACGCCTTCGGGGAGGACCATCCCTGGCAAATGGAGATGGAGGCGGCGTTCCCCTTCGTGGAGACGACGGACCAGCTCGCTGCCATCGCCGACGTGAAGGCCGATATGCAAAGTCCGCGGCCCATGGACCGGCTCATCTGCGGCGATGTCGGGTTCGGGAAGACGGAGGTCGCTGTACGGGCGGCGTTCAAGTCGGTCATGGAAGGGAAGCAGGTGGCGGTGCTTGTGCCGACGACGGTGCTCGCTGAGCAGCACGGTCAGACCTTCCGCGAACGGACGGCGGGCTTCCCGGTGCGGGTGGAGGTACTCTCCCGATTTCGCAGCGAGGAAGAGCAGCGCGAGATCGTCCGCGACATCGCGCGGGGCGAGATCGATATCGCCGTGGGGACGCACCGGATCGTGCAGGACGATGTCGCCTTCAAGGACCTTGGGCTGGTGGTGATCGACGAGGAGCAGCGCTTCGGCGTGGGTCACAAGGAGCGGCTGAAGAAGATGCGCGAAGAAGTCGATGTCCTCACCCTCTCGGCGACGCCGATCCCGCGCACGCTGCAGATGTCACTCGCGGGCATTCGTGACATGAGCACCGTGATGACGCCGCCGGAGGAACGGCTACCGATCCGGACCTATGTGACCGAGTGGGACGACGAGATCGTCCGGGAGGCGATCGAACGCGAACTGGAGCGGGGCGGCCAGGTCTACTTCGTCCATAATCGCGTGCAGGGGATCGAACGCATCGTCGCCCGGCTCCGCGACCTTGTTCCCGAAGCGCGGATCACCGTGGGGCACGGGCAGATGGCGGAATCGCAACTCGAGCGGGTGATGCTGGAGTTCGCCGCCGGCGACCACGATGTCCTCGTCTGCACGACGATCATCGAGAGCGGCCTTGACATCCCGAACGTGAACACGATCGTCATCAACGACGCGAACCGGTTGGGGCTGGCGCAGCTCTACCAGTTGCGCGGGCGGGTCGGGCGGGCAGCAAACCGGGCCTACGCCTACCTGCTCTACGACCGGAGCAGGGCAATCAGCGAGACGGCGCAGAAGCGGCTCGAGGCGGTTTTCGAAGCAACAGAACTCGGCGCCGGCTTCCAGATAGCACTGCGAGACCTCGAGATCCGGGGGGCCGGGAACGTGCTGGGCACCGCACAGAGCGGCCACATCGCGGCGGTCGGCTTCGAGATGTACTCGAAGCTCGTGGCGGAGGCCGTGAGCGCGGTGAAGCAGGTGATGCGCCCGCAAGATGTACCCCAGGAGCCGCCACTACCGCCTTCTCCCACCCTCGATCTGCCGGTAAGCGCCCACGTGCCCGAGTCCTATATCCCCGACATGCACCAGCGGCTGGCCGTTTACCAGCGGGTGGCGCAGGTCGAAGATGCGGCAGGCGTGGCGGCGATGCAGGAAGAGTTGCGCGACCGCTATGGCCCGGTGCCTCCGGCAATCGAACATTTACTTTATGTCGCGCTCGTCCGGAGCCTCGCTCGCCGGGCGCGGATCGACAGCATCAGTACAACGGCAACGACCTTCCACCTTCGAGTACGAGGTGGCCTACTCGACTCGCAGCGGGAAAAGGTCGAAGCGCTAAAGGTGCCCGGCGTTCGGCTGGGTCCTGAGCAGGTACGAATCGACCGCATCGAGGCGGGAGAGGCGTGGATGACGCTCCTCGTGCGGATTGTCCGGACGATGATGGTTCGCTGAGTTACTCCCGGAACTTCCAGCCCTTGAGCCCCATCAGCATGCGGACCTCGCCAAGGTGCACCCAGTTGTGCCCGACAGATCCGCCATGCAGGTGGTTCAAGAGCGATTCCTCACCAATCAATTCGGAGAGTCGTTCGGCCGAAGTCCCCTCCAGGACGTCCTCCGTCGCGCGCCAGACCTGCTCGGCGTAGGCACGGAGTTGCGCGAGCGAGAGGGCTATGCCGGCAGCGGCCTGCTGAGTGAATCCCGTGCCCTGCTCATCGGCGGGCGTTCCGGCCACTTCCACCCATCCCTCGGCGACCCAGCGCTGCGGACGTTGCGCCAACTCCGCTTGTACGATCACGTCCTCGTCACGAAGCAGATGCCAGAGTAGGAAGCCGGGTGTGTTGATGCCGGGAGCAGGGGACCAGGTCAACCACTCTTCAGGGATGTCGTCGAGCGTCTCGCGAACGGCAGCATGGCTCGTACGGTATGCCGACAGGAGCGACGTGCGCGCGTTGATGTTCTGGTTCACGGCGCGCAGTGTACGGGGTTCGGCCATCAGTCTTGTAGCTGCGATACTGGACAGGTGCGGCCCACGAACATCTTTTCACTGCTCTCGACCTACCAGCCCGGCTCGCAGGCGACACCGTTCGAAAATTACTGCACGAGCGGCCTCGCCCACATCCTCTCGCGCGGCCACTACATGCTCAGCGCGCTGTTTGCGGATGCGGGCGGCGCCGGCGGTGAGGCGCTCGCGACGGTGGAAGTGCAACCGCGCATCGCCGATGCCGGCCTCGCCGACCTGCTCCTGACCTACGAAGGCGGCCGCCGGGTGATCGTCGAGGTGCAGATTGAGAGGCCTGTGCCGAGCGACTCCTATGCGGAGTTCGAGCGAGCAGCAGCCGACTGGGCGATTGACGCCGGGTTCGTCGTCCTCGGGCTGGACCCGCGGCCGGATGCCCCGTGGCGAGGCTTGCGATGGATGGACATTGTCGAGGCACTCGATGACGACCCCGACCCGATCTCCCAGCAGTACCGGGATTTCGTCCTCGGCGACATCCTCGGACTTTCGGTGGCGACGCTGGAGGAGGCCCTCGGCTCGAACCGGCTCTTTGCCATGGGTGGAGCAGCCGTGCGACGGCGCTTTGGCGATGACGCTACCTATGCAAACGCGGCGTCGAGGCCAACCACGGGACGCCACCGCTACACCGGCACGATGTTCGCCGCCGGCGAATCACCGGAGATGGACTTCTGGATCGGCATCGTCAACGAGACGCTTCCCCTTGGCGAACACTACCACCTGATGCTGGCCGCCAAACACGGTGAGCTGCCCGAGCAACGCGAACGTCCACGCGCGCTCGGCGACTGGAGCTGGGAGGGCTGGACCGGCCTCGGGAGGGTCGTACGTCCGATCACCCCGGCCGACCTCGACCGCCTACTGACGCGCGTCTAGCTACCAGCTGCTGCCGCCGCCACCGCCGCCGCCACCGCCACTGAACCCACCGCCGCTGAAGCCTGAGCCGCCTGAGCCGCCCGGCGTACTGGAGATGGTGGAGGACACGCTGTTGCTGAAGGAGCCGAGACCGGCGGCGAAGACGCCCGCCTGGAAAGCGGTGGTGCCGTGGTACCAGGAAGCGGTGGAATCCTTGACCTGGTCGTCGAGCCCCTCGAAGGCATCGGCCCACTTGTCGACGCATTCGAAGACGATGGCGTAGGGCAGGTAGCGGGCGAAGATGTTCTTCTGCTCGTTGAACTCCTGGCGGCGGGTCTCGGCGGTGGTGATGTAGAGCTTGAAGCCAAGCGCTCGCCGGCTCGCCTCATTGCCGGCGGCGGTCCGTCGAGCCATCGCCCGCGAGAACGGCAGCAGCATGAGGCCCAGGACAACGAGCGGCATGGGGATAAGGGCACGGGCGAAGAAGATGGCGCTGGCGACACACAGGCCAACACTGACGACAACAACGCCGACGCCAACGCCGAGCCAGATCATCCGCATCGTCTCGGGGTTGGAGGAAAACCATTTTCGCTCGATCGCGTCCTCGTAGAGCTTGTCTTTCACCTCGGCGAGCTGCTCTGCGAACTTGGTCTTGAGGGCAGAGATCTTCACCGTCTCGCGGTTGCGGAAGAGCGCATTGAACAGGTGCTTCTCGTAAGGGAGGAGTTCGTCGTCGGCCGGTTTCAGCTTGTCGAGCGTCCAATCGGGCTTGCCGAACCAGCCTCGCTTGTCCAGTTCGGTGATGCTGAGGTAGCCGCGCACGGCGAGGTCGACGATCGTGGCTGTGACATCCAGGGTGTCGGCCCGCTCATCGACGATGACGCCGAGCTGCGCGGGGCGCAGACCTTCGGGCGGCAGGAACTCGACGACGATGTTCTTCGCCGCAAAGAGTGGCGCCGTCTCCTCGTCCGCCTCCTCGGTGAGGTAGTAGAGGCTGCGGTAGCGGCGGTCGCGACCAAACAGCCACCACACGCGCAGGAGTCCAACCATCCCGAGGATGAAGGCAATGGCAAAGCCTCCCCACTCGATGACGTCGAAGGTGAAGAAGTCGTCGGGACTGATGCGGTCATCGAGGACCGGCGGCTGCACATCGACGACGCCGCGTTGCCAGCCGACCGCGATTGTGAGCTCCTCACCGGGAAAGAGCGTGCGCGTGGCGTCGAAGCTGGCCCGGGGACCAGAGGCTTCGTACTGGCATTCGGCTGTGCTCTGGAAGCCCTCGTAGCACGTGGCGAACGACCGGGCCGCGTCCGGCAGGGTGACGTTCACCTCGACTGCTTCGAGGGGGACGGACCAACGATTGCCGGTAGCGTTGAAATACATCTCGTCATGGCCTTCAAAGGCATTGAGGAACGCATCGAGAGAGTAGGAGATGCGGTAGGTCTGGACGCCGCTGACGGTACGGGAGGGGTCGCCAAGGCGGAGAAACGTCGAGCCGCCCTCTGTCGATTGCTCTACATCGAGCGGTGCACCCTGCTCGTCGGTAACGCCCTCAAGCTGGAAGGGATAAACGCGGTCGCTGCCACCCGGGCACTCATAGAGGGGTGGGGGGCCGTGGTGACCGCGCCGCAGCGTTCCCTGGTCACCAACTCGCGGATGATCCCGTGGTGTTCGGACGTGCCGAAGTCGACGACGATTGTCTCGACGACATCCATGCGGCCTTCGCTGGTCACGGTGATGTCGGATTGGAAGCTCTGGACGACCCAGCCTTCCTCCGCCGATGCCGGGGACAGCGTCGCAAGGGCAAGAGCGCCACCGATGGCGAGGACCAGGAGAGCCTTCCGTAGGAGCGTCATCCGAGGGGTCCGGGCCTAGCGAAGGCGGACGAGTGCCCTTCCGCGGACCTTCCCCTGGAGAATGTCGTCGAGCACCGGCTCGAGCCCGTCGAGGTCGGTCTCGAAGGCGATGGAGTCGAGGAGGCCTTTTGGCTTCAAGTCCGTGGCGCACCGCCTCCAGGTACGGTCGCGCACCTCGCGCGAGCACCAGACCGATTCAATGCCGAGGAGGTTCACAGCCCGGAGGATGAAAGGCAGCACGGTCGTTTCGACATTTGCGCCCCCGGTCAGGCCGGAGAGCGCGATCGAGGCGTTGCGTTTCATCGTGCGGGCGAGGTAGGCAGTCGTGGCGCCGCCGACGGGGTCTATGGCGCCGGCCCAACGCTCTGATTCGAGCGGGCGCGTCGAGGGGGCGCTCACTTCCTCGCGGCTGAGGATCTCGGTGGCGCCAAGATCGCGGAGGAACTGGTGCTCGCTATCCTTGCCGGTGCTGCCGGCCACGGTATAGCCACGTCCGGCGAGCATGCTCACGGCGGTGCTGCCAACGCCGCCGGTGGCGCCCGTAACGATGACCGTGCCCCAGTCCGGACGGAGGCCATGCTGTTCGAGGGCATCGACGGACATCGCCGCGGTGAAACCGGCTGTGCCGAGGGCCATCGCTTCCTTCATGGAAAGGCCGTCGGGCAGGGCAATGGCCCAGTCGGCGGGAACGCGGGCGAGTTCGGCGAAGCCTCCCGGGTGGGCGACACCGATGTCGTTGCCGATAACGACGACTTCGTCGCCCTTCGAGAAGCGCGAGTCTCCCGACTCCTCGACGATGCCGGCGAGGTCCACGCCGGGGACCATGGGGTAACTGCGGACGACACGGCCACTCGCCGTCGCCGCGAGGCCATCCTTGTAGTTCACGCTCGACCAGGCGACGCGGATGGTGAGGTTGCCTTCGGGCAGATCGGACTCATCGAGGGTGCGAAGTCCGCGGGTGAAGCTGTCGTCCTTCTTGTCGACGACGTATGCGCGATAGGTCATGCTTCCATCCTTCCGGGGGTCGGGCTCTCAACGATACGCGGCTGCCGGGAAACAGAAACCGCCATCGCACGGGCATATACTCGCGCCATCACGTGATGTGAGGGCATCATGACTGCTGTCGCCGAACGCACCGATCTCAAGGAGCTCGCGAAGGATGGGCTCGCTCGCTGGAACGTGCCGGGGATGACCATCGGCATCCTTCACGAGGGGCAGCGGCACGTCCATGCCTTCGGGACGGCGAACCTTCAGACAAGGACGCCGGTGCAGGCCGACACGCTCTTCCAATACGGCAGCATCAGCAAGGTGGTGACGGCGACGGCGGTCATGCAGCTGGTCGACGGCTGGCGCATCGACCTCGATACGCCTGTAAAGCGCTACTTGCCGGAGTTCGCGCTCCTCGACCCCGAGGCGACGGAAACGGTGACGCCGCGCCACCTGCTCACGCACATGGGCGGGTTTTGGGGCGACGATTTCACAGACTACGGCAACGGCGACGATGCCCTGG
Source organism: uncultured Chloroflexia bacterium (assembly GCA_963737965.1). Classification (GTDB taxonomy): domain Bacteria; phylum Chloroflexota; class Dehalococcoidia; order Tepidiformales; family Tepidiformaceae; genus JAGQGZ01. The sequence continues at coordinate 189,195 of CAVTUS010000003.1, read as the reverse complement.
CGCGGGCGGTGGAGGGCCTCCAGCGGATCAAGCAGATCACGGCGATCGGGACCACCTGGGCCTACTGCAACACCGGCTGGCAGGTCCTCGGCAGGCTCGTGGAGAAGTTCCGGCACGAACCGGCCGAAACCACTTTCCGCAAGCGTGTCCTCGAACCAATCGGCATGGAAAGCACGTTCTACTTCGCAGACGAAGCGGTCACTCGGGCGGCGGCGGTTGGCTACAACGCCTTCGGCAACGACGAACCCCGGGCGGGACGGCCCTACGCCATCGCTCGCGCCATGAACCCGGCGGGAGGTTGCATCGGCACGGCCGCCGACCTTCTCGAATTCGCCGCGTTCCACATGGGGCTGGAGGGCACCGCCGGCGAGAGGGTCCTTCGCTCAGGAGCCCGGCTGGCCATGCAGGAGCGCCAGGTGAAATCCGCGGGGATGGCGCCGTACTGGGGTCTCGGGTGGATGCTCCACGACATCGCCGGCGAAGCGGCATATGGCCACGGAGGCTCGACGAACGGCTTCCGGGCCACGCTGCTGGCGGTCCCGGGCAGGGAATTCGCTGTGGCCGTACTCACCAATGGCAGCCAGGGTTCGGCCCTCTACCGGGAAATCGAGGCCTGGACGCTCAAGGAATTCACATCGCTCGAGCGGCCGACGAAGCCGGCGGTCCCGATCGCTGCCAGCAAGGTGGCCGAATACGCCGGACGCTACAAGGTGCCCTTCGCAACGCTCGACCTCTCGCCGGCGGACGATGGGCTCCGGGTTCGCTCCGAGACGCGCAGCGCCATCCAGCCTGATGAAGGTCGCGAAACCACGTACCACGCCGTCCATATCGGCAACGACGAGTTTCGCGTCACTGACACCGATCTCCTGGGCACAACGTTCGACTTCGTCCGCGATGAGGGCGGCGCCATCCGGTTCCTGCGGCACGGGGGCCGCCTCCATGAACCGGCGCCGGGCGCTACGCCTTCCTAGCGGCCCCGCTTCTCTCGCAACGAGGCCTCGCTTGCGGTTTCCTTGCGGGGTTTCTTCGGCCCTTTTGCCTTCGCTTTCGAAGGCGGCGGCACGGGCACGAACGTTTCCATCTCCATCCGCCGGGAAATGGCTGCGGCGGCGCTGGCGGCTGCGAGTTCCGTAACGCTTGCACCTTTGGCGCCGTTCACGCCCCTGGCCGAGCGCCGCGTTTTGAGGGTGCCCGCCGCTTCGAGGATGGGGAGCAGGTACTGGCCGGTGAAACTGTCCTTCACCCCGGCCACCTGTTCAGGCGTGCCGGCGGCGATAAGCATGCCGCCGCGGTCCCCTCCGAGAGGCCCGAGGTCGATGATGTAGTCGGCAGCCTTGATGACGTCCAGGTGGTGTTCGATGACGATGACGGTGTTGCCGGCATCGGCGAGCCGCTGGAGCACATCGAGGAGATGGGCGACGTCCTGGAAGCTGAGCCCGGTTGTCGGCTCATCAAGGACGTAGAGCGTCTTGCCGGTGGAGCGCCGGCTGAGCTCGCTGGCGAGCTTAATCCGCTGCGCTTCGCCGCCGGAGAGCGTGGTCGCGGGCTGTCCGAGGTGGATGTAGCCGAGTCCGGTCGCTTCCAGCGTCTCAAGCACGCGACGCACGCGCGGGAACCGGTCGAAGAACTCAGTCGCTTCCGAGACGGTCATGTCGAGCACTTCGGCGATGTTCTTGCCGCGGAAACGGATCTCGAGCGCCTCCCGGTTATAGCGCTGGCCGTGACACACCTCGCAGGGGACCGTGACGTCGGGGAGGAACTGCATCTCGACGATCTTGTAGCCGTCGCCGGAGCACTCTTCGCAGCGTCCGCCCTTAACGTTGAAGCTGAACCTCCCGGACTTGTAGCCGCGAGCCTTCGACTCAGGAACGCTGGCGAACATTTCGCGGATGATGGTGAAGGCGCCCGTATAGGTGGCGGGGTTGGAGCGGGGCGTGCGGCCAATCGGCGACTGGTCGATGTCGACGATCTTGTCGAGGTGTTCGAGTCCTTCGATGGCGTCGTGCTTGCCCGCCCGGACGCGGGCGCGATTGAGGACGACGGAGGCGCGCTTGACGAGGATTTCGGTGACGAGCGATGACTTCCCCGAGCCCGAGACGCCGGTGACGGCGACAAGCTTGCCGAGGGGGATCTCGACGTCGATGTCCTTGAGGTTGTTCTCCCGGGCGCCCTTGATGACGAGGCTCTTGCCATTCCCTTCGCGCCGCTCTGCCGGCGTGGGAATTTCGCGGCGCCCGGAAAGGTAGGCCCCGGTGATGCTGCCTTCGGCCTCCATGATCGCGTCGATCGTGCCTTCGGCGACGAGGTAGCCGCCGTGGACGCCGGCGCCTGGACCCATGTCGATGATGTGGTCGGCGGCCCGCATCGTCGCTTCGTCGTGTTCGACGATCAGCACGGTGTTGCCGAGGTCACGGAGCCGTTCGAGGGTCTTGATGAGCCGGTCACCGTCCACGGGGTGGAGGCCGATCGAGGGTTCGTCACAGATGTAGAGGACACCCATGAGGGCGGACCCGATCTGTGTCGCGAGCCGAATGCGCTGCGACTCGCCGCCGGAGAGCGTGCCCGAAACACGGTCCATGGTCAGGTAGTCGAGCCCAACGTCGACGAGGAACTGTAGCCGCGAACGGATCTCCTTGAGGATCTGGGCGGCGATGGCCTGCTCGCGGGCGTTGAGGGGCGTGCCGGGTGAGGCGAGATGGTCGGCCCAGGCGCGTGCTTCGACGATCGAGAGCCCGGTGACGTCGGAGATGGTGCGCTCGTCGATGAGGACGGCGAGTGCCTCCGGCCGGAGGCGTTTTCCCTTGCAGGCGCTGCAGGGGATGGAGGCCATGTATTTCTCGATCTCGCCGCGGACCCAGTCGCTATCGGTCTCCTTGTAGCGCCGCTGGAGGTTGTTGATCACGCCCTCGAACTTGGTGTCGTAGTGCTGGGTACGGCCGTACTGGTTGGTGAACTTGAGGGCGAGTACCGTCTCGCCGGTGCCGTAGAGGACGGCGTTAAGCTGCTCTTCCGTGAGCTCCCGCACGGGGTCGTCGATGCTGAAGCCGAGGTGGTCGGCGACGCCTTCGAGCATGCGTGTGTACCAGGTGCCCACGGCCTGCGACTTCGACCACGGCTCGACCGCTCCCTCGGAGATGGATCGGGTGCGGTCAGGGATGACGAGCGTGGGGTCGATCTCCATCTCGACGCCGAGCCCCGTGCACCGGGTGCAGGCGCCGTGGGGGCTGTTGAAGCTGAAAGTGCGTGGCTCGATCTCACCGATGGAGGTGCCGTCGTAGGGGCAGGAAAAGTGCTCCGAGAAGACGCGTTCCGGTTCGGTCCCTTCGGCGTGTGCCACCTGCATGACGCCGTTCCCGAGCTTGAGGGCCGTCTCCACGGAATCGGCGATCCGGGACGTAGCCGTCTCATCGGTGCCCGGCTCGGGAACGATGAGGCGATCGACGACGACATCGATGTCGTGGCGCTTGTTCTTGTCCAGTTTGATCGTTTCGTCGAGGTCGCGGACCTCGCCGTCGATCCGCACGCGGACGAAACCGGCACGACGAGCGTCGTCGAAGATGGCGACGTGCTCACCCTTCTTCGCGCGGGCGACCGGAGCAAGCAGCAGGAGGCGCGACTCCGGCGGGTAGGCGAGTGTCGCATCGACGATCTGCTGAACCGTCTGGCGCTCGATTGGCCGTCCGCAGGTGGGACAGTGGGGACGGCCGGCCCGAGCCCAGAGGAGCCGCATGTAGTCGTAGATCTCGGTGACCGTGCCAACCGTGGAGCGTGGGTTGTTCGACGTCGACTTCTGGTCGATGGAGATGGCCGGCGAGAGGCCGTCGATGTGATCGACGTCGGGCTTCTCCATGAGGCCGAGGAACTGGCGAGCGTAGGCGGAAAGCGACTCGACGTAGCGGCGCTGGCCCTCGGCGTAGATGGTGTCGAAGGCAAGCGAGGACTTGCCGGAGCCGGAGAGTCCCGTGATCACGACCATCTTGTCGCGCGGGATCTCGACGTCGACGTTCTTCAGGTTATGTTCGCGGGCGCCGCGGACAACGATGCGGTCGAGAGGCATAGGGAATCGATCCTGATGGCCCCAACCGGGCCACGCAAGGATCCTAGCAGAATCAGAACGCTTGTTCGAGTACCAGGCCCGGGATGTTCAGGCAGCTTCGCCGTGAACCGTTGCGAGCAACTCGGGGGGCACCGTGGCGGCCACTCCACCAAGGGCATCCTCGATTGCCGTCCTCCAGTCGATTTCGAGCATGAGGCCGTCGTCGAGGTGGGCAACCGCGACGACAAGAGGGCTTGCGCCCGGGCCGCCCTCGGTTGCCTGGAGGGAGCCGGCTTCAAGGGTGGTCACCTCGGTAACGGCGTCGACAAGGAGACCAAGCTGACGGCCGGCGTGGCTGAGGACGACAACCCGTGAGCGCTCGTCGATGTCGCCAGCCGGAAAGCCGAGGGCCGAACGACAGTCGACCACGGTGACAACGTGGCCGCGGAAGTCGAACATCCCGGGCACCGACGGCCGGGCATTCACGGTCCGGGTAATCTCGGGGACCTGCATGATTTCGACCACCGAGTCGATTGGGATGCCGCAGGAAACACCGTTGACGGTGATGACAACAAACTGGCGGGCTTCCTGCGGGTCCTGACTCACTGCTTGCCTCGTAAAAGGTGGGATGTTCCAAGCGTGCCGCGGTAGCGATCCAGGCGGCATCGAGCGAAACCCCAATCTCGGCAAGGACGGGCACTGACCGAGCGCCTCAGCTCCGGTCGCGGCGATAGCGGAGGTAGACCTCGCTGGTGTCTTCGTTCGGGACTGCATGGACCAGCCGCATGTGCCGGACGGCGTCGCGGGAGTAGGGCTCGCTCCCGGCGACGGCGCTGAGCCCGTGCCGACCGCCGACAACGACGGGCCCCACGGTGAGGAAGAATTCGTCGACGGCGTCTGCGTCGAAAATCAGGCGGTTGATGGTGGGGCCCCCCTCAACGAGGAGGAGCCGACAGTCGAGCTCGTGGCGCATGTAGCGCAGCATCGCGGGAGCATGGTCGCCGTCGGGAAGCATGATCACGGGCCGGCCGGTCGCCCGCAGGGCGGCAAGCCTGTCGTCCGCGACACCGCTGCCCGCGAACACCACAGCGCGGAACTCCGGGCTGGTGAAGAAGATGCGGTCGAGGGCGAGGTCGCCGGAGTTCGTGAGTGTTGCAGCGATCGGCATGCGGGTGGCTTTGCCCCGTTCGATGCGGAGACGGTCGAGGACCGGATCGTTGAGCCTTGGCGAAACGCCGCTCTTCCGGAACGTCCCGGCGCCATCGAGCACGACATCGGCATGGACCCGGAGCTCACGCATCAAGCGCTGGTCGACGGGGGAGCCGATCCCCTGTTCGGTGCCATCGATGGTGACCTTGCCATCGACGGAGGCGACCATGTTGACGATCACGTAAGGCCGATCGGCCGACGGGGGCGGGGGGAACTCAAGGGCGGTGTAGTCCGGTTTCGGCATCAGGAGTGTCCGTTCTCCCAGGTCTCTTGGATTGGACCCTGCTCGCCGTAGCGACGGCTGGCGGCACGCTCCAGGCGAAGTTCGAACAGGATGTAGCGATCGGCCGGGCGGTAGCTGGCGGCCTTCACTGCTGCGTCTCGCTCGGCGGCGTCATCGACACGGCGTGCCTCGCCGCTGATAAAGAACTCGCCCTCGCCGCCGGTGGTGTCCTCGACACCGCAGTGAAGGGCGAAGCGGCAGCGCCGGTCGAGGTCGTGGCCCTTTGGCGAGGTCGGCTCCATGAACAGGTAGAGGGCAGCCGGCGAAAGGACAGGGGTCACGGGGTGGACGCGCGGAGAGCCCGACGCGGTTGTGGTCGCGAGATAGGAGACGCGGCCATGCAGCCGCTTACGCCCTTCGACGGCGAGAGCCGCGGATTGCGCCTCGAACTCGGCCCAGCTGATGGCATCCATAGTGGCTTACGGTACCGCCTCCTCGGGCGTCTGCCGATAGCTGCCGCTTTCGCGCACGCCGATCCTCCGTGACAAAGCGCCGTGGGAGGCCGTCATGCCAGTTGAAGCGATCGTTGAGGTGCGGAACACCCTGGTGGAACGACTCTGCGAACTGGCGAACGCCGTGGGCCGCAACGACGACGGCCCGGCCGAGAACCTCGACGAAGCGGAGGCCGGACTGCGCGCATGGGACCGCATCCCCGGCGACACCCTCGACGAGATCCGCGAACTCCACCGGAACCTGGATACGCTGGCGGGACTTGGACGCGTTTCCGCGTTGCAGGTTCGGATGGCCTCAGCCCCCGCCCGCCAGGTGATCGAGGCCCTGGAACGGCTGATCGCCAAGGTCCGGGAGACGCAGGAGGCTGCCTAAACCGGGGGCAGGTCCGCGGCCGGCTCGAACTCGCGGTAGTAGCAGCTCACGTTCCCGGTGTGGCAGGTAGGGCCGACGGGATTGGCCAGGACCAGGAAGCTGTTGTCCTCGCAGTTCTTGTGCAGGCTGACAAAGTTCAGCCAGTTGCCGCTCGTGGCGCCTTTCTCCCAGAGTTCATTGCGCGAGCGGCTCCAAAAAGTGACGTGGCCCGTCTTGTAGGTGTGGTCGATCGACTCGCGGTTCATGTAGGCAAGGACGAGGACCTCGCGGGTGTGGGCGTCCTGCACGACGGCAGGGATCAGCCCTTTTTCATCGAACTGAATCGGCACGGTGTTTCCTCCGGTGACTTTGGGGTGCGAAGCGGAACGGTCGCGCTTGGTGCGGGCGGCGACTAGCCCTGGCCGTGGTGATGGACGGGGCGCACAGGAAGGCCGGCGCTGGCGAGGGCATCCTTCACTTCGCCGATGCTGTAGGTGCCGAAGTGGAAGATGCTGGCGGCGAGCACGGCGTCAGCGCGACCTTCGGTGAGGGCCTCCACCATGTGTGAAGGACCACCGGCGCCGCCGGAGGCGATGACCGGCACAGGCACGGCGTCACTGATCGCACGGAGCATGGGAACATCGTAGCCGGTCTGGTGGCCATCGGTATCCATACTCGTGACAAGAAGTTCGCCGGCGCCGCGCTCGACGACCTCGCGGGCCCACCCGACGGCGTCGAGCCCGGTCGGCGTGCGGCCGCCATGGGTGAATACTTCCCACTGGCCCGGCTTGCCGGGGACGGCCCTGGCGTCGATGGCGACGACGATGCACTGGCTGCCGAAGCGGTAAGCGCCCTCGTTGATGAGGTCGGGGCTTTGCACAGCGGCGGTGTTGATGCTTACTTTGTCGGCGCCATTTTCCAGCATCACCTTCATGTCGACGGTGGATCGAATGCCGCCGCCGACGGTAAACGGGATGAAGACCTGGTCGGCAGTGCGGGCGACCATGTCCACAACCGTCGCGCGATTGTCGGAGCTGGCCGTGATGTCGAGAAAGACAAGCTCGTCGGCACCCTGCTCGTCATAGACACGCGCGAGTTCCACGGGGTCGCCGGCGTCGCGCAGCTCGATGAACGAGACACCCTTCACCACGCGGCCGCGGTCGACATCGAAGCAGGGGATGACCCGTTTCGTCAGCATGGGAGGCCACGCACCGCTGCGAGCGCTTCCGGCAGGGTGAATGCCCGCTCATAGAGCGCCTTCCCCACGATCGCTCCCTCGCATCCGGCTTCCGCAAGGCGGGATAGGTCACCAACCTCCGAGACACCGCCGGAGGCGACAACGGGAATGTCGAGCTCGTCGACGAGGCGGGAGAGCAGCTCAAGGTTCGGGCCGGTGAGGGTGCTGTCGCGGGAGATATCGGTGACCATCACCCGGGCGACACCGAGGGCAGCCATCCGGTGCGCGAAGTCGACGGCGTCAATATCGGTCGCCTTCTCCCAGCCGTCGGTGGCCACACGGCCATCGCGGGCGTCGATCGAGACGCAGATGGCATCCCCATATCGGGCGAGGGCAGCACTGAGCAGCGCCGGGTCGCGCACGGCGGCGCTACCCAGCTGGATCGCGTTTCGCCCCGTAGGCGACGGCGTCGGCGATGTCTGCGAGCGTGCGAAGACCACCGGAGACCTCGATCGGGATCGACACGCCGTCGGCGATGGCTGCCATCACGGCGTTGTTCAGCGGCCGGCCGGCACGCGCGCCGTCGAGGTCGACGACGTGCAGTCTCGGCGCTCCCTGGGCTTCCCATTCGACGGCGGTCGCCACAGGGTCATCGGAGTAGCGGGTTTCCCGGGCGTAGTCGCCCTGGAAAAGGCGGACACATCGGCCGTCACGCAGGTCGATAGCGGGGATGACCTCAAAGGCGGTCATGATGGAGCCCCTCACGAGGCGTTGGCGGTGACGGCACCAGACGCCACGGAGTCGGACACCCACTGCACGAAATTTCTGTAGAGGCGAAGGCCCGCGTCTCCGCTTTTTTCCGGGTGGAACTGGGTGAGCACGATGTTGTCCCGGGCGATCACGCTGGGGAACGTTATCCCGTAGGTCGTCTCACCGAGGGCGAGGGAAGCGTCGTCGAGGGCAGGGTAGAAGCTGTGGACGAAGTAGCAGTAGCTGCCACTCGGGATGCCCTCGATGATGCGGTGGTCACGCAGCCAGGTGACCGTGTTCCAGCCCATGTGAGGCACCTTGAGCTCGCTGTGGCCAAAGTGCCGGACCACACCGGGGACGACGTCCATGCACTCCTGGTCGCCTTCTTCGCTGCGCGTGAGCAGAGCTTGCAGGCCCATGCAGACGCCGAGGAACGGGCGACCCGAAGCGATGTACTCCCGGAGCGGTTCGACGAGGTGACGCTCACGGAGCTTGGCCATCGTGTCTGCGGCAGCGCCCACGCCGGGCAGCACGAGTCCCTGTGCCCTGTCGACATCGGCCGGGTCGGCGCTCACGGTCACCGCGGCTCCGGAATGGACCAGCGCGCGCTCGACGCTGCGCATGTTGCCGGCGTCGTAGTCGACGATGAGGACGGGTGACTGCTCCATCGTGCGAGTGTACCGCAGCTTCCGACACGTGCCGCTGGTGCCAGGCGACCCGAGGACGAAAAACGCCTCCCCGATATACTTCCCAGTTGATGGTTTCCGGCGACTCGCAGTACGCGGCACGACTGCGCAGCGAAGAGCTTCGCTCGCAGCTCAACTACCACAACTACCGCTATTACGTGCTGGACGACCCGGAGGTCAACGACCAGGTCTATGACAGCCTGCTCAACGAACTCCGCGACCTCGAGAAGCAGTACCCGGAGCTGATCACTCCCGACTCGCCGACGCAGCGGACGGGTGCGACGCCCATCGAGGCCTTTGGCGTGATCGAGCACCGTCTGCCCATGCTCAGCCTCGCCAACGTCTTCAGCGACGACGATTTCATGGCCTGGCACCGGAGGGTCGAGGAGCGACTGGGACGGGAAGAGTTCCCGATCACGACCGAGCCGAAGGTGGACGGACTGGCGGTGGCGCTGGTCTATGAAGAATGGCCGCTTTCTCCAGGGGGCGACGCGGGGCGACGGCCGCCAGGGCGAAAACATCACGGAGAACCTGCGGACCATCCGCACCATCCCGCTCGCGCTCAGGGGGACATCGCCACAACGGTTCGAGGTCCGCGGCGAGGTCTACATGACGAAGAGCGGCTTCGAGCAGATGAACGCCGAGCGAGCGGAGCGGGGCGAGCCGCTGTATGCGAACCCGCGGAACTCGGCGGCCGGATCGGTTCGCCAACTGAACCCGTCGGTCACGTCCAGCCGCCCGCTCTCCATCTACATCTACCAGCTGGGCTGGTGCGAAGGACCTTCGCCGAACAGCCAATTTGAGATCCTCCAGTGGCTTGGTGCGATGGGCCTGCGGACGAACCCTGACGCCCGGCGCCATGAGGTGGCGTCCGACGCCCTGGCCCGGGTGCGCTGGTGGAACGAACGCCGGGAGGAGCTCGACTACGACATTGACGGCGTGGTGCTGAAGGTCGACAACGTCACGGACTGGGACCGCCTCGGCGTGGTCGGACGAGAGCCACGCTGGGCCACGGCGTACAAGTACCCGCCCCAACAACGGACGACGAAGCTGAAGAAGATCCACGTGAATGTCGGTCGGACGGGCGTCCTCAATCCCTTCGCGGAACTGGAGCCGGTGGTGGTCAGCGGGGCAACCATCCGGATGGCCACCCTCCACAACGAACAGGACATTCACCGCAAGGACATCCGCGAGGGCGACACCGTGATCGTCCAGCGGGCCGGGGATGTCATCCCCCAGGTGGTGGCCCCCGTGGTTAGCCTGCGAACCGGCGACGAGCGGGTCTTCGAGATGCCGGCGGTGTGCCCATCGTGCGGCACTCCGGTGTCACGCCAGGGGGACGAAGCGGGAATCTATTGCCCCAACCCGGCCTGCCCGGTGCAGCAGATCCGACTGCTCGAACACTTCGCCGGCCGTGGCGCCATGGACATCGAGGGACTGGGCGAAAAGATGGCCTGGACCCTGTTCGAGGAGAAACTCGTCGAGAGCTTCGCCGACATCTACACCCTCTCGAAGGAGCAGCTGACGGCACTCGACCGGATGGGCGACAAGAGCGCCGAGAAGTTGCTGGGGGGCATCGAACAGAGCAAGCAACGGCCGCTCCCCAACGTGCTTTTTGCGCTGGGCATCCGCCACGTGGGCTTCGAAACGGCGCGGCTCCTGGCCGACGAATTCGGCGCGCTCGACGCCGTTGTCGACGCCAGCGAAGAGGACCTGACAGCGATCGAGGGCATCGGCCCAATTGTTGCGGCGAGTATCAAACAGTGGGCCGATCGGGACGAGAGCCGGGCGGTGATCGAGAAGCTGCGGGCCGCCGGCGTGAACTTCACGCATGGCATCTCGGAGGCGACCAGCGACCTTCTTGCAGGGCTCTCACTGGTGGTCACAGGCAGGCTTGAGGCGATCTCGCGGGGGCAGGCGGAGGACCGGATCAAGCAGCTCGGCGGGCACGTCGGGAGCGCCGTCACGAAGAAGACCGACGCACTGGTCGTAGGGGCCGAAGCGGGTTCGAAACTGGCAAAAGCCGAGAAGCTGGGCACGGTCCTCCTGGATGAAGCCGAGTTCTTGCGCCTGATTGCGGAAGGCCCGGCGGTTCTCGAAGCGAAGCGGGCCGATAAAGGCGTGGGCAGGGCTCCCGATTGACACTCTCATCTGTTATGTCGTTTTCGTGTCTAAGGCGCGGCTCTCTCTCCACGTTTCGAGAACTGATGGAAGTGTTCTCTAACCGGTAATCGCTAAGAATCGAATTGCCGGTATACTGAAATCTCGTCATGGGGCCAGCCGTGGCGTGGTTGCATCTCCCTGCCAGGACCAAACCTTGGCTCTTCTTTCGCCCCTCAGCTCGCTGTTCGGTTTCTTGTCTCACGACATCGCGATCGATCTCGGTACGGCCAACACGCTGGTGATGGTCCGTGGCCGCGGCATCGTCATCGACGAACCGTCCGTGGTAGCGATCGATCGTGTCTCCAAGAGGATCCTGGCGATCGGCGATGAAGCCAAGCGGATGGTCGGCCGGACCCCCGCCAACATCATCGCCGTGCGGCCCCTGCGGGACGGCGTGATCTCGGACTTCGAGGTCACCGAAAAGATGCTCAGCTACTTCATCCGGGCGGTGCACGACCGGACCTTTCTTGCCCAGCCACGCGTCGTCGTCGGTGTGCCCAGCGGCGTCACCGAGGTGGAGAAGCGGGCCGTCCACGATGCAGCCCTGAACGCCGGCGCGCGCGCCTGCTACCTCATCGAAGAGCCGATGGCAGCCGCGATCGGGGCCGGCCTGCCGGTGATGGAAGCGGCCGGCTGCATGATCGTCGACATCGGCGGCGGCACCACGGAGGTCGCCGTCGTCTCGCTCGGCGGCATGGTCGTGAGCACGTCGATCCGCGTGGCCGGCGACGAGATGGACCAGGACATCATCAGCTACGCCCGCCAGGTCCATAACCTTCTCATCGGCGAGCGGACGGCTGAGGACATCAAGAAGAGCGCGGGATCGGCGGCGCCACTCGACCCCGAAGAAAGCGTCGTCCTTCGCGGGCGTGACCTGGCGAGCGGGCTCCCCAAGGCCGTGGAGGTGAGCACGGTGGAAATCCGCGACGCCCTCGCCGGCTCGATCAGCGCGATCGTCGAGGCCGTGCGCTCATCGATCGAAATCACACCGCCGGAACTGGTGAGCGACCTGATGGCACATGGCATCGCGCTTGCGGGCGGCGGCGCCCAGCTCCGTGGCCTCGACCGCCGCTTGAGCCAGGAGACGCGGTTCCCGGTGTACGTGGCCGAAGACCCGCTGCTATGCGTGGTCCGTGGCGCTGGCGAGGTGCTCGAAGAGCAAGAAATGCTGGCAAAGGTTCAATCGCAACTTGCATCGAGGCGGGGTCGCCGCTAACGCTACTTCTCGGGGGAATCGATGCTGGTTGTCTCGCGCTACGGATGGTGGATCGCGGCGATGCTCTCGCTTGCTGTGTTCCTCCTGCTCGCCGGCCAGGCCGGGATCCTGCAGCCCTTCGAAGGCGTCTTCCTCCGCGTCTCGGCGCCGATTGAGAAGGGCCTGGGGACAGCCTTCCGCCCCGTCTCCAGCATCCTCTCCGACGCCGGTGGGTTCGACGACATCCGGGCCGAGAACAACGCCCTCCGTCTGGAGAACGAAACGCTCCGCAACCAGATCGTGGAACTGGAGCAGGAGAACGCCCAGATCCCGGACCTCCAGAAGGCGCTCGGCATCAGCTCCAGCGAGGACGACACCTACGCCGTGGCCCAGGTCGTCGCCCATGACAGCTCCCCCTTTACCGACCGCGTCCTGATCGACCAGGGCGCCGCAGCCGGCGTGAAGAAGGGCATGGTGGTCTTCTCCTCCGGCCTTTCGCTCGTGGGCACCGTGGTGGACGTGAACAACGACTACTCGTGGGTTCGCCTGATCACCGATGCCTCGAGCAAGGTCAACGGGCAGGTGCTGGAGTCGCAGGTGAATGGCAGCGTGAGCGGGCACGCCGACCGATCCCTGACGTTCGACCTGACCCAGGGCAACGTCAACGTGGGCGACACCATCGTGACCAGCGGTATTGGCGGCAACTACCCGCCGGGGCGGACCATTGGCACCGTTACCGAAGTCTCCGGGACGCCACAGGACATCTCGCGGACGGTGAAAGTTGAGCCGCTCGTGCGGATGGGCACCCTCGAGATCGTGCAGGTACTGACGAGCTTCCAGACCCAGCGGTTGGACCTCGACTAATGCGCGAATTGATCTACTCGGTCCTCCTCGTCATCGTGGTCGCCGCCCAGGTGAGCATCGCGCCGCTCTTTCGCTTCGCGGGGGCCGAGTTCCAGTTTGTGCTGCTCTACGTGCTGCTGGTCTTGCTGCTGGAAGGGCCTCGTCCAGCGATGGTCGCGACGCCCGTCGCAGCAATCCTCCTTGCCTTCGCGACGGGACGGGAACCGGGCCTGCTGCTGGTGGCTTTCCTTCCGCTGGTGGTCGTTGCGGCGTGGCTGGATGATCTGCGGCTGCCGGTCACCAGGCTCACCATCGTGGCCGCCACATTCGTCGCCGCGGGCGGTTGGGTGCGGCTGGTGCTGGCGATCGCAGCGATGCTCCAGGGGGCCGATGTCGCCATCGGGACGCTCGTCATCGACGTCCTCCTGGCAGGGGCTTTCCTTGACCTTGCTTTACTGATGATCGCGTCATTGGTGCTCCGGCTCGTAGGATCCGAACAACGGGCGTTGAGCCTCAGCGCCGCCCGGTACTGACTACATGACGCTGGACCCGCGACCCCCCGATCGAGGCCCCGCACAATCTCGGCCGCACGGCCACCTCGGTGTCCTGAAGATCGTCGTGCTCGTCGCGTTCGGGCTGTTAACGCTCCGCCTGGCGAACATGCAGATCGTCCACGGCGCGGAGTATCGCGAACGGGCCGCCAACAACCACATCCAGTCGGAACAGATCCTCCCCGCCCGCGGCCTGATCTACGACCGCAACGGCCAACCGCTCGTCGAGAACGTGGGCGTGTACACCGCGACGCTGATCCCCGATTTCCTGCCCAACGCCACCACGGCAGACGACTGGCAGGATCAGCGCTGGGCGATCTACGGCCACCTGGAGAACATGCTCGGAGTCTCAGCCCTGGCGATCGATACGCAGGTGAGGGCGGCAGAAGCGGACGACATCAGCAACCGGGCGATCACCGTGAAGACCAACCTGAGCCAGGACGAGGCACTCATGCTCTCGGAGGCTGAAGTCGACATGCCCGGCGTGACGTTGACGATTTCGCCGGGGCGCAACTACACCGGCGGCAATGCCTTCAGCGCCATCCTCGGCTACATCGGTCCCCAGACGGCGGAGGAATGGGACCGCTACCAGCACGAGGGGTACGAGTTCAACCAGCCGGTGGGCAAGACGGGCGTGGAGCTGCGCTACGAGAAGGACCTGCGTGGTAGCGCCGGGGTGAGCGCCAACGAGGTCGACGCCTATGGCAACCTCGTGAACGTGCTGGGGACAGATCCGCCGACGCCGGGCAACAGCCTTCGGCTTTCGATCGATGCCGACCTGCAGAACTACGTCGCCGACCTGCTCGCGAAGGCGATGGCGTCGCCGGCCTACCGCGCTACGAAGGCCGCCGCAGTGGTGATGGACGTCAATACCGGCGAGGTCCTCTCGATGGTCTCCATCCCTGACTGGGACAACAACATCTTCGGTGACCTGCGCGAGCGTTCGGACGAGTACCTCGCGCTGCTCGACGATCCGCGGAAGCCACTGCTCAACCAGGCGATCAACCCCGCCGCGCCGGGCTCGACGTTCAAGCTGATCACGTCGGCCGCCGCCCTCCAGGAAGGGAATGCCACAGTCAACACGACTCGAGACATCGAGTCGGTCGTCAAGGAATTTGTCGGAGAGAACGGGGTGGTCTATGCGTACTACGACTGGCGACCACACGGCTTCATCGGCTTTTACGACGCCATTGCCTGGTCGTCCAACCTCTTCATGTTCCAGATCTCCTGCGGGTTCGCCGATGAGGGCATCAAGGGCCTCGGCGACGACATCTATGACTCGGCCCGGCTCCTCGCGTTCTATGCGCGCTCATTCGGGCTTGGCCGGGAGACCGGCATCGATATCCCCGGCGAGTCGGCGGGGATCATCCCCACGCCCGAGTGGAAGCGCGAGTCGCGGAGCGACCTCAGCATCTTCAATCCCGAAGACCAGGACTGGTACCACGCCGACACGTGCTTCACCGCTGTGGGCCAGGGTGACGACCTTGCGACACCGCTCCAGATCGCGGTGATGACGTCGGCCGTGGCGAATGGGGGAAAGGTGCTCACACCCCACGTTGTGAACGCCATCCTCTCGCCGGAAGGCGAGGTCGTCCGCGAAATCCCGACGCAGTACGACCAGGTGCCGGTTTCGGAGGAGAACCTCGCCGCTGTCCGCATCGGGATGCACAAGTCCGTACAGTACGGGGCCGGCGTCCTCGCCTCGTCGAATCAAATCGATATCGCCGGCAAGACGGGCACATCGGAATTCGTGCTCCCAGACGGCACCGTCGATGAGCATGCCTGGTTCACCGGCTTCTACCCGTACGACGACCCGCAAGTGGCCGTGACCGTCTACTTCGACCTCGGCATCGGCGGCAATGATGCGGCGCCCATCGCCAAGCGGATCCTTGAGTACTACGACGAGCACGTGGCCAGGTGAGCGCGACCTTCCCCGGGCCACGCTCCGCTCGCCGGCGACGGCCGGCGCCCTCCGCGGATGGGAGCGTTTCGATTTGCTGCTCGTGCTGCCGGCAATCGGGCTCGTTTTTATCGGCTTTGTGCTCATCTACAGCGGCTCGTCGTCCACCTACAGCGGACCGACGGCCAGCTTCAACAACCCCGTCATGCGCCAGGTGGTCTTCGCGACGCTTGGGGATCGGCGCCATGCTCGTGGCTTCACGGTTCGACTATCACCACCTGACCCACTACTGGTGGCTCCTCTACATCATTTCCATCGTTTCGCTCATCGGCATCCTCTTCATCGGCCAGACGCAGTTCGGTTCGACGCGGTGGTTCAACGTGGGGCCCATCCAGGTGCAGCCGAGCGAATTCGCCAAGCTGGCGACGATCGTCGCCATGGCCCGGTACTTCCAGGACCGGGGAGGCGACGCCAAAGACCTTCGTTCGCTGATGATTTCACTCGCAATCGTCGTGCCGATCGCCGGGCTCGTCTTCATCGAACCGGACCTCGGGACAAGCATCGTCTTCGGCGCCATCTGGCTGGGGATGGTGACCGTGGCGGGCGTCAACCGGAACCACCTCATCGTCCTCGGGGCGCTGTTCGTGGCGGTGCTGCCGTTCGTCTGGGCGTTCGCCGTGGCGGATTACCAGGTGGAGCGGATCTCGGTGCTGATCGACCCCTACGAAGACCAGGCGGGGCTGGGCGCCGGTTACAACAACATCCAGTCGGAGCTTGCGATCGGGTCTGGCGGGGCTTGGGGGAAGGGCCTCCGGAACGGCGATCAGACGCAGCTCGAGTACCTGAAAGTGCCCACGAAGGACTTCGTCTTCAGCGTGCTTGCGGAGGAGTTTGGGTTCGCGGGTGCGCTGACGCTGTTCGCACTCTTTGTGCTGCTGCTCTGGCGCGCCATCCGAGTGGCCGGCCTTGCCGGTGATCCCGCCGGTCAGTTGATGGCTGTGGGCATCGTGATCCTGATCCTCATGCAGGCGTTCATCAACCTCGCCGTGAACCTCAGCCTCTTCCCGGTGACGGGCATCCCCTTGCCGTTCGTGAGCCAGGGAGGCAGCTCGCTGGTGAGCCTCTTTGTCTCGCTGGGCATCCTGCAGAGCATCGTGATGCGGCACCGGGCCTACCGCCAGTCGTAGGGAGCCAGCTGGGATTCTGGGGGCGATGCCATGGGGCGGGGCCCTCATCCCCCACCCCCTTCTCCCGACTCTCGCGGGAGAAGGGGAGCAGTACGAGATGATGGAATCGGGAGGTACTTCTTCCTTGCAAAGTACTAATTCGCCTCTGTTGCTTTTTCGAGAAACGGTTTAGCCGAGTGGAGGAGGGCCGCGTTCCCTAGCGCCTCCAGGTGCGGGTCTTCGGCAAGGATGTCGGTGGCGATGGCGCGGGCGCGGTAGAGCAGGTCCCTGTCGGTGAGGCGAGCGACGCGGAGCATGGAGTTGGCGCCCGCCTGCACCCGGCCCCAGACCTCGCCCTCGCCACGCAACTCGAGGTCCACCTCGGCGAGCTGAAAACCGTCGTTCGTGCTTTCCATGGCGCGAAGGCGTGTCTGGGCATCCGGGCCGGGCTCTTCGTCGGTGCTGAAGAGGAGGCAGTAGCTCTGCTTGTCGGAGCGGCCGACGCGCCCCCGAAACTGGTGGAGCTGGCTGAGGCCGAAACGCTCGGCGCCTTCGATCACGACCGTTGTCGCGTTCGGGATGTCGATGCCCACTTCGATGACGCTGGTCGAGACGAGGAGGTCGGATTCGCCGGCGGAGAAGCGCGACATGATGGAATCCTTATCCCGGCCGGACATCCTCCCGTGGAGGAGATCGACGTTGAAGTCGGCGAAGGGGCCGTGCCTTAGGCGTTCGTACTCTTCTTCCGCCGAACGGGCATCGAGGGCGTCCGACTCCTCGACGAGCGGACAGATGACGAACGCCTGCTCACCACGGGCGAGCCGTTGCCTGACGGCGGCATAGGCGAACTCGCGCTCGAGCGGCGTTACCCAGGTAGTCTCGATTGGCTTTCGACCGGGCGGCAGCTCGTCGATCGTGGTGACCTCAGAGATCGCCGTAGACGGTCAGGGCGAGCGTCCGGGGGATCGGCGTTGCCGTCATGACGAGGAGATGGGGGTTGGCGCCCTTCTGACGCAGCTTTGCCCGCTGGAGGACGCCAAACCGATGCTGCTCGTCGATAACCGCGAGGCCGAGACGGGGGATGTCGACATCGTCCTCGAGGAGCGCGTGGGTGCCGATGACGATGTCGGCGCCTTCGTTCGCCGTGTCGCCGCGGACCTGGCGTTTTTCCGCGGCCGAGAGCGAACCGGTGAGCAGGAGGACGCGCAGCGGTCGCGGGAACCAGGAGGGTGCGAAAACGAATTCCAGGACGCCCTCGCCGCCGAGAATGCCAGTCAGTGTGCGGTAGTGCTGTTCGGCAAGGATTTCGGTGGGAGCCATGAGGACGGCCTGGTAGCCGTTGCGCACAGCCGCAAGCATCGCCGCGATCGCGACGACGGTCTTGCCACTGCCCACATCGCCCTGGAGGAGGCGCAGCATGGGCCGGGGGCCGCGGATGTCATGGAGGATGTCGTCCAGCGCGTCGGACTGGGAACCAGTAAGGCGGAAGGGTAGCGAGTCGAGGTAGGTGCGGACGCCATCACGGTATTCGAGGGCGGGCGCGGCCTGTCCCTCCTGCCACTCGGCCCGGCGCATGAGGACGGCGGCCTGGATAGCGAGGAATTCGCGCATAGCGAGCTGTTTGCGGGCCCGCTCGGCAACGCCCCAGTTGGCCGGCTGGTGATAGGTCGTCAGCGCTTCGGCGAGCGGATCGTAGCCCTCCAGCTTGCGCCAGCGCTCGGGGAGGGGGTCGACCAGCTTCGCGGCCACCGCTTTCACCGCCGTCTGGACGACCCGCCGAATGGTCCGCTGACCGATACCCTGGGTGGCGGAGTAGACGGGCACGAGGCGCCCGGCCGCCATCGACTCGTCGAAAGGCTCCCACTCGGGGTTGTCCATCTGAAGGCGACCGCGGTAGTGACGGATGCGGCCGGAGACGACGATGCGCTCCCCCTCGTCCAGGGCCTTGGCCACGAAGGGCATGTTGAACCAGACGACCTTGAGCGTCCCGCTGGCGTCCCGGAGGACGGCTTCGGTACCGCCAAACCGGCGGCCAAAACGCTGGACCTTCGCCGACTCGATCGTCGCGACGAGGGTCTGGACGTCGGCGGAGGCGGTGAGCTCGGCAATCGTGCGCACGTCGGTGAAGTCGTTGAAGCGCCGGGGGTAGTAGGTCGCGGCGTCGCCAAGGGTTTCGATACCCAGCTTCGAGAGCTTGTTGGCCGTGGCGCCGCGGATCCCCTGGATGCGCGTCACGGGGTCGGCAGGGTCGGCCGGACGGCGTGGTGCCGGGGCAGTGTTCGTGCGAGCGCGAGCCGGCGCCGGCTTCGGGGCTGCCTGTTGGGCGGGAAGCGTCTCGATGGCCCGCGACAGCCACTGCTTGCGGGCGTTGTGGGGAAGTTCGCGGTAGCCACCATTGGGTAGCCGCTCGATGAGCGCCTGCAGCCGGGACGCAGCCTCGATGTGGCCATCCTCGGTGGCCTGGATAAAGAGGCGGTCGAGGCCACCCACCACCACCTGGTCACGGCAGCCCTCAGCGAGCTCCTTCTCGAGCACGCGCCGCAGACGCGCGGATTCGGCGAGGCCCGTCGTCACGCCCGCGCCCTCACGGGACAGACCCCGATCGCCCCCGGGCCGACATGGACGCCAACGGCAGGACCAAGGTCACCCTCGATGAAATGAGTGCCAAGAAGCAGTGGCCGGAGCCGTTCGACGAGGGCCGCGGTTGCATCCGGGGTGCCTGTACCGGCGACGAACATCAGCGGGGCGCCTCGCTGGGTCGCGGCGAATTCGACGAGACGGTCGATCGCTTTTGCCCGCGTTCGCACGCGGGCAAAGGGCACCACTTCGCCGTCCTGAACGGAGACGAGAGGTTTGACGCTAAGCATGGTGCCCAGCCACTTGCTGGCGCGGCCGATGCGACCGCCACGCTGAAGGTAGTCGAGGGTATCGACGGCAGCGACAACGTCGACGCGGCCGATTGCTTCGCGGGCGGCGGCAGCGACGACGTCGATCTCAGCACCCGCCTTTGCGACGCGGGAGGCTTCGAGGACGATCGCACCAAGCCCGGCGGCGACGAATCGGGAGTCCACGCACTCCACAACCGGGCCACCATCGCGCGCCGCAGCACCCTGCATGGCACTGTTGAGTGTCCCGGAGAGCCGGGAGGAGATGTGGATGGAAACGATGCCGTCGGCGTCGCTCAACGCGTCGTAGGCGCTGCGGAAGGCTTCGATGGACGGTTGGCTTGTCCGCGGAAGCTCGGAGGCGATGGCAAGGCGCCGGTAGAACTCGGCGGCATTGATGTCGACGCCGTCACGGAGTGATTCGGAGCCAAACTCGATGGTGAGGGGAACGACGGTGATACCGTGCTCTGCCACAAGGGCGGCAGGGAGGTCGCAGGTAGAGTCGGTGACGATACGGACGGTCATGAGAACTGCTCAATTGTATAGGCGTTCAAGTATAACCAGCGCGGACGGTACAATGGCCCGCATGTCACAGGTCCGGCTGGCGCCATCGATACTCACGGCCGACTTTGGGCGCCTGGCCGACGAGGTGAAAGCAGCCGAAGAAGGCGGCGCCGACCTCCTCCATCTCGACGTGATGGACGGCCGTTTCGTGCCGGTGATCACCTTCGGGCGAACGGTGGTAGAGACGCTCCGCAAGGTGACGTCGCTCCCCTTCGACCTACACCTGATGGTGGTGGAGCCCGAACGCCATATCGAGGCGTTCGCTGACGTGGTGGACACGATGAACGTGCACATCGAAGTCTCGCCACACATCAACCGGACGCTGGATGCGATCCACAAGGCAGGGAAGCGTGCCGGTGTGTGTCTCAATCCGGGGACGCCGGTCAGCGCGATCGAAGAGTCGCTCAGCGACGTCGACCAGGTGATGGTGATGACGATTAACCCGGGCTGGGGCGGCCAGCAGATGATCCCGGCTCAACTCGAGAAGGTGCGCAATATTCGTCAGCGCCTCGATGCGGTCGGTTCGGCGGCGGACCTGATGATCGACGGAGGTGTGAAGCTCGACAACGCGCACGCCTGCGCCGCTGCCGGGGCTTCGATCCTTGTCTGCGGGAGCAGCGTGTTCAACGCAAAAGCAAGCCCGGCGGAGAATCTCGCCGGGCTGCGAGCGGCTCTCTAGAGCCGGGACGGTGGGTTCGTCAGGCGGACTTCGAGAGAGTGCGCAGGCAGCGGGTGCAGATGTTCAGGCGCTGCCAGCCGCCATCGACGAACACACGTTGCTTGTTGATGTTCGGGCGGAACTGGCGGCTCTTCTTGGTCGCTTTGCGCTCCCAGCGTCCGCCATGGGTATGGCGAATATGCCGCCCAAACTGGGTGGTCTTGTTGCAAACGTCACACGCGCCACTGGCCATGGGCGGAAAATCCTTCAGTTCGGATATCGGGAATTTATCGTAGCACCCTGCCTCCATATGGGTGAAGCGGCGTCCATCCAATGAGCGGAGGGCTGTCGGGGGTGGAGCTTGCGCGAGCGCTGCGGGCTGCCGCGGACTACCTTGCCGTGGCCGCACCGGCGATCGATGCGATCAACGTGTACCCGGTACCGGATGGCGACACGGGGAGCAACATGGCGGCAACCCTGCGAGCTGCCGTGGCAGCCATCGGTGACGAGTCGAACGCGACCGTCGTCTTGAGGGCCGTGGCGAAGGGAGCGCTCTACGGGGCGCGTGGCAACTCCGGGGTCATCCTCTCGCAGGCGTTACGAGGAATTGCGGCGGCCGACGGCAACCCCGGTCAGCTTGGGCCGGCCGACGTCTCGCTGGCGCTCGCGAGAGCCGCCGACGCCGCCTACGCGTCGATGTCCCAACCCCAGGAAGGGACGATGCTCACGGTGTTGCGAGCGGCCGCCGATACGGCGCAGGGCGACGATGCCCTGTCGGTGCTGCGCAGCGCGCTCAGCGGGGCCGAGGAAGCCGAGCGAAAGACGATCGACCAGCTCGAAAGGCTCCGCGAGGCGGGGGTTACCGATGCCGGGGGTGAGGGCATCTGCACCATCCTGCGGGCTGTCGTGGCGAGTCTTGCCGAGGAGCCGCTTCCTGAGCTCACCCTTGCCAACGCACCCCTCGCCCGTCTCGTCGACCACGGCGAGGAGTACGGCTTCTGTACCGAATTCCTCGTGGAGGCGGCGGGCGGCCCACTGGACCTCAGCGAGATACGGATGCGGGTGGAGGCAGGCGACAATCGCTCGGCGATCGTGGTTGGCGATGGGCAGCTGGTCCGGGTGCATGTGCACACCGATGAGCCTGAGCGGCTCCTCGAGCGTGCGCGAAGCTGGGGGTCCGTATCCGCCGTAAAGGTGGAGGACATGGGACGCCAGAACGTGGCGATGCGCGCCCGCCAGGCCACAGTTTCGGGAGCGGGCCTCCTCGCGATCTGCGAGGGCGCTGGCTTCGCGGATGCGTTTCAGAGCCTGGGCGCCAGTGTGCTTCGGCACGAGCCAGGTCAGCGGCCATCCGTTCAGCAGATCGTGGCGGCTCTTGCGTCCTTCGAGGAGGCGTCGGTCTACGTGCTACCGAATCACAAGGATGTTGTGCCCGTTGCCCGCCAGGCGGCGGAACTGTGGGACGGGAATGCGACCGTGGTGCCATCGCTGACGTTACCGGAGGGTCTGGCGGCGGCGGTTAGCTTCGACGGCGATGGCGAGAGCGACGCGGTCCAGGTGGCGATGATGGAAGCCGCAAGCTCGGTCGAGACCATCGAATGCACGGTCGCGACAGATTCCCGGACGGCAGACGGCGTCCCGATCGCGAAGGGCGAGGTGGTGGTCCTGGTGGATGGCAAGGCCGTGGCTGCGGCGGCAAGCCTGACGGAGGGCCTGCTCGCCGGCCTCGCGCGGACGTCCGCCGGGGACGGCTCACTGGTCACGGTCTACACGGGAATTGTTGTGAACGACGAGCTGGAGGGCGAACTCGAACGGGCCACCCGGGCGGCCGTACCGGGCGCGGAGGTGGAGATGACACGCGGCGGCCAGGGCCTGTACCCGGTTATCGCCTCCGTGGAGTGAGGAATCCCTAGGCGCCGACGCGGCGCTCCTTGATGCGGGCGGCTTTGCCGGTCAGGCCGCGAAGGTAGTAGAGGTTCTTGCGGCGGACCTTGCCGTGGCGGAGGACTTCTATCTTGTCGACCCGTGGGCTGTTCAGCGGGAAGGTCCGTTCGACACCGACTCCGCTGGCGATCTTCCGCACGGTGAAGTTGGAAACGATGCCCTTGTTGCGCTTGCGGATCACGACGCCTTCGAAGACCTGGATACGTTCGCGAGTGCCTTCGACCACCTTGGCGTGCACACGGACGGTATCGCCGCTGGCAAAATCAGGGCGCTCGACAGCCTGGGTTTCGGTGAGCGTGTCAAGTTCGTAAGCCATAGCAATCCAGTCCTTGTGAAGGGCGTAACCAATTTAGAATACGCGGCGGCCGGGCTATCGCCAATGCGCGGGGTTAGTCTCCGATGCGGGCGAGAGCCATCCCGGCCCAGGCGGCGAAGACACCGACCGTGCAACTGACTGCCACGTTGATCCCGGCCCGGGCAACGAGGTTCTGGCGCAACAACTCCAGGGTTTCGTAGCCAAAGGCGCTGAAGGTGGTGTAGGAGCCAAGAAAGCCGGTGATGAGGAGGAGCCGGGCGTCGCGGCCGATGAGGCCGCGTTCCTCCCCCATAGTGGCGATGAAGCCGATGAGGAGGCACCCCGTGAGGTTCACGAACATCGTACCCGTTGGGAAGCTCCAGTTCGTCCAGCCCTGGACATGGGCGGCGGCGAAATATCGGAGTGGGGCACCGGCAGCAGCGCCCGCGATCACGTAGATGTAGCTCATCGGCCCGTGCTCCCGTGGCCGCCATCGTCCCGTACCGAAGCGGTCAGCTCTTCGGCCAGCTCGAACCGGGCTTCGACGAGGCGGTTGATGACGAGCTGGGCGATCCGGTCGCCGTCGTGGACGGTATGGGTGATGTCGGGGGCTGTGGTGTAGAGCGTGATCTTGATCTCGCCGCGGTAGTCGGCATCCAGGGTGCCGAAGGTCGCGAGCACGCCCCTGGCCGCCAGCCCGCTCCTCGGGCGGAACTGGGCGTCGTAACCCGGGGGAACTTCGAGGGCGACCCCCGTGGGGATCACGACGGGATGCTGGCCCACGGTGACGGGACCATTTTCGAGGGCCGCGTAGATGTCATAGCCGCTGGAATGCTCGGTCGCCCGGTGGGGAAGCCTTCCTCCCGGCCGAAGCAGGCGTGCAAAGACCGTGATCGCTTCGCCCGGCATTAGCGGAAGAGGTCGTTCTGACTGTCGCGAATGATGGATTGCATGCTTGCATCTTCTACGGCGATCCAGGGAAAGCCGCGAATGACACCGACGGGTACGCGGCTGACATTGCCCTTCACCAGCTCCGCGGCGGCCGCGAGCTCGTCGGCCGCGCAGATGGCCTGGACGCGAAACTCGTGCCCGTGCGGATCAACCTGGCCGATGTAGCTGATGACCGGGTCCATGCCGGCAATGCCGATGGCGATGTCGGTCTGGGCTTCGCGCCAGGGGCGCCCGAACGTATCGGTGACGATCACTGCGACATCGGCGCCAAGTTCCTTGAACCGGGCCCGAAAGCGACGGGCGCTGGCATCGGGATCGACGGGGAGGAGCACGGCGCGGTCGTGCCCGCCGGAGCTGGACTGGTCGACGCCGCTGTTGGCACAGACGAAGCCGTGCTTCGTTTCGGTGATGAGGACGGGGCCGACCTGGCGGACGACGCGCCTCGATTCCTGGAGGACGAGTTCGATGACGCGGGGGTCCTTTTCCCACTTCTCGCTGTACTGCTGGACGAACGGTGACACCTGCACGGTGGTGAGGTCGACGGTCCGGCCCTCGGCCTTGGAGACGACTTTTGAGGTGATGGCGACGACATCACCGTTGGCGAGCGGGTTGCCGTCGGCGGTGGCAGCTTCGGCGATCATCGCTGCGAGGTCTGAGCCGGCCTCGATTTCCGGCAGGCCCGGTACACCAAAGATTGTCAGGGCCATGGCTAATCGATCCCAACGATGCGAATGCCGGTCTCCGTCTTGTAGCGTCGGTTCATGTTGATCAACAGGCAGGTGAGCATTTCGACGTAGCGGCTCTGCGAGAGGCCGCCACCATCGAGGCCGCGGACGCCGGCGATCTGGTTAGCGAGGCCAATCACGACTGCCTTCGCTTCGGCGTCGCGCCCGCAGACGAGGACGTCGGCGTCGACTGCGTGGTCGAGTCCCATCAACTGTTCGGCGGCGAGGTTTTGGAAAGCCGAGACGACGCGGGCGCCGGGAAGCTGCGCGTCAGCCTCCTGGGCGGCACTGCCGCCGGGCACAACGAGGGGCACGGCGCCAACGCCCTTCTGGAACTCAAGAGGCGCAACGACGCTGCAAACAATCTTGCCGCTGAGCAATCCGGCGAGCCCGGCAAGCGTGGTCTGCTGGCCGGAATAGGGGAAGGTGAGGAGGACCACCTCGGCATCACGGACGACCGCGGCATTTTCGCCGCCGGTAGCGACAGCGCCCGCGACAGCCTCGCGGACCCTGGCCGCACCCTCTTCGCCGCGTTCGGCCGAGCGGGAGCCAACGGCAATTTCGTGTCCGGCGGCAGCCATCCGCATCGCGAGCCCCAATCCTTCGGGGCCGGTGCCACCAACAAAGGCAAGCTTCATGAAGACGATCCTTTCTGTGACAGCGAGGTGCTCACGGCGTGCACGCCCGGGCGTCGCCCGAGTCTACCAGCGGGCCGCTTTCGCGCTGTCGCGGGTGAGGAGGCGGCCATGGAGCGCCGATGATGGTCAGGAGGGCACTCACGGGTGAATGCTCGCTTACAAAGACGCCCGGGAGCGCCTCGACCGTCTGCTATACTCGGGCGAGGTGTGAGGCCGACGGCGCACCATTGGAGAGATTTGATTGTACTCCCGCTGGCTACGTAACAGCTTCATCTACCTGTTGATCCTGGTCGCGGCCATCGCGATCGGGTTCGCCTTCTTCTCGGGCGGCGATGACAAAGAGACGGTCGCCTACGGCGAAATCATCGCCGCTGCCCAGAACAACGAGCTCGACAAGATCAGCGTGAACGGTGACCAGCTGGAAGCGACGTTCCGCCAGCCGGACGCCGACGGCAACGAAGTCGTCAAGAAAGCAAAGCTCGGCCCGAACTCGGTGATCGAGGACGACCTCCGCGAGCGCGGGATCAGCATCGACGGCCCGACGAGCGAAGGCCCCAGCCTCCTCCTTGAGTACAAGGATGGTGGTGGCCTCGGTCCGCTCTTCAGCCTGCTGCTGAATCTCCTACCCTTCCTCCTCTTCGGCGCCTTCCTGCTGCTGATCATGCGGCAGGCACAGGGCTCGAACTCCCAGGCGATGAGCTTCGGCAAGAGCCGCGCGCGGCTCTTCACCGGCACCAAGGTGACCGTGACCTTCGCCGACGTGGCTGGCTGCGACGAAGCGAAGGAGGAGCTCGTCGAAGTCGTCGAGTTCCTTAAGTACCCGGAGAAGTTCGCCGCTCTTGGCGCCCGGATCCCGAAGGGCGTGCTTCTCGTCGGCCCTCCCGGTACCGGTAAAACGCTCCTTTCGCGGGCCGTTGCCGGCGAAGCCGGCGTCCCCTTCTTCAGCATTTCGGGCTCGGAATTCGTCGAGATGTTCGTGGGTGTCGGCGCCAGCCGCGTGCGCGACCTCTTCGACCAGGCCAAGAAGAATGCGCCCTGCATCGTCTTCGTCGACGAAATCGACGCCGTCGGACGCCAGCGCGGCGCCGGCCTCGGCGGCAGCCACGATGAGCGCGAGCAGACCCTGAACCAGATCCTCGTCGAGATGGACGGGTTCGACACCGGCACGAACGTCATCATCATCGCGGCCACGAACCGGCCCGACATCCTCGACCCGGCGCTCATGCGGCCCGGCCGCTTCGACCGCAAGGTCATCCTCGACGCCCCGGACGTGAAGGGGCGCGAAGCAATCCTCGACGTGCACACCAAGGGCAAGCCGGTTGCCCCCGACGTGAAGAACTCAGATCCTCGCCAAGTCGACTCCGGGCTTCAGCGGCGCCGACCTCGCGAACCTTGTGAACGAAGCGGCCATCCTTGCGGCCCGGCGGAACAAGAAGATCATCACGATGGCCGAGTTCGAAGAGGCGGTGGACCGCGTCATCGCCGGCCCTGAGCGAAAGAGCCGCGTGATGACCGAACGCGAACGCCGCGTGACGGCCTACCACGAAGGCGGCCATGCCGTCGTCGGCCACCTCATGGCGCAAGCACGATCCCGCCACACAAGATCACGATCGTCTCCCGGGGGATGGCAGGTGGCTACACCCGCTTCCTCCCGGACGAAGAATCGCACTACCGCACGCCGACACATGTTCCGCGACCAGCTGGCAACGGCCCTCGGCGGCCATGCGGCAGAGGAAATGATCTTCAACGAAGCCTCGACTGGCCCCTCGAACGACATCGAGACAGGCCACCCGTATCGCCCGCGCGATGGTCACCCGCTGGGGCATGAGCGAACGGCTGGGGCCGCGGACGTTTGGCAAGTCGGAGGAGATGATCTTCCTCGGCCGCGAGATCTCGGAGCAGCGTAACTACAGCGAGAAGGTTGCCGAGGAGATCGACGACGAGATTCGCAAGCTGATCGAAGAGGCCCAGGATCGCGCACGCCAGACGCTGCGTGAGAACCGGGCACTGCTCGACAAGCTGGCGAACGTGCTGCTGGAAGTCGAAACGCTGGAGGGCGACGACCTGACGCGGTTGCTGAACAGCGACCCGAACGATCCGTGGCCGCCGCCGGACATGGAGCCGAAGAAGCCCGCCCCGAGTGAGCCAACCGAGCCGGCCACGGAATCGAAGCCGACCTTCGAGCCGCGACCTGCTCCGGGGCTTGCCTGGGAGGGCGGAAGCCAGGCGAATATCAAGGGCGGTGGCGACGGCGCCAGCTAACCCGGTTCGTTGACGCAACGAGCCCTGCATTTCTAGACTGAAAAGGCCGTTTTTCAACTGGCGGAGTTTGACTGTGGAAGCGATCGTGCGCGCCGATGGGCGCCAAATGCGCCTTGCTGAAGGCCAGGAGTTCGAAGTGGGACGCCTGGGTAACGCCAGTGGCGATTCTGTGGACTATGAAGTACTGATGCTGCTCGACGGCGAAAACGTCACCGTCGGCTCACCACTCGTGGAAGGTGCGAAACTCACCGCCCGGGTGACGCAGCATGGCAAGGCACCGAAGATCCGATTCATGAAGTACAAGAACAAGGTGCGCTACCGGCGCACGCTGGGCCATCGCCAGGCCGTAACCCGCCTGGTCGTGGAATCGATCACGAAGGGATAAGCCATGGCACACAAAAAGGGCATGGGCAGTTCCAAGAACGGCCGCGACAGCAACAGCCAGCGGCTCGGTGTGAAGCGCTTCGACGGCGAGGTGGTGACGCCCGGCACAATCATCCTTCGGCAGCGGGGCACCCGCTTCCACCCGGGGGAGAACGTTGGCCTTGGCAAGGACTACACCATCTTTTCGCTGATCGACGGCAAGGTGAAGTTTGCCCCCTTCGCGAAGGGGCGGCGGAAGAAGGTTGGCGTCTATCCGGACGCCCAGGAGGCATAGCGATGAAGACGGGTCATTCACCCCAAGTACGAAGCGGCGCACATCCGCTGCAGCTGCGGCAACGTGATCGAGACGCGCGCTACGCGAAACGAAATGCACCTTGACGTTTGCAACGCCTGCCACCCGTTCTTTACGGGCGAGCAGCGTATCGTGGACACCGCGGGCCGCGTGGAACGCTTTAACCGGCGATTCGGCCGGCCATCGCAACAGTAACAAGAAAAGAACAGGAATCATGAGAGGGCGCCCAAGCGGCGCCCTTTCTCGTTGAGCATGACCAAGACCACGCCCCCACGACCCGATGTCTACTACGGCGGCCAGGCCGTGATGGAAGGCGTGATGATCCGCGGCCCCGAGCACATGGCCGTCGCGGTCCGGCATCCGAAGGGCCACATCGTTCGCCACTCCGAGAAACTCACCGGGCTCTACACAGGGAACGCGCGCAAGGTCCCCCTGCTACGGGGCGTCCTCGTGCTCTGGGAGACGCTGAGCCTGGGGATGCGCGCCCTCACCTTCTCCTCACGGGTGGTAATGGAAGAAGACGACGACGAGGGCCAGCCGACAGAGTTCCCGGAAAAGCTCTTCTGGGGAACGATGGCCGTCGCTCTCATCTTCGCCATCGGGATCTTCTTTGCGGCGCCGATCCTGCTTGCCCACCTGCTCGAATTCGCCGACGCCCCCCGCTGGCTCATCGTCGCTGGTCGAAGGCGTCGTGCGGCTGGGGATGTTCGTCGGCTACATCGCCCTGATCAGCCTGATGCCGGAGATCCGGCGGGTGTTCCAGTACCACGGCGCCGAGCACATGACGATCCACGCCTACGAGGCCGGCGACCCCCTGACTCGTCGAGTACATCCGCAAGTACCCGAAGGAGCACACCCGCTGCGGCACGAGTTTCCTGCTCGTCGTCGTGATCGTGGCCCTCATCACGTTCTTCATCTTCGACCTGCTCGTGGACGAAGGGCTGCTGGTGCGCGTCGCCTCGCGCGTCATCCTCGTGCCGCCGATTGCGGCGCTCAGCTACGAGATCCTCCGCTTCGGCGCGCGGTTCGGCGGAAACGCTTCGTGAAGGCGATGTTCGTGCCGAACATCGCCCTCCAGGCCCTCACGACGAAGGTGCCGGACGACGACCAGATCGAGGTGGCGCTGGCCTCGTTCGAGGAGGTGCTGAAGGCGGCGGGGGCGGGGGCAGAGGTTGCGCTGCCGGCACCGCAGCTGACGTAGGCCAATTCGCCGCGCCGATGCCAGAGATTTGCGAGAACGCGGTGGTACGGTTGAACGACTGTGGGGCCAGGGAGGTTCCGTGTGCCCGGAAGCGACACCCACCTGACAGCCCGCGAGTGCCAGGTCCTCGAGCTGGTTGCTGAGGACCTGACCAACGCCGCGATCGCGGCCAGGCTTGGGATCAAAGAGTCGACGGTTGGCCACCACCTCGAGCATATCTACCGCAAGCTGGGGGTTGGGTCCCGAGCAGGGGCTGTGGCGTGGTACCTGCGGAACGGGCGCCCGCCCAGGCCGAGTAGGGAGATCTGCCGAGGGAGAATTGCCGGGTTGCTAGGGCAGTGTTTGGCGCCTTAGGCTCGGCGAAAGCGCAGAGGGGGAATCAAGATGACCCACCGGCTGTCGGCTCTTCTTCCAAACCACGGATTCCTCTTGCCAATCCTCCTGGTCCTCGTTGCGCTCGCAGCCATTGGCCCTGCCAGTAGCGCTAGGGCGGACTACACCGTAACGAGGCATTACATGCATCCCATCGGGACCGGCGGTACGCTCGTCTGGAATCAGTCCACCGTCCTCGACACATCGGACATGGTTAGTGCCTGGAACTACTGGACAGGCACGTCATATCTGTCGACGACAACGAACCCCTCGACGTGTGGCTCGTCGAAGTCGTGCGTTTACGTGATGAACGAGGGCGCCAGCATTGGAGGCTGCTATGCGCCCACCTTCGCCGATGCTGAGCCCTACGCAGCGACCTATTTGGAAGCATATCCAGAAGTATATAACTTGCCATGCGGTATGGGTAGTCCGGATTATCCTGTGTACATCGTTGTGCTCAATTCGAGTGAATCCTTCGATTCTACAGAACTCCGCCATATTCGCAGACATGAAATGGGGCACGCACTCCAGTTGGCAGATACCACCACGGCGTGTTGGGAGGGTGAACCTGGCGTCTGGTATCCGTTGATGCATAACGTGGCCACAAATTGCAGTGGTCACTATACAGACAACGGAACTCCATCGGACAATGAGAAGTACTATGCGGAATACTGGTCTTTCAACTGATTGCGGTTAGGAGTATTTGCCATGTCGTGTCGCAGCATTCTGGTCGGAACATTCACAGCCGTCCTTGCCCTCTGGGCCATCACACCCGCCCGCGCGCAAGAGCCGTATGCCACCGTTGGCGTGTCGCCCGAGCTGCGTGAGATCGGCGCAGACTATTTCGGTGGCTACATCCAGGTCTATGCCGACGGCAAGCTGTGCGGCGAGCTGTCGTTCACCGACCCTGCGCAACGCACTCCGGATGGCGGCGCCGAATTCGAGCTTGGCGCCGACGGACAACCGGCGGCATGCTCGCGTAGTGGCGCCGAGATCAAGTTCTGGGACGGCAATTTTGTCCCCATAGCGAATCGCCTTGTCCTTCAGCCTGGCACCCACAGCGAACTCTCATGGTTTGATACCTGGCCCAGGCGCGAGGATCTCGACGACGGTCCCTCTGGAGATGGGCGTACGTATGTGACGCTCGACCCGGAGCTTCGTGAAGGGGGCGCAGAACGCCTGGGCTACCTCGACGTCTACGCCGATAAGGAACTCTGCGGGCGGTTCTCGTTCACCGATGCCACCGCATTCACACCCGGCGGCGGCGCCGAGTTCGAACTGGGCCAGGCGGGACAACCGTCTGCATGCAGCCGGGACGGCGCGATTATCAGCCTGGTGAGGTCCAACGGCACGCGACTCTCCGCCGTCTACCGGCTCACCCCTGGGCAGCGCATCGCCATCCAGAACTTCACGATCCCGCCACCACACACCGGCAACCAGGGAGATGCCGCTCCCGGCGCTCCAGCGGCAGGAACGGGCCTCGCAGCGAACGCTCCTCGCTCCACCGCCGAAACGGCGCTCGCCATTACCAGCGTGCTGCTCCTCGCAGGCGCGATGCTCTACGTCGTGACGCGACGGCATCCTACAACGGGCTGATGCGACCCACTCGCACGTGCGAGTGCGAGATAGGCGACGTGGTGCACACGTCTTTCGAACAGGGCTTCGAGGGTGCGCTGAAGCACACGCTGTGACGAATCGCCGGTAATGAATGCTTCGAGTGGGCGGCCGATGAGCGCGCCCGGATCGGCGAGGTGCGGAGCCAGGTTCTCGAGGGCGAAGGACTCCCAGTCGGCGCCACCAACGTTGGTCAGGCGCCCACCGGCGTCAACGATGTAGGCAAACCCGGGGCCATCGTAGACCAGGGCAAGTGCGCTCGAACGGGTGTGAGGCATGCATCGATCGTAGCAACTCTTCCTGGGAAATATCAGAACGTTCGTTTCTATATTCCAGATTCTCTTGCCCCCGTTAGTCTGGTTGAAGGAGCTGGAGGTTGCTATGCGGATCCTACGCCTGGCCCTTATCTCGATGGCCTGGCTGTCGTCAACCATTGGGCTACTCGCTTTGAACGTCGCTCCCGCCGCAGCTCAGAAACCAGACGAACCACCACAGGGCGCCTATTCCCACGGCACGCGCACTGACATCCCGGTTGTCGACCAGGTGCTGCGAGCCATCGAGAACGACGAATCGTTGCTGGACCACCTGCAGTTCGTCAGTCGTGCTTGCACCACGCAGCCACATGACGGCGAGTTTCGATGTCCAGAGGGCGTAGCGAACGGAACAGTGCTTGAGAGCGTCTTCTCGGGCACCTGCCAGACGTTTGGAATTGCAGCGAGCAGTCAGGCCGGCCTTGAGCTCGCATTCGGCAACATTGACTCCAGCTACTACCTGTTCGGCGTGGGGCGCCGGACGAGCAGCAGTTCCGTAACGCCGCCCGGCGGCTATTACACGGTCTACCTGGTGAGCGGCCCTGGCCCTGCCGTGGATGCATTTGTTGACCGCTACGTCCGCCTTTACGTTGGTGAATCTGGCATCTTTGGCCGGAGCGCCTGCGACCCTCTTGGGATCGCACTGCCGGAAGAGCCGGAGATCGTCCTACCGGCAGCGGACGGGGGCGAAGAGTCTCCAAACCCATCACTGGTGCAGTTCGGCGATGAACTCGCGACGCTGGTGGAGGCGGGCAATTTCGAGGGCGTTCTTCAGCGGTGGGAACCGGAACAAGTGACGTGCCCCGCAGAGTTCAGCAAGCAATTGTGCGAAGGGGTGGCCGACGGGCAGACCGCGGAAGGTTACCCCGTTGGTGTATTCGGCAGCGAACTTCCCGTGCAGCCAGCGGCCCAAGCAATCGAGAGCCTCAGGAATCTGCGTTTGGACCTTGCAGGGAGCGACGTCCGGCTTTGCGCCGCTGGCGTCAAGGACTTGGCGGACCTCACCTGCGGGGACTGCATCCTGACGCTCAGTACACCGTCAGACGCCGACCCCGGCGCCACGGTCCGGGTGATTGCCTTTTGGGTCTCCGGCCAGGGGAACGATCTGCTTGTGCAGTACGTAATTGGTGGGGCTCTCTCGATGCCTGACGACCTCCCGCTAATTCAGGGCGGCCATGGCGAGGCTACACCATGGTGCCCGTTGAACAGGTAAGCTACTCCTCCCCAGCCCCCTGTCGTCGGGACCGGGAGTGCCCACAGCAGCGACACCTCCCCATGGGCCGCCGTCGTCCTTGCGCGGTGATGGTTGCGGTCGGGGCCGGGGTGTTTGCAGTCACGGTACGCAAGCGGCGGCTGTAGCTTCGAGCGGGCTGCGAGGGAAACGAGAGGTTGCTATGCAGGTCCTACGCCTAGCCCTCTATCTCGATGCCTGGCTGACATTTGCCGGCGCGGCAGTGGCATGTGGTGACGACCAGGGGAACGCACCGACGGCGACCGTACCGGGTGGCACCCCGGCCGAGGACCCAGCTAATTTCCTGCTTTCGTCAGCTCCTTGACAGTCGCCCGAAATGGCGACGTCTCCCTGTTGACGGAGCGGAAGCTACCGAGGCGTCGTTTGTACAGCCAGACATCATCGCCTGAGGTCGGTAATCGAATATAGTGCGACCAGGTTGCCAGACCTCGAGGGTTGACCTGGGGCGCATGGGCTCGAGGCATGTCTTGCCCGTTGACGGGCCTCGTCATCGCTACTTCCCCTGACATCGACGCATTTCTCTTAGGTTCGCACACAGCCACGCGTGTATGCGAGATCAATGACGGCGAGTGGAAGACGACCGTGCTCACGGCAATCATCGAGCGCCCACCGGAGTTCGCTGGCACGGGTCCACTCCGCGTCGCCCTCGCCGCCGAGTGGATTTACCAGGACGATCGTTGGTTGCTCCAGAGGATCACGACCGCCTGGGTATTGGCGGAGGACTTCCTCGAACCGTCGGACGAGGTTAAGGCCGCCATGTTCCCTGATTGGGAGCCCTACTGAGCGGCAGTTCCGAGCACTCTATACAGCTACAGGGGAGTGCCATTCCCTTCGATCTCCTAGAACACATGTTCTATACTGGCAGATCCCATGGATGTGGCCTGCCTCCTCATCGCTGACTTCCTCGTTGCCATAGCCCGCCGGGACAATCCCCTGCTGCGGGGCCGGCCGGTCGTCATCGGTGGGGCGCCGGAGGAGCATGCGGCGGTGCGGGCCTGTTCGCGCGAGGCGCTGCGCGAGGGCGTGACCATCGGCACGACGCTGCGGAAGGCGCTCTCGTTATGTCCAAACGCCGTCTTCCTCCCCTTCCGGGAGGCGCAGGCGCGGGAGGAAGCGGCGGCCATCCTCGAACTCGTCGTCCGGCTACAGCCCGGTGGTCGAAGAGGTAGCGCCGGGGCACCTCCACTTCGAGACGGCGGGGCTGTCCCGGCTGGCAAAGCTCGACGAGGAGACCTGGCTGGCCGAGGTGCAGGAGTCGGTCGCGGGCCGGAGCGGGCTGCCGGTAGCGCTGGCGGGCGCACCGAGCGTGTTTGCCGCCCATGCGGCCGCAACGACGCTGGCAGCGGGCAACCCGGGAGGCGCCAGCATCGTTGTGACTGAAGCGGCGACGGCGGAGTTCCTTGCGGGGTTGCCGGTGGAAGCGCTGCCGGTGGAGCCGGCAATCCACCAGCGGCTGCGGCTGTTCGGGCTCACGCGGCTGGGCGAGGTGGCGGCGCTCCCGTTTTCGGCGATGCAGGCGCAGTTCGGGAAGCCCGGGGCGCGTGCCTGGGAGCTGGCGAATGGCAAGGACGACGCCCGCATCATCCCCGCGCGCGACGAGGTGCGCCTGACCGAAACGGTGGACCTGCCGGCGCCCGCGGCCATGCTCGAGCCGATCGTCATCGGCACGAAGGCGCTGCTGCAGCGGGCGCTGGCCCGGCCGGAGGTGCGCGGCCACTCGCTGCGGCGGCTGGACTGGCAGCTGACCATGGAAAGCGGCGAGGTGCTCGACCGCCGGGTGGTCTTTCGCGAACCGACGAGTGACCCGGCACGAATGGCCTTCGCCCTGCAGGGGAAGATCGAACGGCTGCAGCTACCGGCGGCGGCGGTGGGGCTCGCAATCACACTCTCGGGGTTGTGCAGCGAGTACGGCCACCAGGCGAACCTCTGGAGCCGGGGACCGAAGCGGGAGAAGGAACTGGCTGAGGCGATCGCGCAGTTGAACGCGCGCGAGGGCGAGCCGCAAATCTACCGGATCGTGGAGGTGCAACCGTGGTCAAGGATTCCCGAACGGCAGCTGGGGCTGCTGGCCTTCGGCCAGTGAAGGGAGGAGGGAGCAGGGAGGAGGGAGGAGCCGGCCACGTAAAGCCATTGAACATGCCGCGGCCGGTGTTGGTTGAGGCGGATGAGAAGGGGCGGCCGCTGGCGGTGGTGGCGCGGGGGACGTTGCGGAAGGTGGTGCAGCGGCACGACACCTGGCGGATCGATGACGAATGGTGGAGGAGCGAGATCTCCCGGCGCTACTGGGACGTGGAGACCGCCGACGGCAAGCGCCTGACGGTGTACCAGGACCTGGTGAGCGGGGAGTGGTTCGGGCAGAGCTACGGGGTGCGAGGGTAAAGGAACCGGCCCTTGCGAGAGGTTTGCGAGAGCGGCCTGGCTATGGTGTCCGAAGCGGAGGCGTGAACCCGAGGGCGGAGCATCGCCAATGGAAGACCTCCTTACCGAACGCGAACATGAAGTCATGGACCTCGTGCGCCAGGGACACACGAACACAGCAATCGGTCGCCTGCTCGAAATCTCCGAGCACACTGTTGCAGCCCACATGCGGAGCATCTTCGCCAAGCTCGACGTTAACTCGCGGGCGGCGGCGGTGGCGCGGTATGACGAGTTGCATCCCCCGAGTTAACTAGTCAGAACGTGTGAGTGTTCAACAGCCTACGTCGTATGCAATTCTGTAGCAGCCTCACACGAATGGAGCTGTAACAATAGAATTGTTCATTGGCGAATTGGCCGGTTTCGATGTTTGTGAATATGGAAGCACGTGGCACGATCTCATTGGACCACTGTCGAATTGAAGGATGCTTGGCCCTACAACGTGACTCGTGGGTGTCCCCAGATTTGGAAGGGAGTTAGGACTACAATGACTGAATCTTGGCTCAGCCGGCCTCGCCTATTCAAGCACGTTTGGTGGCGGGTGTCCCTCGGTATCGCCCTGGCCGCCGGGCTCGCCGCGACTCTCGCAGTCTCGTTGCCCCATACGAAGCAAGCTAGCGCCGGAGAGGTTACTTTCCAGGACGTCGCGGAAGGGACGCGCCAGGCAGTCACTGCGGCCCGCGCAGAGCAACTCGCGGCCGAAGCGCTTGGAAGCGAGCTAATGGTTACCAGTGCGCTCGGCCCATCCAAGTTGGCGCTTTCCAGCGTCGTTGCGGGATCGCGTGGAGCCGACGGGCGCGCACGATGGGTTGTTTCCAACTATGACATTGTTGGACAAACGTCAGATGAGCACCCGGCCGGCGTTGAAGTTTGGCAATTCAACGACGCGCTGAGCTTCGTACCACGAGAAGACGCAACCGATACGGCGGATGTTAAGGGTTCGACGGTCTCAATCGTTCCGGCGGACAATCCAGTCGGCGGCCTAATTTACATTGTTGAAGGGCCCGGCCATCCACGTCTGAAGATCCGCCCTTACCCAGACACCATTGCCGCCAAACAGGATGTGCTCGTGATGATCGCACAGATACTGCCGTAGCTTGTCTTCGTTGGCGTGACCCAGTACTATAGCTACGGGTGTCGCCATGAAGCCATTGAAGCCCGACCGGCCAACCTCTCCTCAGGAAGGGCGGGATGACGTCGAAGACGCGATAGACGACTTGATCTTTAGACTTGATACATTCGCTTGGCCCGGTCCTGTGCCGCTTCACCGAGTATTAATAGAATTCCCGCCAGATATTCTCAAGCTTGAGCAGTTGAAATACAAGCTTGAAGTCGCTGACAACCATCGGCGGTCGACAAAGCCGAGGCAGCGTCATCCGTGGTGGAGGCGACTCTGGCCGTTTGGCTGACCATAACCCGAACGCAGGCGAACCCAGATGGGGTCTGCTGCAAGCCTAGGAATCCAGGTTTTTTGGCGATGTCGCACCTACCAAGATGTGGGGTGCGCGGGCTTCGAGGGCATATCGCAAGCGTACGAGAGTCGGCGAAGCGCCACGGACCGAGCGCGCGGCAAACGGAGGATCGCCCAACAACTCCGCCATCCAGACGGGCCGGCCCTCGGCGATGGACTGCTGCGCGGCCAGGCCCATCGCGACGGCGAGGTAGCCATCGTCGGGGTGCGGGAGCAAAGGAACCGCCCCCTGCGAGAAGTTTGCGAGAGCCGCCTGGCTATGGTGTCCGAAGCGGAGGCGTGAACCCGAGGGCGGAGCATAGCCAATGGAAGACCTCCTTACCGAACGCGAACATGAAGTCATGGACCTCGTGCGCCAGGGACACACGAACACAGCAATCGGCCACCTGCTCGAAATCTCTGAGCACACTGTTGCAGCCCACATGCGGAGCATCTTCGCCAAGCTCGACGTCAACACCAGGGCGGCCGCGGTGGCGCGGTACGACGAGATACACCCCCCGAACGAGATACACCCCCGAGTTGACTAGTCAGAACGTGTACCAGTCATGTCAAGGATATTGATCTAGCCTTCCCTTGAAGGAGGCCGATATGCGGTTCGCTCAGACACTCCGTATTGTGCTGCCACTCATCGCAACGCTATTTGTCGTGCTCGCTTTGAGTCGCCGCCAGCCCCGCACGCGCTGACTACACCCCGCCACCTGGCTACATGCATGGAATTGGCCCCGCTGGGGGATACGTCATGAATCAAGGAACGTCGATGAGCCACACCGACCCCGTCGGCGCTTGGAACATGTGGACAGGTACCTCCAAGCTAGCGGTCGGGACTACCGGATGCGGCGCAGTGCGCTCCTGCGCTATCTTCGCCTGGGAGGGAGCAACTATTTGGGGAACTTCTTGCGTCGCCCCGAGTGTTGGATCATCCTGGGCGACGACGTATATATCGACCAGCACCTACTATCAGAATCTACCTCACCCGTCTTGTGACATAGGCACGATCACCTATCCTGTGTTTATCATATCGGTCAGTACCAGTCAATCGTTCGACGAATACGACAAGCGACATATCAGACGTCACGAAGTTGGTCCACGCTTTACGACTGGCAGACACTAGCACTAGTTGTTGGTTCAGCACCGTTTGGTGGCCTCTTATGAACAACGGTACCTATGGAACATGCTCAGCGTATCCATACAACGGGACAGCAACAGCGAATGAGTCTCAAGCCGCAAAAGACAGAAATGGATGGTGAGAAAGACGATGGTAAAGATAATACGACTATTGCTTGCTGCAATTACACTGGGGATCATGCCCGCCTGGGCGCTCAACGCGAGCGCTCAGGGATCGGACTCCGTAACGGTGCGCGTCCCAAAATCGGTGTACGAACAGCCCGTCATGCTCCCGGAGCGACCGGCTGTGAAGACTATCGGCGAGGCCCTCGGTTACCTGACGATCGTCGTGGATGGCCGGAGTTGCGGGCTGGTTTCCTTCGTGGACGAGTCCATGCGCAATGCCGACGGCGATGCCGTAGGCAAGGTCACGGCAGATGACGAGGCTTGCAATACCTTCGGGGCGACCGTGACCTTCACCGGGCCGAATACACCACCACTGTGGAAGACGTTCACTCTTGCGCCCGGGCGTGAAATCGTCCTCGACAACCTCGTGCCGGCGCCGTTCTCCACCGACCCGGACCCCCTCCCACCCACGACCGGCACCGGGCTCGAAGAGGGCCCTACCAGCAGCGGGGAAATCTGGCTACTGGCGGCAGCAGCAGTATTGTTCGGTGCTGCCTTCGTAACGCTGCGGCGAACGCGCCGCTAGCCCAGCAGCTCCGCCATCCAGACCGGCCGGCCCTCGGCTATGGACTGCTGCGCGGCCAGGCCCATGGCGACGGCGAGGTAGCCATCGTCGGCGCTGACGTCGGGTGCGGCCCCGGTGCGGATGGCGGCGGCGAAGCGGCGGTGCTCTTCCAGCGTGGAGCCGTGGTGGGAGCCGGCATCGACGGCGTCGGCGTCGGCGAGCGCGATGCTTTCCTCGACCCGGCGGTCCTCGCGGTGGCCAATGCGGACGGCACCGCTTGGGAGCAGGCACTCGACCTTGCCAGTGTCGCCGGTGGCGCTGATCTGGTCGCTGTCGGCGGTGCCTTCGGCGAACATGCAGAGGTCGAGCATGGCCCGCACGCCGCCCTCGAAGTCGACGATGACGTAGGCGTTATCGAGGATATCGGGGGTCTCGCCGTCGTAGCGCTCGTCGAGGTGGTTCACGTCCTGGCCGCCTGAGGCGAAAACGCTTACGGGCTCGCGGCCGACGATGCGGCGCATGAGGTCGAAGTGGTGGCAACACTTCTCCACGAGGGTGCCGCCGGAGTTGCGGTTGAAGCGGTTCCAGTCGCGCACCTTGGGGAGGAACGGGCGGCGGTGCTCGCGGATGGAGAGCATCCGCAGCGGCCCCGGTGTGCCGGCATCGACCTCGGCGATCAGCCGGGCGACGGCGGGGATGTAGCGGTATTCCATCCCCACCCAGACGACCTTCTCCGAGGCGCGGGCAAGGTCGCGGAGCCGGCGGGCGTCATCGAGCGTCGTCGCCAGGGGCTTCTCGCAGAGGACATGAAGCCCGGCTTCGATGACGAGGGGAGCGACGTCGATATGGGTGAAGTTCGGTGTCGCGATGACCACGGCGTCGAGGTCGTCCCGCTGGAGGAGTGACTGGGCCGACTGGTAGGTGTCGGCGTTGGGAGCGTACCTGGCTGCCCGTTCCAACGATTCGGGGCGGGTGTCGGCCATGGCAACCACTTCGACGTCGTCGACGAGCGCGATGTTGCGAAGGTGCTCGCGGCCCATCATCCCGGCGCCGATGAGGCCGTAGCGAAGCGGTCAGTCACGGCGCCACCTACTCCGGCTCGGGGTTGAAGCGATGGTCGAGGTGCATCCAGAGGACGCGCGAGAGGCGGAAGAGGAAGGGGAAGAGGATGAGCACCTCAACGGTGGTCGCAACGGCGATGACCCAGACCGGTGCCCCAGCCACGAGGAGAGGAATCCAGACCGGAAAGTAAGCATGATGCCGAGGGTGTAGCTGGCGTACATGGCGCCGGTGAAATAGCCCGGCTCGCGTTCGAAGCGGAGGCCGCAAACGGGGCACTCGCGGTTCATCGAGAAGAAGCCGCGCCAGACTTTGCCTTCGCCACAGCGCGGGCAGCGCAGGCGAATGCTGTTCACGATGTCGCCGGGGATGGAGCGTTGGGACATGGTGAAAGTGTACGCGGCAAACAACCATCGGCCCCGACAGGAGTGGATGCCGGGCGGCGGTACCCGAAGGACCGGAAAGCCCTGCCTGCACCGCCGCTCCTCGCACCTGTAACCTCGGGAGCAACCAGACTTGATGAGGAGTCCGTCTATGAGCATCTATCGGCCCGCCCGCATGAAGTTCGGCATTTTTCTTGCGCCGTTCCATCCCCACGGCGAGAACCCGACCGTGGCCATCGACCGCGATATCGAACTGATCGAGCACCTGGACAGGCTCGACTTCGACGAAGCGTGGATCGGCGAGCACCACAGCGCCGGCTGGGAGCTGATCGCCTCGCCGGAGCTGATCATCGCGGCGGCGGCGAGGACCACGCGCTCGATTCGCCTGGGCACGGGCGTCAGCAGCCTGCCCTACCATCACCCATTCATCCTTGCCGACCGGATGGTGCAACTGGACCACATGACCCGAGGGCGGGCGATGTTCGGCGTCGGCCCCGGCGCGCTTACCAGCGACGCGCACATGCTCGGTATCGAGGCCGAGACGCAGCGCGAGCGGATGGCCGAGTCGCTCGACGTCATCCTTCGTCTTTTCAAGGGCGAGACGGTGACTCGTCACACCGACTGGTTCACGTTGCAGGACGCCCGGCTTCAGCTCGCTCCCTACACGAAGCCACACATGGAAGTCGCGGTCGCGGCCCAGTTTTCGCCGGCCGGGCCGATGACCTCGGGGAGATTCGGCGTTGGGATGCTCTCGATTGGGGCCTCGCAGCCGGGTGGGCTGATCAAGCTGCAGTCGGTCTGGGAGATGCACGAAGAAGCAGCGGCGAAAGCCGGGACCACCGTCAGCCGCGACAACTGGAAGCTGGTGATGCCCTTCCACCTGGCCGACACGCGCGAGCAGGCGATGGACGACGTGCGCGAGAGTGCCCTGCGCTGGAACCAGGAGTACTTCGTCAACACGCTCGGACACATGGCGCCTCCTCCGGGCGAAGCCTCGATAGAGGCGATGGTCAAACGGGGCGGGGCGATTGTCGGCACGCCGGACGACGCGATCGAGGCGATCGAGAACCTGTTCGAGCTTTCGGGAGGCTTTGGTGGGCTGCTCGGTATGGCGAACGACTGGGCGACGTGGGACAAGACGAAGCATAGTTACGAACTCTGGGCCCGGTACGTGGCGCCCCGCTTCCAGGGCGGAGTCGACCGCTCAATTGGGAGTCGCGAATGGGTGTCTGCCAACCGCGACACGGTATTTGCGCCACGGCAGAAAGCAGTCGCAAAGGCATTTGCAGATGCAGGGATCGAGATCCCGAACGCGACCACTCAGCGGATGCAGCGGAATCAGACTTAGAGCTGTTCGAGCTGGGCGACGTGGCCGGAATGGTGGTGGAAGATGCGCCACTCCCCGTTTTCGCAGGCGAAGAGGTTGGTCGCCAGGAGCGGTGTCCCGGCCACGAATTCGCGACAGACCACGACCGCCATGTCGCCGTACACCGTCGCCACGACGCCCCCGATGACGATGCGCGGCTGGGACTGGTTGTCGAGCATCCCCTGCCAGCTCTCCATCACGAGGTCGCGGCCTTCGAGGAGGAACCAGCCGGGATGGATGCAGGAGACGGCTGTCTCCGTGGCCCAGATGGCGTCCATGGCGCTGTAGTCCCTGGTGTTGAAGGCGCGGTAGAACGCCGCGTTGGCGTCCAGGACTTCTTCGTCTCCGGGCATGTGGCCGGATTCTACCGGCGGCAGGCATAGGCGGGCGGTAGGCTTGAGGCGTGGAAACGCTGGGAACGATCGCTGCCGAGATTGTCTGCTGCCGGAAGTGTCCGCGGCTGGTCGAGTGGCGCGAGAGCGTAGCGCGGGAGAAGCGCGCCGCGTTTGCCGACTGGGACTACTGGGGTCGACCTGTAGCCGGCTTCGGCGACCCGCAGGCCCGCCTCCTGGTCCTTGGACTGGCCCCGGCAGCCCACGGCGCCAACCGGACGGGACGCGTCTTCACGGGCGACCGATCGGGCGACTGGCTCTTTCGGGCGATGCATCGGGCGGGCTTCGCCAACCAGCCGACGAGCGTGAGGGCGGATGACGGCCTCACGCTCCGCGATGCCTTTGTGACCGCAGCCGTCCGGTGCGCGCCACCGGCGAACAAGCCGACGCCGGGCGAGCGCGATACCTGCGAGCCTTACCTGCGGCGGGAGGCGGCCGCGCTCGGCCAGGTAAACACCGTGCTTTGCCTCGGCTCGTTCGCCTACGCGGCCGCTGCCCGGCTCTGCGGCATCAGGCCGCGGCCGCCGTTCGGACACGGCGTGGAAGTCGCGGCGGACGACCGGATGGTCATCTGCTCCTACCATCCGAGCCAGCAGAACACGTTTACCGGCAAGCTCACGGAGGCGATGTTCGACGCCGTCTTCGACCGCTGCCGTGCACTCGTGGAGAGGAACACATGAACCTGCCATTCGACCCCCCGCTCGACCCGATGCTGGCGAAACTGACGCCGACGATCCCGGAGGGAGAGGGCTGGCAGTACGAGCCGAAGTGGGACGGGTTCCGCGCAATCGTCTACTTCGACGGTTCCGAGTGCTACCTCCAGAGCCGCGATTCGAAGCCGCTGGGACGCTACTTCCCGGAGGTGCAGACGGGGCTCGCGGGCGTGTTGCCCGCACCAGTGGTCCTCGACGGCGAGATCGTGATCATGGGAGCGCGGGGGATCGACTTCGACGCGATGCTCATGCGTATCCATCCGGCCGCGTCGCGGGTGCGGATGCTGGCCGGGCAGACGCCAGCCTCGTTCGTCGCCTTCGACCTGCTTGCCACGGGCCAGGCTGACCTTCGGGGTCGCCCGTTCGAGGAGCGTCGGACAGAGATGGAAGCGCTTCTCGGGACGGGGAAGCCACCGCTCTACATCACGCCGATGACGCGAGACCGCAACGTTGCCCAGGAGTGGTTCGACCAGTTCGAAGGCGCGGGGTTCGACGGTGTCATCGCCAGGCCACTGGGCCAGCCGTATATGGCCGGACAGCGGGCGCTGGCGAAGATCAAGCACCTGCGCACCGCCGACTGCGTTGTGGGCGGCTTC
This sequence comes from uncultured Chloroflexia bacterium, assembly GCA_963737965.1. Taxonomy (GTDB): domain Bacteria; phylum Chloroflexota; class Dehalococcoidia; order Tepidiformales; family Tepidiformaceae; genus JAGQGZ01. Next base: position 145,894 of record CAVTUS010000003.1, on the reverse strand, counting down.
CGCTGGCTGAAGGACCACGAGGGCTCAGCCGTGGGCTCGCTCCTCCTCGGCGTCTACGACAGCGAAGGGACGTTCCACCACATCGGCCACACATCGAGCTTTTCAGCCAAGGAGAAGCGGGAGCTGATCCCTCTCCTGCAGCCATATATCACGGACGACGGTGAGGGCTTCGGTGAGGGCCGCACGCCCGGATCGCCAACGCGCTGGACGCAGGGAAAGGACCTGAGCTGGGTGCGGATGTCGCCGGAACTGGTCTGCGAGGTGAACTTTCGACCACATGCAGAGCGGCCGCTTCCGGCATGCGGCGAGGTTCCTTCGCTGGCGTCCCGACAAGCCGCCGCGCGCCTGCACCTACGACCAGCTCGACGTTGCCGTGCCGGCAGAATTGCAACGGATCTTCGCCGTTAACGATGGGGATTGACGAAACGGCGGACATCGAGGACTCTTGCAAAAGCACGTCGCGGCCGAGCCCGCGAAGAAGGAGGCGACCGATGGTTCTTTCGGATACGAATGCCAACCCCACGCGCCTCCAGGTAGCCACCCTCCTCTAGCCCGGACGTTTTCCGGAACAGTCGCAGGAGCCGCCGATGAGGCGGCCTTTTTTTCGTTTCTTGCGCCACGCGCCCCCGGCGCCATTCGAGGAGACCTACCGTGATAGCACAACCACCGATCGCATTGCCCGGTCCCCTGGAGGAGTTCTTCGACTTCGGGCTGATCACGGACGAACTCAGCGTGATAAAGAGCGGCAAAGAAGCGACGGCTTACCTCTGCCGGGGGACGCGCAAACTCGGCACGGCTTTCGCGGTGGCGAAGGTGTACCACGAGCGCGACCGCCGAAACTTCAAGAGCGCGTCCGTCTACGAGGAGGGCCGCATCATCCTGAAGGGCCAGGTTGCCCGCGCGGTGCAAAACCACAGCGAATTCGGCCGCCAGGCGGAGGACGCCCTCTGGGTGGACCACGAGTTCGAGTGGCTGAGCAGCCTTAACTACGCGGGCATCGACGTGCCGGAGCCGTTCTATTCCAACGCGCGAGCGATCTTGATGGAGTTCGTTGAAGCGGAACCCGGCGCCGCGGCGCCGCAGCTTCAGCATGCCGCGATCGAACGGCAGGAGGCCCGGGGCATGTTCGAGCGGCGGCTCTGGAACATCGAACGCATGCTGGCGGCGAACTGCGTGCACGGCGACCTCTCGCCTTTTAACGTCCTCGTCCGCGACGGGCGCTGCGTGGTCATCGACCTGCCCCAGTGCGTCGACCCGCTTCAGCCCGGCGCCTACGAGATGCTGGAACGCGACATTACGAACGTGGCGAAATTCTTCAGCAGGTTCGCGATCGCGTTCGATCCGCCGTCCTACACGCGGGCCCTGTGGGAGCGGTGGCGCAACGCGGAGCTGTAGTCAGTCCTCTTTCCGGCGGCTCGGCTGGACGCGCTCGCCCCGTGGCCCTTTGGGGAACTGCGGCGGCCAGGGAGCGTCGCCTTCGCCGCCTGCTCCTGCTCCGCGACGAGTTCGAGCAGCGGTTCGAGGGAGTAGGAGCGACATCGTCGATGCCAGCGCCACGGGTCGCCGATGTCGGCGAAGCGCTCAGGCACGGTCTCGATCGTGAAGTCAGCCAGTTCGACGCCGGGCAGCTCGTCCCACGCGAGCGGGCAGGAAACCCGCGCGTTGGGCGTCGGGCGGACGGAGTACGCGCAGGCGACGGTGCGGTCGCGGGCGTTCTGGTTGTAGTCGATGAAGACGCCGTGACGCTCTTCCTTCCACCACTTCGTCGTGGCGAGCGCGGGGATGCGGCGCTCGACTTCGCGGCCGAGGGCGAGGCACGCTGCGCCGCACTGGGTGAAGCCCCAGCGCGGCTCGATGCGGACGTTGATGTGGATGCCGCGGGAGCCAGAGGTCTTCGGGAAGCCGCGATAGCCGAGTCCTCGAGCACTTCCTTGACCGGTCATCGCCACCTGCTTTACGTCTCGAAAGTGGCCTCGGGCGTGGGGTCGAGGTCGATGCGGAGTTCGTCCGGGCTGTGTCGACGTTCGGCATGGCGGACGGGCCAGGGGTTGAGGTCGATGCAGCCGAGATTGATGACCCAGATGAGGTCGGCGAGGTCGTCGCAGACGACGAGGTTGGCGCTGCGGCCGCTGGGGAAATGGACGCTCGGCGGTCTCCATGCCCGGTGGCCGTGCTGCGGCGACGCTTCTGGAAGAAGGACTCTCTGCCGGCGCCGTTGGGGAAGCGCTTGAGCATCATCGGCCGCTCGCATGACGCCTTGCAGTGCCGCCGGGCCCGACGGAAGGTAGTAGTTCACGAGGTCGAGCTTGGTGTAGCCCTTCTCGGGGAGAACACCTTGTCGGGGTTGCTGATGCGGACCGGCGTCCCCTCGACATCGAGCTCAATCGCCTTCGTGGCCATGCGATCAGGGTACGCGATTTCTTGCGAATGGTGGCCGTTATGGTGAGCGGCGAATGACCGGAAACTCCACCGGCGGCGGTGCGAGCCGGGCCTGCGCTGCCGGGCGCGATTTGCCGGGCGATAGCCTCCAGCGGGGCACAAAGGGATGCTACGTCCATGCCGCGATGATGAGGGCCGTACGGCGCGATCCGGTCGACGGCCTTCGTGATGAGCGTCCAGGCGCCGTGGGCGTTCTTCCGCTGGATGTGGGTAAAGCCCGCCCCGAGCTTGGCCAGGCCATTGAAAAACTGCTCCTCGTCGGTTCCCCGGGCTTTTCGCCACGCCGCCTCCCAGGCCTCGTGGGCCGGGAAGAAGAGCCCCGCGTTGAAGTAGTCGATCGCCATGTCGTGGCTCTCGGCCATCGGGAGGCTGTCGTAATCGAGGAGTTCGAGTTCGGAAACGGAGCCCCAGGGCAGGGGCCGCCCAAACCGGTCGCGAGGACGTTCACCTTCGAGGCGTCGTGGTTTGGCAGGCATGCCTCGATTGTAGGGCTACCTGGCTGAGACCCACGGTTCGAGGACGGGCGACCAGTGCACGGGGTAGGGACGATCCGTGGTCTCGAGGGCGCGCAGATGACCCGGGAGTTGCCGTATCCCGGCAGCGCAACGGTCACGGATTGCTTCGAGCGGCTCCGCGGCTCGGACACGGCGGCCGTCGACAAGCACCGGCACCAGCAGCGGCGTCCCCGGGATGCCGTCCTCGTCCACGCGGGCGATGGTGTCGGAAACCATGCCGCGCCCATCGTGCAGACGGTGAACCTGCTTGGCGAAGGGGACGGTCGCCTTGCCGGCCGAAGACTTAGCGCGACCGCCCGAATGGTCTTCCACCAGCTTGTAGACGCCCGCGAGGTACGGGGCATCGGCGCTGGTGCCGAGGCGGGTGCCAACGCCGAACGCATCGATTGGGGCACCGTCGGCAAGCAGGTCGGCGATGACGTACTCGTCGAGGTCACTGGACGCCACGATCTTCACATCGGCGAAACCGGCATCGTCGAGCAGCGCCCGAACGGCGAAGGCCGACCGTCCAAGGTCGCCGCTATCCAGCCTGACGGCACCGAGGTACCCGCCGTGATCGCGCAACTCGCGGGCGACGGTGATCGCATTCCTGGCGCCGGTCACCGTGTCGAAGGTGTCGATCAGCAGCGTCCCGCCACTGGCGTTCTGGCGGGCGTAGGCACGGAACGCCGTCAGCTCGTCGGGGAAAGAAAGGACCATGCTGTGCGCCATGGTGCCGCTCACGGGGATGCCGAATTGTCGCCCGGCGAAGACGTTGGAGGTGGTGGCCACCCCGCCGATGTAGGCAGCGCGCGCCGCCAGGTTCGCCGCGCCAGGGCCGTGGTCGCGGCGTGCGGAGTAGTCGGCGAGCGGTCGCCCATCGGCGGCAAGCACCATTCTCGCCGCCTTTGTGGCAACCATCGTTTGAAAGTTGATCGAGGCGAGGAGGAAGGTCTCCACCAGCTGCGCCTCGATGCGGCGGGCGGTGACGCGGAGCAGCGGTTCGGGGGCGAAGGCGATGGTGCCTTCGGGCATGGCCCAGACATCGCCCGTGAAGCGAAGGCCGCGGAGATGGTCGAGAAACGCAGGCGCGAAGCTCCCAAGGCTTTCGAGGTAGGCGAGATCCTCGTCCCGAAAGGAGAGCGAGAGCAGGTGTTCGACGACTTGTTCGAGGCCGGCGGCGACGAGGAAGTTCCGGTTCGGGGGGAGTTCGCGGATCCAGAGCTCAAAGGTTGCGACGTCGTCGACGCCTTCGGAAAGATAGGCCGAGGCCATAACCAGCTCGTACAAGTCTGTGAACAGGGCCGAGCCGGCCGGGTCGTCGGTCATGCGAGAGTGACGCCCGCGGCCGCCATACGCCCGATGGCCGCCTGGCCATCCCCGGGCTTCAGGTTCACGGCAGCAATCGCCTGGCGGACGACTGTGGTGGGGTAGCCATGGGCAACGCTATCCAGCGCCGTTTCGACGACGCAATAGTCCGTCGCAAGGCCCACGACGACGGTCCGGGTGATGCCCGCATGCCGGAGGAGATCGTCCAGTCCTGTGGGAGCGGTTTCGCCGGTTTCGGGGTCGCGCACCGTGAATCCGGAGTAGCCGTCCTCGCCGCCGGTACCCTTGTGCACACGGACGCCTTCCATGCGCAGGTCATCATGGAGTTCGGCGCCCCACGAATCAGCGACGCAGTGCACCGGCCAGATCCCGCCATCCCTGGCGAAATGCGGCGTGGAGGGCGGATGCCAGTCCTGCGTGTAGAAGACCGTCGAGCCCGCCGCCACGGCTTCGGCCACGAGGGTGTTTACCGCCGCGACGACTTCCTCCGCCCCGGTTACGTAAAGCGATCCGTCCGGATGGGCGAAGTCGTTCTGGACATCGACAACGATGAGCGCCGTGGTCTCGTCGAACATCGCGGGCGGCGGCATCAGGTCATCCTCACATCGCCGAGCGGCTCGCGCGGAACATCGTCGTTGGCGTTGACCATGTGGTGCGCCAGAGGAGCGAGGTTCTCGAAAAGCTCGGTGATGAGTGCGGCGTCCCAGCCACAGTCGTTCATCGCCTGGCGCATGTTTCGCAGCCAGCGTCCCGCCTGCAGTTCGCCGATGACGAAGGGAAAGTGGCGGCGGCGAAGCCGCGGGTGCCCGTAGAGGTCCGAATAGCGCGGCGGTCCTCCAAGCCACTGGACAAAGAAGAGCGTGAGCTTCTCCTTCCCGGGCCCAAGGTCCTCCGGGTACACGGGGCGGAGGGCGGAGTCCGCTTCGACCAGTTCGTAGAAGCGCTGGATGAGCTCAACCACGGCCGTTTCGCCACCGGCACGGTCGAAGTAACTCTGTTCGATTGGATTCGTCATGGGCATCGTCGCGGAGGGGCCGCTGCCCCGATCCTACCAATCGGCGCCGGCGCCGTTCGCAGACGCGAATCCACGCACGGCGCGATAGAGCCTGACCGGTTCGGGAAGGCCCTTCATCACGACGGGGCCGAGCTCTTCCACTTCCGGCATGGACCTGCTGTCACAGTGTTGCAGCACCTGCTCTGAGAGCAGGACTTCGCCGGGTCCGGCGGCAGAGGCCACGCGGCTGGCGACGTTGACGTCGTGGCCGATGAGGTCGTCGCGATAGCGAGAGGCCGTGCCCCAGTGCAGTCCCATGCGCACCCAGATGGGCATCTCTACTCGCTCCGTCTCGGCATCGAACAGGTCCTGCAAATGGAGACATGTGGCGACGGCGGCATCGGAATCGGCGAAGAAGAGGAGGAGGCCATCGCCCAGTTCCTTGACGATGCGGGCGCCATCGGGGAGCGCCGTCCGGACGATTTCTTCCTGGCGGGTGACGATGGCGAGGGCGACAGGGTCGCCGAGGCTGGCGGTGAGTTCCGTGAAGCCCACGATATCGGTGAATGCGATAAGGCCCTGGACGGTGGCGGTTGAAGCCCGGGCTTCGGCGGTCATTGCAGCCGAACCTCTACGCGGCCGCTTACCGATTGGAGCCGGCAGGTGCAGTCTTCGCCTTCCTGGCCATCGAAGTCGACGGTTTTTGCGCGCACGGCCAGGCGTGGATGCGTGCCCCGCGGCATGAGCACGCTGATCGAGCCGGAGACCGTGCGGGCGTGTACATCTGCCTTGCCATCGGTCTGCAATTCGACGCGACCGCTGACGCTCTGAGCGCGGACGTCGCCGGTGGCCGGACCTGCGGCAATGCGGCCGGAAGCGGACGAGATCTCGGCGATGGCCACAGCGCCGATGACAACGTTGCCGCTCCTCGTGGCGATGCGGGCGAGGTCGCCGACTGAAGCAGCTTCGATCCTGCCGGAGACGGTCCTCAGTTCGGCCACGCGGGCGTGCTGGAGAGAAATGTTCCCGGAGACGGAAGTGACGCTCAGGCGGCCGAGACTTCCGTTCGCCTGCACTCTTCCACTGGCGGTGCCGATCGTCGCGTTGGTGCCGGCCGGGCAGTTGATCTCGATGATTGCGGAGGCGCCGAAAGCGTGCGTGAGGTCGAGGACGCCGTTAGCGCCGAGTTCGAAACGCTGACGAGGTGGGCGAGAGGCGGCGACCTCGATTGCCGGGCGGTCCCAGGTGGAGATGGTGACCCGGCCGGAAGCGGTGCCGATGCGGATCTCGGGAGTCGTGCCAGCAGGCACGGCAAGTGTCACCCGACGTTCAACTCCAGCCACGCGTCGATGATAGCAGCGCCGGCCCCGTTAGCCGTGACGGCTCAGGGCAGGGGCAGGGCGGGCTGCGGCACCTCGTCCATGCGGGCGTCGGTCTGCCCGAGGAGGTGGACCGCGATAAGTGCCGGACCGAGGGTGATGGCCGTGCCTACGACGCCGTCGAGCCAGTAGTGGTTGCCGGTGATCATCACCGTGAGGGCCATGGAAAAGCCGGGGAGGAACTTCACGAGCGGACCCCAGGTTCCGCCGATGCTGCGGCCGAGGCAGTAGCCGGCAAGGGCCATCCAGCCGACGTGGAGGCTGGGGATAGCGGCATAGTCGTTGACGAAGAGCGACTGACGGCCGAGAAGGCTCGCGGTGTCCATGATGTTGAACTCCGCCATGAGCCGAGGAGGGGCCGTGGGCATGAGCGCGAACGCGGTCACGCCGAGGATGCAGGAGATGCCCAGCGAGTTTCGCATGAGCCGGTAGTTGTCATCGTCGGCGAGAAAGAGCCAGAGAATCGTGCCCGTGACGATGGCGAGGAACCCCAGCTGGTAGTAGTTGGTGAGCACCACAACCACCGGGCGCCAGCTCAGTGCGAGGGATTGGAGGTCTCCTTCGAAGAAGAGACGGACGCTCTTCTCAATCTCCGCCACCCTGAGAGCGTTGGCGCGAGCAGCCAGGTAGCTCGACTGGAGGTGCACACGGGACATCTCGTAGACGACGTAGCCGCCAAGAACGAGGAGGATTTCGCCGGCAGCGCCGCGTGAGGTGCGGACGGCGAGAGTATGGCCGGAACGCCGCCAGAGGTGGGCGCCAACCGATGCCGCACAGAGGGCGACGGCGAGGGACATATTCCCCATGACGAGGCAGGCGAAGACGACCCCAACGCCCACCACGATCGCCGAGGGGTTGCCCAGTTCACGCCGAAGGCACTCGGCCGCTATGAGCGTGAGGGCAACGAGTGCGAACCATTCGGGGAGGGAACCGGGAATGAAGAGGTACTCAATCCCAACTGCTGCCAGAGGTACATCCACGTCTGAAACCACCGTTCCAGTGAACCATGCTAAACGGGGATCCCGACTCAGACACTGATCGGGAAAGGCACTTCACCTTGCGAACCTATCGCAGTTTGCTTTTGGCGGGTTTCTGCGGCTTGGCCCACAATGGGTGCTCACGCCGCTACCCAGGAGTCCCCATGCGCGAGATTGACGCTCAGACGATCACCGAAACCGTTGCGAGACTGGCCGTGGAGGCCACCCACCAGCTGCCCGAGGACGTAGAAGGGGCGATTCGCGCCGCCCGCGCCACGGAGCGTTCGCCGCTGGGCATCCAGATCATCGACGAAATCCTCGAGAACGCGGAGATCGCCCGTACGCGGATGTTGCCGCTCTGCCAGGACACCGGGACATCCGTCGTGCACCTTGCCATCGGCCAGGATGTCCACGTCGGCGGCGGCTACATCATCGATGCCGTGAACGAGGGCATCCGGCGAGGGTACGGCGAGGGATACCTGCGCAAGTCCATCGCCGCCCACCCCTTCAGCAGCCGGACGAACACGGGGGACAACACGCCCGGCGTCATCCACACGGAGATCGTGCCGGGCGACACGATCCACATTATGTTCATGCCGAAAGGCGGCGGCTGCGAGAACATGTCCCGCTACCAGAACTTCCTCCCCGGCGCCGGCAAGCAGGCCGTCATCGACTTCGTCTGCGAGACCGTGGACATGTCGGGGGGCAACCCCTGCCCGCCACTGGTCATTGGCGTGGGCGTTGGCGGCACGGCGGAAAAAGCGATGACGATGGCGAAGCACAGCCTCTTTCGCAAGATTGGCTCCCGCCACGAGGACGATGAGGTGGCCGCACTCGAGGACGAATTGCTCGATGCCGTCAATGCGCTGGGCGTGGGTCCGCAAGCAGTGGGAGGCAGCACAACGGCGCTCGACGTGTTCATGGAGGTCTATCCAACGCACATCACCGCGTTGCCAGTGGCCGTGAACATCCAGTGCCACAGCGCCCGCACCAAGCAGGCGACCATCTAGGCATGGCCGGGGCAACGAGCGGCGCCGCCCTCCACGTGGAGGTCATCCCGGTGACGGAGATCGACCTCGGGGAGGCCGTCGACCTGGCCAATGCCGCATTCAGCGTGCATCCCCTCGTCACCGGACCACGGGCGACCCTGCAGTCGTTTCCCGAAGAGTGCCCGCCCGGATCGCGGATCATCGCCGTGCACGCCGGCAGAGGCATGGTCGGCATGGCGATGATCGTGGCAGCGAAGGTGGAAATGTTCGGCTTCACCACCGGCGTCGCGGCCCGGGTCACGACCAACGGGTTTCCCGGCGAACGCGACCTCTACTTCGGCATCGCCTCGGTGCACCCCGATAGCCAGCGCGGTGGTGTCGGCCGGACCCTGTTACACCGTGCAGAGTCGCTGGCGCTGGCAGAGGCGTTCCAGCGGGTGGTGCTGACGACCGTCCGCGAGCTGGGGAACGTCGAGTACTACGAGCGTGCTGGCTACGAAGTGGTCGACTCGGAGGTGTTTCCGCCCGGCCACTACTCCATCCCCATCGCGCACGAGTCCTGCCTGATGGTGAAGGTACTGTGAGCCTGGCGTTCCGTTCGGCAACATCAGCGGACGCGGGGGCGATTGTCGCGGTCGTGAACGCTGCGTACGTGGTCGAAGAGGAGTTTCGCCTCAAGGGGAAGCGGACGGACGAGGAAGATGTCGAAGCGCATCTCCGGGCGGGCGCCTATCTCCTGGCCGAGGACGAAGATGGCCTCGCCGGGTGTGTCTATGTCGAAGCCACGGACCGGAGTGGCTACTTCGGCATGTTGAGCGTCGACCCGGGCCGGCAGTACGGCGGCATCGGCAAGCAGCTTGTGGCGGCGGCCGAGGCGTGGTGCAGCGAGCGTGGCTGCAGTGAGATGACGATCACGGTGGTGAACGCCCGCAAGGTCCTTTTCCCGTGGTACGAAAAACTGGGATACGCGGAGGCCGGGCGAGAACCTTTTCCGCAGCCCGAACGGATGACCATCCCCGTAGAGATGGTGGTGATGCGCAAGCCCATGACGCCCCTCGCGGCGAGCCAAGGAGCAACAAATGGCTGACACGATCCAGGTAACTACACCCCTCGATCAGGCCACGATCGACCGACTGCGAGCGGGCGATCACGTCGCGATTACCGGGGTTATCTACACGGCGCGCGACGCTGCCCACAAACGGCTCATCGCCCTCGCCGATGCCGGCGAACCGCTGCCGCTCGACCTCCACGGGCAGGTGGTCTATTACGTGGGGCCGACGCCGCCGCGGCCGGGCGCCGTCATCGGCTCAGCCGGCCCGACTACGGCGATGCGCCTCGACCCCTACACACCGAAGATGCTCGAGCTGGGGCTCAAGGGCATCATCGGGAAAGGCGGGCGGGGCCCCAAGGTTCGCCAGGCGATCAAGGATGCGAAGGCGGTCTATTTCATCGCGGTTGGTGGCACGGGCGCCCTTCTCAATCGCCACATCAAGAAGGCCGAAGTGATCGCCTTCGAGGACCTTGGCACCGAGGCAATCCGGCGGCTCGAGGTCGAAGGCTTCCCGGCGATTGTGGTGAACGACTGCGAAGGCGGCGACCTCCTCGAGTCTGGAAAGCAGGAGTATCGAACGAGCGACCGGCCGATCCCCAAGGTCGAGGGACTCGCCGGCTAAACGGCCCGGTTTCGCGGCCTGACCGGGGGCACTACCTGGCCTTCGGCGGCGGGCTGGCACCTGGGGCACCAGGTGGTGTGGCGGATGTCGTTTCCCTGCGGGGCGGCCCGCAACCGGGTGGAACAGCGGTAGCACAGCTGACCGGTGCGCTTGTACACATGCGCCCGGGGCCGTTTCCGCAACCCGAGCCCGTTCGGTTTGCCAACACTCGCGAGCAAGAGGTTGCGTGCCATCGCGATCAACGCCACCAGCTCGTGGTCGGAGAGCGAGCCGACGGTCCGCCAGGGATTCACGCCGCAGCGAAACAGCGTTTCGTGCTTCCAGATGTTGCCGACGCCGGCCATGATCTTCTGGTCCATGATGGCGTCGCCAATGGTGACACCCGCAAGCAGCGGGTCGCGAAAACGGCGCAGGACCTCAGCCACGTCGAATTCGTCGGCAAGGAGGTTGGGGCCGAGCGCGGCCACCGGGGCAAAGTGGTCGAGTGCCCGTTGTTCGAGCAGTTCGACGACGGGAGCGTTGAAGTTCACGACGGTCGCGAGTTCGGTTTCCAGGACCAGGCGGGCCGCCCGCGGGGACTTTCGCCAGGGCTCCCCGTTGCGGTAGACCTCCCAGCTGCCGTACATCCGCAGGTGGCCGCGCAGGACGAGGTCGTTGTCGAGGCGGATGAGGAGGTTCTTGCCGGTCGCCCGGACCTCCGTGACGGTGGCGCCGATCACCTTTTCGACCCGGGGAACGGGGCCCGGCCCGTGGGCCCGCGCGGACAGGATCACCTGCCCTTCGAGGACCGGCCGAAGCATGGCGGCGTAGCGAAAGAGGGCATCACCTTCCGGCATCCTTAGCCGCCCTCCTCCATGGCGTTTCGCTGGAGAATACGCTGCATCAGCTCGGTCGCCGCCTCGCGGGTGCCGACGCCACTGAGGAGGTAGACCTCCTCCGCTCGCTGGGTCATGACGAGGCCGTTGAGCGTGGCCGGGAAGTAGAGAGAGCAATCACCAATGGAGAGCGTTTCGCCGGCGTCCGACCTCGAGAACGACTCCTCGTAGGTATCCCACACCGATTGGCCGAGGAGGGTGAGGAGCACGGTCCGGCCGCCTTCGGCATAGCCGCAGGAGAGCGGTGACGAACTCGCCTGGACCGCATCGAGGCCAAGGACATCGTGGATGTCGGAAGGCGTGAGCAGGGTGCAGGCCCCGGTTAGGCCGGGTGTCGCAGTCTCCGGGAGGTCGGTGGGGACGGGTGTGGGGAAGTCGATGGTTGGCTGCGTTGGCCCGGGCGTGGCGCAGGACGTGAGCAAGAGCAGTCCCCCGACGAGCAGGAGGGCAGCCCGGTCACCCACTCCGGGCCCCGCCGAACCGAAACGTGAGCCCCTTATAGCCGCTTTGAAAGCCGGCTCCGAGCAGGTGCGGCTGCAGCGGCGATTGTCCCGCAGCCACGTCATCGATTTTCTCGAGCACCAGCGCCTGGCGGGGCATACGTTCGGCGCAATCCGCGAGGGCCGCGGCGAGCGCCGGAGCACGCGCATCGTCGGTGAATGGGGCAAAGGCGACGAGGTTGCGCCCGCTCGGGGCGAGGTAGGCGGCGAGCTGACCGTCGATGAGGACCACGAGGGCACCCGCCGTACGCTGCAAGGTGCGCCGGTCGACGGCGTCGTGCGCGGGCCATGCCGTGGTGGCCCCGTAGGGATTGGCGGGATCGGAGGCCGAGAGCACGCGGATGACCGCTTCAGCGTCGGTGTCACGCTGGCTGCGGAGTCTCTCGACGGCTCCAGGGAGGGCGAACTGGGAGGCGCCGAGCCCCTCGATGAAGTAGCCGCGACGCACCTGGCCCGACTCCTCCATGGCCTTGAAGACGGGATAGACGGCGGCAAAACCACCCCGGACAGCTTCGGCCGCGACCGTCTCACGGGTGACGACGCCGTAGCGTTCAAGGAGGACGCCGGCAAGGCGATGGAGCGTGCGGGTGGAATCGGGCAGGTCGCCATGACCGGCGGCGGTGAGCGACCAGCGGCCCGCTGCTTCCGGCGGGAACGGGTTGCGCCGGGCTCGACCGGGGCGAAGGGCGCGCTTCGGCCATGTTGTCGCGCGGACGGGGGCATAGGTGTCGTTGCTCACGAGTCCCGCCCAGACAAGGTCCCAGAGCGCCGAAAGGGTTGCCGCCAGTGGCTCTCCGGCGGCGCCAAGGATGTCGGCGAAGAACGACGCTCCCCGCGACTGCAGGCAAGCGACGATGGCGTGATGGATGGGCTCGGAAGGCGTTTCGCCGGCAGCGGGCGTGAGGGTCGCGAGGTTCTCGCGGCGGTAGAGCGCGATGCGACCGTCGGTGCGGCCCAGGGGACCGCGCCCGAGCCATGCCACCTCCCCTGAGGCGCAGAGTTCGTCGAGCATGGAAGGTCGGTAGCCTGCGAGGCGCGCCGGAAGGATGTCGCGTTCGAGGATGGAGGCAGGAAGGGCCATGCCTTCGAGCTGGGCGATGACTTCCCGGAGGCGGTCGAGGTTGGAACGGTTGCTGCCAATACCATGCCACTGGGCGAGGAACCGGGCGTGCGCGGCAGCGTCGACGGGCTCTACAGCCTCGCGGAGGACGGCGAGCGACTTCCGCTTGAGCGTGCGCAGGACGTCCGGATGGCACCACTCCCGTTCGCTGCCGCCGGGCCGGAAGTCGCCGTAGAGGAGTTGTTCGGTCGCGGCCAACTGCTGGAGGGCGGCCGTGACGTGGTCGACGGGGAGGTTCCAGCGCTCGGCCGGGCCGCTGGCAAGGAACGGCCCATGAACGCGCGCCGACCGGAGCAGCAAGGCCTGGAGCGGGTGCACCGAAGGCTTGAGGAATGCCTCGGGCACGCCCTGGGGCGGCGAGACACCGACGGCGTCGCGAAAGTGCCCGGCATCCTCAATCGCGATCCAGCGCTCCTCGCCGGCTATGCGGATTTCGCAGGCACGGTGGGCCACCTTGAGCTGCATGAGCCACTCCCCGACGGGTGAACCTGCGATACAGCGTGCCTCGATCTCGGCGACGGTGAGGTCCCCCAGGCGGCGAAGGAGGTCGTGCAGGTGGTCGGCCGTGCGCGCCTTGCGGCGGTCAACAAGACACTGCAGCTCCAGCTCGGTCTCCTCGATCGAATGGGGGTCAAGCAGCTCCCGCAGTTCGGCTTCGCCGAGGAGATCGCGAAGGAGGGTGCGATCGAGGGTGAGGGCGTGGGCGCGGCGCTCGGCGAGGGGGGCATCGCCTTCGTACATGTAGGCGGCGATGTAGTCGAAGAGCAGCGAGCGGGCGAACGGCGACGCTTCCTGCGTTTCGACGGAAGTGACGGTGATTCGCCTGCTCCGGACATCGGTGAGGATCTCGATGAGCCCCGGTAGGTCGAAGACATCACGAAGGCACTCGCGGTACGTCTCGAGGACGATCGGGAAGTCGCTGTACTTCGTGGCGACGGCCATGAGGCTGGCGGAGCGCTGACGTTGCATCCAGAGGGGTGTGCGCTGGCCCGGACGTCGCCGGGGAAGAAGGAGCGCACGGGCGGCGTTCTCGCGGAAGTGGCTGGCGAAGAAGGCGGAGTCGGCGAGGCGGTTCACGACCAGTTCCTCGACCGCCTCAGGCGCGGGAAAGAGCTCGTCATCGCCCGGTAGCGCTTCGCCATCGAGGAAGCGGATGGCGATGCCGTCGTCGCTCCAGAGTGCCTGTACTTCGACGCCCGAGCGCTCGCCGAGGGCCGACTCCAGCGCCTGCGCCCAGGGTGCGTGGACCTGGCCGCCGAAGGGCGTGAGGATGATGACGCGCCAGTCGCCCAGCTCATCGCGGTAACGTTCGACGACCACGTTTTGGTCGGTGGGCACCGCCCCGGTCGCGGCCTTCTGCTCGGCGAGGTAAGCGAGGAGGTTGCGGGAGGCGCGGTCGTCGAGGTCGTGGCGGTCGCGCAGCCGCTTCATCGCCCGTGTCTCGTTTTTCTCCTCGACCATTTCACGGGTGAAGGCGCCGATCGCCTTGCCGAATTCCAGGGGGCGGCCAATGCCATCGCCCTTCCAGAAGGGCATCTTCCCGGGTTCGCCGGGCGCCGGTGAGACGATGACGCGGTCGTTCGTGATCTGTTCGATCCGCCAGCTGGTGGCGCCAAGGAGGAAGGTCTCGCCGGGCCGACTCTCGTAGACCATCTCTTCGTCGAGTTCGCCGACGCGCGGCCCGCCTTCGCCCATGAAGACGCCGTAGAGGCCACGGTCGGGGATGGTGCCACCGTTGACGACGGCGATCGTGCGGGCGTCGCCGCGGGTCGTGAGGAGGTCCGTGGCGCGGTCCCAGATGAGGCGCGGGCGCAGCTCGACGAACTCGTCGGAGGGGTAGTGGCCGGCGAGCATGCCGAGCACGTTCTCCAACACCTCGCGGCTAAGACCGGCGAAGTTGTAGGAGCGCTGGACGAGAGCATGGAGCTGCTCGACCGTCCATTCGTCGGCGGCGCACATGGCTACGATGTGCTGGGCAAGGACATCGAGCGGGTTTCGCAGGATCGTGGTTGCTTCGATGGCGCCGTCGCGCATCTGGCGGGTAAGGACGGCGCATTCGAGCAGGTCGCCGCGGTACTTCGGGAAGATGCGGCCACTGCTGGTAGCACCGACGTGGTGGCCGGCGCGACCCACACGCTGGAGGCCGCGGGCGACCGACCGCGGCGATTCGACCTGGATGACAAGGTCGATGGCGCCCATATCGATGCCGAGTTCGAGCGAGCTGGTGGCGACGAGGGCCGGGAGCTGCCCTGACTTCAGAGCCTCCTCCACCACCGTCCGCTGCTCGGGCGACATGGATCCGTGGTGGGTGCGGACCAGTTCTTCTCCGGCCATGTCGTTCACGCGCATAGCGATGCGCTCGGCGAGGCGCCGGTTGTTGACGAAGATGAGGGTGCTGCTGTGGGCGCGAATCTCCTCCAGCAGGCGGGGGTAGACGGCGGGCCAGATCGACGTCCGCGCCTCGGGCCCGTAGCCCTTGTCGATCGAGAGCTGCATGTGGGCGCCCTCGGCGGTGTTCGTCATATCGTCGAGGGGGACGATGACCTGGAGATCCAGCTCCGGCGGTCTGCCGGCATCGACGATGTCCACCTGACCGGCACCGCCGAGATAGCGGCGCAATCTCCTCCAGCGGCCGCTGGGTGGCTGAGAGGCCGATGCGCTGCGGTGGTTGCGGACAGAGCTGTTCCAGGCGTTCGAGGGAGAGGCTGAGGTGGGCGCCGCGCTTCGTCCCGGCCATGGTGTGGATCTCGTCAACGATGACGGTGTGGACGGTGCGGAGGACTTCGCGGGCGCGCGATGTAAGCATCAGGTAGAGCGACTCGGGCGTCGTGATGAGGATGTCCGGCGGGTCGCGGCGAATCTGTTCGCGCTCCTTCGATGGCGTGTCGCCGGTGCGGGTGCCGACGGTGATATCGGGCGCCTCCCGGCCTTCGCGCGTCGCGGCGATCGAGAGCCCGGCCAGCGGGGCTCGCAGGTTTCGTTCGATATCGTAGCCGAGCGCCTTCAGGGGCGAGATGTAGAGGACGGAAACGCCAGCGCGCTTCGCAGCCTTGCCGTTCTTGCCAGGCGGCAGCGGGTCGCGCTGGAGGAGGCGGTCGAGGCACCAGAGGAAGGCGGCGAGCGTCTTGCCAGAACCCGTGGGTGCGAGCAGGAGGGCATGGTTGCCTCCCGAAATCGCGCGCCAACCGCGTTCCTGCACTGGCGTAGGTTCGGCGAAGGCATCGCGGAACCAGGCGGCAGTCGCGGGAGAGAAAGCATCGAGGGCCGAGGATTCGGCAACGGTCACCAGATCATTGTGCCAGAGGGGTCAGGAGATGACGGAGGGACTGCTGACAGGGAGTGTCAGCAATGAGCTAGCATCGGAGCATGGTTGACCTTCCGGACTTCGAGCCTGCCAACCCGAACCGATATCGAGAACTGGATAGCCAGCGGCAACGCGAGCGGGTAGATCCGTTCGTCGACATTGCCGAGGCCACGGACCGGCACAGGGAGCAGCACGGCTGCGACGCCTACGCCTCCAGCGACGGGCCTCTGCTCGGCGTGCTCGCGGCGGCCACCGCTGCGGGCCGGATCATCGAAGTGGGGACCGGACTGGGTTACTCCACCGCCTGGCTAGCGCACGGAACGCCATCATCGAAAATCGACACGCTGGAGTCGGACCCCGACCACATCGAGATAGCCCGTTCCAGGCTTGCGCAGGCGGGCGTCCTTGAGCGCGTCACGATACTGCTGGGAGCATTCCCGGGCGCGGCGAACGGACTACGGCCTGGCTACGACATGGCCGTCTACGATGCGGCCATCCCCGGGCCCGCCGATATTGACGCCCTCTACAGCCTTCTGCGCCGGGGCGGGCTACTCGTCACATCAAACCTCTTCCTCGGTCAGTACGACCCGGGAATGGCGGGGCTGGAAGAGGGCGCCGAGAGCCGCCGAGAGCTCCTCGGTTCGGACCGGTGGCTGACCGGATTCGCGGGATCAAAGGCGATCAGCGTCCGTCGCTGAAGGTGCGTTACTCCGGGGTGGAATCATGGGCCTCTTTCGGGGCGGTTGAATCGCGGACGAACCCTAGCCGCCGCTGCCGGATGTCCTCTTCCGGATGGATCTCGACGCGGTAAATCGTCTGGTAGGGGACGAAGACCTGGATCGGGCGTTCGTGCTCGTCGCTTTCGGTATGCAACGAGACCCAGCTCTCGGCGACCCCTGACACGCCTTTCACGAAGTGCCGCGTGCCGTCGACGGTCCAGAGCTCGACGATCGGCGAGTCGCAGTCTGTGCTCTCACAGAAGTTCTGGACGGAGGCGGGCAGCACCTGTTCGAAGAAGGCTTTGTCGAAGGGGATGCCGGAAGGGCCGACATGCTGGGCGGTGACCGGCGGGATGACGCCGGGGGGCAGATAGATCACGCTTGCAGGCTGGGTCATGGGTGAAATCGTAGGCCCAGTCTGTTGACCTGAAAAGCGTCTGGATGTTGATCCTCTACTACACTGGGTGGCGCTGGAGGCACGTATGGGCGAGACGAACGGGACCCAACCAATGCTCTTTTCCGAGGCGGCGTTGAAGGCGCTTTCGCGGAGGGTTCATGCCTGGGAAGAGGGCCCTCTCGCGAAGACACTGCAGCGTGCAGCCGGAGCGGCAGGAAGCGTTCACGACGAGCAGCATGACGGTCGCCCGCGTCTACACGCCGCTCGATGTCGCGGAGATGGAGTACGACCGGGACCTTGGTCTCCCCGGCGAGTACCCATTCACCCGGGGCGTCCAGCCGACGATGTATCGCGGCCGCTTCTGGACGATGCGCCAGTACGCCGGGTTCGGTACGGCCGAGGAATCGAACGAGAAGTTCCGCTACCTGCTGAGCCAGGGCCAGACCGGCCTCTCCGTAGCCTTCGACCTGCCCAGCCAGCTTGGCTACGACAGCGACGACCCGATGGCCATCGCCGAGGTTGGCCAGGTGGGCGTGGCGATCGATTCGCTTTATGACATGGAGACGCTGTTCGAAGACATCCCGCTCGACGAGGTGTCGACGAGCATGACGATCAACGCGCCTGCCGGCGTGATGCTGGCGATGTACATCGCCGCCGCGGAGAAGCAGGGCGTGAGCAGCGAGAAGCTGATGGGCACCGTGCAGAACGACGTGCTCAAGGAGTACGTGGCGCGAGGAACCTACATCTTCCCGCCCGGGCCGAGCGTGCGGCTGGCGGCCGACCTGATGGCCTACTGCGCGGAGCACGTGCCGAAGTGGAACACGATCAGCGTGAGTGGCTACCACATGCGGGAAGCCGGCTGCGACGGCGGCCCAGGAGATCGGCTTCACCTTCGCCAACGCCTGCGCCTACATGGATGCGGCGATCGAACGGGGGCTCGGCGATCGATGATTTCGCCCCGCGGATCAGCTGGATCTTCAACACCCACAACAATTTCTTCGAGGAGATTGCAAAGTACCGGGCGCTGCGGCGGCTCTGGGCCAAGATGCTGAAGGAGCGCTACGGGGCGAAAGACCCTCGCTCGATGATGCTGCGCACCCACACCCAGACCGGCGGCAGCACCCTGGTGGCGCAGCAGCCCGAGAACAACATCATCCGGGCCACAGCCCAGGCGATGGCTGCCGTGATCGGCGGTGTCCAGAGCCTGGCGCTCAGCTGCTTCGACGAGGCCCTCGCGCTGCCCACCGACGACGCCCAGCGCATCGCCCTGCGCACCCAGCAAATCGTCGCCCATGAGATGGGGGTGGCGGATACCATCGACCCACTCGCCGGCAGTTATTATGTCGAGTATCTGACGAACGAACTCGAGCGATTGGCCGTGGAAAACATGCGGCAGGTGGAGGCGCAGGGAGGGTCCGTCGCGGCAATCGAATCCGGCTGGATGCAGAACCAGATCGCCGAGGCTAGCTGGGAGTACCAGCGCAAGGTCAATGACGGGAGCGAGGTCGTTGTCGGAGTGAACAGCTTCACGGATGCGGGGGAGCAGCCGCAGGCGATTTTCAGCGTCGACCGGCGCCTGGTGGAGCACCAGTTGAAGCGGCTCCAGCACCACAGGGAGGAGCGCGACGAGGGCCGCGTCGCTGCCAGCCTTGAGGCGCTGAAGAGCGCCTGCGAGGGGAGCGACAACCTCATGCCCCCTGTCCTCGATGCCGTCCGGGCCTATGCCACCCTCGGAGAGATCTGCGGGGCGATGCGCGATGTTTTCGGCGAGTACCGGCCGCCGACGGTGATTTGAGGCCCGTGCGCTTGCATCGATCACCTTGGGCCACGGCGTTCGGCGTCGCAGCGTTGCTCGGCTGCCTGGTGTTGGCCGTCGGCTGCAGTGGTCGGGGCGGCGACGACGACGATGACGCGGCCGCAACCACCGCAACCACGGAGACTCCCTCGGCGGCTGGTTCCGACCACGTGCTGATCGCCTTCGCGCCGAACCCCGAGCAACCGGGAGCGGAAGCGAAGGCCGTGCGCCTCACCGACGTTGCCAGCGGGGAACATCGAGACATCGGTGAACCGGGGCTGTTCGACGACATCGCATTCTCACCCGACGGCGAGTACCTCGCTGCAGCCAACACCGACGGCGATGTCACGGTGTACCGGGTGGCGGACGGGTCGATGGTTGCGAGCGACACAGGCGGCGAGGTCACGGACCTCTCCTGGGCCCCGACGGGCACCCTCCTCGCAGTCGTCCGGGCCGAAGCGGTGACCTTCCTCGATGCCGCGGGGACACCCAGCGTGGAAGGCGACTTCGGCGCGTCGAAGGGTGCCAATCCCCTGACCTGGGCTTGGTCGCCGGACGCCGCTGTGTTCGCGATGGTGACGCCCGACGAACTGATCCTCAATCCGCTCACCCCCGGGGAAGAACAGGTGCGCGTCTACACATCCGATTTCCCGGCGACGGCCGATCAGTGGGCCGTGCGCACCGGCGAGTCGGGCCGCGAGATAGGCCTCGATGACCTGGCGCCGGTATCGGGACTGCCAGAAGGGCGGGCCGAGTACCCCGTGACGCTGCAACCCGATGGCTCGCTCGACGGCGGCGAATTCCGCTACGTCAGCATTTACGACTGGAACACTCTGCCCTCAGAGGAGTTCGACTACGCGACGACCGTGCAGTTTCCGGCGGTACGGAAGACCTGCGATCCCTGCCGCTCGGCCGACGGCGCCGCTTCGCTCCTCCTGATCTGGACGGCGGGGAGCGGCCCGACACCAACCGCCGACGTCACGGATTGGCCGGAAAAAACGAAGACCATCCTCGCCATCGAAGGAGATGAAGAGCAGGCGACGGCGCTGGACATGGGGATCACGCCGGAAGGGACCATCGACATCGGGACGTGGGCGCCGGTCTACGACGCCGTGAGGCTCGCCAGCTAAGACGATCTAGCGAAGGGCGAACCATTCGCGGCCGTCGCCGAACAACTCCTCGGCATAAAGCTCCAAGGAGTCAGCGTCGCCTTCGAGCACCGAGAAGCAGATGTTGCCGGTCAGTTCGCCGCCTTCGAAGACTTCCGCCGATTGGTCAAGGTCCTCAGCGAGTGCGTAGAAGGTGCAGGCGTCGTTGTACACGTCGTAAGCCACGGACGAATCTCCTACGGCCCCCCAAGTGATGGACTGGAAGATGCTCTGCGAGTCGTTCTCGCCGTCGCCGACGTACTTTGCCGTGATGTTGATGGAGTAGAAAACATCGCCGTCCTGGGGCGGATCGATGAATTCTTCCTCGGCAAGCAGGTCGTCCGTCGCGTCGGGATTGGTGCTGTTCACCGTTATCTCCCAGCCTGCCACCTCGATCGCGGTGCCCAGGGAGGCCGGGTCGTCTCGCGATGTTTCGCTCTCGGCATCCGGCTCGCTGGTGCCACTGCCGCTGTCCACGCCGTCGTCGCCGCCGTCCGAGCTGAGGCCGCTGCAGTCGGCAATCCGCCAGCTTCCGTCCTCGTAGACCCAATCCTGGTATTCGTTGCCGTCGTTCAGGAGTTCATTGAGGTCGTCATCGCCGGCATCGAGGACGACGAGAGCCTCGCCCTTGCTATCCTTCACGTTGCGGGTTTCGACCTTATCGACGTCGATGTCCTCTGCCTTCACATCTAGAAAGGCTTCGAACAGGTCGGGGAGTGCGCCAACCCCGTCGCGAAACTCACGCTCAGAAACCTGGTCCTTGCAATCTTCGGTGAGGTAGGCGTAGGCATCGTCGGTCTTGCCGTCGAAGATCGCGTTCCAGACGTCCTCAGCCGACTTTTCCAGCCCGGAAGCGTTGTTCGGTTGGCCACCGCCGCCACCGCCGCAGGCAACGAGGCTGAGGGCAAGGATCACCGTTGTCGCCAGGACGATGCGAAAAGAGGTCACGGGACTCGCTCCGGGGAAAGCTCAGGGGATAGTACCTGCCGCGCCACCATTCGGACAGCCCTTATCTTCCGGATATACGAAAGCCCGGCCGGGGGACCGGGCTTTCGCGAGGGGACTCCCGAGGGGATGGGAGTTACTTGGTTTCGGCCTTCACCTTGGGTGCGGCCGGGGTAAACGCCTGGATGGCATCGGCGAACGCCTGGCCATTGGTGTACTCGCCGATGACTTCTGCGAAGGCTTCGGCAATCTTCTTGTTGGTGTCGAAGAGCTGCTGGGCGGTCTCGCGGTACTCGGCGGCGGCATCAAGGGCTTCCTGGAGGGAAGCTTTCGCGTAGGAAGCGACGTGGTTCTGGGCCTTCGCGGTCGCGTCCTTGTACTTCGGAAGGAAGGCGGCGGGCTCGATCTTGTCGGTCGCGAAGTCCTTGGCGAAAGCGATGCCGTCGCGCTGGGCGTCGGCGACTTCGCTACCGGCGAGGGAGGTAAGGCGGGTGGCGCGCTCATGAGCCTTCGTCGCGGCGCTGGCCACGATGTTGTAGGACTCAAGAAGGCTTGCGTAGTAGGTGTTCAGAGGCTTGGTTGCAGTTGCCATGCGATCACGGGCTCCTTGTGTATCTATG
This sequence comes from uncultured Chloroflexia bacterium, assembly GCA_963737965.1. Lineage (GTDB taxonomy): Bacteria > Chloroflexota > Dehalococcoidia > Tepidiformales > Tepidiformaceae > JAGQGZ01. The sequence continues at coordinate 124,197 of CAVTUS010000003.1, read as the reverse complement.
TGCATATTACACATATATGGACGGCTTGCCAACGGCTTTCTGAGACGAAATCCTCTATCGGTGCGATAGGTGCCGCGGTCAGTGGAGGAGGAGACGGCGCTGGAGCTTGCCGTTGGGCGTGCGCGGCAACTCGGCAACCACGTGGTATTCGTGAGGTCGCTTGTATTCGGCAAGGTGTCGCGCGACGTGGGCACGGATTTCGTCGATGTCGACGGCGCCGGGTGTAGCGGCAACGAGATACGCCGAGACCAACGTCTTCTGGGATCCGACATCGTGGCCGACGACCGCAGCCTCCATGACGGAAGGATGGCTTTCGAGCACGGATTCAATCTCGACGGGCGAGAGCCGGAAGCCGAAGGACTTGATGATGTCGTCGGCGCGACCGTGGAACCAGACGTAGCCGTCCTCATCCATGGACGCGAGGTCGCCGCCGGTAAACCATTCGCCGCGATAGACCTCCGCTTCTTCCTCCGGGCGGTTCCAGTAGCCAAGCATCAGGCCCGGATCGGAGCGATGGACGGCAAGGAGTCCGGTCTCGCCCGGGGGCAACGGTGCGATGTCCTCCGGGGCAGTGGCGAGGATCGCAACGTTTCGGCCCGGCTGCGGTTTGCCGGGTGAGCCAGCGCGGATGGGTGTCACGGGCCCTGAGGAGATGTAGGTGCTGATCTCGGTCATCCCAAGCGATTCGTACATCGGGACACTGAAGGCCACCTGCCATTCGTCCAGCAGCGCCGGTGGCAACGGTTCGCCGGCACAGAGGACGTGGCGGAGGTGAGGCAGTCGCTGCCTGGTGTCGCCATACTTCAGGGCCTGCCGGTAGACGGTCGGGACCGCGACAAAGACGTTGATCTCGAAGTCGCGCATGCGGGACAGCCAGTCGCCGGGATGCTCCGGGCGTTCGGCAAGGTGCGCTGTGGCGCCGGCGGCCCAGGCGTCCATGAGCCCCACGCCGAGCGTGTAGGACCAGTTGAGTGCACCGGCATGCATGACCCGATCGCCTGGCCGGAAGCCCTGCCAGGTGTCGCGCATGAGAGCCCTGCCGTGGACAGACCGCTGGGCGTGGAGCACGCCCTTCGGACTGGCAGTGGTGCCGGACGTATAGATGAGGAAGGCGGGGTCTTCGGCAGCGGTGGCTGGAATCGCCTGGCCGGAGCGGGGGCGAATCAGCTCATCGACCGTCATCGAAACGGTGGCCCCGGCGGGAGGGGGTGTGCCTGCCGTCACGGCGCCACGAGCGCTCGAGTCCGACGCCAGGAAGGCAACCTCGTCGCTGGTGAGCGACGGGGAAACGGGGATGGGGACGAGCCCGGCAAGGTTGGCGCCGAAGAAGGCGAAAGCATATTCGGGGGAATGGGGCAGGCAGATGAGCACGCGATCGCCAGGAACAAGCCCGGCGGCGAGCAGGTTTTGGGCGGCTGCATGGATGACCTTCCACGTCTCGGCGAAGGTCCATTCGTCGACGTGGCCGTTGTTGTGGAGAAAGCGGAAGCCGATGCTGTCCGGTTGCTCCCGGGCGGCTGTTTCGAGGCAGTAGCGGGTGAGGTTGAGGGGCATGTCCGGTACGGCCCTGTCGGCGGTGGCAGCGATGTGCGAATGGGATTGGTGGGCCTGCCGGGATTCGAACCCAGGACCAACCGGTTATGAGCCGGCCGCTCTCACCGCTGAGCTACAGGCCCCCCGGCCATTATGGCCGATGACCGGGCCTACGCACGCGGCCTTGGACGGCTGCTGAGCGGGGGCTCACAATCCGGCCATGACCTCCGAGGGTGCACCATTACGACTGAGCCGCCCCGCATTGGTGGTGCTCTGCCTGGCAACGTTCGTGTCGGTGGTGCACGCGGCGATGTCCTCAATCGTGCTGCCGGATGTCCAGGACGACTTCTCGGTCCCCGACGATCAGCTCACCTGGTTCGTCACCGCCTTCATCCTCACCTTCGCGACGGGGACGCTGGTCTACGGGCGCGTCGCCGACATGATCGGGACGCGCAAGCCACTGGTCGCGGGCATCGGGATCTTTGCGGTCGGCGCCATTGCGACCGCTGCAGCCCCGGGCTTCTGGCCGGCGGTAGCGGGACGGGCCGTGATGGGAGCCGGGGCCACAGCGATCCCGGCACTTTCGACGGCGACGATCGTGCGTACGACAAGCGAAGGGCAGCGTGGGCGTGCCCTTGGCTGGATCGTCGCCGCGGTCGGCCTCGGATTCGCCGCCGGGCCGCTCGTTGGCGCCGTCCTCACGGAGCAGTACGGCTGGCAGGGGCCACTCGTGGTAACCGCGGCCGCAGCGGGTCTCACACTCGTCGCAACCCTGCTCTTCGTCGACGATGCGCCCGGCGCGGCGCCGCGGGGCTTCGACCTCTTTGGTGCGCTCCTCTTCGCCGCGGCGATCTCCTCGGCGCTTATCGCCCTCAACCGCCTGCCGGTCCATCCTCACGGGCAAACGGGCCTTGTTGCCGTTGCCCTGGCGCCGGTCTTGGTCGCCTGCTTCGCCACCTGGATCGCGCGCCGGAAGCAGCCATTCATCCAGCCGAGACTGCTTGCCCACGGGCGATTCGTCGCCTTCTGCCTCATCGGGCTGCTCGTCCAGGGGATGCACTTCGGGACGGTCGTTCTGCTGCCGCTCTACTGGACTCGGTACCACGACCTCTCGTTCGTCGAAGTGGGGTTCCATTTCCTGCCGGGGGCGCTGGCGCTGGCGTTCTTTGGGACGACCGGCGGCTTCATCATCGAACGGTTCGGCGCCCGGATACCGGTGGTGATTGGCAGCTGGGTTGCCGTGAACGGGGCTTTTGCGCTCTTCCTCGCCGGGGCGAACTGGAGCGACTGGCAGGTTGCCGGGCTGTATGCGGTGCTGGCCGGCGGCTATGGGCTCACCAACGCAGCCCTGATGCACGGTGCGACGGCAACACTCACGGAGGCTGAGACGGGCGCCGGCGTGGGCATCTACACGCTTTGCTTCTTCATCGGTGGCGCGATCTCGTCGGCTGCGGCGGGGGCGATCCTGCGGGCGCGAGAGGCGACAACGCACGCCTGGCTGCCCTTCTACGAAGGACGTGCCCCCGAATTCAGCGACGCCTTCCTCGTTATCGCGGCGATGGCGGCAGCGGCGTTCGTGTTGGCGATAACGATGAGCCCAGAGCTTGAACGGGAGCGGTCTCCCGCCGGCACGAGGCGGGCGGGACGGCTTTCAGACAGCCTGCTGGTATCGCGGCAGAAGCCGATCCGGAGCCGATAACATGCATCCGGCCGGGCCGGGCGTATACTGAGGACGCTCGCCCCCAGGCAACAAGCCGGCCCCGGGCCCAACGGTCCCGGGCAAAGGGAAGTCGCGGGACCGGTTGGCGGCGCAGCATTCCCGGCAGCAATGACGCCGGACGAGGGCCCAGGTACCCACGATACGTGGAAGGAGGACCTGGGATGCGCAGAAACGCCCCAATCGCACAGACGTTGCAATCCACTTCGAACGGAGGCCGGCAATGACCTCCAACAGCTTCAACGCCCAAACAACCCTGACCGTCGACGGCAAAACGCTGACCTACTGGAGCCTGCCCGCCCTCGAAGCGGCGGGGTTCCCGGGCGTTCCGCGCCTGCCGTATTCGCTGCGGGTGCTCCTCGAAAATGTCCTCAGGCTCGAAGACGGGCGCGCAGTGACGCGTGAAGACATCGAGAATGTGGCCAACTGGAAGCCCGTCGCCGAGAGGCCGGAGATCAACTTCACGCCGGCGCGCGTGCTCCTGCAGGACTTCACAGGTGTCCCGGCCGTGGTCGACCTCGCTTCGATGCGCGATGCCATCGCCAACGCTGGAGGCGACCCCGAACTCATCAATCCCCTTCAGCCCGTCGACCTTGTGATCGACCATTCCGTGCAGGTCGACGAGTTCGCGACGGCCGGCGCGTTCGCGGCGAACGTCGAGATCGAATACGAACGGAACCGGGAACGGTACGCGTTCCTGCGCTGGGGCCAGGCAGCCTTCCGGAACTTCCGAGTGGTACCGCCGGGCACCGGGATCGTCCACCAGGTGAACCTGGAATACCTGGCGACCGTTGTCTTCACGAAGGACGTGGCCGGCACAACCCTGGCGTACCCGGACACCCTCGTCGGCACCGATTCGCACACGACGATGATCAACGGTCTTGGCGTCCTGGGCTGGGGCGTCGGTGGCATCGAGGCGGAAGCGGCGATGCTCGGTCAGCCAAGTTCGATGCTGGTGCCCGACGTGGTGGGCTTCAGGCTGACCGGCGAATTGAGCGAAGGTACGACGGGCACCGACCTCGTCCTCCGCGTGACGCAAATGCTCCGCGAAAAGGGCGTCGTCGGGAAGTTCGTCGAATTCTTTGGCCCGGGCCTCGCCAACCTGCCGCTCCCGAGCCGCGCGACGATCGCGAACATGGCGCCGGAGTACGGCGCCACCTGCGGCTTCTTCCCGGTCGACGTGGAGACGCTCCGGTACCTGCGATTCACCGGCCGCGACGAGGCGGTCGTGAAGCTCGTCGAGGCGTACTGCAGGGCCCAGGGCCTCTTCCACAGCGAAGACTCGCCCGAGCCCGTCTTCACCGACACCCTCGAACTGGACCTCGGCGATGTCCGGCCAGCGATTGCAGGCCCGCGCCGGCCCCAGGACCGGATCAACCTGACGGACGCCAAGAAGGCCTGGGACAGCACCCTGACCGAGATGGTGCCGGCCGAAAACCGCGGGGCAACCGTCTCCGTGGCCACCAACGGCGGGACGATGGAGCTGAGGCATGGCTCGGTGATCATCGCGGCGATCACCAGCTGCACCAACACCTCGAACCCGGAGGTGATGCTCGGCGCCGGGCTCGTAGCGAAAAAGGCCGTGGAGAAGGGCCTCGACCGCAAACCATGGGTGAAGACGAGCCTGGCCCCCGGTTCGAAGGTGGTGACCGAGTACCTGCACGAGGCGGGTCTCGACACCTACCTCGACGAGATCGGTTTCAACCTTGTCGGCTATGGCTGCACGACCTGTATCGGCAACTCGGGACCGGTGGACCCGGCGATCGCGGAAGGCGTCCACAGCGGCGACCTCGTCGCCGCGGCGGTGCTCTCCGGAAACCGGAACTTCGAAGGCCGGATCAACCCCGACGTGCGGGCGAATTACCTCGCTTCGCCGCCGCTGGTGGTGGCCTATGCGTTGGCCGGCACCGTGGATATCGACATCACCAGCGAACCTCTTGGCGAGGATAAGGACGGCAAGCCTGTCTACCTGCGTGACATTTGGCCGACACAGGCGGAGGTGCAGGAAGCCGTCGAGAGCTCGGTACGCTCGCAGATGTTCCGCGAACGGTACGCCGATGTTTTCGAAGGCGACCGCCTCTGGCAGACGATGGACACGCCAACGGGAGCCTTATTCGACTGGGACCCCGAATCCACCTACGTGCGGAACCCGCCCTACTTCGATGGCATGCCACCGGAACCGGCAGCCCCCGCGGATATCGCCGATGCCCGTGTGCTTGTGATGGTGGGCGACTCGGTGACGACCGACCACATCTCGCCGGCGGGGAATATCGCATTCGAGAGCCCTGCGGGCCGCTACCTGCGGCAGCACGAGGTGGACCGCTCGGAGTTCAACAGCTACGGGTCGCGTCGCGGCAACCACGAAGTGATGGTGCGTGGCACGTTCGCCAACATCCGCCTGCGCAACCAGCTCGCCCCCGGCACCGAGGGCTGGCAAACACGCCACCTCCCGGACGGCGAGGCGATGAGCATTTTCGACGCCGCAGAGCAATACGCAGCGGAAGGGACGTCACTCATCGCCCTCGCCGGCAAGGAGTACGGCACCGGGTCGTCGCGCGACTGGGCGGCGAAGGGACCACGGTTGCTCGGGATCGAGGCCGTGATCGCCGAAAGCTACGAGCGTATCCATCGGAGCAATCTCGTGGGGATGGGTATCCTGCCGCTCCAGTACGCGGCCGGGCAAACTCGCGAGAGCCTGGGTCTTAGTGGAGAAGAGACGTTCAGCATCACCGGGATCGCCGGGGGCCTGAAGCCCCAGGGCAACGTGACGGTGAAAGCGACGAATGCGGACGGCAAGACGACCACATTCGAAGCACTCGTGCGAATCGACACCCCGGTTGAGCTGGACTACTACCAGCACGGTGGCATCCTCCAGTTCGTCCTCAGGAACCTGATGTCGGGCCGCTCGGGCGGCTAGATGGACAGCAGGCAAACCACACGTATCCCGGATGGCTTCGCCATCCTCAACGGCCTGTGCCAGGCCGTATCAAACGAAGCGGAGCTCTAGGAAACTATGGACAAGATCAAGGTCGCCAACCCGGTCGTCGAACTCGACGGCGACGAGATGACGCGCATCATCTGGCAGTTCATCAAGGACCGCCTCATCCTTCCCTACCTCGACATCGACCTGAAGTACTACGACCTCGGGCTTGAGTACCGGGACGAGACGAACGACCAGGTCACCGTCGATGCAGCGGAAGCGATAAAGAAATACGGCGTCGGCGTGAAGTGCGCGACGATCACGCCCGACGAAGAGCGCGTGAAAGAGTTCGGGCTGAAGCAGATGTGGCGTTCGCCGAACGGGACGATCCGCAACATCCTCGGCGGCGTCGTCTTCCGCGAACCGATCGTCTGTTCGAACATCCCGCGCCTGGTACCCGGTTGGAAGAAGCCGATCGTCATCGGCCGCCACGCCCACGGGGACCAGTACCGGGCTACGGACTTCGTGGTGCCCGGCCCGGGCAAAGTGACGATCACCTACACCCCGGACGGGGGCGGCGCACCAGTAGTCCGCGAAGTGGCGAACTTCACCGGCGGCGGCGTCGCCATGGGGATGTACAACTACGACGACAGCATCCGGGACTTCGCTCGCGCTTCGCTTCGCTTCGGCCTCGACCGCAAGTGGCCGGTCTACCTATCGACGAAGAACACGATCCTGAAGGCCTACGACGGGCGGTTCAAGGACCTGTTCCAGGAGGTCTTCGAGGCCGAATTCGCGAAGCAGTTCGAAGAGGCGGGGATCACCTACGAACACCGGCTCATCGACGACATGGTGGCGCAGGTGCTGAAGTGGGAAGGCGGCGTGGTATGGGCCTGCAAGAACTACGACGGTGACGTGCAGTCCGACGTGGTGGCCCAGGGATTCGGCTCGCTCGGCCTGATGACTTCCGTGCTGATGACGCCCGACGGCAAGACCGTGGAAGCGGAGGCGGCCCACGGCACGGTCACCCGGCACTATCGCCAGCACCAGCGCGGGGAAAAGACATCGACGAACCCGATCGCCTCGATTTTCGCCTGGACGCGAGGCCTCGCGCACCGCGGAAAGCTGGACAACACGCCGGACGTGACCCGGTTCGCGGAGACGCTCGAGGAGGTCTGCGTGGAAGCGGTCGAAGGTGGCGAAATGACCAAGGACCTCGCCATCCTTGTCGGGCCGGCACAGCCGTTCCTCTCGACGGAAGAGTTCCTGGCGGCACTCGACCGGCGTCTGGAACAGAAGATGGCGGCCTGGTAGCAGGTTCGCGCCCGGCGTGACTGGGGGCCCGGCCCTGTGGCCGGGCCTCTTTATGTCCCCAACCACTGCCGCTTCTGTGCGAGTCATTTAGCCGTCGTCGCAACGCTTCGCACAGCGCGAATAGTAGACTTTGCAACCAATCCGGCTCGCGACACAACGAGTCATCCGCGGGGCAATGTTGCGGGGAGACCGAGATCCCCTGCGTCGGTCTTGCCGAACTATTCGATCATATCGAACAGACTTTGCACCTCGATTCGTGTTGCCTATATAGTCGCCCGGTTGGGCCAGAGGGACACCCCGATCACGTGCGCGAGGAGCAAGGGAACATGAGTGAGTACTGGAACAAATGGTGGGGACTACGTTCAAGCCGGCGTAGTTTCCTGCGAGCCACCGCCGGAGCAGGCGCAGGGGCAGCCGGCCTGGCCCTGGTGGGTTGCGGCGACGACGATGATGACGACGGCGGAAGCCCATCGGCGACGAGCGCCCTGGCCCCGACGAACACTCCGCAGGCCGATGCGACCGCAACTCCCACGCCGGCAATCACGCCCGGTGGTGAGTGGACCTGGACGGACACCGGCGACCCCGCGTCGCTCAATCCCTACGGCTCGACAAGCTATTCGGCCAAGGTTCCGGCGGCGTTTTCCTATAGCCGTCTCTTCACGCTGGGTACTGGCCCGGGCCTGACACCATCCGAGATCGTCCCGGTGCCCGACCTCGTCTCAGACTATGAGTTTGTGGAAGACACCGTGCTTACGATGAAGCTGCGCGAAGACGTGACCTTCCACGACATCGCTCCTGTCAACGGGCGCAACATGACCACCGACGACATCAAGTTCTCGTGGGAACTGGCAACCGCCGACGACAATCCGAACAATTCGCGCTTCTCCGCTGTCGACAACATCGAGTTCCCGGACGACCACACGATCAAGTTCAACCTGAAGGTCCCGGAAGCGGAGATGCTCGACCTCCTTGCCGATGCGAACCTGCTGTGGATCTTGCCGACCGAGGCTGACGGTGGCTTCGACCCCGCCACCGATGTCATCGGTTCAGGCCCGTGGGTGTTCGACAAGTACGAACCGTCGGTGCAACTGAGCTACGTCCGTAACCCGAGCTGGCATGCCGGCGAGAACGGGATGTATCCGATCCTCGATCGCGTCACCATGAAAGTCATCCCGGAGCCTGCCAACGCAGTTGCCCAGTTCATTGCCGGCAACCTGACGCACTACTATGCGCAGAACCTCGACCTGCCCCCGATCATCGATGAAGTCCCCGACGTCCAGCTGAGCGGACTGCAGGCGATCATCATCAGCTTCCTCTACTGGAGCAACGTCTCGGACACGTCGACCCCGTGGTCGAATCCGCTGGTGCGCCAGGCGATTTCGATGGCGATTGATCGCGATTCCGAGTTCGACCTGTACTACAACGCGACCGAACTCGCGACCCAGGGCATCGACATGCCGCTGGAGTACAACAACATCATCCCCGCGGGCCTCAAGCGCTACTGGCTCGACCCGTCGAGCGCCGAGCACGGAGATTCGAGTCAATACTTCAAGTACGACCCCGCGGGTGCCAAGGCTGCGCTCTCGGCGGCAGGGTTCGACAACCCCGCCGACCTCAAGTTCAAGTACCAGTACACGAACCGCTACGGTGCGGCGTGGGTCTCGGTGTGCGAAGCCATCGGTCTCTGGCTCACAGACATTGGTGTCGACCAGACATCGGAGATCCAGGACTACAACGCGGAGTATTTCCCGAATACGTTTGCAGGGAACTTCGAGGGCCTCGCCTACGGCCTGGAAACGCCGTTCCCGACGGCGGGCGGTTATCCGCAGCGGATGTTCACCGACAACACCAACAATCACAGCCGCGTGGTCGATGACGAGATGGCAATGCTAACGCAGAAGCAGCAGCAGGAACTCAACGATGAGGCCCGTATCGACATCTTCCACGATATCCAACGGAAGAACGCCGAGAAAGGCTACTACTTCCCTGGCCAGGTTGGCGTAGGCAAACGGTTCAACGTCTATCAACCGAACGCCAACTTCGGGGATAGGCGAACCCAATACAACTCCTATGGTGATGGGACGGAAGAGTTCCCGTACTGGTGGATCGACACTCGCGCCTGAGTGTGCCCCAACGAAACTCGGTCACGTAAAGGCCCGGCGCTGCCGGGCCTTTACGCTGCCAGCGACCGCTCGAACCGGATGCCCCCGCCTTCGGCGGCACCGAACAGGGGGTGAAACCCCATCCGCGACCAGAAGTAGACGGGGAGACCGGCATCGCCCGGGGCACAAGTAACAATACGGTCGACACCCCGAACGGCCGCCAGGAGGAGACGAATGGCCTCGCTTCCCGCGCCGTAGCCGCGATGGTTCTCCTCGACCGTGATGGACTGGATCGCGAGGGTTGCATCGCCGAGTAGTCCAAACACAAGCCGCCCGACCACCGCGCCATCGGCGAGGCGGACGATCGTGGCGCCACGGGCCGAAGGTTCAAGGCGGTGGCGCTCGCCCGACACCGGCAGGCGGACGCCCGGCGAACCGGTCACCGCGCCAGCCATTCGCGGATGCGCTCAGCGACGAGGGTGGCGTCGCCTTTGACCCGCGTGCACTCGGGCAGCGAGGCGACGAACTGGCGCCCGTAGCTCTTTTCGAAGATGCGCCGGTCGAGAACGGCAACGACGCCACGGTCGGTGCGGTCGCGGATGAGCCGCCCGAAGCCCTGGCGAAACTTGAGAATGGCGGATGGAAGGGCATATTCGCCGAAGGGGTTGTCGAACTGGTCTGAGCGCGCCTTATAGACGGGATCGGTGGGAACGGCGAAGGGGAGCCGGGCAATGATCAGGTTGGAGAGGGCCTCGCCGCGCAGATCGACGCCCTCCCAGAAGCTCGCCGTACCGAAGATGACGCTCCGCGAATCGTTCTTGAGGCCATCCGTGAGCTGCCGGGGGTTGCCGTCTTCGCCCTGCACAAGGACGGCGATGCCCTCGGGGTCGAGGATCTCGCGGGCAACGTTCGCGGCCGCACGGAGCGCGGCATGCGACGTGAAGAGCACGAGCGCTCTCCCCTCCGAGGCGAGCACGAGCCGGGCGATGGCGCGGCCGCACTCGTCGTTGTAGGTGCGCTGGTCGGGTGTTGGCAGGCCATCAATGGCAGCGAGGAGCGTGGCGGAGCGATAGTCGAAAGGCGATCCGAGCTGGAGCGTGTCGGCCTCCGGCATACCGAGGCGGCGAGCGCTGTAGGTCATGTCACGGTCGGCGGCGAGGGTGGCACTGGTGGCTACGACCGTCGCCAGTTCTTCGAAGAGATGCTCGGCGAGCATTGGGCCGACATCGAGCGGCGCGACGTTCAGCGAGGCGGTGCCGTCGCGCTCACGGCCGATCCAGACGATCTGGTCGTCGCTCCCGCGCCCGGCGAGGTTGCTGAGCCGAAGGCGAAGCTCCTCAAGGCGGCGGCAGGCAGACTCGATCTCCGAAGCGATGGCGTCAGGCTGGCTGACATCGCCGGTGGCGCCAAGCATGCGGGCGGCGCCCATGGCCCGCTGGTAGACGTCGAAGAGGGCCTTGTCGAGCTTGCCCACCCCCAGCTCGACAGCTTCCCAGTCGGGGCTGGCACGGGTGGCCGAAGTGACGAGGGCCCGGTCGTCTTCGCCCTTCTTCGGCAGGAAGCTCATGAGCGGTTCGAGCGAGCGGGCAACCATCGCGACCGCAGCCTCCGCCGCCTTCCCGAGCTGCTCGCCGGCGATGTTCACCCCCGAGTCCTTGCGGGAAAGCCTCGAGGAGGGCGGTCACGCCGCCCCGGCGCTCGGCATTGCGGGAGGGCCGATGGATGGCGTCGAGGGATTCGTGGAGGGCTCGGGCGGTGACCGAGCCGCCGAACTGCTGGGTAGCGCGGTCCTCGAGGTTGTGGGCCTCGTCGATGACGAGGTGACGGTACGCCGGCAAGGCGCTGCCGCCAGCCGCGACGTCAGACAGTAGGAGGGCGTGGTTCACGACGATGATGTGGGCCGCCTCCGCCGCCTTTCGCGACCGCTGGAGGAAGCAGTAGCCATCGCGGACGAAGGGGTTCTGGCGGGCGAGACAGTCGGTCTCCTGGGCCGAGAAGCGTTGCCAGGTGGCCCAGTCGGTGCCGTCGAGGCTGAGCTCGGAGCGGTCGCCGGTTTCCGTTTCGGGCAGCCAGAGGAGCATCCCGGCAGCGAGCTTGGCGAAGTCGGGGTCGGCCATATTGGCGCCGTAGCTTGCCGTCCACTTGCGGAGGCAGAGATAGTTGGCCCGGCCCTTGAGCAGGGCGGCGCGAAGATCGTGCTCCCCGGGAATTGCGCCGGAGGCGACCAGGACCTTGCGTAGCGCCGGGATGTCGTGCTGGAGAAGCTGCTCCTGGAGGTTGATCGTGTTGGTCGAAACGACCACGCGCTCGCCGTTCTGGAGGGCGTAGAGGGCAGCCGGGATCAGATAGGCGAGCGATTTGCCGACACCGGTGCCCGCCTCCACGAGGTACTGGCCGCCTGCGTTGACGCCGTTGCGGACGTACTCGGCCATCTCGTGCTGCTGGGGACGCGCTTCGAACCCGGGAAAGACCTGTTCGGCGGCGGCAAATGCACGGTCGAGGGCTTCGCGCGAAACCGGCAACGGGGGTTCACGGCGCTCCAGGACGGGCCATGTGGGCGGCTTGCGCAGGGCAGGAGCAGGAGCCGCGACGGCCGCGTCCAGAGCGTCTCCGGAGGTTTCCAGGACGCTGGCGAGAGCGGGCGAATGAAGCGAGACCAGCCGAGCGAGCTGCAGGCGGGGACCGGCATCGAGGGCTGGCAGCGCGGGCACGCAGGGCGGCGAAGACACCGGCGGCGGTCCGGGCATCGGCGAGGGCACGATGGTGGACTTCCGCCTCGACGCCAAGGGCTGTGGCGAGGTCGATGAGGCCGCGGGCCTGCGACGAGGGCATCAAGAGCCGGGAAAGCTCGGCAGTATCGACGCTCGGGGAGGCAACGCGGACGCCTTCGCGAACGAGGCAGCCGAGGTCGAACGCGATGTTGTGGCCGACCACGACGTCGCCGCCGATGAAGTCGAGGAGGTCACCGGAGACCGCATCGAGGGCAGGGGCGCCGCAGACGGCCTCGTCCGTGACGCCGGTCAGGCGCTGGACGAAGCGCGGAATCGGTCGCCCGGGGTTGACGAGCGTCTCGAAGGCAGCGAGTTCGCGGCCATCGTCGTCGAAACGGACGGCGCCGATCTCCGTGATGCGGTCGGCATCGGGGTCGAGGCCGGTGGTTTCGAGGTCAATAGCGACGTACATGCGGTTCGAACATCCGTGCGGATATCGCGAGTCTACGCGGGCAAGCCTGAGGCGGCGAGCCGAAGCTGTTGTACGGCTCGGGAGCGACAGCAGGTGTCGGGGCGTTGAGGGGGCCATCCCCGGACGCGTAGAATCACCAGCACTTCGAAGGAAGCAGGGATGGGAGAGTTCGATGGATGTGTTCGATACCGGCAACATACGCAACGTCGTAATCGCAGGGCACGGGAGCGTCGGCAAGACGACGTTTACGGAGGCAGCGCTGTTCGTCAGCGGGCGCACCACGCGGATGGGGCGCGTCGAGGAGCAGAACACCGCGAGCGATTACGACGAGGACGAGCACAACCGGAAGTTCAGCATCAACCTGTCCGTGATCCCGGTGGAGCGGGACGGGCGGAAGATCAATCTCATCGATACGCCCGGGTATGCCGACTTCGTCAGCGAGGTGATCTGCGCCTGCGAGGCGGCGGACATGGCGCTCATCGTGGTCGATGCGCAGGCGGGCCCGGAAGTGGGCACCGATCGCGTCTGGAACATCGTCGAGCGGGCAGGGCTGCCGACGATGCTGTTCGTCAACCGGATGGACCGGGAGAGCGCCGACTTCGAGGGCACGTTGCTGGCAATGCAGGAGAAGTGGGGGCCGAAGGTGGTGCCCATGCAACTGCCGATCGGCACCGCCGACTCCTTCAACGGGGTCGTGGACCTGTTGCACATGACGGCCTATACGGGAGACGACGGCCATGAGGGGCCGGTGCCGGAGGAGCTTGTCGAGCGGGCCACCGGGCTCCGCGCCTCGCTCATCGAGACGATCGTGGAAACCGATGATGCGCTCATGGAAAAGTATTTCGCGGACGAGGAGCTGACGGAGGACGAACTGCGCCGGGTGCTCCACCTCGGCATCGACCACGGGCTCATTATTCCCGTCGTCTGTGGCGCCGCATCGCGCCAGATCGGCGTCCGCCAATGTATGCGCAACATCGCCGGGAGCGGGCCTTCGCCGGCCGAACGCGACCCCATCGAGGTGGGCGGAGTAACGCTGGAGGCGAAAGACGATGGGCCGACGGTCGTCCGCGTCTTCAAGACGGCCGCCGACCCGTATGTGGGGAAGCTTTCCTACCTGAAGGTGGTGAGCGGCAAGCTGACACCGGACATGCATCTCTGGAACGCCAATCGCTCGGCAGACGAACGAATGGGCACGCTGGCGATCCCCAACGGCAAAGACCAGGAGTCGATCAGCATCCTCCATGCAGGTGATATCGGTGTGGTGACCAAGCTCAGCGACACGGTGACCGGTGACACGCTCGGGCCGAAGGACCACCCGATTGTCCTGCCCGAGATCGTCTTCCCCGCGCCCGTCTACAGCATGGCGGTGGTACCGGTATCGAAAGCGGCGGTCGACAAGCTCGGCCCAAGCCTGCAACGGCTGCTGGAAGAGGACCCGGGCCTGCGGCTCGAACCGGCACGCCGATACACACGAGACGATCCTGGAGGGCTCGGCGACGCCCACCTCGATGTGACGGTCGAGCGACTGCGGCGAAAGTTCAACGTCGATGTGGAGTTGCACCTGCCGCGCGTGCCATACCGGGAGACGATCGGGCGCGACGGCGAAGCCGACTACACCCACAAGAAGCAGACGGGCGGGACACGGGCAGTACGCCCGTGTGGCTATCGAGGTGAAGCCGCTCCCACGGGGCTCTGGCCTGCAGTTCAACCAGAAGGTCGTCGGCGGGGCGGTGCCGAAGGAGTTCATCCCGGCGGTCGAAAAGGGCGTGATGGAGGCGGCGCGTGAGGGAATCCTCTGCGGGGCCGAGCTGACGGACTGCGAGGTCTTGCTCGTCGACGGCAAGCACCACCCGGTGGACTCGAACGAGATGTCGTTCAAGCTCGCCGCCTCGCAGGCACTGCGAGATGCCGTGCAGTCGGCGAACGGGATGCTCCTCGAGCCGGTCGTCACCATCCGGGTGACGACGCCGGGCGATCATGCCGGCGACGTCGTCAGCGACCTGAACACGAAGCGGGCGCCGAATCCATGGCATCTCGCCGAACGGAAACCTCAGCGTCGTCGAAGCCGAAGTTCCGCTCGCCGAAGTGCAACGCTACTCGTCGGACCTGCGCTCAATCACCCAGGGCCGGGGAAGTTTCGAAATGACGTTCGACCACTATGGCGAAGTGCCGTCGCACCTGGCCCAGAAGGTGATCGAGGAGCACCAGGCCGTAGCGCATCACGTCTAGCGCTTCTAGTGGACCCGCACGTGGTGGATGGTCCCGGCGGACCAGCCCACCAGCCTGGTGGCGGCCCCGGCATTGCGATCGTGGACGGTCGCCAGGGTCGTTACCGACTCCTGCACGCTGTGGCCGGCGACGGGAGCGAGGACCAGCGCGCCAACAGCCGCAAGGACGCTCCCGGAGAAGCTCCCGCCCCGCCATGAGGAGGCGCGCACGGCAGCAGCGGTAGCCACGGCTGCGATCACCAGGTTCGTGCCACAGAAGTCGCTGACCGCCAGGTGGGACTCGCCGGCATCGAGGCGATGGACCGCTTCCGCTGCAGCTGAGGCAACAGCCTGGTCATCCCCGACGGCGGAAAAGAGGAGAAAGCCCCAGGGGTGCGAGAGCCCGGCCACGCGCATACGGCGGCCGCCCCGGCGCTCGAGGAGGACGGCGACGGTCGCGTGTTCGATCGCGTGGACCTGGCGGATGCGACGAAAGAGGTCAGTCATTTTCGCCCGTTGTGAGGCCAGGCGCGGTCAATTCCCACTTCTCAGGCGTGGGGGTGGCGGAGGCGCTCGGGGCGCTGGTCGGGACAGGTGTGGGGGTGGGAGTCGGTTCCGGCGGCGCTTCGAATTCCGTCGTACCGGTGACAGCCATGGTGAGCGTCGGGCCGGTGCCCCAGAGCGGCTCAATGATGATGGTCCCCGCCTGGGTGCCGAGCCCCATGTTGCGCCAGTCGAGCGTGATATCGAGCTGGGCCACGTAGCCCTGGCTGGTCGTGAGCGGGTTGGACGTGACGACGACCTCCGTTTCGGCGCCGATGGCAATGCCGCCGTCGATGGACACGGAGGACGACTGGCCCGGGTGTCGGGCAAGCAGCCATGGCACGTTCGAACGCACGCGGTAGGAGCCTATCCCCGAACCGGCGTTGGTGATCGTCACACGGACGGACTCGGCCTTACCCGTGTCGTCGAGCACCTCGAGGTCAGCCGAGGTTGGCCCTTCAATCGACAACGCCGGTTGACCGAAGACCGAGGTAGCTTCGACCGGATCGAGCCTGTCGAGGACATCGTGATGGGGGGCGACTTCGATGTCTTCGAAGGTGGTGGGGAAATCCATGGCGGCGCAGCCATCCTCAAAGATGTCGCAAGTATCCCAGACTACGGGGTCGAATGCGGCAGCTACCTCGGGCCGATCGAACAGGGGCATGTTGAACTCGACGGGCTGCCACATGCGCGCGCCCTGGGCGTTCTTCTCGGGGTCGCGGAGGGGACTGACGAGCGGTGGGAAGCGCAAGCAGCCGTAGACACGCTCCTGGTAGGTGTAGTCACCGTAGCCGTAAAGGGGAATGGAGCCGCCGGTATCGATGTAGCTTGGGGCCGATTCGTCGTAGCAGTGGTAGATCATGTCGGTCCCGTTGCCGGCACGCAGGGGGTCGCGCTCGGGGTTGAACGGGTGGTTGCTGAAGGCGAAGCCGTTGTAGCTCCAGATGGCGTAGTACCAGTCCTCGATCGCCTCGTTGTCGCCGTTGCCGGCGATGGGGCGGAAGCCGGGCGCCTGGTTCCACTTGTCCGCGAGGATGCGCATGCCTTCGGCCACGTTGAAGCCGATGTTGGTGCCGACGAGGGCCTGCTTCGCCGACGCATTGCCCGTGTCGTTGCGCATGCCGCTGGTGACCTGGCCGACACCGTAGCCGCAGTCGAACGAGCGCAGCGTTGGGCCCACGCCGCCCCACGGCACGGCCGCGGAAGCATTCGCCCAGTTCGCCTCTACCCAGGCGATCGCCATGTAAATCGAGGGCGGCACCCGAAGGGACGGGTCCGGTACGGTCGTGCGGGCATCGGGCGGCCCGGAGACGAGACCCTGGTAGGTGAGGTCGACAACCTCGCCGCCGGCGTCGAAGGGTTGCGAGACAAGCGATCCCTGCGAGGCGAGGCGAATGACATAGGAGTAGAAGTCGACACTGTCGCCCGACTCGTAGGTGTCGAAGTCGAACGGGCCGAAGGTGCCACAGGCCTTCGCCTCATCAGCCTCGTGCAGCAGCACGTGACTCCAAACGGCAATGGCCGCGAGCACGCTGACTGCGGCAAAGGCTACCGAGCGGACCATCCGAAGAACCTCGTAGCGCCGGTCAACTCGCTGCGACCGGACGGGGTAAGGAGTTCGAATCGAGCCGAGCCGGGCTCTTCGAAGCTGCTGCCGGACCAGTGGCTGACGGCCAGCGATGAACCGTCGGCCGAATAGTCGAGGGGGACATCGAAACCGGCTGCCTGGGCGACAACCGCGCCCGAGCCTCCCGGTTCCATGCCGAATGCGGGTTCGCCGCCGGTGGGCGACCAGGCAACGCCGAGCGCCTGGAGGTTGGCCGTGGCGGCCATGGTGGAGACGTTCGCGCTGCTGCTCGCCGCTGCGAGGGAAACGACGCGGGGAAGATAGTGCACGCCGCTGGAGAGGTCGGTTTCGATGAAGGCGATCTGGGAACCGTCGGGCGAAAGCTCCCAATCACGAGTTATCCCGGGGCTCAGGCTGGTCACTTCGTCTTCGCCAACTACCACGGTGGAGCCGCGGCCATCGAGGAGCACCGAGACCAGCTGCCCGGCGGGATTGAAGCCGACGGGGTAAAAGCCGGTGGCGTCGTAGGTGTGGACGTGGGTGGGCACGCTGGCATCAGTGCCGGCCTGAAGTAACGCGATCCCGTCGTCCTGGGCGCTCACGACCATGACGGCCTTGCTATCGGGCTGCCAGACCGGATCCTGCAGATAGTCGACGGACGAGGCGATGCGGGTTTGCTTCGCGGTCTCAAGGTTAACAACGGTGAGCGAGGCGATGGGGTCGGCCTGGGTCCCCCCATCGGCGACCACGAGGGCGAGCAGTGTCCCCGAAGGGGAGACGGCGCCGCGGGCGAAGTAGCCGGGAAGATGAGGCACGGTCGCAACGTAGACGGCGGCATCGGGGTTGTTCGCGGGCGCGACGCGAATCTGATCAGCGGTGTCACCGGCGGTGGAAAAGACGGCGTAGTTGCCGGGTGGGGCAGAGGCGAAGGCGGTGTGCGTGGCAGGGTCGTGGCCGATGACGGCTGCGACGAGGGCGCCGGCGATCGGGAGGATGGCCATGACGCCGGCGACAATGCCGATCGCCACGAAGACGCGATGCATCTGGTTACGACGGGGGACGACGGCCCCGAGGGCGCTCATCTGGCGGCGGTCACAGGGCGGCCGGTACCCCGGTCAAGAGTGCGCCCAAGTCCATGCGAACGGCGTTGCAAGTCACGATCACCTCGTCCCCCTGGAGCGCGTCACGGCGCATGTGATGCGTCGACCCGGCCCTGGCCCGGCCGGTCCGTGGATGTGCTCCGGTACCCCCGCGTGTACCTTGCAACCCCCGCGCTGCCAACGTCGGGAGTCGCTCGCGAACGTAACAAGCGTCCGATGTTGGGTCAACGGAAGCCAGCGGGCACTTAACAATTGCCGCATGGGGTAGGGGGTCTTGGAGGAGAGCTGTGTTAGCATCATTTTCCGCATGCTGGTCTTCCGCAGCGGGCTCCTCGACAATCCACCGGCGCTTTTCGCCTACCTGCTGGCCGTTGCCGCTTCGCTGGTCATCGGGTTGTCGTTCCACGAGTGTTGCCACGCCTGGATGGCGAAGGAACTCGGCGACGATACGGCTGCTCGCCGGGGCCGTCTGACGTTGAACCCGATGGCCCACATCGACCCGCTGGGCGCCCTGATGATGTTTCTCATCGGCTTCGGCTACGCGCGGCCAACGCCGGTGAACCCCTACCGGCTGCGGACCGGTCCCAAGGTGGGCAACGCGCTGGTCGCCGCCGCCGGGCCGATCTCAAACTTCGCCGTCGCGATCCTCTGTGCCATCCCCCTTCGCCTTGGCTGGATCGATGCGGTGGCGAATCTCAACGACATCACGAACGCGAGCGGCATGGAGATCGTTGGCCTCTTCCTCTTCTTTGTCCTCTACATCAACATCGTGCTCGGCGTTTTCAATCTCATCCCGATCCACCCACTCGACGGATTCAAGGTGCTGGTCGGGGTTCTGCCGAACGAAGCCTCGCGACAGGTGCAGGCGCTGGCGCCGTACGGCCCGGGCATCCTGATGACGCTGATCGTGGTCAGCTGGATTGCGCCGCCGCAATACAACATCCTCGGCCGGATCTTCGACACCGTGGGGTCGACGATCTTCGACCTGCTGCTGTGATCCGGCAGCGGGCGAGGCAGTTCTTCGACCACGATGTCGAGCCGGGGCCGGCCGACCGCGCCCTGGCGGCACACTATCTCGATCCGATGCTGGTCGAACTGTTCTTCGCCCAGGAATCGCGCGATGTGGTCCATGCAGCGAACACGGCCCGCTGGCTCCTCGACCGGGGACATGACAACCGTGACCTCATCCAGGCAGCCCTGCTCCACGATATCGGGAAGGGGGCCCAGCGACGCCGTGACCGCGTGGCGCACGTAGTGGCGAACGTCGCCCGTGTTGGCCGGTACGTGGCCGACCCTGGCTCGCCGGTGGAGATGCGCCGGGCGCTGGCGCGGGCCCGGGGGCACGCCCATGCGGGGGCGGCGATGCTTGCCGAACGGGGCGTGGACGCGCACGTGGTGGAGTTGGTCAAGATGCACCATGAAGGCGCCCGGGAGGATGGTATGCTGAGACTCCTGCAGGAGGCGGACTCCGCCACCTGACTTCCCGGCCGGACCTCACCCTTGAGCGAGAAAAAGTCCCGAATCGGCATCATCGGCACCGGTCTGATCGGGACCTCGATCGGCCTTCGCCTCAGCCAGCGCCCGAAGCGGACCTACGAAATTGTGGGCGCCGACCGGAGCCGCGGTCGCGCGAGGACGGCGAAGAAGCTGGGGGCGATCGATAAAGACGTCGGCTCCCTTGAGGAGCTGGCCGAGAATACGGGCCTGATCATCCTCGCCGTGCCTGTGCTCGCCGTCCGCGAGATCCTGCAGGAGATCGGCCCCTATCTTGTACCCGGGGCCGTGATCGCAGACACCTGCAGCACGAAGAAGGATGTCCTTAGCTGGGCTCACGAGCTGCTGCCGGACGAGATTCATTTCATCGGGACCCATCCCATGGCGGGCAAGGAAACGAGCGGTCCCGAGGCCGCCGACGCCGATCTCTTCGTCGACGCGACGTGGGCCATCACGCCCTCGCCGAAGGCCGACGAGGAGGCCGTCCGGATCATCATGGGGATGATCGAATCGATGGGCGCCCGGCCCGTGCACATCGACCCGGGCGAACATGACCAGTACGCCGCCGCGGTCAGCCACGTTCCCCTGCTGGCATCGGTGGCGATGTTCCGCGTGGTGCGGGACAGCCCGGGTTGGGAGGATGTCTCCCTGCTCTCCGGGCCCGGTTTCCGGGACCTGACGCGGTTGGCAAGTGGTGACCCACGGATGTCGACGGACATCATGGAAACGAACAAGGAAGCCGTCCTGCACTGGCTTCGGCGCTACCGCAAAGAACTCGAGACGATTGAAACGGCGATCGAACTTGGCGGGGAGCCCGTGAAGGGCCTTTTCGAGAGCACCCGCCTCGACCGCGATGCCTGGCTGTTGAACCCCCACAAGGAGCGCAGGATCGAGGGGCCGGAGCTGCCATCGAGCCAGGACGCGATGGGGCAGATGCTCGTCGGGGGCAACTACGAGCGGCTGAAGGAAGTGCTGTCGGGCAAGATCCCGGGCACGGACGGCAAGGATGGCGACACGCCGATCCCGCCGGCCGACATGGAGAAGCTGCGCGAGCAGTTGAAGAAACTCGAAGAGGCTAAGCGTGATCGTTAGACGCCCGGACCGTATCCGGGCGACCATTCGCGTCCCCTCCGACAAATCCATCTCTCACCGGGCCCTGATTCTCAACAGCATCGCCTCGGGCACAGCCACCGTGGAGTCGCTGCTCGAATCGGACGATGTGCGTTCGACGGCAGCCTGCCTTACCGCCATGGGCGCGAAGATTGATTGGCCCGAGGGTGCAGGGACGGCAGTCATCGAGGGTCTTGGGTTGCACGGCCTGTTCGAGCCCGCCGACGTGCTCAATTGCGGCAATAGCGGCACGACGATGCGGCTGCTCTCGGGGCTATTGGCCGGCAACCAGTTTCTCAGCGTGCTCTCCGGCGACGACTCCCTGCGGCAACGCCCGATGGCGCGAATCATCCGGCCGCTGCGAGAGATGGGCGCCACGGTATACGCCCGCACCGGCGACACGCTGGCGCCACTGGTGGTCAAAGGCGGCGGCCTCCGGGGGATGACCTACGAGACCCCGATGGCCTCGGCCCAGGTGAAGTCGGCGATCCTGCTTGCGGGCCTCTTCGCGAACGGCAAGACGACGGTGGTTGAGCCGGCCGCGAGTCGCGACCACACCGAGCTGATGCTCGCCGCGATGGGTGTGGAGCTAGAACGGGAAGCGCGCAGCATCACGATGACGCCGCCGGCACGGCTCGATGCGATGGGGATTCGCGTGCCGGGTGATATCTCCAGCGCGGCGCCGTTCCTCGTGCTGGCCGCCTGCCACCCCGATGCCGAGATTCGCATCCAAAACGTGAACGTGAACCCAACGCGGACCGGCATCCTCGACATCCTGCAGGCGATGCAGGCGAACGTGGAGCTGGAAGAAGTGCGGACCGTCGGGGGCGAACCGGCCGCCGACATCGTCGTGCGAAGTTCGCAGCTGAAGGCGACCCATGTCGATGGTGATGTGATCCCGAGGGCGATCGACGAGCTTCCCCTGGTGGCCATCCTTGGCGCGTTCGCCGATGGAGAGACAGTCGTGGCCGATGCCGGCGAGTTGCGGGCAAAGGAATCCGATCGGATCAAGACGATGGCGCAGGCCCTGCGGCCCATGGGTGTGGCCGTCGACGAGCAACCGGATGGATTCCGCATCACGGGCGGACGGGCGCTGAGCGGCCATCGCGTCGATGCGCACGGCGACCATCGGATGGGCATGCTGGCGGCCGTGGCAGGTTCCCTCGCCGCGGGGGATACGTCCGTCGAGAACGACGCCGTGACGGTGTCCTACCCGGGCTTCTGGCAGGACCTCGCGGCAGCGGCCGCCGGGGACGCAACGCCGGTCCGATGACCAAACGGCAGGTCGTCGTCATCCTCCACGGGCCATCCGGGGTCGGAAAAGACTCGGTCGTCGACAGGCTTCGCGAACAGATTGGCATCCACCGCGCGACCAGCACCACCAGCCGTGCGCCGCGCAGCTATGAGGTCGACGGCGTCCACTACCACTTCGTGAGCCGCGAGCGCTTTGAAGAGATGATCGAGGCTGGCGAATTCGCGGAGTACGCGAGGGTCTATGGCGACTGGAAGGGGCTGGAGAAGCGCGAGCTCTTCGGGCCGCTTGAAGAAGGGCGCGATGTCATCATCCGGACGGACTACCAGGGTGCGCACCACTGGCGGGAAGCCCTGGAAGGCGCTATTTCCGTGATTCTGCTTGCCGAGGACGGGGAATCACTGCAAAAACGGCTCGCGCAACGCGACAGCGAGAGCCCTGAGTCGCTGGCACGTCGGCAGGCAGAACTCGAAGCCGAGCTAGCCGACATGGACAGCAACGATTATGTCGTGCGCAACGAACACGAGCGCCTCGACAAAGCGGTGGCCGAGATCGCGGAGATCATCGAACGGGAGCGGCGGAACCCCGAGCGCCCGGACGTGCGGCTGCGGGTGGAATCGCTTTAAGCCAGGCTGAAGGTTTCGCCCAGCTTGCGAATCTGGATCTGCGATCCGACATCCGCGAGCGGTTCGGCGAATTGCGCCTCGTCGAGGTGGAAGGTGACGGGTGGCATCCAGTTGTCGTGATGGTTGAGGACCACCGCTCCGGGCTTGAGGACGCGGGCCATGCCGGTGACGAACGGCACAACGCCGTCATGTTGCGGCTCGCCGTCGATATTGGGGGTTGAGAACCCGGCGGCCGCAGCGAGAAGGGCGAGGTCGGCGGGGTACTTCGCGGCGGCCTCCCAGGACTCCTGGACCATGCCCGGCGTGTCGTGCCAGAAGAGGCGGAAGCCATCCCATTCGACGATGTAGGCGAGGGGGCCGCCGTCGTTGCGCTGCTTCTCGGGGATGTTGGCGGTGTGGGCGGCTGCCTGCCGGGCAAGCTCGGGGTCGCGGGCCTTCACCTCGGCCATGCGCTCCTCGCGGGTCTTCCCGGCAGGGTCGGGCCACTCGCGGAGACCGTTGAACCCGTGAAGCGAACGGAAGGTCCGGACGAGAACTGGCCCCAGCTCAAGCTCTTCGCCGCCGGAACAGGCGACCGTCTTCGCGGCGGGAAGGCCCTCGTCCTGGACGATTTCACAGCTCAGCGCCGAACCGATGACGGTGGCGCCGGTGTTCTTCGCTACGAGGGAAGCTTCGGCGATGTGGTCGAAGTGAGAGTGGCCGATGAGGATGTAGTCACCCCGCGTCACCTCAGCCGCGCGCTGGGGCACCGGAGCGGCCAACGCATTGCGGTCGATGTAGGCGTCGAGCCAGATGACCGTGTCACCGACGGTGAGGCGCCAGGTGGCAGTTCCGAACCATTGCAGCGTCGCGTTCATGAGCCGCGATGATACGCGAGGCGGCTACTCGACGTGGACGTAGAGACCCCAGGACACGTCGTCGCCGTTGGCGTAGCGCATGAAGATGCTGAGCAGATAGTCACCCGGTTCCCCCGGGACGACGATCCGGTCGGTGGCCTCATACACAAGGCTGGGGCCTTTCCAGACGAGGGTGCCGTCGTCGCCATCCTCAACGGTTGCGTCTTGTTTGCTGGCCCAGGCAACCGAAGTCTCGACTGCTGTGCCGCCTTCGACCTGCCAGCCGAGGTCAGCGCCGGCGGTGAATGTCACGGGCTGGTCGCTCGTCACCGGGCCCACATAGTCGATACAGCTGTGCGAGATGCAGCGCGTGCCGGCCAGTGCCTGGGTTCCAACGCCTGTCGTTGGGTCGGCCACAAACAGACCAGGCACCGGGCCAGGGGTCGCGGTTTCGGATGCCGCGGCCGTCGTGGTGGGCGTGTCCTGGCCGGGTTCGTCCGTCGCGGTTCCTGCGGGGCCTTTCCCGTCGTCGTCGCCGCAGGCAGCGACGAGCAAAAGAAAAGGAACGAGCATGAGTCCCAGTGCGTGGTTTCTCATGCTCGTTCCTACGTTCATACCCGCGAAAAGGTTCCGGTGGCCGGAACCTCAGCGAAAAAGCCGGCTAAACGCCGACCTCGTTGAGGATCGTGGCGAGGTCGATGAATTTGTCCGCGGCGCGCTTGATTGCCATGGCCGTGGCCTGGCCAACGGAGATGATTTCGACCTTGACGCCGCGCTTCTGGGCCGTCCTCACGAGCGGTTCGAAGTCGCCATCGCCGGAAGCGAGGCAGAGCACGTCGAGGCGGTCGAGCATCTCGAGGATCTCGATCGTCATTTCGATGTCGACGTTCGCCTTGACGGTGCCGTCCGAGAACTTCTTCAGCGGCTTGGCGACGATCCGATAGCCCTGGTTTGCGAACGGTTCCGTGAAGCGCTGCGACTCCATGCTGACGTTGATGTCTTCGTGCACCGGCGAATACGCCACGGCGCAGATCAGGTGGCGGTCCTTGCTGAGCTTCTTGAGGACCTTGGCCCAGCTTACGCGGCGGTTCAGCTTGTCGACGGCGAGTTCGACGTTGGCAACGTCGACGAAGATGCCGACACGGCCCATGGCCTGCGGTTGGCTCCCGATGCGTTCGAGGGTCTCTCGCTGAAGCTTCTGAAGCTCGGAGATGTCCTTCGTCTGGCGATCGAGCACCTTCGCCTGGCGTTCGAGCTCCCTGGTCTGCCTTTCGAGGATGGCGCTGATGTCGTTGTCGGACTTCGCCGTCGTTCGCGACGAGGTGCGGCGCGAGGTCGTCTTTTGTTCGTCGTCGCCCGAGTCGCCGGTCTCCGCTTCAGCTTTCGCTTCTTCGGTCCTGGTGGTGCGGGAGCGGGTGGAGGTGCGGCGGCGGCTGGTGCGCGGCTTTTCCTCGTCCGAGTCGTCGTCCTTCTCCGCTGTCGTGTCGTCAGCCTTCGAGCGGGAGTTCCTGCTGCTGGTGGAACGTGTGCGCGTGGTGCGGCGGCGGGTCGGTTTTTCGTCGGCGGTGGCCGCATTGTCGGCGGCGATGGCGGCTTCGAGCTCGGTGGCCGGAGCCTCGGTGGATTCGTTGGCGGTCGCCGGACGGCGCCGCGGGGTGATGTTGAGAGCCATTGGTGGCTTAGATTCCCATCCTTTGTAAAACACTGAGCCTGGCAGCAACGCTGCCGGCAATTTGGATGATCGCCCGCGCGGAATCGGATTCTGGATGCGCATGGACGATAGGGTTGCCGGAGTCGGCGCCTTCGCGCACGGCCGGCTCGATTGGAATGGCACCGAGGAAGTCGATGCCAAGTTCTTCGGCCGCACGTTCTGCGCCGCCGTGGCCGAAGATGTCGTAACGGATACCGGTGTCGGGAGCGATGAAGTAGCTCATGTTCTCGATCATTCCGAACACGGGGACGTCCAGCTTTTCGAACATCGCGACAGCTTTCATCGCGTCTTCGAGGGAAACGTCCTGGGGGGTGGAGACGATGACCACGCCGGCAATAGGGGCATCCTGGGCCATGGTCATGGAGGCGTCGCTCGTCCCGGGCGGCAGGTCGATGACGAGGTAGTCGATGTTCTCCCAGGGCACGTCCCTGAGCATCTGGCGGACGGCGCTGCCGATCATGGGGCCACGCCAGACCACCGGGGTCCCCTTCGGCAAGAGGAAGCCGATGGAGACCATTTTGACGCCGAACTTCTCGACGGCGCGAAGGCCGTCCTTGTTCTGGGCCTGTGAACCGGCCGTGACGCCGAACATGGTCGGCAGATTCGGGCCGGTGATGTCTGCGTCGATGAGCCCGACGCTGGCACCTGCCCTTGCGAGGGCGATGGCGAGGTTGGCGGCTACGGTGGACTTGCCGACGCCCCCCTTGTTGCTGGCCACAGCGATGATGTTGCGGACGCCTTCAACGGGCTGCTGGCCTTCGCGGGGCTGACTTGCCTTCACGTCGGCGCCCCACTTGATGTCGATGCCGGAGATCCCCGGGAGCGGCGAGACGGCGGCGTTGACGTCCGTCTCGATGGTTTCCCGCAGCGGACAGGCCGGAGTGGTGAGCTCGATCGTGACGTTGACGCGGCCCGCGTCGACGGCGAGTTCCTTGATCATGCCGAGGGAAACGATGTCGCGGTGCAACTCAGGGTCTTTGACGGTGGCAAGGGCTGCCAGCACCTGTTCGCGATCGGCGGTGCTCACACTGGTCATTGAGTGGGATGTCTCCACGGAGGCAAGGCAGGGATGCGTCCTATCAGGTGCGCCGGGTCACAATGCCGGTCGTCACGCGCCTCTCGCTTCTGATCGTAGAGCCTTGAGGGGGGCCGGGGCAAACGTTTTACGGCGTCTTTCGTTGTTTCGGAATAGGATCTGTAGTGCGGGGCGCATGGGAGGGTCTGCTTTTGGCTGCCACACAAACCCAGGAATGTTTGCATCATTGGGTGATTGACACACCCAACGGCGCGACCAGCGCCGGACATTGCAAGCGTTGCGGCGTGGAGCGCGAGTTCCGAAACTCCAGCGAAGAAATGCAGTGGGACCGCGACAGCTTTAGCCTCCGCAGTGGGAAAAGCCGAAAACAGGCGTCCTGACCTTCCCGAGGCCGGGTAAACTGGGGGCGTGCAACCAAACCTCCAGGTCGATCTTGCCCCCGGCCGCAAACGCGACCTCCTTCTCAAGAACCCCGTAATGCCAGCCTCCGGGACTTTCTCGTGGGGCTTCGACTATGCCGCGCGCTTCGATATCGAGGCGCTTGGGGCGGTCGTCAGCAAGGGCGTCACGCGCTTTGCCCGCCAGGGCAACCAGCAGCCGCGGGTCGCCGAGACGCCGATGGGGATGCTCAACTCGATCGGCCTCCAGAGCGTTGGCCTCGACGTGGCGATCGACGAACTGGCGCCGCAATGGGCACGCTGGAGCGTTCCCGTCATCGTGAACGTCGCCGCGGATACAGTGGCGGAGTTTGGCGAGATGGCCCGGGCGATGGACGGTGTTCCCGGCATCGCGGCCCTCGAGCTGAACATCTCCTGCCCAAATGTCGACGCCGGTGGGATCGAGATCGGGCAAGACCCCGTGGCATCGGCGCGGGCGACAGAGGCCGCCGTGCGAAACACGGACCTCCCGGTGATCGTCAAGATCACGCCGAACGTGACGGACCCCGTGGCGCTCGCAAAGGCCTGCGAAGACGCGGGCGCCTCGGCCATCTGCGCAATTAACACGGTGCTCGGCCTTGCCATCGATACGAAGAGGCGGCGGCCGGTGCTGCCGCGGGCAAGGGGCGGGCTCAGCGGCCCGGCGATCAAGCCCATCGCCCTGCGGATGGTCTATGACGTGGCCCAGAACGTGGGCATCCCGGTCATCGGCTGCGGCGGAATAGAAAACGGTGAGGATGCGATCGAGTTCCTCATGGCGGGAGCGACGGCGATCCAGGTTGGCACAGCGACCTTCGCAAACCCACGGGCCCTCCTGGACGTGATCGAAGGGATAGAGGCGTGGCTGACCCGAGAAGCGTGCCGGATATCCACGAAATCATCGGGTGCGCCCAGCCACAAGCGGTGTGAGCCACGGAAGACGGTTCGCGGTTGACCTCGGGGAGGTCGAGATCTCCGTGCGGGAGTGGGGCAATCCCGAGCGCCAACCGCTCCTGGCTATTGGGGGCACCGGCCTTCCATCCGAACTCTTCCTTGGCGTCGAGCGACTGCTGGCGGATAGCTTCCACGGCTACAGCGTCGACCGGCGAAGCCAGGGGCAGAGTTCGACGCCCGAGCATGGGTACGACTTCACCGACTTCGCAGGCGACCTTCGCCAGGTGGTTGAGCGGCTTGACCTGCGGAACATCGCGGGGCTGGGACACTCCGCCGGTGGGACGGACATGCTCATCGCAGCAACCGCCGACCCGGTGCGCTGGGAACGGCTCACGATCATGGAGCCGACGTTGCAGGACCCGCGAACCCCACCGCTGAACGAAACCAACCCGCCCTCGTTCCAGCGGTCACGGGATAATTCGCGGCGGCGGCGAGTCGAGTTCCCGGATATCGACACCGTGATCGAGCGCTGGAAGTCGGCGCCGAACTTCGAACGCGCGCGGCCCGACCTGTTCCGGAGCTACGTGGAGGCCGCCTTCGCGCCAACGGGGGCCGGGACCATCCGCCTGCGCTGCCACCCGGAGGCGGAGGCGAAGATGATTGCCCCGATTATGCAGGTGTTCCAGCGACGGTACCGGCCGCCAGAAGGTCGCGCTGACCCCTTCCGGCCCCTGCTCGACCTTCAGATTCCGGTCACGTTTGTCACGACGGAGCTTTCGGGACCGATCTACAAGGAGATGGTGGAGCGGGGGAAGTCGATGCTGCCGAATGTTGTGGCGCACCGGCATATCGAAGGCAACGGTCACCTGGTTCCGATGGAGAACCCGGTAGTTGTGGCGGCGCTGCTGCGCAGCCAGTACGAGGGATAGACAACCAACCACCGAAGGCCCGGGGCTGGTAGGCTGCGACGTTGCAAACACTCCCGGCGATACAGCCGGATCAAGGTTGGAACACATGGCAATTTCCTTTGAGGGCCAGGTCGCAATTGTGACGGGCGCTGGCGGCGGACTCGGCAGGGCCTATGCGCTCGACCTCGCGAAGCGTGGCGCGAAGGTCGTGGTCAATGACCTTGGCGGCGACCCGCGAGGCGAGGGCGCGAACGCCGCCCCCGCCCAGAAGGTTGTCGACGAGATCAAGGCAGCGGGGGGCGAAGCGGTCCCCAACTACGACAGTGTTGCCAGCTACGAAGGCGGCTTCAACATCGTCAAGACGGCGATGGACGCCTACGGCCGCGTCGATGTCGTCATCTGCAACGCCGGTATCCTCCGCGATATCGCTCTCCACAACATGAGCGAGGCGGACTGGGATGCTGTCTTCGCCGTGCACATCAAGGGGTCGTTCACGGTGCTGCGCGCGGCCTGGCCGATCTTCCGGCAGCAGTCGTACGGGCGGGTCATCCTCACGTCGTCGTCGTCGGGCATCTGGGGCCAGTTCGGCCAGTCGAATTACGGTGCGGCGAAGACGGCGATGATCGGTTTCATGAACGTGCTCAAGCAGGAAGGCGCGAAGTACAACGTCATGGTCAACACCATCGCGCCTGTGGCAGGCACACGGCTGACCCAGACGGTGATGCCGCAGGAGATGGTCGACCGCCTGAAGCCAGAGCACGTGGTGCCGGCGGTCACCTACCTGGTCTCGAACGAGAACACGGACAGCGGGCTGATCATCGAAGCGGGGGCGGGCAGCTTCAACCGCGCGGTGATGGTGAAGGGACCGGGCGTCCGCCCGGGGCTCGAGGAGCTGAAGGACGCCGAGTGGGTGCAGGCGAACTGGGGGCCGATCACGAGCCTCGAAGGCGCGGTTCCCATGTGGAACCCCCAGACGCCGCTCGCGAAGTGGGAAGAGGAGAAGGCGAAGGCCTAGGAGACGTTGGCCCTGCCGATGACCTGCTCTTCCCCAGCCGCAACGTCGGGCTCGCGGATGAGCTGGCGGCGAATGTTCCGGGCGTCGGCCCTGGCCTTGGGGCGGGCATCGGCAACGAATGCCCCGGGGACGGGCACGGAGAGGTCGGCGCCGGCCTTGCTCAGGAAGTCGAGCGGGCCGCGGAATTTTTCGGGGTCGAACTGGGTCGCGCGGGCGTTGACGGTCACGTAGACGGGCACGCGCTGCTCGCCCTCGGCACGCAGGGGGCGGTTTGCCACGGCCATGGCGGCACGGTCGAGGAAGGCCACGGCCTGTTCATCGCTGCACTGGACGAGCATCGCGGCAAACCGTGACTCGTCGACGCGGGCGATGAAGTCAGAGGTGCGGGTGATCCGGCGGAGTGTCTCGGCAACGTGCTTGCCGGCGCGATCGACAACCCCCTCGCCCCAGGCGCCGCGGAGGCGGTCGAGGCCGGAGATCTCAAGGATCGGCGAGGGTCAGTGGCTCGCCGTAGCGGCCTGTGCGAGCGACGTCCCGGGTCAGCTCATCGATGAGGTACTGGCGGTTGGGAAGGCCGGTTGCGCTGTCCCGGAGGAGCGTGTCCTTCGTGCGATCGGCGGCAACCTCCACGGCGATCGTGCGCTCCTTGCCAAGGAATTCGTAGCCGCGGGCGACGATCGTCACGAGGCAGAGGGTGCAGGCGATGAGCGGGAGAACGACGAAAACGGGAGCAAGAACGAGCAGGTAGAGCTCGATTGGCAGCATGAGGGCGAGAAGGATGGAGGAGAGGCGGCGATAGTTCCGGGCGAACCTTGCCTCCGCGCCACGCCGGGGTTCGGGCGGGCGAATGCGGGCATGTTCGGCAAGGGTTCGTACGTCCATCTGTGCAGCCACCAATGCGGGGGAATCCCCTACGCTGTGGCGATTATCGACGGACGTTCGACGCTCAACGGTAAGGGATAAGGTTCGTCTCGGTATCAGGCCGGTGACCAACCGGTGAACGCAACGTTTGACGGCGCCGGCGGACCGCCATAGGCTTCGGGCAGACAACGGTATAGCCGCTGGGGGGGCCGAAAGGCTGAGATCCGCAAGGACAACCCCAGACCTGATCTCGGTAATGCGAGCGAAGGGAAGCGGCGTGGAAAGCGAAGCCGGGAGGCCCAGCTCACACGCTGGCCCACCCGGCATTTTTGTGCCGGCAGGCCATCGCCACTCCTCAGCAACGACACCGGATCTCTCCAGCGGCCACGGCCACAGGAGAAAGATTCATGATCGTCGAAATCCAGTGCCTGCCTTCGCCGCTGGGCACCGCAAGCGAACCGTACGCCCACATCGAAGCGGCCATCGCCGTCCTCCAGGGGAGCGGCCTGAAGTACGAGGTTGGCGCCCTGGGGACCACCATCGAGGGCGACCCCGACGCGGTCTGGGCCACGGCGCGGAAGGCACATGAAGCATGCCTCGCCGCCGGCGCGCTTGGTCTCGTGTCCGTGATCAAGGTTGAGCAGTCGGTCGCGGAGTCGCCGCCGACCATCGATTCCCTGACCTCGAAATTCCGGGCGTAGCCATGACGACGCTCATCGACCTTCCCCGGGGACGGATGCGCCTCGCCGGTGGCGCGCGCCGCCTGGTGGCGAACTACCTGCCGGCCATGGTGCTCCTCGCAGGGCTCATCGGGTTCTGGGAAGCATGGGTCGCGATCCGGGATACGCCGTCCTACATCCTTCCGGCGCCGAGCGCTGTCTGGGAAGCGTTCATGCGGACCCGCGAGACATTGCCCGCGCACACGCTGACGACGCTGGACGAATCGCTGTTCGGGCTGGCAGTCGGGGCTGTTTCGGGCGTGGCGCTGGCAGCGCTCATGGCGAGCGTAGCGCTCGTCCGGCGGGTGCTCTATCCACTCATGATCGTCTCCCAGACGATCCCGATGATCGTGCTGGCGCCGCTGCTGATCATCTGGTTCGGGTTGGGCATGACTCCCAAGGTCGTGGTGGTGATGTTGGTCACCTTCTTCCCCGTGCTCGTGAGCACGACGGAGGCCATTCTCGGGGCCGACCGCAACCTGATCGCCCTCGTACGAAGCATGGGTGCGTCGCGGATCGAGATGCTGCGCTACGTCCTCTTGCCCTCAGCATTGCCGGGGTTCTTTGCGGGGCTCCGGATTGCGGCCGCCTATGCCGTGACAGGCGCGGTCATCGCCGAATTGATGGGAGCGCAATCAGGCCTTGGCCTCTACATCACTCGTTCCTCGGCCTCGTTCCGCACGGACCAGGTGTTCGTCGGCATCGTCGTCGTCGCCCTGCTGAGCCTCGCGCTCTTCGCGGCGGTTCATATCGCCAACAGGCTGGCCACGCCCTGGGCGTTCACCGGCGAAGGAGACCACTCATGAATCGAACAATTCTGCGTCTCGGCGCGCTGGCGCTCCTCCTGGCGGCGGTGACCGTCGTCTCCTTCGCCTGCGGCGATGACGACGTTGGGGGCGACAGCGGCGACCTCCAGCACGTGACCTTCATGCTCGACTGGGTGCCGAACACCAACCACTCCGGTGCCTTTGTTGCCCAGGCCATGGGCTGGTACAAGGATGCCGGGCTCGACGTGGACATCGTTCAGCCGGGCGAAAGCGGGGTGGAGGCGATCGTGGGCAACGGAAGCGCGGACTTCGGCGTCTCGGCCCAGGAGTATGTGATCCCGGCACGTGCGCAGGGCATCCCGATCGTCTCGATCGCAGCGATTATCCAGCACAACACCTCAAGTCTCATGTCCCTGGCCGCGGATGGGATTACCGGCCCGGGCGACCTCGCCGGGCACACGTATGGCGGCTTCGGCGGCCCGCTGGAGACGGCCCTCATCGACACCCTGACGACCTGCGGCGGTGGCGATCCCGACGAGGTGACATACGTTGAGGTGGGGGACGCCGAGTATCTCGACGGGATGGACCGCAACCAGTACGACTTCGTCTGGATCTTCGATGGCTGGGACGGCATCCGGGCCACCGAGATCGTGAAGGCGGACGTGAACTTCCTGCACTTCATCGACCACACCGACTGCATTCCCGACTGGTACACCCCGTTGATCGTCACGAATGAGAGCCTGATCAAGGACGACCCGGAGACGGTGAAAGCGTTCATGGAGGCAACCTCGCGCGGCTACGAGTACGCCATGGCGCACCCGGACGAGACGGCGGACATCCTCCTTGCCGCGGCGCCGGAACTCGACCCCCAACTGGTGAAGTTGAGCGCCGAGTACCTCGCCGGCCGCTACGTCGACGAAGGGCGCCAGTGGGGCCTCCAGGACGAGGCGATCTGGACCGGGTTCGAACAGTTCCTGCTGGATTCGGGACTGACGGAGGAACACATCGACGTGGACGCCGCCTACACCAACGAATTCCTGCCGTAAGTGGAATCGGCGGTCGAGGTCGTTGGCCTCGGTCACACGTACCCCGGCCGGCCGCCGGTCGAGTCGCTCAAGGCTGTCAACCTGGTGGCCGACGAGGGCGAGTTCGTCTCGCTCGTGGGCCCGAGCGGTTGCGGGAAGAGCACACTCCTGCGCGTGCTCGCGGGGCTGGTGCACCAGGCGACAGGCACGGCAACTATCGGCGGCCAAAATGTCTCGCTGCGGCCCGGCCTGGCCGCCTACATGCCACAGGGCGGCGTCCTTTTGCCCTGGCTGAAGGCGCTCTCGAACGCCACGCTTGGCGCGACCCTCGCCGGGGTTTCGAAGCGGGAGGCAACGGCCCATGCCCGGGAGTTGTTCGATCGCTTCGGACTCGCCGGGTTCGAATCAGCCTGGCCCTCAGAGTTGAGCGGCGGGATGCAACAGCGCGTCGCCCTCCTGCGTACGTTCCTCACACCGCGCAGCACGATTCTCCTGGACGAGCCGTTTGGCGCCCTCGATGCGATCACGCGGCGGGAGATGCACACGTGGCTGCAGGAGGTCTGGCTGGCCGAGCGGCGGGCGGTCCTCTTCGTCACCCACGACGTCGAGGAGGCGCTGACGCTTTCGGACAGGGTCTACGTCATGTCGAAGCGGCCGGGAACGATCGTTGCCGAGTTTCGATCGCCCTTCGCCCGACCACGTGGCCGGGCGCTGCAGACGGACGCGTCATTCGTGGAACTGAAGGGTCAGTTGCTCGACGCGCTCGAGGCGGCGAGCTCCTGAAGGAGCAGGTGGGCATCGTTGTCGAAGATGGCAGCGAATGTTCCGCTCGCTCATCGTGGTGACAAGCTTGAGGCCGGATTCCAGCGCTTATCCAGCAGCGCCCGCTGCGTCCGCGTTCAGCTCTCCCCCTCCGGAGCTCGTGACCTCTTCGAGGGCACGGATGCCGTTGACCGGGATTGCCATCGCTACGAGCAGGCCAGCCCGGTAGTCGCGGAGCAGCTGTTCGCGGGTTAACCGGTCACGCCGCCCGCGACGAGCGCGTCGTGGTAGGCATCGAGCAGTGATTCTGTGCTCGCGACGGACCTCACCGGCAGGTTTTGGGAGATGAAGTAGGCAAGGTCCTGGGCACCGCCACCCGCGTGGGCGAGTTGCCAGTCGAGGACGACCAGGGAGCCATCCTCGCCGGCGAACATGAAGTTCTCCAGGCGGTAGTCGCCGTGGACGAGCGTCCGGCCGTCCGCTTCCATTAGCGCCAGTAGCGGCACCCATCGCAGGGCCAATGGCCGCGCCAGACGCTCTCAAATTCGGCCGGAGGAGGGCTCGCCAAGGTGGCGCCAGAATTTCTCCCAGCCGCCGATATAGATCATCTGGCTGAACATGGCCATGAGCTGGAGCCCGGCAACCATTCCTGTCCCAGCGCGGCATCATCGTTCCAGTGCGCCGCGTGCATGCGCCCGAGTTCACGGACGATAAGGTGAGCATCCTCGCCGAGCAGGACGCCACCTGGTCTGCGATCCGCAGCGACCCCATGTCCTCAAGAAGCAAGCAGTAACGATGGTTCGGGCGCATCCATGTCGGCCCAGATGAATTCGGGCACAGCGAGCGGGCACCTGCTCGCGGAGGTTCCGGTACCACTGGATCTCCGTCGTGTAGAGGAGATCGATCAGCGGAATGAGTTCCGGCGGCCACTCGACGAAAGTCGGAAGTTTGGCCACCAATGAAGCCGGCGCACCAGGACCGGCTGCTTCGTAGGTCGGCCGCAGGCGGAGGGTGAGCCCAACGTAGCCGCGGCCGACACCGATCTCGTCGACCTCCATGGAGGTGATATGGCCGCTCGCAAGGTGGCCAGAGTCCTGGAGGACTTCGGTGAGCCACTGAGGCGTCAATTCGTCGAGTGAGGCAAGGGCGGTCGCGGGCACGTCAGGCTCCTGAACGCCATTCGGCGTCACTGAAAGGAATTGACGGCATCCTACGCTCCGCTGAACCAACTTCAACCCTTCGCACGGGAACCTGCGAGCAGCCTGTGCCATGCTTTACCGCATGACCGGCCTTCCCCCCGGAGCCCTCCACGGCGTCCGTGTGCTCGATTTCACCTGGGCCCTCGCGGGGCCTTTCGCGACCATGCAACTGGCTGACCTTGGGGCCGAGGTTATCAAGGTGGAGTACCCGGGACTGACGCCTCGTCAGCGTGGCTTCGGGCCCTACAAGGATGGGATCTCGACCTTCTTCTTTAGCCCCAACCGGGGGAAAAAGGGGATCTGCATCGACATGCGCGATCCCCGCGGGAAGGACCTTGTCCTGCGGCTGGCGAAGGAAGTGGACGTGGTGGCGGAGAACTTCCGGCCCGGTACGATGGCGCGGCTGGGGCTCGACTATGCTGCCCTGCACGAGCGGAACCCGCGCCTCGTCTACGCCTCGCTGAGCGGATTCGGCCAGGACGGGCCGTACGCCCAGAAACCGGGGGTCGACGCCGTGGCCCAGGCGATGGGCGGGACGATGTCGCTTAATGGCGCCGCCGATGGCCCGCCGACCCGCGTCGGCGTGAGCATCGGGGATATGACCGGCGGGCTCTACCTCGCCATCGGGATCCTGGCCGCTCTCCAGGCGCGAGTGCGCACGGGTGAGGGCCAGCATCTCGACGTCTCGCTGATGGAATCGCAGATTGCGCTGTGCGAAAACGCGATCGTGCGTCATTCGGCCTTCGGCGAGAACTTGACCCGCACGGGCAACCAGCACCCGCTGCTGGCACCCTTTGGGCCGCTTCCCACGAGCGATGGCTACCTCGTTGTAGCGAACGTGAAGGAGTGGGAGATGTTCTGCGCGCTGATCGAGCGCGACGACCTGGCCTTCGATGCGCGGTTCGTGACGAACGATGTCCGCATCCGTCACCAGGACGAACTCATCGCCGAACTGTCGACAGCCATGCGCCGGCGGACGACTGAGGACTGGATCGCGATCCTCGAGCCGGCGAACGTTGCTTCGCTGGGGCGGGTGAACACCGTCGAAGACCTGTTCCACGACCCGCACGTGGCGGCCCGGAAGGCGCTGGTGCAAATCCCCATGCCGGGCGGGATGCCGGGAAGCCTGACGCTGCCGAACTCGCCGCTGCGCCTTTCGGCGACACCGACCCAGGTTGGGCCGCCGATGCCGGGCTACGGCGAGCACACGGACGAGATCCTGGGCGGCTGGCTCGGCCTCACCGGAGATGAGCTCGCCGAACTGCGGGATGAAGGAGTGATCGGTTGATGTCCAGCTGGAACCCGGACCAGTACGAGCGATTCCGCAACGAGCGCAGCAAGCCGTTCTTCGATCTGCTGGCGATGGTGACGCCGCTCCCCGGCGGGCGAGCCGTCGATCTTGGCTGCGGCACTGGCGAACTGACAAAGCTGATGCATGAGGCATCGGGAGCGAAGGCCACCCTGGGCATCGACAATTCGGAGACGATGCTGGAGCGGAGCGCCGAACATGCGGGTGACGGCCTGAGCTTCCGGCTTGGCACCGTGTATCGCTTCAAGCCCACGAAGCCCTACGACCTCGTGTTCTCGAACGCGGCCCTGCAGTGGGTAGACGACCATGAGCAGCTGTTTCCGAAGCTTGCGGAAGCAGTTGCGCCCGGCGGCCAGATCGCAATCCAGATGCCGCACAACCACACGCATGTCAGCCACGTCATCGCCGATGGGATTGCCCAGGAGGAGCCGTTTTTCACGGCACTCGGCCAGCAGGTGCGACACTGGCCGGTGCTTCAGCCGGAGCGCTACGCCGAGATCCTCGATGGCCTGGGATTCACCGACATCGATGTCGTCCTGCGTGTCTACATCCATCACCTGGAGTCGCGCGAAGCCGTCGTGGAGTGGGTGAAGGGCACCTACCTGACCTACTACAAATCGCGGCTCACCGAGGACGAGTACGAGGCCTACCTGGAGCGGTATCGCGAAGGATTGCTGGCGGCCCTCCCCGACCAGCGACCGTTCGTCTACACGTACCGGCGCATCCTGATGCACGCGGTGAAGCAGTGAAGGACTTCGACACCATCGGTTATAACCGCGAGGCCTGGGACCAACAGGTAGCGCAGGGGAACGAATGGACGAAGCCTGTCGACGCCGAGACTATCGCGCGGGCGGCGAAGGGCGACTGGTCGGTGGTGCTCATCGGCTACAAGCCGGTCGCGCGCGACTGGTTCCCGGAGTCGTTAGAAGGCGTTGACCTGCTCGGGCTTGCCTCCGGAGGCGGGCAGCAGTGCCCCATCTTCGCGGCGGCAGGGGCGAACGTGACGGTCTTCGACAACTCGCCGAAGCAGCTGGAACGGGACGCGGAGGTCGCTGCGCGGGAGGGATTCACCATCCGTACCGAGCAGGGCGACATGCGCGACCTCTCGATCTTCGCCGACAGCAGTTTCGACCTGGTGTTCCACCCGGTGTCGAACGTCTTCGCGCCGGAGGTACGGCCGGTCTGGCGGGAGTGCTTCCGGGTCTTGCGTCCCGGCGGAACATTGCTCGCAGGGTTCATGAACCCGGACTTCTTCATCTTCGACCACGATCTGCTGGAAGCGACGGGTGAGTACCGCGTGCGCTTCCCGGTGCCGTATTCCGACCTTGAGCACCTGAGCGCAGATGAGCTGGCCAAGCGCACGGGAGAAGGCTGGCCGGTAGAGTTCGGCCACACTATGGCGGACCAGGTGGGCGGCCAACTCGACGCCGGGTTTGTGATCACCGGGTTCGACGAGACGCGCTTCCACCTCGACTACGCCGCGAAGTACATCCCCGCGTACTACGCGACGAGAGCGGTGAAGCCGGGCTAGGGGGCTAATATCCCCCGGTCTTCTCGAAGATGTCGCGGGGGTTCTGGACCGTCATCTGGTGGATGTCGGCATCGCTGACGCCGCGCTCCTTCAGCATCGGGACGATGGTGGTGGGGATGTGGGTGAAGTTCCACTGGGGGACGCGCTCGTCGATGAGGCCATCGGTGATCATGTCGAGGTAGCAGGCGGCGTCGTGGGAGAGGGTGATGCGGTTGGCGAGCCCTTCGCGCAGAGGGCGGCGACCATGTCGGCGCGCTGGACGTCGGTATTGGGGCGCTGGATGCCGATGCGGTCCATGCCGCAGTAGCTGCCGTTCTGGATGATTTCTTCGAGGTAGGTGATGTCCTGGGTGTCGTCGCTGTGGCCGATGACGGTGCGGCCGAGGTCGACGCCCTCGTCCTTGAAGACGCGTTGCTGGTCGAGGCCGGTGCGGTTCTCGGGGAAGGTGTGGGTGCAGATGGGGACGCCTGTTGCGCGGTGGGCGCGGGCCGAAGCACGGAGGACGCGCTCGTTGATGGCATCCATCTGCGGTTCGGTGGCGCACTTGATGACACCGGCGCGGACACCGGTGGTGCTGATGCCCTCGGGGATGTCGCGGACCATGAGGTCGGTCATCTCCTGGTCGGGCGGCCGACGAAGTGGAAGGGGCGCTGATAGTAGAAGCCGGTCGGGGCGATGATCTGCATCCCCGTGCGGCGCGCGGCCTCGGCGATGAAGGCGGCATCGCGGCCGAGGTCGATGGGGGTGAGGTCGACCATCGTCTTCACGCCGGCAGCGAGCGCGGCCTTGAGCTTCGATTCGGCGCGGGCCATGAGGGGCTCGCGGTCGTAGGCCTCGGGGTACTGCTGGTAGTAGGGCGGCCAGAGGACGAGAACGTGCTCGTGCATGAGCGTGAAGCCCATGTCGGCGGTATCGAGCGGGCCGGTAGCGGACTGGATGATGGCCATGGAAAGCACCTCGGGCAGTTGGTGCGGGGGAGCGTAAGGCGTCGCGCGTAGAGCGTCGAGGGAACCTTCTGGTGGCCGGGAGCGTTGATCGGGTATGCGGTGGTTGATGGGTCCATGCCCTATGAAGAAGCAACCGTTTCTGCAGGGCAGGTTCGCATCGGATAGAGTGTGCCGACTGGGCCAGGGGTTGGAGCGCGGCATGCTAGGACCGATTGTTGAACCTGAAGCGATACGAAATCATCTGGAATCTCTGCAGGAACACCACGTCGCGGACATCGCCCCGCGGCAGGCGCTCGTGCTCGTGCTAGAGGGTCTCGGTCTGTCCGCCGCTGAAATCGGCATCGTACTCGGCGTCAGTCGGCACACAGTTGCGAATCAAGCCTCCCGAGTACGTATGCGTTGCGTCCCCCCAACCATCGACGTTTCTCGCGCCAGCGCCTCCGCCTGGACCTGGATGCATCGTGACTGCTGCGTGGCCACCGCCTGGGCGACGGTCACTTCGGTATGAGACACCCATGGAAGTGGCGTATGACTACCACGATTGATCTGGTCCACGGGTATAGAACCTATAGCTATGGGATTGCCTCGTCCAGGATCGAGTAGTAACAGCCAACGCTACTCCATCGTCGTCATCCTAAGCACGGTAGGCGTGATTGTAGTGGCTGGGCTAGCCACGTATTTCATCGTGGCAAATGCCGTTAAAGGCCCGACCGCAGAAGCGGATCTCCCGGAGGATGGGCATCTTGACTTACCAGAGGTAACCGCTCCTGTGGGTCCGAACGAAGAGTACACACCGTCGGTGCCCGAAGGCGGTGTCGGGGAGGTCAACCCGCCGGGGCCGGACGTTACGCCGGAACCTGGCGCGACCCCGGACATCACACAGTCCTGGTGGTACGTGCCGTATCTC
Source organism: uncultured Chloroflexia bacterium (assembly GCA_963737965.1). GTDB lineage: Bacteria > Chloroflexota > Dehalococcoidia > Tepidiformales > Tepidiformaceae > JAGQGZ01. Next base: position 84,686 of record CAVTUS010000003.1, on the reverse strand, counting down.
AACGCAGAACGCGACAAGCCAACGACTGTGCAAACCATCAACGGTATTACGGTAGGCCCGGGTCGTCTCGGAGTCCGCGAGGCTGACCGCGAGGAGTGCGCGAGTGAGCCGCGAAGTGGACGGTACGACGATGTCGCCGACGAAGAAATGGCTATCGATCTGGACGTGCTTCCTCCCGATGCCGAACCAATCTCCGATGGCGGCGACTGGGGAGCCGTCTTCTGCGAGGACCGAGCACTTACCGTCGGCGTGGAGGTCGCCATACCACCAGATAAACACGGCGCGATCCTGGGTGGATCCGTCATCATCACCAAGTATCGCGGTGCAGCCGTGAGCGCCATCGACATTCCCGACCACCGCTGGAGGCCGGGCGAGATTAACGGCTACCCCGCCGCTATCGCCGACCCAATCCTGCCTGACATTGGACTCGGCCAAAGCGCAGTGATCGTCTATTACCAGGGGATTCTTTTGCGGGTGCAGGCAAGCGACCTGCCGGCGGACATGCTTCTTGAAATAGCGGAGGCACAGCTACCATGAACGCACGGCCCTTCTCAGCTCTTCTTGCGCTTTCGATTATAATCGGCGCTCTTGCAGGCGTGGCGTACCCGTTGAAGCACGCGAGCGCTACCACGAGCGCCCAGATCGAGATCAACCCCGGCGGAAGCTGGGGCTGGCTGACCACAACATGGCACGACTCGCCGACGGCTCTCGATTGGGGGAAGGAAGGCGGAGGGGCGAGTGGTGCAGTGTTTTGGCGTTCCTGGACATTCAGGAGCGGTACATCGTATCCCATAGCTATCGGGACGATCGTACCGTCTGCGAGCAACACCATGTCTTGCTATCGAACCAGGGTTGAATATAGGGATACCACCGGCACCTCCGTCGCTTCCGCCTATCACACCCACACCATATACAACAACAATTCCAGTACAACTATCTATGGTGGCACTAGTGAACAGTATCTCATTTGGTCTATCTCTGACATACGCACAGACCGAACTAACTGAATCATGTCCATGGACCGGTCCGCACGTACACCAGTATGTAGGATCATGGTACAACGCTAGAACGTCAGCCTTTGGAACCGAACAACAGAACTACGGCCTAAGTGGGTCAAATGACTACCAACATTGGAAGTATTGGAGCTGGTAACAGTCCTGCAGTCGCCAAGCCCTGTCGACGGTATCGAGTGGGCCGGTAGCGGACTGGATGATGGCCATAGGAGCACCTCGGGCAGTTGGTGCGGCGGAGCGTAAAGGCGTCGGGCGGAACGCGTCGAGGGAACCTTCTGGTGGCGGTGTTCGTTGATCAGGTATGAGATGGATGCTGGCCGCGGTTTCCGCGATAGCACTGTTCGTTGCGGCGTGTGGCGGATTTAACGAGGCGCCAACCGCGACGCCCTCGCCCGCCGCCAGCATCTCACCGACCATGACGGCCGCACCATCTGCCACGGACACCCCCGGTGCGCACGCCCTCTCCGACACCGTGGCACGACTACGTCGAGGTGGTCGAAGGCGACCCGGTGCCGCTGCCGCACGGCGTGGTGCTCTACCACTACGGCTACGTGTTCACGGAGGGTATCCCGGCCGACCGCTGGTTGCGAGCCGTGCAGACCGAGAATGGGCTCGATATCCGCGACCTCTCGGAACCGTTGCCGGACGGTTCCGGGGGCTATGTGGCAGATCGCGGCTACGGCCGCGGGCAGTTCTCGACGAATGTGTGTGTGCAGGGCTACTGCGGTGGCATCGGCGAACCGTCGCCAGATGCACGCTCCGAGACCTACCTATCGTCGGACGGAGGCATCACGTGGCGATTGCTCACAGACGAGCAGCTTCCGAATGACGCGTACATCTACGGAACGCGGTCAGACGGGACATTGGTCGTCGGCCGATACCACGAGGATACCCAGACTTATGACTGGTTCACGTGGCCGGGCATGGAGCCCGTGACTCCGCCCGTGGCCGGTGCCAGGCCGGTGGTTCTGGGCGATCAGCTACTTTGGCGGACCATTGATGATGCTGTTTACCCAGACGGCGGGACGGTTTACGACGAGTCGGGGAACATCGTCGCCAGACCAGTTAGGCTCCCGCTCAATGGTTCGTATGACGTGATCCGTGGCAAGACGACGGACCTTGTCCGGTGGCTGCGAGTTGGACGTGACAGCGACGCGACCGCCTATATGAGCGAAGTTGATCCGGGCGGCAACCTGGTTCGGACTATCCGCTGGCAGGGGTTCGACATGACGCCAATTGGCTGGCTGGACGACGACCGTGTCATCGCGCTGCGGTACTACCCGCACGAGGGCAGCATCGGAGACGCATACATCGTCAGCCTCGAAAGCGGCGAGCTGAATGAGATCTCAGGGCTCCAGCCGACGGACAAGGATCGCGATAGCTATGTCACGGGGGTCGTCGCCGGTGACTTCGCGGTCGTGAATGCCCCCGACTCATGCCTGCACGTCCGGGAGAGCGCCGACGCCGCGGCCTCAGTCGCTGGGATGTTTCGCCGATGGCGTGTTGTTCCAGATCACGGGCGACGCGGTTGCGGCGGGCGGCATCGAATGGCTGCCGGTGCGAGCGCCGGGAAGTATCGCCGGGTTCGCGAGCGCGGAATTCCTCGTCCGCTGAGCCTCGCCCTACTGCTTCCCCATGGCGTTGAACGCGGCCGCGGACTTGACCAACGCCTTGAATGCCTTCTCGTCCACGTTCTCGCCCTCGCGGAAGTCGATGGCGCGGCGGGTGCCGGCATCCATGCTGGCATTGAAGAGCCCTGCCGGGTCCTCCAACGAGGCGCCCTTGGCGAAGGTGAGCTTCACCTTGTCCTTGTAGATCTCGCCGGTGCAGATGATGCCGTTGTCGGACCAGGTGGGGACGCCCAGCGGGTTCGATGGCTTGCGCCACTTCACCTCTTCGACTATTTCCGGGACGGCCCGGAGCATCAGCTTGCGAAGCCGGGTCAGCATCTGGCCGCGCCAGTCTTCTGCGCCGGCGATGGCGGCGTCGACCGCCTCGGGGTCCGAGGTGGGTGCCGCTTTGGCGTTCTTCGTGCCTGGCATGGGTCTCTCGCTTTCGTCGCTGGGCTACGGGGCGGCGAACCGCCGCCGGATGTCGTTGTAGGCAACGTCGATCAGGTTGGCCAAAGCGTCAACATCCAGCTCCTCGCCGGGATGAAGCTTCACGTGGCGCATACGTTTCCCCGCACCTTCGAGCAGGTGCGCTGGGTCCGGCAGGGAGGCGCCGTGGTAGAACGAGACGCTCGCGTGGGCGGTGAAGGCATTCACGGAGGCGAATGGCGCGTCTCCAACGCAGGCGACGGGACAGCTATCGTGGAAGACTTCGAGGACATCGTCGCCACAGGCGCGGATGCGCTCCCACCATTCTCTCGCCATGAACCGCAGCGGGTCAGCCGCGGCGAACCACTCCTCGACCCCGGGATCGTGGTCGACTGCTCCGTCGAAGCGCAAAAACTCGTCGGCAAGCATCGACGCTAGAAGAGGGGCTCGCCGGGAATCTGGGAGGCCTGGCGAATCCAGCTCGCTAGCTGCACTTCGTCCACCGGTTTGTCTTCGTAGATGTGGAAATAGCGGTTCCCCGGCATCTTCGAGGCCACGGGCGGAGGGGGATCGAGCGCGGCGCCACGAAAGAAGGTGACCTTGAGGAACTTTGCGTAGCAGTGGTAGCTGAGGAACCAACCCTGGCCCGCTATGCCGTAGAACGGCGAGTTCCATCGCACCGCCTTCTGGACGCTGGGAACGGTGCGGACGATGAGTTCGTCGAGGCGGCGGCCGGCTTCGTGTTTCCAGCCGGGCATGGCTGCGATGTAGGCCTGGACGGGTGCGTCGCCATCGGCTTTCGCAATTTGCGGGTTCCCGCCTGAGAGGAGGACAACATCATCGGGTTTGCTCATGCCGAACCATCATCCCGCGGATCTAAGCCCTCGGCAATCCGAAACCGCGGGTGGCGATGATGTTGCGCATCACCTCGTTGGAGCCGGCGCCGAAGGTTGGCATCACGGCAGCCTCGTAGCCACGGGTGATGCGGCCGTTGATGGGCGCGTGCGGGTCGGTCCAGTTGAGCTGGCCACTGAGACCGAGCATCTTCGTGCCGGCGTTCTGCAGCCGCTGCATCATCTCGGTGCTGAAGATCTTGACGATGCTGGCTTCGTAGTTGGGGTGGTCACCGCGCTTGATCATCCCAAGGATGCGGTAGCTGAGGCTCTGGAGCACTTCGAGCTGTACTTTGAAGTCGGCGAGCGTCGTGCGCACGAGGGCCTCGTCCCAGGGGCGCCGGCCGGAGGGTTGTCGTTCCTTCGCCCATGCGAGGAGGGAGTCGAAGACCGCGCGGACGCCGGAGACGGTGAAGATGCTCACGCGCTCGAAGTCGAGGGCGTGGGCGGCGTAGTACCAGCCGCGGTTCTCCTCGCCGATGAGGGCGCTGGCCGGGATGCGGACGTTGTCCCAGTAGACCTCGTTGGTGCGCCCGCCGCCGATGCGTCCAGATGGGCTTGACGGTGATGCCGGGGCTGCTGAGGTCGGCAGGAACATGGAGATGCCGCGGTGCTTCGGGGCATCGGGGTCGGTACGGGCCGCCAGCCAGACGTACTCCGCCCGGTGGGCAGCGCTGGTGAAGCGCTTGATACCGTTCATGACGTAGTCGTCGCCATCGCGGACGGCGCGGAGCTGGAGGGAAGCGAGGTCGGTGCCGGCGTCGGGCTCGGTATAGCCAAGGGCGAACTCGACATCGCCGGCAGCGATCGGCAGGGAGGAACTGCTCCTTCTGGCGGTCTGTCCCGAACTGCATGAGCGTGGGGCCAACCTGCTGGACGGCGACGGTGGCGTGAGGAGCGCCGGCGTAGTTGAGGGCCTCCTGGAAGAGGTACTGCTCCTCATAGGGGCGCCGCTCGCCGCCGTGTTCCTCGGGCCACGACATGGTGAGCCAGCCCTTTGTGGCCAGCTTCTTGCGAAAGGCCCGCTCGGTTTCGTAGCTGTCGGGGCTTTCCGCGACGCGCCGCCGCACCTCGGGGCTCCACTCGCTGGCAAGGAACGCGTTGACTTCGCGCTCGAAGGCCATGGCGGAGTCAGAGAACTTGAAGTCCACGGGCAATCTCCCGGCGCCGGAAGTTCGAGCGGCATGGTACGCGTTCGCCGGGGAGATTTCCGCGAGTAGCATGCGCACATGACGGAAGACGGCGGTGGCATCGCCCGGGCGGGCAAGCTTTCGTACATCCAGATCCCGGCGATCGATGCCGAGGTCTCGGCGGCCTTCTACCGCGACGTGTTTGGCTGGACGATCAGGGCACGCCGGAACGCCGGTCGTTTACCGACACGAGCGGCGAACTGATCGGCGCCTGGATCACGGGCAGGGAGATTTCGACAGAGCCCGGAATCCTCCCTTACGTCTATGTCAGCGGGGTCGATGCGGCCCTCGAACGGGTTGAGGAGCGAGGCGGAGGGGTGGTCATAGAGCCCTATCCCGAAGGCGACCTCTGGGTGGCAACCTTCCGCGACCCGGCAGGGAACGTGCTCGGCGTCTGGCAGATGGGCCCGCGATAGCCCGGTACGAAGTGTTAGTGATGCACAGACACACAGAATGAACCTGTGATAGCGTGAATGGCGGTCCGGCCGCCGGGCCAGATCCCATCATTCCCGGGTAATCGAATCCGGGGAACGAAAGCAGCCCCAACTTTGCAGCCATCCGTACCTCTCCCTGCTAACGGCGACTACGCCGAACTGCGGCGCATTGTCCGCGCCGAAGGTCTCCTCGAAGAGCAGGATTTCTACTATTTCTCCAAGCTCGCAACCTGTTTGCTGCTGAACATCGCAGCGATCGTGATAGCGGTGGTCGCCAAGCAGCCGGTGATCCTCCTCGCCGATGCGGTGTTCTTCGCCTTCGCGAGCACGCAGATCGCCCTTCTTTCGCATGACGTGATCCATCGCCAGGCATTCCGCGGCAAGCGCGAGAATGCCGTGCTGCGGCTATTCATCGGCAACTTCATCCTCGGCATCAGCCATAGCTGGTGGGACAACAAGCACAGCCAGCATCATGCCAACCCGAACCACGTGGAGAAGGACCCGGATATCCAGCTCCCGTTCCTCGTCTTCTCGGAGGAGCAGATCGCCAGCCGGCCCACGTGGCTGCGGCCGGTGATCAAGTTCCAGGCGTTCATCCTGCTCCTCGTTTTTCCGCTGCAGGTGGTGGCCATGTACGTGACGAGTTTCCAGCACCTGGTGAGCGAGGAAGCCCCCAGGAAGGCGCTCCAGTGGACCATCCTCGCGGTCCACTTCGCCCTGATCGGTTGGATGCTTACGTTCGTCGGCTCATGGCTCACGGCAGTGGGGTTCACGGCGATCTACCTCGGCGTGTTCGGCTTTTACAACAGTTCCGTGTTCGCATCGAACCACAAGGGCATGCCGCTCACGGCCGATAACAAGCGGCTCGACTTCTTGCGTGAGCAGGTGCTGACGTCTCGGGATGTCGATGGCCACCCGATCACGGACTTCTGGTATGGCGGCCTGAACTACCAGATCGAGCACCACCTGTTCCCGACGATGCCGCGAAACAACCTGCCGCGGGCGAGAGAGATCGTCATGGCATTCTGCCGCGAGCGGGGGATCGAGCACTACTCGACATCGCTGATGGGCGCCTACAAGGAAACGCTGGTGCATATGCACCAGGAGAGCGCTTCGCTCCGCGCCTAGTACTCAGTTGCGAAACTCAGCGTTCGATGCCCGGAGACCGGCCCTCAACCCCCAGCCCCTTCTCCCGACTCACGCGGGAGAAGGGGAGCACATTGCGAGGCGTTGAACGCGCGAACGCCAACTTTCTTCGCGAAGTACTAGCTCCCGGCGGCGGCTACGACCGCTGCAACGCTCGTACCGGAGGCAATGCCTACGCCTGAAAGCATGGCGTGGAGCTTCCGCGAGTTACCAATGATGCGCGCCGCTTCCACGTTGACAGCCTGGGCGCCATCGACCCGGGCCTCCGTCGGGTTCGAGTGGATGTCGAACTCGAAGCCGTTGGCGCCGGCCGCAACGAGGGCATAGGCCACCCGCTCCACGAGCGCCTTGTCGCCGCTGCTGTGGCTGGGATCGCCGATAAGGGGCAGATGCGACTTGAGGCGCACACGCGGGATCATCGCGATGTCGTTGCCGAAACGCGTCTCGCTTTCGAACGTCTTTACGCCCCGGTAGCAGAGGATCACCTTGCGGTTGCCATGGCCGACGTTGCGGCCCTCGCGGTCGACGCCGGACATGATGAACGCGGCGGCACTGAGCCATTCGTTGAGGTCGTTTCCGAGGCCATGCTTGAGGATGACCGGGACGTCGATGCGGGAAAGCTCTTCCAGCAGCGGCGAGTACTGGGCGCTGCGGGCACCAACCTGGATGATGTCGATGCCGTGGCGGAGGAAGGCGTCCAGGTGACGGAGATCGATGAGTTCGGACGCGGTTGGAAGGCCGGTTTCGGCCTTCATCCGGGCGGCGATTTCGAGGCCTTGCTGGAGCGGCAGGCCACGGTAGTCGTAAGGGCTGGTGCGGGACTTGTCGACGAAGGCACGAAGGACATCGACGCCGGCGTCTTTGGCGATCCGCGCCGAATCAAGTGACTGGCGCTCGCTCTCGATCGCGCATGGGCCGCCGAAAATGGTGAGGTTGGGCCCGCCGATGGAGACGCCACCCACCTCGATGATCGTGTCTTCCTTCTTGAAGTTGCGGCTGGCGTCTTTGTACTTCTCTGTGATGCGGATGACGCGATGGACACCGGGAAGCTCGGTGATCCGGCCCTCGTCGATGATGCCGGCGATGCCCTTCACACCGATGACGGTGGAGTCGTATCCGACGATGGTTTCGCAGAGGAGGCCGTAGTCGGTCTGGATGCGGTCGATGACGCGCCGCGTCTGGTCGGGCGTTGCGCCCTCAGTCATGTGGATGATCATGCGGAGATGTCCCGGAGGGTGTTATGTCCGCACATTCTGTCGCGCCGGTGGGCTACGAGCGATAAAGGTTAGAACAACACCTGCGAGAGCTGCCGCTGATACTCGCGGGTGAGCGGTGCATCGAGGCCAAGGATGTCGAAGATGGCGAGCGTCGCCTGGCGTGCCGCGCCTTCGGCGAAGGAGCGGTCGAGGCGCAGCGAGGCGAGCAATTCTTCGAGGGCCTGCTCGTAGTGCTCCTGCGCGGCGAGGAGCACGCCGTAGCGGTAGCGTGCGCGAGGATCGCCGGGGTTGGCGGCGCGCTTCGCCGGCGAGATCTTCGTTCGCGTGGTTTCGGGCAAAGCGATCAAGAAAGATGCGGTGTTTCAGCACTTTTGCCCTGCGATCACCCACCGCCCGGCCGAGCAGAGTCTCCGCCTCTTCCGCCTCACCGCGGGCGACGAGGATGCGGGCGAGACCAACGATTGCCTCGGCGTTGCCGGGCGACTTTTCGAGTACGCCGCGGAGGGCGGCTTCAGCCCGCGGATCACCTGTGCGGGCCAGGTCGGCGGCCTGCTTTGCCGCTTTTTCCACCGCAGTTGGCACGAGGGCGGCGAAGAATGCTCGCACCTGCGGCTCGGGCTGGGCGCCGGTAAACTCGCGGACGACCTTGCCGTCGCGAAACGCCTTTACCGCCGGGATGCCCTGGATCCGGTACTCGGTCGCGATCCGGGGGTTCTCATCGGTGTTGAGCTTGGCAAGGACCACGTCGTCGCCGTGTTCGGCAGCGATATGCTCGATGACCGGCCCGAGCACCCGGCAGGGTCCGCACCATGGCGCCCAGAAATCGACCACGACCGGCACGCGCTTCGAGCGTTCGAGCACGGCTGTGGCGAAGGTGGCATCCGTAACGTCGATGGCAACGGCCTGTGGGCTGGTCATGATGGGAGGCTCCTTGCGAGAGTGCGGCGATGTTCGTGCATCCTGATCCTACAAAGGTGAACCGGGGGCCGAAAAGAGTCCGATCGGCCACACAATGGGGTCCAGCGGGCCTGTAAGCCGGATTCTGTCCGCCGCGAACGACGGGACGGCCATTTCTCTAGGCGCCGCATCGCTGCGGCGCTCAAGCAGCCAACCCGGGAGTGATAACGCGTCGGGCACGCTTCTCCCCTATTTGGCCTTGCTCCGGGTGGGGTTTGCACGGCCGCCCTGTTGCCAGGACGCCGGTGCGCTCTTACCGCACCATTTCACCCTTACCCCTCCGCTTGCGCGGCGAGGCGGTATGTTTCTGTTGCACTTTCCGTCGGCTCGCGCCGCCCAGGCGTTACCTGGCACCCTGCCCGATGGAGTCCGGACTTTCCTCTCCGGGCCGAAACCCGCAGCGGCCGCCCGGCCCGCTGGACCCCGCTAAGCGTACAGCCCCGAAGGGGTTGGCTAGGGCCGCAGGAAGAGACGCATCTCCTCGCCATCGACTTCGACCCGGTCGACGACCTCGCGGAGTTGGTCACGGAGCTGATCGAAGGGCGTGGTGTTCCAGCCTTCGACGATCTCGGCACGGAGGGCCTCAAGGTGGCGTTGGCGCTCGCCCTCGCCCTGCTGGGCCTCGATCCGTTCTTCTGTAGCAGCCTGTTCGGCTTCCAGCTCCACCTGTTCGCGGGCGTGTTCGGAGCCAAGGGCACGCATCCGTTCGATGGTGATGTGGCCATGCGCAGCATCGGCCACGAGTTCTTCGACCTGGCGCTGGACCCGCTTCATGCGGGCGCCGATCTTCTCCTTCTGGGAGAGGAGGTCGAGGACGAAGGCGTCGGTGTTGCCGGCCCGGTGGATCTTCTGGGTGTTCATCGCGTCGCCGGCCAGGTGGTCGCGGACAGCCGCCTCGAGCTCGGCGGCGCGCTGGGTGTTGTAGCCGCAGCTGTTCTGATTGGTGCGCGATTCGCACTGGTAGTAGCGATAGCTGGCTTTCTTCTCTTCGCCGTCGCGCGTGGTCCATGACTGGCGGCGGCTGACGCCGATGAGGCGGTTGCGGCAGCGGCCACAGTAGGCGAGCCCACTGAGGAGAAACGGCTGCACGGTGCGCTTGCGGCCGCCGGTGTTGCGCGCCTGCATCCGCTCCTGCACGCGCCGGAAGTCCTCGGCAGACACGAGGGCCGGGTGGCTGTCGGGCACTTTTACGCCGAAGCGGGAATAGGTGCCGAGGTAGGTCCGGTTCTTGAGGAGGTCACGGACGCTGACCATGCTCCAGTTGGCGCCGCGGCGGGTCTTGATTCCGTCCGCGTTGAGCTGGCCGGCAATCAGCCTGATCCCCATGTCTTCCTGGAGGTAGAGGCGGAAGATGTAGCGGACAACGACAGCCTCTTCGGGCACCATCTCGAGCCGGTGGCGGGCGCCGACGCGATAGCCATAAGGCGGACGGCCAAGGGCTTCGCCGCGTACGGCCTTCCGGCGCATCGCCGACCGCACGCGCTCGGAGACGGGGGTACCGTCACCACGGTCGGCCCAGGTGTCGACGAGCTGGCGGGCGACCTCCTCGCCAGTCTGGTCGGAAAGCACCTGGACGCCGCGTTTCTTCGATCATGAGCAGCCGCATTGCCGACTTGCCGAGGTCGGCGCCGAGGACGCCGGGGCCATCGACGACCACCACCATGAAGCCCCGCCCGCCGCGACGAAGGTAGGAAAGCATCTGGACGAAGCCGGCATCGGGGTCATCGGCGTCGTTGGTATCGAGGAAGGTGGCGGCGATTTCGTAACCGTGCTGGGTACAGAAGTCGAGGAATGACCGGTTCTGCTCGCCGATACTGCGGCGGGCGGTGCCCCGGCGGGCGCGTTCGTGGAAGTAGCCAACCGCCTTCATGCCTACCCCGGCGTGAGAATGCGCTCGCAGTTGGGACACTGGACGACGGCGTCCTTGTCGAGCGTTTTCGATCGAACGGCGCCGGGAAGGCTCACCCGGCAACTGCTGCAGGCGCCGGCTTTGATCGGCGCCACGGCGACGCCGCCCTTGCGCGGCCGGAGCTCCTCGTAGAGGCCAAGCGTGCGAGGGAGGATCTTCGCCTTCTGCTCGTTCCGCCGCCGTTCAACCCCACCAAGGTTGTCCGTCACCTGGCGAAGCTCCTGACGGAGACTTAGCTGGGCGGCCTCCCACTCCTGCTCCAGAGTCTCCACGGATTGGCGGGCGGCCTTCAGCCGCGGCGTGAGATCCTCTATTTCGGAGAGCACCTTGAACAGGCGCTCTTCGTGGCCGCTGCGGACGCCGGCGAGGAAGGCGAGCTCCTTCTGCAACGACTCGAGTTCCTTCGGGTTGGTGATGGAACCGCCATAGAGGCGTTTCTCCTCGGGGACGAGCTTTGCGTTGACCTCATCGATGTCGGCTTCGACCCGCCGCTGCCGGGAGCGGCGCTTACGCAACTCTTCCTCGACGTACTGCAGTTCGCGCCGGGCATCGCCGAGGGCGACGTTCCCCTTCAGCCGCGCCTCCATCGACTCGATGGCGGCATGGATCGCTGCGGCCTCGTTGTCGATCTCCTGGAGCGTGAGTAAATCGAATGATTGGCTCAATGCACCTAACCCTAGCGCTAAATGGTAGGGATCGACCGAACGCCTCACAACGGACGGAAGCGCGGATCGGCAAGGCCTTGACGAATTCTTACGGCATGCCTGCGGTTATGGAACTGTCCCGCTGGCGGTGTGCGCCTATACTCGAACGAGCCCCCGTCGCGGGGCGCACCCTCCAGTAGCGGAGGCCCCTCCCATGCTCTTCAACGTTGCCACCCTCCTTCAGTCCCCTGTCGGTGAGTTTCGGCGATACACGCTGCCAGCGGACCCGCCGGTCCACCACGGCAGGGTGACGCTCACCCGCACGCCGCACGGCGTCCTCGTCCAGATGCGGGCGACGGTGATTATCGACGCATCGTGCAGCCGCTGCCTGGTGCCGTTCGGCTATCCCGTCGACATCGAACTGGAAGAGGTCTTCCGGCAGCAGGTGGACCCCACGACGGGCCGCCACATCCCGCCGGACGAAGTCGAAGAAGCGGAGGAGGACAGCTTCCAGATAGGGCAGGATCATGTCATCGACACTACAGAGGCCGTCCGGCAATATGTTGTCATGGCTATGGCCATGCAACCGCTCTGCAGGCCAGATTGCCCCGGCATCTGTGCGCAGTGTGGGACAGACCTGAATCTCAGCCTGTGTACATGCGACCGGACTCCAACTGACCCGCGATGGTCGGCGCTGGCGGCGCTAAAGCAGACGATTCATGGCTGAACGCGAGGAGATTCACTATGACGCCGCTTCCCAAGCGGAAGTATCCCAAGTCACGACAGGGCAAGCGCCGCAGTCACCTGCGAATGAAGATGCCCCACGTCGTTACATGCCCGCAGTGCAGGTCGCCACGAATGGCGCACCACGCCTGCCCGGTCTGCGGGACCTACCGGGGACGGGAAGCGATCGCGCTCCCGGAGCCGGATCTCGACTAACGAGCCCGCTCGCTACCGCTCCGCTTCTCACCTATAGCGACCGCGAACACGCGGACCGTGCTTTTGTGTTCCCCGGCCAGGGCGCCCAGGCAGTGGGCATGGGCAAAGACCTCTACGAGCAGTTCCCCGCCGCGCGTGAGATGTTCGACCGCGCCGACGAAATCCTCGGCTTCTCGCTGAGCCGGGTGATTTTCGAGGGGCCGGAAGACGAGCTGCAGCAGACGCAAGAACACCCAGCCGGCGATCGCCGTGACGAGCCTGGCGTTGCTCCGCGTGGCCACCGAAGTGAACCCCGAACTGCTGGAGAGACCTGCCTACGTCGCCGGGCACTCGCTGGGCGAGTACGCCGCACTGGTCGCCGCAGGCTCGCTTAGCTTCGACGATGCCATCCGCCTGCTTCGCACGCGAGGGCAGCTGATGCAGGAGGCCGGGGAGATCAACCCCGGGGCCATGGCCGCCGTCCTCGGGCTCGACATCGCCGAATGCGACGAGGTCTGCAGGGAGTCTGGCGCCGAGATCTGCACGGTGAACGCACCGGGTCAGGTGGTCATTGGCGGCGCCCGCGACGCCGTCGCCCGCGCCCTTGATTTCGCCAAGGCGCGAGGGGCCGCGCGAGTCATTCCCCTGAGCGTGAGCGGCGCCTTCCACAGCTCGCTAATGCGGCCGGCCGCCGACGGGATGGTGCAGCCGATCGCCACCGCAAGCGTCGCCGAGGCGATGATCCCGGTGGTCGCGAACTGCACGGCAACACCCGTCTCGGAGCCGAACGCCATCCGCAATGAACTCGTGGACCAGGTCAGCCATGCGGTGCAATGGAGCAACATCGTCGACTGGCTCGGCAACCAGGGCGTGACCACCTACATCGAGTTCGGGCCTGGCCGGGTGCTGACCTCGATCATCAAGCGGATGCAGCGGAAGTCGACGTGCATTAATGTCAGCGACGCGGAATCGCTCAGCATCGATCTCTAGGAGCATCCATGGGCGAACTTGACGGCCTCGCGGCACTGGTGACCGGCGGGTCGCGTGGCATTGGGCGCGCGATTTGCCTTGAGCTGGCTGCGCGGGGGGCAAATGTCGCCGTGAACTACAACACGACGCCCGCCGGCGCTGAAGACGTTGTAAGGCTAATCGGCGAGTCAGGGGGCACCGCCTTCGCCATCGCAGGGGATGTGTCGAAAGCAGATGACGCGGCGAACCTGGTGAAGCAGACGGTCGAGCGGCTGGGTGCGCTCGACATCCTAGTGAACAACGCCGGGATCACGCGCGACACGCTCCTGATGAGGATGAGCGAAGAAGACTGGGACGCCGTGCACAACACCAACCTGCGCGGCACATTCCTGGTGACCAAGGCGGCGACGCGTCCGATGCTGCGAGCGCGGGGCGGGCGAATTATCAACATCACGAGCGTTGTCGGGGTGATGGGCAACGCCGGCCAGTCGAACTATGCCGCGGCAAAGGCGGGGATCATCGGCTTCACGCGCTCTGTCGCCCGCGAGCTGGCGTCGCGAGGGATCACGGTGAACGCGGTGGCGCCGGGCTTCATCGACACCGACATCATCACGACCATGAGCGCAGAACAGATGGAGCTGGTGAAAGGCACCATCCCCCTGGGCCGGCTGGCGACGCCGGACGAGGTAGCGCCCCTGGTGGCCTTTCTCGCGGGCCCTGGCGCGGGGTACATCACCGGGCAGTGCATCCACGTTGATGGCGGCATGGTGATGGCGTGAGCGATAACGTGCTGCGGCGGGCGCGGATCGCGGTCCTCGAATCGCTCTATGAATCGGAGTCTTCGAACCATGATCCCGAAGACGTCTATGAGAGGCAGATGGAACGGGCCGAAACGGAAGACCCGGAGCTGGCGGCAGAAGGGCCGCGTGGATTCGGGAAGGGCATGTTGCGGGGAATCTGGAGCCGCCGGGAGGAACTCGACCGGCATATCGGCGAAGCGGCCCCGCAAGTACCCGGTCTCGGCGATGGCGGTCGTAGACCGCAACGTTCTTCGTCTTGCAATATGGGAACTGGTTTCCGATAATTCGGCGCCGGTTGGGGCCATCGTGAACGACGCGGTGGAACTTGCACATCGATACGGAGGGGAAAGTTCCCCCGGGTTCGTGAACGGTGTGTTGCGGACCATCAGCAAGAGAACTCCGGGGTGCGGAAGCCCCGAACGGGCCGCCTGAAGAGGGCGCGACCGCCATTTCAGGTGACCAGGAGATTTCATAGTGGCGACTGTCTTTGAGCGCGTACGCGCGATCGTTGTTGAGCAGCTGGGCGTGGAGGAGAGCGAAGTCATACCAACGGCCTCGTTCGTTGATGACCTGAACGCAGACTCGCTCGACCTTGTGGAGTTGATTATGTCCCTTGAGGAGGAGTTCGCCGAGGACTCCGAGATCGAGATCAGCGACGAGGACGCCGAAAAGATCGCTACCGTGCAGGACGCCGTAGACTATGTGAAGGACCACGGCGTCGAAGACAAGTAGCTGCGGACGCCGCGGTTTCGCCCGGCGTCGCCGGAGGAGGTAACCGTGGAGTTCCTCGGGGTTGGCTACCAGGAAGTCCTGCTCGTCCTCGTCCTGATGCTTGTTGTCGTCGGGCCGCAGCGGATGCCGACGGTTGCCTATCAGATTGGCAAAGCCGTGCGCGAGATGCAGAAATACGCCCGCGCCGTCCGCGACGAGTTCAGCGAAGAGTGGGAGTACCTGGATACCCAGGCGAAGGAACTCCGCGGCGAGATGGACTCCGCCTCGCACGAAATGCGGGAGATCCAACGGTCGCTGCGGAGTGAGACTGCGGCAATGGACAGCGAGTTACGTTCCGCCACGGCGAAATCCAGAAGGCCCTCCCGGCCCCGGCGAAGAGCGGCTCGGCCAGCAGCAAGCCAACCCTGTCTTCGGCGCTGCGGAAGCCCGCGCTGTTCCCGACCGGCCCGGCGGGCAAGGTATCAACGGCGTTGGGCGCGGCCGACAAGCTGCGGGCAGCGATGAAACCGGCGGGCGAACGGGCGACAGCGGAGGAAGCGAAACCGGCGGCGCCCGAGACGGAGCCGGCCGAGCCGGAAGCTGCGCCCAAGTCCAACAAGCCGCCGCTGGTGTTTTAGCGGCGTATGACGTCCCCCGCGCCGGATCCACCAGAGGCCCTGGAGCCGATCGAACAGTCCGTGACGGGCGGCTACAGCGGCGGCCCGGACCTGACGATCGTCGAGCACCTGGTCGAGCTCCGGAATCGGCTGATCGTCGTCGCCCTGGCCGTGGTGATCGGGGTCCTTGTCTGCCTCTACTTCTGGGAGGTGATCTTCGGGTGGCTCCTGGCCCCGGCGCGCGAACAGTTCCCGGATTTCGTCGTCTCAAGCTTCTCGCCAACCGACCGCATCCAGATGGTCTTCAAGATCGGCATCTACGGCGGCTTCCTGCTCGCGTCACCCATCGTGATGTATGAGGTGCTCGCCTTCATCGTGCCGGGACTGACGCCCCAGGAGAGGAAGGCGATCTTCCCCGGAATGATCGGGGCAGTCTGTTTTTTGCTGGGCGGTATGGCCTTTGCCTACTGGATCATCCTGCCGGCGTCGTTGGGCTTCCTGCTCGGCTTCGGCAGCGAGAATATCCAGAACGTGATCGGCATCCAGGAGTACATGGACTTCGTCATCCGGGTGATCTTCTGGGTGGGGCTCTCGTTTGAGCTGCCGATGGTGATGGCCCTGGTGGGCTGGCTCGGCATCGTCACGGCGAAGCAGATGCTGAAGTTCTGGCGCTACGCCATCGTCCTCTGCTTCATCATCGCCGCCATCGTGACGCCAACGCCGGACCCGCTCACCCAATCGCTGGTCGGGGTCCCGCTGCTCTCGCTCTACGCCCTGGGGATCGCGATGGCGTGGTTCACCTCACGCCGGCACCGCCGGCCGCCCCCGCTGACCGCTGTCTAGCGGTTTACCTAACCTACCGGGAGCGTACAGATCGGACGACAGGACGTTGGCGTCTGCCGCGACGCCGGTAAGCTCAGTCGCATGTCACTGGCAACATCGGAAGCGGCCACTCGCGCATCCGAGCTGTACGACCAGATCCGCGGCTGCACACGCTGTGCACTGGCAAAGACGCGCACCCATGCTGTGCCCGGCGAAGGGCCGCTCGACGCGGAAGTGATGTTTATCGGCGAGGCGCCGGGCATGAACGAGGACCGCGAGGGACGACCGTTCGTCGGGGCCGCCGGGAAGTTCCTCTCCGAATTAATTGAGGCCGCTGGGCTGGCGACGGGAGGATGTCTACATCGCGAACGTCCTGAAGTGCCGGCCGCCGGGCAACCGCGACCCGCTGCCGAACGAAATCGAGGCCTGCAGCGCCTACGTGGAGGCCCAGATCCGGCTGGTCGACCCGCTCGTTCTCGTCTCGCTGGGGCGGTATTCGATGGCCCGCTACTTCCCGAACGCGCGGATTTCGCGGGTCCACGGGCAGCACCGGGAGATGGACGGCCGGCTCTTCGTGCCGATGTACCACCCGGCAGCCGCCTTGCACCAAGGCAGCCTGCGGCAAACGATTGTGGAAGACTTCCAGAAGTTGCCCGCGCTGCTTGAGCAGGCCCGCGCCCTCCGCCAACCCGCCGGAGGAGAGCCGGAAGACGAACACATCGGCTGAACAGATGCGGCTCTTTGATTAAGGACCGGGCTATGGCAGGAACACCCCTGCGAGTGATCCCTCTCGGCGGTCTCGGCGAAATCGGCCGCAACATGATGCTGCTCGAGTACGGCGACGACATCATCGCCATCGATGTCGGCCTCATGTTCCCCGAAGAGGAGATGCTTGGCGTCGACCTCGTCATCCCCGACTTCACCTACCTTCGCGAACACCGCGACAAGCTCCGCGCCGTCTTCCTGACCCACGGCCACGAAGACCACGTCGGCGCCCTGCCGTACTTCCTGCGCGAGTTCAACGCGCCCGTCTACTGCACACGGCTCACCGACGGCCTCATCCGCGTGAAGCTGAACGAGCACCGCCTGCTGCACAAGGCCGAACTCACGGTCGTGCAGCCCGGCGAGGTGATCGCGGCCGGCATCTTCGAAGTCGAGTTCTTCACCGTCGCGCACAGCATCCCCGATGCCTGCGGGCTGATCATCCGCACGCCGCTCGGGCCGGTTGTCCACACGGGCGACTTCAAGCTCGACCACACGCCCGTGATGGACCAGCACACCGACCTCGATCCGGCTCGCGCCAGATTGGCGCCGAAGGCTGCCTCCTGCTCCTGGCCGACTCGACCTACGCGGAAATCGACGGCTACACGCCGAGCGAGCAGCTCGTCGGCGAATCGCTGCGCAACATCCTCGTGAACGCCGAGGGCCGCGTCATCGTGGCGACCTTCGCCTCGCTGATTTCGCGCGTCCAGCAGGTCGTCGACGCGGCGGTGTTCACCGGCCGCAAGGTGTTCGTGACGGGCCGCTCGATGATCGACAACGTGGCGATGGCCCGCCAGCTCGGCTACCTCGACGCCCCCGACGGCATCATCGTTGGCGTCGAAGAGATGCGCAATACGCCGCCGTTCAACGCCTCGTGGTCGATCACCACGGGCAGCCAGGGCGAGCCCACGAGCGCCCTCACGCGCATGGCGAACGGCGACCACCGCCACATCACGATCGACAAGGGCGACACGGTCGTCCTCTGCGTCGAGTCCCGTCCCGGGCAACGAGAAGGCCGTCTATCCGCAACGTCGACAACCTCTTTCGGCTGGGCGCCGAGGTGCTCTACAACCGCGTCTCGAACATCCACGTCCGCGGCCACGCGAGCCGGGAAGAGCTGAAGATCATCCAGAGCCTGCTCCAGCCCGAATACTTCGTGCCCATCCACGGCGAATATCGCCACCTCGTGGTACACGCGAAGCTTGCGGAATCGGTGGGCGTTCCGCTCGGGCAACGCATTCGTCCTGACGGACGGCGACGTGCTCGAGATCGATGAAGAGCAGCGCCCGTATGGCGGATCGCGTCTCTGCGACTTATGTCTACGTCGATGGCCTCGGCATCGGCGATGTGGACCAGCAGATCCTGCGCGACCGGGCCCACCTTTCGACCGATGGCGTCGTCGTCGTGATCGTCAACGTCGACAAGCAGACGGGGAAGCTGACGAGTCCGCCGGAGTTGCTGGCGCGCGGATTCGTGGATGCAGAAGGGCACGAATTGCTGCTGGAAGAAGGCCGCGATGTTGTCGCACAGGCACTTGAGGGCGCCGACCACTTTGCCGAGATTCGCCGACATGAATGCCACGCATTCGCGACTCTTTGAGCAAGTTCTTGTACGATGAGACACGCCGCCGGCCCATGGTGCTGGCGGTCACAGTCGAGGTCTAGTCGAGGCCAGGCTTCGAATGCAGGCGTGAGGCACCAAGCGGGGGTGCCAATCGTCAGGGAAGAGGAAGGTGCCTATGGCGGCACGAGCCCGCACCCGCGGTCGCGCTTCGCGCCCGCGGAAATCCGCATCATCACGCTGGTGGAAACCGAAGAGCGCGCTCTTTCGGGCCGAGGCGATCGGTATCGCGATCGTCGCCTTCACGGTGGCCCTCATCCCCTTCGTCGTCGACGTTTCGGTGGTCGGTTCGGAGGCGCGGGACTGGGTTGTCCGCACCTTCGGCATGGGCCTCTTCATCGTTGCCGCACTCTCGATTGTGGGCGGCGCCGCCATCTCGCGGCGCGGCTACGAAAGAGACCCGTATAACTTCGCGCGGCGCAGCGCCGGCATCCTCGCGGGCGCCCTCTTCGTGTGGGGCGCCTTTGGCCTGAACAAGGCCGACTGGACACTCGGCGGCGTCAGCTTCCAGGAGGTGTCGCTGGGCGGCTCTATCGGCGAGACATTGGTGGCTGGCGCACTCGGCAAGCTCGCCTGGATCAGCCTTGCGGTGATCTGCGCCGGGCTCCTGGCGCCGGGGCCGAGCCGCTGGTTCGTGAGCAACCTTCCCGGCTGGACACGCACGGCCATCGAGCGCCGTTATGCCCAACGGACGTTTGCGGCAATCGCGACGGCGGCCGTGGCAACGGGGCGCTTCGTGAGCTTTGCCTTCCGTCGCCCGGGCAAACAGGATCCGGAAGTGATCATCGGCGCCTCCGATGGCCAGCCGCTGACGGCCCAGGCGTCGCCGAGCTACGAGACGACGCAGGTCGTCTACCGTCCCTCGATCAATCCCGCTTCGCCGTCTTCGGCCGTGGGGACGGGGGCAGCGGCGCACTTCCTGCACGACAACGACGACGACGACGCGGTGGGGCCGAAGACGACCTCGACGAGTTCGATGACTTCGACGAGCCGCCGATGTTCGAGGACGACGAGGAAGAGGGGCCGGAGAACCCCACGCAGCTCGGTCTGGACCTGAACCGTCGCGGCTGGCAGATGCCGCCGGTGGAGCTTCTTAACGCCCCCGCTGAGAGCGAAGACCGCAAGCATGACAATGCGGCCCGCGCCCAACTCATCGTCGATACGTTGGCGAGCTTCGGTGTCGATGCGACCGTGGTGGAGATCAACGAAGGCCCGACGGTGACGCAGTTCGGCGTCGAGCCCGGCTGGGAAGTCCGCTACAAGGACGTCTCCGCTGAAGAGACGAAGACGGCAGGAACCTCGTAGGCGCCGAGGGCAGGGCGAAGAAGGAGCGCATCGAAACCGGGAGGACGCGCGTGCGGGTGAACCGGATCACGGCGCTCCAGAACGACCTCGCGCTTGCCCTGGCGGCGCCGAGCCTGCGGATCGAGGCGCCGGTGCCCGGGCGCGCTATCGTCGGCATCGAGGTGCCAAACGACAGCGCCACGGTGGTCACGATGCGCACGGTGATGGAGACGAAAGAGTTCCGGGCGCTCGCGTTCGAAGGCGAAACTGGCGCTGGCCCTCGGCAAAGGTGTCTCGGGCGTGCCGATGGTGGCCGATCTTGCGAAGATGCCCCACCTGCTCATCGCGGGCGCCACCGGCTGCGGCAAGAGCGTCTGCATGAACTCGATCATCAGCGGGCTCATGATGAACGCGAACCCCGACGAAGTGCGCTTCGTGATGATCGATCCGAAGCGAGTCGAGCTGTCGGCCTTCGCCGAATCCCACACATGGCCTTCAGCGAGGTCATCGTGGACATGGACAAGGTCGTCGGCGCGCTGCAGGCGGTCGTTGGCGAAATGGAAGCGCGCTACAAGAAGTTCGCCGAGGTCGGCGTGCGCAATCATCGAGGCTACAACCGCCACCCCGGGTGGTGAAAAAGCTCCCCTACTGGGTCGTCATCATCGACGAGCTGGCCGACCTGATGATGGCCGCACCGTTCGAGGTAGAGAAGCTGCTCTGCCGGCTGGCGCAGCTCGCGAGGGCGACCGGCATCCACCTCGTCGTGGCCACGCAGCGGCCCTCCGTCGACGTGATCACGGGCCTGATCAAGGCGAACTTCCCGACTCGTATCGCCTTCGCGGTGACCTCGATGACGGACTCGCGGACGATCCTCGATGGGGGTGGCGCGGAGAAGCTGCTTGGCCGGGGCGACATGCTCTACATGCCCACGGACGCGGCGAAGCCGATCCGCATCCAGGGCGTGTACATGTCGGACCCGGAAGTGGAGCGGCTCGTGCAGTGGTGGACCGACGCGCGATTCAAGGAGCTCGCCCCGGAGAACGCCGACGACCTGTTGCGGGCGGCGCTCATCGAGCGCAATGGCGGAGATGAGGACATCACCGTGGAAGACGACGACCCGGTGCTTGAGGAGGCACGCCAGGTCGCAAGCCGCCGGAACAGGGTCTCCCCGTCGCTGCTCCAACGGCGCCTGAACGTTGGCTATAGCAAGGCCGAACAGCTCATCGCCCGCCTTGAGGACGAGGGCATCGTGGGACCGCGCGAGGATGGCGAATCGCGGCGCGTGCTCGTTATCGCTTCCGGCGACCACGACCCGGGCGCCCTGTAGACTCGTAGAGGTGACTGACTTCTTCAAAGGCATCCTGGGCCGCCGTGGCGACGGCGAACCCACTCCGCCGCCACCGCCGGAGCGGTGCTTCTCCTGTGGAGCCTCGCTCCAGGATTCACGCTCCTACGAGCTGTACCGGATCTGCCATTCCTGCGAATTCCACTTCCACCTGTCTGCCGAACAGCGCGTCGCTCTGCTGGTCGACCCCGGTTCGTTTCATGAGGACGATCGCGGCGTGACTTCGATCGACCCGCTCTCCTTCGTCGGCCGGCGGCCGTATCGCCAGCAGGTGATCGAGGCGCAACGGCGCACGGGGCTGACGGAGGCGGCGCTCACCGGTACGGCCGAGATCTTCGCTGTCGAAGTGGGGATTGCGGTGCTCGACTACTCGTTCCTCGGCGGGTCGATCGGCATTGCGGCGGGCGAACGGCTGGCCCGCACCTTCGAGCGGGCGACGAGCCGGAAGATGCCCGTCGTCACGGTCGCCTCGACCAGTGGTGCGCGTGTGGCGGAGGGACTCCTGGCCCTCATGCAGGGGCCGCGGATCATCGGGGCGGCGCAACGCCACCGCGACGCCGGGCTACCCCACATCTGCGTACTCTCCGACCCGGCGACGGGATCGGCGTACGCCAACTTCATCGGACTTGCTGACTTCGTCTTCGCCGAGCCACGCTCGCTGGTGGGCTACAGTGCCATCCGCCAGCTGGTGGAGAGCAGCGAGACGACGCTGCCGACGGGCTCCCACACAGCCGAGTCGCACCTCGCCCACGGGCTCATCGATGCGATTGTCCCGCGGCCGAACTTGCGAGACGCGCTTGGCCAACTCCTCGACCTGCTGCAGAGCGACTACCGGGTGACGTCACGACGGCAGCGGCCGGCACACAGGACGCGCCACACGGATCGTCCCGCCTGGCAGCTCGTGCAGCTGTCGCGACACGAACAGCGGCCCACAGCGCCGGAGTTCATCGCCCGCATGGTTTCGAGCTTCGTTGAGATTCGCGGCGACAGGTCGGGAGAGGACGATCCTGCCGTGACGGCGGGGATCGGTTCCCTTGCCGGGGAGACGGTGATGCTCGTCGGGCAGGATCGACGGCCGGAAGGCGAGAGTAAAGGCTTCATCCGGGCGTCGGGTTTCCGAAAGGCGACCCGTGCGATTCGGCTTGCCGCCCGGTTCGACTTGCCGATCGTCACCCTCCTGGACTCGCCGGGTGCCGAAGCGACCGTGGGGAGCGAAGAGGCCGGGATGGCGAACGCGATCGCCGAATGCACGGCAGCGATGATGGCGGCCGCCGTACCCACGATTGCCGTGATCACCGGGGAGGGAACCTCCGAGTCGGCTTCGGCGATGGGCGCTGCGGACCGCGTCCTGATGCTCGATAACGCGATCTACGAAATGGCCTCGCCGGAAGCTGTCGCCCGGCTGCTCATGCAGGAGGCCGGCCGAGCGGACGAGATCGTGGACCGGCTCCGTATCACCTCCCACGACGCCCTGCGGATGGGCGTGGTCGATGCAACGGTGTCGGAACCGAGCGAAGGGGCCCACACCGACCCTGAGGAGGCTGCACAGCTCATTGCCCGGGCGGTCCTGCAACACCTGACGTCGTTGCGGCGCAAGCGCACAAGGGCCCTGCTGGATAGCCGGTACCAGAAGTATCGTGACATCGGTTCCACGCGGGGCGGTCTCCGGGGACGGCTGGAGCGCCGCCTGGCCCACCTCCAGGACCGTGCAGGGAGCGCCGTCGCGCGTCTGCGCCGGCAACCGCGCGGCTACCGGCGCTGGGGCGAACAGGAAGATCAGCCGCAAATTCCGTTCTAGAGTTCCACCGGTCTAGAGTGCCGTAGGGAGGCACCACTGGAACTCCAGGAATTGCTGCTCATCCCGCTTGGGGTTGCCGTCGGCGCCTTCGGCACGCTGGTTGGGGCCGGCGGTGGATTTGTCCTGGTCCCGGTCCTGCTCTTCGTCTATCCCAATCGCGACCCGGAAACGATTACCTCCATGTCGCTGTTTGTCGTTTGGGCGAACGCAGGCTCCGGATCCTTCGCGTACGCCCGCCAGGGCCGGATTGACTACCGCAGCGGCGGCTGGTTTGCGCTGGCGACGCTGCCAGGTGCAGTCGCCGGGGCGCTCGCCGTGAGCTACGTGCCGAGGCATGTGTTCGACCTGACCTTCGCGGTCCTGCTGACAGTGATGGGGACCTACCTGATGCTGCGGTCCGACCCCACCGCGATCCGGGCGCCGATTGAGGGCAGGGGTGTCGTCCACCGGCAGATAAAGGACCGGGACGGGCACACCTACGTGTATAGCTTCCAGATGTGGAAGGGCATGCTCATCGCTGTCGGCGTGGGCTTCGTCAGCAGCCTCCTGGGAATCGGCGGCGGCATCATCCACGTCCCGGTGATGGCGACGACGTTGCACTTCCCCGTGCACGTTGCGGCGGCGACATCGCATTTCGTCCTGGCGTTCATGGCAGGCGAGGGAACGCTGGTCCATTTCGCAACTGGCACACTCGGATGGAACTCGGACCTGGGGAAAGCGGCGCTGCTGGCAGCAGGGGCGATACCGGGCGCGCAGCTCGGGGCGCAACTGGCCCGGCACATCCACACGACAGTGATCCTCAAGGCGCTTGCGGGGGCGCTGGTGCTCGTGGGCATTCGCCTGGCGCTGCAGGCGGCGGGCGTCTGATCGGCCTAGCTGTTGTTGTTGTTTTCCCAGTCGCGCCAGGTGCGAGGCGTCTCCACCGCCGACCCGGAAAGGGCATCGCGGGCCCGGAGGATGCTGATTTCGTCCTTCGGCGATGTGACGCGGCCAAGCAGCCACCAGCCGCCGAAGGTGAGGGCGCTCATGAGTGCGGCGAGGATGGCGAGGCGCTGGAGGCCCCGCGTCTGGGCGCCCGTCCAGGTATCGTAGGCCGACTGGGCGAGAGCAAGGGCCTCGGCGTCGTTGCCGGCGGTCGAAGCAGCCTTCGCAGCGGCGAGGTCACCCTCCGGGTCTTCGAAGAGCAGCCCGATGTGCTTGAAGAAGTTCTCCTGGAAGTCGGCGCCCGTGGCCTCGGCAACGGCAATCATCCTGGTGCTGGCGACCTCGTTGTAGATCACCGCGCCCGCTTCCGAAGAGAGCCGGGCCGCTTCCTCGAAGTCGCCGGCGGCGTAGGCAGCCTTCGCCTCTGCGATGTGGTCCCAGGCAGACGAATCTTCGGGCTCGTCGGCAATCGTGCGCAAGGCGCCGCCGATGCTATCGATGACGTTGCCTTGCTGGTCGATGAGCTGCTCGATCTGGGAGAGCGTGTACGAATCCCAGGCTTCGGGAACGGCGGAGGAGGGCGCGAGCCCGGCGGCCGTCTCTTTTTCCCGGACCGCCTGGTACTTGGCAACCAGCTTGTCGGCGCGAACAACGCGGTCGGAGATGGACTTGAAGCTCCAGGAGTCGAGGGTCGACTGGATGTCGGCCGGGACCCCAACGAGGCCCACGGCGGCCGCCCGCTCCTTGAGGCCGTCGACGAGGTCGTGGGCGGTGCGGCGGGTGGCGAGCTCGGACGTCGCGTAGTCCGGCACCCAGACCCATTCGAGGAACAATGCGTCGAGGTTTGCGCCGCTCACTTCCTCGCCGCGATCCATGAACCAGCGGGCGGTGATCGGATCGGGAGCGTCCGGTGCGCCCATCTGGGCGAGGACGGCGGTCATGTTCTCGCGGCCACCGATGGCGTCTTCGTAGGCGTGCCAGAACGCGGCAGCTTTGCCGTACCAGTAGTTCGGGTCGGTGACGGCGGAGCCGTTGTACCAGGTGGCGAGGGGATCGGTATAGCCGCTTTCTGCCCAGCCCCAGTCACGCAGGGTGATGCCGACCGAGGGGCCAATCGTCTGGGTCGCCCACTCGGCGAGGCCTTCCCACATCCAGTTCGTTTCGAGGTTCAGCCCGGCCCACTGGTGGGCGAGTTCGTGCACCGTCACTTCATCGTCGACGGGGGAATTCTGGGACAGCAGCATCTGGCCGTTGAAGGCGACACCGGCGAAACCGGCGAGGTCGAGATGGTGGGACTCGCGGAGCAGCGCGCTGTCGTACTGATAGGGATAGCCGAAGAGCGCTTCGAGGAGGGGAAGAGAGGTCCTGGCGTAGGCAAACTGCTGCGTCGCCCAGGCCGAGTCTTCGCGGAAGTACTGAAGCTCAACGTCGAGAGGGCCTTCGCTCATCTCCACGCTGCCGTCGAGCACCTGGATGAGGGACGGGTCGGTGACCGACTGGGCGAAGGCCGAGAACGGCGTATCCACGAGGCGCTGGCGACAGCGGTCGTCGAGTGCGGCACACCTGTCGAGGGTGTCCTGGTCGTCGGTGGAAAGGGCGGCGGCAAGTGCCTCTCCGCAGACCCACCGCTCGAGCCCGGCGTCGCGGACGGAACCGGGCTGGCTCTTGGCCTTCACGCACCCGGGGTCAATGACATTGTTGGCGTCCTGGGGGACATCGACGAAAACAAACGAGCCGGCGCCCTGGCTGACCATGGCAATTTCGATGGCACCCGGCGCAACGCGAGCGAAGGCGTTGTCCTGCGCCGGGACGGTATACGTCATCTCGAGGTCGGCGGTGAGCTTGCCCTTGAGCGTCGCCGGAAGGGTGGCGATGACCACCTGGGGGTCGCCCGGTTCGGGACCCGCGGTGATCTCGTGCTCGAGTTCGGTATCACCCTCCATCACCTTGATGTCGGTGGCGCCCGGCATCAGCCAGAGCCAGACCGCGTCGAGGTCGCCGTCGCCTGGTTGAACGAGGACATGGACGCTGGCGGTGATGTCGCCGCGTTCGACGTTCAGCTGGTAGTACGACTCAGAAGCAACGTTTTGCCAGGGAAATAGCTCACCGGCGCCTGCATGCTTCGCGGACGGGAGGATTGCAACGCAGGCAATTGCCGCGGCGATGGCCGGGAGCCAACGACTCATACACTATGCATCGGCCGACTAAGGGATTCTCCGCAGGCGCTGAGGAGACGAGTTTCAGACCCCGGCAGGTTCCGACTCGGCTGCCAGTTCGCGTTCACGGGCGGCTCTGCCGGAGGCCACGAGACGGTTCAGCGCGGAGGTGAGGGCGGCAATCTCGTCGTCGTCGAGGTCGGCCATCAGGCGGCGAGCCGTCGCGCGAATCTCGCCGGTGAGCTGGGCGACGGCGGCGTGCCCTTTTGGTTCCAGCCAGATGCAGATGCCTCGGCGGTCGTCGGGAGCCATTTCGCGGCGGATGAACTCGCCGCGTTCGAGGCGCTCGAGCAACGCCGAGACAGAAGGCCGCGTGACCATGAGGCGGTCGGCAAGTTCGGCATTGCCGATGCCTTCTTCTTCGTGGAGATAGAAGAGGAGACGAAGCTGCGTCACGGTGAGGCCCGAGGCATCCCAGAGCTCGAGGCGAGCCTGGTCGAGGAGGCCGAGAGAACGGAAGTAGGCAGAGACCGCCGCTTCCCGTTGTTCGTCGGTCATGGCGTGCCCGGCCTTGCCGGGCCCACACCGATGTCGAAGGTGAATCCCATAGTCCGCTCCTCAGGCCCCACGACCGGTCGACCCGGGGCGATGCGGGATTCTGGCAGCTTCGGCGGTCGGACTGCAACCCACGTGCCACAATCTGTCATGGCGGGGAGCGCTTGTGGTGCGGTTTCGAGGGCAATGTAGGGCATCCCCCGCTCATCTCCACCCGCGCTCGGCCGCATACTTGGTGCACCATCAGCGGAGACAAGACGGATGACGCCGACGACCCCTGAAAGCCACATGCGAACCTGCGAGCGATGCGGCCTCCGTTACGACTGGCGCAAGTCCCCCTCCGAACTCCTGAAGATGACGTTCTGTGGCTCGCTCTGCGAGCGGGCCGCCCTGGGCTACACGCTGGAGGCGCTGCTCCGCCAGGCGATCGTGCGGCGGTCGCCGGTGCGCGAGTTCCGGCCGATGTTCCCAAGCTGGCCACTTGCGGCCTGACGTTAACTAATCGTTACGTCAAAGCGTTGCAGTGGCCGGAACCGATCGTGACCACTACGCTGGGATCAGGTCGTTGTGATGGCGTCGCCCCCCGGCGCCGGAAAGGCACCCGCCATGACTGAAGAAATCGGACCCGGCAGCACCGGGATGCAGTTCAGCAATATCAAGGTCTGCAAGCGCTGTGGCTTGCGGTACGACTGGCGAAAGTCGCCCAGTAGCAGCCTGAAGATGACGTACTGTAGTTCGCTCTGCGAGCAGGCAGACCTTGGCTTCACGGTTGAGGCATTGCTTCGCTATGAACGCGCCGAGACGGAAACGACTGCCGGCGCCTGAGCCGTTTCCCCGGCTTTTCGAAAAGCTGAAGGGCTGCGACCGCGTGTCGCAGCCCTTTTTCGTTGTCTTCAGACCTCGAGCGGCGTGTCGTCGCGGTTGGCCCAGTCGCGCATGGAACCGTCGTAGACGCGCACATTGTCGTGGCCAAGGAGGTGGAGCACGAAAGCAGCGTGAGCGGCCCGTATGCCGCCCTGGCAGTACGTGACGACCGGTTTGTCACTGGCGATGCCCGCCCCATCGAGTAAATGCTGCAGTCCGTCCGCGGGGAGGAACATGCGCTTATCGTCGTGTCCGACGAAGTTGAGCCACTCAAGGTGGGCCGCGCCCGGTACCCGGCCAACGCGCTTGTTGCCACGGGAGTTGGTTCCCTCCCACTCACCATCCGTGCGGACATCCATTACCTGGCAGGCGGGCGACTGGTAGTTGGCCTTGAGGTAGTCGGCGTCGGCGTTGAGTTCGGGGCGGACGTTGGCCTTGAATGAGCCTGGATCGCGGCGAGACGAGTGGAAGGTGACGGGGCGCCCCTCGGTCAGCCAGCGATGCCAGCCGCCGTTGAGGACGCGCGCGTTGTCGTGACCGTAGTAGCGCAGCACCCACCAGAGGCGGGCGGCGACAAGGGCGTTGTTGTCGTCGTAGGCGACGACGGTGGTGCCGTTCGAAACGCCGAGGCCCTGCATCAGCTTCTCGAAGGCGGGAGGAGGCATGATGAAGGTACCGTGGTCGGCGCCGGGAGGGCCGTCTTCCTTGATGTAGAAGTGAGTGCCGAGGGCGAGGGCGCCGGGAATGTGGGCGCGACGGTAGGCCTCCACGGTTGCGCAATCGATGACGACGACGTTGGGGTCGGCGGCATGCGCGGCGACCCAGTCTGGCTCGGCGAGGATTTCGGGGCGGGCATAGTCCATGGCTGCGGCTCCGTTTCGTGGGTGTGGGCACAGAGCATACGCTCGCAGCCGGGGTACCATGACCTGCGATGACGACGCCACGACGGGCAGTCCCATTCGACTACGATGACCCGGAGTTCCGCGGTGGGATTGCCCGAGATGCAGGGCTGAACGGCTGCATCTTGCGGGACGGCTACCAGGACGTGCATCCACGGGTGGCCGATGGGCTTGCGGCCGAAGGTGTGTCGCCGGTGCTTGACCTTGGCAGCGGACGGAGCGCCCTCGGACTCCAGCTGGACCGCACCGGTGTGCCATGGGTTGGCATCGACCGGTCACCCACGCAACTTGCGCTGGGCCACGGACCACGCCTGCTTGGCGATGCGACGAGGCTACCGTTCGCCGATGCAACGTTTGCCGCGGTCGCGGCGCTCTACATGCTTTACCACTTCGAGGACCCGCGGGCGCCGATGCGGGAGGCGTCGCGCGTGTTGTGCCCCGGGGGCATCTTTGTCGCCTGCGCGCCGGGCCACGACAACTACCCGGAATTTAGCGGGCTCCTGGCGCCGGAGCCGCGTGCAACGTTCGACGCCGAGAACGGAGAGCAACTCCTCGCCGAAGTATTCTCCGAGGTCCGCGTGGAGCCGTGGGATATGTTCCTCTACCGGCTTGTCGACGAAGAAGCGGCGTGGACGTACCTGGTGGCGCGGCAGGTGGACCCCGGCGATGCCCGGGACGCCGCTCGCGCCTGCCGCTATCCGCTCTGGGTGCGTGCGCGTGGTGCGATGTTCTGGGCGCGCCGGCAGGACTGACCGCTAGAGGTTCTCGTCGAAGTAGGCAACCAAACGCCGTTCCATGTACTCGAGCCCGGCCTTGTCGCGCGGCATGTGGCGCTCCTCGGGGAAGAGCAGCAGGTCGTAGTGCTTCTGAGCGTTGGTGAGGGCAACGATGAGGCGGGCTGTGTGCCGAAAGTGGACATTCTCGTCGACGCCGCCATGGACGAGAAGCAGCTTCCCGTTGAGCTTGGCTGCATGGGTGAGGAGCGAGCCGTCGCGATAGCCGTCGGGATTCGACTGGGGCGTGCCCATATATCGTTCGGTGTACCCGGTGTCGTACCCGTCCCAGTCCGCCACGGGGGCGCCGGAAACACCGACCTTGAAGAGGTCCGGGCGACGCATCATCGACATCGCGGTCATGTAGCCGCCGTAGCTCCAGCCGTAGACGCCGACACGCTCGCGGTTGACGAGGCCGCGAGCGACGAGCGACTCGACCGCGAGCACCTGGTCGTCGACCTCGATGGTGCCGAAGCGGCGAGCAAGTTCGGCTTCGAAGGCCAGCCCGCGCGCGGCGCTACCGCGGTTGTCGAGCTTGAGGACGACGTAGCCGTTCTGGGCGAGGTACTGGGCGCGAAGGTCGACGGTCAGGAGCCAGTGGTCAGCCACCGACTGGGCGTGGGGCCCGCCGTAGACCGAAACGATGAGGGGAAACGGGCCCGCGCCCGAGTCCTTCGGGGTATAGAGCGCGCCGTGGAGGACGCTGCCATTTTCGGCGCGAACCTCGAAGAATTCCGGTACCTGCAGGCCAAGGCCAGCGGCCGACATCCCGCCGTTGTCGAAGAGCGTGACATCGAGCGAGCCGTCGAAGGCGCGGACGCGGACGATGGGTGCAGTCTGGCGCGAGCTGAAGTGTTCGACGTAGCGCTTGAAATCCGGGGAGACCTCGCAGGAGTGGAATCCTGGCTCGGTCGTGATCTGCACCACCTCGCCACCATCGAGCGACACTTTGTAGAGGTGACGTTCGAGCGGCGTCTCCCGTGTCGCCTCGAACCAAACGGTGCGGGCGCCCTCATCGACGGAAACGATGCGCGTGACCATCCAGTCACCGGAGGTGATTGCCGGCTCTTCGCCATCGACCGCGTGCAGGTAGAGGTGGCGGAAGCCGCTTCGCTCGCTGGAAAAGAGGACCTCACCGCTGTCGAAATAGCGAGTGCCGTCCGCGAGGTTGTACCAGGGGTCGCCGTGCTCGCGACGGAGGACCGACTGGCGGCCATCGGCATCGAACTCGTAGACGATGAGGTGACGCTGGTCGCGTGACAGCACCTCGGCGACGAGTGTGCCGGAGGGCCGCCAGGCGACGCGGGCGATGTAGCTATCGACGGCGCCGGTATCGAGCCACCGGGTAGCGCCACCTTCGGCCTTGACAATCCCGAGCCGGAGCCGGGCATTGGCTTCCCCGGAGAAGGGGTAGCGATGGTGTTCGGCGTCCGGCAGAGCCGTGCCCTGGTGGACGATCGCGTAGTCCGGGATGTGGCGGCTATCGGACTGGATGTAGGCGATCCGGGAAGCATCGGGCGACCACCAGGCGCCGCGGCTGCGTCCGAGCTCTTCGGCGGCGATGAATTCGGCGACGCCGTTGGTGAGCCCGTCTTCGGCATCGAACGTCAGCCGTTTCGGTTCGCCCTCAGCGGAGACAGCAGCGGTCCAGAGTTCGTCGTCGCGGGCGAACAGGACCTTCGTGCCATCGTCGGAAAGGGCGGGGTCGAGGGCGCCCGCCGTGCCGGGGATGTCGATCCACGATCCGCTCTTGAGCGCCCGCAGGCCGGCGGGCTGGGGGACGAGGAGCACCGTTGGGTCGACCTGTTTTGCAAACTGGTAGCTGGTCACGCCAACGGCGCGGAGCCGCATCCGCTCGCGCCGAAGTTGCTCATCACGTGAGAGGCTGGCGTCAGACGTGGCGCCTTCGGGCCCGGCAATGACGCGGTGTTCGCCGCTCGCCGGATCGAATGCGTAGAGGCTCTGGACGAGGCTGCCATCGGCGCTCGCAAGGTAGGTGACACGTTGCGAGTCGGGAGTGAAGCGCAAGCTGCCCGGCGCTGAGGTCCCTGGTCGAGGGTAGGTGGCGACCTGGCCGAGGGTCAGGTGCGAGAAGTCTCCGGTCATGACGCCAGGGCCTCGCTGCGGCGTGCTTCGACCTCATGTCGAGCGCTTGGGAAGGGCGCCGGAGAGATTCTCCGTGCCGGTTTCGGTGATGAGGATGTCGTCCTCGATGCGGATACCGCCGAAGTCCACGAAGTGCGTCGACGCGGTCCCAATCGACCATGTCGCGGTAGCGCTCGCGCCGGGCAGGATCGGTGAGCAGCGCCTCGATGAAGTAGATGCCGGGCTCAATGGTCACAACGTAGCCGGGGGCGAGCGGCAGGTCGGCGCGCAGGTACTTCAGCCCGAAGCGGTCGGAGGGCTGGCGCCCGGCAAGGCAGCCACCGGCGTCGTGGGTGGAGAGCCCGATCATGTGGCCAAGGCCATGGGGGAAGAACAGTGCATGGGCGTCCGCGGCGACAAGGTCCTCTGCGTTCCCACGGAGGATGCCGAGGTCGGCGAGCCCACCGGCAATCCGGGCGGCCGCGGCCATGTGGAGGTCCTTGTATTCGACTCCCGGAGCGGCCGCATCGATGGCGGCGCGCTGGGTCGCCCAGACGAGGTCGTAGAGGTCGCCCTGGATGCCTTCGAAACGCGGGCCGACGGGAAACGTGCGGGTCACATCCGCGGCATAGCCACCGAACTCGGCGGCGGCATCGACGAGGACAATGTCGCCGAGACGGAATTCGCGGGCGGTAGGCGAAAAGTGGAGTACCGCGGCGTTGGGCCCGCCACCGACGATGGAACCGTAGGCCGTGCGGTCGCCGCCGCTGCGAAAGAACGCCGCCTCGATCTCGATCTGCAACTGGCGTTCGGACATGCCCGGCCTGGCCGCCGCCCACCCCTCGAGGTGGCCCTCGACGGAGGCGCCTGCGGCGGCCCGCATGCGTTCGAGCTCGGAGGCTTCCTTGGCGCGGCGCTGCTCGGAGACGAGCTGGCGAAGGCGGTCGCTCTCCTGTTCATCTACCGAAAGCTCGAGCGCCCGGAGGCCATCCAGGCGGTAGCGACCGGGCTGTGCCACCAGGTCGCCATTGCCGAGCAGGGCCACCGCTTCGCCGCGCCGGCGCTCCAGCCAGGGGAGCAGGGTTTCGATGCTCCGCACGTCGTCGATGCCGGTCTCGACTCGTAGAGCTTCCGGCGACGGCGCCGCGTTCGACCAGACCATCTCCTCCAGGGTGGACTGCGGCGCGAAGAGGACCCAGCCTTCCCGCGGGTCGAAGGCAAGCACGGATGCCGGTCCGCGCGAACCCGACAGGTAGGCGTGTTCGGGATGTGCATGGTACCCGTGCGACTGGTCGGTGCCGTCGATGGGGACCGGTGCACCGGAGGGAACGAGGACGACGCCGCGGTCAAGCGCCCAGGAGCGGGCGGCGCGGTCACGGCGCTCGCGGAGGGCGCCGGCGGTCGATTCCGGGGCGTCGGACATGGTTGTCCAGTGTAGCCGAGGTTGGTTCAGCCTTCGCAGGCGTAGAGCGCGGCGGCGGCGCGATGGTCCTCGGCCAGTTGGCGCACGAGTTCGGGCGGGCTGATGGCGCGGGCGTCGGGGCCCCAGCTGCGCACCCAGGGGAGGAACTCCATGAGGCTGGGGAGACGAACGCGCAGGCGAAGGCCACCCTCGGGCAGCGGCGTGAGTTGCTGGCTCGGGTGCCACATCGTCTCGGAGACGCGGGTGGCGACCGCAGGCGTGAACTCGACCTCGATGTCGAACTCTTCTTCGCCATCAAAGACGACGCCCCATGCCTTCTGGATCTGGCCAATGACCTGTTCCATGGGCGGCGGTTCGAAAGCTTCTGAGGAGGCGCTGGCGCGAAGGATGCGGCTCAGCCGGAAGGTCCGCACTTCGCCGTGGGCATGGCTGTAGCCGATAACGTAGGTGGCAGCACCGTCGGCACTCGGCTCGATCAGGTACGGGTCAAGGGCGGTCACCTTTTCCGATTGCGAAGCCTGGGAGTGATAGCGGATGGCGACCGTGCGGGAGCGGGCCCAGCACTCGGTGATCGTGCGCAAGACCTCGACCTTGGACTTCTCAGGCGGATGCTGGCGGAACTCTTCGGCGGTGACCTGGATGACGCGCGCGACGCTCGCGGGGAGGGAGTCGGCGATCTTCTCGACGGCGGAGACGGCATCGGGATCGCGGTGGTCGGTGTGCCGGGCGAACAGCCGAATCGCGAGGAGCACGGCCCTCGCCTCCTGGAGGGTGAAGCGGATGGGCGCCAACGGAGCCGCATCGGGGAGGATGGCATAGCGCCTTCCCACCGTGAGAAGGGGTATCCCGAGCTCGCTTTCGAGGACGCCGATGTCGCGCTGGATGGTGCGCTTGCTATAGCCAAGCTCAGTGGCGAGTTCGGCGACGGTCCGCCCCGTTGGGAAGCGGCGGATCAGCCGTTCGATGGCAAGCAGCCTGCTTGCCCTGCGCGTTTGTTCAGTCATGGCCGTCTCCAGTGATGGACTGGTGCATCGCCCTCTCCCGGGGGTCGTGCGCGGCGGGGAACGTGACTGTACGGCGCCGCCGCGACAATTCCTGTCGCATTTGTTGTACCACGGGCGCGTGTCCATCGCCGAACCGGTTTGGCACGACCGTTTGGAGGCGGTCGCGTAGCATTGGGGCGCATGGCAGATGTCCGTGAAATGGGAGAGCTTGTCCACATCTCGGCCGAAGCGATCGGTGCGCCGGGGCAACGAACGTTCAGGTTGCGAGCTCGCAATGGCAACGGCGAGAGCGCCTTCCTGTGGATGGAGAAAGAGCAGCTGGCAGCGCTCGGGGAAGCCGTCCAGAGTGCGCTCAACGACCAGTCCTACACCTACGTACCGCGGCCCGCCGACGACCGCGAGGAGGACCCGGTTTTCGCGCTCAACGCGGACGTCGAGTTCCGCGTGGGGCAGATGTCGATGGGGGTCGACCCAGAGATCCGAAAGATCGTCCTCACCGGAGCGGAGGCAGGGGCCGAGAACGAGCTAGAAGGCGCCGGCGTGACGATGTCCTTCGACTTTCGGTCCGGGCATGAACTGAGCGAGCAGATCAAGGACGTTGTGTCGGCAGGGCGTCAGCCTTGCCCACTGTGCAGCGCTCCGATGGACCCCACGGGTCACGTCTGCGTGAGGGCCAACGGCCATAAGCCGAACGGATAGCGCCCGGGCTGACTGCCTGAACGGGCGCTCCCGGGACAGTTCGATACGACATAGGCCTTGCGGTCGCAGGGCGTCCGGGCAACAGTAGGGTGATGAAGCGGATTGGTGTCCTGACCAGCGGCGGAGACGCGCCCGGAATGAACGCGGCCGTGCGCGCGGTCGTACGGTCGGCCGGAGTGCGAGGCATCGATGTGGTGGGGTACTTCGACGGCTACAGCGGACTGGTCGAGGGTGCCTACCGGGAGCTGGACGACCGCGCAGTCGGGAACATCATCCAGCGCGGCGGCACGATGATCGGGACAAGTCGCTGCCCGGCCTTTCACATGCCGGAGATACGCGCGCTGGCGGCCAAGCGGATGCGGTCCGACGGCGTCGAGGGCCTTGTCGTGATCGGCGGCGACGGTAGCTTTCGGGGGGCGCTTGCGCTCGAGAACGAACACGACATCGCGGTAGCCGGGATCACTGGCACGATCGACAACGACGTGTGGGGAACAGAAGAAACGCTGGGGTTCGACACCGCGGTGAACACGGCCATGCGGGCGATAGACGCCCTGCGCGATACGAGCGAGTCGACAGGGATGAACTTTTTCGTCGAGGTGATGGGGCGAACTTCGGGCGCGATTGCCCTGTACACCGGTCTCGCGGCGGGCGCCGCCGGCATCCTTATCCCGGAAACGCACGAGGAGCCGGAAGACCTTGCGAGGAGGCTCGGGGAATCGCTCGCGCGGGGCAAGCGGTCGCACATCATCGTGGTGGCCGAAGGGGAAGAGGCAGGCGGCGCCTTTGGGGTGGCGAACCAGGTGGCGGAGATCATGGACATCACGTTCCGCGTGACCGTGCTGGGGCACGTGCAGCGTGGGGGCGTGCCATCGGCACGAGACCGGATCATCGCGACCGAGTCGGGCGCCCTGGCGGTGAAAGCGCTGGCAGCGGGCCAGTCGGGCATGATGGTGGGGATGCAGGGGCGGCAGGCGGTGCTCGTGCCGCTTGCTGATGTGGTGGCAAACCAACATCCGCCGGCGGAACTGCATAAACTGCAGCTGGCGATGGACCTCGCCGGCTAGCTCGAAGTCCGGAGACACCTGTGGCAAACGAATTCCCGGCGGTGGGGGCGGCGGCCCCCTCGTTTTCCGCCAACGACCAGCACGGCAAGACGATCAGCCTCAAGGACGAAGCCGGGAAGTGGGTCGTGCTGTACTTCTATCCCCGAGACAACACGCCGGGCTGTACGAAGGAAGCCTGCAGCTTCCGGGACCGCAACCCCGAGATTGCAGCACTGGGCGCCACTATTCTTGGCGTGAGCACGGACACCGAGAAGTCGCATGCGAAGTTCGCAGGAGAGTTCGACCTGCCGTTTTCGCTCCTCGCCGATACCGACCATGCCGTGGCCAGCGCCTACGGGGCCTGGGGGCTCAAGAAGAATTACGGGCGGGAATACGAAGGGATCACGAGGTCGACGGTGATCATCGACCCGGCGGGCAAAGTAGCAAAAGTGTGGAAGAGCGTGAAGCCTGACGGTCACGGCGACCAGGTGCTGGAATGGCTGAAGACCAACACGTCGAACTAATCGCGGACCACCCCAACCGGGGGAGCGCCCGCGGACGGCGTGGAGGCGTCGCCTGCGACAACCCGCTGGCGGCCGGTGCCGGGATGCGGGTGCTGCGCGAAGGAGGCTCGGCGGCGGACGCGGCGGTTGCGATGGCGGCGATGATGGTGGTCGTCCAACCTCAGTACAGCCACCTCGGTGGTGATTCGTTCGCTGTCTGCTGGGACCAGGCAAGCCGCACCGTGACAGCGTTGAACAGTTCGGGCCCTTCGCCACGCGCACTCGAGGCAGAGCGATACCGGGAACGCGGCCGGATCTCGATCAACGGCGTCGAAGCGGTCACCGTGCCGGGGTGCGTCGACGGCTGGGCGGCACTGCACAAGCGTTATGGCAAGCTGCCCTGGAAGACACTGTTCGACGATGCGATTGTGGCGGCGGCAGATGGCTTCCCGGCCTCCCGGGGTCTCGCTCGTGCCGTCGCCGCGGGGCGCGAACGGATCTACCCGGCAGACTACTTCCGCAACGTCTTCGGTGCGGTGGATGGCGACGGCGGCCAGGGCGTCCGCCAGCCGGCGCTCGCACGGACGCTGACGGCGATCCAGGCCGGCGGCGCCACCGCGTTCTACGACGGCGAAGTCGCCCGGGCTTGCATCGCTGCATTGAACGGCCGCGGCGCCTGCTTCACAGCCGAGGACTGGCAGGGGCCCGCTCGCTGGGGGGAGCCGCTCGCGACGCGCTTTGGCGAACTCGTCGTCTACACGCAGCCGCCGCCTTCGCGCGGACTCATCCTCCCGCTCGCGCTGAAGGCCTATCAGCGGGCGGCGCCGGGAGAACCAGCCCCGGGCGAGGCATTCCGGGCAACCGTCGACGCGTTCTCCATCGTGAACACCCACGCGGGTGACCCCGATGTGACGGGCTTCGACGCCGCCGCGACCTTGAAGGACCCGCCGGCACCACAACGCATGGCTGCCATGGCCCGTGACGGTGACACGACCTACATCCTCGCCATCGACGAGGCCGGCAACGCGGTGTCCTTCATCCAGTCAATATTCGCGCCCTGGGGTAGCGGCGTCTTCGTGCCCGAGACGGGGGTGCTGATGAACAACCGGATGTGCGGTTTCGTGCTGACACCGGGCCACCCGAACGAGATCGCGCCGGGCAAGCGCCCGATGCACACGCTGCATTCGTACCTCGCGACGACGGGGCCGGGCGACGCATTACCGATGGCCGGGGGGAGCATCGCAGCCTCCACCGAGGAACTGGCGATTGTCGGAGGCACGCCGGGAGCCGACCGCCAGCCGCAGACGAACCTCCAGGTGCTCGACGGGATCGTCCGCGAGGGCATGGACCCGCAGGATGCCCTTGACCGCCCGCGCTGGTCCACGTCGCCAGGAGATCCGGGCGCCGTCGAATTGGAAACGCGTCCTGGCTCGGTGCTCGGCACAACGTTCCGGGCTTCGGGGCTGCGCGTGATCGAAGAGGCGGGCTGGCACGGGAAGTTCGGTCGCGCCTTCGTTGCCACCGTCTCCGGTTCGGGAGTGGCCATCGGGAACGACCTTCGCGGAGAAGGCGCGGCGCTCGTCTATTAACAGGATATCGCACCTTAGTTCGCCGCTGCGTACCATCCGACCTTTCCACAGGGCGGAGGGTTAGCAATGTCGATTGAGCGCTTCATTGAGGGCGAGATAGCGTGCGGGCTCATTGGCACGGGCGGACCGTCGGGCCACGCCCTACCGGGTGACAAACCCCAATGGCCGCGGGACCGCGTGGCCGACATACGACATTCCAAAATCGACGTGCGCATTGATGTCCCCGGGAAGGGTCTATCCGGCACCGTTACGCACACGCTCGTCGCGATGAATCCGGGCCTCAAATCGGTGGAACTGGATGCTGCCGAAATGACGATCGAGAAGGTCGCTGTCGGCGGTAAAGAAGCGGCCTTTGACTACGACGGGGAGCGCCTGACGATCGCCCTGGGCCCTGCGCGCAACCGGGGGCAGGAGTTCCGGATTGCCGTCACCTACTACGGCGACGCCGCGCGTCGGCCTCTACTTCCCGGGGCCCGACGAGGGATATCCCGAGAAGCCGCGGCAGGTCTGGTCGCAGGGGCAGGACGAGGACTCGAAGTACTGGTTTCCCTGTTTGGACTCCCCGAACGGGAAGCAGACGACCGACCTCCTGGCGACGGTGCCCGGCGACTGGTTCGCCCTTTCGAACGGGCGGCTCCTGGAGAACAAGCTCAACCGGGACGGCACGCGGCGCTTCCACTGGCACCAGGACCGGCCCCATTCGACCTACCTGATCACGCTGGCAGCGGGGAAGTTCGAGCGCATCGAGGCGGACCGCAACGGCCTGGTCATCGACTACTACGTTGAGGAGAAGGACGTGGACGCGGGCGTCCGCACCTTCCAGAACACGCCGGAGATGGTGGAGCTGTTCGAAAAGGTCACAGGGATGCCGTATCCGTGGGCGAAGTACAGCCAGATCGTGGTGCGCGACTTCGTCTTCGGGGGGATGGAGAACACCAGCGCGACGACGATGACCGAGCTGATCCTGCTCGACCGCAAAGCGCAACGCGACTTCACGAGCGACGGGCTCATTTCGCACGAACTGGCGCACATGTGGTGGGGCGACCTGTTGACCTGCCGCGAGTGGGCACACGGCTGGCTCAACGAGGGATTCGCGACCTACATGGAGTGTCTCTGGACCGAGCACCACCGGGGCACCGACGAGTACCGCCAGGAGATCATCGACAACACGAACCTCTACCTGGGCGAGGAGTACCGCC
Source organism: uncultured Chloroflexia bacterium (assembly GCA_963737965.1). Taxonomy (GTDB): domain Bacteria; phylum Chloroflexota; class Dehalococcoidia; order Tepidiformales; family Tepidiformaceae; genus JAGQGZ01. The sequence continues at coordinate 45,882 of CAVTUS010000003.1, read as the reverse complement.
GGCCCATCGTCGCCAACGTCTACAACGAGCCGATCGACGTCTTCGACCGGCACCTCTACGAGAAGGGCTCGCTCGTCCTCCACATGCTGCGGCAGGAGCTTGGGGAGGAAGCCTTCTACCGTTCGTTGCAGCGCTACTGCCGGGACAACCAGGACACGAACGTGGTCACACGGGACCTCATCGAAGCGATCTCGAACGAGACCGGGCGCAACCTCGACTGGTTCTTCGACCAATGGGTATTCAAACCGGGGCATCCGAAGTTCAAGGTCGGCTGGACGTGGGACAACGAGAAATCGGTTGCCACGGTCAATGTGAAGCAGACACAGGACACGAAAGACGGCACGCCCGTGTTCCACACGCCCGTGACCATCGACTTTCGCAACGGTCGAGGGCGGCCGCGCAGCTTCGAGGTGACGGTGGACGAGGAGGAGCAGGCGTTCTCCTTCTCCCTTCCCCAGAAGCCCGACCTGGTGCGGTTCGACCCGTACAACGCGATCCTCAAGGAACTGGCGTTCGACAAGCCGTTGGCCGAACTCGTCTTCCAGTTGGAAAACGACGACGACATCGGGGGGCGGGAGGCGGCCGCCCGAAGCCTTGGCAAGAAGGGCAGTGCGACGGCGGTCGAGGCGCTGGCGAGGGCGCTCAATGGCGACCGCTTCTGGGCCGTGCAGGGAGCGGCGGCCAGGGCCCTGGGCGCCATCGGCACCGGGACCGCGAAGGACGCACTGCTCGGCGCGATGGGCATCCGGCACCCCAAGGCGCGCCGGGCGGTGGTAGAGGCGCTCGGAAGATTCGTCGGCGACATCACCGTGCGCGATGCATTGATCCCGCTGGCCCGCCGGGACCAATCCTGGTACGTGGAGAGCGAAGCCAACCGCAGCCTTGGCAAGCTCCGCGTCGAGGGCGCGTTTGAAGCAATCGCGTCCAACCTCGACCGCGACTCGTTCCGCCAGGTCGTCCGGATCGGATGTATCGATGGCCTCGTGGAACTGAGGGACGAGCGGGCAGTCGACCATGTCTTGCGCATCGGTCGTTACGGCGAACCGTTCCAGGCGCGGCCCGTCGCGATGCGGGCGCTTGGCCAATTGGCCCAACGCTTCGAGAACCGGCGGACCGAGATCGGCGATGCGCTGGTCGAGTACCTGCGGGACCCAGACTTCCGCGTCCGGATCGCGGCCGCTAACGCGCTGAAGAGGCTGGGAGACGGGAGCCGAGCCGGAGACCTCGACGCCATGCGCGAACGCGAGCTCGATGGCCGCGCGATCCGCGTCGCCCGGCAGGCCTCCGAGGCGCTGCGTTCAGGGGACACGGTGCCGGAAGAGGTGCGCAAGCTCCGCGACGAGCTGGAGGAGTTGCGACGCGATCACCAGCGGCTTGCCGACAGGCTCGAATCAGCGAACCCGCGGAAACAGTGACCCTCCAGGGGCGCAGCCTTCGTATACTCGGGACACATGAAGGGCGCTCGCATACTCGCCATCGACCAGGGGACCACGAGTTCACGGGCACTCGTGGTGGACGAGTTCGCGAATGTGCTGGGCGCCGGCCAGGTGGCATTCCCCCAGTATTACCCGCAGCCGGGCCGCGTCGAACACGAGCCGGACGAGATCTGGTCAAGCACCTACGAGGCGATCGCGACGGCGCTTGCGAGCGCCAGCGTCGGCACGTCCGGAGCTGACGGCGATAGGGATCACGAATCAGCGCGAAACCCTCGTGGCCTGGGACCGGGAGAGTGGTGAGCCGGTGGCGCCGGCGATTGTCTGGCAGGACCGGCGGACGGCAGAACGCTGTGACGAGCTGCGGGCGGCAGGCAATGAGGAGATGGTCGCGAGGCTCAGCGGGCTGACCATCGACCCCTACTTCACGGGGACGAAGCTCGCCTGGCTTTTGGAGAGTGATCGCGCGCTCCGCGAGATGGCCGACGCCGGGACACTTGCAGTGGGGACCGTCGACTCGTGGCTGCTCTGGAAGCTGACGGCGGGTGCCGTCCATGCGACCGATTTCACGAATGCATCGCGGACGATGCTCTTCAACATCCGGCGGGGCCGCTGGGACTCGGAGCTCTGCGAGATGCTGGGCGTGCCGACCGGGATACTGCCGCACGCGGCGCCCTCCATGACCACCTTCGGTTACAGCGATGGCAGCATCCTTGGCGCCCGGATCCCGATCATGGGGATGGCCGGCGATCAACAGTCGGCGCTCTTCGGACAGGCATGCACGAGGGCCGGCCTCGCGAAGAACACCTATGGCACGGGCGCCTTCTTGCTGGCGAATGCGGGCAGCGAGCCCCGGGTGAGTGAGAACCGCCTGCTCGTCTCGCTCGGTGCGAACACCGGGAAAGCGGGCCCGGAATACGTGGTCGAAGGCTCCGTCTTCGTCGCGGGCGCCGCGGTCCAGTGGCTGCGAGACGAGCTTGGCATCATCTCCTCGGCAACGGAGAGCGAGTCGCTGGCCGGCAGCGTGGAAGACACCGGGGGCGTGACCTTCCTGCCGGCGTTCACCGGCCTTGGCGCACCCCACTGGAAGGCGGAAGCGCGTGGGGCGATTCTTGGGCTGACCCGGGGGACAACGGCGGCTCACATCGCCAGGGCAGCACTGGAAGCCATCGCGCTCTCGAGCGCCGACCTTCTCGAAGCGATGAACCGCGACCTTCCGACACCGGTGACGGAGCTGCGCGTGGACGGGGGAGCTTCGGCGAACAACCTGCTCATGCAGATGCAGGCAGACGTGGCGGGACTGCCCGTTGTGCGGCCGACGAACGTGGAGACAACGGCGATGGGAGCGGCCTATCTCGCCGGCATCGCTGCCGGGGTCTGGGCGGGCACCGACGAGGTTGGCGGTCTCTGGCGGCCGGAGCGGACCTTCGAACCACGGATTTCGGACGACGAACGCCGGGAGAAGCTCGGCTCCTGGCATGCCGCCATCAACCGGATCACCGCGAGCGCCACGGCCGAATGATCACCGGCGAAGCGCTCTCCGGGCGGCCATTCGACGTGATCGTCATCGGTGGCGGCATCAACGGTGCGGCGATCGCGCGGGAAGCTGCGGTCCGCGGGCTGCGGGTGGCGCTCTTCGAGCAGGAGGACTTTGGCTTCGGCACAACGTGGCGTTCGACGCGACTGATCCACGGTGGGCTCCGCTACCTCGAGCATGGCGAACTGCGGCTCGTGCGCGAGTCGCTGCAGGAGCGGGGCCGGCTGCTGAAAGAGCGTCCCCACCTCGTCAAGCCGCAGCGGTTCGTGCTGCCCGGCGGCGAATTCTCGCGCAGGCCCGGCTGGCAGGTGCGGCTCGGCCTCGCTGCCTACGATGCCCTCGCGCTGGGGGGTGGGTTGCCCGGACACCGCGCGATGTCGGCTGATGACGTTGCTTTGGCGCTGCCAGGGATGGGCGATGGGGCGCCCGCAGGCTTCTCGTTTTTCGATGCGAGAGCGGTCGGGCCGGAACGCCTCACCCTGGAACTGGTGCTCGAAGCGCGGGCGGCGGGCGCCGTTGTTGCCAACCACACGACGGTGACCGGCGTGCGTCAGAGCGGTGGCGTGGTGACCGGCGTGACAATCGACCGCGCGGGTGAGCGCATCGACGTGCAGGGCCACCACGTCATTAATGCGGCCGGGCCCTGGGTCGATGCGGTGCTCGAGGCGGCGGGGGAGGATGGCCCTCGTATCCTCGGGATGACCCGGGGAACGCATGTCGCGTTCGAACTGGAGGGTCCCCTGCCGGAGGTCGCTGCACTCTCAACGGCGCAATCGGACGGCCGCGTGTTCTTCGCGGTGCCGCACAGCGGGCTCGTCCTGGTGGGCACGACGGATGTCCGCTATGACGGTGACCCCGGCTGCGTGGCGCCGACCAGGGACGAAGTCGACTACCTGTTGCGGGAAGCGCAGGCTCTGCTGCCCCGCTACGACCTGACCGCAGGGCGCGTGCGCTATGCCTACGCCGGGCTTCGACCGCTCCTTGCTTCGACCGGCGGGCCCGAGGCCGCGATCACGCGCCGCCATGCGGTCATCGACCACAGCCGGCGAGGCGGGCCCACCGGGCTCTATAGCGTTGCCGGCGGCAAGCTTTCGACCTTCCAGCCACTGGCGCGGGAGACGCTCTGGGCGATCGGCATCGGGTGGGGGTCCAACCGGGCGACCGCGGCACCTCGTCCTCTCGGCGAGGGGACGGGGCTCGAAGGACGGGTACTCGCTCACCTCGAACGGTACGGGCACGCCGCAGAGGAGTTGCTTCACGGCGCGGGGAAGGTGCTCTGTCCGCATGCCGGCGCCGTTACCGCGGAAGTAGCTCACGCCGTCCAGCACGAGGAGGCGGCGACGTTGAGCGATGTGCTCCTCCGGCGGATGGGCGTGGGCTGGCACAGTTGCCGTGGCCTTTGCTGCCACCAGGAGGCCGCCGGGCTGATGGCCGGGATCCTGGACTGGGATGCGGAGGAAACAGCACGGCAGGTCGGGGCCTTCGAGGCGGATGTGCGCAAGAATCTCCCGACCCTGGACGAGGTGACGGGAGTCCGCTAAGCGGCGATGCGTTCCTCGGCGTCCCCGACTTCCGCGGGAGCAGCGTCGGGGTCCCGCGAGCTCAGCCACTCGTTTAGCTCCGCGAGCCGAGTTACGGGCCGCCCGGGGAGCTTGTCGAGGGCGCGGAACCCGAAGCGCCCGGCGAAGGCGTACCAGGTCACGAGCGAGAGGGCCCAGCCGGCAATGACGTCGAGGGCCCAGTGCTCGCCAAGGTAGACAACGGCAAAGCCGACGAGGACCGAGTAGAGCGCGGCGGGCCAGGCGAGCCAGCGCAGGCGCGTGCAGCGAACGAGGAAGAAGACAGCGATGACTGCCGGGATACCTGCGTGCAGGCTGGGGAAGGCGGCGACAGGGTTGTTGTCGAGGCCGGTGTAGTCGACGAAGGCGCGAACCTCGAGCACGCGCGTCGCTCCCGCTACCATCCACGGTGGCTCAACCGGGAAGAGGAGGAAGCCGATGTCGGCGAAGAAGCTGGCAGCGACGATCCAGCCGAGATACTCCATGAGGCGGCGCCGCTCGAAGAGGGTGACCAGCAGGCCAAAGGCAAGTGGCAGCCAGAACCAGCCGAAGTGGAGGGCAAATCCGGCTTCGTCGAGCCAGACGAGGTCGCGGGCGTAGAGATTGTCCTGGAGCCATTCGACGGGGCTGACGCCGGCGAAAAGCGCACGTTCGAGCGGCTCAATGTCGTAGGCGGGCAGGACCTGGTCGCCAAACGAGCGGACGATCCCGTAGCAGAGAATCGCCAGCGCGTAGAGCCCCCAGAGGATCGCCGGGCTGGCCACGAACCAGAATCGGCGCTTCGTCATGAGGCGACTTCCACGTCGTTCCAGCGAAGAGGTCGCGGTGGTCAAAAGACACCGGGGATAAGCCGCCAACGGACGCTGTTGCGGTAGTCGGCGTAGGCGGTGTGGAGGGAGAGGAAGTTCTCCTCAGCGTGGATACGCGCGATCTGGCAGGCAAAGACGGTGGCCCAGATGGTGGCGTTGATCCAGTGAGGGTTGGCGACGAGAAAGCCCGTGCCCGTGATGATGTGGGCGGCATAGGCCGGGTGCCTGACGATCCTGTAGATGCCGGCCGTCTTCAGCCCTCGGTTTGCGGCGACGATGCCGATACTTCGGCCGAGGAAGCCGAACGAGACGACCGAGAGCGTGAGCCCGACCACCTGCATCGAAACACCGATGGCCACGGCGAGCGACTGGTCGCCGTGGTGGGCGATGTAGGCGAGTGGGAGCCAGCTGGCAAGCGCCGCCACCAGCCAGTCGAGGGGACGCGTTGAGGTGCCGCGGGTGCGGCGGCGCGTGAGGAAGAGGAGGACAAGCAGCCCGTTTTCGATCGCGAACGGGATGTTGATATAGAGGCCGCCAAGGGCAAGCCGCAGTTGGGAAACGGCAAAGGCGCCGAAGATACAGATGAGCGCGAGGTCCTGGAGGAGCGAAGGCAGCGAGCCTCGCCAGGTGGGCTGAGGCGTGACTGATGGTGTGGGCGTTGCCAAGTGACTGCTCCTCCGCCGGGTGTTCCCTCTATGGGAATCGGCTGAAGGGCAGGGAATGGCAAGAGCCGGACAGCCGGGAACATTCAGGTGACCAACGAGTAGACGACCTTTAGAGGGCTTTCCGGAGGTCGAACCTTCCATTAGCTCGACCAGCGAGACCGGCCCCGAGGGGTGCCACGTGGAGGCCAATTCGACAATCGTCGATTTCCACGGAACGGCCCAAGGGATCGCCCCTGGACCTCAGGGGTGGGGCAGGACATCGGATTGCTGGCCAGGCAGAACCAAAGAGGGCACAGCCCTACACAAGGAAGAGGTATCAAGACATGTCGAAGATCAACAACTGGGTCCTGAAGGCTTACGTGACCATGCAGGACAAGCGGGACGAAGAGGGTCAGGGTCTGGCCGAGTACGGCCTCATCCTCGCGCTCATCGCCGTCGTCTGCATTGGCGCTCTGACCGCCCTGGGCACCGGCATCCAGGGCAAGCTCGGCAGCCTGACCGCCGCTCTCTAAGCCGGCAAGGCGTCTACGAATCAGGCGGCGCGGGAGTAGTCCCGCGCCGCCACCTGTTTCACGGGGTCATCATGAACAACCCGTCTCGACGTTTCGGAACTGGCCGCTTGCGCACCCTCCTGCACTGGCGATCCAGTGTCAGCGAACGGGGCCAGGCACTGGTCGAGTTCGCCATGATCGCTCCGCTCCTATGCCTCATGCTGTTTGCCCTCGTCGACTTCGGGAGGGCTTTTTACACGTGGCTCCTGGTGACAAATGCCGCCCGCGAGGGCGCCCGCGTCGCCGCCACCCAGCAGGACACCAACGCGGTGCTCGACCGCATCGACGAGGCTATCGCGGGGCTTGACTCGGCGGATCTCGCGATCACGCTCACCAACATCCAGGGGCCGCGAGGCCAGGCCGTCGAGGTCGACCTCACGTACGACTTCCAGTTCGTCTCTCCCATCGGGGAGATCGTGAACATGATGAGCGGCGGGAGCCTGGACGACCCAACCATCACGTCCCATTCATCAATGCGCCTTGAGTAAGGCGAAGGAAAGGTGGCTGTCGCAATGAAGCGGAGGCTACTGAAATCTCTGCATTACCTGAGGCGAGTGCAGGCGGAGCGCGGACAGTCGCTCGCCATTTTTGCGCTCACCATCTTTGTGCTTTGCGGCGCCGTGGCAATGAGTGTCGACGTCGGCCGGCTTGTGTGGGCCAGGACGCAGATGCAGGCCGCCGTCGACGCCGCCGCTCTTGCGGCGGCGCAGAGCATGCCCAACCAGACGGACGCGGAACAGAAAGCCAACGACTACTGGCTCGACAACTCCGGCTTCATCCAGTCGCAGGGTGAGAACGTCGTCTTTGACGTGACCTACCCGCCCGGGAACAAGGCGATCCGGGTTTCGGCCTCCGCTGAGATCCCGACGTTCTTCGCCCGGTTGTTCGGGGTGGACCACTGGAACGTGGGCGCCTCCGGCGACGCTGAGTCCCAGGTGCTCGATATCGCTGTGGTGCTCGACATCTCGGGGTCGATGTGCTGGGACAACTGGCTGGATGTCGAGAACAACAGCGCCTGGATCGGCCCCGGCAACCCCACGGTGCACCTTACCCAGGCGATCCCCTCGTCTTCGAGCTCGCCAACATGGATCTATGTGGACAACGCGTCGGTGTTTAAAAGCAGCTCGTCGTCGTTCAACAACAACACGTTCGGGTACAACAGCAGCACGCCGTACTACAACTATAGCCTCGGCGGCCGCAAAGGCACGCTGATGATTGGCAACGAGATCTTCACGATCCGCAACGGATCGTCCTACGTAGATACGGCCAACAACCGCATCCAGGTCTATCGTGCCCAGAACAACGACTTCCTCAACACGTCGACGAGCCAGGCCGCCCATCCGGTTGGGGCGGAGGTTTGGGCAAACCGGACGGATTGCCAGTATGCCGCCTACAGCCCGTCGACAGGGCCATATATGCCCTATGACGGCATGGTCTCGGCGGCCGACTACTTCACGACGCTCTTCAACGCGAGCTACGACAAGATCGGCCTGGCCGAGTATTCAACCACGGGTTCGCTTGAGTCCAATCTGACGAGCAGCTTCACCGCCGTCCGTTCCGACATCGACAATATGGACCCGCCGGGAGGGTCTACGAACATCGCGCATGGCATCGCCCTCGGCCGCCAGATCCTGGATGGGACAGGCAAGCGTTCGAACGCCGTACGGGTGCTCGTGCTCCTGACCGACGGCGTGGCGAACTACTACTGCGGGTCCTCGACTTACAGCTCAAGCGCGTACAACGGCACAGGCTGCAGTGCCCATAGCAATGTCAACACTGCCATCAATCACGCCCTTGCCGAGGCCCAGCGGGCCGCCGACGGGGACATCATCATCTTCACGATTGGCCTCGGCGCGGGAGCAGACCAGTCGTTCATGGAAGACGTACGCCGACATCGGCGGCGGGAGCTACTACTTCTCGCCATCGTCAGCCGAGCTGGACGAGGCCTTCCAGGCCATCGCGGAGCAGACGCACATCGCCCTGGTCAAGTAAGGCCAGCAGCGCCAACAACCCTGAAGGGCCGCCGCGCGTCGGGCGTGGCGGCCTTTCTTCGCCCGGAGAAGCGGCCGAGCCGGCCGATTTTCATCAGGAGTTTACACACCACAGATCTGTGGGATGACCATCACCCGGCCGATAGTGCTAGGGGAGGAGTTAGTCGTGGCACGTTCAATCCCAGCTTCAGGCAGTAATAGCAGCCGCAACCGCGGCGTCCTAATCCTTGCGGCGTTGTTCGCCGTGTTGAGCGCGGCGCTCATGTTCGCGTTCCTCAACTCGCGTGGGGGCGACAGCGGGACCATTCCCGATGACGTTCTCGACACGGGCGAGGTGGAGAGCGTCGTCGTCCTCAATCGTGATGTCGACTTCGGGGTGGCGATTACATCCGACATGGTGTCGGTGCAGCCGGTTTCCGTGAGCGCACTGCTCCCCGGGTCACTAACCGAAATCGACGAGGTCGTCGGCAAGGTGACAACCACCAAGCTCTACCAGGGCGAACAGGTTGTACCGGGCAAGGTGACCACGTTCGAAGAGCAGAACACGCTCGCCTTCAAGATCCCCGAGGGCCGGCGCGCACTCTCGCTACAGATTCCGCACGAGGCGTGGGCGGCGGCGGGGTTGGTCCAGCCGGGTGACCGAGTGGACATCCTGGGCCTCACCACCCTCGTCTCGGTTGACCCCCTGACGGGCGAGGAAAAGCTTGATGTCGTCAGCGGCGTAATCGCCCAGGATGTTGCAGTCCTCGCGGTTGCGCAGTCAGTCGTCAAGACGGTCCCGAACCTCGACGAACGCAGCGCGGCGACCGGCGAAGACGACGGTACGGCGGCAACCGCTCCCGACCAGGCAGCGGACGACCCGGCAGCCAGTTTCCGGCCCCTGGACGACGCGAAAACCTACGAAGAGGCGATTTCGATCACCCTCGCCCTGACGCCTGAAGAGGCGGCCAAAGTTGCCATCATCGACGCGATGAAGGACGACCAGGGCCAGTACCGCATCATGCCGCGTCAGCAGGGCGACACCGGTCCAATCGAGGGCCAGGTGACGTGGACTCTCGACGACATCTTCGACCTGACCAGCAAGTAGGCAGTCCCAAAAGGACCGCACCAACGTTCACGCCCGGGCGGTCAACCCGGGCACACCATTCAACCCGGCGCCTGGCCGGAAGCGAACTCCAGGCGATGTAAACGGTGGAGGAACATCAACGATGGCGAGCGTACCGCAAGTTCATTGTGGTCGACCCGGACCGAGAAAGCTCTGCTGAGCTCCAGAAGATGCTGCAGATGCATCGGCTTCGACGGTCTTGGCAAGCGCCGGCTACGGCGTCGAGGCGTTCACACTGGCCGCTCAGATGCAGCCCGACCTCGTGTCCTGATGCGTGTCGCAGGAGCCGCTCGTCCGGCCGATCCAGACGCTGTCGCAAGCTGAACGATGGCATGCCGGACCTGCCGATCATCGTGTTTTCGACCGAGGCGAACATCCGGCTCATGCGGCAGTCGATGGTCTCCGGCGCCTCGGACTACCTGATGGAGCCGCTCGTACCCGAGAGCAACTCGAAGCACTCGATCATTCGCGTGCTCGAGCGCAAGGAGCGCGAAGCGCATGCGCCGCCGGGGAGAACTCGCCGACGCCGGTCGCCCAGGGCACCGTGATCACCGTCTTTGGGGCGAAGGGCGGCATCGGCAAGACGACCATCTCCTCCAACCTTGCCGTGGCGCTCGCGAGCGAAGCGCACCAGACGGTCGCGCTGGTCGACATGGACACGCGCTTCGGCGACGTCGCCATCACCATGGACATCCCGGTCGAGCGTTCGATTGCCGACCTCGCGCGCAACCTGGACAACGTCGACCGGAACACGCTTCGCGACTACCTGGTCGAGCACGAGTCTGGCGTCCGCATCCTCCCCGCGCCGACGCGCCCGAGCGATTGGCGAAACCTGACCGCCGCAACACATCCGCGACGTCGTGGACGTCCTCGCCCAGACGCACGACTTCGTCATCCTCGACACGCCCGGGACGTTCAACGAAATCGTCGCCGCCGCTATCGAAGTGGGCACGATGATCCTCCTGATCACCACGCTCGACATGGCGAGCATCAAGGACACGGTGCTTGCGCTGGAGATGCTGCACGAGCGGTTCGGCAACGACGAAGAGCGGATCAAGGTGGTGCTCAACCGCGCCGGCATGGATACCGGCGTCCGCGAGAAGGACGTCGAGCGCACGCTCGACTGCCGACCTGTGGTGGCGCATTCCGCAGGACAACGAAGTGGTGCAAGGCCGCCCAGCTCGGCCGGCCGATCGTCATGAGCCGGCCGAACTAGCAAAGTCTCCGTCGAGATCCGCGATATGGCGCGCGCGCTCGCCGGGATCCGCAACAAGACGCAAGAACAAGAAGAGCGCAGGCGGTGGCGCTCTCAGCAGGCTCATCCGGCCGCTCTTCAAGAAGAGCGCCTGAGCACTCGATGAGAGGGAGGTCGAAGCCGTGGCAGACGACCCAAACGAAGAAACGGCATCGGACGACGACGGCCAGCGCCATTCGGCTGGTCCGGTGCGCGGCGTCGCATGGCGAACGGCGAACGCTACCAGCGATAGACGCCGCCGGCGACCCGAACGCCCGCGAATGCCCGAGCCGCCGCGTCTCCGCCCCTCGGGCCAGTTCGGAACCGTCACGCGTTGGGGAAGCTGCGGAAGCCGGCCGCAGCCCGGCCGCAGCCGTCGACAGCCTCCGCCAGCAATGCCGCGGATGGCGCCCGACGCCGCTCGGCCCGAGCGTTCCGGCCGCGACCCGCGGCGTCAGCGCCGCGGCCGACGGCACCGCAATCCCGCGCCGCCGCCCGACGAAGCCGCGGCAGCGACGCGCCGCAGCGCAAATCCGACCGGCCGAAGCAGCGAAAATACGCCTGCACGAGCTGCTCATCGAGGAGCTGGAGCACGGATCGCTCGAAGGCCTGCCGACCGGACGCAGCAGCGCGACGCCGTCATGCGGGCCGGCGCGCGAGCTCATCCAGCAGGAAGGCATCCAGCTCGGCGGCGGCAGCCGCGAAGAGCTGCTCGAGGCCGTCGCCGACGAAGTCCTCGGACTTGGCCCGCTGGAGCCGCTGCTGCGCGACCCGAGCTGTCACGGAAGTGATGGTCGTCGACCTCGACCGCATCTTCTACGAGCAGGAAGGCCGCATCTTCCGCAGCCCGCTGCGCTTCCGCGACAAGCACCACGTCATGCGCATCATCGAGCGGATCGTGGCGCCCCTTGGCCGCCGCATCGACGAATCGAGCCCGATGGTGGATGCCCGCCTTCCCGATGGCTCCCGCGTGAACATCACCATCCCTCCGGTCTCGCCGAAGGCGCCGACGATCACCATCCGAAAGTTCCGCAGCGGACAAGATGCGGATGGCCGACCTGATCTGCGGTCGGCGCGCATGAGCGAGGCGACGGCGGAATTCCTGGCGATGTGCGTCCGCGCCCACCTGAACATCATCATTAGCGGTGGTACCGGCACCGGTAAGACGACGCTGCTCAACGCGCTTTCGGCGTTCATCCCGAACACCGAGCGAATCGTCACCATCGAGGACCCTGCCGAACTGAAGCTTCAGCAGGAACACGTGATCACGCTGGAAGCGCGGCCGCCGAGCATCGAAGGCAAGAACGCAGTCAAGCAGCGCGACCTCGTCCGGAACTGCCTCCGCATGCGCCCCGACCGAATCATCGTTGGCGAGGTCCGCGGCTCGGAAGTGTTTCGACATGCTCCAGGCGATGAACACCGGCCACGACGGCTCGATCTCCACGGTCCACGCAAACACGCCGCGCGACGCCGTCGCCCGCCTCGAAAACATGGTGCTGATGGCGGGCATGGACCTGCCGGCGCGGGCCATCCGCGAGCAGATTGCCTCCGCCATCCACGTCTTCATCCAGGTCACCCGCCTGCAGGACGGCTCGCGCAAGTGTCACGCATGTGACCGAGGTGAGCGGCATGGAAGGCGAGACCATCACGCTCCAGGACATCTTCCTGTTCAAGCTCGACCACGTCGATGAAGACGGCAAAGTCCACGGGAGGATGCAGCCGACGGGCATCCGGCCCGGGCTTCACGCAGCAGCTTCGCCATGGCGGGCATCGAGTTGCCGAACGACCTCTTCGGCCTGCGGAAGGGTACTAGCCATGCCTCCGTACTTCTCATGGCGGCGCTCTCGACTGGGGCGTTCGCCTTTACGATCACGCTCTGGGTGACCGGCTTCGGCACCTCGCAGGGCGCTGCCACCGCCCGCCTCAGGCGGCTGCGAAGATGGGAGCCTCGGCAGCGCCGCCGACCAGGTCGCCGGCAACCATGTGTCACTCCGCAAGCGGGCAGCGGTCAACCTCGGCCGGGATCAACCTGGTCTCGGTAAACGCCGCCGCGAACTGGGCAACGAGACCTCGACGCGCCGGTCTGACCCTCACCACGAAGGAGTACCTCATCCTGCGGAGTGTCCTCGGCATCGTCTTTGCGGCACTCGTCGTACATCGCGTTCTCGAGCTTCCCAATCGCTGGCGCTCGCGGGGTCTCCCGCTTGGTTTTCGTTGTGCGTCGTTCTGGGTCAACCGCCGCATTGGATCGCGGCTGAAGAAGCTCGAGAGCCAGATCGTCGAGTTGCTGCAGATGGTGTCCAGCGGCCTGCGTGCCGGGTTCGGCCTGAGCCAGGCCCTTGAAGCCGCGGCCGAGCAGTTGCCGGCGCCGCTCTCCATCGAGATCCAGCGCACGCTTGCGCGACATCTGCGATGGGTGCAAGCGTCGAACAGGCGCTGACGTCGCTGAATGACCGCATCGGCAGCTCGGACTTCGACATCGTGATCACGGCCATCCTCATCCAGCGCACCGTCGGCGGAAACCTCGCCGAGATCCTCGAGAACGTCGCGCACACGATGCGCGAACGCGAGCGTATCCGCGGCGAGATTCGGACCCTGACGTAGCCAGCAACGGATGACGGGCTACGTCATCGGCGGCATCCCGGTTGGCCTTGCGCTTATCTTCTTCGTCATCAGCCCCCAATTCATGACCTTGCTGTTCACCGACCCGCTTGGACGGATGATGCTCGGGGCGGCAATCGGCATGGAGGGGATGGGGTTCCTCGTCATCCAGCAAGATCGTGAACATCGAGGTCTAGAGCAATGGAAGTACTTGTTGCGATCGCAACATTCGTCGCGGTGTTCCTGGGCGCCTATGGCCTGATGTACAGGCAGGCGGGCGTGAGCGCCATGGACGCTCGACTCGGCGGGTTGAAATACCAGCGGGCAAGCAGGCAGGAACTTCCGGACCCGGAAGCGGCGTTCCGGGTCCGCGTGGTGCAGCCCCTTATGAAGAGCATGACGAGAAAGGTCAACGGCCTGCTTCCGTCCTCGTTCTCGGAACGCATCGAATTTGCGATCCTCCAGGGCGGAGTCAAGATGAAGCCGGGCCAGTTCATGGTAGTCGTCGGGATCATGATGGGTGTCTTCCCGATCCTTGGCATCCTGTTCGCGGCTCGAACGGCCTTGGGTTGCAGAGGTATCTCGTCGCATTCGCGGTGGGCCTCGGGATGGGCGGCTACCTGCCTCGCTTCTGGCTGCTGGGCCGGATCAAGAAGCGCAAGAAGGAGATCTGGCGCGCGCTCCCGGACGCCTTCGACCTGATCACCGCATCTGTGGAAGCAGGGCTGGGTATCGATGCGGCCTTCAAGCGGGTCATCGACAAGGTCACCGGTCCCTTCGCGGAGGAACTCACGCGGACGATGACGTGAAATTCAAATGGGACGCTCGCGGCGAGACGCCTTTACGGACCTGGCCGAGCGTACCGGCGTCGACGAGCTGCGGTCGCTGATTAATGCGATCGTCCAGGCAGAGTCGATGGGCATCTCCATCGGAAGCGTCATCCGCGTCCAGACGGGTGTCATCCGCACCAAGCGGCGCCAAAAGGCAGAAGAGCAAGCGTTCAAGGCGCCGATCAAGATGGTTTTCCCGCTCGTCTTCTTCATCTTCCCGGCGATCATGGTGGTCATCGGCGGACCGGCCGTCATCCAGATGATGAACGCGTTCTAGGGACCGGCCGGGGGCATGCCCCCGGCCTCCTAGACGAAGCTATCGGTGAAGAGGAGCACCACCACGCCGCCCATGGCGAGGTAGGGGCCGTAGCTGAAGGCTGAGCGCCCCCGCCCGAAGGCGATCATTACGATGGCAGGTATACCGGCCAACAAGACGCCGATGACGAGGGCGGTGCGGACAGCCGGCCATCCAGTCAATAGCCCCAGCAGGATGATCAGCTTCACATCGCCCAGGCCAAAGGGCGTCGTCGAGGTGCCCCGTGACGACCCGAAGAAGGCTCCCGCGAGGAAGAGGACGGCGCCGGTCGCGAAGGCGATGCCCGCGCCGATCCATACATCAGCGATGGAACGGTCGGGCCAGGCCCAGCAGAAGGCTGCGGCGAGGATCAGCGACGGATACATCAAGCGATTCGGCAGTAACCGTCGCTCCAGGTCGGTACTTGAAAGCACGACGAGAGCGAAGCAGAACACCGCGGTGAGCAAAGCAGGGCCCACCTCGTAGTGGTCCGGACGCAGGGCCAGGCCGGTAGCGACACCACATCCGGCAGCTCCCAGGACGAGCCTGGCGTGGAGCCACCTGCCGGCGCCCCGCACACGCTGCTCTGGCAGACGATAGAGAAGGTGCTGCCAGTAGACAGCCACCGCTCCCAGGCCGGCGGCACCCAGACCGAAGAGGACGGCTGTCGCGATACTCATTGGAGACCACCTTCGCGGTTCGGAAGATGAGGGCACAGGTGGGAGAACACTGAATTCAGCGACCTCAAGGGCTGATCCGCTCGATCTCGGCGACGAAATCGTCGATGTCGGAGGAGCCTAGCTCTGCGAGCGGGTCTCCTTCGAAACGGCGAAACCACTCCTGCGCAAGCGACCGAATCTTCGGAGGCACGGCGGCCCGGACACCACGACGACCGAGTGGCGACCGCGGCGACGCATCGCCGGGGAGCTGCCAGGACCGGCCCTCCCGGAGGCAGGCAAGCGCTTCGAGCAGATGAGCCGGTTCCACCTCCGCCGCACCGGTGTAGTCCGCGATGGCGGCGGCGTTGGTGAAGATGTCGGTGAGCCGGACGGGATGTTCCGTCATGCGTTGCGGACGGCCTCTTCCAGTCGCAGGGTGGCGGCGATGAAGTCGGTGCCGGGCCCGAAGCGGATGGGCCGACCGATGTTCACGACCACCTTGGCACGCGGCGTGGGGAACCACTTCCCTTCATAGAAACCCGGACGAACGATGTCGATCCGCATCGGGAGGACGGTTGCGCCCAATTCGACGGCGAGGCGCCCGACCCCGGGCTTGAAAGGCTCCATCGGCCCGCCGACGGTCAGCTTTCCTTCGGGATAGATGAGGACATGCCAGCCGCCGTGGAGCAGCTTGCCCACATTCTCGAGGCTGTCGCGCACGCCGGCGCCGCGCTTGGCGAAGGGGAAGGCATTGCCAAGGAGACCGGCGAGGAATCCGCGGTAGCGATTGCCGAAGATGTCGGTCGAGGCGGCGGCGATGGAGACGCGCTGGCGCGTGCTCATGGGAAGGGCGCGAAGGAGCATCCCCATGTCGAGGTGCATGTTGTGGTTGCTGACGATGATGCAAGGCCCGGTGAGCAGACGGGTGTTCTCACGGCCCCTGATGCGGGTGCTGTAGCCGATGCGGAGGATGGGGAAGATGAGGAGGGTCAGCAGCGCCCGACGGAGCCAGCGAACCCACCACCAGCGCGGCCACGTCGGAATTCCAACCGGCCGCTGTGAGTCCCTTGCGCTGACCATTGACTACTCCGTGGCGACCACCCGTGTGCGAACGACGTTCCCCTGAAGTATCACCCCGGGGAGGCACTTGGGACGAATGTGGGACGTCGTTTCCATCATGCGGCGGAAAGGCACGCGTCCGTCGCCAAGGCACTGAGTCGGCTCGACCCTCGAGCCCGGACGGGTCGGAAGTGACTGAAGGCAATCATCTCGAAGTCGAATGCGGCGAGGCGGGCGATCGATGCGAGCGCCTCATCCATGCTCCGGGTGAAGACACGGCTCGGCGGCAACAGTTCGCCGAAGCGATGCTGGACGGCGTCTCCGGTGAGGACGATGCCGCGCTCTTCGAAGAGGAAGGCAGAGCTACCCGGCGTGTGCCCGGGCATGTGGACCACCCGCATGCCGCCGAAGACCGGGAAGCTGTCGCCGTCGGCGAGGGCGATATCCACCCGCGCCGGGCCGGGATCAAGCACCTTCACGATAGGTTCGGTGACGCGCGCAAGGCCGGGATGGACGAAGGGGTTGCGAAGGAAGTTCGCGCGGATCTCGGCGACGTCGCCAGCGTGGATCGCGATGGGGGCGGAGCAGCGCGATTGCACCTCGGGAAGGGCGCCAACGTGGTCGAGGTGGGCATGGGTAAGGACGACCTGGCGGACATCCTCGAAGGTGCGGCCGATGTCATCGAGCGCGCGGGCGATGATGGGGCCGGAGCCCGGCGCCCCAACATCGATGATGGTTACGTCGGTACCATCGACGGCGAAGAAGGCGCGACCGCCGCGTGTGCGCACCCGGTAGAGATCGGGTGCAAACTGTTCGAGCCTTCGCCCCGGCCCGCGCGGAAACCAGACGCTCGTGTTCTCTCCCACATCCATATCATCGAGCGTAGCGGATTGATGGAGAGAGCCGTATGGAAGAGTTGGTCGCTTGCTAGCCGAATTCGATTCGGACACAATGGCAGGACATTTAGCCCGGGAGTAACTATGCCCATCAATCTTGGAGACAACGCCACCGAAGCGAAATGGCGCGCCGAAGTCCGTGAGTTCATCAATAAGGAGACGCCCGCCGGATTACGGGCCGACCGTGAGCGCGACGAAGGCGAAGGTGGACTTTTCGGGCGCATGGGCGCGATCAAGGAATGGCGCGAGAAAGTAGCGAAGCAGGGCTGGATCGCGCCTTCGTGGCCGAAGAAGTATGGCGGCGCGGATATGTCGGTCGTCGAGCAGTTCATCATGAACGAAGAGTTCGCCGAAGCGGGCGTCCCCTCGAATGTGGGTGGCTTCGGCGTGATGATGATCGGCCCCACGATCATCGAGCATGGCACCGAGGAACAGAAGGAAGAGCACCTCGGTAAGATCCTTCGCGGCGAAGTGATCTGGTGCCAGGGATATTCGGAGCCGGGTGCAGGGTCGGACCTCGCGTCGTTGCAGACCCGGGCCGTCCGCGACGGCGACGACTACGTGGTCAACGGCCAGAAGATCTGGACCACCGGCGCGCAGTATGCCGACATGATGTACATGCTGGCGCGCACTGACCCGGACGCACCGAAGCACCGCGGGATCACCTACCTGCTGCTGGATATGAAAGCGCCGGGCGTTTCCGTACGCCCCCTGACGCAGCTTTCCGGCGCCCAGGGATTCAACGAGGTGTTCTTCGAGGACGTGCGGGTGCCCGTGAAGAACCGGATAGGCGAGGAGAACCGGGGCTGGTACGTGGGAACCACAACCCTGGACTTCGAGCGCTCGTCCATTGGTTCGGCAATTGGTGTCCGCAAGCAGCTCGAGTCCCTCATCCGGCAGGCGCAGGGAGACAACGAAGCCTCATTCCGTACCGCGAGCGTTCGGCGCGAGTTCGCCGACCGCTGGATCGAGGCGGAAGTGGCGAAGATGCTCAGCTACCGGGTCATCTCGATGCAGGCAAACAACCTCATCCCGAACCACGAAGCAAGCATGTGCAAGTTGTTCTCCAGCGAACTCTCGCAGCGGATCGCCAATCTCTCGATGCACATGCATGGGATGTACGGCAACGTCCGCAACCGGGCCTCGGTCGGCTACATGCAGGCGGTCAGCTCAACGATCGCGGGCGGCACGACAGAGATCCAGAAGGGCATCATGGCGACGCGGGGGCTGGGTTTGCCCCGCGGCTAGGGCCGAGGCGGGCGAACGGAAGCTCCCGTTCGCCCGTTCACAGGTATACTGGGAGAAACTCGCATCACTGCGAAGGAGTGAGCATGCCCAAATCCGAGTCCATTGAAGTCGAAGGCGTCATTACGCACGCGCTTCCCAACGCAATGTTCAAGGTCGAACTCGCAAACGGACACGAAGTCCTCGCCCATATCAGCGGCAAAATGCGCAAGAACTACATCAAGGTCCTCATCGGTGACCGCGTCCTCGTGGAGCTTTCTCCCTACGACCTGACGCGCGGCCGCCTCACCTATCGCTTCAAGTAGCCAGCCACAAGACTTCATTCGCAGCCCGGATGCCGGATTCGAGCACGCTCCACAAGCGCCGGCGCGTTGGCGTTCGTCGCATCCTCGGGGGCCCCATCCCTGACGCCGTGGTTGCCCGGTGAGCCTGGTGCCGGCCGAGGCACCACCAGGCATACTCCGTTACATGCCGCCGACTCTCCACATGCTCTGCGGACTGCCCGGATCAGGAAAGACGACACGAGCGAAAGAACTCGAAGCGGCCGGCGAGGGAGTCCTCCTGAACGCCGACTCCTGGGTCTGCCAGCTCTACCCCGATGACGCAGAGGCCGCAGCCAGGGACGAGCGGAAGTTTCTCGTCGAGCAGGTGCAGTGGGAACTCGTCGAACGGCTGCTTGCCGGTGGAATCAGCGTAATCCTTGACTGGGGAGTCTGGGCACGGGCTGAACGGGACCACTATCGCCAACGTGCCCGGGACCTGGGAGCCAGAGTGCAGACGATCTTCCTGGACGCACCCCTGGAGGTACTCCACGAACGCGTGGCACGCCGAAACCTCGATCTACCGCCGGGGACCTTCAGGATCTCGGCGGAGGAACTCAACGCATGGGCTGCGCGATTCGAACCGCCGACTCGCCAGGAGACGACAGAGCACTGACCTGGTGAGGGCCGGCGTTGTCAGGCATAGGCGTGGGACGTGTACAGGTCCTTCTCGCGGTCGTAGTCGAAGCGGCGGGTCAGGCCCAGCGACTCGATCGTCGCAATCTGGTGATCGAGCTTCTCGTTGGTCACGATCACCGGTCGTTGGAGCGACCAGCCGTCCCGTAGCCAACTGAGAACTGCATCGAGCAGGACGCGCTCGAACCCGTCCGCCCACGTCGAGACGCGGACCCAGAACGCAACCGTGGCATCGACAGACGAGAGGTCGGTGCCGTCATGCGACGTCACCACTGCGGTCCGGTACATGCGATCGTCGTTGGGCAGGAGATAGATGCAGCCAAGAACCCGGGTCTCATCGGCGTTCATGACGGTGTAGGTATACCGGCTCCCGCTGCGGTGTTCCCTGTCCATCTGTTTGAGATCGTCGAGGTTGGCGTCGACCGAGAAATCTTCGGGCGGATACGGAGGATCCTGCTCCCAGTGGTACAGAAACTCTCGACTCGACATCACCGCCTCATGGTCGAGGACGACATCGGATGGGACGAGTGGACGGACGATGAATCCGTTCCCGCAAAAGCCGTCGGCTGGTTCGATCCCTTGCTCTCGGAAGCCCATGCCTGGCATCATCCCACGCCTCGCTGATTCCGGGCGATTGCCTCCGCGACAGGCAGCTGGCCGAGCCGGTTCCCGGGTTCAACCGCGATGTCCTGGCCGCGACTGCACCGCCGCCTCACCTATCGCTTCAAGTAGCCAGGCCCAGGATTTCATTCGCAGCCCGGATCCCAGACTCGATAGCCCCGTGCACCGTCGCGGGGCGTACGGCGTTGGTGGCCTCCCCGGCGAAGTAGAGCGAGGCGAGCGGGGCGGCGAGGGCGGCCCGCAGGTCGCCACCACCCGGCGGCAGCGATGAATAGCCCATCTGCGTGTAGGGCTCGTTGTTCCAGACCAGCACCCGGTAGTCCACCAGGTGCGACGACAGGCGCTTGCCCGTAATCGCCTCCAGGTCGGCAGTGGCAAAGGCAGCGGCATCCGAAGGCGTGCGCGCGGCCATGGCACGGGCATCCTTGCCACCGAAGAACGCCGTCAGCACAGGCTCCTCCCCCGTTTGGCCCTGCCCGGGCCGCCACCAGAGCTGCGTATCGCCCGGTGTCCAGAGGAAGGTCATGTCTCGCGGCCAGGCGAACTCGTCGAACTTCAGGACCACTTTACCGATGGCGCCGGGATTGATGCATGAGATCGCCTCTCGCTTCGACTCGGAAAGCGCCGGCTCGAAGGTGATGGAGCCGGACCGGAGCACGCCGAGCGGCAGGGTGACGACGACCGCGGCCGCCTCGAAGGTCCCTGCGTCCGTCTCCACGAGGGCGCCGTCGCCAGCCCAGGCCACCTTCGTGACAGGCGTGGAGAGACGCAGATTGAGACCTTCGGCCGCCTGGCGCATGAGTTCGGAGTAGCCATGGAGAAGGCGGAAGTGGCGTTGGTCCCCGTCGCCTTCGTAGGTGGCGAGCCGACCGGCTCGGACGCCGAGCTCTTCCGGGTCCGCCGCGGTGCCCTGGGCGACCATGTTATCGACCAGGCGGCGGCCCTCGGCGCTCAGCGGGACGCCGGTCGCCCGTTCCCAATCGTCGAAGACGGTGGCTGCGGCGAGGTCATCGTCAGCCACACGGGAAATGCCGTAGCGCAGGCGGCGCTGCTCACCGAGGAGGTCTCCCGCGAGGAGGTAGAAGGCCTCGGAGTCGAGGAGTTGACCGCCCCAATGGAACCACTGGCTGTGGCGGTTGGCGTCGCCGGTGGTCGAGGCTCCGAACTGCCGAATCCAGTCCCACGTTGCAACGTTCTGGCCATGGATGAACTCGGCGCCCAGCTCGACGGGGTGTGCGGCGAACGACTCATCGGTGAAGGCGCGTCCGCCAACGCGGTCGCGAGCCTCGAGGACGACGACGCTTCGACCGGCTTCTGTCAGCCGTCGGGCGGCGGCGATACCGGCGGCGCCTGCGCCGATGACAATGACGTCGAATCGTGGCATGCGGCTTACCGCGAACCCGGGCCGATCCCGGTCACCGCGGTCTCAATGCTGTAGACGCTGGTGGCGGCCGTGAGGAAGAGGGTGTGGAAACCGTCGCCGCCGAAGGTGAGGTTGGCGGCGTGCTCATCCATTTCGAAGACGCCGAGGTACTTGCCTTCCGGGGTGTGGACGGAGACGCCGCCGGCGCCTGTTGTCCAGAGACGGCCTTCGGTGTCGACCTTCATGCCGTCGGGGGCGCCCCGGCGCGTGTCCTCATGCTGGTCGAGGAAGAGGCTGCGGTTGCCGGGCATCCCGGACGAGTCCATCTCGTAGCGCCAGATGAGCCGCTCCTGGGAGTCGCCGATGTAGAGGATGGACTCATCGGGGGAGAAGACGAGTCCGTTCGGCTGGCTGAAGCCTTCGCCTATGACCAGATCGAGTGTGCCGTCGGGGCCGACGCGGTAGACGCCCTGGAAGTCGAGGTCGGGGTGCTGGCCTTCTTTTCCGAAGCGAGGACTGCGGCCGCTATCGGTGCCATAGGTGGGATTGGTGAAGTAGATGGCGCCGGAGGAATGGACGACGATGTCGTTCGGGCTGTTGAGCGGCTTGCCCTCCCACTCGGAGGCCACGGAGGCGGCGGAGCCCGGGCTGGCGTAGGGATAGCGAGAGACGCGCCTTCCACCGTGTTCGCAGACGAGGACGTTGCCGGCGTGGTCGAGGGTCATGCCGTTGCCCCAGCCGCTGGGGTCGCGGTAGACCTCGGCTTCTGTCGTGCCGGGGCGCCAGCGATGGGTCCGGTTGCCGGGGATGTCGCTGAAGATCAGCGCGTTGTCGGGCACCACCCAAACGGGGCCTTCGGTAAAGCCGAGGCCGGTGCAGAGTCGCGTTTCCGGGGAGGTGAGGAGGTCGGAGATGCCGTTGTCGTCTTCGATGCGCATAGTGGGGCGATTGTGGCACATGAGGAGGGGTTGGCGCCGGGCCGCGCTGCAACCCCCGGCGGTAGACTCGCGGCGGCCCTTCTCGCATCTCCGTTGTGTACGGCGACGCCTACTCCTGCGGGTACCGCCATGGCGCCGGCTGGTCTGTCCCCTCGTCGAGGGTCCACTGGGGGATGGCAAAGCCTTCGCCGACCTCGACGAGGACCATGCGGACGCGGCTGCCGATGCCGCATCGCTTCACGAGGTCGGGGGGTGCAAGGTCGCCGGACGGGGTGACGAGGTTGCCGATCACGCGGATGGCCTCGTCGGCCGATGGCACGCCCTTCTGGGTGTCGAGGTCGACGAGGAGGACCTGATAGGGGGCGTGGGCGCGGAAGGCCGGCTGGATCGCCTGGTGGACCTCGCCATAGCTGTGGACCGTGCCTTTCCCTTCGACGGGCGTCCATTCGAATTCGAGGTTGGTGCACCAGGGGCAGGCGGTGCCCGGCGGGTAGCGGAGGAGGCCGCAGTTGGTGCACTTCTGGAGGCTGAATTCGCCGCGGCCGCAGGCCTTGAAGTACTCGAGGTTCTCGACGATCGAGGTCGTCGATGGCCAGGGGCATGCCCAGGTATTCGCCGGTGAGTGTCATCGGGCTAGCCCTTCCTCATGATCATGGCGGAGCCGGTGCCGGGCATGGCCCAGCCGAGGTTCGCGGTCACGTTCACATCCTTCACCTGGCGGCAGCCGCCGGGCGTGGCGTAGTCGTAGGTGTGGGCACGTTTGCCGTCGCCGGTCTCGGGGCAGGAGTCGTCGATTTCGCCCCGGAGCTGGCGGACGTTTTCGATGACCATGTTCATGCCGTGAGTGTAGCCCTCGCAGAGGTGGCCGCCGCTGGTGTTGTTGGGGCGCCTGCCACCCAGGCGCATGGTGCCATCGGAGACGTACTGGCCGCCGTCGCCTTTCTTGCAGAACCCGTAATCCTCCAGCTGGAGCATGGTGGTGAAAGTGAAGGCGTCGTAGGCGCCGGTGACGTCGATCTCTTCGGGGCCGAGGCCGGCGTTCGGAAAGAGGATGTCCTTCGCGTAGTGGCCGGCGACGGTGGAGATGGGGCCGTGCTGGTAGTGCATGTCGATGCGCGGTTTGCAGCAGCGGCCGACGACCGAAAGGATGCGGGCCGGGGTGTGCTTCCAGTCGTAGGCGCGTTCGGCACGGGTGACGATGATGCAGGTGGCGTTGTCGGTCTCGACGCAGCAATCGAGGAGATGGAGGGGCTTGACGATGAAGCGGCTGTTGAGGACATCGTCCACGCTGACGCGGCCCTTGTAGTAGGCCTTGGGGTTATTGCTAGCGTGCTCGCTGTGGATGACCTTGACCATCGCCAGCTGTTCGGGCGTGGTGCCGTAGTCATACATGTGGCGCATGAAGCTCTGGCTGAAACTCTGACCGGCGCTCATCCAGCCATAGGCCCGCGAATGGAGACCATCGCCACTGATGGGTGCGGCTGCCCGGGCGCCGGTGCCGCCGATGCGCACCTGGGAGAAGCCGTTCATCGCCCTGAAGATGGCGACGGTCTTGCACATGCCCGCTTCGATGACGCCGATCGCGATCCCGATGAGGGCCTCGGTGCTGGAACCGCCGCCATAGACGTCCATGTAGAAGTCGAGACGGATGCCGAGGTCGCCGGCCATCATCGGCGACGGTGTGGAGTCGTTGTTGGAGTAGCTGAGCATGCCGTCGATGTCGGACGGTTGCATGCCGGCATCCTGCATGGCGTTGCGAATGGCCCAGGTGCCGAGGGCACGCGTGGTGCGGCCGGAACCGCGGGTGTAGGTGGTTTCGCCGACGCCGACGATGGCGTACTTGTCGCGAAGGTAGTGATCCGTCGAAACGTCAGCCTCGACCTGTTCGGGCATGAAGTGTCTCCCGGCGACAGGGCGTCGCGTGTCCGCATTCTGCACCGGTGGGGAATCGTTTCAAGCGGACCCCACCACTCGCGCGTACACTGCCGCCAACCTGAACTCAAAGGCGGCAATTCATGGCCAGCATCGTAAAGCGGAGGGTCGCTGCCGACATCGAAGGCGATTTTGTGGTCTTCATCATTGGCATGCGGGTCAACAAGTTCTGGAAGTTCTGGAAGTGGCTGCCTGTCTCCATGGCAATGCCCAGGATGCTGGCGGAACTGAGGAAGGATCCGGAGTCGGGGTTCCTGGGCGCGGACCAGTACTTTGGGAGTCCCCGGCGGCCAATGCTCGTGCAGTACTGGCGGTCGTTCGACCACCTCGAGCGATACTCTCGTAACCCCGACGCGACGCACTGGCCGGCATGGGTCGCCTTCAACAAGAAGGTCGCATCCAACGGAGACGTTGGGATCTGGCACGAGACTTATCTCGTGCCAGCCGGCAGCTACGAGGCTATCTACAACAACATGCCCCCGCACGGTCTCGGAAAATACGCCGGGGTCGTGCCGGCTTCGGGCCGCCGTTCTACCGCAGCCGGACGAGCGGGCCTAGGCGAGGACGGCGCCGCGCAGGACCTGGCCGAAACGGAGGCCCAAGTCCAGGCACCGAGGTGAACTAGCCCCCGTAGAAGACGCGTTCGCCGAGGTTCTTCATCTCGAGGACTGCCTCGTCGGGCCGTCCCTCCGGCTGCTTCAAGACCTTCGCCTCGACCACCTCAGCCACGACGACGTGGTGGTCGCCGAGTTCAACGATCTCGCGCACCTCGCATTCGAGCTGGGCATGGGCCGAGTCGAGGAGCGGCGAACCGGTAGCAGTCCCCTTCTGGTAGGGCTCGCCGTTGATCGTGCCGTCGCCCGCTTCGGCGGGGCGGAAAAAGGCGAAGGCGAGGCCGTCCTGCCCCTTGCCGAGGATGTTCACACCAATCTTTCGGCTCTTCTTCAACGCTGCGTAGAGGCCCGAGTCGGTCTTGACGCCCATCGCGATCAACGGCGGCGAGAAGGATGACTGGGTCACCCAGTTCACGGTCGCGGCCGCGATGGTCCCATCGCCACTGTCGGACGTGGCGACGTAGATGCCGTAGGGGATCATGCGCAGTGCTGTTTTCTTGGCGTCGTCGTCCATGGTCGACCTCCTGAGGGCTGGTGGGCCGATTGTAGAGGGCTGGCGACAACTTTGCGGCTGCTAGCGGGCCTTCACCGCTTTGCCGCAGCCGCCGCAGAACCTGGCAGTTGGGGAGAGTTTGCGGCCGCAACTGGAGCAGAACACCTGGGCTGCAACGACGGTTCCGCACGTGGAGCAAAACTTTGCTACGGGCGCGAGCGGAGTGCCGCAGGTCGAGCATGGCCTCGTCGCGGCCGAGGGTTCAAGCGCGGGGGACTCCAGAGCGGGACCTTCCGCGTGCAACTGCAGCGAGAAGTCCTCCAGCTCGCGGATCACGGCAAGTAGGTCGTCGCGCGACGCGGGCCCAAACGTGGCCCGCGCACTGGACTCGGTGACAATTCCCCAGCGCAACAGCCAGGCCCCGACCGGCGTCGAAAGGATCACCGCCATGGCCCACTCGTTGGGCGCGCCAGGTCGGATGCGCGTTCCGCCGAATACGCCAACGGAAACGAGCGAGCGAAAGATGAAGGCCACCACTTCGCCTGCCGGGGTGAGTTGCCACTGGCTATCAAACGCTGCTAGGAGGCCAGCATGGTGGAGCTGCCTCAGCCCTGATTCGAGTTCCCCGTTGGTAGCGGGAAGCGGCAGAGGGGAAAGTGCTGCGCCGAGGGAACACATCCAACGAAGGTCAGGCTCGTTTCGACCGGCGGCTACAGACTCCGCAAGTTCCTCGCTCGCAAAGAGGGAAGTGACCGGCAGCGTCTGGCGAGCAAGCACCGATTGGAGTTCGCGCCGGTGGAGGACGTCGGCGATCGCCAGCAGCGTTGCCCACGATTCAAGCGACAGGTCGTAGAACGGAGTGTCGGCCTTTGGCAGCTGAGTGAGAAACAGATGGGGCCGGGCCACGTCTGCGAGGTGCTCGGTTGCCGGGAAAGTCGACACAACCGTGGAACCGGTCACTGTGGACACGGCAACGTAGCCAGCCTCACGGTCCGGTGTGCCGTACGCGATGAGGCGCTCCCACGATTGGCGCTCGGGCACCGCGATCGCGACGGAGATGGCTCGCGTCCTGGCGGCATACCGCTCAAGCGCGGTGGCGAGGTCGGGCCGCAGGGCGCCTTCGTCAAGGAGGCCGGCATCACCAAGCTGGTCAAGCGCAGGCGTTTCGGGATCGACCAATCCAGCGGCGCCGGGCACTTGCAGTCCGGTCATCGCCTGAATGGCGGCGCCGATTGGCGGCGACAATCGGAACTCTTGACCAGACGTTTCTGTTGTGCCGACGGTAACCATCACACCTCCATCGGGAGGCCGCGCAAGAGCGGATTCCCGCCAGTTAGCTGGTCAAACATCCCCGAGGAACTCATGCCTTTGCGGAAGCCAGCAGCGCTCGTCTCAATTACTGTTTCGGCCCCAACGACGTGGTTGCTCGAGAGGACGCCGTGCAACTTCATAGCGCCTTCGAGGTTGCCGCCGGACGCCGTGATGTCGCGAACCATGTTGGCCTCGGCCCCGTGCTGGATCTTCGCGCCACTGGCCATCAACTTGCGCACAGCATCGTCGTACCTCTCCCCCGTCAGGAGTTCCCCGGTTTTGGCGTCGCGAATGTAGACGAGGTCGATGTCGCCTCGGTACGGCACGCCCGCAGCGTCTTCGAACAAACCGGTCTGCTCGTTCCAGTTGATCCCCTTTGCCTCCAACTCCGGGAGCTTCTTCTTCAGGGCCGCATATTCCTCCGCGCGTTTGGCATAGCGGTTCAGGAGGTCTTGGGGTGCGTCATCGCCGGGATACTTGGGTTCGAACATCGCGGCCAGCCCCTGGTCCCCGTCGCGTGCACCAAGTTGCACATCGAGGTCGTTAACGGTCTTCCCTTTCACGTCGACCGGCTTCGGATTGGCAGTGGGATGCTTTAGCGAATCGACGTTCGTAGCCCGGGCGCCGACCTCCAACCCCTCCTCGCGGGCGACCTTCTGTATCGCTTCCGCCTCCTGTCGGGTCCATCCGGCCTGGTTGATCTTGTCTAACGGGACCTCGGTGCCATGACCGGCCTCTTTCAACCAGCTGTCGTCGACCCGGTCGGGCTGCCCGCCCGTGACAGCTTCGGCAACATCATCGGCCTGGCGACCGGCCGAGTCGGCGGCAGCTTCGGCGGCGTCATCGGCCTGGCGACCGAGGCTATCCATGGCGGCCTCGGCGGCATCATCGGCCTGGCGAGAAACGCCCTCGGCGACGGATTCCGCCGTTTCGCCGGCCGACCTGGCCGCAGCCTCGGCAACGTCGTCGGCCTGATGCGCGATAGTCTCCACGACGTCATCGGCCTGCCGGGCAGCCTGGTCGGCGACCTGTTCTGCCCCTTCACCGAGCCCGCGCCCAATGGCTCCGAGCCCATGGCCCACTGCAGCCCCAACCAACTGCGCGGCGCCTTCGCGAACGGCGATCCAGCCCAACTCTTCGGCCGCCCCGGTCATGCTCTCATCGCCAGGGCTCGTAGCCTTGTTGTAGATCTCGGTCGCGACGTCGGTGACGCCAATGGCGATACCAACCGGCGGGACGGCCACTGCTATCGCGACTTTTCCAGCGGCGACCGGGTTCCGCGTGGCAAATCCGGCGATCCGCCCTCCAACACTCAGGATCGGGCTTTGCATGGCGTCGCCAGCTTCGCCAACCTTGTCGAATCCTGAGGCAACGGTTTCCTGCACGCCTCGACCAAAGTCGCCAACGGCCGAAGACTGCATCAGCTCGCTGCCTTCCTCCCATTGCTGACGACTGACGCGGTTGCGGATGATCTCCCGCATGCGGTCGAGGGCCTCGTTGTTCGGCGACCCATCGGGGTTTCGGCCCAGCCTGTTCAGGCGGTCGAGGATGTCGTCCATTCCCCGGCTACTTGCCGCTGCGCGGATGTTGTCGATCTTGCGTTCGCCTTCGGGGTCTGCAACAGCAACACCGCCTTCGCGCTTCCGGCCATCGCCCGAACTGTCGGGAGCCCGGCCATTCCCGCCGGATCCGCCAGAGCCTCCGAGTCCACCGACGGCCCCGGCGCCGGCGGCCGCCGTGACAGCTACCGCGCCGGCACCGAGCGCTCCGACGATGGCCGCACCGGCCGCCTGATCGTCGGATATCTCGTCGTCGCCGCTGCCGCCATCGGCGTCATTAGTCTTGTCGTCGCCAGACGGTGCACCGTCGACGCCCGGGCCGGCTTCCTCAGTCGCGACCGCGGAATCGTCGTCGTTGTCGGCGCCCTCACCAGTCGCGGAGCCCGACGGTTCTCCAGGTGATTCCGCTCCTTCGACGGTGGCACCAAATGGCCACACGAAATCCCGAATGGCATCTACTCCGGAGTCATCGGGGAACAACCACGTGCCTCGGATTTCACCGGTTAGCGAGTCGCCGCCGAGGCCATGGACCGTCATGCGGGGGGGCGTGGCCGAGAACTGCTCCGAAATACCTTCTCCGGCGTCCAACCCCGTACAGTCCGTCACGGGACGGCTCGTGTCGTATACGCCGGTCAGCTGGATTTCCACAGAGCCGTCGTCGCTGACAACCACCGGGCCGCCCTCGAAGAGGAGGTGGTAAAACACGTCACATCCCCGTTGGGCCCGGGCAGCGGCAATATCAGCCTGGTCCTGTTCGTCGATCTCACCGTCGAAGTTTGCGAAGGCGATCGTAAACATGAGGTCGAGTTCGCCGAGCGGCCAGGCAGCGTCGAACTCTCCATCGGTGGTCACTTCGCCGGTCGCCTGATCAAAGACGACCGTCAGTTCCGAGCCGAGGTATTCGGAATCAAAGTCGTACCCCTGGGCCTCCGCTTCGGCGATGTCGCCATTGAGGGAGAGCGAACCAAGCCGGAGCCAATCGTCCTGGATGTCGTCCCAGCGGATCTCACCGGTATACGTCAACGGTGGCGGAACCGGCGTTGGCTCGGCCTGCTGGAAAAGGGCGCCGAAGAGGATGATGGGAATAGGCGCGATCGCCGCCACAGTCGTCCCGGCTGCGCTCGTGCTTCGCACCCTCACGAGTTCGCGTTGGCGCGCGGCAACCAGGGTTCCGGTGGTGGCTATGCCAAAGAACGAGACGGCCTGGCCTGCTTCGATGATGCCGGTCCGTGAGGCGAGACCGGCCAGTTGCGTAACCGCGATACCGACCCCCCACGCCCCAAGCCCGAGGATGTCGCGACGGGCGAAGTACTTGCCATCGCGCTCTTGCAGCTGGAAGCGCATGCCCTGGACCAGCCCGACAATCGCGCCAGCGAGCAGCGCCGACGCGAGGTACTCGACTGGCGTGCGTGTCTTCATGATCACGCCAAGCGCGACGATGGTGGATAGCGAGATCGCGAGCATCACAACGTCTCGGCGGACTCGCACTCGCGACGGCCGGAGGGCCGAAAAAGTGGCGAATCCAATCGCGACAACGGTCACAACGACCGAAGAGATGGTGATAGCGCTGAGGATCTCTGGCGACATGTGTGGCCCAGCCCGGGCCTATCCTAGTGCAGAATGCAAGTTGCCCGCACGCAACGGCTGGTGGAATTCAGAGACAAATGTCCAGCACCACGTCTACGGTGTTTGGCCGGGGACCGCGCTAGAGCCCGAAGGCAAGAAGACGATCATACCTGGTCGGGAGAATTTCGTTCATCGCGCCAGCCCGCCCGCTAGATCACCTCGAGGTAGTCGCGGTCGGGCAGCCGGCGGGAAAGGCGCGGTCGGCAGGGCCTGGTACCAGTAGGCGACGGAGGCGATGTCGTCCTGGAGGGGCAGGTATTGGCGATCGCGGTGGGTGCGCCAGCCGAGCGCCTGGATGGTGACGCGGATGTCTCGCTGGAAACGGATGGGGTCCATGATGTGCCAGCGATACAGGCCAAATCGTTGCTGGGAGCGGTAGACGCCGTCGGGGCGGATGACCTGCGAAAGGCCGGCGTAGGGCGTCGTGAACTCCTGGTAGTGGGACCCCCTTCGCGGTCGCGTTCGAACAGCCCGGGGTCGAAGTTGTAGGCGCCGCAGAAGTAGTCCTCGGTGCCGGTGCCGCATATGGTGGGGAACTCGCCGTCACCGTCGAGGAAGAACTTGATCTCGCCTTCGCCCCACCAACCGGCGTTGTTCACGCCCCAGGCCATATAGGTACCGACGTAGTGCCCCTGGCCCTCAACGCCATCGAGGATGCGGTAGACCTCCTTGTAGGGGAGCGGATTCGTCCGGCGGAACTGCGCGTGGAAATAAGCTGCGTCCTCGGCGACCTCGGTGAGGGTGTAGTTGATCTGGTAGTAGACGGAGATCTGCTCGTCGGAGAGGTTTTCGATCGTGAAGCGGGCGCGTTTGCGGAACGGCATCTCCCAGTAACAGTTGAAGGCGCGACCGGGGTTCACGCAGACGGCGAGCGAGGACACCTGGGCGAAGCTTTCCCAGCCGCAGGCGAAGAAGTCGCCGACGGGGCACTCGACGGAGGGCTGCTCCTGGTCGTCCCAGTAGATGCGAAGGATCGTGTGGCGCCATTTGCCACGGGCCATGGTCATCCAGATCTGCTGGATGGCGCCGGGTCCTTCGATGTCGGCGAGGGTGAACGTCGCCCGGGGTCAATCAGGACGTACGGCGAGACCTTCCAGCCCTGGCCGAGGCCGCGGGCGGCGTTGGCGGCGGGACCATCGGTCGACATGCCCCCACGTCCCTTTTCGCCGGTGAAGTTTTCGGGGCTGATCGACCGCGTTTCGGCGTTCGAAAGCAGGGAAAGGTTGCCGAGGTGCAGGCCGAGTCCGTTGAAGGCCATCGAGCGTCTCCATGCAGCAGATCGGGCGAGCCTACCAAGTCGTGCGCACCCACGACAGGCGAGGGAGTAACATGCGCCAATCACCCGGTACGAGGCCGAAACCAAATGGCAGCTGAAATCATCGTTGGCGCGAAGGTCCTTACGTCTGACGGTAAGGAACTTGGAACAGTAAAGAAGAATCGAGGCTGGCGCCTTCCTTGTGAATGCGCCGCGAAAGCTCGACTACTGGCTCCAGAACACGATCGCGAAGTCGGCGAACGCGGAGACGCTTCAGTTGAGCGTGGCCGAGAGCGACCTTGGCGGCTACAAGATGGACAATCCGAACGACCACAACGCGTTCCACGAATCGCTTTCGCGCAACCTCGACCCGAACACCGTGCGAGCAGACACCGTCACGCGCGGGCAGAACCCCGGCCGGTAGGTCTCATCGTTCGGCCCGGCGGAGGATCTCCTCGACCATCGCACGTACGAGGTGGCGCTGGATCTTGCCGCTCGCCGTGGTGGGTAGCGACTCCACGCTGACCACGCGGCGCGGGACTTTGTATCCGGCCAAGTGAGCACGAAGCCATTCGCGCATCTCGGCCTCCGGAAGCGGGTTGCCAACGACTGCGGCGTACACCGCCTGGCCCCAGGCTGGATCCGTGACGCCGACCACCGCCGCGGCCGTGACCGCTGGGTGTGCGAGAAGAGCCGCCTCGACCTCCGCGGGGTACACGTTTTCGCCGCCAGAGACGATGAGGTCGTCACGCCGGTCCAGCACCTGGAGAAACCCGTCCTCATCGAGAAGGCCGATATCGCCGGTGTGGAGCCAGCCGTCGCGGATGGCCTTCCCTGTCGCCTCGCGGTCTTCGAAATAGCCTGCCATGACAATTGGGCCTGCGACGAGGATCTCGCCGGGTTCGCCGGGTGACGCATCGACGCGCAGCCTGGTCGTGACGAGCGGCTTCCCGGCGAAGCCGAGATGTCTGCGGGCGTCGCCGGGTGCGAGCGTCGTGACCTGGCTCGTCGCTTCGGTGAGGCCGTACGTCTGCACCACCGGGTAGCCACGGTCGAGGGCGCGTTCAAGCAAGGCGGGCGGCACCGGACCACCGCCGACGAGGACAGCGCGAAGATGTGCGGGGGCTGGCCGGTCGTCGCAGTCGAGGATGCGCTGGAGCATGGTCGCGACCACAGACAGCAAGGTGACCCGGTCGTCATGGAGAGACGCGGCCACGCGCTCTTCGTCGAACCCGGGATGGATGAGGGCCGAGGTGCCATAGATGGCGCTGCGGAGAAGGATGGAAAGACCGCCCACGTGAAAGAGCGGCATGCAGGCCAGCCAGCGGTCGCCCGGCATCACGCCAAGGTTGTAGGCGGAACCGGCGGCGCTCGCCCAGAAGTTGCCGTAGGTGAGTACCGCACCGCGGGCGGCGCCTGTCGTACCGGAAGTGTGGATGATGCAGAGCGGGTCGGCGGCGTGGTGCAACACCACGGGGTCGGCGATCGGGCGCCCGGACAGCGGTAGCTCCAGAGGATTCGCGATACCGGCCGCAGTCGTGGCTTCACGGCTCCGCTCGAAGTTCGCGCCATCCGCCACCACGACGGCGGGGCGCACGCGGGCCAGTTGACCGGCGATCTCCGAGGGGACGAGCCGCGTATTGACCGGCACCAGCGTGGCCCCGGCGCGGGCGACGCCGTGGACGGCAACTGCGAATTCGAGCGAGTTGTTTGCGATGAGGGCAATCCGATCGCCGCCGACAATGCCAAGTTCGACCAGGGCGCCGGCGAACGCGGCCGCGAGGCCGTCCAGTTCACGGTAGGTCAGGCGCCTGCCGTCCGCGACGAGCGCCTCAGCATCGGGTGTGGCGCCTGCGCGGTGCCAGAGCCAGTCGGGCATGCCGGCGGTCATGCAGTCACCTCGACCCAGGGGCCGGTGGCATACCGTTCGAGCGCGGGTTCGTCGAGTGTCATCGCCATCCCGGGTTCGCCGGAGAGGTTGATTTCGCCCCGGATGACCGGCGGGATGCCCGCGACCAACGGGTGATCGAGGAGTTCGAGCGTTGCCAGGCCGCAGGCCTCGAGCGGCGGCGGCATGCTGGCAGCGAGGTGCATGGCGGCAAGAGTACCGGCGCCCGCATCGAAGGTCGTGGTCACGATGGTCGCGAGGCCGGTGGCCCGGGCCAGCTCGATCATCGCAAGGGCCTCAGAGAGTCCGGTGAGCATGGGCTTGATAACGACGGCGTCGATGGCGCCGGCGTCGAGGAAGGGCTGGATGGAAGCCTCCGAGCGACACGATTCGTCGGCGGCGAGCGGCACGCCAAGGATCCGGAGAGCGGCGAAAGCAGCGGGAGCATCCGGACCGGGCGGCACCGGTTGTTCGCAGAGCGCGACGCCAGACTTCGCCGCTGCAACCAGGACTTCGGCAGCGGTAGACGTGTCCCAGCCACCGTTGGCATCGATTCGCAACTCGACGTCCGGACCGGTGGCGTCGCGGACGGTTTGGATGCGGACGATATCGTCGGCAACGGCGCCGCCGACCTTGAGCTTGAGTGTCCGGTAGCCGGCCGTGGTGGCGGCGCGCGCACGTTCGGAGGCGTCAGCGGCGGAGGTCACGTCGACAAGCGCATTCACGGGGACGTTGCCGGGTGAGGGAGCCCTGCCGTCCTTCGCGAGGCAGCGGAAGAGCGGCAGACCCCTGTCGAGGGCGGCGAGCGTAGCCACGGGCACTTCGAGGCCGAAGGCGGCCGGACCGCATGCCCGCGATGATGTCGCGTTGGACCAGGCCTCTGCCGGCGCACGGCCGATTGAAGCCGTGGCCGCTTGGCGCAGGGCGGCCTCGACGGCAGGCAAGCCGGGGCCGGAAGAGAGGGGCGACGCCTCGCCCAGGGCGACGGCCCCATCTTCCGCCGTGACCGCGACCAACAGGCCTTCGCGGGAAAGCCAAATGCCCGATGACGTTTGGAGGGGCGCCCGAAAGGGGACGGCAAACGGTCGCCAGGCGATCCGGACGATACGGCCGGTGGTCACAGCCCGGTTCAGCCGCCGCGCGGGAAGCGCTTGGAGTCGCGATATGCAGGCTCGCGCTTCTCGAGGAAGGCCTCCTTGCCTTCGCGGCCCTCTTCGGACATGTAGTAGAGCATCGTTGCGTTGTGGGAGAGCTCCGTGATGCCAGCCATGCCGTCGAGTTCGGCGTTGAAGGAGGACTTGAGCATGCGCAGGGCGATAGGGCTGTGGCGGAGGATCTCGTTCGCCCACTTCACCCCTTCGTCCTCCAGTTGGTCGAGGGCGACGACGGCGTTGATGAGGCCCATATCCAGTGCCTGCTGGGCGTCGTACTGGCGGCAGAGGTACCAGATCTCCCGGGCCTTCTTCTGGCCGACGTGGCGCGCGAGCTGGATGGCGCCGAAGCCGCCGTCGAAGCTGCCGACGCGGGGGCCGGTCTGGCCAAAGCGAGCATTGTCGGCGGCGATGGTGAGGTCACAGACGACGTGGAGGACGTGGCCGCCCCCGATCGCGTACCCGGCCACCAGGGCGATGACCGGCTTCGGTGTGGAGCGAATGAGCTTGTGGAGCTCGATGACGTGGAGGCGAGCAACGTCGTCACCGCCGACATAGCCGCCATGGCCGCGGATGCGCTGATCGCCGCCGGAGCAGAATGCGCGTCCACCTTCGCCGGTGAGGAGGATGACGCCGATGTCGCGGTCCTCGCGGGCCATCTGGAAGGCATCGATCATCTCGTCGATCGTCTCGGGGCGGAAGGCGTTGTGGACTTCCGGCCGGTTGATCGCGATGCGAGCGATTCCCTCGAAGGTCTGGTAGTGGATGTCTTCGTAGTCCCCGGCTTTCTTCCAGGCGACGGTCATGAGGAGCCTCCAACGGGCAAAGGATTGGCTATGAACGCTTCGATGAGCGCGAAGCAGGCCGACGGCCGTTCGATGTGGGCAGCATGCCCGGCGCCGTCGATCTCGGCGAATCGGCCATCGGGGAGCAAGGTAGCCATCTCGCGGCCGAAGGCGGTGAACTTGGTGTCGAGGGCGCCGGCGAGTGCGAGGACGGGCATCGGGAGGGCGCGAACATCGACGAAAGGCTGAACGCCCGTACCCATGCCCCGCAGGCTGTTAGCGAGACCCACGGCCGAGTTGTCCAGTCGGCCGGCGCGGATCCCAGCCTGCTGTTCCGTCGGGAGATCGCGCTGGCTGGCGAAGAGCGGTATTGATTCCCAGTAGTCAACGAACGCCGGCACGCCGTCGGCCTCGATGCGATCGGCGAGAGCGTCGTCTGCGGCTTTGCGGGCAGCTCGTTCGGCTGCGTCTTCAAGGCCCGGGGAGGCGCCGACGAGCACGAGGCGGTCAACGGCGCCGGGTAGGAAGCAGCAAGCGAGAGGGCGGTGCGGCCGCCCATCGAGTATCCGAGCCATGCGGCGCGGTCGATGCCGAGTGTGCGGACGGCGGCGACGATGTCGGCCGTCACCTGGGGCATGGCGTAGTGGTCCAGCGACTGCGGGGCATCGGAACGGCCGTGACCGACGATGTCGACGGCGATCACGCGATGCTGCGCATGGAGCGCCGCCAGGAGCGGGCCCCAGGCGCGGGCGGAACCGGTGAAGCCGTGGAGAAGGACGAGCGGCGGACCGTCGCCGGTCATCTCAAGGTTGAGGCTGAAACCCGGGGACACTTCGATGCGGGTCATGCGGTCACTGGACCGGCGGCTTCGGCCGCTGCCCTACCGGCGGCTGCCCAGGCTTCGCGATGCATCTCTGCGTTGCGATAGCGGTCGGTACGAAGTTCAAAGACCCGTAGACCGTTGCCACCGCCGGCAATAGCGGTGCGGAACGTAGCCCAGTCCTCGATGGGGGAGTACTCGCCGCCGTACATCCGCACGGCCGCCGAGAGGTCGATGCCAAGAGGCGTGCCGAACCATTGTTCGAAGGAATCGTCGTGGGCTGCCTGGGGAAGGTAGTGGAAGATGCCGCCACCATCGTTGTTGACGAGGACGATGGTGAGGTCGAGATTATGTCGCATTGCCGCCCAGAGTCCGTTCATGTCGTGGTAGAACGACAGGTCCCCGATGACGAGGACGACCGGGCCAGCGTTGGCTGCTGCGGCGCCGAGCGCGGAGGACGTCACGCCGTCGATCCCGTTGACGCCGCGATTCGCGATGTACGAAAGCTGCTTAGGCGACGACTCGATGAAGGCATCCATGTCACGCACAGGCATGCTGTTGCCGGCCATGATCGTGGCTCCCTCCGGCAGCGCCTCCTGCAATTCGACGAACACACGACCCTCGAACGGCTCATCAAAGGCGAGGGCGCTCTGGCGCAGGGACTGACGGACGACGCGATCCTTCGCCCTCCACTCGGCGAGCCAGTCTTGTTCTGCCGGACAGGCGACGCCTTCGTCGATGAGCAATGCGGCCACAAGGCCGGCATCGCCTTCGACCACCAACGAGGCAAGGCTGTCCGGATCACGGAGGCTGCCGGGGAGGTCGACGAAGATGTGCTCTGCCTCCGTCGCGCGGGCGAGGTACTGGTTCAACACCTTCGCGGTTGGCACGCCGCCGAAGTGGAGAACGCAGTCCGGGAGGGCAGGCTGCGCCGCCGGGTCGCGGAGAAAGGCATCGTAGGCGTCGATGACCACGCTACCGGCTCCGCTGTCTCGAAGTCCGCTGAGCGGGTCGGCGAGCAGGGGCGCACCGATCGCCTGCGCCAGTTCAGCCACGGAAACGGGAAGGCCGCCCGTTTCCGGACCGGCCGCGACAAGAGGGCGCCGGGAAGTCCGAAGGACCGTCCGGACGTGCGCCAGCGCTTGCGGGGACGGCGCCACCTGTGAGCGATGGACGGGCTGCGTCGCGCTGACCTGGAGCGGCGACGGGCGGGCGCCGGCAGCTTCGATGAGTGGCTCATCGAAGGGGACATTGAGGTGGACCGGGCCGGGAAGGGGCCCCTGAGAAGCGAGCATCGCCCGGTGGCCAATCCCGGCGTAGAGTCCGTTCGGGCGTTCCCGGCGCCATGACCGGAAGGTCGATGGCCCAGCGAACGTCGTTGCGGAACATGCCGACCTGGTCGATGGTCTGGTCGGCGCCGCGATCGCGGAGGCGAGGGGGCCGGTCGGTTGTGCAGACGATGAGGGGGATCCGTGAGCGGCTCGCCTCGGCAACGGCAGGGGCGAAGTTCGAGGCGGCGGTGCCGGAGGTACAGACGAGTGCGACCGGTCGCCCTGTTGCGCGGGCAAGGCCGAGGGCGAAATACGATGATGAACGCTCGTCGAGGTGGAGCCATGAATGCATGGCTTGCTGCTCGGCGAAGGCGAGGGTCAGCGGGGTGGAGCGCGAGCCGGGGGTGATACAGGCGTCGGTCATGCCGGCGCGGATGAGGCCGGCGACAAGGGAGCGGGCAGCGAGGGTGCTCGGAAGGGCGCTCACGCGGGGAGAGCCTCGATGGCGCCGCCGAGTGCCCGAAGCTTCTGCTCGACCTCGGCGACCTCGGCCGCGGGAAGCGAACCTGCAACGATGCCGCAACCGGCAAAGAGGTCGGCGCGGTGACCACGGACGAGGCCCGAGCGCAGAGCGACAGCGAATTCACCGTTGCCCTCAAGGTCGAACCAACCGATGGGCGCGGCGTACCAGCCGCGGTCGATGCCCTCCAAGCGCTCGATCGCGGCGACGGCCTCTGCCCTCGGCGAGCCACCGACGGCGGGAGTGGGATGGACAGCGGCGACGAGGTCGAGAATGTCGCGACCGGGCAGGAGTTCGGCCCGTACGGGCGTATAGAGATGCTGGATGTTCGCCATCCGCATGATCTGAGGCTCATCGGGCGCATCGACGAGCGTGCAGACTTCGGCGAGCGACCGGCTCAGTGCTTCGACGACGAGGCGGTGTTCGATGCGTTCCTTCTGGCTCGACATGAGGTCATGGGCAAGGACATCGTCGGCTGCGACGGTAGCCCCCCGGGGGCGCGATCCGGCGAGTGACGCTGCACGTACGGTGCCTTCGTGGTTCCCGGCCAGGAGTTCCGGGCTGGCCCCCAGCCAGGCGGCGCCGCCAGCGGCGAACTTGAAGGTGTAGCAATCGGGATAGCGGGCCGCGAGAAAGGAGAGGAGCTGGCCGGGGTCGATTGGCTGCTCCGCATAGACATCGCGATGGACGGCCAGGACGACCTTCTCGTAGCGCCCGGCCTGGATTTCGTCGACAGCGGTGGCCACGCGACCGGCCCAGTGTTCGATGTCGGTATCGAGGGGGGCCGCCCCCGGGGTTGCGGCGGCGGGCGGGACAGCATCGAGCGCGGCGAGGGCGAGTGCCTCAGGAGTGTCCCATACCAGCTGCTCGGCCGACGTAACGACGGTCGCAGTCGCGGCGTGTCCGCGGAAGCTGAGTTGCAGCCGGGGGAGAACGAACTGCCATCCACCGAACGGCGCCCAGCCATCGAAGCGGACGCGGCCGCCGGGCCGAAAGCGGACACCGCCGAAGAGTCGGGGGCGCGCTTCGGCGCTTGTCTCGGAGACGATGCGGGAAGGGAGTGCGGCAAGGGTCTCCAGCGCAGCCGGAAGGCCGGAATCGCGGTTGCCGACGAGGCGAAGGGCGTCGCCGAATCCGAGCCAGCGCTGTTCTTCGCGGCCGCGCACCCACGCCGAGTTCGACCGGGCAAGGAGCTCTTCGGGAGTGCGGCCAGCGAGGAGACGGTCGACGGACGAGGGGGAGAGTTCACGCGCGAAAAGGGTGCCGGACGCCAGGGCGTCGCGGGTTACGCCGGCGGGACTGGGATTGGTCACAGTGCTTGTTCGTTCCCTCGCTCACGAGGCGGACGCAAGACGACAGCGGTCACGAAATCAGGATAGCCAGCACTTGCCTCCGGTCGATGTCAGTTAGCCGACAAGGGCCGGGGGCGCTCCGGCAAGTGGAATTGCGTACGATCGGGTGCATGACGAAGGGGGCGATTCTGCTGGTTGGGCATGGCTCGCACCTGAATGCGCGCTCAAGCGAACCGATCCATCGCCATGCGAACACCCTTCGACGGCGCGGCTACCCGGAAGTGCGAACCGCCTTCTGGAAAGAAGAACCGTCGCTTGCGCGCGCCCTCGACGGCGTGGATGCGACCGATGTCACCGTCGTCCCGATCTTCATCTCGTCCGGCTACTTCACCGAACAGATTATCCCTCGCGAGATGCGGCTGGGCGGCCGGCTCACCGAAGTGGACGGGAAGGTCGTGCGCTACACGGCGCCGATCGGCTCACATCCGGCGCTGGCGAAGGTCGTTATCCAGCGCGCCGAGGAGGCGGGCGCAAGCCGCGAGAGCGGGCTCGCGGTGCTCGGTCATGGCACGCCCCGGAACCCGGATTCCGAGCGCAACGTTTATGCGATGGCCGACCACGTACGAGCGCAAGGGCGATTTGTGGAAGTGACGGCGATGTTCATGGACCAGGATCCCAACATGCGGGATGCCTTCTCGCTCATGGCGGCGAAGGACGTGGTCATGGTGCCGCTGTTTGTCGCGGACGGCTGGCATGTGGGCGAGACCATCCCGGAGGACCTGGCGCTCGATCGAGCAGAGCCGAGGGGCGATGGCCGGACCCTTCGCTACGCCGCCGCCGTTGGGACGCACCCGCTCGTCGCCAATGTCGTCGAAGAGCTCGTGGCCGAAGCTGCGCGATGGTGAGCTGGTTGCGCACCGCGATCGAAGAAGGCCGGCGGTTTGCGCTTGGGGATCTGTTGGTCGAGCCGGACGGAGACGGCTGGAGGCTCTCGGGGCGGGCGACCGGCGGACGCGAGCGAGTCCAGATTCTCCACGAAGAGGAACTGCGTGAACACGTCCGCTTCGACGCCGCGGGCCACTACCGTCCGCTCAGCGGCGCCCACTCGCTCCCGGAGGACTGGGAACTGCGCTGCGCGGGGGCCGAAGCGTTGGAGGCCGGGATTCGAGGCTGTGTACCCCCTTGCCGTCCACCACATCGAGATGGCGGCCGCGGGAGAACTGCGGACGGTCGGGCTGGAGGCGGTTTTGGAACGCCAGTCGGGCCGCTACGAGACTGCGCATTGGCTTTCGGAAGAGGGAAGGGAGCGGGCTGTGCGGACCGTGTGCGAAGCCTGTGTGCGGGAGCCGGCCTGGAGCCGGTCCGTCAGCTTGACCCCGGGGAGCATCCCCTGTCCGGAGCCCTGCAGCGTGCTTGTCTCGTTCTGTCGGGAGGCGGCCTTGTGGGAACGGGATCGCCCGGACGCCTGTGAGCCGGACCCGGGTGTCGGCTTCGCCGACTTCGAACGGGCGGGCAACGCCTTGCGTGAAGCCTTTTTAAGGACGGCGGGATAGCGCAGGCGCGGAGAGCCGCGACAGCCTGTCGCCATCGGGGTTAGGCGGACGTTTCGGCGTAGGATTGGCCGCCAAGGGAAGGGAGGCACGATGGAGACGCCATTGGCCCCGTATCCATCCGGCTGGTTACCGGGCGCGATTCGATTGCGGTTCGTCGACGGCGTCAACGGTCTGAGGATGCACGTCCTTGAGGCGGGAGAACCTGCGAACCCGGCGATCCTCCTCCTCCACGGCTTTCCCGAGCTGGCCTACAGCTGGCGCAAGGTGATGGGGCCGCTTGCTGCCGCCGGCTACCACGTGATCGCGCCCGGACCAACGGGGCTACGGACGGACGACCGGTGCGGACGCCAGCTACGACGGCGACCTCTATTCGTTCCGGCGGCTGAACGCGGTGCCGGGATGTGCTGGCGCTGCTCTCGGCGCTGGGTTTCGCGGTCGGTGACGGCCGTTGTGGGCCACGACTTCGGCTCACCGGTGGCGGCCTGGTGCGGCGTCACCCGCCCGGACATCTTTCCGCTCCGTGGTGCTGATGAGCGCGCCGTTCGGCGGCACCTCCTCGCTCCCCTACGCCGAGCGCGCCGTCGATTCGCGAGACGGCCCATCGCTCGACGATGATCTGGCGGCACTCGACCCGCCGCGCAAACACTACCAGCGGTACTACCAGACGCGAGAGGCGAACGAGAACATGTGGCACGCGCCACAAGGCATCGCAGGCTTTATCCGCGGCTACTACCACTACAAGAGCGCCGACTGGGACGGGAATCGACCGCATCCGCTTGCAGGGCCGGTAGCCGCCGCGATGGCGGAGATGCCGACCTACTACGTCATGGAGCGCGACAAGGGGATGGCGGAAACGGTCGCCGCTGTCATGCCGTCGCCGGGGGAGATTGCCGCCAACCGCTGGCTACCGGACGCGAACTGGCGGTCTATGCCGAAGAGTACGGGCGCACCGGTTTCCAGGGTGGGCTGCAATGGTATCGCGTGCGGGCGCCCTCGGAGCCGTCGAGACTGCAGATCTTACGCGGGCCGCCGAATCGAGCAACCTTCCATGTTCATCGCCGGCGGGAGCGACTGGGGCATCTACCAGAGCCCGGGTGCCGTCGACCGAATGCAAGAGCAGGCCTGCAGCGACATGAAGGGCGTCCACCTTATCCCGGGCGCCGGTCACTGGGTGCAGCAGGAGCAGCCGGAAGCGACGGTGAAGCTGGTGCTGGCATTCCTGGAGCGAAATCGGACATAGCCGGGGGATGGGCCCCCGCCGGCGGCGTTGCATGCGCGCCTCACGATCGGGTTGAGGCCCTGGCGCGAGAACGCCGAAACGTACGTCGACACCGCGAATTTCGACTATCGTGTGCAAGGCATGGCAGAGCGCGGCACGGCGCCACTGATTGGACGAGAGGTGCAGCTGGCGCAGGTGGGCGGGGCCATCGCGCGGGTGCGCGCCGGGGAGCCCTCGGTTGCGCTCATCCTGGGAGAGGCGGGGGCGGGGAAGAGCCGTCTGCTGAGGGCGGCGCTGGCGCAGGCAGGCAACGAGGACTTCCTGATCGCCGAGGGCTACGGGTTGCCGGGGCAGGCTTTACCGCCGTACTACGCGATTGGGCGCGCGCTGCGGCGGATTGCGGCCGAGCTTCCTCCCGAAGCGCCGGAGCGGCAATTGTTGATGCCGCTGCTCGAACCCGTGCTTTCGAGTGCCGGGTTGGCAACGCCCACC
The DNA here is from genome assembly GCA_963737965.1 of uncultured Chloroflexia bacterium. Classification (GTDB taxonomy): domain Bacteria; phylum Chloroflexota; class Dehalococcoidia; order Tepidiformales; family Tepidiformaceae; genus JAGQGZ01. The sequence goes on along the minus strand of CAVTUS010000003.1, from coordinate 3,754 downwards.
TCAGATCCGGGCGCCAGCGAAGGGCGGCTGCGCCTGCTCGAAGCAATGGCGGCCCTGGCCGAAGCGGGCGCCCGGCAGCGTCCACTCCTGATCGTGATGGACGATATGCAGTGGGCGGGGCGCGGCGACTGGGATGCGGTGGTCCACATGGTTCGGGTTGCCACGGGGCCGCTGGGAGTGATCATTGCAGCGCGCGACACCGGCCAGGAAAACGCGGATGCGCCGGCGGCGGGGGCGACCGTGGAACTGAACCGCCTCCGACGCCTCATCGAAGTGCGATTGGGCCTACTTTCGCCGACGGACTCACTGAGCGGCAAGAGGAGAGAACACCGTGGCCAAGCCTGAACTGAAGCGCTTCAGCACCCCCGACGAGTCCCGCGAGTTCCCAAAGGGCCGCGCGGAGCTCGTCTCGATAGCCGGTGGCACCGTTGGCAAGCTTTCCTTCGAGCCCGGCTGGCGCTGGTCGAAGGACATCAAGCCGATTGCCGGCACGGAGCTGTGCGAGGCCCCTCACTTCCAGTACCACCTCGCGGGCGTCCTGCACGTGGTGAACGACGACGGCTCTGAGTTCGAGGCACGCCCGGGCGACGTCTCGATCCTGCCCACGCACCACGACGCCTGGGTGGTCGGCGACGAGCCCGTCGTGGTGGTCGACTGGTCGGGTGCGACGAACTACGCCCAATAGCTCCCGCTGCGAACGCAGAGCCCAACAAGGAGGGGACATCCACGTGGATGTCCCCTCTCGTCGTCTACGCACCGTTGTGATCGGCACGGAGGTAGTGCCCGACACGGCAGGGGGCCAAAGCATGGGCTCGTCGCCCGACCCCGCTTCGGCAGCCGCGGTGAGCAGGTGCCTTCAGCGCTGGGGGAAATGGAGCGGGGAGACGAGGTTCGACTCGCGACATCCTGCTTGGAGCCGGGCTTCTCGCAGTCTTGCCCACCGCTATAACACCACACAGGTACGTGCCTGCATTCGGCGGCTGTTGGACGGCACAACATCCCCTGGGGTACAGGCGAACCTCGATCGCTGTCACGGACTTCGGTCTCAACGCTGTGAACAATTCGACACGCCCCTTGCAACTCCACGTGTGAGCGACGCCCTGAACGGCGACCATTGCCCTTCCTGTGGGCCCAAACCGGCCCGGGCGCGAAGTTCTGTCGGGATTGCGGAACTTACGGTCGCGTAGATGTCCCAGGGGCGCGCATCGCCGCCAGCGGCATGCCACGGAATCGGTGAACCATCACGCCGCTGGCAATCTTCGCGCGGAACGCAAAATCCCTCGCGGCATCCCCTCGAAAATGCGGTTGTGAGCGGGAAGGAGAGCGTACCAGTAAAGGAGTCCAAAGAATCCCGAGGGGTTGAAGCGAGAGGTTGTCACGAGCCGGCAGTTCTCCTCGCCCTCGGGGATGACCTCGAACTCAAGGACCGCAGACCCCGGTAGCTTCATTTCAGCCACGAGTGTCAGGCGCCGCCCGGGTTCAAGAGCAACGACGCGCCAGAAATCGATCGCGTCGCCGGGGCGGAGGTCAGTTGGGTGTCGTCGGCCGCGTCGCATGCCTACGCCGCCCACGACGCGGTCGAGAAGGCCGCGGAGGCGCCAGAGGAAGTCGGCATAGTAGTAGCCCTGCTCGCCACCGATGCGGCAGACGGCATTCCAGGCGGCCGACGGGGAGACAGGGGCACTGAGTTCCGTCCTTGCCCCCTTGGAGTAGTAGGAAACGGCGGGGTCATACCCCCTGAACGCCAGGGAGCCTTCAGTCCAGCGTGCCGGCAGGGGCAACTCCCGCTCCGTGTGAAGTGCTGCCTCGATAGCCTGGCGGTAGGTGTGCAGCGGCATCGGGATGAGTTCGCGGAGCGGCGCAGCGTCTGCCAGGAGGTCATGCCGGAGCCCGTCGATGAGCGGGCGCGCGACGGACGCGGGAACGCTTGTGACCAGGTCGAGCCAGTAAGACGAGAGTCGAGGGGTTAGAACGGGTACGGGGATTACCCAGCGTCTTTTCCCAACCGCCGTGGCAAATTGGGTAATCATCTCCCCATAGCTCAGCGTCTCAGGGCCGCCCACATCGTAGGTCTTCCCCTCCGTGACCGGAATTTCGAGAAGACGCGAGAGGTACTCGAGCAAGTCCTGCAGAGCGATGGGCTGTGTCCGTGACCGCACCCAGCGTGGCGTCGTCATGGCAGGCAGGTGGTTGACCAGGTCCCGGATGACCTCGAAGGCGGCTGAGCCCGCACCGACGATGATCCCCGCACGCAGCTCGGTGACCGGGATGGGTCCGGCTCGGAGGACGTCGCCGGTCTCCTGGCGTGAACGAAGGTGTCGGGTGCTCTCGCCGGTGGGCTGCAGTCCGCCGAGGTAGATAATGCGTTCGACGCCAGCGGTTTCTGCCGCGACGCGAAAGTTCTCCGCGGCGGTGCGGTCAAGTTCCTCAAAATCGTCTCCAGAGCCCATCGAATGGACGAGGTAGTAGGCGACGTTGATTCCGTTCAACGCGGTGCGAAGCGAAGCGGGGTCCAAGGCATCGGCGGAGACGAGCTCGACGCCGTCCCATCCTCGGCCTTCCAGCACCTCCTGCCTTCGAGCCGTGGCTCGCACGTGATGTCCTTGAGCCCGAAGGTGGGGGACGAGGTTGCTACCGATGTAACCACTGGCACCGATGACGAGCACGTTCATGAGAGACCTCAGGGACTCAGTATGCGCGACTTGGCCACGTGTCTTTGCGGACGGCCATGCATGGCAAGGGCGACAGGCCGGCACCAAACTCGCACGGGACGGGTTCAAGTGCGGGCGAGATGCAAACTCGGTGGGCCGGCGTTCAGCCCATGAGCGTCGGAAAAAACACCTGCCATGCGAGCGCGGATTTCGCAGTCAGGCTGAGGAGGATGTAGACCGATTCTCCAAACAGGTAGTTGCGCCACGGCCCAATCCGTCGGTATTGCAGCCACATGTTGAGCGCGAACACGTTGAAGAAAATGAAGAGCGAAACAAAGATGCCGTAGACAAAGCCCGGCGGGCTTGCCTCAATCCCGGGGCTGATCAAGTAGATGCCAATCGCGATCCAGGGCACAGCACCGGCGATACAGCCGAGCCAGAATGGCAACAGGTGGCCTTCGCCCGGCCGCTCGGAGTGCTCCTGAACGAGACCGAACAAGATCATCGAGGCGTTCACGCCAAAGATGGCAATCAGTGCCGCGATGTCGCCGATGCCTGTGAGCATCGCGATCAGGACGATCATGATCGACGCGCTGACCGAGTACTCGATCCACCGAGCATCGTTCCGTCTTCGTGCCAGATTTCGGCAGTACCACCCGAAGACGCCAGGAAGCACGAGAATCGCGTGTGCAGCCGCAGAGACCAGCACGAACGCCGCGACGGCGGGGCCGATAGGAAGGTCGAAAAGGTGGTGGAGCCTGGCTGGCTGTGCCCCGGGTGGGCCTTCCATGAAGGTCCCATGCACCGGAAGCGCGAAATCGTTGCTCAGAGCCAGGATCGCGACGCCCTGAGCGAGGTGCAGTGCACCCATACCGAGGTTGTAAAGGCGCAGGCGCCGATGTCGGCCGACTGAGGTGAAATCGTCATCCATCTCTGAGCCTCCTCGACCTTTCCACATCCACGGTGGAGCGTCGGGTTGCAACGTAAGCTCAGAGCTGGTCCCACTGCAAAGTACCACGCGGCGAATCTGTGACAGGCCCGGAGAGGTTCGCCCGACCCCCTTCGCCAACGGCGGTGTGCACTCGCCTTCAGCGCCGGGGGAG
>CAVTUS010000002.1:0-555958 GCA_963737965.1 uncultured Chloroflexia bacterium | reverse complement strand
CTGTTGAAAACGACAAGTCGCCGGTTGCCTTGCAACGGCCGATACGATGCAGCTGCAGGTCCCAACCCTTCTACAGGCGCGGTTTGGCCGGCCACTCTGGACACGTGACCTCGTAGGCGCGGCCCGGGAAGTACTTGTTCCACTCAACTTCAGTGAGGTTGCGTCCGGCAGCGGCACAGATGTCTGTCTGCCACGCTTCGAGATCCAGGTCCCAAACGATGATCCCGGACGTCGAGCCCAGGACGAGCGACGCGCCGTCGGTTCCCATCTCTGCGCTGAGTGTCCCGGGGCCACCAAAATGGCGTCCGACGATTTCACCAGTGTCTGTGTTCCAGACCGTGACAAAGCCATCTACGGTCAGGACCGTCAGCAGATGAGTCCTGGAATCAAGCACTATCCGCGCACCTTCGTCATTGATCGCGTCAGGCAATACCAATCGAGGGACTGGCTCCGCATCGGACGCGAAATCTGAAAGGCTGTAGATGCGGATATCGCCGTAGATACCGACGGCAATCGTGCCATCGTCGGTCGCCGCGCCAACACTCAATGCAAACAAGCCGTAGGCGTGCGAGGCGACTCGCGTGGCGGGCCAGGCATCAATATCCCAAAGCGAAACCGTCCCGTTCAAGTCCTGGGCGAACAAGAGGTTCTTGCCTTTGGACTGAATGAATTGCATGCCCTGCGTTCCGCCGGCTGGCACGACCCCCAATTCGTGAGGGTTCGCTCCGTCGATGGCCCAGACCTCAATGTCTCCACCGGTTCCCGAAATTGCGAATCTCCCTTCGTTCTCGGAAACCGCGATAGCCAGTCCGAAAGACGCGATTGCTGAGTATGCCGGTGTGAGCGGCCCGCCTATTTGTTTTCCGGAGTTTGCGTCCCACACCATCACTTCGGGCGGGCAGCCCTGGACGTTGTCGGATGGGCAGAGCCCCACGTGGCCGGTGATGATGTAACGGCCGTCGTTCGTCCATTGCGGGAGAACACCTGGGGCCGCGGCCAGGTCGACCGGGCCCGAGTTCACAACCGGCCGCATTGAATCGAACGCCCACTCGATCCAGGTGCCCGAATCGTCTTGAACAACGAACCTCGTTCCGTCCGGCGATATGGCGACTGGCCCGGATGGGCTCCCGACCCATTGACGCTGGGCGAGCCCCCTCCCGTCGAGAGCCCACCGTTCGACCTTGCCATCCGATCCGAGGGTGTAGAACGACGAAGGGTCGCCCTCAAACGAATATGGCAGGACGGGACTCGGCGCGCTGGTACTCACGGATAGCGTTTGTGACGCTACCCGCTGAAGCGAGGGCACAGAGAGTAGAGCGGCCTCGCCGTTGCCGTACATTGCGGCCACGATGTATTGGCCATCGCGCGTGAAGGTCCCGTAGGCGAGATTCTCTGGTTCGTCAGCGGCAGCCGTCCCAACCATAGTTCCGGTCTCGACCTCCCAAAGTTCGAGGACGGAATCCGGCGTTCGATGGCCGACGAGCAGGTAACGGCCATCTGGCGAGAACTCCATGCCCTCACACGTCGACGCCGGAATCGACCGCACCAGCGTCAGGCTCTTCGCGTCGAAGATGTCGGTTCTTGGCGGGGCCTGGGAACATATCGTTCCAGCGGCCACGTACTTACCATCCGGACTGAACGATGCGAGAAAATAGCGCTCGGACGTCGAAGTGATGTGTCGGAACGATCCGTCAGCAAGATCGTAGATGCGGAGCCCGGTGGACTCGTCAGTCTTGCCGACGATCGCAAGCGCGATCTGAGTCCCGTCCGGGCTAAAGGCCTGATTTCCCGGAATTGTGAATCCGGGGAAGAGGAACTCCCGTTCTACCTCCAGCTTTGGGACACTCAATACGAGCATTTCCGCCATGAGGTCGGGATCCTGAAATGTCGTGCCGGTCCGGTACCCTCCGGCGATCAGCCTGCTGCCATCCGGGCTGAACCAGACGATCGAGTTGATGCCACCGGCTGCCGTCTGCCGGGACGCGATGAGTTCGTGAGAATCCAGGTCCCACAATTCCAGCAAGCCCGAGCGCGTCTTCGTTACGTAGAGCCCCTTGCTGACGCTGACGTCGAACCCGCTTATCAACGGTTCGCTGGCCCAATAGCTGCCGAGGAATGCGGGCTGGTCGCTCAACACCTCATTCATCAGGGCGCCGGTACGCGCACCCGGACGCAACTGATACGCCTGCCTGGCAAGCAAAAAGGCGAGGGTCCTATCGGTCTTCAGAACAATGGGAATGTCAGTTTCGATTCGCGCAAGAGTCGCCTCGATTGCAGCTTGTTCCGCTACGAGTCGCTGGGCGTCGGCCTCGCTTGTTGCGGTTTCCGCCCGCGTACGCTCCCGATCGGCGGATTTCCATTGAAGGTATGCGACGCCAGTCAGAACGACGGCAACCAGGGCAACGGCCGCGAGTCCCATGGCAAGCAAGCGCAGCCGGCGAATTCGCCTCCCGTCCCGTAGCCGTTCCCCTTCGTGTTGCGCCACGGAGGCGTCAATAAACTGCTGCTCGAGCAGGTTCAGCTCGGACTTATTGCGACCCGCCCACTCGCTGGCCGCCGCAAGCCGGGCGCCGCGGTACAGCTCACCTGAATCACGTCCCGATCGATCCCATACCTGAGCACTGTCCGTGAGGCTGCGAAGAACCTGCTGGCCGGCGCGATCCTCCTCCAACCAATCCCCAAGGCGCGGCCACGCTGTAATCAACGCTTCGTGGGCAACCTCCACTGACTCTGCGCCGGTAGTGACCAGGCGCGCGTCGGCAAGGCGTTGCACCAGAGTTCTGATGTCCGGACCTTCCGATTCTGTATCCGGTAGCTCTCGGTAGGAAACACGGCGGCGAGTGGGCGCGTTGCCGTCAGTGACGACGGTCAATCGGACCATCAGACGACGGCAGGCCGCCTGTTCAGACGCGTTGAAACTCCCAAACAAGCGTTCGGCAGTTTTCGCTATGGCTCGATGTACTCCGCCCGACCGACGGTAGCCAGCGATTGTGAGGGTGCCATCCTGGCGCTGATGCCAGGTCTCTCGGAGTACGTGGGCAAGCAGCGGGAGTGCGCCGGGAGCATCCCCCAGATCGTCGAGTATGCGATCGGCCAGCCCGCGATCAATCCTCAGTCCAGTGGCAGCCGCTGGCCCTTCGATGGCGGCGCGCAATTCGTCACGACTGGGCGGACCCAGGACGAGGTGGCCCCGCTCGAGTGCGGCTCTGAATTCCGGGAATCCAACAAAGTCGCCATAGAAGTCGGCTCTGATCGCAATAACGAGCAGCACTTTCGGCCGGGCGGCAGCCTCGAGGTTGGCCAAGAGCTGAATGAACTGCCTTTGGCGCTCGCGGCTGCGGCACATTGTGAACAGCTCCTCCGTCTGATCTACGACGAGTACCAAACGGTTCGAATCGCCGCCGTCAGCAGCGTCGCCAACGTGGCCTTCCGACTCGAGTTCATGGAGGACGGCAACCGCGGACTTTTGCTCATGTGCTGCCATCCGGGCCGCGAGTTCGGCCAGCGGGTCGGCGCCGGGAGTCATGACGATGTACGACCACGTCTCGCTTCCCGGAATGGCCCCGCCTTTGAGGAGTGGTAGCAACCCGGCCCGCACGACTGATGACTTGCCGCTTCCGGAAGAACCCACCAGCGTCACGATGCCTTCCGACGCGAGGTGAGCCACCAATCGTTGGGCGGTCCCTTCCCGGCCAAAGTACAGATTGGCATCCTCAGCCCCGAATGAACGGAGGCCGGGATACGGCGGTGCATCCGAGAGATTTCGGCTCGTCGGGGTGTCCGACGGACCGTCGCCCACCCCGACGAGCCGAAGCGTAAGAGTTGCCCGCGCGGCCGCTTCGGTACGGTTCGTCACCCCAAGCTTGGAAAGGATGTTGTGAACATGCCGTTCGGCGGTAGGGAGACTGATCGTGAGGCGGTCAGCAATTTGGCGATTGGTGCGACCTGCGGCAATGAGCGACAGCACCTCTTGCTCGCGAGGAGTCAGCCGGGCGGCATCCGTTGCCGCAGCATCCACCACCGGCGGTGCTGAACCCTGTGAGGTCTGGTCAAGGGTCATAGGCGTTGGCGAATTCTAGGCTCGCCCAAGCAACTACACGTACATGCTTCCGTGTATATCTCTGGCTTTGTGGACGGCAAGGACGTGTTTCTCGCTCGTCGGTGTTCGAGACGCTTCTCGCCCCGCGGTAACCATGGGACGAGTCGGTTAGCGGTGACGGCGTGTAGCAAACCGAAGAAATCCACAGAACCGTGGATGTGGGGCTCGGGCTTGCGAACAAGACTCCGAGAGCCGAGGTCGCGATTGGCTCGACCGCCTGGCCGAGTCAACCGCGACCAAAATTCCCACGAGGAGAACCAAAGTGAGCCAGCCCTACGTGAAGCCAGTGCCAGCCCTTACCCGGCTTGGCGACTTCTCCACCGATCGACCGACCCCGCTCATGTGCGCGAAATCGGGAGTTGTCACCAGGTTTCGATTGCTGGTTCTGTCGGGGGTCTTTGTCGCTGCGTTCGCTGGCGGATGCGGGGATTCCGGCGACGAGAATCCCACGGCACCGTCGGTCTCTACGACCACCGTTGCCGCCGGTGCATCTACGGAGGCGCCTACCGCGACGTCTACTCTGATTGTCGACGGAGGCGTCCCAACGGTGAGCGCTGCCTCGCTCGGTCCTGCGAACTCGGACGAGCTCACCTTACCTGTGCAATCCATCGACGACATCGTGGGCGGCCTAACGCTTCGAAACATCTGGGATTGCCCGTACCTTGCGTTCGTGGTCCAGCCCGGCGCGCAAATCGTCAGTCCTGGCGACGGAGTTGTCGACCTCAACTTCCAAATACCGAAAGCGTTTCCCCTCACCGGGGAAACAGGTGGACTGGGAATGCGCCTGACGCTGGCGTCGGGAGATTTCATCGATATGTACTTCGGTGCCGGAAGCGAATCCAGTGTGCCGGTTGGCACAGCGGTGAAACGCGGCGACCTCCTCGGGACGCATTCGGGAACGGAAATGAAGGGCATCACTCTGGGGTTCAACACTCTCATGACGCGTTCTGGAGATCGCGGGTGTGTTCCGGAGTTGGACGAAGCCAAGTACTGGGTCGGCGGATGGGCGGCAGTACTGGTTCCATAGCGGTCGATCTCTCGATAGCGGGGCGGGCTGGCAGGAATCCGATCGGGGTCGCTATTGTCCAGTTCTCCGCCATGTGACCCGAATCGTTCGGTCGTCGCCAGGTCGTACCCTGCCGTCGCGAGCAACGTTCTTCGACGGGTCAAGCATCGGAGACCCTCGGTTGGTGACGAAAGCTCAGCGCTCGCTTCAACAAGACGCGTAGGCTGTGGCGGGTGAACCAGGAGATCAGGTTCTGTACAACCGCCGACGGAGCGTCCGTCGCTTTCGCGAGGGTTGGGACCGGTTCGGCAATCGTGCGCGTGCTGGGCTGGCTGACGCACCTGGAACTGGAATGGGAAGAGACGGGCGGATTTTGGCAACATCTCGCGGAAAATCACTGCCTCGTACGCTACGACGGTCGCGGTATCGGCCTCTCAGAGCCCTGGCACGGTAGTTTCGATGCGGAGGCCCGTCTGCACGACCTTGAAGCCGTGGTGGACGCAGCCGGGCTGGATCGATTTGCCCTCTTCGGACAATCCGAAGGGGCCGCCACCTCGATTCGATACGCCATCGCTCATCCGGAGCGCGTTACCCACCTGGTGCTCTTCGGCGGCATGGCGAAGTTTGGTTCGGACGCCGGACCTTCACCGCGCGGAATCGAAGAACAACAGGCAATGCTCACCCTCGTTCGCAATGGCTGGGGCCGCGACACGCCCCAGTTCCGCCAACTGTTCACCAGCCTCTTCATGCCCGATGCCACATCGCCGCAGATTCGCTGGTTCAACGAGTTGCAGCGCCTGTCCGCCCGTGCCGAGACCGCGGAGGCTGTCCTTGCATCTATCTATGCGACCGACGTCCGGGAGTTCGCGCCCCGCGTGCGCGTTCCCACGCTCGTCCTCCATCGGCGCGACGACAGGACCGTCGCTTTTGCCTGGGGACGCCGTCTCGCTGCCTCGATCCCCGGCGCCCGGTTTACGTCGCTTGCAGGTTCCAACCACATGCTCGGGATCGACCCGGCGATCGACAATCCGGTTATCGATGCCACACTCGAATTTCTTGATGGCATTTCCCAAGTCACCACCTCCGACGAGCCACGCATCCGGGCCGAAGGCGGAGGCGGCTTTCGCACCATCCTCTTCACCGACGTTGTCGCCTCCACGCCCCTTCTCACGCAGCTTCGCGACGCGAAAATGCGTGACGTGATGCGTGAACACGATGCTGTGATGGCAGCGGCGGTCACAGGCCATGGCGGACGTGTCGTGAAGATCATCGGTGATGCCTTCATGGCGGAGTTCGCCGTGCCGAGCGCCGCTGTCGAAGCGGCCATTGAGGCTCAGCGCGCTATCCACCAGAGGTTCGCCGACGCCGACGTGCCCATCCGTATCCGCATCGGCATCAACGCCGGGGAACCCATCGAGGAAGACGGCGACCTCCACGGCGCCAGCGTTGTCATCGCCAAGCGTCTTGAGTCGGCCGCCGACAGCAACGGCATCCTTGTCAGTGACGTCGTCAAGCAGATGGTCACGGGTAAGGATTTCGAGTTCGAAGACCAGGGACTGGTGGAATTGAAGGGGTTCGACGAGCCGGTGCGGGCCTGGGCAGTGCGCTGGAGCTGAGGCGTCTTGTGCTCACGCCATTGACGCGATGTGCCTGCGTGCCAATTCGTGGCTCGCCGGGCGCGAACCTCATGTTCGCCTCGCGTGGTGCAGACGACATTCAACGTGTTCCGCGTCTGGCCGCTCTCCCGGCGCCCAGGCAATGCAGCGCACTGCCTGGGAGAGCCGGGAGACTTGTCCCGGGGGACTGACTACCTGGTGGCAGACAGCTCCGGGAGGAGGCCGGTGGCGATCATGATGCCGGCGGAGTCGAACTGGACCCACTCTTCAACGATCTTGCCGTTGGCAATGCGGTCGAATGAGTGGACTTCGCCCTTGGCGGCGCGGTTCGTGGGCTTCTGGCCCATGAACTCGGCGACATGCTTGCCGTCGTAGCTCCAGCGGGTGGCAACGAGATCGCCTTCGGCGACCTGGTTGATGATGGCGACCTTCGGCTGGAAAGCCGAGTAATAGGCCTGGAGGGTGCCCTTGTAGCCGGCAATGCCGGTGGGCTGCCCCGCAATGGCTCCGTGGTTAACAACGCTGGCGTCGACGTTCTTGTCAATCGCTTCGAAGTTGCCGCGTGCGAAGCCTTCGATGACCTCTCGGACGAGAGCCTTGTTGGCTTCAGACATGGTGTAAACCTTCTCTGCCCCGAATTGGGGGCTAAAGCCACCGTACACCATTTTTACGATTCGCAATGTCTTCCAACACAAAGATTCACAGAGCTTCGGTTGAATTTTAGGCGGCCTTCAACGAGGTATTGCGCCAGGCCGGCCGAAATCCTTGTGTAATCGGCCGTTTGCGAGGGCCCCGGAGAGCACCGCGCCAGGCCGGGGGCGACTGAGCGCGCAAAGCTACGGTCCAAAGGCATCGAAAGCGCTTTCCGCATGTCGCGTCTGTTTCGCCGCTTCGTCCCGAAAAACCGTTCGACGCGATGCATTTCTACTCGTTACACTCGCCGCAAGCAGGACATCGATAACTGTGCGTTAACACCTGCTTGAAAGGGGATCTCCACTTTGGCGAAGTTTTCCACCATTCCGAAGGCACAGGCGCCTCTCCCTGGCAGGCAGTCCGGTCGGCTCCAGGCCCGGATGAGACTCTACGAAGAGCACATCCGAAGCGTGAGCAGCGGCGAGGTCGGAAGGCTCGTCCCGGACGCGGATGAATCCGCCCGCGGACTGGCACTCCGCATCGGTCGTGCCGCACGTCGTATCGGTATGCCTGTGAAGACCTGGATCGACAAGAACACCGTGTACTTCGAGCCCGTCTCCTAGGCCACCGGGTTCGAACGTTCGACACCAGAACGGCCGCTTGATCTGGTCGCCGCATCCTCATGCTCTTTGCGGGCTGCGACGGCCGGCGGTCGAAAGCGGAGCCATTGCTACGGGCGGCATTTGGGGGCGCCTACTGCCCAGGCCCGAATTCGTTCGTCGAGCGACGCTCACCTCACGCGCAGACCTGACCGGGCGGACAGGGGGTTGAGGCAGGCGGAGCCGTCTCACCGGCAGGTGGAAGTGTAGGCAGCGGCGTCAACCCGCCGTCCGGGGTGGGGGTGGGAGTGGGCTCAACAATTCGTGTTGGTGTGGCTGTCGCCGTGGGACTGGGCTCGACAACGGGAGTAGGCGTTGGTGTCGGGGTAGGGCTCAGCGTTGATGTCGCGGTGGGCGTGACTGGCTGCGTTGGCTCGGCAAGCGGCGTTGGCGTGGAAGTCGCGGTTGCGGCCGGAGATTGCTGCGTCTCGGTTGCGGCCGGCGTTTCCGATGATCCTGCACCCCCTGCCGTAGTGGCCGGGCCGGCGCCCTCCGGGCTTGCCGAACTCGGCGTCCCCGAAACGTCGCCGGAATCCTCCCCACCACCACCTGCCAACCAGGCAACGGCCCCGGCAAGGATGGCCACACCTGTAACGGTTGCGGCGGCGACGGCCCACCAGGGCAGGTGCGTCTTTGGCGGCGCCTTGCCCGGACCCGCCGGGAGCGGTGGCCGCGCGGGCGCCGTTTCCTGCGGCATGGCCGGCCACAGGACAACCTTGCCTATCCGTCCGGGGCGCTTCTTACCGCGCCGTCCCGCCATGGTGGGGATCTCTTCCGGCACCAATACCATCGGGTCGGCGACGGACCCATAGATGCCCGGCCGTACCGGCTGGCCCGGAGCTCCAAGCGCAGGCGCAGAACTCCCAGCATCCAGTGCCGCTTCAATCACGGAATCAAGAGCCCCGCTCTGAAGTTCCGAGAGGAACGTCCCCAGCGTGGCCGCCTCGACACAGATGGCCGCCGACCGCGCTCCTCGCTCTGCCCGGAAGACCGTGTGGCCCCAGGTTGCGAGCTCCGGGCGGAGGCGGAACCCCGGACGTTGCACGCAATCGATCACGTCGCCGAACACCGAACGCGCAAGAGTTCTCCCGGGCCGTTCCAACCTGTCTTGGCGACGCGGCGCAAGCGGACCTGCCAGGGCGGCTTGCAGCAGCGCATCCCGCTCGTCGTACTGGTTCGCTTCCAGGTGATCGCAGGCAAGGTCCACCGAAGTTCGAGCGAGGTCGGCAAGCGAAGCGGTACCGCCCGTTGCCAGTGGGCATGGGTCGTGCCCGCTGGCCGCGTAGCTGTCGAAACCGAATGCTTCCGTGCGGTGCAATCGGTACCCAAATCGTTCTTGCCCGGGTAACAACCGTGCCGCGACCTCGGGCGGCCGCTCCCCCGCGACGCACGCGCGGATACTCCCCACGGCATACTCCGCGGCCATCCGCAATCGCCATCCGTCGACGTACTCGCCGCATAGCTCCAGCCGGCCCGGTCGCGGACGAACGTATACCCCAAGCGACTCGGGCCCCTCGACCAGCCGTGCGAAAACCAGACCGAATGTCAAGGCGTAAAGGGACGCCAGCTGACCCGCCAATCCACCCGGCAAGGCGACGCTGAGATGGGTGGAGTACCCTTCCAGCCGGTAGCCGGGACCGAGCGCCCGCTCGAGCTTCCTGCTTCCCCATCGCCGCCCAGGCCGACCACCTCGTCCGCGAAACCGGTTGCGGTCTCTACCGGCGGCGAAGCGGTTTCCGCCTCCATGCCATCCGCCGTCACTACCAGCCCCGCCCGCAGCCGGTACGCGTTCGGGTCTCCGGGATCGAGCCGCAAACCATCCCACTCCAGGCTGTGGATGAGCGCGCGAAAGTCTACCTGGCGCCCGTCCGCGCCGAACACCTGGTACTCATGCTCCACCCCGATGAGGGCACCCGCGACCAACATCGGCGCTGGCGCCTCCCACCTCGGGGAGATTCCCCGGAACGTAGGGCTCTCCCGGTCAGCCGTGACCCGCATCGGTCGACCTCGTTCGGCAGCCTCTCTCAGCGCTGGTTGTCGATGACGCAAGGCTCGTCAGCGGCCAACCCTTCTTGCGGCTCAGCCCCGTCCCGTCAGGTGTTGGACTCGGATGATTCGCGGTTGGAACTCTCCGGGGCTCCGGCCGGCTCACCGGAGCCTGGATCCTCCCACCGGTCAGAGCTGTTCGACTTGCCGCTCTTCACCGTGGTTTCCTCAGGCCCGGCCTCGCCTCCCACCGCTCGGTAGGTGTTGGACTTGGATGAGTTGAGGTTGGTTGCCGCCTCGGATTCGGGCTCAGCTCCCACAAGCCGGTCGATGTTGGACTTCGACAGGTTGAGGTTGCTCGCACGCTGCGCTCCCGCCTCGTCGTTGGCCATGGGCTCGCTTTGCCCGGCTGGACGCGGAACACCCTGTTCGCCGACGGCAACGTCGCCGCCGCCGGCTGTGCTTAAGGTCTCCTTCTCACCCACGGATCGGTCCCCCTTATCCCTGCAATGCCAGTGACTACGGAGAAGCATACGCCCGCTATGCAAGGGGCCTCACCCCGGTGTTCAAAACCCCCACACATCCGGTTGTTAGGAGGCTTGTCCTCACATCCGCCAACCGGCCCTCACGGCGAGCACGAAGCACCGATGCTCTACGCCCGTAGCGGAGTGCGCCGAGACCGAGCCGATGGAAAGCTCCGCCCTTAGCTGGTCGTCGCCGCCTCGAGCTCTTGCAGGACTTCAGCCGCGGGCGGGACCAGTTCGTGCAGGCCCTCGCCGCCGTTGGCGATGTACGCGTAGAGCTGCCTGCGCATCCTTGGCTCCCAGAACTTCTTCAGGTGGTCGGCAATCCCGGCGATCGCTTCCTCGCGGGGAAAGCTCGCGAAGTAGAGGGCGATCTGGTTCACCTTGTGCACCATGTGTTCAGGACTCATGCCCCGCCACCACCGCCGGCCGCCGAAGCGGGGGCCATCAGCGTTGTTTCGTCCCGGGTCTGGTCATACTCCTCCTGCCAGGCCGAACGCGTGAATGTCCGCCGAACCTGGACGGCCGTCACCTTGTACTCGGGACAGTCGGTCGCCCAGTCGGCGAACTCCGTCGTCACCACGTTCGCGCCGGTCCGGGGGAAGTGGAATGTCGTATAGACAACGCCCGGCTGCATCCGCTCGGAGATCTCGGCATGCAGAGTGGTCGCGCCAGCACGACTGGCAAGCTCGACGAGGTCGCCATCGTTGATGCCGCGGTTCTCGGCGTCCCACGGGTGAATCTCGAGGACGTCCTCGTCGAACCAGGCCACGTTCGCCGTTCGCCGCGTCTGGGCGCCCACGTTGTACTGCGAAAGGATCCGGCCGGTCGTCAGCAGCAGCGGGAACCGGTCCGTGGTTCGCTCGTCGGTCGGGATGTACTCCGTGACCATGAACTGACCCTTGCCGCGGACGAAGCCGTTGGACGTGCATCACCGGCGTGCCTTCCGGGGCGGCATCGTTGCAGGGCCACTGGAGGCTGCCGAGCCGGTCGATCTTCTCGTACGTCACGCCCGCAAACGTCGGGGTGAGCCGCGCGATCTCGGCCATGATCTCGGACGGGTGGTCATACTCCATCGGGTAGCCGAGGGCGTTCGACAGCGCGCATGGTGATCTCCCAGTCGGCCATGCCCGCCTTGGGAGGCACGACCTTGCGGACGCATGCCCAGCCGTCGCTCGGCGTTGGTGAAGGTCCCGTCCTTCTCGAGGAAGGTGGAGCCCGGCAGGAAGACGTGGGCGTAGCTGGCGGTCTCGTTGAGGAAGAGGTCCTGGATCACCACGCATTCCATCGAGGCCAGGCCCGTCGGAGACGTGGTGCGTATTCGGGTCGGACTGGACGATGTCTTCGCCCTGGATGTAGAGACCCTTGAAGGTGCCGTCGATCGCCGCATCGAGCATGTTGGGGATGCGAAGACCCGGTTCGCCAAGCAGACCCACGCTCCACGCCTCTTCGAAGATGGCGCGGACGGCGTCGTCGGAGACGTGGCGATAGCCGACGAACTCGTGCGGGAACGAGCCCATATCGCACGATCCCTGGACGTTGTTCTGGCCGCGCAGCGGGTTCACGCCAACGCCGGGCTTGCCGAGGTTGCCGCTGGCCATCGCGAGGTTGGCCATGCCCATCACCATCGTCGAGCCCTGGCTGTGTTCAGTGACGCCGAGGCCGTAATAGATCGCACCGTTCCCACCGGTGGCATAGAGCCGGGCGGCCGCCCGCACTGTCTCCGCGGGCACGCCAGTCAACGCTTCGATCGCTTCGGGAGAGTTCCTCGGGTCGGCGACGAATTCCCGCCAGCGCGTCGAACGACTCCTGGTCGCAGCGCTCCGCCACGAACGCTTCGTCGACCAGCCCTTCCGTGACGACGACGTGGGCGATTGCGTTGATGACGGCGACATTAGTTCCCGGTCGCAGGGGCAGATGGTAGTCCGCCTCGACGTGGGGGCTCTTCACCAGCCCGATCTTGCGCGGGTCGATCACGATCAGCTTCGCCCCGGTGCGGAGCCGGCGCTTCATCTGGGAGGCGAAGACAGGGTGGGCATCGGTCGGGTTGGCGCCGATCACCATGATGACGTCGGCCTGCTCCACCGAATCGAAGTCCTGGGTGCCGGCAGACGTGCCGAAGGTCGTCTTCAGGCCGTAGCCCGTGGGCGAATGGCAGACGCGGGCGCAGGTATCGACGTTGTTGTTGCCAAAGGCAGCGCGCACCAGCTTCTGCACGAGGAAGGTCTCTTCGTTCGTGCAGCGCGATGAGGTGATGCCGCCGACGGCATCGCGGCCGTGCTCGGCCTGGATTCGCTTGAATTCGGAGGCAGCGTAGTTGATCGCCTCCTCCCAGCTCACTTCCTGCCAGGGGTCGGTGATCGCTTTCCGAATCATGGGGCTGAGAATGCGGTCGGGGTGGGTCGTATAGCCCCAGGCGAAGCGGCCCTTCACGCAGGAGTGCCCATGGTTCGCCTTGCCGTCCTTGAACGGCACCATGCGGATCACTTCGTTGCCCTGCATCTCTGCCTTAAAGGTGCAGCCGACCCCGCAGTAGGCGCAGGTGGTGATCACGCTGTGTTCGGGCTGGCCGTTGTCGATGATCGACTTTTCGGTGAGCGTGGCCGTGGGGCAGGCCTGCACGCAGGAGCCGCAGGACACGCACTCGGAGTCGAGGAACAGCATGTCGCCGGGCGAAATCTTCGAGGCGAACCCGCGGCCCGCTCACCGTCAGCGCGATAGGTGCCCTGCGTCTCTTCGCAGGCGCGCACGCAGCGGGAGCAGACGATGCATTTCGCTGGATCGAAGGTGAAATACGGGTTCGACTCGTCCTTCTCCAGGTCGAGGTGGTTCGCGCCCTCGTAGCCGTAGCGGACCTCGCGGAGGCCGACGGCTCCCGCCATGTCCTGCAGCTCGCAGTTGCCGTTGGCCGGGCAGGTCAGGCAGTCGAGCGGGTGGTCGGAGATGTAGAGCTCCATGACGTTGCGGCGCAGCTTCGCGAGCTTGCCGTTCTGCGTCGTCACCTTCATGCCCGGCTCAACCGGCGTGGTGCAGGAGGCCGGGGTGCCCTCGTCGCCCTTCGATCTCGACGAGGCAGAGACGGCAGGAGCCGAACGGTTCGAGGCTGTCGGTGGAACAAAGCTTGGGGATTGCCGTCCCCGACTCCATCGCCGCCCGCATGACCGAGGTCCCGGCCGGCACCGTCACGGGCCGTGCCGTCGATCTCGAGCGTCACTTGCTCCGTGGCCCGCCGCATTGGCGTGCCATAGTCGATTTCCTGGACGAGCGTCATGCGTGCACCTCCTCGGTGGTCGGAACTTGGGCGCCATCGACGGGGCGATGGAAGTCTTCGGTGAAGTGCAGGAGGGCGCTTCGCACGGGCAGTGGTGTCAGCCCTCCGAGCAGGCAGAGCGAGCCATCCACCATCGTGTCACAAAGGTCCTGCAAGAGGTCGAGGTTCGCCTCGCGCTCGGTCCCGGCGATGATCCGGTCGATAACCTCGACGCCCCTCGTGCACCCGATCCGGCAGGGCGTGCATTTGCCGCAGCTTTCGACGGCACAGAACTCCATGGCGTAGCGGGCCTGGCGCGCCATGTCCACGGTGTCGTCGAAAACGACGATGCCGCCATGACCGAGGAGGCCCTGCTGTCCGGCCAGCGCTTCGTAGTCGATCGCCACGTCCAGCGCATCCTCAGGCAGGTAGGCGCCGAGGGGCCCGCCGACCTGGACCGCGCGAATGGGGCGGCCGGACGCCGTCCCGCCACCGAAACCTTCGATGACGTCGCGTAGCGAGGGACCGAAGGGCATCTCGATGAGGCCCGGGCGTTTCACGTTCCCGGAAAGCTGGATTGGCTCCGTCCCGCGCGACCGGCCGTAGCCAAAGGCAGCATAGAACGCTGCGCCCTTGTCCATGATCGTGGGGACGGCGGCGAAGGAGAGGACGTTGTTCACAATCGACGGCTTGCCGAAGAGGCCGGCTATTGCGGGCAGTGGTGGCTTCGCCCGCACGACGCCGCGCTTGCCTTCCAGGCTCTCCAGCATCGCCGTCTCTTCGCCGCAAATGTAGGCGCCTGCGCCGAGGCGGACTTCGATGTCGAAGGCGCGGCCGGACCCGGCGACCGACGGGCCAAGGTAGCCTGCCCCGCGGGCGACGGCGAGCGCCTCGTTCAGGACCAGAAACGCGTCGGGGTATTCGGAGCGCAGGTAGATGTAGCCCTTCGTTGCACCGATGGTGATGCCGGCGATGGTCATCCCCTCGATGAGGAGGAACGGGTCGCCTTCCATCAGCATGCGGTCGGCGAAGTTCCCGCTGTCGCCTTCGTCCGCGTTGCAGACGACGTACTTCTCGCCGTCGGGCTGTTCGAGCACGGTGCGCCACTTGATGCCCGTGGGGAAGCCGGCGCCGCCGCGGCCACGCAGGCCCGAAGCCACCAGTTCGTCGACGATCGCAACTCCGGTCATCTCCAGCGCCCGCTTCAGCCCCCGGTAGCCACCATTCGCCTCGTAGTCCGCCAGCGACACCGGATCGGTGATGCCGCAGCGCTCGAAGGTGATGCGTTCTTGCCGCGCGAGGTAGTCAATCTCCTCTACGGGTCCGAGCGCCAGCGCGTGTGCACCGCCTGGAGGAACCCGGCGGCAAACAGGCTCTCAACGTCCTCCGGCGCCACGGGCCCGTAGCCAACGCGGCCATGCCGGCGTCTCCACTTCAACGAGCGGTTCGAGCCAGAACATGCCTCGGCTGCCGGTACGGACGATGGTGACGTTCGTCGCCACGCTTCGCCGCCCGGGCTGCGATGGCGGCGGCCACGTCATCGGCGCCAACAGAGCGGGCGGAGGAGTCGCGGGGGACGAACACGCGGACCATCAGGCGAGCCTCCCGAGCAGGGCATCGGCGCGTTGCGGCGTCACCCGGCCGTAGGGCATCCCGTCCAGCATCACCGCCGGCGAGAGTGCGCAGTTGCCGAGGCAGTAGACAGCGTCCACATCGACCTCGCCGTCGGCGGATCGTTCGCCCGGCGCAGCCCCGAGCCGTTCTGCAAGGTGGGCGACCAGGTCGTTGCCGCCGGCCGCCTGGCAGGCTTCCGCGAGACAGACTTTGAGGGTGTGAGGCGCCGAGGGGGACTTGCGGAAGTCGTGGTAGAAGTTGGCGACGCCGACCACTTCTGCTTTGGATAGGTTCATGGCGTCGGCCGCGATCGGGATCGCTTCATCGTTTATGTAGCCGAACGTCTGCTGGAATTCGATAAGCATGGGCAGAAGTCCGCCCGGCACATCCTTCCAGCGCGCGGCGATCGGCTCCGCCTCTGCCACATTCCATTCGGCGAATTCCGTCACGAAACCTCCGCTGCCACCGGCGCACCGGCAATCCTCTGCGGGTGCGTATAGACGTTGAAGCTGTCGGCGCGAGTGAAGCCGACGAGCGTGATGCCGAACTCCTCCGCCAGCGACACCGCGAGACTCGACGGGGCGCCAATCGCGACGACGAGGGGGACGCGCGCCATCAGCGCCTTCTGCAGCAGTTCGAAGCTTGCGCGCCCGCTCAACACGACGCCCCGGGCGGCAGCATCGAGGGACCCCGAAAGCAGGGCCGCGCCGACAAGCTTGTCGAACGCATTATGTCGTCCAACGTCCTCGCGCACATCGAGAATTGCGCCTTCGGCATCGAAGAAGGCAGCGGCGTGCAGGCCACCCGTCCGGGAGAAGATTGCCTGGGCTTCCCGGATGGCGCCCGGCAGCTGCATCAGCGCCGCGGCGGGGAGGCTGAACCCGGCTGGCAGCATCTCGCAACCGATCACATCAAGCGCCTCGAGCGTCGCCTTGCCGCACACGCCACAACTGGAGGACGTGAAAAAGTTGCGGTCGAGCCGGGAGACATCGAAAGAGAGCCCGGGCCTCAGGGTGACCGTGACAATGTTGAACTGCTGCTCCTCCGCTTCGTCCACACAGAAAGCGATATCAACAATGTCGCGGTTGTCACGGACGATGCCTTCGCCATAGAGAAAGCCTGCGGCGAGGGCGAAGTCGTCGCCGGGCGTGCGCATCGTCACCGCAATGCTCTTCAACTCCGGGGCGCCATCGCCCTCCCATGCCAGCCGGATTTCGAGGGGCTCTTCGGCCGCGAGGACGTCGTCAACCGGGGTATAGCGGCCCGCACGGAACTGCAGGACAGGTGAGGTAACGTCCGGGCGCGGGCGAACCGGGTCGTGAGCAATAGCTTTGCGAATCACGCTTCCCCCCGTCAGTTATGGCGATTCCGGTCCCGTCCATCTTAGCGTCCCGCGGCCGGTGCCTAAAGTTTGGGTCAGGGACGCTATCCTCGCGCCGGTGCGATGAGCAGGGCGCCGGTCTTCGGGTGTTCGATCACATCGATGGCGTGTCCATACACCTCACCGAGGATCTCCGGCTTGATAACCTCGCGCGGAGGCCCGCAGGCAACGATGGTGCCGGCCCGGATGAGGGCGATCCGATCGGCGTGGGCGGCGGCAAGGGCGAGGTCATGCATCACCACCAGCGCCCCGTCGCCTTGCCGCACGCGGGACCGCAGTGACTCCAGGAGCAGCTCCTGGTGGCGGATATCCAGCGCCGCGGTCGGTTCGTCGAGGAGGATCCACTGGGCGCGTTGGGCGAGCGCGCGAGCGTAGGCCACCCGGGCACGCTCACCCCCCGAGAGTGAGGTGAACTGCCGCGCTTCAAGCGAGCGGACGTCGCAGGTCAGGATGGCGACATCGGTCGCCGCCTCGTCCTCCTCCTGGAGGGGTGTGCCAAGCCATGGCGCCCGGCCCATGCCGACAACGTCACGCACCCGGAAGGGAAACGACATCTGGATCTGCTGGGGCAGGACGGCACGCCGCTGGGCAAGTTCCACGGCGGACCAGCTGGAAATGGATACGCCGTCGACTTCGATGTCGCCGCTGTCGGCCGTGATGTCGCCGGCGAGGACATTGAAGAGCGTCGTTTTCCCGGCGCCGTTCGGGCCTGCCAGTCCGACGATCTCGCCGGCGCGGACATCGAGGTCCACGCCATGCAGGATTTCATTGCCGCCAAGCGTCACGCGGACGTTCGTTGCCTTCGCGAGCAACTGGCCGGGCGCCACACGTTGCGGCGTTTGGGCGGCGCGCATCCACCTCATGCCCAGCCACCCTGTCGAGCGCGTGTCCGGCGCAGTTGCCAGAAGAAGAATGGGCTACCAACGAGCGCCGTCAGCACCCCGAGCGGGATCTCGGCTGGAGACGCGACGGTCCGGGCCAGCATGTCAGCAACGACGAGCACCGTTGCACCGGCAAGGGCGGAGGCTGGCATCAGCAGCCGGTGGCCAGGGCCGGCGACCATCCGGACGAGGTGCGGGATGACAAGGCCGACGAACTGGATGATGCCCGACACGGCGACCGCCGATGCTGCCAGAACCGCTACCACGAAGAGCGAAAACATCCGGAGGCGCTCGACGTTCACACCAAGGTGGCTGGCCGAGCGTTCGCCGAGGCTGAGGAGGTCGAGCTGCCTCGCAATCACGTTCGCGCAGGCGATGCCAAGCACGGTAATCGGGAGGATCACGGCGACCTTGTCCCACGTAGCCTGGGCCATGCTCCCGAGGGTCCAGAAGGTGATGCTGCGAAGCTCGGCATCGTCGGAAAAGAACATCATCAGGCCGATGAGTGCTCCCATGAGGGCGTTCACTGCGATGCCGGTGAGGACCAGCGTGACAACCTCCGTGCGGCCGCCTGACCGCGCGGCGATGTAGACCATGAAGACCGTCACGAAGCCGCCGATGAAGGCTGCGAGGACAACGCTCCAGGTGCCGCCGAAACTGAACCCGAGGACGATCTGTGCCACGGCCCCGGTGGCCGCTCCCGACGACACGCCGACAACGCCAGGCTCGGCGAGGGGATTCGAAAACGACCCCTGCATCGTCGCGCCGGCGCAGCCAAGCGAAGCGCCGACCAGCAACGCCAGCACAATCCGCGGGAAGCGAATGTCCCAGAGCACTTCTTCGCCCAATCCGGCAGGGACCGGGCCGATGTCCAGTCCCAGCCGGTGAAAGAACGTGCCGATCACCTCGGCGGGGCTGACCGCATAGGCGCCGACGCCAGCCGCCACGATACAGGCCACGACGAGCGCAACCGTGAGCCCGGCAAGCAGCACGGGACCGCGAAGCCGCTCGTAATGGTGCTCGCGCCCGGGTTGGACGCCGGCGACCGGGTCGGCGGCAAGGCTGGTGGGATCGATCTGGTTCATGGCGAAGCGGCGGCCCACTGGTAGATGTCGCGGCTAAGCTCGGCTATGGCGCCTGGCGTCCTCGGACCGAAGCTGTAGAGCAACGTGTCCTCCATCGTCACGATCCTGCGTTCTTTCCCCGCCGGCGTCTGGGCAATCCCGGGAATCTTCACGAGACCGTCGACGCCGCCAACGGAGTCGAGTCCCGTCGTGGTCATGAGGATGACATCGGGCGCCGCCTCTGCGAGCGCCTCGCTCGTGATCGGCGTGAACGGGCTTTCCAGGCCCATCGCCGTCCCGGCGTCGATTCCCCCGGCCGCGGCAATCATGGAGTCGGCCCCGGATTTTGGGCCCGCCAACAGGTACACCCCGGCCTGTCCTCGCATATAGAGGAAGGCCACATTCGGCTTGTCCGCGCCCGTCGGAATCGTCGCTTCCACCGACGAGAGCGCCGCCGCCGTCTGGCTGGCCATTTGCTCTCCCAGTTCCGGCACACCGACGGCGGTCGCGATCTCCTTGATCCGGGGAATGATGTCTTCCACGCTCGTCGGGTCGTCGAAGAGGATGACCGGCACGCCAACGTTGCGGATCTGCTCGAGCGCGGTGTCAGGCCCGCTGTTGTCGAGCGAACCGAGGACGAGCGTTGGGTTCAGCGATAGGACCCCCTCGGCCGAGACATCGTGCGCGCGTGTCACTTCCGGGAGCGCCTGCGCCTCTTCCGGCACCGTCGACGTGATATCCCGTCCCACCACGCTGTCGCCCAGGCCCAGGTCGAACAGGACCTCTGTGACGTTCCCCCAGAGCGAGACGATCCTCGTGGTGTCCGTCACCGTGACCATCCGTCCGTCGGCTGACTGCACCGTGACAGGCAAGGAGCCTGTGGGACTCGGTGCCGGTGTCTGTCCCGAAGAGTTGGATGAGCTGCATGCCGAAAGGAGGAGGACGAGCAGCACCGTGGTCGCGACGCCTGCGATGCGCCGCCTGAGGATGAACGCGACCGCGCTTCCGACCACGGCGATGACCCCTGCCGCTGCCGCCCAGAGCCACCAGTTTGCGGCGCTCCCACCGCCGTTGGCTGCACTGGAGCCACCGCTGGCGGCACCCGGAGTCGCCTCGGAGTCGCCGCCAGTCGAGCCGGTCGAGAATTGGATCGGGAGAAAGAGGTCCTGCGAGCGGTCGTCAGGGGCACGGTCGTCGGACCGCGTGGCGACGCCGCAGGCGACAACCCGGCAGTCCGTGCTTGCGTCGATTACAGGGTCCAGGGCAAGGTCCACCGCGAACGCGCCGCCGGCTTCATACGCCTGGGCATGGGCGTTCGCGTACGCAGGCGGATTGGACGTGAACCATGCCGTAACGGCGGCAGAACCGGACGAGCATGGCCCCGGCGCGTCGCCCTCCTTCGGCCTGGCACAAAGCGCAACGTAGATACCTTTGTCCTCGGTGAACCCGCTCCCGCTCACCGACACCTTCGAACCCGGGGCGATACCGTCCGCATGCGACACATGAAGGGTGAGGTCGCCCGCCGTCGCGGTGAGGCCATCGCTCGAAGTGGTGGCGACGGGAGCAGGCTCTGGCGTCGCCGTTGCGGTCGGCGTTGGCGCCGGCGTGTCGGTCGGCAGCGCGACCGTGGCTGTCGGCGTGGCGCTTGCGGGACCGGCAGTGCTGCCGGGCGGCGTCGCCGTCGTGACAGGTGTCGCTGTGGGGGGCGCCGCAAACGAGATTCGGGACAAGTACGTCCTGGGAACGGTCACTGAGGCGCGTGTGGTCTGAGCGCGTCACGATCGCGCACTGGACCACGCGGCAATCGTGCTCCGCGTCGATCGCGGGGCCAACGGTCAGGGTCACCGCGAACGAACCACCAGGCCCGTACGGGATGGCAAGGTTGGTGGCGTAGGAAGGTGGATTCGACGAGATCCAAAACGATGCGCCAAGAGAGCCGGTGAGGTTTACTCCTCCGCCGCAGGGTGAGGGAATCTCTCCCTGGGCGGGCACGACACAGACGGCAATGTAGATCCCCTTCTCCTCGTCGTACCCCGAACCGGACACATTCACGGTGTCCCCGTTTGGATTGAGGCCGGTCGCCTTCGAAACCGTGAGCGTCCGCGGCCCGCTCGTCACGCTCTCGGCATGGGCGGAGGCGGGACTGCCAAGCGCCACCAGAACCCCAAATGCCATAAGTAGGGCGCCGACTTGTAATATTCTTCCAGCGTATCCCCGAAAGTCCCGCAATGTATGCCACGGGCGACGACAGGACGGACTGTGATTGACAGGATTGAGAACTTCCGGCGCCCGGGCAACAGGAGCGTTTGCAGGCTTCATTGGAACACCGTTCTCTTGCGACGGTTCTGGCGCCCGCCGACAATCGAAACATGGCGCAGCTGCAGCTTGAACTGTCTTTTTCGCACCAAATCCGTGCTGCGACTGTCCATTCGCACGAGGCCGCGCAGACCAGTGGCTTCATGTCTGCCCTCTTCGCCGGAATGGTAGACCGCCCCCGCTACGCAACCTACTTGGCACAGAACCGCTTCATCTACGAAGCCCTCGATCGTGCCGGACGTGCGTGGCGAACAGACGCCACTGCGGACAGATTCATCGATGGCCGCCTCGACCGGCTCCCGAGCATCGATGCCGACCTTGCCTTCCTCCTCGGCGTCGACTGGCGATCCATCCTTGCGCCCTTCCCTTCGACGCAGCGCTACGTCGATGCGATCACCAGCGCCGCTAGCTGGCCGGGGGGATTCATCGCCCATCACTACGTGCGCTATCTCGGTGACCTTTCCGGCGGTCAACATATCGCGAGGGTGGTCCAGAAAACCTTCAACTTCGACCTCGACGGTGCACGCGGGTTTGCCTTCCCGATCGATGACCTCGACGCCTTCAAGGCTGCGTATCGCCAGGCGCTGGACGAAGCTCCGTGGAACGCGCCCGAGCGAAGCCGGATCATCAACGAGATCCTGCATGCGTACGACCTTGCAACCGCGATGCTCCACGACCTCTAGCCCTTCCACATCCGTCGTCCCCCAGCCGAGAGTCAGTGCCCGTCTTCCGCTTCTCGCGGCGCCACGCCGAGGGCGAGACAGGATTCACGGTAGATCCGCACCACCTCCCCGCGAACCTCGGCGCGGGAGGCAAGGCGGTGGCCCCAGGGGATGCGCACCGGGATGGCCGACCCATCCACCGTGGCATCGAACTCCATCCCGTCCCGGTCGACCCCCGTCATACGGGCCGAAACGGTGGCGGACTGTCCCCCGAAGGCCCGGCACATGAGCACCGAGTCTTCGGGATGGTCGCCGTTCATGTGGCGAAGAATCGCGGCCACTTCGTCAGGACTGAACGCAACGCTGGCGTCGGGCATCAGGTTCACTCTCCAGGGGGCGGCACATCGTGTGACCGCCCCCGAAAACTGGATTAGCGGCTCCGGGCGACAACCGCCGCCAGCGCGCCGCTGCCGCCAAGCAGCAACGCCCCGAGCAGCAGCAACCAGGTCTCCGTGTTGCCACCGCCGGACAGGCCCGTGCCCGTGGCCGGGGGAGCGGGCGCCTTGGTGAAACTGATCGGTGTAAAGGTCTCATAGAGCGGCTGCACGGCGCCCCCACCCGCGTAGGTGTAGATGCCGTAGTTGCCGTCTGCGAGCGCTCCGTCATAGCCATGCTTCACCTTGATGACCGCCGTAAACGTCCCGTCGGGATTCAAGGTCACCGAGGCGTCACGTCCCACGGAGTCGCGCGAAGCCTCCGGCACCGCCCACTTGATGCCGCCCTCGCCATAGGCCGGGCGGGCCGAGGCAGCGGCACCTACGCTGGGCGCCCAATCGTCGGCGAAGGCGCCGAATGCCACATAGGCACCGGAAGGCAGGCCCGCGAGAGGCGGACGCGTGCCGGTCGCCAGGTTCAGAAGGAAACCGCTCCCCGTGACTGTGACGGTGTCACCATCCGGGTCGACGGTCGTCTTCGACACGTTGACCGTGGCCGGGCTCCCGGTCGGCACCGTCGTGGCCGTAGGCTCTGCTGTTGTGCTGGGATTCGGCGTCTCGCTCCCGGTCGGGGGGCCGCCGAGTTCGAAACTCACGGTCAGGGGGTCGAGTTCGGTCCCCTCGTCGTAGAAGCCGGCGAATGCCTCGGCGCCATCCGCCGTAAGGAGGGCCGGAACGTTGTGAAAGACGATCGAGGCGCCTTCGAAGGCCGGTGGCGTCATCGAAAAGTCGAGGGTGGCGAACACGACATCGGGGTAGTCGGTAGCGTCGGTTTGCCCGAGACCCTTGCTCGTGACGTCAGCGGTGAGCGTCCCTTCGACGCCCGACACATCGATCCGAATGTTGGTGATCACGAGGTCGAGCTGCGGGCCCGTGCCCTCGTCGTGTCCCGTGAAGTGCACGCTGCCCGTGAATGCTGCCGACGTTGCCCCCGTCTGGGTGTCGGTGGTGCCTTCAGCAAGGGGGAAGCGGTAGGAGCCGTCATCGTTGGTCGTCACGCCTTCGGTGGCGATTTCGCCGTGTGCGATGGAACCCTGGATGTAGGAGACGAAGCTGGTCTTGATCCCCCAATCGAGGTTCCCGCCAGGCACTGGTACTTGTTCTGCCCGTGCCGACCCGGCCATGGAAGCGAACGCCACGACCATTGCGGCGAGCACAACCCCACTGATTGCGAGCAAGGCCCGCGCGTCCTTCGTCTTGGTCACGATCTCTCCTCGAGTTTGATTGCTTAGGCTGCCGGGCGGCCTGGCGGAGGGCGATAGTCCGATATGGCGCTGCGACCTACCGCCATTAGGCTTCCCTAATCACAATTGTGACGATATCCATCGATTGGAGTTCAGCCAACGTCCCGCGACTCGGTCCGTTATGGGCAACGGGGTCCACGCGAACTGCCGGCTTCATGCCTCGGAGCTTAGCCTTGCTTTTCCGTTAAAGCTATCGCCGTAGAGTCACGATTGTCCATATTGACAAGTTTGATAGGAGCTCGCGGCTCGGCCAACCCCGGCTCGGCACTCCTTGGCCGGGTCGCTCTACAGGATCTGGCTCAGGAACAGCTTCGTACGGTCTTCCTGTGGGTTCGTGAAGAAATGCTCGGGCGTGCCTTCCTCC
Organism: uncultured Chloroflexia bacterium; assembly: GCA_963737965.1. GTDB lineage: Bacteria > Chloroflexota > Dehalococcoidia > Tepidiformales > Tepidiformaceae > JAGQGZ01. Next base: position 532,165 of record CAVTUS010000002.1, on the reverse strand, counting down.
ACGATTTGCCCTTCATCGAAGAAGAGGAAGCGGTCGGCGACCTCGCGGGCGAACCCCATTTCGTGGGTGACGACGAGCATGGTCATCCCGCTCAGCGCGAGCTCACGCATGACGTCGAGCACCTCTTTGATCATCTCCGGGTCGAGCGCCGACGTTGGCTCGTCAAACAGCATGATCTTCGGCTGCATGGCGAGCGCCCTTGCGATGGCAACGCGCTGTTGCTGACCGCCGGAAAGCTGCCCGGGAAACTTCAGCGCCTGCTCGGGGATACCGACGCGCTCCAGCAGGCTCATCGCAAGCTCTTCCGCATCCTTCCGCGGTAACCGCAGCACCTTCTGTGGCGCCAGCGTGATGTTGCGAAGCACCGTCAGGTGGGGGAAGAGGTTGAACTGCTGAAAGACCATCCCGACTTCCGAACGAATCTGGTCCAGGTTTCGGAGGTCATCGTTCAACTCGATACCGTCGACGACGATACGTCCCTCGTCGTGGACCTCCAGGCGGTTGAGCAGGCGAATGAACGTGGACTTGCCGGACCCGCTCGGCCCCAGGATCACGACCACTTCGCGCTCGGCAACGGTGGTGCTGATATCGCGCAGGACATGGAAGTCGCCGAACCACTTGTTCACGCCCTCGCAGATGATGATGGGGCCGGCGCTACCGTTCTTGTCAGCCATGGTTCTTCCTTCCTTGCACCCTAACGCGTGCCGATGCCGAGCGTGCCTTCAAGGCGCTTGCTCAGGCGAGACATGGTGAAGGCAACGAGCCAGAACATGAACGCGGCAAACAGGAAGACCTCCTGTGGCGTGCCCCGAAACTCCGGCTGTGCCTGCGTCGCCTGGGCCACCCGCAGCAGGTCGAAGGCGCCGATGATGGCCACCAGGGTCGTGTCCTTCCAGAGCGAGATGAGCTGACTGACCATCGCCGGGATGACCGACCGCAGGGCCTGCGGGAGGACGATCCAGAAGGTGATCGTGACGGTGCCGAGGCCCACCGCTTTCGCCGCTTCGACCTGCCCCCGCGGGACCGATTGAAGTCCGCCCCGCACGATCTCCGCGATGTAGGCGGAGGTGAAGATCGTCAGGACGACGATGACGCGGACGACGAGGTCGAGGTTGCCAACGAACCCCGGAAGGAAATCCGGGAGGACGAACTGGGCCATGAAGATCCAGACAAGCAATGGCCCGGCCCGGACGAACTCGATGATGCTGACACAGCCGTACCGCAGCGTGCGGTAACTGCTCGCCCTTCCGAGTGCGAGGGCAATGCCGATGGGCAGACTCGCGGTCAGGGCGATGGCAGCAAGGACGACGTTGAGCAGAAAACCGCCGAGTTGCGACGACGAGGGCGCCCCGAATTCGAAAAGCAGCAGCCATCCCATAGGGAGGAAGGCCATCCAGGCAATGATCGCCACCTGCTTCGCCTGCGGCAGGTAGTTGGATTCCCGCGCCCGGTGGCCGGCGACGTATGTGGCCAAGCCCAGGACCACAACCGTCACCAGGAGGACAGTCGCCTCGCCGCGAGCGATGAAGATGAGGAGGAACGCGGTCACGGCGCCGAGAAAGGAGATCTCCCGCAGGCTGAGCCTCGACCACACCCCATAGCTGAGTCCCCCGGCCGCTGCCAGGAGGAGAGCCGATGGCCACACACGCCAGACGGCGTCGTCCGGATAGCGACCGAGGAACAGCAGGCGGCGGTTGCTCGTGATCACGCCCCATTCGCCTGTCACGAAGACGAAACGCGCGAGGAAGTAGCCACCGTAGGCGACAAGCACTACCAGGAAAATCGTGAGCAGCGAGTTGAACCAGCCGTTGAAAAGGTTCTCGCGGACCCAGGAAAACACGTTGGTCCGTACCGTCGCCGGCCGTATCCGCGCCGCGATCGCCATCAGCGGCCCACCAATTGCACCCGCGAGTTAAGCGAGTTCATCAGGAGCGCAATCAGCCAGCTCATTAACTGGTAGGTGACGAGGACCATCAGGAAAAGGGGAACCGCTCTGCCGATGTCATTGATGATCGTGCGGGCCACTCCGAGCATGTCTGCGTAGGCGACGAACGCGGCGAGGCTCGAGTTCTTCAGGAGATTGAGGTACTGGTTCGTCATCGGCGGAATAATCGTGCGGAGCGCCTGGGGCAGGATGATCAGCGTCATTCGGTCGTAGCTCGAAAGGCCGAGCGCCATACCCGCTTCCGACTGCCCACGCGCAAGCGACTGGATGCCGCCCCGGACGATTTCGGCGATGAAGGCTCCGGTGTAGATGACGAGCCCGAGGAGGAGTCCGAAGAACTCCGGCGTGGCGGTCAGCCCGCCGTCGGCGCGGGCGATACCGGTGGCGCTGACGTGGTGCTCCGGGACGTCGAGGGTGAGCGGCGCAAGCGTCATCGCATAGGCAACGGCGATCCCCACCGCGAGGATGATCAGGGCCGTGCGATTGGCGTGGCGCGGCCGGCCGGTCGCATCCTCATCGGCAGCCAGCTTCCGGCGGACGAAGAACGCGGCCAGGATGGTGGCAAAGAGCAGCGCCGCCCAGGTGAGGTCCAGCGCCGGGGAACCTTCGAGCGGTGCACCGGCAGCAATGTCGCTGGCAGCGGCGAACACCACCAGCAGGATCCCGCGCGTGATCCAGAGGGCCGCCCTTTCGGGCACCCGCGCCCGGACAAGCCAGCCATTGGCGCCAAACGACATCGCGAGCATCACCGAGCCGGCCAGCATCAGGGCCCAGGCTGTCTCGCTGACGGCGCCATGGAACCACGGCAACGTCAGGCCCCTGTTCGAAAGAAAGCCGAGGCCGGCGATGTCAATGGGGTCCGCGATCTGGGGAAGCTGAAGGAAGACAGCGGTGTACCAGAAGATGATCTGGATGACGAGCGGCGTGTTCCGGACCACTTCGACGTAGAGCGTGGAGAGCCGCGAGACGAGCCAGTTGCTGGAGAGCCGGCCGATACCGGCAAGCACACCGAGCAACGTCGCCAGGACGATGCCAATGACAACGACGCGGACGGTGTTCCAGACCCCGGTCGCATACGCCTCGAAGCGGGTGCTTCCAGCGGTCGTGTCGGTTAACCACTGGGTCCCCACTGGGAACCCGGAGGAGCCGTTGAGGAACTTCAGCCAGAGCGGCAGCGGGACATCGAATTTCAGGTTCCAGAACAGCAGCGAGAACCGCGCTTCCGGGCCGTCGAAGGTCGTGATGCCGAGGTCAAGCTGGCTCGCCTGGTCGACGAGGTAGACGAGGATGGCGAGAAAGATCGCCCCGAAAAGCACCTCAAGCGTCAGCCGCCGGGACCTTCCGGTCCTGGTGAGGGGGCCAAGTCCAATGCTCGGGATGCGCAACGCCACGATGGGATAGGAAACGGGGGCGAGGCGCCAGGCCCCACCCCCGTTCTTGCTCCGCGCCTAGCGCATGGGCGGCGGATAGATCAGTCCACCGCGTGTCCAGAGGTCGTTGATTGAGCCTTCCCGGGTAAGCCCGATCGGCTCAAGAGTGCGCTCGTAGATTTCGCCGAAGTTGCCCACGGCCGCGAGCACGTCCTGCATGAAGTCGACGTCGATACCAAGACCAAAGTCCGTTGCGTCGGCATCACCGAATTTCACGCCGAGCAGACGCGCGACGTTGATGTTGGGCGGATTGGCGGCCATGTCGGCTACGTTCTCAGAGGTCACGCCGAGTTCCTCAGCGTTCTCGACACCGAAGACGACCCACTGCACCACGTCGTGCCACTGGGTGTCGTTGTCACGCGTCGAGGGACCAAGCGGCTCCTTCGACAGCGTTTCCGGAAGAATGCGAAGGGCATCGGGGCCTTCGGAGTAATTGGCACGCTGGCCGGCAAGGTTCGACTTGTCCGCCGTCCAGGCATCGCAGCGGCCCTCAGCGAAGGCCTGCAGGATCTCCGTGTCGTCGCCAAAGCCGAGCGGCGTGTAATCGAGGTTGCGAGCCGCCATCTGGTCAGCGAGATTCGATTCGGTCGTCGTTCCGGTGGTCACACAAATCGTTGCGCCACCAAGGTCATCGACGCTCTGGACTGGCGAATCGGCCGCGACCATCATCCCCTGGCCATCGAAGAAGGTCGTCGAGGTGAAGTCGGCAGCAAGGGCAGCATCACGGGATGCCGTCCAGGTCGTGGTCCGGATGAGGACGTCGATCTCGCCGGAACTCAGCAGCTCGAAGCGGTTGTCGGCGCTGGCCGGGACGTATTCCACCTTGCTCGGGTCGCCAAGGACTGCCGCGGCGATCGCCTTGCAGTACTCAATGTCGTTCCCCGTGTAGGTTCCGCTCGAATCCACGAAACCGAAGCCAGGCTGGCTGTCTTTCACGCCACACTTCAGCGTGCCGCGATCCTTCACCACCTGGAGTGTGTTCCCTGCCTGGGAACCGCTACCGCCATCGTCATCGTCATCGTCGCCGCAAGCAGCGGCGAGCAGGCCGACCATTGCCACAAGCGCAATGACCAGCAAGAGATATCGTCGAATTTCCATCTAGTTGATTACCCTCCCAGTCTCGTTTCATCGGATCTTCCGACGGGCTGAAACCGTCCCTACGGTAACCTTTACGGAACCTGAATGCGAATTCGCGCTGCTGTCACCGGACAGGGCGACACGGAACGAAATCAGCGTCACAGCCCGGCCACAAGCCGGACATTCCCCGGGGACACGACTATGATTCGGGCCCAGCAGAAGCTGGCCCGCGGCCGGCAGGATGGAAAGCCCGTGGACAAAGAAACAGTGTGGCTGACGGAGCGGTATCCCCGCACGGTAGAGATTCCCGGGAGCGGCACGGCGCAGTTCCTCCTGATGACCGCCGCCTACGCCAAGGAAGTTCATGGGTTCACCACGTCGCTCCCGCCCGACGACCTCCTCTATCTGCGCGACGACATCTCCGATCCCAAGGTTGTCAACGAATGGGTCCGCAACCTCAATCGTGGCGAGACCATATCCATCCTCGCGCGCAAGGACGGGCCGCTCGTGGGGTTCGCCAGTCTCCACCGGACGCGCTCCCGGTGGACCCGCGGCGTCGGTGAAGTGCGCGTCAATGTCGCCATGGCCGAACGAGGCAAGGGCGTTGGCCGCATGCTGACCCTGGAAATTATCGGCATCGCCCGGAAATTCGGGCTGCGCAAACTGACGGCTCAGATGACGGCCGAACAAGTCGGTGCCCGGACGGCCTTCCATCACCTCGGCTTCGTGGAGAACGCCACGCTCCCGGCCTGGGTGGAGGACCGAAAAGGCCTCGCCCACGACCTCGTGATCATGTCCCACGACCTGCTCGATTAGTCCGCTGGTACCCCCGGCAGGAATCGAACCTGCGCACAAGGTTTAGGAAACCTCTGCTCTATCCACTGAGCTACGGGGGCGTGCGAATGCAGCCTGGCGGCTGCACCCACAGGATACCGCCGCGATGGTCTGCGGTTGAGTCCTCTCAGGGATCGCCGGGCTACGTGATGGCGCGTTGCTCCGCTTGGTTGGCTGGTCCGGGAGCGCGAAACCTAACCCGGCAGCACCGAATCACCGGCGAGGCCCGAGGGTGTTTCGCTGTCCGCTAGCGCCGACACCTCCGAGCGCACCTCGGCGAGCGAGAGTCCCTCCCTGGCGAGGAACGCGAGTCCGAGTCCCGCGCCGAGGCTGATCTCGATTGCCTGGAGCCCCACGCCGAACGAAAGGCCCGCGGCTCGCTCAACTCCGTAAGCCTGCGACAGCGCGATCGCGACTGCGACCTGGAACACGGCGACATTGCCGGGGGTTATCTGGACCAGCCCCACCAGGTTCGAAACGGCAAACACGAGGACAGCCGCCCCCAGCGCATGGTCGTCCATCCCGAACGCGAGCAGCGTCAGCCAGATCGCCAGGAGGTTTGCCGCCCACGAGAGGACCCCGGCGGATATCGCGAAAGAAAGCCGCCGCCAATCGGTGAGGAGAACGTGGCCCTGGTGCAGTTCGTGGATGATTCGCCCGAGGTTCCGCCCCAGCCAGGTCGTGGATTGTTCATGGTCCCGGATCTTCGCGTGCCTCTGGGCAAGCCCGACCCCCGCGAGGGCAAGCAAGCACAGCGTGATCAGTCCGAGCAAAACCATCGAGCCGACGGCGACCTGCGGCGGAACATCGGGCGCCGCGAAGACCATCACGCCGAGCAGAAGCAGCAACGTCGCCGCCAGGACGATCGTCTCGACGACAATCGTGCCCGCCAGGGTTGCCATCGCCATGTCGCCGCCCGAATCCCTGGCGATGCGCCGGCGGAGGACCACTGCCCGCGCAACCTCGCCGGATCTGGCCACGAAGATGGAGTTGACGAGGAAGCCCACGAAGATGGCAGCCACGACATGGACGAAGCGAACGGCAGGACGCCGCGGGACGAGGTCAATCGCTTCTCGCCAGACAATGGCCTTGAAGAAGACCGAGACGAGGTTCGCCAGCACGGCGGCCGCCACCAGGGCCAGGTTGACCCCGGCGAAAATCTCGATGGTGGCGTCGATCGCAGCAACCCCGGTGTGGTGCACGAACAGCGCGATGAACGCCGAGAGTGCGATGCCGCCGATTGCCATGCGTTCCCAGGAAAACCGGCTGGGCGACTCCAGGCTGCTCAATTCGGAAATGGTGACGGGTTGGAGGCCGCGCGCCTGCATCTGCTGGAGGATGCCGGGAAGCGCTTCCGCCGTCTGGGAACGATCGGCCGTGCCGTTGCCATCGGCGTCGTGCAACAAGAGGACCGCGCCTGGGTGCATCCCGGACTGCGCTCGTTCGACGATCGTGTCCGCGCCCGGGAGGGCTGTATCGAACACGCCCTTCGACCATCCCACTAGCCTGTATCCGAGCCCGCCCGCCACGCGATTGAGGAACGGCCCGCGGAAGCCATGTGGCGCCCGGAAGAAACGGGGACGGGGTGCACCAGTACCGGTGAACACGGCGGCTGTTTCGTTCAGCTCACGGCGAATTGCCGTGGGACTCGCGAAGACGAGGATCTTGTGGCTCCAGCCGTGGCTGGCCAGCTCATGCCCTTCGTCCACGATCCGTCTGTACGAGTTCGGGATGCCGCACAGCATGCTTTCCAAGGACGAAGAAGGTGGCCCGCGCCCCGGCCTCTTTCAGGGTATCGAGAATCCTCGGGGTCGTGTCCGGCGACGGCCCATCGTCGAAGGTGAGCGCCATGACATCGCTCGTCACACCGTCACCGTGCACGACGCGACCGAAGATCGGCGAATTGGGAGCGAAACAGCCGGCCGCACAGGCGCCCACGGCGATGACCAGCGCGGCGTCGATCAGGAGCGCGGGGAAGCTTCCAGGGAACGAGCCAAAGAACAGGAGGACAGGCAGCGGAGCCACGGCGCATACGGCAAGCAGGCAGAACACCGCGATGGTCTGGTTCCTCGTCAAACCGCAGCCTTCCGAGCGGCGATCACTTCGCCGTAGTATTCCTCGAGACGCGCCCCGACGCTGGTCCAGGAGAAGCGTTCAACCGCGGCCTGGCGGCCGGCACAGCCCATGCGGACCATGTCGTCCGGCCGATCCAGCAGTTGTTCGATCGCCCGTGCGAATCCGCCTGCGTCTTCGGCATCGTCCACCATCAAGCCATGCTTCTGGTGCTCCATCACCAGCTGGAAGCCCGAGTTGCGACTGGCCACCACCGGCAGGCCGCAGCTCATCGCCTCGAGCAGCACCATGCCAAACGACGCTCGCTCGCAAGGAGTGCAGAGGAGGTCGGCGCTGGCGAAGTAGCGGGGCCGATCCCAATTCACCCGGCCGGCCCAGACGATCGACGGCGCCACATCGCGCGGTACCATCCGCTGATAGTAGGAGCGCAACGGTCCATCTCCTACAACGATTAGCCGAACCGTATCGCCGCGAGCGCGACGGACGAGCGTGAATGCGTGCAGCATCGTATCGAGACCGTTGCGGGGGTCGAAGCGGCCGACGTACAGGATGTTCTGGCGGTCGTCGGCGAACTCCGGAAATGGCGTTGCATCCGGCGTGAAATGCGTCTCGTCGATGCCGTTCGGGATGACCGTGTAGTCGAAGGGGAAGTACGGGTCGAGCGATTCGATGCAGGCTTTGGAAACGACGATGCGGCCGTCCAGGCGCTCGATCGAAGGCCGCAAGCCGTAGGCGGCCACCTTCAGCTTCTTGCTCTCCGGAAATACCGAGTGGAACGTCCCCACGACGGCGGCGCGCCTGTTCCGGACGAAGGGGACGGCCTGCACGATGCTCGGGTTATACGGCGCGTGGGTGTGAATGACATCGAAATCGCGACGCCGGAAAAGGTTCTTCAGCGTCCACGGAGTCGAGAGCCCAAGCGTGTGCAGTGTCTGGGCGCCATTGCCATAGAACCCGAAGGTACGCCCGGCTCTCACGACCTCGAAGTCAACATGGTCTTCAGGGCGATAGGCCCCGTCGACGACGGCTGGCGGCTTGTGGACGTTTCCCGTGATCACCGTTACTTCGTGACCGCGAGATTGGAGATAGGACGCCTGCCCGTGGACGTGTTCCGTAATGCCACCGAGCGTCGGGTAGTAGTAGTCCGTCACGATAGCTATGCGCAAGAACGTGGCCCTGCCTCGCGGAATGTTGACCACACGCGCGTACCGGTCTCACGATGAATCCCTTGCAGCGAGTTGAGGAACAACCGCAAGTTTCCGGCCGGCTGGAGCGGTTGCCGGCCTTCATCGGCATGGCTGTCATGTTCCTGGCGTTGACGGCGCTCTATGAGACCGTTCGATACCTTGTTGGGCCTGATTCCTCGGCCGACGCGCTTCGACACGCGCGAGCGCTGATTGACTTCGAAGGTGACGCTGGCCTCTTCATCGAACCCAGCGCCCAGCGGTTCACCAACGGTCTGCCCTGGCTCGAAGATTTTGCCGTCAACGTCTACAAGTATGAGCACCTCGCCGGGTCGATAGCCTTCCTCGTGTGGCTGTGGCTGCGCCGTCCGGCGACATTTCCGTTCGTCTGGCGCTGGTTCTGGATGGCGCACGTGATCGCGCTCTGCCTCTTCTTCCTGTTTCCAGTTGCCCCGCCACGACTCGTCCCCGAGTTGGGACTTGCCGACCCGACGGCTGCCGACCTCGCGAGTACGCCCGGGTGGGCCATCTTCGAGCGCTACCGCAACGACTTCGCCGCAATGCCATCGCTCCATGTTGGCTACCCGTTGCTGTTTGCAACGACGCTCTGGTTCGTGCTCCCGGGAACGAGAGCGCGCTGGCTGGTGTGGTTCTGGCCCGCCGCCGTGCTCTTCTCCGTCGTGGTGACGGCGAATCACTACTGGATCGACGGCCTCGCGGGAGGCGTGACAATCGCGATTGCCCTGGGCGTGGCCTTGCTGGCGTTTCCGCGGTTGCCACGACCGTGGACGCGTGGTTCCTCGCAGGGGCTTTGAGGACTCCTCGCGCCAGGCGTTCACCAGCGACAGACCCGCGTCGGCTGGGTCCTCGGGATTGGACCGGGCAACGTTTTCGGGGAGCCCGCCAGGCGCCTTTCGCGAGAACACGTGCGTTCAACGATCGGAGGTGCCAGAACAACGGTAGCCAGGACGGCGCCCAAGCAAGACCCCCATTGTCGCACCGGTGTGAAGCGTGGTCGCCGAACAACCACCGGGCAATCGAACCTGAATGCAGGCGATCCAGAACGATGCTACCGCATCTTCAAGAAACAAAACGCAGGCCACGCTAACATCCGGGCCACACCCTGGCCCACGAAGTCCCACCCGCGTTGGCCAGGCAGGCAGCTCACTCCACGTACCGCTCGCCGACGAGTATGACCCGACTGTCGTATTGGCCGCCAACACCAGAAGGGTTCGGGACGAATGTCCCGCCACAGCTGATCAGGGTGAGCCGCTCCTTGCCCGCTCCCAGCGTGGGATAGACAACCTGGTTCATGTCGAGGTTGGCCAGCTTAATCACCTGGACGGACTGCACGGAGAAGACAAGCGTGCGGCCGACGGTGTCGGTCAACGTGATCGTGTCGCCGACAGTCGCGCTGGTGAGCCGCGCGAAGGGGCCCGCACCGTAGCCGGCGTAGTTGATGTGAGCAGCAAGGAGCGTCGTGCTGCCGGCCCTCCCGAGGTCGCCGAACGCTTCGTACCAGGCCACCCGCGATGGCTGCGTCGGCACGTCGAAGTACTCCTTGCCGGCGACGGTGACGGTGTGGCGTGCTTCGATCTGGGGCGACATCGTGATGCCGCCGGACGCCAGCCGCAGCGTCGCCGGGGTACCGAACACCGGCGTGGGAGTCGGCGTCGGAGGCGGTGGGAACTTTCCGGCCGAAAGGGCGGGCACCACCACGCGATATTTCGGCTGGACCGCCGACTGTGCCGGAGCGACCGAAGCGGAGATGGCAAACGCGGCAAGCAGTAGCCCCCCGGCGAGGGCGAGTGCCACGCTCAGGGCGCGGACGGGAGCAGGAGCCATGGGGATTATGTGACCTCGGTCCAGAAACGCTGGAGCTCAGCCGCCAGCTTATCCGGCGCGATGAGGGGGACGTTATGCCCCACGCCCGGAAGTTCACGGACGTTAACGCCCGGGTTAAGGGCCTTCATCCGTTCAAAGGTGGATTCCCGCAGTTCGTGGGAAGTGCCGCCACGTACGAGAAGCACGGGCCGTTCGATTGCAGACCACTCCGCCCAGAAGTTGCGCGAGCGATGGCTTTTCACCGAAGCCTTGAGGGCCTCGCGGTCGGCACGCCAGGTCAGGCCCCCCCGGCCATCGTCGCGAAGCCGGGCAAGAAAGAGCCCGGTCCCGATCGGCGAATTCTGCGTGCGCGAACCGGCGAAAGCCAGGGCTTCCGTTTCGTTCGCAAACCGCGAAGGCATGCCATCGACGGCAGCCCAGGTGGAGGTCCAGTTCGCTCGCCACTGTTCCGGACCGATGTCGATGATTGCGGCGGAACGGGTGCGATCGGGATGGCGAGCGGCGAACACAATAGCGACGCGTGCGCCCATCGAATGGCCGACCACATGAGCGCTCGCCAGCCCAAGACTGTCCAGCGTTTCGACCACGTCCCCGACGTAGGCGCCGATGCCATAGCCGCCGCGGGGATGGCTCTCGCCGTGGCCACGCTGGTCAATCGCGAAACAGTCCGGCCTCTCGTCCCCCATCGCCTCGACCGCCGGGCCCCAGACATCCGCGACGGCCGTGAGGCCGTGCAAGAAGAGGACCGGCACATCGGTCGGCCCCGGCCAGTGGATGAGGCGAAACGTGCCGGTGCTCAATGCGAGCGTGCGTTCGCTCCCTGGCGGTGGCGTCACACCCGGTTTAGTCGCCGGTAGGGAGACCGGCGGCCGCCCATGCCGTTGTCCCGCCCTCGACGTTAAAGAGCTCCTTGTCGTCGAGGCCGGCGGCTGTGGCGAACTCGGCAGCCAGCGCACTCCGCTGTCCGCTCTTGCAGATGAAGAGCACTTCGCCCTTGTCGCCCGCGAGTTCGCGGATCTGGGCTACCTCGTGCATGACGCTGTTGACGGGGATGAGCCGCACGCCCTTCGCGTGGATCTCGACATATTCATCGGGCTCGCGGACATCCACCATGACGGCAGTGCCGGCGTCCAGCTTCTCTTTCGCTTCCTTCACAGAAAGTCGCGTGAACGGCTCATTTGGGTCTTTGGTTGCCATCGTTCTCCCCGGGGTCAATGTGTGCTGCAAATCTAGCATACGGGCCGTGCCTGGCCGCTCTTGCGCCAGCCGGCCCGCGCGGACAACACTCCTGCCATGAATCCAGTCATCCAACCGGCCGAATCCGTTGCAGCGGCGTGGGCGGCGCTCGTCCGAGCCAACCGCGAACAGGTCGAACGCTTCCAGGAGACCGCCCCTACCGGCGATTTCTATGCGCCGATGGCCGCGTACTTCAAAGCCGACCCGCGTCGCACCAATGAAGACGTCCTCGACTACCTCCGCAGCCTCGCCCGGCCCGGGGAAACCTGGCTGGACATCGGTGGCGGAGCCGGCCGCTATGCCCTGCCGATTGCCCTCGTCGCCGGGGAAGTCACGGTCATCGACCCGTCCGAGGCGATGCTCACCTACCTCGCCGAAGGCAAGGCCGAACACGGCATCGACAACGTGCGCGCCGTGCCCGGACGATGGCCCGCCGACCGCAACGGCCTCTCGGCGGATACCGCCTTCATCTCCCATGTCGGCTACGACGTAGAGGAGATCGGTGCCTTTCTCGACGGCATGGAGGCAGCCGCCAAGGAACGCTGCATCGCTGTCCTCCTCGACCGGGCGCCGGCATCCGTTGCCTCGCCTTTTTGGCCGGCGGTCCACGGGGAGCAGCGAGCTGACCTGCCCGGCGCCCGCGAGTTCATCACGCTCCTGTTGGCCCGGGGCCACCTGCCGAGTATCCGGCTGTTCGAACGCGCAGCGGCCACGTATCCAGGTGTGGTCGAAGCCCAGCGGAACCTGCGCATCCAGCTGTGGGTGGAGCCCGGCAGTGAAAAGGACAGGAAACTCGGCGACGAGATAGCGCGCCTTGCCATCGCCGATCCCGCCGGGATCCGGTTCAGCCGAAATCCGACACCGATCGCGGTGATCGAGTGGACTCCCCGGTCTCCTAGTTCCTGACCAGCTCCAGCGGTTCGCCGCGTTCCCACCTGGGTGCGGGCGTGAGGATGATCGGCGTCAGTTCGTCGGCGCCATACGACGCTTCGATGCGCTCAGCGGGTGGCTCACCGTAGGTCGTGGTCCGCTGCTGCGGGATGCGGCCGAGTGAGCTGATGAGTTCGTCCATCAGTTCGGGCGCCATTTCCTGCCCGTGGAGGGTGCCCGCCGCCCGGCTGATGCTCTCGTTCATGAGCGTACCGCCCATGTCGTTGGCGCCCGCGTTGAGGCAAGCTTTTACACCTTCCGGCCCCATCTTCACCCACGAGACCTGGATGTTCTGGATGAGGGGATGCAGCACGAGCCGCGCGATCGCGTGCATCAGGAGGCTCTCCCGGAAGGTAGGCCCGGTGCGCGCCCGGCCCTTGAGGTAGATGGGCGCCTCCATGTGGATGAACGGCAGTGGCACGAACTCGGTGAACCCCCCTGTCCGCTCCTGCAGGTCACGAATGCGAAGCAGGTGGCGCGCCCAGTTCACGGGGCGGTCGATGTGGCCGTACATGATCGTCGACGTTGTGCGGAAGCCGACCGAGTGGGCAGCCTCCATCACTTCCAGCCATTGGCTCGTGTTGATCTTGTCCGGGCACAGTGTCTGGCGTACCTCGTCGTCGAGAATCTCGGCCGCCGTCCCCGGGAGGGTCCCAAGGCCGGCCTCTTTCAGCTGCTTCAGGTACTCCACCACCGGGAGATGGAGCGTCGCCGCGCCCTGCCAGACCTCCAGCGGCGAAAACGCGTGGACATGCATCCCCGGCAGTGCGCCCTTCACGGCGTGGAGGATTTCGAGGTAGTTACGGCCGGTGTAGTCGGGATGGATCCCGCCCTGCATGCACACTTCGGTGGCGCCGCGCTGCCACGCTTCTTCCGCCCGCCGCACGATCTCTTCGTGGTCGAGGTCGTAGGGGGCGCCACGCAGGTTCTCGCTGAGCTTTCCCTTCGAGAAGGCACAGAACTGGCACTTGAAGTAGCAGATGTTCGTGTAGTTGATGTTCCGGTTCACGACGTAGCGGACGACATCACCCGAGATGCGCTTGCGAAGGTCGTCCGCGGCCACGCGAATCGCCTCGAGGTCGGCGCCGCGGGCGGTAAAGAGGTGCGCGATGTCCGCTTCCGCCAGGCGCTTGCCGGCAACAGCCTGGTCGATGAGTTCGACAACCCGCCGCGACGGTTGGAGTCCGGCGACGAGACGCGCTCCCGCTTCCCGGTCGACAAGTTCGACGGGCGGGTCGACGAGTTCACCTGGCGCCCAGGGGTCCGTTTTCGGATAGCCCTCGCCATCGATGACGCGGAGGACCGGCGTCTGCATCGCCCGGTCCTGCCAGCGCGCGACATCGACCGCGTACTCGGGATAGACCGCGAGACGCTCGTGGAGCAGCTTGCCGGCATCGAGGGTACGCTCACGCAACGCCTCAAGATGGGGCCACGGCGCTTCCGGGTTCACATGGTCCGGCGTTACCGGCGAGACGCCACCCCAGTCGTTCAGACCGGCGGCAACGAGCTGCTGGTAGACGCCCGGGCTCAGGTTCGGCGGCGCCTGGATGTTCATCGCTGGCCCAAAGATCAACCGGGCGACGGCGATGGTCCAGAGCAGGTCGTCGAGCGTCGGGTCGGGCCAGTCGGCCATCTTCGTCCCCGGCTTGGCCCGGAAATTCTGGACGATGATCTCCTGGATGTGCCCGTTGGCTTCGTGCAACGTTCGCAGGGCGAGGAACGACTCCACTCGCTCCTGGCGGGTCTCGCCGATGCCGATAAGGATGCCCGAAGTGAAGGGCACCTGGAGTTCGCCGGCGTCGCGCATCGTTTGCAAGCGCACCGACGGCTTCTTATCCGGCGATCCATAGTGGGCGGCGCCTTTCTCCAGCAGCCGATCGGAGAGGCTCTCGAGCATGATCCCCTGGGAGACGGTGACCGCCCGAAGAGCGGCGATCTCCTCCCGGGTCATGACGCCGGGATTGGCATGGGGCAAGAGCCCGGTCTCTTTGAGGACGAGGGCACACATGTCGACGAGGTATTCGATCGTGGTCCGGTAGCCCATCGCCGCGAGCTCATCGCGGGCTACTTTGTAGCGGCGCTCCGGCTTGTCGCCGAGGGTGAAGAGCGCTTCCTTGCATCCCTGCTCGGCCCCCGCTCGGGCGATTGCCAACACTTCCTCGGGGGTCAGGTAGGCACGTTCCCCCGGTTTTGGCGGCTGGGCAAACGTGCAGTAGTGGCACACGTCGCGGCAGAGCTGGGTAAGCGGGATGAAGACCTTCTTGGAGAACGTGACGATGTTGCCGTGACCGCGATCCCGGAGTTCGCCGGCGGCCGCAAGCAGCGGTTCCAGCTCTTCGTGGGTCGGCGAGGGCGATGGCGTCCGAATCGCTGAGGCGTTCGCCGGCCAGGACTCTGGCGATGGTTGAACGAGTGGATGCAGACATGGGGACCCCCGGTCAGTTGGACAACTGGTGTTGCTTTTATAATCCAAGTAAGTTTGAATATCAAATCAATGGCCGCTTCCGAGACTCCCGCCCGCCAGGTGCTCTGCCCCGTCGCCGCCGCCCTCGACGTTGTCGGCGACCGCTGGACGTTGCTTATCATTCGCGACCTCCTGCGCGGCAAGTCCCGGTTCAGCGAGTTTCGCCAGTCCGTCGAAGGCATCACGACGACCATGCTGTCCGATCGCCTGAAGCGCCTCGAAACGGAAGGCATCGTTGCCCGCGAGTTCTACAGCGAGCATCCGCCGCGGGCCGAATACATCCTCACGGCCAAAGGCCACGGCCTCGGCCTCGTCGTCGGCTCCCTCTCGGCGTGGGGTGAAGAGCACTGCGAACACGACCTCACGCTCGTGAGCCGGGACTGCGGTCACCACGTCACACCCATCTACCAGTGCCCGACCTGCGCCGAACCCGTGGCCCGATCAAGCGTGCGAATTGTCGACGCGGTGTAGCGACGTTTGCCGCGCTTCTCTGCGCGGCGGTATCCTTACCGTTCGCGAACTTCGTTCCCCGGGAGCACTTGCTTGCACGTCATCGGCCTCACAGGCGGCATTGCCAGTGGCAAATCCACCGTCGCCCAGTTTTTCCGCGACCACGAGACCCCTGTCATCGATGCCGACATCCTCGGTCATCGCACCTATGACCCGGGTACCGACACGTTCGCGGCCGTCGTCGCCACCTTCGGCGATGACATCGTCGCCCCTGACGGCACGATCGACCGCCGCGTGCTGGGCGGCAAAGTGTTCGGCAAACCGGACGAACTCAAGAAACTCACCGACATCGTCTGGCCGGGCATCCGCCGGCTTGCTTCGGCCGAGCTGTCCGCACTCGAAGTGGCGGGCAACGACCTTGCCGTCCTCGAAGCGGCGGTGCTCTTCGAAGCGGGCTGGGAAGACCTGGTCGATGAGATCTGGGTCGTCGTCGTCGAGCCGGACACGGCGGTCAAGCGGCTTGCTGCCCGCAACAACCTCGATGAAGAAGCAGCGCGGGCGCGCATTGCCTCGCAGCTTTCGAACGACGAGCGAACGGCGAAGGCCGACATCATCATCCACAACGACGGGACGCTGGCCGAACTCGAAACCAGCACCCTTCGCGAATGGCAGGCGCTCCAATCGCGCCTCAAGCAGGAAGCCGGGAGGTGACACGGATTGGCTGAACGCAACTGCATCGATTTACCAGGTTGAGGAATACGCCTCACTTGGAGAGCCGTACTACCTCGAGGTAGGCGACGAGATCAGCCTCTTCGAAGCTGCCTTCGAGCAGCGTGTACCTGGTGCTGCTCAAAGGCCCGACGGGCTGCTGGCAAGACCCGCTTCGTCGAGTACATGTCTCATCGCCTTGGCCGCCCCATGACTCGACTCTCCTCCGACACCCACGTGGAGACGGAGGGTCGCACGCCCCTGATCACCGTCGCCTGCCACGAAGACCTGACGGCCAGCGACCTCGTCGGCCGCTATCTGCTCGACGCCGATGGCACGCGCTGGATCGACGGCCCCCTCACCCGCGCCGTGAAGCTCGGCTCAATCTGCTACCTCGACGAGGTGGTTGAAGCGCGCAAGGACACGACCGTCCTCATCCACCCGTTGACCGACTACCGGCGACTGTTGCCGATCGAGAAGCTGGGCCAGGTGGTGGAAGCCGCCGATGGCTTCCTCCTCGTCATCTCCTACAACCCGGGCTACCAGAGTGCGCTGAAGGACCTCAAGCATTCGACCCGCCAGCGCTTCATCGCGATCGAATTCGACTACCCGCCGCGCGAGCAGGAAGCCGAGATCATCGCCCACGAGGCCGGCGTCGATATGGCCGTCGCCATGGACCTTTCGAAGCTCGGCGAGAAGGTGCGCAACCTCAAAGAGCACGGACTGGGCGAAGGTGTGAGCACCCGGCTCCTGATCTACGCGGGCCGGCTTATTGCTCGAGGTATCCCGGCCCGGCGAGCCTGCCAGGTCGCGGTGACCTGGGCGCTGACAGATGACACCGAGGTGCAGCGCAGCATCGAAGAGGTAGTCACCTGCATCTTCGAGTAGCTGCTTGGCGCGGGTCGGGCTCGTCTCGGACATCCACTGCAACATCAAGGGGCTGGACCGCGCCCTCGAGTTGATGCAGCCCATCGACCGCCTCGTCTGCGCCGGTGACTCCGTCTTCCAGTTTCGCTGGTCGAACGAAGTCGTTGCCCGCCTCCGCGAACTCGATGCCCTTGTAGTCCAGGGTAACCACGAGGAGATCCTGCTCGGGCCCGACGGCGCCCGGGCGCTTTCCAACCCGGCCGTCGACCAGGAGCTCGTCGAATGGCTGCGCGCCCAGCCGTTCTCAACCACGAGCGCAGATCGATGGGAAGCAGGTGATGGTCACGCATAGCTCACCCTGGGAGCCCTGGCGGGACTATCACTACCCGCACGAAAAGATCTGGGAACGGGCCGCCGAGTTGCCCTGCGACCTCCTCGTCGTTGGGCATACACACTTCCAGATGGCCCAGCGCCACGGGACAACGCTGGTGGTGAACCCCGGCTCCGCGGGCGACCCACGCGACCATCGCAACGGTCACCAGCTCAGCTGCGCGATCTGGGACACGACAACGGGCGAGGTCGTCTTCTACGATTACGAGAACCCGAACCGTCCCGGCCTCGCCACGTGAAGTCATCGAGTCGAGGGCGCACCAGGTCGATTCGGAGCAGGGAAGAGGAACACCAATGTCCATTGTTGAGGAACTGACCGCCCGCCACGGCGAACGGCTCTCGGGCTTTCCGGCCCCCCTCACGCAGCACTTCGAGGATGGCCTTCGCGCCCTCTCTCGACGCCTGACCGACGCCCAGGTTACAGCCTGGGCCGAAACCGGCATGGAGCTGACCGGCCTCAGCCTCCGTTCCTGGGAAGCGGCGGCGGAGTACTTCAAGGTCGGCGCGCGCGCTGCCCGAAAGCGCCACCTGGGACGCGATCGAGAGCCTCGGCCGCGAGGCGGTCACCATGGCCGGAGAGTCGGCGCCGCTCGCAGTCTCCTTCCTGCGCTCGGCCCCGGCGACGATGGCGGCGATCGGTCCGGGCCATCTCCGGCAGTGGGCCGACCTCGGGCGGCGGCTGTACAAGGGCAACTGGAAGAGCTCGTCGCTGGCCGCGCAGTTCTACGACCTCGGCGCCACGCGTGTTCGAGGTCCTGCGGATCGGGCAGGCGGCGCGCCTGGTGCTGTTCGTCGACGAGCTCTCGCGGCACAGCTACGAACTCGCCTCCGCCTGCCTGGCTACGGCGCCGCGAGGTCCTGAGGCAGGCTTGACGAAGACGACCGGTCTCCCGTTCCTCTCGTTCGCGGTAGAGCTTGCGCAATCGAGCTGGGCCGATTCGCGCCTGTACTTCGAGCGGGGCGTCGCCGCTGCTGCAGAAGGTCCACGCGCCGCTGCGGGAGCGCTATCTCGCTGCTCGCAGCGCAGGTCGCGCGGGGGCACAACCGGTCGGCGTTCCAGTACTTCGAGGAAGCGGCCGACGCGCTCGGCGAGCTGGAACCGGACGACCACCACAAGGTCATCGAGCTGGCGGAACAGCTGGCGCCGTACTCGGCATTCGCGGCGATGGACTTCGTGACGAGCGTGCCGCGCGGTGCTTGATCGCATCCGCCTCGACGAGCTGGAGCCGTGGCACGCACGCCGGCCTCCGCATCCTGCAGGCGAGCCACGACGGCGGCGAGGCGTATTTCCGCCTCCAGTCGACCCGCGGCGAGGACATCCTCGACACGCTCTCCGCGCGGGTCGAGCTCTCGAAAGTGGGCGAGGTCCTGCGGCTCTACTGCAAGGCCCTGACGGGCCGCAACGTCAGCATCCAGACGACGGCGTCGCTCGCGGAGAAGGGCATCGGCTGGGTCGACGAGCACCGCGCCAGCACCGAGGGATCGACGATCTTCCTCCCCGAGCTCATGGAGCAGTATCCGGAGAAGGATGAGAACTTCGCGGCGATCAAGGTGTTCGCGACGCACCAGGCGGCGCACATCGAGTTCGGGAGCTTCGACTTCGCGTGCGGACCAGCCCGGGGACGTGTTCGAGGCACCAGCGCTCGGCAGTTCGACGGCCTCGCGCGAAGCGCCGACCACGACAGACATGGAGCGCTTCTTCGACCTATCTTCCCGGACCGCCAGCTCGCAAGCGACCTGTACACGATCGCCGAAGACTCGCGCATCGATGCGGCGATCGAAGCGCGAGTACGGCGGGATCCGGCGCTCGTTGACGCGCATGCAGACGCGAAGCGCTGGCAACGGCGCCCGGACGTGCGCCAGCTGCCGCTGCGGCAGGGCTTCGTCGAGAACCTCGTGCGCGGCAGCCTCGACGGCGTCGGACGCGGTGCGCTGGCCGACGACCGCGCAGCGAAGCGATGGCGCGCGCGCTCGGCATCCTGCGCGGATGTCGGCAGCCACCGAAGCACATCGTCGAGGATCGCGCCGAGGCGACGCTGATGCTCTACGACATCGCGCGCTCGATCCCGAACATCTATCGACGACGAGCGGATGAGGGCGACTGGGATATCGGTCGAGCCGATGGACGCCCGGGCAGGCGCTGCCCATGGAGGCAGGGGAGAGCGGCGGCGAAGGCGGCCAGATGCAGATGGGCGACGTCGGTGAGGTGGCGACGACAGACTACGAGAGCCCGCAGGAGATCGACTTCCGCGGCGACTTCAAGCCGGAGCTCGTCGAGCTGCTGATGAAGCTGCGGGAGAACGCCCAGGAGCGGCGAGGCCGGCGAAATGTCGCCGGCGCCACTGACGCCGGAGCAGCTCGCCGAGCTGCTCGAGAAGAGCGTCGAGATCGACCTCGACGCTCTGATGGAAGGCGACCTCGACGCGACCACGGGCATGTTCATGTCGAACCTGATGAAGGAGGCGGGGACGCCAGCCTCGGAAAGGACGCACAAGTCCGGCGAGCCGACGAGCGACAACAGCACCGGCGCCGGCGAGGGCGAAGAGCCGCTCATGCCGATCGTCACCGTCTACTACTACGACGAGTGGGACTTCCGGGCCCAGGACTACAAGCCGCGCTGGTGCGCCGTGAAGGAGTCCAAGCTCGAAGAGGGCGACGATAACTTCTACGAAGACACGCTCCGCGAGCACGCCGGACTGGTTGCCGCAGACCCGCAAGCAGTTCGAGCTGATGAAGCCGGAGATGTTCCGCAAGATCAAGCGGCTGCCCGACGGCGAGGACTTCGACCTCGACGCGGCGATCGAGTGGATGGTCGAGCACCGCAGCGGCGCCAACCCGAACGAGAAAGATCTACTGGCGCCGCAACAAGATCGAGCGCGACGTCGCCGTCGCGTTCCTGATCGACATGTCGGCCAGCACCGACGAAGAGATCAACAAGCGCGAGAAGCAAGTACGACGACAGACGATTACGACGACGACCCGCGGAAGTACCTGAGCTGGTGGGTTTCCAAGCGCCGCCAGGAGCTCACGAGCCCGCCGAAGCGCATCATCGACCTCGAGAAGGAGTCAACGGTGCTCCTGATGACGGCGCTGGAGACGATCGGCGACCAGTACGGCATCTACGGTTTCAGCGGCTACGGCCGCGACAACGTCGAGTTCTTACGTGATCAAGGACTTCGACGAGACGCCTCGACCAGAACGATCAAGCACCGGCTCGACAAGAGTCACGCCGATCCGCTCGACGCGCATGGGCCCGGCGATCCGGCACGCGACCCACAAGCTCAATCTCACCGACGCCAAGGTGAAGATCCTCTGTCCTCCTCAGCGACGGCCGCCCCCAGGACCACGGCTACGGCCGCGACCGCACGGAGAAGGAATACGCGATTCACGACACCAAGCAGGCGCTGAACGAGGCGAAGCGCGAGGGCATCACGCCCTTCGCGCTGACCGTCGACCGGGCCGGCCACGACTACCTGAAGACGATGTGCGAAGACATGGGCTACGAGGTCGTCGCCGACATCGAAGCGCTCCCCAGCCGGCTCCCCGCCCTCTACCGTCGACTCACGGAGTAGCGGGCCGTGCGCCTCCTGGTTCTCCGCCACGGCGAATCGGAGGGGAACGCCGCCCGCATTCTCCAGGGACACTTCGATTCCCAGCTGACGGACCGTGGGCGCGAACAGGCCCGGATCACGGCCAACGCTCTTGCTACCCAGGGAATCGAGCGGATCGTGACAAGCCCCCTCGCCCGGGCTAGCGAGACAGCCTCGATCATCGGGGCGCAGCTTGGGCTTGCACCGGCCTCCCACCGGGACCTGATGGAGTACGACATGGGCGAGGCTAATGGCAAGACCTGGCCGACCCTCCAGGAGGAGTTCGCCGCGATGTTTGCCAGCTTGAAAGAAGGCGAACGTCCCCACTTTCCCGGCGAGGAGGGCCGCCCGAAGTTCGTGGCGAGGGTGAGTTCGGCGCTGGAGGAGCTAACGGCCGCGGACGGCACCTCCCTCGCGGTAACCCATGGCGGCGTCATCGGCGCGATGTGCCACATCGCGATCGGCCTGGAGTACCGTAGCGGCAGCCGCTTCGCCTCGGCGAACTGTGCGATCACGGAGTTTCGCAAAGGCCCCGCCGGCGGACTAGTGCTCCACCGCACGAACGACGTCTGCCATCTCCAGGCAGCAGCCACGCTCCTCGATCTCGGTTAGCCAACCACCATGTTCACCCAGCCGTTGACAGACACGAACAGGTAACCCGTGCCCTCGGCGGGCTTAAACACCACCTCAACGCCCGGGATGACATCCACGCGGCCAACGTTCTTCATCACCCAGCCGTGGTTACCAACGCTGGTCACATCGACGCGAGAAAGCGAGGGCCACAGGACCATCGTGACCCCGTCCGCGGCACCGCCGAGGGTAAGCCGAAAGACCTCGCTGCCGTCCGCCGTGTAAGGCTCGACGACGGGTTCGGCGGCGAAGAGTTCGCCCACAGCTCGCACCGCGTCGTTCGAAAGCGCCTCGAAAACCGCAGGCAACGGATCGGCCGCTAGGCTTTCTTCGCCTGCCGGTCCGCCATCTCGAGGATCGTGTTGGCGATCAGGCGGGCGTGAGGATACGGCTTCCAGCCCTCGGGCGTGTTGTAGTAGCGCGTCCCGGCCTGGTATTCGTCCGGCTCGCGGTCGCCGTATTCAACATCGACGCCAGCCACCCGGATGCTGGGAGAGCCGAGGAACTTCTTGTCCTTCGCATCCTCCATACCGTTGACCTCGGTGTAGGTCACTTCGCACTCAAGCTCCGAGGCCTCGATCGCCAGGCGCAGGGCCTCTTCGGCTGCCTCGCTACGACCGGTCTGCCCGGAATAAAGAAACTCAATCTGCATCGCCACCCGGCTGCTCCTTCGCTGTTCTCTCTTGGAAATGGGCCACCAGGTCGGCTTCGCGTCCGAGCGCGCCCGGAACGTAATACTGTCGCCCAACCAACTCTTCGGGCAAATACACCTCGCCCCGGGCGACGTGGCTGGCTTCGTCGTGGGCGTAGCGATAATCGGCGCCGTGGCCCATTTGCCGCATCAGCGGGGTTGGTGCATTGCGCAGGTGCAAGGGCACCGGCAGATGCGCCGTCTCCTTCGCATCCCGAAGCGCCGCCACGTACCCCGTCAGGGCACTGTTGCTTTTCGGGGCGAGCGCAAGGTAGAGGCAGCATTCGCTCATCGGCAGAAAGCCCTCCGGCATGCCGATGAAGTGGACCGCCTGCTGGCAGGACACCGCAACGCGAAGCGCCTCCGGGTCGGCCAGCCCGATGTCTTCGGCGGCGAGGATGACCATCCGCCGGACGATGAAGAGCGGGTCCTCGCCGGCCTCAACCATGCGCGCAAGCCAGTAGAGCGACGCGTCCGGGTCGGACCCACGCAACGACTTGATGAACGCCGACACCGTGTCATAGTGAAAATCGCCGGTCCGGTCGTGGTAGGGACGGCGATCCTGGAGCGCCTGCTGCACGTCCTCGACGGTGATGACCCCATCGCGGGAGGCGGCCCTCTGTCCGGCAATATCGAGGGCGGTGAGCGCCGCCCTAGCATCGCCCTGGGCACCATCAACCAGCAACTTCCGGACATCCTCCGGCAATGTGACCTTGAGGCCGCCAAGCCCGCGCTCCTCATCCACAATCGCGGCATCGACGATGCGCCCGATTGACTCGTCGGTGTGCCCGGCCAGGCGAATGACGCGCACCCGGCTGAGCAATGGGGCCACAACCTCGAAGCTGGGGTTCTCCGTTGTCGCCCCAATGAGGACAAAGGTGCCGTCTTCGACGTAGGGGAGGATGACGTCCTGCTGCGCTTTGTTGAAGCGGTGAATCTCGTCGACGAAGAGCACGGTTCCGAGACCAACCGCCCGGCGCTCCTTCGCCTCCGCAACCACCTTGCGGAGATCGGCGACGCCGGAGGAGACGGCACTGATCGCCACGAACGTCGCGTCGACGTGGCGGGCGAGGATGCGCGCCAGCGTCGTCTTTCCACAGCCGGGCGGGCCCCAAAGGATCACGGACGGCAGGCGCTGGGCTTCGATAGCGCCACGTAACAGCGACTTCGCCCCGACCGCCGCTTCCTGGCCGACGAATTCGTCGAGCGTCCGCGGGCGCATCCGGGCGGCAAGCGGCGCATCCGGCGGGAGCGTGTCGGGCTCAAGCTCGAACGATGATTGGTGGCCGGCGGAAGGACGGCCGGGCATCAGGGCCCCGCCAACACGGCAACCGTGACACCGTCGCCACCGGCATCGGCAGGTCCCGACTCGTAACGGCGCACGAGGGGATGATCCGCCAGCGCCTCCCGGATCGCCGCCCGCAGGGCGCCGGTCCCCTTGCCATGGATGATTCGCACGAAGGGAAGCCCCGCCTGGTAAGCGTCCTCGATGTACTTCTCGCAGGCCTCCAGGGCGTCATCGGCGCGCCGGCCGCGAAGATCCAGCTCCGAGGCGACGTGTGGCAGCGTCCGCACACCACCCGATGCCGGCCTCGCCCTGTCAGGCGATTCCACACGCTCGATGCGATTGACTGACACCTTCATCCGGAGGGCGCCGAACTGGGCATCCACGCGGCCATCCTCCCCGACGGACGTCAGCGCCTCCCCCACCTGGGGAATGTCCCGAACGTGCAGCCGGGCCCCGGGCTCGAATCTCGGCCGCCGTCGTCGACATCGCCGGTGGTCCACGCCTCGGTTTCGCCGAACGCTTGAGCTTTTCGAGGTCCGCATCGAGCGCAGCGAGTTTCGCGGCAGCGTCATCGGCGCCAACCCCCATGTCCCGGCGGCGGGCCCGGTCGACTTCCTTTCGCATGCGGGCGAGCTGGTCTTCCGCCTCGCGCGTGGCCGTCCGCAGGATTTCCGTGCGCTCGGCTTCCACTGCATCTCGCCGGCGAGCCAGATCGACGCGGATGTCCTCGGCCTCTCGGCGCGATTGTTCCTCGGCCTCTCGTGCCTGCGTGGCAGCGTGGCGTTCGACTCGTATCTCCTCGAGCATGGTTTCCAGCTCATAATGATGCTCGCCCAGGCCACCCTCGGCCCGGGCGACGACAGCCTCGTCCAGGCCAAGCCGCCGGGCAATGGCAAGGGCGTTCGATTGTCCGGGTAGCCCAACGACGAGGTGGTAGGTCGGACTCAGCGTCTCAAGGTCAAATTCAACCGAAGCGTTCTGAATGCGCGCGTGCTCGTGGGCGAACACCTTCAGCTCGCTGTGGTGAGTGGTGGCGACGACGCGACACCCCCGTTCGACCAGCGTCTCGAAGATCGCCTTCGCCAGCAGTGCGCCCTCCGTGGGGTCGGTGCCGGCGCCCAGCTCGTCGAGAAGGACGAGGGTGCGCGCATCCGCCCGGGCGAGAATCTCGATGATGTTCCGCATATGGGCAGAGAACGTCGAGAGCGATTGCTCGATCGACTGCTCGTCGCCAATGTCCGCCAGCACGTCACCGACCACGGCGAAGCGGCTGCCCTCGTCGCAGGGGACGGGGATGCCTGCCTGCACCATCAAGGTAAGGAGCCCCAGCGTCTTCAGCGACGACCGTCTTGCCGCCGGTGTTCGGCCCGGTGATCAGTACGCCCAACGTCTCCGCCCCGATTCGAGGTCGAGCGGCACGACGGGCTCGGCAAGCAGGGGGTGGCGAGCGCGCACAAGCACGGTCCGCCCGGAGGGATGGAGCCACGACGTGTGGTCTCCGGGCGGCGGGACCTGGGCTTTGACCCGGCGTCCATAGCGCGCCAGGGCCACGTAGAGGTCGAAGAGGGCCAGCGCCTCGACGGCAATTCGCGCTTCGTCGGAAACCGCGGCCAGGTGGCCGGTGATCTCGCGCAGGATCCGGCGAACCTCGTGCTCCTCAGCAGCGAGGAGCTCGCGCACTTCGTTTCCGGCATCGACGACCCCCATCGGCTCGACAAACACGGTCGCACCGCTCGACGAGACGTCGTGGACGATGCCCGGAAACTGGCCCCGGTGGTCAGCCTTGATCGGCACCACCTTGCGGCCGTTGCGCTCTGTCAGCAGGCCTTCCTGGGCAATACCGCGGCGGATAGCGTCGGCCATGGCCGCGGCGGCTCGCTGTTCCAGCCTTTGCTGGGCGACGCGAAGTTCGCGGCGGACGGTGCCAAGCCTGTCGCTGGCGGCATCGGCCACCTCCCCACGGTCGTCAATCGCATTGGCCACGGCGTCGATGAAGTGGTGGAACTCGCCGATACGTTCGCCCACCCGGTTCAGGCCAGGCACGCGTTCGTGAAGGCGCTCAACGGCGCGGCGGGCGCGCACGCAGGTCGCGAGGCACCAGGCCGCCGACTGGAGGTCGCCGGGGGTCAGCGCCACGTCCTTCTCGGCGGCGGCAATGGTCGGGCGAATGTCGCTTGCCGCTGAGAAGGGAATATCCACGCCCAGCTGATCGAGCAGGACCGCTTCCGCGGTCAGTTGCTGGCGCGCCTGCACCTCATCGAAATCTCCCGACGGTTCCAGGGCGAGGACAAGTTCGCGGCCCACGCTGAAGGCAGTCCCATCCGCCACGCGTTCGAGAACACGCGGGAACTCCAACACACGGGCAGCATGCGCATCCACCGCACAAGCGTACGAGAGCGGCACCGATCCCGTAAGGTCGTCGCGGGCGCTGGTCATGGCAGGGATGGCCGCCGTATGCTCTGGAGCCATACGTTTCGCCTAGAGAAGTATCAATGTTCTCGAAAGTCCTCGTCGCCAACCGTGGAGAAATCGCACTGCGCATTGTCCGCGCCTGCCGGGACCTCAGCGTCCGGTCCGTGGCCGTGTATTCCGACGTCGACAAGCTCTCGCCCCACGTGCGGTACGCCGATGAGGCGCACCACATTGGCCCTGCCGAAGCGGCCCAGAGCTATCTCAACGCCGACCGGATCATCGCCGTGGCACGCGCGTGTGGTGCCGATGCCGTGCACCCCGGGTACGGTTTCCTCGCCGAAAACGCCGACTTCGCCGAGGCCTGCGAACAGGCCGGGCTGACCTTCATTGGGCCGCCGCCATCGGCCATTCGTCAGCTCGGCGACAAGATCGGGGCCCGGCAAACTGGCCCGCGAGATCGGCATCCCCGTCGTCCCCGGCAGCATCGAGGCAACGACCATCGAGGAGGCGTCACGAGCAGCCGAGGAGGTTGGCTATCCCGTGATGGTGAAGGCAGCGGCGGGCGGCGGCGGGCGTGGCATCCGCGTCATCGAAGACCCTTCGCGGCTCAGCAGTTCCGTGACGCGAGCGATGCGGGAAGCGGAAACGGCCTTCGGCAACGCCGCCGTCTACATCGAAAAGTACCTCGCGCCGGTGCGCCACATCGAGATCCAGATCATCGCCGACCAGTACGGCAATGTGGTCCCCATCGGCGAACGCGAATGCTCCATCCAGAGGCGGCATCAGAAGCTGATCGAAGAGTCTCCGAGCGTCGCGGTGACACCGGAGCTGCGCCGCAGCCTCGGGCGGGCAGCGACACGTCTCGCCCGTTCGGCCGGATACCAGAACGTGGGGACGGTGGAATTCCTCCTCCGCGAAGACGGCAGCTACTACTTCCTCGAAATGAACACGCGCCTCCAGGTTGAGCACCCGGTGACCGAAATCACCAGCGGCGTTGACCTCGTGAAGGACGCGATGCTCGTGGCGGCGGGCGAGGAGCTCCCCTACGAAGAGTCCGAACTCCTCATGCGTGGATGGGCGATTGAGTGCCGGATCGTCGCCGAGGACCCGTTCAACAACTTCCTCCCCTCCGTCGGCCGCATCGTCCTCGCCCGCGAGCCCAGCGGCCCGGGTATCCGCGTTGAGAGCGCCCTCTACGACGGCATCGAGATCACCCCCTACTACGACTCCCTGTTGGCGAAAGTGACGGCCTGGGGCCGCAACCGGGAAGGCGCCATCGAACGGATGAAGCGTGCCCTGACGGAATTCCGCGTGGTTGGCGTTGCCACGAACATCCCTTATATCCGCCAGGTGCTCGACCTCCCGGACTTCGTCGACGGCCATCTCGACACGGGGTTCCTCGACCGCCATCGCGTGTTGCCGTTGGAACCGCTTGCAGAGCAGGAGGAAGCCGCCGCCGTCGCCGCCCTTCTCCTCGTCAACCGCGATTCCCACGCACCGTCGACGGCGGGCCAAAACGGCAATGGCTCGGCGCCGGTCACGAATGGGAATGGCGCCAGCCCATCAGCCTGGCGCCGACAAATGGCAGAGAGCGTAGGAATGGGTCGATGGCTCAGAAGTTCCTAGTCCACACACCCAATCGCGACGTGGTGCTCGAATACGAAGCCGACAACGGCGACGGCATCCGCGTCCGCGTGAACGAAGAGGGCCCCTGGAAAACCGCCGGGCTCGAGCAAGTGGGCAACACCGACCTCTTCCTCCTCCTCATCGACAACCAACCGACGGAGCTCTATCTCGAACGTCGGCGTGGCGGCGCATCCGTGACCATCGGCAGGCACACCTTCGACTTCGAAGTCGACCGCTGGCGCAGCGCATTCGAGAACCGCGACACGACCGAGGCAGGCGCGACCGGCACGCTCCAGGTCAAAGCGCCGATGACCGGTTCGATTGTCGATGTGCCCCGCAAGGTCGGGCGACGTGGTGGAGACCGGCGACGTCCTTCTCGTCATCGAATCGATGAAGATGGACAACGAGCTGCGGGCGCCGGGCAGCGGCGTTGTCGCCGCAATCCACGTCCAGCCCGGCGATCGCGTGACGGCCGGACAGCTGCTCATCGTCGTCGAAGCCTGAGCACCCAAATTGACCGCCCGAACGCGGCAGCCGTACGCTCAACGCTGGCTGTGCTAGGTGGGGAGCTAGCGGTGCCCTGTACCCGCAATCCGCTACAGCGGGGCTGAATTCCTGCTCGGAGGGCTGGTTTTCCGGGGACTGTTCTCGTCAAGTGACGTTGACGGCCTGGTCCTGCGCGGCGGAGCGCCATGAACCTGGTCAGGTCCGGAAGGAAGCAGCCATAAGTGGTCAGCCCCGGGTGCCGCAGGTCTACCGGGCCCGAGTTGGCTGTCAGGGACAAGCTCGAAACCCAGTTCGAATGAAGGTGCACAGTCATTATCCATCCATCGCACCGGGGGCCCGGCCGTGAGCCGCTCCCGTAGCAGCGGGCCGCGCGCTCGCAAGGCTCTCGGTCAGCACTTCCTCCGCGACGAACGCGTCCTCCAGAGGATCGTCGAAGCCCTGCCCGCTCCCGGTCTGCCGATCGTCGAGATTGGACCCGGCACCGGCGCGCTGACCCGCGCCCTCCTCGACGCCGGTCACCGGGTGGTCGCCCTCGAGATTGAGCCCCGGATGATCCGCCACCTCGAGGCCGCCTTCGGCGACAATCCGAACCTCGAACTCCACGAAGGCGACGCTCGCGACGTGGACCTCGCCGCGCTCGTCGCCGGCCAGGCCTACAACGTGGCGGGCAATCTGCCCTACTTTGCCGCCAATCCCATTATTCGCAGCTTCCTCGAAAACCCTGAGCGACCACACGAAGCGGTCGTGATGGTCCAAAAGGAAGTTGGCAAGGAGCTCGCAGCGACGCCCGGGCACATGTCCCTCCTCGGCATTTCCGTCGCCGTGTATGCGGAAGCGGAGTACCTCTTCGATGTGTTCCCGGAGGCGTTCCAGCCACCACCATCCGTGATGTCGGGCGTCGTCCGGCTGGTGCCGCGGCAGACCCCACTGGTCAGCAGCGACGACCTCGAGGCATTCTTCGAACTTGTCTCACGGACGTTCCGGAACCCCCGGAAGCAGATCCACAACAGCCTTTCGCGCGGCGTCTGGCTGCCCCCCGGAGGCGCGGACGAAGCGTTGGCCGAAGCCGGTGTCGCTCCCACCCGGCGCCCCGAGACGCTGGACGTCGCGGAATGGCTGGCGCTCCTGGCCGCGACCCGCCGGGTGCTCGCCAATGCCTGAAGCACTACGGGCGGCGGCGCCGGCCAAGATCAACCTCGTCCTCGAAGTGCTCGGAAGGCGCAGCGACGGCTACCACGAACTGAGCAGCGTCATGCAAAAGGTCGCTCTCGCGGACACCGTCACACTCTCGTGGGAGGGCGAGCCGGGCGTGACCGTGAGCGGACCGGCGGCGGCTGATACACCCGTGTCCCGGGACAACCTCGCCTGGCGGGCGGCGGCAGCGCTGGCGGGGATCGCCGGGATCACCGGACCGATGCCGCAGATCGCCCTCGAAAAGCGAATCCCGGCCGCTTCCGGCCTTGGCGGGGGCGCATCCGACGCGGCCACGACACTGCGCCTCCTCGCAGAGCGATGGGGGAGCGACGACGACGCGCTCGTGCTGCAGGCTGCCAATGCGGTCGGCAGCGACGAGGCGTTCTTCCTCGGTGGAGCGACTGCCATCGTGACCGGCAGGGGCGACATTGTTTCGCCGGTACCGACCCTGCCGGTCCACGGCGTTGTCCTCTTCCTCCCGCACAAATCGCTCCCGGCGAAGACGGCTTCCCTCTTCGCCGCGCTTTCGGCGACTCCATTCGACGATGGCCGCGAGACCGCGCGCCTGCTCTCCCTCCGCCCCCTCCAGTGCACCGTCGCGGACACATTCAATGCTTTCGAACGCGTCGCCTTCGACCTTTTCCCCGGGCTCCGCGAACTGCGCCAGGACGTGATCGATGCCATCGGCGAGCCAGTACGGCTTTCGGGCGCGGGCCCGGCGTTGTTCTGGATCGGCCCGCTCGGGGAACAGTCGCGCATCGCCCGCCTGGCAGCAGAGATCGATGGCATCGACGTCGTCCCCACCGTGACGCTGCCGTGACCCTCCGCGTCCTCATGGCGGGCATGGCCGGCGGCTACGCCATGGCCCTGCTGACTACGGCGGCGGCGACCTACCTGCTCGTCGGGGCGATGAACTCCGGCCGTCTCGAACGCTGGATCGACTCCGGCGTCCCGAAAGTCCTCGTCTCGGTCCAGATCATGGTTGGCGCCACCGCCCTCTGGATCCTCCTGGGGACGGGCCTTGCTGCGCTCTACCTTGGCGGAGATTTCGCGAGGCCAGGCAGACGGCCCCGGGACACCCTCACTCGCATTCACCGCCGTCGTTGTCGCCCTGGCCGTCGCCCCTTTGCCGCTGGCACTGATCGTAAACAGGGGTCACTGGTGGATTTGGCTGGGGCTCGCCCTCGCGTTCGTGGCGATATTCGGTTGGATTCTGCCTCTGGCGGGCGAATGATATAGTCGAGTTCTGTGAAAATCGGAACAAACAGGACGGCCCCAGCGTGACCGGAACCATCATCGACATGCACCTCCACACCACAAGAGGCGCCTCAGACTCGATGCTGGATCCCGACGACCTCATCACGGAAGCCAACCGGGTCGGCCTCACCGGCGTCAACATCACCGAGCACGACCGCATGTGGGAGTCGTGGGACCTCAGCCCCTTTCGCAAGAAGCACGAGGGCATCTTCGTCTCGAACGGGATGGAGGTCTCCACCGACATGGGGCACATCCTCGCCATCGGCCTCAAGGGCTATCAGAGCGGCATCCGCCGGCTGGAGAAGCTCCGCGAGGTCGCCGATGAACAGGGCGCCTTTCTTGTCGTCGCCCATCCCTTTCGCCACTTCTTCGACCCGGTCCACTTCAAGCGCGAGGGCAAAGAGCCGTTCAACCTGACGCCGGAA
This sequence comes from uncultured Chloroflexia bacterium, assembly GCA_963737965.1. Taxonomy (GTDB): domain Bacteria; phylum Chloroflexota; class Dehalococcoidia; order Tepidiformales; family Tepidiformaceae; genus JAGQGZ01. Next base: position 501,112 of record CAVTUS010000002.1, on the reverse strand, counting down.
GAGGCGCTCGAAGCTGCCGGTGTTCCAGCTCGTCCACGGCATCGAGGTGCTCAACGGCTGCAACACGCCCCGCGAGAACTACTTCGCCCTCCAGGTCGCCAAGATCATGGGCAAGCCGGGCACCGGCGGCTCCGATGCCCACTCCACCCAGGGCATCGGCTATTTCGCCGCCGTCTTCGATGAACAGCTCGAGAGCCAGGAGCACATGGTGGAGCAAATGCATAAGGGCGCCTTCCACCCCGGCCGCGACCTGCCGGACGGCAGGCTGAACAACTACTGGGAAACCGCCGAACCCATCGCCTTCTACGAGTAGACCCTTACCGGCCGTCATTGAACCGATGGCAGCGGCGACCCATAATGACTCAAAGGCCGAAGTGGCGGAATGGCAGACGCGCTACGTTCAGGGCGTAGTGCCCCTTGCGGGCGTGTGAGTTCAAATCTCACCTTCGGCACCACGGATGCGCCGGTAGCTCAGGGGATAGAGCGCTGCCCTGCGGAGGCAGAGGTCGGAGGTTCGAATCCTCCTCGGCGTACCACCATTCTGCTCGGGCGATTAGCTCAGTTGGTTAGAGCGCGTCGTTCACACCGACGAGGTCACTGGTTCGAGTCCAGTATCGCCCACCACCTCCCTCTCCGAACCCTGTCGTGCCCCGCCAGTCAAAGGTTTGTAAACCTACAGACCGTGCACTATCGTGGGTCGATGCGCAGGCTGTCGCTCTGTGCTGTCCAGAGAACCCGGAGGACGCGCCAGCCATGAGTGACGATGGCCTGCCCGAATCCCCAACCAGCGCGGACGCAATGATCGGCAGCGTCCTCAATCGCCTCTCCACCGTGGAGTTCGATGAGCGCAAGGACGATGAAGAGGAAGAGGAGAATCCCTCCGACGACGAAAAAGTAAGCCTCGTCGAGGAGGAAGAGGAAGAAGAGGAAGAAGTCGAGGAGGTCAACCTCCTCAGCGAAGAATCCGAGGGGATCGACGACCCCGTCCGCATGTACCTCAGGGAGATCGGCAAGGTCTACCTGCTGACCGCCGACGATGAGAAGCACCTCGCGCGCCAGATGGAAGAGGGCATCCACATCGACGAGATCAAGGTCGGGTACGTCCAGGCCTATGGGCATCCGCCGTCGAACACGCGCATCGCCGTCACCCTGCTTGAGCAGTGGGCCGAACTGCTCCCCGTCTACAAGGCGGCAGTCAGCTTCATCGACGACTACGAGAAAATCGTTGCCGGCCGCACGCCCGAAGTGGATGAGAACGGCGACGCCATCGCCTTCAAAGTCGCCGAAATGGCGCGACGCCGAGGCGCCCAAGCTGAAGAAGAAGGGCATCGTCGACGTCATCGGCGACGCCCAGTTCCGCGGCCTCGTCGACCAGGAAATGGACCTCGACTTCCGCCTCTACGCTATGCAGAAGTCCCGGATGGAGGAAGACGAAGCGCATCTCGCCATCGTCAAACTCTCCACGATCACAAATATCCTCGGTGCCGCCCTCCTCGAGAAGATGGGCGAGGAAGCGGGCGATGAGAAAGAGCTACTCCCGCCGGCGCCCGGCCTCATCGAGAAGCTCACGCCGCTGGAAGATAAGCTCCGCTACCACTTCGACCGGATCACCCATGACGGGATCAAAGCTGAGAAGCGCCTGACGGAGGCCAACCTTCGGCTCGTCGTTTCCGTGGCGAAGAAGTACATCGGGCGCGGCATGTCGCTCCTGGACCTGATCCAGGAAGGCAACATCGGCCTCATCCGCGCCGTCGAAAAGTTCGACTACCGCAAGGGCTTCAAGTTCTCCACCTACGCCACCTGGTGGATTCGCCAGGCCATCACTCGCGCCATTGCCGACCAGGCCCGCACGATTCGCATCCCGGTCCACATGGTGGAGACGATCAACAAGCTCGTGCGCGTGAGCCGCCGCCTCGTCCAGGAATACGGCCGCGAACCCACGAGCGAAGAGATCGCCCGGGGCATGACCGAATCCGGCAAGACCGACACGAGCCTTGCCTACTCGCCCGAACGCATCCGCGAGATCCAGAAGGTCTCGCAAGAGCCCGTCTCACTCGAAACGCCGATTGGTGAGGAGGAAGACAGCCACCTCGGCGACTTCCTCGAAGACGCCAGCGCACTGGCCCCGGCCGACGCCGCCAGCCAGCAGCTGCTCCGCGAACAGGTCGAAGATGTCCTCGCAAGCCTGACGAGCCGGGAGCGCCGCGTGTTGCAATTGCGCTTCGGGCTCGAAGACGGCCGCAGCCGGACCCTCGAGGAAGTCGGCCGTGAGTTTGGCGTCACCCGCGAGCGCATCCGCCAGATAGAGGCGAAGGCGTTGCGCAAGCTTCGGCACCCCAGCCGCAGCAAGAAGCTCAAGGACTACCTGGACTAGGGCCGCTGCCGCATGCCGGATAATGTCAAGATCGCGTCGGAGCGGCTCGTCTATGCGGGCAAGCTCTTCGATCTGCATGTCGACGAGATCGAGATGCCCGGTGGTATCCGCACGACGCGCGAATACATCACGCATCCGGGCGCCGTCTGCATGGTCCCCGTCGACAACGACGGCCGCCTCCTCCTGGTCACCCAGTACCGGCACGCCGCCGGCAAGCGCCTGCTCGAGCTACCCGCCGGCACCCGCGAACCGGGCGAGGAACCGGAAGAGACCGCCCGTCGCGAACTCGCCGAAGAAGTCGGTCGCGCGCCCGCTGTCGTCGAATCGCTCGGCGGTTTCTACGTCGCGCCCGGGTATACCAGCGAGTTCATCTACCTCTACCTCTGCACCGGCCTCACCGAAGCGACAGAGGACGGCGACGACGACGAGGACATCGAAATCGTCGCAATGACCCCGGAGGAAGCGTTCGCGGCGATCGAGTCCGGCGAGATCTGCGATGCCAAGAGCATCATCGGCCTCCTCCGCTGGGACCGCGTCCGAACGAGGTAGCCCAGCTTCTTTCGAAATATCGAAAGAGGCACGTCCTATATCTCGTATCCACAAGAGAGCGTTGCTGGTGAAGGTAAACCGCCGGTAGGATGCAAATCGGGCGTGATCCCGCCCAGCACGGTATCGCCCGGGGGGAGTAGCACATGGCGCAGGCTGTCGCCGCACCGCATCGCCGCGGATTTCGTTCCACGCTCAGGACCGACGGCTGGTGGATCGAACCGCTCTTCGTCTTCGTCAGCCTCTCGGTCTTCTTCGGCTGGCTGACCATCAGCATCTTTCTCGACCGGTGGGCGTTCGAAATCGGGCCCTACATCTCTCCCGTCTACGAACCCAAGTTCTTCGAAGCCAATGGCAACATCCTCATCAGCCCGGCCCTCATCGTCCTCATTGGACCCGTCCCCTTCCGGGCCACCTGCTACTACTACCGCCGCGCTTACTACCGCTCCTACTTCCTCAGCCCGCCTGCCTGTGCCGTCGGCGACGTGGCGCCTTCATTCAAAGGCGAGTCGCAGCTCCCCCTGATCATCCAGAACGTCCACCGCTTCGTGATGTACATCGCCCTTGTCTTCATCCCCATCCTCTGGATTGGCGCCTTCAAGAGCTTCCACGACGCCGATGAAGGGTGGGGCATCGGCCTCGGCTCCATCGTCCTCGTCGTCAACGCCTTCCTCCTGATGATGTACACGTTCTCCTGCCACTCCCTGCGCCACTTTGTCGGCGGCAGCCTGAACGCCTTCAGCGCCACCGGTTGGACCAGGTTCCGCAAGCGCATCTGGGACTACGTGACGGCGTGGAATCATCACCATCGATTCTGGGCCTGGAGCAGCCTCGTCTGGATCGTCGCCACCGACCTCTACATCCGGCTCGTGGCGAACGACATCATCACGGACCCAAACACGTGGAAACATTTTTAAGCCGGGCGGGCAGGTAACACATGACTGATTTCGAACGGCACGACTACGACGTTATCGTCATCGGAGCGGGTGGCGCAGGGCTGCGGGCAGCGATCGAAGCCTCCGCCATGGGCCAGAAGACCGCGCTCATCTGCAAATCGCTGCTGGGCAAGGCGCACACCGTGATGGCCGAAGGCGGCATCGCCGCCGCCCTCCGCAACGTCTGGGAAGAGGACAACTGGCAGGTCCATTTCCGCGACACGATGCGCGGCGGCAAGATGCTCAACAACTGGCGCATGGCCCAGCTCCACGCCCAGGAAGCCCCCGACCGCGTGCTCGAGCTCGAGAACTGGGGCGCCCTTTTCGACCGCACCAGTGACGGCCGGATCCTCCAGCGCGACTTCGGCGGCCATCGCTACGCCCGCCTCGCTCACGTCGGCGACCGCACCGGCCTCGAGATGATCCGGACGCTCCAGCAGCACGCCGTGCACAAGGGCATCGACGTCTTTATGGAGTGCACGATCAACCGCCTGATCAAGGACGGCGACCGCGTCTCGGGGGCCGTCGGCTACTGGCGCGAGAGCGGTAAGTTCGTCCTCTTCGGGGCCAAGGCGATCGTCCTTGCGACCGGCGGCGTCGGCAAAGCATTCCAGATCACCTCCAACTCATGGGAGTACACGGGCGACGGTCACTCGCTGGCCTATTGGGCAGGCGCCGACCTGATCGACATGGAGTGTGTGCAGTTCCATCCGACGGGCATGGTCTGGCCTCCCAGCGTACGCGGCATCCTGGTCACCGAAGGCGTCCGCGGCGACGGCGGCACCCTCCGCAACTCCGAAGGCGAGCAGTTCATGTTCAACTACATCTCGCCCTACTTCGCCGCCGAGACCGCCGACACGATCGACGAGGCCGAGCGCTGGTACGAGGACAAGATCAACAACCGGCGCACGCCCAACCTGCTCCCCCGCGACGAGGTGGCCCGGGCCATCAACTCCGAGGTCAAAGCGGGCCGGGGAAGCCCCCACGGCGGCGTCTTCCTCGATATCGCCTCGCGGCGCAGCGAGGAGTACATCAAGCGCCGCCTGCCCAGCATGTACCACCAGTTCAAGCAGCTGGCGGACGTGGACATCACGAAGGAATCGATGGAAGTCGGCCCGACGATGCACTACATCATGGGCGGCGTCCGCGTGAACGCAGACAGCTGCCAGACCACGGTCCCCGGGCTTTTCGCCGCCGGCGAGGTGGCAGGGCGGCATGCACGGCGCCAACCGCCTGGGCGGCAACTCGCTTTCCGACCTTCTCGTCTTCGGACGCCGGGCGGGCATCGGCGCCGCGGAGTTCGCAGCGGCAAATGCCACAGCGCTCGCTGTCGACATCCAGCAGGCCGAGTCCGTCGCCGCGACGATGCTTGCTCCCTTCGAGCATGGTTCCGCGCGCGGAGAATCCCTACACCATTCAGCGCGAGCTGCAGGAATCGATGCACGAGCTCGTGGGGATCATCCGGACGAAGTCGGAGCTCCAGGAGGCGCAGGCCCGTATAGCCGGCTATCGCGAGCGTGCCGCCCGCGCCGGCGTTGAGGGCCACCGCCAGTACAACCCCGGCTGGCACCTCTCGCTCGACCTCCAGTCGCTGCTCACGGTCTCGGAAGCCATCGCCCGCGCGGCCGAGACACGGGAGGAGAGCCGCGGCGGCCACACCCGCGAGGATTTCCCCACGGCCGACGAAGCAAACTGGGGTACCAGGAATGTCGTCATCCGGCAGGGCTCCAACGGCGAAATGACGGTTACGACCGAGCCGCTGATGGAGATGCCCGCCGACCTGAAGGTCCTGTTCGAGGAGGCCCACTAATGACGGACACGACGATGCGGGTCTTCCGTGGCAACGCGGATGGCGGAGAGTGGGTCGACTACACCGTTGACGTCAGCCCTGGGCAGGTTGTCCTCGACGTAGTCCACACCATCCAGGCCGAGCAGGCGCCCGACCTCGCCGTCCGCTGGAACTGCAAGGCCGGCAAGTGCGGCTCGTGCAGCGCCGAGATCAACGGTAAGCCGCGCCTCATGTGCATGACCCGGATGAATCTCTTCGAACCCGGCGAGCTGATCACCGTGGCGCCGATGAAAACCTGGCCGCTTATCCGTGACCTCGCCTGCGACGTCTCTTTCAACTACGAGGTGGCGAAGAAGATCCCGGCCTTCAAGCCGCGCGCCCCGGAAGCCGATGGCACCCACCGGATGATGCAGGAAGACATCGAACGCGGGCAGGAGTTCCGGAAGTGCATCGAGTGCTTCCTCTGCCAGAACGTCTGCCACGTCATTCGTGACCACCCGGAGAACAAGCCGAACTTCGCGGGCCCGCGTTTCTTCGTGCGCCTGGCGGAGCTCGACATGCACCCGCTTGACACCGAGGACCGCCTCGCCCTCGCCAAGTACGACGCCGGCATCGGCTACTGCAACATCACCAAGTGCTGCACCGAAGTCTGCCCGGAAGACATCCACATCACCGACAACGCGATCATCCCGCTCAAGGAACGTGTGGCGGACCGGTACTATGACCCGCTCCGCTGGATCGGGCGCAAGCTTCGCGGCAAGTAGCGGCAGACGAGTGGTTGAGGGTCGCCGAACCTCGTAGCCTGAGGCTATGAGCCGGCGCCAGAATCGCAAGCGTCTACGAAAGCAGGCCCAGCGTGAGCGCCTGCATGACTACGACGACTTTCGTCCCAACGAGCCGGCAGCGCTCGTGGATATCGAAGACACGTTCCTCGGCTACGGCGCCGTGCAGGCGCCACCCCTGACGAAGGCTTGCGGATCCTGTCACGAATTCATCGAAGACCAGGACCTTGGCCGGGGCACCTGCCTTCACCCGGCAAGTGGTGTCTTCGCCCCCTGGTACGACACCCCCGCCTGTCCCTACTACCGTCGTTCGTGAACGATTCAGGGAATCCGACACAACCTGCCGCAATATGTAGTGGACGAGGGTTGACCACCCCCTAGATCTGGTAGATGATGCGCAGACCGAAACTGATAAGGCGTTTATACGCTTCAGGAGTTATGGCGCGTGCGATGTCCCTTCTGCCAGGCCCGCGACTCCCGCGTCACCGATAGTCGATCGACCGATGACGGCATCCGGCGCCGGCGCGAATGCAGTATCTGCGGCGAGCGCTTCTCCACCGTCGAGATGCCCCAGCTCTCCACCGTCCAGATCGTCAAGAAGGATGGCCGGCGCGAGGAATTCAGCCGCGAAAAGCTGATGGCCGGGCTCCGCCGGGCCTGCACCAAGCGCCCGGTCAGCGTCGCCGAACTCGACGGCGTCGTTGCCGACATCGAAGCACGCGTGATGGCCGACGGACGCGCAGAGGTTCCATCGTCAGTTGTGGGAGAACTGGCGATGGATCACCTGCGCAGCCTCGATCACATCGCCTACATCCGCTTCGCCTCGGTCTACCGCTCCTTCAGCGACTTGGACACGCTAAAGGAAGCGTTGATCGCCCTCGAAGAAGGCCGCGTGCCGAGCATCGAGGAGCGGACTCTCCAGCTGCCCCTGATCGACGACGGCAGTTCTCCCGTCCACTTCGACCCTGCCCGGGCATCACGCGGCGACAGCCGCCTCGCCGAGTCGGCAGGATGAAACCAGAACGTTTGTGCTATACTGGTATGCCCTGCCGGGCGTTGCCGGAGCCAGGTTCCAGCTAAGGACGTGCTCCGGGCCCCGGACAGTGGCGGCACCCCAGGGTGTTGTCGTGGTGAGGGCCCGGTTCGGAAACACGAACATCGGAAAGGACCCCCGCCGTGACCCAGATTTTTGAACGCAAGGACACTCCCGTGGAATCCACCTACAACGAGGTCCAACTCAACATCTTCCGCGACCGCTATGCCCATGACGGGGAACAGTTCCCCCACGAGGCCTGGCAGCGCGTGAGCTCGGCGGTGGCCGAACACGAGAAGACCGAGGCGCTGCGGGAAGAATGGTCCGAGAAGTTCATGGACCTGCTCACCGGCTTTCGCTATCTGCCCGGTGGCCGGATCACGGCGGCCATGGGCACCGGCGCCGGGGTAACCGCCCAGAACTGCTACGTCATCCCCAGCCCGGAAGACAGCCGCCAGGGAATCATGAAGTCCCTGAACGAATGGGTAGAGATCCAGTCGCGCGGGGGCGGCGTGGGCGTCAACATGTCCTCGCTCCGGCCGCGCGGCGACAAGGTGAAGGGCGTCAACGGCACTTCGTCCGGCCCCGTCAACTGGGCCCAGCCGTTCGCTTTCATCTCCAAGACGGTGATCATCCAGGGCGGCAGCCGACGCGGAGCCGCGATGATTATGCTCGATTGCGACCATCCCGACGTCTTCGAGTTCATCCACGCCAAGGAAACGCCGGGGGTCCTCGAAGGCTGCAACGTCAGCGTCTGCATCTCCGACGCCTTCATGGAGGCCCTCAAGGCGGACGGCCCCTGGGACCTGCAGTTCGGCGGCACTGTCTACCGGACGATCCAGGCCCGGCAGCTCTGGGATGAGATTTGCGAAGCTGCCTGGCGCAGCGCCGAGCCCGGCATCTACTTCATGGACCGCGCCAACAAGGAAGCGAACTCCGGCTACTTCGAAACGCTCATTTCGACCAACCCCTGTGGCGAACAACCGCTCGGCCCTTATGGCGCCTGCCTCCTTGGGGCCTTCAACCTCGACTCTTTCATGGTTGAAGCTGCCGACGGTACCTGGTCCTTCGACTTCGAGAGTTTCCGCAAGTACGTCCCCGCAGCCGTGCGCTTCAACGACAACGTGGTGGACCTGAGCCACTACCCGATCGATGAGTGCCGCGACAGCCAGCAGCAGATCCGGCGCATGGGGATCGGCGTCATGGGCCTCGCCGACTGCATGCTGCGGATGGAGATGCGTTACGGCTCCCCCGAGTCGATGAAGTTCACCGAGGATGTCTTCCGCACGCTGCGTGACGAGGCCTACCGCGCCAGCGTCGAACTCGCGCGCGAACGTGGCGCCTTCCCCAAATACTCGCCGGAATACCTCGAGCGGCCGTTCATCCAGCGCCTGCCTCGCGACATCCGCGACGGCATCGCCCGCTACGGCATCCGCAACTGCTACCTGCTCACCCAGGCTCCTACCGGCACGACCTCGCTCGTCGCCGGCGTCAACAGCGGCATCGAGCCGTACTTCGACTTCAGCTACCTTCGCAGCGACCGCACCGGCGAATACACCGTCTCGTCGCGCTGGGCCGAGCTGTACGGCAGCCCCGAGAGCCCGGACTGGCTCGTCTGCTCCAACGATGTGAGCCCCGAAGACCACGTTCACGTCCAGGCTGCCGCCCAGCGCTACAACGACTCGTCCATCTCAAAGACCGCCAACGCCCCCTCGTCGCACACCGTTGAGGATGTGAAGCGGCTCTACATGATGGCCTACGACGAAGACCTCAAGTCCATCTCCTACTACCGCGACGGCTCGCGCTCAGAGCAGGTGCTCTACCACGCCGAGACGAAGGAAGAGGAGACCCCAGTGGACGCCGCCGACGCCATCAAGGCAGCCCAGGACCTCCTCCTCAAGGCCCGGGTACCGGTCCGCCGCCGCCTGACGCCCGAGCGCCAGTCCATCACGCACAAGTTCCGCGTCGGCGAGCAGGAAGGCTACATGACCGTCGGCATGTTCGATGACGGCACGCCCGGCGGAACTCTTCATCAACGTCAACCAGCCAGGGCTCGACGGTCAGCGGCCTCATGGACACCGTAGCCATGCTCACGAGCTACTCGCTCCAGTACGGGGTGCCGGTCTGCCGAGCTGGCCAGCAAGTTCAAGGACACGCGCTTCGACCCTGCAGGCCCCACCGGCAACCCCCAGATCCCGATCGCGACGAGCATCATGGACTACGTCTTCCGCTGGCTCGAGTTGAAGTTCGATCCGACAGACCCCGTTTCGCAGCCAACGCTTATCCCGGCCGAGCAGGTAGCCGTTTACGACGCCGACGTAACGCCAGCAAGCACTCCGTGGGCGAGCGGCGTTGGCTGCCCGGACTGCGGCGATGTCCTCTATCTACGGCGAAGGCTGCCTGATATGCCACAACTGCGGCTACAACAAGTGCGGCTGAGGCAAACCAGTCGGCCCTTCGCAGCCCGGTCGATTCCGGCACCTGGGGGCGTCAGTGGTTCTATTACGGTCCAGTACAAACTCCGAGCGCCCGGACGACAAGCCGGGCGGGCTGCGGGAAACCCTCGCCAGTTGTCTGGGTCGTGTTGCGCATCCTTGCCATGCCGTTGGCGTGCTGCTGGCCGTGGTGTTCGCATTCGTGCTCATCTTCTGGCTCTTCACCTTGACCCCGTACCTGGGCTGCGTTCATCGGGGCGTCGTTGTGGCGGGCATCGTCCTCACGCGGGTGTCTGGGAAGCAAGCCATCCACCCGAGATTGCCGATGACCGCGGTGCGGTGGCCGAGACTCTTGCCATCGAGGACTCGGAGGCGTCCGGGACCGCATCGAGCGAGCCTGCGAGCGCGCCGGCCGAGTCCCGGCGAGCGTTACGTCTGATCGGCGTTTCGAAGACACAGTCCAGCGGGACCGTCGCCGCTGCGTCGCAGCCGGGCTGCGCGATTTCGGCGAGAACCGCGTCCAGGAAGGCGCCGCTAAGAAGTCGCGCGCTTGCGGCGTCCGGCATGCACCCACGTGGCATCTTTCGGACATCTGCAGACGAACAAGGCCGAGCGGCGCTCGAGCACTTTATCCACTCCACGCTGTCGATTCGGTCAAGCTGCTGCGAGCATCTCGGCATGCGGCGCGCCCGCGCGAATCGACGTCTTCATCGAGGTCAACGTGGCCGGGGAAGCAACCAAAGAGGGCATCGCACCTTCGGAGCTCACCGCCGCTCCTCGAGCACGCCATCGGCCTCGACCACCTCGACGTCCGCGGGCTGATGACGCGTCGCGCCGCTTGGCGCCACCGAACGCGAACTCCATGGCCATTTCGCGGCCCTACGCGAACTCGCCGGCAGGCACGGCCTCTCAGTCCTCTCCATGGGGATGACCGACGATTTCGAAATCGCCATCGAAGAAGGCGCCACGCACGTGCGCGTCGGCCGCGCGATCTTTGGAGAACGGGATGAAAGTCGCGTTCATCGGCGGTGGAGTGATGGGTTCGGCGATCCTCGGTGCGGACTCCAGGCAGCGTGCTCGACAAGGCAAGTGTCGTCGTCTGCGAAGTCGTCGAAGAACGGCGCAAGGCACTTGAGGCGGAATTCGCCGTCCGCACCAGCGCAACCGTCGCAGAGGGATGTCGCGACGCCGAGGTCGTAATCCTCGCGATCAAACCGCAAGATATGAAATCGCTGAGCGCCGGCACTCTCTCCAACGCCCTGGTTATCTCGATCATGGCGGGCGTCCCCATCGCTGCCATCAAGCAGTCGACCGGCGCCGATCGCGTCATCCGCGTGATGCCGAATACGCCGGCCGCGATTGGCGCCGGCATGAGCGCCTGGACTGCCACCGCCGCTGTCGACGAAGCGTCGCGCGCCTTTGCAGCCCGGCTCCTCAGCTCCATGGGCAAGGACCTCTATGTCGAGAGCGAGGCCAAGATCGACATGGCGACGGCGGTCAACGGGAGCGGGCCCGGCTTCGTCTTCCTCCTGATGGAAGCGATGGTCGAAGGCGCCGTCGATGTCGGTCTTACCCGCGACCAGGCCGAGACACTGGTCCTCCAGACCTTCTACGGCTCGGCCAAATATGCGAGCGTGAGTGGAGGGATCTCGCGTCGCTTCGCGCCCAGGTCACGTCGCCGGCAGGCACCACCGCGGCCGGCTTGCGAGCACTTGAGCGTCATGGCGTCCGTGCCGCGATCGCCGACGCCGTGCGCGCCGCCCACGACCGGGCGAAGGAATTGGGGCAACTAGCGTGAACAGTACGGTCGCGGCGCTCTTCACGATCTTCATCTACTTCCTCATCGCGGCGATTATTATTCGTTCGCTCATGAGCTGGTTTCCGACAAGCCGTGACAATCCCTTCGCCCGCATCGTCTACCAGGTCACCGAGCCGCTCCTGGAGCCGGTGAGGCGGATCATGCCGCGCACCGGCATCATCGACCTCAGCGCGATGGTCGTCATCGTCGTGCTGTACGTCATGCTGCAGGTCGTAAACCAGGTCTCGGCGTAGGCTTTACTGACGGTCACGCACGGTTTGCTAAGCTCAAGAACAGGTCACGAATGAATCCCTACATCGCGCAGATGACGTCGACGTTTATCGACATTCTCACCTGGGCCATCATCGCCCGGGCGCTGTTGAGCTGGTTTCCGATCGACCAGGGCAGCGCCGTATACCAGATGCTCTGGCGCATCACCGAGCCGCTCATCGACCCCTTCCGGCGCATCCTGCCCCAGACGGGCATGATCGACCTCAGCCCGCTCGCCGCCATCTTCGCCCTCATCATCCTCAGCCTGACGTTCAACTCGCTGTCGGTCATCGGCCAATAGGTTCCCGCTGGATCGCATGCAAAACGCCCGGCCGTTGGCCGGGCGTTTTCTTTTGTTGGGGCACAGAGCGAGGACTACGCGGCGACGCCACCCTTGGCCTGTTCGGCCAGCTGGGCGAACGCGTCCGGGCGTGTCACGGCGAGGTCCGCGAGCGCCTTCCGGTCGAGATCGATCCCGGCCTTCTTGAGGCCGTTCATGAAGGTGCTGTAGGTCATGCCGTGGAGACGCGCTGCGGCGTTGATCCGGATGATCCAGAGCTTGCGGAACTCGCCCTTCTTGTCCCGGCGGTCTACCCAGTTGTAGCGCAGGGAATGCATCATGCTTTCGCGCGCCCGGCGAATCAGCCTGTGGCGTTGACCGCGATGGCCAGCGGTAAGGGCGAGCACCTTCTTGTGGCGCTTATGGGACGTGACGCCTCGCTTGACTCGGCTCACGGGATACCTCCGGTTATTTCTGGCCTGCGAGCAGGGTACGAATGGTCTCGGCGTGCGTCGCGTCCACTGGGACGGTCCGCCCGAATTTCACGGTGATCGGCTTGCGCTTCTTGCGACGGAAGTTATTGCGACGTCCGTACATGCGCATCACCTTGCCACCGCCGGACACGCGAAACCGGGCACGAGTGCCCTTATGGGTCTTCAGCTTCGGCACGGGTTAGTCTCCTGTAGCCGCCGCAACCTCTTCCGGTGCGGTCAACTCCTCATCATCTTCGCCTGTCGCGTCGTTCCCGTCATCTTCCAGCAGTTCGGCGCCTGGAGCGGCGGCGGCGCCATCTTTGGCGGCGGCACGCGCAAGGGCGGCGATCTTCTTCTTGTCGGGCGCGAGGATCATCGTCATATGGCGCCCTTCGAGTTGGGCGTCCTTCTCCACGAGGGCGATGGGCTCGAGCGTGGCGGACACGCGGTCGAGCAGGCTCTTGCCAATCTGGGGATGCGTGATCTCGCGGCCGCGGAACATGACGGTCACCTTCACCTTGTCCCCGCCCTTGAGCAGCTTTGCCGCGGTGCGCGTCTTGAAGTCGATATCGTGGTCGTCGATCTTCGGCTTCATCCGCACTTCGCGGAGCTGAACGTTGACCTGGTGCTTCTTGGCTTCGCGATCTTTCTTGGACTGTTCGTACTTGAACTTCCCGAAGTCCATGAGGCGGGCCACAGGGGGGCTTGCCTGCGCAGCGACCTCAACAAGGTCGACTTCGCGCTCTCGCGCCATGGTGATCGCATCCGAGGTTTTGACGACGCCGATCTGGCCGCCGTTTTCGTCGATGAGCCGCACTTCTGGCACGCGGATCTTTTCGTTGATCCGCGGCTCGGGCGGCAGAGGCTTCGGTGGGGCTTTAGGTCGCTTTCTCAACGGCACTCCCAAATAGATTCAGACAAGTATCGATAATAGCATTGTGTTGATGGTGCTGTACAAGCATGCACGATGCCGGTCGGGGCTGTCATGGTGACCTCCCGGGTCCGAAAAGCCGTCATCCTCGCCGGCGGCCTGGGCACCCGCATGCTCCCCGCGAGCGCCGCGGCGCCGAAGGAAATGCTCCCGGTCCTCGACAAACCGCTGCTGGAATATGCGGTCGAGGAATGCGTCGAGGCCGGCATCGAGGAGGTCATCATCGTCCTCTCTCCCGGCAAGGAGAGCATCCGCGAGTACTTCGAAGGCACGAACCGCGTCGCCACCGCCCTCGCCGAGCGCGACGATGCGCGGGCAGCGACGGCTCTTCGTGGCTCAACCCTCGCGCGGTTCCATTTCACCGAGCAGCGCGAACCGAAAGGCATCGCAAACGCCGTGGCCACCACCCGGGAAATCGTTGGCGATGAGCCCTTCGCACTGCTCTTCCCCGACGACCTCATCTTCTCGACGCCTTCCACGGTCACCCGGCTCGTCGCCAGGAACCGCGGGACTGGCGGCACGGTCATCACCGTCCAGGAGGTCGCGCCGGAGCAGGTCGAGAGCTACGGCATCGCCGACACTTCCGCCGACCGCGACTGGCGCATTTCGGCTCTCGTGGAGAAGCCGACGATCGCCGAGGCTCCTTCGCGCTTTGCGGTGATCGGCCGCTACATCCTCGCCCCCTCGATCTTCGGACACATCGACCGGCTCAAGCCGGGGCGTGGTGGCGAGTACCAGATCACCGACGCTATCGCGGCCCAGATCGCCGCCGGCGAGCCGGTCCACGCCCTCCTCTTCGAGGGCGACCGGTACGATACGGGCCGCCCCGGTGGCTACCTCGAAGCCTTCGTTGGCGCTGCCCTCCGGCGCCCCGACCTTGCCGAGTCGGTCGCCGCTATCCGCACCATGCTTAGAATGAGCGACCAGCCATGAAGGTCATCGTCGTCGGCCTGCCGACACCCAATCCGGATATCGAGAACTACACGGCGTTCAACGCTCCGAGTTATTACGACTTCGACGCGCTCGTCGTCGACCCCGAAAGCCTCACGCGGGTCGCCACCGAGCTCCTGACCGGCGAGAAGGAATTCACCGCCAACGATGGCCGCGTGGTGGTGAACGCATCGTCGAGCGCATCGGGTGTCTCCGCCGGTGACCAGCTCCAGCGTCGCGGCCCGGAGACGGAACGGATCCTCGAGTCGGGCGGCACGGTCATGGTCTTCGGCCGCCCCAACGCACCGGTCACCGGCATCGTGGGCTACGAAGGCGCCGACCGCTACAGCTGGCTGCCTGCCCCATCGGGCGCGGCCTGGTCGCCGCCGTTCCTCCAACCCGCCGAAGGGAAGAACGTCCGCATCGTCGACGATTCTCACCCAGTCGCGCATCTGCTCCGCGAGTTTCGGCGCCACGTAGGCTACCGGGCAACGCTGAACGACAAGCTCGAAAGCTACCGCAAGAACGCCCACACCATCGCCGTCGCCGGCCCGGGAGTCCCTATCGCCGCCGAATTCCCGGTACTGGCCGGCCGCGTCATCGTCCTTCCCGCCATGAGCATCCCCAGCGGCCAGGCCCGGCAGCTGTTCGGCCAGGCCGTCGTCGATACCTGTGCCCGGCTCGCCGGCCGCGAATCCGGCCAGACCACGCCAACCTGGGTGCGATCGCAGCCGGTGCCCGGCCTCGAACAGCTCGAGGCGGAGCTCGACGAGGCAACAACCACGGCGAAGGACGCAACGGTGCGGGTAACCGAGATCTCCCAGCGGCGGGATGTCCTCGCTTCCCACCGGCGCCTGCTCTGGGCCACAGGGAACGACTTCGAGACCGCCGTGAAGGACGCCCTCCTGCTACTCGGCTATGGCCTCGACTCGAAAGCGCGGGAACCCCTGACCCTGACCGACGGCGACACCCGCCTGCTCGTCGAAGCCGAAGCCGCAAACGAAGCTGTGGTTGAGTGGCCCTACATTCGCCTGCAACGGCGACTCGAAGAGCAGATGCTCAAACTCCACCGAACCGCGAACGGCCTTGTCGTGGCCAACGGGCATCGGATGACGCAGCCCGACACGCGAAAGTCGCAGTTCACCGAGGCCCTGAAGCTCGCCTGCGAGAATTACGGGTACACCCTCGTCACAGGCGAAACGCTCTTCCAGATGGTCCAGCGGGCGCTTGGTGGGGCCGAGCCGGAAGAGCTCGAAGCAATGCGCCGGCGGATTGCCCGGGCCCGCGGCGTCCTCACCCCTGCGGCTGCCCTTGGCGAGACCACCGAATCAACCGGCGGCGACCCGATTTTCTAGAGCGTAGAATCACCGCCATGGTCCACATCATTCACCCCAACGAGCGAGACGCGGGCACAGCCCAGACGGCAGGGATGCGTCGCGAAGCCGGCGTATCAGCGAAGACAACGGACTCCAAGGGCCTCTGGATGGGCATGGGCATCAACAGCCCGGGAGCCTGCTCCGACGTCCACCACCATGGCGAAAGCGAATCCGGCATCTACATCGTCAAGGGACGGATTCGGTTCCGCTGGGGCGACAAGCTGGAACACTCGCAGGACGCCGAGCCCGGCGACTTCGTGTTCGTGCCGCCATATGAGATCCATTCCGAGGAGAACCTCGATCCGGACAACCCCGCCGAGTTCCTCCTCGCCCGGAACACGATGGACGCCATCGTCGTCAACGTGCCCGACCCACGCGCCGGCTAGCGGCCGACAAACCGCCCGATAGCCTCGAAGTAGGCCGTCCGGCCCACCCAGAGGATGTCGTTGTGCCCCGCCCGCGGGATCGTCACGAGTTCCTTTTCGGAGGAGCCCAGCGTGTCATAGAGCCAGGCGGCGCGGTCGACAGGGATGAGTTCGTCCCATTCTCCGTGGAGTATCAGCGCGGGCATGGTGATGCTCGCGACCTTGGCCTCGTGCGCTGCCACGAGCGCCTCGACGGCGCCCCGATCCACAAGCCCGGCCATGCGCGAAGCCATCCCGGCAATGCTTGAAGCGCCACTCTCGATGATCAGTCCGGAGATTTCCTCCCCCATCCGCGCGGCAACTTCCAGGGCCGGATGGCTGCCAAGGCTGCGGCCCATCACGTAGCGCCGGCCGCCGAAACCGGAAGCGTCGAGATGTTCGATCATCCGGCGGACAGCACGCGGGCCATCCAGCACAAGATTCGCGAACGACGGATGGCCGCCGCTCTTGCCGTAGCCGCGGAAATCCGCGACGAAGAGGTTTGTCCCCGCCTCCGCATAGAGGGGCGCGATGTCGTCATGGTCCCCCACCACCTCGCCGTTGCCGTGCCAGTAGAGGACCGTCGGCAGTTCGGGCGAATGCCGATAGAACCGCGCACCAAGGCCAACGCCATCGCCAACATCGAGGACGACGTCCTCGGCGGCGCCACGAGCGGTGGATGGATCCGGTCCGGGGAAGAAGATTTGCGCTGCGACGCCTGCCTCGTCGAACAGCCCGTACTCAGGTGCCACGCCAGGGGTCCCGGTCTAGACCTCGGGGAAGGTCACACAGGTGGTCGTGCTTTCGATCCCTTCGACCGCCCGGATGTGCCGGCTGATCACCTGCGGCACGTCGCTGAGGTTTTCAACCTCGACGATCGCCACGATGTCGTACGGCCCCATCACCTGGTAGACCTCCGAAATACCTTCCACCGACGACAGACTCTCGTAGACGTGCGTGGTCCTCGCGGGGTCAACGACGATAAAGACAAAAGCTTTCACTGCCATGGTTCACGGGCCTCCTGGGATTCTCCGGTCGGGAGAACGATACCGGCGAAACGCTATCAGCGTCTCGTTGCGTCGATGTTTCCTTGCGTGCCGGGCTCCCGCTAGTCGTCCCGGAGCCTGAGGACGGCCATGAACGCTTCCTGCGGGATCTCCACGCTGCCCACGAGCTTCATGCGCTTCTTGCCCTCAGCCTGCTTCTCCAGCAGTTTGCGTTTACGCGTTATGTCGCCGCCGTAACACTTCGCGAGTACGTTCTTGCGCATCGCCTTGATCGTCTCCCGGCTGATGATCCGGCCACCGACGGCTGCCTGGAGTGGCACATCGAACATCTGCCGGGGGATCAGTCCCCGCAGCCGCGTGACGAGCTGGCGGCCTTCGCGCGTCGCGTTGTCATTGTGCGTGATGAGCGAAAGAGCATCGACCGGGGTGCCGTTGACAAGGATGTCGACCTTCACGAGGCGGGCGGCACGGTACTCGCGCAACTCGTAGTCCATGCTGGCATAGCCGCTGGTGGAACTCTTCAGCGAGTCGTAGAAGTCGACGAGGATCTCCGCCATCGGCACCTCATACTCAAGGAGCACGCGCGCCTCGCCCTGGGCCACATCGCTCTCCGGCTCGAGGTACTCCATCCGCTCGAACGCACCACGCCGGCTCGTCACCAGTTCCATCACCTGGCCGATGTAGCGGCTGGGGGTGATGATGTCGAGCTTTGCCCACGGTTCGCGGATCTCCGTGATTCGCGAGGGGTCCGGGAGGTCGGCCGGCGAATCGACGACCACTTCCTCGCCGTTGCTTGTCACCACGTGGTACTCCACGCCCGGCGCTGTGGTGAGCAGTTCGAGGCCATACTCGCGTTCCAGCCTCTCCGTCACGATCTCCAGGTGGAGCAGCCCGAGAAACCCACAGCGGAAGCCAAAACCGAGCGCCGCCGAACTCTCAGGCTCGTAGACAAGCGACGCGTCATTGAGCGAGAGTCGATCCAGGGCTTCACGCAGGTCCTGGTATTCGTCGGAGTTGGTGGGATACAGGCCGGCGAAGACCATCGGTTTCGCCTTGCGATAACCCGGCAGCGGCGCCGTCGCCGGGTGCGCTGCGGAGGTGATGGTGTCACCCACACGGCAGTCCGCCACTTCCTTCAGGCCGGTGGCGACGTAGCCCACTTCGCCGCATTCGAGCGAGGGGAACATCACCATCGTCGGGCTGAAGGTACCGAACTCCAGCGGTTCGAACTTCCGCTTCGTCTGCATCAGCCAGAGGTCATCGCGGCCCTTCATCGTGCCCTGGAAGACGCGAACGTAGGCCAGCACGCCCTTGTAGGCGTCGTACTTGGAGTCGAAGATCAGTGCTTCCAAGGGCGCCGCAGGGTCGCCTTTCGGGGGCGGGATCCGCTGGTGGATCGCTTCGAGAATCTCGGCAACACCCGTGCCGTCCTTTGCCGAAGCGAGAATGACCTCATCACGCGAAAAGCCGACGACCCGCTCCAGCTCCGCCGCGACCCGGTCCGGGTCGGCGTGGGGAAGGTCGATCTTGTTCAGCACCGGGATCAGCGTCAGGTCCTGGTTGAGCGCGAGGTAGACGTTCGCCAGCGTCTGGGCTTCGATGCCCTGCGTCGCATCGACAACGAGAAGAGCGCCTTCACAGGCGGCCAGGCTGCGCGACACCTCGTAGGTGAAGTCCACGTGGCCCGGGGTGTCGATGAGGTTGTACTCATACGTCACGCCATCGCTGGCCTTGTAGGTCACCCGGGCGGCGGCCGCCTTGATCGTGATCCCTTTTTCGCGCTCGAGATCCATGGAGTCGAGGAGCTGCTCGGACATGTCGCGCTTGGCCACCGTCCCGGTCGACTCGAGCAGGCGGTCGGCCAACGTCGACTTCCCATGGTCGATGTGCGCGATGATGCAGAAGTTGCGAATGCGGGATTGGTCCACCAATCCAGTGTAGGGGCGAGGGCGATTAGGGGTGGTGGCTAGCGCAGGGCGTCGACGAACTCGGGGTGGGCCTCGAGAATTGCCCGCGAAACGAAGACGACGGAATCGATATGACGCGACCCTTCGATGGCGCCACGAAGGACCGCGGCGCCGACTTTCTCGGTCGCCATTTCCCGCCACTCGGGCGTGATCTCAACGCCGAGCTGCTCGGCAAGGTAGGCCGCTCCCGGGTCGTTGAGCATGACGGAGCATTCCTTGTCGGCACCGGGCAACTCAATGATGAAGTTCGCCAGTGTCGCGCCCATCATCGAGGAGCCCTCCCCCGGGCCTTCGTACGTAATTCGATACTCAGCTTCCGCCTGCGTCACACCTGGTCCCCCGGCATCGCGATTTTGAGCGTTTCGGGCAGGCTCCCAAGCAATTGCTTGCGCGCCTGCACACGAGTCTGCAGTCCCCAGATATTGATGAATCCTACGGCAGCAGCCTGATCGTAGGTATCACCCTTGTCGTAGGTGGCAAGGGCGTGGTCGTAAAGCGATTCGGGCGCTTTGCGGCCAACCACGGTCGCGCGCCCCCGCGCCAGGCGCATGCGAATGATCCCCGAGACGTGCCGCTGCGTGCTGGCTACGTAGGCCGCGATGTCCTGGTGGTGGGCGCTGAACCAGAGCCCGTTGTAGATAAGCTCCGAATACTCCACCGCGACCTGCTTCTTGAGGCGCAGCTGGATCTTGCTCAGGGTCATCGCTTCCAACGCCCGGTGGGCGGTGTGGAGGATCACGGCGGCAGGGGCTTCATAGATCTCCCGGCTCTTGATCCCGACGAGCCGGTCCTCGATCTGGTCGAGGCGCCCGATGCCATGGGCGCCACCAAGTTCGTTCAGACGTTCGACCATCCCGATGGCGCCCAGCTCGGCGCCGTCGAGGCGGACGGGCATGCCCCGGTCGAATTCGATTTCCACGTACTCGGCGGCCCGCGTCACGGTTTCAGGGTCCGCGGTCCACTCGTAGGCGTCTGCTGGCGGTTCGACCCATGGGTCTTCGAGGACACCCGCCTCGGCGCTGCGCCCCCACATGTTCTCGTCGATGCTGAATGGGCCTTTCTGGCCCCAGGGAATGTCGATGCCGTGTTCTCGCAGGTATTCGATCTGGCTTTCGCGGGCCATCGCATACTCGCGCGTCGGCGCCACGATCTGGAGCGAGGGGTCAAGGGTCTGGACGCCGACATCGAACCGCACCTGGTCGTTGCCCTTGCCGGTGCAGCCGTGAGCCACAGCCATCGCACCTTCTTCGTGGGCCACGTCGACGAGTAGTTTCGCCATCAACGGTCGCGCGAGAGCAGTCGCCAGGGGATAGGCGTCCTGGTAGATGGCGCCGGCAGCGAGCGCCGGGAAGGCGAAGTAGCGGATGAAGTCCTCGCGGGCATCGATAACGCGAACATTGACGGCTCCCGCGGCAATACCCCGGGATTCGATGACCGGCTGTTCGCGGCTCTTGCCCACATCGATGTTCAGAGCGACCACGTCCCAGCCGCGCTCCACTGAGAGCCACTTGATGGCAGTCGTCGTATCAAGGCCGCCTGAGTAGGCGAGGACGAGCTTAGGCACAGTTGTCACCCGGGAAGAGAAGCGTCCCCTGAGTATGCCCGCAGCAATGGATCCGCGACAATTCGCCGCTCACGGCTGCCCCAGTTCACGCCGGGCGCGGGAGGTCCCGATCCACCACGCAGCAATCGCCGCCGTCAGCATGACCGCAGTCAGTGCGAGCGCCCCGATCGCGGCCACAGCAGGGCCAAAGACGCCCGCCATTCCGAGAACGAGCAGGATGAGCGAGGCAACGGCGATCGCGAACCCGGCCCGTTCCAGGATTGGCCCTGCGTGCCGGTGCGTGGCGTACCAGGCCTCGTCGCTGGAATACGTGTACGGCGTCCGGATTCCCGCCCAGCGGTTGGGCCGCAACGTTCCCTCGGTCGCCTTGCGCCCGATGATCCCGATGGTAAATCCGCCGACAGCCATGGCAACGAACGCGATCGCGAAGCCGCTCAAGCGCGGGATGCGACAACCGCCTGCACGGCCTCCTCGAAGATCGTGCAGGCCCGGTCGATTTCATCGTCGCTGACATTCAGAGGCGGCATCAGCCGGACGGCGTTGGGGCGCACGTTGTTCGCCAGCAGGCCACGCTCCCGGCACTCCCCCACGACTTCGGCCGAAATGTCCTCCGCCAGCGTGATCGCGAGGAGCAGCCCGAGCCCGCGAATGCCGGTGACCATCGGCAGGCGGTCTTCGACGGCGGCGATCCGTTCCTCGATCCGCTTGCCGGCAGCTTTCGCCCGCTCCGGCAGCCGTTCGTCGATGATGTACCGCATGGTTGCCACGCCGGCTGCAGTGGCGAGGGGGTTCGCGCCGAAGGTGGTCCCGTGGTCGCCCGGCACGAGGTGTGCCGCCAGGGCCTCCTTCGCAAGCACCGCTCCAATCGGCACGCCGCCCGCGAGGCCCTTCGCCAGGCAGACCATGTCCGGGTCAAGGCCGTACTGGGTGTAGGCAAACAAGGTGCCGGTCCGGCCATTCCCGGTCTGGATCTCATCGAGGAGCAACAGGAGATTCTTCTCCCGGCACCACGCCTGCAGTCCCTGGAGGAAGCCCTCGGCGGGCATGTTGACCCCGCCCTCTCCCTGGATCGGCTCGGCAAGGATCGCCACGGTCTGTTCGGTCGTCGCCCGCTTCACCGCGTCGAGGTCATTCCAGTCGACGTGGGAGAAGCCGGCTGGCAGCGGCTCGAAAGGCTCCCGGTAGCGAGCGGTGCCGGTGGCGGCGAGGGCGCCAATGGTGCGGCCGTGGAAGCCGTTGTTAAAAGAGATGATGTGATGGGCGCCACCGCGCTCGTCGTGGCCCCAGCGCCGCGCGAGCTTAATCGCCGCTTCGATCGCTTCCGCCCCGCTGTTCACGAAGAGCACACGGTCCAGGGTCGAGTTGTCGACGAGGATCTGGGCAAGCTCGATCATCGGCTTCGTGTAGTAGATGTTCGAGGTGTGGATCAGCGTTTTCGCCTGCTCGGCGACTGCCTTCGCGACCACGGGATGGCTGTGACCAAGGACGTTGACCGCCAGGCCGCCGACGAAATCGAGGTATTCACGACCGTCGACGTCCCATACACGTGTGCCTTCGCCACGGTCCAGCACCAGGGGCTGGCGGCCGTAGTTCTGGAAAACCACGTGTCGTTCGGCGTCGATCCAGTCGGTCATGAGTAAGGAGCTCCCATTGAGGAATAAGGGGACGATGCTACGGTGCCCGGGCGCTCCGAAAAAGAAGGCCTAGCTGAAAGGCGCTTCCGCGAGAAGGATCTCGTGCGTCCCCGCTTCCTTCACTGACGGGTCGCGGGTCCACGTCGTGTCGGTCAGCTGCCATCCCTGTCGTGTCATCCGCGAGGAGCACGTCAGAGGACGTGACCAAGCTGCGCCTGCAGCGCCGGCGCATGGATCGGGGCAAGCACTTCGATGCGCTCGTCGAGGTTACGCTTCATCAGGTCCGCGCTGCCGATGAAATACTCCGGGGCGCCGCCGTTGCCGAATTCGTAGATCCGGGAGTGCTCGAGGAAGCGGCCAATCACGCTCCGCACCGAGATGTTTTCGCTCAGGCCGGGAATGCCCGGGCGAATGCGGCAGATGCCCCGGATCACGAGGTCAACACGGACGCCCGCCTGTCCCGCTTCGTAGAGCAGCCGCGTGAAGTCGAGGTCCTCGAGCGCGTTCATCTTGAAGCGCAGCCACGCAGTTCGGCCGGCAGCGGGCGTGCTCGATCTCGCGGCGGACGCGCCACTCAAGTTCGTCCCGGAGATTCGCGGGGGCGACGAGAAGTTCGCGGCTCTCAAGCCGGGCGGAGCCAGTGAGATGGTTGAAGATCCGCACGAGGTCGCCGCAGATTCCCGGGTCCGCCGTGAACAGGCCGAGGTCGGTGTAGACGCGGGCGGTGCGCGAGTTGTAGTTGCCAGTGCCGATGTGGGCGTACATGCGGACGCCATCCTGCTCCTCGCGGACGATGAGGCTGATCTTGCAGTGCGTCTTCAGGCTGAAAGTGCCATAGGCAACGTGGACGCCGGCGTTTTCCAGCTTTCGCGCCCAGTCGATGTTGTTCGCTTCGTCGAATCGGGCGGTCAGTTCGACCAACACCGCCACCTGCTTGCCGCGGCCGGAGGCGTCGATGAGCGACTCGAGGATGGGGGAGTCGGGCGAGGTCCGGTACATGGTGTGCTTGATGGCGAGGACGGCGGGATCCTCGGATGCGATGTCGATCAGGCGAGACACCGTCTGGTCGAAGGATTCGTAGGGATGATGGACCATGACGTCGGTGTCGCGAATGGTGCTGAAAAGGGATTCCGGCGACGAGAGACCGCTGAACGGCCCCGGCACCGCAGGCACGAACGACTCGTTCGCCAACCACGGAAGCGGCAGGTCGGCAAGCTGGGCAAGGTCCGAGAGGCGTAGAGGCCCGTACAGGACATCGACCTCTGATTCGCTGATCCCGAGTTCGTGGAGAAGGAGCTCGAGCTGGGCGGGCGGTAGTTCGTCCACCACTTCCAGCGCAACGGCCTCAGCCAGCCGGCGGCGCCGCAGCTCCGCCTCGACCATCTCAAGGAGGTCCTCAGCGTCTTCGCCGGGGCTCCCGAGGTCGGCCGTGCGAAGGACGCGGATGGGTGACCAGCGCACGAGCTCCATGCCCGGGAAGAGCATCCCCACATTCATGGCAATCAATTCCTCGAGCCGGACGAAGCGGTGATCGTCGACTGCCACGAAGCGCGGGCGGTTTTGCGGCACCTTCACGCGGGCGAAGCGCTCCTCGCCAGAGCGGGGCTGACGCACCGTGAGGGCGAGCGACAATGTCTCGCTCGAGATGAAGGGGAACGGGTGCGCCGGGTCCACGATGAGCGGCGTCAGGATGGGGTAGATGGCGCCGGTGAAGTAGTCGCGGAGGCGGTCGATCGCCTCCGGCTCCAGCGAGTCGGAGGAAACAACCTCGACCCCTTCGGCAGCCAGGGTGGGGGCAAGTTCGTCCGCCCACAGCCGTTCGATATTCCGGCGCATCTCCACGCAGCGCTCGCGAACTTCGCGTGACTGTTCGGCGATCGTCCTGCCGTCCGTCGTTGTCGCCCCGGGCTGTGTCCGCATCTGGCGGTGCAGCCAGCCAACCCGCTTCGCATAGAACTCATCGAGGTTGGCCGAGGTGATCGCCGCGAAGCGAATGCGCTCAAGCAAGCGGACACGAGGGTCCTTCGCCTCCTCAAGGACACGCTGGTTGAAGTCGAGCCAGCTCAGCTCACGGTTCTGATAGAACTCGGGAGCCGAAAGATCGATGGGCACTGGCGGGGACGCCGGCTGGCCAGCCTCTTCGAGCAAGCTCATGCGATGTCATCCATGGTGATGCTGGCATGTTATCAAGCTGTTAGCACCGTGTGGGCTTTATGGAATGATCAACGTGCCGCGCGCCGCCCGCTCCAGCAGGGCCCCGGCCTCTCGTCCGTCAAGAATTCGGGCCGGCACACCGCGCTTCGTACTTTCAAGGCAGGCCCGCAGCTTGGGGATCATCCCGCCGAAGGCCACCCCTGTTGCGATGAGGTCCTCAGCTTCTGCGGCGGAGAGCTGAGGAATGAGTCGGCCATCGGCGCCCTGGACACCGGCCACATCGGTCATCAGCACCAGCTCCGGAGAACCGAGCCCGCCTGCCACGGCGGCCGCAACCGTGTCGGCGTTCACGTTCACGAATCGCCGCGTCCCACTCTCCCTGACGAACCCGACGGGCCCGACCACGGGCACCACGCCGGCGCCGAGCAGCGCTTCCAGAGTCTCGGTGCGTACCGATTCCGGTTCGCCGACATTGCCAAGACGCGGGTCGCTGGGGCGGCACTCGACCGTCTCGCCGTCCACGCCGCAAAGGCCGGAGGCCAGCACGCCGGCATCGAGCAGGGCCGCGACGACTCGCTTGTTCACGAGACCCGAGAAGACCGCCACGATCACCGGCAGAGCGGCGTCATCCGTCACCCGCAGGCCATCTTCGAAACGCGAGGGAATACCCATCGCCTCGAGCCAGGTCGTTGCTTCGGCGCCACCACCATGGACGACGACGGGCAGGTGATCCTCGCGAGCGAAGCGGGCGAGGTCGGCGAAGGTGTGACCGGCCGTGCCGAGCGTGCTGCCGCCGATCTTGATGACGACCGGCGCGCTCATGTGTGGTAGTCGGCGTTGATCGAGACGTACTCGGCCGAGAGGTCGCAGCCCCAGCCTTTCGCGGTGCCGTCGCCGACACCAAGGTCCACCGCGATCTGGACCTCATCGGCCTGCATGCTGGCAGCCACCACGGCGGGATCGAAATCCGTCGGTCGCTGGTCGGCGAAGACTTCGTGCCCGCAGATCGCCACGCGCACGCCGGGCTCCGAAACCTGGACGGTGGACCGGCCGATCACCGCCACAATGCGCCCCCAGTTCGGGTCGGCGCCGTGAATGGCGCACTTCAGCAGGTATGACGTGGTCAACAAGCGCACGAGTTCCCGCGCCTGTGCGCCTGACGCCGCTCCGGTGACGTGCGCTTCGATCAGCTTCGTCGCGCCTTCGCCGTCCCTGGCGATCTCACGGGCCAGGTAGGTCGCAAGCTCGGTGACGGCATCCTCGAATTGGCCCGCCAGGGGGTGGCCGGCATCAATGGTCGCGCCCCCTCTGGCGCCGTTTGCCAGCAGGATGGCCGTATCGCTGGGGCTCGTGTCGCCGTCGATGCTCACGAGGTTGAACGATTGATCGACCGCCCGGGAGAGGACTTCCTGGAGGAAGACCGGCTCCACCGGTGCATCGGTCGTCATGAACGCGAGCATGGTGGCCATGTTGGGGTGGATCATCCCCGAGCCCTTTGCGCAGCCGCCGAGCGTGTACTCGCCACGCGCAACGAACCATGCTTCGGACGCGTGTCAGTGGTCATGATGGCGCGGGCGAACGCCGGGCCGCCGTCGGCCACGAGCGCGATCGCCTCGATCCCGGCCCTGATCTTCTCCATCGGCAGGTACTCTCCGATGACGCCGGTGCTGCAGACGAGTACCTCGGAAGCGTTGATGTCGTATTTCGCGCCGACGAGGTCGGCCATCTTCCGGCCGTCGGCGATACCGCGCCCGCCGGTGCTGGAGTTAGCGATCGCGGCGTTACAGACCACCGACTGGGCCTGCCGATCAGCCAGGTGGGCGCGGTTGATGTCGACCGAGGCCGAATGGAGCCGGTTTTTCGTGAACGTCGCGGCCGCCGAACACATCCGGTCCGAGACGATGATCCCGACGTCCAGCTTGCCTTCGCCGAAGGTCTTCATTCCCGCGTAGGTGGCGCCGGCCGTGAAGCCCTGTGGCGAGGTGACTGACCCGGTCGTGTCGATGGCCATCAGCTAGGGGTAGACCGCCGCAAGATCGAGGCCCGCGGCCTCGGGCAGGCCGAGCATCAGGTTCATGTTCTCGATCGCCTGCCCGGCGGCGCCCTTCACGAGGTTGTCGAGGACTCCCACCGCAACGAGCATGCCGTTCCGTTCGTCCACGACCGGGTGCACGAAGCACATGTTGTTGCCGAGCGTGTGCTTCGTATGCGGGGGCTTCGCCGAGACCGCCGTGAACGGCGCGTCGGCGTAGTACGAGCGGTAGCACTCCTCGACCTGGGATTGGGTTACGGGCTTCGCCAGCGGCGCGTAGCAGGTGGCATGGATGCCCCGGGTCATTGGCACCAGGTGGGGCACGAACGTGACGGCAGCGGGGATCTCTTCCCCGAGCGCGCTGAGCTCCTGTGCGATTTCGGGCTGGTGATTATGAGCCGCGATCTTGTAGGACGAGACGTCCTCGTTCACATCGGCGTAGTTGAACCCGCCACCCGAACCGCGCCCGGCGCCGGAGATCCCGGACTTCGCATCCACGACGATCCGGCGCTCGACAAGCCCGGCAGCGACCGCGGGAGCCAGCGCGAGGATCGAGGCCGCAGGATAGCAGCCCGGGATTCGCCACGATCCGGGCTTCGGCAATCTGCGCGCGCTTCAGTTCGGGCAGGCCATAGACGGCCTGCGAGAGCAGTTCGGGCGCCGGGTGTTCCTTCCCGTACCACTCCACGAATGCTGCCGGCGAACGCAGCCGGAAGTCCGCCGCAATATCGATCACGGGGATGCCGGCTCGCGCAAACGGGGCGCACGCGACTGCGCTTTCCGCCGTCGGCAGCGCCGAGACGACGATGTCGACATCGGTGTCGATGGACTTCCGCGATCAGCATGTCGCCGTAGACGCGGAGCGACGGAAAGGCCTCGCCGAGCTTCTGCCCTGCCAGCGAGCGGCCGGTGGCGACGGCGAGTTCAGCTTCCGGATGATTCCAGAGCAATCGCGCCATCTCGACACCGGCGAACCCGGTGACGTTGATTACACCCACGCGGTAGGTCACCGGCACATTGTGCGGCCCGGCCGGGCATCATTCCACAGCGGCAGCTTCGCGGAGCCACGGCGAGCGCCGGATCTCGGCCGAGTGTTGGCCGAGTGTTGGAGCGGGGACACCCGTTTGCCATCGCTCCCCATCCGCAACAATCGGGACGCCCGGGTAGAGGTGCGCCCCCACGAACTCGCGGTCGATCAGCTCCCAGAAACCGGCGTTGTTGAGCATCTCGGAGCCAAGGACATCCGGTTCACAGTTGACCTTCGACGCCGCGATCCCGGCGTCCATCAACTCGCCGCGGCGTCCTCGGCGGGTCGGGCTGCGGCCCAACTCTTCACATCGCCGCCGGTGAGCACGTCGAGGACGGCGGCCTGCTCAACGGTGACGCACTCAATCGCCAGCCACTCATCATCGCCAAGGGCCGGGAGCACAGCGGCGAACGCCGAGCCGGGGCGCTCGTTGCCGTGGCGCTCGGGCAGTTCGCCAGAGAGCTCGTAGGCAAGCAGTTCCTCGCTCAGGAGGGGGAGGAAGCCTTCGAGTTGGGCGACTTCGATGCAACGTCCCCGGCCGTCCCGTGCCCTGGCGCGGAGGGCAGCCTGGAGCGCAATCGTGGCGTTGAGTCCACTGACAGGGTCGCCCATGGCATTGCTCATCATCGTCGGCAGCCCGTCCCGGTAACCGACAAGGGACGTGAGGCCCGACATGCCCTCAATCGTGTTCCCGAAGGCGCGGTAGTGGGCTTCCGGGCCATCGGCACCGAAGGCCGGCTGCCGGATGAGGATGAGGGCCGGGTTCCGCTCCGAGAGGACGTTCCAGTCGAGCCCCCGGCGCTCGAGCACTCCTGCCTGGAAGTTCTCGATGAGCACATCCGCATCCTCGACCAGCGCGAGCAGCTCCTCGCGGCCCTCCGCACTGGTGATGTCGAGGGTGATGCCTCGTTTTCCCCTGTTGACCGTGTTGAAGACGTGGCTGCGTTCGAAGAGGCTGTTCGTGTCTTCGCCGGGTGCCCGGGCACCTCGCCACCAGTCGTACCGCTCAGGCCCTTCGACTTTGATCACGTCGGCGCCCATGGTCGCTGCCAGGTGGGCGGCAAGCGGCCCCGCCCAACCCATCGCCAGTTCGATCACGCGGAGAGACCGTTGGGGTGGCGAAGAGATGGGAGAGCTGGTGGCGACTTCGCGGGCGGGCGCCCCGGGCAGCTGCACCTTGCGGCCGGCGACCTCCACCTCCTGCCAGCTCTTTCGCGCCTTCAGCTGTGGGGATGCAAGCACTTCGCCAAGGTCCGGTGTCGCACTGGCGGGGACACCGGCGCGCTGAAGCTCGTGGTAGGCCTGCCAGCGAGTCCGCTCTCGCAGCCACGGCAGGAATACTTCCTCATCGAGTTCTTCGAGGTGCTCCGCCCGCAGGGGGTTCGTCCGAAACCGCGGGTCGTCGACCAGGTGTTCGCAGCCGGCGAGATGGCAAAACGCGACCCACTGGCGATGAAGCGGTCCGTGGAAGCCGATGTGCCCGTCCTTCACCGGCAGCGTCGCGATGCAAGGGTTAGCGGCGCCATAGCGGTTTCCTACGCGCTGCCTGACGCGGCCATAGTACTGGTAGCCAACCGGCTCGTAGATGAGGGTGGCGGTGACAGCTTCGGCGATCGACACCACCGAGAGGCCCGGCCGGTCGGCATCGTTCAGGGCCGCGATCACGGCCCAGAGCCCGGCCATGAAGAGGGGTTGATTGCCGGGCGCCGCAAGCGGCTCACGCCCCGGTTCCCCGACAGCCGACATCCAGCCGCCCGCGGCCTGCAGGATCAAGGAGGTCGCGGGCCGCGTCGCCCAGCGCTCATCCAGGCCCCATGGCGTGATCCAGACCACGCGTGCCCATTGTGCTGCCGCCTCGACCGTCTGGCGGTTCTCGGCGTTCACCGGTGCGTCGGTGACGATGACCGAGGCATCGCGGGGGAAGGTTCCTGCCTCGCGGCGGAGAAGCCCCCGGCGTACCAGGAATGCCCCTATCCCTTCGGCGTCCAGTTCGACGACGTGCAGGACACTGCAGCGCCATAGGACCGTAGGAGCCAAGCCGCGTAGCCCGGCAGCCACGGTGCTGGCGTCGACATGGACACGCAAATCGCCAAGCTGTCGCATATCGCGCGGATAATACGCCCGCTCGCAGGGCCGATGCAGGAAGCCTAGAATCCTGCCCAGAGGGGGATCTCGTATGGCGAATTCACTGCGCGGCGCCGGGGCGATCACAGGCCTTGGGATGACCCCGATGGGCCGCATCTACGGGAAGACGACGAGCGAGCTGGCCGCCGACGCCGTGCGCCTCGCGCTCGCTGATGCCGGACTGCAAAAGCAGGACGTCGATGGACTCCTGATCAACGCCGGGATCACGGGGATGACTGGAGGCGGCATCGGTCTTGGCCTTCAGAACTACCTCGGCATGGAGAATCTGCGGCTGCTGAACCACATGAACGCAGCCGGGTCGACGGCGGCGCAGATGGTCCAGTACGCGACCCTCGCCATCAATGCCGGCATGGCCAACCACGTGCTCTGTGTGTTCGCCGATGCGCCGCTCGCCCAGGGGACCAGCGCGGGTGCCGCCTACGGAGGCGCCGCCCGGGCCGGCAACCGGCCCCAGGGCATGTCCGGTCTCCACGCCGCCGCCGGCTACTTCGGCGCGAACACGCCCTATGCGCTGGCAGCGCAGCGCCACATGGCCCTCTACGGCACCACCCAGGACCAACTCGGTGTCATCGCCGTCGGCCAGCGGGCGTGGGCCACGAAGAGCCCCCTCGCCCAGATGCGCGACCCCATCACGATGGAGGACTACCACAACTCCCGCTGGATCATCGAGCCGCTCCACCTGCTCGATTGCTGTCTCGTCTCGAACGGCGCCGTGGCGGTCATCGTCAGTTCTGCCGAAAAGGCGAAGGAGATGCCTCGCCCGCCCGTCTACATCCTTGGCATGGGCCAGGGCCACCCGGGCGACGTCAATCGCGCCGGCAGCGACTGGGAGACGGAGACCGGTGCAAAACTGGCCGGGGAGACAGCCTTCAAGATGGCCGGGGTCGGGCCGTCCGATGTCACCGCCTGCGAGCTCTACGACTGTTACACCTACACCGTCCTTGTCACGCTTGAGGATTACGGCTTTTGCAAGAAGGGCGAAGGCGGCCCCTTTGTCGAAGACGGCAAGCTCGGCCCCGGCGGCTCGCTGCCGACCAACACCGGTGGCGGCGAACTCTCCGGGTACTACATGTGGGGCATGACGCCCCTCAGCGAAGCAATCATCCAGGTGCGCGGCGACGGCGGCGAACGCCAGGTACCCGACAACAGCGTCGTCCTTTGTACCGGGAATGGTGGCAGCCTCTCCTACCACGCGGCCCTCGTTCTCAGCCCGGAGCGGAACTGACCATGACGACACCGACTCCATCCAAGCCCATCCCCGAACCCGATGCTGCTTCCGCACCCTTCTGGGAGGGCTCGCTGGAGGGCAAGTTTCGCTTGATGCGCTGCACCGCCTGCGGCACGGCCCGGCTGCCGTCACGCCAGCACTGCGACGCCTGCCTCTCGCCCGACTACGAGTGGTTCGACGCCAGCGGAAAAGGGACGATTCGCACCTTCGGCGTAATGCACCAGAAATACCACCCTGGCTTCCTTGCTGAGACGCCGTATACGGTCGCCATCGTCGAACTTGACGAAGGTCCGCGATTGCCGACCAACATCGTTGGCTTGAACGGCGGAAAGGCCACCGTTGGCATGCGTGTGGTGGTCGACTGGGAGCGCCACGAGGACGTCGCCCTGCCGAAGTTCCGCCCTGCCTAGCGTTATGTCGCTCGACGGCCTTGACACTTGACGGGCGGTTATCCGCGCCTTGAGAGTGCGTGAATGCCCGACCGTCCGGCCATGGAAATCGTCCTCTGGGCGACCGACGTCACCGCGCTAGCCGGGTTTCTCGAACGTGTAGTCGGCATCCCTCTCGTCGAACAGCATCCTGGCTTCGCCCGCCTCGGCGACTCCGATCACGTCCTCTCGATTCATGCCGACGAGGCCTACCACGGCCATCCCTGGTTCGCGGCGCTGCACCAGGAGGGCATGGCCCGCGGAATCGGCGCCGAACTTCGCTTCGCGGTGCCGGACATCAACGCCGCCTACCGGCTGGCGATCCGCGACGGTGCATCGATCGTCTACCCGCCGCACGAACAGGAAGATGGGCTGGAATGCCAGGTCCTCGCGCCCGATGGCTACCTGGTCACGCTTCGCCAGCACGGAGGGTAATTCCCTCCCATAGTGAAACCCCTCTTGCCTTAAGTTCCGCCATCTGCTGCCGTTGATTGTGAATAGAATCACAAGTCATGGAGCATTCATGAACGCCTTCGTTGCCAATACCATGCGCCTGGGCCACCTCAGCCTCGAGCCGCGTCCCGAGGCCCGCTACCGCGAGGAAGCGGCCGCCCTCGCCAAGAACCACAAGGTGAAGCTCTCCGTCAACGCCGCCCGCCTCGACGACCTGCGCATGGCCGCCGTAGCCGCCCTCAGCTCGGGCCTCGCCTTTCTTTAATCACCAGGCGGTCCAACCGCCATCCACGAGCAGGGACTGGCCGGTGACAAAGTTGCTGGCATCGCTGGCGAGGAAGATCACCGCTCCCGCCAGTTCGTGCGGCTGACCCCACCGGCCCATCGGCGTCCGTCCCGTGATGAACTCGTTGCGCTCCGGATCGTCGAAGAGCGGCCGCGTCAGCGGCGTCTCAAAGTAGGTGGGGGCGAGGGCATTCACCTGCACGCCGGCGCTCGCCCACTCCAGCGCAAGGACCCGGGTGAGCTGCTCGATTGCCCCCTTCGAGCTGGCGTAGGCAGCCTGCGCCGGCAGGCCCACATGGCCAAGGATGCTGGAGACGTTGATCACCTTGCCGCTGCCACGCGCGACCATATGCCGCCCCGCCGCGCGCGCACACAGGAAGTAGCCCCGCAGGTTCGTCCCCAGCACCGCGTCGAATTCGGCGACCGATAGCTCCAGCACCGGCTTGCGGACGTTGATCCCGGCGTTATTCACGAGAATGTCCAGCCGCCCAAGGCCATCGATGGCGTCGCGCACCGCTGCCTCCACTGAGTCCTCCTCGGTGACGTCGCAGGCGATGGGATAGGCACGTCGCCCGAGCCCCCGGATCTCCGCAGCCAGCGATTCCAGTTCTGCAGGCGTGCGGCTGGCAAGCGCCACGTCGGCGCCGGCCGCCGCAAGGGCGAGGGCCATCGTCCTGCCAAGACCCCGGCCGGCGCCCGTAACGAGCACAGACCGGCCGCTGAGGTCGAAAAGTTCGATACCGCGGAGTTCCGGCCTGCGTTCCATGCCGGGCATTCTAACGGGCGCCTGGCGCCGACCGGGTGCGCGCACGGATGCATTCCCGGAGAATGGTGGCGGAGGATGCCCCATGGAAACACCGGCCGAAGAAACCAACGTCGCCCCAACCCATTTGAACGTTCATGAACGCTTCACGATGTTGCAGGTGACGATCTGCGCGGCCCTCGGCACCATCGCCATCGTGGCCGGCATCGTCCTCGGCCTGGTCCTCCAGAACGACTAGCCTGGTTCACAGAATGCCCGGCCCCGGCGAGAAGATGCGCGACTTGTCGTAACCAGTGCCGGGTGGGGCTGATCGCCTGTGTATTATCAGGAGATGCACCCTGCAGAGATGGAGCGAGCCCCGTCGGGCTCACGAGCACTCCTCAAAGCAACGAAATTCGACGGCACCGCACACTGGATCCAGCCCTTCCGCGTGGTCAGCGACGATGGCAATCTGCTCGTCACCGAATACCGCGCCCGCACGCCGATCTTCACTTCGCGCGGTGAGTTTCGCTCGCCCTACGACAGCGTCGTCTACTTCTGGCGCGACCGCTGGTTCAACGTCTTCCGCCTCGCTCGGCCGGGCTGCGAACTGGCGCTCTGGTACTGCAACGTTACGACGCCTCCCACCTTCGAGGCCGGCCAGATCAACTACGTCGACCTCGACCTCGATGTGGCCGTGAGGCCCGGCGGCGTGATCGAGCTGTTGGATGAAGACGAGTTCCAGGCGCACCGGGCCAAGTACGGCTACCCGGCCGACGTAGTAGCCGAAGCCCGGCAAGCGGCGGAGGACGTCGCCAACCTCGCGCGCGAGGGAAAATTCCCCTTCAGCCAGGGCTAAATCCGTTCACGGCTTCAACGCACCCCGGATTCCAAGTACGCTGGCTGCTTCATGACTGACGCCCGAAACATCGCGGACCACCTTGGCCAACTCCTGAACCAGGCCGTTGCGGCCGCCGTCGCGGCGGGCGAACTACCTGACGTCGCCTTTCCGGATATCGCCCTTGAGCGTCCGAAAGACCCGACCCACGGCGACTTTGCCAGCACGCTGCCCCTGCGAGTGGCCCGCACCGCCATGAAACAGCCCCTGGAGATTGCCGAAGTCATCGCCCGCCATGTCCCGGCCGACGCGAGCATCAACCCACCGACGGCGGCGAGGCCCGGGTTCGTCAACTTCTCCCTCTCCGATGCGTTCGTGCGCACCCAGATCGACCGCATCGTCTCGTCTGGGGGCGCCTTCGCCAACCTGGAGCTTGGCAAGGGGAAGAAGGCACAGGTGGAGTTCGTCTCAGCGAACCCGACGGGGCCGCTGCACGTCGGCAATGGGCGCGGCGCTGCTATCGGCGACACGCTCGCATCCATCCTCGGCGCCGCCGGCTACGAGGTGCAGCGAGAATATTACGTCAACGACGCCGGCACCCAGGCCGGGAGCTTCACCGCGACTCTCTACGCCCGCTACGAACAGCTCGCCGGACGCGACTCACCGGTTCCCCAGGGTGGCTACCCGGGCGAGTACATGATCGACCTCGCGAAGGCACTCCACGACGAGTACGGCGATTCGATGCTGCGGCCGCCAGGTGAACCCTTTCCGCCCGAGCTGAACGAGATCGGGAACGCCCTGATGACGGCCGAGATCCGTCAGACGCTCGAAAACTTCGGCGTCCAGTACGACCGCTGGTACAGCGAAAAGTCGTTGTACGAGCCCGGCGGCCTCTACGAAGAGACCATGCAGCTGCTGGAGGAAAAGGGCTATCTCTCCGAGCGCGAAGGAGCTCGCTGGTTCGATTCAAGCGACCTCGGCGAGAGCAAGGACAACGTGGTCGTGCGTTCCGATGGCCGGCCCACCTACTACGCGAGCGATATCGCCTACCACTACGACAAGTTCATCAAGCGAGGCTTCGGCCTGGTCGTCGACGTCTGGGGCGCGGACCACCACGGGCACGTCTCGCGGCTGAAGACGGCCGTTGCCGCAGTCGGGGCCGACCCGACCGGGCTGCACATCCTCCTCTACCAGCTCGTGACGCTGAAGCGCGGCGGTGAGGTCGTGCGCATCGGCAAGCGAAGCGGCGAATTCGTGACGCTCGACGAACTCATCGAGGAAGTCGGCACCGACGCTGCGCGGTTCTTCTTCCTGCAACGCTCCGCGGGCGCCCAGATGGAGTTCGACCTCGACCTCGCGGTGCAGCAGTCGAACGACAACCCGGTGTTCTACGTGCAGTACGCCCACGCTCGGCTGGCCGCGATCATCGACCGCGCGAAAGAGCAGGGCCTCGACGACGAGGGCGCGGACCTTTCGCTGCTCGTCCACCCGCACGAACTCAACCTCGTGCGGGAGATGATGCGATTGCCAAGCGTCATCGAGACCTGCGCCATCGGCCTCGACGTCCATCCCCTCGCCTACTACGCCACCGAACTGGCAACTTCGTTCCATTCGTTCAACGATGCCTTCCGCCAGCAAGGGGACTCGGCCCTGAAGGTGATAACAGACGACGTCGAGCTATCGAAGGCGAGGCTGCGGCTGGTGAAAGCGGCAAGGGTGACCCTCGCCCGCGTGCTGGAATTGATGGGAATGACCGCTCCCGACCGCATGTAGCCCGTCGCCATCTCGAAAGGAAGCGCATGACCGCGATCGGAGACCTCGCAAGCCGCTACGTCGATGAACTGGCGGCATTGAACCCCAACGCCGCCACCGCCATGGGCGTGCCCGGCCACGATGACCGTATCACCGACTTCTCCCCCGACGGCTTCGGACGGCTCGACGAAATGCGGCGGCGTTATCTCACCGCCTTGCGGGACACTCCCGTCGCCGATGACCACGACCGCGTGGCGCGCGACATGATGAGCGAGTCGCTTGCGAACCAGGTCGAGAGCTTCGAGATGGGCGACCATTACCGGGGGCTCGCAATTCTCAGTTCCCCGCTCCAGTCCATTCGCTCCGTGTTCGATTCGATGCCGAAGGCAACCGCCGCCGATTGGGCGACCATTGCCACCCGGCTCGCGAAAGTCCCCACGGCCCTCGACCAGTTCCGCGAGACGCTCCGGGCAGGGATGCAGCGACGCCTGGTGCCGGCCGTAAGGCAGGTGGAGGAGTGCGCGAAGCAATGCGACACCTGGAGCGGCCGGGCCGGCAGCCCACCGTTCTTCCAAACCCTGGTGGATGCCTGGGAAGCAACGAGGCTCGACGATCCGGAAACGGCCCGCGCCCTCACCGACGCGGCAGCCGCCGGCTCGGAGGCGTTCTCCCGCTTCGGTGCCTTCCTCCGCGACGAACTCGCACCCGTCGCCAACCCGAGAGATGCCGTAGGCGCCGATCGCTACCTGGTAGAGGCGCGGGGGTTCACCGGCGCCACCCTGGATCTCGAAGACACCTACCGCTGGGGCTGGGACCAGCTCTACGAGGTCGAAGAAGAGATGCGCCAGACCGCAAACCGGATCAAGAGTGGCGCCAGCATCAAAGATGCGGTCGCACTCCTCGAGTCCGACCCTGCCCGCGCGATCGACGGCGTCGACACCTTCCAGCACTGGATGCAGGACTTCCAGGACCGCACCATCGCCGAGTTGAACGGCAAGCACTTCGACATCCCGGAGCCGATTCAGCATATCGAGGCGATGATCGCCCCTCCCGGTGGCGCGCTGGCCATGTACTACACGGGCCCCTCGGAGGACTTCTCCCGGCCCGGTCGGACGTGGTACCCCACCGGCGGCAAGACCCGTTTCCCCCTCTGGGGCGAGGTCTCGATCGCATACCACGAAGGCGTTCCCGGCCATCATCTTGAGCGCGCCTCGGTGAAGTACCAGTCGCAGACGCTCACCCGCTTCCAGCGCATGTTCGGCACCTCGGGCTACATCGAAGGCTGGGCGCTCTACGCCGAACGGCTGATGGCCGAGTTGGGATACCTCGAGAACCCGGATTACTACCTCGGCATGTTGCGCGCCCAGGCCCTCCGCTGTGTTCGCGTTGTCGTCGATATCGGGATGCATCTCGAGTTGGAAATTCCGCGTACGGAGAAGGAAATCGGCGGCCGGTCCTGGACCCCCGATTTGGGACACGCCTTTACCCGCGACCGCAGCCAGTTCCCGCCCGACTTCACTGCCAGCGAAGTCACGAGGTATCTCGGAATTCCCGGCCAGGCGATCAGCTACAAGGTTGGCGAGCGGGTCTGGCTCGAGAGCCGTGAGGCGGCGAAACAACGGGCCGGCAGCGCTTTCGACCTCAAGCAGTGGCATGCCAACGCCTTCCGGTTGGGGCCGATGGGCCTGGACCAGATGAAGCGCGAGATGACCGGCGCGCGATAGCATCGTCTCCCGGGCGTAGACTTGGCCCGGTGAAGGCCGAGATCGTCGCCGTGGGCACCGAGATCTTGCTCGGCGAGATCGTCGATACCAACAGCGCTTTCATCGCCCGCGAACTCCCTGAGCTCGGCATCGACCTCTATTACAAGACGGTGGTTGGCGACAACATGGGCCGAATCGTCGAAACCTTCGAGCGCGCCTGGAACCGGGCGGACATTGTCATCACCACTGGCGGCCTTGGCCCGACGGCGGACGACATGACCCGCGAAGGGGTCGCCGCGGTCCTTGGCGAGACGCCCTACGTGGACCCCGGCCTAGAGGAGCGCGTCCGGGCCTTCTTCCAGCGTCGGGGCGCCCCCATGCCCGAATCCAACATCAAGCAGGCCTGGCTCATCCCCAGCGCCCGCGTGATCGACAATCCCCGTGGCACGGCGCCCGGCTGGTGGGTCGAACGCGACGGCCACAACTTCGTCTCCATGCCCGGCGTCCCCAGCGAGATGGAGCGGATGTGGCTGAAGGAAGTTCGCCCGGAACTCGAGAAGCGTGCGACCGGGGAAGTGCTGGTCACCCGTACCCTGAAGACGCTCGGCATCGGCGAGGGCAGCGTCGATGAAATGGCCCGGCCGGTCTATTCGCTCCCCGGCATCGGCGTCGGTACCTACGCCCGCGCCGATGGCGTCCACATCCGGATCGGCGCCAAGGCGGCTTCCAGGGCGGAGGCACTGGCCCTCATTGCCCCGGCGGAAGAACGGCTGGACGCCATCTTCGGCAAGGCGATATGGGGCCGTGACGACGATTCGCTCGAAGCCATGCTGGCCGCGACGTTGCGGAGCCGGGGAGAGACCCTTGCAACGCTCGAATCGGGCACAGCCGGTGCCTTCGCAAGCGTCATTGCCGGCGGCGATGACGCTTCCCACTTCGCCGGCGGGATGATCGTCGCGCACCATGGCCAGATCGGGCCACCGGTCCTCGACCTGCCGCGTCCCTTCACGCACAACCAGGCCGGCGCTGAGATGGCTGCCCAGGCGGTGGCGGCCCGTTTCGGCGCCGACTACGGACTTGCGATTTCCGCCGGATTGGAGCCCGGCATCCCGGAGACGGAGCAGGCGGACGTCCACATCGGCCTCGCGGGCCCGGGGGGCGCAAACCATGCAATGTCGTTCCCAACAAACCAGGGACGGGCGCTCGTCAAACGACGCTCGGTGATGACCAGCCTCCTCCTCCTTCGGCGAGCCCTCTCGGGCGAACTCGGCTAGTCGTCCGCGACGTCCTCCGGGAGCTGCGTCCGCAGTTGGAGGTCGACCGCGCGGTCCAGTTCGCGCGCCACCGTGGACTGAATCGTCAGCCGGTTTTCGTGCAGGAGCGGCGGGTCGAGCGTGTCCACGGTGACATCGATGAAGAGGATCGAGCCTCCCCGGTGCGGCGTCACCACGCTCTCCACGCTGGCATCGGGGTCGATCCCGAGGACGGCGTCCTGCACCACCGTCCGGAGTTCCCGGTCGAAACGAGCATCGCCGGCACGGTTCCAGGCGACCAGGCTCGCCGCCACCACGAAAACGAGGGCGCCCATCGTCAGTGCTCCCCGCACGAAAGGTCCCTGGGTGCCGAACCTCCCCGGCTCGGGTTTGAAGCCGACCCAGAGGAACATGAGCGATGAGGATGTCGCGATCGCCACGAAGTTGGTGGCCATGAGAAGCGCCGCGCCGATCGCCAGCGGCCACTCTCCAAGCGCAAGCCCGATGCCGGTCGTTGCGAGCGGCGGAACGAGGGCGACCGCAATGGCGACGCCGGCGACGGTATCGCCGATACCCTTGCGACAGGTCGCATAGGCGCCCGCTGCGCCAGACGCGAGGGCGATCATCAGGTCGAGCAGCTGCGGCTGGCCCCGGGCGTCCAGCTGCGACGTGATCGACGATCCCGGCACCAGGAACCCGACGAGGAAGGAGAGCGCGAGACCGACGGCAACGCCCTTCGCCAGGCTCCGCAGCCCAATGTCGAGCAGGCGCCCGTTCCCCATGGCCACGCCGAGGCCAACGCCGACAATCGGCTGCATGAGGGGTGCGATGATCATCGCACCGATAACAACCGCTGCACTATCCAGCAACAGCCCCAGTGAGGCGATGATGACGCTGAGCGCGAGCATCACGAAGTAGTCGGAGTCCGACCGGCTGCGTCTCCGGACGTCGGAGTAAATGCCGACCCGCTGCTGCTCGCCCGTGCTCGGTATGGCACGGTAGATGAGGTTCCAGCCGCGGAGGAGGCCACGCGCGAAGCGGCCCGTTGGCGCGGCATAGAGCAGCAGCGGTATCCCCGTCGCCACCAGGCGCGGAGGGAGCATGCGCTCGGACAGACGAGCGATCAGGCCCGACCGCGGCGTCTCACCGATGACGAGATCGTAGTCGCCGAGTTCCACCGCCTCGAGGATGCCCACTTCATACGACCGGGCCGGGTTGATCTCGACTTCCCAGCTGAAGGCCACCTGCCGTTCTGAGATGCGTTCCTTCAAACGCGCTTCGTCCGCCGCCACTTCGCTCTCCGAGGTCCCGGGCGCGACGATCTGGAGAAAGGCGACGTGCGTGCCGGGTCCCGTCCCGGCAAGTTCGTAGGCAAGGCTCACGTCGCCGTCCGAAAGGTGTCCGAAGCGGTTGGTCGCGACTAGCACCGTGACCGGCGCAAAGTCCTCCGGCGGATTGACCAGCACGAGGAGGCGGCACGGCGGAGCTGCCACCAGGTTACGAAAGTAGGGTGTGGACGT
The DNA here is from genome assembly GCA_963737965.1 of uncultured Chloroflexia bacterium. Classification (GTDB taxonomy): domain Bacteria; phylum Chloroflexota; class Dehalococcoidia; order Tepidiformales; family Tepidiformaceae; genus JAGQGZ01. The sequence goes on along the minus strand of CAVTUS010000002.1, from coordinate 461,024 downwards.
CTCGGCGCCATCGACGCTGGCTACGGCGAGGTGCGGCGGCCTGATCGCCGCGTACTGCTCCACCGCCTCAGGCACATCGCGGACGGCCACTGCACCGACTTCCACAACGCCGTCCTCCGCCAAACCGGAAAGCCACTCCGGTGTATCCACGGAAAGGCCGAGTTCGTGCGACGAGGAATCGGCAAGCCAGACTTCGACGATTGCCTTGTTGAACGCAGCAGCCCTGCGCGCGAAGGGCAGCGCCGCCCGGATGGCCCGCTCGGACTCGCCGCTAAGGAAGACAACACGCCGCTCGTCAGCCAATCGCTCCACGCTCCCCGGGGTTGCTCAGCAGTATGGAACGGCGGGCTCTAAGGGATCAGTGGTCCCTGCCAGGTGCCGCGAGCATCGCTTGCAGGGTCGGCACCGCCGAGAGGACCGAGGGCACGCGTCGAACATTGTCCGCCACGAGCCCCTCGTTGCGTCCCCATGCGACCACGAACACCGGCCGCTTCGGCGCAAGCAGGACGGCCGTATTGGGGTCGTCCTCGAAGTGTGCGGCCGCACCGATTTCGTCGAGGACTCGTCGCTTGAACTGCGGCGGGCGTTCGCGCCAGGTTGGTCGCATCTGCAACGGTGGCAGGACGCCCAGGTTGCGGCGGAGCCAGCGCTCCGTGTGACCACGCGCAGCTTCTCCGCGGCCCGTGACGACAACGCAATCCGCAAAGTCGCCGATGGCTCCGAATGCTTCGCGAGCCCCCGGCATCGGCGAGCGGCCGTAATAGCGCCAGCGCTCGAGGAGCCATGCAAGGTTCTTGCGGGCGTGCCCGGTGACGGGCTCGCCTTTCAGCTTCCCGGGGTTCAGCCCGAACGGGGGCCGGCAAAGGACGCCATCGAGATCGAACGTGACGACTGGCCGAGACACTCGCTGAGCCTACCGCCATTCGCCCGTAGGAGTCCGTCCCGCCAGCCTACGCTCCGGTGGATCTTCTTGAGGCAGGCTTTCTCGTCCTCGCGGCCTTCGTGGCGGGGGCGATCAACGCGGTCGCGGGCGGCGGCTCCCTCGTGAGCTTTCCCGCCCTGCTTGCGGTTGGCGTGCCGTCGAAGGCGGCGAACGTCACCAACACCGTCGCCCTCTGGCCCGGTTACGTCGGCGGCTCCCTCGGCTACCGCGAAGAGCTCAAGCGACAGCGGCGCCGGGTCATACTCATGCTTCCCGCCTGCGTGGTTGGCGCCCTCGCCGGCTCGATCATCCTCCTCGCCACTCCCCAGTCGGCTTTCGACGCATTTGTCCCCTTCCTCATCCTCTTCGCCTGCGGGGTGATGGCCGTGCAGGACCAGCTCGGCGCCTTCGCCCGGAAGCACAGGCTGGCGGCCGCGGACGACGACTCGGTGCCTGTCGCTTCACACGTCGCCGTCCTCGGGATGTCGATTTACGGCGCCTACTTCGGCGCTGGTCTCGGCATCCTCCTGCTCGCCATGCTCAGCATCTTCGTCCCCGACGACATCCAGCACTCCAACGCCCTCAAGGGCATGCTTTCCGCTCTCATCAACGCCATCGCCGTCGTCTACTTCGCCTTCTTCGGGCCTGTCCGCTGGGGCTACATGGCAGTCATGGCAGTGGCGGCCCTCGCTGGAGGCTATCTCGGTGTCGGCGTCGCCCGCCGTCTGGGCAAATCCGGACTCCGGCTCGCCGTCATCTCCTACGGCGTCTTCGTCGCCATCGTCCTGCTCCTCAGCTGAGCGCATCGAACACGAAGGGAGATGCCGATATAATCCGGCCCTACATCAGACCTGAGGTGAGGAATGCTCTTTTCCGTCCGGCTCGTATCACGGCAACCCGCCAGCATGACTCCCGACGCGTGGCAGAGCGTGGTCGCCGAACAGCTGCGTACGGTGAAGTCGCAGTTCGAGGCAGGCAAAATCAAGTCGATCTACCGTGAGACCGGCGCCGGCGTCCTCGCCATTTATGACACACGCGACGCCCGCGAGATGGACCAGACTCTCGCCCAGCTCCCGATGTTTCCCTACTTCGAACAGATGTCGGTGCACGCTCTCTGGGACATGGCGCCAACATTGGAGTCCGTGTGAGCACGGCGCCGGTCAACCCCGACGACTTCCGCTCGGCCCTCGGCTCCTGGCCGGCGGGCGTCACCATCGTCACGACGCGTGATGGTGACATGGTCTATGGCCTCACCGTCTCGAGCTTCTCCAGCCTCTCATTCGAGCCGCTGATGATCCTCGTCTGCATCAACAACAGCAATCACTTCCTGGAGATGGCCCAGCGGTCGGGCGTTTTCGCCGTTAGCATCCTCGCGCAGGGACAGGACGCCATCTCCAACACCTTTGCCGCTTCCGGTCGCGACCCGGTGCCTTCCTACGATGAGCATGGCGTCACCGAGATGGTTACCGGCAGCCCGCTCTTCGTGGGTGCGGCGGCGCACCTGGATTGCGAACTCGACCAGGCAGTCGCCGCCGGCGACCATACAATCGTCATTGGAAGGGTTGTCGGGGTAACGGCGCGCGGTGAAGCGGAGCCGCTGATCTACTACCGGCGCGCCTACCGGTCGGCCGTTTGATAGCGGTCAGAACTTTGCGCATTTCTGCACAAGCGGTAGTATCCGCCCGTTAGGAGGGTTCCCTGTGTCACCAGCGCTTGCATTCCTCGGGCTGTCGATTCTTGGCACGTGGGGCCTCGCTTCCATCGCGATGATCGCGGGGGGCATCATCCTCATCTTCTTCCCGAGCAACGCCGAAACAGCTTCCGACCCCATGGTTGCGGGGATAATCCTGCTGGTCGCGGGGCTGATTTCCGGCGGCCTGATGCAACTCACCGTTGGCCCGCTGCTTGGCATCGACCCGCCCATCCGGATCAAGGCAAAGAACAACATCCCACACTCCCGGATGAAGCGTTGGGTGAGCGCCGGCCCGCTCGAATCCTTCCCCGACGGCACTCCCAAGGAGATCCGGATGCGCACCCAGCGTATCGCCATCATTCGCCAGGGCGATGAGGCATACGCCTTCAGGGGACTCTGTTCCCATGCTCGCCTACCTCTCGGTGGCTTCCCCGGCTCGCCGATCAAAGCGATGCCGATCCGGGACGACTGCGTCACCTGTCCCTTCCACGGCGCCAGGTTCGAACTCGCCTCCGGCAAGGTGGTGCGCGAACCGTTCACCAGCGAGTGGAACAACGAACACCCGTTCCTCGGGCGGCTGCAGGCGAAGCTCCTCTTCTTCAATAAGAAGGCCGAAGACATGCAGACCTACCCGGTGCGTATCGAAGATGGCGAGATCATCGTCGGGCTGCCTCGCTAGCTTCCGCAGGCCAGGACCGGCCCCTATTACGAGACCGGGGGGACCCGATGGCCGACTACCTCACGCCAAAATCCTTTCGCGAATCCGACGGCGTCGAAGATTGGCGCATCCTCGGGGACGGTGCGAACGCCTACTTCCCCATCACGTCATTGGCCGAAGGCGCGCGCTTCATCCAGGGCATCAGCGAGATCCCGGGCATCGACGAACACCCGCCGGACGTTGACCTGCGAGCTGACGGCGTCACCGTCCGGCTGATTACCATCACCGAAGACTACGGCGGGATGAGCCGCCGCGACCTCGAGGTCGCCCGCCGGGTCTCGGCGGTCGCCCGCAGGTTCAACCTCGCCGCTGATCCGTCGTCAGTCCAGGGCGTGCTCGTCATTCCAGGCGCCACCGACAGGGCAAGCATCATGCCGTTTTGGCAGGCCGTGCTCGGCTACGAACCGCGCCTCGACAGTCCCGAGGAGGACCTCGTCGATCCCCGTAAACGCAACGTGCCGCTCTGGTTCGAAGAGATGCAACAGCCCCGCGCGGACGGTGGCGGCGCGATCCACCTTGCGGTCTGGATCCCGTTCAACCAGGCCGAAGCCCGCATAGCGAGTGCCCTTGCCGCCGGTGGGCACATGGTCCGCGACGACTATGCTCCCTCATGGTGGACGCTCGCAGACCCGGCCGGCAACGAAGTCGATGTCGCGACGACTCAGGGCCGCGATTGAAGCCGACCTCGCCCCACCACTGACACGAACACCGGCATGACAGGTTTGCCAACCTTGAGTATCGGTGCGGACCGGGCGTAGCCTCACGGCGCATGGCATCAATCTGGGCGGAGAGCCTCGGACGCAATCTGGACGGGGCGCTCGACCTGTTGGCTGCGGCGGTCCACGACTGCACCGACGCGCTGTGGGAAACGCCAATGTGGCACGTCCCGGATCCCGCCACCGGCCACGAGATCATCGGCCCGGATGGGAATCCCGTCACCGACCCCACGCAACGCGGCACACTCGTCCAGCGCCAGGCGACTCCCTGGGGAGTTGCCTGGCACGCACTGGAGGTCTTCGACTACGACCTGAACGGCGACTTCGGCCCCTGGGCCCCGCCGGACCCATTCACGGGGCACCCGCACTGGCGAGACATCACGAGGCTCCCGGCAGCCTGGTCGCGCTCCGAAATGCTCGCCTACATCGACTACTGTCGCCGGCAGATGAGCAGCGCCCTGGCAGATATGACGGACGAGAAGGCCGCGACACCGCTGCCGCCGCATCACCGCTATCGCGGCCAGCCGCATGCATGGATCATCACCGGCCTCCTGGGGCACACGACGGAGCACGCCGCGCAGATCCGGCAGTTCATCACTGCTTCTGAGGCTCCGACGGACAGGTAGGGGTCTTGGGAAGAACCGAAGCTGCACAACGTTGTGCCGCTTCCCTGCGGGATGGGTGCGCTCGCTAAGTCCCGGTGCCTATCCGGTACGCCGCGCCCTCCGGGGTGCGTTTCGGCGCGCGAGGACGGTTGGCTTGATTCCCATCATTGGGGGTATGCCAGTTTCGAGGAGCTTGGCGAACCGGTCCGGGCTCACCGGCGGGCTGAAGTAGTAGCCCTGCGCTTCGTCGCATTCGTGCGCGAGGAGAAACTCGAGCTGCTCGGCCGTTTCCACTCCCTCGGCGATAACCCGAAGCTTGAGACTGCGGGCCATGCTGATGACCGCGGTCACGATGCTCGAGTCGTCGTCGACCGATGTGATCTGCTTGACGAACGACTGGTCGATCTTGAGGGCGTCGATGGGGAACTTGTTCAGGTAGCTCAGGCTGGAGTAGCCAGTCCCGAAATCGTCGATGGCCACCTGGATCCGGCTTTCGCGAAGCGTCTGAAGGATCGCCGCCGCCGACCCGGCATGCTTCATCAGCACGCTCTCCGTCAGTTCGAGTTGCAGTGCGCGGGGATCGAGCCCGGTTTCCGCGAGCGTGCCAAGCAACCCATCGAGGAACCCCTCATTACGTAGTTCCACCGCTGACACGTTGACGGCCATGCTCGACATTGGCAGGCCGAGGGCGATCCAGTCGCGAGCCTGCCGGCATGCTTCCCGCAGGACCCAGGCGCCAATGGGCGGCATGAGGCCGCATTCTTCGGCGACGCGGATGAAGACGGCGGGCGGCACCAGCCCCTGTACGGGGTCCATCCAACGGACAAGGGCCTCGGCGCCGACAATGGCGCCGCTCAACAGGTTCACCTTGGGCTGGTAGTGCAAGACGAATTCGTTTCGTTCGAGCGCTCGGCGCAGGCCCTCTTCCACCATCTGACGTTCCACGGCCACGACGTTCATGGCCGGTTTGAAGAACTTGTAATTGTGGCGCCCGTCGTCTTTCGATTGGTACATCGCGGTGTCCGCGTTACGAATGAGGGTCTCTGCGTCGGCGCCGTCGCCGGGATAGACGCTGACGCCGATGCTGGTCGTGATGTGCAGGTCACCCCCGTCGATAGTGTGGACCTCTGCAACCGCGCGAAGCATTCTCCGGGCGACGATCGCGGCGTCCTCTTCCTGGTCCATTTCGGATATCAAGACGACGAACTCGTCCCCGCCCTGCCGACTCACGGTGTCGGAAGCACGCACGCACTCGACCAGGCGCCCGGCGACCGACTTGAGGAGCTTGTCGCCGATCGAGTGACCGAGCGAGTCGTTGATGTGCTTGAAGCCATCGAGGTCCAGGAAGAGGACCGCCATATGCCTCATGTGGCGGGGCGCCATGGCGATCGCCTGGTTGATACGGTCGTTGAGGAGCATCCGGTTCGGCAGACCGGTGAGGAAGTCGTGCTCCGCAAGGTGCGTCATCTCGAGTGTCATGGCGCGCGAAGAGCTCACATCGCGAAACACGCTTACGGCGCCGGTAGCCATGCCCTCGCGGTTGTGGATGGGCGAAACGGCCCCGTCGATCGGCGTCTCGAAGCCATCGCGCCTCACCAGCAGGGAGTAGGGCGGCAGGTATAGCGTACGGTCGTCGTTGATCGCGGTTCGCACCAAGTTCACTGCGCGTCGTGGTCGCGCTCATTCACCATCGGTGATACGTCGCCGATCGGCCGGCCGAAGGCTTCCCGGATGGTCCAACCGGTCATGTTGGCGGCTACGAAGTTGAGAAACGTGACGCAGCCGGTGATATCCGTGCTAATGACGGCATCGCCGATGCTGTTGAGGGTTACCTGGGCACGTTGTTGTTCCACGAAGAGCTGCTCTTCCATGGCCTTGCGTTCGATCGCATAGCGCATCGAACGAAGGAGGTTACGGGGCTCGATCTGTCCCTTGATCAGGTAGTCCTGCGCCCCGTCCTGGAGCGCATGGGTGGCAAGCATCTCGTCGTCCATCCCCGTGAGCACAACAAGCGGTACCGTTGGCGCCGCGGTGTGCGCCCGGCGTAGGGCATCCAATCCCTTTGCGTCGGGAAGCCCAAGGTCCAGCAAGGCAATGTCGATGGGCTGTCCGGCGAGGTGCGCGACCGCCTCGGCCAACGATTCGACATGGGTGACCTCGATAACGTGCGAGCGCTGCTCGTTCAGCATTTCGCGAAGCAACCGGGCGTCGCCCAAATTGTCTTCGACGAGGAGAACACGCATCGATGGTCGTTCGCTCTTCGGAATCGGCGGCGCGTTGGCCCACTCAGTCCGCCCGACCGCCAACGGGGTCGCTATCGGCTTTGGCATGTTCGTGCTGCCGGGCAAAGGGTGATAGGGGGGCGCTCGCTTCGCAGGGCGTCCGAGGGACTCGCAAGGTCACGGCCGTGGGACCATCGGGGAGCATCGTGGGGCCGCACGCCCGGGGAGATCAGCAAGGAGACGACTGCGGCAGCCTGACGCACTTCAACCAGAAGTCATCGATGCTTTTCACCAGTGCCTCGAAGGCGCGGAGCTGCACCGGCTTGTTAAGGTAGGCATTTGCTCGAAGTTCATAACTTTGGCGGATGTCAGACTCCGCTTCGGAAGTGCTGAGAACGACCGTCGGAATCGTCTTGAGCTTGTCGTCCTGCTTGATCTGAGCAAGCACTTCGCGACCATCCATCTTGGGCATGTTCAGATCCAACAAGATGAAATCCGGCCTGGGAGCCTCCTTGAATTCTCCCGTGTTCGTCAGGAATGCGATCGCCTCCACGCCGTCGGCGGCGATATGAAGCCTGATATTGGGATTCGCGTCGCGAAAAGCCTCTCGCATCAGGCGGACATCGCCGGGGCTGTCATCGACCAAAAGGACTTGCACGATAGGGGGTTCTCCTTTCGGATCGTTTACCACTGAGATTCGCATCCTGAGAGAGCGAACCGAAAGGTGGAGCCAGCGCCAGGCGCAGATTCCACTGAAAGGGTGCCGCCATGCCGTTCGACGATTTTCTTGCAAACAGCAAGTCCGATGCCCGTGCCGCCAAACTCATTGCGTTTGTGCAACCGTTGGAACATGCCAAAGATCCTTTCAAAGTATTGCGGCTCAATGCCGATCCCGTTGTCCGTGACGGCAAACCGCCACTTCCTATCCCTGCCCCTGTCGACCGAAACGTGGATCAGAGGAATGCCGTGCGGTTGGTATTTGATCGCGTTACCGATGAGGTTCTGGAAAAGCTGCACGAGCTGCGACTCGTCAGCCATCACCGGGGGCATCGCATCGTGAGTGACAAGGGCGCCGCTGTCCGCGATCACACCCTGGAGGTTCAAGAGCGCCTGGCGCAACGCCTCCTCGCTGGCGGTAACACGCAAATCCGCTCCCTTCATCCCTACGCGTGAGTACGACAGGAGGTCTTCGATCAGCCGTTGCATGCGGCTGGCGCCATCGACGGCAAACGCGATGAACTCGTCGGCGTCGGAGTCGAGCCTGCCCTTATAACGTCGCGCAAGGAGCTGCGTATAGCTGGAGACCATCCGTAGCGGCTCCTGGAGGTCGTGCGACGCGATATACGCGAACTGCGCGAGGTCCTCGTTGGAGCGGTGCAATTCCACCACTGTTTGGAGGAGGTCAGCGGCGGCCGCCTTTCGCACACTGATGTCACGGATTGCCACGGTGACGAGGACGCCGTCATCGCTGACCAGTGGGCTGAGCATCAGTTCTATCGGAAAAGAGCTGCCGTCCTTGCGAAGCGCTGAGAGTTCAAGGCCCGTCCCGATCTGTTGGGCCAGCGCATCCTCGGCCGAGCGCAGGTCATCGGAGACGATCCGTTCGGCGAAGCCCTCCGGGATGATGTTCGTGACTTGCTGGCCAACAAGTTCGTCGCGTCGATAGCCGAACTGCTTCTCCGCCTGCAAGTTCAGCAGGACGATCTCGCCGAGCTGGTTCACCACCACCATCGCGTCCGGCGCGGCTTCAAGGAGACCGCGATAGCGAGCTTCCGTTTGGGCGAGGCGTTCGTCCGCGGCCTTGCGGACGGTGATGTCACGGATGGCCGCGGTGACGAGGACGCCATCGTCGCTGGCGAGCGGGCTGAGCATCAGTTCAATGGGAAAGGAGCTGCCATTCTTGCGCCGCCCGGAAAGCTCAAGGCCGGTACCAATCTGTTGGGCCAGGGCATCCTCGGCCGAGCGCAGGTCGTCGGAGACGATCCGTTCGGCGAAGCCCTCCGGGATGATGTTCGTGACTTGCTGGCCAACGAGTTCGTCGCGTCGATAGCCGAACTGCTTCTCCGCCTGCACGTTCAGCAGGACAATCTCGCCGAGCTGGTTGACGACAACCATCGCGTCCGGCGCCGCCTCAAGGAGTCCGCGGTAGCGAGCCTCCGTCTGGGCGAGGCGCTCGTCCGCCGCCATGCGGACAGTGATATCGCGGATGGCCGCCGTCACGAGGACGCCATCGTCGCTGGTCAGCGGACTGAGCATCAGTTCTATCGGGAAGGAGCTGCCATCTTTGCGAAGCGCCGAGAGTTCGAGGCCGGTGCCAATCTGCTGGGCCAGCGCATCCTCGGCCGAGCGCAGGTCGTCGGAGACGATCCGTTCGGCGAAGCCCTCCGGGATGATGTTCGTGACTTGCTGGCCAACAAGTTCGTCGCGTCGATAGCCAAACTGCTTCTCCGCCTGCAGGTTCAGCAGGACGATCTCGCCGAGCTGGTTAACGACAACCATCGCGTCCGGCGCGGCTTCCAGCAGACCGCGGTAGCGAGCTTCCGTTTGTGCGAGGCGTTCGTCTGCCGCCTTGCGGACCGTGATGTCACGGATGGCCGCGGTGACGAGGACACCTTCCGTGCTGGCGAATGAGCTGAGCATCAGTTCGATCGGGAAGGAGCTGCCGTCCTTGCGAAGCGCTGAGAGTTCGAGGCCCGTCCCGATCTGTTGGGCCAGCGCATCCTCGACCGAACGCAGGTCGTCCGAAACCATTCGCTCGGCGAACCCCTCGGGGATGATTGTACTGACCTGTTGGCCGACGAGTTCGTCGCGTCGGTAGCCGAACTGCTTCTCCGCCTGCAGGTTCAGCAGGACGATCTCGCCGAGCTGGTTGACGACAACCATCGCGTCCGGCGCGGCTTCAAGCAGACCGCGGTAGCGAGCCTCCATGTTGAGTTCATTGAGGCTGTGGGCGATCGCCATCGGTCACTACTCCATTCGGCAGGGCCTGCGCGTCGTCGACAGTCCCCGTCACCCACATTCCGCCCACAACGGAATGCGGATGCCTACTTCACCGTAGCTGGTGCTGTCTGTCGGAAACTGTCATAGGGGCGATGCGCGAAAGACCGCCGGCATCCGCTTTGGCACGGAGGCGCGCTCAATGCCGGGCCGGGCGCCTCCTTCGGTTGGCCAGACGGCCTGGCGGGCGGGAGGACGTGCCTGCGTCAAAGCTCCAGCAACTGCCGGGACCTGGCTTTGCGTAGCGGAGCTGCGCGGAGTTCGCAATACAGGGGTAAGTGGCTCCCCGGCGAGGACTCGAACCTCGAACATTTCGGTTAACAGCCGAACGCTCTACCATTGAGCTACCGGGGAATCTGCCTCAAGCAAGTGTGGATTCCATGCCCTGAACGGGCAACAGGCCCGCCAGGCCCGGTCCTTGGTCACCGTCGAATCATCTTCGAGAGCGCCTCGCCGCACGCCAAGACGTTATAGATAGCTAGTTGCCTCAGCCATCCACGAAACCTATAGTGACCCGTCAGCGTATTCCTCTGTAGAAGTGCGCTGCCCAGCAAGGAGGGACTAGCAAAGGCATGTCAAGCGAATATTGGAATAAGTGGTGGGGGCTGAGGTCCAGCCGTCGCCGTTTCCTGCAAGCCGGAGCCGCCACAGGCGTGGGCGCGGCCGGCATTGCACTCGTCGGTTGCGGTGATGATGATGACGACGACTCTACCGCCGCAACCAACACTCCCGGTGGCCTCCAGGCGACCAACACCCCGGTTCCTGAAGCTACCGCGACTCCAACCCCGTCGATCACTCCCGGTGGCGACATCGTCACCTACGCGGACGGTGATCCGCCCTCAATCAACCCGTATGGGACGCCCAGCTACCGCGCCAAGGTTGTTTCGGCGTTCGTGTATAGCCGTCTCTTCAAGCTGGGCACGGCATCGGGGTTGAACCCGGCGCTCGCCGTCCCGGAGCCAGACGCCGCCGCGAGCTACGAGGCCATCGACAACACGACGTACACGGTCAAGCTGCAACCGAATATCATGTTCCACGACGTCGCCCCGGTGAATGGCCGGCAGCTGACGACGGACGATGTGAAGTTCTCCTACGGCCTGGCCACCGCGCCCGACAACGGGAACGCCGGCCGCCTCACCTCTGTCATCGACTCGATCGACTACACGGACGACCTGACGATGACCTTCAACCTCAAGCAGCCGAACGCCGAGTTTATCGACCTCCTGGCCGACACGAACCTTCTCTACATCATGCCGACGGAATCTGACGGCGGATTCGACCCGGCGACGAACATGATCGGCTCAGGGCCGTGGATTTTCGACCACTACCAGACTTCGGTGGACCTGTCCTACAATCGCAACCCCAACTGGTTCGCCGGTGAGAACGGTACCTACCCGTACGCCGACACCTTCACCTACAAGATCATCGTTGAGTCGGCGACTCAGCTTGCCCAGTTCCTGTCCGGCCAGCTCGATTTCATCGGCCCGAACAACAACGACCTGCCGGACATCGTCGACCAGGTCAGCGGAGTTCAGCTGTCAGGCCTCCAGTCGCAGCTCATCAGCTTCTTCTACTGGAGCGACATCAACGACACGACGAAGGCGTGGTCGAACCCCCTCGTCCGTCAGGCCATCTCGATGTGCATCGACCGCGACGCCGACTTCGACCTGCACTACAACGCCAAGGTCCTGGCGGATGCCGGCATCGAAATGGCGCGCGACTACAACAACATCATCCCCGCGGGCATGAAGCGCTGGTGGCTCGATCCGCAGAGCTCGGACTTCGGGGACAATCAGAAGTTCTACCAGTACAGCGCCGAAAACGCGAAGGCTGCCCTAGCCGCGGCTGGCTTCGACAACCCGAACGACCTCAAGTTCAAGTTCCAGTACTCAGCAAACGCCTACGGTTCGGCCTTCAACTCGGTCGTCGAGGCAAACATCCTCTTCATGAACGATATCGGCCTGAACCCCGAGGTGGAGACCCAGGACTACGTTTCGACGTACTTCCCGAACACCTTCTCCAAGGGCGACTTCACCGGCCTGGCCTACGGTTACGAGACGCCGTTCCCGGTGGGTGGCGGCTACCCGCAGCGGTTCTTCACCGATAACCCGCTCAACCAGAGCAAGGTCAAGGACGCTGACCTGCTCGACCTCACGAACAAGCAGCAGCAGGAGCTCGACGAAGAAACCCGGAAGGGCCTGTTCTGGGATATCCAGAACTTGAACGCCGAGCGGTCGTACTACTTCGCCAACCAGTCTGGCGCAGGCACCGGCTTCATCGCCTACCAGCCCAGGATCAACAACAACGACCGCCGGACGCTGTTCTACGGTGCCGGCGTCGAGGAGTACCCGTACTACTTCTTCAACAACGCCTAACCAGGAACATTTCTGGCATATCACGCTGGCCGAGCCGGGGGGCTCGGCCAGCGTGCACTAGTCGAGAAGCGATTCTCGGACCCGGGGGGCTCATCGATGCAACGCTATCTCGTCCAGCGTCTACTTCTCAGCATACCGACTCTGCTGGGAGTAACGATGGTCGTCTTCGTCATGGTCAGGGCCGTGCCCGGCGATGTGGCCGACGCGCTACTCGGCGAGTACGGTGCGGCTGACCCGGCAACGAAAGAAGCGATCCTCGAGAAGTATTCGCTGAATGGAAACATCGCCAAGCAGTATGTGAACTGGTTGGGCGACGTAGCACAACTTGACCTTGGCAAATCGATCATCAGCGGCCGGACCGTCCAGAGCGAACTCTCTTCACGGCTCCCCGTCACGATGGAGCTCGGCATCCTGGCGATCATCATTTCCCTGGCGATCGCCCTCCCGATCGGCATCCTCTCCGCCATACGCCAGGACACCGCCACCGACTACATTGGGAGGTCCATCGCAATCGGCGCCCTCGCTGTCCCCAACTTCTGGATAGCCATCGTCATCATTACGGTCGCATCCCGATGGGCTCCGTTAGGATTCGACCTCAAGTGGGCAGTGCCTGGCGACTATGCGTTCTTCACGCACGACCCCATTGGCAACCTCAAGTTCATGTTCATGCCGGCGATGCTCCTTGGAGCCGCTCTCGCCGGTGGGGTAATGCGCTTCGCCCGCTCGTCGATGCTTGAAGTCCTCCGGCAGGACTATATTCGGACCGCCTGGTCGAAGGGCCTTCGAGAGCGGGTGATCATCACCCAACACGCGCTCAAGAATTCGCTGATCCCGGTCGTCACGGTCGTCGGCCTCCAGCTCCCACTGGTGGTTGGCGGCTCGGTGATTATCGAGAGTGTGTACTCGATTCCAGGCGTCGGCCGCTATTACATCCTCGCTATCAACTCGCTGGACTACCCAATCATCCAGGCTATCGTCATTTTCGCAGCCTTCGTGGTAGTCTTCGCCAACATCCTCGTCGACCTTCTCTACTCGGTCCTCGACCCTCGCATCAGGTACGGATAGAACATGGCAACACAAGCTGGAACCATCTTCGAAGACTATTCCGTGAGGCCCGAGGTCACGCGGAGCCAGCGTTACTGGCGTTCGTTCTCAAACTTCGTCCGCTACAAGCCGATGGGGGCCGTATGCGGGGCGGTCGTCATCGTCCTTATCATCATGGCCATCCACCCGGCGTGGTTTGCCACTTACGGCCCCCAGGAGCGCCAGGGAATCACGAGCGAGTTCCGCCTGCAGGGGCCGTCGTGGGACCACTGGTTCGGCACCGATAACCTCGGGCGCGACCTCTACTCACGCATCATCTACGGTACCCGCACCTCGATCGTGATTGGCTTCGGCATCGTCCTCCTCTCGCAGGGCGTGGCTCTCGTCATCGGCTTGCTCTCAGGCTACGTTGGCGGATGGTTTGACACGGCTTTTCAGCGGATCATCGACATCGGGATCGCCTTGCCGGGCTTGATATTCATCATCCTGGTTGTGGTCTCTCTGCAACAAATATCCGTGGTGCCGAGGATCATCCTGAGCCTCGGCGCGCTCATCGCCTTATCGAGTTCCCGTGTTATCCGGGGTTCTGCTATCGCCGCCAAGCAGAACGTCTATGTGGAGGCGGCCCGCGTACTGGGAGCCACCGACCTCCGAATCATGACTCGCCACGTGTTACCCAACCTGATGGCGGTTGTCATCGTTTCCGCCTCCATCCAGGTGGGGCGTGCGATCTTGGTCGAAGCCTCTCTTTCGTTCCTTGGCTACGGTGTTCCGCCGCCCACCCCCGACTGGGGCTGGATGGTGAACGAAGCCCGGACCTTCCTCGCCCGGGCCCCCCACATGGCCATCTTCCCGGGGCTCGCGATCTTCGTGGTGGTCTACTCCTTCAACATGTTCGGCGACGCCCTCCGCGACGTCCTCGACCCGCGGCTCAGGGGTTCGCGCTAGCTTTAGCCAGCAACCTCTCTCCGTTCGACAGTAAGCAGGCCCGGAAATTGCCGGGCCTGCTTACTGTGTTTTGCCCATCCCGGCGGATACGATTGCATGGATGGACCCAACCACGACACGCCTGCTTCCCTTGCGGCGAAGGGTCCAGCGGCTCTTTCTTGTCACCTGGACGTTTCTGCGCATCTACATCACCTACAAGCGCATCCAGCGGAAGCACCTGCCTCAGCCAGAACGCGACCTCCGGTATGCCGAGGCGCACCGCATCAATGCCGAGCGCATCTACCACCTCGCCGTGCGGATGGAAGGCTTGCTGATCAAGACCTGCCAGTTCATCAGCAGCCGCGCCGACGTTGCTCCGCCGGAGTACGTCCATGTGTTGAGCCGGCTCCAGGACCGCGTGCCAAGCCGGCCCTACTCCCAGGTGGCGGCCCAGGTCAGAGCGTGAGCTTGGCGCCCGCCCCGAGATCCTCTTTGCCGAGTTTGCCCGCCAACCGGTCGCTGCAGCGTCGCTCGCCCAGGTCCATCGGGCCGTGACCCATGAGGGCGATGTCGTCGCCGTCAAGGTCCAGTACGAAGGCATTGAACAGGTGGTCGCCACCGACCTTCGCAACCTCTCGCTGCTCGTCCGCATTCTCGCCAGGATCGAGCCGAACTTTGACTTCCGCATCCTCATGGACGAAGTGCGCCGTTACGCACCGCAAGAGCTCGACTTCATTCGCGAAGGCCACAGCGCCGAGCGGGTCGCCGCGTCCCTCGAGCACCGGAAGGACGTACGGATCCCGCACATCCACTGGGACCTCACCGCCCGCCGTGTGCTGACCATGGAGTACATCGACGCTCCGAAGATCTCCGACATCGACCGCATGCTCGAAGCCGGGATCGACCCAAACCAGGTCGCCCTGATCATGATGGAGGCCTACTGCGAGCAGATCCTTGTCCACGGGTTTTTCCATGCCGACCCACACCCGGGCAACCTGCTCGTCCTGCCCGGCCCAACGGTGGTCTTTCTCGACTTTGGCCTCTCGAAGGAGCTGCCCGACGAGTTCCGCCTGAACTACGCGCGGCTGACCAGGGCGATTATGACAAGCGACGAGGACGCGATGGTCGCGGCTTTTCGCGCCCTCGGCTTCAAAACGCGTTCCGAAAGCTCAGAGTCGCTCATCGCCCTCGGCCGCTCCTTTTTCGAGGCGGGCGGCCCAGACGACCGGCCCTTCGTGGACAAGGACGTCATGCCCGAAGTCAACGAGCGGATGGCCAGCATCCTCAAGCAGAACCCGGTGACGCAGATTCCCGCCGACATCCTGCTGATCTTCCGGGTGCTGGGACTGATGAGTGGGCTGCAGAAACGGCTCGATAGCCGCGTGAATATGGTGGATACGATCCTGCCCTATGCGAATGCGCAGGCGACAAACGGGACAGAAGCAGCGCTCTAGAAGACGCGTCCCGGCCAGAGCGGCCCCATGACCGACGCGACCGCGGAATCGATGTAGTCCCAGCCAAGCCAGAGCAGGACCACGGACTGCAGAACGACGATGCTCGTCAGGGCGGCGAAAATGGAAGCGCGCACCAGCCAACGCCGGCGATCCTCTTTCTCTTGCTGCCGCCGAAGGATCTCGATCTCAGTCTGGAAGAGCACGCCGTCGTACTGGCGTCGTGTCTCAGGGTTCGCGAGGACGTCGTACGCCTCGTTCAGACGGTCGAGGGCGGTGTTCGCCGTCTCATCCACATTGCTCCGCCGGACAAGCTCGTCGGAAAGGCGCGTGTAGGCCGCCTCGATGCCGATGAGGTCGGCGTTCGGGGGAATCGCCAGGACGGCGTAATAGTCCACGATGCGCGGATTAGCCACTGCAACAACAGTCCTCTACACAAAAAGACGGCAGCGTGGGGGGTTTTGAATAGGGCGCAGCTTGTAAAATCTAGACGGTGCGAAGACCCGCGGCGTAGTACTCAACCTGGTGCACGATGACGTCCCGGTCGAGGTTCGAGCCCCCGAAAACGTGGGCCAGGATGAACATGTTCAGCACCCCGGTGATTGCCGTCGCGCAGCGGCCGACGTGGTCGGCGTGGAAGGCGCCGCATTCCATCCCCGCTTCGAGGATCTCGTCGAGGGGGCGTCGCACCTGCTCACCCAGAGTCTCGGAGAATCGGCGCATCGCGTCACCAAGACCGAAGACCTCGCGGAGCACGAGGGCAATCACGTCTTCATGGCTCATGAAGTACTCGAGATAGGCGCGGCAGAACTCGAGGAGCCGGTCGTGCGGCGTGGTCGCGATGGTGAGACGCTTGCGAATCGCCGTCGCCATCTCCTCGAGGATCTCCTGGACGATCGACCCGTAGAGCTGCTCTTTCGACCCGAAGTAGTAATAGATCATCGGCTTCGAAGCGCCGGCTTCCTCGGCAACTTCGCGCAACGATGTGGCCGCATAGCCCCTCTGGGAGAAGAGCCGGAGCGCGCTATCGAAAATCCGCGCCCTGACATCGTCGTCGCTGTTGCGCGCGGGCACGTCTCCGTGCAGCGGGAAGGTCTCTTCGCTGGTAGTCACCTTGCCCAATATACGCGGCAGGTCCGTTGCGCCCGAACGGATGCGAAGGTATGTTCTATTCACGCCTTTAAGTCGGTCCTGTGAGACTGACAAGGCAGGAGGCCGGGATGACCGGCAACTGTTCGAGCTTGCCCACGCCTGCGCCCGCGACCCCGGGGGCCGCACGATGAGCGATCAGCTGATGAACAGCGAACAGCTCAACCGCACGATTCGCCGGTTGGCTCATGAAATCGTCGAAAACAATCGTGGTACTGGCGACCTCGTCCTCGCCGGCTTGCTGACCCGCGGCGTACCTCTCGCGCGTCGCCTGGCGGCCGAGATCGAAGCCTTCGAAGGCAGCAGCGTTCCCGTCGGCAGCCTCGATGTCGCCCTCTTTCGCGATGACCTGCGAAAACGCGGGACGGTACCCCACGTGCGCCCCAGTGAATTTCCCCAGGACATCGAGGGCTGCACGGTCGTGCTCGTCGACGATGTCCTGTTCACGGGAAGGACGATCAAGGCGGCCCTCGATGCCCTCTTTGAGTTCGGCCGGCCCGCGCGCGTCCGCCTCGCCGTGATGGTCGACCGGGGCCATCGCGAACTACCCATTCGTCCCGACTTTGTCGGCCGGAACATCCCTACATCTCGCGGGCAGGAGGTCACCGTGCGCCTGCACGAACAGGATGGCGACGACGGCGTCTATCTCGTCGAAACGGCGGTGGCCCTTGACTAGCGCAGCAACTCGCCCCGTGACAGAACCAACACCTATCGTCGAGACGAGCTGGACCTCCAAGGACTTGCTCGACACGGACACGATGTCGCTGGACGAAATCAACCTCATCCTCGACCAGGCCCGGGCAATGAAGGATGTCCGTCAGCGGCAGGGAAAGCTGGCAACCCTCCGCGGGGTCGCCGTCATCACGCTGTTCTATGAGCAGAGCACGCGCACCAGGGCGAGCTTCGAGATGGCTGCGAAGTTGCTGGGTGCCGACGTTGTGAACCTGACGGCCTCGGGCAGCAGCGTGGAGAAAGGCGAAACGCTGATCGACACCGTACGGACGCTGGAAGCGATCGGGGCCGACCTTCTCGTCATTCGCCATGGCAGCTCAGGCGCACCGTACCTTGCCGCCCGCCACACCTCTGCCGGCGTCATCAATGCCGGCGACGGGGCCCATGCCCACCCGACCCAGGCCCTCCTCGACGCCTTCACCCTCCGCGAGCACCTTGGGGACCTCGCCGGCCGCAAGATCGCCATCGTCGGCGATGTCCTCCATAGCCGTGTCGCCCGCTCCAATGTCTGGGCGCTCATGGCTCTTGGGTGCAACGTCACGCTGTGCGGTCCGCCAACCCTCATCCCCCGCACCCTCCGCGGCGCCACCGAAGACGGCGCCTGCACCGTCACTGACCGCATCGAGGAAGCCCTCGACGGCGCCGATGCCGTCATGGCGCTGAGAATGCAGCGCGAGAGGCAGGAGGGCGGTCTCATCCCCTCGCTTCGCGCCTACATCCGCGACTACCAGCTCAACGGCGCCCGGCTCGCATTGGCCCGTCCGGGAGCGATTGTCATGCACCCGGGCCCGATGAACGAAGGCATCGAGATCGCGCCAGACGTCGCCCATGGCGTCGCGTCGACCATCGAGGAACAGGTCGCGAACGGCGTCGCCGTGCGCATGGCCATCCTCTACCACATGGCATTGGGCCGGCAGCGCCAGTGACGGAACGCACCCTCTTCACCGGCGCGCGCGTGGTCGACCCGGCCCAGGACCTCGACGCCAGGCTTGCTGTCCTCGTGGAGGACGGCGTCATCGCGGTGGTAGCTGCAGAACCTGAGGCCTCGGACGCCCGCGTCGTCGACGCCTCAGGACTCGTGCTTCTCCCCGGCTTTGTCGACCTGCACACACATCTCCGCGAGCCCGGCTTCGAACAGAAGGGCACGATTGCGACGGAGACACTGGCGGCCCTCCATGGGGGCTTCACAACCCTCTGCGCTATGCCGAACACCGACCCCGCGCCGGACGATGCCTCCACGGTCGAGTCCCTGAAAGAGCGGCTGCGGAAAGAGGCCCATGTCCGCGTCTTCCCCATCGGTTGTATCACCCGCGAGCGAGCGGGAACGTCGCTCGCAGAGCTCTCCGAACTGGCAGACGCCGGCTGCGTCGCCTTCAGCGATGACGGAAACCCCGTCGCCAACCCGCGAATGTTCCGCAACGCCCTTTCGATCGCCGGCAGTCTCGGCATCCCAATCAGCGAGCACAGCGACGACCCTGGCCTGAGCGCCGGCGGAGTCGCCCATGAGGGTCGAGTGAGCGAACGTCTCGGCCTTCGCGGCTATCCCGCCTCGGCGGAAATCTCGGCGATCGCCCGCAATATCGAGATCGCGGAGTCCACGGGCGCCCACCTCCATCTCGCCCATTTGAGTTGCGCCCGAAGTGTGGCCCTGGTTGCCGACGCCAAGTCGCGCGGGGTCCGCGTGACCTGCGAAGTGACGCCGAGCCACCTCTTTCTTACCGAAGATGCGGTCGCCGGCGCCGAACGCGAACCTGCCTACGATACGAACGCCCGGATCAACCCGCCGCTGCGGACCGAGGACGACAGGCAAGCGCTGCTCGCCGGGATCAACGAGGGGACCATCGACGCCATCGCGACCGACCACGCACCCCACGCCATCGAGGACAAGCTGTGCGAATTCGACCACGCGGCGCCGGGAATCAGTTGCCTTGAAACCGCAGCGGGGACAATCACCACGCTCATTCACCGCGGCGAACTGCTGGAATCCGCGGCGTGGAGAGCGCTGACCTGCAGCCCGGCGAGCATCTTCGGCCTCCAGAACCGTGTCCCCGACCTTGGCACCCTTCGCGCGGGCGCTCCCGCCGACATCGTCCTCATCAACCCGGGGGAAGAGTGGGTGGTGGACCCTGCCGCCTTCGTCTCGAAGGGACGCAACACGCCGCTCGGTGGCCAGACCTTGACGGGCCGGGTGCGCGCTGTGATGGCCTCAGGCAAGCTCTGGGAGACGGAGTCGAACAATGGCTGATGCGCTGCTCGTCCTCGCGGACGGCGCCGTGTTCCAGGGCAAGTCGATAGGGGTCCAGGGCCGTGCCTCGGGCGAGGTCGTCTTCAACACCTCGATGACTGGCTACCAGGAGATGCTCACCGACCCGTCGTATGCAGGCCAACTACTCGTGCTCACGTACCCCATGATCGGCAACTACGGCATCGACGCAGCAGTCGAGGAATCCGCGGTGATCCAGCCGCAGGGCCTCATCATCCGCGAAGCCTCAACGACGCCCAGCCATATCCGCTCGACCGGGACGATCGACGACCTGCTGAAGGCCCGAAATGTCGTCGGCATCGAAGGGATCGACACGCGCGCGGTGACCCGCCGGATTCGCAAGGAAGGCGTCATGGCGGGCACGATTACGACCGAGGAGTCTCCTGAGGCCGCACTCGCGCGGGTCCGGGCGATGCCCGTTCTACGACGATACGAACTGGGTGCAAACGGTGACCACACCGACCTCCTACACGTGGGCCAAGGGCGGTGCGCCCCCACGCTTCCGCGTAGCCCTCCTCGATGGCGGTGTGAAGCGCAACATCATGCGTTCCCTCCAGGCGAGGGGCGTCGCGGTTACCGTCTACCCGGCGGAAACGCAGGCGGCCACGCTGCTTGCGGAGAAGCCGGACGGCATCGTCCTGTCGCCAGGCCCGGGCGACCCGAAGCTCCTCGACGGCATGGTCCGAGAGACCGCGGCGCTCATCGGCAAGGCGCCCGATCCTCGGGATCTGCCTCGGCCATCAGCTGGCAGCCAGGGCGCTGGGCGCCGGTACCTTCAAGCTCCCCTTCGGCCATCGCGGCGGCAACCACCCCGTCAAGGACCTGCGGACTGGCAAGGTCACGATCACGGCCCAGAATCACGGCTATGCGGTCGACCCCGCCGGACTCGAGAGTTCGGCCGAGGTCAGCCGGATTAACCTGAATGACCAGACCGTTGAAGGGCTCTCCATGCGGAACGAGCCGTTGTTGACCATCCAGTATCATTCGGAGGCCAGCCCGGGCCCCCTCGACAGCACGGGCATATTCGATGAGTTTGTGGCGATGATGGACGCCGCGGGAGGCAGATCAGCATGACCGGGACGACGGAATTTCGGCGCGCAACAGCAGACGATTGTGAGGCGATCGCCGACATTGTCCGTTCCCTCGGGGCTGAGAATGTCGGCCTCGAAGCAGGGTTTGACGGTTCCGCTGCCCGCACCTGGCTGAAACGCCTTGGCGACGACGGCACCATCGAGCTTGCGTTCTCCGGGAGCATCCCCGTTGCGTTCGGGGCGATCGACTTCAACACCACCGAGCCCGACACCGCGACGCTCGGCGTCTGGGTGGCTCCCGAGTATCGCCGCCGCGGCCTCGCGACCGACCTCGCCGAACTCCTCATCGATTTCGCGCGGGAGAAGGGCTACCGGCGAATCCGTGGCAGGCTGCCTGCCAACAATGAGCCGGCGCTCAGCTTCCTCTCCGGCATCGGCGCCATGGTGCCCCTGCGGAATCCCGACATGACGTTTGAGCTCCCGCTCTGATGCAGGAGTGATCGTTACTCGAATGGCATCTCATCCGACAGGAACCCGCCGCAGACGCGCCAACGCTGTGGTCAACGTTCGGCGACCGTCGTCGACCGTGCCCGACGTCCTCACGGCGATTGCCGCCGTCGGCTGGACGATGGCCGTGTTCTTCGTGCTTGCCTCGTACTTTGACTCCAGCGTGACGGCCCAGGATGCGGGTCCCGTGCTCGCCCGGATATTCGCGATGGCCCTGGCCACCTGCGCGACCTTCATCTTCGTGATCGCTCTTGCGCTGCTGCGCGACGGCCGGGGCGACAGCTCGCACTACATCACGCCGCTCATCATCGGATGCCTCGTGGGAGCCGCCGTCACCTCGCTTTTCCTGAAGGCAGCGGGCTTCTGGATCTTCGCTCCACTCTTCTTCCTCGTCTTCAGCGCTCGCCCCGTGCGGCGGATGGTTGCGCGCACGCTTGGCCGCACCGTGCAGGCGACGGTGCCGCTGTGAACAAGCCCGAGAGCGTCCTCGTCATCGGTTCGGGGCCGATCGTCATCGGCCAGGCGGCAGAGTTCGACTACGCCGGCACCCAGGCCTGCAAGTCGCTCCGCGAGGAGGGCATCCGCTGCATCCTCGTCAACTCCAACCCCGCCACGATCATGACC
Source organism: uncultured Chloroflexia bacterium (assembly GCA_963737965.1). Lineage (GTDB taxonomy): Bacteria > Chloroflexota > Dehalococcoidia > Tepidiformales > Tepidiformaceae > JAGQGZ01. The sequence goes on along the minus strand of CAVTUS010000002.1, from coordinate 439,048 downwards.
GACCTCGACATCGCCGACGCGGTCTACATCGAGCCCCTGACTGTGGAAGTCGTCGAGCGGATCATCGCGAAGGAGCGTCCTGATGGACTCCTGCCGACACTGGGCGGCCAGACGGGGCTGAACCTCGCCGTCGACCTTGCCAACGCCGGCATCCTCGACAAGTACAACGTCCGCCTCCTCGGCACACAGCTCGAGGCCATCCAGCGCGCCGAAGACCGCGACCTCTTCCGGGAGATGCTGCGAAAGCTGGGCGAACCGGTGTTGGAGAGCGAGATCTGCGAGACGGTCGCCGATTGCCTGGCGGCCGCCGAACAGATCGGGCTCCCCGTCGTGATCCGGCCGGCCTATACGCTCGGCGGCACCGGTGGTGGCATGGCCTTCACGATGGAACAGTGCCGGATCGTCGCTACCAGCGGCCTTGCCGCCAGCCCCATCCACCAGGTGCTCGTCGAGAAGAACCTGCTCGGCTGGAAGGAGATGGAGTACGAGGTGATGCGCGACGGCAACGGCACCTGCATCACCATCTGCAACATGGAGAACCTCGACCCGATGGGCGTCCACACCGGCGACTCCATCGTGGTAGCGCCGTCCCAGACGCTCACGCGATAAGGACCACCAGATGCTGCGGTCGGCGGCATTGCGGATCATCGCCGAGCTCCAGATTGAAGGCGGCTGCAACGTCCAGTTCGCCCTGGCACCGCGGAAGGACGTCCGCGACTGGGAAGGCGACCCCGACGAGCCACTCCCCTACCACGTGATCGAGGTCAACCCCCGCGTGTCGCGGTCATCGGCGCTCGCCTCCAAGGCCACCGGATACCCCATCGCCCGGGTTGCGGCCAAGATCGCCATCGGCAAGCGCCTCGAGGATATCCCCAACGCCGTCACCCGGAAGACGACCGCTGCCTTCGAGCCCGCCCTTGACTACTGCGTCGTCAAGATCCCTCGATGGCCCTTCGACAAGTTCGGGCTTGGCGACCGCGCCCTCGGCACCCAGATGAAGGCCACTGGCGAAGTCATGGCCATTGACCGGACCTTCGAGGCAGCTCTGAACAAGGCGGTGCGCTCCCTTGAAGTTGGCGGCCGCAGCCTGCTCTGGCAAAAGCCCGAATGGCGCGATGGCGAAGTGCCACTCGGCGCCACCGACGAACGGCTCTGGGCCTTGATGACCGAGCTACGGCGGGGGACGCCCTTGATGGACGTTGCCCGTCGCACAGGCATCGACCCCTGGTTCCTCGAACGAATGGAGCGCATCCTGGCGATGGAGCAGCCGGCTCCTCAACGAGCCACTCGGCAAGGACCTTCTCCTCGAAGCCAAGCGCATGGGTTTCAGCGACGAGATGGTGGGGCAGCTCGCCGACCGGCTCCCGGAACAGGTCCGCGAGCTGCGCCTCGAGATGGGCCTCCTGCCGGTCTACAAGATGGTCGACACCTGCGCCGCGGAGTTCGAAGCGGTCACGCCGTACTACTACAGCACTTACGAGCAGGAGAACGAGGCGATTGCCCGCCCGGAACAAGCGGCCATTGTCATCGGTAGCGGGCCGATCCGGATTGGCCAGGGGATCGAGTTCGACTACGCGAGCGTCCATGCGGCCTGGGCGCTACAGGCCTCCGGCTACCGGGCGATCATGGTCAATTCCAACCCCGAGACCGTCTCCACTGACTTCGACATCAGTGACCGTCTCTATTTCGAGCCGCTGGACGACGAGGCTGTGCGCGACCTCATCGCGAACGAACGCGGCGAAGCGGCCGACTCCCCGGCGACCATCGTCCAGTTCGGGGGCCAGACGGCAATCAACCTCGCCGACCCGCTGCGTCGCGCCGCCCTGCCAATTATCGGCTCCGGCGCCGACACCATCGACACTGCCGAGGACCGCAAGCTCTTCGAACGCTTCCTCCAGGGCGCCGGCATCCCCCAACCACCGGGAGCCGCAGTTCTCACGCTCGAAGACGCGATGAAGACCGCCCAGGCCGTCGGCTATCCCGTCGTGGTCCGGCCCTCGTTCGTCCTCGGTGGCCGGGCGATGGAAGTGGTCCAGAACGCGACGGAGATGGTCACCTTCGTCAGCGAAGCGGCGAAGGTGGCCGAGGGGCGCCCTATCCTCGTCGACAAGTACCTGGAGGGCGCCGAGGTCGAAGTCGATGCCATCTGCGACGGGACGGACGTCCTCATCCCCGGGATCATGGAGCACATTGAACGGGCCGGCGTGCACTCCGGTGATTCGATGGCCGTCTATCCGCCTCGCAACCTCGACGCCGACGAAATCGCGACGATTTGCGATTACACGGAGCGGATCGTCCTCGGCCTGAAGGCGCATCGGGCTCACCAATATCCAGTTTGTGGTCCTGCCGAAGGAAGACGGCGAGCCTCGCGTGTTCGTCCTCGAAGTGAACCCGCGCGCCAGCCGCACGGTGCCGTTCCTCTCGAAGGTCACCGGCGTGCCGATGGTCCAGATCGCGGTCCGGACGATGCTCGGCCAATCGATTCGCGAACAGGGCTTCCCGCCGGGCCTCTGGCCGGCCACGCCGCTCGTCGCGATCAAGGCGCCGGTGTTCTCGATGTCGAAGCTCCTCGCCGTCGACACGCTACCTTGGCCCGGAGATGAAGAGCACCGGCGAAGTGATGGGCGTCGACCGCACCTTCGAGGGCGCCCTTCGCAAGGCGCTCCTCGCATCCGGCCAGGCCATCCCGCGGGGCGCTTCCATCCTGCTCAGCCTCAGCGACCGACCAAGACCGAGGCGCTGCGGCTGGTGCGACCGCTGGCCGACGCCGGCTACACGCTCTACGCAACCGAAGGCACGAGCACGCTCATCCGCGCCATGGGCCTCGATGTGCACTACGGTGACCAAGGTGCTCAGCGGCGAACGCCCCAACGTCGTCGACGTCATCCAGGACGGCACCGTCCAGTGCGTCATCAACACGCCCGAGGGCCGGATTACCCATTCCCTCCGCGACGGCTTCCATATCCGCCGGGCCGCGGCCGAGAAGCGCATCCCCTGCTTCACATCGATCGACACGGCCCGCGCCGCCGTCGAGGCGATGAGCCGCGAAGCACCCTACGAGGTCGCGACGCTGAAAGAGTACGCAGGGCTTTGAAGATCGAGTCGGCCGTCGTCATCTCGAACGACCTCGTCTACGAAAACACGTACGTCACCTGGTTCCATGCCCCCGAACTGACCTCCGGCGTTTCGCCCGGGCAGTTCGTCATGGTCCATTGCAGCGACAACGGCCGCGACCCGTACTTCGCCCGCGCCTTTAGCTACCACCGCCTCGATCGGCGAGCGGTTCGCGATGCTCTACACGGTGGTCGGCAAGGGCACGGCCTACCTCTCTACGCTCAAGGGCGGCGACATCGTGAGGGCCTACGGCCCGCTGGGCAAAGGCTTCCGCCTTCCCGACACGACCGGGAACGTTCTCCTCCTTGCCGGCGGCGTGGGCGTCGCACCGATGGTCGACACGGCCGAACGCGCCGTGGCGGCCGGGCACAGCGTTGTGGCGATGATGGGTGCGCGTTCGGCCTCGGGCCTGTTACCTGCCGGTCATTGGCCGGCGGCGGTCGAATACATCACCGTCACCGAAGACGGCAGCTCGGGCATGGTCGGCCGCGTCACCGATGTCCTTGGCGAAGTACCAGCCCTGGGCCAGCCGGATCTACGCCTGTGGTCCGAACGCCATGTTCGCATCCCTGGCGGCGGCACTTCGCCACAACGGCAGACGCCAGCGCCCCGAGATCCTCATGGAAGAAAACATGCCCTGCGGCTGGGGGATGTGCTATGGCTGTGCGATTTTCACGAAGAATGGCGTCCGCCTCTGCTGCAAGGATGGCCCGCGCTTCAACCTCTTCGACGTCTATCCCTAGGCGGGCAGGGCATCGCGGAGCATCTCAAGGGCAGCATTCGCGATCTGCTCCATCACTTCCAGGCGGGACCCCTCGAAGAGAAACTCTTTGCCAGATACTCCCTGTGGTGTGGCAACGGCGATAACGGACGTGCCGGCCGGCTTGGTGCTACGCCGTCCGGTCTGGGGCCCTGCCATACCGCTTTCGGCGATGCTGTAAGCAGCTCCCGTACGCTCACGGAAGGTGGAGGCCATCGCTTCGACGACCGGCAGGCTGACGGACCCCTGCGCCTTCAGGATCTCCGTATCGATGCCGACGAGGTCCTGTTTCGACGTGCCGGTGTAGGCCACCACTCCGCGGTCGTACCAGCGCGAGGCGCCCGCCACGCTCAACAGCCGGGCGCTGATCAGGCCACCGGCAGTGGTTTCCACCACCGCGACCCGGGCATCAGCGGCAAGCAGGCGTTCGCCTATCAAAATGGCAAGTTCATCGTTCTCGGAGAGCTGACTCATGGCGCGAATCCTACGCGGAAGCGACGGCCATTGGCTCGCGAGGCGCAAGTGGTAAGCTCAGCCCAATGGACGGTGCGACCGATTTCGCGCACGCCGAGCAGCTTCTTCTCGATGCTGAGTTCCAGGATTGTCGCCCGCTCTGGTACTCGTCGAACTACGTTTACCTTGGACGCTTGTGCGCTGGTGATCAGCAATTCGCCGCTGTCTACAAGCCGGAGGCCGGCGAAGCGCCCCTCTGGGATTTTCCAACCGGCCGCCTCTATCGCCGCGAAGTGGCGGCGTACCGGCTGAGCCGGCTCCTGAACTGGAACTTCGTCCCTCCGACGGTCGCTCGCGATGGCCCCCAGGGTATCGGCTCCGTCCAGCTCTTTATCCAGCACGACCCCGAGCAGCACTTCTTCGAACTGCGCGACAATCCCGACTACATTCCTCAGCTCCAGCGTATGGCGATATTCGATTATGTCGCCAACAATGCCGACCGAAAGGGCGGACACTGCCTCCTCGACGAGGACGGGCGCGTCTGGGGCATCGACCACGGGCTCTGCTTCCACACGCAGTACAAGCTGCGGACCGTCATCTGGGACTGGGCGGAGACCACCATTCCCGAGGCCTGGCTCGGCGAACTCGAGGACGCCATGCTCTCGGTCGTCGCCGAAACGGAGAAAAGTGCGCCCTTTCGCGAAGTGGTAGACCGCGACGAGTTGGGCGCCCTCGTCTCCCGCGCTGAGAAACTCCTGGCCACCCGCACCTTCCCCATCCCGGGGCCTCATCGCAGCTATCCATGGCCTCTCGTTTGAAGGCATGGAATACTCGCTGCGTGTCATGCCAGTGGAAGAGATTCGCGATCCTCGGTTGTGCGCTGATCGCGCTCGGTGGTAGCGCCGCCAACAGGCTCGCTACACCCGCCCACGCCGAAGAAGTTCTCATCACGGTGACAAGCCCACTCGACGACACCGGCGACGATGTCCCGGCTTGCCCTTCGGATACGCTCTGCACGCTCCGCCAGGCCCTCGAGACCGCCAACGCGGACGCTTCGAACGACCCGGTCCGGATCATCTTCGACCCCGCAGTGTTCGACCCCGACGACCCACCAACGATCGAGATCGCCGACGCCCGCCTCCCGACGCTGAGCCGGCCGGGTGTGATCATCGACGGGAGCATGGCAAGCGTCATGCTTCGCGGCCAATCGCTTACCGGTCCTGAAGCGATCGGCATCTCGATCGACGGGGCGGCCAGCGGTGTCATCGGCCTGGCAATCCGCGACTTCGCGGCGGCCTGTGTCGTCCTCAACGGCGACGGCGCGTTCGCCGGCGAGCCAAGCCAGGATGGCCGCAACCGCCTCGACGACTGCGCCATCGGTGTGCTGGCGACGGGCGTCGGTGCAGTCGTGGGCGGCGACACCATCGGCCTCGACCCCGCCGACCTGGACCTTCCCGTCATGCAGACGGGGATCGTCGCAGCAGCCGCGGGAGTCATTGTCGGGACCACCGAGGCGGCAATCACTCCGTACAACGCGATCGGTAACGTGACGGTGGGCGTGAGCATCGGCCGAGGCGCCGGTGACGAGTTCGCGGGCGTGGCCGTCCAGCACAACCTCATTGGCGCAACCTACGAACACACCGATGCCCCGGTGACGACGGGAGTCCTTGTCGACCACCCCTCGATCGGGAGCCAGGTCACCGACAACGCCATCCACAATGCGACGACGGGGATCGCTGTGGCCGCCGACAGCGAGGGCCTCTCCTCCACGGGCAACATCCTGGGCCTCAACACCTTCGACGCTCTCGGCGGACTCGCGATCGACCTTGGCGCCGATGGCCTTCGCAATCCCAACGACGACGGCGACCTCGACACAGGCCCGAACACGCTGCTCAACAGTCCCGTCGTCTCCACCAGCACCCAGGCCGTGATCGCCGGAACCTCGTGTCCGGGCTGCCGGGTCTTGCTCTATGGCGTGCACCACACCGCCGGCGGCGAAGGCGACTACCCGCTGGACCCGATCATCGGGGGCGACGTGTTCGCCGACGACGAAGGAACCTTCGCCGTTGCCAGCCCGCTCGTTTCGCCCGGCGACTGGCTGATGGCGATCACCATGGACGCAGAAGGGAACACGAGCGAGTTCTCCGGGAGCTTCTACCTGGGAGCCGGCACCGCACAATGCGGGAACGTATCGCTTCATAGCGGCTGGAATTTCGCCGGCTACTTCGGGGGCACCGCCTCGCTCGACAGCGGCGTGCTCTCGGACCAGATCCTCTCGGTGCACGAGCTCATCGGGGGAAGCTACGCAAGCTGGTTCCCCGACGGGCCTTCGAACCTCGCCTTCCTTCAGACCGGCGAGCCGTACTGGTTCTACAGCACCGGCGACGAGACCCTCGCCGGCGGCGTCTCGCTCTCCACGGGCCTCCCGGTGGCGCTTTCGACCGGCTGGAACGACTTCGTCTACATCGGGGCCCCGGTGAGCGTCGCCGATGCCCTCGCCTCCCTTGGCGACAGCTGGACCGCCCTCTACCGCTTCGAGAACAGCGGCGAAACTCCCGGCAAATGGCGCTCCTATGGCGGCCCGGACACCCCGGCCTTCGCCCATGCCTTCGAGATGATGGAACCCTGCACCGCGTTCCGCATCCTGATGACCAGTGACCAGGCCTTCGTGCCCCTGGAGCCGTAGGCAGGTCTCCCACCGCAGCCAGTAGACTTCCTCTTCAGGAGTAGATCATGGAACTTGTTGTCCGGTCGTGCCGCCCCGAGGAGATGGAGCGGTACGGCGAGATTCTTGCGTATGTCTTCGCCGAGAACGACGCGGAGATGATTCACCGCGAGATCGGCGCCACCGATCCCGAATGGACACATTGCGCCTTCGACGGCGACCGGATGGTCGGCACGATGGGCGTCATCCCGTTCACGATCCAGATGAACGGCCGGGCGGTCTCGGCTGGAGGCGTCACCGGCGTCGGCACCCTTCCGGAACTCCGGCGCAGGGGCGTCCTCCGGCAGGTGATGACCTCCGGTCTCGAAGTGATGCGCGACAGGGGGCAGAGCATTGCCGTCCTCTGGGCAAGCATGGGCGCCATCTACCAGCGCTTTGGCTACGGCCGCGCGTCTGGCTTTGTGAGCTATCGATTTGACCCGCGCGACGGACGCCTCGAACGTGGACCAACGCCTTCAGGCTCGTGCAGTCTGCTCCCAAGAGCGGAGGCAGAGCCGATTATTCGGGACGTCTACCAGCGCTTCCTGGCACCCCGGAACTTGATGCTGCATCGCAACGACTACTTCTGGGATAGCGACCTCCGCGAGCGCGAGCACAAGCCGCGCCACATCGTCGTCTACCGCGACGCGCACGGCGAAGCCACCGGGTATGCGATCTACACGACCGAAGACAAGCATGCGGGTCCTGGACCTTCGCAGGAGCTGGCCGTGTCGGATTTCATCGCCCTCGATGTCGATGCCTTCGCGGGGCTCTGGCAATACATCTGCGGCCACGACCTTGTGAAGACCGTCATCATGCGCGGTTGTGTGGCGGAGGACGATCCGGCGCCCGACCTCCTCTCCGAACCTCGCATGCTGAACCGCTGGACGGGCGACGCCATCTGGCTGCGGATCACCGACATCGAGCACGCCCTCCCCTCCCGTGGCTATGGAGGCGAAGGGAGCCTCGTCTTTGCCATCGCCGGCGACCCCGAATGCCCCTGGAACGAAGGCGCCTGGAAGCTCGAAACCAGCAGCGCGGGTGCCTCGATCAAGCATTCGTCCGAATCGCCGCAGTTGACCATGCCAATGAACAGTCTCTCTTCGCTGCTCACCGGCTTCCGGACGGCCTCGCACCTCGCACACATCGGGAGGTTGGATACCCACGACGTCGCTGCGCTACGCACTGCAGACGCCATGTTCGCCACGGACTACCGGCCCTTCATGCCGAACGACTTCTAGCCAGCCTCCAGCTGCGCTCGCAGCTCCTCGGCAGTGTGCACGGGGAGGTCGCAAACCATATCGCGGCACAGGTAGGCAGCAGCGCCTTCGGCCGCCGTGCGACCCTCGAAATGGGCCAGCCCCCCCGGTTCCGCCGCGGGAACGAAGAGGAGGTGCGGGTCGAAGCGACGGAAAGCCACCGCGTCGAGTGCTGCCCGCTCGGCCAGCGGTCCCAGCGTCACGAGTTCCCGCCGGGGAGCGAGCGAATGCTCGGCGACCAGCAACATCGAACCGAAGCCCGTCGGAGCCTCGCCGATCGCCCGTTCGACCTGCGTGAGCGTGTGGAGGGCACGGCGCTCCCACTCCGCGTTTCCGTAGTAGCGGCCCAGCAACCAGCACAACTGCGCCGCCGCACCGTTCCCGCTGGGAACCGAGGCATCGAACAGCGACTTCGGCCGCACGAGCAGCCGTTCCCCATCTGCCGGTGTGTCGAAGAAACCGCCGTTCTGGTCGTCGGAAAACTGACCGAGCCCCACCTCCAGCAGCTCGCGGGCCCACTCGAGATGGGCCAGGTCGCCCGTCGCGCGGTAGAGCTCTACAAGGCCAAGCCCGTAATAGGCATAGTCCTCGAGCATCCCTTCGATGCGGCCTTCGCCCGCCTTCCACGAATGGAGGAGGCGGCCGTTTCGCCACATCTCCTTCCGCACAAAGGCGGCATTCGATGCGGCCAGCTCGCGGTAGCGCCGATCGCCCAGCGCCTGGTAGCCAACGGCAAGAGCCCGCAGCGCGAGGCCGTTCCACGAGGTCAGGACCTTGTCGTCGAGGCCGGGTGGGATACGGGCGTCACGGACCGTCTTCAGGCGCTGCCGCAGCCGCGCGAACGTATCGGCATCCAGCGGGTCGTCGCTCCGTCGGGTAAGGACATTGCGGCCACTGAGTTCGGGATGGTGGGGGTCGAAGAAGTTACCGTCGGACGTAACGCCAAACTCCCTGAGGGCGGCGGCGCCATCCTCTCCTGCCGCTTCGAGTAGCTGTTCGGTCGTCCAGACGAAGTACTTGCCTTCGATTCCCTCGCTGTCGGCATCCTGGGCACTGAAGAAGCCGCCGGCGGGGTCCAGCATCTCGGCCACCAGGTAGTCGAGCGTCTCGCGGGCCACGGTGGCATAGAACTCGTCCCGGGTGAGCTGGTAGGCCTGGGCGTAGCACACGGCAAGCTGCGCGTTGTCGTAGAGCATCTTCTCGAAGTGAGGGACGACCCAACGGGCATCAACGCTGTAGCGGCTGAAGCCGCCGCCAAGGTGGTCGTACATTCCGCCGGACCACATCGAGCGGAGGGTCTGCAGCACCATCGCAAGCCCCCGGTCCGAGGCGAGCGAGCCGGCTCGCACGTGATGGGTAAGGAGAAACTCGAGCACCCCCGGAGCAGGGAACTTCGGAGCGCCGCCGAATCCGCCCCACCGGGTATCAAAGGAAGCGACGAGCCGCTCCATCGCTGCCTCAACATGCTCCTCGCCGACGGAACCCTCCTGCCGCGCCGAAACCGCCGCCGCCTGCTGCAGGTGCGCCACCACCTGCGTGGACGTCTCCATGAGCTTGTCGCGGTCGTGGAGCCAGGCGTTGTGAAGCGCCTCAAGGACGCGAGGGAATCCGGGCCGGCCGTGGGCATCGGAGGGAGGGAAGTAGGTGCCCGCGTAGAACGGCTCTCCCTCCGGTGTCATGAACACCGTCATGGGCCAGCCGCCCTGGCCGGTCATCGCCTGGACCGCCCCCATGTAGACGCTGTCGATGTCGGGACGCTCTTCGCGGTCGACCTTGATGTTCACGAAGTGCGCGTTCATGAGCCCGGCGATCGTCTGGTCCTCGAACGATTCGTGCGCCATCACGTGGCACCAGTGGCAACTGCTGTAGCCCACTGAGAGAAGGATCGGCCGGTCTTCCGCCCTCGCGCGCTGAAGCGCCTCCGGGCCCCATGGATACCAATCAACGGGGTTGTTGGCGTGCTGCAACAGGTAGGGACTGGTTTCGTTGGCGAGGCGGTTGGGCACGGGCGGCTCCTTCCCCTCCACCGTACGGATCGGGCGGCCCCCACGCGACCGGCCCCGGACCATCCTGTACGCTCCGGCTCACACACCGACGCTGGAGTACCCCACATGGCGGACCTCACTTTTCGCAACGCTACTATCGTCGATGGCTCCGGCAGCCCGGGCCGGCCGGGCGATGTGGCGGTCACCGACGGCCTCATCTCCCACGTTGGCGAAGCACCGGCCGGGAACATCGAAATCGATGCTTCCGGGCTCGTCCTCGCGCCGGGCTTTGTCGATACGCATTCGCACGACGACGGCGCCTTCATCCGCTACCCGGGCATGGAGTTCAAGCTCGCCCAGGGCGTGACGACCGTGGTCAGTGGCAACTGCGGTTTCAGCGCGGCGCCGGCTCGGCCGGGGGGCGGCCCGCCGGCCGGAGGCGCCCTCGTTGGGATGGCTGACTGGACCGACCTCGCCGGCTACTTCGCGGCCTGCGAAGCGCTGGCGCCGGCGATCAACAACATCATGCTCGTGGGACACAACACGGTGAGGGCTCTCGCCATGGGCAACGAGCGCCGGGAGCCAACCGGCGCCGAACTCGCCGACATGCGAGGGATGGTGCGGGAGGCGATGGAGCAGGGCGCCTGTGGCTTCTCGACCGGATTGATCTACGAGCCAGGGCGGTATTCGAAGACGCCGGAGGTGGAGGAGCTTGCGAAGGAGTCGGCGGCGCTGGGCGGCATCTATGCCACGCACATGCGCAACGAAGGCGACCACCTGCTGGACGCCGTCGAAGAAACGCTGGGGATCGGAATCGCCTCCGGCTGCCCTGTGCACATCTCGCACCACAAATCGGCCGGGAAACGGAACTGGGGCCGCATCGGCGAGTCGCTCGCCCGCGTCGACAGGGCCGTGGCGGAGGGACAGTCCGTCACCCTCGACATCTACCCTTACACCGCCGGCAGCGGCCCTATGTTCCAGTACTTCAACCTCGACGACATCTCCCTGGAGCTGGCCGAGGCCATCCGGATCGCCGCCTGCCCGGACCACCGCGACTGGGAAGGCCGCATGCTCAAGGACATCGCCGCCGGCCGAGGGCATCTCGCTCCAAGACGCGGTCCGGGGCGCCGTGACCGGCCCCCGGGGCACCGAGACCATCTGTATCCAATTCACCATCGCCGAGGAGGACATCGCGACCAATCTCCGGCACCCGCTCGTGATGGTCGGCTCCGACGGCATCCCGAATCTCAACGGCTCCCCCCATCCACGGCTATTCGGCACGTTCCCACGAATCCTTGCTCGGTACGTCCGCGAACAGGGTGTCCTGACGCTCGAAGATGCTGTCCACCGGATGACGCAGATGTCCTGCGAGCGTTTCGGCATTGCCAATCGCGGGCTCGTTGCCGAAGGAGCGGTGGCCGACCTTGTCCTGTTCGACCCCGCTACCGTGGCCGACCTCGCCACCTACGATGACCCGAAGCGCGAACCAGCCGGGATCAGCAAGGTCGTCGTCTCGGGGAAGGTCGCCTACGACGCCGGCACCCACACGGGAGCGGGTACCGGGAAGATGCTTCGCTACCGCCGGGCAGGGTAGGCCGGCGGTGACCGGGCCAGCCACGACCCGTATCGTGTCGTGAAGGCCATCGCCCCCACGGAGACCCCATGACGAAGCTTCCCGCCCTCGCGCTCGCCGCCCCCGCCGGACGGCGGAAACAGGTCGTTGACCTCGCGAAAGAGATCGAGCGCCGAGGCTTTTCCGGCATCTACTGCGCCAGCTTCGGTGACAGCATCGGCCTTTGCCTCTCCATGGCCCACGTGACGTCAACGATCGAGTTCGGCACGGCGATTGCGAACATCTACACCCGGCACCCCTTCGACCTCGCCCAGTCGGCCGCGTACATCCATGAGATCAGCGATGGTCGCTTCAAGCTCGGTATCGGTGTCAGCCATGACCCGATGAATAGCCGCCTCGGCGTTGCTACCGGCAAGCCCTTAAGCGACGTCCGCGACTACGTCGCCAAGATGCGGGAGTCGGTCGGGCAGACCGGGGAGTTGCCTCCCGTCGTGCTCGCCGCGCTGCGCACCAGGATGACCTCGCTCGCGAACGAAATCGGCGACGGGGCGGTTTGGGCCAATGCCTCCCGTTCGCACCTCCCAACATCGCTCCAGGCCATCAGTGCTTCCCACCTCGCCGACGACGCCTACTTCATCGGAGACATGCTGCCCACCTGCATCGACGAGGACGAGGAGGCAGCCGCCCAGGTGATGAAACGGACGCTCACCTCCTACCTGATGCTCCCCAACTATCGGAACTACTGGAAGGAAGCGGGGTACGTGGAGGAGATGGAGGCGGTCGAGAAGGCGCTGGACGAGCGAGACCGCGACCGCCTTCCCGCGTTGATGACGGACCGCTGGCTCAACGACTGCACGCTCTACGGCCCCCGCGCGAAGGTTCTCGAAGGGCTCGAGGCGTGGTACGCGGCCGGTATGAAGACCCCCATCCTCGTGCCCAGTTCCACGAAGGGCGGGCAGATGGTCGCCTTCGCCGAGGTCTTTGCAGCCTTCGAGAGCGCGTAGTGGCGACCCTCGAGGTCGAGTTGCGGACGGCCATCGCCGCTGCCCGCCGGGCAGGTACCGAGGTCATGCGCCTTCGCGACGAAGGCGTGCGGTACGGCCGCAAAGCGGGCCACGAGCTGGTCTCCGAAGCGGACCTTCGGGCCGCCGAGATGCTCCATGCCGACCTCACCGGACCCTTCCCCGACGCCGGTTGGCTGAGCGAGGAACACGTCGACGATGCCGAGCGCCTGCGCTGCGAACGAACCTGGATCGTCGACCCGATCGACGGGACGCGCGAATACCTCCAGGGCATCCCGGAGTTCTCCATCTCGATCGGCCTCGCCATCGAAGGCGTGGCGGTCCTCGGAGTGGTGCACAACCCGGCCAGCGGCGAAATGTATGCTACGGCGGTCGATGACGTCGCGGCCACCACCGCCGGAAAGAGCGCCGCAGAGTCGTATGACGTCCTCGTCGGGCGCGGCGAGGCCGGCTGGGACGAGGTGCCTCCGTTGCCCGGCAAGCCACGAGTGGCCGGCGTCGGCAGTGTCGCCTACCGTCTTGCCCTGATTGCCGCCGGCAAGGGCGATGCCGTGGTCACGAACTATGGCCGCGCAGAATGGGATGTCGCGGCGGGGGTGGCCCTCTGCACCGCCGCCGGGATGACGGTCACCGACGTCCTCGGCGACCCTCTCCGCTTCAACAAGGCGGCGCCCGATGTCCGCGGACTGCTCGTTGCCCGCGATCCCCTGCACGGCGACATCCGTCGCTACTTCGATACGATCATGCGGCGGCGCTAACCCCACATACCCGCATTCCTTCGCGTACGCTACGGGCATGAGTGTCCGGATCGGCATGGGCGTCGCTGGCTTCCCGTTTTCCTCCCCAACGGCGTTCTTCAAGTGGCTCGATCTCTGCGAGGACAGCGAGATCGACAGCATCTGGATCAGCGAACGGCTGGTCTCGACGCAGTTGCAGCTTGAACCCATCGCCGCCTTTGGCGTGATCGCGGGCAGGACCAGGCGGCTGAAGTTCGGAATGAATGCCATCCTCGCCCCGCTTCGAGACCCGCTCGTCCTCGCCAAGGAGTGCGCGACGCTCGACTTCCTCAGCGGCGGGCGATTGCTCCCGGCGTTTGGCGTCGGTGGCCTTGCCGCCCCGGAATTCGCGGCAACCGGCAGGTCGCCGAAGGGCCGCGGCGCCATCGGCGACGAAGTGCTCGACATCTGCGCCCGACTCTGGTCCGAGGACTCGGTGGACTACGACGGCAAGTACTTCCAGTACCACGGCGTCACCATCGCGCCGAAGCCCGTCCAGAAGCCCCTGCCGCTATGGATTGGCGGCAGCAGCGACGCCGCCATTCGACGCACTGCCCGCATCGGAACCGGCTGGCTCGGCGGCACCCAGGCGCCGGACGAGGTGGCCCGCGTCGTCAGCGGGATCAAGGCCGCACTTGCCGGCACAGGCCGCAGCATCGACGACGACCACTACGGCGCAGGCTTCCCCTTCCGGTTCGGTTCCTGGGACGACGAGGTTGTAGCACGCACGGCCGCCGGCTATAGCCGCCTCGGCAACACCGACCCGAAAGCGGTCCTCGCCGTCGGTGACGCGTCGACCATCGCAGGCCGCTGCGCCGAGTACGTTGCCGCCGGCGCCTCGAAGTTCGTCCTCCGCCCGATCGCCACTGGCGACGCCGAGATCATGGCCCAAACACGACGCCTCATCGATGAAGTACTCCCCGCCGTGCACAGCTGAGGAGTGCTAGGTGGCCTTCGTGGCCCGCAGGTAGAGCCCCGCTTCTCCTGGCCCCCCGTCCTGGTCGATGCCGAGGACCGCGAAGACCGTCGCCCCGGCTGCGACGACCATCAGCCGCTCGCGCTCCCAAATGGGAATCCGGCGGTCGACGAGATAGCGCCGCAGTTGCCTGTCCCCGTGAGGCAGCACGATGCGGTCGCCGGGCCTCGCCGGGCGAGCGGTGAGGGCGCCGTTGGGCTCTGGAAGCGGCATCCAGCCGGGGCCACCCTCGGTCGCGACTTCGACCCGCCACTCACCGGCACGGGTGACGCCCGGCACGTTCAGGGTCCGAAACTCGACGTTCGCCGCCGCACGCTCGGGCCCGATGCGCACCTGGCCCATCGAGACCTCGACCACGACACCGCCGAAACGGACCTCGCCTGTACCGCTTTCCAGCACAACCCCGAGATTCTCCAGCCGCGTGCGGTTCACCTCGTAGGGTAGTTTGTAGAACGAGCCCTCGCGCTCGATGACCAGCGCGCGCGATTCCGCGGGCAGACGGAGGACTGCCGCCGTGGCGAAAGTCGCGCCGCCGGGGCCGCGTTCGGACGGCTGCGTCTCCATGGCCATACGTTCGAGGAGGGAGAAGGCCTCCCGCGCGCTGGAGGAGAGCCCGATGAGAGCGGCGCCGATGCCGGGATTCTCGGTCCGCAGGGCAGGCAGCAACTCGTGGCGGATGCGGTTGCGCGAGTGGCGCCGGTCGGCGTTCGAACGGTCGCTGAGCGGCTCCAGGCCGGCGAGGCGGCATACCTCCTCCGTATCCTCGCGACCGAGGACGAGGAGGGGCCTCAGCAAGGTCTGGGCCTCGGCGCCCGGTACGGGGCTCTTGGGCAACATCCCCCGCAGCCCTCGCAGACCGCTGCCCCGGATGATGTGCTGGAGGACGGTCTCCACCTGGTCGTCGCGAGTGTGCCCCGTCGCAAGCGCATCCGCGCTTTCCTTTCCCGCGGCAAAAGCGAGGAACTGGTAGCGCATCTTCCTTGCCGCCTCTTCGATACCGAGGCGAAGCTCCGCGGCCATGCCGGCAACGTCCCCCTCGCCGGTCACACAGGCGACCCCCATCTCCTCGCAGCGGGCACGCACCCAGGCACGGTCTTCTCCCGACTCGGGCCGGAGCTTGTGGTCGAAATGACAGGCGGCTACGTCGAACCCGAACTCGTCGCCCAGCCTGCGCAGGAGAATAAGCGCGGCCATTGAGTCTGGCCCGCCGGAGACGGCGACGAGCAGCTTTTGCAACCTGCGGAAGAGGCGCTCATCTTGCGCCAACTGCCGTACCGGCCGGAGATAGGGTTCGAGCGGGTCCATGGGCAAAGACTAGCGGGGAAAGAGGCGCTCCCACCAATCCGGCGACTCCGTGGACGGCTCCGGCGCCTGCGGCCCGACAAGCACGAACGCGGTTTCTCCCGGCATGATGTAGCCGAGTTGCCTGCGGGCCGCGTCCTCGACGTATTCGTCGCTTCCTGCGTACTCCACCACGGCGTCGAGGTAGGCCTTCTTGTCCTGCAAGGCGTTGACTTCTTGCTGGGCCTCGTTGCGGGCATCGTCGAGGCGCTGGTTGCGAATGGCGCCCTGCACCGCCGTACTCGCGAAGTAGAGGCCGATCAACAGACCAGCGAGAAAGAGCAGCCGGGACGGACTCTTACTGATGAAGCGCATGGCAGGGTGCGATAACGCTACGTCTGCTTTGCAGAAGACTCAAGCGAATGTAAATGGCAAACGTCGTTCAACCGCAGAATATGGCCCTGCCCGCGCCGGATAGCCAAAGATGTGATCGACGCAAGGTCGATTGCGAATGAACGAAAGTGGCGAAGGTCGAGGCCGAGAAGTTCGCAGATCAGGGCCCGTTCGACGAAGTTGTGGCTGACCACGACGACCGTCTCGTCCTCGCCCCGCTGGCGAAGGGTGGCCAGGACGTCGCTGAGGCGGGCGGCGATGTCACGCATGCTTTCGCCGCCGGGCATGGGTACGTCATGGGCGCCTTCTCCGCGCCATCGCTCGAAGAACGGTGCGAATCGCTCACGCATCGACGCGAAGTCGAGGCCCTCGGTGTCGCCGACATCCATCTCGATGAGGCCGGGACAGGGTTCAGCGCGCAACCCCGCGGTGCTGGCGATGAGCTCGGCCGCCTTGGCCGCACGCTGCAGCGGGCTGGTCAGCACCAGCGCGATGTCCTCGCCGGCCAGCGCCGCCGCCACTGCTTCCGACTGCGCGCGACCGGCGTCCGTCAAGGGTTCGTCACTGCGGCCAAGGCCTCGGTGGTCGCGGTTGTAGGCGGTTTCCCCGTGGCGGACGAGGTGGATGGTCACCGGGCCGGCCGCTCATCGAGGTATTGGCCGCGGCGCCGCCAGAGTTCCCGCGCCGGCGACCGTTCCTCGAGGAAGAGCCGCTCGCGCACGAAGAGCACCGCTTCGGCTCCGGGCAAGGTGGCTTCGAGGACTTGCTCCGGCCTGACTGTGAAGTCCTGGTTGGCCGCCAGCCGCATGCGAAGCGCAACGCCGCCC
Organism: uncultured Chloroflexia bacterium; assembly: GCA_963737965.1. Classification (GTDB taxonomy): domain Bacteria; phylum Chloroflexota; class Dehalococcoidia; order Tepidiformales; family Tepidiformaceae; genus JAGQGZ01. The sequence continues at coordinate 421,925 of CAVTUS010000002.1, read as the reverse complement.
CCTGGCACTCATCCCCGACGGAGAGGGACGTGACGCCGGACCGGATGTCGTAGACCCGTTCCTTGTCCTTGCGCTGCTCGGTCCATTCGAGGCTGTCGAGCGCAAGGAACTCGCCGATCGCCACAGCCGCCACGTCCCTGTCGACATTCGCGACGATGGCGCGAAAGTCGGCGAGGATGAGCGCCGACTGCAAGGCAGGTGCGGCGAGGGGCACTTCCTCGATTGTTACGACGGAGAGGTCCGGCGATGCCTGGGCGGCCATGCTCTCCCCCACCCGGTCCATCGGCACGCGTTCGTCGAGGACGAGGTCCATCAATTCACGCTCGCCGCGGAAGCCGAGCGGCAGCGGTCCGGCGAAGGTCAGCCGCGGGTGAGGCGTGAACCCCTGGCTGTAGGCGAGCGGCAACTGCGCCCGCCTGATCACGCGCTCCCAGTACCGCAGGACATCGAGATGCGAGATGAATCGGACGCGTTCGCCCTTGGAGAAGGTCAGCCGGAGACGCTGCTGCATGACGATTCGAGCCTACCACTCGCCCTGCGAACTACCCCAGCTGAAGCGAAGCAACGAGTTCCTCCGCCGCCGCATGGGGGTCGAGTTCGCGCCCGGCGACCCTGTTGATAAGGGAATCGAGGTCGCCGCCTTCCGTCCGCACCCGGATCTCCTCGAGGAGGATCGCCTGCGCCATTGCAAGAAGCTGGTGGCGGGCGTTCTTCCGAAGCCGCGCCGTCTCACCACCCGTGTCACGGAGGGCCCGGCGATGCTCGTCCACAGCGTCCGCAAGCTCGGCGATGCCCTCGTCCTTCGATGCGATCGTCTTGAGGATTGGCGGCCGCCGTTCGCCTGCCGGCGACAACGAGAGCAGCGCCCGCAACTGCGAAGCGAGCGTGTCGGCGCCGGGCAGGTCAGCCTTATTCACCACCAGGATGTCGGCGATCTCGAGGATCCCCGCCTTCATCGCCTGGATGTCGTCGCCGGTGCCGGGGTTGTTGACAAGGATGGTGGTGAGCGCCGTACCCGCGATCTCCACCTCGTCCTGGCCGGCGCCAACAGTCTCGATGAGCACGTAGTCGAAGCCGAAGGCGGCAACGACGGCGACGACATCGTTGATCGCGGGCGCGAGGCCACCGAGAGCGCCCCGGCCCGCCATGCTGCGCACGAAGACCCCAGGGTCCAGCGCCAGGTCCTGCATCCGGATGCGGTCACCGAGGATCGCCCCCTTCGTGAACGGGCTGGAAGGGTCGACGGCGATGATCCCGACCGTCTTGTCACGCCTCCGCATCTCCTTCGCGAGGGCCCCGGTGAGGGTGCTCTTGCCGGAGCCGGCGCTCCCCGTGATGCCAACGGTGTGGGCAGCCTCTGTCCGACTGTAGAGCGCCCGGACGAGCTCCCGGCCCTCCGCGCTACCTGCTTCGACCCGGCTGATGACGCGCGCCAGCGCCCGGCGCTCGCCGTTGAGGAACCGCTCGAGAAGCTCCGGCACGCCTAGCGTTTCACGTTGTCGTAGACAAACTGCACGATGTCACCGGTGTTCGTTCCGGGCCGAAAGATTGCCTTGAAGCCGAGGCCTTTCAGGACCTCGGAGTCCTCTTCCGGGATGATCCCGCCACAAAAGAGCAGGACATCGTCGACATCGCGCTTCTTTAGCTCCTCGACAATGCGGGGAAACAGCTCAAGATGGGCGCCGGAGAGGATGCTCAGCCCGACGACGTCGACATCCTCCTGCAGGGCTGCCTCGGCGATCATCTCCGGTGTCTGGCGGATGCCCGTGTAGATGACCTCGCAACCACCGTCGCGCAGCGCCCGTGCAACCACCTTCGCCCCACGGTCATGGCCATCGAGACCAGGCTTGGCAATGAGGACGCGGATCTTCTCGTTACTGCTGCTGGGCGCTGCGGCCATCGTCGTACTCCCTGTTTCGGTCGTGAGTGATTATGTCCCGGCCGCGGCCAGCGGCAAAGGAAGAGACCTGCTCCTACTGCGGGATCGCACCGTACTGGATGATCGCGAAGGGGACGCCGTTGGTGCCCGACTTCACGGCGGCGATCTTCGCCCCGGGCTGTACCGCCGGCGAGGGCTCGGTGACCTCGTAGCCTGCGCTGCGGATCTGCGCCACCGCTGCTTCAATGTCATCGACGGCAAGGACGAACCCGGAGAGACGGGCCTTCGGATCCTCGTCTGCCGGGGGGTCGCCCGGTCCCGCAAACTCAAGGACGACTTCGTTGAGCTTGGCGAATTCCATATGGGCGCCCGTACCGGGCCGCGACATCGTGCGCTTGATCTCGATGTCGTAGGTCTTCGAAAACAGCTCGGCGGTCTTCGCGCTGTGGTTGGACGAGATGACGACGTGGTCGATGTGGGTAGCCCCGATGCCCATCAGTGCGCCCCTTCGATCGGCGTGGCGAATTCAATGAGAACGCCGTGGTTGGACTTTGGGTGGAGGAACCCGATCATCCCGGCGAGCCCCTCCCGCGGGGTCTCGTCGATCAGTTCGATGCCCTTCGAGGCGGCCGTCTGAAGCTCCTTCGCCACGTCGTCGGACTCGAAGCAGAGATGATGCATCCCCTCGCCTCGTGTCTCGAGGTAGCGAGCGACGCCGGTGTCGTCTCGCGTCGGCTCCAGCAGTTCGACTTCGCTGTTGCCGATCTTCAGGAGGACGCCACGGACTCCCTGGTCGTCGATGACGCGGTCTTCCGTAACCTCGAGGCCGAGGGCGTCGCGCCAGAACTTGAGAGCCTCGTCGGCATCACGCACGACGAGACCAACGTGGTGGATCTTCTTGATCAATGTGTTACCTCTTCGGTCACTCCGGCCGTCTCCGCCGGGATGGAAGCTCGTTCTGCGGAGCGGGCGCCGGCCATGCCGGCGAGATTGGCCGCTATGTCGTGCCAGTGGTGGCGGTCATGGTCCAGCGTGGCCTGCAGCAGGCGGCCGGCGACCGCGCCTTCTTCGCCAACGTCTTCGTCGCTGAGCTGGGCCACCTCGTCCAGCAACCGCTGACGGCCGGAAAGCAGCTGCTGGTAGAGGTCCCAGAAATTCAGACTGCGCTTCCGCTCAACGTGATCGGCGTTCCACTCGGGCACGCGGTCCGGAGCGAATCGCAGGAGGTCGGGCGACTTGCCTTCACGCAGCTGCCGGAGAGCGACGATCACCTCGGCCTCCCAGCTGGAGACGTGACCGACGATGTCCTTCAGCGACCACTCGCCGATGAACGGACGCTCGATATCGCGGATGCGGCAGGTCTCGATGTTACGAATGAGCTGGTTCCGCTCTCGCTCCAGGGCAACGAGCAGGCGGCGGCGTTCATCTGCATAGCCGGTGGTCTCGTCGTCGGCCATCTAAACCACGACCGTTTCGCGGTGCTCGCCCCATTCGGCGCGAAGGGCATGACTGACCTCGCCAAGGGTCACGCGGTTGTCGACGCACTCGATGATGTGGGGCATCAGGTTCTCGGTGCCGCGCGAGGCTTCCGTGAGCTTCGCGAGCAAGGCTTCGACCTTCGCGGAATCGCGCTCCGCCCGCAGCTTCGCGAGCTTTTCCGCCTGGCTGCGCCCTATCGAAGGGTCGATCCGCAAGAGGCCCTCGGGCCGGCCCTCTTCGACGAGGAAATCGTTGACGCCGACGATGACGCGCTCCTTGTCCTCGATCTGGCGCTGGAAGCGGTAGGCGGCCTCCTGGATTTCACGCTGCTGGAAGCCGCGCTCCAGGGCCGTCAGGGCGCCACCAAGCTTGTCGATCGTGTCGATGTACTCCTGCGCTTCGGCTTCGATGCGGTCGGTCATGCTTTCGACGTAGTAGGAGCCGCCGAGCGGGTCGACCACGTCACCTGCGGCATGCTCATACGCGAGCACCTGCTGGGTGCGGAGGGCAACCTGCACGGCCTTTTCGCTGGGCAGGCTGAGGGCCTCGTCCCAGGAGTTGGTGTGCAGCGATTGGGTGCCACCCATCACCGCCGCGAGGGCCTGGACCGCAGTGCGGACGATGTTCACCTCCGGCTGCTGCGCCGTCAGGGTGGCGCCACCCGTCTGCGTGTGGAACCGAAGCATCATCGAGCGCGGACTCTTCGCCTCGAATCGCTCTTTCATGATCTTCGCCCAGAGCCGGCGGGCCGCCCGGAATTTGGCGACCTCTTCGAGGAAGTTGTTGTGGCACGCGAAGAAGAAGCTGAGACGTCCGGCGAAATCGTCGATGTCGAGACCGGCATCCACGGCAGCCTTCACGTATTCGATGCCGTTGGCGAGCGTGAAGCCCACCTCCTGGGCAGCGGTGCTGCCGGCTTCACGCATGTGGTAGCCGGAGATGGAGATCGTGTTCCAGGAGGGAACGCTCTCGTTGCAGTAGGCGAAGGTGTCCGTGATCAGCCGCATGCTCGGCTTCGGCGGGAAAATGTAGGTCCCCCGCGTGATGTATTCCTTCAGGATGTCGTTCTGGATGGTGCCGCCCAGCTTGTCCGGGGCGACTCCCTGGCGCTTGCCGACGGCCACGTAGAGAGCCAGCAGGATCGATGCGGTCGCGTTGATCGTCATCGAGGTGGTGACCTTGTCGAGCGGGAGCCCGTTAAGGAGCGTCTCCATGTCGTCGATCGAGTCGATAGCAACGCCGACCTTGCCGACCTCGCCGGCAGCCATCGGGTCGTCGGAGTCGTAGCCGATCTGGGTCGGAAGGTCGAAGGCGACGCTGAGGCCGGTCTGGCCCTGGTCAAGAAGGTAGCGGTAACGGGAGTTCGACTCTTCGGCAGTGCCGAAACCGGCGTACTGGCGCATCGTCCAGAAGCGGCCCCGGTACATGGTCGGCTGGATGCCGCGGGTGAAGGGATAGGAGCCCGGGAAGCCTAGCTTCGTCGCCTCGTCCCAGCTCGCCAGGTCGTCGCCGGTATACACGGGGTCGAGGTGCATCTGGCCCGTGGTTTCAAACACCGGCTGGCGTTCAGGGGCGCGCTCAAGGGCCTTCTGATAGGGGCCCGAGAGCCACTCCCGTTTCGACTGGCTCGACATAGCTGTTGGACTCCGCGTGAATCCGAACGCGGCGGGGAACCACTTCGGTCGAACCGAAGTATAGGTGAGCCTTCCTTGGCCCAGCAAACTTCGGTACCTGCTTGTTACGGGTCCCGGGTTTCTCGCGAGCGCTCCTGCAGTCTCTTCAGGCGTTCTTGCTGAAAGTCGATCGGCTCCCGCGGCTCTGCCATTCGGCGGCGCCGGTCGTGGAGCCAGTCGTCGGCCGTGTACACGCGTGCGGGCTCTGCCATCGTTCGATCCTTGCCCTTCTTGCTCGATCATCGACACGTGGAGCCAGCGCGGTATCCGGAGAGTCCCCAAACCTAGTCCGGGGCAATCCCGTGGGCTAGACTGCCGGCTGCAGCGGAGTAAACGTTCAAGGAACAGACGGTTGCGGTCGATGATGATTTCAGCGGGGACTCTTGTGTCCACGCCAGTCGGCGCATGCGTTCGCTGTAGCGGAGCGGTCCATGCAGGCGGGGAGCACGACGGTGAGCGAATGGAGCAGCGAAGGGCTGCCGGGGCAGGACGATCCCGAATCGTCGGCGGCGCTGCGCCAGATGCGCATTCGCTACGACCGCCTCCGTTCCGATTATGAAACCCTCCTCGACCGGCTGGCCGACCTCGAGGACCGCCTGATCCATTCCGAGCCAGGCATTCCTGCGACACGCCCGATCCGACTCGCCGAGATGGTCTCGCGGCCACTGTTCGACCTTCGGCGCGAGTACATCGAAGCGGCGGCCAGCATCAACTCCATCGTCGCCGGGCTGGAGGAGCTGACAACGCGCGGGATGAAGGCGCAGCACGCCGCTCCCCAACCGCCGCCGCCAGCTGAAGGCCCGACCGATACGGACGATCTCCCCGCCGAAATCGAAGTGGCGGTCGAAGGCGGCGACTTCGGTGACCTCCTCGACTTCCAGCAGCACCTGTCCGGCATCGAACGCGTCAGCCAGGTCTCGATTCGCAGCCTGGACAAGGATCGCGCGACGCTGATCGTGAAACTGCGGCCCCGGGACCAGGAAGCCTAGGGCCGTATCGTCCGGAAGAATTCGCGGATGTCCTTGAGCAGCAGCTCTGGCTGTTCGAGGGCCGCGAAATGCCCGCCCTTGGGCATCTCCGTCCAGCGCTGGATGTTGTAGCGGCCTTCGAGCCACGATCGCGGCGCCCGCCATGGTTCCGCCGGGAACGAAGCAAAGGCGACGGGCGTCTGCACCTTCGGATAGCGGAAAGCGCCCGGGTCCCTCTGTGATTCGTAGTAGATGCGGGCAGAACTCGCCACGCTATTGGGCGCCCAGTAGAACATCAGGTTCGTCAACAGGACGTCCCGGCTGAAGGCCGACTCCACCTCGCCACCACAATCGCTCCAGGCCCGGAACTTCTCGACGATCCAGGCCGCGAGACCCGCCGGCGAATCCGACTGGGCGACGGCGAGGGACATCGGCTTGCTCCCCTGCACCGCGCTGTAGCCCGTCTCCTGCGCCTGGAAGGCGTTCCTCGTCGCGAGCCACTGCTGATCCTGCTCCGTCATCTCTTCGGGAGGCACGCCGAGCATGAAATTGAGATGGGCGCCGGCGACGTGTTGCGAGTGGGCACTGGCCATTTTCGAGCCAATAATCCCACCCCAGTCGCCACCCTGGACGCCGTACCAGTTGTAGCCGAGCTCGGCGTTCATCAGGGCGTCGAAGGCCGCCGCGATTTTCGTGACGCCCCAGCCGCGTTGGGCCGGCTTGCCGCTGAAGCCGAATCCGGGAAGTGCCGGGATAACGACGTCGAAGCTGTCCTCCGGCCGGCCGCCGAACGCGGAAGGCGTCGTGAGGGGCTCGATCAGGGCGAAGAACTCGAGGATGGAGCCCGGCCATCCGTGCATCAGCAAGAGCGGGAAGGGATTCGTGCCTTCGCCTTTCACATGCCAGTAGTGGATATCGACGCCGTCGACGCGCGATACGAACTGAGGGAAGCGGTTGAGGTTCCGCTCGTGGCGGCGCCAGTCATATCCCTCGAGCCAGTAGTCGCAGAGCTCCTTGATCGCCAGGACATCGGCGCCGTACTCCCATCCGGAACCGGGGATGGCGGTAGGCCAGCGGGTCCGTGCGAGACGGGACTTCAGGTCGTCGAGGACATCCTGGGGGACGCGGATGGTGTATGGGCGTGGGGGCACACCCCGATAATACGGACTTCCGCGCCGAGGGCGCCCGCAGCTTGACCCGGGAGAGTCGCTGTTCCTAGCATTCCATGAGCGCTGAGGTAGCTCAGTCGGTAGAGCACTGCACTGAAAATGCAGGTGTCCCCAGTTCGAGTCTGGGCCTCAGCACCAACCTTTCTAACTCCCGGTCCAGTTCGGGGCGCGCTTTTCGGCGAAAGCACGTGGCCCCTCGATCTGGTCCTGGCTCTTGCGGCGGCGATCTTCCCACTCGTAGCGGGCGTTGCCTGCTTCCTCGAGCGTCATGTTCAGCCCCCGCAGTGCGGCTTCCTTCGTGGAACGCACAGAAAGCGGCGCGCAACGGATGATGTCCTGCACCCAGGCGTCGACCGCTTCGTCGAGCCGGGCGAGCGGCACCACTTCGTTCACCACCCCAAGCTCGTAGGCACGCTGGGCGGGGATGTGCCTGCCCGTGAGCATGTAGCCCATCGCCGCCTTCAGGGGCATCTGCCGGGGCAGACGGTGGACACCCATCGCGCCGGCGATCAGGCCACGGCGCGGCTCCGGGAGACCCACCTCGGCATGGTCGGCCGCCACGATGATGTCGCAGGCCAGGGCCATCTCGAATCCACCGCCGAGGGCAAAGCCGTTCACCCGTGCGACCACCGGTTTGAAGAGGTCGTAGCGGTTGGTGATCCCGCCGAACCCGCCACTCGCAGGACCAATCTTCGGCCGTTCTTCCGGGGTCATCCGTGACATCTCGGCCGTGTACTTCAGGTCATTGCCGGCGGAGAAGGCCTTGTCGCCCTGGCCGGTGAGCACGGCAACCCAGAGGTCATCGTCCGCCGCGAAGTCGTCCCACACCTCCCCCAGCTCGACGTTGGCGAAGATATGGAGGGCGTTCATCACCTCGGGCCGGGTGACGGTGACGTAGGCGATGTGGCCTTTTTTCTCGTAGGTGCAGAACTCCATCCGGGCATCTCCAGGCTGATCGTGGTGGGCGCAACTCTACGCCGGCCGAAACGGCCCGGCACGCAGCCTCCGGTCAGTCTGTTCCGCGGAGGACACCCGCAGCCCGGAGGCCGGCGATCTGCGCTGGCGAATAGCCAAGACCGGCGAGAATGGCATCGGCGTCCCCGCCGAGGGAGGGCGGCGGCACCGGATTCGCCATCGGCTCATGGTCGAACTCCAGCGGCGAACGGACGCTCGTGATTGGACCCAGGGCCGGGTGTTCGACCGTCTGGAACAAACCGAGCGCAGCCGCCTGTGGGTCCCCGAAAATCTCCTCCGTCAGGCGCACGGGCACTGCCGGCACATCGATTCGCTCGCACACATCGAGCCACTCATCGACCGTCCGGGCGTGGAACTTCTCCTCGAATTCATCCATCAGCGCAGAGTGCTCCTCCGCCGTGGCCGCGCGCCCCTGGAAAACGCCGCCATCGACCGCGGGATCGTCGATCCCGAGTTCGTCGCGGAGGGAACGGCGCTGGCGATTGTTGAGGCAGGCCACGGCGACCATGCCGTCCTTCGCCTGGTAGGCGCGGTAGTAGTGCGCCGTCGCCCGCTGCAATCCGAGCCCGGAGCGGAAGTCGAGCGTTGCCTCGTAGCCCAGGCCCTGTTCGCGCACCGCATCGATCGCTTGCAACATCGCCTCCCGGTTCTCGGCGTCGTAGCGGTCGAGCGAGATGGCGACGCGGTACTGGATCGCCATGGCGGCGGCGTAGAGCGAGAGGTCGATGCGCCGTCCCTTCCCCGTCTTTTCACGCTCGAAGAGGGCCGAGGCGATAGCAAAAGCGGAGAACATTCCCGCGCTCAGGTCCGCCGGGGCAACGGTGAGGATGCCGACCGGCACACCACGGTCGACCTTGCGTTCGAAGTCCATGATCCCTGTCATCGCCTGCATCAGGAGGTCGAAGCCCGCCTTGTCCTTGAACGGCCCCCGGGTGCCGAAGGCGGTGATGTTGCAGTAGACAACGTCCTCCCGGACGGCGCGGACGGACTCGTAATCCAGCCGCAGACGGTCGACAGTCGGCTGGCGGTAGTTCATCACGACGACATCCGACTCCCGGATGAGGTCGTCCAGGACCGCGCGGCCCTCGTCACTGAAGATGTCGATCGAAAGCGACCGCTTGCCCCGGTTCACGGCCACGAAGTAGCGGCTCTCGAAGGGAGCGAGGGGTTGTTGCCGCCGCCAGTGGTCGCCCTCCAGCGGTTCGACTTTGACCACATCGGCGCCGAGATTGGCAAGCATCATGGTCCCGTAGGGGCCGGCGACGTACTCCGTGAAATCGAGGACGCGGACGCCGTCGAGGGGTCGAGCCATGGGGCCTCCGGTGGCTTGGTGTGGGCGAATACTACCCTGCCGCCCCCGCGAGATCGTCCACGTTAAGGTCGGCACTATCACCGATAGCCCACAAAAAATGGCCCGTGTTATGGTGCCTGAGCGGTCCCCCCGCCGCTGTGATTATGGCAAAACTGCACCTCGTCGCTATCGCGTTGCTGCTTCCGCTCGCCGGGGCGGCTGTGCTGACCTTCGGCCTCTCCCGGGACGTCGAGGCCGCGGGCCCCTGCGGGACCACGCACGACGCGATGGACAGCGAAGAGTTCGCGTTCCTCGGCCTGCTCCAGCAGTGGCGAGACCCAGAACGTGCCGAACTCGGACCACCTGACGCCCTCAGGCCCGCTCAACGCTGCGGCCGCCTGGTTCGCCCAGTACCAGGTCGAACATCAAAGCCCCGGCGGTCACTACGACGGCCTCAATCGCTATTTCGACGAACGCGCGCTCGACTGCGGCTGGCCCTATCCGGCGGGCATCGGTGAGGGCATCGCCGCTTACACCGGCGCCGGAGATATCACCGGCCTCGTGAGCAGCCAGGACGCCCTCGGCCTGATGTCCGGGGAGCCGGGCTCAGGCATCTATGCATGGGAGTACGAGGTCGTCGTGGTCCTTCAAGTGCACCGGAGTCGGGATTGCCGCCAGCGACGATGGTTCGGCGGTTGCCTGGGTTGTCCTTATTGCCGAGTACCAGGGAAGCCAGGACTGCCCCGCTGCCCAGACTACAACCGATCGATTCCGGTGGGCCGCCCTCGCCGAGCGAATCGCCAACCGCATCGCCGACGAATACGCCTTCGCCGACGCCGACGAGCACCCCAACACCAACCCCAACGCCCGACTCCTGGCGAAATTGGGCTCCGAACCTGACCGTGGAGTAACCATGATTCGTCTTCTCTTCGGCCTCGCCATCATCGCTATCGCCGGGATCGGACTCGCCGTGCTCGGCCATGCCGGCGCCGCCGAACCGTCCGGACCATGTGGGACCAACCACGATGCGATGGACGCCGAGGAATTCACCTTCCTCGCGCTCTACCAGGAGTCGCGCGACGCCACCCTCGACAACTCCAGCCAGCTGACGCCGTCAGGCCCCCTCAATGCAGCAGCCGCGTGGTATGCGCAGTACGCCTCGGACGGCGGGAACACGGGGAACGGCCACCAGGACAGTTACGGGCGGGACTACTTCAACCGGGCGATCGATTGCGGCTGGCCGGATGACCCGGACTGGCCCCACTACGGCATGGGCGAAGGCGGCGTCTTTACGATCACCGCTGCAGATGCGGCCGAGGCCATGCCCTATACCCACCTTGGCGACTTCCAGGTGCCCAACGACCCGCGCTATAACCCACTCAAATGCATCGGCGTCGGCAGGGCCGGGACGGGAAACGACACGGTCTGGATCGTCCTGATCGCCCAATGGCCGGCGAGCAAGGAGTGCCCGGACGCGCAAACGTCACCGATCAACGCCAGCGCCGCGACTCCCTCACCGACGCCTACAGCAACGACGGTGCCCCAGGTGACTGAATGGACCGCATTCGCCCCGGGGCTCACCGTGCACTAGGGAAAGATGCTGAATCCCGGCGAATTTACCACGGCGTTGCCGAGGGCGCCGAGCGCGCCGACGCAAACAAGGGCAATGAAGGCGAGTATCAGTGCGTATTCGGCGAGTCCCTGGCCGGGCTCGTCGCTCGAACGGTCGAATACTCCCCGCATCCCCATAAACAACTTCCTCATGGAACACCCCTGGTTGTCGTTTCCCACGCTCATAAGTTCGGCCGTAGTCGGTGAACGTGGCGCGTCATCGAGGAGACGCACGGTGAACCGCGCGTGGAGTGTTGGCTAAGCAGCCTGGCGGTCGGCGGCTACGTCTTTCGCCTCGCGAACGCCCCTGTGGACGCGGAGGATGGTGAGGAGTTCGTCTCGAGAAGCCGTGAGGGGGTCCATCGTCCGCCATTGATGAGCCTCGGTGAGCACCGTCAGGGTGCCGGCAAAGCGCATCCAGAAAATCATGTACCGGTAGGCCGGCATCAGCGGGATGACCCACCAGCCCCGCAACAACCGCTGTGTCGAAGGAGGCACGACGAGCATCGCGTTCGTCAGCCAGGTAACCGCCTCGATGACCACGTAGGCGGCATAGAGCGCTATGGTCGCCGTCACAATCACGCTCCAGTGGTAGCCCATGAAGGCAAGCGCCGGCATCAGGAAGGTCCAGGCCACGCGAGGAAATGACAGCGTGTGGTCCGTAATCAGCGTGCGCACCGGCGAGAAGCCGCGGTAGAAGGGGCCCCGCGCGGCCAGCCTGGGATGGGCCGCGATAACCTCGATCTCGCCCCGCTGCCACCGTGTCCGCTGGGCATAGAGTGCCTTCAGGTTCGGGATCGGGTCCGTGTAGCAGACGGCGCTGGTAACGACGGAGACGCGCTTGTCCGGATGCGCTTCCTGCAGCTCAAAGGTCATGTAGGCGTCTTCGCCCACGGTCCCCGTGTCGTAGAGGTGCGTCGAGAAGAGGACTTCGCGGCGGAAGGCGCTGAACGCCCCCGCGAGGGTGAATAGAGAGCGGCTCGCCGATTGAAATCGCCGGCCCACGTTGAAGGCGAAGTAATACTCCTGGAATTCGCACTCGCGGACGACGCCGATGAAGCCGCCCTTACCGGGCTCCGGAGCAATCTCCACTGCGCCCGTGGCGGCGATCAGGTCGGGGTCGTTTTCGAACGCCGCCACCATGTTGGCTATGGCGTCCGGGTGCAGCACGACGTCTGAGTCGAGGTTGACGATGTACTGACCTCGGGCGTGGTGGATGCCGACATTGAGCGCCCACGGCTTGCCCTGGTGGAAGGTGGAGATCCACTGCAGCGAGCCCGCGAACGGCACCTCCTGTTGCCAGGAGAACGCCTCGAACGAGTTGTCCGTGCTGCCGTTATCGATGCAGAGGATCTCGAACAACTCGGTGGGATAGTTTTGGGCGCGCACCGAATCGAGGCAGGCCCCCAGGACGTCGGCACTGTTGTAGACGGGAACGAGGATGGTGACGCGCGGCCACTTTCCATTCGGCGCGTTGGTCACCGGCCGGATGGGCAGGCGGGTCGCGCGACGAGCGATGGTGAGGGTCAGGTAGGCAGCCGCCACGCTACCGTCGATGAGGATCGGCACGAACAGCCAGACTCCCCAAAACCCAAGCGTCGTCAGCCAGTCGGGAAGGTTCATAGCGTCGCCTCACCGAGGCGCTGATTGACTCGCCGAAGCGTCGGCGCCGTGATCGCAAACCAGAAAATCCCGATCGCCATGATGAAGAACACGGCGCGCCCGACGACGACGTGAGCGAAGTCGAGGTAGCCCTGTCCGAGGTAGCCGACGGTGGCCACGATGATCAGCACGCGGAAGACGTTCGCGAGAAACGTGAGAGCGAGGGCGATCACGATGGTCACGGCGCGGCTGCTGGCCGTTTGGGCCGGGAAGAACGCGACGATACCGAGGAGCGCCGCCGCCTCCAGGAGGCCGCTGGACTCGAGCCCTACGGCAAGCACGGTCCATTCCTGCTGGTGGGGCACGCCGATGACCATCAAAGAACCTGGATCGACGTTCCTCAACGTCGTGTTGACGCCGAACAGTGGCGCCACCATGTCGACGGACTGGGCGGTCGCCTGGCGGATGATGCTTTCGATCGGCAGGAACTCGCGGCTACCAATGACCACGAGCACCGCGCAACCGGCTGCTCCGATGACGTAGTAGGGCAGCCAGGCGTGGGCGCGCCAGAAGAACGCGACAGCGCTCGCCCAGACCGCTGTCGCCAGCAGGTAGAGTCCTAGCTCTGCCACGACAGTCTCCGGGCGATGTACCAGGCGACTGCCGCCGCCATGAAGAAGACGCCGGCGAGGAGCGGCCAACCTAGCGCCGTCGCGCCCGAGCAGCGGTACTCAACCTGCATCGAGTTTCGATCGGAGGGCGCGGCGTTCGGGTCGGTGGACCACTGGACGGTGTTGACCACCGCCTCGCACTGGCCCTCGGAGACCTTGAAGTTCTGCGTCACGACCAGGTGCTGTTCGTCGCCGTTCGCGGGGTCGAAGGAACCGGGACTGCCGTCGCCGGCGACGCCCCCACAGAGAGCGCCACCGATGCCCTGGCAGGAATCGGCATTCTCGTCCCAGAGATAGAAGTGCGCCTTCAGGCCGCTGGGCCGGATGATCCAGGTGACGATGCCTTGCTCCTCGTCCACCTTCACATCCGGGTGCAGTTCCTTGATGACGGTGCCGGGGTCATCGTCTTCAGTTGGCACGGCGGTAGGCGTTTCGCCTGGTTCGGGCGATGGCGTCGGCGTGGCCGTCGGCTCCGGGTCATCGGCGAGGAAGTAGAGGATGCAGTAGACCTGCTCGCCGGCGCTGTAGGCAGCACCGTTCCACCCGGCGCCGTCGGCGTTGTCGTTGTTGATGCCGTCCGTCCAGCACTGGAGGTCGAGGTAGGGCAGTCCGACCCAGGCCGAACCCGGATGACCGAACTCAGCGATCGAGAACCGTCGGATCGCCGACACGCCGGGCGCAGCGTAGTACGAATCACCCGCCCCGATCGTTGTCGCCGAGCCGTCATAGGCGTCGTCGTTGGCGTTCAACGTCGCGGCTGTCGTCAGGGCGGCATCGACGAACGTACCGCCGCCAGTGGATGAGCCAAGAAGGTAGAGACGGTAAGCGGACTGGACCAGCTCGCAGCCGTAGGCGTCGATGTCGGTGGGAACGGCCCCGCTCGTCCCGTTATTGGCGGAGTTCGGGTCCTGGCCCCCGGTGACCGCGATTGCCATGGCGCTGTCGGGAGAACACGAGGCCGTGAGGAACGTGATCGTCGCGGAGCCGGCCGCAGCGGCCAGCGAAGGTGGACTGGTGGGCGTAGCGGTTGGCACAGGGGTGTTCGTGGGCGTCGCCGTTGCCGTCGACGGGGACGCTGTCGACGGGTCCGGATAGGCCGCCGTGCAGGCGTTGCCCGTGCAGTCCACGCCGTCGACAACCACCGTTTCGCTCCCATTCACGAAACGCACATCGTAGGAGCCGGGCAGGAGCACGAAGCTGGTCGCATCGGTCTTGTAGGTTGAGCTGGCCACGAGCGGTCCATAGGTCGCCGTGACGTTGTCGTCGACCTGGACGTAGGTGTGGACATTCGACTTGCCGGGGAAGTTCGCGGTCAGCGTCGTGAGGGGGACCGTGGCCGCACACTTTCCCGAGGAGCAGTCGATGCCGTCCACAACGATGGTGGTAGGCCCGTAGACCGCCCGCAAGTCGTACGTCCCGGCGAGGAGGACAAACGTCGCTGCATCAGTCTTCCAGGTGGCGGCAGCGACCTGCTGTCCGTAGGTGCCCTTCGCCCCGTCGTCCTGGTGGACATACATGTGGGCACTGGAAAGGCCGGGGAAGGAAACCTCGAGGGTCGCCAGCGGGACATCGACCGAGCACTTGCCGCTCGCCGTGCAAACCACGTTGTCGATGACGGTCGAAGAGGGACCGTAGACGACCCGGACGTCATAGATGCCCTGGAGCAGCACCATGCTCGTCGCGTCCGTCTTCCACGTGGAGGCGTTCACCTGCGTGCCAAAGGTTCCGGGCTGGCCATCGGAGAGGTGGGCGTACACATGGGCGCTCGAGAGGCCGGGGAAGGACACATTCAACGTCGCCAGCGGCACGCTGACCGAACAGGGCCCGGAAGCCGTGCAGTCGATGGTGTCGAGGACGACGGTCGCCGGCCCGTTCACCACGCGCACGTCGTAGACGCCCTGGAGCAGGATCATGCTCGTCGCGTCGGTGTTCCAGGTGGAGGCAAGGACCTGCTGGCCGTACGTCCCGGGGGTTCCGTCGGTCAGGTGGGCGTAGACGTGGACATTCGCCAGGCCCGGGAAGAAGCTGCGAGCGTCTTCGTCGGCGCCGTCACTGAGCAGCTGGCGGCGGTGCAATCGACGTTGTCGAGGACTACCGTGGCCGGACCCTGGACGATGCGCACATCGTAGGTGCCCCGGAGCATGAGGAGAGAGGCAGACTCGGTTTGCCAGGTCGCCGCTGCCACCTGGGCGCCGTAACTGCCCGGCACGCCATCGGAGATGTGGGTATAGACGTGCACGCTCTGCAGCCCCGGGAGCGAGGCATTGAGCTGGGCAATAGGGACATCGATCTTGCAGGAGGCAGTGCAATCGACGCTGTCGAAGACGGTTGCCGTCGGACCCTGGACAATGCGGACGTCATAGGTGCCGGGCGCGACATCGATGGAGGCCGAGTCGGTATTCCATGTCGAGCTGGCAACCACCTTACCGGTGGCCGTTCCCTTCGCGCTGTCAGGTTGTTGCACGTAGACATGCACGCTGTTGAGCCCGGGGAAGGCGACGGCGACGTTTACCGTCGACGCCTGGGCGTGGGCGACCGGACCGGGAGTGGAAGCTTGCCAGCCAACAACGCCGATGACGAGTGCGAAGAGGGAGGCGATGACGTACTTCACGCTGCTTTCACCTTCACGTAGCTGGTCGGGCTCTCCCAGAGCGTGACCGCAATGAGGCGGGGCCCGACGGCGAGTTCTGCCTCAAGGGAGGCGGCGAGGTTCTTGAAGACGACCGTGGCGATGTTTTCGCCCGTCGGCTGAATGACGTCGAAAGGCGGCACGTCGTTGATGTAGGAGTTGGCGTAGCGCCGGGCCTCGCGCTCGAGGAGATCGCTAACTTCGCGAAAACCGACGACCATTCCCTCGTCGTCCACCTCGTCGGTGACGAACGTGGCCTGGATGCGGAAAGAGTGAGTGTGGCGTACGCCGCCCGGGCGCATGGAATGGGAAGCACCGAAGAACGAGTCGATACCAAGTTCGAACGACAGGCGCGTGACGGCGTCCCCATCGGCCATCGTCCCAACGTGAATGGGCTTCAGCCGCCGGGGCGCCGGGCTGGTGGACTCCAGGGGAACGGTCATGCTTCCTCTCCCTCACGGGGATCTCGTCCAGATGATCGGCACAATCTGGCGAAATTGGAGTGACAGGTCGGGACACACGCGCCGTCGGAGCCCTTTCAGATTTTCCGAATCTCGCCGACAGTCGTTGTATGGCTGATTCGCAGACCGATCCCATTCCAGCACCGGTCGTCCACGACGCATCGTGGATGGACGGTTACAGCGCCGCCCTCGCCGACGCGATCGAGATGGTCGATGCGCTCGGCGGCCCGAGCTTCGCGAACCTGAGCGCACCCGTGCTGCTGCGGATGAAGACGCGCCTCATCGAAATGCAAGGGCGCTCGGCCGCAGCCGCCTGATCGCGGGAAATTTGGCGCACCGGCTCCACGGCGCTAAGGTTGGTAAGTCCCTGCGGGGACAGCAGGATTTGGTGCAACCACGCACTGAACCCCCGGTCGGTACTTGTTTTGGGAGAAAGCCTCCGTGGTATACTCCCGCCCGACCCAAACGGGGGGGCCGCTAGCTCAATTGGCAGAGCAAGTGACTCTTAATCACTAGGTTGAAGGTTCGAGTCCTTCGCGGCTCACCATCTCTGCTGTTCCGATCCCGCGATCATCCGTATGGTTGGCCGCGGGAACAACGTTGGGGAAGTGTCGGAATTGGCAGACGAGCATGATTTAGGATCATGTGCCGCGAGGCGTAGGAGTTCGAGTCTCCTCTTCCCCATGACTCGAACATGGATGGCGTTCATACTCACCCGGCAACGGGGGAACGTCATGGAAGAGGAGGAGTAATGGCGCTGCTCGAGGTCAAAGACCTTCGGACATACTTCTATACCCAGGAAGGCATCGTGAAGGCCGTCGACGGCACTTCCTACTCGGTTGAGGAAGGCGAGACGCTGGGGTTGGTGGGGGAATCGGGATGCGGTAAAAGCGTTTCGGCCCTTTCCATCCTCCGCCTCATCCCCCAGCCGCCGGGCAAGATCGTCTCCGGCGAAATCATCTTCCAGGGCCGCGACATCCTGAAGCTCGACGAAGATTCAATTCGCAAGATTCGCGGCAACGAAATCGCGATGGTCTTCCAGGAGCCGATGACGTCGCTCAACCCGGTGCTCACCATCGGGCGGCAGATGACCGAGTCGCTTGAGCTGCACATGGACCTCCATGGCAAAGCAGCGCGAGACCGCGCGGCCGAACTGCTCGAGATGGTCGGTATTCCTGAGGCGCGTGGTCGCCTCGACGACTATCCCCACCAGTTTTCCGGCGGCATGCGCCAGCGCGTGATGATCGCCATGGCGATGAGCTGCAACCCGAAACTGCTCCTCGCCGACGAGCCGACCACGGCCCTCGACGTCACCATCCAGGCCCAGATCCTGGAAGTGATGAACCGGCTCAGCGCCGAGTTCGGCACCGCCGTCATTATCATCACCCACAACCTCGGCGTGGTAGCTCGCTACGCCGACCGCGTGAACGTGATGTATGCCGGCAAAGTGATCGAGACTGCCGGAGCCACGGAGCTCTATTCCAACCCGAAGCATCCCTACACGGTTGGCCTGCTCAATTCCGTGCCGCGGCTCGACCAGACACGGAAGGAAAAGCTGGTGCCGATCGAAGGTCTGCCGCCGGACCTCGCCCATCTCCCACCGGGCTGCTCCTTCTATGCGCGGTGCGCCTGGCGGGTCGACAAGTGCCGGGAGGAGTATCCTCCATTCGAACTCGTGGGCGAAAAACACTACGCTGCCTGCTGGGAAGCGGAACGAGTGAAGAGGGAGGTCTCCGTTGGCGCAGCAAGCTAGCACCACGACCGGCCAGACGATCGAGGCCATCAAGCATCACGACGATCTTCTCGAGGTCAGCGACCTCAAGGTCTACTTCCCGGTCACGGCCGGAATCGTTTTCCAGCGCAAAGTCGCGGACGTGAAGGCCGTCGACGGCGTCAGCTTCAACGTGAGGCGCGGCGAGACACTCGGTCTCGTGGGCGAATCCGGTTGTGGCAAGAGCACGACAGGCAAGGCCATCCTCCAGCTCACGCGGCCGACTGCCGGGCACATCAACTTCGACGGCACCGACCTGACCAGCCTCAAGGGTGGCCAGCTCCGCCGCTTCCGCCGCAAGATGCAGATGATCTTCCAGGACCCCTACGCGAGCCTGAACCCCCGCATGTCGGTCGGCAGCATCATCAGCGAGCCTCTGACCATCCATAAGCTGGCGAAGGGCAACGAGAAGAAAGAGCGCGTTCAGAGCCTGCTCCAGACAGTGGGCCTGAACCCGTACTACGCCAACCGCTTCCCGCACGAGTTCTCCGGTGGTCAGCGCCAGCGCATCGGCATCGCGCGCGCCCTCGCGGTCGAGCCCGACTTCATCGTCTGCGACGAGCCCGTTTCGGCGCTCGACGTCTCCATCCAGGCGCAGATCATCAACCTGCTCCAGGACCTCCAGGACGAGTTCAACCTCACCTACCTGTTCATCGCCCACGACCTCTCGGTCGTGCGTCACATCAGTGACCGGGTGGCGGTGATGTACCTCGGCCACGTCATGGAGCTGACGGACCGGGACTCGATTTTCGACAACCCGCTCCACCCGTACACCAAGGCGCTCCTCAGTGCCGTGCCGATCCCGGACCCTTCCGTGGAACGTCAGCGCGAGCGGATCATCCTCCTCGGCGATGTCCCGTCGCCGTTGCGGCCACCGCCCGGCTGCGTGTTCAACACACGCTGCCCGATCGCCATCGACCAGTGCCGAACGGAAGTGCCGGAATGGCGCAATGTGGGCACGGCCGACAACGAACACTGGGTCTGGTGTCACCGGGTCTAGCGGTTCAACAAAGGAACACAACAAGAGAGGCCGCCCCAACGGGGCGGCCTCTTTGCGTGCCGCTTCAGCCTTGGTGCTCCACGGCTCGACATATACCTTCGCGCCGCATGGTCGCAGGATCGTCCCTCACCACCACGGAAACGTGGGCGCTCTGCGAGCGCTGTGTGGGCTACCTTCGCACGCACAGCGTCGTCCGGGTGAAGGCCGATTGCCGCCGGTTGCACCTGCTGGAAACGGACCACGGCCATCCACCGAAGCCTCATCCCTGCGAAGCGTGCGGACGCCGTACGGCGAAGGCGAGCGGCGTCCTCCGCATCGCCGGATAGCCCCGGCACAAAGAAAGGCGCACCAGTTGGTGCGCCTTTCGTGATACTGCCTGGAGGGAACGTCTAGCCGCGGGGCAGACCGAGTCCGCGCGTGGCGATGATGTTCCGCTGGATCTCGTTGGTGCCGCTGTAGATGGTCGACGGCACTGCCTGGAGCATTGCCTCCGGCATCTCACCGCTCAGCGGGGCGCCGGGCTGTTCGGGCATCAGCTGCCCGGAGAGACCGAGCATGTTCACGCCGAATCCGTAGATCCGCTGGCCGAGCTCCGACTGGAAGATCTTGACCACCGAGGCTTCGTAGTTCGGCACCTGGCCCTTGGCCTGGATGTAGCCGATCCGGTAGCCGAGGAAGCGCGCCACGTTGTTCGAGACGACGTGGTCGGCCAAGCTTCAGCCGGTTCTTTTCGCGGACGCGCCTCAGGAGCGTCCTTCACCAGCTGGGTCAGCCGTTCGAGGGTGTGCTTCTGCGAAGCCGTGGTGCCGATGCCGGACCGCTCGAAGTCGAGCAGCGTCATCCCGACGTACCAGCCGCGGTTTTCCTCGCCGACCAGGTTCTTCGCCGGGACGCGAACGTCTTCGAAGAAGACCTCGTTGAAGTGGTGCCGGTTCGCCATGTTGATCAGCGGGCGAATCGTGAGGCCCGGGGTGTTCTTGATGTCGTCGATGAGGAGGAAGCTGATGCCGCGGTGCTTCGGCGCCTCCGGGTCGGTGCGGACGAGGCGTGAACATCTGGTTGGCGCGATGGCCGCCCGACGTCCAGATCTTCTGGCCGTTGATCACGAAGTCGTCGCCGTCGCGGATGGCGCGGGTCTGCAGGCTGGCGAGGTCCGAGCCGGCGCCCGGCTCGCTGTAGCCCTGGCACCAGATGTGCTCGCCGCTCGTGATCTTCGGAAGGTACTTCTTCTTCTGCTCCTCGGTGCCGTGGACGATCAGCGTCGGGCCGATCATGCCGACGCCGAAACCGCGCGTGCCCGTGTCGGGCGCGCCGTGGTAGCCAAACTCCTCGTTGAAGACCATCTGCTCGTAGATGGAGGCGCCGAGGCCGCCGTATTCCTTCGGCCAGGCCGGAGCAATCCAGCCCTTCTCGGCGAGCTTGCTATTGAAGACCTTGGCTTCTTCGAACGCCTCGTCGGTGCGGTTGTTAAAGCCGCCCGAGGTGTCCTCGCCCTTGATGTTTTCCTTCAGGAAGGTGCGTACCTCCTTGCGAAGCTGCTCTTCCTTTTCGCCAAATGCCAGTTCCATTCACACTCCCCCGGGGGTTACCGGTTCCAAGTCGCCGAGGGCGATTCGGAGATTGATACGGGTATTGTGGAGCAACGGAGTTGCCGCGACAAACCCTACTTGTTCAGCCAGCGCATCATTCCACGCATCTCCGCACCCACGAATTCGACCTGGTGCTCGGCGTCGCGGCGGCGCATGGCAAGGAAGCTGGGCCGGCCCGCCATGTTCTCAAGGACGAACTCCCTGGCGAACTGGCCGGTCTGGATCTCGGTGAGGATCTTCCGCATCTCCGCCTTCGTCTCGTCCGTGACGATCCGCGGACCGCGAGTGTAGTCGCCGTACTCAGCGGTATCGGAGATGGAGTCACGCATCTTGGAAGGCCACCCTCGTAGATCAGGTCAACGATCAGCTTCACCTCGTGCATCGTCTCGAAGAAGGCGGACTCGGGCTGGTAGCCGGCCTCGACGAGCGTCTCGAAAGCGGCCTTGATGAGCGATGAGATGCCGCCGCAAAGAATGACCTGTTCGCCGAATAGGTCGGTCTCGCACTCTTCCCGGAAGGTCGTCTCGAGGATGCCGCCGCGCGAGCCGCCGATGCCTTTGCCGTAGGCAAGCGCGACCTGCCTGGCCGTTTCGGTGTAGTCCTGGTGCACGGCGACGAGGCAGGGTACGCCGCCCGCCTTCGGTGTAGACGCGACGAACAAGGTGCCCCGGGCCCTTCGGCGCAATCATCGTCACGTCGACGAATTCCGGCGGCTGGATCTGCTGGAAGTGGATGTTGAAGCCGTGGGCGAACATCAGCATCTTGCCTTCGCTGAGGCCCGGCTCAATCGCCTTCTCGTAAACGGCCCGCTGCACCTGGTCGGGGATGGCGACCATGATGACGTCCGCTTCCTTCGACGCCTGCTCGACCGAGGTGACCCGGAGGCCCGCCGCTTCCGCCTGCTGCCCACGACCGGGAGCCGGGATAGAGCCCAACCATCACGTCGACGCCGGAGTCCTTGAGGTTGAGGGCGTGGGCATGGCCCTGCGATCCATAGCCGATGACCGCGACCCTTCGCCCTTCGAGGAACTTCAAATCGGCGTCGGCGTCGTAATACATGGTGGCCATGCGGCGTTCTCCTGCGAGGGGGATAGAAGGGATGGCTGGAGTCAGGGACCCTCGCTGCTAAATCGGCTGGACGACCCGCCGCGAGTGCCGGTCCCTGCTGTACTCCTCGAGAGGGTTGATCCCGATCTCGCGCAGCATCCAGAACCCCTCGATGACCGATACCTTGCCGTCGAGCACGCGTACCCAGTCCGCCGCGCGCGGCCGGGAAGCGTCAATGGCCATCTCCACGAGCGCCGCATCCTTGCCCGCGACGGAGGACGTGATTCGCCAGCTGCCGAACGTTGGTTGCGGCACCTGGGCCATGATGTCCAGCATCGTGTCTGCGCCGGCGCCGATGCCGTAGACGGAGTCGATGTAGGCCGACTTGTCGTGGATAAGTCCCTTGGCCGTGTCGGCGTCGCCCGCGAGCATCGCCGCGTAGAACGCATCGACGGCTTTCCGGGTAGCCGACTGGCTGCCGCCGTCAGCTTCCTTCGCCGCTTTCATCGCTGCCGTGGGAGCTTTGTCGAGCACCACGTCTCGTTGCTGCGCATACAGGCGGCGGCGGGTGATGAGCCCGCGGTCGTCGAAATCCATCACGTCGACAACGTTCTGTTCGAACTCGCGCCAGTCGTAACCCTTCGCAGAAATCACGGCGTGGACGGCTACCGTGTTCCCCTCTTCGATGAGCTCGGGATCGATGTAGGTGCAGTCGGCGTAGCGCTCGAGGAAGTCGCGGTACCAGTCAGCCGAGTGCATAGCGGTCGCGAAGGTTCGGGCCACGGAACGAAAAGAACTGGACATCAGGATCGTGTGCGGCGCGGATGGCCTCGAAATCGTCGTAGTTGATAGCACGGATGAGTGCCAGGGCTGCCTCGGTATTGCTCATGCGGGCGCTTCGTTCCGATTCGTCAGGGTACGAAGGGATTGTACGCCGGGGCCCCTTCAAGGGCATAGTTCGCAGCGTGGAATCCCTCCGCGCGGTAGCCTTAACGACAGTTTGGGCCAGGAGATCGCGATGACGCAGGCAACTGCCGCCAGGGACAACCTCACGCGTGAGGAGGCCGATGCTCGTGCCTCCCGCGTTTCCAATTGCAGCTACACCCTCCGCCTCGACCTCGGCGAGAAGCAACCCTCGTACCGCGGGCGGCTGACCATCCGCTTCGACGATTCCGGCTCCGGCGATCTCCAGCTCGATCACCGGGGAACCTCGGTCGAATCGCTGACCGTAAACGGGCGCGACTTCAAGCCGGAGTTCGGAGACTACCGGCTGCGACTTCCCGGCGACGCCCTGCAAGGCTCGAACACCGTCGAGATCGTCTACGAAAACGAGTTACGACCACGCCGGCGACGGCTTCCACCAGTTCATCGACCCCGACGACGACGAGGAGTACCTCTACTCCAACTTCGAGCCGTACGAGGCCCACCGCCTCTTCCCCTGCTTCGACCAGCCCGACATCAAGGCCACCTACGAGTTCTCCGTCGTTGCCCCGGCCGACTACGTGGTGATCGCCAACGGCGCCGTCGCCTCCGTGGAATCGCAACCGGCGACGGACGCCGCCTGCCACACCTTCGAGAAGACGCGGGCCGTTCAGCACCTACCTCTTCGCGCGTCGTCGCCGGGCCGCTACCACCGCTCGCGCTGCGATGCACGGCGACGTCGAGATCGGCCTCCTCTGCCGCAAGTCGCTGGTGCGAGCACCTCGACACCGACGAGCTCTTCGACGATCACCCGCCAGGGCCTCGACTTCTACGGCGACTTCTTCGACGTCCCCTACCCCTTCGGCAAATACGACCAGCTCTTCGTGCCCGAGTTCAACGCCGGCGCGATGGAGAACGTCGGCCGCCGTCACCCACAACGAGTACATGGTCTTCCGCGACCCGCCGACCGAGAACCAGCGGCGCGACCGGGCCGAAGTGATCCTCCACGAGATGGCCCACATGTGGTTCGGCGACCTCGTGACCATGCGCTGGTGGAACGACCTCTGGCTGAACGAGAGCTTTGCGACCTACATGTCGTACCTCTGCCTCGACAGGGCCACGCGCTTCGAGACCGGCCTGGCAGGACTTCAACGCCCAGATGAAGAACTGGGCCTATCGCCAGGACCAGCTCGTCACGACGCACCCGATCGCCGGCCAGGTCCTCGACACCGACCAGACGTTCCTCAACTTCGACGGCATCACCTACGGCAAGGGCGCCTCGGTGCTCAACAGCTCGCCGCGGCGATCGGCTTCGACGGGCTTCCGCGACGGCATGCGGCTCTACTTCCAGCGCCACGCCTACGGGAACACCGACCTCAGCCAGTTCCTCGCCGCGCTCGAAGACGGGAGCGGACGCGACCTGGACGAGTGGTCGAAGCTCTGGCTCGAAACGGCCTCCCTCAACACGATCAGCGCCAGCTACGAGAGCGACGGCGACCGCGTCACGTCCCTCGAGATCACGCAGACGGCGCCGCCTGACTACCCGACGATCCGGCCGCACCGCCTCGACATCGGCCTCCTCCGGGCGGACGGCGGACGCGATCACCACCGCGATCATCGAGACCGAGATTTCCACGGCCAACACCACACTGGAGGTGATGGAGCGGCGAGCCGATCCCCGGCCTGGTCTTCCCGAATATCAACGACCTCGCCTACGCGAAAGTAGCCCTCGACCCGGCATCCGTCGCTTTCGCCGCGCGAGCATCTGGAGAGGATCGACGACGCGCTCACCCGCCAGCTCCTCTGGAGTTCGCTCTGGAACATGGTCCGCGACCAGCAACTCTCGTCGGTCGCCTTCCTCGCGCTCGTCCGCGAGAAGATGCCCCTCGAGCCCGACTCCGAACTTCTCAGCGCTGTGCTCGGCCATGGCGCCGCTGCCCTCGACCGCTACGTGCCCGATCCCTGGCGGGAGCGGGAAGCCGGGCTCCTCTTCGGGGCCGCACTGGCAGCCCTGGAGAAGGCGACGCAGGAGGACCAGGTGATCACCTGGGCGCGGACCACCATTGGCGTCGCAGTCCGCACCGAGGACGTGCTGGCGCTGGGCGAACTGCTCGATGGCCGGCGAGTCATCCCTGCGCTCACCCTCGACCAGGACATGCGGTGGTCGATTGCAATGAAATACGTCGTCCACGGCCTGGCGGGGGCCGACGAGCGGGTCGCCCTGGAGGCCGAACGCGACAAGACGGACCGCGGCCAGCGTGCCCTCGTCGAGGCGGAAGTCGCCCGGCCGTCAGCCGAAGCGAAAGCCCAGGCCTGGGAAAAGATGAACGGTGCTGGCTACGGAAGCCTCTACCTCACGCGTGCCGCTATGGCTGGATTCCACTGGTGGCGGCAGCGCGACATCCTGGCGCCGTACACCGACAAGTTCTTCGCGGCAATACCGGGAATCTTCGAGTCGCAGGACGGCGAGTTCGCCACGATGTACTTCCGCTCGCTCTTTCCCGGCTACCGCGCCGAACCCGCACTTCTCCAGCGCGCAGACTCGCTACTGGCGGCGACGGACGAGAGTAAGTCGCTCCTCCGGCGGACCCTCCGTGAAGCGATCGACGACCTCAAGCGGACCATCGCCTGTCGGGACTATGCCCTCGCACAGGAAAGCCGCTAGCCCTTCTTCGCCGCCGCCTTCATCTCCTTCTTCTGGAGCCGCAGGTTCGCGACGTCGTCCCAGCTGAAGACATCGCTAATGTTGGGCCAGTCGGCCGCGACCTCCTCCCAGCCGGGCGGCGTGACACCCATGTGCCGGCCGAGGATCGCCACGAAGATCCGCGCCTTGGCATCGCCATATCCGGGCAGCGCCTTGAGCCGCTTCAGGAGTTCCTTGCCGTCCGCGGCGGAATTCCAGAGCTTGCCCGGCATCGCCGCCCCAGCTATCGACCAGGGCCTGGCAGACATCCTGCGTGCGCTTTCCCATCGAACCGGGAAACCGGTGAATGGCGGGAGGACCCTTGAAGATCGCCTCGAACTTCTCCGGCGGGGTGCTCGCTATCGTCGCGGCGTCGAGTTTCCCGCCCATCCGCTCTTTCAGCAGGTACGGCCCGTAGAAGGCCTTCTCCATCGGAAACTGCTGGTCCAGGAGCATCCCGATAAGCAGCGCGAGGTCATCCTCCGCCAACAAGCGGTTGGCCGCCTCGTCTTCGGTCCAGGGCAATGATTTCGGTCGCGGCACGGATTTCTCCTCAGCGCTGAACGGTACATCCCCCGTCGCCGGCCCGTCGATGGAAAACACGCTCAAGAGGAACGCGCAACTACCGATCATCAAGCGAGATGCATGCCCGTCAAGCCCAACCGGTGCCCTGGATGTGGGGCGTCGCCCTTGCGTTGCCGGCCCTCCTCTTCGTCGGGGCGCGAATCTATCCGCGCGCCGACATCACCTTTGGTTCGGGAACTTCACACTTTTATGTCGTCTCAGTAGTATCGGCGCTGGCGTTCGTCCTCGCCTGCGCGGTGCTCGTGGCTGCCCGCAAACTGCCCGCGGCACGCACGCTCTTCCTCGCCATGGCCTTTCTCTCGATGGCGACGATCTTCCTCGCGCACGGCCTTGGCACATCCCCCTACTTCGGCGGGCCAGGCGGCGTCCACACGACCATCACACACAACTCGTCCTACGCCGGCATTCCGATCAGCGCTCCAACCTTCGGCAACGCCGGCGGCGCCACACCCGCCTTCGACCCCGGTCCCGGCGAGACCTTCTTCGCCCGGCTCAAGGTTGTCGGCTACTCGGCCCAGCTGAGCCTGCTGGTCAGCGCCATCTTCTTCTTCCTCGCCGTCATCGACATTCCCGACCGCATTTCCGCCTGGATCAGCCGCCACCAGTTCTGGATCGCCGGAGCCCTCATCGGACTCCTCGCGGGACATGTCTACTTCGCCCTGTGGCACCCGCAAACACTTACCTGGCTGCCCCTCGACAACCTCTGGATTGCTCGGGTGGTGGGGGCAATCGCGACGGCAGGGTTCCTCTTTGCCGCGCTGCGCTTCTACCAGGCGTACCGGCTCGCCCTCCTCCCGATCCAGGGAGCGCTGGCCATCGCCGTCGTCCTCCTCGCGCAGGCTGAGTGGAGCATGCTCCTTGGCACGCTCTGGCACTTCTCCTGGTGGGAATACCACTTCCTCATGCTGGGCGGCTTTTCCATCGGCGTGGTTGGCCTCCTCCATCACTACCGGATTACCGGCGACCTCGCGGCGATCGTCGAGGGCCTCTTCCTTCGGAAACAGGTGACCGGCATCCGCCACGGCGACCCGCGTTCGGTGCTTGCCCTTGGCGCGGCCGTAGCGGCGAAGGACACCGAAACCTCGGACCACATCGAACGCGTCGGCGACCTGAGTGTGGCGATGGGCAACAAGCTCTGGCTGCCGCCCGCCGACCTGCTCGTCCTTCGCTGGGCCGGCCGTCTCCACGACGTGGGCAAGATCGGCGTGCCGAACAGCATCCTCCGTAAGCCGGGCAAGCTCACATCGGCAGAATTCGACGTGATCAAACAGCACACCGAGCGGGGCTGGGAGATTGCGCGGCGTTCGGGCCTCCTCAGCGAGGCTGCCCCGATCATCCGCTCGCATCACGAAAAGCTTGACGGCAGCGGCTACCCCGACGGTCTCATCGGCGAGCAGATCTCGATCGAGGCGCGCATCGTTGCCGTTGCCGACATCTGGGACGCGCTGACCAGCGACCGCCCCTACCGGGCCAACATGTCGCAGGCGGAAGCGGCGGAAATCCTGCTGGAAGAGACCGGGCTAAAGCTCGACCCCCAGGCGGTGGAGGCGCTCTTCACGACCCTCGGATTGCCGCAGTTTGCCCGCCAGGTGGAGATCGCCGCGCGAAGCCGCGACCAGGTCGCCTGACCTACATTGAAGCGAGCTTCTCCCGCACCGCCTCAACGACACCCTCGATCGGGACCCGGATCTGGGCCTGGCTGTCGCGCTCGCGAATGGTGACGGCGTTGTCATCGATCGACTCGAAGTCGACGGTGACGCAGAGCGGCGTCCCGATCTCGTCCTGGCGGCGGTAGCGGCGGCCGATTGACTGCGTCTCGTCGTACTGCGTCATGAAATGAGGTCGCAGGGCGTCGTAGACACGCCGCGCTGTTGGCGTCAGCGTCTCCTTCTTGGAAAGGGGCAGCACGGCGACTTTGATCGGCGCCAGGTCCGGCCGGAACTTGAGGACCACGCGGTTCTCGCCCTTTTCGTCCGGCTCTTCCGTGTAGGCCTCCAGCATCGCGACGGCCAGCGTGCGGGTGAGCCCGCCGGCGGGCTCGATCACGTAGGGCACGATGTGCTCGCGCGTCTCCTCGTCGAAATAGGTGATGCTGTGGCCGCTCGTCGCAGCGTGCGCCTTGAGGTCGAAGTCGGTGCGGTTGGCGACGCCTTCGAGTTCGCCCCAGCCCCAGGGGAAGAGGTACTCGATATCGGTGGTGCCGGCGCTGTAGTGCGAGAGCTCCTCCGGCGTGTGGTCCCGCAGCCGAAGGCGGGAGCGGTCGATCCCGATGACATCGGCGTACCAGCGCATGCGCTCGTCGATCCAGTAGCGGTGCCACTCGACGTCCGTCCCCGGCATGCAAAAGAACTCCATCTCCATCTGCTCGAACTCGAGGGTGCGGAAGATGAAGCGCCCGGGCGTAATCTCGTTGCGAAAGCTCACCCTCGTCTGGGCGATACCGAACGGCAGCCGCTTTCGCATCGAGGTCTGGACGTTCTCAAAGTTGATGAAGATGCCCTGTGCGGTCTCCGGCGGCAGATAGACGGTGGAATCGTCATCGGCGACCGGGCCAACCTGGGTGCGGAACATGAGATTGAACTGGCGGGGTTCGGTGAGCTTGCCGCCGTCATTCGGGCAGAGGATGTTGCCCTCGGCGTCCCGCTGGACCTCGCCGTAGGCGCCTTCTTCGAGGTGGTCGGCACGGTAGCGGCGCTGGCAACTGAGGCAGTCGACGAGGGGGTCGGCGAAGGTCGCGACGTGGCCACTGGCCACCCAGACCTTCGGGTTCGTCAGCAGCGCCGCATCGAGACCGACGACGTCTTCGCGGTCGTGGACCATCGCCTTCCACCAGGCGTTGCGAATGTTCCGCTTCAGTTCCACACCGAGGGGACCGTAGTCGTAGGTGTTGGCGAAGCCGCCATACATTTCCGCAGTGGGGAAGACGAACCCCCGCCGCTTGGCGAGGGAGACGATGGTTTCGAGGTCAGACGCTGGCATGAGACTAAGCGTAAAGCGTAAAAGCGCAAAGGGTAGAGAGGCGCGCCTGGCCTAGCGGAGGTCGACCACAACAACTTCGGGGCATGCACCCAACGCACACTCTGACGCCGCGAGCGAATCGCGGAGCACGAGGAAACTGTCGAGCGCCGCGAGTTCTTCGGTGCCGACGACCTCGATATTCGTTATCCAGTCTGCAGCGATGTCAGCCGCGCGGGACATGAGAGCTGGGTCGTCCATATCCGCAACGTCCTGCACCAGGAGAACGAGGTAGGTGGCCGGCCGGTCGACACGGATCGACGCAGCGGCGGCAGATCGGTGCGGAGCGGGAGGCTCGACTGCAGGCCCTCCGCCCGCCGCCGGACGTACCAGGAGGAAGGCGGTGACAAGCACCGCCAGCGTCCCGGCTAGCAGCGCCCCTTCCACGAGCGCACCGACCTTGAGGGAAGGTCCGCGAGCCCCGCTTTGTGCAACTGCCATGTGCGCAAGGTATCCGGGGCGGAAGCTCGCCACATCGACCGGATTGTTGATCTTGCTGCGTCATCCATTTGGATGATGCGATGTCCGCGCGAGGCTGTTTCGGGTAGCGATCCTTCGCTATTTCCGCTTCAGCCGCACCACCGGGATCTTCCGCGACGTCTTCTTCTCGTAGTCGGCAAAGCCGGGCATGATTGCTGCCTGGCGGGCGTACAGCTCGTCGCGTTCGGCGCCGGTGACTTCTTCGGCCGTCACCTTCACGGTGTCGGTGCCAACCTCGACGGTGGCTTCGGGATGGGCGCGGAGGTTGTGGTACCAGGCGGGATTCGTCGGGGCGCCACCCTTCGAAGCGATGATGACCATGTCGTCGCCGTCGGGGAGGTAGACGAGTGGGTTTGTCCGCGGCTTGCCGCTCTTCGCACCTGTACTCGTGAGAATCAGCATGTGGGCGTTGGCGAAGTTCCCACCGACCTTGCCACCGTTTTCGCGGAACTCCTTCATGACCGTCGTGTTCCAATCGTTCGGTTGCGTCATCGTCATCTCCTCGGGCAGATAGAGCTAAGCGTACAACTGACGGCCGCGGCCCACCCTCCCAACCCGGGTGGGTCATCGCTCGAGGGATGCCACCACCGCTCTTTCGATCGCGGCCGTGGTCGCCTTGCCGCCGAGGTCGGGGGTGAGCGCACCTGCCCCGAGTGCTGCTTCTACCGCCGCCTCGATTGCCTTCGCAGCAATAAGCAACGACTCGTCCGCATGCTTGCGACCGAGCCATTCGAGGAGCATGCCGGTGCTGAGGATGATTGCCGTCGGGTTGGCGATGCCCTTCCCGGCGATGTCCGGAGCAGCGCCGTGGACCGCCTGGGCCATGGCCACGCGCTCGCTGGCGTTGATGCTCGGAGCCACACCCAGGGAGCCCGCAAGTTCACCCGCGAGGTCGCTGAGGATGTCGCCGAACATGTTCTCCGCCACGATCACATCGAAGTCGCCGGGACGCCGCACAAGGTGGGCAGCCATCGCATCGATGTGGTAGTCGTCGACGGCTACGGACGAGTAATTGCCCGCGATCTCGTAGCAGACATCGCGGAACATGCCGGTCGTCATCGCCAGGACATTGGCCTTATGGACGATGCTGACCCGGCGCCGGCGGCCCATCGCGAGTTGGAAGGCGGTGTCGGCGATGCGTTCGATTGCCGGGCGCGTGAACACCGAAACGGACATCGCAACGTCGGGTGTGGGCATGAACTCGCCCGCGCCGGCATGCATGTTTCGGTCGGCGTAGAAGCCCTGCGTGTTCTCGCGGACGACGACGAGGTCGATGTTGGGCGCCAAGGGCCTGGTGCCGGGCAACGCCCTTGCCGGCCGGATGTTGGCGTAGAGGTCGAAGTGCTTGCGAAGGAAGCCGCTGGGGTTGAGCGCGGCGCGGTGCACCGGCGGGTAGCTGACGTTGTCGTGAGGCCCAAGCACCCAGCCATCGAGGCCCATGAGCGTCTCCAGCGTCGTCCGGGGCATGGCAGCGCCGTGGGAGTCGATAGCGGCGAGACCTACGGGCAAGGGCACCCATTCGACCTCGCACCCCGCCTGCAGGAGCGCTTCGGTCGCGACACGTATGGCGACAGGTACGATCTCCGGGCCAATGCCATCGCCAGCCATCACTCCCAGGCGGTAGGTGGGGTTCACGATGCGGTTGGCCCGCGCCCGAAAGTCTCGCCATCGAAGGCGTCCACGGTGGCGAACTCGACGACGGGCTTTCGCTTGAGCTTTGTCAGCTGCTTCACCGGCTTGCCGATCGGGAGCATGGCGGCGAGGGCGACATGGTCGGGGATGTTGAAGAGCGGCTTCACCTCGGCTTCGGCGGCGGTGATGAAGGTGGTCAGGGTGCCTCCGTACCCTTCGTTGCGGGCGCCAAGGAGGATGTTCCAGGCGAGCGGATAGATGCTCGCGCCGGGGACAACGGCGATACGGTCGAGGTGCTGGTCCATCGCCGCCACCACCCGCAGGTCTACGCAGATAAGCAGGACCACCGGCGCATAGGCCAGCCGCTTGAGGAAGCCCGGGGCCGGACGCATCGCATCGATCTCGGACTGGCTGACGCCGGGCGCTGAAACGGGATTCCAGGGGCTCTCGCCCGCCGCCTGCTGCGCCCGGTAGCGCTTGAATGGCGCTTCCATCAGCCGCGCCAACTCGGCGCGCTTTGCCTGTTCGCGAACAACGATGACGTGGCCGCCCTGGCGATTCCCCCCGCTTGGTGCGAAACGGGCGTTCTCAAGGATCCGGTAGAGGACGTCGTCCGGCACGGGGTCGGAGGTGAAGTCGCGGGCGGCAAACGTCGTCCTCATCACGTCGTACAGTTCCATGTGTTCGCCTCGCCGCGGTGGTGGCGAAAATGCTACACCGGCCATCGCCGACGCAGACGGGAGGTAACGGAGCCGGCGGCAACTAGTGCCGCAGGCGGGCTCGCACAGAGTCTTCGGCGAGCGGTATCTCCAGCACCTTCCGGGGCGAAGCGCCGCCCTGGACGATCGCGATGGCGGTGGGAGGCAGTCCCAACCGGCGAGCGACAAGCTTCACGACGGCGACGTTTGCGCCACCGTTGACCGGCGCCGCGGTCACACGCACGCGCAAGGTGCCGCTCTCGTCGAATCCGGCGATTGCATCGCGGGAAGAGCGTGGGATGACCTTGACCGCCAGGCGCATGTCGTCAGCGTACTCCGGCAGCTTCTCGTTCGTTCTGCTACGAACGCGACACAATCTGTCGCATCAGAGGTGCATCATCGGCGAGGGCAGTGGACCGGGACTAGAACATTTGTTTTGCACGCCGTACACTGCTCGCATTGGCACTCCCGCGCGAGTGAACCGCCAACGGTGAGGTGAACAACCATGGCTACCGACGACAAGCACCGAGCCCTCGAACTTGCCCTGGGCCAGATCGAGAAGCAGTTCGGACGCGGCGCAATTATGCGATTGGGCGAAGCCGAAGCGATGAGAGAAGTGGCCGCGATTTCCACCGGCTCACTCGGCCTCGACATTGCCCTCGGCATCGGCGGCATTCCTCGCGGGCGGGTCACTGAGATCTACGGCCCCGAATCAGCGGGCAAGAGCACCCTCGCCCAACACATCATCGCCGAGGCCCAACGGAAGGGAGGCACGGCCGCCTACATCGACGTCGAACACGCGATGGACCCTTCTTACGCCGCCGACCTCGGCATCAAAATCGAAGACCTCCTCGTCAGCCAGCCCGACACCGGCGAACAGGCGCTGGAGATCTGCGAAGCGCTCGTGCGTTCCAATGCCGTGGACGCCATCGTCATCGACTCCGTCGCAGCGCTGGTGCCGCGCGCCGAAATTGAAGGCGAGATGGGGGACGCCCACGTCGGCCTCCAGGCCCGCCTCATGTCGCAGGCCCTGCGCAAACTCACCGGCACCATCTCCCGCACCAACACATCCGTCATCTTCATCAACCAGCTCCGCGAGAAGGTGGGGATCGTCTTCGGAAACCCGGAAGTGACCCCCGGCGGCCGCGCCCTCAAGTTCTACTCATCCGTCCGCATCGAGTTGCGCCGCGTCGAGTCGCTGAAGAAGGGCACCGAAGCGATCGGCAACCGCGTGAAGGCGAAGGTCGTCAAGAACAAGGTGGCGGCGCCGTTCCGCCAGGCGGAGTTCGACATCATGTTCCAGACGCCCCGGGGCATCAGCCTCACCGGCGACATCGTCGACCTCGGCGTCGAATACGGCGTGCTCACCAAGAGTGGCGCGTTCTATAGCTACGGCGACCTCCGCATCGGCCAGGGCCGGGAAAATGCCAAGGAATTCCTCGGCGAGAACCACGACATCCGCAACGAACTGGAGACCGAGATCCGCCGGGAAGCGGGCCTGCCCCCGAAAGACGCGGCTCCGCCGACCGAAGTCCTCGCCTCCGCCGTCAGCTAGCCGGTGTCGATCGAGCCGCGGCCAAAGTCCGCCTTCGTCCGTATCGAACGCATCGAGCCGCGCAGCCGGGGCCGCCGCGCCCTCCTCCTGAACGACGGCCGCGAGATTGAAGTCTCGGCCGAAGAGGTGGACGCCTCAGGGCTGAGCGCCGGGATGGCCGCCGCCGAGAGCAAGATCAAAGAGCTCGGCGAGACCGCCGACGCCGACCGCATCCACACGGCCGCGCTCCGCCTCCTTCGTGTCCGCGCCCGCTCCGAACGCGACCTCCGGACCCGGCTGCGCCAGAAGGACTTCGCGCCGGACGAGGTCGACGCCGAGATTCGCGCGCCTCCGCCAGGTCGGCCTTTTGGATGATGCGGCCTTTGCCGCGGCCTTCGTCGACGAACGCACCCGCCGTGCCCCACGCTCGACCCGCCTCCTTCGCCAGGAGCTGAGTGTCCGGGGCGTCCCCCAGGGCGTCGCCCTGGCCTCTACGGAGGGCATCGACGAGGTGGAACTCGCCACGGACCTCGCCCTCTCGCAGTTAAGGAAGCGTCAACCGTCCTCCTACGACGAATTCATCGCGAAGGCGGGGCCGTTCCTCACCCGTCGCGGATTTGGCTTCGACGTGGCCCGGGCAGCGCTCCGCGGAGCCTGGGACGACCATTCGCGCAAGGCTTAATTTCTTTGACTGGCGATCTTCGCCGCGCGTAGCATGAGGTAGTTGGGATTGCAACATTATCCTGGCTAACCAGATGACAATGATTTGCACCAGCAAGGGTTGGGAGACACGAAATGGCGACGATACTTATCGTTATCGTCGGCCTTGCGGGACTTGTGGTCGGTGCGGGCGCGGGATTCTTCGCGCGGCGCCGCCAGGACGGCACTTCACTGCAACAGGCGGAGGAACACGCTAACCGAATTCTCGTAGAGGCCGAATCAAAGCAGAAGGAGCTACTCCTCAAAGCACGCGAAGAGGAGCTCGACCGGCGCAACGCGCTGGAGAAGGAGATCCGCGAACGGCGCGCCGAAGCCAATCGCCAGGAAGAACGCCTGGCTCAGCGCGAAGAGTCCATCGAAAAGAAGGGCGACACCCTCGAACGGCGCGAAGATCGGCTGAAGGAACGCGAGACCGACCTCGAAGCCCTTCGCGCTGAGGTGCAGAGCGCTCTCGACGGGCGCCGCGCTGAGCTCGAACGCGTGAGCGCAATGACCGGCGAGGAAGCGAAGCATCAGCTCCTCGCTGAGGTCGAAAGCGAGATCAGCGAAGAAGCCAGCCGCCGCGTCCGCGAGATGGAGCGAGAGGCACACGCGCAGGGGGCTGAGCGCGCCCGCAAAATCCTCGCCACCGCCATCCAGCGGTACACCTCCGAAGTCACCGCCGGAGACGACGGTCTCCGTCGTCCAGATCCCCAGCGACGACATGAAGGGCCGGATCATCGGCCGCGAAGGCCGCAACATCCGCGCCATCGAAGCGGCCACTGGCGTCGACCTCATCATCGACGACACGCCCGATGCCGTGACCGTCAGCGCCTTCGACCCGGTCCGCCGCGAAGTCGCCCGGATCGCCCTCAGCACCCTCGTGCAGGACGGCCGCATCCACCCGACCCGGATCGAAGAGGCCGTCAACAAGGCCCAGCGCGACGTCGAGAACACCATGCGCGAGGCCGCCGAAGCCGCCGCCGTCGAAGCAGGCGTGCTGAACCTCCACCCCGAGGTGCTCAAGGTCTTCGGGCGCCTCCGCTACCGCACGAGCTACGGCCAGAACGTCATGCGCCACTGCATCGAGACCGGCCACATCGCGGCCATGATCGCCCGCGAAATCGGCGCCGATGTCGACGTCGCCCGCGCCGGCGGCTTCCTCCACGACCTCGGCAAGGCTGTCGACCACGAAGTCGAAGGCACCCACGCGCATCATTGGCGCCGACATCGCCCGCCGCTTCAAGGTCAAGGAAGCGGTCGCCCACTGCATCGAGGCCCACCACGAAGAGGTAGAGCCGTACAGCGTCGAAGCGGTGATCGTGATGATGGCCGACGCCATCAGCGGTGGCCGTCCCGGCGCGCGGCGTGAGTCGCTGGAGAACTACATCCGTCGCCTCGAGACGCTCGAGAACATCGCCAAGGCAATACAAGGGCGTCGAATCGGCCTTCGCCATCCAGGCCGGCCGCGAGGTCCGCATCATCGTCAGGCCCGAACAGGTGGACGACCTCGAGGCGATGCGCATCGCCCGCGACGTGAGCCAGAAGATCGAGGAGACGATGGAGTACCCGGGCCAGATCAAGGTGACCGTCGTCCGCGAGACGCGCGCCACCGAATACGCGCGCTAGCCCGATGCGCCTCCTCTTCCTTGGCGACATCGTTGGAAGCTGCGGCCGTCGACGCCGTCGTCAGGACCTTGTGCCCGCGCTGCGCCGCGAACTCGCGCTCGACTATGTCGTCGCCAATGGCGAAAACTCGCCGGCGGACGGGCATCACCCCGGCGCATCGCCGATGACCTCTTCGGCTGCGGCGTCGACATCATCTCCGGCGGAAACCACACTTTCCAGCACGCGACGTCTACGCCTACCTGACGACGACCGCGGCATCCTGAGGCCGTTCAACTACCCGCCCGGCGCGCCCGGCCACGGCATCGCCAGCGTCGGCGCCCTCACCGTCGTTAATCTCATTGGGCGCATCTTCATGGGCGCGACTACGACGACCCCTTCCGCGCGGTCCTCGCCGCGCTGGAGACGGTGCCGCCATGGCAACGCTTCATCCTCGTCGACTTCCACGCCGAAGCCACAAGCGAAAAGCAGGCCATCGGCTGGTACCTCGATGGGCGCGTGACAGCCTTCGTCGGCACGCACACCCACGTCCCCACGGCCGACGCCCGGGTCTCGCCCGGTGGCACCGCCTACTGCAGCGACGCAGGCATGTGCGGCGCCCGCGACTCGGTTATTGGCGACGACCTCCAGGCTGTGCTCCAGTCGCTTCCTCACCCAGATGCCGACACGGCTGCCCGCCGCCGAAGGCCGCTGCCCAGGTGAACGGCCCCTGATCGAAGCACGACGAAACGACGCGCCGGGCCACGCACATCGAGCGCTGTCGACCGCGGTGGTCTGACGTGGCGCCGGCGACTTCCACCTCCACAGCAGCCGCCTCCGATGGCGTCCACCCGCCGGCCGCGGTGATGGAGATGGCGGCCGCACATGGCGTCAGGACGATGGCCCTGACCGATCACGACACGACCGATGGCCTTGCCGAAGCGGCAAAAGCAGCCATTGCGCACGGCATCCGGCTGATGCCGGGAATCGAACTGAGCACCGACCTCGGCGGCGTCGACTGCCATCTCCTCGGCTACGGCTGCGCTGGCAGGACGCTGGCTCCAGGACTTTCTCACGCGGCAGCGCGACGGCCGCCTGGGCCGCACTCGAGCAAATCGTCGACGATCCTGCGCCGAAACGGCATGCCCATCTCAGCTTCGCGCGTGCTGGAGATCGCAGGCGAGGCAAGCGTCGGGCGGCCCCACGTTGCCCGCGCGCTCGTCGAGCCGGTCACGTCGCCAACGGTCCAGGAAGCCTTCGAGCGCTGGCTCGGCAACGGCAAGCCCGCAGACGTCGACCGGCGCGAAAAGCTGGCCCAGCAGAGGCCATCGAGATGCATCCACGCCATCGGTGGCATCGTGGCTATCGCGCACACGCCGTCTTCATGGGCGACGACTACGGCGAGCGCGTGTGGACATTCGCGGCAAGGGCGTCGACGGATCGAGACGTACTACAAGCACTACCCGGCCGATGCATGGTCGCTGCGCCGAAAACTCGCCGACGAGTGCGGAGCCTCGCCAGTCCGGCGGCAGTGACTACCACGGCCTTGGAAATCCCGACGACCGCCCGATGGGTGGGTTCGACTTCCCCACCGACCAGCTCGAGCGCGTTCATCGCCTTCTTGCGAAGATCGCTGCGCCGTACCATCGGATTGAGGAGGTCCCCGATGCTTGAATCCGATGCCATCGAGCGCGTGATCCCGCACCGCTATCCCTTCCTCCTTGTCGACCGCATGGTCGAGCTGGAGGCCGGCAAACGCGGCGTCGGGATCAAGAACGTGACCGCCAACGAATGGTTCTTCGAGGGACACTTCCCGGGCCACAAGGTCATGCCCGGCGTCCTCATCGTCGAAGCGCTTGCCCAGGTCGCCGCCGTCACCCTCCTCTACGAAACCGACTCCGAGGGCAAGACCCCGATGTTCGGCGGCATCGAGCAGATGCGCTTCCGGCGGCCGGTCGTCCCGGGGGACCAGCTGCGCCTTGAGTTCACGCTCGAGAAGCTGCGGGGCCCGGTCGGCAAGGGCCGCGTCAAGGCAACCGTCGAAGGGGCAGTGGCCGCCGACGGGTCGATAACCTTCGCCCTCGTGGACACGCCGGGC
Organism: uncultured Chloroflexia bacterium; assembly: GCA_963737965.1. Classification (GTDB taxonomy): domain Bacteria; phylum Chloroflexota; class Dehalococcoidia; order Tepidiformales; family Tepidiformaceae; genus JAGQGZ01. The sequence continues at coordinate 384,160 of CAVTUS010000002.1, read as the reverse complement.
GCGTAGGGAACATCTCGTCCTTTACCGGAGAGCAGGTAGGCTGGAAGCAGGCAGAGTCATGGGAATCGACGAGAGCACAACGGTGAGCGCGCAGCCAGGCGTGTTTGAATGCGCGCGCCACCCCGGCGTGGAAACAGGGCTCCGCTGCGGGCGGTGTGAAACGCCCATCTGCCCGCGTTGCATGGTGCTCTCGCCGGTCGGCGCCCGCTGCCCGACCTGTGCCCCTCTCAGGCGCGCACCTATGTACGTCGTCCAGAGCCGCGACTTGTTGGCCGCAGCCGGCGTCGCGCTCGTTGGCGGCGTCATCATGGGGTTCATCTGGGCCACCGTCGGTGTCTGGTTCAGCTACGGCTTCTTCCTCCTCTTCCTCGGCGCAGGACTGGGCTATGCCTTCACGAAAATGCTGGACTGGGCGACAAAGGGAAAACGCGGCCCGGCGATCATCGCCTGCGCCATCGGCGGCATCCTCATCGCCTGGGGAATGCAGTGGTTGTTCGTGCCGGTCGAAATTGCCCGGATCGAGCTACTCGCGGTGGGCGTCGGTATCTACCTGGCGTACCAGAACCTGCGCTAGCGCTACCAGCTCGGCGCGACGATCCAGGCGACGACGATGAACGCTAGCGTGGTCGCCGTGGTGCCGACGACCCACAGTAGGTCGTGCCGGACGTAGCTGTAGTCACGCGTCAGGTGGTGCTCGCGCTGGGCATGGACACGGCTCGCACGCCCCGACGCCGAGAGTGACGCGGGCGGTGCATCACCGGTGGGACGCGGGAGTGCGGCTGCAGGAGCTTGCCGGCGGCTTCGCCGGGGTCGGCGGGCTGTCATAGGTTCATGCTAGCCCGAGGCATAGACCCGGTACAGCGTTGCCTATGCTTCGCGCAGGGCGATGTCGATGTTGAACTCGCCGTAGCTGACGACGAGCGGCACGACCACCCGCGTGAGGTGGAACGTGGCGATTCGGCCGGCGTTCACGAGGAGCACCGGTGGCGACATATCGCTGCTGAAGCCGCGCGCCTCGAGCCCGATACCGGCCTGGCCGGTGATGATATTCCCCAGCTCCGCGATCGCACTCTGGGCGAGGTCGTCGAACTCCGCGACCGGCTCGCCGATCATCGCGCCGGCGAGGCCCATCGCCGTCTCCATGGACATCGAGTAGACGACGAGCCCGGCCACCTGTCCTGTCACCGCGAGGAGCACGTTGACGTCCTGGTTGGTCTGTTGCGAACGGACCCGATAGACCTTGCCCTTCTCCACCTTCTCCTTGCATTCCGTGGCCAGCACGCGAGCAGTCGCTTCGACAAATGGCGCGATAAGTTCGGCGCGGGTTGCGTTCACTTCTTCGGCAAGGGCCTGGGCCGCCTCGCTAACAAGGGCAAAATTGGACATGTCGGGGAATCACTCCGGGGTGCTGCACACGGCTCGTAGAACGGTGTGCTCTGGTAGTCGGATCGTCGGTTGAAAGGGGATCGCCTGAAGGCGCGAAAGATTAACTTGCGAGCAGGCTCCGTCCGAAATCCGTGGCATAGGCGCCGTACTCGTCGAGGTCACTCGCAGTGATTGTCAGGGTGGTCGGCAGATTACCCTCTCGCGCTCGCGTGGCGAGTTCCCACTTGGCCCAGAGCTTCAGCATCTGGTCGCGCTCGACCTTCGGCATTCGTGCCCGGGTGAGCTGACCAGCCAGCTTACGCTGTGCATCATTCGAAATCAGCACCGTCACCGTCTGAATGGTGGTCCGCTCGAACGAGACCCGGAACACCAGTTCGTTGAAGCCGTTTCCGCTCTGGGCAGTACGGATCGACATGAGGACGGAACGGAACGAGTTGCTGCTCATGAGGCCACACTCTGGGGGAAAGGCGTGACGAAGCCATCGCCGTCGATGAGCCCTGAGATCTCGATGGCAAGATGGCGTCCGGAGGTTCCCGGTGACGCGGCAAACCGCTCGGCGTTGCCAATAAACACGCGCACCGGCTCATCGATGTCGCGGTCGAGCAGTATGACCTGCCCTTCCTGGAGGCCCGCAAGGTCGACTGCGGCCACCCGGCCATCGCCGAGGACCGCGCGCACGGGCACTGTGACCGGCATCAGCTGGCCGTCGGTGACATGTTCGAGCTTTGCCGCATCGCCTCGGGGGCGATTCTCGAACATCGAGTGGCCCGTCAGCAGGGGCATGATCTGTTCGAGGATGGTGAGTGGGAAGCACATTGAGATTCCGCCCGTCTGGTCGGCGTAGCGCACTTCGTACCAGGCGATGATGACGAATTCCGAGGGAGGGACAACCTGCACCGCGGAGCTACCGGTGGCCACGTCCGCTATCTCAGGGGTGAGCTCGACGATCCGGCTCCATGGTTCCACGAGCGAGCTGGAAATGTCGGAGGCGATGTGGCGGACAAGGGCGGTCTCGATGTCGGACAGGTCGCGGTCGAGGTTGGCAGCGATCCGCGTGCCCCGGCCGCCAAGCAGGCGGTCGATTATCGAGTAGCCAACGTCGAGCCCGAAGGCCGTCACGGCGTAGCCCTGGAGCGGCGACATGTCGATGAAACCGAGCACGGACGATTGCCCGATCTGGGACATGTACTCCTCGTAGATTGACCGCTCCATCGCGCTCAGCTTCGCCTCGACGGGCGACCGCAAGCGGGCGCTGAGGTTCGCAGCAAGGGACGCCGCAACGGCATGCTGGATGATCTGGAGCGCTCGGAGCTGTTCCTTGGAAAGCTTCTCGGGATGACGGAAGTCGTAAGGCTTGATCCGCCGCGCCGGCGTCTTCACCTGCGTGAGCGGCGCAGCGTCCTCTGCCTCCCCGGCGCCGGTGTCGGCGTTGAGCAAAGCGTCGATTTCGCGCTGGCTGAGGACTGCGTTGTCGGCGGCCAAGTGCTGACACCCCCGGGGCGAGTTACCACGACTCTCTTCTTCTCTATATCGGCACGGTATAGGTCAGTTCCCTAGGTCCCCACATGTCGTCTCCCGACTTTCCACCTGGCCGATTTGTCCGCCCGGCGAAGGTTACGGCTCGTGTGAACCACATCCGAGGGTTCTGCCGGATGAATCGGCGGCACGTTCGACCCGTACCTTCAGGAGACAGTGTGACCGAGCCCTCTCGAAAGGTAGACGATGAACTCCCGACAGACCGAAACCAGCGAGACCACCGACGACGCCCCCGGCGAAGAGCATCTTGTTATCTTCCGGCTCGGCAACGAGTACTTCGGAATCGACATCCAGATAGTCCAGGAAATCGTTCGGATGCAGGCGATTACGCCGATCCCCGGCGCCGAAACCTGGGTGGAAGGCATCACCAACCTTCGCGGTCGCGTGGTCGCGGTGGTTGACCTGCGCACGCGTTGCGGCATCCCCGCCGCCGAGCATACGGTCGAGACCCGCATCGTCGTCGCCAACGGTGAAAACGGCACTATCGGCCTGATCGTGGACGCCGTCACCGAGGTCCTGCGGATCCCGGGCGCCAGCATCGAAGAGCCCGAAGACATCCTCGGTGTGGTGACCGACGGCCACATCCGGGCCATCGCCAAGCTCGAGGACCGCCTGGTCTCGCTCGTCAACCTCGACGTCCTACTTCCGCGCCACCTCGAAATCGACGCTGCCGAAGACGACGCCGAACTCTCAGCTGCCTGAACGACTCCGGACATTCAAAGGAACGGACCAACCCGATGGCCAACGGTGACCGCCTGCAATTCGACCTCGACGCTGACGACGTCAAGCTCTTCAGCGACGAGGCCGAGGAGCAACTTGATGTGCTCGACACGGCGCTCGTCGAGATGGAGGGAGAGCCTGACCCGGATCTGCTGCAGCGCATCTTTCGCGCTGCGCACACGCTAAAGGGTTCCTCCGCGACCATCGGCCACACGCGGATGGCGAAGCTCACCCACGCCATGGAGACCGTGCTCGACGCCGTCCGCCAGGGGCAGGTCGTCCCCACCTCCTACATGGTCGACAAGCTCCTCGAGGGCCTCGACATCCTCCGCGTGCTCACCCTCGAAGTGACGACGGGTATCGAGTCCGACGCAGAGATTGAATCGCTCCAGGTTGAACTGCTGCGAACGCTCGAAGCGGAAGCGCACGCGCCGGCCCCCGCTTCGGCCGCCACTGTCGACGACCAACCGACGGACGAAGGCGTGGCCACCGAAGCCCGTGCCGCCATCGACGAGGGAAAGTCCGTCCTTCGCCTCAAGGTCGTCATCGAGGACAGTTGCCAGCTGCCATCGATCCGGTGTTTCCAGGTGTTGCAGGAGATCGAGGCCCTTGCGTCGCCCCTCTGGACGACCCCCGAGCGTGAGCAGATCGAGGCGGGCAACAGCGAGTTCGCCATGGAGGCAATCGTCTCCACCACCACGAGCGACGAGGAACTGCGCTCCGCCATCGGAGCCGTGATGGATGTCGCGGCTGTGAGCATCGAACCGTTCGAACCAGCTGAGCCGGGGACCCCTGTCCCGGCGGTTGCTACGCCACGTATCGCAGGAGGCACGGCCACCGCGATCGGCAATCTCCCCGTCGCGATGGACCGCCCGCGCGTCCTCAAACAACCGGTCCACGAAGCGACCGCTGCCCGTTCCGGTGGTTCCGTCCGGATCGAGGTCGAACGGCTCGACGGCCTGATGAACCTCGTCGGCGAGCTCGTCATCGATCGATCGCGGCTCCAGCAGATCCGGTCCCAGCTGGCCAGCATGATGCGCGGGACCGAAATCGCCGACCTTTCCGAGAACTTCGAAGAGACCATCAACCACCTGGCGCGGATCACCGACGAACTCCAGGACGAGATCATGCGAAGCCGCATGTTGCCCATCAAAAGCGTGCTCACCCGCCTCCCTCGCCTCGTGCGCGATGTCGCCGCCAAGTGCGGCAAGAAAGTCGAACTCGTCACCTTCGGCGAAGAGACGAAGCTCGACCGCTCAGTCATCGAAGAGATCTCCGACCCCCTCGTGCACGTGCTGCGCAACGCCATCGATCACGGCATCGAGTCGCCGGAGCGCCGCCGCGAGCTGGGCAAGCCCGAGACCGGTACGGTCACCGATCACGGCCTGGAACCAGGAGACCTACATCTACCTCTCCGTGAAAGACGACGGCCAGGGCCTCGATACCGACACGCTTCGGCGCAAGGTGGTCGAGAACGGCCTCGTCTCGAAGGAAGCAGCCGAAGCCGCCACCGACGAGCAGGCGATGCAGTACATCTTCTACGCCGGCCTCTCGACCGCGAAAGCAGCTCTCGGACGTCTCCGGCCGTGGCGTCGGCATGGACATCGTGCGGACGAACATCGAGCGCCTCAACGGCACCATCGACATTCGCAGCGAGCGCGGGCAAGGGCAGCGAGTTCATCATCCAGCTGCCGCTCACGCTCGCGACGACAAAGGCACTCATGGTCTCATCGAACGGGGTGGTCTATGCATTGCCCCTGGTCTCGGTGACCGAAGCGCTCTCTGAGTCCGAGGCCCGTATCGAAACGACCGGCAACCGCGCCACGCTCGTCCTGCGCGATGCCCTGCTTCCCGTCGTCGAACTTGCTGAGGCGGTTGGGGACACCCGCGAGCGCACGGCGACCGGAGAGCGGTACGTCGTGGCGGCAAGCTTCGGCAAACACCGGCTTGGCCTCATGGTCGACCGCATCCTCGGCGAACAGGATGTCGTCGTGAAATCGTTGGGCGGCATCATCGGCAACCACCCGGGGGTCACCGGCGCCACGATTCTCGGCGACGGCAGCCTCGGGCTCATCATCGATACCGCGAGCCTGGTCGGCCAGGGCCGGCACAGCAGGGCAGCGTAAAGAAAGGCGAACGAACTATGGACCAGACGCTAGCAAAGGATCCCGCCCTCCAGGCACTGCAGAAAGTCGCATCGGAAGGCGCTACCCGGGCCGGGCGCGCCCTTTCCGAGATCATGAACCATGAGATCAGCATCTTTGCCCCCGACGTGCGGATGGGCACGCGTTCCGATGCCTGCGATGCCGTGGGTGGCGAAGAGGCAGTGGTGCTTGGCGCCTACCTCGGCGTCACGGGCGAAATCAACGCCCACGTCATGCTGCTCTTTCCCGTCCAACGTGCCCTCGAGTGCGTCGACCTCATGCTCCGCCAGGCGCCCGGGACGACGACGGAAGTGGACGAGATGACCGGCTCCGCGATCGGCGAACTTGGAAACATCATCGGTTCCGCCTTCGTCAACGCCCTTGGCGACCACACGAACCTTGTCCTCCATCCGACGCCTCCGACCATCGTCAACGACATCGCGATCGCCCTCGTCGAGTCCGTCTATGCCGAGATCCTCTCGCTCGGCGGCGAAGTAACGATGATCGACACCGTCTTTAAGGATGCCCACGGCCAGACCGCCGGACTCCTGATGATTGCGCCGGATAGCGCCGGCCTGGACGTGTTGCGCGAGCGTGCCGCATGACCATGCCGCTACCCAGGCAACACGTGTGGCCGTCGGGATCGGCCAGTTGGCGGTGAGCAAAAACCCGTCCGACACGCTCGTTGCGTACGGCCTCGGTTCGTGCGTCGGAGCGACCCTGTTCGACAGGGCAAGCGGCATCGCCGGCATGGTCCACGTCCTGCTGCCGAAATCCGACGGCAGGCGCCCCAGCACGGAGCCAGCACGCTTCGCGGACGAAGGGATCGACACGTTGCTCGCACAGATGAAGGCGGCCGGCGCCAACCCCCGCAACCTCGTCGTCAAGCTCGCCGGTGGCGCGGCCGTCCTTGGCGCCCTCGAACGCCGAGAAGTTCAAGATCGGCGAACGCAACGCTGAAGCGATCAAGAACGAGTTCCGTGCCCGCGGGTTGACGAATCGCCGCCGAAGACCTCGGTGGGACCCGCGGCCGCACCATGGATATCAACGTCTCCGACGGGCGAACCTTCGTACGCCTGGCTGCAGAACAGCCAAAGGAACTTTAGGAGAGCGCAATGGCGACCATTCTCGTCGTGGACGACGCGGCATTCATGCGAATGCGGATGTCGAAAATCCTCACCGAAGCCGGCTACGACGTCCTCCAGGCCGAAAACGGCCTCCAGGCAGTCGAGATGTACAAGGCCAGCAAGCCCAACGCTGTGCTGATGGACATCACGATGCCAGAGATGGACGGCCTCACGCGCCCTCAAGGTGATCCGTGAGTACGACGCCGGCGCCCGCGTCGCGATGGTGACCGCCCTCGGCCAGCAGCAGATCGTCCTCGAGGCCGTCAAAGCCGGCGCCAAGGACTTCCTCGTGAAGCCCGCCGATGGCGACCGCGTCCTCGCCGCCGTCAGCAAGCTCTGCGCCTAGGCCCCAGCCATGGCGCTACCCGGTTCCCGAACCACGAAGACGATTCGGGTCCTGGTCGTCGACGATTCGACTTCATGCGGCAAGCCGATCGAACGGCATCCTCCGAGCCTCGGGCGAAATCGAGGTGGTGGGCACCGCTGCGATGGCGCCGACGGCGTGAAGCAGGCCCTCGCGCTCCGCCCCGACGTCATCACCATGGACGTCGAAATGCCCCGCATGGATGGCGTTACCGCCGTGCGCGAAATCGTGCAACGTGCTGCCGACCCCGATCGTCATGGTCAGCACCCTGACCACGCAGGGGCCGACACCGACGATGCGCGCTCTGGAAGCCGGCGCCGTCCAATACGTGGCCAAGCCGAGCGGCTGCTCAGCCGCGACCTGCGAAGGCGTCAGCACCGGACATCGCGCAGGCGGTGCTCACCGCGCGCCACGCCGCGTCCGCATGCCATCGCCGCGCGCCGCGCCTCCGCAGCCCGCCAAGACGTCTCCGCCCGTACGTTCGGGACGCCCATCGCGCAGATCTGTCGTCATCGGCTCCTCCACTGGCGGGCCTGCCGCGCTCGAGCGAAGTGGTGCCGCATCCTCCCCGCCGACGCTCGGCGCCGGTGTCCTCGATCGTGCAACACATGCCGGCCGGCTTCACGGAAGCGCTCGCCCGGCGGCTCGATAGCACTCCCACGCTCCACGTTGCCGAAGCCGCGCGAGGGCGACGTCGTCGAGGCCGGTGTGGCACTCGTCGCCCCCGGACACTGCCACATCGAGGTTTCGGCCACGACGGACGGATCCCGCTGAACGACACAGAGCCGTCCACGGCGTACGGCCCTCGTCGACATCGCCCTCCACTCGGTCGCGAGGCATCTACGGGCGGAATGCGACTCGTCGCGATCCTCACCGGCATGGGCACGCGACGGCGCCGCCGGTTGCGCCAGGTCGAAGAAGCCGGCGGCTCCGTCCTCGTCCAGGACGAGGCGAGCTGCGTCATCTACGGCATGCCCCGCGCCGCCCTCGAAACGACCCCCGCCGCACACACCGTGGCGCTGACCGACATGGCGAACCAGATTGCCACGAGCGTGCGCACAGGAAGGACAGCGGCATGAGCCGCTTCGACTCGGATGGTCCCGATGCGGACTGGGAAGCATTCCGCGCCAAGCTGGAGAGCGCCATTGGCGTCCCGCTCTGGCAGTACAAAGAACCACAGATGAAACGGCGAATGGCCAACCTGATGCGCAAGTACGCACCGGAAGGCTGGCCCGCCTTCGCCGATGTCATCAAGCACGATGCCGGCGTGCTCGAGGTCGTGCGGGACACGCTGACCATCAACGTCAGTGAATTCTTTCGCCAGCCCGACCGCTATCGCAGACCTCCAGAACGAAGTACCTTCCCGAGCTCCTCGCCGCAGCGTCACGCCTGAAGATCTGGAGCGCCGGCTGCTCCATTGGCTGCGAACCGTACTCGCTGGCGATCCTTCTGAACGAACTGGACCCCAAGGCCACCACAGCATCACGGCGACCGATGTCGACGATGTTGCCCTCGCCCAGGCCCGCGCGGGGAACGACTACCCGGATGACGAGATCCGGTCGGTGCCGGCGACGCTTCGCAATCGCTACTTCACGAAGGAGGGCGCCACCTATTCGGTCGATCCCACGCTGCGGCGCTTCATCCAGTTTCGGAAGCACGATTTGCTCAAGGAGCGCTACCCGGTCGACCTCGACCTCATCGTCTGCCGCAACGTCATCATCTACTTCAAGGAGGAGGCGAAGAAGGTCATCTTCGATGGCTTCGCGAAGTCCCTCCGGATGGGTGGACTGCTCTTCATCGGCGGCAGCGAGATGATCATGCGCCCCACCGAACTCGGCCTGAAGGTCGCCGCGACGGGGATCTATCGCAAGGTGGAGGAGCGGCCCGCATCCCTGCTCCGCGCCGGATAGGCGGCCTCTCGGCTGCCTGCGAACGACGGGTTCGCTCTATACAATTGCGCCCATAACCACCCCCGTGCCACCGGCACGTGCTCGTAGGGAGGCGCAGATGAGCAACGAAATCGGATTACCCGTCGACGAGAAGTACGCCCCGCCTCCGGCCATCGCCGAGAACGCCGTTTTCAAGACGCGCGCAGACTACGATGCCCTCTACAAGCGGTCGATCGCGGACCCCGATGGATTCTGGTCCGAACAGGCGAACGCCCTCATCAAGTGGCAGAAGCCCTTCCAGACCACCCACACGGAGAACTTCCATACAGGGGAGATCGCCTGGTTCGCCGGCGGCAAGCTCAACGTCTCCGCGAACTGCCTCGACCGCACCTCGCCAGCCGCGGCGACAAAGCCGCCCTCCTCTGGGAAGGCGACGAGCCGGGCGACAATCGCACGCATCACCTACCGCGAGGTCTACGAAGAGTCCTGCCGGCTGGCGAACGCGCTCCGGGCGCGCGGCATCAAGAAAGGCGACCGCGTCGCCATCTACATGGGCATGGTGCCCGAACTCGCCATCGCCATGCTCGCCTGCGCCCGCATCGGCGCCATCCACTCCGTCATCTTCGGCGGGTTCAGCCCCCGCTCGATCGTCGACCGCATCGAGGACTCAGACTGCCGCGCGATCATCACCCAGGACGAAGGCATGCCGCGGCAGCCGCCCTGTGCCGCTCAAGGCGAACGTCGACGAGGCACTCGCTGTCCGGCGGCAAGAGCGTCGAGTTCGTCATCGTCTACAAGCGCACCGGCGGCAAGGTCGCCATGCAGGAGGGCCGCGACGTCTGGTGGGACGATGCCATCGCCAGCCAGCCCGCCGAGTGCACGCCGGAGTCAATGGATTCCGAGGACCCGCTCTTCATCCTCTACACCTCCGGTTCGACCGGGAAGCCGAAGGGCGTCCTCCACACCCAGGCCGGCTACCTCCTCTACACCATGCTCACGCACCGCTAGGTCTTCGACCTGCAGGACGACGATGTCTACTGCTGCGCCGCCGACGTCGGCTGGATCACGGGCCACAGCTACATCGTCTATGGCCCGCTGGGCGAACGGCGCCACCTCCGTCATCTTCGAATCGATCCCGACCTATCCCGACGCCGGCCGCTACTGGGACATGGTCGACCGCCTCGGCATCACCATCCTCTACACGGCGCCGACGGCCATCCGCGCCATCGCCCGCGAAGGCGACGAGCACGTGAAGCGCTACAGCCGCAAGTGCCTGCGCATCCTCGGCACGCGTCGGCGAGCCGATCAACCCCGAGGCCTGGCGCTGGTACTACAACGTGGTCGGGCGAGGAGCGTTGCGCCGTCGTCGATACCTACTGGCAGACGGAAACCGGCGGCCACATGATCACCGGCGCTGCCCGGCGCCATCGCGATGAAGCCGGGCTCGGGCACCCTCCCCTTCTTCGGCGTCGAGCCAGTCGTGGTGGACGAGGACGGCGAAGATCATCGAAGGGAACAACGTCACCGGGCGCCTCTGCATGGACCCGCTCGTGGCCCGGGATGATGCGCACGATCTACGGTGACCACCCGCGCTTCATCCAGACCTACCTCTCGACCTACCCGGGGCACTACTTCACCGGGGATGGCTGCCATCGCGACTGGCGACGGCTACTACTGGATCACCGGCCGCGTCGATGATGTCCTCAACGTCGCCGGGCACCGCCTGGGCACAGCGGAGATCGAAGGAGCCCTCGTCGGCCACGAGGCCTGCGCCGAAGCAGCCGTCGTCGGCTACCCGCACGATGTAAAGGGCACAGGGTATCTATGCCTATGTCTTCCTGAAGCCGGCTACTCTCCGTCGCCCGAGCTTGCCGCAGAGCTCCGCGACGCCGTCCGCAAGGACATCAGCCCGATCGCGACGCCCGACAAGATCCAGTTCGTGGAAGGCCTGCCAAAGACCCGCTCGGGCAAGATCATGCGCCGCATCCTCCGCAAGATCGCCGAAGGCGACCCGGCGAACGTTGGCGACGTCACGACCCTGGCCGACCCGGCGGTCGTGGAGGCGATCATCGAAGGGGCGAAGTCGGCGAACTGAGGCGAGTCAGCCGGCGAGCGTGAGCAGCGTCGAAACTCCGGCGCCCACGAACGCCACGGAGAAGGCAGCGAGCGCTATCCCGAGCACGAGGTTCTCGCGTGGGGAGTTGCCCGGCGCGCGGTTGCCTGTGAGAGCGACCACCGAGTAGCGCAGCTGTCCTGGCAGCACGGCGCTGGCCGCGACGAACGTGACGCCGGCGACAAAGAGCCAGGTCGCCGGCCACCGCCAGTCGCTCCCGCCAAAATCGCCCAGCGCGGCGGCAACGGTCACCAGCGCCATCCCGACGATGAGCAGCAGGCGTTGTAAGAACCCGGGGTGCTTGAACCACGCCCGGCGTTTCTCGACGAAGTCGGCCACGTCTTGCCCGACCGTTCGCACCCAGGCGCTGTCGTTACCCGTCACCGAGATGGCCGCCTGATGCGGTTCGAACACCACCAGCACCTGCCGTTCGTAGCGTTCGCGGTTACCGAAATCCACAGTCAGAAAGACGTCGGAGCATTCCGGCGGCAACGACTCCGCCGGGATCGTCTCCGGCGAGTCGCCGGACACCTGGCCGGCATCGAGCCTGAGGTGGAAACCGGCGTGGACGAGCAACCCGTCTGCCACCGAGGGTCCAGTGAGCGTGCCCATCAATTCCTGCATGTCGGGCCGGGAAAGCCGCGAGGCAGGCAGGAGCCGGTGCAGTTCGAAGTGCCCCGGCGAGACTTCGGTGACCTTGCCGAGTTCGACCGGGGACGACGGCAGGGTGTCGCTGCTAGCGATAGCCACCACCTCGGGATTGCGGCTGGAAGCAGTCGCTGCAGTAGACGGGCCGGTCGCCTCGCGGCTCAAATGGCAGGCGCGCGATCTTGCCGCAACTGGAACAGACGGCTTCGTACATCTGTCGCGGCGGACGATCGTCGCCACCCTGCTGTCCCTTGCGGGCGCGCCGGCAATCCGGGCACCGCTTGGGTTCGGTGGTGAATCCCCTCGATGCGTGAAACTCCTGCTCGCCGGCAGTGAAAACGAAGTCCGTGCCACATTCGACACAGGTGATGGTCTTGTCGGTATACAAACCTGACATCCTCCCAGAGTTGGGCCATGGGTCATCCAGCAACGAATACGAGGGGGCCTGCGTGAGGCTGATGGTTGCCCGGCTACCGCAATCCAGAATATCAGACGCGGGAAAGGGGGCGTAAACGGGCCGATGCATGATGTGCTTGCGCCCGGGAACCTGGCAGGCGGCGGCACCCCTACTCGTATCGCAGGGCCTCGGCCACCGGAACGCTGGCCGCGCGGCGGCTGGGCCACCACGTCATCATCATGGCGAAGCCGAAGGCCAGGACCGCGGCGGCAATGACTTCGGGCCAGGGAACGAAGAGAGTCAGGCCATCGACGCCCGTGAAATCTGCCGATGACATGAGATTCCGCGAAAGGATGATCGCACCGGAGATGCCCGCAGCGACCCCCATGAGCGAGACGAAGGCGGACTCGAACAGGAAGCTCCATGCAACCGTCGCTCGTTCATAGCCGATCGCTCTGAGCATGCCAATCTGCTGACGCCGTTCGACGACGGAGCGCAGGGAAATCACGCCAATCGCCGCCACGCCCACCACGAGCCCAAGACCCATGAAGAGTTGGAGCACTCGCAAGAACCCTCGCGATGCGGCCAAACTGTCGTCAATTTCCTTTCTTATCGAGAACGCCTGGACGCCCTGCGTCGCGAGCGCCGCTTCAATGGATTTGGCGGCCGTGACGGAGTCAGTCCCACTGGCTAGGCGGACGAAGTAGTCACTGAACTCCGGCTCGCCAAAGAGCTGCCGGCTCGTCTCAGCGTTGATCGTGAGGCCGGGGAGCAGCCCTGGTGGGACCTTGTTGGAGTACACACCGACAACGGTGATGGTCCTGATTTGCCGCGTCGCTTCGTTGCGCACTTCGAGCGTGAATGGCTCAAAACTCCCGTCTTCGATCGTGACGCCCGACACCTGGAAACTCCCTACCACGAACGTCTGGGCACTCACCGCAGAACTTTCGATGATGGCGAGGTCGAGGCCGTCTCGCACGGCGGCGTACACCGCTGCATCCGAGGAGTAGCCGGTTGCGCGACCCTCGAGTTTCGTGTCGACGTTGTCCCAGTAGTCGTCATCGCCGGCCCTGACAATGAACTGCTGCCAATCGGTGACGCCGGGTTGGCGCACTCGCTGCCGATCGTCGTCACTCGGAGTCAATCCGCCAACCGCGGCAATGGTAGAGGCGTCGAAGGCGCCCGTGGCTCCCAGGGCGGCTGGCACATCGTCGATCGGGTTGTTGCGATTCGTCCCGATCAGGACGTCCCAACCAGCCGTCCCATCGTCACCGGCAAAGACTTGCAGCACGCTGGCATCGATCACGCTCATAACCGTGATGGAAAACAGGATCAACGAGAACATGGCGATGGTCATGCCTGTGCGGAACCGGTTCGCCAGGGGGTAGGCGATCCCCATCCGCAGCGCCGGCGTGAGGCTTTGGAAGCGCTGCCCGAGAAGGGCGAAGACTCCCCCGACCAGGACGATAATCGCGAGCAGGTAGACGACGTCCCCAACTCCGGCACCAGCATTGCCGAGCGCGATGCCGACGAGTAGCAAACAGGCGGCCGCTGCGAATAGGCTCGCGGGCACCAGGTATCCACGGCGGCCGCGGCTGGCACCGTCATACAGGACGGTGAGCAGCCGCGCGTTGTAGATGATGATCAAGGTGAGGGCGGTCACGATCATCAGTCCGCTGAAGACGAACATTTCCATGCCGGAGTTGTCGAACGAACCGAAGAGCTTTTCGCTCAACTGGAAGGGCATCAGCCAATAAATCGCGAGCGCCATACCGGCCGCCGTCCAGACCGCCCGTTCTTTCAACCCGCCTTCTCGCGCAAGGAGCGCGATTGCCCCGATGAGCATCGAAATTCCCAGGGAGAAGAGGAAGGATGATCCCGTGACTCGCCCCACCGGCAGGAGTGTGGCCCCGATAACCAGACCAGCCGGCCCGAGCGCCCACGTGCGGGAGACGCCGAAGCCCCGTCGAAGCAACAGGTAGAGGCCAACCGGGGGAACGACTACAAGGAGTGGAAGACTGCCAATGACCCAACGGAGATTAAATCCGCCGCGTGCCTCGTGGGGCCGGCGCGCGATTTGGCCCCGAATGGCCGCAACAATGTTGAGCCGGCTGACCAGGATCGACGAGACAACCACGGTTGAGAACGTCACAACCCATCCCAGGCAGAAGCTGACGACCAGGGTTCGCACGGTCACATGTGGGGTGACGAAGCTGAGCTCATCGCCGAATGCCAGCTTTGCACCGGCGATGATCACCAGGAAGCCGAAGGCGACGCCCAACCCGACTCCGACCAGCCCTGCGAGCAGCGCGTAGACGAGCCCTTCGGCGAGGAACGCCTGCACCAGGTGGATGCGAAGGGCCCCGACCGCCCGGGTAATGCCCATCTCACGCTGCCGCTCCGCCGCGAGCATCACGAAGATCATGAAGATGAGCAGTACACCCGAGGCGATCGAGAAGAGTCCAAGCACGAGGAAGATGGTTGTGAAGCCGCTCGCAGCCAATCGCGCGCCTTCGACAGCGTCCTGCTTGACTTTCTCGACCTGGAAGCCTCCGGCTCCGAGCCCGAGCGCTTCGGAGGCGCCGGGCGACGCAATGTAGTCCTCAAGGCGCTGGGCAGCGTCGTCGGTACGCCCAAGGCTGCCCCTGACGCCGCCGCGAAGGACGACGCTCACCGAGTCGATCTCACCCGGGTGTCCGGTGATGCGTTGCACTGTCGTGAGCTTGGCCGCGAATCCAGGCTGGCCTCCGCCACCGAATTCCAGACCGCCCGTTACTCGCTCCTCACGGACGATACCGGCGACCCTGAGAGACACTGCTTCGCCCCGGATGAAGACCAGGATTGCGTCGCCCACCTCGACGTTGAGATCGTCGGCGGCGCGTTCGTTCGCGAAAATCTCATCGTCTGCCAACGTTGCCAGGTCCGCGGGCGAACCATCCAGGTAGCGGAGCCCGCCAAAGCGGGCAATGACGGCCGGGTCGGTCCCCGCCAGGATTGCCCCGGGTTCGGTGAGCCTCGTCCGCACGTCTTGCACCGGTACCGGCTCAAAAAGCAACGGGATGAACCCTTCGATATCGGGGTCATCGGCGAACGCCTCGTCAAGACGGGTCGCAAGGTCATCGGAGGCGTAGAAATCGCTGCCCGTCACCGACGCATCAGGAGATTGGAAGTGGTGAAGGCTGATGTCGGTCCGTTGCAGGAAGTCGTACGCGACCTTCGTGATGCTGTAATCCAGGGTGTCGCCGGTTGTGAAGGCGGCGGTGCTGATCGTCGTGGCAAGCATCAGTCCCACAACGATCAATACAGCTTGCGCCGGCCGGCGCCGGATGTTCCTCAGTCCCATCGTGAACATCATCCGACCGGACAGGAAGAGGGCTGCCGAGGCGATCGCCGACGCCGCGAATAGGCTCGCCATGACCACCATAATCGTCGACATCGACAGCCCGAAGAGTTCGCTCATCGGAGTCGATCCTCGCCTTCGATCTGGCCATCGCGCATGCGCACGATCCGGTGGCATCGGGCACCCACTTCGGGGTCGTGCGTGACGATGACGAACGTCTGGTTGTTTCGCCGGTTGAGGTCCTCCATCAGGCGCATCACATCGTCGGCCATCTCGGAGTCAAGGTTCCCCGTCGGCTCATCCGCCCAAACAATCGCCGGGTCATTGACGAGCGCGCGGGCGATGGTGACGCGTTGGCGCTGGCCACCGCTCAGTTGGTTGGGCCAATGCTTTGCCCGATCGCGCAGCCCGACCTGTTCAAGCGCGGCGAGGGACTTCTCGCGGGCAATGCTCCCTTGCACCCCCGAGACGACGAGCGGCAGCTCGACATTCTCAGCCGCCGAAAGCACCGGGAGCAGGTTGTACGTCTGAAATACAAATCCCATTCGGCGAGCACGGTACCGGGACTTTTCCCGGTCCGTCAGTTCGTTGATATCCGTGCCTTCGATCCAGATTTGGCCACTGTCGATCGTGTCCAGTCCGCTCAGGCAGTTGAGAAGCGTGGTCTTGCCGCATCCGGAGGGGCCCATGATGGCGATCATCTCGCCCCGTTCGACGGAGAGGCTGACGCCTCGAAGCGCCTGGACGCTCGCCACGCCTGAGTCATAGGTCTTGACGACGTCCCGCGCCTCGATAATCGGCGCGCGGTTTTCTCCGGCTGGCATCGCGGCAAGCGATTCTGGTGCGACAGTCACACTGGTTCTCCAACGCTCGTTGGTCTAAGTGTTGGAGTCCCGCAGACCGTCGCGAATGGCCACGCGGGCCTGATCGGAGCGACGAATGGTACCCGTTAGAGCGGGGCATGGCTCCGGACGAGCAGGGCTCGTTGCCACCTCATACGGGAGCGCTCGTGGGCTTCTGTCCTCTTCGTCGCCCTCCAGCAGACGCTCCCGCGATAACGCAACATGTCGAGTTCACAACTCATGACCTCGGAGGTCTCGGTGCCTACCGGTGCACCCGCGTCCGCGGATCGAGGCCGTCACGGATGCCGTCCCCGACGAAATTGGCTGCGAGAGCGACAGAGAGAATCGCGAGTCCGGGGCCAGCCGCGATCCACCACTGGTAGAAGAACCGCGAACCGTCGGTGATCATCACGCCCCACTCGGGCGTGGGCGGCTTGGCCCCGAGACCGATGAAGCTGAGTGCGGCTGCGAGGAGGATCACCTGGCCGAAGTCCATCGTCATGGTGATGATGACCGGCGTAAAGGCGGTCGGAAGGATGTGGCGTATGAGGACGCGGGACCGGCTCGCCCCCATGGACGTCGCCGCCTCGACGAACTGCATCTCCCTTACGACCAGCACCTGTCCACGCAGGAGCCGGGCATAGACCGGCCAGGCGACGATGATGATCGCGATCATGATGTTGTGCAATTCACGGCCGAGGTAGGCGGTGACGGTGATGGCGAGAAGGATGGCGGGGAAGGCGAGCGTCATGTCGGCCACCCTCATGAGGACGGCATCGATCCAGGAGCCGGAGAAGCCCGCAATCGCCCCAATCGTCCCGCCAACCAGCACCGACCCAACGATCACGAGTGCCGCAATGGGGAGAGCGGAGCGCGAGCCATAGAGCGTGCGGACGAACACGTCGCGCCCGAGGTTGTCGGTCCCGAAGGGGTGAGCAACCGTCGGCTCCTGCAGCCTGTCGCCAACAGGAACGAGGGGATCGCTCGGCGCCCAGAAGGGCACCGTGAGGGCGATCACGACCCAGATGATGATGACCGTCCCGCCGATGATCGTGGGCGTCGTGAGCCAGATCGGGCGTGACCAGCGGCGCTCGGGCGGCAGGTCCGGCGCGATGACCAGCGCTTCGGCCTTCATGAGAGGCGAATCCGGGGGTCGACAAGGGCATAGGCAATGTCGGTGACGAGGCTGAGGACAACGATGACGGCGCCCGCGAAGATAGCGACACCCTGGATCGCGGGGAAGTCCAGCGACTGCGCCGCTTCGACCGTGTAGCGGCCGACGCCCGGCCAGCTGAAGATCTGCTCGACAAGGACGGCGCCGGTGATCAGCAGGGCGAACGAGAGGCCGAGGATCGTCAGGGTGGGGATGAGCGCATTCTTCAGCGCGTGGCGGAGGACGACGTGGCGGGATCGCAGGCCCTTCGCCCTCGCGGTCCGCACGTAGTCCTGGCTGAGAACCTCGAGCATGCTTGCGCGGACAAGCCGCGAGATCAGCCCCATGACGGCCCAGCCAAGGACAAACGAGGGGAGCATGAGATGGCGGGTAGCATCCCAGAAAGTGCCGAAGTCACCGGCGGCAAGGGCGTCCAGGGTGAAGATGCCCGTGACTTCCGCGGGTGGAGCTGCCCTTGTGTCCAGCCGGCCGGGTCCGGGGAACCATCCCAGCTTGGCCCAGAAGACGAAGAGCACCACGAGGCCCATCCAGAAGACAGGCATGGAAGAACCGAGGACGGCGAACAACCGTGCAGCCTGGTCGGCCCAGCGATTGCGTTGGACCGCCGCCACCACCCCAAGGCCGATGCCCACCGTGGTGGCAAGGATCATCGAGGCGATCGTCAGCTCAATCGTGGCGGGCAAACGTTCGCCAAGGTCGTCGCGCACGTTCTTCTTCGTGCGAAACGACGTCCCCATGTCGCCGTGCAGCACGAGATTGCGAAGGTAGAGGACGTACTGCTCGGGGACGGACTTGTCGAGACCCCAGCGTGCCCTCGCAGCCGCAACGATTTCCTCGTTCTGCAGCGAACGTGTGTCCACCACCGTCGTGATCGGGTCGGCGGGAGCAGCCCGCGAGATCGCGAAGGTAATCGTCGCCAGCCCCCAGAGGAGGAAGGGCATGACGAGGAGCCGGCGCATGATGTAGCCGAACAGCCAGGGCCTCCGTCAACGGATCAGGCCCGGCCAACGAAGGCCGGGCCTGGCTCTGCGAGCGAGCTCTACTCCCGGACGAGACGCCCGAGTTCGATATTGCAGCACGCGCTGTAGTGAACGTTGTGGAGCTTCGCGCTGTAGGCGAGCAAGAGGTTCGGGTTCACCATCGGGATGATGTAGTTCTCCGCGATCATCTCGTTGGCGAGCTTTTCGAAGATCTCCGCCCGAGCATCTGTGTCCGCTGTCTCCAGGGCTTGCTGCATCAACTCGACTTCCGTCGGGTTTTCGACGCCGATGAGGCCACCCCAGAAGCTATTGGGGACCATGCCGAAGTACTGGACGTACTGGATCGGGTCCGTGTGGTCGGGGGCAAAGTAGATGGCCGTAAGCGGGACGCCACCACTGAACGCCGCATCCGCCCAGACCGACGCCTCGGACGGTTGCAGGTTCAGCTCAATGCCAACCTCGGCGAGGTCGATCTTGAGCTTCTGGAACATGGTGCTGAAGTCGACGCCATAGACGTTGAACGTGGGGAAGATGACATCGAGCGAGAATCCGTCCGGATAGCCCCCGTCGGCGAGTAGCTGCTTGGCCTTGTCGACGTCACGTTCGGGCATCGTCAGGTTCTCGGTGCCGAGGAACCCGTTCGGGATGGGCGACGGCTGCTTGCGGCCGGAACCGCCCACCGTCACGTCGATCATCCCGTCGTAGTCAATCGCGAGGCGAATCGCCTCCCGGACATCGTCGTTGAGGTCGACATCGGTGTTGAGCGCGGTGCCGGGCCAGAGGGCGATGTAGACGAAGTTGAAGGTCGGCACCTCGTCGACCTTCACGTCACCGCCGATCCCATCGGCAATGTCGGAGCTGATCTGCATGGCGAGGTCGGCCTCGCCCGTCTCAAGGAGCTGCCGCTGGGCCACGGCCTCAACGGTCTCCTTGATGATGATGTTCTTGACGTTGGCCTTCTGGCGCCAGTGGTTGTCGTTTCGGGTGAGCCGCAGCTCGGCGCCGTCCTGGTAGGACTCCAGCACGTAGGGGCCGCTGCCCGCCGAGTTCGACAAGAACCATTCCTCCGCCGTATCGGTGGTGTCGGCATCGGCATCCGCTGTGGCGCCGTTCTCGGTCGCAAGGTCACTGTTCGTGATCGCCATGTAGGGCGCAGTGACCACGGCGAGGAACGAGGCATCAGCCGACTTCAGGTTCACGACAACAGTCGCGGGATCGGTCGCGTCGATCGTGTCGATGTTCGAGACGAAGTACGAGGCGCTGCCCTTGACGTTGCCCAGGCGCTCCCACGACCACTTCACGTCCTTCGACTCCACAGCGCTGCCATCGGCGAAGACGGCCGCGGGGTCGAGGTGGAAGGTGTACTGCGTCAGCTCGTCATTCGACTCCCACTCGCTGGCCAGGCGCGGAATGCAGGGTCGAGTTGTCGCTCGGGTCGAGCCCGATGACCGTCTCGTAGACCGCCGTCAGGTAGATCTGGCAGGTATCGCAATACGCCCGCGCGGGGTCGAGGGAGTTGATATCCATCCCCCTGGCAATAACCAGTGGGGTCTCGTCGTCGAAGGTTGCGTCGTTTGTCAGGAAGTCGCCGCTGTCGCCGGAGCTGTCATCGTCATCGTCGCCGCCACAGGCAGCGAGGGAGATGGCGAAGACGGCCAGCACAGCCAGGATCCAGGTCCACCGGGTACGTGGGAGCACCTGTAATTCCTTTCGCACATGTTGAAGCTGCCGCGAACTGTACACCGGCTTTCCCTTAGGCGTCGGCGAAACACCGGCCCCTTCAGCAATTGCTACGAAGGGAGTCGCGCCCGGGGGAAAGTGGGAACCGCGCCAGCTGCTCAGTAGTGCTTCAGCAGATGCCGCAATTCTGCCAGCGCCCGCGCCTGCCGTCCCTTGACCGCATCGATGCTGGCGTGGAGGGCGACGGCCGTTTCCTGCAGGCTGAGGCCATGGACGAAACGGAGCGAGATGACGTCCGCGTAGTTGCGGGGCAAAGCTCCTATCGCCCTCACCAGGTCGAGGGTCTCGGGACTGCTTGCCGGGTCACCGCCGCTGCCGTCGAACGCCTCAAGCGAGAGTGGCGGCGGACGTCGAAAGCGACGCCGTCGATGACGCATGACGACATTCGCGGCGATGCCAAAGAGCCAGGCACGAGGTGGCACGCCTCGGTCCTGCAGGGCGCGGGCGTTGCGCCATGCCTCCTCCATGACTTCGCTGGTTGCGTCTTCGGAGTCGACCTGTGTGCCCAGCCTTCCCAGCATGTACCGGTGGATCGCCGGCGCATGCTCACGCACGAAGGCGCTCCAGGTCTCCGGGTCCCGATCGCGCAGCGCCTGGACGGTGGGTTCAACAGGAGCTTTGGGCGCAGAGAACCTTCGCGGGGGTGCTGCACGCTCAAGCGCCATGCGCAGCGCACCGAACCCGTTGTCGAGGTGCCAGGTCGGGGCGATCACAGTGGCCGTCAATTGTCACCGCCACTGTCGTGCCCGTCATCGCTCGCCCCATCGGTCACCACGGTGATCTGCGGCACACCGCCGACCAGCCGCGCCTCGAACTCCACTTCTTCTCCGGGCCGCTCAAACGACACCTTGAAGGTCGTGCCGTCGCTGCCTTCCAGCTGCCAGGACCATCCCGGTTGCGGCGAAGCGGAGACGAACTCGAGCTCGGATGCCGTGTAGCGCAACCTCACACTCCCCGCGTCGGCCGCGAGATAGGTCGCCGTTTGGAACCCTGGCGTCGCAGTAGCCGTTGGAGCCGGTGTCGGCGTGCCAGTGGGCGCCGGCGTTGGCGTGACGGTTGATGTCAGGCTCGGCGACGCGGTAGGGGTACTGCCGGGTTCCTTCGTCGGCGTCGGCACCGCCGCTGGAGGAGACTCCACTGCTCCGTCCGGGACGTCGCTGCCGCCCGGCAGAGTCGGAACACCGGCCGGGCTGCCGGTAGGAGTAGGCGTGGGGTGGGCATTGCCGGGGACTGTCGATGTCGGCGGTGTGTTGGCATCGCCAGGGGTCGTCGAGAGTCCAGGCTCCGTACCGGGTGTTGCGGTCAGTTCGGGCTCCGGCCGGGCCGGACCAGCCACCCCGCCAGGTTCAGCCGGGGCGGCCGGGTCAACCCCCGTGGTTGTGGTTGCCGGCGGAACCACCTGTCCACTCGCCTCGGGCGTCGCGCCCGTCGGCGTCGGAGTATTCTCTTCGACCAGCGAGACTGACGCCGACGGGCCTTTCGGGGCGAGGTTCACGGCAATGCTCCCCACAAGTCCAAGCGAATCCTGGATAACGTCGAGCGGATTCACGCCGGCGGCGGCTGTTCCGCCACTCCCTAGCGCGCCAAGAAGCACAGCCCCGGCAGCGACGCGTTGCACCATCGGCCGCCTGAGGGCCCCGAGCCCTATCCAGCCCCCAAACCAGGCTCCGAACGACGTC
Organism: uncultured Chloroflexia bacterium; assembly: GCA_963737965.1. GTDB lineage: Bacteria > Chloroflexota > Dehalococcoidia > Tepidiformales > Tepidiformaceae > JAGQGZ01. Next base: position 362,081 of record CAVTUS010000002.1, on the reverse strand, counting down.
GGCTGCTCGTCCTCGACGAAACGTCGAAACCGCGCATCGATCCGCTGCAGCGCTGCGACACTCGGACCCGGCACCGACACCATCGCGCAGGCACGAGCGATCCGTACCAGCCGTCGCTCGTCCAGGGTCAACGGGCGCGCCGCAGCCCTGCCATCAATGGCATCGGCGACGGCCTGTGCTGACTCAGCGTTCATTGCCCCTCCCCATGGTCGCTAGCCGGCCACGGCCGGCTGTGGTGCCCGCTGACGCTGGGGCCGGGCGTAGGTCACGCGAACCACCAGGCAGGTAATCAGGCTCAGGCTTGTGGCGAGGTAGGTGACCAGCACCCATGACGCACCCGCGTCGGTACCAAGCCGAAGCCCATGCCAGAGAGCCCCGAAGAACACCAGCACCGACGCGTAGTGAATGAGCCTCCATGTTCGAATCCCGATTTGGGACCGGAACCAGAAAGAAAACGACACGATCGCCCCGAGGTACAGCACGAGCGTTCCGACACCGGTATCGAACGACGCGTAGTACGAGCCAAACGGGACGAAGAGGTCACGCAGACCAAAGTGAGTCCAGGTATCGGGAATCAGCACCAGCGCGTGCCCGAGTCCCAGCGCAACGCCGACGATGCCGGCCGTCTGGTGGAGAGCCAGCAGCCGCGGCCGGGCAACGATGCCATCGAACCAGGTCGACGACATCATCAGCCCGCCCGCCAGCGACAACCAGATACAGAAGTAGCTCGCAAGGCCGGTCGCCCGGGACGCGTACCAGGCGCCATGGGTACCGGCATCCGGCAAGATGTGGTCCACGAGTGGGCCACCAGCAGCTCCGCCAATCACAGCGCCAATGGTTCCCACTCCAAGGAAGAAGACCAACCACTTCATCGCGAGCCCCCTATGAACCTTTGCTCGCCGGCGGCTTTGGCTTGGGCGGCGGCGCCGGCGGAGGCGTCGGGGTCGGTGGCGCCGGAGCAGGCGGAACAGGTGTCGGTGGTATCGGCGTGGGTGGGATTGGTGTGGGCGGCACCGGCGTCGGCGGAACGGGCGTTGGTTGGACCGGGGCTGCCGTGGGCTGAACAGGGGCAGGCTTCGGTGCCGCGCTCGCTGGCGGAGCCTGGTTACCACCGGTCGAACTCGGCGGCGCGGTGGCCGCCGATGGCGCAGGCGCCACGTTCCCCCCGGTTGCAGGCGGCTGGGATGATGACGGCGCGACGGTGCTTGGCGGGGTGGTCTGGACCGGCACAGTCCCCGTGTCGGTTGCCGTGCCCGATGCATCCTGGGCGTTGGTTTCGCTCGTCGTGACCGGGGCCGGCTGAGACGCGTCGACACCGGGAGCCACGGCAACCGGCACCTCGCGCGTCACATAGATGTAGCGGATCTCCGGTTGGCGTTCGACGATGACCACCTGCTGAGGCACGGCAGTAGCTTCGGCAGTCGTGTCCGAAACGGAATCGCCGACCCAGACCCAGTCCTGGATATCGTCGTCCCATGCCCAGCCGTCCTGGGCGACGGGTTCATCCGTTGTGGCGTCATCGATCAGGACCCAATCCTGCAGGTCTTCGTCCCATCGCCAGCCGTCCTGTTCGAGAACAGCGTCGTCTCCGGCGGCGCTCTCGTCGGATGCAGTCGACTCCTGGGCTGCTGTGATGGCGATGGTGCTCCACATGCCCACGACGAGGGCACCGACCATGCCGACGAGCAGCGCACGTGTAAGAACGAACTTGGGACCGCGATGTGCCCTGGCCATCGTTAGTCCCAATCCTCGTGATCATCGGATTCATCCTCGTGATCCTCGTGCCCGTCCTCGTGATCCTCGTATTGGTCGTCATCGTGCTCGTCGTCCGACCAGCTCTCCCCCGAACTCGTATCAGTCGCAGGCGCTGCTGCGGGCACCGGCGTCGACGCGGGGAGCGGGGTCGAAGCCGATTGCGTAGGCGTCGGGCTCGCCTTTCCACTTGCGAACGACGGACCCGAGGCACCCGATCCGCCGCTCGGACCGAAGACCGGTGCGGGAGCTGGACTCAGTGCCTGAGCGGGAGGCTCGCTGTTGTTGACAGGGGGTTGCGGTGCCGGATCGGGTTCGTTCGCCGGTGCAGATGTTGCAGTAGGCGAAGCCGGGTTGCCGGGGGCGGTCGTCGGCTGCGAGGACGGTGCCCCGGCCGATGTGGCCAGCACATCTACCGGTGCGCTCTGCGCGAGAGGAACCGGGATCACGACCTCCTCGGTCACAATCAGCGGCTCCTTGTCGACATAGACCACGCCGGGCGTGGCCTGCCCGTCGGCCGTTGCCGTCCAGGCAGCGGCAGGGTCCGCCGCGTCGTCCGAGACGTCCGCCGCCCATTGGTCGGCGGCGACGGTGCCGGTGTCGGCTGCGCCGTCGCCTCCAAAAGAGAAGAGTCCCTGGCTGGCACTCACGGCGGCTATCGAGGCGCCCGCGAGTGCAGTGGTCAGCGTCGCCGTAGCGAGCGAGGCAAAACGATTCATGTACGGATTAGCTCCTTCCGAAGGTTCGCCGTGCACATCGCCTTGTGTCGCCCGAAAGAGTCGCAGACTCTGCAAACTCTTGGGAAATTCGGTGTAAAACGCTAGGGGAAACCCTTCACAAACCGACTCTCACCGTCCTCGGAAAGCGTGACGAGGTCGATCTCGGCGGCAGTAGCTGCTGCCACGGCCGGTGTGCCACCGATCAAGACCGCCTTGGCCCAGCACTCCGCGATCCAGGCCTGTCCGGCGAGGGCCGACACCTGGATGAATGGAGAAATAGCCGGCATTCCCGTTCGCGGGTCGATGAGGTGGTGCGCTTCCGCGCCACCGGCCGTCGTCCATCGTCGCTTCCTCGTCGTCGAGGTCGCAATTGCTCCGCTAAGACGGCCCTCCCAGATAGCCTCCTCGGTGCCGGGAGCCTCGACGATCATGTACCAACCATCTCCCTCGTGATCGGTGCCGAAGCAGCGGGCGTCGCCGCCGGCATTGACGAGCACATCCGGACAGTCTTCCGAGAGCACCTCGGCGGCGAGGTCGGCGGTCCAGCCCTTCACGATGCCGCCAAGATCCAGGCGTCCTTCCCGCAGTCGCACCGAATCGCCGGTCATCACCAGGGCCTCGCGCGGGTCCGGGACCCCCTGGGCCTGCGGCGCACCGCCGCTCACCTCTTCGAACGTTGACCCGTAGCCAGCGTCGACCAACGCCTGCAAGACCATGGGGTTGAAGAGCCCGCCCGTGAACTCATATGCCTCGATCGCCATCCGGCAGGCGGTGCCCAGCCACGGGTCCGAGATGGTCTCCCCCGCATTGAGGCGGGAGACCAGGCTGGTTGGCCGAAACCTCGAAAAACGCTCCTCCTGCTGGTCGAAGAGGAGCCGGGCAGAGATCGTGAGCCACGCCATCGGGCTCTCGGCCACGACAATCGTGTCGATATCCGTGTTCATGGCCCGGAAGGAGTCAATGAACTGCATCGCAGTGTCAAGCTTCCCCTTCATCGTTGCACGAGGCCAGCCGCTCGTGCAGCAATTGCCACGAAGGGAGTCGCGCCCGGGGGAAGAGGGAACGGAGAGGGGTGGAGCCAGGGCGCCGTCGTCGCCCAACTGGAAGCCAACGGCTGGACCGCCCATCGCGTTGTTGAACTCACACCGGGCGACTATGGCGTTGTCTTTGAGGCCGACACCGAAGCGGCCGCAAGCGCCTGAGGGCAATCGCAGCTTGGGCCGTCGACGACGTTCCCGTCGACAACCGCAGCCAAACCGCGACGGAGATGGCTGAACAGACCGACCCGACAGCCGCGCCTATCCTTTGGAGACGGCTGCTCGGAAGTACTGCCCCCGGAGTTCATGGACCCGTGCACTGCGGGTTATGTAGCAGCAGCCCAGTCCAGTCTCCCCGCCGCGCTATGCGTCAGTCCGAGCGGAACGGCGTTCATGGAAACTCCCGGAGGAACAGCCGGTGAGCTGACGACTGGCATTGACATCGGCGACGACTGCGTCGAAAACCCTAGGCATCGGGTTGTGGCATTCCTGAACTGCCCTTGACGATCGTGTCCACTGGCTAGACTGAACTATGGTCAGCGAGACGTCGGGCCCGCGGGCATCACCGTCGATATCGACGCGGATTGAAGGGTTCTGGTGGGCGCTTCATCCCTTCCCCTCGTTCCTGGTCAGCGGGCTCGTCGTCGCGCTCATTCCGCTGGCCGACTCCGAAGCACCGCGTTCGCTCTATCTGCAGCTAGGTCTGGGAATGCTCTGCTACCAGTTCGCCATCGGGTTGGTCAACGATGTGGTCGATGCAGAAGACGACATGATCGCGAAGCCATCTAAGTCGATTGCATCCGGAAAACTGAGCCGAACCACGGCGTCCTTCGCGGCGGCTGTTTTCATTGGGGCCGGCCTCTTGACTACGGCCGGGATTCCTGCGGTGGCCTGGGCGCTTGGTGTTGCCGGGCTGACTTGCGGGCTCGTTTACGATCTCTGGCTCAAGCGCTCCCTGTTGAGCTGGCTACCGATGGCTCTTGCCCTTCCCATCGTTCCCGCTTTCGTCTGGACCGCCACAGGAAATTGGGATGGCTACGTCGCAATGGTCCTCCCGCTCGGGTTCCTGTTGGCGTTCAGCCTCCACCTCGCGAACCAGACCCCGGATATCGCCGCTGATCGCGCGGCGGGGATAAGGGGCATTGCCCAGCTGATCGGTCCCCATAGCGGCTCAATCGCGATCGCGATCTTCGCCGCTACCGCCCTGATCGCCACGATTTTGGTCTCGACGCGGTCGCTGCCATTGGCCACGGGTTCGCTGGCCGTGCTCGGTCTGACGATGGTGCTGCTGCCGCACTGCACGAGGCTGTTCGGCCGGGACGGTTTGTTCGGGCTCCTGGCGGCGATGAGTGCCCTGCTGGCAGTCCTGTTCCTGGCGGCGGCCTGAGTTCGCTATCGTTCATTCATGCATGATGTCGTCGTCGTGGGGGCCGGAGTTGCTGGCGTAGCCACGGCAATACAGTTGGCCAGGCGCGACCGATCGGTGCTCCTCGTCGACCGGGTGGCAAGTCCCCAACGAAAGACATGTGGCGAAGGATTGTTCCCCTACGGCCTTGCTGAACTCGATCGACTCGGCATCGATGCCCGCCCTTGCGGGTTCGAGTTGCGATCACTGCGGTTCCATAGCGACAGACACACCGCCGAGGCGCCCCTGGGAACGGCACTCGATCATGGCCTTGGTATACGCCGCGAAGTGCTCGCTGACCTGATGTTGCAGGCAGCGTCGAAGTCCGGTGTAAGCATCATGTTGGACACGATGGTGGAAGGCGTAGCCACCAGCGGCGGAAAGGTAGTCGCCGTTCGAAGCTCCCGGGGTCTCCTTCCCGGGCGGGCATTTGTTGCCGCGGATGGCCTTAATTCGCGCTTACGACGTCGCGCAGGACTCGAGGGCCGCCGCAAGGGGACGCGCTTCGGGATCAGCGCCCACGTGCAACTTGCGCACGACCCGGACCCGGGCGTCGACGTGTACGTGCACGATGGCTACGAGGTGTACAGGACGCCCGTTGCTCGACGCACGGTCAACGTGGCCCTCCTGCTCGAGGGGAACGAGATGCCGCGATTCGCCGGGAGGCTGAAGGAGGAATACCAGGCGATGTTGAGCGGCCACCCAGCCACCTCCGGTGCGGTCGGGATCGAAGATGAGCCCCTGGCAACGGGTCCCTTTTCACGGCGCGCGCGGCGCGCATGGCGAGCGAATCTGGTCCTTACCGGGGATGCCGTGGGTTTCTTCGATGGCATCAGCGGCGATGGAATGTCGTCCGCCCTGGCTAGTGCACCGCTCTGCGCTGCTGCGCTTGATCGCTTCCTTATCACCGGCAGCTACGACTCATTCGTGACGTACGACCGGGAGCGGTTGGCGGCGGGCCGGATGTCCAACGCCCTGGCGCGATTGACGTTGGAACTGGCGCGTCGCCCATCCCTCGCCCGGTTCGCCATCCGCAACATGGCCCGGCAGCCGGAGACATTCGAACGGCTGGTTGGCGTCATGGGCGAACGTAAGGGTCTGGGGTCACTGCGACCGGCGGACTTTCCCGCACTGGCGTTCGGCATCTGAATCTAAAAGAGCCCAGGAATAAAGCGCTTTCTCCGCTCGAAGTGCTCGCTCCACCCGGGCACTCGCCGCAGCAGCCGCTCCTCGTCGCGGATGCGGAGGGTGAGCAGGCCAGCATTGACGAGCGACACGGCAAGCGCAGTCCTCCGCATCCCGAATGAAAGAGGAAGCGCGGCAAGTTCGACCGCAACCACCGCATAGTTCGGGTGCCTGACGTAGCGATAGGGGCCGCCGGTTTCCACCTCCAGGTCGGCGGACACGGCTCCGCGCGTGTTCCAGCGGCGGCCCAGCGTGCGAAGGACCCAGACCCGGGGAACCTGCATGGCCACGAGCACCCCGATCCAGGGCAATCGGGGCCGTTCGCTACCGGTCAGGGCGGTCACCAGGATGCAGGTAGTGTGAAGAGCCACCATGACCGGGTAGGTAGCGCGGCTCAACTCCCCTTCGTCGGCTCTCGCCTTGCTGACGTTGCGCCGGGACCAGGCGAGTTCGGCCATACGAGCCGCTCCCATACTCCCGCAGGCCAGCAGCCGGATCAGCAACCCTGACGTCCGAGAATGAGGTCAACCGATACGCCGGGGCCGAACGCCCCAACAACAATCCAGTTCCCATCGGGTACAGGTCGCTCGAAGTACCGCGCCAGTACGTCAAAGATTGCTGCCGACGAGACGTTGCCATAATCGTGCATCGATTCCCAGGTCCACGCCGTGCGTTCGCGACCGATGTCCAGGCAGTGTTCGATTCCCGAGAGGATGCGGGCTCCGCCGGGGTGGAGCAGCCAGGCCCCGATGTCGGACGGAGTAAGGCCGTGTCGACGGAGCAGCTCGCCCGCAGCATGCATCATTGCGCCCGGGACGATGTCAGGTAGGCAGCGGTCGAGGACGGCCGTGAAGCCTGCGTCGGTGAGATCAAATCCGAGCCTGTCTTCAGAGCCGGGCACCAGGAAGCTGGCGGTATCGATCACTTCGATCCCTCCGCCCGGGCCCGACTCGAGCACAGCAGCCCCGGCCCCGTCGCCAAAGATGAGGTTCGCCATCAACAGCCCATCATCCTCACCCGGCTGAAACGCGAGAGAACACAGCTCACAGGCGACCGCGAGACCGGCTGCATGGGGCCGACTCCGAAGGTGCTCTGCAGCGACGGTCAATGCGACCACACCACCTGCACATCCGGCTTCGGTGATGGGAACCCGTACGACATTACCCGGAAGCCCGAGACTCCTTGCCAGCTGCGCACTGAGACCCGGAAGCTGGTACCCCGTGCATGACGACGTGGCGATGACACTCGTCCGGTGGGCGATCGAGGTGTCCGCTACGCGGGACGCCGCCTCCAACGCCAGCCCAGGGGCAGCGTGCCGATAGAGATCGTTGCGGGATTCGATGGTTCGCAGTTCAAGGAGCCCGTCCGGTGATAACAGCGTCGTCCGGGAGGCGATCTGCGAGCCGCGGACGATGGCTGCGATTCGGCGCGGTGACTGCCCGAGGCCTGATAGGTACTCGGCCGCTTCCTCCTGCTTGATCCGATGTGCCGGATGCGCCGACGCCGCCCTTATGATTCGAACGGTCTCCATCGAGATGCTCCTTCAACCGGCGCCGTTGTGCCTCTTCACTCCACCTTAGTGATTCGCAACCTGGTCTGTGCCGGGAACCACGTCCCGCTACGGACGATACGGGACGGCCGCCGCGAAGTCGCTCGCACCTGCCGTCCGGATTCCGGCAGTCTGCATTCGTTTTCGTGTCGACCGATTCCCGCCTTTTGGCGCCTGAAGGGCCGCGTCCGCCAGTTGCGCACGCGGGGCGGGTGCAAGCGCGGATAGGCGCACCCGAAGTGACCGCCGCGTAACTCCAGACCCACGATGCAGATCGCACAGACCGATACCGACCGACGGGATGGCGCGTCATCGCCGCGACGAGGCGGACGTCCCGGCCCGGGTAGAGCCAGAGGGACAGGCGGCGCCAGAGCCCGACAGGAGGCCCCCACCGAGGTTGTAATTCCATCTGTCCGCAAGTAGGCTCCGCCTGTCATGCCAGGCAATTGGAACGACGAATTACATCGCGTGTTTGGTGTCAGCAGCAACGGAGAGTGGCACTGGAACAAGCATCCTCGCGATTGGGAACGGTTCTACCGCTTTATCGACCAAGCACAGCGTGCCGGTGGTTGGGATGTTCGCCCCGACATAGACGACATTAGGAATTACATTCTTAGCCAGGTGCCGCGCGCAGCGAGCGACGCCGATGAGGTAACGCTCTTCTACGAACACGCGATAAACATGCTTGACCATTTGCGCGGGTTCGACCCGATCACCAACCGTGGTCCCGCCCGGTAGACGGTGGAGCGGTATGCGACGGCGATAGGGATCGTGGTGGCCGGTGCACTGATCGCCGGGGCGGTGTACCTGACAAGGCCTGATGACCCGGTGGAGGGCGTGCAGGGCCCGGATCGGGTGGTGGGCGTCGACCGTGGTGCTACGTCATCGCCGACATACAGGGAGTACGGCATCCCGGAGATTGTTCGGCGTTCTCGGTGCCCGACGGGGCAGCTCGCTACGTCGCTGACGTGACGGTGCGAACGGCCGAAGGCACCAACATACGTCGTGATGCTCGAACCAGATGATGCCGAATGGGTGTCCGTTGGCGACGATTGGCCGCCGTAATCAACACCGTGGCGGGTCGGTGCTAGGTTCACCCGTGATTATCGCTTCCGCCTCGGCCTCGTCGGTGACAGTCATGTTGATGTCGTGAGGCTGTGCTATGCCCATCGCCTGGCCCATGGAGCGCCGTTGCGCTCAGCCGATGTCGCCCAGGGCATGGCGGTCGTGCCATTCCCATTCGTCGGTCGGAAGCCGCCCCGGTACAGGGATCGGGCCGATGTCGGGATATCTTGACCCAGTAGTGGTATACCTGACCTACTTACGCCGGCGGCGGTCCGCAAGTCGATCGCGTTCGGCGCGTGCGCCGTTCGGCGCTTAGCAACGGGATCGTTCGAGGTCGTTGGTGTGCGTGAGGTACCATTGCCGTTCCGCGTACATGACCGTGCACGCCTGCGAGACGGTGGTTCGCTCCCTTATGCCTCTCACGGATGACGTATCGCCGACATCGTGAGGTAGCTACAGGCCCCTGAGAGATGTAGTGGCCTCTCAGTCCGACCGTGGATAGCTGTGCACCGGATCCGCACGTCTTTCGATCTAGACGATGTCAGTTGTGTTCTATCCATCTACGCCGGCATCCCCGCCACAGATGTAACGGCGGTATTCAACCTTGTTTTCAGGTACTACGTGCGCGACGCAATTCGGGACAGTCACGCCAGGGGCACGTTCACTCTCCGGCGATGACTCGAACGGCCGAGGATGCGCACACCGGCAATCATGTACAGCCCCAGCGCCAATCCGAGCGAGTAGACGATCCACGGGCCGGGGAGATTCCGACTTGAACACCCGGGACGTGCGACGACCGGGCCGCCAAGACCACGATTGCCACGGGAACGCGAAGACGACCATGTTGTTGACGAGCCCTTTCGCCCAGTTCGAACGGCTCCATCGCAAGGCTCGTCAGCGTCCACCAGCGCCGGATGATCGTCACGAGCACTCCTGACCACCTGTCAAAGTCAGTACCATCCGTCCGAGATTGGGCGACGCAAACGCTTTGCAGACCTTAGCCAGCGGCTGGGACAGCGAGCATCGCCGACCAGCCGTTGGACCCGTCGCGGACCAGCGCGTCACGGCATTTACCGCAGAGTCGCCCGGTGTCAGCCGACGCGGGGCCCTGGACGAGGTACCAGCCGAGACCTTTATCCTCACAACACATGCAGTCACGTGAAGGGTCCTCCAGCTTATTGCATCCGTCGATGACACAAAGCCGGCCTTGTCTCGATTGGACTGGATAGAGCGCTTTGTTGGCTTCGACTGGGAAGGCGATCCAATCATGCTGACCTGGGCCATGACCGTACTTCGTTAGGAACTTCTCAAACGTGTTCATGCGTATATTTTCGCATCTCACTGGACGGAGCAGGCGCTTCATAGCGAATCTCGCGACAACAGGCGTCGTTACGACGACAGGTGAGGGAAAATCGCGTGCGATGGAGTCGAAGTGCGGCGGCGGCTGACCATCTCAAGTCGCACCGGTGACGCTGCGCCATCTTCCAGACCAACAAATTGGCCAACCCAATCGAAGTGCGGTTCACTCCCGACCTCCAGGCAGACGCGGCCAACAAAGTCGCCGCGTTGGGTTCACGGCAACGTCCTGATGGCGGAGGTTTGCAAGGCGTTCGCAAGACGGCGTTTCGCGGCCTCAACCGCTAGCAAGACAACGCCGATTACGATTCAAAAAGTGGTCGGAGCGCCGCGATTCGAACGCGGGACCTCCTGAACCCCATTCAGGTGCGCTACCAGGCTGCGCCACGCTCCGACGCCCTCATCCTAGCAGGGGCGACCCGTGCGGGTAACCTGTGCCGCTAGTCCCACATCGCCGTCAAATAGTCCTCGCCGACGAGGGCGGGGCCGCCCGAAATACCGATGGGGGCGCCATCGGCGCGCCAGCAGGCAGCACCCTCGAAGAGCCCCGTGGCCGGGTCCCGCATGATCCCGTTCATACCGCCCGCAACCCGCTCGACGGAGACGATTTCGTGGCCGCGCGATTCGAGCTCGCCCTTCAGACCCTCGAAGCCGGGGAAGCTCAGCTCCAGTTCGAGGCCGGTTCCCCGGTCCCAGGCGCGTGCCGCCTCGACCGCCTGCTGGAGCGACATGTCGTGGTCGATGACGTTCACGATCGCCTGGAAGACGGCGCCGAAGATGCGCAGGCCGCCCGGCGTGCCCAGCGTCATGAATGGCTCACCATCGCGGAGGACGATGACCGGCGACATCGACGAAAGGATGCGCTTGCCCGGCGCGATCGAGTTCGTGCGCCCCGGGACAGGGTCCATGAGCTGCATGCAGTCGTTGAGCAACATGCCGGTGCCCGGGACCGTGACCTTCGAGCCAAACCCCATGTGCAGCGTGTTCGTCGTCGCGACAATGTTCCCTTCGGCGTCCATCGCGCAGCAGTGGGTGGTCGAGTGGTGTTCCGCGTCGGGCGGCAGGCCATGGCTGTATTCGCCCGAGCGCGTCATATCAATCTGTGCCCGCCGCTCGTCGCCGTAGGCTTTCGAAGTCAGCCATTCGAGCGGAATGTCGGTGGTGAGCGGGTCGGCCATGTACTTGGAGCGGTCGGCGAACGCAATCTTCATCGCCTCCGAGGTCAGGTGGACGGCGTCGGCTGAGCCGAATCCCATCCTTCGCACATCGAATCCTTCGAAAATGTTGAGCATCTGGACGATATGGGCGCCGCCAGAGGATGGCGGCGGCGGCGCGATGATCTCGTAGCCGCGGTAGGTGCCACGAACTGGCTCACGCTCGTAGATGCGATAGGTCTCGATGTCCTTCATCGTGATCAGGCCACCATTGGCCGCCATGTCGTCGGCGATCGCCCTGCCGAGGGGGCCGTGGTAGAGGTAATCGGGGCCGTTCTTGCTGATCGCTTCGAGTGTGTCGGCGTATTCCGGGCGCGTGAGATTCTGGCCAACGTCGGGGACCTGGCCGCCGGGGAGGAACACCTTTGCCGTGTCGGGAAAGCGACGCATGGACTCTTCGTTCATCCGGATGATGTTGCGCAGATAGGGTGAGGTTGCGAAGCCATGGCGGGCGAAGCGGATCGCCGGTCCCATCACGTCGGGCAGAGACATCGTGCCGTACTTCTCAACGGCGGTGCACCAGCCAAGGAGCGTGCCACCGGTCGCCACGGACAGGTGGCCAACCTCGTTCAGGCGCCCCTCGACGCCGTGGTCAAGGTCTCCCGGAATTGGCTTGAACATGTCCGCCGTGGCTGCCGCGGGGATGGTCACGTAGTTGTCGATCACCGTGCATTTGCCGTTGGCCCAGCGAATGTTGACGAAGCCGGCGCCGAAGATCGTCACCATCATCGGCTCGACCACGGTGAGCGCGAACATCGTCGCCATCGCCGCGTCCACGGCGTTGCCGCCCCGGGCGAGGAGCTCGACCCCGGCCAGCGATGCCATCTGGTGGTTCGAGGTCACCATTCCCCGCGAACCCGTCGCGGGCTGCTTGATCGTTCTGCGTGCGGTAACCGTGGTCATGCGCTGGCTCCCTACCGTGATGAGCCAGTTCTATGCCCCGCGACGCGCACTGTCACGCGGGCAGGTCGAGGTCGATTCCCACGGGGCAATGATCCGAGCCCATGATCTGCGGCTCGATGAATGCCCGGCGCACGCCGGGCACGAGGTCCGCCGAGACGAAGATGTAGTCGATTCCGCCAGCCGATGTTCCTCGCCCGGCGGTCGCGCCACGGGTCCCAGAAGGTGTAGCTCTGCAGCGAATCTGGGTTGAGATGGCGAAATGTGTCGACGTAGCCAGCCTCCACGAATCGGTCGAGCCAGGCGCGTTCTTCCGGCAGGACTCCCGTATTGCCGGCGGCCTCGAGGGGCCGTTCCAGGTCGTCGTCCGTGTGGGCAACGTTGAGGTCGCCCATAAAGACTACCGACTGCCCCTGCCCGCGAAGCGTTTCCAGTCGATGGAAGAATGCCTGGATGAAGGCGAGTTTGAACGGCACCCGGACATTCTTCTTCTGGCCATTCGGGAAGTAGGCAGTGAGGACCGACAGCTTGCCGAAGGTAGCTTCGACCACCCGGCCTTCGATGTCGTACTCAGGAAGGTCGAGGCCGAGGCGCACCTCGTCGGGCTCGCGGTTGGCAAGCAGGAGGATGCCGCTGTAGCCGGTGCGTTCGGCCGGGTGCCACCACTCGTGATAGCCAAGGTCGACCCAGGGGCGATCGGCACACTGCTCGGGGGTTGCCTTCACCTCCTGGAAGCCGGCGATGTCGGGCGCCGAGGTCTGGAGCCAACCGCCGAGGTCGCCTGTGCCGATAGCGTGACGGATGCCATTGATGTTCCAGGAGCCGATCCGCATCGCTAGCTGCCGACGGTGACGCGCGTGAACACGACAGCAGCCACAGCCACTCCCGCCACGGTGAGGTATTCCAGCAGGGTGAGGAACTGGAGGTCGCGGTCGCTGAGGTGGTGCACGAGGCCGGTCGCGAGATAGAACCCAATGACGAGCAACGCGCCTCCGAGCAGCCCATCAAGAGGGAAGAAGTAGAGGGCGATGCGGAGTTCGGCGAGTGAGAGACCAATTGCGAAGCCGGCGATCAGCGAACGGTTGTCGAGAAGACGGCTCTCCCGGATGAGTTCCGTGGCGAGGAGCGCCGCCACCGCGCCCACAACGAGGGCGCTGACGGGCAAGGTCGTGTCGCCTGCGTAGGAGACGCTGAACAGCGCAAACGCGGCGAGGTAGGTCGCTATCGCCAGGATGAGACGCATGGCGCCATACCACGGCGACTGGTAGTCGACCGACGTGTAGAGGCCGAAGGCGACGAGTCCGATTGCCGGTGCCGCGACCACACCGGCACCCGTGCGGGCGTAGCCCTCGAGCGTCTGGTCGATGAAGAACCCGGTGGCGAGGACGGCGATTCCCGGAAGCGTGAGGTGGACCAGCCCGCTGGCGATGCCGTGCTGCTGCCATTTCGGGTGCGTGCGGACGATGCCATCCACCGACAGGGCGACGAGGACGGCGGTAAGCGCGAGGAGCCATGACTGCGTCGGCCGGATGCCGAGGTAGCCCACGACCCCGGTGCCACAGACGAGGACAAGAAGCGTCAGTCGTGCGGCCAGGCCGCCTGCGGGGCGCGAGCGGGCCGACGCGCTCAGCACCTACTCCTCGGCAAACGTCGGCGTTTCGAGGCCGTAGATTTCCGCCGCGTTCGCCCACCACAACCGGTGGCGCTGGTCATCGTTCAGCTCGAGCTGGTCGTACATCACGTCGAAACGGTCGATGTGCTCCTTGATTTCGTCCATGCCGCAGTCGCTGCCCCAGACCAGTTTCTCGATGCCGATCTCCACGCCGATCAGCCGTCGCTCCATCGCGTGCTGTTCGATGGTTTCGCCGCCGCTCATGTCGAACCAGACGTGGTGCCGCCAGCGCGCTACGGAGGCCGAGAACTCGTAGTTGCCCTGGTTGCCAAGATGGGCGCCGATGATGCGAAGCCTGGGGAAGCGGTTGGCAATGGTGTCGAGGTGAAGCGGGCTCATCCGCGAAGCCGAGACGTCGCGGAGCATGCCGGTCATCGCCATCATCCGGTGGTAGGACTGGGCCGCTTCGGCGCTCCGCCGCGGATGCGTCCGCGAATAGTCGAGCCCGCCACCGATGACACCCAGGTGGAACAGGATCGGCATCTGCAGTTCCTGGGCACGGCCATAGGTGGGCATGTAGTCGGGGCAATCGTAGTCCCGCGCCGTGCCGATGATTTTCAGGCCGCGATAGCCCATCGCGTGGAGGTCGGAGACTTCCTTTGGGCCGATGACCTCCGGGTCGATGACGGCCACGGGGATGAAGAAGTCACCGTACTTCTGGGCTATCTCCATCCCGCGGTCGTATCCCGGCCCGAACCTGCCGCCGGTGAGCAGGCACGACTTCGTGATACCTGCGGTAGAGGCGACTTCGAACAGCCGGTCGACGATCGGAGCGGGGTCTTCTTCGGGCTTCTCCCAGTTGCGGGGGAAATGCATATGGACGTCAAGGATTTTTCGCGTCATTAAGAGCCGCCGTTGAGTGTAGGTTCGAGTGTACCAACGGCTCCCGATTGACGGCGAGCGAAGCGGAAAGCGTGTTGAACACGAAGGCACAGGCCGGGAACACTGGTGCAATGAAGACAAGCGGGCGCCTCGTCGACGTTGCGGTGAACGCCGGCCAACCGGTCCGGCGCCCCTTCACCTACCGCGAACGCGACGGCGTGCGCACGATGCTCGGCCAGGCGGTCTTCGTCCCCTACGGGCCCCGCCTGCTCCAGGGCATCGTTGCCGGCTACCCGGACGAGGCGGAGGTCGCTGAGGTCCGGGAGATTGACGCCATTGCCGACAGCCACCCCGTGCTCGACGAACAACACATCGAGCTCGCCCACTGGCTGGCCTCGGAATACATCGCTCCACTCTGGGACTGTATTGCCGTCTGCCTGCCACATGGTTACGGCCAGAAGAGCGTGACCATGGTCTCGGCCGTGGAAGTGCCACCGCTCCTGCCGGTGAACCCGGGCGACCACAAGGTCCTCGCCGCTCTCGGCGGTCGCGAACAGCTGACCCTCGAAGCGCTCCGTGAAAAAGTGGGCTCCGTCACCATGGAGCGGCTGCGAAAGCTACAGGAGGCCGGCCACCTCACGGTAGCCCAGGGACTTGCCCGGCCCGCCGGGAACCCGCGCATCGAGCGCCGCTTGCGACCCGCCCGGCCCTCCAGCGAGGTTCACGCCGAAGCGGGCCGACTTGCCACGACACAACCGCGATCGGTGGCCGCCCGAATCCTCGCCGGCGTGGCGGCAGCGGGCGAAGTGACACTCGGCGAGGCCCGCGACCTTGGCGCCCAGCGCAAACACATCGACGCGCTCGTTGCCGATGGCTGGATCGAGGAGATCGAGGTCCGCATCGACCGGAGCCCCTACGAACTCCTGCCGGCAGAAGCGCGGCGGCCGCTCTTGCTCTCGGCATCGCAGCGCGAGGTTGCCAACGCCATTCGCGGGGCGCCCGGCGAGCACCTGGTCTTCGGCGTCACGGGCTCAGGGAAAACGGAGGTCTACCTCGACCTCGTGCGCGACACGCTCGATGCCGGCCAGAGCGCTATTGTCCTCGTGCCCGAAATCTCGCTCACGCCCCAGGCAATGCGACGCTTTGGCGAACGTTTCGGCGACCAGCTCGCCA
This sequence comes from uncultured Chloroflexia bacterium, assembly GCA_963737965.1. GTDB lineage: Bacteria > Chloroflexota > Dehalococcoidia > Tepidiformales > Tepidiformaceae > JAGQGZ01. The sequence continues at coordinate 346,232 of CAVTUS010000002.1, read as the reverse complement.
TCTTCCATTCCGGCCTCTCCGGCGGCGAACTCTACGACCAGTGGTACCAGGTACAGGCGGGCGAAAAGCGGCTCGTGCTGGGGTCGCGCAGCGCCCTCTTCGTGCCGGCGCCGAAGCTCGGGCTCATCGTCCTCGACGAAGAACATGAGCCGAGCTACAAGCAGAGCGACCCCCAACCGCGCTATCACGCCCGGGCGGCTGCTCGGAAGCTGGCCGAGCTGACCGGTGCCACGCCTGGTCCTCGGTTCGCGCCACGCCCGACATCGTGAGCTACTCCCGCGCGACCTCTGGCCTCGCAACGCTGCACGAGCTGCCGGACCGCGTTGTCCCCGATGGCGAAGGCGGAGTCCGGCCGGGCAAACCGCCGACCATCGAGATCGTCGACATGCGGGAAGAGCTTAAGGCCGGAAACCGTGGCATCTTCAGCGTCCCCCTGGTGCGGGCGGTGCAACGGGCACTCCTGGAGGGCAACCAGGCGATCCTCTTCGTCAACCGCCGCGGCGCTGCCCGGTTCATGCTTTGCCGCGATTGCGGGTTTGTGCCCGAGTGCCCGACCTGCCGTGTCGCCATGGGACTGGACACGAGCGACACCCTGTCTCCCCGGCTCATCTGCCACCACTGCGGTCGCACGCGAAAACTCGACGAGCGTTGCCCGAGCTGCGGCAAGCAACGTTACCGGCCCTTCGGCGTGGGGACGCAGCGCATCGAGTACGAAGCTCACCGGGCCTTTCCCGGGGCGAGGATCGCCCGCTGGGACAGCGATACGTCGCGCCGAAAGGGGGCCCACGCGAGCCTTGTTGCCAGGCTGGAGGCGGGCGAGATCGACGTCATCGTCGGCACCCAGTTGCTGGCGAAGGGGCTCGACCTGCCCCGGATGGCCGTTGCCGGAGCCATCGACGCCGACGTTGGCCTCAATCTGCCGACCTACCTGGCGCCGGAGCGTACGTTCCAGCTGCTCTCGCAGGTCGCTGGCCGTGCCGGGCGCAGGGATCAACCCGGCTTCGCCTACATCCAGACGTATGAACCCGACCACCCGGCGATCGAGGCTGCGGCAACCGGCGACTACGCCCGCTTCTTCGGCCTGGAAACGGAGCACCGCCGGAGGGCGGGCTATCCACCGTTCGGCCGTCTCGCACGGCTCACCTTCCACCACCCCAACCAGGAACACGGCCTGGAGGAGTCCTCTCGCGTGGCGACCGAGCTCCGTGCCCATCGTGATGCGGCAGGGCGGACAGATCCCGATGTCCTCGGGCCATCACCGGCCTACATCCGCCGCATCCGGGGCGACTACCGGTGGAACCTCTTGTTGCGGGGTCGAGCGCCGGGTGCCCTGGTCGAGAAAGTGCGTCTCGGGCCGCGCTGGACGGTCGACATCGATCCTGTGAACCTGCTTTAGCAATTCCCCGTCAGGAACGGCCGGGAATGGTATCCTTCCCTGTCAGCAACGCACGCCAATGACCCACGGGAGGACAGCTGGAACCGGCATGGACCAGGAAATCAAGCAGTGGCAACGGCTCGCCCTCGTCTTCCCCGGACAGGGCTCGCAGCACGTCGGCATGGGCCAGGCGCTTGGCAAAGGTATCGAAGGCGGCGCGGGACATCTTCCACCGGGCCGATGAAGTCTACGGTGAACACTTCTCCACGCTCTGCTGGGAAGGTCCCGCCGATGAGCTGGAGAAGACGGCGAACCAGCAACCGGCCACGTTCGTTACCTCTATTGCCTGGCTGGCTGCCTTCAAGGAGCGCTGCGAAATGCTCGGCCGTAAGTTCGAGCCTTTCCTCTTTGCGGGGCACTCCATGGGCGAATACACCGCCGCCGTGGCCGCCGGCTCCATCGAGTTCGAAGACGGCCTCATGCTCGTCCGCGAGCGCGGCACGCTGATGGAGGCCGCCGGCACCGAGCTTCCCGGCGGGATGGCATCCATCCTTGGCCTTCCCCAGGACAAGGTCGAAGAGATTTGCGCTGAGGCCGCGACCGGAGGCTACGTGGGACTCGCCACGGCGAACTGCGAGGGCCAGAACGTCATCTCTGGCGCCATCAAGCCACTCAAGCGAGCCATGGAACTGTGCGACCTTGCCGGCGCCCGTCGCGTCGTCCGGCTTCCCATCTCGATTGCTTCCCATTCGCCCCTGATGGCGCGGGCGAGCGAAGGGATGAGCAAGCTGCTGCAGAAGTTGCCGCTCAAAGACCCGGTTCGGCCGATCGTCGGCAACACCGGCGCCCAACTCATCGAGACCGCGCCCCAGGTGTTCGACGAGTTGCGCGACCAGCTCCTGATGGGCGTCCTCTGGCAGAAATGCGTCGAAAGGATGCAGTCCATGGGCGCTGACCTCTTCATCGAAGCTGGACCGGGCAACGTCCTCACCCGCCTCATTCGCCGCATCGACTACGAGGTCAACAGCCTGAGCATCAGCGATGAATACGAAGGCATGCTCGGCGACCGGTTCGCGCTGGTCGAAGCGGCGGCGCTATGACCCCGCGAGTGGTCGTCACCGGCGTCGGCGCCGTCACTGCCGTGGGCCACACGGCCGAAGACACGTGGCAGGCGATGGTTGCCGGTCGCAGCGGCATCGGCCCGATTACGGCTTTCGACCCCGAGCCCTATCCGGTCCGGATCCAGGCCGAGGTCAAGAATTTCGACCTTGGCGAGCGCGTGGACGCGAAACAGCAGCGCCATATGACCCGTGGCGTGAAGTTCGGCATGTCCGCCGCTCTTGAGGCCCTGGAAGACAGCCACCTCGAGATCAACGATGCGAACGCCGACGACGTGGCCGTCATCTTCAGTTCCGGTGGCGGCGGCATCGACATGATCATCGAGAACCAGGAGATCCTCGACACGAAGGGACCGCGCCGGATCACGCCCTTCCTCGTCGCCAACTTCATCGACGACGCGATCAGCGGCCACGTCGCCATCGCGACGGGAGCCCGTGGACACAACATGGCCGTCGTCAGCGCCTGCGCGACGGGTGGCGGCACTCTCGGTGAGGCCTTCGAGACCATCCGGCGCGGGGACGCGACCGCCGCTCATCGCAGGGAGCTGCGAGGCCGTCCTCCTACCGATCTTCCACGCCACCTGGTGCTCGATGCGTGCCCTGGCGGGGGACAACGACCATCCGACGAAGGCACTCAAGCCTTTTGACCTCAACCGCGACGGTTTCGTGGCCGGCGAGGGTGCAGCCTCCATGATCCTGGAGGACTACGACCATGCGAAGGCCCGGGGCGCGAAGATCTACTGCGAGGTCATTGGCTACGGCGCCTCCAACGATGCCTATGACATGATCGCCCTCCACGAGACTGGGCGCGGGCTCAAGCGCGCGGTGAACGCCGCCGTCCGCAAGGCGGGCATTGACCCGGCAACTATCGACTACATCAACCCCCACGGCAGCGGCACACCGTTGAACGACAAGGTCGAGACGGCGGTCTTCAAGGAAGTGATGGGCGAAGCGGCGTACTCGGCGGCCATCAGTTCCGTGAAGCCCATAACGGGGCACTGCATGGGCGCCAGCGGCTCGGTTGAGGCGCTGGCCTGCGTCATGGCCATCCGTGACCAGAAGGTGCCGCCCACCATCAACTACACGACGCCGGACCCCGAGTGCGACCTCAACTACGTCCCGAACGTGGCCCAATCGATCCCGGTTGAGGTCGCGATGACAACGTCCGTCGGGCTCGGGGGACACAACTCCTGCGTGATCTTCCGAGCCATATCCTGATTTCCCGGAGAACCCTGTGACGCGAGCACTGGTGACTGGCGTTGGCGCCATCACGCCCATCGGCCTGACCGGCCCCGAATTCTGGAACAACCTGAAGGCCGGCGAGTCTGGGGTTACGACCATTACCCGCTTCGACGCCAGCGACCTGCCTGTCCAGATCGCGGCCGAAGTGAAGGACTTCGACCCCGCGAACTACATGGACACCAAGTCCTGGCGCCGGATGTCCCGCTTCGCCCAGTTCTCGGTGGCGGCTGCACTGGGCGCCGCCGAGGATGCCGGCATCGAACTCACCGACGATGAGCGGCCCCGGGCGGCATCAGCAATTGCCACAGGCTCCGGCGGCGCGATCGACACGATGGAACAGATGCAAGTGCTGATGGAGAGGGGCGCGAACCGCGTCAGCCCCTTCTACATCCCGATGATGGCCCCGAACATGGGCGCCTGCCAGGTCTCCATGGAGCTTGGTCTCCGTGGCCCGGCGATGGCGAGTGTGGCTGCCTGCGCAAGCGGTCTCTACTCGTTCATCGAAGCGAAAACAATGATCGACAACGGCATCGCCGATGTCGTCTTCGCCGGCGGCAGCGAGGCTGCCCTGCATCCCTTGCCGATCGCCGGTCTGGCCAACATGAAGGCGCTCAGCCGCCGCAACGACAATCCCAGGGGCGCGAGCCGTCCCTTTGATGCAGAGCGCGACGGGTTTGTCTTCGGCGAAGGTGCCGTTGTCCTCGTGATCGAGTCGGAAGCGCGCGCGACGGCGCGGAATGCCCGGGTCTATGCCGAACTGGCAGGCGGGGGTCTGAGCTGCGACGCCTACCACATCACGGCACCGCGGGAAGACGGCAGCGGCGCCGCCCAGGCGATCGGCGAAGCGCTCCGCGTCTCCCGGCTCCAGCCCACGGACATCGACTACATCGCCGCCCATGGCACCGGCACGCCGCTCAATGACGCCTCCGAGACTATCGCCGTGAAGGAAGCCTTCGGGAAGCATGCAAAGGTGCTGGCCCTGAGCTCACCCAAGTCGATGGTCGGACACCTCCTGGGTGCGGCAGGAGCGGTTGGCGCCCTGGCAGCGGCTATGGCCTGCTACGAGGACATCGTGCCTCCGACAATCAACCTCGAAACGCCCGATCCCGCCTGCGATCTCGACTACACGCCGCTCAAAGCGGTGAAGCGGACCGTTAACGCTGCAGCCGCCAACGGGTTCGGATTCGGGGGCCAAAATGGATGCGTGATCTTTCGTAAATATCAGCCGTAAGGTAGCATCCCGCGGAACTCACTCGCGCCGTCGTACCGTCGCGGCGGCGCATGAAGGTGCCCGCGGAACCAGGGGAGAAGACGTATGGCCACTCTATTCGAGCGCGTTCGCGACGTCGTTGTCGCACAGTTGAAGGTCCCGGCCGACGAGGTCACACCCGAGGCGAGCCTCGTCGATGACCTGCGGGCGGACTCACTCGATATCGTCGACCTGACGATCGCCATCGAAGAGGCATTCGCGGACGATGCGGAGGACCTCGAGATCAGCGACGAGGATGCGGAGAACATCCGTATCGTCCAGGACATCATCGACTTCCTGACCGAACACGGGGTCGAAGGCTAGGTCGAAAGCGCCCGAAGCCGTTCCACAATCCCGGGGAGCACATCCAGCACGCGGTCGATCTGCGCCTCGGTATTCGACTGCCCCAGCGTGAGCCGCAAGGAAGCGTGGGCGAGGTCGCTATCAATGCCCATGGCGGTCAATACGTGCGACGGCTCTAACGAGCCGGTGGTGCAGGCACTCCCACTGCTGGCGGCGATTTCCGCAAGGTCCAGGGCGAGCAAGACGCTCTCGCCCTCCACGTTCCGGAAGCAGCAACTGAAGTTGTTCGACAGGCGCCGGTCGAGGTCCTGGCTCCCCGTCACCACGGTGTCCGGAATCCGCTCGGGGAGGCCGTAGAGAAGGCGGTCGCGCAGCATGCGGACATGGGCATTCCGCTCAGCGGACTCGAACCACGCCAGTTCCATCGCCTTCGCCAGCCCCGCGATTCCGGCCACGTTCTCGGTCCCGGCCCGGCGCTCGTTCTCCTGCGAACCGCCATGGATGAACGGTTGCCACCGCGATCGGTTCTTTATGTAGAGCAGCCCGACGCCCTTGGGGCCGTAGAACTTGTGCGCCGCGATGCTCAGGAAATCGACGCCAAGCACCGCGGGAGAGATGTCCACCGCGCCCGCCGCCTGTACGGCATCGGTGTGGAAGAGTGCCCGGGGGTTCCGCTCCTTCACGATCGCGGCCGCCTCGGCGATGGGCTCGATGGTCCCGACCTCGTTGTTCGCGGTCATGATCGAGACGATCGCCGTCTCATCGGTCACCGCATCGCGCAGCGCCTCGAGGGAGACGAAGCCGTCGCTATCAACGGGCAGGTACGTCGCCCGGAAGCCCTCACGCTCGAGCTGTTCGACTGTGTGGAGGACGGCGTGGTGTTCGATGGTGGACGTGATGATGTGTGCGCCGCGCCCTCCCTCCCGCTGGGCGTAGGCAGCCCCCCGGATTGCAGCGTTGTCGCCTTCGCTGCCGCTGGCCGTGAAGATCACCTCGCGCGGGCTGACGCCGAGGAGATCGGCACACGTCTTGCGAGCGTCATCTAGCAATGCGTTCGCCTGCTGACCTTCGAGGTAAATGCTCGACGGATTACCCCAGGTGTCGGTGTAGGCCCGCCACATCGCTTCAAGCACGCGAGTATCAGGAGGCGTGGTCGCCGCGTGGTCGAGGTAAATGCGCTCCACGGATTCAGCGTAGCGCGTCGGCCGGCGGCGTGTCTGCGTTTACGCGCCGGTCTGTCGATAGCTATACTGGAGGCAAGTCCGCTGACCCCGCGGACATTTGCGGAGGTACTCCATGACTCTTGAAGCGACGACGGGCATTGGCCTGGTGAACATTACTGATGCGGCAGCCGAGAAGGCGAAGGCGCTGCTGGAAGCCCGCGAACTCCCGGAGGGAGCCCTCCGCGTGTTTGTTGCCGGCGGCGGTTGCTCCGGCTACCAGTACGGCATGGCACTCGCCCGTAGCACCGAGGAAGACGACATCGTCATCGAGCAGAATGGCGTGCGCATCGTCGTCGACCCCGAAAGCGCCCAGTACCTGCAGGGCGCCGAGATCGACTACGTGGACGACATCATGAAGAGCGGCTTCAGCATCTTCAACCCGAACGCGACCAAGTCCTGCGCCTGTGGCTCCAGCTTCCAGACGGCCGACGGCAGCGGCGCTCCTCGCAACTGCTGCTAACCGCAGCTCCGGACACGACGAAAGGGCGGGCACATGGTGCCCGCCCTTTTCATTGCGCGTCGCGAGCAGCCTAGACCAGGCTGCGCATGATGCTCACCCGACTCGTCAGGAACACCATGCTCTCGCGGGTCGCCGCCCGCAGACGGGCGAACTCAGAGTCCTCCGCTGCCATCTGGTCAAACCGCTCCAGCTCCGACAGGCTATCGAACTCGGCGACGATGCTGACCCCGTTGGTCGCGCCCGTCATCGCCGACCAAACACTCGTCGTGGCATCGATGCCCCGCGCCTTCTGGAATTCCAAAGCCTGGGCGATGCTGAGGATGAAGTCGCGTTTGCGGCCGGGGGCGACATCGCCATCGAGGGTGCGCATGTACTTCCGTGGGGCCGTCGCATCTTCGCTGCTGATGAGGCCCTCGGAGTGATAGTCGAGACGGTGAATGGAGACTGCGCTCTCGTCGTAGATCATCTTCGTCCGCACGTCCCGCCGGAGGTTGGCGAAGATCGAATCGCTCGCTACCATCTCCGTGAACTTCTCCAGCTCGTCGAGGCCGTCGAAGTCGCTGGCGATGAGGACGCTGCTCGTCTGGCCGCTCACGGACCCCCAGATGGTAGTGCGGGCGCGTATGCCGCGCTCGTCCTGGTGGCGGCTCGAGTCGCGCATCGCAGCGAGAAAAGGACCCGTCTGGCCTCGTTCGATGATGCCAGTGAGGATGCGGCGGTACATAGCGACTCCTTGCTGCCGGTTGCCCGGCGCGGCCAAAGTCTAACAAAAGAGCGCGCTTGAGGATGCTCGCCGCGATCGCCGTCGCGTATGGTGCGGCGCATGGCGCTGTACGTTGCGTTCTTTCGGTTCAAGCCCGGCTCGAACCTCGTCGCCGGGATGGAAGCTTTCGAGCGGCGGAAAGAGTTCACGCACCCTCCCCAGGCCAGGCTCCTCGGTGAGTACTGGGTGCAGGCCACTGACGACGACCCGCAGGTGGTACTCGCCTGGGAGGCGGACGACGAGGGCCCCGGCGACTACTACCGGGCCGCCTGGGAGGATCTCTTCGACATCACGATTGCGCCGGCCACCCTTCCGGTCGCCGAGATTCCCGCCGAAGTGGCTGCCTTCCTCAACGCCTCGCCGAACGACTAACGCTTGAGGAGAAACTCTCCCGAGGTCATGCCACTCTCGTGGATCTGCCTGGCGATTTCGGTACCGACGAACCGGATGTGCCACGGCTCCCAGACGTATCCCGTCACCGCCTCCATCCCCTCGGGATAGCTGACCACGAAGCCGTACTTCCAGGAGTTGTCCCGCACCCAGTCGGCCTCTGGCGTCCCTACGAAGGAGTCGAGGTCGCTACCGTTGCGGGCGACGGTAAGGTCGAGCGTCGTGCCCAGCTGGTGCTCACTGTGGCCGGGACGGGCGCTGATCCTCGCCGCCTCGTCTTCGCTCCCGTAGAAGCTGACCCAGTAGTTGAACGTCGACACTTGCGTCTGATAGCTGCGGTAGGCGCTCTCGACGAACATCTCGTAGCCGTCGTCGCTGGCGGCGTCGAGAAGCGTGATGAGGGCGGCGAGGGCATCCGGCATAAGCTCCTGGCCTGCCTGCCACGCATACTCGTCGGGGACTACCACCGTCTCGGCCGGGGCGCAGTCGCTGGGCAGTCCGAGTTGCTTGTTCACGGGGACGAGGGTGTCGCCGCAGGGGAGCGGATCCCGTCCATACCGTGCCGGTGGAGCTTGTCGCGGATGGGACAGCCGTATCGCCCGGCGCCGGCGTGCTCGAAGGGTCTCCCACCGCCGGAGTGGCCGTCTCGTCGCCGGTGACAATCGTGACGCTGCCGCCGTTGGCTGAGCCACCACAGGCCGCTACGACGGCCAGGACGAACGCTGCCCCGAAGATGCCAAGAGGAAGACGCACCTAGCCAATGTACGGGTGCGGGCGCTACAGGTCAGGGCAGTCAGTCAGGCGTGTTTATCCTTGGGTCGCGCGCAACGTCGTCGAGGAACGCGCGCAAAAGGGCCGTGGTCACGTCGGGATGCTCAAGCTGCAGGAAATGCCCGGCATCCGCCACCGGCTCCTGGCGCAAAAAGACCAGCGTCTCGCGGAGCTTGTCGGGGTTGCCAATCGGGCGGTTCGGCCAGAGCGCCATGAACGGTTTGGCATCGGCCGCTTTGAGCAGACCTGCCATCCCGGCGTGGAAGATTTCGTCGTTCTCCAACATCCCTGCCGCGACATCCGGCGGGCAGCCGAGCATCACCTCACGGACGTATGCGCGCACATCGTCGCCGGTCGAGGCGACGAAGAAGCTCTCCACCAGCGGCGCCATCGCTTCGCGGCCGATATCGCGGATCCTATTTCGCAGGCCCTCGAACGATCCGTTCGCCGCGCCCGTCAATGCCGCATCGCAGAGGACGACACCCTTGACGAGCTCGCCGTGACGGTCGTTTAGCAGCAAGGCGACAAGCCCGCCGAGGCTGTGACCGACGACGATCACGGGCGGCAAGGCCAACTCGCGGATGATGCCCGCGACATCTTCGGTCGCCTGGCTGGTATCGAAGGGAGGAATCGGCGACGAGCCGCCGCGGCCACGCAGATCAATGGCGATGCAGCGATTGGTCGCACTCAGTCGTTCGACCTGGGGCGCCCAGCTGGCCCGATCGCAGGCGAGACCGTGGATGAACACGAACGGCGGGTCGCCTTCCCCACGGTCGTCGTAGGTGAAGCGAACAGCGCCAAGCGTTATTTCCGCCACCGGCGCCCCTTGCGTCGCTTTTTCGCGCGGGAGTTGGCCGTCTTGAGGCCCTTCAGCAGAAGGTTGCCGACAAGGAGGGCACCCACCTTCGACATCGATGCGGCACGTCCGCCGCGCTTCTTCAGCTTCTTGCGGTCGACCTTCTTCGCACGTTCGCCGACGGCGCTCGAAAGGCGGCCAACCTGCTCGCGGGCCGGCGAGAGGTCGGCTTCACGAAGGGCCTGTACTGCTTCAGCGGCGCGGTAGCGGCCAAGACTGGCAAGGTCCGCAGCGAGCGAGGCCATGCGCGCACGCGTCGCTTCGAGGTCCGCCGGGCTCGGTACGCGGGCAACCTGCCGCGAACGGGCCAGTGCAGCCCTGGCGCGGTCTTCTTTCGCCTGCTTCTTGTTGTGTCGCACGACGTAGGAGATGCCGCCAACGGCAAGCACAGCGGCCGCTCCCGCCACGATGAAGGTAAGCATCCCCGGGCGCGGGCGATGGCCATTCGATTCGACGAGCGCTTCGAGAGGCAACCGTTCGGCGACGGTGTCGGGCGTGAACTGCCCATCCTGCACGTCATCGATGAATGTCCGAACGGCACTGGTGAAGTCGTCGGGATTATCGCCGGGCACGCTGTGACCGGCGCCCGGCACGAGCACCAGCCGCGCGTTCGGCATCTCGCGCACCACGCGTTCGGCAATCTCCTGGGTCAGGACGTCGCTCTCGGCCCCACGCACGAGGAGGGTGGGCGTTGCGACGCTTCGGAAGAGTTTCCAGGTCTCGTCGTTGGAAAGGTCGCTGCCGATGCGGAGCGTGCTTTCCTTGTCGCGGAAGCGGCTGTCGAACTTCCATGTCCACTTGCCGCTGTCGGTCTGCTTGAGGCGGTGGCCCATGCGGTCGCGAATATTGTCGAGCGAACGCCGCGGGTTGAACCGATGCGCCATCTCCACGAACTCGTCGAATTCGAGCATGTCGGGCCCGCGCGTGAACCGCACGATGTTCTCCACACCCTCGCGGGCGGACTCTGGCCCGACATCGACGAGGACGAGCGCCCGCACCCGCGAAGGGTGTTGTGCGGCGTAGGTGACGGCGTTGAGGCCACCCATGCTGTGCCCGATCAGGATGAACGACTCGAGGCCAAGCGCCTCGCGAAAGCCTTCGATGTCGTTCACAAAGGCTACGCGCGAATAGTCGCCATCCTCGGCCCAGTCGCTGTCGCCGTGGCCCCTCTGGTCGAGGGCGATGAGGCGGAACTTTCCGGAGGCGCGGTCGGCAAACTCATCGAACATGTGCCCGGAGACGCCAAAACCATGCAGCATGAGCACTGCCGGAGCGTTTGGTTCGCCCCACTCCTGGTAGCGGAGCGTCAGCGAGCCGACGGACACGCTCTTTTCCTGGTACGACGTTGCAGTAACCATGCGATCCTCCGGCGGGCTGAGATGGGCGCTTCACGCGCCGTTTACCAGTCTACCATTGGAGTCTAGCCGCGTCGGGTCTCGTTTAGGAAAGGGCCGGGAGACCCTGCTGTGCGAGCAACGAGTTGTAGTTGTTCACCACCGCATCGCCCTGGTAAGCAAACCCGCCGCCGGGATTGAATGAGTAGTCGTATGCGGCACGGACGGCGTATTCGCCGGTGTAGCCTGCCTTCTCACCGGCATGCCAGGCTTCAGCCAGTCCTTGCGCGGCGCGGTCGGCGTTGGTCTCAGGGTCGTAGCGGGAATCGCCCATCCCGTAGCCGTAGCCCTGGTCATGGAGCTGGAAGAGGCCAACGGAATGTCCTGAATCGCCCACAGCATTGGGGTTCCCGCCGCTCTCGGCGAGCATCACCGACTTGAGGAAGAGCGGCGGCACGTTGTACTTGGCGCCCAGCTGGTTGAGCATGCCATCCCACTGGTCGGCATCGTAGTTGCCGGTGGCCGAAACGGGCGTGTGCGGCGTGTAGACATGGCTGCCGGAGGAACTGCCGGACAGCCTTGAGCGGCCGAGCGCTGAACGGGGAGGTGGGGTATCGACAGTTCGTGACTGGCTTGCACCCAGAGTCCCCGGCTCGGAACGCGCCAGGAGGCGGGCCTCGTGCAGCGACACGTGCCCGGGGACGAAGGTCCCTCCCTGGCCAGCTGGCTGAACAGCCACAACACCGTCACTGTACGATGGCTCCGCGGGCACGAAGATCGGGGAGTCCCCGATGCCCGAGGCGCCTGAACACCGAAAGGTTGCGTTATGACTGAACGGCGAATTCCCGACCCCACCCTGATGGCACGGCTGCCATTAAGCATCAAGGGGGTCGAATGGGCGGCGTCACTCCTTGCGGGGTTCGCCTACGAACGCCCTGAGGATGGCTGGTCCGCACACCAGCACCTCTTCCACCTGGTCGCCAACGAAAACATCTTCCTCGGGCGCCTGCGCCAGATGCTCAACGAAGAAGGCCCGAAGTTCCTCCGCTGGGATAGCGAGGGCTTCATGAAAGCGAACTACAAGCGCGACCCCGGGATTGAGGATCTCGCCGCCCAGCTCGTCGATATGCGCGCGGAAGGTATCGAGCTCCTGAAGGGCATGGGGCCGAGCGACTGGGCCAGGACCGCCACCTGGCCGGATGGGCGCGTCGTCGATGTAGCCTGGCTCGCCGAAAAGATGCTCTGGCACGGTCTGGACCATTTCGCCACGTTGCTCGCGCTCCACGGCGACCTTGCACCACGTCAGGGCGATGGCGACGGTTCCACGTAGACCGCCTCGTAGCGCCCGGCCCTGAGTTCTGTCACCAGTTCTTCCAGGCTGGCGACCGGCCGCTCGAAGCTGGTCGCGGCCCGTCCGACTTCGTCGGGTGCGTGGCAATCCGAACCCCCGATGCCGGGCAGCGGAAACCGGGAGGCCAGGCCGGCGCCAGAGGCACTGACAAGCCGCGAATCTGACCCGTTGATGGCCTCCACGGAGGCGCAGGCGTCAATCACCGTCTCGGAGAGGCGCAGGTTGCCGTCCCGCGCCGGGTGCGCAAGGTAGAGTAGTCCACGCGAGGCTCCCGGTTGACGGCGAATCGCATCCAGCGTCGTGCCCGGCGCCATCGGCGGCAATCCGAACGCGAGGATGTGTCCCTCGGCAATGGTGAGCTCGACGCCGGCGAAGACAGGGAAGTTCGTCCGGCGAGCGAGGGAGGCGAGGGTCCCGTCATCCCACCAGCGGTCATGTTCGGTCAGGCAAATGGCGTCCAGCCCGCGCTCCCGGGCGAGGTCCACAACCTCCTCCGGCTGCAGTGACGAGCATGCCGAAAGGGGAGTGCTGTGGCAGTGAAGGTCGATGAGCACGCGGCCTAGAGCTTGACGCCGTAGAGCCGCGATATGTGGTCGAGGAACTGGGACATCGGCCCGGACATCGTCTTGCTCTGGCGGTACATCAGGGCGATCTCGCGCTCGACCGGGCGTGTCGTGTCGACCGCCATCTTGTGGAGGGTGCCGAGCTTAATCTCGCGCTCGACGGACACAGCGGGCAGCAAGGCGAGGCCGAGGTCCATCTCCACCATCTTCTTCGTCGCCTCGATGCTATCGAGGTGCATGAGCTGCTTGGGTACCACGCCAAGCTCCCGAAAGAGCCCGAGAATGAGTCCGTAGTACCCCGAATCGCGGTCGAAGACGATGAGGGGCTCGTTCGCCAGGTCGGCCATGTTGACGACGCCGCGCTTGGCAAATCGATGGTTCGCTGACACAACGAGGACCAGCTCGTCCCGGTAGAGCGGGACCGTGTGGATTTCCGGGTGGTTGATCGGACGGCCGAACCCCACCTGGACATCGTCGTCGAGGACCAGCTGAAGGACGTCTTCGGAATGTCCCGTGCGGACCATGACATCGACGCCGGGATGATTGTCGTGGAAGGCCTTGAGGATGCGCGGCAGCACGTAGGTGCCCACCGCCGGGGCCGTCCCGATCGAGAGCCTGCCCATCGATCCTTCGCGCGTGCCATCGAGCACCAGCATGCCATCGCGCAGGGTGCGCAGGACTCGCTGGGCGTAGGGAAGGAAGGCGATGCCCGAGTCGGTGAGCTTGACGCCGCGTCCCATTCGTTCGAAGAGGGGCTGCCCGATCTCGCGCTCGAGAGACTGGATCCGGTTGCTCAGGGAAGGTTGCGCGACGTGCAGGATCTCCGCCGCGCGGCTAAAGCTTCCACAGTCAGCGGCTGTGATGAACGCATCGAGCTGTGCGAGTTCCAACAGGAACTACCCCGGAGCCATAGCCAAGCTCTATGGAAAACGATAGAACACCGCGACCTATAGGCCAAGACTAGAAATGTATACGGCTGCTTAGTCGATATATTTCCGCATGAACCACTGCATCAGGTCACTCGCGGTGACGACCCCGATGAGGTCGTCGCCGTGGACGAGGGGCACGTGGCGGAAGCCGCCTACCGCCATCTTGTTGAGGGCAGTGGCGATCGTATCGGAATCGCGGAGGATGACCGGGTCCGCGGTCATCACGTCCCTTATGGGCTTTTCGAGGAGGCCGTCGCGGCCGGCAACCTTCGCAAGCACGTCGCGCTCGGTGAAGATGCCGACGAGCATGCCCGCTTCGACGACGACCACAGCGCCGGCAGGGTCGTCGCGCAGGATGGCGACGGCATCGCGGACGGTGGCACTCCCCGTCAGCGAGTGGGGCGCCGGGATGCGTACCTCCGTGAGAGGCGCGCTGAAGTCGTTGGTCGTGGTCCGGCCACCGGTCGAGGGCAGGCCCTCGGTACGAAGGTCGTAGTGGCAGTTGTCGCAGTAGTCCTCGCCAAGGATGTACGGCTCACCACAACCCGGGCACGTTGTCTGGTTCGAGGCTGTTGATGAGGTCATGCGTCCCTCCGGGGGCGTCAGCTTACCTCCCAGGTCTCGGTCCCGTGGAGGAGCGCCTGGAAATCCGGTGGCGTGCGCTTTCGTGCGTTCTCTACCTGGGCAGTGATGAGAATCCTCGTATATCGGGGCCTCGATGTCGCGGAAGACACCCACGGGCACCGGGTAGGCGGGATAGTCCATTTCCGCGAGGATGTTCGCGAGGTTCTGCGTCGGTGAGGCCACATCGTGCACGACGAGGTTCTCGTCGCTCTCGACGTTTTCGAGGACGTGCGGCTCGAAGCCGTTCAGGCTGATCCCGTTCTGACGCTCGGCGCCGAAGCGCAGGGGAGCGCCATGCTCGAGGTAGAGCAGCTTGTCCTGGCGGACACCCTTATCGGCGAACGCCGCGAAGGCGCCGTCGTTGAAGATGTTGCAGTTCTGGTAGACCTCGACGAACGAGACGCCCTTGTGCTTGGCCGCCTGGTAGAGGGTCTCTTCGAGGTGCGGACGTGTCGCGGTCTATGGAGCGGGCGACGAAGGTCGCGCCGGCGGCGAGGGCTATCCGGATGGGGTTCAGTGGCCGCTCGGTGGTGCCGTAGGGCGAGGACTTGGTGACCTTGCCGATCTCCGAGGTCGGCGAGAACTGGCCCTTCGTCAGGCCGTAGATGCGGTTGTTGAAGAGGATGACGTTGAGGTCGATGTTGCGGCGCATCACATGGAGGAGATGGTTGCCGCCGATGCTGAGCCCGTCGCCGTCACCGGTGATGACGAAGACGCTCAGCTCCGGGCGGGCCGTCTTCAGGCCGCGTGGCCAGCGTGAGGGCGCGGCCGTGGATGGTGTGGAAGCCGTAGGTCTCGACGTAGTAGGGGAAGCGGCTGGAGCAGCCGATGCCGCTGATGAAGACGATGTTCTCGCGCGGGACCTCAAGGTCGCGGAAGCATCTTCTGCATCTGGGCGAGGATGGCGTAGTCGCCGCAGCCGGGGCACCAGCGCACTTCCTGGTCGGTGACGAAATCCTTGCGAGTGAGGACGGGCAGCTCGAGGCTGCCGTCCGCTGTGGTGCCGTTTGTGGTTGCCATGGCTGGCTACTCTCCTTGCATCGCTGAGGCCGCCGAATTCGAGCTCGTATGGCCCGCGGAGTCCCAGCACTTCGTCGATTTTCGCTTCGATTTCGGCGATCTTGAACGGCTGTCCGGCGATCTTGTTGAAGGGCACGGCGTCGACGAGGAACTTTGCGCGAATGAGGATGACGAGCTGCCCGGTGTTGAGCTCCGGAACGAGGACCTTCTTGAAGCGTCCCAGCACTTCGCCGAGGTTGTTCGGGAAGGGGTTCAGGTAGCCGCAGGTGGGCCGAGCTGACGCTCTTGCCGTTGCTTGCGGGCGCGTTCGGCCGCGCTGGTAATGGCGCCGTAGGTGCCGCCCCAGCCGAGCACCAGCAGGTCGCCGGAATCCGGGCCTGTGACTTCGAGCGGGGGAATGTCGTTCGCGATGCGGGCGACCTTCTCGGCCCGCAGGAGGGTCATCCGGTGGTGGTTGCCGGGGTCGTAGCTGATGTTTCCGCTTTCGCCGGACTTCTCGATACCGCCGATGCGGTGCTCGAGTGCCCTTTTGGCCGGGCACCGCCCAGTTTCGGGCCAGCGTCTCGGGGTCGCGCTTGTAGGGGTTGAAGGGCTCGTCGCCACCCTCTTTTGCGTACTGGTAGGTGATCTCCGGGAACTCATCGAGCGAGGGAATCCGCCACGGCTCGGAGCCGTTGCCGAGGTAGCCGTCGCTGAGGTAGATGACGGGCACCATGTACTTGAGGGCGATGCGGAAAGCCTCGATCGCCATCCCGAAGCACTCGGAGGGCGTCGCCGGGGCGATGATCGCGACGGGCGAGTCGCCGTTGCGTCCGATACATCGCCTGGAGAAGGTCGGACTGCTCTGTCTTCGTCGGCATGCCGGTGCTGGGGCCGGCCCGCTGCACGTCGATGACGACGAGCGGCAGTTCGGTCATCACGGCAAGGTTCAAGCCTTCGCTCTTCAGCGCGAGACCGGGGCCGCTGGTGCCCGTAAGGGCAAGGTGGCCGCCGTAGGCAGCACCGATTGCGGCGCCCATGGCAGCGATCTCGTCTTCGGCCTGAAAGGTTTTTACGCCGAAGTTCCGCAGCTTCGCGAGCTCGTGGAGGACGTCGCTCGCCGGGGTGATCGGGTAGCTCCATAGAAGAGCGGGCAGCTTGGCCTTGACCGACGCGGCGAGGAAGCCCAGCGCGGTCGCCTCGTTGCCGCTGATGTGGCGGTAAACGCCCGGCGGCGACCGCGGCCGGCGGCACTTCGTAGCGCGTCGTGGAACATCTCGGTCGTTTCGCCGAAGGCGTGGCCGGCCCGGAGCGCGCGGAGGTTCGCCTCGAGGACCTCCGGGTTGCGGCCGAACTTCTCCTCGGCCCAGCGATGGTCGTGGTCTCCAGCGAGCGGCCGTACAGCCAGAGGACGAGCCCGAGCGCATAGAAGTTCCGAGAGCGGAACTTCTGCTGCGAGAGCAGGTCGACTTCCTCGAGGGCGATTTCGTTCTGATGGGTGATCGCGGATCGCGCACACCTGGTAGGCGGCGAGGCTGCCATCTTCGAGCGGGTTCGTCGCGTAGGAAGCCTTCTTCAGGTTCGCGGGGTGAACTCGTCTTCATCGACGATGAGGAGGCCGCCCCTGACGAGGTCACCGATGTTGGTCTTCAGTGCGGCCGGGTTCATTGCCACAAGCGCGTCGGGCGCGTCGCCGGGCGTCCGGATATCGGAGCTGGCGAAGGAGACCTGGAACCCCGAGACGCCGGGGAGCGAACCGGTGGGGGCCCGGATTTCGGCGGGATAGTCGGGGAGGGTCGCGAGGTCGTTGCCGAACACGGCCGCAGTCTTGGTGAACTGCGTGCCCGTGAGCTGCATGCCATCGCCGGAGTCACCGGCGAAGCGAACCGTCACCCGGTCCCGCGACTCGATGCGGAGGGTGGTGCGTGCGGGGGATTCTGTGGTCATGAAGGGTACTAACCGCCTTCTCGTTGCCCCATCACTTGATGGGGGCGGGGGGGGAATATTGAGCACCTCGTCGGGGAATTCCTCGGCGAGATGGGTGAGCAAGTTCTGGAGCCGGACGAGACCCACAATCTTTCCATTGTCGACGACCGGCATGGTGCGGTAACCGTATTTCCGAAGGACGGCGATGCAGTCACCGACCGTATGTTCCGGGGTCATCACCCGGGGATCGCGGGTCAACACTGCGTCGCCCAGTGGCTGGGACCAGTCGAACCCATTGCCCATGCACCGGCTGAGCACGTCACGTTCTGTGAAGATGCCGACGAGCCGATCGTTTTCGACCGCAAGAGCACAGGAATAGGAGCGCTGCGCCATCCCTGAGACCGCCTCTTTGACGGGGGTCGAGGGTGTAACGATGAGTGGCTCGATGAGCGGGAGCTCAGCAAGTCGCCTGGTCATGAACGCCTGGAGCCGGACTCGGTCCATATGTCCGTTTCTTAGAGAACCGATGGGGTTACAGGGGTCGGCTCTCCGCCATGAGTTTCCAGTGTACGCAGAATCCAAGGAACGTGCAGTCTCACCACAGGACCCCCTCCAAGACCCCTAATTCCGGTGACGAGAACGGAAACAGCGCTACGCTCGCCACGAGCCGATACCGATAACACAGGTATGACTTCCGCCGCCTGGAGGCCAGTGCCAGCATGACTTCGAACGCCCAACGGATCGAAACACTGCAGGCCGACTTCCTCGACTCCCGCCTGTACGACGAGGACATCGATGCCGGGCCTCTCCGGCTCACCCGGGGAGCCATCCTCGCCCCTCTCAGCCGTGCCTTCGACCTCGCCGAGCGGCGCCGTAGCGGCCATGCCCAGCGTGTCGCTTATGTCGCCATGTACCTCGCCAGCGAACTTGAGCTCGACCCCGAACTCGTCGAGGGGGCGTTCTTCGGCGGACTGCTCCACGATATCGGCATGGCCGGCGCCGCAACCGCCGGTATCGCACCGAACGGCGAGAGCGTCGGCACCTCGCCCCAGTGGGCCGAAGTCGTTAAGACGCTGAACCTCCATTGCGAGGTCGGGGCGAAGATGGTGCGGCGGCTGGGCCTCGGCGAAGATGTCGCTCGCGCCGTCCAGCATCACCACGACTGCTGGGACGGCTCCGGCCTGCCCGGTGGCCTTTCCGGCGAGCGCCTTCCGGTCCTCGCCCGAATCCTTGCCGCCGCCGACCGCGTCGAATCGCTCTTCGACCAGGAAGCGTCGCCCCTGGCTCTCCGGCGGACGGCGCCCGCGGACATTGCCGGGATGGGTGGCGCCGAACTCGACCCGAAGTTGGCTGAGGTGATGGCCGAACTGTCGCGAGACGACGGGTTCTGGCTCGGCTTCTACGGTGAGGAACTGGAACCCACGTTGGTATCCCTGAACTACGGCGGCATGCTCGATGGAGACGCACTCCAGGAGTTCATCGCCGTCATCGCCGACCTCGTCGACTCCCGCAACGGCCGCGTCGCCGGTCACTCGCGCCGGGTCGCCGAGATGGCCGCCCGGTTGGCAACCACCCGCGGCATGCCGGCAGCCCGGATTGAACTCATCCGTTCGGCCGCAATGGTCCAGGACATCGGCACCCTCGGTGTGCCCATCGCCCTCCTCCACAAGCCGGACATTCTCAACGTCGATGAGATGGCGACGATGCAGCTGCACCCGACCTACGCACGCGACATCCTCAGCGAGATTCCCCGCTTTGGCCCCGCCGCCTGGTGGGTGGCCTGCCACCACGAGCGCGTCGACGGCAAAGGTTACCCCGGCATGCTCGAAGGCCTGGATGTCCCCGAAGAGGCGCAGATGATTGGTATCGCCGAAACGTTCGAAGCCCTGACCAATGACCGCCCGCACCGTAAGGCGATGAGCGCGAACGACGCCCTCGATGTGATCCGGGGCCTCTCGAGCCAGCGTTTCGATGAATCACTGGTGTCCCTGTTCCAGGAAGCGGTCGAAGTTCCGGCCGCGAGCTAACCTCCGGCTTCCACAAGACGCTCCGGGATGGTATCCATCTTCCAACGGGCTCATCCCGCAGGAGCTTTGCGTGCGATACCGGTGGTCTGTCTTGGTGGTTGGGACAGCGCTTCTCTCGCTGTGCGTCGTTGCCTGCGGCGGTGGCGAAAAGTCCGCGAAGGAGCGGGTCCCAGACTTGAGCGACCAGGGATTCGCCATCATCGAAGAGGGCCGGGACGAACTCGCCGACCCGGCACTGGACACCTACAAGGCGCTCTACCAGTCGTCCGATGGCCGGGCGGCGATCGTCCTCGTCTACGTGGAAAACAGCGTCGAGGAAGCGCAGGGGCACTACGCGACGCTCGCGACGGCGCTGGAAAATCCGCCGCCGGAGTTCTTCGGAGGCGACGCCGAGCAGGCAGCAGCGGACGCGCTCGGTCTCGGTGACGAAAGCCGTGCCTTTGTGACAGCGACACCGGATAAGCTCGGGAACCTGGTCTGGACGGATATCTACCGCTCGGGCAAGGTCGTCCTGATCACCCAGGTGCTGGCCGCGGGCGATTCGGCCGCCGACCTGCGGACGACGATCGCAGACAAGGTCATCTAGCTCAAGCGGCGGAAAAGGCGACGATGGCGGCGGCCAGGAGGATCACCTGGACCATCCCACCGGAAGCGAAGACCCAGAGGCCGGCAGCCCGCATCCGCGCGTGGACAAGAGCGCCGACGACCGCATTGCCAACCGCGATCGCGGCGGAGATGTAGGCGATACGAAGCAACTCCGACTTCTCGCCAACGCGGACGATGCCCTCAATCGCCGGGTATTTGAGCTCGACGACGGACGGGAGCCCCGGGTATTGGCCGTACACGTAGCCGCAGACGGCGAGCGCCGCCACGATCGAGAAGAAGGCGAGCGTCTTGGCCGTGTTGTCGCGCCAGATCGGGAACGAGGCAATCCCGCTTGAAGCGGAGCGCTGCAGCTCGCCAACCGTGGGGCCGAGCGCGGCATTCGCCTGCACCTCTTCCGCGAACGCCGCCTGGTCCATCACCGTGAGGCCAAAGGCTTCGCCGTTGGTGACCACGTAGAGCAGTTCGTCGGGCGAAGAGTGGGTGGAGTAGAAGAGCGTGTAGCCGACGCGCGTCACCTCGGCATGGCCAACGTGACAGCCCCACCAGTTCAGTCCGTGGACGTTGGCGTCATAGACGGTGCGGCCGGGGATCATCCGCTGGATGTTGCCGATTGGCACTTCGATGCGGCGGAGGCCCCAGCGGATGGTGAGGTGCTCGCGCCCGATGGTGTAGGAGAGCGTCGAAAGCGCCCACGACCAGTAGGCGAAGAGGGCGCCAACCAGGACCAGGACGCCACAGACGACCCATGCGAGGAAGGTCTTGAATTCGACCGTTCCGCCACCGGCGGCGATGCCGGCGCCAATCGCCAGGCCGAACGCCCACACGCTGATAACGCCACCGATGATGACGCCGAGCGCCCGGGGTGGCTGGATGGCGCCGCCGCTCAGCTGGTTACGCGGGCGCGCGCTGGTGTGCACCAGTGCCGGTAGCGCTCGTTCTTGCCCCGAATAGCATCGAAGAAGATCGCGCTGAGCTTCTTCGTGATCGGGCCGGGCGTGCCATCGCCCACCGGGCGACGGTCGACTTCCACCACCGGCGTGAGGTGCGCGGCCGTGCCGGTCATGAAGATCTCGTCGGCGATGTAGAGCTCCGAGCGGTCGATCTGGCGCTCCACGGTCTCGAGGCCGAGTTCCTTCTGGGCAAGTTCCACCGCCGTCGCGGCCGTGATGCCTTCGAGGACGTTGTCGGAGGGCGCGGGCGTGACGAGACGGCCGTTGCGAATCATGAAGATGTTTTCACCGCTGCCCTCGGAGACATGCCCGTCGGCGTTGAGCATGATCGCCTCGTCGAACCCGTTGAGCTGGGCCTCGGTCTTGGCGAGGGCGCTGTTCACGTAGATCCCGGTCACCTTGGCCCGCGGCGGGATGCTTGTGTCGTCGACGCGGCGCCAGGTGCTGGTGTGGCAGCGCGCGCCCTTTTCGATGTCGAGGTACGGCCCGAAGGGCGTGATGAAGATGACCGTGTCGCTCTCGAGATTGTGGAGGCGGACTCCCACCTGCTCGCTGCTCTTGTAGACGAGGGGGCGAATGTAGACGTCCTCCTCGTAGCCGCTGCGTTCGACGATTTCCAGGGTCAGTTCGCAGAGCCGGTCGATGCTGTCGTGGACATCGAGCTGGAGGATCTTGGAGCTATTGAGCAAGCGTTCGTAATGCTCGCGGACGCGAAACAGGTAGATCGCCTTGTCGTCGTCGTTCCAGTTGCCGCGGATTCCCTCGAATACCGCTGTGCCGTAGTTGAAGGCGTGGGTCATCACCCCGATCTTCGCCTGTTCCAGTGGGACGATCTTTCCCTGGAAATATGCATACGGCGTGGGCATCGACGGTTCTCCTCTAAGCCGAATCAGGCTCGGTTCAGTATGCGTGGTGGGGCCGCCGCATGGCTACCTCACGACGGGTCCTCTTCGCGGGTGCTGAAGAACTTGGCATCCCGGCATTCTTCGACGTCGTCCTCCAAATTCGCCAGGCGGTCGCGCACCTTTTCGGGGGGAAGCGGCCGGGGGGTGGCAAGGAGGTCCGTCGGGCTGTCAACGGCAGCCGTCAGGTATTCGATGAACTGCTCGTGGAAGTCGGTCAGGTCTTCGGGCGGAAGCACCGCCTGGAGGCTCGCAATGTAGGTGCGGACCACGGCGCTCAGGCCTTCGACGGTCTGTTCGCGGAGCACGGCGGCGGTGTAATCCTCAAGGCCGCCGCAGATGACGGCGAGGTATTCCTTGTCCGAGAGCGGACCGACCGGCGTCCCTGCCGGTGAGGCCACGGCTGTGGCTGTGCCGTCATCGGCCGTGGTCGTCGTCGTGGTTGTTGCCGTGGGCTCATCGTCGTCGTCGCCACCGCCGCAGGCCGTGATGGCGGCAAGGGGGAGGATCGCGAGCAGTCCAAGCAGGAGATACCGGGGCACCAGCGGATGGTACGCCTTCCTCACCGGACGTGCTCCGAGACGTTCATGCGGCCTTTCCATCAGAGGAGGATTCGTTTTCCTGCCCCGCCGGGGCTGCGCCGCCAGTTGTCGATGCTGTAGCGATACGTGGCGTGGTCGTCCAACATCGCCATCCGGCAGCGATCGGGGCCGGCCAGCAGCTTTCGCGCGCCCTCCTGCCAGCGCTCCAGCTGGGCCGCGTCCGGCACATGGAACGGCCCATCGCGTTCAAGCAGGTCAGCGATGCGGGCGATACCCAGGTCGAGGAGCCAGCCAAGGCCCAGTTGCGCCAGCCCCAGGTGAAAGTCACGGTCACCGAACGTCGCCACCACCCGGCCAGGGTCCGACTCCGGGCCGGCGAGGAGCAGGGTGCTGCCAAAGTGCGGCATCGAGAGGTCGGCGACCTGCCGGTAGACCTCACCGAGGGTGCTGTGGCGGGCAAGCACCTCCGCGGCCCGAAAGGCGTGGAGCCGGAAAGCGGTCCCGTGTTCGTCCGCGGCGAGCGCGATCCCCGGCTCGGTGAGCCACTCGCCCCACTCTTCGGCGCCGGTATCCAGCAACAGCTGTTCGGCGGCCTGGAAGTCACAGGCAACGCGAAGGAGGCCGATGGCAGCGCCATAGTTGCCCCATTCGATAGCGTGCAGCGCCTCCAACCGCGTGAGCCACCCGCGCGACCACTGCATGAGGGCTGCCGCCATCGGCTGATTCCGGTATTTCGCGGCCGACGAGGCCTCGGCGACTGCCCCTTCCAGGGCGAGCCCGGCAACCACGGCATCAAGCTCGGCCCCAAGGAGGAAGCCAGCCTGGCGGTGGGCATCCACGGAGCCGGCGGAACCAGCCGGCGGTCGCGGCGCGCGTGTAGCGCCCGGAAAGACCCTTGGTGGCGAAACGCGAGGCTGCGTCATCGCGAAGCGGGCTGCCTAGTGGCGCTTGCGGCCGGTGGAACGGCGCGCCCTGCTCGGGCCCGGTGTCGTCGTCTTGAGCGCCGAGGGCTTTGGCCCCAACTGATGGATGGCATCCCACCCCGCGTAGTAGGCGGACTCGCCCAGTTGCCGTTCAATCGCCAGGAGGCGGTTGTACTTGGCGGTGCGCTCGCCCCGGGCCGGCGCGCCGGTCTTGATCTGGCCGGCGCCGGTGGCGACCGCGAGGTCGGCGATAAACGTGTCCTCCGTTTCGCCGCTGCGGTGGGAGATTACGGTCGTCCAGCCGGCAGACTTCGCCATCTCCACGGCGTCGAGGGTCTCGGTGAGCGTGCCGATCTGGTTGAGCTTGATGAGCACGCTATTGGCCGCCTTCGTGGCAATTCCGCGCCGGATGCGCTCGACATTCGTCACGAGCAGGTCGTCGCCTACCAGCTGGGCCTTGTCGCCGAGCTTCGCCGTCAGCTTCGACCACCCGTCCCAGTCCTCCTCCGCCAGGCCGTCCTCGAGCGAACGGATGGGGTACTTGTCCACCCACCCGGCCCAGTGATCGATCATCTGCTGGCGAGGTGAGGGTCGCGGCCTTCCTTGGCCAGCACGTATTTGCCCGCCTCGTAGAGTTCGCGTCGATGGCGGGGTCGAGGGCGATGATCGCGTCGTCGCCGGCACGGTATCCGGCCGCCCCGATCGCATCGAGGACAACTTCGACGGCGGCTTCGTTGCCTTCCAGCGAGGGCGCGAAGCCACCTTCGTCGCCCACCGATGTCGGGCAGCCCCGCTCGTGCAGGACGGCTTTCAGCGCGTGGTAGATCTCGACGGCCATCGCCAGGCCCTCGCTGAAGGTGGGCGCCCCCACCGGCATGACCATGAATTCCTGGAAGTCCGTCGAATCTTCGGCGTGCTTGCCGCCGTTGAGGATGTTGAACATCGGCACCGGAAGGCGGCCGGCGGCCGGGCCGCCGAGGTAGCGATAGAGCGGAAGGCCGAGCGCATGGGCAGCGGCACGGGCGACCGCGAGGGAAACGCCGAGCATGCGCA
Organism: uncultured Chloroflexia bacterium; assembly: GCA_963737965.1. GTDB lineage: Bacteria > Chloroflexota > Dehalococcoidia > Tepidiformales > Tepidiformaceae > JAGQGZ01. Next base: position 321,753 of record CAVTUS010000002.1, on the reverse strand, counting down.
TTCGCGCCCAGGCGTGACTTATTGGGCGTGCCGTCGAGTTCGCAGAGGATGCGGTCGATCATTCGCTGGTCGGTGGAAGAGCGCGCCTTCGAGGGCCTGGGAGATTTCGCTTTCGACGTGGGAGACCGCCTTGCGGACTCCCTTGCCGCCATAACGGCGGCTATCGCCATCGCGAAGCTCTACGGCTTCGAAGGCGCCGGTGGAAGCGCCCGACGGCACCGCGGCGATGCCAACGGAGCCGTCATCGAGGACGACGGAGGCTTCAATGGTGGGGTTCCCACGCGAATCGAGAATTTCGCGCGCCATCAGCCCGGCAATGAGCATCACGCTTCCTCAGCTCCTCTTCGCGGACTTCCGGTGCATCGGCTCAGCGGGACGAGCGCCTCGGGCCCCGAGAGGTAGTCGATGTAGAGGATGCCATTGATGTGGTCGATCTCGTGCTCGAGCGCCTCGGCCATCAGGTTGTTTCTGCCTGACCCTCACCTCACGGCCGGTCGTCGGGTCGATGCCCTGGGCGACGACTTTCGCGGAGCGCATGAGTTCGCCGCGGAAGCCCGGCACGGAAAGGCAGCCCTCGTCGAGCCTCCTTTCGCCGGATCGCTTGACGATCTCCGGGTTTATGAGCGCGATCGGCGCATAGGCCTCATCGTGGACGTCGATCACCACCACCCGCAGGCCAACACCGATCTGCGGCGCCGCGAGACCCACGCCGGGAGCGTCGTACATCGTCTCCCACATGTCCTCGATGAGGCTGGTGGATCGAACTGTCGATTTTGCGGACCCGCTTCGCCTTTTCCCGCAGCACGGGATGGCCGGCACGCCGTATGGGTCAGGATCGCCAAGACGCTTCGACCTCCAGCGAAGGTCGCAAGCGGCACGCCAGAAGGTAGCCTCCCGCCCCGCGAGACGCCTCTTCGCGGCGCTGGCAATAGACTTAGTGTCAGGCATACACTAAGTCGCATGGCACCGCCGCGAGCGAAGCTACGAAGACCGATCGTCGTCGGCAGTGGCATCTCCGGGCTCTTCGTGGCGCTGGAAGCGCGCCACCTTGGCCCCGTCCTCGTGCTCACCAAGGGAAGCATCGACGACTGCAACACCGCGCTGGGCACAGGGCGGCATCGCCGCCGCCGTCGGCCCTCTCGACTCGCCCGAGCAGCACCTGGCCGACACCATCGTTGCCGGCGCGGGTCTCGTCGACGAAGCCGCCGCCCGCGTGCTTTGCAGCGAAGCCCCGGCACGCATCCGTGACCTCGTTCGACTACGGCGTGTCCGCTTCGACTCGCTCGAGCGGCGAAACGGCGCTCGGACGGGAGGCCGCCCATCCGTTTAACCGCATCCTCCACGCGGGCGGCGACCGCACTGGCGCCGCCATCGAAACCGCACTCTCCGAGCAGATCCGGGACCCTTCGACATCACCGTGCTCGACCACGCGCTCGTGACCGCCGTCACCCGTCGACGGGAACGGGATCGTCACGGCGTCGAGGCCTCGAACCTCCTCAATGCCGGCGACCGAGAGCTACACCGCGGCCCGTGTCGTGCTGGCAACGGGTGGCGCCGGCCACCTCTATTCGCACACGACCAATCCCGATGTCGCCACCGGCGATGGCATCGTCCTTGCCTTCGAAGCGGGCGCAGAGGTGATGGACCTCGAGTTCTACCAGTTCCATCCCACCGCCCTCCGGCTCGAGGGCCAGCCACCCTTCCTCATCTCCGAGGCGGTTCGTGGCGAAGGCGCCGTGCTCCTCGGCAGCGATGGCCGGCGGTTCATGCCGCGCTACCATCCCGCCGCCGAACTCGCACCCCGCGATGTCGTCGCGCGGGCCATCGTCGCCGGAGATGGAGGCGAGCGGCACCAACGCCGTCCTCCTCGACTGCACGGCCATCGATCGCGTCGACCTGGCCGCCGCTTCCCCGGCATCTTCGCTTCTGCATGGACGCCGGCATCGATATCGCGCGCGCGAACCGATCCCGGTGGCTCCGGCGGCCCACTATTTCATGGGCGGCATCCGCACCGATATCGACGGGCGCACGACGGTGCCCGGACTCTATGCCTGCGGCGAGGTCGCCTGCACTGGTGTCCACGGCGCGAATCGGCTCGCTAGCAACTCCCTCATGGAGACGGTCGTCTTCGGGAAGCGCGCCGTCGAGAGCTCTCGCGAAGCCCGTCGCGTCGCTCGCCGCCAGACCCGGCCTCGGTGCGGGTCGCAGCCCGGGGCCGCCGGACGCACCCGTGACGAGCTCCAGAAGCTGATCTGGCACAACGTCGGCATCCAGCGGGACGGCGACCAACTGCGCACCGCCATCGCAACTATCGCCGGCTGGAAGGCAGTCGACGGCGAGTGACCGCACGGCGAGCCGCACAGCGATCGAAAACATGCAAATGACGCGGCTCGCCTCGCTGATGGCCACGGCGGCGCTCGGCCGCGAGGAGAGCCGGGGCGCCCACTATCGCCGCGACTTCCCGGAGCCCGATGAGTCGTGGCGCCGCCACCAGGTTTGGTCCGTGCCGACTGACCCGGCCCTCGACGCGAAATCGGGCGCGTGGTTGAGCCGCCCTCGACGAGGACCGCGCGCGCGACGGATGTCACCTCGCTGGCGACCATCCCGGCCGACCTCTCCGGCGAGGCGCTCTTCGACGCCCGGAACCGGGCGTGATGGCAGGCGGGATCGTTGTCGCCGCCGTCTATGCGGCGCTGGACACCTCGTCGAGGTCGAGGTGCCGGTCGCTGGAAGGTGTGGCCTTCGCCGCCGGGGACGCGTTGCTTATGCGCCCGCGGGCCGGCGCGAGCGCTGCTCCAGGGCGAACGCGTCGCGCTGAACTTCCTGCAACGCCTTTGCGCCACGGCCACGGAGACCAGCAAGTACGTGGCCCTTGCCGATGCCGTCGCGGCGTCGCGTATCCTCGACACGCGAAAAACCACACCGGGCCTGCGCGCCCTGGAAAAGTACGCCGTCCGTTGTGGCGGCGGCACGAACCACCGCTTCGACCTGCGAGCATGGCGATGATCAAGGACAACCATCGGGAGGCGCTCGCCCGAGCCGGCCTCAGCCTCGCGGAGGGCGTCACGCGCGATCCGGGCCGCTGATGCCCGCAATCCAGGTAGAAGTCGAAATCGACTCGCTCGACGAACTCGACGCGGCCCTGGAAGCCGGACCCGAGTGGATCCTCCTCGACAACATGACCCCGCGACCTCGTGCGGCTGGCCGTCGAGCGGACGGCCGGGCGGGCAAAGCTCGAAGCCAGCGGCGGCGTCACGCTGGGGACGGTGCGGCGCTGGCAGCGGCGAAACCGGATGACGCATCTCAGTTGGCGCGCTGACCCACAGCGCTCGCTCGCTCGACATCGGCGTCGAGCTGGCTTCTAGCAGCCCAGGGACTTCAGCCCGCGGGATCCGTCATCCGCACCTTCTCTTCTGGCTGGTGCTGGTTTATCTCGAGCGTCACTGCATCAAGTGAAGCGAGGTGCTCTGCATGGGCGGCAAGGTCCACGTCGCCGCTGCCGGGCGCACGATGGTCGGTGAGCTGGACAACGTCGTGGACGTGGGCGCCGGCGCAGGTGACGCCCGGCTGCCTGAACCAGTCGAAGCGGTCGATGTAGCCGACGCGGGCAAGCACCTCTGCATGACCGACATCGTGCCAGTAGCCGACCTGCGCCGCGGTGTAGCCCTCCAACAGTTCCGGTAATTCCGCGGGCAACGGGATCTCCGGCATGTTCAGGCGCGACTCAAGGCCAAGCTTGACGCCGAGAGGGGCAGCCACCTCGACCAACTCTTTAAGCGTGATCCGGGCAGCTGCAAGGAAACGGGGAGCATCATCCATCCGGGCGCGCAAGGCACGCGCGGCAACCTCACGGTGGGGTTTGCCCGCAAGGTAGAGGCGCCGGGCCTCGCGGTCTCCGCTCCATGCCTTCGATGAGCCGCCGAGGTGGCCGAGGTGGACGATGACCGCGTTCGCGCCGATTTCACCGGCCAGGCGATGCTATCGAGCGTGTGGGAGACGGCGAGCGCCCGTTCCTGCTCATCGATCGCGGCGAGGTTGAGGTTGGCGTTTGGACGGCCGGCAACGGTGCGCAGCGGGGCCGGCTGGTGGACGCTGGCGATCGGGAGAACGTCCGCCGCCCGGATGGCGTCGATCTTCTCCTCCGGCGTGGAGTGCGAGATTTCGATGGCGTCGTAGCCGGCATCAGCGGCGAACCGGGCGAACTCGGCGCCGTCGGCAAAGCGCTCCGCCTGGGCGTACATCGTGGAGAGGACGAACCGGCTCATTCGACCGATCGCGGAACATGAGCTGGAGCATCCGGCGGCGTCACTGACTTCGTCCGAGGCGCACCGAGTGCGAAGCGCCGGATGGCAAGGAGCGCGGTGGGCACGAGGAGGGCTACCCCAAAGCTGGACCAGAGCCCGGTCGTGCCTGTGGCGCCGAGGATCGGGACGAGCAGACCCCCGACGACGGCGGCAAACATGGTGAGCGGGAGCAGGGCGAGCCCGGCGACCCGCGGGTCACAACGGAGAGCACCGTCCACGGCACGACGCCGCATGCCAGCCAACCGCTCAGGAGCACGGCGAGGGCGATCGTTTCGAAGGACACAGTGGGTTCAGACTACCAGCCGCTGAATATCGAAGAAGGTCACGATTACGGCAAAGGCAAGGAGCAACGCCATACCGGCGAAGTGGACCAGCCCCTCGCGTTCAGGCGAGATACGGCGGCCGCCGCGCGCGATTTCGACAAAGATGAAGAAGGCGCGGCCACCATCGAGGCCAGGGATGGGAAGGACGTTGAAGAAGGCGAGGCTGAGGCTGAGGAGCCCGGCCAGCTCGATCAACGGGCGCCAGCCGGCCTCCTGGACAAGCGAGTCGGTGGTGTGAGCGATGCCCACGGGCCCGCTAAAGACCGGTTCGTCGCCGCCGGAGAGGGAGGCCCCGGACGCGCCCGCAAACATCACCTGGATTTCGTTCTTGGTGAGGACCACAGTGTCGACGAGCTCGCCCCAGCCATGGGTGAGGGCGCCCAATGGCCAGTAGTGGACGATTCGGTGAACGGATACAGCGGTTGGCAGTTGATGCCATTGCCATCGGCATCGACATCGCTACAGGTGCTGGGCGTGCCCACGGTAATCCCCGTCGGCCCCTGGCCCGCGGAGGGCTCCAGCGCGCGTAGACGTAGGCGTCGAGGATCGAGCCGGAGCGGTTGATGATCCAGTGCTGGGTTTCGCCAAGGTTGAGGCGATTCGCGTAGATCAGCTCGTTGACGTTCTTGATGTCGCGTCCCTGCACCTCGAGGATGAGGTCGCCGACCTGGATGCTCTGGACCGGTTCGCTGCCATCCCGCATTTCGCCGGTGACAACGGCTTCGGCGGCGGGCGAATCGGCGGACACGGAGGTCACCTGGGCCAGGCTGAGGTCGCGGTCACGGGGCAGCATGTACCCGAAGGAGAAGAGGGCGACCGCCGCCACGAGGTTGATGGCGACCCCCGAATAGATCACGATGAGCCGCTTCCAGGCAGAGGCGGCGGCTAACGACCGCGGGTCGGAAGGGTCCTCTTCGCCAAGCAGGCGGACGAAACCGCCAATGGGAAGCCAGTTGACGGTGTATTCGGTCTCGCCCCTGCGCCAGACGAGCCCCTTGATCCGCGGCGGAAAGCCGAGGGCGAACTCCAGCACCTTGATTCTCGAAGATCCGGGCCGAGATGAAGTGGCCGAGCTCGTGAATCATCACGAGCGGCACGAGGAGGATCAGGAGGAGGAAGGCTGCTCGGAGGACGGGAAATGGGCCGTCGAAGAGGAAATCCATCAGACGGCCACCCGAACGGATGCGTCCGCGGCCGTTCGCGCCCAGCGGTCGGCATCGAGCACGGCATCGAGCTCAGGATTGTGAATCGACGTGTGGCGGCGCATGACTCCCTCAATTATCGACGGTATCGCCGTAAATCCGACCTTTCCGTCGAGGAAGGCTCCGACGGCCACCTCATCGGCGGCGGCCATGACCGCCGGCATCGTCCCGCCTTCGGCTCCCGCCTCCATCGCCAGCCCCAGGCAGGGGAAGCGGTCGAAGTCCGGGCGCCCGAAGTTGAGCGAGCCAATGGCGGCAAGGTCGAGCGGGGCAACTGGCGGCTCAGGCATACGATCAGGGTACGAGAGGGCACACTCGATCGGCAGGCGCATGTCAGGGTAGCCAAGCTGCGCCTTTACGCTGCCGTCGGAGAACTCCACCAGGGAGTGAACGATCGACTCCCGGTGCATCACCACTTCGACCTTCTCCATGGGGACATCGAACAGCCACATCGCTTCGATCGTCTCCATTCCCTTGTTCATCAGGCTCGCGCTGTCGACGGTGATCTTCTTTCCCATGTTCCATGTGGGGTGGTTAAGTGCCTGTTCAGGGGTTACGGCGGCGAGCTGGCCCGGATCGAAGTCGCGGAAGGCGCCACCGGAAGCGGTGAGGAGGATGCGGCGGATGTCGTGTCCGCGTTCGCCCCAAAGGCACTGCCAGACGGCGGAATGTTCAGAGTCGACCGGACGAAGCAGCTCGTCGCGACCGGCCAGCGCGCGGCGCACCAGGTGGCCGGCCATCACCAGCACCTCCTTGTTCGCGATCGCTACCGGCTTCCCGGCCTGGAGTGCATTGAGGGTTGGCAACAGCCCGGCGGCGCCCGCGGTGCCAACGAGAACGAGGTCGACGGCGTCGGCAACGGCCATCTCAGGGACCGGCATCCGCTTCGCCCCCGCGAGCGCGATCGCGTCGTCGAGGGCGGGCGATGTCGCTTCCGCCCAGGCGTAGAGGGGCCTGAGGCGGGCGACCTGTTCGGCCAGCAACTCGACGTTGTTTCCGGCGGCGAGCGCCGTTACCTGGAACCGGTCGGGGAAGCGCTCGATCACGTCAAGCGCCTGCGAGCCAACGGAACCCGTGGAACCAAGGACGGCGATGCGCACCGGGACGGTCACCTGTCCATCGTACCGGAGCACAGGGCCAACGGCGGGTAGGATGGCCGACATGCTGGTCATCGCCGATGGCAACAACCTCGCCTGGGCTGCCTTTCATTCGCTGGGCCGCGCCATGGGCGCCGAAACGCCGGAACAGCACGTCCGCGCGACCTTACTGGGGCTCAGCCAGAGCGTTATCGGCACGGTGGCCCGGGGCGGCGCCCCGTTCGAAGCGACGCCCCAACTCAGCCTGACCCCGGACGAGCGTTTTCCACCGGTCACCCGGCTGGCGGTCGTCTTCGACCACGGGAGGCCGATTCGACGCCGCGAGATCTGGCCCTCCTACCAGACGGGGCGGGAAGGCCAGTCGGCGTTCATCGACAACGAGCCGTACGTCCTCGAGGCCATCCGCCAGTTCTCCGAGGCAGCCCTCGGTTGCATGCCGATCACCATCCTTCGCGGCGACAACACCGAAGCCGACGACCTCGCCGCGACCCTGACGCTGGAGACATCGGGGCCTGTGCGGATCGTCTCTTCCGACCGGGACTTCCTCCAGCTCGTGGACGAACGCGTCTCCATCTACTCGTTCGTCAAGAAGCTGCTCATCGACAGCGAGAATTTTGAAACGGAAGCGATGCCGAGGCCGAAGGACGGCGAACCTATCGTCTTCCCGCGGGAGCGCTTCGTCGACTATCGCGCGCTCAGTGGAGACAGCAGCGACGACTTGCCGGGCGTGCCGGGCGTCGGCACCCTCACCGCCGCAAAGCTGCTGGCCGCCCACCCGGTGGAAGCGTACCTGGAGGCGCCATCACTCGTTTCCGAGGCGCTTGGCCGCGCCAACCGCAAGGTCGAGGAAGCATTCGGCTCGGGCGAGGCAGCGGCAGTGATCGAGCGCAACCGCTCCCTCATGGACCTGCGGCGGGCAGCCGGGCGCTACCCGGACCTGGCGCCGTATCGCCGCACAGGCGCGTGGGACGAAGGCGGCTTCCGGAGCTGGCTCGCCGAACTCCGGGCCTCGCGACTCGATCCCGATGGCGCCGTGGCCGTGATCGCTGCCATCGCAGCAGACCGTTGACGCGGGTGAGGCTACCGGCGGCGGACACTACACTTGCCTGAGGGCGGTTAGCTCAGTTGGCCAGAGCACCTCGTTTACACCGAGGGGGTCGGGGTTCGAGCCCCTCACCGCCCACCAGCACTCCCCCCGGTGGCGCTGCGAATGAAGGACCTCCGGCTCACCTTCGATGAAGACCCGGTGGTCTACGACCGGGTTCGGCCCTCCTATCCGCCGGCCCTCTTCGATGACCTCTGGCGATTCGTCGGCAAACCTTCGACCCTTCGCATCTGCGAAGCAGGGGCGGGCACCGGCAAAGCAACAGCGTCACTGCTGGCGCTGGGAGCACGGGTCACTGCCGTCGAGATCGGCACGAACCTCGCCTCGTTCATGCAGCGCAAGTTCGCCAGATACGCGAATCTGCTCGTTGTGAACGGGCCGTTCGAGTCGGCCATGCTCCCAATAGGGGAGTTTGATGTCGTGTTTTCGGCCACGGCCTGGCACTGGATGGACCCGGATACTCGCCTGGCCAGGGCTGCGGCGCTCCTTCGCGCGGGTGGTGGTGTGCTGGCCGTTGTCGACACGATCCAGGTGAAAGCCGACACGGACAACGGCTACTTCGATGCTTCGCAGGCGATATACAGGAAGTACGAGGACAGCGATCCGCCGCCGGTGGATCCTCCGGGCGTGCATTTGCCGCCGGCCGTCCCCGAGTTGCGCAACTCAACCCTGTTTGCGGACCCAGCGTTCTCCCGGTACCGGTGGGACCAAACCTATTCGCGGCGGGATTACCAGGACCTGATGCGGTCGTACTCAAACATGCGAGCGATGCAGGTGGACAAGCGGGAAAGCCTGATCGCCGAGCTGGGTGAGCTGATCGACGCCCGGTACGACGGCCGGGTGACGCGGCCGCTGGAGATTGGGCTCACCATGGCCCGCAAAGCCTAGCGCGGGTTTGTGAAGACCGTTACGTAGAGCCAGACGTTGCCATCGCGGACGGCAGCAACGCCAACGGCGCCGAAGCGCGGCTCAAGGATGTTGGCGCGATGGCCGGGGCTCGCCATCAGACCCTCGAAGGCGGCAAGCACGGTCTGGTCGGGCGGGTAGTTGTTGCGGGCGAGGTTCTCGCCAGCGATGTAGTAGGCCAGCCCGCGGGCAGCGAGCTCGGAGAAGGCGCTGGTGCCATCCGGGGCGTAGTGGTCGAAGTAGCCGAGCGCCACGAGGTTCCGGGCCCGGGCCAGGGCGACACCGTCGAGGTCTTCGTTGCGCACGAGGGGAGCGACGCCCTCGTCGTCGCGAGCGGCATTCATATCGTCGAACAGCGCCTGTTCATACTCCGCTATGCCCAGTAGCGGCTGCGCTTGCGTGCGGTCGACACCGTCCGGCATGGTGGCGACCTGCGGCAACGGCGTTGGCCCGGGGCTTTCTGGAAGGTCGGCGGCCCCTCCGCTGGCGACTGTCACCGTTGCCGATGGAAGCGAATTTGAGCCTTCGGCGACCGGTGATTGTTTGGTGACAGATGGCACGGAGGGCGTCGCTACGGGCGAAGGTTCCACGGTGCCGGTCGATGCTTGTGTTAGGGCCAGTCCCGGATCCGCCGCCGAAGCGGGCATGCTCTCCAGCACCATCGCCGACAGCGAAGCGAAGGCGCCAAGGATGAGGATGAGACCGAACGGCGGTGGCTTCACAACCTGTGTGTCGTCAGACCGCGGGTGACTGAGCATCGGGGAAATACCCCATGGGCGGAGTGGTGCGCGTGGTCCAATTCCACTACTCAGCGGTCGACCAGCACCTGCAGCCCCTTGTGGGCGCGCGGCTGGTAATCATCTCCGAAGGGTTGGAGCGGGCCTACCGGCGCGCCCGCAGCCTCGACGAGATGGGCTACCGTGTGGGCGCCTGTGGAGACCCGCAACGCGCGGCCGGCTTTGTCCGCGAGTTCTCTCCCGATGCCGTTGTCCTCGACCTCGAGAAACCGCGAAGTCCTTCAGCCGAAGTCACCGGCGATATCCGCGTGGCGAGCGAAGCACCGTTGCTCGTGATCGGCACGACAGGCGACCTCGACGAGATGACCCGTTGCTTTGAAGCCGGCGCCGATGACTTCTGCGCCCCGAAGACCTCGACGCGGGAGATCGACCTCCGCCTGCGCGCCATGTTCCGGCGGTTCACGCGGGAAGTCGTGAACGAAGGCGAAGATGACCCGGACATCTACCGCGTGGGCGACCTCGAGATCAACCTCGGCGGGCGCGTCGTCCGCAAGCGCGGCCAGATCGTCCAGCTTTCCCCGACGGAATTCCGCCTCCTGGTGACCCTTGCTGAACACGCCGGCGACGTCGTCCCCTCGAAGGCGCTCATCGCCCGCGTCTGGGGCGACCAGTACGCCGGGGAGACGCACTACCTTCGCCTCTACGTGCGCTACCTTCGCCAGAAGATCGAAGACGACCCCAGCAATCCCCTCTACATCGTGAACCGCTGGGGCAGCGGCTACGCCCTCGAAGCGCCGCGCGAGGCTGCCTGAGTCTCTTTGCCAGTCGCCCCCGCCATCGCGGATGATGCGGCTTACCCGTGGAGGTGCCGCACCGATGGCCGAAATGACCCCTCGCTCCATCCTTCGCTCAGGGCTAAACAGCATGCACGGCATGCTCGATAAGGCCGTCGAGGGGATGACCGCCGAACAGCTGAACTTCCGGCCTTCCGAGGGAGGCGTGAGCGGCTTCTTTAGCCTCTGGCACTACGTCCGCACCGAAGACAACATCATCCAGTTCGTCACGCAGCGAAAGCCGACCGTCTGGCTCGAAGGCGAATATCACGAGGCGTTCGGCCTGCCGCGCAACGCCCAGGGCACGGGCATGACCGAAGACGAAGCGAACGCCGTGCAGGTCAACGATGTCGCGAAGTGGCTCAAATACCAGCAGGCCGTCTGGAAGTCGACGGATGCCTACCTCGCCGCGATGTCGCCGCGAGGAATTCGACAGCCGGACGGTCGTCATCAAGCCCGTCGGCGAGATGTCGCTCTGGAACGGTATCTACGGGATGTGCCTGAGCCACGGCTATCGCCACGTGGGCGAGCTGGAGTACGTGCGCGGCGTCCAGGGCCTCGGCGGCCTCACCATCTAGGGCGCGGTGGTAACGGTTACCTTCGGCCCGTACGCTGACAGGACAACCCCGCAGGAGACCGCATGAAGGAACAGCCGAGCGAGAAGAGCATCCAGAAGATGTGGAACTACGCCGAGAAGTTCGCTGAAAAAAGCGGCACCCACCTCCACCCCATCCGCGACATCACTGAAGGCGTCGTGCTCGGCCTCGCCGACAACATCGACAACTATGGCCGGCCGATCTGCCCCTGTAACTTCTATCCCGCGAAAGACGAAGACGGGAACTGGCCCGAGGGTCTCTACCTCCCGCGCGAGGAAGAAGCCAAGCGCCGCGACTGGATCTGCGCCTGCGACGAGATGCAGATCTACAAGTACTGCCACTGCCTCCTCTTTGTGAACGAAGAGGGCCTGCCAATCACGGAGTACCTCCCGGAGGGCCACGAGGGCCGCGAGATCTACGGCGACATCAAGGACCCGACGCCCGACCGGGGCAGGGCCCTGGGCAAAGCCCTGGAAAAACAGAAGGGCGACAGCTAACCGCTACTCGTAATACTTGCGGAAGCCCAACGACGACGGTCGAAACCCCGCCGCTTTGTAGAAGGCGTGGGCGCCATGACGGTGGTCGGCGCTCTGGAGCTGAATCTTGTAGGCGTTGGTCTCGCGGGCCAGCGCTTCTGCAGCATCGATAAGCGCCCGGCCCGCCCCTGTCCGGCGCACCGATTCGTCCACCACCATGTTCTCGAGCTGGATCCAGGGCCTCGCGTTGTGGGTGAGGTTGGGGACAAGGATCAGCGTCACGCTGCCGACGACCCTTTCCCCCAGCGACGCCACAAGCAGCGAGACGCGCGGCTCTTCGAGCATCAGCCGGAGCCCTTCCGCGGAGCGTTCGCGGTCGGCGTTGGCGTTGTCGGAGCTGAGCTGCTCGTAGAGGGCGAGGAGCGCATCGAGGTCGTACTCGGTGGCAGGGCGGACCAGGACGGCCATGGCCCCCAAATCTTCGCCTTCGCGACCTTTACAGTCCGCTCGCCGGCTGCCCCGGACGACGTAGGATTTGGCGATGGCGATCGGACGGCAGCACTCCGGGCAGTTTCCTGACACCAGTCCCCTCCTGGTTCCGTTTGCGGCCCTGGGGTTGGGAGCCAGTCTCGGATTCACGGCGGCCATCGCCGATCCGGGCCCGACCTGGACGCAGGTCCTCCAGTTGCCGAGCGCGTGGCTGTTCCTCGCAGTCGTTGTCGGCGCAACCGCGCCGAACTGGCGGTCGGCGCTCGTCTGGGGGCCAATCGCGCTCGTCGTCGCCGTCGCGGTCTACTACGGGACGCTCCTCGAAACGGGCATCCGCGCGTATTACGACACGGCCGAGCGGGCGGCATTCATCTGGGCGCTCGTCGGACTCGGGTGTGCGCCTCCGATGGCCTTCACCGGGTGGGCGCTGGCCAACTGGCGACCGGGCCTGCGCCGGGGGCTCGTCTCGTCCCTGCTCGTCGGCTGGCTCTGGTGCGAAGCAACGCTTGTCTGGGTGCTCTGGACTGACGGCTTGCTGGGAGTGGCCGCACTCGCCGAGGCCGCCTTCGGCGTCATCATCGTGGCCTACGCAACCCGGAGGCCCGGCGCGTTTGTCGTCGCGAGCTGCGTGGCCCTTGCCGGCGCTGTTCTTGCCTCGAGTATTGGCCTGGCTATCTGGCGCACCATCGATTGTGCCGCGGGGAAGGTCTGCTCCTAGGCGGCCCTACCCGCGGCCTCCACAGCCTTCTTCGCCGCGTCGCCCAGTTCACTCGTGCGGACAACGTCGATGCCCGACTCGTCGATCAACTTCTCTCCCTCGGCCAGGTTCGTGCCGACGAGGCGCATAACGACGGGGACCTTGATCTCGAGCTGCTTGAAGGCATCGATCACTCCCTGGGCGATGATGTCGACACGGGCCATGCCGCCGAAGATGTTGACCAGGATTGCCTCTACGTTTTCGTCTTCGAGGATGACCTTGAGAGCGTTCACCACGCGCTGGGGGTCGTTCACGGTGCCGATGTCGAGGAAGTTTGCGGGTTCGCCGCCGGCCAGCTTGATCGTGTCCATCGTGGCCATGGCGAGGCCCGCACCGTTGACGATGCAGCCGATGTTCCCATCGAGCTTGATGAAGTTCGAGACGCCAAGGTCCTGGGCCAGCACCTCGAGCGGGTCTTCCTCGCTGCGGTCGCGCAGTTCCTCGAGGTCCTTGTGGCGGAAGAGGGCGTTGTCGTCGATCGAAAGCTTGGCATCGACAGCAACAACCTTGCCGTCCTCGGTAACGGCGAGCGGGTTGATCTCGACGAGGCTGGCATCAGTCGCCATTGCGGTGTCGTAGAGGCCCTCGGCAAGCGTCGCGAACTGGTTCGCCTGATCACCGCTGAAACCGAGACGCGCCGCGAGCGTGCGGCCGATGTAGGGGTCCCAACCGGCCGCCGGGTCGACCGCTACCCGGATGATCGCGCTCGGGTTCGTCGCCGCGACCTGTTCGATCTCCTGGCCGCCTTCGGCCGAGGCGATGAGAAGAATGCCGCCGACGCCACCGTCGACGATCGCTGAAAGGTAGTACTCCTTTGCGATGTCGGTCTGTTCGGCGACAAGCACGTTGTTGACGAGCTTGCCTTCGGGGCCGGTCTGGATAGAAACGAGGTACTTACCGAGGATGGCCGCGGCGGCCTGTTCGGCCTCGGCCGGCGTGTCGGCGAGGCGTACGCCACCAACGCGCTCGCCCTTCACCTGGCCGGCGTTGTTCGCCGGGTCGGTTGTCAGTTTTTCGTACATGGCAGCGGTCTCGGACTCGGAGACGAGTCGGCCCTTGCCGCGACCGCCTGCGTGGATCTGGGCCTTCACCACGACCTTGCCGCCCAGCTCCTCGGCAATCTTTTTCGCCTCCGCTGGCGTGGAAGCGACGCGCCCGCCGGTGACGGCGACGCCGTGCTTCGCTAGCAAGTCGCGGGCCTGGTACTCATGCAGCTTCATCGAAGGACTCCTGGGACGGGATCGTGTGGGATTGCAGCCTACGCGCGCGACCGTGAAGGGAGAAGAAGCGGAGCCGAGGCCCGGTACGATCGTTCCCGATGCTCCCGGTGGCCCTTAGCCGCCCTCCCCGATCGCTCCCTGGCGGCGGTGATGTGGGTGGCTGGCGGAGAGGGTGGGATTCGAACCCACGGTGGTGTAACCCACACTCGTTTTCAAGACGAGCTCCTTAAACCACTCGGACACCTCTCCGCGGACAAGTGTAGGACGGGTAAGAACGATGGCGCATCGGCCGCACAGGTTCTTAGCACTCTTGACAGTCGAGTGCTAAGCAGGGCTACTATTTTGAGACGGTTGCCAGTGCGCCCCGGAGGGACCTTCGTGCCGATCTACGAATACCAGTGCCAGGCCTGCAAGAAGCGGTACGAGCTGCAGCAGAGCTTCTCGGCGGAGACCACCCACACCTGTGAAAAGTGCGGCAAAGGCATTGCCAAGCGCATCCTGCACGCGCCCACCGTTGTCTTTAAGGGCAGCGGCTTTTACGTGACCGACAACAAGCCCGGCCGGGTGCCCGTCGACAGCTCATCGGACGGCGATTCCGGCTCGGGCGACGCCGCTTCGACGGAGACGACCACCACCAAGGCCGCGAAAAAGCCCGAAGGCAAGTCGGAAAGCACGTCCGAAAGCAAGCCAGAGAGCAAGCCGAGGTCCTCCAAGAGCACCGACACCGCGAGCGAAGCCGCCGTCTAGCGGCTCCCCATGCGCGCCCTTGTCCAGCGCGTCAGCCGGGCGTCCGTCACGGTCGACGGTACCGTGGTGGGCAGCATTGGGCGCGGGTTCCTCGTGCTCCTTGGCGTTGGCAGCGCCGACACAGGGTTCGAAGCCGAGTCCCTCGCCCGCAAAGTCGGCGCACTTCGACTTTTCGAAGACGAAGGCGGCAAGATGAACCTTGGCCTTGCCGACCTTGGCGGCGAGATCCTGTGCGTCAGCCAGTTCACGCTTTATGGCGATGTCCGCAGGGGAAGGCGCCCTTCCTTCACCGATGCTGCGCCGCCGGAATTGGGCCGGCAGCTCTACGAACGGTTCTGCGAAGCAATGGAGGTGTCGGGCATCCACGTCGCATGTGGCATCTTCGGCGCTCACATGGACGTCGAACTCGTGAACGACGGGCCCGTCACCTTGATGATCGACACCGCGGACCTGGCAAGGCCGCGAAGGTAGGAGCCAGGCGTACAAACACTCGAGCGCTGCGGCCAGGTGCCGGAGCCAACGCCCGCTATTTGCCTTGTGACGGGTCGATCAGAGGAAGCTCCGGAAAGTAGCGACCGATGAAACCACGGTCGCGGCTGAGGAGTGCATCGGCATAGTGGAGTGCGTGCGCTCCCACAAGAAAATCGGCGACGAGCTGAGTGCGCGGGCCGCCGCGGCGCCGATATTCTCCCCAGGCAACTCCGGCTGCGAGTGCAGCATCCTCCTCGGTCGCGGTCATGGTAACGCCAAGCTCGTTGAGGACAGTCCTTGCCGACTTAGCGTCGGGAAATGCGGCGGCAAGCTCTGCAACAACGACTTCGCAGGCGATGAGTGCGCCGTTCTGAGAAGCACCTTCGAGGTGTGCCAGCGCCGCTCGACCAAAACGCTCGTCGCCGGAGAGGGCATCGAGGAGGACGTTGGTGTCGACTGCCGTGATCACGGCAGATCCGCTGGTCCGCGCATCTCATCGAGCGTCTCGTCGACACTGCCTTCGAGCTTGAGCACACCGAACAGGTGGTCGAATCGCCCCCGGCGCTGGCTCTTGGAGGCAACGAGCTTGCCCTGTTCCTCGTCAAACTCCAGCACGTCCCCCGGCACGATCCCCATGCGGTCGCGCAGTCGCTTGGGGATCGTGACCTGACCTTTTTCGGAAACCCGTGCCAGCTCCGTCATACCGACATAGTAGGAAATTCCTACTACAAGGACAATACGAGGCGGGAGGACCAACCGTCGGCCGGCCCGCGCCGCTGAACACTTGACCCCTGCGCGCCGCCTCCACAGTCTGCATACACCCACCGAACGTGAGACACGCCCATGCGCATGAGCCGGATGATGCTGAAGACCCTGCGGGAAGCCCCGGCGGAAGCCGAACTCCCCAGCCACAAGTTGCTGCTGAGGGCCGGTCTCGTTGTGCCCGTGGCAGCGGGCATCTACAGCTACACGCCAATCGGCTGGCGCGTTCACCGGCGCATCGAGGAAGTGATTCGCCAGGAGATGGACCGCAGCGGCGCCCAGGAAGTGCACCTGCCCGCGCTGCAGCCGCGCGAGCCGTGGGTGCAATCCGGCCGCGACGCATCGATGGACGCCGTCCTCTTCCGCCTCCAGGACCGGCGGGAGCGCGACTTCGTGCTTGGGCCGACCCACGAGGAGATGGTGAGCCTGCTGGCTGCCCGCCACATTCAGAGCTACCGCGACCTGCCGGCAACGCTCTACCAGATACAAACGAAGTTCCGCGACGAAGCCAGGCCCCGCGGCGGCCTCATCCGCGTCCGCGAGTTCGCGATGATGGACGCCTACAGCTTCGATGCCGACTGGGAGGCGCTCGACCAGTCCTACCAGCTCGCCTACGACGCCTACTTCCGCATCTTCGAGCGCGGAGGCGTGCCGGTCATTCCTGTTGAGGCTGACTCCGGCGCCATCGGCGGCAAGGACTCCCAGGAGTTCATCTTCCTCACCGAGAGCGGCGAGGACACGATCCTGATCTGCGACACCTGCGGCTACGCGGCGAACGCCGAGAAAGCGGAGTTCAAGATCCCGGCGCCTATCGCCGGCGACCCCCTGCCGATGGAGCGCGTGCACACCCCCGGCCAGAAGACGATCGCCGACCTCGCGGAATTTCTCGGGATCGAAAAGCGACAGACGGCCAAGGCGGTGTTTGTGACGGCCGACGGCGCACCCGTCTTCGTCGTCATCCGCGGCGACCTCGACGTCAACGAAGTCAAGCTGGCGAACACCTTGAAGGCCACCACGATCAAGCCGATGGAGGACCGCGAGGTGCGGGCCGCCGGGCTCGTTGCTGGCTCCGCATCGCCCGTGGGCATCTCGGGGATCAAGGTGGTCGCCGACGAGAGTGTCACCGTAGCCCCCAACCTGGTGGCGGGCGCAAACGAAACGGACTGGCACCTGCGCAACGTGAACTACGGCCGGGACTGGGAGGCGGCCGTCGTCGCCGACATTTCGCTCGCCCGGGCCGGCGATCACTGCGCCCGCTGCAACGGTATCCTCCACGAAAAGCGCGGCATCGAGATGGGGCACGTGTTCAAGCTCGGGACGATGTATTCGGAAGCGCTCGACGTTCGCTTCCTCGACAGCGCGGGAGAACGCCACGAGACGGTGATGGGCTGCTACGGCATCGGCGTCGAACGGATGCTTGCCGCCGTCATCGAGGCGAACCACGACAAGGACGGCATCATCTGGCCGAAGGACATCGCACCGTACGACGTCCATATCGTGGCCCTCGACCTTGAGGAACTGGTGGTCGAACGGACGCTCGCCAAACTCGAAACGGACCTCGAAGCGGCAGGGATGAGCGTGCTCATCGACGACCGCGACGACTCCCCCGGGATTAAGTTCAAGGACGCCGACCTCCTCGGGATGCCGGTCCGCCTGACCGTCGGGCCGCGGGCACTGGCCAAGGGCGGCATCGAGATGCGCATACGCCGCAGCGGGGAGATGGAGATCGTGCCCCCGGAGGCGGTTGTCGGGCGCGTTAGGGCGGTTTGACGAGAGCGCAAACTGTTGTATTTCGCTCAGGGGGTCGTGCTACACTGCAGTACCAAGGCATTCCATTCGAAAGGTGGGCCCAAGTGCCCACCTTTTTAGTTGAGGCGTATGAAGAGCGATACACTCCTGGCGATCGGACAGCTGGCAGCCGAAAAGAACCTCGCGAAAGAGGTCGTCTTCGAGGCAGTTGAAGCCGCACTGGCGTCGGCCTACCGGCGCGATGGCGACGACGCACCGAACGTGTTCGTCAAGATCAACGGCGAAACGGGCGAGATTCACGCATACCTCCAGAAGACCGTCGTCAAGGACGTCGAGGAGCCAAACCTCGAGATCTCCATCGACGAGGCGAGGCGCTACCGCCCGAACGTGACCGATGGCGACGTCCTCGACTTCGAGATGAAGATCCCGGAGAACGCGGGCCGCATCGCCGCCCAGACGGCCAAGCAGGTCGTCCTCCAGCGCCTTCGCGACGCCGAGCGCGAGTCCGTCTACGAGGAATACGCCGACAAGGTTGGCGAAATCGTCGTGGCCAACGTCCAGCGCGTGGAGCCGCGCCAGATGCTCGTCGAGATCGGTCGCGGCACCGAGGCCGTGCTGCCGGGAAGCGAACAGGTGCGCAACGAGCATCCGCGTTCCAACCAGCGTCTCAAAGTCGTGATCATGAAGGTGGAGCGGGACGCCAAGGGGCCGCCCGTCGTCGTCTCACGCTCCCATCGCTGGCTCCTCCGCCGGCTGCTCGAATCGGAAGTGCCCGAGGTTGCCAACGGCACCGTGATCGTAAAGTCGGTCGCGCGTGAAGGTGGCTTCCGTAGCAAGGTCGCCGTAACTTCGCGCATGCAGAATATCGACCCGATCGGCGCCTGCGTGGGCATGCGCGGCTCTCGCATCCAGAACATCGTCAATGAGCTCAATGGTGAGCGCATCGACATCATCAAGTGGGACCCGGACCCGGCGCAATTCATCGCCAACGCCCTGAGCCCCGCCCAGGTGACGTCGGTGGAAGCCGACGCCGCGACTCATTCGGCCCTGGTTACGGTGCCCGACGCCATGCTCTCGCTGGCCATCGGCAAGGAAGGGCAGAATGCTCGCCTCGCCGCAAAGCTCACGGGCTGGAAGATCGGTATCCACAGCGAATCGGCCGCCGAACGCGACGCCACGGGCATCGTTGAGGCGCCTTCGACCTTCGAGCCCGCCTTTGCCGGCGAAGAGCTCGATGTCGACCTCGTGGCTGAACTGGAAGTGGTGGCGCCACCGGAGCCTTCGACACCTTTGCCAACGCCTGCCCCCGTCGTGGAGCCGGCCGCCGCATCGGTGGAGCCGGAAGAAGAAGACGTCTCCTTCCAGGCCGCCCTCGCCCAGATGGAAGTCCCGGACCGCGAGGAACGCGAATCGGAGACCTACGGGGAAGAAAAGCCCGACGACGACGAGGAAGAGTACGAAGTGCCCACCATGGTCGCCCCGGAAGATCGGCCGACCGCTATCCGCTTCGCCGAAGATGTGCTGCCCAAGCGCGAGGACGAAGACGATGCCTCCCGTAAGGGGAAGCGCCGCCGTGCCGCCCGCGTGGTCGACGAGGTGGACGAGGACATGGAAGAGATCGACTACTCGGGGCGGATCCACTAGCGATCGTGGATTCAAAGGGTCTTTGACGGCACCCAGGGCGCGCCCGACTTCTGCGAGGATGGTCTCGGAAAGTGAACCATCGTTCGACTGGTACGAGGCAGGCGAGGCTCAGGTCGTTGGCTACGGCAACCGGAGGCTACCATGACTGGTCGCAGCCACCTGAAGTTGACGCCAATCTTCCTCACCCTGGCGCTCATGGCGGCGTCATGCGACGGGGCTAAGGGTGGCGCGACGCCATCAGCCACCCCTGCCGTTACCTCAACTGCCACCCCAACCGCCACCGCTACCGCCACGCCTTCGCTGCAGAGCAAGGGCTTCCTTGCGGTCGCCAACTTTTCACAAGCAGGTCCGGATGCGGAGCCGGAGGTAGACGCCAGGCTGACCGTGTATGACGTCGAGACAGGACACGGCACCGACCTCGGCGACGTGAACTCGTCGTGTTTCTCCTGGTCTCCAGACGGCCGACAGCTCGCGTTAGGCGGATCGCAAGGGCTCGCGGTCGCAACGTTCCCAAGCGGGACTGTCGGGGCGATCGACGGCTTGCCGGCCGGCACCACCCTGAACTGCCCGGGCGGCTGGGCCCCGAGTGGCGGCCGCTTTACGTTCGCCATGTCAACAGACAAAGGGAACAGCCTGTGGGTCGCGGACGTGGCCGCGAGTGCTGTATACGAATTAGTCGCCGCGTCGGACAACGAACAAATCGCTACGGCAGGACTCTGGCTCGACGATAACCGCGTTCTGGCGATCACGCAGGGAGTGGGCGACCGAGGCCGGATCCTCATCGTGAACGGCCGAACGAGGGCGGTGGAAGAGACTTACGAGCCGGGTGGATTGCTGTCGGGCGTTTCCGTGCGCAGCGACGGTCTCGTGGCCGTGGGAGTGAGTTCAGGAATGAGGTCCGCCGAAGGCAACCGAGTGGTCGTCCTCAATCCAGACACGCAGGACGGCACTCAGCTCATTGATGGTGCCATCGCGCCGATGTGGTCTCCGGAAGGTAGCCATGTTCTTGCCTTCGAGGCGAGCTACGGAAAGGGGCCCAACGTCCTCACCCTGTTCCGGGCCGATGGCTCGTCACCGCAGCCGCTCTTGCCAGAAGGTGCCGCAACCGGAATGGGTTCTTGGGCGATTGATGCCTCGCGGTTGGTAGTCGCCAGCGTGGACGCTAACGAGCGCGATATGCGAGTGACCACCTATCGGTGGGAAGGCACGAATGGCCTGGGAGAACGCATCAGCGAGGTGGCACTCCCGGAGAGCTATCCCGCTGCATTCGGCCTCGTGAACCCCGAGTATTTCGGCTATCTGCTCTCACCCGCCGGGGATCAGCTCGCGGTGATGTCGCCAACCGGTAAACTTAGTGGCAACTTCAATGAGACCAAGCTCTTCGTGGCGGATCTCGTGAGCGGTGAATTGCGCGACACTGGCGAGGTCGGCGTGTTCGCGGGGGTGGCATGGTCGCCGCGCTAGTGCACTGTACCCAGAATGTCTTGGACGATTCGAAGATGGCGGACGGGACTGGCTTCGACCTGACAAACAGTGACCGCGAGCAGGTGCAGCTCCCCGAGGACGGCCAGGCTCGAGAGCGCCCTCACCAGCGTAAGAGACCATTCAGTGGCACTACACTAGCGGGAGGCCGCCTTGCCAACGCCGAAAGGGAGCCGGCCGCGTGCCGTGCCCGAACGCACATGCATCGCCTGCCGCCAGCAGGCGGGCAAACGAGCCCTCATCCGCATCGTGCGGAATCCCGAGGGCCGCGTGGAAGTGGACCCCTCCGGCAAGGCCAAAGGACGGGGTGCATACTTGCATGCCAACCCGTCATGTTGGGAGAAAGGGCTCAAAGGCGGTACGATAAATCACGCACTGCGAACAAGCCTGGCACCGGAAGACCTTGAAGCACTGACCGGCTTCGGCCTTGGGCTGTCAGCGGAAGGGATTGACTGACGATGACCGCAAAGCCATCGACGCGATCCCGGACAATCGCCATTCCACCGGCCTTGACCGTGAAGGAACTGGGCGACCTGGCCGGGGTTTCGCCTGTCGAAATCATCAAGCGACTCATGACCAATGGGATCATGGCCGCGCAAAACCAGACCATCGACTACGACACGGCGGCGACGATCGCCCTCGACCTGGGCCTTGAGCCCGAAGAGGCCGGCGCCGCCGCATCGGCAGCTGCCCCCGAACCTGGACCGGAAGAGGCTATCGAAGACGACCCGTCCACGCTGGTGGACCGGCCGGCCGTCGTCACCATCCTCGGCCATGTCGACCACGGCAAGACGAGCCTCCTCGACGCCATCCGCAAGACCAAGGTCACCGAAGGTGAGGCGGGTGGAATCACCCAGCACATCGGCGCCTACCAGACGACGGCGGCGGGGAAAACGATCACCTTCATCGATACGCCCGGCCACGCGGCCTTTACGGCGATGCGGGCTCGCGGCGCCAATGTCACCGATATCGCGGTCGTCGTGGTCGCCGCCGACGACGGCGTGATGCCGCAAACGATTGAGGCGATCAACCATGTGAAGGCAGCCGGCGTCCCGATGATCGTGGCCGTCAACAAGAGCGACCTGCCCGCCGCCAATCCCGACCGCGTGAAGTCGCAGCTCACCGAACACAGCGTCGTCGTCGAAGACTACGGCGGCGATGTGGTCGCCGTGAACGTGTCGGCCACGACTGGCCAGGGACTGGACGACCTTCTCGAGGCGATCAACCTCGTTGCCGAAATTTCCGAGCTGAAGGCGAATCCGAACCGGCCCGCGAACGGTGTCGTCGTCGAAGCCCAGCTCGATCCCAACCGTGGGCCAATTGCCACCCTGCTGGTGCAGGGCGGCACGCTGCGACAGGGCGATGCCCTGGTCGTCGACGAGATCTCCGGCAAGGTGAAGGCGATGTTCGACGACGCGGGCAACCGCGTGAAAGAAGCACTGCCGGCCATGCCGATTGCCGTCATGGGGCTCGCCGATGTCCCCGAAGCCGGCGAACGATTCCGCGTGGTCTCCGACGAGAAGGAAGCCCGCCGCATCGTCGACGAGCGCCGCCGGCGCCGCGAGGAGCAGGACGACTCCGCCCATGCACGCGTCAACCTCGACACGCTCTTCAACGAGATCAGCTCGGGCAAGCTGAAGGAACTCATCCTGATCGTGAAAGCGGATGTCCAGGGCAGCGCCGAAGCTGTCCGCAGTTCGCTGGAACAGCTGAGCAACGAAGAGATCAAGGTCAAGGTCATCCATACCGCGACCGGCCCGATCAGCGACTCAGACGTCATGCTCGCGCAGGCCTCCAACGGCATCGTCCTCGGGTTCAATACCAAGGCCGAGCCGTCAGCCCGGCGCCAGGCCGAAGTCGCCGGCGTCGAGATCCGTGAGTACACGATCATCTACCAGATGATCGAGGACATCGAGAAGGCGCTCGCGGGTATGTATGAGCCCGTCTACGAGCCTCGCATCGATGGACACGCGGAAGTGCGGGAGACGTTCAAGTCCAGCCGCCTCGGTGGCATCGCCGGCTGCTACGTCACCGATGGCACCCTTCGCCGGGGAAGCGAAGTGCGCGTCCTTCGCGGCGGCAACGAACTGGCGAAGAGCCGCTGCGATGGCCTGCGGCGCATTAAGGACGATGTCCGCGAGGTGCAGTCGGGCTTCGAGTGTGGCGTCGTGCTCAACAACTTCGACAAGTTCGAAATGGGCGACGTCCTCGAGTTCTTCCACCAGGAGCGGGTGAACTAGCACCCGTCCGCGGGAGCGGACCGCATGAGTCGCCGTACCGACAGGGTCAACGAATTGCTTCGCGAGGAGCTCGGCGAACTCGTCCAGTTCCACGTGAAGGATCCGCGTGTGGAAGGCCGGTTCGTCTCCGTCACCGGAGTCGACGTCTCACCGGACCTGAAACATGCCGATGTCTTCGTCTCCTGCCTTCGTTCGGAAGAAGGACCGGAAGCCGTTGAGGGGCTGCAACACTCGGCCTCGTTCCTGCACGAGCAGCTCGTGAGCCGCTTGCGCATGCGCGCGGTGCCGAAGCTGACCTTCAAGCTCGACCGCTCCATGGAGACCGCTGATCGCCTTTCGAACCTGATCCGGGAAGTGAATCACCCGGACGGCGGCGCGTGAGTTCGGCGCCGCCCCGGCACAACGGCATCCTCCTCGTCGACAAGGCAGCCGAATGGACGAGCCATGATGTCGTCGCGAAGGTGCGAGGCCTCTTTGGCCAGAAGAAGGTTGGCCATACGGGCACACTCGACCCGGCGGCCACCGGACTGCTCGTCGTCTGCCTGGGCAGGGCGACGCGGCTGGCGGAGTACATGGCCGGGCACGAGAAGACCTACAGCGGGGTCATCCGGCTCGGCGTGACCACCACCACCGACGATGCTGAGGGAGAGCCTGTCGCCGAACAGGCCGTCCCTCAGCTCACCGCTGCTAACCTTGCCGCCCTGGCCGAGCGCTTCACCGGCGTGTTGGACCAGGTGCCGCCGCAATACAGCGCGGTCAAGACGTCCGGCGTTCGGGCCTATGCCGTTGCCCGCCGGGGCGGCGTCGCCCCCCTCGCTGCCCGTCAGGTCGTCGTCCACCAACTCTCCTTGCGGCTTCTCCCGGATGGTAAGTCGCTGGAGATCGACCTTCGCTGTGGCGCCGGCACCTACGTCCGCAGCCTCGCCCGCGATCTCGGCGAGGCGCTCGGCTGCGGCGCTCACCTGGCATCGCTCCGCCGACTCGAAGCTGGGCCTTTCTCCGTCACGTCGGCACACACGCTGGAAGCCATCGACGACCGTTCCGCCGAGGACCGCGAGGCGCTGCTCCTGCCGCTCCAGGCGGGGCTCAGCCACCTCCCCTCGGTGTGCGTCACCACCGCCGAAGCGCGCCGTTTGGCCGATGGATTGGCCATCGATAGCCGCCCGGACGGGCCGTCTTGCGGACCAATCGTCGTCACCACAGGGGCAGAAAGGTTAGTAGGGATTGCGACCTTCCTGGAGGACGGAAGCATGCGATGTACGAAGGTCCTGGCTGGTCTTGACGTGCCCGAATTCAACTGAATCTACGTTATGTTATGCTTAGATTCACGAACCGCTTGACAGGTCGCGCGTGAAAGCTATCATGCTGTGAGCCTCAGGCGTGTATGCATATCTGCATAAGCGCTAGAACATTTCGAGGCCTATCGCCGGAGAGCGAGGAGGAACACGTGGAAGCGTATTGCCTGAAGTGCCGAACCAAGCGCGAGATGAAGGGTCCCAAGCCCATCACGATGAAGAACGGCAAGCCCGCCACCGAGGGCACTTGCCCGGAATGTGGCACCCGAATGTTCAAGATTGGAAAGGCGACAGCCTAACCCTCGCGAACCTAGCCGCCCCGGGACAGCACGTTGTCTCCCGGGGCGTTTTCTAGCCCCGCAAAGCCCCCAAGAGTTCCCTGTCTGTCGCGCCGTTGCTGGCTAACGCCGACTCCCTGGGGCCCGTTCGCCATCCCATGTCGTCATTGTGCAGCAGCTTCGCGGATGGCCGCCCGTTCACACTCGGCGAGTTCGTCCGCGACGGCTATCGGGGCGAATCGCCACGCCGGTACACGGCGGTGAGGTCGTCGAGCTGAGCCTTCAGTTCAGATGGCAACGGCGTCTCCACCGCCGCGATCGAATCGGCGAGCTGTTCAGGACGGCTGGCACCGATGATCGGCGCCGTAATCGCCGGGTTGGCGAGTACCCAGGCGACGCTCATCTGGACCATCGACATCCCTGCCGAGGCAGCGAGCGGGCGCAGTTGTTCGACCGTTTCGAACATGCCTTCGTGCCAGTAGCGGTCCTGGTAGCGCGGGCCCGCCGATCCCAGGGTGAAGCGCGAACCTTCCTCGGGGCCTTCGTCGCGGTTGTGCTTGCCGCTCAGCAGACCCCCGGCGATCGGGTTGTAGGGAATGACGCCCACGCCATCGCCTTCGCAGAGGGGTAAGAGTTCGCGCTCAATCTCGCGGAAGAGGAGGTTGTAGCGAGGTTGGACGCTGTCCATGCGCACGATCCCCATCGCTTCACTGCGGCCGAGTGAGCGCGCCAGCTGGTAGGCCAGCCAGTTCGAACAGCCGACATAGCGAACCTTGCCCGAGCGCACGACGTCTTCGAGTGCGCGCAAGGTCTCATCCATCGGTGTCTCCGGGTCGAAGCCGTGGAGCTGGTAGAGGTCGATGTAGTCGGTCTGGAGGCGGCGCAGGGAGGCATCGACCGCGTCAAGAATGTGCTTGCGCGAGGCGCCCATGTCCCATTGGCTGGGCCCGGTGCGGCCAAAGCACTTGGTGGCGACGATATAGCTGGAGCGCTTACCGGTAAGCCAGCGTCCAACGATCTCCTCGGTCCGTCCGGTCACCTCGCGGGGAGCCCCGAGCGGGTAGACATCGGCGGTGTCGAGGAAGGTGATCCCGGCATCGCCGGCCCGGTTGAGGATGGCGAACGATGTCTGTTCGTCGCACTGGAACCCGAAGGTCATGGTGCCAAGACAGAGACGAGAGACCTTCAGTCCCGTGCGGCCTAGTCTTGTGTGTTCCATTGCGCCTCCTACAGCACCCCTTCTTCTTGCAGCTCGGCCAGGGACGCATCCCAGGCGGCCAGGGTTGCGTCGACTTCGGCCTGCGTGTGGACGGCGCTGACAATGCCGCCGTTGCCGAAGTACTGGACGCCATGGTTGACCATGGCGAGGTTCAAGAGCCGCTGGATTTCCGGCCTGGTGCCCGCAAGGAGCAGTTCGAGGGGCAATTCGCCTGCTTCATAGGCACGTGGCTCCGGCGGCGTCCCGACGCCGAGGAGGAGCCGAAAGACGCTTGCCCCGCCATAGGCAGCGCCGGCAAGGCCACGGTCGGCGAGTGCCCGGTTCATCCCTGCCTGGAGGCTCTGAGCGGTTGCCGTCGCGGTTTCCTGTGCCTTCCCATCGGCGACCCGTGTCAGGGCGGCGTTGCCGGCGGCGGCGCTCAAGGGGTTCGCGTTGAAGGTCCCCGGGTGGCCGACCTTCGATACCTTGCCTGCTGCGTCAAAGGAAAGACGCTCCATGATGTCGGCGCGGCCGGCGACGGCTCCGCCGGGCAATCCGCCGGCGAGGATCTTGGCAAGAGCAGTGAGGTCGGGGACAACGCCTTCGACCTGCTGGACGCCACCTGGCGACCAGCGGAAGCCGGTCACCACTTCGTCCATCACCATGACGAGGCCGTTGGCCGCCGTGTACTCCCGAAGCTCGCGGAGGAATCCCGGCGGCAGCGGAATGGCGCCCATGCCGGCGCCCGAGGCCTCGACGATCACCGTCCCGATATCGGAGCGGGAAGCCAGCGTCTCGCGCACCGTGTGCATCTCCGGCGCGACGACGACGACGGACTCCAGCGTCGCGGGCGGCACGCCTGGGGGCGCATCGGCGCCGTAGGTTGAGTTAGCGATGACGTAGTCGTGCCAGCCGTGGAAGTGGCGTTCGAACTTGAGGATTGATGGGCGTCCGGACGCTGCTCTCGCGAGGCGCAGGGCCATTAGGGTCGCTTCCGTGCCGGAGCTGGTGAATCGCACCATCTCCGCCGAGGGGACGAGTTCACAGACCTTCTCGGCCCAGCGCACCTCAAGTTCGTGGCTGGCGCCATAGTGGGTGCCCCTGGCCAGCTGGGCAGCCGTCGCTTCGAGCACCTCGGGGTGGTTGTGGCCGAGGAGGAGGGAGCCGTGGCCCATCACGTAGTCGACGAGGCGGTGGCCGTCGACGTCCCACTTATGGGGCCCGGCGGCGTGGTCGGCGTAGATAGGGAACGGGCGCTGGTAGCGGGCGTCGTGGGTTACCCCGCTGGGCAACACCTTCTTCGCCCGGGCGTGCAAAGCAGCCGAGTTTGGGTGCTGTTCGACGTAGGTTGCCTCGATACCCATCCGAAACCCTCACTTCCGCGGCCAATGATACAGAGGATTCCTCATGGCACGGTGCCCGAGGGGTTCCTACACTCGAAGCAGCGGGATGTACGGCGCCCCGCCTGTGGCTCTCGAGCGCAGCCGTATCCGCATCGTTCACTACCGCCCGGTAGATTCAAGAATCCGATGAGGCAACGATTTGAACTATGGTAGTCTAGGTGCGGCCTATGGATAGCTACGACGTTGCGGTCATCGGCGGCGGGCCCGGAGGCTATGTCGCAGCCATCCGCGCCGCGCAATTGGACAAAAAGGTTGTCCTCTTCGAAAAAGAGCGCGTTGGCGGCCTTTGCCTCAACTGGGGCTGCATCCCGAGCAAGGCTCTTCTCCGCAACGCCGATGTCGTCAACCTCGTGCGCGACGGCGCTACCTGGGGAATCACGACCGGCGAAACATCGTTCGACTTCGGTAGCGCGATCGACCGCAGCCGGCAGGTGGTCGACCGGCTCGTCGGCGGCGTCGAAGGCCTGCTCCGCGACAACGGCGTCACGGTCATCGAAGGGGAAGCCGCCTTCGACGGTCCCGGCCGGATCACGTGCGCCGGTACATCGTACGAGGCGAAATCCACGATTATCGCGACCGGCGCTTCGACCCGCATGCTCCCGGGCGTCGCAATCGACGGTACGGTCGTCCTCACCAGTCGTGAAGCGCTCGCCCGCAAGGAAGTCCCCCCGCGGGCCGTGATTATCGGCGCCGGCCCCGTAGGCATCGAGTTCGCGCACATCTGGGCGAGCTACGGTAGCCAGGTGACGGTCGTCGAGATGCTGGACACGGTCCTCCCGCTTGAGGACCCGGAGATCAGCCGTGCCATGGCCCGCTCCTTCGACCATCGGGGGATCGACTGCCGGGTGGGGACGCGCGTCGAAGCGGTAAAGGTCAACGGCAAGACGGCGACGGTAACCACGAAGAAGGGCGACGAGGTCTCCGAAGTCGAGGCTGACGCCGTCCTCGTGGCCATCGGGTTCGTACCTCATACCGAGGGCCTGAACCTCGAGTCAGCAGGCGTTACGACCGAACGCGGGTTCATCGTCGTCGATGAGCGCATGCAGACGAACGTGCCCGGTGTGTATGGCATCGGTGACGTGACGGGCAAGCTGATGCTGGCTCACGTCGCCATGGCGCAGGGCGTGATTGCCGCCGAGCAGATCGCCGGGCGCCACGTCACACCCCTCGACTATGTGCAGATGCCCCGTGCCACCTTCGCCCAGCCCCAGGTTGGCTCGATCGGCTACACCGAGGCTGCTGCCAAGGAAGCCGGCTACGACGTGGCCACCGGCAAGTTCCCCTTCGCGGCCCTGGGCAAGGCCATCGCGGTGGCAGAGACGGAAGGGTTCGTCAAGGTTGTGGCCGACCGCGCGACCGGCCAGGTCCTCGGGATCCACATGATCGGTCATGATGTGAACGACCTGCTGGGCGAAGCCTCCCTGGCCGCCCTGCTCGAGTCATCGACGGTGGAGATGGGGTTCGCCGTCCACGCCCACCCGACGCTCGCCGAGGCCCTCAAGGAAGCGGCACTCGCGGTCGACGGCGAGGCCATTCACATTGCCCGCAGGAAAGCGAGCCGGCCGGCAGCAGCCGGCTCAAGGCAGGAGGCAGAGTGAGCACCGAAACCAAGTCACCAACGACCTTGCGTGGGCTAACGCGCGAACAGGCCGAAGAGTTCCTCCACCAGATGATCCTGATTCGCCGTTTCGAGGAGAAGTGCGGCGAGATGTATACCAAGGGCCGGATCCGGGGCTTCCTGCACCTCTACACGGGCCAGGAGGCCTGTGCCGTGGGGGCAATCAATGCCCTCGCCGCACGCGACCGGGTGATCACGCACTACCGTGACCACGGCCATGCGCTCGCCCGCGGCCTCGACCCGAAACGGGTGATGGCCGAGCTCTACGGCCGCGTCGATGGCGTCTCCGGCGGCCGTGGCGGCTCGATGCACCTCTACGACGTCGAGAAGGGCTTCATGGGCGGCTATGCCATCGTGACCGCCCACCTTCCCCTCGCGGTTGGCCTTGGCCTCGCCTCCAAGCTGAAGGACGAAGACTCGGTCACGCTCTGCATCTTCGGCGATGGCAGCGTGGGCGAAGGCGAATTCCACGAGGCCCTCAACCTCGCCAAGCTCTGGGACACGCCCGTGATCTTTTTCTGCGAGAACAATCTCTATGGCATGGGCGTCCCCTTCCAGCAGTCGCTCTCGACAGAAATCGACACGCTGGCGGCCGCCTACGGCATTGCAACCGAGAACGTCGACGGCATGGATGTCACCGAGGTGTTCGCCGCGGCCCAACGCGCCGTGGAGCACTGCCGCGCCGGCAACGGCCCCTATTTCATCGAAGCCCTGACCTACCGCTACCGGGGGCACTCCATGGCCGACCCGGAGCTCTACCGGCTTAAGGACGAGGTGGAGGAGTACCGCAAGCGCGACGCCATCCTGCGCCTCAAGACAGAGATGATCGACGCCGGCTGGCTGGACGAGGCCGGCTACCAGGCGGTCGTCGACCGGGTTGAGGGTGAAGTGGACGATGCCGCTGCCTTTGCCGAGGCGAGCCCGGAACCGAGCCTCGACTCCCTCTACGACAACATCTTCCGGGAGCACGACCGTGGCTGAGATGCGCATGCGCGACGCCCTGCGAGAGGCACTCCGGGAGGAGTTGCTCCGCGACGAGACGGTCTTCCTGATGGGTGAGGACATCGGCGCTCTACGGTGGCTCCTACGCAGTCACGAAAGGACTGCTCGACGAGTTTGGCCCGCGCCGGGTGATGGACACGCCGATCGCCGAGTCGGGGATCATCGGCGCGGGGATCGGTGCTGCGATGGGCGGCATGCGGCCCATGGTCGAGCTGATGACGATCAACTTCAGCTTCCTCGCCATGGACCAGATCGTGAACAGCGCCGCGAAGCTGCACTACATGTCGAACGGCCAGATCAAGATCCCGCTCGTGATCCGCATGGCAAGCGGCGGGGGCAGCCAGCTGGCCGCCACGCACAGCCACAGCCTCGAAGGGCTCTACGCCCACTTCCCGGGCCTGCGAATCGTCTGCCCCTCGAACCCCGCCGACGGCAAGGGATTGCTGAAGCGCGCCTTCCGCGACGACAACACCGTGATCTTCATCGAGCACACGGCCAACTACAGCCTTCGTGGCGAAGTGCCGGACGACGACGATTACCTTGTCGAATTCGGCGAGGCCAGGATCGTCCAGGAAGGGACGGATGTGACGCTGATCGGCTACTCCGGCAGTGTCCACCAGGCGACTCGCGCGGCCGCCATGCTCGCCGAGCAGGAGGATATCAGCGCCGAGGTCATCGACCTTCGCACCCTTCGCCCGCTCGACATCGACACCGTGATCGCTTCGATCAAGAAGACGAACCGGGCCGTTGTCATCGAGGACGACTGGAAGTTCGGCGGCTTTGGCGGTGAGCTCAGCGCCCAGATCATGGAGCGCGCCTTCGACTGGCTGGATGCGCCGGTGGCCCGGGTCAGCGGGAAAGACGTGCCCATGCCCTACAATCGAAACCTGGAGTTCGCAGCTCTGCCGTCGGAAGAGGACGTCGTCGACGCCGTCCTCGCGATGTTCTAGGAGTAGCCCGTGGCGATTCGAAGTCACCATGCCCCAGATGGGCGCCGATATGACCGAAGGCACCGTGGTGCGATGGTTCAAGCAGGTCGGCGACCCGGTCGAGCGCGGAGAAATCATCGCCGAGATCGAAACTGACAAGGCGAACGTCGAACTCGAGGCGTTCGAGTCCGGGACCCTCCTCAAGCTGGTCGCCGGCGAAGGCGACCTCGTGCCGGTCGGCGACGTGATCGCCCTGCTGGGCGAAAAGGATGAGGACGTCGCCGAATACCGAAGAGGCGCCCAAGCCGGCCGCCAAAGCGGAAACCCGGCGTGGCACGGGCGAGTCCCGTACGGCCGAGGAGGCTCCCGGCGCCGCTCGCGCGACGGCTGCCCCCGAAGCACCGGCCCCCGAGCGTGAGCCGGGTGAGCGGACTGAAGATCTCCCCCGTGGCAAGGCGTATCGCGACGGACAACCACCTCGACGTTCGAGGGCTGACGGGAAGCGGGCCGGATGGCCGCATCCTCCGGCGCGACGTCGAAGAGGCGCTCCAGAAGGGCGAAGAAGCCTCGCCATCGCCGCCACCGCCGGCCGGAGATGCAGCGCCACGCTCCACCCCCACGACCAGCGCCAAGGGCAGCGGCGGCGCCAAAGCCGGGTTCGACCGAACCCCTTTCGCGCATCCGCCAGGCGATCGCCCGGAGGATGGCGCAGTCGAAACAGCAGCAGCCGCACTACTACCTGACCCTCGACGTCCTGATGCACCGGGCGATGCAGTTCCGTTCGGAGCTCAACGCGTGTTGCCCGACGACGAGCGGGTGACGGTGAACGACCTCATCGTGAAGGCCTGCGCAGTGGCCCTGGGGCGACACCCGAAATTCACCGCCCGTTTCACCGAAGACGGCCTCGCCTACCCGGGTGAAGGTATCAACATCGATATCGGCATCGCGCTCGACGAAGGGCTCATCGCCCCGTCACTCCTCGATTGCGGCAACAAGACCGTGGCTGCCATTGCCCGCGACTCAAAGGGGCTGATCGAACGCGCCCGCGAGGGCAAGCTTCGCGCCGATGAGTACGGCCAGGGAGCGTTCACGATCACGAACCTCGGCGCTTACGGGGTCGAGAGCCTGATCGGGATCATCAACCCCCCGCAGGCGGCCATTCTTGGCGTCGGGAGCGCGATGCAGAAGCCTGTCGTCGAGGATGGCGCAGGTCGTCGTCCGGATGGTGATGAAGCTCGCGCTGAGCGCCGACCACCGCGTGACCGACGGCGCCGAGGGCGCCCGCTTCATCAAGGAGATCCAGGGCATCCTCGAGGCGCCGGCGCAGCTGGCGCTCTAGCCTAGAACGGCAGTCCCTTCATCCCCTGCACGCCCTTCAGGGCAGCGATCTCGCCCCAGTGCTGGGCTGTGTGGGTGAGCATGATCTCCGGAAAGAGGCGTACCTTGCGGCCCGGGCCATCGACCTCACGAAATATGACGTCCTCGGGCGCGGTGGCGATAAAGTTGTCGGTGGCTTCGTAGACGGCTTTGGCGTATTCGCGCGTGGCGGCGAAGTCGATGACGAGCTTGCCCCATTCCTCATCTTGCCGGGGCTTCGCGACCGGTATACCGGTCTTGTCCGCCCATCCGCCGGATTCGAGGATGGATGACTCCGTCTCCATTGCCCCGGAAACAAATGCGTCTTCGGAAACCACGGCGTGCCCGTAGATGTGGGCGATGGAGTTGATCGTCGATCCACCGACCTTCGTTGCGGCGGTTTCCGGCGTCACATCGTCGAGCGCCATCTCAAGGAATTGGTGGGCGAAGCGGAACTGGCTCCGCAGTAGTTCACGAGAATCCATGCAAGCAACCTCCGGGGCGTGGCTCGTATCGTACGCCGGCGCTCTCCGAACGGGGACATGTCCTGTCACCGGCACGGCCTGCCTGCTAATCGGGGCGGGACGCGATGAGCTGTTCGACTTCCTGGAGCGAGGCGGCCAACGGCACGCCGCACCCCGCAAGCCGCGCTTCCGACTGGTGTCCGGCCGTCAGCAGGACGACGTCGACTCCCAGGTTCTTCCCCACTTCGTAGTCATGGACGGTGTCGCCGACCATCACCGCGCGGCCGGGGTCGATGCCCGCCTCCGCCATCCAGCGGCGTCCGTGCTCGAGCTTGGTCTCGGCGTGGTGATCGTCAATGCCAATCAGCCAGGTCAGGTGAGCGCTCACTCCATAGTGGGCCGCCTGCTCGTGGAGGAGAGCCCGCTCGGAAGCGCTCAGCACCGATTGGCTGACGCCCGCGGTAGCCAACGAGTCGAGCGTTGCCAGGGCGCCGGCGCGCAGCGTTCCGTGGCGCCAGTGCGCGCCGTAGGCTTCCACCCACTCGGCCGCCAGCACGGGAAACGGTTCGGCCTCGAGGTCGAAGCCAAGAGCCAGGTAGTAGTTGCGG
This sequence comes from uncultured Chloroflexia bacterium, assembly GCA_963737965.1. Taxonomy (GTDB): domain Bacteria; phylum Chloroflexota; class Dehalococcoidia; order Tepidiformales; family Tepidiformaceae; genus JAGQGZ01. The sequence goes on along the minus strand of CAVTUS010000002.1, from coordinate 288,462 downwards.
ACCGGGAAATCGAAGATGTCGCGGTAGCGCTCAGGCGTCAGTGGCGCCAGCGCCCGCGGTTCGAGCAGACCGTTCATGACGGAGACGACGAGCTCCACGTCGTCGACGAGCGTTCCGTTCCAATCCCAGATGACGTGGTCGTAGCGGGTCACTCGGCGAGATTGTGTCTGCTGCGAGAGTTGGAGCCAACCGCCCAACGTCGGATGCTGTCGCCCTATGCGTCGGCGAACGAACGGCGGTAGAGGTCGAAGGCCTCCATCTCCAGGGAGCGCTTGATGCAGCGGGAGGCATACTTCGCAGCGCAACGGATGATCTCGTCGCGGCGGCTCGTGGTGTGGTGCTCATACTCCTCGAGCGCGGTGATGGCGTGACGCTGGACATGCGGGTCGTTCTGGAAGCGGCAGGCCGAGAAGACGAGTGTCGAGAGCAGCTTCTGGCGCTCACCCGTTCGCTCCAGGTAGCTGTCCACCAGCGCCATCGTGCGCGACGGGTCCTGCGCGAGGATCGCCTCATCGAGGGCGACGAGCAGGAGGTCGAGTGAGTGGCCATCGGCCCAGTCGCGGAAGCGTGATGACGGCTCAATCGCCATCGCCGGGTCCTGCGGGAACTGGCGATTGGCGCGGATGACGTCGTTCACGAAGGCTGCCTGGAAATACAGGCCCTTCACCTGGTGGGGATTGTCGTAGTTCCGAATCCAGGAGTTGACTACGTTGCAGTAGTCCCAGGCGTGGCCCGGCGTGAAGAGCGCGTTCGGGTGCTCAACGATGTCGGTCACGTAGCGGCAGTAGGCGAGGAGCGTGGCGTCGGCGATGGCCGCGAACGATTTGCCCTCGCGGAGCCGCTGGCTGATGTGGGCGAGGACATCGCCCTGCTGTCCCCAGAGGACGGCATCAATCGACTCATCCAGCTCGCGTTCGGTCATCGGAGCGATGTTGTCGTGCTTCATGGTGGCCGCGTTGGGGAACTGAATGTTCACGAGGTTCGTTGCCGTGGACCAAAGGGCATGGAGCCGTGGCGAGGTGCCGAGGTCGGGGATGACCGTGTAGAAGAGCGAATGGGTGTTGTCCCAGCCGAAGTCGTCGGCGATGTCGCACATGGCCCGGGCGCGAAGGGCCTTATGGCCGATGTTCTGGTAGGCGGCGCGGTCGACGAGGGTGTCCTGGAGGTCGATGATCCCGGCGAAGAGGACGGCATCTTTCAGGGCCTTCCTGTGCTCCGGATCGCCCGCCAGGCCAAGGAAGAGGCCATAGCTCTCCTCGCGCCGTCCCTCCATGAAAGCGAACGTCATCCGGTGGAGACGATCCTCGGCGGTGCCGTCGGTGATTGGCTCATGGTCGTCAAAGTGCACCTTTGGCGGCGTCCAGGCGGGGCCGTCGAAGGGACCGGTATCCGGGGGATGCTCGCGCGCGTCGCACTGTTCCTGGTCGCGGGCGTAGTGGCCGGGGAAATCACAGAGCAGCTGGTCCCAGACACTCAGGCCCTGGGGGGCGTACCAGATCGCCTGGGTCAGGGGAAGGTAGGCGGGCCGGCCACCCATGCGTTGGGCGATCTTGAGCGAGCTGCGCCAACCAAGGATCGTGTGGTCATAGTTCACACCACGGATGGAGCCGTCAGGCTTTTGCATCAGGTGTGACGGCGCCTGGACGAACGGCGCCGCGGCATCGATCGACTGCATCACGAGGTCGCGAACGGGTTCTTCCTCCCGGACGAGACCGCAGAAGGTGCTGGCAGCGTTGCGGTAGTCGGCCGCGAGTATCTGTTCGCTGAGGGCGCCATAGCCAGCGGGACGGGCTGTCATGCGCGCATCCTACCGCAAGACGACGGCCGGACGCCGCGCCCCGGCGGGATGGACACGCTGTTGGCGGCGTCGTTCGCCCGCTTCGGGGGAGAGCATATTGGCAACTGCCCCCCACTGCTTCGGATTGCGCTCCGCGAAGGAGGCGTGCAGATGAGGGATGCGTTCCGGCGCAGCGTCCCAGAGAAGTTCGACGAGGCGTTCGAGCGTGGCCGCGTATTCGGGTGAGGGCGACCGCGCCGGGGCAAAGCTTTCGATCAGCGATACAAGGTCGGCGTCGCTCGCATCGTGGACCGCGGCCTCGACGCCATCGATTGCCTGTTCGAGGGCAAGAGCGCATGCATTTCGGAGCCGCCAGGCGGCGATCAGCCGGTCCATCGTGGCCAAACGCTAGACGGGGCCTGCACCGGCGTCAACGCTCGGGGGCCGCCGCCTCGGAGACGACCGGCAGCGGCAGCCGGGCCCCCATGATGTAGAACCAGGCGCCTCCCGGGCTGAAGCGCATCTCGTTGACGATTTCAAAGCCAAGGCGGGAATAGAGGAAGTGGGCCCGGCTGTCGGTGCGCGTGCTGAGGACCGTGGTGGCCTCCGGGCGACCTTCGAGGAGCCTACGCACCAGCGCCCCACCGATCCCGTTGGCCTGGTGGCGCGGATGGACAGCAACCTCGACGACCTCGTAAGTGTCCGAGAACCAGGCGCGACTCGTGTCACGGTCGACGGCGCGGACCACGGCGTCATGCCACCACTGGCCGGCTTCGCCCTTGTAGCCATAGCTCATGCCCAGCACGTCGTCGTTGGCATCGATGGCGATGAACCCGGCGAAACCCTCGCGGTCGATGTGGGTGTCCCGAATCCGCGCTTTGATCTCCTGGCCGCGGTCAGGGTCGTTGTACGGGGGCAGGGCAAAGGCATCGCCGTAGACAGAAATGGCCCCCTCGAACAGGGGGCCACTTGTAGGCAATGACTCGATTCGCCAGTTCATCCGCGATATTGAATCTTACTCCCCACGCGGTCTTTGTTAAGCCTCTTGTTGAGGTGAAGGCCGTCGAGGAGGAATTCGATTGCCGCTGCCTGCTCGGCAGGGGTATCACCGGCAATAGGGGCTATCGCCTCACGCAGGCCCTCGACGTTGCCGAGGAGGCGTACGTAGTCGCCGCTGGGCACCATTTCCCCCACCTCGACCGAGACACCCGACTTGAACCTCTGGACGACCGGTTCGAGTTCGGCGAGGTTGAAGGTGCGGCCGAACACTGCGGCGACGGCGCCCTGGATCAACTTCTCGATGATCTGTTCTTCGCGCCCGTCCTCCACCGTCTCAAATTCGACTTTGCCGCTCAGTGTGGGAATGACGTAGGGAAGGTCGCTTACCCGCGGCACCACCGTGTCCTCGCCGTTGACGATGGAACGGCGGACGGCGTTGGCGAGGAGGCTCTCATAGTTCGCGATGCTGGCGCGAACGCTGACGCCTGAACGCTGGTTGACGTCGGGGCTGCGCCGGGCGAGGCGGGTGATCTCGGCGATCACCTCTTTCATGTAGTCGGGCACGATGACCTTGAAGTCGGCCGGCACCGGGTGGCGTTCCGCTTCCATGATCCCGATCTCGTGCGCTATCTCGGTGGGGTAGTGGGTGCGAATCTGGGCGCCGTAGCGGTCCTTCAGCGGCGTAATGATGCGGCCGCGGTTGGTGTAGTCCTCCGGATTGGCGCTGGCCACGACGAAGACATCGAGGGGCAGACGAATGCGATAGCCCCGGATCTGGACGTCGCGCTCTTCCATGATGTTGAGGAGGCCAACCTGGATCCGCTCGGCAAGGTCCGGGATTTCGTTGATGCAAAAGATGCCGCGATGAGTCCGAGGGATGAGGCCGTAGTGGATGGTGAGTTCGTCGCTGAGGTACTTGCCCTCGGCGACCTTGATCGGGTCGACTTCGCCGATGAGGTCGGCAATCGTGATGTCGGGTGTCGCGAGCTTTTCGCCGTAGCGCTCTGAGCGATCGAGCCATTCGATCGGGGCCCCGTCGCCCTGTTCGGAGATGAGGTCGCGGCCCTGGCCTGTTATCGGGGCGAACGGGTCCTCGGGGATCTCGCAGCCGGAGAGGACCGGAAGCGCTTCATCGAGCAGCGACGTGAGTGACCGGATAATGCGCGACTTCGCCTGGCCCCGCTCGCCGAGGAAAATGATGTCCTGGCCGGCGAGGATTGCGTTGACGATGTGGGGGATAACCGTGTCGTCGTAGCCGTAAATGCCGGGGAAGAGCTCGTCGCCGGCGCGAAGGCGGGCGATGAGGTTCTCGCGCATCTCTTCGCGGACGGGCCGCGAACGGTAGCCGGAGGCCTTCAGCTCACCAAGGGTTCGGGGCCGTTCTTGTGTCGTCGGCACGCGCGCGTCTCCTTTGAATTCGCGCGAGCGGTGTAGCCGCCGGAGTGGGGCTGCGCGCGACACTGGTTTTGGGGCCGCCCCGTCGATGTGGGGCCTGATTCGGATCATAGGGTTGGGGGTAGGCATGTCAACTTGAGGGCCGCCCTCGGGTGAAGACGGCCGATCAGGGTTCTCCCACGCAAAGAGTTCGGGTGGATCGGCCGATAACTACCGGGGAAGGGTCTCCCTCCCCGGGCAGGCTTATGGCTGAGGAACAGAACCAGGTCGAACCACAACGCGAATCCGACGAGCTCACATCGGGCCCGGATGGGGCCGCCGCGCTCCCACGGACGGTGGAAGGCGGCATGCACCTGCAGTTCGCCTTCGACATGCCGGTCCTGCCAAAGTTCGACGCGATCAAGGACTGGAGTCACCAGGCCCTGGTCAATGCAGCGCTCATCGGTGTGGTCGGGCTCCTGGTCCTCTCCTGGCTCTACGGGCACTTCATTGCCGGCGATTCATCGGGGGCCACCGTCGTGACAGAAGCCCCCTCAGCAGAGGTTGCCGGGCCGGTGATGGCCAACGTTGTGTCGGATTTCAACCCCACCGCAGACACGCCCGACGTTTCCAGCACCGCATTCGTCCACGCTTCGGCCGAGGTCGTGGGGAATGTCGCGGTCGGGAGCGTGGTGTACATCGGCCCGAACGTGGTGATCGACAGCTGGGCGGGCCAACCGATGCACATCGGCGACGACGTGAACATCCAGGCGGGAACGACGATCGGCGCGCCCCCAACCTTCGTACGCGGCCACCTCGTCGACGCAGCCCTGGTGGAGGTGGAGAACGAAGCCTTCGCCGTCTACATCGGCGACAGGGTCTCCATTGGTCCCGGTACACGGATCACCGGGCCTGCAGTGATCGGCGATGAGGCGTACATCGGCCAGGGCGCGATTATTACGAACGCCAACATCGGAAAAGGCGCGGTGGTCGAAGCGGGCGCCATCGTCGCCGATGTTGAGGTACCGGAAGGGCACTACGTGCCGGCGGGGATTCCTGTGCTCACGCAATCCCAGGCCGACGCCTTGCCGGAGATCGACGCCTCCTACGCGATGGTGAGCGCCGGCAAGGACGCCGTCGAATTCTTCACGACGCTCGTCCGGGTGCTTGCCGAAACAGACCCGGCGGCGGCCGGTGAGCACGCCACCGACTAATCCTGGCCTTCGGCAATTCGCTCCAATTCCGCCAGCTCTGCCGGCGTGTTCGCGTTGCGAAAGCTGAACAATCCGGGGTCTCCATCGCGCAATGCTTCCCCGCCGACACGGCGAACCGTGAGGTCATCCATTGATTCGACCAGGCGCCGCACGCCCCGTTCGAACGCCGCCGTAAGCACCGGCAAGCAAGTCGCCGGGCGGTAGACGGCGAGCAGCGGCTGCTCGAAGCCGTCCACCACGGGCAAGACGACGTCGACGCCAGGCGCAAGGCTCGCCAGGAGTTCGACGAGCCGGGGGTTGAGGAGCGGAAGGTCGGTGGAAACAACAACGGCGAGGTCGGTTTCGACGGCACTGAGACCGGCGAGCAACCCGGCGAGCGGCCCCTGGTCCGTGTACTCGTCGCGGAGAAGACGAACTTCCAACGCAGGCTCGGTGGCCGGCGGTTCCTGTCCCGGCGCGAGAACGACGTAGAGACGGCGGCAATGCTCGGCAAGCGCATCGAGTACCACCGCCAGCTGGGGACGGCCGCGAAAGAGGGCCGCCGCCTTATCGCTTCCGAAACGCGAACTGCGGCCCCCGGCGAGGACAATCCCGCTCAGGCCATCGGCCGCAAGCTCACCTTCTACAATGCCGTTCATGGACCTCTACGAAGCGTACGGGCTCACCGCCGGCGATGCCGTGGCCGTAGTTGGCGCCCGGGGTCGCGGACCGCTTCTCCGGGCCCTCGCCGCCGATGCCGTGCGCCGCGGAGCCGCCGTGCTTGTAACAGCCACGACGCGGTCACGGCCATGGCCCGAGTTCCCGGGAGCGCAAGTCCACGCGGCCGGAGCCGGCCTCGTCGCGCAGGTGAAAGACCGGCTTGCGCCCGGGACATCGGTCCTCGCGACGGGCGCCATGGGGAGCAACGAGCGCTACGCAGCCGTCGGTGAGGCGACGGCGGATGCCCTGTTGGCGCTTGGCGCCGGCCTCACCCTGATCGATGGCGACGGTGCCGGTGGCAGGCTCTTCAAGGCGCCTGCCGAACACGAACCGGTAATCCCGGACGGCTGCAGCCAAGTCATCGTCTGTGCGAGCCTCGAGATCCTCGGCAAGGCGCTCGATGGAGAGAACGTCCACCGGCCCGAAATGGTGACGGCCCTCGCTCCCTGCGCGCCGGGCGCCACGGTCACCGCGGACACCATCGTCGAAGTCTTCACCCACGCCGAGGGCGGCCGAAAGCATGTCCCGGCGGAGGCACGGCTCAGCGCCCTCCTTGGCGACCCTCCCACGCGCGAACACCAGCGGCTCGGCAGCTACATCGCCGAACGCCTCGTCTATGCCGGGTTCCACGCCGCGGTCGTGGCCTCCTTGGATGGGCCTCCAACAGTCCTGGCGGCCGTCCGGTGAAGCTGTTTCGTCGTAAGCCCCGGATCACCGAGGAGATCTATGGCCGTCTCCTGACCTCATTCGGGCGGGTGGTCGATGCCGACCCGTTCATTGCAAAGCCTGCTGAGGCGCTGGCGGAGCGCGTCGAACTGGAGCTCAGAGACCTCGCTGTGGCCGTCGACAAGGCGATGTACAGCGGCTCGACGCGGTACCACCTGAAGCTGTTGGCCGGCGCCTGGCTCCAGGCGGCCGAGGGCACGGTGCCGAGGAATACGGCCGAAGTGTTCGAAGAGGCGCTTGTGTGGAAATTCGAACCGCAGGTGAAGGGGAGCGGCGAACTATCGCACCGGCTCTCGGCGCTGGCCCGCGGCGAAGTGCGAGTAGATTGCTAGGGCGCCTTCACCACCGCTTCGACGACGCGTGCGCAATCGAGCATTTCGGGGATGACGAGGTACTCGTCGCGGGTGTGCTGGTTGTAGCCCCCACGACCGATGACGACGCTGGCGATCCCGTGGCCCCGGAAGACGTTGCCATCGGTGCCACCACCTACCGGATGAGGGTCGGGCTCCATGCCCAGGGAGCGAAGGGTGCCGAAGACGAGGGCGGCCGCCGGGTCATCGTCGTCGAGGCGGTAGCCGGGGTAGCCCATCTTGAAGGTCGATTCGATGCGCGCCGCCGGGTGCCGCTCCTGGACGTCCTTCAGGTGGGCTTGCGACCGGGTAACGAGGCTTTCCACCTTCTCGAACTCCATGCTTCTCATCTCGCCACGAATCTCGCAGTACTCGGGCACGGCGTTGGTCACCGAGCCGCCCTGGATCTTGCCGACGTTGGCGGTGGTCTCGTGGTCGATGCGCCCCTGGGGCAGGCCGAGCACGGCCTCCGCAGCGATAGAGATGGCCGGCACGCCCTTTTCCGGTTCGACACCAGCATGAGCAGCCTTGCCGTGAACTTCAACGCGGTAGCCATAGGAAAACGGTGAGGCGCCCTGGATGCTGGAAGGCGGTCCACCGCTGTCGATGACAATCGCAACCTTTGCCGTGATCCGGGAGTAGTCCATGTGCGTGGCCCCGACCAGACCGATCTCCTCGCCGCGGCTGATCGCCACCTCGATTGGCCTGTGGCCGTCGCCCGCTTCGATTGCCGACGCCAGCACCTCAAGGATGACGGCGCACCCGGCTTTGTTGTCGGCGCCGAGAATCGTCGTCCCGTCGGTCCGGATGATGTCTTCGCCGTCGAAAACGGGCTTGATGCCGCGACCCGGCTCGACGGTGTCCATGTGGGCCGAGAGCAAGACCGGCTCGCCGCGGCCGTCGAGCCGGCCAAGGACGTTGCCGTGTTCATCCTGGGAGGCATCGAGTCCGAGGTCGCGGAGGCGGCTCTCCAGTTCGGCGGCGATGGCGTCCTCGTCGCCGCTGGGGGAGTCGAAGGCGACGAGTTCGAGGAACGTGGAAACGATGCGGTCACGCGTGATCATTGCGACTCCCTGGCAGGCGTTAGGGCGAGCATACCGGGGCCCCCGCGTTAATGAATCCTTCTCACGTGCGCGGCATCATGGAGCCATGACCGCACCCACCACCGACCGCACCATCGCCCTCGAAATCGCTTTCAACGTGCGCCATATTGGCGGCTACAGCGGCGATGCTGGCAAGACGGGCAGCCACCTTGTCAGGGCAGGATCCTTGCATCGGCTCACCGGCGACTCCGTCGATCGGCTGGAGTCCCTCGGTGTGCGCGCGATCGTCGACTTTCGCTCCGACAGGGAACTGGAACAGAATCCCACGCCAGCCGGGGTCGCGGCGCGCATGCCGGTGACCCATGCCCCGGTGTTTTCCGGCGACGCCTCTCCCGCGGGGATGGGCAACGAGTTTCCGGGATTCGCCGTCATCTACGAGCGCTTTCTTCGTGAAGGTATGCGCGCCTACCGCACCTTCGCCGAAGTGATCATCGCCACGGAAGGCGCCGTCCTCTTCCATTGCTCGGCCGGCAAGGACCGCACGGGCGTCGCGAGTGCCCTCTTGCTCGACCTTGCAGGCGTGGACGACGGCACCATCGTGGCCGACTACGCCGAGACCTCGCGCCACCTGGAGCCGGAGATGGCAACGTGGCTGGCACGCATGATGGAACGCCAGATCCCCGAGGCCGTAGCAACGCGCCTGCTCTCATCCGACCCGGAGGCAATGGAACAGACGCTCGGGGTGCTGCGCGAGCGCTGGGGTGGGGCAGCGGGCTACTTCGAGGCGGCAGGGCTCCGGGCCGGCCAGGTCGACGAACTGCGGGCGCGAATTCTCGACTGAGGCAGACGGCTGCAAGGTGGATGAGGCGGTAGTAAGCTGCCGAATCCATGCAAGACACCGCCGCTGATCGCCCCGGTCCCATCGACGACATCGTCATCCTCGACCTCTCCCAGGGGATCGCAGGACCGTACGCCACCAAGCTCCTCGCCGACTTCGGCGCCGACGTCATCAAGGTGGAGCCGCCGGGCGGTGATCCCACCCGGATGCTTCCCCCGTTCGCCCACGACACGCCGGGGAAAGAGCAGAGCGGGACGTTCTTCTACTTCAACATCAATAAGCGCTCGGTGGTCCTTGACCTGGAGACCGGGGAGGGCCGGGAGGAGTTCTGGCGACTCGTCATGCACGCCGACGCGATCGTCGAGAGCTTTCCGCCGGGCACCATGGAGTCGCTCGGGATCGGTTGGGCCGAGATCGCGAAGCGGCGCAGCGACCTGCCGCTGATCTCGATCACCAATTTCGGCCAGGACAGCCCATATAAGGGCTACAAGGGCACGGACCTCGTGCTCTATGCCTTCGGTGGCGAGATGTACACGATGGGCATCGCCGAACGGGAGCCGGTGAAGATGTACGGCACTGCGGCGCTGGTGCAGTCGGGTTCGGCAGCATCGACCGCGATCATGGCCGCAGTGGTCGCGGCCCGCGAACAGGGCATTGGCCAGCACGTCGACTTCTCCATGGCCGACAGCCACCTGCTCGGCGCCGACCGCCGCCATGCCGTCGCCATCGCCTGGGAGTTCGCCCACCAGCACGGTTCACGGAGAGCCGCCGACGCCCGCGGCACACTCGCCGGTGTCTACCCTTGCAAGGATGGCTACGTGGAACTGACCGCGGCGAGCGTGCGCATGGACCGGATGCGCAAGATGCTGGGGAACCCCGACTGGCTCGCCGATCCGAAGTGGGACTCGCCCGCGGCACGCACCGACACGGAGATGGGCGCCGAGTTCGAGGCACACTTCTTCCCCTGGCTGTTCGAACATACGAAGGCCGAAATCTGGGCGAAGGCCAGGGAAGCGCGCGTACTCTGTGGGCCCCTGTTCACCACGGACGAGCTGTTCCATGACCCGCACTTCCGCGACCGCGGCTTCTGGATCGAGACGGAGACGCCGGAGATGGGGAAGTTCGAGTTCCCCGGCGCTCCCTTCAAGATGCCGAAGTCCCCGTGGCGCTACCGGATGGGCGCTCCCCACCTGGGCGAACACACGGCCGAGGTGCTTGCCGAAGCAGCCTTGCCGCGAGCCTTCCCGGAGGCGCCTGGAAAGCCACTCTCGACCCCGGAACTGCCGCTGGGCAACCTCCGTGTACTCGACATCTGTGTGGTCTGGGCAGGTCCCTTTTCCACGCTTCTCCTTGCCGACCTCGGGGCGGACGTCCTCAAGATGGAGAACCCCTACCTGATGCAGCCGATGACGCGGGGCGGGCTGGCCCGGCCGCCGAAGCTGCCACCGGGAGCGCTGGCGCCGATGGCCGGCGCCTATCCCAACAACGACCCCGCGCCACGCGCCTGGAACTACAACCCGACCTTCGTCCAGCTCTTCCGCAACAAGAAGAGCTTTACCGTTGACGCCCGCAAGCCGGAGGGACGTGACCTGCTGCGCCGGCTCATCGAAAAGACCGACGCGGTGGTCGAAAACAACGCCACCGAGACGATGGAGAAGCTTGGCATCACCTACCAGTGGCTGAAGTCGATCAAGCCGGACATCATCATGCTCCGCATCCCTGCCTACGGCTCGACCGGCCCGTACAACCAGGCGCGCGCTCTCGGCGTCCACCTCGAGAGCGTGATGGGCCACACGATCCTGCGTGGCTACGCCGACCTCGATCCCTCGGCCTCGACGCCAATCTTCTCCGGGGACTACCTGGCCGGGGCCCAGGCCTGCCTCTCGGTCATGATGGCGGCCTGGCACCGGAAGAAGACGGGCGAGGGACAGCTCATCGAGATGGGCCAGGCCGAGAACGCCGCGGCGATGCTCGCCCAGTCGTTCATGGAATACTCCCTCAACGGGCGCGTGCCGGAGCGGCTGGGCAATCGTTCCATCTTTGGTTTCGCACCGGCCGGGGCGTATCCCTGCAAGCCGGTTGGCCCCACGGCGGAGTGCGGCGACCGCTGGATCGCCATCGAGGTGACGAACGACGAGGAGTGGCGGGCGCTGGTCCAGGCGATGGGCAACCCTGATCTGGGCGAAGGACGCGGCCTACGCCACTGCCGAGGGACGATGGGCGGCGCACGACGAGATCGACGCCCACATCGCCGCGTGGACGGGCGACAAAGACGACTACGAACTCTTCCACCAGCTCCAGGCCGCAGGGGTGCCGGCGGCGCCTGTGCTCGAGGTTTCCCGCGTCTATGACGATGCCCACGTCCTCGCGAGAGACCTCTACCAGCCGCAGAAGCTGTACGACGATGTCGGCATCTTCAAGTTCACGACTCCCTTCTATCGGATGCCGGCGACGCCCATCACCGTACGCAAGCCACCGGTGGCGTTTGGCGAGGACAACGAGTACGTCTACCGCGAGGTCATCGGTGTCAGCGACGAGGAGTACCAGGCGTATATCGATGGCGGCCACGTGACCATGGACTTCGACGCATCCGTGCCGTAGCTGCACACTGGCGGCGTGACCACGATCGTCCTCCTCCACAGCCCCCTCGTCGGACCCGAGAGCATGGCGCCCACTGCCCGTGAATTGCGGCGGCGCGGCTGGGCCAGCGAGGTACCGACCCATGGCGCTCCTCCCGGCGAGGTGCCGCCCTGGCACGACCTGGCCGGGCGCTTCGCGGCACGGGTGCACGCGGCCACCGTCGATGTTGTGGCCGGTCACAGCGCCTCGGGGAACCTGGTCCCGGCGGTGGCGGCATCCCTGGGCGCCCGGGCACTGCTTTTCCTCGAATCACAGGTGCCGCCGGCAACAGGACCGGTGCGTCCGTCCTCCGGGCAATTCGCCGAGTTCCTTGCCGGCCTCCCGCAGCACGACGGGCGGCTCCCGCGGTGGTCCGACTGGTGGGAAGGCCGCATCCCCGCGCTCTTCCCCGACCGGGCTGCGTTCGAACGTTTCGAAGCGGAGCTTCCGGAGCTGCCCATCGCCTGGTTCGACGACGAAGCGGCCGTACCCCCGTGGGATCACCTGCCGGCGGCGTACATCCAGATGTCCGCCGCCTATGACGAGGAGTTCGCGAGGGCCAAGGCGGCGGGCTGGCCAGCCCTCCGCATCGAAGGTTCCCACCTGACGCCCGGCACAGACCCGGTCGCAGCTGCGGACGCGATCGTGCGCGTGCTGGCGGACTTGGGGATCCACGCTTCCTAGCGGGGCCCCCCGGTCGGGCCTATGATTCGGCCTCACCGAAACAACGCAGTGGGAGGCCCAGATGCCGGCGCTTGAGGGAATGCGCGTTTTGGACATGACCCAGTACGAGGCAGGCACCTCGTGCACCCAGTATCTCGCCTGGCTGGGCGCGGACGTCGTGAAGGTCGAGGGGCCGAATGGCGACCCCGGCCGCCAGGTGCGCGGCGAGACCGTTTCCCAGTACTTCCTGAACTACAACAGCAACAAGCGAAGCCTCGTCCTCAACCTTGCCTCGGCGGAAGGGCGGGAGCTGCTGCTCCAACTGGCGCCACACTACGACGTTTTCGTGGAGAACTATGGGCCGGGCGTGATCGAGAAGCTGGACATTGGCTATGACGTCCTCAGCGCGTCAAACCCCGGGATAATCTACGGGCGGATCAAGGGGTTCGGGCTCAGCGGTCCCTACGCGAACTACAAGAGCTACGACTGGGTGGCGCAGGCCGCCGCCGGGACGTTTTCGGTGACGGGAGAGCCGGGGGGGCCGCCAACCGTCGTCGGGCCGACCATCGGCGATTCGGGGACCGGCATCCAGATGGCCCTCGCGATCACCGCCGCCTACAGCCAGAAACAGCGGACGGGCAAAGGCCAGTTCATCGAGATTTCGATGCAGGAAGCGGTGACGATGTTCATGCGCACGCTCGGCCTCGCAGAGTGGGGAAGGGCGCCGCAACCGCGCACCGGCAACCGCCGCGGCATGCCGACTGCGATCTATCCCTGCGCGCCCGGCGGTCCGCAACGACCACATCTTCCTGATGGTCGTGACGCAGCGGATGTGGGACACGCTGTGCACCACCATCGATATGCCCGAGCTGGCCTCCGATCCGAAGTTCGAAACCGGCCTGGCGCGGCTCGAACATGCCGAGGAGCTGTACGCGATCATCGCCGGCTGGACGATGCAACACAGCAAGCACGAAGCGATGCGGATCCTCGGCGAAGCCGGGGTCCCCTGCAGCGCGGTGATGGACACCCTCGACCTCTTCACCGACCCGCACCTGACGGAGCGCGGTCTCATCCACACCGTGGAACACGAAACCGATGGCCCGCGCACGGTGATGGGCAGCCCGCTCCGCATGTCTGATTCGGAGGTCAAGGTGAAAGCGGCGCCGCTTCTCGGCAAGCACACAGACGAAGTGCTCGCGGCCGACCTCGGGATGAACGCGTCGCAACTGTCCGCACTGCGTGAAAAGGGGGCAATCCTGTGACCACGGTCGATACAGCAGTGAACACGAAGGTGCAGGGTCTCATCGACTCGTTCATCGAGTCGGGGCGCCAGCTCGGGATCCAGGTGGCTGTCTACAAAGACGGCGAAAAGGTCGTGGAGGCGGTTGCCGGCCAGATGGGCCCTGACGACCCGCGGCCGATGCAGAACGACACGCTGATCAACGCCTTTTCGGTGACCAAGGGGGTTGCCTCCACCGCTATCCACATCCTCGCCGACCGCGGCCAGATCGAATACGACGTGCCCGTAGCGAAATACTGGCCGGCCTTCGCGAAGCACGGCAAGGACAGGGTCACCGTCCGGCAGGCAATGAGCCACCAGGTGGGCCTCTACGCCATGCGCCGCCCCTTCAAGCCCGAACATGCCAGCGACTGGGAGGGCGGCCTCCGCTACATGGAGGAAGGCGTCCCCGCCTGGGAGCCAGGGACCGCCACCGGCTACCACGCCTTCACCTGGGCATGGATCGTCGGCGGCATTGTGCAGGGTGCGACGGGCAGGCACATCAAAGATGTCATCCGCGAGGAGATCGCTGAGCCGCTCGGCGTGGCGGACGAGTTCTACGTCGGCATCCCCGACGGCGTCGAGGACCGGTTGGCAACACTGGACGTGACCGTGCTGGGCCAGAACACGATGGTGCCCGCCGACCACCCGATGTTCGACGCGATGCCGCCGGACATGTGGCCCTACTTCAACACGATGGAAGTACGGAAAGCCTGCGTGCCAAGCGGTAACGGCCACTTTTCAGCGCGCGGGCCGTCGCACGGATGTACGCGGCGCTGGCAAATGGCGGCGAGATCGATGGTGTGCGGCTGGTGTCGCCGGGCCGAATTGCGGAGATGCAGAAGCTGGTCATCGCCGAGCCCGACCGCGTCATCGTTGCGCCGATCCGGAAGAGCACCGGCTACTTCCTCGGCGGAGTAACCGACGGCATCCACGGGCCCATGGGCCCGCGGGAGACAGCGTTCGGCCACCCCGGAGCCGGTGGTGCCATCGCCTTCGCCGACCCGGAGGCAGGCCTCGGTATCGCCGTCATCCACAACAAGATGGCCAACGAGGGACCTGGCCAGGGCACCTCGCTGGAGATCTGCGACCTGGTGCGGAGGGAGTTGGGGGCGGGGTAGGTTTGGCGCAGGGGGGCGCGGTGATTCGCTCCGCCTCACTCGCTCCAATAGTAGCCGAGCTGGTAGTTGTTCATGACGTCCTTGTTACCGCAACTTGATCTGCAAGAGGACATCTCAGGATAATATCCTGATGTATTCTTCCAGTGATTACCGCCGTAATCCGTTGACTGATGGAGGTGAGCGCCTGTGGTGTCACAGATTTCGGTGTCCTCGGCGATTGTTTGACCAACAATCTGAGATGTCCACGCTGGATAGTATCCACCGTAGATCACAAACTCATCTTCCTCGTAATTCGTTCCCGTATGGATGTAGGCGACCGTGGAGTTGTGTCCC
Organism: uncultured Chloroflexia bacterium; assembly: GCA_963737965.1. Lineage (GTDB taxonomy): Bacteria > Chloroflexota > Dehalococcoidia > Tepidiformales > Tepidiformaceae > JAGQGZ01. Next base: position 273,427 of record CAVTUS010000002.1, on the reverse strand, counting down.
TCAGATCGCTTGTACTGGGACACATACGTGTAGTAGCACTCCCCTCCATCTGTGATTTCCTCTGTGATTTTCGCTGTTCCCGACCACGAATAGCCGGCGCTGTTGGAGCTATTCGCGCGATAGTATACGTTCTCTCCGTGCGTGTTTGCCCAGTCAAGCCCAGTTCCGGAGTTGGCCGTGCCTTCGCAGATCGCGTGGTATCCGCAGTTCAGGTAATCGTCCGTGCTGGATCCGCTGTTTAACGTCCCGCCGGGATGAACCCAAACGTAATAGTCATAGGGCGAAGCCTCGACAGAACTCACTCCGGCAGACAACCACCCAAGGAGCGACCCGGCGAGCAGCGATAGCGCAAAGATGCGAGTAGGTCGATACGTCATTGCAGGATCTCCTCCATCAGGCTCTGAACAGCTTCCAGGTACACACCTTCGCCAACCAAACTGGTTGTCACGCCGGTCTCTGGATCATGGACGATGACAGCCGACGTCCCGATGCTCTCGATGACGGGACGAAGGATCGCCGCCGGTTGGCCGCGGACTTCGCCCCCGGACCATCGCTCCTCGGCGGCTGTGAAGCCGCTGTAGCCGGGGCCGATCCAACGGCGCACTCGGATGCTGCCTGAGCCAAGCTCGGTGTCGGCGTGCGGTCCATCCACCGAAACCGTCACCCGCATTGAGACGGCCTGACTGCCCCCACAAACGGTGTAGGTCGGCCGGTCGAACATTCGTTGACCGACGGGGAACTCGCTCTCGTCAATGCCAATCGGAGATGAGCCCCAGCGAGCGTCAGCCTCGTCGCCAATTTCCCGTTCGAGTCCAGAGTCGCAGGCCTGAGTGGCAGTATTCGGGAACCCTGAGGGCGGAGGCTCTCCGCTAATCAGGATGCCATTAATTTCGGCCTCGAGTCGCGGAAGCTCGCGATCACGATTGAGATACGGCACGTACCAGCCCGGCTCGGTGAGATCCGGTGTTGCGCTCGCGTCGGGTGTGACAGTCAGATCGGGAGTTGGATCGAAAACTGTCGCCGAAGCGTTAGGTGTAGCTGGCTGAGCGTCGGCCCGTTCGTTGGAACTGATCTCCCGCGTAATGACGAAAGCTATACTGCCGAGAGCTACTGCCCCTATTCCGACGAGCGCGAAACGCAAGCGGCCTCTCATGTTCATCGCATGCCTCCTATGGAGTGCCCAGCTGCGCGGTCACCGTATCAGCCCCCCCCCCGGTCGAGAGTCAAGCGTTATGTTCGAGAACTTCACGTAGGTGAAAACCTCGTAAAGGGGCTACTGACCCGCCATTTTCGACCCTTCTACGTAGTACCGCTTGTGCCAAATCCCTGACGGATCCTCGCCCTGCACGGGCATCCGCCAGGTGAGCACGTCGGCTTCTTCAAGGCCGATGGAGAAGAGTGCGCGCGGCTGGTCGATGGTGCTCTGAATGTACCGCTCGGCGCCGGGCTCGGGCACGTAGCGTCGAGCAATGTCCCGGTAGAGGTCGCGCCAGGCGTCGTCCTCGCCGAGGTCGTAATCGAGGTGCATGCGTCCCTCGATCCGGACCTTCCGGTACGGCGGCGCCTCCTCGTCGATGCTGAGAGAGGCGCGTGGATCCCGGCGAAGGTGCCCGAGCCAGGCCGAGTGCGCTCGCGGTGTGAGATCAGATCCGACCTTCGCGGCAGATGAACCAGATGGGCGTCACGCTGGGGGCGCCGTCGGGCCGGACCGTCGCGATGTGGCAGAGGACGCCGGGTTTCTCGAGGAACTGGTCGCGTTCGATCGTCGTGAGTTTCGGCATAGGAACGCCCCCTTTTCGGGCCCAATCCTGACGGCAGCGCTAATCCTTCGCAACCGCCTAACAAAGTTGTATGCTTCGGCCCAAACCAGGGGGCAGGCATTTCGCCGGCCCGGGGGAGACGTACACAGGTGAGTACTGCCACAACGGCGTACGGGGAACAGACCATTGAAGTTGCCGGGCGCAAGCTGCGCATGCTCGAAGGGGGAAGCGGCCCGACGGTCGTCATGCTTCACCATTCGACTGGCAACGTCGGCTGGGCTCCCATCCATGAACAACTTGCCGAGCAGGCGCGCGTCGTAGCGTTCGATATGCCCGGCTACGGGCAGTCGGAGCGGCCCGAATGGGCACGCGAACCGCGCGACCTCGCCATCCAGTTGCTCCAGGCGCTCGACGCGATGGACGTCAGCGATGCCACGCTTGTCGGCGCCGGCCTCGGCGGTTTCATCGCCGCGGAGATGGCGACGATGAATCGCAGCCGGCTCTCGGCGCTGGTGCTCATCGGCGCCGCCGGCCTGCAGCCTCGCGACGGCGAGATCATCGACCAGATGCTTGTCGACTACGAGGAATACAACAAGGCCGGTTTCAGCAACGACGCCGCCTTCGAGAAAGTCTTCGGCACACAGGCCACCTCCGAAGTGAAGCAGCTCTGGGACTTCAGCCGCGAGATGACGGCGCGGATCACCTGGAAGCCGTACATGTTCAACCGGCGGATGGCGCCACTGCTCGGCGGCATCGATATTCCAACGCTGCTCATCTGGGGGGAGAAGGACGCGATCGTTCCGATCGACGTCGCCCACCAGTACCGCGATGCCATTCCCGCGGCGAAGCTCGAAATCGTGAGCGGCGCCGGCCACCTTGTCGAATTCGAACAGCCCGAAAAGGTCGCTGGCCTCGTGCTCGCGCACGTCGGGAAGTCGTAGGAGAGAGACGAAGCATGTTCATCGGCTATTTCACCGAACGCCCCTACCAGGACCCGAACAGCGGCTACTTCGGCGCCACCGGCCGCGACATCACGGACCTTGGCCTCAGCAACAGCGCCTATGACCCGAAGCTCGGCGCCGAGCTCTACAACCGCTACCTCGATGAGAAGGTCTACGCCGAGGAGATGGGCTTCGACGGCCTGATGCTGAACGAGCACCACAGCACGCCCTTCTGCATGGGCAGCGTGATGAACGTGGAGGCGGCCATCCTCGCCCGGATCACGAAGAAGGCGAAGATCGTCCTCCTCGGCAACGTCCTCCCCATCTGGGACGACCCGCTCTGGCTGGCAGAGGAGCTGGCGGAGATCGACATGATCTCCGCGCGGCCGCCTGGTCACCGGCTGGGTGCGCGGCACCGGCCGCGAGAGCGTCGCCCACAACGCCCAGTCGCCCTTCAACTGGGAGCGCTTCCAGGAGGCGCACGACCTCGTCGTCAAGGCGTGGACGACGCCCGGCCCGTTCCGCTGGGAAGGCGAGCACTACAACTACCGCTACGTGAACCCGTGGGCGCGGCCGTACCAGGACCCGCATCCGCCGATCTGGATCCCCGGCGTCATGAGCCGGAACACGGTCGCCGTGGGCGGCCGAAGCACCGTTACCCGTACGTCATGCTCGCCACCGCAGCTCGAGCCGACGCGGCAGTCGTTCGAGTACTACGAGCGAGCAGCGCGCGCGAACACGGCTACGAAGTCGGGGACGCAGCACCGCGGCTACCTCTTCAAGGTGCACGTGGACGAGACCGAGGAACTGGCCGAGGCGACGGCCGAAAGTACATCCAGGGCCCCAGCAACCCCTTCCTCGAGGGAACCAGGGCAATGTCCGGCCGTTCATCCAGAACCTGCCCGGGATGACCTCGCGCACCCAGCTGCTGCCGACGGTCACGGACTTCACGGCAGCGCGTGCCCGCGGGCGCGTGGCCCAGGCCAGCGGGGACCAGCAAGACAAGGGCGACTTCCTCGGCACCTTCGAGGATCAGACGGAAAAGATGAGCATCATCACAGGCACGCCGAAGACGGTCATCCCGAAGGTGCGGCATGTGCTCGAGTACCTCCGCCCCGGCAGCATCTTCTTCTGGGACGGCGACGGCGCGATGACCCACGACGACTCGATGCGCAGCCTCCGCCTGATGGGCGAGGAAGTCATCCCGGCCGTCCGCGAGATGGGCAAGTCGCTGGACCTCCAGAGCCCGTTCGAGGTCGACCCGAAGACGAACGAGAAGGTCGAGGCGCCGGCATAGAAGGGGGACCTCTGTGACGAAAACAAGAAGGGGAGCCTGGCGGCTCCCCTTCTTTGGTGTGGATACTGTCACCAAGGGCCTGGCGTTCAGTCGCCTGCCCACCAGCCAACTTTGTGCTCGATGGAGACCTCGCGGACGCAGGTGGAAAACGCACCTCCGTCATCTCGGCCCTGGAAATCCGTGAACGAAGGGGCGGACTCCACTTCGGCGGCGTCATATCCGCCGGCGACCAGGCACCCGCGCATAGCCGACTCGGCTGCTTCAAGCACCTCGACCGAAGGTCGAATTTGGCCAGCCCAAATCTGTTCGACGAGCATCGAGTTCTGCTCCATGCAGGGTATGAACACGCGCGACGTTCCGCCCGGACCACCCGCGCGGAACGAGTAGATGAGGTTGTTGCCAACCGCGTTGAGATGGGGCTCGCTGAGCGGTTCAAAACCGGCATCCTTGATGCACGTGAACGCGGCCCAGACGGAAGATTCGTACTCGTCCCAGGTGACGTACCCGTCGGCGAGCGCCGCCGCCTGCTGAAGTGACGTGGCGTCTCTGTCTACCGCGAAGCGGGTCTCGCCGCCGCTGTCCTCATCAACCGTCACATCGGGGACGGCTCCGGTGAGCGACTCTGCCTTCGCGTCCCCGGCCCCGGTAGCCACAAGGCGGAGCGCCACGACGCCAAGAACGACGAATGTGATCGCGGCCACGCTCGCTGAAGCGACATACGTACTTCTCACTTGGGATACCTCCCATATGGCCAGGAGATGAGGCGGTCACCGTACCAAGGTGCTTGAAGGCGAGTCAAACCGCCCGGGACGTCATTCCCCATCTCAGCGGCAGGCTCGGAACCTGCGCAGTAGGCTATCCCTGAATGAACCCTGACGTAGTGGTCGCCGGCGGGGGTCCCGCCGGTAGCACCGCCGCAACGTTGCTTGCCCGCCGTGGGTACGAGGTCCTGCTCCTGGAGAAGGAGCACTTCCCACGCCCTCACATCGGCGAGTCGCTCTTGCCTGCGAGCCTCCCCGTACTCGAAGAGCTCGGCATCCATGGCCAGGTCCGAGCGGCCGGTTTTCTTCCCAAGCCCGGGGCGACCATGGTCTGGGGGACCGGCCGCGAGCCCTGGACGTGGCTCTTCCGGGAGACGAACGCCACCTATCCCCATTCCTACCAGGTCGTCCGCTCCGAGTTCGACGAAATCCTCCTCCGCAACGCTGCCGCGAACGGCGTCGAAGTCCGCGAAGGCTGCCGGGTCACCGCTGTCGCGGGTCTGGATGACGCGCCACATGTCTCCTTCGCGGACGGCCTCGCGACGGAGGGGGCCGCCTGCAAGTTCTTCGTCGACGCGACCGGGCAACAGGGCCTGCTCGCTCGCCAGTTCGGCACCCGCATCGACGATGAGAGCTTCCGAAACCTCGCCCTCTACCGCTATTTCTCCGGCGGCGAACGGCTGTCCGGCGAGGCGGAGGGGTCGATCTTCGTCGAGTCCTTCGCTGAGGGTTGGGCGTGGCTCATCCCGCTGCACACCGGGGAAGCGAGTGTCGGTGTCGTAGTGGCCAGCGACCGCGGCCAGGAAACGATCCGCAAACACGGCATCGAGGGCGCCTTTCGCCACTACCTGGCCGAAGCATCGGATACCGCCGGCATGCTTGGCCCAGCGACGCCGGTGTCGGAGGTCCAGGTCGTGCGCGACTGGTCCTATGCAGCCTCCTCATTCGCGGGAGAGCGGTGGGTGATCGCGGGTGATGCCGCCTGCTTCATCGACCCCCTCTTCTCGTCGGGTGTCCATCTCGCGCTGTCCTCGGGGATGATGGCCGCCGCCTACCTGGCCACGGCCCTGGAAAACCCTGGGCTCCGCGACGAGGCAGCGAAGGCGTACGAGTCGCTCTATCGCCAGCAGTACGGCCACTTCCGGGAGATGGCGCGGCTGTTTTACGCCAGTAACTCCAGCGTGGAGTCGTACTTCTGGGAAGCTCGCAAGATCACCGGTGACGACCTTTCCGACCCGCGCGAAGCCTTCGTCCGCGCCGTGGCCGGCCAGCCCCCGAAGGGATACGAGCGCGTCGTCCTCGACCGCGGCGATGCCCCCGCCCAGTTCCGGGAGGCCGTTTCGCGCGTGCAATCGGAGCGTTCGCGAAGGATTGGAGAGATGAAGGCGGCAACCTCCCTCGCCATGTCGGCACCGGCGCTGGAACCGGGGCTCAAACTTGAGCGGGCTGCCGTGCTGGGCGATGGCGTGTTCGAACCTGGCTACCTGCTGAAGCGCAATGCCGGTGACCCCGGGACGCCTGTCAGCGGCCTCGTAACAGCTGCGCTCGCGCAGGCGGACGGCACGGCCACGATCGCCGCCATCTGCCAGGCGCTGGCGGAGGACACAGGAGCCGGCGTCAGCACCGTCACCCGAGCCGTGGAGAACGCCTTCAGGCTGCTCTATATCGACGGTATCGTGCGAGAACTGAGGGCCGAGGCATGAAGGAATTGCGCGGGACGATCGCGGGTATCCAGGTCAGCCATGGCGGCGTGCCAAAGCGGCCCATGGAGGAGGCAACGGTCGAGGCGGAAGGGATCGCCGGCGACCGGCAGGCCGATCGACGGGCGCATGGGGGGCCACTGCGCGCACTCTGTCTTTACTCCCTCGAAGCAATCACCGCCCTGGCAGCGGACGGCCACCACATCGCGTCCGGGCACCTCGGGGAGAACATCACCATCGAGGGGATCGATTGGCGCCAGGTCAAGCCCGGCATGCGAATGCGGCTCGGCGAGACTGTGGAGTGCGAAGTGACGGCTTTCGCCGAGCCGTGCTGGAAGAACGCGCACTGGTTCGCTGACGGTGACATCAGCCGCATCCTCCAGGAACGGAACCCGGGCTTCAGCCGGGTCTACGCCCGGGTGCTTGCAACGGGCACCGTCCACACCGGGGACGGCGTGGTTGTGGAAGTCGAGTCTGCAGCCGAGCGGGTACGAAGGCAGCAGCCAAAGACGTTTCGCTGGTCGCCACCCGGCTGAACAGGATCAGGCGGCAAGCACCTTGACGCGGCCGAGCCGAACCGCATTGCGACCGGCTCCCTTGGCCTCGTAGAGCGCGGCATCGGCGGCAGCCACAAGGTCTTCGGCGGAGACACCGGACTTGGGGTCGAACGTGGCCACGCCCACGCTCATCGTGACGAAGATCTCCCGCCCCTCGTATTCGACGACGTGGGCATCGAGCGCGGCGCGGACGCGGTTGGAGAGGCTGGCAGCGCCACCTAGCGGCGTGTTCGGCATCACGACGATGAACTCTTCGCCGCCGTAACGAGCGACTGTGTCGCTGGAGCGAACGCTCTTACGGACCACCGCTGCCGTTTGGCGCAACACTTCATCGCCGGCCTGGTGACCGTACGTGTCGTTCACCCGCTTGAAGTGATCGAGGTCGAGCATGGCGATACTCACGCGGAATCCGTAGCGCGTGGCGAGCCGCATCTGTTGGTCGAGCACGCGCTCAAACTCACGGCGGTTGGCGACGCCGGTGAGGGCATCCGAGGATGCCTCGATCGAAAACTGGTCGCGTTCCCGTTCCAGGCGGGCGTTGTCGGCCTCGGACTGGAGGTACATGGTGGCGAGGGCTTCGTTGGCACGGGCCAGGATTTCGCCGGCAGTGGGCGCCGTACCCCCGGGCAACTCCAGGACTCCGCGCATGACGCGGGCATCGGTGTCGATGTCCTCGAGCATTGAGTCGGCCTGGGCGGCGTCCATCCGGAACCACGACTGGCAGGCGAGCCTGTACATCTCCACGGCATCGGCATCGCCATTGCCAAGGAAGACCTCGGCGACCCGGCAGCCGGCAGCCACACTCTGGACGACACCCCGGGCGGCAGGCGGCGCCTGCTCGGGCTCCGAGGCATAGACGAGGCAGGCAGCAAGCGACTCCGGGAAGTTCCAGCGGGCCGCGAGCGCTGTGCTCACGGTGACGTGGTCGAAGCCGAAGGCGGCTTGCTCGAGTTCGCGCAGCCGGGTCATGTCAAAGCCCGCCTCGTTGTAGATGGCCACATACTCTTCGCCCAGCGACTGCTGGCAGGCGAGCACCCCCAATCCCTGCATCAGGCCGCCAAGGAATGCCTCCTCGGGGTCAGGCAGCCCGCTGCGCTTGGCGATCGTCCTCGCAGCCGTTGCCGCGTAGAGGCTCTGTTCCCAGAAGCGCTTGTGGTCGAATCCGCCCCGCCCCTCCATCTTCAGCTGGTCGATCAGGGAAAAGCCGAGAGCGAGCGTCTTCACGGTGCGCAACCCCAGCAGCATGACGGCATCGCGCAGGCGGCTGATGCCGCGCGCCTGCGCATACAGCGGCGAGTTCGCGGTCTTCAGCACCTTGCCCGCGAGCGCCGGGTCGACGGCGATGGCGTCGGCCAGCTCAGCCACGGTGACATCGGGCTGCTGGACGAGGTCGATGATCCGTATCGCGACTGCGGGAAGGCTCGGCAAGCGAGGCGACTCGAGGACTTGCTGCAACCTGCTGTTCTCCACGGTCGGCTCCTCCCGAAGATGCGCGAGTCCGGGATTACCCCAACGGGGTAACCACACTAGCTCACGTTAGGAAGATCGGAGGGTTGAAAGCGGGTTGAATCGAGGAATTCCCCTAGGGATGGCTTTCGTGTTGAGCGCCATTCGCCACGGGAATCAACCGGAAAACACGCGGCCACCACTGACCGTAGCGAGCACCGGAATGTCCTTGAGATCCTCACCGGGTGTTTCCAGCGGGTCCCGGCCAAGGACAACAAGGTCCGCTTCCTTGCCGACTTCCACGCTGCCCTTGCGATCGTCCTGTCGGAGGAGATACGCCGCGTCGAGCGTGATCGCCTTGAGGGCCCGGGCAACCGTGACGCGCTCGCCGGCGCCAAGGATGCGCCCTGACGACGTTCGCCGGTTGACGGCACACCAGGCCGAGAAGAGCGGATCGACGGGCGTCACCGGCGCATCGGAATGGAACGAGACGCGGACACCGGCGCGGTCGGCGGCCGCTGCCGAATCCATGCGGTTCGCCCGCTCCGGACCCAACGTCTGCTCATAGTGGAAGTCGCCCCAGTAGTAGATATGCACCGGGAAGATGTTGCCGCAGACGCCGAGGGCAGCCATACGGACGAGCTGGGCGTCCGTCACCATCTGGAGGTGCTCCAGGCGGTGGCGATGGTCGCGCCGGGGCGTTTCTGCGAGGAGCCGCTCGATGACGTTGAGGGCCTTCTCGCTGGCGCCGTCCCCGTTCGTGTGGATGGTCGCCTGCAGGCCCGCATTGTGAACCTCGCGGACGTAGGTCAGGAGGTCGGCTTCTGGCGTGTTCTCGATGTGATTCACGGCGCCGTTGTAGTAACCCGGCCACTTGAGGTCGCCAGTGAACCCCTGGATCGAGCCGTCGACCATGAATTTCACGGGGCCAACCTGCAGCCGCCCTTTCGCTTCGGACTGCATCTGCTGGTGGACCTTCACGCCTTCGGCCATGCTGCCGCCACCGCGGGCCATCAGGTAGGAATAGAAGGGGGCGATGACGATGGAAACGGGGCAGTCGTCGAGGGCGGTGAACTCCTGGTAGGCATGGAAGGCCCCGGCCACGCCGCCAAAGGCCCAATCGCTGATCGTGGTACAGCCAACACGCCTGGCCATCGCCGCTGCAGCCTCGATCGCCTGCAGACTCGCCTCACCGGACGCCGGGGCCATGACCGGTCCGGCGAGAGCCATGGCGCGCACCTCACGTAGTTCCCCGGTGGGCTCACCGTTGAGGTCCTTGACCACGCCATCCACGGCGGTGTCCCGCGTGATACCGGCGACGGCGAGAAGGGCGCTATTCGCGTAGGTGATGTGCCCGCTCGTGTTGCGTACCAGCACGGGCCTGTCGCCGGTCACCCCGTCGAGGTCTTTCGCGGTGATGGTGACGCCCGGGAGAAGGGCAGGATCGAAGCCCCAGGCAGCGACCGGGAGATCATCATCGCGGGCAGCGAGTTCGGACTCGAGTCGTTCGAGTACGGCTGCGAGTGACGTTGCGCCGGCAGCGAACGAGCCGTCGGGCCGCACCCTGTCGTGGTAGCCCAGGTAGATGCTCTGCCAGCTCTGCCCCAGGGAGAGCGCGTGCATATGGGCGTCGATGAACCCCGGCAGGATGACCGAATGCTCGTACGCCCGGTCGACCCGGTGCCGCCCCTCGGCCAGCCAGCCGCCCATCTCGTCGATGTCGCCAACGGCAAGGATGCGCCCATCCCGAACGGCGACCGCGCTGGCAAAGGGTTGAGCCGGGTTCATCGTGATTACCCGGCCGGCCGTGAATACGGTGACATCGCCGTCCGCCATCGGGGGCATTCTATCGGGGGCAGCCCTGGCCGTCCGGGCGTCTCTGTGGGCAAGGGGAAACAGTCCGCGCTACAGTTGGGATGGTGAAAGCAGTGCGGCCTTCCCGGCGGTTCGTGCGCAGGGCAACTCGCTATGGCCTGCTCGGTACGGTGCTGGCGATCGCGATCGCCATTGTCGGCTTCCACAGCCACCTCCACTCCCACGGCGACCTCACGGTGCGCGATGCGAACGGCAACTCGGTGACGGTGAAGGAGTGGCGGCTTGGCGCATCGCCTTCGACGGTCGAAGGCGAGCTGACCTCCGGCGACCTGAACTTCACCCTGAATAACACCGACAACGTTGCCCACGACTTCGAAATCGTGAGGACGGACACCGACCCGGCGGCGCTGCCAACCAAAGGCAACCAGGTCGATGTTTCAGCCCTCGGCACCACCGTAGGCGGGACGACGACGTTCAATCCTGGGCAATCTGGCACCCTCACGTTTGACCTGCCGCCCGGAACCTACGTGTTGTTCTGCAACCAGCCGGGGCACTATCAGCAGGGCATGTACTACCAGTTCACGGTGAACTGACGCAGCGATGAGTGACCGGCCCCCGAAGGTGGCGCCCGCGCTAACGATCCACGTCGCAACCGTTGCCGATGCGGAGCCTCTGGCAGCCCTCGGCCGCCGCACCTTTGAAGACACCTTTGGGCCAGACAACGATCCCGAGAACATGCGCCAGTACCTCGACACTGCGTTCGCGATCGACCGCATCCGCGACGAGCTGAGCGACCGGCGCGAATACGTTCCTCCTCGCCACGGTTGCGAAAGATGGCGGCGGGCCGATCGGCTATGCCAAGCTCTGCCGTTCGACGTCAGAGGAGTCGGTCCGGGGGCCGGCACCGGTCGAGCTCCAACGGATCTACGTCGACACGGCCGCACAGGGGACGGGTGCGGGAGCGTTGCTCATACGGCACTGCATTGAGATCGCGACCTCCGAGGGGTTTGGCACTCTCTGGCTCGGCGTTTGGGAGCACAACCCGAAAGCCATTGGCTTTTACCAGCGTTGGGGTTTCGAGCCCGTGGGGTCGCACGTCTTTCTGCTCGGCACGGACCCCCAGACGGATGTCGTGATGGCGCGGTCACTGGTGCTGCCTGACTAGAACATTTGTTCTATACTGTCGGGATGGTGGGGTATGTCGAACTCCATGCCCACTCGTGCTGGTCGTTGCGGGAAGGCGCGAGCCGGACCGACGAACTGATCGACCGCGCCCTCGCGCTTGGCTACCCGGCGCTCGCCGTCACCGACCACGACAACCTCTACGGCGCCATGGAGTTCGCAAAGGCTGCCCGCGAGCGAAAGCTCAAGCCGATCACCGGCTGCGAAGTCACCCTTGGCCAGGAAGACGGCGAGACATCACACCTCACGCTCCTTGCCTCGGACATCGAGGGCTACCGTAACCTCTGCCGCCTGCTCAGCCGCGCCTACGGCACCTACGGCAAAGATGAGCCACGGATCGAAAAGGCATGGCTCTTCGAGATGGCAGGAGGGGCTCATCGTCCTCTCCGGCTGTGGCGAAAGCGAACTGGCACGGCTGGCCGCGCACAAACCGCAAGGCTGGCGCGAGGCTGCCACACGGCTGGCCGAAGAGTACGCCGCCGTCTTTGGAGATCGTTTTTATGTAGAGCTGCAGCATCACGACATCTTCGGCGACAGCGAGCGGGTGGCCGCCCTCGCGGAAGTGGCCGCCGCCACGAACATCCATGTTGTGGCAACGAACAACGCCCATTACCACGTTCGCAGCCGCCATCGCCTCAACGATGTCCTTGTTGCCGTGCGCCATCGCCGGACGCTCGATAGCTCCCACGATGTGCGGCGCCCCAACTCCGAGTTTTTCCTGAAGAGCGAGGCGGAGATGCGCGAGCGCTTCCGGCGCTACCCGGAAGCAGTCGACAACACCGTCATCATCGCCGAACGCTGCTCGTTCGACCTGACCACCGACCTGCCCTACCGGCTGCCCGACCACCAGGCCGTCCCCGAAGGGGCGTCGATGGACAGCTACCTGCGCGGCATCTGCGAGCGCGCCTTCGAGCGCAAGTACACGCCCGTTCGAGCCCGCCACCCACGCCGACGCTCGCAACCGGCTGGAGCGGGAACTCGGGCTGATCGCAAAGCACAGGCTCGCCGGCTTCTTCCTCGTCTACTGGGAGATCCTGACGCTGGTCGGCGAAATCGCCCATGAACTGCAACGGCCGCGACCCGAACCTTGCCCCCGACGAGCGGCCGGTCGGCAGGGGCCGCGGCTCATCCGTCAGCTCCATCGTCTGCTACCTCATCGGTCTCTCCCACATCGACCCGGTGAAGAACGAGCTCTACCTCGAACGCTTCCTCAACGAGGAGCTGCACTCCCTGCCCGATATCGACCTCGACTTTCCGCGGGACATCCGCGACGTGCTGCTCCAGCGGATCTACGCCCACTTCGGCAAGGAGCATGCGGCGATCGTTGCCGCGTTCCCCACCTACCAGTTCCGCAGTGCGATGCGCGACATCGGCAAGGTGCTCGGTCTGCCGGCGCCGATGCTCGCCAAGCTCAACAAGCTCGGCGGGCCCTTCTCCAACGCCCACCGAGGTCGCCGCCGAGACTGCGCCCGTGATCCCGGAGATGAAGCCGCTCCTCCGTTCGCCCATCTGGCAGGACCTCGTCGACCTCGCCCACGAGCTTGCGGGCTTCCCGCGCCATATCGGCCAGCACGTCGGCGGCGTTGTCATCTCCGCCGAGCCACTTTCCTCGGTCGTACCGGTCGAACCCGCGCGCATGGATGGCCGCTACGTCTGCCAGTGGGATAAGGACTCGGTCGACGATGCCCGCTTCGTGAAGATCGACTTCCTTGCCCTCGGCATGCTCTCCGCCGTCGATGAGTGCCTCGATATCGTCGAAGAGGTGCGCGGCGCGCGCGTCGACCTCGGCCGCATCCCCCACGACAGCAAGGAGATCTACGCCTCCATCCAGGAAGGCGACACGATGGGCGTCTTCCAGATTGAGAGCCGCGCCCAGATCCAGACCCTTCCGCGCACACGGCCAAAGAACATCGACGACCTCGCCGTCCAGGTCGCCATCATCCGCCCGGGACCGATCGTCGCCGGCGCCTTCCATCCCTACATGGAGTACCGCGAAAAACAGGCGCGCGGCGAACCGTCGACATCGACTACGGCCACCCGGAGCTCGCACCACTGCTGGAAGATTGCCTGGCGGAGACGCTCGGCCACGTGCTCTACCAGGACCAGGTGCTGCAGATCTCCTGCGCGGTCGCGGGCTTCACCCCCGGACAGGCCGACCAGCCTGCGCCGCGCGATGAGCCGCAAACGCTTCGTCGGAGGCCATGCAGGCACTGGCCGAAGAGTTCTACGACGGTAGCGACCGCCATGGCGTCAGCCGGGCGGCGGCGGAGGTGGCATTCGAACGGATGGCAGCCTTTGCCGCCTTCGGCTTCCCCAAGAGCCACGCTGTCGCCTTCGCCCTGCTCGCCTACGAATCGACCTGGCTGCGCTACCACTACCCGGCCGAATACTTCTGCGCCCTCTTCAACGCCCAGCCCATGGGCTTCTACTCGGTGGAGGTGCTGACCGGCGACGCCCGCCGCCACGGCATCGAAGTGCTGATGCCGGACATCAACGCCAGCCACGCTTGGCGCGTGGCCCGAAGACAGCGGGATGCGCCTCGGCCTCGAGCAGGTGAAGGGCCTCGGCGGCAACTGGTTCCAGCAGCGCGGCGAGCCGTGAACCGAGCATCGCCGAGCGGATCGTGGCGGAGCGCGCAGCGAACGGGCCGTACCGTTCGCTTGCGCGAACTTGTGACCCGCGCCCGCCTCGACCGCGGCGCCGCCGAAGCGCTTATCGAATCGGGGACGCTCCGGGAGTTCGGCCGCGAACGCCGCGAACTGCTCTGGCAGCTCGGCCTGCTTATTCCCGGCTCCGCCGCAACCGAACGTGAACGCGACAGGGAAACCGGCGGGCGACGCGCAAACACCGCACCGTTGGCCATCAGCCCGCGCTGCCCCTCCCGGTGGAACAGGACATGGCGCCGCTGCCGCAGCTTTCGCAGTGGCAGACGCTTGCCTGGGACTTCGACCGCACCGGCGTCACCGGCGGCAAGCATCCCATGGCGCTGGTCCGCCCGCTGCTCCACGAAGGCATGGTTACCAGCCTCCACCTTGGCGGCGTCCACAACCCGAACCGGCTGCCCCAGGGACAACGGGTGGAGATCGCCGGCATGATCGTCACCCGCCAGCGGCCATCGACCGCCAGCGGCGTGATGTTCATGCTCCTCGAAGACGAGTTTGGGCTCACGAACATCGTCGTCTACACGGCCGTGCAGGACCGCCAGCGGGAGCTGGTGCGGACGGTGCCGTTCGTGATCATTCGCGGCCACATCGACAACGAGAAGAGCGGCCTGCCAAACGTTATCGCCGAGGAATTCGCGGCCTGCCCCTTGCCTTCGCAGATCGAAGCGCCCGGCTCGCATGACTTCGGCTAGGTCGTCCATTTGCCTCCTGCTGCTACATTGCCCCCGGTGAGACTCGCGCGCTTTGGCATCGATAAAGCGACGCTCGCCTCGCTGCCCTTCGGGCTCGGCGCGGCGATATTCCTCGTCCAGGTTGGTCTCGGCACCATCCTTTTCGCGACGTTCCAGGAGTTCGTGCCGAACACGCTGGGCGCTAGCGACGCCTGGGCCGGCTACCTGCTTGGCGCCTACGGCCTCGCCCGGTTCACCTTCGAAACACCCACCGGCGCCGTCTCCGACCGGATCGAACGGAAGCTCGGGCTCCTCGTCGGATTTGCCAGCATGCTCCCGGCGATCCTCCTCATGGCGCTCTACCAGCAGGTGCATGCCTACCTGCTCTTTGCCGCCATGCTCGGCGTCGGTACCGCGTTTCTCTGGCCCGCTGCCTATGCGATCAGCGCCGACCTCTACGAAAGCGCGAACCGGGGAAAGGTCATTGGCTTCCTCAACCTCTGCCAGTTGCTCGGGTTCGGGATGGGAGCCCTCGCCGGGGCACTTGTCGTCGAGGCGAGACCGAACGCCATGTTCTCCATTGCCGCCGTCGCCATCGCCATCGCCTGGATCGTCGTGCTCGCCTTCATTCCCACCTACCGGAGCGGCGGCCTGTTCGCCCGTGTGGTCACCGAAAAACGCGCCTCAATCTGGTCGATCATGACCCTCCGCATGGCGATCCTCAGCGCGCTCATCCTCTCGGCGACGGCAGCCCTCGCGATGGTGGTACCGGCCATCCGGCCCTATGGCGAGGACGTCCTCCATCGTTCCTTTGCGACGCTCACCCTGGCGCTGTTGCCGGCGCTGGTCCTTGGCGCTCTGTTCTTCATTCCCGCAGGGCACATGGCCGACCGGATGGGACGCTCGACCCCATTTATCCTGGGACAGGTGCTGGTGCTCTCGGGACTGCTCACGGCAGCGGCAACAACCACGCTCCCCATTGCCGTGTTCGGCGCCTTCCTTATCTTCGTCGGCAACGTGCTCTCCGTACCGGCGTGGAATGCGGCGATCATGGACCTCGCCCCGGAGTCGCACCGGGGCACGCTCATCGGACTCAACGTCGCGCTCAGCGGGCTCGGACTGGCGATCGGGCCGGTAGCCGGTGGCGCCCTGACCGCCGCCTACGGCGCCCCGGCAACCTTTCGGGTTGTCGCGGCACTCAGCGCCGTCATCGGACTCTCCATCTGGGGCTATAGCCGGGTGTACGGCAACGACCCCCCGGCGCTTGCGGTCGAGCGCGTCGAGCCGCTCTAGTCCTTCTCTTCGATGGAGATGGCTTTGATCGATGTCGGAGTCTTCGGACGGTCGTTGGGCCCGGTCTCGGCCTCGGCGATCGTGTCGATAACCGCCTCGCCGTCGGTCACCTTGCCGAAGATGGTGTAGTTCGGCGGCAGACCGTAGTCCGCGTGCATGATGAAGAACTGGCTGCCGTTGGTGTTCGGGCCCGGCGTTCGCCATCGCCAGCGTGCCCCGGAGGTACTTCCGCTTCACCGGTTCATCCTTGAAGCGGTAGCCCGGGCCGCCGCGTGCCCGTGCCCGTCGGGTCGCCGCCCTGGATCATGAAGCCCGGAGATCACGCGGTGGAAGATCACGTTGTTGTAGTACTTCTCGCGGGCGAGGAAAACGAAGTTGTTAACGGTGTTCGGCGCCTCATCGGCGAAAAGCTCGACCTTGATCGAGCCGGCCGTCGTCTCGATGACGGCGTTGTAGCTCTTCTTGGGGTCGATGGTAATCTCTGGCGCACTCTTGTATCTGGCCACTGTGCCTCCTGCTCAAACTCGACAAGGTTACCGGATATCGGGAGCCTCGTCGCGCATTTGCCGCCAGCTCCGGCGTGGCCCGACAATACTTCGCAGCGCGATGCGCACCCGCTCATGACCAACCCTTCAACCCGGCTTCTCCTTCGCGGAGGCATGACCTTCGATTCCGCGGCACGAACCTTTACGCCGCCGAGAGACGTGCTCTGCGTCGACGGGCGTTTTGCGGCCATACAGACGGCGCCCCCGCCGCGGACGAGGTGCTGGACTGCGGCGGCCGCTACCTGGTACCGGGCCTGATCGACTGCCATGTCCACCTCACCAGCAGCGGCGCCGGGAACGAAGACCTGGCTGCCCGCGGCATGCCAACCGCCATCCGGACGCTGCGGACGATGCGACATGCGGAGGCCACTCTCCGGGCCGGGTTCACGCTCGTCCGGGACCTCGGCGCCCCCGAGCAGCTGAACATCCATCTCGCGCGGGCTGTCGCCGAAGGCCTGGTCGAGGGTCCCGACGATCATGGCTGCCGGCTTCGGGGTGACGATGACGGGCGGGCACGGCCATACCTCCATCGGGCGCCAGGCGGACGGCCCGGACGAGGTTCGCAAGGCCGTCCGGGAGCAACTGCGCGCCGGAGCCACCGCGATCAAGCTCTTCGCCAGCGGCGGCGTGATGACGCCGGGCGTCGACCCTCGCTCCCCTTCCTACACCGA
Source organism: uncultured Chloroflexia bacterium (assembly GCA_963737965.1). Lineage (GTDB taxonomy): Bacteria > Chloroflexota > Dehalococcoidia > Tepidiformales > Tepidiformaceae > JAGQGZ01. The sequence continues at coordinate 256,125 of CAVTUS010000002.1, read as the reverse complement.
GGAGGAACTCCGCGCCGGTACCGAGGAGGCGCACAAGGCCTTCCGCGTCGTGGCCGCGCACGCGCAGGCGACCGAAGGCATCAAGAACGCAATCCGCGCCGGTGTCGACTCCATCGAGCACGGCATTTGGCTCGACGAAGAAGCGATCGGGCTGATGATCGAGCGCGGCACCTATCTTGTCCCGACGCTCGCCGCACCGACGCAAATCAACGCCGGTGGCGCTGCCGCCGGGATACCCGCCTTCATGCTCGAGAAGAACATGAAGGTGATCGAGGACCACATCGCCAGCTACGACGCGGCAGTCAGGGCCGGGGTGAAAGTAGCGGCGGGTACGGACCAGGGGACGCCGATGAACAGGCCCGGCGAGAACGCCCGCGAAATAGTCCTGATGGCCCGGCACGGACTTTCGCCGGCCTCAGCGCTCCTGGCGTCGACGAAGTGGGCAGCCGAATTGCTGAGAGTTGGCCACGAACGTGGCACGATGGCAGAAGGATACATCGCCGACGCCGTGGTCCTCTCGAAGGACCCGTTGGCGAACATCGAAACAATCGCCGACCCACAGACGATCGTGGCCGTCATCAAGGATGGCCGCGTGGTCTATCGCAACGATGGAGGGACTGGTTGAGCAAGCTCAAGAAGGCCATGGAACGCGCCGGCAAGCGCGAGAACACTCCCCTCGGGTTCGCCCGGATGGAGCAGGCAAAGCGCCGGGCGATGATCCTCGCGGTCAACGCCGGCAGCAACAAGGAGGCCAGCAACGCGGTCGCCGCCGGGGTTGATGCGGTGCTGCTTACCGGCTCCGTGGACGCCGCCGCGGTGAAAGCCGCCGGAGAGGTGCCTGCCGGCGTGATCGTGGACGAGCTCTCCAACGCGGCGGCGACAAAGCTGGCCGAGGCGGGCATCGATTTCATCGCCAGCCCCTTTGCCCGGACAACGGCAACCGCCGTCGACACCAATCGTACGGGCCACGTTATCAGCCTTGATGGCGACCACGACGACGCTACCCTGAGGGCACTTGGGCCACTTGGTCTCGATGCCTTGCTGGTGGACCGCGGCGCTGATCCGTTGACGCTCGAGCAGCAGGCGAAGTTTGTGCGCCTGGCCCAGCTGACATCGACGCCGTTGCTGTTCAAGGTGACAGCCTCGATCGATGGTGACGAACTGCGCGTCTTGCGCGATTCAGGCGGTGCCGGCGTGGTACTGCCGGCGGGAACCTCCCCGGCAGACATCGAGGCGATGATCAAGCGGCTGCAAGAAGTACCGGACGCCCACCGCAAAGACAGAGGCAGCGATATCGCCGTCCTGCCGGCGCTGCTTGGCCGAAGTCATGAGCACGAGGAAGAGGAAGAGCCCGACGAAGAGTAGCGCCCGGATGGGGCCCCAGCGGCGCCGCCTGCTCGACTGGTATTCGGAGCATGGCCGACACGAGCTGCCATGGCGTAAGACGCGCGACCGCTACGCCATCCTTGTCTCGGAAGTGATGCTGCAGCAGACGCAGGTGGCACGCGTAGAGTCGCGGTGGCTCCGCTGGCTCGAACGTTGGCCGGCCGTAGCAGACCTCGCCGCAGCGCCCCTACCGGAGGTTATCCGGGAGTGGAGCGGGCTCGGCTACAACAACCGTGCTGTCAGGCTCTGGCGGGCCGCGATAGCCGTCGGGGAACGCCACGAGGGCGTGGTGCCGGGCGAGGTGGCGGCCCTCCGAGCCCTGCCCGGCATCGGTGACTACACCGCCGCCGCAGTCGCCTGCTTCAGCGAATCGGCCGGTGCCATCCCCGTGGACGTCAACGTTGGCCGGGTCCTGGCCCGGGCCTTCCACGGCGTGGCGACGGGCCGAGAGGTTCGGGTCGCAGCACTTGGAGAATCCGGCAGCGGTGCTTGCCGGCGATGGCAACCACCGCGACATCGCGCTGGCGCTCATGGACCTTGGCGCCACCTGCTGCCTCGCACGTTCGCCTCAGTGCACCTCCTGCCCGTTCGAACGCACCTGCCTGTGGCGCGCGGCGGGGATGCCGCAGGCGAACATCGCCAGGTCACCGGCGCCGCGCTTCGAGGCAACGGCCCGCTTCGCCCGGGGCCGGATCGTGGCCGCACTCGGGGATCAACCGCACCGCCGCGACGAACTGTTGGATCTCTTCCATGAGCCGCACCGGGACAAGCTCGACCTTTACATCGAGGGCCTCGTTCGTGATGGTCTTGTCGAAGTCCGGGGCGACGAGATCGCGCTCGCGGGCGACAAGCTCAGAGGATGAGCATGGCGTCGCCGAAGCTGTAGAACCGGTAACGCTCGCGAATCGCGACGTCGTAGGCGTGGAGGACGGATTCGGTACCGGCGAAGGCGGCCACGAGCATGATCAGCGTCGACCGTGGCAGGTGGAAGTTCGTGATTAGCCCGTCGATGGCGACGAAGGGGTCGCCCGGGAGAATGCGGAGCGAAGTCTGCCCGGCGTACGGCTCCAGGCGTCCCCGTTCGCGGGCCACGTGCTCGAGGGTGCGGACAACGGTCGTGCCAACGGCGATGACCCGCCGGCCTTCCGCGCGCGCCCGTTCGATAGCGACTGCGGCCGGTTCGGGAACGCGCACGAACTCCTCGTGGAGCTGATGGTCGTGCGGGTCGTCAACTGTGACAGGTTTGAACGTGCCTGGGCCTACGTGCAGGGTAATGGCCGTCCGCTCCACCCCCATGGCGGCGAGGTCGTCCAGGAGTGCGGGCGTGAAGTGCAACCCGGCGGTGGGAGCGGCGGCGCTGGCGGGGACGTCGCTATAGACGGTCTGGTAGCGCTCGGGGTCGCCCCCGTACTGGTCGATGTAGGGGGGAAGGGGCACCTCCCCGACGGTTGCCGCGTCGAACTCCCGGTCGAATCTGACGACGACGACCCCGCCATCGCGCGAAACGACCGTCGCCCGCAGGATCCCGTCCCGCGCATTCATCGCGAACCGGCGGCCCTCATGCGCCTGGCGAGCGGGCCGCATCATCACTTCCCAGGTGGCCCCGGGAAGCTGGCTGAGCAGCAGCATCTCCACCTGCCCGCCGGTATCCTCGCGGGCCCCGTGGAGCCGCGCCGCCATCACCCTGGTGTCGTTGACCACGAGCAGGTCACCCCGGCGCAGGAGCGTGGGCAGGTCGCGGAAGCGGTGGTGGCTGATCGCTCCGTCCTCGCGCCCAAGACAAAGCAGCCGTGAAGCGTCGCGCGGGTCCGCCGGTGATTGCGCAATCAGCTCGCGGGGAAGGTCGAAGTCGAAGTCAGCGGTTCGCACTATTCACACTCGAGGATTGCGCGGGGATCGGCCCCCGTCTAGGGTGGAACGGAACAGGCGGAGGATCGACCGTGATCGAAGCCAATGGTGTCGCCCGCAACCGCGAAACCCAGGACAACGGAGAGCCGGTCGCCCCGACACGCAGCGAAATCCGGGGAAGCGCGGTTGGGCACGTCGAAGCGACCGAAGCGATCGTCGAACGGTCGGCTATCCGGACGCTGAAGGCCGGCGACGCAACCATATCCCGCTCCACCATGGCCAGGGCTTCGTTCGAACGTGGCACCGTGCGCCAGTCCAGCGTTGGTGTCGTTATCGCGAAGGGCGTGGCCTGCGATGAGGTCCACACCGCCATCCTCGCCGCTCCCGTCGTCCGGGGCGAAGTGCACACCTGGCTCGACCTTCGCACAGCCGTGGCGCTGGGCCTTGGCATTGCCCTCGGGCGTGCCCTGCTCGGGATTATTGGTCAGCTGGGGCGGCGGCTCGCACGCTGACCACGCCCTCTGACGTGCGGAGCTGACCGCAGGCAGCCGAGATCTCCACGCCCTTTTCGATTCGTACCGTGCAGTTCACGCCGGCGGCGGTGACAGTCGCCACGAAGCGGCGGACGTCGTTGCGGGCAGGGCGGGCGAAGTCGCCGGCGGTTGGATTGAGGGGGATAACGTTGAGGTGCGCCCGGCGGGGACCAAGGAGGCTGCCGAGGGCGAGCGCAACCTCGGGGGTGTCGTTGACGCCGGCGATAAGGGCGTATTCGAACGACACCCGCCTTCCCGTCTTCCTTTCGTAGGCTTCGGCGGCCGCGATGAGATCGTCGACGCTGTGCGGCGAAGCTGTCGGCACGAGCTCGTGGCGCAGTTCGTTCCCCGGCGCGTGCAGGGAGATGGCGAGACCAACCTGGAGGTTTTCATCCGCCAGCCGTTCGATTGCGCGGACGATCCCGACGGTCGAGATCGTGATCCGCCGCTGGCCGAGACCAAGGGCGCGAGGGTCGGTCAGGATGCGCACGGCCCGCACCGTCGCCTGGTAGTTCGCGAGCGGCTCGCCCATCCCCATGAAGACAAGGTTGGTGACACGCTCGCTGCGGGTAGCGAGGAGGCGTTCGAAGTGCATCACCTGGCGCACGATTTCGCCCGCCTCAAGGTTCCGTTCGAAGCCCATCTGGCCGGTCGCGCAGAAGACGCAGGCCATCGCACAGCCAGCCTGTGTGGAAACGCAGACGGTGTTGCGCGGCCGTCCGCGTTCGGGGCCATATTGCATGAGCACCGTCTCGATGAGGGTGCCGCGATTCCATCGGCAGCAGGGCCTTGGTGGTCTCGCCGTCCTCACTGGCGACGGTGCGGACGGGGTCGTCGAGGCTGGCCGTATAGCCGAGTTCCCTGAGCCTTCCACGCAGCGCGGCCGGGAGCAGATCGATGACCTCAATATCCGCGGCACCATGGCGATAGACCGCGTTCAGCAACTGGTCGGCGCGATACCGTTCGGCACCCAGCTCGCGCAGTTGGACGTCCAGTTCTTCGGGCAGGAGGCCAAAAAGGTCGATGCTCATGCGAGCCCGACTTCGCCCGTGAATATGCCACGCTCGCCGTTCAGGAATGCGCCGCCATCCACGCGCCGGGCGCCGACGCGCTGCACCTCGTCGAGCACCAGCCAGCCGCCGGCGAAAGCGATGGCCGGCCGCCGGTCGATGATGGCAGGCGTCGCGGCCGGCGGCACAGCCTCGTCCAGCTGCACGTGTGCACGCCAGAGTGCGAGGCGTTGGCCCTGGTAGTCCACGAAGGCGCCGGGCCAGGGGTCGTAGGCACGGACCGCACGTTCTGCCTGCTCTGCCGACATCTCCCGCCGCAGATGGCCATCCTCCTTGCGGAGGAGCGAGCACATGGTCACCGCCGACTCGTCCTGCGGCACAGCTGTCCGCTCGCCCGCCAGCCAGCCAGGCAGCACCTCGACAAGTGTCTCCGCACCGAGTTCTGCCAGGCGTGGTTCCAGCGTCGCGGTGGTCGCATCGCCGCCGACTGGAATCGCTCGTTGGGCAATCACGGGCCCCGCATCCATCTCTCGCACCATCTCCATGATAGAGACGCCCGTGGCTTCGTCGCCGTGGAGAATTGCGGCGTTGATCGGCGAGGCGCCACGCCAGCGCGGCAACAGCGAGGCGTGGACGTTCACGGCGCCGCGCAGGGGCAGGCCGAGCACCCGCCGCGAAAGGATCTTTCCGTAGGCGGCGACGACGATGAGGTCGGGGGCGAAAGCAGCCAGTTCGGCGAAGGCTTCGTCGCTGCGCAGTTCGGCCGGCTGGTGGACGGCGAGGCCCAGCGCTTCGGCGGCAACCTTCACGGGTGGCGCCATGGTGCGCCCGCCGCGGCCTGCGGGGCGATCCGGCTGGGTGACCACGCCAACAACGTGGTAGCCGCTCCCTGCGAGCGCCTGCAGCGAAGGTACGGCGAATTCGGGAGATCCCATGAAGAGCACCCTCAGGTCGCCGGGCATGGTCTGCGCGCTCGCCATCGTCAGGACTTCCAGAGGTAGATGTTCGCGAAGCGTTGGGAGGGGTTCGCGAGGTTTGCCGGGACCACCGCCTCGATCGTGGACGCGAGGACGTAGGCGTACTGGGGATAGCCAAGGATCACGCTCGGGGTCTTTTCCATCCAGATACCCTGGAACTGCTGGTACATGCCCTCCCGGACATCCATATCCGAGCTCTCACGCCCCCGCTCGACGACCGCGTCGCTCACTTCGCTGGAGTAGTTGGCGATGTTGAGCCCGGCGGCACCAAGCTGCGAACTGTGCCAGCCGAAGTACGGGTCGGGATCGGGGCCCTGGTCCCAGGCCACGATCGCCGCTTCATAGGCGCGGGTCTGGAGGAAGTCGGTCTGGAGGACGGTGAACGTCGTGCTGGCGACGGTCGCCTTGATCCCGATGGCATCGAGGCTGGCGGCAATCTCACGGCCAAGGGCGAGCCGGCGAGGGTCGTCGTCGGTGCGGATGGTGATCCGGAACTCCTGGCCCGACTGCGTCCGGATCCCGGTGGTGGGGTGGCGGACCCAGCCCGCGTCGTCGAGGAGCGCCTCAGCCGCTTCCATGTCGGGGGCGATGCTGTCGCTCTCGGCGACGTAGGCCCAGCTTCCGGGGGTCACCGGCGATGATGACGGCAGCAGCCAGCCACCGTAGACATCCTCGGCCATCGCCGCGCGGTCGAGCGCGAGGCTAAAGGCGCGGCGTACCTCTTCGTCCTGGAAGAAGGCAGCCTGGGCGTTGTTGAGGTAGAGCGCGACGTAGGCGTAACGCGTCGACTTGAGGACCTGGACGTCGTCGCCTACGGGTAAGGGGTTCGCCCCGGGGTCGGGGACGAAGAGACCATCCACCTCCCCATCGGTGAGCGCCGCCGATGCACCCGCGAAATTCTGATAGAAGCGCAGCGAGAGCCGCTGAATCGAAGGGCGGCCAAGGTGATAATCGTTGTTGGCAACGAAGTCGGCCCGCGTGCTCGTTAGGGTGGCCAGCTTGTAGGGGCCGGTACCAACAGGCGCCGAGTTGAATGCCGACTGGCCCATTTCCTGCGATGAGAGGCCATCGAGGAGGTGCGCGGGCAGGATCGGGAGGGTTGCGGTGCGGGCGAGGAACGGCGCCGACGGCTCCGGAAGTGCGATGCTGATGGTGCGGTCATCGACGACCGTCACACGCTCGACGTCCGCCCAGGCATCGGCAAGGCGGGAATCACCGTCGAAATCGACGGATCGGACGCTCGCGATCGTGAAGGCAACGTCGGCGGCGGTGACGGGTTCGCCATCGTGCCACTTCAGCCCCTCCCTGAGGACGAAGGTGTAGGTGCGGCCGTCGGGCCCCAGAGTTGGCAAGGCTTCGGCAAGGTCGGGCTCCACGACGCCGCCGTCGCCGATGCGGACAAGGCCGTTGAAGACGAGGGCGACCATGTCCTGGTCGACGGTGTTCGTACCGGCGAAGAGCGGATTAATGCGCTGCCAGGTGCCTGGAATCGCCTCCGTGTAGCTGCTGGTGGCAACGGGAAGGACGGGGTCGTCCTTGTCCGAGACGCGCAGGGCGACCGCCACCAGCGCCGCGGCGCCGCCTATGACTAGAAGGAGGACGAAAGCTACGACTGCGCGAAAGCGAAACCCGCGAGCCATGCCGTCCTAGCGCTGAGACTGAACGCTAAGGAAGGAGATGAAGATGAAGACGACGATGAGGAGGATGGTCGCCTGGAAGAGCGTCCGCTCGAGGCCGCGCTTGGTGCGGTAGACCGACCCGCCAGCCATGCCGCCGAGCGCGGCGCCGAAGCCCGACCCTTTGACCTGGAGCAGGACCACGACGATGAGGATGGCGGAAACGATAATTTGAAGGATGTTAAGCAGCATGGGGCCTTACTGAGTGGTTGCCAGCGCCGTGGGCTGGTCGGCCATGCGACCGTTCGCGCCACCGCCGGAGTGCTGGCGACTATCGTACAACTGGATCAGGGCTGCAGCGAGTTTTGCCGGATCGTGCCGGTAACGATTCTCGTCCGCGACCACATCGACCTCCATCACCTTGACGCCGGCGAACATCTCGTCGTTTGGACGGCTGAGCGAGACGGGGTCCGAATGCCAGGCTTCCGGCAGCGATTCGGCGAGGTTATTGTTGGCGACCACAGCATCGACGAGGACGCGACTGGTGTGGTCGTGGATGGCGCGCAGGTGGTCGAACACGGTGAACCCGTCGGTTTCGCCATGCTGGGTGGCCACATTGCAGACAAACACCTTCAGGGCGGAGGTCATGTCGAGAGCCCTCTGGATGCCGGCGACGATGAGGTTCGGCATCACGGAGGTGAAGAGGCTGCCGGGACCGATTACCACGAGGTCCGCCTCCATGATCGCCCGCACCGCATCGGGGTGGGCCTGGGCATGGGCGGGGTTCAGGTAGACCTGGCTGATCGCGCCGCCGCGTTCGGAGATGTTGTGCTCGCCGTGCACCATCTCATCTTCGAACGTCCGAGCGCTGAGCGTGACATCCTCAAGCGTCGACGGGAGGATGACGCCGCTGACGTTCAGGACCCGGCTGGTCTCGTGAATCGCCGTCTCGAAATTCCCGGTGACCTCGGCCATGGCGACGATGAAGAGGTTGCCGAACGAGTGGCCTTCGAGGCCCGTGCCCTCTTTGAAGCGGTACTGGAAAAGGTTCGACATGAGGGGTTCGGCTTCTGCGAGGGCGGCGATGCACTGGCGAATGTCGCCGGGGGCAACGACGCCGAACTCCTGGCGCAGGCGGCCGGTTGAGCCGCCGTCGTCGGCGACGGTGACGATGGCCGTGAGGTTGCTCGTGTACTCCTTCATCCCCCGGAGCAGGGTGCTGAGGCCGGTCCCACCGCCGATCGCCACGACCCGGGGCCCGCGGGCGCGGAGGCGCCGGCTGTAGATGATGTCGGCCATCGTTTCGTCGCCAACGCGTGGACGGACGAAAGCCCAGAGCAGCGACTCATTCAGCTTCCAGACAGCAACGCAGACGGTGGCAACGGCCGCGATCATGAACATGATCCCGCGTCCCCAGCGGGGGATGAACTGGAGCGTCAGGTAGTAGAACTCGCCAGGGAGCGTGTAGGTCAGGTATGCCTCGCGCAACACGTAGGCGATGCCCAGCGCCATGAGGACAACACCGAAGAGCAACAGGGCCAGCCAGCGCTTCATATGGAGGCCGGGGTACAGCCACTTCAACGCGCTCTCGAACCGGCGGCGTGCATGGCTCATACGGCGAAAATATACCCCCGCCTGCCCGTACGGATAACGGTCGTGATCATTTGTCCAGCTCCGCCGCGAGCAACTCGGTCGCCTTCTGGGGGTCGGCGCGGCCGCGCGTGGCCCGCATCACCTGGCCGACGAGGAACTTGATCGCCGATTCCTTGCCCGCGTGGTAGTCGCCGACGGCCTGTTCGTTCGCGGCAACGACTTCCTTCACGATGCCGACCAACTCGTCATCGCCCCGAATGCTGGCAAGCCCCAGCCGTTCAACGATGGCGGCGGCATCGTCGCCGGATTGCGCCATCGTCGCGAAGACTTCTTTCGCCGCTGCCGTCGTGATCGAGCCGTCGTCCGCCATCCTGATCAGGCCGGCGAGCTTCTCCGGGGTAGCTGGAAGCATGGAAAGCTCGCGCCCGCTTTCATTGGCCCAGTGGCCGACTTCGCCGAGGACCCAGTTGGCCGCGGCCTTGGCGGCTCGTTTCTCGTCGCCACCCAGGCGTGCCCGGAGAGCGTCGAAGTAGTCGGCGCGGTCGCGCGTCTCGACCAGCGTCTCCGCCTCGTAGGTGGAGAGGCCGAGCGCGAGGAGGTGCTCCCGCCGCACCGCCGGAAGCTCCGGCAGGCTGGCCCGCAGCGCCTCCAGGTAGGCCGGGGCGAACTTTAGCGGTGGCAGGTCGGGTTCGGGGAAATAGCGGTAGTCGCTCGCTTCCTCCTTGGTCCGCTGCGACACGGTTATTCCCTTCTCGTCGACCCAGCCACGGGTCTCCTGGACGATGCGGTCGCCGCGATCGAGGACTTCAGCCTGGCGGCGTTCTTCGAAGACGAGCGCATCGTGGACGGCCCGGAAGCTGTTCATGTTCTTCACTTCGACCTTGCTACCGAACGCCGCCTGGCCCACCGGCCGGAGGCTGACGTTGGCATCACAGCGCATCTGGCCATCTTCCATGTTGGCGGTGGAGACGCCGATGTAGCGGAGTATCTGGCGAAGGCGGACGAGATACTCACGGGCCTCAGCAGCCGTGCGGATGTCCGGCTCGCTCACGATCTCCATCAGCGGCGTACCCGCCCGGTTCAGGTCGATCAGCGAATAACCCTCACCCGTCACGGAGTCGACGCGATGGAGCAGGCGGCCGGTGTCTTCCTCCATGTGGACGCGGGTGATGCCAATCCGCCGGGGACCGTCGTCGGTCACGACGTCGAGCCAGCCGCCGGCGCAGACGGGAAGGTCGTACTGGGAGATCTGATAGCCCTTGATCAGGTCGGGATAGGGATAGTTCTTGCGGTCGAACTTGCTGAACGGTGCAATTGTGCAGTCCAGCGCGAGCCCGGTGAGCGCGATGAACCGGATCGCCTGCTCGTTGATCACCGGAAGCACGCCGGGCGCCCCCAGGCAGACCGGGCAGACATGCGTGTTCGGCTCGGCGCCGGAATAGTCGGCAGCGCAGGAGCAGAACATCTTCGACCGAGTGGTCAGCTGGACATGGACCTCGAGACCAATGACGGTCTCGTAACGGGTCGCGGTGGCAGTCACAGGCGTAACGAGCCTCCCGGGGGCAATTTCGAGTATAGGTACGGGCTCCAGCAGGGACAACGAACGTCGACCGGGTTCGTTGCAGCCCGACCAGGCGTTTCAGGCGACGGTGATCTGCGGAGTCCCGTGGCTGGCGCCGCCGACGGGCCAGAGAGGGAGCCCATCCCGCGCGAACGCCGCCTCCAGCACCGGGGCCTTCGCCGCGGCGACCCCGATGAGGAGGCCGCCTGAGGTCTGGGGGTCGAAGCCGAGTGATTCGGCAGCGTCGGCGACACCGGCGCCGACGGTGACCCGGCCCTCGAGCCAGCTCCGATTCCGCCCCTCGCCACTGGTGTGGACCCCGGCTGCGAAAGCCTCGAATGCGCCGGGCAGGGGCGGCAGACTGGCAGCTTCGATCGTGCAGGCGACGCCCGAGCGCTCGGCCATTTCCCAGAGGTGGCCGAAAAAGCCGAAGCCGGTGACGTCGGTGGCCGCGCGGACACCTGCCTCGAGGCAGAGGTGGGCAGCGTGCCGGTTCAGCGTCGTCATCGACTCCACAGCCGTGCCCAGGGCGGCGCCTGCACCCGGGACGCCGCTCTTGATCGCCGAAAGCACCGCGCCAGTACCCAGCGGCTTGGTCAGATAGAGGCGATCGCCGGGTCGCAAGCCCGCCTTACGGAACAGCCTCGACGGGTGGGCAATGCCGGTCACGGAAAGGCCAAACTTCGGCTCCTCATCGAGGATCGTGTGGCCGCCGGCGATGACACCGCCTGCTTCGGCCACCTTTTCCGCCGCTCCCCGCAGCACATCGGTGATCACCGCGGGCGGCATCGCCTCGGGGAAGGCGGCGACGTTGAGCGCGAACACAACTTCACCGCCCATCGCGTACACATCCGACATGGCGTTGGTCGCGGCGATCGCGCCGTAGGTCCAGGGGTCGTCGACAAGGGGGGCGAAGAAGTCGACGGTCGAGACGATCGCGGTGTCACGGTTCACGCGGTAGACGGCGGCATCGTCGGCGACACCGAGGCCGACGATCATGGCGGGATGGTCGGACGCATCGAAGAGGCCGGCGAGCGGGCCGAGCATTTCCGCGAGAGCGGCCGGCCCGGCCTTCGATGCGCAGCCCCCACAGGAAGTGAATTCGGTCAGGCGCACGTTTGGAGCGGTCATTCGGTCAGCGTACGCAGCGCCGGGGCCGATGTCCCGGTCGCCGTTAGAATCGTGCCGTGCCACTAACGCCCGACGCTGTGATGGACCGCCTCGAGCCGCTCTACGGCAGGCCCGTGAACACGCCCAGCCGTGACCCAATTTCCGAACTCGTCCTGACCATCCTTTCGCAGAACACGGCCGACCGAAACAGCGGCAAAGCCTTCGTCCAGCTCCTGCGCCGCTTTGGCGGTTGGGGCGAAATCGCGGAGGCGAGTGAAGCGGACGTGGTCGAGGCGATCAGGGTTGGCGGCCTCGCCCAGCAGAAGGCCCCACGCATCCAGAGCGCGTTGCGTGGCGTCGCCGAACGCACCGGCGGCGACTACCGGCTCGACTTCCTGGAGACGATGGAGCTGGAGGATGCCCGCTCATGGCTGCGTTCGCTCCCGGGCGTCGGCCCGAAAACAGCGTCCTGTGTCCTCCTCTTCGCCCTGGGGCTCCCCGCGATGCCGGTCGATACCCATGTCGAGCGCGTCTCGAAGCGGCTTGGGCTGGTACCGCCGGCGATGACAGCGGAGAAGGCACACGTCGAGCTGGAGCGACTGGTCGACGCGGCCGACTACTACCGCTTCCACATGCTGCTGATTAAGCATGGCCGCAGGCTCTGTGCGGCGCGAAACCCGAACTGTGCGGCCTGCCCGCTTAACCAGGACTGCCCGGCGAGCCTCGTTCGCTGACGGCCACCTCTGGCGCTTCCTCGGCCACGGCATCGAAATCGCCGGCGGGATACTCCCGAATTTCATAGCCGGCGCCGACCGTTGTGTCGCCGTCAACGTTCCCGCTGGAGACGATCCGGTCGATCAGGGGCAAGAGGTAGCCAACGACCGCGAAGAATGCACCTACGGTGGTCACGATCAGGTAATCCCGGCGCGGGACCACAAAGAAGGCTTCGAGGATGGCGGCGATGGAGCGGACAAACGGGTCCGAGCCACCGGCGCGCCCGAACCAGTAGGCCCCGGCTGCCATGAAGACGACCCCCGGCACGGCCCCCGCGAGGACCGCGAATCCGACCGACCTGAGCCCATCACCGGCGCTCCGCCTCGCGAAGATCAGGGTCGTGGCGACAGCGGCGGTAAGGAAGGCCAGGACAGCAATCAGCTCCGCCCGTTCATGCATGTTGCCGCTGAGGAGTGAGACAACCCGGCTCATCCACCACTCCGAGGTGAGGAAGCCGAGATCCTGCCTGCCCGTGTGGTCGAAAGCCTTCATGCCAGAGACATAGACAACGGCGGCCGACCGTTCGAGGACAATCTCCCGCAGGTCGGCGTCCTCGGTCTCGAGGAGTTCGCTGCGGGTGACGCTGATCGGGAGGGGGTAGCCGGGAAGGTCGAAGGCGGTCTCGTTGCTGGCAGTGGCGGTTGCCCGCAAGTCGGGTAGTTCAGCCGCGAGATAGTTGTCGATGTCCGTGAGCTGGGCGACGCCGAGCTCGAACTGGTCCTGGACGCGATTGGGGCTGGTGGCCTGCCAGAAACCGAAAGCGCCGGTGCCGACAAAGATGGACACCGCGAGAAGCACGGCGAGCATCGAGTGGCGCCCGTCGCCGTCGCTGGTGCGCATGCGGCCGAACACGCGCTCTCGCGCCTGCGCCCGTGGCTCGTCAGGGTGATATTGCATGGGCCCGGTCAGGATAGGCGGATTACGACCGTACCGGCGATTCGGTCGTGGAGCGCGCGGCGACGCGCATCGAACGCCGCGGAGAAAACACTCGCCGCAACGAGCAGAAAGGCAACGCCCACCGCCGCTGCCGCCAGCGGCGCCGAATCGCGCATGGCAAACCCCACGACGGCGCCAACGCCAACGAAGAGGACATAGACCAGGAGCCCGAGGATCCGCGCCGCTGAGCCGACCACGCCCAGCCTTCGCCCGTCGGAGCGGATAATCATCACCTGCATCACCGACTGGCCAATGGTTTGGCCCTTCCAGGCGAAACCCACAAATACGTAGAGCAATATGGCGGGGAGGATAGCTCCGACGCAGGCCCAGAAGAGGTTGATCGCCGTGTCGCTCGCTTCGACGCGCTCAAAGTCGCTGGAGACCAGGACGATGAGCGAGCCGATGGCGACGAGCAGGCCAGCGATGATGAAGAGGACGACAAGGTCGAGGATGGCAGCGGCCACACGCGACTCGAACGAGGCGTAGCGGTAGCGGGGTCTTTCACGCGGCGCTGCAGGGGCGGCCCCGGGGCGGGCGGCAGTGGCGGCCATCGTGATGGAGGGTAACGCCTCCCGGTGGGTTTGAGCGAGTGCCCGGACAACTTGACCTTTGCTTGGCGGCGGCCGCCCTATAGTCAGCACATGCAGCTCGGGATGAGACCGGTCCCACCGGCTCCGGCCTTCGTCGAAGAACCGTGGCAGCCCATTGTCTGGCTTCAGATTGTCGTCGCTTCGGCCCTGCTCGGATTGTTGGGCGGCATGCTCCTCGTGACCTTTTGGCAGCCCGGGCGTTTCAGCGAGTACCGCTACAGCCTTACCCGTTGGGAGATGAAGACAACCGTGGGCAGCGCCTTCACCGTGCTTGGCATTGGCCCTGACCCGAAGGGCTCCGACGCGGACGAGGCCCTACGGCACTACTTCGAACTCACCTCCCAGATCCGTGACCAGACGGAGAGCGTCACCCCGGACGTTGCCCTCGTCGATGCCCTGGACAACGAGAGGGCGACCTATGAAAACGACGTCGAGCGAATCATCGAGGGCTACATCGACGAGGCCGTGACCAACGCCGGCGTCCAGGACTCCCTGCCGCTCTTCGGCGACGTGAAGGTGACGTGGCCGCCGGTCGACTTCGAGCTCGTCGGCCCGCCACGCCTCCTCGTCACCTCGCCGCGCGACCGCATCCTCCGCAGCGACATTCTCCTCAGGAACGACCTCTCGCTGGCCCAGGTCGAAGAGATCGAGGCCGAAGCCGCCAACGACGAGACCTCGTCGCTGGTCGTCTCAATCGGCGGGATTGCGACCTACCCGGCCATCGTCCGCGACAACCGCTCGTACGACTCGTTGCTCGACACGGCTTCGCACGAGTGGATCCACCACTATCTCGCCTTCTATCCCCTTGGCCGCACGTGGGGCACCGGGGGCGACAGTGAGCCCCTGAACGAGACCACCGCGAACGTGGCCGGGCGCGCAATCGCCGACCTGATCCGGGCCGCGCACCCCATCGAGTTCCCCGACGACCTCGACGGGCGTGGGCCCCCCGGCCCCGAGGTCACGGTCGATTTCCAGGAAGTGATGCAGAAGCTCCGCAAGGATGTCGACGCACTGCTTGCCGACGGCAAAGTCGACGAGGCGGAAGCGCTGATGGATGACCGCCGGCAGTACCTGGAGGACCACGGCATCTACATTCGCAAGATCAACCAGGCGTACTTCGCCTTCTACGGCACCTACGCCGACTCGCCCGCGTCGTCGAATCCGATCGGGCCGAAGGTCGAAGAGTTGTGGGACCTGACAGGGGACCTCCAGGTCTTCCTCGAGATCATGCGTAATGTCACGAACGCCGGCGACCTCGACCGTGCCCTCGATCGCGTGCGCGAACTCTCCGGCGAGCTACAGGGGACGCCCTAGAGACCATCAGCCGGGTTCAGCGGCTCCGTCGGCCGGGTGAGAGCATCGACACCGCGAAAGCGCACAACCGTGGCCGTCGGCGAGCCGATTCCCGTGACGGACACGATGTCGTGCACGTCGACCCGGCGGCGGCCTATTTCGCGAAGCTCCAGTTCGACGCCCAGGTCTTTGACGTCCTGCAGCGGGGCGAATGCGTCGATGTGAAGGGTGCCGCCCCACTGGTCGTCGCGAAACCAGAGCGAGGCGTGACCGGGGAAGGCCAGGGACTCGTTGACCACGACCCGGCCCGGCCCCTCCCATCGGGTGGATTCAGCCATGTGACGACGATGCTAGAGAGCGGAGGTTTCGGCCGGCCGTTTCGGAGGGCTGCCGCGACCGCAGAAGAAAGGCCCTCGGGGCATGCCGGAGGCCTTCGTTTCTAAAGCGATGGAGTTGGCTGGGGACGAAGGAGTCGAACCCTCACATACAGATCCAGAATCTGCTGTCCTACCATTAGACGAGTCCCCAGCGTGGCTTTTAGCCTACCACGAGGCTCCGTTTCGGCTCCACCGGGCTATCCCTGTTTCGCCCCAAGCAAAGCCCGTGCCTTGTGGATGCGCGCCAGCGCCGCCTCTCGCCCGATGATGGCAATCGACTCGAAAAGGGGGATTCCCTGCGGTCGACCCATGATCGCGACGTAGAGCACGGGGACGAACTTGCGCAGCTTCATCTCGAGTGCTGTTTCCATGCCCCGGACCGCATCTTCCACTGCTGCCGGGTCCAGGTTGCCGTCCCCGGAAAGTGCAGCCTGGGCGACATCAAGGACGCGGGCCGCAATCGCCGCATCACCGCCGAGGCGTTCTGAAAGCAGCGCCGGATCATAAGTGGGTGCGCCGTCGGTGAAGAGGAATTCAACCATCCCCGGGATGTCGGCGAGGAAGTGGACGCGCTCCTTCAACAGCGGCGCAGCCTCGGAGAGCAGGCCCCCGTCGAGCGGACGCTTGATCGATGAGGGGAGCCCCCGATTGGCCCACTCGCCTACAACATCGAGCCAGCGGCTGGCCGACATCTCGCGAATGTAATGCCCGTTCAGGAAGTCGAGTCGTTCGGCGTCGAACACGGCGGGGTTGGGGACTACGCGTTCGATGCTGAAGTGCTCGGCAAGCTCCGGGAGGGTGATCAGCGACGTGTGATCGTCAAGCGACCAGCCGAGGAAGGAGAGGAAGTTGACCATCGCCTCCGGCAGGTAGCCTTTGTCGCGGTAGTCCAGCAGGGCCGTGTCACCGGTGCGCTTGCTCAGCTTCTTCTTGTCGGGGCCGAGGATGAGGGGCAGGTGTACCCACTCGGGCGGGTCCCAGCCGAGCGCTTCGTAGAGCTGGATGTGCTTGGGCGCACTCGAAATCCACTCGTCACCGCGGATGGTGTGGGAGATCTCCATCTCCGTGTCATCGACCACCACGGCGAGATGGTAGGTGGGGTAGCCATCGGATTTGAGGGCCACGAAGTCGTCCTGGAGCTTGTTCTCGAAGTGGACCTCGCCGCGGATGAGGTCATGGAGGACGGTCTCGCCCTCCTGGCGCATCTTGAAGCGCACCGTGAATGGCTCCGAGGCAGCGCGTGCCGCTGATTCGGCGGCGGGAATGCCGCGGCAGAGGCCGTCGTAGCCGGGCGGTCGCTTCGCTGCCTGCTGCGCCTTTCGCATCGTATCCAGCCGTTCGGAGGTGCAGAAGCAGCGGTAGGCGTTCCCGGCATCGATGAGCGACCGCGCCGTCTTCTGGTAGAGATCGAGGCGCTGCGATTGGAAGTAGGGGGCGTGGGGACCGCCGATCTCCGGACCCTCGTCCCAGTCGAGGCCGAGCCAGCGAAGGCTCTCCTGGATGGCGTGGAGCGGAGGTCTCGACGAGCCGGGCCCGGTCCGTGTCTTCGATGCGGAGGAGGAACTGGCCGCCGTGAGCGCGGGCCAGCGCCCAGCTGAACAGCGCTGCGCGGATGTTACCCACGTGGGGGTCACCCGTCGGGCTCGGGGCGTAGCGGGTTCGGACGGGACGGTTCACGCCGGCTCGAGGCTCCTTGCCGTACGCGACGGCTGAAGATACTCAGAGGCTACCGTTGCAAGGCCCATGGATCGAACCAGCCCGGCCATGTCGTCGGGCAACGTCGCGCAGAGGGAAAGCGTCCCTCCAGCGGGGTGGGGAACGACGAGCCGTGCCGCATGCAGCTGGTGGCGGCCCTCGCCGGGCGAACCGTAGACGGGGTCGAAGAGCACGGGGATGCCGACGGCGGCGAGGTGCACGCGGACCTGGTGGGTCCTTCCACTTTCCGGGCGGACGACGAGGAGCGAACGGCCGTCGTGCTCGCCGAGGAGTTCGTACTCAGAGCGCGCCTCGCGGCCGGTGCCGTCGCGGAGCACAGCCATGCGGCCGCGGTCGCCCGGGTTTCGGCCAACGGGTGCGTCGATCACCGCCCGCTCCTGGCCGGGCACGCCGTCGCAAATCGCGATGTAGGTCTTCGCGGTGCTCCTGCTCTCGAACGCGGCTGCGAGCGATTCCACCGCGGCGGGAGTCTTCGCCAGCACCATCACACCTGTCGTGTCGCGGTCGAGCCGATGGACGATGCCCGGCCGGGAAGGATCGAGGGCGGCCACCAGGTCCGGATATCGCAGGGCGAACCAGGCGGCAATCGTCGGGCCGCTATCACCGGGGGCGGCGTGGGCGATCACACCTGCCGGCTTATCGACCGCGACCATCTCGTCGTCTTCGTAGAGCACCGGGATATCGACATCGGGCGCGACGCCGGCGAGTGGCGCTGGTTCGGAGAGAAACACCTGCAGCGTCTGGCCCGCTTCGACAAATGCCGACTTCTTGAGGGGTTCGCCATCGAGGCTGACGCGGCCATCCTGGATGAGGCGCTGAAGCTGGGCCCGGCTGAGATTGGAGAAGGCGGCGGCGAGGACGCTATCGGCCCTGCCGGACGACGAGGCTACGACGAGCTCGGTTCGCTCTCCGTCGTGTCCATCCACAGCACTGCCCATAACAAACAGAGTACGCCAATTGTGATTGCCGAATCGGCGACGTTGAACGCGGGCCAGTGCGGTACCTTCAGGAAGTCCACCACCTGGCCCCGCGAGATGCGGTCGATGAGGTTGCCGACGGCCCCTCCGAGCATCAGGGCCAGCCCGAGCCGGACCAGCGGGTGGGCGAACCCGGGGTTGAAGAGGTAGACCATGAGGGCGGCCACCCCGAGCACGCTGGTAACGACGAGGAGTGGCCCCGAGTTCTGGAAGATGCCGAACGCGGCGCCGGTGTTGACGAAGTGGACGATGCGGATGTGCCAGCCGTCCGGCCACGAGTCGCCACGATCGAGTGATGCCCGGATCGCCCATTTCGAGCCCTGGTCGAGGATGAGGACGGCAAGGGCGACGGCGAAGAACCAGGCCTCGCGCTTCGGCTGAAAGTGGGCCGTCAACCGCGCCCAGGCGCCTGGCAAAGACGGCCGCGTCGACTCCATGGGAGTCATGGTAAGAGAGATGGCCCCCTCTGCGCTTTGAATTTGAGAGAGAGGCGTGAATTCGGCATGCTTATGTTGGTTGGCCCGGTAACTTCTTTACCAAAGCTAGCCTTCGAAACCAAATCGTCCGGTGCGGAGTGCAACGCCCGGGCCCACCATTGATACTCAACCGGCGATATGGGATTTTTCACGAAGGGGTTCAAGAATATGGCGTCTGCCGCAACCCGAGAGATGAGGCCGGATGGCAAGGTCCGGCTGCCCCCGGGACAGCACCTCACCCAGGGCTGGCCGGTCCTCCACTACGGCAGCGTCCCGCGCATCGACCTTGAGAACTGGCGTTTCCACGTCTGGGGCCTCGTCGGCGAAGAGAAGGCCTTCACCTGGGACGAGTTCAACGCCCTCGGCACCACCACCGACACGAGCGACATCCACTGCGTGACCACCTGGAGCAAGTACGACAACACCTGGGAAGGTGTGCCCTTCTCGGCATTCCTCGACGCGATCGACGTGAAGCCGGAAGCGAAGCACGTGATGATTCACAGCTACGGCAGCTACACGACAAACGTGCCACTCGCGGACCTGAGGGCCGGTGGTGTCCTCTTCGCGCGGACCCACAACGGCGAGCCCCTGACGAAGGAGCACGGGTGGCCGCTGCGACTCGTGGTGCCGCATCTCTACTTCTGGAAGAGCGCGAAGTGGATCGGCGGCATGCAATTCCTCGACAACGACCGGCCCGGCTTCTGGGAGACGTACGGGTACCACAACTACGGCGATCCGTGGCGCGAGGAGCGCTATAGCTAACCGCCGCTCGCGGCCGTCACGAGTGCCGTCGCGGCCGCCCGGTTCTGCTCGTTGTCACCACCGAGCATCTCGGCGAGTTCGGCGACGCGACTTTCGGCGTCGACCTGTTCGAGGGCGGACCAGGTCTCCCGACCATCGCTGTACTTGCGCACCACGAAGTGCGTCGCGGCATAGGCCGCGACCTGTGGCAGGTGGGTGATGCAGAGCACCTGGTGGCGATCGGCCAGGCGTCCGAGGGCATCGCCGACCAGTCCCCCCGCCCGGCCACCTACGCCCTCATCAACCTCGTCGAGGACGATCGTCCGGGCCTCGGCGGCGGTGCCGAAGACAGCGGTCAGGGCGAGGAGGAAACGGCTTGTCTCGCCACCACTGGCGACATCGGCCAGCGGCTTCGGCGACATGCCGACGTTGAAGGAGACGAGGAACTCAACACGGTCGACGCCCGAGTCGGTGAAGGCCCGTGGCAGGTTTTCGCCCATCCCGAACCCGTCGGTGGAGGAGGCATCGACCTTCTCGTAGTCCGGGAGCGGGACACTGAGACCTTCGGCATCGTCGCGGCACTCGAAACCTATGGCGAGGGCAGCGCCGGCCATGCCTAGCAGTTGGAGTTCACGTTCGGTGGCCCCGACGAGCTTTGCCGCCGCCTGGCGCCGCCGCATCGAGAGTTCGGCTGCGACCTTGGACCCACGCCCGACGAGTTCCATCTCCGTCGCCCGCAGTTCGTCTTCGTTCGCCTCGGCGCTCGAGAGGGCCTCCAGTTGCGACTCGGCTTCGTCGGCGTAGGCAAGCACGTCGCCGATGGACTCACCGAACTTCCGCTTCAGGCGGGCGATGAGGTCCAGCCTCTCGGTGATCTCGGCAAGGCGTTCCGGGTCGGCCTCAAGGGTGTCGAGGTAGGCCCTCGCGCCCCGCGTAGCTTCGTCCGCCGTCGATTGCAGGAGGATGCCGATGTCACCGATGGCGGCGCCGGCCTCATCTCGGTCGCCGATGGCCTGGAGGGCGGCGACGGCGCGTTCCAGGCCCGACTCCTCCAGCGCCTCGATTGCCTCGCCCGCGAAGGCCCGGAGGGTATCGGCGTTGGCCAGGCGGCGTTGCTCGGACCTGAGTGCATCGTCTTCGCCGGGCGAAAGCGACGCACCCCGGATTCCTCGGCAACCTCGTAGGTCAGGCGGTCGACCTCGCGGACGCGTTGCTGGGCATCGGTGGTGAGGCCTTGGAGCCGCCGGCGAACGGCTCGCAACTCCCGGGCGACCGTCGCCATCTCGGCCCGCTGAGAGGCAAGGCCGGCGTATTCGTCGAGTATCCGCAACTGTTGCGCCGGGCGAAGCAGGGCTAACTGGCCCGATTGGCCATGGATGTCGAGGTGGTCGCCGCCGAGGGCGCGAGCATCGTCCACGGTGGCAGCGGCCCCGTCAATGCGCACCGCCGAACGGCCGCCAAGGCCAACCGAGCGCTCGACTTCGACCGTCCGGCCGTGCACCTGCAGCGAGACGCGGACCTCAGCCCGCTCGGCGCCGGTCGCGACGAGTTCGCGGCCGCCACGACCGCCGAAGGCAAAGGCAAGGGCATCGACAATGATTGACTTACCTGCGCCGGTCTCGCCGGTGAAGACGGAAAGGCCGCCCGGAAGGTCGATGACGAGCTCCCGGGCGACGGCGAAGTTGCGGATGGTAATCCGGTCAATCATCGCGCCGCGGTACCCGTGCTACATAGACAATCCAGTTGTCTGCGTCGGGGAAAGCGAGGCCATCCCAACCGCGATAGACCTCAACCTCGCCGAACCCTGCTTCCTCCGCCATGTGCACCACGTCCTCGGGGCGGTAGAGCTGGTCGCAGATGGTGACGACCTCCAGTTGTCCAGTGTCCAGGTGGATGACGTGGTGGCGCTCGACCAGGGCGGCGGCGGCCTTGTCGAAATGGCGGTCAGCAAGGTCAACGCACGCGGCGTCGCTCCAGATGCTCTTTTCTGGCGTGCTCCACCAGCTCCGTGGCTCGCGGTCGACTTTGGACGGGTCGAGGATCTCGAAGGCGAAGGCGCCGCCGGGGCCAAGAGCACGCCGAACGCGTTCGAGGAGGCTCGTCGTTTCGGAGGGCTGGAACACCGTGAGCTGCCCGTAGAGCATCATCGCGGCATCGAAGGCCGCGGCGCCGAGATTCGCGAGCCTCACGTCGGCACGGACAAAGTTGGCCCGGTCCTCGAGACGGAACACGGCCGCCGTTCGCTGCGCGTGGCTGATGGCCGCGGGTGCGAAGTCGATGCCGGTCACAGGCACCTTCCGCCGCGCAAGCTCGAGGGCGTAGAGGCCCGGGCCGCAGGCAAGGTCGAGGAGATAGGTGCCTTCCATGAGTCCAAGCTTGCCGATGAGCCAATCGATGATCAGCTTTCGCTGAGGCTCCGGGCGCGTCGCCGCCTGTTGCGTCTCGTCAAGGTGAACCCGGAGCATCCGCTCGGAAAACTCTGGATCGTCCCAGGGCAAGTTCCCGGCATCGGTCCACGCGGGCGGCTGGGAGTCACGCCGAGACACCGACCGCAGTGCCTTGGCGACGGCCGCATCGGTCTCGGCCGTCACGCTAGTTCCCGTAGTTCATCGTGCTGGAGAGCTGTTGATCGAGACGATCGGCCAGTTCGGCGTAGAAGTACGACTCCTGGCGGAAGCGCGCGAAGGTCGTCACATATTCGCTCGGCCGCACCTCCACCCGGCAGTCGCTTGGGATCTCCTTGTCTTCCTGGCCGTCCACGCTGAGGATGCCGCCATCTTCGGAGGTGACGCGGAGTTCGATGACGGAGTCCGGCTGGAGCACGATCGAGCGTCCCAGCGCGAGATGTGGCGACACGGGCGACATTACGAGATGGTGCTCTGTGGGCGCGAGGATCGGGCCGCCGGCAGCCAGCGAGTAGCCGGTGCTACCGGTGGGCGAAGCCACGATGATCCCGTCGCAGCGATAGAGCGCCACGTGGGCGCTGTCGATGTTAACGTCGATATAGACCGGGCGGCCGGAGTGCCGGCGGCTGACGACGATGTCGTTCAGGCCGATGTAGGTGCCGTCGCCCTCCACCCTGGCTTCGACCATCAGGCGGTCTTCCCGCCGCCACTCCATATCGATGACACCGTCGAGCTTGTTGTAGAAGTCGCGAGGGCTGAGGTCGGTGAGGAAACCCAGGCGCCCCATGTTGACGCCGAGAATCGGGACGGGGACATTCGCAAGCACCCGCGAGACGCGCAACACCGTCCCGTCGCCACCGATGACGATGGCAAGACCGGCGTCGTGGGCAATGTCCCCTGCCCGGGCGTCCCAGGCGTTGGCGACCTCCGCCTCAATCGAACGGCGGCGAAGTTCCGTCGCCACTTCCTCGGCGAACCCGGCCGCCCCTTCGGAACGTGGGTGATGAAAGACAGCGGCCTTAGCCAGTCGTTGCGGCATTACGGGCACCATCCGGGGAGTTCAGCCAAACGAGGAATTCGATATTTCCCCGCGCGCCGGCGATCGGTGAATCCATCGATCCGTTGACGCGCCATCCCTCTCCCTCGGCCCATTCTACGAATTCCGCGAGCACCCGCGCCCGGACCGCCTCGTCGCGGACGATACCACCTCGTGGAACATTCTCCGGCCCCGCTTCGAATTGCGGCTTGAGGAGGACCAGGCCGGGCGTCAGGGGCGGCAACCGGCGCGCCGCCGACGGGAGCACCCGGCGCAGGGAAATGAACGACAGGTCGGCCACGAAGAAGTCCAGGCGGGGGAGTTCGGGCAGGTCCCGCGCGTTGGTCCCTTCGAGAAGCGTAACCCTGGGATCGTTGCGCAGGCGGTCGTGCAGCTGGGCCCGGCCCACGTCGATGCAGAGCACGGAGGCAGCGCCACGCTGAAGGAGACAATCGGTGAAGCCGCCCGTGGAAGCGCCGAGGTCGAGGGCAGAGAGGCCCGTCACATCGATGCCAAACGCGTCGAGCGCGCCCTCCAGTTTGTAGCCCCCGCGACTCACGTAGCGTTCGGGCTCGAGCAGCTCGAGCGGACTCTCGTTGTCAAGGAGTTCGGCGGGTTTCACGAGCGTGCGGGTCCCGGCGCGGGCGCGACCGGCCATGATCAGGCGCTGCGCCTGTTCGCGACTGGCTGCGAGCCCACGCGCCACAAGAAGGACATCAGCACGGCTTCGTGGCATCGGGACAAGGCTAGGTGGCGCCGGACGCGCAGACAACGGCTGCCCGAACGCCTCACGGACGGTACGCTTTCGCCGATGGAACCTGTGACGCGCGTCCGTGAAGCACTCCGCAGCCTCGGTATCGCCGAGGAGGTCATCGAGTTCCCCGAGCGCACGGCGACCGCTGCCGAGGCCGCCAATGCGGTGGGCTGCGAACTGGGACAGATCGTGAAGACGCTCTTCTTCCTCGCCGACGGGCGGCCGACCGTTGTCCTCGCCGCCGGTGACCGCCAGGTCGACACTGCCCGCCTCGCGCCCCTCGTGGGGGTGGGCCGGAAGAAACTGAAGATGGGCACCGCCGAGCAGGTGTTGGAACTGACTGGCTATGTCATCGGTGGCGTCTCACCGTTCGGCATGCCGGAGCAGTACGACGTGGTGGTCGACGACAGCCTCAAGCGGTTCGAGCGAATATGGGCCGCGGCCGGGACACCGAGCGCCGTCGTCGGTCTCTCAACGACACGCCTTGTCGAAGCGCTCAATGGCCAATGGGGCGATGTTGTACGCGACCAGGATGCGAGCTAGCGCTTGCCCCCGTGGATCGTCGCCCTCCGACCCCGGCAATGGCCGAAGAACGGTATTGTCGCAGCCGCGTTTATCTTTACGGCGGGGACAGAGTGGCACGCCGATGACGTCGACTCGTGGTGGCCTCTGCTCTGGCGCACGCTCATGTTGATGGCCGCCTGGTGCGCGGTATCGAGCGCTACCTACCTTGTGAACGACACCGCTGACCGCGACCGTGACCGCGAGCACCCTCGAAAGCGGCAGCGGCCCATCGCCGCTGGTGCCCTGGGCATCCGAACGGCAATTGCCATGGCTATCGTCCTCGCTTGCGGCGGCATCGCCGTTGCTTTCGCGCTGGATCTCGGGAGCGGCCTTGTCGCCGGCGGGTACTTCGTGGCGATGTGCGCCTACTCCCTGGGCCTCAAGCAGGTGCCTGTGCTCGACGTGCTCTTTCTCTCGGCGGGCGTCGTCGCGCGGGCGGTCTCGGGCGGCCTCGCAATTGGGGTCGAGATCAGTCCCTGGCTGTACGTCTGCAGCGGGTTCGGAGCGTTCTTTCTGGCGACCACGAAACGTTGGGCGGAAGCACGCGAACTGGGCGACCTCGCCCCGTCACACCGGCCGGCCCTCGCTCACTATCCCCGCGAGGTGCTGAGCCAGATGCTGACGGTCAGCGCTTCAGCGGCGCTCCTGAGCTATGGCGTCTACACCGTTGAATCGGCGAATGTGCCAGAGAATGGCGCAATGGCGCTCACCATTCCGTTCGTCGTCGCAGCGATGTTCCGATACCTTCTGTTGCTCCAGGGACAACGGGCGACGGACGCACCGGACCAGATACTGTTCACCGATCCAGGAATCGTCGCCTGCGTGGCCGGGTTCGTGATCACCGCAACGCTGGTGCTGCTGGCCAACTAACAAGAGCGGGAACAATTCCGGAGCGTTCGACGTCGGATGGGCTAATGACAAGGTAGATGGAGTACAACTGCATGGCGCCCCCGTGTCGAAGGGACCTATTTCGATTTCGACCTCAGCGGGATGCCCGGAGACCTTGAGGTCATGGTGGAGACAGCCGAAGCGATGATCTGCAAGGATAGCTCGCCCAGTTGGTTCGCTGTCGAGCTCACAGCAGGTGACGGAGCATTCGTGCGACTCACTCGCATGCAGGGTGTGACCTGGTGGCGGGACTGGGGCTCTGATGAGCGCTGGTCGATAGGCAATATCGCAGGACGCGATGCCGTGTTCAAAGAGCAGGTGATTCCCGGCGAGCTCTGGGACACAACCGTAATAGTTGTGGGCCCCGAGAGCGACGGATCCACGCGCATTAAGGGCAGGGACACATCGGCGACTCTCCAGTTACTCACCAGTATCGCCGAGGAGTTGTACCGATGAGGTGCCGAACCATTCTCATGACAACCTTGCTGTTGTCCGGTTTCGCCGCAGGCATCCTGACCGGGACCGGCGAGGGCCGGGCAGCACTCTACGAGTACGACGTACGGAACTTCCCCGGTCCAACATACAGCCCGACCACGATCAATTGCGGTTGGCACGACAACTGCGACCAGAGAGCCCGCGGAGCGAACGGACTGGACTGGCGCAATTGGGCGGACTACGACGTGTACTGGCGGTCGTGGAGCGCCAACGAATCCAACCAGAGCTAGGCCGGGACGATCCTGATCCAGGACCCGTCTGAGGGCAACTGTCATCGTACCTACGTGGAACTGAAGACGCTCCTCGGCACCGGCCTCGGAGAGATCCAGTACAAGCACACGACGCCGGTTGGCAACAACATCTCGTACAACGTATCGAGCGGACTTACACCCACTTCCTTCTCAGTGAAGGTTGGCGATACGCACGACAACGACTGCAGCCAATACCCTGCCCACCTCCACCAGGGCCGGGAGCCAGGTACGTCGTGGACAAAGCAGACGGAAAGCACATGGGTCTATCCAACCTGGAGCACCTGCCATACGGCCGGCTGTCACACGTACACAAGTCCCTGGCAGTACTGGCAGCACCAGCGGACGTGGTGGGCGAGTTACTGAGCCCGCTCCTATCTCCATCAACAACAAAAGGAGGCCACCCGTAGGTGGCCTCCTTTTGTTGTTGCCTGGCTAAGCCTGGAGGTCAGGCGCTCTCTTCGAGCTTTTCCGCTTCCACCTGTTTGCCGGAGGCGGTCACCAGCAGCGGTCGTGTCTTGTTCTTGATCACGTCGCCGTTGACGATGCACTTCTTCACGTCGCCGCGGCCCGGGATCTCGTACATCACGTCCATCAGCCGTCTCTTCGAGCACGGTGCGGAGGCCGCGGGCGCCTGTCTTGTGGGCGATGGCCTCTCGGCGATCGCTTCGAGCGCATCGGGCGTGAACTGGAGCTCGACGCCATCCATCGCGAAGTAACGCTGGTACTGGCGGACGAGAGCGTTCTTCGGTTCCGTGAGGATCTTCACGAGCGCTTCGCGATCGAGCGACGTGAGCCCGACGACCATCGGCAGACGGCCGACGAACTCGGGGATAAGGCCGAACTCGAGAAGGTCGTCGTGGGTGACGTGGGTGAGCAGCTGGTCGCGCTTGGCGGAAGCGCGCATGCCGCTGTTGGCGTGGAAGCCGATGCGACGTGGTCGCGCTTGAGTCGCTTCTCGATGTGGGTTTCGAGCCCTTCGAAGGCGCCGCCGCAGATGAAGAGGATGTTCTGCGTGTTGATCTGCAGGAAGTCCTGGTGCGGGTGCTTGCGTCCGCCCTGCGGCGGCACGTTGGCCACGCAGCCTTCGATGATCTTGAGGAGCGCCTGCTGGACACCTTCGCCGGAGACGTCGCGAGTGATGCTGGGGTTGTCGCTCTTGCGCGTGATCTTGTCGATCTCGTCGATGTAGATAATCCCGCGCTCGGCCTTCTGGATGTCGAAGTCGGCGGCCTGGATCAGGTGGAGGAGGATGTTCTCCACGTCCTCGCCGACGTAGCCGGCTTCGGTCAGCGCCGTCGCGTCGGCGACGGAGAAGGGCACGTCGAGGATACGGGCGAGGGTCTTGGCCAGCAGCGTCTTGCCAACGCCCGTCGGCCCGACGAGGAGGATGTTCGACTTCTCGAGCTCGACGTCGGTGTCCTGGGCAGCGGCGATGCGCTTGTAGTGGTTGTAGACGGCGACCGAGAGGACCTTCTTCGCCTGTTCCTGGCCGACCACGTACTCGTCGAGGTGTTCGTAGATGAACTTGGGAGCGGGAACATCGCCGAGCGCGGCCGAGATCGGACGGCTGCCAGTCGCCGCTGGCGTCGAGGTGCCGGTCTCTTCGTCGATGATCTCGCGGCAGAGATCCACGCACTCATCGCAGATATAGACGGCGCCCGGCCCGGCGATCAGCCGGCGGACCTGGTCCTGGTTCTTCCCACAGAACGAGCAGTGGTACTGGACCCGGTTCGAACGATTCCCAGCCAACGGCTGTCCTCCCTACTCGGCCTTGGCCTTCGAAGACGCAGCAGCATCTTCGGGGCGCGCCAACAGCTCGTCGACCATTCCGTACTCTTTCGCCCCCTGGGCATCCAGGTAAAAGTCCCGGTCAAAGTCTTTTGTAATGCGTTCCACGCGTCTGTCCGGTATGGTGAGCGATGATATTCCGGATGATCTCGTTGTTGCGAAGGATCTCCTTCGCCGCGATCTCGATGTCCGACGCCTGTCCGCGGGCGCCGCCAAGCGCCTGGTGCATATGGATGGTTGCACTCGGCAGGGCGAACCGCTTGCCCGGGGCGCCGCCACACAGCAGCACCGTCGCCATGGATGCGGTCTGCCCAACGGCGATAGTGGAGACGGCCGGCTCGATCAGCTCATCGTGTCGTAGATCGCGAGGCCGGCAGTAATCACGCCCCCGGGGGAGTGGATGTACATGCTGATGTCCCGTTCCGGGTCCTCCCGCTGCAGGAAAAGCAGCTGCGCGACGATCAGGTTGGCTATCTGATCATCGATCGGAGTGCCAAGGAAAACGATGCGTTCCTTGAGCAGCAGCGAAAAAATGTCGAACGCCCGCTCGGAACGGGGGCCGCTCTCGATAACGGTGGGGATCACGCTCTCGACCAGCGAGAGACCGTGGGGTGTTGGTTCGCTCATGCAGGTTCCTCCTCCGCGGCGGGTTCTTCGGCGGTGTCGGCGTCGTCTTTGCTAGCTTTCGCTTTGGCAGCGCGTTTCTTGGCGGCCGGGGCGGTAGCGATTTCGCGGATGCGCGCCAGTGTCTTTTCCGTAAGCAGGTTGCGCTCGATCGAGGACACACCTTCCGGCGTGGCGAAGAGCTCGCGCAGCCTGGCACTCTCTTCGCCGGCAGGGGCCACCAGCTCGTCGAGGCGGGCATCGACGTCGGCCATCGCCACTTCGATGCCCTCCTTGTCGGCGAGTTCGCTCATCACCAGTGAACGCTGGACGCGCTTCACGGCCGCTTCTTCGAATCCGGCCCTGAACTCCGCTTCGGACTGGCCCATGCGCCGCAGGTAGTCGAGGTAGCCTTCGCGATTGTTGCCGACCGACTCCTGGACGAGGTGATCGACTTCGCGTTCGACGAAGACGCGCGGATATTCGAGGGCGGCGAGCTCCACCATCTGGTCGAGCGCCTCCTGCTGGATCCGGCCATCCTCGACGCGCTGCTCGTTCTCCAGCAGATCGGCCTCGATCCGTTCGCGCAGCTTTGCGAAGGTCTCGAACTCTTCATCGTTCACCTGCGCGGCGAGGTCGTCGTCGGCATCGGGGAGCTGCTCTTCTTTCACGTCCGTAATGGCGAGGGTGAAGCTGGCCGTCTTGCCCTGGAACTTCTGCACCTGGAAGTCGTCCGGGATGGGAAGCTCGATTGTCTTCTCTTCGCCGCTGCGCATCCCGAGGAAGGCTTCCGCAAGACCGTCGAGGAGGAGCACCTGGTCCTCCTTGAGGACGAACTCGGCAGCCTCGTCGTGGACGAAATCTTCGCCCTCGACCGTCCCCTTCACGTCTGCAATCACCACGTCGTCCCATTGGATCACGCGGTCGACCGGGACCTGGGTGGCGAAGCGGCGGCGGATGGCATCGACCTGTTCGTCGACCATCTCTGGTGTCACTTTGACCTTGTTCGGCTTCACCCGGACCGAGAGGTAGTCGCCAAGGTCGATCTCCGGACGCACGGCCACGGTGGCCTTGAAGCGCACGGGGTCGAGTTCGACGATCTCGAGGTCGGGCTGGTCGACGGCGTTGACCGCTTCCGACTCAATCGCCTCGTTGTAGACATCGGGGACGAGCTTATCGAGCGCCTCGCGGATGAGGCCTTCGCGGCCGACCATCTGCTCAACCACGCGACGCGGCGCCTTGCCGGGGCGGAACCCGGGAATGCGGGCCTTCTGGGCGAGCCGCTTATACGCAGAGTTGAGCGAGCGCTCGAGACGCTCCTCGTCTACTTCTATGTCAAGTTGCACACGGCTCTCGGGGAGCCGTTCGAGGGTTACCTTCACCGGCGTTTGCAGCCTCCGAAGTTCGAGTATAGCAGGGGTATGGATTTCGCCGTCCTGCCCCTAATGGGAGGATGTTCGCGGCTCCAAAACGTCCACCAGAGCGTCGCCCAGGAGATTCCAGCTGAAGAAGAAAAAGACCACGGGGAGCGCCGCGCCGAGAAGGATATGAGGGTACGCGGCGAACGTGCGGATCCCCGCGCCGTCGCCAATCAGGGTGCCGAAACTGGCTGTCGGCGGGTCGATCCCGAGACCGAGGAAACTGAGCGCGACTTCAGTGCCGGCGATGCCCGCCATCCCGGCGGAGAGGCCGACCATGAACAGCGGCAAGACCCCGGGGAGGATGTGCCGGAAGAGGATGCGCCCTGTGCCGGCGCCGACCACCTCGGCGCTGAGGACGTAGTCGGCCTCGCGAATATAGAGCGCCTGGCTGCGAACGATGCGGGCGCCACCAACCCAGGCAAAGGGCACCGTGGCGCCCACGACCACGATGAAGTCGACCAGGGCGTCAGCATCGTTTCGACCGACCGGAGTGTGCTGAAACATCCAGTAGGAGAAGTCGTCGATGCGCGTCCGGAAGGCCGCGGCGATGGCGATGATGAGGAACAGGGTGGGCATGCCGGAAAGGACTTCGCCCACGCGCATGACCAGGGTGTCGATCCAGCCGCCTTTATAGCCGGAGAGCAACCCAAGTCCAAGACCAAGGAAGACCCCGCCGGTGAGGAAGACCGCGGCGGTGAAGATCAGCGTCGTCCGCGCGGCGAACAGGACGCGGGAGAAGAGGTCACGGCCAAGGCTGTCGGTGCCAAACCAGTGGTCGAGCGATGGCCCCGCGAACGCCGTTGTCCCGGTGGTCAGGGCGGTTTCGTTGGGATCGTGGGGTGTGATGTACGGCGCGAGGATCGCGGCAAGGTAGAAGATCGCGATGTAGGTCAGCGCAAGCATCGCGATCTTCTTCCGCGAGAGCCGGATGAATGCCGAGACAAGGGGCGAGTGTCCCCGCCTCGCCTCCATGCCACCACCGCTCGCGAGAAGGTCGATTGCGACCGAATCAGCCACGGCGCGCCCCCACCCGTACGCGAGGGTCGATAAGGGCGTACGAAATGTCCACGAGAATATTGGCGAGGACGAAGAGCGTGGAGCCGAAGAGTACCAGGCCCATGATGACGTCGAAATCCGGGGCGCGGACGGCGCTGAGGGCTTCGCTCGCGATCCCCGGGATGCCGAAGTAGAGCTCGACGAAGAGCGCCCCCGAGGCGATTCCCGGGAGCGACAACCCGATCACGGTGACCATCGGCAGCATCGCGTTGCGGGTGATGTGGGTGATGACGACCGTGCGTTCGAGGAGTCCCTTGGCGCGAGCGGTACGGACATAGTCCTCGGTCATCACGCTGATGATGCTTGCTCGCATGAAGCGGGCGACTCCGGCGATCCCGGGGATGGCGATGATCAGGATGGGCAGGATCGCGTCGCGGCTGAGGAGTCCGTCCCAGTGGGCGTTGGTGTCCCACTGCGAACTCACGAGCCCGAGCTTGAGGGCGAAGAGCCATTGCAGGATCGGGATGGCCACGAACGGGGGAAAGGCATCGAGCGCGAGCCAGAAGCTAATAGTCAGCGGGTCGAGGGGCGTGCCCCGGGCCAGCGCGGCATAGACGCCGACGGGAATGCCCACCATGAAGGTGATCAACAGGGCAAGGGCGCCAATCCGCGCCGAGACGAGGATCTTCGGCCAGATGACGTCCCGCACGGTGAAGTCCTGGTGGCGCGTGGAAACGC
Source organism: uncultured Chloroflexia bacterium (assembly GCA_963737965.1). Classification (GTDB taxonomy): domain Bacteria; phylum Chloroflexota; class Dehalococcoidia; order Tepidiformales; family Tepidiformaceae; genus JAGQGZ01. The sequence continues at coordinate 224,672 of CAVTUS010000002.1, read as the reverse complement.
CCAGGTCGCCGCGCGCCAGGTTCTTGATGTACTTCCAGTACTGCTCGGGGATCGGGTCGTCGTAGCCGTACTTGCTGCGGACGGCGGCCGCCGTCTGCTCCGTGTAGCGCTGGCCGAGCAGGGCATCGACGGGGTCGCCGGGCGCGGCCCGCAGGATCACGAAGACGATGACAGAAACGGCGAACAGGACAGGGATCGCCCAGAGCAGCCGGCGAATCGTGTAACCCAGCAGCCCGGCGGCCAACTACTCAGTCCGCGTTGGGGTCGATTTCGACGAAGCGGTACTTGGGCACGGACATGGAGACTGACGGCCAGTTCTTGACGCAGGGCTTCACGAGCTGGTGGTCGATCGGCCAGAAGGTCGGGATGATCGCGGCGTCGTCGAGGATCATCTGCTCAGCTTCGGTGAGGAGCTGGTAACGAGCTTCGGTGTCCTTCTCCGTCTCGGCCTGGACGATAAGGGCCTGGACATCGTCGTTCTTGTAACCCTGCTCGTTCTGGGGGCTGTCTTCGGCAAATAGCTTGTCGATGAAGTCCTCGGGGTCCGGGTAGTCGGCGATCCAGCCTGCGGCGAACATCTGGAAGGTGCCCTTGCGGAGTTCGCGGAGGTAGGCCGAATACTCGGTGGCCTGGAGCTCGACATCGATGCCGAGGTCGGTCTTCCAACCGTCCTGGATAGCCTGGAGGACATCGGGGGCGTCGCCGCCGGCGCCGGAGTAGCTGAGGATCACGCGCGGGAAGTTGTCCGCGTATTTGGACTCGGAGAGCAGCTTCTTCGCTTCGACGGGATCGTAGCCGTAACTCGTGACTCCCTCGTCATAGCCCGGCATCTCCGGCGGCAGAATGCCATCCGCGACGCGCTGCGTGTCGAAGAGGAGGACATTGTTGATGGCATCGCGGTTGACGGTCATCGCCAGTGCTTTGCGGACGTTGATGTCATCGAACGGCGCCTGTTCCTGGTTGAAGGCGATGTAGCTGATCGCCATCTCGGGCTGGGGATGATAGTCCTTGCTCAGCGGACGCGGAACCGTCCTCGACGCCCTGCAGTTCGATCGCCGGCACCGCGCCGATGTGGATCTCGTTGTTCTGGTATGCCGTCAGCATCGAGCCGCTGGCAAGGTCGAAGTCGATCTTGTCCAGCTTGGCCGGGCCGAGGTGGTAGCGGTCGTTGCGGACGAGGACGATCTGTTCGCCCGGCGTGAACTCCTGGAGCCGGAAGGGGCCCGTGCCGTTTGGCGTCTGTGTCCAGCCGCGCGGGTTGCTTTCGATCTGTTGCTGATCGACGACGTAGGCGACGGGGTAGGTGAGCTCGGAGAGGAACCAGTCGCGCGGCTCCTTGATCGTGATCTGGAGCGTCTGCTCGTCGATGACCTTGATGCCTTCGACGTCGTCGGCCTTGTTGTTGTAGCGCTCGTTGAAACCGACGATGGCGCCGAGGTAGAGGGTTGCCGTCGGCGAGGCATTCGCCGGGTCGGCCGCCCGCTCGAGGCTGTACTTGAAGTCGTCGGCCGTTACCCGCCGGCCGCCCTGCTGGAAGACGGCGTTGTCGCGCAGGTGGAAGGTGTAGACCGTGCCGTCGGGGGAGATGTCCCAGCTCTCGGCGATGTCCGGCTGAACCTTAAGGTCGAGGTCGAGGGTTACGAGGCCGCCGAAGATCTCCACGACGTACTGGGCGTGCCGTCATCGCGCACCTGGATGGGGTCGAGGATGGAGGCGGGGTCACTGCCGTAGGTGACGAGGAACTGGCCCTCGCAGAACCCCTCGAGCGATTGGCCGCCAGTATCACCGTTGTCGTCGCCATTGGGGCTATCGGGCAGGCTGTCGTCATCGTCGCCGCCACCGCTGGCCAGGAGCACCACGAGCATGACGCCTACAGCCAGCACGAGGACTGCGACGAAGCCCATGAGGATGGGGATGGTGCGATTAGACATGGAGGCCCGCCATCGTTGAGATTTTGGTCAGGGTACGGTTAACACGCCTTGTACGGTTCCGCCGGTTCACCGGCAGGAAAGATGGCAGAAAGACCGCCCGGACGCCGGGCACTCAGTCCTGCCCGAGGCCGGGTAGAACTTGCAGCCCCAGCTCGGCGAGCTGCGCCGGCGGGACCGGCGACGGTGCTCCCATCATCGGGTCGGTGCCGGCGGAGGTCTTGGGGAAAGCAACGACGTCGCGGATGTTGTCGGTCCCGACGAGTTCCATGATCAGCCGCTCGATACCCATGCCGACGCCGCCCATCGGGGGGGCGCCGTATTCAAGCGCATCAAGGATGACGCCGAAGCGGTCCTGCATCTCGTCCTTCGTGTAGTTCATCAGGCCGAGGACTTTTTCCTGCAGATCGCGGCGATTGATGCGGACGGAACCGCCGCCAACCTCCGAACCGTTGAGTGTGAGGTCGTACTGGCGCGCCATCACCTTGCCCGGATCCGTGTCGAGAAGCGGTTCGTCGCCAGGCCGTACACCGCTGAACGGGTTGTGCTCGGCGTCCCAGCGCTCCTCTTCCGCCGACCACTTGAGGAGGGGAAAGCCTGTCACCCAGGCGAACGACAGCGACGAGGTGTCCTTGAGTGCGAGACGGTCACCCAGCGAATCGCGAACCCGGTGGAGGGAGGCGGCGACCGTTTCCGGCTGGTCGGCAACGAGGAACAGCATGTCGCCTTCGGCGGCACCCGTGGCGGCTTTCGCCTTCGCCAACTCCTCAGGGGAGAGGAACTTGGCGATCGGTGAGCGCAGTTCGTCCCCGCCGAGCATGCCCACCCAGGCGAGGCCTTTCGCACCGCCTTCGCGGGCGGTCTCGGTCAGCTCGTCGATCTCGCGGCGGGTCATTTCGGCCTGGCCGGGAACGCGGATTGCCTTCACCTGGCCGCCGGCCGTCAAGCGCACCGGCGAAGACCTGGAACTCCGACCCGCCGAACACCTCGGAGAGGTCGGCGAATTCGAGGCCGAAGCGAAGGTCGGGGCGGTCGATCCCGTAACGCTCGAGGCCGTCGGCGTGTTTCATCCGCGGGAAGGGCGTGCTCGCCAGGCGGCCTTCGCCGAAAGTCGTGGCGATGCCGATGTAGAGCTCCTCGACGAGCGCCATGACGTCGCTTTCCTCGACGAAACTCATCTCCAGGTCGAGCTGGGTGTGCTCCGCGACGCGGTTGGCGCGGAGGTCTTCGTCCCGGTAGCAGCGGGCCAGCTGAAAGTAGCGCTCAAAGCCCGCAACCATCAGCAGTTCCTTGAGGATCTGGGGCGACTGTGGCAACGCATAGACCTCGCCCGGTCGTTGACGCGAAGGGACGAGGAAGTCGCGGGCGCCTTCCGGCGTCGACTTGATCAGCGTCGGCGTCTCGATCTCGGCGAATCCGCGGTCGGAGAGGAAGTTGCGAATGTAGCGGATGACCTCGTGGCGCAGGCGTATGACGCGCGACACTTCCGGCCGGCGCAGGTCGAGGTAGCGGTACTGCAAGCGTTGCTGCTCGCTGACTTCCGAAGGTTCGTTGATGAAGAACGGCGGCGTCTCCGACTCGTTGAGCACTTCGCTCCTGTCGGGCACCACCTCGACGTCGCCGGTGACCATATTCGGGTTGCGCGTCTCGTTGGAACGGCGCCGCACTACGCCTTCGACCGCGAGCACCCATTCGGAACGGGCGCGGTGGGCGACGGCGTGGCTTTCAGCATGGTCGGGGTTGAAAACGACCTGGACGATCCCGTGGGAGTCACGCAGGTCGATGAAGATGAGGCCGCCATGGTCGCGGCGGCGGTGGACCCAACCAGCGAGGCGCACCCGGTTGCCTTCGTGCTCGGCACGAAGGTCGCCACAGTAGGTGTCTTTGAGCATGGATGGAGCGTATCGCCTCAGGAAGGGACGGAGAAGCGACGACGGACCGGAGACCGGTCTAGGGCATAACCATGGCGGCAAGGTTCGGCTGCACTTCGGCCACCCGCCGGCTCGCCTCGTTGAAGGCGTTGAGTCCCCGGATCAGGGCGTCGAGGTCTTCGTCGGTCATTTCGCTCATGATCCGGCGGCTGAAGAGGTCGCCACCGCGAGCCATCCGCGAGCAGACGGCCTTGCCCTCGGGCGTCAGGCGATTGCGAACCAGCCGGCGGTCCGCTTCGTCTGCTTCGCGGACTACCAGTTTGAGCCGCACGAGGCGGTCGACAATACCCGAGATGGTCGGAGGCGTGACCGAGAGCCTGCTGGCGAGTTCGCCGGCCGTGACACCGGTGTTGGCACGAATAAGGAAGAGGACGCGCAACTGTGCCGTGGTCAGCCCCAGTTCGGCCCAGGCCCGGAAACGCAACGGGTCATACATGTTCATCGCATCGGAGAAGTCGCTGATCGCCTCGTCGACGCGGGAGCGCTTCGGTGGATCGGGTCGAACAGCATTCAGTTCGGTCTGCGCCATTCCCACCAGACTAACCCATGGAAGGCCCTGGGAGGAGGGTTCGAGGAAGAATTCGCCCTCGGTCCGTGCGACACTTGGGCAGTGGGAATCGATCTCGACCCGGGCGTGGCGGCCCTTGGGAACCAGCAGCTCATCGCAGCTATCGTCGCGGAGATGGATGGCGGCGCAATCAGCTTCGAGCGCTTCATGGAGCTGGCGCTCTACCACCCGGAGCACGGCTACTACCGCACCGGCAAGCGCGTGGGCCGCGACGGGGATTTCGTCACCAGTCCCCATGTCCATCCGATCTTTGGCTGGTCTATCGCCGGGTGGTGCCACTGGCTCTGGCAAGAGCTGGGACGGCCCCCGACCTTCACGATCTTCGAGCCCGGTGCGGGCGACGGGTTGCTCGCGGGGACCATCCTCGACTGGGCCGCTGGCCGGCAAGACGGGTTTGCTGATGTCATCCGTTATGTCGCGATCGAACCGAGCAGGGCGGGCACCGATCCGCGTGTCGAGTGGACGCTCCAACCGGAGGCGGTCAAAGACGGCATCGTGATCAGCAACGAGCTGTTCGACGCCCTGCCGGTCCGCCTCTTCGAAGGCAGCGGCCGCGGACCCGTCGAAGTGATGGTGCGCTGGAACGGGAACAGCTTCGAGGAAACATCGGGTGCTGTAGCCACCACCGAAGGGGCCCCTATGAGCGGCCGCTTCGAGATGAACACGCGCGCCTACCCGACGATGGAGGCGATGTGTGGGCTGATCGAGCGCGGCGCTGTGCTCACTTTCGATTACGGGTATCCGCGGGAAGAGCTCTGGGCTGAATGGCGGCAGCAGGGCACGCTCCTCTGCTTCTACCGGCACACAGCGCATGAGGACCCCTACATCCACGTTGGCGAACAGGATCTCACCGCGCATGTCGATTTGACCGAACTGGAGGCGGCGATGGCCGCCAGCAGCTTCGAAACGTGGGGACCGTCGAGCCAGGCCGAGTTCCTCTACGCGCTGGGCGCCCCGGCGCTCGTCGATGCCGTGCGCGACGATGCCACCGAGTATTTCGCGCGCCGTCGGGGGCTGGAGGAACTCTGCGATACGGCCGGCCTTGGCCGTGTCCGGGTGCTGGCCGGCACCATCGGCCTGGAGCTGAAGGCGCCGCCGCCGGGATTCGAGCCGCTACCGTGAGCGACCGGGCGCGGACCGAGGCTCGGACCTCGGTGATCGAAGCGGGCGAACAGGCGCCCGACTTCACGCTGCCGGCAGTCCGGACCGATGGCGGCCAGTTCGACTTTCACCTCTCCGAAGCAACGAACGATCGACGCCTCCTGCTCGTCTTCTACCAGGACGACGGGATGCCGATCTGCACGAGCGAGTTGAAGGCGTTTGCCCAGGAGTTCGACACGCTCGCGAAAGCGGACATTGCCGTAGCGGCGATCAATACCAACGGCCTCGGTTCGCACGAGAAGTTCCAGGAGCGCGACGCCTATCCGTTCCCGCTGATCAGCGACTTCTACGGCGAAGCGGTGAAGGCGTACGGGTTCTGGGACCCTGACGAGCGGAAGAGCCGCAGGGGTGTCGTCGTCATCGATCCCGGAGGGGAGGTGGCGTACGTCGTCCCCCACTTCAACCCGGGCAATATCGGCGCCTTCGAGGATGTCTTTCGCGCCCTTGGGCTCGTGTAGGCGCTGGACGCAATCAGTAAGCTGAGATCGTGGCAGCCTACTCCGACATCGTCATCGACCATTTCCAGAACCCCCGCAACGCGGGCGAGATGGACAATCCCGACGGGGAAGCGACGACCGCCAACCCCGTCTGCGGCGACCGCATGCGCGTGATGCTGCGCGTCAAGGATGGCGCCATCGAGGAGATGCGCTGGAAGACGCGCGGCTGCCCGCCGGCGATCGCAACCAGCTCCTTTGCCAGCGAGATGGTGAAGGGTCTGAAGCTGGAAGACGCCGAGGCTCTCACAAGGGAAGCGATCGCTGAGGGCGTGGGCGGGCTGCCGAACGACAAGATTCATTGCAGCGTGCTTGCGGCGGACGCAATTCGCGAGGCGGTCGCCGACTACCGGCGCAAAGCGGCCAGCTGACCTCCGGCGGCTGAGGGTGTGACCTAAACGCAGGAATGCGTATTATCCGGCCGTGAGGCGCGCTTCGAAGTGCGCGAATACCTTCAGAGTCCGCACGGAGTATTGATGCTGGAGCTGGCCCCGTTCCTGATCAGCGCCCTGGCCTTCGGGGTTGCCGCCCTCGTGACCTTTGTTGCATCGACAGTCATCCTGACCATCCCGGTTTTCGCAACACGGGGAACCACGCAGCTGGCGTGGCTTGGTGCCGTGGGATTCGTCCTCACGGTCGAGGCGATCGGCCTCGTGGTGCTGACGATCCTGGTTGGGAACGGCGACTTCCTGAGCTAACGGGCCTCTAGAGCAGGCGCCGGATAGGCTTGCGGCCCGGCCGCGGGTCGTAGTTGGACTTGAACATCTCGAGCTTGTCGCGCTCTATCAAGTACTTCCCGGCGAATTGGGTTGCCGGGATCTTCTTCTGCTTGATCAACCGCCGAAGGCTTTGGGGATGGATGGCAAGCTCGCGAGCCGCCTCCACCAGGTCCAGGTAGTCATCGAAGGGGGTCACAGCAGCCATCGTCCAAGCGCCTCTGCCACATATTGCTAAACTGCGTAGGCAGAAACGGACTTTAGCAAAGCCCTAACTTTATTGTCCAGCCGTTAGGTCAACTTCTTGCGGTTTACACACGAAGACGCGCCTCGTCCCGGCGATCGTAGTGCAGACCAGCGTCACGGGGATCGAGCCCTTCGGCTTGAGCAGCCGCCGCAATTCGTCCGGCTCCACGGGGAACGCACGCCGCCGGATCTCGTCGGCCCGCCAGCCGCGCTCGTGGAGGAGTCCACGCAGCCGCGCGAGCGAGAAGGGCACCTCTTCAAGAACCTCGAGGGTTGTACCGAACGGGGTCGGCGTGCCCGTGTCGCTGGTCAGGTAAGCAACCTGTGGGTCCATCAGCGATCCGCCGACCTGCGCCCCGAGCTGGCGCACGAGTCCCGCCCGCGTAACGCAACCGGCGGGGTCGACCAGGAATCGCGCCGGAGGCCGTGTGGCGGAGTCGCACGCCGCCTCCAGCGATGTCATCTCATAGCCGCCGGGCAACAACACCGCCCGTCGCAGGCCTGGCTCCGCGCCATCGCCAAACCAAACCGTCGCCTCCCGCAGCGACCGGCCGACCTGAACGAACTCCAGTTCGGCGTCCGCGGGGATCGCTGCATCATCTATCCCGGGGGCCGTCTTGATTGCGGCGAGGGACGCTTGCCGGGCGACGGCGATACACACGTCCCACGACGGCGAGAATGCCCGCGGGTCGAAGCGGCGGCGACTGCCCTCCCGCCGCGAAGGGTCGAGGAAGAGCGCGCGCCCGGAGAGCGTGAACGGCATCGCGGTCGCGTCGCCAATCACCACGCGCGCGGCTTGCCGTAGATTGGCCGCGGCGAGGAGTGCCGTGGCCCGGTCGCGTTCGAGGCCGAGTGTGTCCAGGCCGGCCTTGGCGAATGCGCGGGCGTCTCCGCCAAGGCCGCAGGTCGCATCCACAACAGCGTGTCCGGCCCCGGCAAATCTCAGGGCGCGCCGGGCCGCCACCAGGGGATGGGTCATCATCTGGAGACCGGCGTCGCTGTAGAGGAAGGCGTCGGGCGCAAGTTCGCCAAGGCGTTCGTGCGCCCGGTCCCGAAGCGCGAGCTGTTCGCCAACGGCGCTTGCCTCTGCCGGTGAAAGCAGTTTCCGGAGCGCTGCTGCACGCTCGACGAGGCCCTTCGGCAGGTCCCGGGCAGTGGCCAGGGAGAGTGCCTCCGCTCCTTGGGGAGAAACCAGGAACCGCGCCCGTTCGACGTCCACACCGCGAGTGTAGAGGAGCCCGCTGTTGCACTAAGGTGAGAGCGTGACGGGCACGATTTGCATCGACTTCGACGACACGATCGTCGAGCGCGACATCGCTTCGCAGTTGTTGGACCAGTTCGCCCATAGCTCCTGGCGGGGCGTGCACGAACGATTTAGTCGCCACGAGATCACGCTCGAGCAGTACAGCGCCGCCGCCCTCGACCTTGTGGATGCCAGCCACGACGAAATGGTCGCCTTCGCGATGGACGTAGCGAAACCACGTCCGGGGCTGCTGGAACTGGCGGACTGGGCAGGCTGGAATGGCTGGAACGTGGCGGTCGTCAGCAGCGGCTGGGACCTGTACATCAACCCGATCCTCGATTCGCTCGGGGCCGAGAGGATGGCGCGGCATTGCGGCCGCGCCCGGTTCACCTACCGCTGGCGGCTGCAATACCTGAGCCCGCGCGGGATAGAGCTGACGGAGGGCTTCAAGCTTTCCTACGCGAGTGCCTTCCGCGAAGTGGGAGACACGCTGGTCTGGGTCGGCGATGGCCGAAGCGACGTACCCGCCGCGTCGCTCAGCGATGCTGTCTTTGCACGCAGCGTGCTCTGGGACGAGATGCAGGGGACGCGGGACCGCGTGTTTCCCTTCGAGACGTTCCACGATGTGCGAGCGGTGCTGGAACGGGAGGCCGGTCGCTGGCCGGCGGCGGCTGCAACCGGCTAGGCAAGCGATTCGTAGACGGCGTCGATGAGGGCGATGTTGCGAGGGTCCCGCCAGGAGCGTCCTCCCCGGTTGCAGACGTAGCTGAACCCGAGTCCCGTGGTTGGGTCGGCGAATCCGAGCAGCCCACCATTGCCAAAGTGGCCGAACGATCGCGGGTTGGGGCCAAAGGGCCGAATGCCGGGGATCGTGAGCTGGAACCCGAGGCCGAACCGGTTCGGCCGGCCAAGCACAAGGTCTTCGCCATCCGCCTCGATCGTGTTGGCGCGATCGATCACTTCTTCGCTTATGAGCTTGCCGCCACCGCGTGCCAGTTCGCCGAAAATGCGGGCGATCGAGCGAGCGTTGCTGTGGGGACCGGTGGATGGATATTCGGCCGCCCGCCAGAGGCGGGAGTTCACATCGGCGCCACCTGCTCCGGGCGGGTTGCGATAGGCAAGGACCCGGGCCAGGGCAACGCCCTCCACCTTTTCCGGGTCGACTTCGAGCCAGGGACGGTCCGTCTGTTCTTCCGGCAAGCGCTGGTACTGGATCCAGGTAGCCACGCGGTGGTCGTGCTCGGGGCCAAAGCCCATCAAGAATTCGGCATCGCAGCGCCCGGCGATGTCCTCTGCCACAACGTCGCGGAGGCGGCGGCCATCGACACGGCGGACGACCTCGCCGAGGAGAAAGCCGTAGGTGTTGGTGTGGTAGCCGAACGCGGTCCCGGGCTCCCACCAGGGCTCCTGTTCGGCCAGGGCAGCGCACATCCCGTCCCAGTTCGTGAGCTGATAGCCGGCCGGGAGCGGCTTGCGAATGGCGCAGAGGCCGGCGCGGTGGGCCATCAGGTATTTCACCGGCAACCCGGCCTTGCCTGCCTGCGCGAACTCCGGCCAATACCGCGCCACGGGGGCATCGAGGTCAACCTTCCCGGCATCGACGAGCTGCAACAGGGCCATCGCGGACACCGCCTTGCCCACGGACCAGACGTTGACGATCGAGTCGGCCTGCCATTCGTGCTCGTGTTCGCGTTCGTGCCAGCCGCCCCAGAGGTCGACCACCGTCTCGCCGTGGACGACGACGGAGACAGCGGCGCCAACCTCGTCCTGGTCGACGAAGTTCTGCTCGAAGGCACGCCGCACGGCAACAAAGCGCGGATCGCAGGAGCCGGACAGCGGTACCGCGGCGTTCATCTCAGTGTTGGACGGCCATCCCGCCGTCGATGTTGATCGATTGGCCGGTGATCCATGAGCCCTGGTCGCTGCAGAGGTACGCCGTTGCCCAGGCGATCTCCTCGCCGCGGCCATCTCGGCGCATGGGGATGCGCGTGGCGAGCATCTGCTGATACGCCTCAGTCCCTGCGATGTCGTCGATCCGATAGGTCTCCACGAGGCCGGGGCAGATGGCATTAACCCGGACCCCGAACTGGCCCACCTCCTGGGCCATCGATGCTGTGAGCGCCTGGATCGCGGACTTGCTGGACGCGTACGCCGAGGTGTTGGGTGGGAGGATCTTGCCGGCAATCGAGGAGATGTTGACGATTGCGCCGCCGTTGCCCGCATCCACGAGGGAGCGCCCGAAGAATTTGGACATCAGGAAGGTTCCCCGCAGGTTGACGCGGATGACGTTGTCCCATGCGTCGATGGGCATGTCGAGCACGGGAACGCGGTCCACGCCTCTCGCTGCCCCGGCATTGTTGACGACGAAGTCGACACGGCCGAATTCAGCGAGCGTCTTCTCGACGAGGGCCTGTACCGCGCCTTCGTCACCGACGTCACTCACCAGCGAGAGCGCCCTCTTGCCAGTGGCCCTGACCTCCTCAGCTACGGATTCGATGTCGCGCCAGCCGGCGGCCTTCTCGTCGTCGGGGTAGCGATCGGGGCTGCGGCCAGTGCCGGTGAGGACGATGTCGCACCCGGCCTTCGCAAGTTCGACGGCAATCGGGCGGCCGATGCTGCGCATGCGTCCTGCGCCTGTAACGACTGCGACTTTGCCATCGAGGCCCGTGAGTTCGAGGCCTGCCATCTATCTCTCCTAGTCGGCTATCGCCGCGTTCACGAGCACCTGGAGCTCCCGGCGGAAAGGATAGGTGCTCGAGGGCAAGAGCTGCGTCATGAAGACGAGGACGACCTCCTCCACCGGGTCCACCCAGAAGGCCGTGCTGGCCGCGCCACCCCAGGCGAACTGCCCTTCGGAACCCGAAATCTGGGCACGAGCGAGATCGTTGATCACGGACACGCCGAGTCCAAACCCGATACCTGCATAGGCGACCTCGCTGAATTGTCCGGGCGGTGCGACCGCCGTCAGGTCGACGGCGCCGGGCAGGTGGTTGCGCGTCATCAGCTCAATCGTCTTGCGGCTGAGGATGCGTGTCCCGTCGAGTTCTCCGCGGTTGCAGAGCATCTGTGCGAATCGGAAGTAATCGGTGGCCGTGGACGTCAGGCCGCCGCCGCCCGAGAGCATGTTCGGCGGGCGGCGGTAGTAGCTCGTCTGGGGGTCGTCCTGGAGCACCCGGGCGCCATCGGGCGTGGGGGCGTAGCAGGCGGCGAAGCGGTCGATACGCTCGTCGGGGACGTAGAAGCCCGTCTCCTTCATGCCCAGCGGTTGGAAGATCGCCTCGCGGAGGTAGTCGTCGAAGCGCTTGCCGGAGAGCACTTCGACCAGGTAGCCGCAGACGTCTGTCGAAATGGAGTAATTCCAGCGGGTGCCCGGGGAGAAAAGGAGCGGCAAGGTCGCCAGCTTCTTGACGGATTCGGCGAGCGTGTCCTGGGAGAGGCCGACCTGCTCGTCGTTAATGATGTGGAGCTGCCGGTAGGCGGCGTCGATCGAATTGCTGTACTGGAAGCCGTAGACGAGCCCCGACTGGTGACTCATCAGGTCGCGGACTGACATGGGACGGTCAGGGCGCTTCGTCATGAAGTTTGGGTAGGCTCCGCCCTGCCAGACGCCAAGGTTCTCGAATTCGGGGATGAACTTGTGGACCGGGTCGTCGAGCTGGAACTTTCCCTGCTCGTAGAGCGTGAGAAGCGCGACCGAGGTGATCGGCTTCGACATCGAGTAGATGCGGTAGACCGTATCCTCGCGCGTTGGCTTACCCCGCTCGGCGTCCATCTGGCCGACCGGCGAGAAGTGGGCGATCTCGCCGTGGCGGGCGACGAGCGTCAGGGCGCCGCTGATCTTGCCCGTGGCGATGTACTTTTCCTGCAGGTGTTGGTCGATGCGGGCCAGGCGGCTGGTCGACATCCCGGCGATGGTGCGGTCTGCGGTGGCGGTCATTGCTTGCCCTCCGTGTGCTTGATTTCGGCGAGAACCTCGTCCGTGTGTTCGCCCGGCAGTGGTGGCCGCCGGCTGATGGTCCAGGGCGAACCGTGCATGATGTACGGCGCGCCCGGATAGGTGAACGAGCGGCCCACCTCGGGGTGCTCGACCGCAACGGGGAAGCCGCGATCGACAAAGTGTGGGTCGGCCATAGCCTCCTCCGGCGAGTAGATGATGCCAACCTGGAAGCCGCGCTCCTGGGCTCCGGTGAAGAACTGGTAGGCAGTCACGCGGGACGCGATGAACGCCATCGCTTCCCGTCCGGCGCCGAAAATCGCCTGCAGCTCTTCGTCCTCCGCCAGCATCGAAAAGTCGATGCGCTCCCGCTTCGCCCCTTCGAGGAGGAGCGGCGCTGCGTGGAACTCATCGAGAAGGCCCTCGGCCTCCAGCCACTCGTGGCAGCGGACGAAGTCGCCGGGGCGCCGGGGTGGAACGCCCGTGTTCACCCAGCGGCCATCGGCGCACTGGAATTGGGAGGTCATCGTCTGGCGGATGCCAGCGTGGCGCCCGGTCTGCCGCTGGACCGTCTCCTGCGCCACCAGCCATGTATAGCTGCCGGCTTCGGTCGTCACGTTCGCCGCAGCGTGCATGTTCACATCGACGTGCTGGCCCCGGCCGGTGCGGTCGCGATGGAGGAGCGCCACCAGCCCCGCCATCACGGCGAAGTGGGAGCCGGTGTGCATCGCCTGGCCGCCGCCCCCACGCACGGGCGGGAGCGAATGGTCGTCATAGCCGTTGTTCCAGGCCGGGCCACCGCCGCCGAAGATGGTGAGGTCGGTTGCCGGCTCATCCGCCCGCGGCGCCGCTCGGCCGAAGGGCGTCACGGAGATGTAGATCAGCCCGGGATTCGCTCCGGCCAGGTCGGGGTAGTCGAGGCCGAGCCGAGCCATCTCGCCCGGAACCCGGTCTTCGATCAGGAAGTCGGCCCCACCGGCAAGCGTCCGGAAGGCCGCCCGGCCCTCGTCCGTCTCGAGGTCGAGCGTGACGCTTCGCTTGCTCGTGTTGTAGTACCAGAAGTAGAGGCTGCGGCCCTCGCCCGGCTCGTCGTCAAGAAACGGCGGATAGGTCCGGGTGACGTCGCCGCCAGGCGGCTCGACTTTCACCACCTCGCAGCCGGCATCCGCGAAAAGCTTGCCCGCCCAGGCGCCGTTTTCGCTGCACAACTCCACCGCACGAAGGCCATGCAGCGGGCCAGTCAAATCACACCTTCCGAGCGCAGATCCGCAATCTCGGCCGAGGAGATCCCGAGGATCTCGCCGTACACCTGCTCATTGTGCTCGCCGAGGCAGGGGCCGCCCCGGTCGAGGTGCCAGTCGGTTTCGGAGAGATGGACCGGCACGCCGTCGACGCGCACATCGCCCATGAGCGTGTGCTCGACGGTCGGCCAGAGCCCCCAGGCCGCCGTGTTCGGGTCCTTGTCGACTCGCTCCTCGGGCCGCTGTATGGCGGTCGCCGGGACACCAAGGGCCCGGATCGACGCGGCGAGGGCGAAGCGGTCGCGCTTGGAGGTGAAGCCGGTCATGTTGGCATCGAGTTCGTCCTGCCATTCGATCCGGCCGGACAGCCGATCGAAGCGGGGGTCCTCCGCCCATCGTTCGCCGATGAAGCCGCGCAAGGCCGCCCACTCGTCGTCGTCCCGGCAGGCAATCGCGATCCAGTTGTCGTCGCCCTCGGCCGCATAGATGTTGTGCGGCGCCATCGGGGGGAACTGGCTGTGGTTAGCGTCGGGCATCCCGGGACGGCGCAACGGTCTCCCGTTCACGGTCGCATCGAGCAGCGCCGGACCGTTGAGCGTGCAGGCCGCCTCGGTGCAGCCGAGGTCGACCCACTGGCCCTCGCCGGTCACGTTGCGATGGTGGAGCGCCATCATGATCGCCATCGCCATGAAATAGGCGCCGGTGTGGTCCATGTAGCTGTAGCCCCAGCCGGCGGGGGGTTGATCCGGGATCCCGGAGGAGAAGGTCAGCCCCGAGACCGCCTGGACGATTGGGCCCCAGGTCTTGAAGTCGCGGTAAGGGCCGCTGTGGCCAAACCCGCAATTGGAGACGTAGATGATGTCCGGGCGGATCTTCTTCAGGGCTTCGTAGTCGAAACCCCAGCGTTCCAGCACGCCGGCGGCGAAGTTCTCCGTCACGGCGTCGGAAACGCGCACAAGGTCGCGCAGGATTTCCTTCCCACGCTCGGTCCGGAGGTTGAGGGTGATGCCGAGCTTCTGGACGTTGTGGTTGTTGAAGGCGCCACCGTACTCGAGGCCCCGCTGCCCTGCCTTATAGGGCGGGTTGCCTCGAAGAATATCCCAGCGGCCCTCGGTGACCGGGTCCTCGATGCGGATGACCTGTGCCCCGAAGGCGGCGAGGAACCGGGTCGCGCCGGCACCGGCGAGCTGGCCGGTGAAGTCGCAGATCCGGAAGTGCGAGAGGGCTCCTTCGGGCATCGACCGCCTCCATTGGACTGCGCGTGAGCATACGCAAACCGATGGGGACTTCAAGTGTTTAGGCCGGAGCTAACGGGCTCCGCCGAAAGCTGGTATACATGACCTCCGAATCTCACCGGGGGTAGTGCCCGTGGGCGCTGAGCGCACGATAAAGGGGAAGGTCGCGATCGCCGGCATCGCCGAGACGCGCTACTACAAGCGCGGGGCGGCCGAGGACTCCGAGTTCAAGATGGGCCTCGAAGCGATCATCAAGGCCGCGGACGATGCCGGGCTGCCCGTCACGAAGATCGACGGCTTCGCCAGCTACAGCAACGACCGCAACGACCCGCCGCGCATCCAGGCGGCGCTGGGCCTGCCCGACCTCAAGTTCAGCAACATGTTCTGGGGCGGCGGTGGCGGCGGTGGCTCTGGGGCGATTGCGAACGCCTGTGCGGCCATCGTCGCGGGCTACGCAGACTATGTGGTTGTTTTCCGCTCGCTGGCCCAGGGCCAGTTCGGCCGCTTCGGACAGGGGCGTGCGGCTGGCGCTGTACCGGGAGCGGCGGCGTTCACCGCTCCCTACGGGCTCATGTCGCCCGCCCAGACCTTCGCCATGCGCGTCCGCCGCTTCATGCACGACCACGGGGTGAAGCAGGAAGCGCTCCGGGCCCTTTCGCTCGCAAGCTACGAACACGCGCAACGCAACCCGCGAGCGGTAATGCACGGTCGGCCCCTGAGCGAAGATGACTACGACAACTCCCGCTGGATCGTTGAACCCTTCCACCTCTTCGATTGCTGCATGGAGAACGACGGCGCCGCCGCCATCCTCCTCACCACACCGGAACGGGCTCGCGACCTGAAGCAGCCGCCCGCCTACCTCATGGCCGCCTCGCAGGGCTCGGACTACCGCCAGGCGGCGAGCGCCCACAACGCCCCCGACTACGCGACGAGCAACTTCAAAACCGTGGCAAAGCGCCTCTACGACATGGCCGGCATCGGGCCGAAGGACGTCGATGTCCTCCAGAGCTACGAGAACTTCACCGGCGGCGTGCTGATGAGCATGGTCGAGCACGGCTTCTGCGAACCGGACGAGTGCAACGAGTTCTTCAAGCTCGAGAACTTCAAGTTCGACAGCGGCTGCCTGCCCCTCAACACCAGCGGCGGCAACCTCGCCGAGTGCTACATGCACGGCCTCGAACTGATCACCGAGGCTGTCCGCCAGATCCGCGGCACCTCCACCGCCCAGGTGAAGGAAGTGAACGTCTCGATGGTTACTTCCGGCCCGATGGTGCAGCCGGTGAGCAGCATGATCCTTTCGAAAGAGCAGGCCTGAGATGACAAGCACGGAAGCGAAGAAGTACTACCTGCCCGAGGGGATGCCTGCGCCGGCCCCGGGTCCGGACGACCTCGAGAAGCCCTTCTGGGACGCCGCGAAGGAACATCGTCTGCTGGTGCAACGTTGCAACGACTGCAAGGCCTGGCAGTTCGGGCCCGAGTGGGTCTGCAATGCCTGTCTGTCGTTTGATATGGGCTGGGAAGAGGTCGCACCGACCGGGACGATCTACAGCTGGGAGCGCGCCTGGTACCCGGTGCACCCGGCCCTTCGCGAATCGCTCCCCTACCTGACGGTGCTCATCGAGCTGCCCCAGGCGGGCAACGTCCGCATGGTCGGTAACCTCCTCGGCGACCCCGAGCAGGAAGTTGTCATCGGCAGCGAAGTCGAGGCGGTGTTCGAAGACCACGACGGAGAAATGGAATACACCCTGGTCCAGTGGAAAGTGAAGTAGGAGGCAGCCATGCCCGGAGGAAAACCAGCAGCGATCGCCGGATGCGCGGATTGGCCCGTGCAGCGCAACTGGGACCGGCCGATGTTCCAGCTCGAAGCCTACTCCCGGCTGATTCGCGAAGCGCTCGACGACGCAGGCATGGAGATTGGCGAGGTCGACGGCATCCTTTGTACCGCGATCCCGGAATCCTCGATGTTCGCCCCCGCAGCCCTGGCCGAGTACCTGGGTATCCCGGTGAACTTCGCCGAGATCGTCGACCTCGGCGGCTCCAGCGGCTGCGGGATGGTCTGGCGCGCCGTTGCCGCAATCGAGGCCGGCGTCTGTGACACCTGCGTCTGCGTGACCGCTACCGTGCCATCTCCTCCGAACCCGAACCCGAATCGCGACCCCAGCCGCGAGTACATCGGCGCCGCTGCCTGGGGCGCGCCCCACGGGCAGTTTGACATCCCCTTCGGGCTCGTGAACCCGAACGCCCATTTTGCGATGGTCGCCCAGCGCTACATGCACGAGTACAACCTCAAGCCCCAAACGCTGGCCAAGATCGCGGCCCAACAGCGCTACAACGCGCTTTCGAACCCGAAGGCCTTCTTCCGCGACCAGCCGATCGATATCGAGGACGTCCTCAATTCACCACTCATCGTCGACCCGCTGCACATGCTGGAGATCGTGATGCCCGCCGGCGGCGGCGCGGCGATCGTCGTGACGACCGAGGAGCGTGCCAGGCAGCTCAGGAATCGGCCGGTGAAGTTGACCGGTTTCGGCGAACACGTGACCCACAAGTCGATCACCTACGCGCCTTCGCTCACCTCGATCCCCATCGCCGGGTGCGCCGACCGGGCCTTCAAGATGGCCGGCGCCAGCCGCGACAGCGTCGACTGCGCCCAGCTCTACGACTGCTACACCATCACCGTGCTCCTCTCGATCGAGGACTCAGGCTTCTGCAAGAAGGGCGACGGCGGCCGCTTCGTCGAGGAGCACGACCTTCGTTTCGACGGCGGCGACTGGCCCCTGAACACGAACGGCGGCCAGCTGGGCATGGGCCAGGCGGGCATGGCAGGCGGCATGTACCACATCACCGAGGCCATCCGGCAACTGCAGGGGCGCGCCGAGGAGCGCCAGCTCCCCACCTGCGAGCGTGCCTACGTCAGCGGCACCGGCGGCTTCATGTCGGAGCAGGCCTCGCTCGTTATGGAGGGGGCCTGACATGACCGTGGCAGAAATCCCATTGCCACTTCCCGTCCCCAACCCGACCACCCAGACGTTCTGGGACGGACGAAACAGCACAAGATCCTGCTGCCAAAGACCGCCGAGGGCCAGGTCTTCTTCTACCCGCGCGTCCTCGCGCCCGGCACGCTCGATGAGCCGAAGGAGTGGATTGAGGCGAGCGGCAAGGGCACGGTCTACTCCTTCACCGTCGACCGCCGGGGCACCGCTTCCGCATTCCGGGCGAAAGTCCCCTACGTCATCGCCATCATCGAGCTCGAAGAAGGGCCGCATATGACTTCGAACATCGTCGACTGTGCGATTGAGGACGTGAAGATCGGCATGCCGGTCGAGGCGGTGTTCGAGGACGTGAACGACGAGATCACGCTGGTGAAGTTCCGTCCCCGGTGATTGGGCGATTCTTCGATCCGGCGATCCGGCGATTCGTGGGTGCCGTCGGAGCCCTGTAATCCGGCTGCCATGCCTGACTACCCTTGTAGTGCCAGTAGATCTCGGCGATGCGAGCGACGGTGCCGTGTTCGTCGCGTGAGGCGTCGAGGGCGGCCCAGTCGGCAGGGGTTCCTCTGAAGGCGTCTTCCAACAGGTCCATGCGCAGGTGCCAGCCGGCGACGATGTTGTAGCGCCGCTTTTCTTCAAGGGGGAGCACATGGACAAACGCGAACACGGTTTCGCCGGCATCGGCCCTGAGTTCGAACCGCATGGTGCCCCAGTCGGGACTGTCAGCTTCGAGCTCACGGGGTGGCTCAAATCGGGTGATGACAGACTCCTGCGGCTCTCCACGGCCACCCAGCCATAGCGCAAGACGGCCGCCCTCACGCGGATCGATTACCACGCGGTAGGCGAGCCAATCCGTCATGCGCTCGGGGTTCACAACGGCGTCCCACACCTCATCAATTGGGTGGGCGAAGCGGCGTTCGAAGCGGATAAATGCCCGCCCATCCGGCGCTGTTCCGATAGTGGCATCGTCCTCCGACTTCATCTCAGTTCTGGTCGTCATTCCCCGGGTTCTCCTTCGTTGGTGCGGCTACGTTCGGCGCTATCGGCGAGGTGGCGTTCGAGTTTGTCGAGGCGATGCGCCCACGCGGTGCGATACGGGGCCAGCCACTCGTCGAGTTCAGCGAGCGGCTCAGGCTCGATCTCGTACCAGCGGCGCTGGCCGTCGGGCCGGACACCGACCAGCCCCGCCTCCTTGAGGATCCGGAGATGCTTCGAGATCGCGGGCTGACTCAGCCCGAGGGCCTCGACAAGCATCCCCACCGTCCTGGGGGCCGCGTTGACCAGGTCCAGTATCAGGCGCCGGTTCGGCTCGGCGAGAGCGGCGAACGTGCTCATGGCTTGTTATATTGCCATCTGGAAATATTTCCGTCAAGGAATGTTTTCTGCGCCTTCGTCCTCAATGCTGCAATCGCCTATTCCATTCGTGTAACCTCTCGCCACCATCGACGGGAGGTATCCCCAATGACGCAGGTCGTCGACCGCATCAAGGTCATCGACGCCGATAGCCATGTCTCGGAGCCGGCCAATCTCTGGACGGACAGGGTCTCGGTGGAGAAGTGGGGCGACCTCGTGCCCCACGTGGAGTTCGACGAGAAGATCAAGGAGGACCGCTGGTTCATGGGCGGGCGCCCGTTTCAGCCCACCGCGGCCGCCGCTATGGCCGGCTGGAAAGAGCCGCCACCGGACCATCCCCCGACACTTGGCGACGCCGACCCCGGCGCCTACATTGCCAAGCAGCGACTGAAGCGGATGGATGAGTACGGCATCTGGGCGCAGGTGGTCTATCCGAACGTCGGCGGCTTCGGCTCGGGGAACTTCCTTTCGTTGAAGGAACCGGAGCTGATGTACGACTGCGTGAAGGCGTACAACGACTTCCTCTTCGAGTGGTGCTCGGAAGACCTCGACCGGCTGCTGCCGATCATGGCGATGCCCTTCTGGGATGTGGATCTCTGCGTGAAGGAGATGCAGCGCTGCGCCGACATGGGCCACAAGGGCGTGCTGATGACGAACCAGCCGCATGTCTTCGGCTTCCCGCGGATCACCGACCGCCACTGGGACCCGCTCTGGCACCAGGCCCAGGATCTCGACATGTGCATCAACTTCCACATCGGCTCAGGCGACCTCAGCGCCCTGCGCGAGAACACCGTGAACAACGGCCGGCAAGCGAACTACGCCAAGGTCACCGTCTCGCTTTTCCTCGACAACTCGAACGCGATCATGGACATCATTCTCAGCGGAATGTGCCACCGCTTCCCGAAGCTCAACTTCGTCTCCGTCGAAAGCGGCGTCGGCTGGGTGCCGTTCCTGCTCGAAGCGATGGACTGGCAGTGGCTCAACAGCGGCTGTCGCGAAGAGCACCCGGAGATGATGCTCCCGAGCGAGTACTTCCACCGCCAGTGCTACGCCTGCTTCTGGTTCGAAGAGAAGAGCGCCCTCAGTGCGATCAACCAGATCGGCGCCGACAACCTGCTCTACGAAACCGACTTCCCGCACCCGACGAGCATGTCACCAGGCCCGAACTCGGTTGCCGTGTATCCGAAAGAGTTCATCGAGACCCACCTGACGGCGCTCCCCGAAGACGACTTGCGCAAGGTGCTGCAGACGAACTCAGCGAAGCTGTACAAGGTGAAGCTGCCGGTGGCGTAGGGTCAGCGCAGGCGGAGATAGTCGTCTACGCTGAAGCCCGCGCCCGCGAGAATTTGCTGCGCAGTTCCGCGCCCGATGTCGCCACGATGCATGGGGACGACGGCGCGATGCTTCTTCTCCGGGTGGGCTTCCGCGTTGTCGCTGATCCACAAACCCTTGCTGTCGAAGGAACCGCACAATTTTGCTGTGCGGTGACCGGCGGCATCCGACTCATGCAGGCACGGCGATGGTCAATCGCTCGACTTGAACGGGGTCGTCGGCATCGGGTATCGGTAGACCGTCGGCGATCAGACTCTCTATGTAGAGCTGGATGGCTTCCGCCATATTCGAACGTAGCTCTTCGACCGTGAGCCCGGCGGAAACGCATCCAGGCAAAATGGGCACGTGGGCGTAGAAGCCTGGATCCTCGGGTTCTTTCTCGATAACGATCGTGAAGGTGTACTGCTTCATTCCGGCTGCAGTGTAGCTTCGTCCGGGCTGGCGATGCGACGCCGGTGCCGAGCAGTAGGTTCACTACCCCAGGTAGTTGCTGCCCCGGCGGCCGCCCTTGGGATCCGTGACCACGTTGATCACTGCCACGGTATTGGCGGCGATGGCTTCCTTAATCGTCGGGCCGATCTCAGCCGGGTCTTCCACCTTGCGGCCGAAACCGCCGACCATCTGGCCCATCATCTGGAACTCAGCCTGCATGAGAGCGGCGATCGGCGGGGCGTCGGGTGCGAACATCCGGTCCTGAATGCTGTGGCCAGCGATGCCGCCGTTGTTCGACACCACGAAGCACGACGGGGATGCCGACGCGCGCGCAGGTTTCGACCTCCATGCCGGCGGCGCCGAAGGCGTAGTCGCCGACGAGCGCCACGGAGGGCTGGTTCGGGTTGGCGAGCTTGGCGCCGATGGCATAGGGGACGCCGGTGCCCATGCACCCGGTGGTGCCGGAATTCAGGCGAATGCGCGGGTTGTACGCCGGGAGCACCGCGCGGGCGACGGCCATCGTCATCTCGCCGTCGACGGATATGGCGGTGTCGCGGCTCACGGCATCGCGGACCTCGCGGACCAGGCGGTAGTGGTTGATGGGGGTGGAGTCGCTGGCGAGCTGCTCGGCGATTGCGGCCTCGTTCTTCGCCGCGGCATCCTTCAAGCTGTCAAGCCAGCTCGACTCTGCCGCGAGGGAGCGGCCTTCGAGCGCGCCGTTCAGGTGCTCCACGGTGATGGCGGCATCGGCGGTAATCCCGATCTCGACGTTCGCCGCGGAATGGAACTCTTCGCCGACGAGGTCGACCTGCGCGATCCGCAGGTGCTCAGCGAAGCGGGGCGGGCGTCCGAACTGGAAGATCCAGTTGAAGCGGCCGCCGACCATGAAGATGGCATCGGCCCCGGCCAGCGCAGCAGAACGGGCGGCGCTCACGCACATCGGGTCGTCATCCGGCGAGCGTGCCGCGGCCCATCGGTGAGGCGAGGAAGGGGATGCCGCGCCGCACGAGCTGGGTCAGCGCGGGGCCGGCGTCGGCCCAGGCGGCGCCTTTGCCGACGAGTACGAGGGGCCGCTTCGCGGAGGCCAGCATGTTCGCCACCGCATCGACCCCGGCCGGGTCCGGGTAAGGGACCGTCTGTGTTGCCGGCTCGTCGCGGTAGCGGATGCTCTCTTCGTCGAGCTTTGCGGAGATGAGGTTGCCGGGAAAGTCGAGGTAGACACCGCCGGGGCGGCCGGAGGTTGCCTTGCCCAGGGCGAGGTGGACGTACTCGGGTATGCGCTCCGTACTGTCGACCTGTATGGCCCACTTGCAGGCAGACTTGGCGAGGGAAACCTGGTCCGTCTCCTGGAAGCCGCCGAGGCCGCGGGTCTGGGCCGCACCGGAACCGCCGAGGACGACAAGAGGCATCGCCGATTCGGTCGCGACGTAAAGCGGCGTGATTGCGTTGGTCATGCCGGGGCCGGAAGCGGCCACCATGACCCCGGCCTTCTTCTTGATGTAGCCCCAGGCCGTCGCGGCGAAGGCAGCCGACTCTTCGTGGCGGCAGTTCACCACGGTCATCCCCTCAGCCTGGGCGGCGGCGAACACCTCGATCATCGGGCCGCCGACGACCCCGAAAATCGTGTCGATTCCCGCGCGCTTCAATTGCTTCGCGACGATTTGTCCGCCGTTGAGTTCGGCCATGGTGCTCCCCCGGATTTATTTAGGTGGATGCTACAGGAATTCGTCTGCAACGCGCCGTGGGTGATGCCTTGCCTTCTCGCCTGTATCGTTCACGCAAACGTCAGGTTTTGGAGGGTTCATGGAGTTACGGCAATTTGGGCGCACCGGCGTCAAGGTCTCAAGCATCTGTCTCGGCGCGATGATGTTCGGGGGACGGACCAACCCCGAGGACTCGTACGCGATCATCGACAGGGCGCTGGACGACGGCATCAATTTCATCGACACGGCGAATGTCTACAGCCGCGGGCGCAGCGAAGAAGTCGTCGGCGAGGCCCTGAAGCGGAACGGCAAGCGCAACAGCGTCGTTCTCGCCACCAAGGTCCACGGCCAGATGAGCGACGACCCGAACGACATGGGCACCTCGCGGCGACACATCATCGACCAGTGCGAGCAGAGCCTGCGCCGCCTGCAGACAGACCACATCGACCTCTACCAGTTGCACCGGCCGCGGTCCGACACGCCGATCGATGAGACGCTGCGGGCGCTCGATGACCTCATCCGCTCCGGCAAGGTGCGCTACATCGGCACGAGCACCTTCGCCGCCTGGCAACTCGTCGAGTCGATTTATGTCAGCAAAGAACTCGGGGCGAACCGGTTCGTCTGCGAACAGCCGCCGTATCACCTGCTCGATCGTCGCGTGGAGCGCGAACTGATCCCGGCGGCCCGGACCTACGGCATCGCTGTAATCCCGTGGAGCCCGCTGGCCGGCGGCCTGCTCACCGGCAAGTACAAACGCGGCCAGGAGCCACCTGAAGGCGCCCGTTTCGCCGACCAGTCGAACCCCCGCTATCGGGCGCGCATGACCGAGCGCATTTACGACGTCATCGAGCCGCTGGAGGAGATGGCGGCGGCCAAGGGCTGCACCCTCTCGCAGATGGCGCTGGCCTGGGTCGAACAGCAACCCGGGGTGACGAGCCCAATCATCGGGCCAAGGACGATGGAGCAGCTGGAGGACAACCTCGGGGCGAAGAATGTCACCTTCAGCGAGGACGAACTCAAGCAGATCGATTCGATCATCCGCCGTGGCGACCACGTGGCGCCGTACTACGAGGCTGACTTCGGGCCAAGCCAGTACCGGCGCTTCTAAACGCGTAGCATGCGCTCGAATTTCGACCGGCAGGGGAAGCGATGATCAAGCTTGTCTACTGTGTGACCCGCCGCGAGGATGTCTCGCCGGAGGAGTTCTACCGCTACTGGCTGAACGAGCACGGGCCGAAGGTTCGCAGCGTCGCCAGGGCTCTGAACGCCGTGAGGTACGTCCAAAGCCACACCATCCTCCCCGAGCGGAACAAGGCACTCCAGGAGAGCCGCGGCCTCGAGCCCCCATACGACGGCATCACCGAGGTCTGGTATCCGTCGTCGGGGGAGTCGCGTGCGGAAGTGAGTGCGGACGAGCGCCAGGCTGCAGCGAAGCTCCTCCTCGACGACGAGTCCAGATTCATCGACTTTTCGCGTTCGCGCGTCTTCATGACGGAGGAACACGAGATCTTCGACTTCACCAGCGAAAACGAGCCATAAGGAGAGAGCGATGGCATACACCACCGACCAGTACGAAGGCATGATCGCCCAGACCGTCCCTGTGCTGGGGCACAACGAGGACTACATCAATACCTACGTCGCCCAACCACTGGGCGATGGCCCTTTTCCCGGCATGGTCCTCCTCCACCACTTCCCCGGCTGGGACGAGTGGTACAAGGAAGCGACGCGAAAGATGGCCTACCACGGCTACTTCGCGATCTGCCCGGACCTCTACCACCGCGTCGGCCACGGCTCGCCACAGGATGTTGCAGCGACCGTGCGCGGGCAGGGTGGCGTCCCCGACCCCCAGGTCGTCGGCGACGTGGGCGGGTGCATCGATTGGCTGAAGGCCCAGCCACAACTGAACGGCAAGGTCGGGGTCATGGGCACCTGCTCAGGGGGCCGCCATGCCTACCTCTGCGCGGGCAGCCTCGACAGCGTGGACGCCGTCGCCGACCTCTGGGGCGGGCGCGTAGTGATGGGCCCGGACGACCTCACGGCGAACTTCCCGAAGGCGCCATTGGACCTCACAGCGAACATCACCTGCCCGGTCCTCGGCATCTTCGGGAACGACGACAAAGCGCCACCGCCGGACCAGGTCGACCTGCAGGAAGCCGCCCTGAAGGAGCACGGCAAGGAATACGAGTTCCACCGCTACGACGGCGCCGGCCACGGCTTCTTCTATCACCACACACCGAACTACCGCCAGGAAGCGGCGGTCGACGGCTGGAACAAGCTTTTCGATTTCTTCGGAAGGCACCTGGCGTAAGGGCGAGGGACGGAGGAGCAACGATATGTGCACGATGATCGCTGAACAAACCGCCGTAACCGGGGTTGGCCGTGGGGCCGCCGGCTGGTTTCCACTCGACAAGGCGTATGTCTCGTACGACCACCCGCAGGAGCTGGGCGCTCGAACATGCCCTCAACATCGACTTCGTGAACGCCGCCGCCGGTGTCGGAGCGCGCGTCGCCGTCGAACTCGACCGTGCCTCGGCGCGGGCGCTGGCGGAGACGATCCTGCGGACGCTGGAAGTTTCGGAGGGCGTCGACTAACAGCGCCCGCGAGCGAGGAGTACGCTGCTCCCGCCGGGTCAGTTGCGACCGGCGGGAGGTTGTCATGACGATCGCGGACAGGACGGACACTGCCCTCCACCCGCTCGAACCGCTCGTGGAAGACGAGTATCGCGCTGTCGCGAACGTGCTGCGTGATGCGGGCAAGCTAGGCGGCCGGACGGTGATCTGTTCGGTGGAGCTCAAGGAGCCCGACCACGAGGGCCTGGCGAAATTCGCCGCGACGAGCAGCCCCATCGAGCGCAGCGCCAACGTGACGCTCCTCGACCGAGTCACCGGCGATGCATACGAGGCTGTCGTCTCCCTGGATCGGGCTGAGGTCACGGAGTGGACGCAGGTGCCCGGCGTCCAACCGGGAATGACGATCACGGAGCTGGGAGAGGCGATTGAGGCGATCAAGGCGGATGCCGGGTTCCAGGCCGCTTTGGCGAAGCGGGGCGTGAAGGACATGAGCGTCGTCCAGATCGACCTCTGGCCGAACGGGAACTTCGGCTTTGCTGAGGACGGCACCCGGCGCCTCGCGAGGGGCCTTTGCTGGGTGCACCGGGAGCCCGGCGACAACGCCTACGCACGGCCGATCGAAGGCGTAACGGCGGTGGTGGACCTCAACAGCGGCGAAGTGCTGCGCGTGGAGGACTACGGGCTGGTCGCTGTGCCGCCGACAGACGCCGAGTATGCGAGCGACCGGGTACCACACCAGCGGACGGACATTAAGCCGCTCGACATACACCAGCCGGAGGGGCCGAGCTTCGAGATCGAAGGGCATGCGATCCACTGGCAAAAGTGGAACATCCGCTTCGGTTTCACCCACCGCGAAGGGCTTGTCCTCCACGACGTGGGGTACCAGGACGGCGACCGCCTCCGACGGATCCTCAACCGGGCATCGCTTTCGGAGATGGTGGTGCCCTATGGCGACCCCAGCCCCATGCACAACCGGAAGAACGCCTTCGACGCGGGCGAATACGGCCTCGGCATGTGCACCAACTCGCTCGAACTCGGCTGCGATTGCCTCGGCGAAATTCGCTACTTCGACGGCTACATTGCCCTGCCAAACGGCGACCCGCACTGCATCAAGAACGCCATCTGCCTCCACGAGGAGGACTTCGGCATCCTCTGGAAGCACGTGGACAGGGACAGCGGCGCCGAAGTGCGGCGATCGCGCCGGCTGGTGCTCTCCTCCATCGCCACCGTTGGCAACTACGAGTACGGCTTCTTCTGGTACTTCTACCAGGACGGCGCGATCGAGTACGAGATCAAGCTGACGGGCATCCTCTCCATCGGCGCGATCGCGGAGGGCGAGTCGCGCAAGTACGGCACGGTCGTCGGGCCGGGCGTGTACGCGCCCATCCACCAGCACTTCTTCACATGCCGCCTCGACTTCGCCATAGATGGCGACCGCAATTCGGTCTACGAGGTAAACACCGAAGCCGAGCCCCTCGGTGACGGCAACCCCTTCGGCAACGCATTCTTCGCCAGGCCCACATTGCTCCGCCGCGAATCGGAAGCAAAGCGCCGAGTAAACCAGGAAACGGCGCGCTACTGGAAGGTGGCCAACGATAGCTCGTTGAACCGCCACGGTCAGTCGGTGAGCTACAAGCTGATGCCGATGGAGAACTGCCTGCCGATGAACCTGCCCGGCTCCAGTCTGATCAAGCGGGCAGGCTTCACGACGAACCATCTCTGGGTGACGAAGTACGAACCGGGCGAAATGCATGCGGCCGGCCAGTATCCGAACCAGCATGCCGGCGGCGCCGGTCTCCCCGAGTGGACCGCCGCGGACCGGGCAATCGAGAACGAGGATGTCGTGGTCTGGTACACGCTCGGTCACAACCACGTCCCGCGCCCCGAAGACTGGCCCGTGATGCCGACCTACTACTGCGGCTTCAAGCTCCTCCCCCTCGGCTTCTTCGATGCCAACCCGGCACTGGACGTGCCACCTTCGATGCACCACGGCGACGATTGCGAGATGGAGTAGGGGGTGGCGTCATGGCAAGCGTGCAGGTGCGATACATCGTCAATGACGTCGATGCAGCCATCAGTTTCTACTGTGGTCAGCTCGGGTTTCATGAAGACATGCACCCGGCGCCGGCATTCGCAATGCTCTCGCTCGACGAGCTTCGCCTGGTGCTAAGCGCGCCGAACCCTGACGCAGGGGGCGGCCAGGCGATGCCCGATGGTACGCAGCAGGAGCCGGGTGGCTGGAACCGATTCGCGGTCCAGGTAAGCGACCTTGAAGAGACGGTCCACAAGCTTCGGGCGGCCGGCGCAACCTTTCGCAACGAGATAGTGACCGGCGTCGGCGGTAAGCAGATCATCGTCGAGGATCCCTCCGGAAACCCCGTCGAGCTGTTCCAGCCGATCCTGCCGGAAGCACGTCTCGGCGGCCGGGGCTGACCTAGAAGATCGCAGCGTCCAACCCCCAGGTCATGCCTGCCGCCGTACCGAAGAGGACGACGCTGATGAGCAGCATCATCAGGTTCTGGCCCTGCTCGCCCTGGTCCTTGAGGCCTGCGAGCAAGAGATAGTTGAGGTTCAGGAAGATCCCGACAACCAGGCCCGCGTAGGTCAGCAGGCCGAGCGCCAGGCTGACGCCGACACAGAATTCGCCGGCGACGACCAGCCACGACGTGACGAGCCGGCGGCGCGGGCTGCTGAGCGACACCCGCTGGATGAGACGGGCGAAGGCGGGAATGGGGTGGTCTTTCGTGAGAGATTCGACCCAGCCCATCGAGCCGCCCCGGAGGAAGCTGCGCAGGTCCTTGTGGCGCACGCTCTCGAGCCACCAGAGGCCGAGGCCGATGCGGAGGATGGCGAGCCACTCGGCATCGGTCTGCCAGCCAAAGATATCAGCCACCGCTCAGATGACCTGTTCGTCCTTCAAGGCCGCGATCTCCTCCCACGTATAGCCGATGTCGAGGAGAACTTCCTCGGTGTGTTGCCCCAGTTCCGGGGCGAAATGCCTGGCGCCCGTCTCGTGTTTGCTCATCCGGATCGGCGAGGATGGCACGCGGATCGGCCCCAGGTGGGGGTGCTCCAGCTCTTCGATGTAGCCATTGGCAAGGACCTGGGGATCGGTCGCCACCTCGGCGTACTCGTTCACGGGGCCGCAGGGGATGTCCGCCTTCTTCATGAGGGCGATCCACTCGTCGCGGCCACGCGCGCGGAACGACTTCTCCAGCTCGTCGACGAGGTCCTGGCGATTCATGGCGCGGTCGTAGGGGCTGACGAAACGCTCGTCGGTGAGCATGTCTTCGCGATCGAGCACGGAGCAGAGCTTCGGCCACCACTTGGGGTCGAGCAGGCCAATGGTGAGCGACTTGCCATCGCCGGCCGTGTAGTAGGTGAACACGGGGTTCTGTTTCTTCGCCGGGTTGCCCTGCTTTTCCGTCCGCAGGAACACCTGCAGCGAGAGGTTCTGGACGGCGATCTGGGAGCCGAGAAGCGAGACATCGACGTGCTGGCCGACGCCGTGCAGCTCCCGGGCGATGATCGCCGAACTGATGCCGAGGGCGAAGACCATCGCTCCCACCTGGTCGGCGAATCCGCCGATGAGGTTCACCGGCTCGCAGCCCGGGCCGCCACCCTGGGCGACCATAATGCCGCCCATGCCCTGGCCGATGATGTCGAAGGACGGCTCGTAGGTGTTTGGCCCCTCGGGCCCAAAGCCAGAGGCACTGGCGGTGATGATCTTCGGGTTAATCGCCGAGAGCGCGTCGTAGTCGAGGCCGAGGCGCTTCATCACTCCCGGACGGAAGTTGTCGCAGACGACGTCGACGGTCGGCACGAGCTTGTAGATGATCTCGCGGCCCTTGTCGGTGCGGCTGTCGATGGTGATCGAACGCTTGTTACGGTTGTGCGCTTCGAAATAGGCGCACCAGCCATCAGGTTGCATCCCCAGCGCGCGGCCGAGGTCGCCATTCGTGCGTTCCTCCACCTTGATGACATCGGCGCCGAGGTCGCTGAGCATGACCGTGGCGTAGGGACCCTGCTGGTAGCGGGTGAAGTCGAGGATGCGGATACCTTCAAGCGGACCTGTCATGTGATCGAACTCCGGGCAGTGGTTGCCCGGTATCGTACGCGGTGCCGGGGAGGGTTACAGCCGGCGGTCGCTGTGCGCCTACAATGGGCTCCCACACGAGGAGGCCTGCCATGAAGTTCGCGTTTACCCCCGCACAGGATTCGTTCCGCAAGGAACTTCAGGAATTTCTGACGTCGGAACTCGCGGGCGGCAGCGAAGATGGCGGCCACAACCAGGCCTTCAGCAAGAAGATGGCGGACCGCGGCTATATCGGGATCGCCTGGCCGAAGGAGTATGGCGGCAAGGGCCTCGGGTCGATCGAGCAGATGATCTATACCGAGGAGATGATCCTCCACAAGGCGCCACGCGGGTATCACTTCACCGCCGAACGCCAGGTGGGGCCGTCGCTGGTCCTTCATGGCACGGAGGAGCAGAAGCGCGAGTGGCTCCCCCGGATCATGAACGCCGATGTCAGCTTCGCCCTCGGCCTCAGTGAGCCGGGCGCTGGCTCCGACCTCGCCGCCGTGCAAACGCGGGCCGAGCGCGACGGCGACGAGTACCTCGTCAACGGGCAGAAGATCTGGACGAGTGGCGGCCACCTCGCGGACTGCATCTGGCTGGTAACCCGCACCGACCCCACCGCGCCGAAGCACCGGGGCATCAGCTGCCTGATGGTCGACCTCAAGAGCCCGGGCGTGACCATTCGCCCGCTCTACGACATGACCGGAGAACACCACTTCAACGAGGTCTTCTTCGAAGACGTGCGCGTGCCGGTGAATCGCCGCGTGGGCGAAGAGAACCGCGGCTGGTACATCCTTGCCGAGCATCTCGACTTCGAGCGGTCCGGGATTGAACGGCTGGTCGAGATGGAGCACACATTTCGGGACGTCCTTGAATACGCCCAGTCGGAGGCGAAGGCAGGCAGGCTCGCGCCCGCACTGAGGACGAAGATCGCAGAACTGAAGATCGAAGTCGAGGTTGGCCGCCTGCTCTGCTACAGGGTCGCCTACCTGCAAAGCATCTCATCCGTACCGAACTACGAGGCGTCGATGGCCAAAGCGTTCGGGACCGAATGGCAACAGCGGACAATGCGGGTAGCGATGGAACTGCTGGGGTGCGAGGCCGGTGCCGCCACAGAGGGTTCGCTCGCCGCACGGGTACAGAAGCAGTACCTCGCCTCGGTATCGAGGACGATTGCCGGCGGCACCAGCGAAATCCAGCGCAATATCATCGCCACCCGCGGATTGGGGCTGCCTCGGTCCTAGCCGGCAGCATCGCGGTGGCGAATGGCAACTCCACAGAGCGTCTCGAGGACGACCCGATTCGCCAGGGCAGCCGTCACCTCGCCGGGTCCGTCGTAGGCAGGGGCAACCTCGACGATGTCCATGCCCACCAGCGGCAGCTCCAGCCCGCAGCGGCGCACGGCATCGAGGAGTTGGCGCCCGGTCAGGCCACCCGGTTCGGGCGTCCCGGTCCCCGGCGCCATGCCCGGATCGACCACGTCGATATCGACGCTGAGGAAAGACGCCGTCGGTGCCGTCGCAAGCGCGTTCGAATGCTTCCGTCAGGCAGGCATCGAGCCCGCGTTGTACCACCTCGGTCATCTCGTACCAGCGCATGCCCTGCTCCCGCATCCACTCGAGCACCGGGGGCTCGGGCCAGTAGCCGCGCAAGCCTATCTGGAGGAAGCGGTCACCGCGGGCGGCGCCGGATTCGATCAGCCGCCGCATCGGCGTGCCGTGGCCGTAGAGCAGGCCGAAGTTGTTCTCGCCCGTGTCGGCGTGGGCATCGAAGTGGACGACCCCGATCCGGCCGAGTCCCATCACATCGGCGAGACCGCTGACGTTGGGGTAGGTGACGGTGTGGTCGCCTCCGAGGATCAGCGGGAATGCACCCGCGTTCTTCACGTCCCGCACGGCCTCACGGAGCCTCCCGATGCTCAGCTCGATATCGCCGGGCACCATCCGGGCGTCGCCGGCATCGACGATGCGCAGTTCGGAGAACGGATCGATGCCCAGGGCGAGGCTGGGCCGGTAAGGGACGTGAGGGACGTAGTCGGTGGTCCGGATGGCGTTGGGGCCGAAGCGGGCGCCGGGGCGGTAGGTCGTGCCGCCATCGAAGGGAGCGCCGATGATGACCACATCGGCGCCGGCATAAGAGCCCGGATCGCTGAGCGCCGCCCTGTCGCAGCCGACAAAGCTGACGTCCGGTCCGAACTGGGCCGTTCGTGGCCAGCGGGCAAAGGCCTCCTCATAGGAGCGCGGGCCCTCGGAGTGCGTCATTTCGCCATCTTCGGAGCGACCTCGCGCTGGTAGCGCGAGAGGCTATCGGTGAGTGCCGCGCGAGCGTCGTCAGGGCCCAGGATCTCGTCGACACGCACTTCCTTGTGCTCCAGTGCCTTGTAGTCCGAGAAGAAGCGGCGCAGTTCGGCAAGGCGATGGCGGGGGAGTTCGTCGATGTGATGGAAGTGATTGAACTCCGGGTCGTCGAGGTGGACGGCAATGACCTTCTCATCCGCTTCGCCCTGGTCGAGCATGGGCATCATGCCGATGGGCCGCGTGCGGAGGATGCTGAGCGGCTGCACGGGCTCCTGCATGAGGACGAGGACATCGAGGGGGTCGCCATCGGCCGCAAGCGTCTGCGGAAAGAACCCGTAGTTCGCCGGGTACATGACCGAGGAGTAGAGGATGCGGTCGACGCGGAGGAGACCGGTCGGCTTGTCGATCTCGTACTTCACCTTGCTGCCCTTGCTGATCTCGACGATGGCATTGGCTTCCATCGGCACATTTGGGCCGGGATCGACATCGTGCCAGGCGTGCATAGAGATTCTCCTCAGGCTCCATGGTAGTCGCCGCGTCCAGACGCGCGATTCCTCGGTGCATTCGACAGAGGACACAGTTGCCCTGAGCGAGCGAACAGATTCGCTTAGAGGTGCGCCACTTTCGGTGCAATCTCCGCGGCGAGGTACTCCGGCACGTCATCCACATCGAAGTTGAAGTGCTGGAACATCACCTCGTCCATCCCGAGCTCCGCCAGTCGGCCGAGACGATCGACAACCTCGGCGGTACTGCCGACGATCATCCCTCGCTCGGCGGCGCCCTTGCGGAACTCCTCCGGTGTGCCACGGCCGCCGAACATCGACATCAGGCGATTTGTGGCAGCGTCGATGTCGGCCTGCGAGGGGCCGATGACCCCGAAGGTCATCATCGACTTTGCGATGGTGCCCGGATCGCGACCTTCCCGTTCGCAGTGCTGGCTGAGGACCTCGAGCTTGTGACGGAAGACATCAGGCGTCATGTTGACGCCGTTCCATTCGTCGGCGTGACGGGCGACCAGCCTGAGCGTCTTCTTCTCGCCACCGCCGCCAATGAGAAACGTGGGACGGCCGCTCGCAGGCTTGGGCAGCATGTCCGCCTCGTGGAGCCGGTAGTGCTTGCCCTCAAAGGAAGCGGGGGACTCGGTCCAGAGCTTCTTCATCACCTGGATCGCCTCGTCGAGCCGTTCGAAGCGCTCCTTCACCGGCGGAAAGTTGATCCCGTAGGCGTCGTGCTCCGGTTCGTTCCAGCCGGCGCCGACGCCCATGGTGAAGCGGCCGCCGCTGAGCAGGTCGACCTGGGCCGCCATGCGGGCGTGGTCGACCGGCGAACGGAAGGTCACTGGCGTCACCAGCGGGCCGAAACGAATAGTCGAAGTCATCTCCGCAGCGAAAGCAAACGAGAGGTAGGGGTCGAGGGAGTCCTGCTGCTGACCGATGAAGTAGTGGTCGGAACGGAAAACCCCGGGGAACTTCAGGCGCTCGGCGAGTGCGAGGATGTGACGCCAGCGGTCCCAGGTCAGGCCGTTCTGGCCCTCGACCATCAGTGAGATCTTCATGCGCGCACCTCCTCGCTTCCGCGGTTGGAGTGTAGCAGCGCTACTGGCGCACGGCTGTAACCGCGGCTTCAACCTCGGCCATCGCGGCCGCGAGGTCGGGAATCGCCATCGCCGGGGCACCGGGCGCCCGGGCGAAGAGGAACGCGCATTCGACGACGGACCTGCCGAGCGTCCGTTCCAGCGCCAGGGCATAGGTTGCCCCCTGCAGCCGGTACCGTTGCACGGCCGCTGCCAGGTCGCCGTCCGACTCCACCGAGTCTGTCTTGTAGTCGACAACGACGAGGCCATCGGGCCCTTCGTAGAGGAGGTCGATGTAGCCCTCGATGAGCCTCTCACCGACCGGCGCCGCAACGAACACCTCACGCCAGTATCGGTCGCCCCCGACGGCAGCCCGCACGACATCCGAGCCGATCGCAGCCCTGACCAGGCCTTCGATCTCACCGGCGCGACTGGGAACGCCTTCGGCCGCTGCCGCTGCCACGGCGAGCCGTCCGGCATCCTGACCGTGGGCAAGGTCGACCGACTGGAGCACGGCATGGACGGCCCGGCCGACGGAGGTTGCCGCCCGTCCCCGCCGGAACGTGCGGTCGTCATCCGCATCTTCGCCCTCCGGCATTTCGTGGCCACCGGCAACGGCGGTTGCGGCGATAGCCTGCGCCACCTGCTGGCGGGCGAGGAGCGTCGTTCGAGCAGACCGCCAGGAGTCGTAGGCCGGCAGCGCCCCGGTTGGTGGCTGGCTCACCGGGGGCAACACGAACGCCGACTGTGCCGGCGGAAAAGGTTTCCAGAGCTCCGGCGCCGTCGCGCAGATGGCGATGATCCTTTCGGCTTCGGAACGGTTCTGCTCACCCCGTGAGGGACCATGGAAACCGCTTACCACGAGGTGGTCACGGGCACGTGTCGCAGCCACATAGACGAGGCGTGCGCGCTCGAATTCCTCCAGCTGCTTTTCGACCACACTCGCCGCTTCGTAGCCGGCGGTTTGGGCGTTGCCCAGTTTCGCCTGGGGCGGACTGCCATCCCGTGGCCAGACGAGCATGTCCGTCCGCGAGGGGTCTGACCCGAAGCCGGCCATGATGACGATCGGGAACTCGAGGCCCTTGGAGGCGTGGACGGTCATCACACGGACAGCGTCGTCGTCCGCTTCCGGCGTCACGGTCTCGTTGACGAGGGAACTCCGGGAGGCCTGGAGCCGCAACCAGTTCACGAGGTCGCGGAGGTTCGCACCCTGCGTCGCTTCCAGTGCTCGCACCTGTTCGAGGAGGAACCGGTAGTGATGCCAGTGCTCGCGCGGCCGCCGGTGGGCGAAGGCGATTTCGCGGAGGCCCCGTTCGCGGATGACGCGGTCCACGAGGTCGCCGAGCGGCAACCATGCCCGCCGGATGTGCAGGTCATGGAGGTAGGCGAAGGCTTCACAGACAGGGCCCTCACCATCAGGTTCGCGGTGAATCTCGGCAACATAGTCCCAGCGGCCGCCCGACTGGCGAAAGCGGAGGAGGTCGTCGTCGCCGCAGGCGAAGGCCGGGGAACGCAGGGCAGCAACGGTCGCAACCTCGTCCGTGGGGTCGTCAATCGCTGCCAGGATGTTGGTTATGTCCCGTACATCCTGTGTCTCGAAGACCAGGGAACGACTCTCCACCCGATAGGGAATGTCGAGTTCGTCGAAGTAGCGTTCGAGGGGGCGGAGCAAGTTCCGCGACCGCAGGAGGATGGCAACGTCGTCGAAGCGTGCTTCGCGACGTCCGCCGGTGCGTTCACTCACCTGCCATTGGCCGGCGCGGATCGCGGCAACAGTCTCGGCGATGGCTTTCGCTTCGATGTCGCGGCGTTCGTCCGCTCGACCCTCGATAGGTCCTCCGAGGAGGTGGACGCTGCCGCCTTCCAGCCCTTCGCGCGCTCCATAGAGGCGCTGGAACCCGGCCTGGCCCGGGCGCTCCTCCCCGAGCAGGGTCTCGAAGAGATGGTTGCACCAGTCGATCACGGCGGCGCTTGAGCGGAAGTTGCTGGAGAGGCCGATGGCTTCACAGCCGAAGCGCTCCCGCGACTCCTGGTACATCTCGATGTCGGCCCGCCGGAAGCGATAGATCGACTGCTTCGCATCGCCGACGAAGAACAGCCTCCCGGGCACAATCAGGGCACCGTCGACGGGGCTGGCGAGGAGGCCCGCAATGTCTGCCTGGAGGGGGTCGGTGTCCTGGAACTCGTCGATCAGCAGGCGCGTGTAACGCTGGCTCAGCTCGGCCCGCACGTAGGAGTTGTCGCGGAGGAGGTTCCGCGCGAAGACGAGCAGGTCCTGGAAGGCAAGGAGGCCCTCGGAACGACGACGCTCGGCGAACGCAAGGGCCGCCTTCCGCAGAAACTCGAGGAGCGGCGGCAAGACGGTCGCGCCAAGCCGTTCGAGCAGGCGTTCGCGTTCCTCGTGCATTTCGCGAATTGCCGCAACTACAGCGTCCTTGCTTCGCCAGTGATCCTTGAGGCCCTGCGTGCGCCGATGAGGGTTCCGGACGTAGCCGTTGAGCGCCCGTGCCCGCTGGACCGGCACCGTTGCATGGGCCACGCGGCGGCGGATCTCCACGAGGTCGTCGAGGAAGGTCGCGAGATTGTCGCTGTCGTCCGAGCATTCCGGGCGGAAGGCGATCGCTTCGTCCATGAGACGGACGAGGTGCGAGGTATCGGGTTCTACGAAGGGCTCCGCCGCGAATGGCTCCGAAGGCAGCCGGTCCCAGTTACTGCCGAAGCTATCGAAGATGCCACGAAGACTGAAAGAACTGCGGCTGCTTTCGATCGCCACACGCAGCGCGAGGGCGTAGGTAAGGGGAGTCTCGAGGCCGGGCTCTTCCTGCATGCGGGCGTGGACGGCATCCCATTCGCGGTCGGCTTCGATGGCGTAGCCGACCTCATCGATGACCTGGAAGCGCGGCGGGATCCCGGCCTCGAGTGGGTACATGCCGAGCAAGCGGCCCGCGAAGGAGTGGAGGGTCTCGAGGGCGGCGCCGTCCATCTGTTCGAGCGCGGCAATCGCACGGTCGCGGCGGGGACCGTCGGCTCCCTTGGCCCATTCCTCGAGTTCGCCTCGAACCCGATCCCGCAGCTCGGCGGCGGCAGCCTCGGTGAAGGTGATGGCCGCGAGCGAGCGCATCTCGACGCCTGCCTCGATGAGGCCCAGTACGCGGGAGACGAGTTCGGTGGTCTTGCCGGTTCCGGCGCCCGCCTCGACGAACAGCGCCGCGTCGAGGTCCTCTCGGATCCTGCGCCTGACATCCTCGTCGTGGAGTCCCGGCGCGGTCACGATGGGTCCCCCACGAGCGCGGCATAGGGCGACACCGCGGGATCATCGACCTTCCGGTCGTAGTAGCGGGAGCGTTCGTTCGGGCAGATGGCGGCGTAGGGGCAGTAGGTGCAGTTGTCGCCGTTCCGCCCAGGGTTGGCGATGAACACGCCACCGCCAATACCGTCGGCCATGTGCTCAAGGGCCGAAATGAGGGCGAAACGCGTTTCCCTGCCCGTGGGCAATTCCCT
This sequence comes from uncultured Chloroflexia bacterium, assembly GCA_963737965.1. GTDB lineage: Bacteria > Chloroflexota > Dehalococcoidia > Tepidiformales > Tepidiformaceae > JAGQGZ01. Next base: position 188,145 of record CAVTUS010000002.1, on the reverse strand, counting down.
CACCCCGAAGCCATTGGCATCGCTCACCAACCAGTAGCCCGCCCTGACGTTCTCCGCGCCGAGGTTGGCCCTCACCGCCTCCGCATAGATCGGCAACTGCAGCCGTTGTCCCTTCGAGAGGGGGTCGTCCGCGAGGTGCGAGAGGCCATAGTCGGAGCCCGTCTTGTAGTCATAGACCCAGTACTCGCCGTTGCGCCCTTCGTCCACGCGGTCGATGCGCCCCCGGAACTGGAGCGAGCCGGAGCTCAGCGGAATCTCTACGGCGGGCCATCCGCCCGGCTCTCCGAAGGCTACCTCGGCCACGTGGAAGCGCGTGCCAAAGGCGAGCGAACGCACGGCATCGGCGTCGAGATAGTCGACGAGTTCGCCAAGGAGCCGCGAGCGCTCGATATTCCAGAGCGCCGGGCCACCCGTCCGGCCAAGCTGCTCGAAACGGTCGCACTCTTCGCGGGCGATGGCCGTCATCTGGTCCCGCTCGGCCGCTGTCCAGGGGCCGGGCGCCCGGCCGGCTGTGACCCCGTAGAAGCGCTCAAGGGTGTCGTGGATGATCGTGCCGCGGTCGAGGGCGCTGAGGGCGCGGACGTCCTCCGGCTCGTCGAACTCGGCAACACGCAGGACGTTGCCAAGGAAGTAGCGATAGGGACAGCGGGCGTAGGTTTCCAACCTCGTAGGCGAGACGACCCCGTCGACGGCTGCCGGCATGAGACCGGCGAGGTTGCCGTCGAAGCGGGTGAAGCTCGCGGAGTTGCGGGCACGAACCGTCCCAATCCCGGCGTGGACCCCTGGTCGCCGAGCGACGGTGGATCCCTTCAGTCGCATGGCAGCCAGCTCGTACTCCGAGTCATCGATGAGGGGGAGCCGTTCATCGATGAGCCTGGCACTGAGTGAGGGCGAGCGAAGGAGCCATGGCCGGTCGCGGAGGCGAGCAAACTCGCGGCTGTCGATGCGCCGACCTTCGTGCGCGGAAGCCGTCTCCAGGAGCCAGCGTGAGGGTAGCTGCTCGCGGCCGCGGCGAAGGTTGCCGATGGGGTAGCTGAGGGTGGCGAAGCGGGCTGCGGCGATAGCGGCAAGATAGGAAGCGCGCAGATTGTCGAGGCGGGACCGGCTCCCGCGCAGCGACGTCACCGCGGTGCGCGCCCGCTCGGGCAGCAGCGGGTCCTCCCGCACCGGCGCCGGGAGCACACCTTCGACGGCGCCGAGGATGTACGTCGACTCCATGCCGATGCCGGCGGCGAGGGCGATGGGAGCGACGAAAACGCCATGACCGAAATGCGTCGCCGGCGGTGTCCCTGCGGCCAGGGCCTGTTCCAGCGCCTGCCTGAAGGTCTCGCGGTCGACCGGTACGGCAGCGGGGAGATCGTCCAGCGCTGCCAGTTCGTCGAGGCTGGCCATCACCGCCTCAACGATCTCGGCGGCGCCGTCCCGCTGGCGATCCAGTTCCTCGTGGTCGAGGTAGCGACCAAGCACGTCTTTCGCCCAGGCGGACCATGCGCGCCAGTTGGCGTCCGGCGGCTGCAGGCGTTGCGAGAGGTCGGCAACGAAGTCGCCAAGCCAGTCGGCAGCCTCCATCGCCCGTTCGATGGCTGCGGCCTGGCCATCGCGGCCGTCGTGCTGTGCTTGCTCGAGGCGGTGCGCCTGGTCGTCGCGGTACCGGGACAGGCCGGCCGCCCAGCGCCCAGGCGAGCCGCCGGACACCCCGGCGTCGCGGCTGATCCGGCTCCAGGTGCGCACGGGCACAGGCCGAGGACCGTCGCGAACCGGCGCCGCCGCGATCCAATCGACGAGCCGCGCCCGCGAGATCGAAGCGGGCTCAAGGGCAAGGAGCCCGAGCAGGAGGCGGCCGGGCGGCGTCGCCGCGAGGGGGACGCCGGTGGGGGCGTTGAAGGGAATTCCTGCGGCGGTGAGTTGCTCCAGCAAGATCGGCTGGTACATCGCTTCGACCGGGAAGTAGCAGGCGACCTGGCTGGCAAGTGTGCCGCGTTCGAGGTCCGCGAGGATGAGGGAGACGACGGTGCGCACCTCTTCGTCGATGTCGGTCACCGTCACGATGCGATCGGCAACGGGGGCCACGGTTGCGGGCGGCCGGACAACCCGGGCGACACCGGCCAGCACGAGCGACTCGACGAAGCCAGCCTGCGACGGGGTCAGCCGCCCAGGCTGGTAGACAATGACATGGCCGATGTCGCGGAAGACGCCCGACCCGGCCGGGTCCACCGTGGACGCCGCCCGGAAGAGATCGGGGCGCGAATAGTACGCTCCCGTTTCGGCTTCAAAGTGGCGGAAGAGGCGGGCGATCTCGGCAGTGCGGCCCCCCTGGCGTTCGAGCGTGGCAAGTTCTTCGGGGGTGACGTCTTCCAACTCCCGGAAGGCAGCCACGAGGGAGGCCGCGGTGGCGGGGTGACTGGCGACGGCCGCGAAGAGCCCCGGATCGCGGGCGAGGACGTGGCGCGCGGCCTCGGCCGCTACAGCCGGCGTCCGCGGTCGCTCCTTCGGTGCGGGAATGGACGAAGCGCCGCTGAATTCGGCGAGCCGCGCCAGCGACATGAACCGGACGTTGACGAGCCCCCGGTCGGTGGCCAAACGGCGACGCAGCCAGAGGCCCGCGAAGTTGGACGGCGGTACCACCGTGACCGGCGCCAGCGGGTCGCTCGCCTTGGCTGAGGCAATGGCGGATGCAAGCGCAGCCAGCGCTTCGTCACGATGCGACCGCGGAAGCGGCTCCGTCATCATTCCTCCTCGTCTCCCGGCCATCGTAGCCCCGTGGCGGGCTTTCGATTGAATCCCTCGACTGCGACAGTTCCTGTCGCGACAACGGTGACACTGGGGGATTGACGCGCACTCGCCCCTTATGGTTATTGCGCACATGCTTATACGGATTCACAGAAGCGCCTATGAGTTTCCGGTTCGTCCATGCCGCCGACCTGCATCTCGACAGCCCGTTCCAGGGGCTCAGTTCGCTTGACCCGGAAACCGGCCGTTCGCTACAACGGGCGACGTTCGATGCCTTCACCAACATCGTCGCCCTGTGCCTGGAAGAGAAGGTGGATGCGCTCCTCGTTGCCGGCGACGTCTACGACGGGGCGGATAGGAGCCTGAAGGCACAGCTGGCCTTCAGGGACGGCCTTGCCCGGCTCGCCGTGGCGGGTATCCGCAGCTTTATCGCCCACGGCAATCACGACCCCTTGAACGGTTGGCGGGCGAACCTCCACTACCCCGAGGCTGTCCATCGCTTTGGCCCTGAGGTCGAGACAGCCAACATGACGGTAGCCGGCCACCACGTCGCCATCCACGGTTACAGCTATCCCCAGCGGGTGGTGCTGGAAAACGTGGCGGTGAACTTTCGCAGCGACCCCCACGCCGACCTCAACATCGCCGTGCTGCACGGGACGGTGGGGACACAGCCGGGACACGACCCGTATGCACCCTGCACCCTCAGCGACCTCACGTCCTCCGGCATGGACTACTGGGCCATGGGGCACGTCCACGAGCGCCAGGTGTTGCGCGAGCGAGTTCCCGCGGTGGTCTACCCCGGCAATCCCCAGGGCCGTCACCTGAAGGAGCGAGGTGCTCGCGGGGTCTACCTCGTCGAGCTGGAACCGGGGCAGGCGCCGCGGCTCGAGTTCCGGGCGGTCGATGTCGTCCGTTGGGAGCGCTTGCGGCTCTCGATCGATGAGATGACCGGCGAACAGGACCTCCTCGACGCCATCATTCGCGGCGGCAAACAGCTGGCCATGCGGTCGGAAGGGCGCCTCGTCGTCGCGGCGGTCGAGCTCGGCGGCGAGGGCGAGCTGCACGAAACGCTGCGCCGGCGCGAACGGGGAAGTGACCTCGTCACCTATGCCAACACGGAGTTCACGGCCCGCGATCAGCGTGTCTTCCTCACCGCCCTGGAAGACCGCACGAACCCGCTCGGCCTCTCCGACGACGGTGGCTTTGTGGCGGAAGTGCTCGCTGCTGCCGAAGCCTTCGCAGCAAGAGACTCAAAGGACGTCGACGACGCCCTCGCCGAATTGTTCGACCATCCGCCCCTCCGCTTCCTCGAACGGCCGGGCGCCGCTGACCTCGATGCGCTCCTCGAACGGGCGCGGACGCTGGCCGTCGGCGCCCTTCGCGAGGCTGCACCATCGAGGATCCGGGGCATCGGCATCGATGGCTTCGGGAAGTTCAACGGCCGCCGCTTCGAGCCGCTGGCCCCGGGCCTCAATGTCTTCTTCGGGCCGAACGAGGCGGGCAAGAGCAGCCTCCTCGCCTTCATCCAGACGGCGCTCTATGGATTCCCCCGCCAGAAACGGGATGACCATTACCCGCCCCTGAATGGCGGGCTCCACGGCGGGCGGCTCTGGCTCGAACAGCACGACCAGCTCTACATCCTTCAGCGGCGGGCCGCTCCCCAGGGCAAGGACCTGCACCTCCGTCTTCCGGGCGATGCGGAAACGAACGCCGAGGACGCCGTCCGTCAGCTCCTCGGGGGCGCCTCCAAAGAGGTCTACAACACCGTCTTCGCCTTCAGCCTCGACGAGCTTCAGACCGTCGGCAGCCTGGAGGGCCAGGAAGTGAGCGCCCAGATTTACAGTGCCGGGATCGGCGCGGGCGGCGTCCCGGCGGCGCTCGCCTCGATCAGGAGTCGCGAGGATGCGATCTACAAGAAGCGTGGCCGCTCCCACGACCTCTCCGCCATCCTCCACGAGCTGGACGACGTCCAACGGCGGCTCGCCGAACGACAGAACGACGACGCGCGGTACGCGGCGCTGACCGCGGAGCGGGACTCAGCTGCCTCCCGACGGGCCGAGTTGGCCGGCGAACTCGAAGGGCTGCGGGAACAACAACTCCACGTAGGGCGTCTCGTGGAGGCACGCCGGCCGTGGGCCGAATGGCGGCACCTGCGCGCCCTCCTTGCCGCCTCCCCTCCCGACCGCGTGCCGGCGGAAGCGGTGTCCCGCTTGGATCAGCTGGAGGCAGAACTCGCCGCGGCGGAGGACAACAGTGTCCAGGCGGACGCAGCGCTCGCGACCGCCGCCAGCCGCCGCGCCGCCATCACGGTCGACGATGCAGTGCTCAGCCATGCCGCCGCGATTGATGCGCTCGTGGATGGGCGCCTGAGTCACCAGGAATCGCTCCGTGACCTGCCGCGACGCCAGGCGGAACTGGCCGTACTGGAATCGGAGTTGGCCGGCGCCCTCAGCGAGATGGGAGGTTCGTGGTCTTCTGAGGCGGTGATGCGACTCGATGGATCCCTCGCCGCGCGCGAGGCGATAGCGGCCCACGCCAGGGCAATCGCAGGAGCCGAAAAGGAGCACGACCGCTCCCGGCTGGCCCTCGAACCGCTCGTCGTCCTCCGCGACGAACTGCTCGCCGACGAAGCCCACACCCGTGCCCGCCTCGATGCCGTCGCGCCACCTGAGCAAACGGAGGAAGCGCTGCTCGCCCGCCAGGCCGCCCTGGAGACTCTCGGCGGGGCACCGGCGCGATCGTTCCCGGACGTCGCACCGACACCTGCGCTGATTGCGACCGTTGGGGTGCTCTCGCTCGTGGCAGCAGGGGGCGCCTATCTCGCGGCAGGCTGGTCCGGGGCGATCATCGGCGGCGTCGCGGCCGGGGGAGCAGCGGCCGGGTCGTTCGTGTTGGCGGGCGCCGGCGACAAACGTGAGCCCTCAACGCCCCTGGCCGATATCGCTGCGGAGCGGCACACCGTCGCGGCCGCCCTCGCGAGCCACCAGGCCCGGGCCGGTTTCTCCCGCGAGCTGGACGGAATCGGCGGCCGCCGAGCCCATGCCGAAGCGCGGATAGCCCAGGCACGGGAGACGATGGCCGAGTCTTCGGCCCGCCTCGACGCGGCGGAAGCGGCGTGGAGACGCCACGCGGACCAATCCTCGCTCGACGGTGTGGCGACGCCCGGCGCCGCCCTCGACCTCCTCGCCCAGGCCCGGCTGGTCTCCGAAAAACAGCGCGCCGTCGACGGGATGGTTCACCGGGTTGCGGCAATCAAAGACGACATTCGGCGCTACGAGGACGCCGTCGCCCGGGCCTGGTCGGCGTTCGAGCCGGCAAGCGCCCATCCCGACGGCGCGGCAGCGCGACTCATCGAGAGGCTGACGGCAGCCCGGGAAACGAGCCGGGAAGCTCGCCAGATGGACACAGCCGTGCAGGAGTGCCGCGCCGCGGTTGTCACTGCCAAACGGCGGCTCGAAGCTGCCGGCGACGCTGTCACCGCCCACCTTTCCCACTGGCACGCAGCCGATGGCGATGACCTCCGCTCTCGCGCGGAGGCCTGGGCGCGACGCCAGAAGTGCTGGAGCGCGACCTGCAGGCGCAAGAGGCACTCGTGATCCAGGCGGCGGGCTCCCGCAAGGAGTTCCAAGCCTTCGTCGCGGAGCTGGAATCAACACCGGCCGAGGTTCACGAGCTTGGACTGGCGGCTACGGAAGAACGGATCCGCCTGCTCTCCGCCGACTACGATCGCCTCTTGACCGCGACTGGCGGCTTCGAAAACGAACTGGCGGCGCTGGAAGGCGGCGGCGAGACATCGGCGTTGCTGGCAAAGCGCGAGGAGCTTCGCGGCCGCGCGGCAGAGTTGGCTGACGAATGGTCCGCCCTCCGGATTGCCCGCCTGCTGATCGACCGCGCCCGGGCGCGCTACGAGGAAGAGCGTCAGCCGGCCGTCGTAAAGGCCGCGCAGGAGTACTTCGCCGCGATGACGCTCGGCCGGTACGAGCAGATCAAGGCACCACTGGGCGAGGCCGTCCTCCGGGTGGTCGATGCCAACGGTGCGGAGAAGACGCCCGAACAGCTCTCGCGTGGCACCCGCGAACAGCTCTACCTGAGCCTTCGCTTCGGCCTCATCGAGCAGTTCACCGAGCGGAGCGGCCCCCTGCCAATCGTCGTTGACGAGGTCCTCGTGAACTTCGACCGCGAACGCGCCCTCGAGGCAGCGCGCGGCTTCGCCCGGCTGGCGAAGCGGCACCAGGTGATTGCCTTCACCTGCCACGAATGGGTGGTCGACCTCTTCCGCGAGGCGGAGGCGGACACGCGAGTGTGGCACCTCGGTGGGCACAGCGAGCGCACCACATCGCCGGAAACGCAGGCCGTGCCCCGCCGGTAAGATGCCGGCATGCCCTTCGCCGAGGTCAATGGCGCCCGCCTCTACTATCGCCAGCATGGCGCCGGCGAGGACGTTGTCTTCCTCCACGGCGCCGGCGGCAACCACCTCGTCTGGTGGCAACAAATCGAGCCCTTCGCGGGGCGCTTTCGGCTGACGACCTACGACGCCCGCGGCTGGGGCCGATCCACCGGCGCGATGCGGGTCGGGCGGTTCGCCTTCGGCAGCGACCTCATCGCCCTCCTCGACCACCTCCAGGTTGGACGCGCCCACATCGTCGCCCACTCGATGGGCGGACGGGCAGTGGCAGGCCTCCTCCGTCTTGCCCCGGGCCGGGCCCTCTCGCTCACCTTCTCCGGCAGCAACGGCGGTGTCGCCAACGACCGTATCCGTGCCCTCCAGGACGAGCTCCGAGACCTTCGCGGCGACGCCGGCCTTCGCGAACATGCGCTCTCGGACGAGTTCGAAGCGCGGGAACCGGCTCTCGCCGGGCTCTACCGGGAGATCAACGCGCTCAACCCGCGGCGGCCGCGGGGCATGCTTGGCCGGCCACCCGCCACCTACCGCGGGAGCATGCACGAACTCATCGTCGCCGCCGGTGTCCCTGTGCTTTTCGTGGTCGGTGAACACGACACGATCACCTCCCCGGCGCTCATCGAAGAAGCCCATCGCCTTGTGCCCGGCTCGGGTTTCGAAGTCATTTCCGGCGCGGGGCATTCCGCCTACTTCGAATCGCCACAGGCGTGGAACGGCGCGGTGCTTGCCCATCTTGGTGGCAAATAGGTTGCTGGTTGCTCCCGCCCGGGTTATTGTCCAGTCCTTATGACAGGGATCTGGGAAGGCGTCCGCTCGCTCACGGAACGAGTACGCGGCGAGTTCGGCGGCGGCACCGAATGGGTCGAGCCCGGCAACTGGATCACGCGTGCGGTGATCAAGGGCGAACTGAACGCCGTCAGCTTCCCCGGCGAGGCGCCCGTCAGCCCGACCTACGAACTGGCCCCCGACAACGTGCTCATTGCAACGTCGGCGCCGCGGCCAGCGGTCCCAGACGTTGCAGCAGAGACTGCAGAGAGCGACGACAGCCGGGTCGCCCGCGCGGGCTAAGCGCGCTTTCGTTACTATTTCCTCCATGGCCATTTACGAGTACTTCTGTCCCACCTGCCGGACGACGTTCGACCGCCGCCGGCCCATGTCCGAAGCGGCCCTCGCGACCAAATGCGAGCACGGCCACAAGGCCGAGCGGACGATCACCGCGTTCGCCGCCGTACGCGGCGGTGACGAATCCTTCGACGCGATGTCGATGGGTGGCGGTGGCTGCGCCTGCGGTGGCGCCTGCTCCTGCGCGAGCTAGGGAGACCCGGGCTCCGGCACGGCGGCTGACGTTTCCGCTACAGCTGCGCCCTCGCGCGTGAACCAGAGGTAGCCACCGGCGACGATGGCGAGGGCGGCGCCTTCGGTGACAACCATCACGGCGAGCATGATCACCGACTCCTGCCAGTACTCCTCGGGGAACATCTGGATGAGCCGGTCGGTGTCCGGGTTCAGCTTCCAGAAGTCGTTGGTGAAGACGATCTCGTGGAACTGGGTCCAGGCGGCATCAAAGCCGGTAAGGGCCAGGACGCCGATTGCGCCGGCGAACACCGCTCCCAGGGCGAGACCGTAGAGTGTCTCCCGGGCGAGCCTGCGAAGGTCTCCCTCGCGCGCCCAGAGAAAACGCCCGGCGACGGTCATGAGGACGATCGCGAGGCTGATCTCGTTCACTCGAAAGAGCACCCGCATCACGCGCTTCACATCCGCCATGTGGAGCACCTCTTTCTCGCTATAGAGCGGCGTCGGGACGCCGTCCTCGTTCACCGTGACCGCAAGGTAGCGAGCATCGTTGACGAAGTAGTCCCGGATCTCGCCGGCCGAACGGTCCAGCTCCGGGAGGGAGAGACCCGTGGTCTCCGTCACGCTGTGCTCGCGGAAACCGTGCTCGTAGAACCATGCCTCACCGGCGAAGAAGCGGATGTTCGCGGTAATGAGAAAGACCGGCAGCGCAACGATGAAGAGGACGGAGGCGGCGCGAGGCAGGAGGTTCATGGTTCGGCACGCCGGCGGGGGAGCCAGCATCGCCATGGTGCTCGCAGGCTCGCCACGGGGTCAACGGGGGTTCCCGGCCGGCGGCAAGGCCCGGGCAAGGGCATCAGCGCCCGAACTGGCGGTCGAGTGCGGCCGAACTGAGGTAGACCAGCGTTGGCCGGCCATGGGGACACGTCCTCGGCGCCTCCGTGGCCTCGAGGTCGCGGACGAGAGAACGCATTTCCTCCAGCGAAAGTGCCGTGCCCGCCCGCACACTCGAATGGCAGGCGACGGTGGCCGCTGCTCGTTCGAAGGGGTCCGCCAGCCTTCGCTCCTCACCGAGGGCGCTGAGGAAGGTCCGGATCTCGGCCGCGAGGTCGCGGCCCGCGATCCCCGGCGGCACCGCCCGCACGACGAAGCTCTGTTCGCCGAAGGTCGCGATCTCGAAGCCGAGGGACTCAAGGTCGCCGGTGGCCGCCGCCATGGTCGCTGCCAGGGCCGGTTCGAGGTCGAGAAGGAGGGGCTCGAGCAACGGCTGACGGGGTGCGCCGCCGGCGCTGGCCCGCGCCTTCACCACCTGCTCATAGCGGACCCGCTCGTGGGCGGCGTGCTGGTCGAGCATGTACATCCCGCTCGGCCCTTCGGCGACGATGTAGGTCGCGCTCATCTGGCCCACGACATGAAGCAGCGGGAGCGTCTCCCGGTGGGTACCTGGCACTCCTGCCTCAAGCCCATGGGCCACCGGAAAGGCAGGCTGCAGGGGTGCCATGGGGCGGAGGGCGGGTGGTGCCAGGCGGGAGCTGAGGGCCGTGCCTTCGCTTGGGGCCGGGGGCGGCGGCTGGGGCGACCAGGCGACCACCTGTGCAGACTCCAGGGCGGCGCGCACGGCATGGCGCACCACCCGGGCCACCGCGCGCTCGTCGCGAAACCTCACCGTCGCCTTCGCCGGGTGGACGTTCACGTCGACATCGGCGGTGGGAATCACGACGTCGATCGCAGCCACCGGCTGGCGCCCGGCTGGCAGCTGGGACTGGTAGGCATCGACGATGGCGAAGACGAGGGCCCGGCTCTGAACCCAGCGCCGGTTGACGAAGACCGAGATGGCAGAGCGGTTCCCGCGGGTGACGGAGGGCGGCCCCGCCAGCCCTCGCACCTGGATGTCGTCCTCCGTGTGGTTCACGTCGAGCATGGCGGCCGCCTGGTCCGGACCGTAGACGGCGGCGAACGCTTCGCGACCATCGCTGCGGCCGGGAGTGGACAGCAGGCGGCGGCCATTGGAGCTGAGCTGGAAGGCGACCTCCGGGTAGGCGAGGGCGTAGTGCGAGACGAGGGTCGCGACCTGGCGAGACTCCGTGGCGGCGCTTCCGAGAAACTTGCGCCGGGCCGGGTGGCGGCCGAAGAGGGCCCTCGCGGTGAAGGCGACACCGGCGGGCGCCGGCTTCGCTTTCCGTGACGCCGGCCGGCCCTCGGTCAGCAACAGCTGCACCCCGACAGGCTCTTCGGCAACGCGGCTGACGATCTCGATATCCGCCGCGGCCGCAATCGACGGCAACGCTTCGCCGCGGAAGCCGAGCGTCCCCAGCCGCCCGATATCGTCGGCGACGTGGATCTTGCTCGTGGCATGGCGCTCGAAGGCGAGCTCAAGGTCCTGCGGCGGGATGCCGCGCCCGTTGTCGACGACGCGGATAAGGTCGACGCCGCCGCCTTCGATTTCGACCGCGATCCGGGTAGCGCCGGCATCGATCGCGTTGTCGAGGAGTTCGCGGACGACCGAGTACGGGACGTTCTACTACCTCCCCGGCGGCGATCCGGGCGGCGACGTCCGGGGCAAGGACATGGATTGCCCGCGTGGCGGCCTGCGTCACGACCCTTCGGTCCCGGCGCGAGAGCGCGCAACTCATAGAGCTTCTGGATCGCCTCCAGCGGGGTGAGTGCGTCGATATCGAGGTTCCGGATCGATGCCTCGACCTTCGACGGCTCGGGCAAGAACGACACCTGTGCCCGCGAGCCCGCCGGGGGGGACGGCCGCTCCACGCGTGCCTTCGAGGTCGGCAAGGAGGTGCTCCGCCCGCTGGACGACGGCCGGTGGCAGGCCCGCCAGGCGACCGACATGGATGCCGTAGCTGCGATCGCTGGGCCCGGGCACCATTCGGTGCTCGAAGACGACGTCGCCGCCCTCCTCGTGGACCGCCACATGGGCGTTCTGGACCCGCGGAAGGACGTCGGCGAGGTCGGTGAGCTCGTGGTAATGGGTGGCGAAGAGCGTCCGCGCCGCCACTTCCTTGCGGTTGTGGAGGAATTCGATCGTTGCCCGGGCGATGGCCATGCCATCGAAGGTGCTCGTCCCGCGGCCCACCTCGTCGAGAACAACGAGCGAGTGGGGCGTCGCCTGGTGAAGGATCTGGGCCGTCTCCACCATTTCGACCATGAAGGTCGACTGGCCGGCGGCAAGGTCGTCCTGGGCGCCAATCCGGGTGAAGATGCGGTCGAAAAGCGGGAGCTCCGCCTGGCCGGCGGGGACGAACGACCCGGCCTGGGCCATGAGCGCAATCAGGGCGACCTGGCGGAGATAGGTGGACTTCCCGCTCATGTTCGGGCCCGTGAGGATGAGGACCTGGCAATCCTCGGCCAGTTCGCAGTCATTGGGGACGAAGCCGCCCGGGCCGAGTGCCGCTTCCACCACCGGGTGGCGGGCGCCGCGCAGCACGAGGCGGTCGCCATCGTTAAAGCGCGGACGCACATACCCGGCCTCACCGGCGACGCTGGCGAGCGCGATAACGAGGTCGATGAGGGCAACGGCCGCCCCGGCGACTCTGGAGGGCGTCGAGCTGGCAGGCAAGCGTCTCGACCAGCGTGTCGTAGGCCTGCCTCTCCAGCTCCACGAGGCGATCGCGGGCGCCGACGAGCCGCGACTCATGCTCCTTCAGCTCATCGGTAACGTAACGCTCCCCACCCACCAGGGTCTGGCGGCGCTGGTAGTGCCCGGGGACGTGGCGATGCGTTCGCGGCCGAGACCTCGATGTAGTAGCCGAAGACCTTGTTGTGGCCGACTTTGAGCGACCTGATCCCGGTGCGCTCGCGTTCGAGGCGCTCGATGCCCAGGAGGATAGCCGCGGGCGTCGCGCGTGAGCTCCCGGAGGGAGTCGACTTCGGGGTTGAAGCCGGGGGCGATGACCCCGCCTTCGTCGAAGGAGACCGGCGGATCGGGGTCGAGCGCGGCATCGAGGGCGGCGAGCGGACCGCTAGCGGCGGCAAGGTTCGCCCGGGCACCGGCGAGGAGCGCCGGGAGCGGTTCACGCTCGTTCCAGCATCGTCCCGAATCGCAATCGCCGCGCGGAGGCTCTCGCGGAGGACGTGGAGCTCGCGGGGGCGAGCCGCGCGGCGGCCGATTGCCGCGGCCAGCCGCTGGATGTCGCCGCTGCCGCGGAGCACCGCCGCGACCTGTTCGGCCGGGATGGCGTGTTCCAGACCCCAGGCGACCGCGTCGAGACGCTCGTCGATCGCCACCGCGTCTTGCAACGGCCGCGTCAGCCAGTCCCGCAGCAGGCGGCTGCCCATCGGCGTCTTCGCCCGGTTGAGCACCCCGTAGAGAGAGCGGCCCCCGTGGGCCGGGAAGACATCGAGGTTCCGCAACGTTTTCTGGTCGACCTGGAGGAGGCTGCCGTCGTCGATCGGCCGGATCCGCTGGATCGACCCGAGGGCGCCCGGATACGTCTCGCGGAGGTAGGCGAGGACGTGGGCGAGGGCCGCCTGCTCGGCCGCCTCTCCGGCGAGGTGGCCAATCGCCTCCATGCTGAACTGCTTGCCGAGCTCGGCGGCGACCGCGGTCTCGCTCATCGGCGGGCGGGTGAGCGAGACCGTCCCGGCCGGCACCGTGAAGTCCTCGGGCGATTCGAGGAGCAACTCCGCCGGTTGCTGGCGGGCGAACTCGGCGGCAACGGCTGCATCGCCGGCGATCCGGACGGAGCCGGTCGAGACATCGCAGAAGGCGGCGGCTTTGCGGCCCCGGCGGACAGCGACCGCCGCGAGTAGTTCCCGCACCTGGTCGGCTTCCAGCGACGCTTCGGAGGTCACCGTCCCGGCGGTGACGACCCGGACGACATCGCGGGGGACGATGCCTTTCACCGTGGCCGGGTCGGCCATCTGTTCGCAGATGGCGACGCGGTGGCCGAGGGCAACAAGCCTGGCGACGTGGCCATCGATGCTGTGGTAGGGCACGCCGGCGAGCGGCACCCGCTCGTCCTTGCCCATCGGCTTCGTGGTCAGGGTGATCTGGAGGGCATCCGCGACCGTGGCGGCGTCATCGTCGAAGGTCTCGTAGAAGTCGCCGAGGCGGAAAAAGAGGATCGTCCCGGGATAGCGCTGCTTCAGTTCGAGGTACTGGCGGCGGATCGGTGTCGACAAGCGTTGCCCCCGGGCGCGGGTTGTTGCGATTCTAGCCAATTACGAACGGATGTGCTGAGATTTCGCGCCATAAGAACGCACCGGGCGGAATCTCTTGACAATCGCCCCGCGCTGGCCCAGCCTGATTGCGACAACAGAACAGAACAACGACGTCGACCGGAAGTAGTAACCGGAAGAGCGCGCGCACAGAGAGCCGGGGATGGTGGGATCCCGGTGGCGATGCATCCGGCGAATGGGTCCGCGAGTCCCAAAGGCGAACCGCGAAAGCGCAGTAGCCCGAGGCGGAATGGGCACCGTTATCAGAGCCCGGGCCCTTCCGGCCCATGCCGGAGTGGTCGCAGAGTGCCCGGGGTCAACCCGGGAACGAAGGTGGCACCGCGAGCTTGACCCCTCGTCCTTCAAGGACGCAGGGGTTTTTGTTTGCACCACGCACAGGCTGCCGCAGGGTTGCACGGCAGAGGGAGTAACCAGATGGCCATGACCGGCACCAGCTCATCGATAGAGGCGCGCCTCAAGGCAGTCCTCAAAGAGCGTTCGATGCTCAACCACCCCTTCTACCAGGCGTGGAGCAAGGGCACCCTTTCGGTGGCGCAGCTGCAGGCGTACGCGAAGCAGTACTACCACTTCGAGGCCGCCTTCCCGCGCTACCTCAGCGCGATCCACGCCCGCACGGAATCGCCGACGATCCGCCAGGCGCTCCTCGACAACCTCTGGGACGAGGAACACGGCGAGCGGAACCACACCGCTCTCTGGCTTGACTTCGCCGCCGCCCTTGGCGTCCCCCGCGACGAGGTGCTCGCGGCCGAGCCGACCGCCGGCACCACCGCGCTCGTCGACCACTTCAGCGACCTCGCCCGCAACGGCACCGTGGCCGAGGCGCTGGCCACGCTCTTTGCCTATGAAGGCCAGGTGCCGGAAATCGCCTGGGAGAAAATCAAGGGGCTGAAGGACCATTACGGCTTCACGCCCGACGGCTTCGAGTTCTTCTCCGTCCACCTCGTCTCCGATATCGCGCATGCAGGCTCGGAGATGGCAGCGATCGATGAAGCCGCCGAGGACGAAGACGCCGTGGTGGCCGCCGCGAGCGTGGCCTGCGATCGGCTGCTCGGCTTCCTCGACGGCTGCTACGGGGAGCCCGTCTGATGGCCGACTTCGAAACCTCCGAGTCGTGGAAAACGTCCGTGCGGCTTGCGGCGGCGGTCGGTCGTCTGCGCGTCGCTTCCAACCTGAAGGCGGTGGCCGACGCCCAGCAAGCAGCCTTCCTTGCCGCCGGTGAAGCAGCAGGCGCCCTCGCCGAGGCGACGACCCGTGACCGCGGTGGCCAGGTCGGCCGCTTCCGCGATGCCGCGGGAGCCCTCGCCCGCTGCCGGTCCTGGATCGAAGTCGTGGCCGAGCTGACGAACGAGCCCGTCACCGTCTTTGGCGAAGAGCTGGAGATGATCGAGCGCGCCAACAAGCTCATCGCCGCGAGCCTTTCGACCCTCGACACCCGCGATACGCGTCCTCCCCGGCCCGATAACCGCGGCCCCCGCGACGGAGGCCGGCGCGACGATGCCCCACGCGAGGACTTTCGCCCCCGCCAGGGTGGCAGTGGAGGCGGCCGCGGCCGGGGCACGAGCCAGCCGGGAGGTCTCCGGTGAGCGAGCGGAAGCGGATCCTGACGGGCATGCGGCCAACCGGGGCACTCCACCTCGGCCACTACGCCGGCGCCCTCGAAAACTGGATCCGCCTCCAGGGCGACTACGACTGCTACTTCCTCATCGCCGATTACCAGGTGAGCGACTACGCCGACGACATCAGCCGCGTGCGCGAGTCGGTCTGGGAGGTCGCCCTCGACTGGCTTGCCGTCGGCCTCGACCCGGAAGGCAGCCACTTCGTCATCGAGAGCCTTGTGCCGGAGCACGCCGAGCTGACGCAATGGCCTCGGCTGGTTCCTCCCCCTCGGGATGCTCCAGCGCAACCCAACGTTGAAGGCCGAGATGGGCGAGTTCGGGCAAGAAGTCGGTCCCCGTCGCCTTCTTCAACTACCCCGTGATGCAGGTAGCGAACATCCTCATGCCGCGCGCCCACCTGGTGCCGGTCGGCGAAGACCAGCTGCCCCACATCGAACTGACCCGCGAGGTCGCCCGGCGCTTCAACCGCGACTTCAAGGAGGTCTTCCCCGAGCCGGAGGGCCTCGTCGGCCGCGTGCCCCGGCTGGTGGGGATCGATGGCCAGGCGAAGATGAGCAAGTCGCTGAACAACGCCATCTACCTGAAGGACGACGCCGAGACCGTGAGCCAGAAGATCCGGCGGATGTTCGGCGGGCCGCCACGTGCCGCCGACGAACCGGGAAACCCCGACGAGAACCCGATCATCGGCTATCTCGAGGCTTTCGACCCCGATGCCGCGGAGGTCGCCAACATGCGCGAGCAGTACGCCACAAAGGGCCTCGGCAACAAGGTCCTCAAGGACCGCCTCGGCGAGGTCCTCAACACGATGCTGGAACCGATCCGGGAGAGGCGGGCGAAGTACGAAACGAACATGCGCTACGTGCGCGACGCCGTTGCCGCCGGCTCGGAGGCTGAACGCGCGATCGCAATCGAGACGATGGCGATGGTCCGCGACGCCCTCGACCTGAACTACCTGGAGAAGTACTAGTGCTGCGGCCGACGCTGGAGGAAGTGAAGGAGCTGTCGCAAGACGGGCGCCGGCAACGTCGTGCCCGTCTACCGGGAGGTGGGAGCCGACCTCGAAACGCCCGTGTCAGCCTACCTCAAGGTCGCCCGCGGCCATTACTCCTTCCTCCTCGAATCGGTGGAGGGAGCCGAGCGGCTCGCTCGCTTCAGCTTCATCGGCACCGAACCGTACCGCATCTTGAAGACCGACGAGACAGGCGAATTCACGGGCGACCCGCTTCGCTACGTGGAAGAGGAGATGGCCCGCTTCAAGCCGGTGACGGTGGACGGGCTGCCGCGTTTCCACGGTGGCGCCGTGGGCTACATGGCCTACGAGGTCGCCCGCTACTTCGAGCGCCTGCCGGTGCCGGACGTCAGACCCGCAGGGCTTCCCCGAATCGATCTTCATGTTCGTCGACACCCTCCTCGTCTTCGACCACGTGCAACACACGATCAAGATCGTCGGCCATGCGCGCCTCGACGGCGACATCGAAGCCTCATGGCGGCAGGCAGCGTGGAAGGTGGACGAACTCGCCAAGCGGCTGGCCCAGCCGCTCGCCGCCCTTCCCTATACCCGCACCGGCAAGCCCGTGGCGAACCCGGCCTTCGTGAGCAACACGACGAAGGAAGACTTCATGGCGAAGGTGATGGCGGCGAAGGCCTACATCGAAAAGGGCGATACGTACCAGATCCAGGTCAGCCAGCGCTTCGAGCGCCAGACGGCCGTCCACCCCTTCGAGGTCTACCGGGCCCTGCGGACGGTGAACCCGTCGCCCTACATGTACTACCTCGAGCTCGGCGATATGCACATTGCCGGCGCATCGCCGGAGATGCTGATTCGGGTGGAAGACGGGACCATCGAGACCCATCCAATCGCGGGCACCCGCCGCCGCGGCCGCGATGCCGAGGATGAGGAGCGGATGGCGAACGAGCTGCTCAGCTCCGAGAAAGAACGCGCGGAGCACATCATGCTCGTCGACCTCGCCCGCAACGACCTCGGCCGCGTCTGTGAGCCGGGCACGGTGCGGGTCACGGCGATGATGGAGCTGGAAAAGTACTCCCACGTCATGCACATGGTCAGCCACGTGGTTGGCGAACTGTCGCCGGGACGTGAGCACCTACGACGCCCTCCGTGCCTACTTCCCCCACGGCACGGTCACCGGCGCCCCCAAGATCAGGACCATGGAGATCATCGCCGAACTGGAGGGCGAGCAGCGCGGCGGCTACGGCGGCACCGTCGGTTATTCGACATGTCAGGCAACTGCGACACCGCCCTCGCCATCCGCACGGTCTGGATGAAAGACGGCAAGGCGTACGTCCAGGCCGCCGGCGGCGTCGTCTACGACAGCACACCGGAAGAGGAGTACCTCGAATCTGGGAACAAGGCGCGGGCGATGATGCGGGCGGTCGAACTGGCAGAGATCAACGTCGCCGAGCAGCCGGCCGGCAGCCTCGGGTACGAGTGAGGGCAGCGGCGATGAGTCAACGTATCCACCTGGCCGCGATCGTTGCCCGCGAAGGGCGCCTTTTCCTTGTCCGCCGTGAAGCCGCCGGCGAATGGGAGCTGCCCGGCGGTCCCTTCCTCCCGGAACACGCGGACCCCGAAGCGGGAATGACCGAAGCGCTGCGGGAGTATGGCCTTGATGCGGCGACGAGCGAGGAACACTTCGTCGAAACGCTCTTCCTCCCCGATGGCGACGGTCACCTCGTCTACAACCTCTACGCGGCGCGCGACTGGTCGGGTGAGCCGACGACGTCGGCCGGCACCGGGAAGGGCTGGTTCGCGCCGGCCGAACTCGATGCCGTGGCGATGAATGCCCAGGTCCGCGACGCGGTTCTCGAGGCGTGCGGCGTCCGCGATCGAACCGACAACACGGCCGATCTGATGCGCAAACTCCAGGGACAGGTGGCGGCAATGCTCGACGAGGATGTCCCCGGCGGCACCCTGACGGGCGAAGATGCGGCGCCGCCTTCGGGCCGAAGGGAACGCGGCTACGACGTCCTTCGCACGCTCCGTGGTGGCACCAATCCGGAGGAAGCCGCACAGGGGCTGGCCGAGC
Source organism: uncultured Chloroflexia bacterium (assembly GCA_963737965.1). Taxonomy (GTDB): domain Bacteria; phylum Chloroflexota; class Dehalococcoidia; order Tepidiformales; family Tepidiformaceae; genus JAGQGZ01. The sequence goes on along the minus strand of CAVTUS010000002.1, from coordinate 169,867 downwards.
GCTACGGCCCTCTTGCCGGCGACGTCATCGATTTTGCGTTTGGCGATGTCTGGAACACGCCCGGCCTCGACCGCAAGACGCGGTCGCTCGAGGTGGTGGCGATGCTCGGCACCCTCGGCCGGACGGGGCCACTCGCCAGCCATGTGGCCGGCGCCCTCAACCACGGCGCTACGGCGGAGGAACTCGTCCAGACGGTGCGCATGGTCGCCGTCTACGCCGGGTTCCCGGCCGCTCTCGATGCCTGGGCGGTCGTCGCGAGGGTGCTGGGCGAACGCGGCATCCCTGTGCCAGGGGCGCCGCTATGAAGGCCGTGCTGTGGGACCTCGACGACACCGTGCTCGACACGATCGAGCCGCGCATGGAAGCACTGGCCCACGCCCATCGCCTGCTCGTCGGCGCCGACGTCGATGCTCGCGAGCTCTGGCGGCGCTACCGGGGCGCCACAATTGCCTCGATCGGGCGTGACCTTGTCGGCGACCAGCATCCGCAGTTCGTGGAAACGTTCCGCGCGCACTACTTCCGGCGCGAGGTTCCCGTACCCCCATTCGCAGGTGTGGCGCCCGTGCTCCACGACATCGTGGCAAGCGGTCGGATGAACGCGATCGTCACCTCGAAGGTCTCCTGGGGCGCGACTGCCGAACTCCTGCGAGCGGGGTTGCTCGAGTATTTCGCCGCCGTCGTTGGCTACGACGACACCGACGCACACAAGCCGGACCCCGCACCCGTCCTTGAAGCTTTGCAGCGGCTCACGATCGACGACCCCGCCGAGGCAATGCTCGTCGGCGACACCCCTGCCGACATCGAGGCAGCAAAGTCAGCCGGTTGTGTGGCGGTTGCTGCTCTCTGGGGATCCGTCGACCGCGATGGTGTCCTCGCGATGGAACCGGACTACGTCGCCACTTCGCCATTCGACATCGCCGCAATCATTGGCACCGAGCCCCTGGAGACCACCGCGTGACCGTCCTGCTCATCGACAACTACGACAGCTTCACCTACAACCTCTACCAGTACTTCGGGGAACTGGGAGTGGCGGTTGATGTACGCCGCAACGACGAGATCACGGTGGACGAATGCCTCGCCCTGAAGCCGCAGCACGTCGTGATCTCGCCCGGACCCGGGAACCCGTCGGGGGCCGGAATCTCGCGGGACGTCATCCGCGCCTTCGCGGGCAAAACACCGATCCTCGGGGTTTGCCTCGGCCACCAGTGCATCTACGAGGTCTTCGGGGGCAAAGTCGACACGCGCCGGCGAAATCCTGCACGGCAAGATCTCGCCGATCCAGCACGAGGGCCTGGGGGTCTTCAAGGGCCTGCCGAACGGTTTCAAAGGTTGCCGCTACCATTCCCTCGCGGGCGTTCCCGAGACCCAACCCGAGGTACTCGCCGTGACCGCGCGAACCGAGGGCGGGATCATCATGGGAGTGCGCCACAAGGAGTTCACCGTCGAAGGTGTCCAGTTCCATCCCGAGTCTATCGGGACGGAATTCGGCCACGAACTGCTGAAGAACTTTCTCGCTGCCGAAGGAGGGCTGTGGTGATGCAGGAAGCGTTGAAAGCCCTCATCGACGGGCCCGGGTTGACCGGCGAACAGGCCGCGGCCGCCATGGAATCGATGATGTCGGGCGAAGCGACGCCGGCCCAGGTCGGCGCCTACCTCGCGGCCCTGCGGATCGCCGGCGAATCGGCCGAGATCATTGCCGCCTCTGCCGAGGTGATGCAGCGGCACGCTGAGCCCATCCCGGTCGAGGACGTGATTGACATTGTTGGCACCGGCGGCGACGCGCTGGACACGTTCAACGTCTCGACCGCCTCGGCGATTGTCGTCGCGGCGGCCGGTGGTCGAGTGGCCAAGCATGGCAACCGGTCGATGTCCTCACTCACCGGGAGCGCCGACATCCTCGAGGCCCTCGGCGCGCGCACCGACCTCGGCGGCGAGGCTGTCGCCGGCGTCATCGAGGGCTGCGGCTTCTGCTACGTCTTCGCCCAGCGGTTTCACCCGGCGATGCGCCACGTCGGCCCCGTCCGGCGAGAGATGGGCGTGCGCACGTTGTTCAATCTGCTCGGGCCACTGACGAACCCGGCCAACCCTCGCGCCTACCTCACCGGCGTCTCATCGCGCCCCCACGCGCCGCTGGTTGCCGAGGCGTTGGCCCTGCGGGGCACGCCGGCGATCGTGGTCCACAGCGCCGAAGGACTCGACGAGATCAGCCCGGCCGGGGTGACCTACGCCTGGGAGGTGACGGCCGGCAGCGTGCGGGAGCGCGAACTGCAACCGGCGGACTTCGGCCTCCCTGCGCACGAGATTGGCACGATCCTGGGGGGTGACGCGGCCACCAACGCGGCGACGATGAACCGGCTCTTTGCCGGCGAAACCGGGCCGATTCACGATTTCGTGGCGATGAGCGCCGGCGCGGCCTTCGTCGTGGCCGGGATGGCGGACGACTTCAAGCAGGGGGCAGAGTTGGCGAAAGAGACACTCGCCAGCGGCAAACCGGCCGAAGTCCTCCGGCGATACGTCGAACTGACGCAGGCGGCGCAGGCATGAGTACCATCCTCGACACGATCGTGGCGCAGCGGCGCAAGGACGTAGCCGCTGCCCGAGGCTCTCGTATCGTTGGCCGAACTCGAGCGCCAGTGCGCCATCGCCGAGCCCCCAATCGGCATCGTCGAGCGGCTCCGGGCGGCCGGGCCGATGGCGCTGATCGCCGAAGTGAAACGCGCTTCCCCGAGCAAAGGCGACATTGCCCCGGAGATCGATGCGGCCGAGCAGGCGCTCACGTACGGCTGCGCCGGGGCGGCAGGGATCTCGGTCCTTACGGAGCCCACCTGGTTCAAGGGCACCCTCGATGACATGCGATCGGCCCGCCGGGCGTTGGCCCAACTCGGCGCCACGCGCCCGGCCGTCCTTCGCAAGGACTTCCTCTTCGACACCTACCAGGTGTACGAAGCGCGGGCGAACGGTGCGGATTCCGTCCTCCTGATCGTCGCCGTGCTCGATGATGCGGCCCTCGCCGGGATGATCGCGGTGTCCCGGAACCTCGGCATGGAACCGCTGGTCGAAGTGAACAACGCCACCGAGATGGAGCGGGCGCTCGCGGTGGGAGCGGCGTTCATCGGCATCAACAACCGCGACCTCCGCGACTTCAACGTGGATCTTGGCACAACCGACCGGCTCGCGGGGCTCGTCCAGGGTGACATACTCCTCGCGGCCCTGAGCGGGATTTCGACCCGCGCCGACGTCGACCGTTTCCGCCAGGCGGGAGCGAGCGCCGTCCTTGTCGGCGAGGCACTCATGCGCGCCCCCGATCCTGCGGCCGCGTGCGCGAGCTGGTGGGCGAATGAAGCCCATCCTCATCCAGATGCATGGCGAACCGGGAAGCGGGAAGACCACGCTGGCGACGGCGCTGGCCCCGCGCGTGCCCGCAATCCACATCGATAAAGACGTGATCATGACCGCCATGATCCGGTCGCGGCTGCCGCGCGAGGTCGCAGGCCCCGTGAGCTACGAGACGATCTGGGAGTTCGCCGGCAGCCTGCTTGGCCAGGGCTACTCGGTCATCGTCGATAGCCCGGCCTACTGGCCACAGATCGAGGGCCGGGGAAGGGGCGTCGCCCGCAACGGCGGTGCGGACTACGCGATGATCGAGACGCGGTGCGCCGACCCGGCAGAGGTTGAGCGCAGGCTGGCGACACGCGAGGCGCTGGAGTCGAATCCCACCCAACGGCAGGACTGGCTGGCGATCCCCGGGACCCGCGACCCTACCCGGGACCGGCTCGTGCTCGATAGCCTCCAGCCGGTCGACGAACTGGTGACGGCAGCCATCGTTTACCTTCGCTTGAGGCGAGCGGCGTGACCCGCGTGAAGATCTGCGGCGTCGGCGACGTGGAGACGGCGATGGCGGCTGCGGAAGCGGGCGCCGACTTCATCGGGCTCATGTTTGCTAACTCGCGCCGCAAGGTCACGCCCCAGGCCTGCTACGACATCGTGACCGCGATCCACGAGAAGCGCGGGACGGGAAAGGTCTCGTTCTCGGGGCCGGAAGCCGGTGAGGTCAGCGCGCGCAGCTGGTTCGGCGCCTGGAACGAAGCGATCGAAGAGGCGCTCTTCATCCACCGGCCGCTGATCGTGGGGGTCTTCGCCGACCAGGCCAGCGCCGACGTCATTGAGATCGCCAGCGCCGCCGAACTCGACATGGTGCAGCTTTCGGGCGGCGAAGACGATGCCTTCGTGCGGACAATGGGGATACCCACGATCCGGGTCGTGCACGTGACGGCGGAGGACGGGGCGGACAACGTCCACGAGCGCGCGCCCGCCGGTATCGGGCAGGCGGTCATGCTCGACACAGGGAGAGCCGGCGCTCGCGGCGGCACCGGCGAGTCGTTCGACTGGAGCGTTGCCGCCGAGGCCGGGCAGAGCACGCCGCTGGTGCTCGCCGGTGGCCTGGACCCGGAGAACGTGGCGGATGCGATCCACATCGCCGCACCATGGGCAGTCGACGTTTCCAGCGGCGTGGAGACGGACGGCAAGAAAGACATCGAGAAGATCCGCGCGTTTATCCGTGCGGCGAAAGGGGCGGGTCGATGACCCAGTCAACCACACGACCGTCGTCACGCTTTGGCGAATTCGGCGGGCTCTTTATCCCGGAGGTGCTCGTCGCGCGCCCACATGGAGCTGGAAGAGGCGTACTACGCGGCCATCGCCGACCCGGCCTTCGGCGAAGAGCTTGTCAACCTCCAGCGACATTATGTCGGGCGGCCGACGCCCCTCTATCTCGCTGAGCGGCTGACTGCGGAAGCCGGCGGCGCCCGCATCTGGCTCAAGCGCGAGGACCTCGCCCACACCGGCGCCCACAAGATCAACAACGCCCTCGGGCAGGCGCTCCTTGCGAAGCGGCTGGGCAAACCCCGGATCATCGCCGAGACGGGAGCCGGGCAGCATGGCGTCGCCACCGCCACCGTGTGCGCGATGCTTGGCCTCGAATGCGTCGTCTACATGGGGACGGAAGACATCCGGCGCCAGTCGCTCAACGTCTTCCGGATGAAGATGCTGGGCGCCACGGTGATGCCGGTCGATTCGGGCAGCAAGACGCTCAAGGACGCCATCAACGAGGCGATGCGCGATTGGGTCACGAACGTCGAAACGACGCACTACCTCATCGGTTCGGTGATTGGTGGGCATCCCTTCCCGACCATCGTCCGCGACCTCCAATCCGTGATCGGCAAGGAGGCGCGGGCCCAGATGCTCGAGCAGGCGGGAAAGCTGCCGGACCTTGCGGTCGCCTGTGTCGGCGGTGGCAGTAACGCGATCGGGTTGTTCCACCCTTTTATCGACGATGCGAGTGTGGCGCTCCTCGGCGTCGAGGCAGGCGGCTACGGCGTGGGCACGGGCAAGCACTCGGCGACGCTGGTGGCCGGGCGGCCCGGTGTCCTCCACGGCGCCCACACCTATCTGCTCCAGGACGAGGCCGGCCAGATCCTGGAAACGCACAGCATCTCGGCCGGGCTCGACTACCCGGGAGTCGGCCCCGAGCACTCGTGGTTGAAGGCCTCGGAACGGGCGCGCTATGTGGCCGTTGACGACCAGCAGGCGCTGGCGGGATTCCGGGCGCTGTCCGAGACGGAAGGAATCATCCCTGCGCTCGAACCGTCGCATGCCATCTACCAGGCCCTCCAGGAGGCCCGGCGCATGCGCCCGGACCAGGACGTGCTCATCGGCCTCAGCGGCCGGGGCGACAAGGACATGCACACGGTTGCCGCCGCGCTTGGCGTCAGCCTCTGAACGATGTCCACCGCCGGCGGCGCCACCCTACGACCGGCGGACTGGAGCTGGCAGCGGACGGGCGTCGCCATCGTCGCCGCGCTCATCATCCACTTCGGGCTGCTGCTCGCGATCGGGAGGGTGGCGGATGCCGCCGGCTACGGGACGAGTTTTCGCGATAACGGCGACCTCTTCGAGCAGGCAACCGCGGCGGTGCAGTACACCGACGAGCGCGTCGCCGCGATCGCGAACGGCCTGCCCGTGCCCGACCCGCCGCAACTGCGGGGCGACGTCCGTACGGCCCGGATCGCCTACGCCGTGGCGATGCTAGACCTCGTCCTCTTGAGTGGCGTCGTCATCGTGGCCACGGGAAAGCGCCCCCGGGCGTTTGCGCACGACATGGGCCTCGACCGCTCGCCATTCCACGACATCTCCCGGCCGGTGATTGCGGCGGCGCTGGCAGTGGCCGTCATAGCGGTGTACGCAGCGGCAGTGCGCGCCGCGGGTCTCGACGCGCTGGCGGCCGACCCGGCGCCGAAGACCCTGCTCCGGGACGACACTGCTCTCGCCCTCTTCGGCCTCACGACGGTGATATTCGCGCCGGTGGCCGAAGAGCTGCTCTTCCGGGGCCTGGTGCTGCGGCGGCTGCTCAGCTTCGGACAATGGCCAGCGATCACAGGGTCGGCAGCGCTCTTTGCAGCCTGGCACGCCTCGCCGGCGGTGCTACCCCTGCTGCTCATCGGGGGAATCCTGGGCTGGCTCTACCTGCGGAGCGCGACACTCTGGCAGCCCATCGCCTTCCACGTCCTCTTCAACGTTGTTTCCTTCGTGCAGTTCGCGGGGCACCGGTGAACGCCGCAACGGTGTCCCGCATGCGGCCCGCACCCTGGGGCTGGAAGCGCGCGCTGATCGGCGCCGGGATCGGCTTTGCCCTCTTCCTTGCGACCTCAGCGCTGGTCGCTATCCTCATCGCCGTCGTTGGCAGCGAGCCGATCACGAGCGACGTTGGCGATACTTTCGAAATCGCCGGGCGCATCGCGCACTACACGGACCAGCGTCTCGCGGCGATCGCGGCGGGAGAGGACATTCCGAAGCCACCGCTGTTGAAGGCCGACACGACCACGCTCCGGATCGCCTTCATCGTCACGCCGATCTACCAGGTCGGCCTTATCGTCTTCGTCTTCTTCATGTCGGGACGCACGGCCGCAGAACTCGTGGATGACCTTGGCCTGAACCGCTTCGACTTCCAGACCATCTGGATGGCCGCGATCATGCTGGTTGCGACCTACGCCGGGGTCATCCTCTATGCCTCGGCGATGTCAGCCTTTGGGCCCGACGTGCTGGTGCCGAACAGCACCGTCCCCTCGAGCGTGACGCGGGATCTGTCTGGCCTTCGCCCTCACCGGATTTGCCGCCGTCATCCTCGCCCCGCTTTCCGAAGAGCTCTTCTACCGAGGCTTCCTCTTCAGCGGGTGGCTTCGTCTCGGTTTCTGGCCCGCAGGGGCCATCACTGCATTCTCTTCGCGCTCACCCACTTCGATCCCGGCAGCATCATCCCCTTTTGGGGCGTCGGGATGGCGCTCGCCTGGCTCGCCTGGCGACGGGGCTCCCTCTGGGACTCCATCGCCCTTCACTTCATGTTCAACGGCACCAGCTTCTTGCTGTTGCTTCTCACGGAGGTCTGACCATGTCCCAACGCCTGAAAGACACCTTCGCCCGCGGCAAGGAAGAAGGGCGCACGCTCTTCATGCCCTATGTCACCGCCGGCTACCCGGAGCCGTTCGAGACGGTGCCCATCCTCCTCGCCATGGAGGCGGGAGGGGCCGACATCATCGAACTCGGTGTGCCGTTCACTGACCCCGTCGCCGATGGCGCCACCGTCCAGCATGCGAACGAGGTCGCCGTCGCCAACGGGACCACGTTCACGAGCTGCCTGAACTACGTCCGGGCGGCGCGGGCCCAGGGCCTCGCGGCGCCAATTCTCCTCATGGGCTACTACAACCCGGTCCTCAGCTATGGCGTCGAACGGGCCGTCGCCGACGCAGCGGCAGCCGGCGCCGACGGCTACATCATCGTCGACATGCCGCCGGAGGAAGCGGGCGCCTTCGTTGCCCTCTGCGCGCAGCACGATATCAGCTTCGTCCCGCTCATCGCCCCAACCACGAGCGATGCCCGCATGCCCTTCGCGACATCGACCGCCGACGCCTTCCTCTACTGCGTGAGCGTGACCGGCACGACCGGCCAGCGAGACTGCCTTGCCGCCGGACCTCGCGCGCCTTCATCGAACGGGTGAAGCGGGCACACGACGCTGCCCGTGGCGGTAGGGTTCGGCATTTCGCGCCGCGAACACGTCGAACAGGTCGGGGCCATGGCCGATGCCGCGATCGTGGGCTCTGCTATAATCGCGGCCATTGACGCCGCGGAACCTGAACGCCGCGCAGAACGCGTCAGGGAGTATGTGGAGGGTGTTACCGGCCACAGCTGAGCAGATGGTGATTACGGCCCGCGGAAGAGCGCGACGCGATGTTGCGCTCGTTACCGACGCGGGCCGGGGATATGGCTGCTCAGTCGCCGGGGTCTTTGGGCGCTAAGCGAGACCGTCAACACATCGTTCCCTGATTCCGAGTTCCTGAGGAGACCTGAGCATGGCCGTCCGCGGCATTCGTGGTGCAACCACCGTGGAGCGAAACGAGCGCGAAGAGATCGTCAACGCAGCGAAAGAATTGCTGCAGGCGGTTATCGACGCGAACGACATCGATCCCGACGACGTTGCTTCCGCCTGGTTCACCACTACACCCGACCTCAACGCCGAATTCCCGGCCGTCGGCGCCCGCCAGATGGGCTGGACGTCGGTGCCGCTGATGTGCGGCCACGAGATGTCGGTGCCCGGCAGCCTGCCCATGTGCCTCCGGATTCTCCTGCACGTCAACACTGAAAAAGGACCGCATGAGGTACACCACGTCTACATCCGGGGGGCCAGCGCCCTCCGTCCCGATCTCAGCTCCAGCACGTTCTCAACCGCCCGCTAACAAGGGAGAAGCCATGATTATTGTCGTATCGCCAGAAGCGACGAAGGACGACGTCGACCGGATCGTCGCCCGCATCGAAGAGACCGGCCGCAAGGCCCACATTTCCGAAGGCCAGGAACGGATGATTATCGGCGTCATCGGCAGCGACCCGCCCGAACTCCAGGACATGTTCGAATCGCTGCCCCACGTCGAATCAGTCCACCGGATCACCCATCCCTACAAGATGGTCAGCCGCCAGTTCAAGCCGACGAACACCATCGTCGACATCGGCAAGGGCGTCACTGTCGGGGGTTCCGAACTGGCGGTGATGGCAGGACCTTGCTCGATCGAGAACGAAGCCCACATCGTCGACACGGCCCGGGCCGTCCAGCGCGCCGGGGCGAACGTCCTCCGCGGCGGCGCGTTCAAGCCGCGCAGTTCGCCCTACGCCTTCCGCGGCCTGGGCGAGGAGGGCCTCCGCTTCCTCGCCACAGCGGGCCGGGAGACCGGGATGCCGGTCATCACCGAGCTGATGTCCGTTCGCGACGTCGACGCGGTGGCCGAGCACGCCGACGTCATCCAGATCGGCGCCCGCAACATGCAGAACTTCATGCTGCTCGACGAAGTCGGCAAGCTGCAAACGCCGGTCATGCTCAAGCGCGCGCTCAGCGGCCAGATCGAGGAGTGGCTGCTCGCCGCGGAGTACATCCTTTCGGCCGGGCAACCCGAACGTGATCCTCTGCGAACGCGGCATCCGCACCTTCGAGACCGCCTACCGCAACACCTTTGACATCAACGCCATCCCGCTCGTGAAAGAGCTCAGCCATCTGCCGATCATCGCCGACCCCAGCCACGGCACGGGGAAGTGGGGACTGGTCGAGCCGGTGGCCCGGGCAGGCGTTGCGGCAGGGGCCGACGGACTCATGATCGAGGTGCATCCGCACCCGGAGGCGGCCCTCAGCGATGGGGCCCAGTCGTTGACATATGAAAGTTTCGCCAAGATGATGCTTTCGGTCGCCGGTATCGCTGCCGCGGTCGGGCGGACGCTTTCAGGAGTGAAGGCGACTGCAGCGGCAGGATAGCGCGGCGCCGGGGGCGGACAGGTCCCTGCGGGGGGACGGTGATCCGCTTGAGGATATGCCGCAGATACGCATCCCCGCCTTCGAAGGTCCCCTTCAACTCCTTTTGCAGCTCATCGAGCGAGACGACCTGGACATCACGGCCGTCTCGCTCGTCGCTGTCACCGACCAGTACCTCACGGCGATCCGCAAGAGAGATGGCATCGACGCCAACGCCCTCGCCGAGTTCGTGGCGATCGGCGCCCGGCTGATCTACCTGAAATCGAAGGCGCTACTGCCGCCCGACCCGGGCGAAGCCGAGCTGGAAGACGATGATGTCGGCCGCGAACTGGTGGACCTGCTGCTTGAATATCGGCGCTACCGGGAAGTGGCCGAGGTGCTCCACGAGCGCCAGGAACAGGGCTTCCGCTTCTTCGTGCGGAGCGCACCGCCGCCGGCGATTGTCCCCGGGCCGGGACTCGATGGGGTAACCGTGGAGTTGCTGCGGGAGCTCATGGAAGAAGCCCTTGCCCGGGTGCCGGTGGAGAGACCGAGAGCCTACATCCGCCGGGAGACTCTCACCCTCGCCCAACGGATCGATGACCTCCGCGACCGCCTGAAGAAGCGCGGCAAGTTCTCCTTCCGCACCGTGATGGAGCAGTGCCAGACGAAGGTGGAGATCGTCATCGTCTTCATGGCGATCCTCGAACTGCTCAAAGGCGGCGAATGCGAGGTGGTACAGGAGAAGCGCTTCGGAGACATCTCGGTGAGCGCGACCACGGCGGACGCTACCGCCTGAAGCCTGTCTCAGCGCCAAAGCCGCTGGTACGCTTCCTGCAGATGACGATCCCATCATTCACCGCGGCCCAGCTGAAGGCGGGAGCACCGGGCATCCCTTCGGCGCTGACCATCGGCGTGCTCGATGGCGTGCACCGTGGTCACCAGGCCTTGCTCGAACGGCTTGCTGCGGAGGCTGCCACCCGCGGGCTCTCGCCGGGTGTGGTTACCCTGCATCCCCATCCAATCACCGTGTTGCGGCCGGAGATCCAGCCGAGCTACCTGACCACGCTGGAGCGCCGGATCGAACTCATGATGCAGGCGGGGATGGCCTGGGTAATCCCGATGACGTTCACTTCCGACGTCGCCGAAATCGAGTGCGAAGACCTTGCCAGGGCCTTCGTGGAACTGGTGGGGATGCAGCTGATGGTGCTTGGACCCGATGCGGCGTTTGGCCGCGGCGCCCCCAAGGACACCTACGAACGGATGCGGCGACTGGGCGACGAGATCGGCTTCGAAGTGCTGCGAATTGAGCCGCTGATGCACGACCACGAGCGCTACAGCAGCACGGCCGTGCGCAATGCCCTTGGCGAAGGCGAGATGCGGCGGGTGACGGCGCTCCTTGGGCGGCCCTACTCGCTCTCCGGACCGGTGGTCAAGGGCTTCGAGCGGGGGCGAACGATCGGATTCCCAACGGCGAACATCTCGGTCGCAGCCGACCGGGCGATGCCCGCCCTCGGCGTCTATGCGACGCGGGCGCTGGTGAACGGCCAGCGCTATAACGGCGCCACCAACATCGGCCGCCGCCCTACCTTCGACGAAGGCCACGTTTCGATCGAGACGAACCTCCTCGATTTCGAGGGAGACCTCTACGGGCAGCGCATGGAGATCGAATTCGTGGACCGGATCCGCTCGGAAGTGAAGTTCGCGAGCGTCGGTGAACTCACCGCCCAGATCGGGAAGGACGTGGCGAAGGCGCGGGAGATCCTCGCGCAATGAGTCGCACGATGGCGCCTGTAGAGGAGCAGCTGAAGGTCCTGATGAGCGGCGTCGATTACGGCGACGCCCAGCTTCGGGAGCGCTTCGAGATGGAGCTTACCGCCCTGCTGCGAGAGGACCGGCCTCTGCGGGTCTACCTCGGCATCGACCCGACGGCCACGTCCCTGACGCTCGGCCACACGGTGCCCCTGCGGAAGCTGCGCCAGTTCCAGCAGTTCGGCCATCACACCATTCTCCTCATCGGCGACTAACGGCGCTGATCGGCGACCCGAGCGACAAGAACGCGCTGCGGCCGAAGCTGACGAACGAGGAGATCCAGGCAAACGAGGCGACCTACTTCGAGCAGGCGGCGGTCATCCTCGACGCCAGTAAAACTGAGCTCCGCCACAATTCGGAGTGGCTCGGCAAGCTCGACTTCGCCCGAGATCATCTGGCCTGCTCTCGAAGTTCACGGTGGCCGAGATGCTCCGCCGCGACAACTTCCGCAAGCGCTTCGACGCCGGCGACGCCGATCTATCTCCACGAGTTCCTCTATGCCCTGATGCAGGGCTACGACGCCTACGCCCTCGAGTGCGATGTGCAGGTGGGCGGCACCGAGCAGCTCTTCAACCTGATGGCCGGGCGAAAGATCCAGGAAGACGCCGGCCAGAAGCCGCATGTCCCGGTCACCATGCCCATCCTCGTCGGCCTCGACGGCAAGGAACGGATGTCGAAGTCGAAGGGCAACCACATCGGCGTTCACGATGCGCCGGAAGAGCAGTACGGCAAGGCGATGTCGCTCCCCGATGACGTGCTCGGCGACTTCTTCACCCTCGCGACGAACGTCGACCGCAGTGAAGTGGCAGCGATCATCGCCGGGCTCGCGAACGGCTCCCGCAACCCGATGGAGCAGAAGAAGGCTCTCGCGCGCACGATTGTCTCCGAGCTCCACGGGGAAGAGGCCGCAACGGCCGCCGAGGAACACTTCGAGCGGACGGTCCAGCGCAAAGAGATGCCGGACGAGATCCCTGAGTGGCGGCTGCCGGAAGGGGCGGCGATTCTCGACGTCATCGTCGAGGCCGGGATGGCACCTTCGCGGAGGGAAGCGCGGCGGCTCGTCGAGCAGGGCGCTGTCTCGCTCGATGGCGAGGTGGCTGCCCTTGATACAGCCCCGAGCGCCGGCGCGGTGATGCAGGTCGGCAAGCGGCGCTGGCTCAAGCTGGTCTAGTTCGGGGACAGCTCCAGCAGCCGCCCCTCGAGGAAATCGCGCTCCGTCTCATTGGTGACAAGCTCGAGGGCTCGCCGGTAGGCGACGGCGGCCTCTTCGTCGCGGCCCAACCGCCGCAACAGGTCGGCACGGGCGCTGTGGAGCAAGTGGTAGCCGTCCAGTCCTTCAATCGCATCGATCTGGCGGAGACCCGCCCCCGGGCCGAAGGCCATCGCGTGGGCAACTGCCCGGTTCAGGGCCACCACCGACGTCGGCGACAGGTCGACCAGGCGATCGTAGAGCGCCGCGATCTGGCGCCAGTCGGTGAGCTCGGCAAGGGGGGCATTGGCGTGGAGGCCGGCGATGGCGGCCTGGACCTGGTAGGAGCCGGGCCGGTCCAGCGCGATTGCCGCCTCGAGCAGCCGGTTCGCCTCTGTGATCCGCGCCTGGTCCCAGAGCGACCTCTCCTGGTCGGCGAGCAGCACAAGCGAGCCGTTGGGAGCGACGCGAGACGCTCGTCGCGCTTCGTGGAACAGCATCAGGGCGAGGAGCCCGGACACCTCCGGCTCGTCCGGCATCAGGTGGACGAGCACGCGCCCAAGGCGGATTGCTTCCGCGCTCAGGTCGCCGCGGTCGAGCTGACCCCCGGTGGTCGCCGCATAACCCTCGTTGAAAACGAGGTAGAGCACCGCGAGGACGCCTTCGAGCCTGTCGGGGAGGAGGTTGTCGGGCGGCACGCGGTAGGGGATGTTCGCATCGCGGATTTTCCGCTTCGCCCGGACAATCCGCTGCGCCATCGTGCTCTCCGTCGAGAGGAAGGCACGCGCGATCTCTGTGGTGGTGAGGCCCCCGAGCGTCCGCAGGGTCAGGGCCACGCGGCTATCGAGAGAAAGGGCAGGATGGCAACAGGTGAAGATGAGGCGGAGACGTTCGTCGGGAATCGAGTTGTCTTCGTCCACGCTGGTGGCCTCCTGAGCCTCGAGTTCGGCGGCGAGCTTCATCTCCTGCTGCTTGCGAAGCAGGTTCTGGGAACGGCGCAGCCTGTCGATGGCCTTGCGGCGGGCGGCTGTGACCAGCCACCCGCCGGGATTCCGGGGGACGCCGTCGACGGGCCACCTTTCGAGGGCCACACCAACCGCGTCCTGGAGGGAGTCTTCCGCCAGGTCGAAGTCTCCGAGCGAGCCGATGAGCACCGACAGCACCCGGCCGTGGTCCTCGCGAAAAAGGCGGTCGAGGGCCACGCGCGCGACAATGGCTGCATCCTCAGGCATGGCGCCAGTGTGCACCCCTGGTGGTCGCCATCGCACGATCCTAGCCACCCAGCTCCATGATCGGTCGGACCTCGACACAGCCCCGGGAAGCGGCCGGGATCCTCGTCGCGTAGTCGAGGGCCTGGTCGAGGTCTTTGCATTCGAGCAGGTAGTAACCACCAAGCTGTTCGCGGGTCTCGGCAAACGGCCCGTCGACGTGCGACGCCTTGCCGTCCCGCACTCGCACGGTGGTCGCGGTGGCGACCGATTGCAGCGGCTCTCCCCCAAGGAAGGCGCCCTTCTCCTGGACCTCCTGGGTGAAGGCGGCGTAGCCCGTCATCATCTCATCGAATCCTGCGTCCGCGGGGTTCAGATCGTCGGCCTCATCGCCATAGATGAGCAGCATGTAACGCACGGTGGTTTCTCCTCTGTCGTGGTGACGGGCCAATGACCGTCCCTGGAATAATGACGCGCGCGGACCTGCCCGGATCGACATCTCGCCTCGGGCCGCAGGAATTTTCGTTCAGCACCGTGCTGGTAGCATTCGCGAGATGGCCAACGCGGGCTACGACGAGGGCATGAAACACCAGATTGCACGCTTCCGCGAGGCGCGTGCGGCCGGAATGCCGCGACTTGGCTGGAAGGTGGCCCTGAGCGACCCGGCGGCCATGGAGCGGCTCGGCATTGCGGAGTCGGCGATCGCCTGGCTGAACGGCGAGCGTTCGCTGGCGGCCGGTGCGGCGTACAGACCACCCTCCGACGCGAGGACGTCGGTCGAAGCGGAGGTCGCGGTTCGTATTGGGAGCGACGGTTCGATCGATAGCGTGGCGCCTGCAATCGAGTTCGTGGATCTCGCGCGGCCAGCCGGCTCGATCGAAGCAATCCTCAGCCACTCGGTCTTCCACGAGGCGGTCATGTTCGGCGCCTCCATGCCTTTCGAAGGCTGGAAGGCTATCGACTGGCCACCGCAGGGCTGGCCCGTTATCCGGAAGAATGGGGCCGTCGCCGCCACCTTCGCACCCCAGCTCGCCCCCGCCGATTTCGCCGCACTGGCCGTCTCCAAGGGTGCACAGCTGGCGCCCTGGGGCGAAGCCCTGGAACCGGGCGATTGGATCATCACCGGCTCGCTGACGACCCCCGTAGCGGTGCTGCCGGGCGACAATATCGCGATCGATTACGGGGCGCTGGGGCAGCTCGCCACGGCGATTCTCGAACCGGCATAGCACCGAGAAATTGCGAGGAACAGCCGCTTCCCGGTATGCTCCCGCCAAACCCACCGATCGGAAGTTTGCACGACCATGGCCGACCTCAACGAAACGCGCGAACGCCACGCCAAGGACGTTGTCTCCAACAACATCGCTGCCCTCATGGGAGACTTCACCCCGGCGGCCATGACCAAGGTCATGTCGCTCGCCGCCAACCCGATCACGGCGACGAGTTACGAGATCACCGATCTCGGCAACAACGAAGCCGAGATCACCTACATTGGGACCGGCCGCCGCACCATCTGGAGCAAGTGGGAGCAGAACGGCGAGCGATGGCAAATCGCCGACCTCGCCGAACGGTAACCGTATGACACATCCCGGGCCGCAGACCGCCCGCGAAGCCGCCGAAGAGAATGCGAAGGCCGTCGCCGAGGGGAACCTCGCGGTGGTCATGGGTCAGCTCACGCCCGAAGCTATGGCCCAGATGATGCAACTCGGCGCCCAGGGCGGCGGCCTCACACCGCAGCAGCTCCCCTCCATCACCGGCTACACGATCGAGGCGGCCGGCGTCGACGGTGAGTCGGAGACCTTCAACGTGACCTTCATTTCGGCCGTGGGCACGGCGACGGTCGCGGCCCGGTGGAAACAGGTGCTGGGCCAGTGGAAGATCGCGGCGATCGAACTCCTCTCGGCCCAGCAGACAGAGCAGAAAGGCTCGTAAATGCGCCTCTGTCTCGTTCGCCACGGCATTGCGGAAGAGCGCGGCACCTACACCGACGATAGCCTGCGGCCACTGACCGAACGCGGCCGCGCCCGCATGGAAGCCGCGGCCGAGGGACTGGCGACGCTGGTCCACCCCGACCTGATTCTCAGCAGCCCGCTCGTCCGGGCATACGAAACGGCGGAGATCCTGGCGGCATGCACCGGTGCACCGATCGAGAACTGCGATGCCCTTGCGAACGGTGACCACGAGTCGCTGGTTGCTGCGGCCTACCGGGAGACAGTAGTGGCGGTCGGCCATGAGCCGCACATCTCGAACTTCCTCGGCTGGGCCCTGGGTACACGCCACCTGCCGGTGGAAATCAAGAAGGGATCGGCGACGCTGATTACCTTCGATGGGAAGGCCGAACCCGGCGCCGGCACCCTCGACTGGTTCCTGCCGCCCCGGGCCCTACGCCAGCTCCGCAAAGCGCCGGTTGGGTAAGGCCTGGGCCGAGACCGAGACGCTGACCCCGAGGGCGCTTTCCAGGCGCCGCAATGGGCGCTCGAGAGCATGGAGCTCCGCGTCAAGGCGGTCCTGCGACTGCAGCACAATCTCCAGTTCGCGCTTGTTCAGGCTCACCGAACTTCGGATCACCGGCGAAACAGGGCGGCGCGAGACGGCACGGGTGACGCCAAGAATCGCGGCCAGCGTCGCCACCAGCTCGGCATCCCGGTCGTGCAGCACGGACTTGTAGGGCTCGAGCTCGGCGGTGCCACCGGCCGAATTGCGGACGGTCGCGGCCAGCAGGACGATCTCCCGATGGCTGAAGCCGTGGAGATCGCCGCTGTGGACGAGATACTCGGCGTGGCGGTCGCGGTTGTAATAGTCGACGTGCATCCCGATCTCGGAGAGCCGCGTGGCGGAGACGAGGATCTCGAGTTCGGGATGGCCCAGACCGTGCAGGGGAAGCGTGGCGTCGAAGAGTTCGGCGGCGAAGCGAACGTCGGGCTCGGAACTGGCGGAATCGACGCCGTTGGCCGCGGCGAGGCCGGCGATCGAGGCGGCCCGGACGTCAGGCAGGAGAGCCCGTTGGCCGCGCATGAGCTCCCAGACGAGCCCTTCGCGGAGCCCCTGTCCGGAAACGCGCACCTCTTCGACCCCAAGCATGGACATCAACTCGTCGAGGACGACGGCGGCCGCGGGGAGGGTACCGGCCCGCGCTGAGCTAAGCCCGGGGATCCTGCGGCGCTCACTGGCCGGCAGCCGCAACATCTCCTTGATCACGCGTTTCAGTTCGGCCTGCGAAAACGAGAACCCGTGGAGGCGGCGCAGGGGGTAGTTGCGGCGGAGGCGGACGAGGCGGGCGACGTTGCGGACAGCGCCACCGGTGGCCCAGAGCACGCCGATCGGGTCGTCGGGAGAGGCGAGGCCATCCATCTGGGTCCGCACCGCCTTGCGCAGGGCACGCACCTCGCGCGGCGCTGGCGGGTCGCCCTTGAAGTAGCGTTCGGTCGAGTAGATGGCGCCGAGGGGGACGCTCCTGATCGTCGAGAGGTGGCGGCCCGCCACCCGCATGACTTCGAGCGAACCACCACCGATGTCCATGATCGCGCCGTCGGCGAGGCGTGTGGCGTTGATCGTGCCCAGGTAGCTTGCGAAGGCCTCTTCGTGGGCGGAGATGACGCGGATCGCGATGCCGGTTTCGGCATGGACCCGGGCGAGGAAGGCGCCGGCGTTGCCCGCCGTGCGGAGCGCCTCGGTGCCGACGGCGACCAGCGCACGCGGTTCGTAGGCGGCGGCAACCTGGGCGACGATGCGCATCGCCGCAGCGCCGCGTTCGAACGATTCAGCGCTGATCTCCCCGTCCACAAGACCTTCGCCAAGGCGCGCGTCAAAGCGCTCTTCATCGACAACCTCGAAGGCCGAGGCGGTCAGGCGGCGCGCAACGAGGAGACGGATGGACTTGGAACCGACATCAACGACGGCATAGATCGGTCGTTTTAGCGGACCGGACACCACCCCGGAGGATAGTACGGATGGCAGAATGTGGCGAGTGTCGGATCTTCACGTTAACGGACCTTTATCAGGTGGACACTCCGAACGCAGTGAACATATGATACCGCGGTTCCCGGAGGTCGCCCCCGGAACATTTCCCACTTGCCCAGAGGATGTTGGATGGAAGATTGCATTGCCCAGTTTCTCAATTTCCTCCGTGTCGAGAAGAACGCCTCCGACAACACCATCCAGGCCTACAAAAACGACCTTGGGCAGTTCGCCAAGCAGTTCAGCGGCAACGCCGAGCCGGCCCTCGGGCAGTGGAAGGCCGTCTCCCGTGACGAGGTGGTCAAATTTGTCGAATGGATGAAGAACTCGCGCGGCTACAAGGACGCCACCGTCGCCCGCAAGGTCGCCGCCGTGAAGTCGTTCTTCGCCTTCCTCGCCGCGGAAGCGATCATCGACAACGACCCGACGGAGAATCTGAAGTCCCCGCAGGTTGGCAAATCGCTCCCGGGAGCATTGACGCTCGAGGAGGTTGACGCTCTGCTCGAGCAACCTGCCCGCAAAGCCACGCCCGAGGCCCGCCGCGACAAGGCGATGCTCGAGCTGCTCTATGCCACGGGCGTGCGCGTCACGGAACTCGTCTCTCTCAACCTCGAAGATGTCGCCCTCGAAAGTGACCCGGTGACCGTCCGTTGCGTTGGCAAGGGCGACCACGACCGGTTGCGGCCCCTGCACCCGCGGGCGGTGGACGAAATCCGCCAGTACATCTTCCATGTGCGGCCGCGCCTGGTGCGGAACAAGAAGGAGCGCGCCCTCTTCGTGAACCGGCGTGGCGAACGCCTGACGCGGCAAGGCTTCTGGCTGATCCTGAAGAACTACACACGCGCCGCCGGGATCACCAAGAAGGTCACGCCGCACACGCTGCGCCACACCTATGCCACGCACATGATCGAAGGCGGCATGCCACTCCGCACGGTCCAGGAGGCGCTGGGTCACGCCAGCATTTCGACCACCCAGATCTACACCCACGTGACGAACGCCCAGAAGCGGGCGGAGTACGACCGGGCGCACCCCCGCGCCTGACGAGCCCGCCCTGTCTCCCCCGGCGCCGCTCCTCGATGCCCTTGCGGCGGCGGATGGCGCGGTAGCCCTGCGTGCTCACGCGGACTCGGGCCTCCTCTTCGACTGGCTCCCGGAACTGCACACGGGCGAAGGTTTCGTCCAGCCGGAACTCCATGCCTTCACCGTGCTCGACCACAACATCGCCGCCGCCGCCGCCTTCGACGAGCTGACCGGGTCGAGCGCACGGGGAGCGACCTTCGCAGCCCGGACGGCATGGATGACTGGAGCGGGACGCGCTGGGCGGCGCCATCGACGGGATCACCGTCGTCCAGCTAACTCGCCTCGCCTGCCTCGTCCACGACATCGCCAAGCCGCGAACGGCAACGATGGTCGAGGGCCGACTGCGTTTTCCCCGCCACGGGCCGCAAGGTGCGGAAATGCTCGGTGAACGGTTGCCGGCCCTGGGGTTCGGGCCGGATGCGACGCGCTTCGTCCAACGCATGGTGCGTTACCATCTGCGGCCGCGAGAGCTGGTGACCCCCTGGCCGCCGACAGACCGGGCGGTCGGCAAGTTCCTGCGAGACCTTGATGGCCACATGCTGCCCCTCCTCATGGTCAACATCTGCGACGGCATGGCGACGCAGGGGCCGCGCTACACCGATGCCCATTTCGACCGCCACTGCAACTTCCTCAACTACGTGATGACGAGGGTGGTGGGCCTCGACGAGTCACCCGGTCCACGGCCGCTGATTACGGGAAACGACCTCATAACGGAACTTGATATGGAAAGTGGACGGCTCGTAGGGGCTGTCCTAACATCGGTACTTGCCGCGCAGGGCGCTGGCCGGCTCACAACCCGGCTCGAAGCCCTCGCCTACGCCCGGACGGTGTTGCAGACGCTGGAATCCAGCAGCACCTGAAATCGGGCGCGCCGGAGAGCGCCAATGGCCGCCATGTGGAGCGTCATTTTCTACACCGTGCTGGCCGTTGCTGCCTTCTATTTCATCCTCCTCCAGCCCGTGCTCAAGAAGCAGAAGGAACAGCGCAAGGCCGTCGCGATGCTCAAGATCGGCGACGAAATTGTGACCACGGGCGGCTTCATCGGCGAGGTCAAGGACGTGGTGACGCCGGTCGATGGCCCCACGGAGCTGATCATCGAACTCGCCCCCGGCGTTCGCGTGCGAGCGGTCACCGATGCCGTCCTCAAGCGCCTGAGCACACTGGAAGACGTTCCGGGGGCCGAGCCTGAAGCCCCCCGTCGCGCCACTGACACCAATCCCGCCGTCGGGTCGCGAACGTAGTGCGTAACCCCTCCACGCTTTTCACGTTCTTCGCCGTCCTTGCCCTCACGGTCTTTGCCGTCGTGGTCGTTTGGCCGAGCTACCCCTCGCGGTACCTGCCGGGTGACTTCTGGCCCCATGGGCGCGGCTTTTCGGTAGGCGGCCTCGACCGCGAGACCATGCGCCTTGGGCTCGACCTCCAGGGTGGCGCCTACCTCGTCCTTGAAGCCGACCCGCCGCCCGACTACGAAGGCGACCTTTCGTCCGCGATCGACGTTGCAAAAGACGTCATTGAGAACCGCGTGAACGAGTTCGGCGTGTCCGAGTCGGAAGTCACGAAAGCCAGCGGCAACCGGATCATCGTGCAGGTACCCGGCCTTACCCTGACCGACGCCGACAAGCTCATCGGGGCCACTGCGTCACTCGAGTTCCGCGTGATCGATGCCGCGGGGAACGAAGTCCCGGCGACCGGATTTGTCGATGGCCAGGAGCTGGCCATGACCGGCGCCTACATCAAGAACAATGCCTACGCCGACCGCACGACGACGAACTTTGCCGTTGTCTTCGAACCAACGAGCGTGGGCGCCCAGTTGATGGGACAGATCACGAGCCGGGCGCTCGACTATTCTGAGGCTGACCCCCAACGGCTCCTCCTCGTCTATCTCGACGACGTGAATGTGAGTACTGCCACGGTGCAGGGCGTGATCACCGATCATGGGTCGATCACGGGTCTGAATAGCTTCAGCGAAGCCGACACCCTGGCGAAGCAACTGAACGCCGGCGCCTTACCCGTGCCCCTGAAGACGATCCAGTCGACCGAAGTGAGTGCCACGCTGGGGGATGACTCCGTCCGAGCCACGGTGCGGGCGGGCGAAATCGGGCTGCTCGCCGTCGCCATCTTCATGATCCTCTACTATCGGCTGCCCGGCTTCCTCGCCACCTGCGCGCTCGGTGTCTACACCTTCCTTGCGCTCGCAGTGTTCAAGCTCTGGCCGGTGACCCTCACGCTGTCGGGCATCGCCGCCTTCGTCCTCTCCGTCGGCATGGCGGTGGACGCGAACATCCTCATCTTCGAGAGAATGAAAGAGGAGTTACGACGGGGGCGAACGCTCAACGCGTCCATTGACGCGGGCTTCCGCCGTGCGTGGACGTCCATCCGCGACTCCAACGTGTCCACCCTGATCACCTGCGGGATCCTCTTCTGGTTCGGCGACCAGTTCGGTGCCGCTCTCGTCAAAGGCTTCGCCCTCACGCTGGCGGTTGGCGTCCTCATCTCCATGTTCTCCGCCATCACCGTCAGCCGGACCTTCCTGAAGATGATCGTCGGCACTCCGCTCGCCCGGAATGCCTGGCTCTGGAACGCCACCGAAGACCGGCACCGCGACGACATCTCGCCGAACGCTGAGCCGCGCGGAATGATCCACTTTGCCGAGAAGCGGTGGTGGTACCTCTCCGCCTCAATCCTCGCTTTCCTCACCGCAGTCGTGATCCTCGTCATTCCGCCGGCATTGAAGGGCGGGATCGAGTTCACCAGCGGCTCGACCTTCACCTTCACGTTCACTGAACAGGCCGTCTCCCAGCACGATCTTCGGTCAGCACTCTCGGACCTTGGTTACCCCGAAGCCCGCGTCCAGGGCTCGGGCGACAATTCCTACCTGATCCGCACGCGCGTGCTCGAAGGGGCTCCCGCCCTCGAAGGCGCCTCCGGCCCCCTTCCGCCCGGCGAAATCGATGAGTTGCAATCGCGGCTCGAGGAGCGGTTCGGAGCGATCAATCGCGAGGACTTCCAGACTGTTTCGGGGACGGTGTCCTCCGAGATCGTCCGGGCCGCCATCGGTGCTGTCCTCGCCGCCGCGCTGGCAATCCTGCTCTACATCTGGTCGGCGTTCCGCCATCTCCACCAACCGTGGAAATACGGTGCTGCCGCTGTCATCGCCCTCACCCACGACGCGTTCGTGGTGCTCGGACTCTTCTCGTTCCTCGGCAAGGTGGCCAACACGGAGGTCGATACGGCATTCATCACCGCCCTGTTGACCGTGATCGGCTTTTCCGTGCACGACACCATCGTTGTTTTCGACCGGATGCGTGAGAAACTCGCGGCCGACCCCCTGATCCCGTTTGAAGAAGCGGTGAATGCCAGCCTCACGGAAACGCTCGCCCGCTCGCTCAACACCTCGATCACAGTGCTCCTGACGGTCCTCGCCCTCCTCCTTCTCGGCGGCGTGACGATCCAGAACTTCCTGATCGTCCTCCTCGTGGGCGTGGTGGCCGGTACCTACAGCAGCATTGGGGTCGCCAGCCAGGTCCTGGTCGTCTGGGAGAATGGCGACATCCCGCGCTTCTTCCGGCGAATCCTTGGTCGCGAAGAACGCGATGTTGAGGGGCTGGAAGCCGGGAATGCCTAGCGCTCGCGGAGGACGCGGGCGTCGCCCACGCGACGGGTCAATTTCAAGTCATCGAGATGTTCCAGGAACGCCTGAGCGTACTTGCGGCTGGTACCGAAAAGGTCTCGTACCTCGGCGAGCGTGACCTGACCAGACGCGGCAGCGACAGCAAGCGCACGCTCCTGCATTTCGGCAAAGGCGCCGGCGGCGAAGATGACCCCGGCCCTCGTCTGGACAATCAGCCCGGCACCCTCCATGTAGTCGAGGAGCTCGGCGGCCGGTAGATCGGTGGTCGGCGGGCTGTACGGCTCACGCTCGAGGGCAGCGACGAACCGCTCCACCTGCGCCCTGGCCTGTTCCGAAAGCGTGACGACACGGCCGGGTAGTCCGATATCGCCGGCGAAATCGACCTCCACAATGCCTGTGGCAACGCCGTGCGAAACCACGGCTTCGAAGTCCTCCGGCGCGAGCTTCAACTGGCTGCGCAGATGCTCGCGCGGCGCGCGCGACTTCAGGCTGTGCTGGTCCAGGTAGGCTGACGCGCTTCCCTCCAGCGCGGCAGTGAGACCGCCGAGCCAGTCCCTACCGTAGAGCCTGGGGCCTGCCCATTCAGCAGAACCTGAGGAGATGAGGGCCGCCGCGGCCTTCGACGAACCCTGTTCATCCGTGCCCAACAGTCGACTGATCGAAGACACCTCGAGAGGGCCGGTGGCGAGCAAGCCGGCGAGGCGTGTTTCCGGCGTACCCGTGAGCTGGGCAGCGAGTGTAGCGAGGGTCGGTTCGTGGAAGCGACGATGGCGTCGCGGGTTGATGTCGACGATCGGGCCGCCCGCCACGGTCTCGTTTGGCGTGCGGAGGATGCAGCGGTCGCCGGGGAGCACGGCCACCTCGTCGGCGAGCACCACCTGCGCCCAGGCAGATTCGCCAGGGCCAAGGCTCTCCGTATCAAGAAGGCGTACGCGGGCCTCGCTCTCGGCTGTGCCGGAGAGAAAGGTCACCACGGAGTCGTGGAGAAGGCTATGGCGGGCGCTGGCAGCGAAGGTCAACCGGGCATCGACGACGAACACCGGGCGCATGACACCGGGGAGCGTCACCACCATCCCTCGCCGGAGGTCGGCGGTCTGGACTCCAGAGAGGTTGACGGCGGCGCGGGTCCCCGGTTCGAGGCTGTCCACGGCCTGGCGGTGGCGCTGTAGCCCCCTGATGCGGGCCTTCCTGCCGCCGGGCTGGACTTCGACCTGCATACCAGTGAAGAGGGAGCCGTCGAGCAGTGTGCCGGTAACGACCGTCCCGAACCCGGGCATCGAGAAGGCACGGTCGACCGGCAGACGGGGGCGTTGGAGGTCGCGTTTGCGGGGCACAGCAGCGAGAGCCGCATCGATGGCCAGGCGAAGTTCATCGAGGCCCGCGCCCGTGACGGCGGAAACTGCCAGGACCGGGGCGCCCGTCAGCCGGCTTCCTGCCAGGAGTTCCTCCACTTCGAGGCGCACGAGGTCGACGAATTCCGGCTCGACGAGGTCGGCCTTGGTGACAACCGCGAGGGCGGCCGGAACGTCGAGACGTTCGAGGATGGAGAGGTGTTCGTGCGTCTGGAGGCGGGGGCCCTCATCGGCAGCCACCACGAGGAGGGCAAGATCCACGCCGCCTGCGCCTGCCAGCATGTTCTTAATGAACCGTTCGTGGCCGGGGACGTCGACGATGCTCACTTCGTGGCCGGAGGGAAGCGTGAGCCAGGCGAAGCCGAGGTCGATCGTCAGCCCGCGTTCACGCTCTTCGGCGAGGCGGTCAGGGTCGATGCCGGTGAGGGCGTGCACGAGTGCGCTCTTGCCGTGGTCGACGTGCCCGGCAGTGCCAATGACGTACATGGGCCGGAGTCTAGCAGCGAGCCACCAGGATGACGTCCGTGAGGGCTTCCGGGTGACGTTGCAGGTGGGCGAGGCACTGGGCGACGACTTCGCCGTGCAGCAACCGGCCCGCCCGCGAAAGCGTCAGCCGGCGGCCGTGATAGTCGAGGAGACCCGCCTGCAAGGCCCGCCCCAGGGGCTCACCAAACACCACATCGATATCGACACTGAACCAACGCTTGAACTCGGCGACGTGGAACCCCCCCAGCAGGCGAAGGCGCAGGCTCAAGAAGTCGACCATCGCCGTGGCCGTGTCGGGGCGGTAAGCATTGGCAACAGGCAAAGGTGGCGAGTCCCCGGCCGCGGCGATGTACGCGCGTGGGTGGGCGATGTTTTCGTAACGTTCGCCTTCGAAAAATCCATGGGCGCCGGCGCCAAGGCCAAGGTATTCCCCGTATTCCCAGTAGGTCCGGTTGTGGCGCGACTGGTGACCGGGACGCGACCAGTTCGAAAGCTCGTACTGGTCGAAACCGGCCGCCGCCAGGGTTTCCGACGCGATCTCGTAGAGGTCGGCGAGATCGTCGTCGTCGGGCATTGTGACTTCCCCGCTCGCGACACGCCGACCGAGCGGTGTGCCATCTTCCACCGTAAGGCCGTAAGCAGAGAGGTGGTCGATGGGAAGCGCGATTGCCCGCTCGAGACTCGTACGCCAGCCGGCGGCTCCCTGGCCGGGAAGCCCGTAGATGAGGTCCAGGTTCACGCTCGGGATCCCGGCGCGACGCGCAGCCACGACGGTTGCACCGATCGCCTCGACCGAATGGATCCGGTCGAGAAACTGAAGCTCGTCCGGTGCGAAGCTCTGGGCTCCGATCGAGACCCGGTTGATGCCTGCCCCGGCCAGCTCGCGGAGGTACGACTCAACGGTGGTCCCGGGATTCACTTCGATCGATAGCTCGGCGTCCTCTGCCAGCGTGGCCGCGGACTTCACCGCATCGATGATGGAGACGAGATCGGCGGCAGGCTGTTCGCCGGGCGTGCCCCCGCCAAAAGCGATGCTCGTGATCGTGTGACGGGCCAATTCCGGCGTACGGCCGGACATCTCGCGAAGGACGGCATCGCGGTACTGCGCCTTGAGGTTGTCCATGCCGGAATAGGCATTGAAGTCGCAGTAGCCGCACTTCACGGTGCAGAACGGCATATGGACGTAGACCGCCAGGGGGTTCATCGGGCGAGAGCCGTGCGGAGAGCGGCCGGGTCGTGGGTGGTGAGCGCGTCGACTCCCCAATCGGCGAGCCGGCGGGCCCGGTCCGCTTCGTCCACGGTCCAGGCAACCACCTTCAGCCCGAGGTCGTGGAGGTGATCGACGAGCGGGGGAGTGAGCAACCGGGCGCGGCAGGAAACACCCACCGCCCGCCTGTCACGGTCGAACACGGAGAGGAAGAGGTCAACACGCTCGGGCGTTTCCATGGAATAGAAGACATCCACGTCGTGCACGTTGTCGTGGAGCACACGGAGGGTTGCCCAATCCGTTGCGGAGGCGGAAATATGGAGTCCTGGAAAACGACGCAGCGTCTCGCGGATGAGGGGGATGACGGAATGCCCACCGTTCTTCAAGTCGAGAAAGAGGTTCGCGCGGCTGTCGATCACGCTCACGCTGTCGGTCAGCTCGAAGTGCGGGGCGCGGCGCTTGACGTACCAGCGTTCGACGAGCAGCGGGACGGGGTACATGGCGCGCTCATGACGCGATTCGAACGCACTTCCGTGCACCCAGAGGTCTATCTCCAGGAAGTCGGCGCTGGCATCGAGGTAACGTGTGACGGCGTCGGACGAGTTGGCCCGGTGGGCGATGAGGAAGGGGTGCCGGCGCTCAGTCTCAAGCCAGGGAGAGCCTGGGGCCGGCCTCGACATCAGGAGGTAGCGATGCTCGGCTCATGACCCACGGGATGGCGGGCCGAGACCTGGACGGTGCCGCTCGCGATGTCTTCTAGCAGATCGGCATCGGTGATCAGGTAGCCGCCGTCGGACTGCACGATGGCCCCGAGCTGTACGAAGCGGCTGAGGAGGGCGGTGACCGTTTCGCGGCTGGTGCCGATCGTCTGGGCAAGCTCCTGGTGGGTGAGACCCAGGCGGACACGATTCTGTTCGGCCCGCGCGATGAGGGTATCCGCCAGCCTGGCGGAAACGGGCTTGGCAACCAGGTTGGCGAACGTCCGCTGCATCCCCGAAAGCCGCTTGGCCATCAGTTCGACCATGACGAAGCCAAGCCGGGGCGACTGCTGCAGGAGGTGGGAAAAGTCCTCCCAGCTGATGCTCAAGGCGAGGGTGTCTTCGAGGGCCTGGGCCGAGGCGATGCGTTCGCCGTCTTCGACAATTGCCATGTCACCAACAACGTCGCCGCGGCCGACGATGTCGAGGATGACTTCCTTGCCGTTGTCGGCGACCTGGTAGACCTTCACGCGGCCCTGCAGGAGCAGATAGACGCGTTCGGCGGAATCGCCGGTCGAAAAGAGATGTTGCTTCTGGTCGAAGCGCCGCTCCGAGAGGAGGGGAACAATCCTGTCGAGTTCCTCGTCGTTGAGCACGCGCATCACGCGGCTGAGTTGACGAAGGTACCATCCGATCGAACGATTGAGTGCCTGCCGGGTGCGGGCTGGCCTCGCCGCTTCGGTCATTACACTTCCTCTCCAAAGCGCTGATGCATCCGGATTCGGTCCAGCATTCTGGCGGCGCCGGTATGGGCCGCCTCTCTGCCGCTGACCTCCACGTAACGCGCCAGGTCGCTCTCCGCTTCATCGTACCGCCCCAGGCGGAATTTCAACATACCGCGCTCCCCGGTCAGGGGGGCGTTCCAGGGCTCGATCATCAGCTGCATCTCGACGGCGGAGAGCCACCGTTCCGGGTCGCGCTCGGTGCGGAACGCGACGCGGAGGTTCGTCAGCATTCGCTGCAGGATCTGGCGACGAGTGACAGCGGCGAGATACGACTCGCGGGTCACGCCGCCAAGATCAAAGGCCGCCAACCGCGCGAGCAACTCGGCTTCGTCGAGGCGGTCACCCTCGTGGAACGGGTCGACGTAGAAGGGCGAGTCCTGGCGGCCGCAACGAACAAGGAAATGGCCGGGATAGCCGATGCCATCGCACTGGAGGCCGACGCGTGCGGCGACCTCCATGTAGAGCACCGAAAGCGTGATCGGGATGCCGACTCGGCGGTCGATCACGTGGTCGAGGTAAGAATTGGCGGGGTCGCCGTAGTTCTCGGAATTCCCGCGAAAGCCGTAGCGGCCGAAGAGGACGTGGTCGATGGCCGACGCCAAACGCTCCGGGTCGAGGGAGTCGCCGGCGACCGCGGAGGCCTCCTCGGCGAGGTCATCGAGGCGGGCGGCGTAGCGATGGATGTCGAGGTTGGGATTGCCGAGGCGAGCAATCGCCATCACGCCCCCGTAGAGGTCAACATCGACATCGCGCCCGGCGATCGCCGCGCTGAACTCGCCAAAGATGTCGACATCCACGGGTTCCAGTATAGGCGGCGGGCGAATCTCCGCGATGGACCATTGCTTTCCCGGCGATAGGGCAGGCCGTATCGTCGAGGCGATGGAGCGAGTACGGCGCTACACGGTCGGGGAGTTCGCCATCGCGATCGTTTCGGACGGCGAAATCCGGATGGACGGCGGCGCCGTCTTCGGACTGATCCCGCGGGTCATGTGGGAGCCGGAGGTCGGCCCCGAAAACATCGATGCCGAGTACCGCATCGCCCAACAGCTGAACTGCATGGTGGTGCGCCGTGGCGACGATGTCGTCATGGTCGAAACGGGGATGGGCGACAAGCACGGGCCACGGGTACGGGAGAAGATCTTCCCGGGGGACTACGGCTACCTCCTCGCATCGCTTGCCGAGGTTGGTGTGCGGCCGGAGGACGTGACGGCCGTCGCGAATACCCACCTCCATGCCGACCACTGCGGCTGGAATACGGTCCTCCGCGAGGGCGAACCGGTACCGACGTTCCCGAACGCGCGCTACTACATCCAGGCCGGCGAATACGAGGCCGCCTGCAACCCGAACGACCGCACGAGGGGCACCTACTTCCCCGAGAACTTCGAGCCCCTGGAACGGGCCGGGCAACTCGAACTCGTGGAGGGGGAGCACGATATCGTGCCAGGGCTGCGGTTTCTGCCGACGCCGGGCCACACGGCGGACCACGCTTCGATCGTCCTCTCCTCTGGCGAGGAGACAGCGATCTACACCGGCGACCTCGTCCACCACCGGGTGCAGGTCGAACGGCCGGCCTGGATCTCGGCCTTCGACACCATGCCGCTGGTCTCCCTCGAGACGAAGAAGGCGCTTGCCGAGCGGGCTCTGCGGGAGCAGGCCTTGCTGATCTGCGTGCACAACGCCTTCCCCGGTGTTGGGCGCCTGCGCGAGGAGAACGGCCGGCGACGGTTCGTCCCCGAATGACGCAACCCCTGTACCACCTGGCGCTCAGGGAGGCGTATGCCGGCCGGGGCGCCAAATTCGAGACGCATCACGGGTGGTCGCTGCCGGCCCAGTACGGAGACGTAGAAGCCGAATACCGCACTCTCCGCGACGGGGCGGTCCTCTTCGACCTTTCCTACCGGAGCCGATTCATCGTGAGCGGTACCGATGCCGGTGTCGTGCTCGGCGAGGTGTTCGGTCGGGCGGCGGGAGAGGTGGAGGAGGGGCGAGCCGTGCGGGCTGTGGCACTGCGTGAGGGGCTGGTCGAGGATATTACGCTGGTCACGCGGACCGGCGGAATCAGTTATGTCGTGATCGGCGAGGCGGAGGCGAGGGCCGCCACGCTCGCACAGATGAAGGGGGCGGTCGGAAGCGGCTACGACATCCGGATTGACGACCGCACCGAGTCCACCTGCCTCCTGGCGCTTGCCGGGCCCGATGCGGCCGCTGTCGCCGCCCGCCACCTCGGAGAAGGGCTGCCGTCCCGAGTGCGGATGCTCCAGAATGCGGCCTTCGAGGCCCATGGCTTCCGTTCGCTGGCAATTCGCACGGCCGACACCGGCGACGATGGGTTCTTCCTGATGCTGGCGCCAGCGGTCGCCCAGCATCTCATCGAGACGATGGCGGAGGAGTCACCACTCGCGGGCCATCGGGCCTTCGAGGTCGGGCGTATCGAGGCCTGCGTGCCTGCCCTCTACCCCGACCTCGCGGAGGGTGTCTCGCCGGCCGAAGCCGACCTCGAGACGCTTCTCGAAGTACCGGGTGGGAGCCGCCGGAAGCTCCTCAGCGCCGTGATCATCGAAGGCGACACCGCGG
Organism: uncultured Chloroflexia bacterium; assembly: GCA_963737965.1. Lineage (GTDB taxonomy): Bacteria > Chloroflexota > Dehalococcoidia > Tepidiformales > Tepidiformaceae > JAGQGZ01. The sequence continues at coordinate 140,068 of CAVTUS010000002.1, read as the reverse complement.
CGGGGCCGGGGACGCCCGTGCAGAAAGAGGGCAAGCCGGCCGGGGAACTGCGATCGTGTGTGTTCTCACCGGGACTTCGCGCTACGATTGGCCTTGCACTACTGGATCCGGCCTACGCGACGCCAGGGACGCAGCTCTCGCTTCCCGGGCGCGGTCTGACAGTGGCTGCCAAACCACTTCACAGAAGGAGAGCCTGACGATGATGGGTCCTCCCAACATGCAGCAGATGATGCAGCAGTACAAGCCGCGCTGGCTGGGTGTCTACGAACTGAACCTTGGCGATGAATGGCGCGCCGTCTGGGAGGCCGCCGAGGAACTTCCCGAGGATGCGCCGGTGTTCGCCCTGCGAGTTGTCATCTTCAAGGACGACCGGGGTTACGCCACGCGCGGCGCCGGCAGCGACGAGCCCTGGGGCATCGCCGAGGGGTCCCTCGAGCCGGGCGAAACCGTCGAAGATTGTGTCGCTCGCACAGCCCTTGAACAGACCGGCGCCAGGCTGGCCTCCAGCCACCTGATCGGTTTCCTCGAGTGCAAGGCCACCAGCCACAACCCCAACTTCTCGGCCGGCGACGTGACAGTGCAGCCGCTCTACCTTGGGGTTGCGTCCGAAGTTGGTGACATCCCCGAGGGTGCGCCCTACGAGCGCCGTCGCATGCCCATGAACGAGTTCATGCGGGCGATCCGGATTCGCCACCGCGAGATCGAGCGCTACCTGAACGATGCCGGCCAGCGGTACGCGGTGCTTCGCGCGAAGGCCGGCAGCTAACTACTCGCCGTAGATGCGGACGAGCAGCTCATAAAGCTTGGGGTCGTAGCCCTGGAGCCAGCTCCGGTTGAATCGGCCTGCGCGGTCCTGGGCATCGAAGTAGGCCTGAGTGCCCTCGGCGAAGTACTCGTGGTAGTTCGTCGAGGCGTACTGGCCCTCGTAGAGCCCCGCGGCCATGGCATCGGAGTAGAGGAGACGCGAATCCAGCTGGTCGGGCGGGTCGGCGGCGAAGTTTTGCACCATATGGCCGAGTTCGTGGTAGAGGATGTTGACGCCATCACAGGGTCCGCGCGTATCTCCCAGCAGGTCGAGGGCGTTGACGGTCACCACCGGGTAGTCGGCCCGATCGGCGATGCCGCAGACGTGGGTGAAGAAGTTCGTCCCGAGTTCGCCTTCGAGGCAGGCGAACTCCGGCAGGTCGAGGATGCCCTGGTCCGGTTCCGCAACGACCACGTAGGCGCCCTGCTCGGCGAGGAAGTCCTCCAGGTCGTTGTTCGCGAACACCCGCCGAATAGTGACCTCGGCCGCATCGAGGGCGGCGGAGCTGACCGCGGGTCCGGCGACGATTGTGAGGCCGAGGGTATCGCGCTTCTGGGTGTACGAGGGGTCGAAGACCTGCTGGCTCTTGTCGGTGAAGTCGAAAGAGCGGGTGCAGACATCGGTCGTCGTGACCGGGGCTTCGGGCGTTGCCGTAGCGCCTTCGGTGGTCGCGATCTCGGCCGGGTCGCCGTCGAGACGGCCCGGACGAGTGTCGTGGATAACGGCCCAGGAACCTGCCACCCCGGCAAAAGCAGCCGAAGCAAGGGCAAGAGACACCAGCGCCGAGAGGCGGATCGTCACAGCGCAAGCATCGACGGTTGGGGGACGCTACTCAAGCGACGATCGGCAACTTTGCTTTACCGCTGGCGGTCCGGAGCGAGGCGCCTGGTGACCACGACGCCAACCACTGCCAGCACTGCCACCGCGGCCGCGAGCAGTTCGCCAAGGCGAAGGCGAGAGATCCCACCCGAGTCATCAGCAGCGTAGTAGGCCGCCTGCGACACTGCGGGAGCGGAGTCGCCACCCGCGTCGCTTGCTTCCGGGAGGCTGCCGCTGGCGGAGTCCGGTGAGGAGCTGTCGCCGGGCGTTTCCCCGGGGGCCCTGGTCGGACGGGCATTGTCCTGGGCGTCGACACCACCCGGCTCTGGCGTCCCCGGGGGAAGGACGGCCGCCGTCGCGTCTGCGTTCCCATCGTCGAACGTGTTATCGCCGTCGTCGGCGGTCGTTGCGTCATCCTGGGCCGCGTTGGGCTGAGCCTCGGCCCCGGCCGTGAGGCTGGACCGCTGGGCGTCGTCATCGCCGCTGGAGGTTGCCGCGGTGCCGCCGGAAAGGTCAGCAACGACGAGGATCGCGAAGAGCGCGAGACCGGCGGCCGCGATGCCCTGCATGCTGCGCATGGCGCCGGTCCAAGCTCCGCTGTGCGCCGGGGCGGCCACGCGAGGGCGAGCCAGCATCGACTCGGTGATTACGAAGGAACGGGGTGCGGGAAGTTCCGGCAGCGCCGCCAATGCGAGGCGGAGACTACGGCCGGTCGCAACCCGCAACTTGCAGGCGTCACAGCTCTCGAGGTGGAGCGCAAGGCGCTGGTGGGTCGCCGGATCGAGGGCGCCGTCGATGAAGGCATCAAGGTTGGCCTCGATGCGAGCGTGTCCACCGCGAAAGAGCGAGCGAATGTTCAACGAGAGATCCTCTGCCCTTCCTGACGATCGATCATCGCCAAAAGTTCCCCATGGGGGCTGAGAAGATCTCTCAACCGGTTGCGGCCGCGGTGGATCCGAGACTTCACGGTGCCTTCGCTCGTCCCTGTCATCTCGGCGATCTCCTCGTAACGGTACCCATGCAGGTCGGCGAGGACGATCGCCTCGCGCTGGTCGTGGGGTAGCTCGAGCAGGGCAAGTTGCAACGCCCGGGCGAGTTCGTGATTCATCGCCACAGTGTCCGGTGCGGGCGCCGAGTCCGGTACCTCGATCGGTACGTCGTACGCCTCGAAGAGCTGGTCGAGCGAGGAGGCCTGGTCCTTGCGCCCGCGGCGGCGCAGTTCGTCCTTGCTCTGGTTGGCCGCGATCCGGAGCATCCAGGAGCGGACCGAGCCGCCCGCGAGGGTGCCAATCGCCCGGTAGGCGGAGAGAAATGCCTCCTGGGTGGCATCCTCCGCCGATTGGCGGTTGCCGAGCAGCCGGTAACAAAGGTTAAAAACTTGAGTTTGATAACGCTCGACAAGACTATTGAACGCGCCAAGATCGCCGTCCTTAGATAGTAGAACCAGCTGTTCGTCGGAGGCCTCTGGCTGCGTCCCGGAATCGGGCATAGTAGCCGGGAGAGTAGGTCAATCGCCTGTAAAGTGCGACTCTGCCGAACCAGCGTGACCGGGAGGCTGTGCTAGTCTGATGACGATGGAAAGCGACGGCGAACGCCTGGACGAGGTGTTCGAGTCTCCCCCTGATGAGACCCAGGATTGGTACTTCGACCTGCCCCAGGGTGCATGGGAACGGCAGGAAGAAAAGAACCGCAACCTGCGACAGACACTGCTCAACAAGCAGGCGCAGCAGCAGCCGCAGCGCAAGCAGGAGCCCGAAGCCAAGGGTGGCGAGAAGAAGCGCCGCTGGTTTGGCGGCGGAAAAGACGAGCAAGCTCCAGAAGAGGCGATCGAGACCCCGCGCTTCTCGAAGCTAAGCGAAGAAACGCGGGAAGAAAGGCGCGCCCGCCTCGAAGCTCTCGCGACGAATGCTGAGGAAGCGAGCACGACCGCCGAGAGCGACGTCGAGCCCGCATCCGGCCCCTTGCTTCGCCGCTCTCGCAGCGAGGACGAGAAGGCATCCTTTGCCGCGGCTCCCGACCCTGATGCCCCAATAAGCCGCTGGGACGCGATGTTTGGCAGCGGTCTCCAGGAGGGCTCGATTGTCGACAGCATGCGCGAATGGGCGAGCGGCTCGAAGGCTGATGCCGAAGATCCTGCACCGGCCGAGCCTCCCACCGTTCTTGACGCCGACGCCGATGACAGTGAATGGGATCAGATCAACAAAGACGCCGACGAGTCGAGCATGTTGGAGGTGCTCCGCCGGCGCCGCCATGCCGCTTCCATGGAGGCGGAGCGAACGGACGACGCGCCCATGGGTGAGGCGGCCGCCAGCGCGTTGAGCGAACTCCAGGCCGACGACGACGAACCCGAAGACGACTCTTCCGACGACTTTGAGGCGGACGCCAGCGATTGGGCGCCCGTCGCTCCGGAGCCATCCATCGATGAACTGCTGGTGGCCGAAGCAGCGGAAGCTGCCGCCGCTGACGCGCCAGCCTTCGAGATGCCCGAGGTGGACGCAGCCGTCCCCGACGCCGAGGACGTGATGGCCAACGCCGAAGCCCACGCCGAGGCCGGTGTCGAGGTCGAGGACGTGATGGCCAACGCCGAAGCCGAGGTCGTCACCGACGCCGAAGCCATGATGGCCAACGCCAACGCCAACGCCAACGCCGAGGTCGATGTCGAGGTCGAGGACGTGATGGCCAACGCCAACGCCGAGCCCATTGCCGACATCAATGACGATGACGCGGATGACGACGTCGCGCCCTCCGCCTGGGAAATCGATGACGACGACGACGAGGTCGAGGACGTATCCGTCACCGCGACGGACGCCGACGACATGGATGGCGACGACGAGCCGGAGCCTTTCGAAGCCATCGCATCGAACCTGATCATCTGGCCGACGACGCCTACCACCGGGTTCGAGCAGCCAGTCGTCGTCGACAAGACGACCGCCGGTCACTTCGACGAGGCAATGTCCGCGAGCGAAGAGTTCGATGAGAGCGAAACAGAGGACGAACCGGCGGAGAAGAAGCCGGGGATATTCAAGCGCATCTTCGGACGCGGTAGGCACGAAGAACCTGGGGAAGCCGAGGAGTTCGCATCGGACGGCGAATGGGTGCCGGTTGAGCAGGAACCGTTGAACCTTCGCTCCGTAACGCAAGCGAACGAATGGGAGCCGGAGGAAGCACCGCTCGTCCCGGAGCCGGCGAAAGCCGAGTTCGTCGAATCGTCGGACGTCGACAGCCCCTTCAAGGTGATGGACGAATCAGGCTGGATGCCGGTAACGGCCGCCGGTGAAGGGCGGAAGGAGCTCGACACATCGTGGATGGCCCCGGCGGGGAGTGCCGCACGCGATGCCGCGGCCTGGTCGCCGCCATCTTCGGAACCGGAGACACCGGAGACTGAGGAGTACGACGAGGAGGACCCCTGGGCCCCTTTCGGGCAAGCTGACGTCGAGAACGCGCAAGAGATCCCGGGCAGCGCGGCGTTGGCAGAAGAAGACGATGATGCCTGGGCACCGGCGGCATTCGCTGCACCGGTGGACGACACCCCGGAGGAGCACGCACCAGCTGACGACGCACCGACAGCGGCCGAGTGGGTAGCGCCTGCCTTCGAAATGCCGGAAGACAATGCAGAGGAACTGCCTGAAACGGCGGCCCGGGCGTGGTGGGAACCGGCGAACGTCGTAGCATCGGTGGAGGTGCCTTCCAACGACGACGTGGAAATCCCAGACGACGACGTAACGGCAGAACCGATCGAGGCCGCTTTCCCGCCCGCCGCCGACACGGTTGAGCTGGCCCCGGCACCGGCCTTCGACGCGCTATCGGCCTTGCCCGCGAGCGAAGCCGAGCCAGAGGACAGCGAGCCTGAAGCATCGAACGACGACGGCTGGGCGGGCTGGGGTGACGACGCCGCCTTCGCCAGTGCGTTCGAGATCGATCCCAAGACCGGCTCGAGCACAGAGGAGAACTCGGTGCCGCCCGCCGACGAGACAGTCGAGCCCGAGGCGACGCCTCTCGTCCAGATGTCCGCGTTCCGCGAGACAGCCGAGGAACCGGAGGCTGACGATCAGTGGGACTTCGCGGCAGCGCTGGGCCGGGACGACGACGAGAGCAGCGACCTGGAGCCGGTGAGCGAACAAGGGTCTGAGCTGCAGGCGGCGCCAGTCCCTGCGTTCGATATGGCAGCGCTCGACGCCTCGGACGCTGTGGTCGCCCTTGCCGAAGAGTCGGTGCCACAAGACGAGGGTGCCGCCGGCAGCGACGAATTCGATTTCGATGCAGCGCTTCGGACGGCCGAGGACCGGGTTGCCGCCACCGGGGAAGCACCCGCGCCCGTCGAGGAATCGGCGGCGGCGTGGTCACTTGCCGCGAGCGAGGAGCCTGATTTCGAGGCAGCGCTCTCAGGCGAGCCCGAGCCGTGGCCAGCGGTTGGCGGCTTCTCCATGGCAACGGATGCGGCCAGCGCAGAGACCGACGCCGATGCCGACGGCAGCGAGGAGCTGGATGCTACGGGCCCTGCCACGTGGACGACCCCTGTCGCCGACAACTCCCAGCCTACCGGCGAAGACGACTGGGGAAGCGAAGCCACCGCCGCTGGAGACTGGTCGCCGGAGCCGATGCCGGTCCCGGAAATGCCCGTCGCGGACAACACCGGGACAACCGAAGACGCTGCCGAGGCGGAAGAAGAACACGGCTGGGACAACGCTGACGCGCCGGCGGCAATCTGGGCCGCGAGCCTGGAGGCGCCGGGGACAGGCTGGTCGCCGGAACCAATGCCGGTCCCGGAGATGCCTGCCGCGGTCGAAGGCGAGAACCCGTGGGCCTCACTCCACGACGACGACGAGGACGTGCCATCAGAAGACGAACGAGATGTTCCGCAGACCGAGGCCGATGAGGATGCCGACGCCTGGGCCGCGATTGCGAATGCCAGCGGATACAACGCGGAGGAAGAGTTCGAGCCGCCGACCTTCGGGAAGATCGCACGTAGCCCGCGCGACGACGAACGGGGCTCGTGGCTGGCCGACAATTTCCCGCAGCAGGACCCGATCCCAGACCCCGTCGATGAGGCGTTCGCCGAACACGACGAAGAAGACATGGAGCGCGACCTCGTCCTCCGCGCCTTCGAGGCCCACGCCGCAACGGAAGTGGACGACGAACCGCTGGAGCCGGGCGCCTTCCATGAGCTGTTCGGCGCTGCCGCCCAGGGCATCGTCGATGACCTGATCGAGCCGCAAGAGGCCCAGAGCTTTGCCAAGATGCGGATGGCGCCGCAACGGACGTCAGCCCCCGGTAGCGCTCCCTTCGAAGACGAAGATGACTGGATCGAAGGCACGGAAGACGACGACGGCGACGAGTTCGACTTCTTCGAACACCGTGAACTTGAGCGGGCGGCGTTCCTCGCCGGATCGCTGAAGACACAGGACCTAGCCGAAGCCAAGAAGACCCGCACCTGGGTGCGAGAACTCGTCGAGACCGGCCTCCTCGCCCTCCTCGTCTTCCTTTCCGTCCGGGCCAGCTTCCAGAACTTCAAGGTGGATGGAAGCTCGATGTACCCGACGCTGACGGACGGGCAGTTCCTCATCGTCAACAAGCTTGTCTACTCCGAAGTCAATGTCGACAAGCTCGGCAAGTATGTGCCACTCGTGGATGGCGGCGACGACCCGACGAAGCACGTGTTCCACGGGCCGGAACGGGGCGACATCATCGTCCTTCGCGACCCCAGCACGCCCGAGCAGGACCTCATCAAACGCGTCATCGGTTTGCCGGGCGAAAAAATCGAGGTCTACGAAGGCGCGGTCTACATCAACGATCAGAAGTTGAATGAGCCTTACCTCAAGGATGCCTGGGGACGCAACGGCCAGGGGAACTACCCGGCAGTGATCATCCCGGCGGACAGCTATTTCGTGATGGGCGACAACCGGGACAACAGCAAAGACAGTCGGAGTTCCCAGATCGGCTTTATCGCGGAGGACCTGATCATTGGGCGAGCGGAGTTCACCTATCTTCCGCTGAGCGCCTTCGGATTGATTGGGAACGGCGGTAGCTCGCTCTCGGAACAGGATGGCCGGCCACACCTGACCAGTGAGCTGCGGCCGGCCGAGGACCTGGCGGCGGTCGCGACCAGGTAAACGTTGCCCCGTCTGGCAGCCGGGGCTACGCTCTGCTTCGACGGCACGATGACCACAACCGACCTCCAGACCGAACTCGAACACCGCGGCGGTGTCCTCAAGGGACACTTCCAATTGGCGAGTGGCCGCCACGCCGACACCTACCTCGAAAAGTTCCGCATCCTGCAGTGGCCGGACATTACCGTGCAGATGTGCGAGCGCATTGCCTCGCACTTCCGGGGGACGCCCAACCTCGTGGCAGGCCCGACGACCGGCGGGGTAATACTCGCCTTCGAGACGGCGCGCCAGCTGGACCTGCGCAACGTGATCGCGGAGCGGGCTGACGATGGTGAAGGCCGGGAGTTTAAGCGGGGCTTTGAAGTTGGCCCGGGCGATCGAGTCCTCGTCGTGGATGACGTGTTGACAACCGGCGGAAGCATCCGCGATGTCATCGACGCGGTGAAGCGTCACGGCGCGGAGGTCATCGGTGTCGGCGTCCTTGTGGACCGGTCAGGCGGGAAGGTGGACTTTGGCGTGCCCCTGTACGCCTGCCTGAACATGACCGTGGCTTCCTGGGACCCGGCGGAATGCCCCCAGTGTGCGGCGGGAACGCCCCTCGTCGTTACCTGAACCCAAGCGGCACGTGGACGATCGTACAATCGACGGCATGCGGTACATACCTCGTGCCGGCGCCGACCCGTCATTCATGATCAAGGCGATGCGGGAAGCCTCCGGCGAGTTTCGCGAGCTGATGTGGGGCCTTCGCCTCGGGACGCTGCTGCAGACTGGCCGGTCGCCCGACGAGGACTGGTCCCTGATGGGCATCTGCTACCACCTGAACCAGGTGGAGGGCACGATTGGCAATCAAATCGAGCGGATCATCACGATGCGCGAGCCCACAATCCCGCACGCCGACCTCGACGACATCCCCTTCCCGGCGGACTACGACGACTGCGACGAGGAGGAGCTGCTCGAGGAGTTCCACTACAGGCGCAGGCGGAATTCCTACCTTCTCTGGGACCTCTCCATGGAGGACTGGGACCGGGCCGGGCTCCATCCCTATCGGGGCCGTCGCACGCTGCGGGAGACGATCCGCGAGCTCTACCAGCACGACCTGGAACACCTCTGGCAGGCCCGGCGGATGGTGGAGGCCATTGGCGGCAGGGCCTGGTGAAGCTGCGGGTGGTACCGCCGGCGCCATGGCAGCAGGCGGCCGATACGGAAGCGCCACACCTCGCGTTCTTCGACGGCGAAGACCTGCCTCTTACGCTTGCGACCAGCACCCTCGGACTTGGCCTGGAACACCGCGACGAGGGGGTGCTCGTGCGCCTCTCGCGGGCCGACCTGGCGCGGCTGGCGGCCGAGCTGGACCAGCGGTCGAGTGAGCTTGGCCCGGCGATCCGGCGCTACCTGGAGCCGATTGGCCGATGGAAGCTCCGCACGCGGTCCCTGGACACGGTAGGGCCACTGCTCATGGGCATCGTGAACCTGACCGACGATTCCTTCTCGGGCGATGGCGTCGGCGATGACGTTGTCGCCGCCGTGAAGCGCGCCGATGCACTTCGTGAGGCGGGGGCCACGATCATCGACGTGGGCGCGGAGAGCGCTCGTGCCGACAGGCCGACACGGGAGCCGGACGAGGAAGCGCAGCTGCTCAGCAGGGCAGTGGCAGCGCTGACGGCCGAAGGGCAGATCGTCTCGGCCGACACCTACAAGCCCGTGGTCGCCGAAGCGGCGCTGGCCGCGGGCGCGGAGATCGTCAACGACATCAGCGGGCTGACACTTGGCAGTGGGGCTGCTGAGGCGGCGGCGAAGGCAGGCGCGGGCTACGTCCTGAACTACAGCTACTCCGAACCAAAGCAACGCCCGCCCTCGCCACCGAAATACCTGGACATCGTGGCGGAGACCAACGAGTGGTTCGCGACGCGGCTGACGATGTTGGCCTCGGCCGGCCTCACACGGGAAGCGATCGTCCTCGACCCGGGGATTGCCTTCGGGAAAAGCCACGACGAGGATTTGCAGGTGATGCGCCGGATCGGCGAATTCACCGTGCACGGCCAGCCGCTCCTGCTCGCCCACTCGCGGAAGAACTACATCGGCAGCGTGACCGGCGCACCGCCATCCGACCGCGACCTTGAGACACACCTGACGACGGTGACGGCCTACGAGCAGGGAGCGCGAATCTTCCGTGTCCACGACGTCGCCGGTGCGCGCCGTGCCCTGGAACTCGCCGAAGCGCTCTTCGCCGCGAAAGCGGGCGCCTTTGCACCGGATGGCGAGAGCTGGCCATGGCGCGCGGGCGCCGGCGCCAGCCATATGACGCGCGGCGAGCCGGACAAGGCCGCTCCTTCGGGCCAACGCTGGTAAATCTTTGGGCGACGGTTACAGATCGGTGACGGACCTGCCGATGATTCGTTCAAGACCCGAGGAGTTGGCAATGAAGGCTGTGTACCTGGTTGTTGATAGCAATGATCTTGAGCGGCATCGGCTGGCGAAACGGCCTGCGACAGTTCGCAGCCGGCTGCGAGGTTCTCGAAGCAGCCTCCGGGGTGGATTCGCTCCGGGTGCTCGACGAGCGCGGGTTGGCGCCCTCGCTGGTGTTCACCGCCTTCCAGGTCGGCGACATGAACGCGATCGAACTCCTCGGCCGCCTGCGCCAGAGCGCGTGGCTGCGGCAACCGCCGGCGATCATCGTCGATGACGACATCTCCGACCGTGCGATCGTCGACTGCTACCGACTTGGCGCGGCAGGATTCCTCCGGAAGCCGGTGCTCGGCTACGAACTCAGGGAGGCCATCCGCGATTTCTCGCGAGCCGCCTTCAATCGCAGTGGTGAAGACTTCGCGAGCGAGTATCGCGCGGCCTAAGCGCTCTCCGGGAAGAGGGCAAGGAGTTCTTGCCGCACGGCCGCGGCCTGCTCAATGTTCTCCTCCGGTGACGCCTGCGTGGGGATGAGGTTCACGTGTTCGGCGCCCGCTTCGATGTAGGGCGCGATGAAGGCGGCGATCTCCCTCGCCGTCCCGAAAGGCGTGTAGCGTTCGAACCGCTCGAAGGGCACGCGATACATCGCTTCCATGCCGCCCCCGACGAGGGCACGCGCCACCTCGCGCTCTTCGGCCACGGCCGTCCAGAACTGCATCCCCATCTCCAGGGGGACGTCCGCCCGCCCGGAAGCCGCCGCCGTCTGGCGGATTGAAGCCGACGCCCCGGCGAAGCGCTCTACCGACTGCCAGATCCCCGTGTACCCATCGCCGTAGCGCCCGGCACGGGCGAGGGCAGCGTCGCTGCGGCCACCGATGAAGAGGGGGATCGGCCGCAAAGGCCGCGGATAGACGGTGACCGCCTCCAGCTGGAAATGGCGCCCGTCGAAGCTGACCTCGTCTTCCGTCCAGAGTCTCCGCAGGATCTGGAGCGATTCGTTGGTGCGGGCGCCACGCGTGCGAGGGTCGACGCCACAGCTCCAGAATTCATGGGGGTCTTCGCCGCCGATACCGATGCCAAGCACGAGCCGGCCGCCGCTGAGCTGGTCGACCTGCGCCGCCTGGAGCGCGACGGGGACCGGGTGCCGCAAGGGGAGCAAATACACCGACGTCTTGAGTTCAATCCGCTCAGTCACGGCGGCGTAGGCGGTAAGCAGCGTGAGGCCGTCGTTCCCCGCGCCGTGGAACGTCACATGGTCGCCAACGACAAGCGAGTCGAGGCCGGCAGCTTCGGCCCGCCGGGCGGCGTCGAGGGCCATGCCGGCGGTTGTCCCGGTCCGGAAGTCCCAGCCGCCGAGCAACACCCCAACCTTCAGCGCCATAGAACCCCCGGTGCATGGAGAGTGTACCGTCAGGGCGCGGGAACGTACTGTGGCCATCGGACGACAAGGAAATCAAGCCCGGGAGGGACCCGCGAAATGACGCAGCAACGGCCATCGCCACAGGGCATTTTTGACAGGGCATTCCTCACCGGCATCGATGGAGTCACCGAAGTCCTGCTCGTGCGGCACGGCGAACAGCACGTTCCCGACTGGACGACGGCGAAGCACGAAGACACCTACGACCCGCCTCTCTCTGAGCGCGGAAGGGAACAGGCGCGCCTCGTTGGCGAGCGGCTTTCGGCCGACCACATCGACCGCGTCTATTCCAGCACGATGGAACGGGCGCGGCATACGGGGCGCGAGATCGCCCGCCATCACCGACTGGAGGTGGAAGAGATTGACGACCTGAAGGAGGTAGGCGTCTTCACGAACGTCCCCGGCGGGCTCCAGGCGCGTGATGTCGTCAACGAGACGGTCTTCCGCGGGAATCCGCGAACGGATGCTGCGCGAGAAGAGCTGGGACGTGTACCCGTATTCCGAATCCAGCCACGACTTTCGGCGCCGGACGATCAACGCGATCGAGGGAATCATCGCGGCGAACGAAGGCCACCGGGTAGTGGTCGCCTGTCACGGCGGGGTGATCAATGCCTATATCGGCCACATCGTCGGCTCGCCCTACGACATGTTCTTCCGGCCGGCACATGCCTCCATCAGCGTCGTCGCCGCCGGTGACGGTCTGCGAGCGCTCCACGGGCTCAACGATGTCCACCACCTTGTTGGCGGCGAGACCTCGTTCCTGAGCCACTAGGCATACTCACGATGCAGGACATGCTCGTGCGGCTCTACGCCCTCCCGGACCTGCAGCCGTACCTTGATGCGCTCGAACCCGGTGTTGCCTGCAGGAAGGCGGAGTCATTCGAGCACACGACGGTCGTCGCGTTTGTGCGGGAACACTGGCCGCATTGGGTCGACGAAGTGGAAGCCACCTTCAACCGCACGCCTCCTTCCCTGTACGTCGCCACCAAGGGCGGGGCGCTCGTCGGCTTTGCCGCCTATCACGCGACCCGTCCGAACTACTTTGGACCAACGGCCATGCTCGAAGCGCACCGGAAGATGGGGCTTGGCCGCGTCCTGTTGCTGCAGTGCCTGGAGGCGATGCGGGCGGAGGGCTACGCCTACGCGATCATTGGCGGCGTTGGCCCGGCCGGCTATTACGAACGCACCGTCGGCGCGATCCCGATCCCCGGCAGCGACCCCGGCATCTACGGAGGCACACTGCTCCAGGATGGGTGAGGCGGCAGCTAGCGCTTCTGCCAGATCTTGCGGCGCTCCCAGCAGTGCTCACAGAGGCTGAGCGAGCGTTCGTAACGCGAAAGGCCATCGGGCGTCGAGTAGATGCGGTCGTGGACGTGCTCCGGGCAGAAGTGGCCCTGGCAGAGCGAACATTCGAACACCGCCGGCGGTTCCCAGGTGCAGTCCGGTTGGCCGCAGAGGCGGGCGTTGTTGCGGAGCTGGACGGCGCGACGGTATGCCTCGTGGGCGACCATGTCGACCTGCTTGGCGGCACACACCTTGCGGGCGCACACGGCTTCGTGCCCTTCGACATAGTGGGTGTGCTGACGACAGAAGTCGCGCGCACAGTACTGGCAGGTGTGCCATGAGGGCAGCCTGCAGCGGGAAAAGCGACCACCAAGCTGACATTCGGCGGGCATGGGCGATCACGACAAGGCTACGCGATAAAGCGTGAGCAACGCATCCGGGAGACGTTAGTCCCCGGCGAGCCAGAGGCAGGAACCCGGGCCATCGCCCGTGTCGTAGTCCATCGAACGGCGCCAGCTTTCCGTGTCGATGATCCTGAGCCTGTTGTCGCCGTTCGAGGCTGCGGCCACCCAGGCGCCGGAGGGCGAGACACAGATTCCGTCGGTGAGCTGGCCAATGCCGACAGCCGCCTGCAACTCTCCGGTGACTGGATCGAGAACCGCGACGTCGCCGAGCCGCGAGCGCGCGACCAGTAAGAGGTAGCCGTAGGGCACCACGCGCACGGGCCGCCCGCCGATGGCGTAGTCGGCGACCGGCGACATCCCCGGAAGGCCGAGGATCGAGAGCGTGTCGTCGGCCGAGTTCGCCACCGCAAGGAAGGACTGGTCAACGACGGTTAACGACTCGGGGACGGCGCCTGTGGGGACCGTGAGGGTGTTTTCGCCGGCGATTGCACTGACCGTCCCGTCGCCGCTGTTCGTGGCAAAGATGGTGCTGCCGTACCGCGCGATGATGTGGGGTGTGGCGCCGGTCTCCATGCGTCCGGATTCGGCGAGGGTGGCCAGGTCGAGGACCACAATCTCGTCTTTGTCGTTGAGGCTGACGTAGAGGTTGTCGCCGTCGGTTGCGAGGCCGTGGGGGCCGCCATCGAGGATGAGGTAGCGTTGAACGGAGCGACTGGCGATGTCGACCTCGGCGACAAGGTCCTTTCGGCCCATGGAGACGAACAGCTTGCCCTCGATCGCCAACAGCTCGTGCGGTGGCCCTGCGAGCGCAACATCGACGCTTTCGCCGCGTTGGAAGTCGAAGAAGGTGAGCGATTCGTCGCGGAGATTGGCAAGGATGAGCTCGCCCTCGGGCACGAACGTCTTTCCGGAGGGTTCGGAGCCAGCCCCTTGCAGGGCAACAAAAAAACCAACGGCGACCAGGGGAATGATGGCCGCGGTGGCAAGCTTGTTGAGGTGCGGGGGCCGCTTCATCAGGGGGTCCGGAGGGGGCCCGCGAGCGCGCGCCCCCTCCGGCTTCTCACTCCTTACCGAATGATGTTGACGAGGTCCTGGAGCATGGTGTCGCTCGCGGTGATGACCCGCGAAGACGACTGGAAACCACGCTGGGCGATGATCATATTGGTGAACTGCTGGGCGAGGTCGACGTTGGAGTTCTCGAGGGTGCCGGTGTTCACGACGCCCCGGCCGTTGCTGTTGGGCGTGCCGGTCAGGGCTTCACCGGAGTTCGAGCTGGGGATCCAGAGGTTCTGGCCCACCCGCTGCATACCGCCGGGGTTGACGAAGCTGGCAAGGGCAAGTTGGCCGATGACGCGGTTGGCGCCGTTGGAGTAGATGCCGCTGATTTCGCCGCTGCTGCCGACGGAGAAGCTGACGAGGGCGCCGGCCGGGAAGCCGGTCTGGCTGGAAAGGTTGGTCTGGCTCTGGCCGGCGAACTGGGTGAACTCGGTCATGTCGACGGTGAAGGCGAGCGGGTCGGTTGCGCCGGTGCCGAGGCTGGCGAGGCTCAATCCGACATTGCCGTTGTTCGCCACACCGGTATCGAGAACACCGGAAGCGGTGAACTGGAGGACACCGTTGGTGACGGTGACGGCGTTGTTCATGTCCGTGTCGGCGTCGTCGTTGTCGAAGTTGGCGACCAACGTCCATTCGTTCGTCGCCGTGTGGCGATAGTCGAGCTTGATCGTGTGGGTGTTGCCGAGCGAGTCGTAGGCGGTGACGGTGGTGCCGACGACGCCAACCTCGGGCGGGCCGGCCGCGTAGAGCGCCTCACCGGAGTCGAGGTTGCCGTTCATCACCATGCCCATGCTGTTGCCGTTGTCGGCCGTGGGCTGGGCGCTGATCCTGGTCCCGAAGGGGATATCGAGCGGCGCCAGGGGAAGGTCGGTGTCGACGACGCCCGTGGCGTCGGCCTGCCAGCCCATCACGCGGAGGCCGGTGACGGGGTTCACGAGGCCACCATCGACACCGATGTCGAAAGCGCCGTCACGCGTGTAGAAGTCGCGCGAACCATCGCTGACGATGAAGAAGCCGTCGCCCTGGATGCTGAAGTCGGTGAGCTTACCGGTGGACTGCAGCGAGCCCTGGGTCATCACGGTGTCGACCCCGCCGAGGGTCATGCCGAGGCCGATCTGGGCCGGGTTGGTGCCGCCGCGACCGTTCTGGGGCGAGCTCGCACCCTTCACGTTCTGGGAGAGGATGTCCTGGAAGGTCACCCGGCTTGATTTGAAGGCGATGGTGTTGACGTTGGCGATGTTGTTGCCGACGACGTCCATGAAGGCCATGTGGTTTCGCATGCCGGAAATCGCCGAAAAAAGTGAACGCATCATAGTTGGTAGCCCTTTTCTTGCCGGGTCCTGGCCGGCTGGTTGGTTTGGTGTTCCCGGGCTTCCCGACGATGCGGACCAGCCCTGAGGTGCTCTGCTGAACGACTAGGCGATGACCACCGAGTCGATGTTCGTAAACACGCGATCGCGGCTCCCCTCCCGTTCCATGGCCGTGACGACCATGCGTTGTTTGATGTCCACGACAACCGCGAGGTCATCGATCATCACGACACTGTTGCGAGCGCCTCTCTCGGCGGCGCTGTTCACCGCTCCCTGGATGCGCTGCATCTGCTCGTCGCCGAGGGCGAGTTCGCGCCGGTCGACGCGATGCTGGGCGTGGCGGCTCAGGGTGAGGCGGTCACTGGCGGCGGCGAGGGCATCGCCGAAACCACCGGCGGCGGAAAGCTTGGCGCCCCTCGAGGTTGGCGACTGCGCCTCAATAGCGCCCGGGCCCCCGGCCTGACCTACGCGCATCAGGACACCTGCCCGACGGTGAAGAGGTCCACAGCCTTACCATTCACCCAGAGCATCGGGATACCGTCGGGGCCTACGACGACCCGTTCGACGACGCCAGTGACTTCGCGGCCGGCATTCGTGACGTCGGCCGCGGCGGCCACCACGCGGGTGTCCTGGTTGACATCGACCTTCTGGGCGCTGGAGAGCTGGAGGAACGGCGCACCGTATTTCTCGCGGCCCACCATGTCCCGCACAAGGTCGATGGCGTTGACCTGCTGGCCGGTCACTTCCTTGCCAATCATCGAGGTGGCGCTGGAAAGCTCTTCCAGGCCCTGCATGACCTGGATGCCGCTGGAAATCGTCTTCATCTGGCTGAGCGATTCGAACTGGGCCATCTGGGCCATCCAGTCGCTGTCGCTCTGGGGGTCGAGCGGGTTCTGGTTGCGCATCTGGGTGATGATCAGCGTCATGAAGTCGACACTGCTGAGGTCGTTCGTCGGCGCCGTGTTCACGGCCTTCAAGGCGTTGTTCTGGAGGTTCGTCACCGGATCGACAGGCAGGCCCATGGTTCGCTCCTAGACCCTGTAGAGGTGGGCGCCGTCGGGGTTGTAGGCGGCGCGAAGGCGGTTGAAGTTGCGATTGGCGGCGTCGGGCTCGTCGATCCCGAGGACCTGGGCGAAGCCGGTGCCGGTGTTCCGGGGAGTCTCGTCGGGTGTTTGCTGCTGGCCACCCTGCCCCTGCTGGCTGAGGGTGAATTGGGCCATCCCCATGTCGAGGCCGCGGTCCTGGAGCAGCGTCTGGAGGGACGGGGACCCATCACGAAGCACCTGGAGGGCATCCGCGCGCTGGGCAATCACTTCGACGTGGACATGGCCACCGGCGGCGTGAAGCTTGATGACGATTTCGCCCATGCCCGGCGGGTCGAGGATGACCCGGGCCTCGCCTCCGTCGCTGTTGAGCCGATCGACGATGGCGTCGGCCACCTGGGGCAAGGACTGGCCCTGCATCTGTACCGGCTCGCGGGTGACAGGGGCCTGCTGGGCGGGGGCAGCCGCAGCGACGTTTGGAGCTTGCGTGGCAGGTGAAGGGACCTGGTTGGCCCCCTGGCTGACCTGATCGGGGGTCTTCGAGTCTTCTTTCGTGCCAGTGGCCACCGTGGCAGCAGTATCGAGGCCGGCCGGCTTCACCACGATCGTGGCGTCTGTGTTCAGTTGGGGAGCGTTCCCGACGGGGCGGACCACACTCGTTGTTGCCTCGGGAGCTTTGTCCGGCGGCGCGTCCGGTGGAGCATCCGCAACGGCGCTTGTGCTCGGCGCTTCCCCCGGCGGTAGCGCGGCTTTGGGACCCGGCCCGGACTCGGCCTCGGTCGCCACGGGATCGTCGGTTGTCGCGGTAGCGGCGACGGTGATCGTGAGGTCGGGGACATCCGTGCCGGTGGCGGCGGATAAGGCAGCTTCCTCCGCAGGAGCCTGCGTGGCCATCTCGACTTCCGGTGCTGCCGCATCGACATCCAGGACGGCGTTCAGCTCGTCGGTATCGGCGCCGGTGGGAGCATCAGCTTCGTCGGCCTCGGCAGCGGCCTGCTCAAGGAAGGCCGCGATACTTTCGAGGGTGGCATCCTGGGATGCCGGGACATCCACGCCTTCGACGGACTGCCCGGGCTCGCCGGTTCCGGTCACCGGCGCCATCGGGTCAAGCGGCAGGGGAAGGGTTGCGAAGAGGGCCGCGAGGATGTCGCTTTTGGCAGCGTCGTCGTCGTCCGGCTCCAACTTTGGTGAGAGGATGGGCAGACCCGGCACGACGACGGTACCGTCCGGTGCTTCCGTCGTTGCCGCGTCCTCGCCGGCGGTCACGGCACCATTGAGCGCGGCCGCGAACTCCTCACCGGTGGCAGCCTCGTCCTTCTTCGTGGAGGCGGCGCCGATGGCGAGGATCGGGTCGGATGGTGCCGGGGTGGCGCTCACAGCTGCCATTTAGAACTGCATCCTGAAGATTTCCTGGTATGCCTCGACGGCCTTGTTGCGGACAGTCGTGGCCAGGCTCATTGCCATCGATTCGGCTTCGACCGCAAGCATGACGTCGTGGAGTTCAACGTCCCCACCGGTTGCCAGTGCTTGCACTTTCGAATCCGCCTCATCGGTGACCGACTGGAGCTGGTTGATCGCCTTGCCGAGCATGTCGGCGAAGCCACTACCACCGCCCGTCGCGGTCCTGGTCACTTGAGTTTGGATGGAGGGGCTCGCGCCCTGAATTGGATTGACTCCCACCCTGCTCGCCTCGATTCATCTACTTGTGTGGGAGCTTCCCGTTAGTTGCCCGCGGGAAACTCCTCGGTCGAATGTGAAGTTGTTAGCGGGACCCGATGTCGAGCGCCCTCAGGGCCATCTGCTTGAGAGCGTTGAGGACGGTGCCATTGGCCTGGTAGGAGCGGTTGGCACTCACCAGGTCCGTCATCTCCTGGACCAGCTCGACGTTGGGCATCTGGACGAAGCCATCGGCGTCGGCATCCGGGTGGGAGGGGTCGTAGACCTGCTTGCCTTCGGTGCTGGTGTCGTCCTCCACACGCGTAAGGACGACGCCGGAGCTTGGCTTGCCGCTCATCCGTGCCATCGCGGCCTGGAAGCTGGATTGCCGTCACCGGCCGACTCGAAGTGGACGATCTTGCGGGTGTAGGGACCGTCGCCATCGGGCGTGCGGGTGGTATCGATATTGGCGACGTTCGAGGCAACGACATCCATGCGGACGCGCTGGGCGGCCAATCCCGAGCGAGTGGCGTTGATTGCGGAGAAGAATCCCATGAGGCGCCTCCTTAGACCGAGCGCAGGATGTTGCGAAGGGTGTCGAGTTTGCGGTTGAGGGCGGTTGCCGCCGCCTGGTACTGGAGTTGAGTCTCGGCGAGGCTCACCATCTCCTGGTCGATGTCGACGTCGTTGCCGTCGGCGCGGGACGACTCGAGCGCTTGCGTCTGCTGCAGGCCCATGCCGGAGGACGATGAGCCCGACGTGTAGTGCATCGGGTTGGTGGCCGTCATCTGGTTCTGGCTGCTTCCGAAGGCCCGGCGCAGTTCGCTCTCGAAGTCGACTTCCTGGCGCACGTAGCCGGGCGTATCGATGTTTGCGATGTTGTCGGCCGTGGCATTGCGCCTCTCGGACAGACCGGTCATCCACATGCTGATCTGGCCCAGGCCGCGGTCCCCAAAGACATTCATGGCTGTACCTCCTGTGTTCGGGCGGCGAGCCAATTGCGGGCCGCCCAGGCGTCGTCTCGTTGCAGCTGCTTGCGCCGTGAAGCCTGTTTGGCGGCTTCGCGGTTTCGTTCGATAAGGGCCTCGATGGCCATGCGGTCACGGCGGCGCCCGAGGAGGACGTCCCGCTGCTGCGCTTCTTCGCGTCGGCCGGCGTCGAGGGCGGCACCGGCCGACTGGATGTCCCGGCCGAGGCGGACGCTGTAGGCCGAACGGCCGCGCTCCATCGCCGTGTCCAGGTCGCCGGTCGCGGGGCCGCCAATCTCATAGAGCTCGACCTGGCGTAGCTGGTTACCGGTGAGTACCTCTTGGCGCCGCGCCGTCGCCTGGCGGACGGTGGCAAACGCGCCTTCTTCGATGCGTTCGAGGAGCAGGCGATGCTTCAAGAGACGGGACAGGCGCTTCTCCTCGATCGTCATGCGGGCACCTCGGCGAATTCGCCATCAAGCGCATCGGCTTCCGCGAAGTCGTCTGCTGCCGGCCCAGACGTCGGCGCTTCCACGGTCGTGGGCGGCCCCGGCTCCGGCTGCGGCACGGCGATGTCGGCGAGGCCGAGCATGGCGGACACGGTCTCTTCGAAGGGGACAATCTCGTCGGCTCCCTGCTGCATGAAGCCACGGATCTGTGGGAGCTTGCGGAGGGCCTCATCGACGGCGGCATCGGAGCCGGAGACATAGGCGCCGATGTTCACGAGGTCGCGCGCATCGTCGTAAGCGGCGAGGAGGCTTCGTACGTGGCGGGCAGCCTGGTTGTGGGGGCCGTCGACCAGCCGGGGCATGAGACGCGAGACGCTCGTCAGCACATTGATCGGCGGGTACTGGCCGGCGTTCGCGAGGGCCCGGTCGAGGACGATGTGTCCATCGAGCGTGGCCCGCGCCAGGTCGGCGATGGGGTCTTCAAGGTCGTCGCCATCCACGAGGATGGTGTAGACGGCGGTGATGCTTCCCGTGGGGCCCGGGCCGGCTCGTTCCATCAGGTGGGGCAGGCGGCTGAACACGGAAGGTGGGTAGCCTCGCATTGCCGGCGGCTCACCTGCAGCGAGGCCAATCTCGCGCTGGGCGATGGCGACGCGCGTCAGGCTGTCGAAAAGGAGGAGGACATCGTGGCCGTCGTCGCGGAAACCTTCGGCGATGGCCGTAGCGGCGTGTGCGGCGGTAACTCGCATCGCCGCGGGAGTGTCGCCTGTCGCGGTGACGACGACCGAACGGCGTAGCGCCTCCGGCCCGAGGTCACGCTCGAGGAAGTCGCGGACCTCGCGCCCGCGTTCGCCGACGAGGGCGATAACGTTGACATCCGCCGAGGTGCCGCGCGCCATCATCCCGAGCAGCGTGCTCTTCCCGATACCGGAGCCGGCGAAGACGCCGACCCTCTGGCCGCGACCGAGAGTGAGCAGGCCGTCGATAGTTCGGACGCCCGTAGCGACAACCCCGGTGATAGGGCGGCGGGTGAGAGGGTCCGGTGGTTCAGCGCCGGAAGGGGCCCAGCGGGCGCTATCGAGGTCGAAGCCGCCGTCGAGGGGGCGGCCAAGGGCGTCGATGACGCGGCCGAGGGCGGCCGGTCCTGTGGGAGCGGACGCAAGGGCGCCGGTAGCAAGAATGCGGGCGCCCGTCACGACGGTGCCGCGATTGAGGGCCGAGAGGATAGCCTCGCCCCCGTGGGAACCCGTCGCCTGGAGGGCCACCGGCCGTCCCGACGGGTCTTCAGCGAAGGCAAGTTCGCCGGGACGAAGGTTGATCCCCCGGGCAGCGACCGTCTCGCCGGCGACCCGCACCACCGTGCCTGACCGCCGGTAGACATCGGCAGTCGCGACCGCTTCGAGCATGGCGTGGACACCGCCGGGAAGGTTCACTGGGCACTCCCCGCGGCGCGCTGGAGCGCCAACTCCATCAACGACATGCGGCCGTCGAGGGTGGCATCGATGGAACCGTGGGCAAGGTCGATGACGCAGCCGCCGATGTCCACCGCCTCGTCGCCCAGGACGATGTCGGCAAGGTCGGCAAGGCGCGCCTGGACGTTGCCAACGACGGAGGGATGGACGCGAAGGCTGACGATTTGCTGGGTCGCGGCCGCGCGCACTGCCTGCTCGGCGGCGGCGGCCGTCGCCGCCGGGTTCGCTTCGTAGTACTCGCCGATAATCCGGCGGGCGACGAGCATGGCGGCCCGGGCGATGACGGCAGTCGACTGGTCGACGATGCCATCGCGAATGCTGCGGCCCTCCTCGGCTGCGCGGCGGATGAGGTCGAGATGGCCCCGGACTTCGGCATCAGCTTCGGCGTGGCCGGCGACAAGGCCCTCTGCGCTTCCGGCATCAAAGCCCTCGCGGCGGGCGGCTTCGCGAATCGCGACTGCCTCCTGGTGGGCCTGCTCGATGAGCGTGGCGCCTTCTTCTTCAGCCCGGCGCTGGCGAGCTTCGGCGGCGGAAACGAGCGAGGAAGCGGTGGCCACCGGCGCGGGATGGTCGAATGCCGCCCTCGTGTGCTGCCCGAGCACGAAGACATCGTCGTTCGAGTATTCCGTCTGGAGGATGCGGCCGCGCTTAGGAGACGAGTTCATCGTCGCCTCCCCTCGCGATAACGATCTCCTCGGCATCGTCGAGACGGCGGATGACTTCGACGATCCGCGACTGAGCCTCTTCGACCTGGCGCAGGCGCACGGGGCCCGAGGCCTCCATGTCCTCGCGGAGCATCGCGCCAGCGCGCTGTGACATGTTCTTGGTGATCGCGTCCCGGACGCCCTCGGGGGTGGCCTTGAGGGCAAGGCCGAGGTCGCGGACTTCGACCTCGCGAAGGATCCGCTGAATCGAGCGGTCGTCGAGGGTGGAGATGTTCTCGAAGACGAACATCCGCTTCTTGATCTCGTCGGCCAGCTCCGGCTCGTTGTCTTCGAGCGACTCGATGATGGCTTTCTCGACCATGCGGTTGGACTGCTTGAGGAGTTCGACGAGCACATCGATGCCGCCGATCTGTTGCGTTTCGCGGGTCGGCTGGAGCACGGCGCTGAGCTTGCGGCGCATTACCGCCTCGACCTCGGAGACGACGTCGGGGTTCGCGCGCTCCATGGTGGCCACGCGGCGGGCGACGTCTGCGGCGACGGGGCCATCGAGGCTGGAGAGGACCTGGGCGGCTTTTTCGCTGGTCAGGAAGGAAAGGAGCAGGGCCACCGTTTGGGGATGCTCGCTCTGGAGGAAGTTCACGAGCTGCTGGACGTTGAGATGACGGAGAAAGCCAAACGGCACCTTCGGGGAGGTCGCCGAGAGGCGGTCGATGAGCTCGTGCGCCTTGTCGTCGCCAAGGGCGAGGCGGAGGACTTCCTCGGCATATTCGAGGCCGCCGAGCGAAATGACGTTGTTCGCGACTGCCGCTTCTTCGAAGGCTTCGAGGGCGTCGCGCCGGGCTTCCGGCTGCAGTTCGCCAAGCGCCGAGATCTCCCAGGTCAGGCGCTCGATGTCCTCATCGCTCAGGTGACGAAGTACCTCGGCAGAGCGCTCTTTTCCAAGCGTGATGAGCAGCGCCGCTGCGCGACGCCGCCCTCCAAGCTTCACCGTGGGTGTGCCGGCCACGATTAGTTCTCCTCACGCATCCAGGTCTGAACGACATCGGCCACTGCTCGTGGGTTCTGGTCCGCGAGGGCAAGGACGCGAGAGGCGTGGGGGTCCGTCGCCGGTTCGAGTTCCGGCATCGGCACGGAAGCGTTGGCCAGGGCCGGCATCATCTGCATCTCGGGCAGCAGCCGCGGAGGGGCAATCGACGGCAGGGAGAGCTGCCGCTTTGAGAGCGACCGCAAGAGCAGCATCACGAGCACGAAGGCGAGGACGATGGCGAGGATGGGCAGCACGAGCTTCAGGTAGCTCAGATACTGGCCGATGCCGTCACCTGCGGGGACGATAAGCGAATCGCGGACGCTCTCATCGAAGGGGATGCGGGTGACGCTGAGGGTGTCGCCGCGGACCTGGTCGAGCCCGACGGAAGCGGCGACGGCGCTGGAGATCGCCGCTTCCTGGGCGGCCGTCACGCTCTCATCGAGGACGACGGAGACACTGAGTCGCTCTACCGTGCCCGGCGCCTTCACGGTCGTCGAGGTCGTCTGGCTGATCTCGTTGTTGAGGGTCGTCTCTTCGCGGGTGTAGCTGCTGTTGCCGGTCCCGGCATTGTCGGCAGCGGCGCCGGCGTTGCTGCCGGTGCCGGGGATGCCGGTGACCGTCGTGTTATCGCCGTTCCAGGTCTCTGTGGTCGTGGTCGAGCTGCGCGGGACGGGCGTGGCGTCGAAGCTGTTTGCCGTCTCGGTCACTTCGTCGAAGTTCATGAGGGCGCGGACGGTGACGGCGCTGCGTCCGACGCCAACCACCTGGGCAAGAGTCTGCTCAATATCGCGCTGGAGCTGCCGTTCGTAATCGCGCTGAAGCGCCATCTGGGTGCTGGTACCGGTCGTGCCGAAGGCGCCGGCGAGGGAGGCGCCGTCGTAGAGAGCGCGGCCCGACTCGTCGATGATCGTGACGTGCTCCTGGTTGAGGCCCTCCACGGAGTTCGAGACGAGATGGACGATGCCCTGCACCTGGTCCTGGGTGAGGTTCGCAGTTGCGTCGAGCTGGAGGAGGACGCTGGCCGAGGCATCTTGCTGGTCTTCGGCGAAGATCGCCTCCTTCGGGAGCACGAGGTGGACACGGCTGCCGCGGACGCCGTCCAGCGTGTTGATAGAGCGGGCGAGCTCACCTTCGAGGGCACGCTGGTAGTTCACCTGGTTCGTGAAGTCGGTGGCGCCGAAGTCGGTCTGGTCGAAGAGCTCCATGCCGACGGTGCCACCGGAAGGGAGGTTCTGCTGGGCAAGCTGGATGCGGATCTCCGCGACCTGGTTGGCGGGCACGGAGACGGTGGAACCGCCGCCACCAATCTCGTACGGGATGCCCTGGGACTCCAGCTGATCGGCGATGGCTGCCGAGTCTTCGGGAGCGAGGTCGCTGTAGGCGAGGACCAGGTTGGGCTTCGAGGAAGCGATGAAGACGAAGTAGATGGCCACGACGGCGACGCCGACAATCCCGACGAGGGCCAGCTGGCGCGACCGGGGAAGTTGATTCCAGCGCTCCAGGTATGGTGCAAAGGGACTTCCGGGACCCATGGACGCCTCCGCCGTTACTTCGTGCTGATGGAAGCGTAGGGCGGGGTTTCCGGCGCCAGCATTGGCGTATCCCTGATTAGGGGCGGGATGTACTGGTGTCGCCGGGTGGAAAACCCTGAAAAGCCGGCAGCCGAAGACGTAGGGTCGTCTCCATCGAGCGGTTGAGGAGGTGGCCGCGGTTCGCTATTGTTCGGACGTAAGTTTCAAAGGGAGACGCACGTGACAGAAGCAGCAACCCAACCGCTCATCACCGACGCGATGACCGCGGAAATTGGGAAAGAATCGGACCCCTGGACCCTGGAAGTCGACAAAACCATGATCCGGATGTTCGCCCGCGCGGTGGGCCATACCGACCCTGTGTACTACGACGAGGCCGAGGCGAAGAAGGCTGGCTACCGCAGCCTGCCGACTCCTCCGGGCTACCTTGGCACCCCGATTTTCAACCCGAAGGCCGGTGATGGCCGCCGGCGTGGTCCGTCCGCCGAACCGAGCCGTCCGCTGAAGCGGGTGCTCAACGGCGGCACGGTGATCGAACAGCTCGAAGACATCTGCGCCGGCGACGTGCTGACCGCATCGAGCCATGTGGCCAACTACGAAGAGACGAAGGGCAGCATCGGCGAGATGCTCATCACCACGAACAAGACCGTCTACAAGAACCAGTCCGGGAAGACGGTCGCCATTTCGACCGGCACCGGCATCCGGTACTAGGAGGGAGACACTATGGGAGCGAAATGGGCTGATGTGAAGGAGGGGATGGAGATCCCCGTCCTCAAGAAGAACTGCTCGACGCAGCAACTGGTGCACTGGGCCGCAGGTTCAGGCGACTTCTACCAGATTCACTACGATCGAGAGTTCGCCACGGGCACGGGCCTCAAGGACATCATCGTCCACGGGGCGCTGAAGCATGCCTTCCTTGGCCAGCTGCTCCACGACTGGGTCGGCAACGAGGGCCGGATCAAGATGTTCGGCTGCAGCTACCGGGGAATGGACTTCCCCAACCAGGACATCACCTGCCGGGGCATCGTCACCAGGAAGTACGAGGAGAACGGCGAGAAGCTTGTCGACCTCGAGATCTGGACCGAGAACCCGGAGGGAAAGAAGACCACGCCCGGCGAGGCCACGGTAAGCCTCCCGTAAGCTCCACCCGATCGGTTGATGCAGCGAAGGGCCACCCTCACTTGGGGTGGCCTTTCCTGTTGTCTTCGAGGCGTCGCCGAGGCTAGGGAGCGTCCCCGCCGATGACGACCGTATCGGCCGCCGGTACGCCCGTAGCTCCTTCGGGACGGATCAGGAATACCGTGATGAACCGCCCGACTGCTTCGCCGGACCCCATGTTCGAGAAGTCGAAGGTCGGGTCCACCACCCGGAACTGAGTGCGGAGCGTGAGCCTGACTTCGCGGGAGCCGGCGGGGGTGGCGATGGTCAGAAGCGCGCCGTCGACAGATGTGAGCACGCCGGAAACGGATGGCAGCTCGGGCCGCGGGCGGTCGTGGCCGGGCGGTGGGCCATCCTGATCGCCCGGCGCCCGTTCGACGCCAAACACCGGCTGCCCCGTACCTTCGATGTGGACGACGGTGACGTCGGTGCCAATCGCGGTGTCGACATTTTGAAGAAGCGCTTGAAGCGAACGCGCCTCCACCTTGACCACGACGAGCTCGTTATTCGTGAGGATCGCGACGCGTGGCTGGCCGTCCTCCCCGAGGGTCAGCGCGACGATGCGGCCATCGATCTCCCGGAACCGGTCCAGCGGCTCCGGCCTCCGCTCGTCGGGCCGCTCGACATCACCATCGGAGACTGAGATGGTCCGGGCTTGCACGCGATGGTCGTCGCCAACAACGCCACCGACGACGACGAGCCGGCCGGGTTCCACGTTCGAAGCGGTGTTGCCGGCGCTATCGACCAGCACGGTGTCCTGGTCGACGACGACCTGCACATTGCCGAAGTCGGCATTGGCGCCAAAGGAATCGTTGGTCGTGTCGCCGGCGACGGCCTCGAACTGGACGTACTCGCCAGGCACGAGGACCTCGGCGCTGGCTGTCTCGACGTCGTTGAAGAGGGCGGGGATGGCGAACGCGCCGACGGCGACGAGGACGACGATTGCGGCGGCCGCCGCGAAGGCACGCATCTGACCACCCGAGCCGCGGAACCAGGAGAAGAATCCACCGGAGCCGCTGCTCTTCGTGACCGGGGCCGGCACCGCTTGCTCGCGCTCGAGGAACCGCTCGAAACGAGCGCGGGCGACGGGCAACGACGCCTCCGCTTCCAGGCGAATGGGGGCGGCCTGTGACGACAGAGCCTGCGTGGCGGCCAGGAGGTCTTCGAGCTCCAGGCGTTCTTCGGCGGTGACGCCATCGGGAATGACGCCCGAGGCAAGGGCTTCGGCGAACAGATCGTCCATCCGCTCGGTCATGGCGATGCCCTCTCATAGCCGGCGTCTTCGAGGGCGCGCTGCATGGCGCCGAGGGCACGGCGCTGGAGGTTCTTCACGGCGTCTTCGCTGCGGTCCATCAGGACCGCCGTCTCGGCGACCGACTTATCGAGCAGGAAGCGAAGCGAGAGCACGGTCTGCTGATCCTCAGTCAGCGACCCCATCGCCGCGGCTATGTCCTGGCGCATGTCGACAGCTGTCGTCTCCGGAGCCTGGGGCGGTGTCATGGCTTCCGTGATCTCCTCGTGATAGCCGCGTCGCTGCTGCTTCTTGATGTGGTCGCGGGCGAGGTTTCGGGCAATCCCGAAGAGCCAGGCCTGGATGGGGACGCCGCGATAGTCGAAGCGATGGATGTTCGCATAGGCAACTTCGAACACGTTCGCCGCGATGTCCTCTGCCTCATCGGCCCCGCGCAGACGGTAGCGCAGGAAGCTGTAGACCGAGGTGTAGTGGCGTTCGAAGAGTTCGGACCAGGCAGTGGCGTCACGTGCCGCAGCGCGTCTCGCCAGGTCTTCTCCTTCGTGTTCGTTTCCGGGATCACCGCCCGCAACTCCCTCGCTACTCACGCAGTCTTCACTCTGGTCATGGCGCGGGAAAGACGGAAGGTGACGAGCATCCCTCGCTAGCCGTCATTGGCCGCGGCAATGTAGTCGAGGATGCGGCGGTGCCATTCGGAATCGAGGTGCCCGCGAGAGTGCAGGTGATTGGCGATCTGTTCGAGGGTGAGGACGCTCGTCAGATTGATCCCGGCGGCCTTCAGTGCCCGGCGGCCGCCTTCCTGGCGGTCCACGAGGGCGATGGCGTCGTAGACATAGATACCGTAGTCGCGCAGCTGCCGGGCCGTTTCAAGGATGGAACCGCCGCCCGTCACGAGGTCGTCGATGATCAGGCAGGACTGCCCGGGCCGGTAAATGCCCTCGATCATCGCGTCCCGCTCCTTGCCCGGTGGATGCAGGTAGATCATGGGCATGGTCGTCCGCACGGAGTAGACGGTGCTCAGGTGGAGGCCGCCGAAGGGGACCCCGCAGATTACACCGAAAGGCTTAACCGGGGCGTTGCGCATGGAGAGGAGCGCATCCAGCTCTGCCCGCATGATCTCCGCGCAGCTGTCGAGCACGATCGGCGTGCTGATCAGGCGGCGGACGTTGATATGAACGGGTGAGTGGACGGCCGTGCGGCCGAGGGTGAAGTCCCCTAACTCAATGGCGCCCAGGTTCCAGAGTTCTTCAGCAATCCAGAGATTGCTCGCTGCCACATCTCGATCAGTCAGTGGGACCCTCCGGAATTCGACGCCTGGGCGTGGTGGTACACACTACTTGTCCAGCGTTGGCTGGCATTGTGTCAAGCTGAGCGAGGTTTGGGAGGTTTGTTCACCGGGTTCAGCGGCTCTCTCCCGGCGAGGACCTCGACGATGTTCGCGGCGGCCATCTCCGCCATCTTCGCACGCGTGGTGAGGCTAGCGCTGCCAATGTGGGGCGTGATCACGACATTGGGAAAGCCGTAGAGCGGATGTCCGAGGGGGAGCGGCTCCGGATCGGTCACGTCGAGCGCGGCGCCGCCGAGATGGCCCGCCGACAGCGACTCGACGACGGCATCCTGGTCCACCACGGCCCCACGCGTGGTGTTCACGAGGACCGCGCCCGGCTTCATCAGGGCAAGCTCCTTCCGGCTGATCAGGTGGCGGGTCTCGGGCGTCAGCGGGACATGGAGCGAGAGGAAGTCCGAGGCTGCCAACACCTCTTCGAACGAGCGCCACTCCAGCCCCAGGGACGATTCCGCGGCGGGTTTGCGGGTGCGGCTGGCGTAGAGGATTCGCATCGAGAATCCCCGGGCGCGCCGGGCCATCGCTTCACCTATTTCGCCCAGCCCGATGATCCCCAGGGTCGCCCGGTAGATGTCGTGACCGAGGAACGCGGTCGGCGACCACGTCTTCCAGCCACCGGCGCGCGTGTCCCGGTCGCTGGCGGACAGGTTGCGCGCGGCGTCCATCAGGAGCCCGAAGGCGAGATCGGCCGTCGTCTCGGCGAGGACGCCGGGGGTGTTTGTCAGCCAGATACCGGCAGCGTCCGCCTCGACCGGCGAAACGTTGTCGTAGCCGACGGCCATGTTGGCAATGACGCGCAGGTGGGGGGCTGACGCCATCAGGCCGGCGTCGATGCGGTCGGTGACCATGGTGAGGATCCCCGCGGCGGCCTGGACATTGACCGTGAGGTCATCGCCGGCGGGGGGCATTTCGTCCGGCCAAACGGTGACCGAATGGCCGGCAGATTCGAGCAGCTGAAGCGGGCGCCCCGGCACACTCCTGGTAACGAACACTTGGGCCATGGCAGCGTGAACGATACCGGCGTATCGCCCGGCTGGCGATTCCTCTACGATTCGGCGAAATGGCTGCAATGAACCGCCCGGCGTCCGGCCTCCAGCGTTGGCGAACCGCGACGTTCGAGGCGATGAACGACCGTGACTACCGGGTCCTCTGGCTGGGGACCACGCTCGCGTTTCTCGCCTTCATGATGTCCTGGGTGGCCCAGTCGGTCGTGGCCTTCGACCTCACGGGGAAGAACGGCTCCGTCGGCATCGTCTCGCTGGGCATGGGCGTGGCTTCGCTCACGATTGCACCCTTCGGCGGGGCCGTCGCGGACCGTGTCTCCAAGCGCGGCCTGCTCCTCGTCGGGCAGGCGCTGGCGGGACTGAACTTCTTCGTCGTCGGGATCCTCATCGTCGCCGACGTGATCACGATACCGCTGCTCGTGGCGTCGACGTTCCTGCTCGGCGTGGTGTTCTCGTTTATCGCCCCGGCCCGCCAGGCGTGGGTGGGCGACTTGCTTCCCGAGCGGATGGTGCCCAACGGGATAGCGCTCACGCAGGTGGCGATGACGGGGACCCGGATCATCGGGCCACTGCTCGCCGGCCTACTCATCGCCTGGCCATTGGTCGACACGGGTGGGACGTACGTGGCGATGGGCATCATTTTCGTCCTTGTCGTCGCGACGCTCTGGCGGCTGCCAAACACCGCCGCCCGCCAGGTGGAAGGCGCCCGTCCGGGCATGTTCAGCTCCCTGCGCGACGGTGTCCGCCACGTTGCCGGCCGCCCGCGCCTGGGCCTGCTCGCGGTCAGCTTCATCCTGGTGGTAATGACCGGATACTCCTACCAGGTCATCCTTCCCGGCTACCTCGAAAATGAACTCGGGCACCCGGCGAAGGACCTCGGCATCCTCGTCTCTGCGACTGCCGTGACGGGTCTCATCGTCACGGTTGCAATCGCCGGGGCGGCCAGTTCGAGGTTCGCGTGGCCGCTGATGATGGGCGGCGCAGCGACACTCGGCGTGTCGCTCCTGGTCCTCGCCGTGGCGCCAACCTTCGAGGTAGCGATCCTGGCAATGTTGCTCACGGGAGCCGGCACCGGCGCCTTCCAGATGCTGAACAACGCTCTCGTCATGCAGGAGTCCGCGCCGGAGTATTACGGGAGAGTTATGTCGCTGACGATGATGGCCTGGGGAGTCAACGGGCTTGCCGGGCTGCCCTTCGGCCTGCTCGCCGATGCCGCCGGTGAAAGGACCACGATCCTGGTCATGGCCGCCGGAGTGCTGGTGGTTACCGCCGCCACGGTGATCGCCTATGGCGGGATCAAGGGCCGGCCAACCGTAACGCCGCCGCTGGAGCCGCTGACAGAAGCAGTAGCGGGAGACTGACGCCCGCAGGGGGACCGGTATGGGCAGAGAACAGATAGCCGCACTCATCGCCGTCTTGCAGGCGCAGCTGGCCGAGGGCACCGACAGCATTATCCAGGGCACCTGGAAGATCGACTTCGACAAGGGTCGTAACGCCTTCGTCTTCGACAAGTGCGAAAACGAAGGGTACTGCGAGGAGCGCCCCAGCGTGGTCGCAATGGACGGCACAGTGCTGGATAAGGGCGGGCCGCTTTTCGGCTAGCCCTCGAAGCTGGGGATGACCAGTCGACCGGTCGATAGTTAGAGGGACAGCTATGGCCGACACGCTCATTCCCACGCGTTCGCCTTCGCGCGTTTCCGCGGTGATCCTCGGTGACCCCGGTGGCCACCGTGCCGAGATCGTCGAAGCCCTGAGCCGTTTTGGCTTTCGTCACACGTTCGCCGACACGCCGGCAGCGGCCCTTCAGCAGGCGCAAGGTTCCGCCAGCTCACTGTTGGTCGTCTCCGCCTCGGACATCGAGCGCGAGCCGGAGCTGGCCGCCAATATCCCCGGCCGTCGGGCGGTTGTCGTCGCCCTGCCTACGGACGATCGCGAATGCCTGCCAGATTCGATTGCGGCGGTGCTCGGCGCGGATGAAGCAGAGTCGGTGGAGGCTCTCGCCGAGACACTCCAATCCGTGGCGCGCGAAGTCTCCTACTCCCGCCGCCGTGACACGATGCTCCGCTGGCTAGAACGCGAGTCCGAGCGCGACGCCTCGACCGGCCTTCGCACGCGTGAAGCCTTCGAAGCCCACCTGGCGACGATCTGCCTTGCCGCAGAAGAGAGCGGCGAGCCTGTCTGCGCCATCGTCGTGGACCTGCCCTCCGTACGCGTCGTCCAGGAAGCGTACGGACGCGAAGCCGCCAACGATATCCTCCACCGGGCGGCGCTGGCCGTGTCCCGCTGCATCCGGTTCACCGACATTGCCGGTCGCCTCTCGACCGACACCTTCGGGATCGCCCTCCCGGGCGCATCGCTCGATGCGGGCAGGCGGATCGCCCGCCGCATCCTCCAGGCCGTGGAACAGGGAAACGCGGAAACCGAATCGGAACTGTCGGTGAGCATCGGCTTTGGCGTTGCCTCAGGAGTGGGATGCACCTCAGGCGAGCTTCTCGAAGCAGCGGGCAACCGCGTGGCCCACGCCCACCGCAACTACGCCAGTTCGCGGCCCCGGGCCCTCGAATCCGACGGCCCTTCTGTAGCCTGAGATCATGCAGCCACGACGTACGAGCCGACTCGGAGCTTTGCTTTCACCTTTTTTGCGCGAGCAGGGGGCATTGGGCGCTACAGCGGTGGTTGCGATCGCCGGCGTCCCGTTAGACGACCTTCGGGCGCGCCTGCCGGCGGAGGCGAGACTCATCGAGGCAGATGGGTACCCCGTCATCCTTCTTCCCGGGCGAGACTACGAAGGAGCACTGGAGCTGATCGCCTTGCTCCGGGCTGCCTTCCCTGAGCTTCGGGCGGGCTACAGCTGGTCCGATGGCCATGCCACCCTCGAAGGGCTGCTGTTCGTGGCCCGGCAGGCGCTGGCAACCGGTCGCCAGGACCTCACCTAGGACGCGGAGTTCGGCCCCAGCGAGCTGACCGCATCGACAATCGCCTGGGTACCGTCGCGGCCGCGGCCACGTGCCTGGAGCACGCGGAAAAGCTGCTGGACGAGGGCGGAACCTGCGAGCGGCGTGTTCAAATCGGCGGATGCTTCCATGACCAGGCGCAGATCCTTCTGCATGAGGTCGACCATGAAGCCGGGGGCGTAGTCGCCGGCGACTGCACGGGGACCGAGGTTGGTGAGCATCCACGAGCCGGCCGCGCCCGAGCTGACTACCTGGAGCATCCGTTCGGGGTCGACGCCGGCCGAGCGACAGAGGGTGATCGCCTCCGCCATTGCGAGCAGGTTCAGTCCCCCGGCGATCTGGTTGCAGAGCTTCACCACCTGCCCGGAGCCCGGCGGCCCCACGTGGACGATCGTCTTGCCCATCGCTTCCAGCACAGGCTTGCAGCGCTCGAAATCGGCCGTTTCGCCGCCGACCATGATCGCGAGAGTCCCGGCTTTCGCACCGATGTCGCCACCGCTGACGGGCGCATCGAGCATGCCGGCGCCTTTCGCGGCGAACCTGGCGGCAACCTCACGTGCGACTGCCGGGGAAATCGTGCTGCAGTCGATGTAGTTGGCGCCGGGAGCGATGCCCTCGAGGATCCCACCCTCGCCAAGCGCCACGGCTTCGACGTCGGGCGAGTCACTGACGCAGCTGACGATGATGTCCGACGAGGCGGCAACTTCGGCGGGAGAAGAAGCCTTCCGGGCACCTTCGGCAACCAGGGCATCGGCCTTCGCGGGCGTGCGGTTCCAGACGGTGAGGGGAAAGCCTGCCTTCATGATGTTTCGGGCCATGGGCTCGCCCATGATGCCGAGGCCGACGAAGCCGATCCGTTCGTTGGGCATGAGTTCCTCCGGTTCGCTAGCTCAGCGGGGCATCCCAGGGAAGGCTACCGCGCGCAGGTTGCAGCAATGGTTTCACGACGCCATCGGCCGCGACGGCCATGATATCGAAGGAGGCGTAGAGGCGAGGGTCCATCCCTTTCAGGGACCAGCTCAGCTTCTCGTCTTCGGCATAGGTCGCGGCGCCGAGCACGAGCAGGGCACGAGCGTCCGTGCCATCGAGGGGGGCAAGCTCCCCCGCACGCTTGAGGAGGACGCGGATGTTCCGGCGCAATGCCGCGGCCGACTCGTCGCCTTCCTCTCCGGGAACGCCAAGCACATAGGCGCGGTCAAAGTCGCCGATGTTCGCGGTCCAGGCGTCGACGGCGGGTATGTGGCGGCCTTCGTCGATGTCAGGCTGTCCGGCAGCGCTGACGATGCGCTGCATCAGCATGTCGCGTTCACCCTCGTCCGCAGGAAGCCGATGGATCTCGCCCGACTGGAGCTGGAACGAGCCCGGGACCTTATTGGTGAACTGCGCCCAGTGCGAACTGAGTCCTCCGAGGACGGTGACGACCGAACCACTGTTGCCGACGCGGCGGAGTTTGACTTCGACAGGCCGGCGAACTTCGGCACGGCCGACGTCGTTGGCGGTTGCCGATTCGATCGCGGCGGCGAGGTCGCTGAGGGCAGGCTCGAAGGCCGGGAGGGCTGCGCCCCGGGGCACCCAGAGAGCGACCGGCAACTCAGCGTCGTCCAGGCGGCGTTCGACCGCCGCTCGAGCACTCTCGAAGGGGAGATTGGAGGCAGCCGTGAGGGTATCGAGGACGAAGAGTTCGAAGGACCAGCGCCGGCCGACGGTGACCCGGCAGCGCAGGAGACCGTCATCGAGCTCGACGCCATCAACGGTTGTGCTGCGCGCGTAGTGGCTCCCGAACCAGCGGAGGAAGAGCGCACGGGCAGCTTCTGCCGGTTCCGAAGGATAGGAACGGTCAGGCACGTGCGGCAGGCGCTACTCTTCGGATTCTTCCGCTGAAGCGTCCTCGTCGTCGCCTGACTCTTCGCCCTCGGCGCCCTCTTCGCCTTCCTCGAACTCTTCGCCTTCTTCAAGGCGAATGCGCGGGGCAGCCACCGTTGCCACGCTGACCGCGGGGTCGGTGAGGATGGTGACGCCCTGGGGCGCGACAAGGTCGCCCACCGTGATCGAGACATCCAGGCTATCGAGCCCCGAAAGGTCGACGCCGATGGACGAGGGGATGTCGAGCGGGAGACATTCGACGTTCACGTACTCAACGTTCTGGAGGAGGGTGCCGCCGAGTTCGCGGACTGCGGGAGCCTGGCCTTCGAAGACCAACTGGACGTTCGTCTGGACAGGGCGGCGCAGGTCGACCTGGTAGAAATCGATGTGGAGCGGATCGCCATGCCCGCCGGGACGGTCGATGCCGCGAATAATCACGTAGCGGGGGTCGGCCTCGCCGGCGACGGCGATCTCGAACATGCTGCGGACGCCCGACTGCTTCACGGAGTGTAGGAAGTCGCGGGTGTTGATCTGGATGGCAACCGAATCGAGATTGCGCCCGTAGATGTTGGCGGGCAGGAGACCCTTGTTGCGAAGTTGGCGGACCTTCTTGCCGAGGACGGTGCGCCGCTCAGCCTGTAGCGTGGCTCGTTCAGCCATGGACGTTCTCTCCTCGCCTCCACGCTCGATACGTAGGGCATATACAACCGCGTCGATGCGCGCGAATCTCTAGCGTCGGCTACCGGCGGACGACGGTCAAGAGACAGCAAGAAGGGCTACCCGCGGGGAGCAGCCCTTCGCTGATGAGTCGCCGGGGATGGTCAGGCGGGCTTGAGTTCGTTCACCTTCGCCCGGGCGGCCGGCTTGTCGGAGAACCAGAGGACATTGACTTCCTTGTAGGCCGACTCCTCGTCGGGCACGTCGTCTTCGGCAAAGATGGCGGTAACGGGGCAGGCCGGCTCGCAAGCGCCACAGTCGATGCACTCGTCGGGGCTGATGTACAGCATGCGATCTTCGCCTTCATCGAAGTAGATGCAGTCGACGGGGCATACTTCGACGCATGACTGGTCCTGCACATCGACGCACGGCGTGGTGATGACGTAGGTCATTAGGGCTCCTCAGGTGTTGTTCACCGGGGGCTTGGCCAACCGGTTCGCGTCACGCGAATGTTACTAGCCGCCTGTCTGGTCAAGGGAAGCGAATTGAGGCCCTAGCCGCGGGCTGAACCTGTCCGGCGAACGGATGCAACAGGCTCGCCGGAACGGAGGTCCACGGCGTAGAAACGGCCCGCTCTTCAGTTCGGCGATAAGCTCGCGCTCGTCATGAATCTCGCCGCTCGAAATACGTGGCGCACTTGCCGATGTCGCTGATGGCGTGGGAGTCGGTGCCACCGGTGCCGGGCATGTCCATCAGTTCGCAGAGGCGGCGAGAGAATTCGTTCTCCTTGTCGCTGCCGCGGCCGTTGACCTCTTCGAGGCCCTGGACGTATTGGTAGGCCGGGTTGCTGCGGGCCTTCTGCAGAGCTGCCTCGTACTCTTCTTCGTTGCGGCTGAACCAGGGCATCTGGCGGCGATAGGGGTGGGCGGCGACCATCACGCCTTCGGCCTTCTCGACGTAGCTGGCCAGTTCGCGGGAGCGGTGCATGCCGAAGACGTACTTGTCGATGCCGAAGGCGAGGATGTGGCCGTCGTCGGTGCTGATCTCGACGCCCGCGAGCACGAGGAAGTCGTGCTTGGCGCGGAGCTCGTTGACGTGCCTGGGCCCAGACGGTGTCGTGTTCGGTGAAGGCGATCGCATCGAGGCCGGCGGCCTTCGCACGGATGATCAGGTCATCGGGATTCAGGACGCTGTCGTGGGAGCGCGGCCAAGTGTGGGAGTGAAGGTCGATGAGCATGAAGCGGCGAACCAGTTGCCTACTATATTCCGGGCGTTCTGGCCGAACAATCCGAAAGCAGGTCTAGTCCGGTGAGGCCCTCCGACCGACGAGATCGATGCGGGCCCGGCGCTGGTTCGGTTCCTTCCCCGATTTGAACTGTGGCTGGTAGTCGCTCACCCGGCCCTGGATCTGGGCCGTGTGCTGGCGGTCGTGGCGGTAGAACGAGCGTAGCCACTGGAGCACCGTGAGTGTGCCGAACGCGGGGCTCGTGGCAACGCGGTCGAACGCATCGAGGGGGAGGCCGTCGATCAGCCCGGTCGTGTAGGCCCGTTCGACTTCGAGACGGTGAAGCATCTCGTCGACGGTGGCGCTGTTGGCTTTCTCGATGGGAATCTCGACCGGCGTCCCGGAGACGCCCCTGAGGTCAGGGTTGTCCGAAGCAAGCGCGGCGAGGACCCAGGCATCATATGAGCGCTCCATTTCCCAGAGGTGGGCGAGCTGCTCGAGGGCTGTCCATTGCTCTTCGCCCACGGCATCGACGGGCACCCGGAGGGCATCCTCGGGCGAAAGCGCGCGTGCTGCCGCGAGCAGGCCTTCGCGCTGCTCACGCATCTTCGTCTTCAGTTCTTCAACGAGTTCCCGGGCGACCATCCACCGAGTCTATGCGGTCTCCGTTAGTTTTGCGCGGCTGGGGCAGAGCGGTAACGATGAGAGCCTATGCGCATCCGCAGTCTGCTGAAGAAGAAGGTCCGGCTGGATGCGGCGTGGCTGGTCGTCGGTCTCGGCAACCCGGGGCCGGACTACGCCGCGACCCGCCACAACCTTGGATTCAAGGTGGTCAACGAGCTTGCCAGGCGGGCCAGCGTGCAACCGCGGGCGGCCGGGGGAAGCCTGGTCGCTGGCGTGGGGGAACTGGCGGGCGAGTCCGTCGCGCTCGTGAAACCCCTGACCTATGTGAACGAGAGCGGCCCGGCCGTCGCCCGGGCCCAGCGCGAATCGGGCTGCACCTCGGAGCGCACGATTGTCGTGTACGACGACCTCGATCTCGCCGCCGGCGCCCTTCGTGTGCGGAAGGGGGGCGGGCACGGCGGCCACAACGGGCTTAAGAGCATCGTCGCCCACGCCGACACGGAGTTCGTGCGCATCCGCATCGGCATTGGCCGGCCGGTTGTTGATGGCAAACCAACGCGCGACCCAAAGCACATCAGCGCCTGGGTGCTCGGCAAGCCATCGGCTTCCGAAGCGCGAGACATCGACGAGACGGTGAAACTCGCGGCCGACGCCGTCGAGGCGGTAATCCGCGAGGGCGTGGACATAGCGGGCAACCGCTTCAACCGGCGCTAAGACGCTTCAGCAAGGCTCGAACATCGGGGAGAGCGCCTGCAAGCGGGCCTTGACCTCGACGAGGGAAGGCCCAACCTCACCCCTGGCAACCGTGTAGCGCTCCTCCGCCATCAAGGCGGCGACGATGCCGGGAGGGAACATGGCATCCGGCTCGCCGCCTGGCAGTTGCGTCAGGTGAGCGCCGATGGACTGCCGCTTCGTCGCGGTGACGGAGCTGATGTCGACGCGTAGATCGATGGTTGCGGTGCCAATATCGGCGGGGGAAAGCCGCGGTGGGTTGCCCATGATCCCGCTTGCCACGCACTTGTCGTATTGGGGCAAAAAGAGACCAGGAGCGAAAGCGGCGAAGAGCAGGACCGGCGGCTCCTCGATGGTCTCCCAGGCACGGAGCGCCCAGTCATGGACGGTCAGGTGGTCGGGATGGCCGTAGGCGCCATCGGCACCGAGTGCGAGGACCACATCGGCGCCGGACTTGCGCATCGCCGAGCGTGTCTTTCGCAGCCCTTCCTTGCGGTCGGCGAGCCCGCCATCCGGCAGGCCCCAAATCTCGGGAGGCTCGACGCCAAGCAATGCACAGGAGGCATCCAGCTCCCGCGCGCGGGCAAGTGCGAGCATGCCTGGGTCAGGGTCGCCACCGTCATGGCGTTCGCCCCTCTCGCCGAAGCTGGCGCAATGGATGAAACACTTCCAGCCGGCCTGCGCCGCGCGGGCAATGGTGCCACCGAAGGCGTACGACTCGTCGTCGGGGTGGGGGATGATAGCGAGCAGCCGGGGCACCGCACCATCGTACGGCGACGTTGACAGCAGGGCCCGCCGGCCGCAAAGTCACCGCACGCTCTTGAGGAGGTCGCACATGGCAATCGCAACATCCGTTTCGCCCGCAGCGGCCTCCCCGGTCTCTCGCTAACTACGGGACCTCAAAGCCGCTGCTTTTCGCTGCCATGGCGCAGCACAAGGTGGCGCATGACACATACCCCAGGATCCGATACAGAAAGCTCCTTCGCCCGCTGGCTCGAGTCCCAACACCGGGGTGCACTCGGGCGGCGGACGGCAGAACGGAACGCAGCATTCTTCCTCCCCCTGCTCCAGCCGGGGATGGACCTCATCGACATTGGCTGTGGGCCGGGCTCGATCACGGCCGGACTCGCCGCAGCGGTGGCTCCTGGCCAGGCGGTTGGACTCGATCCGGACGAGCGAGGGCTGGCCGACGCATCCCGACGGCACCCTGGAATTCGCTGGGCAACCGGCTTTGGCGAATCATTGCCTTTCGGGGACAGCACCTTTGAAGCGGTCTTCATCCACTTCGTCCTCCAGCACGTCGCCGAACCCGCGGCAATCGCCAGGGAAGCCTTTCGCGTGCTGCGGCCCGGTGGCGTGATCGGCGTGGCCGACGCCGACTACGCCGGGAGTATCGCCGGCCCGTTCAACGACGCGGTAGAGCGGTCGCACCGGCTCGTCATCGAGCTTCGGATGGCTCGCGGGGGAAGTCCGCTGGTAGGGAGGGAGCTTGGTGTCCTCCTCCATCAAGCAGGGTTCGCCGACGTGTCGCCGGGTGCCCGGGCCGAAGTGGTGTCAGGTGTGGCGGTGGCCCAGGTGGCGGCGGGACAAGCTGCCTACTTCGCTGCTCCCGAACTGCGCGCCGTTGTGATCGAGCGCAACCTGGCGACAGCCGGCGAACTGGACGCGATACCGGCAGGCTGGGCCGCCTGGGGAGCGACTCCGGGTGCGACCTGGGCTCGTTTCACCTGCTTCGCGACGGCGCGCAAACCCTAGGGCGCGGTCGAAACCTCGGGGGCGAGGAAGCGGATGGCGCCCGGCAGTACCGACACCCGGGCCGGGAGGTAGCCGCTCGCCTCGCCATCGAGGTCGATCGCCGTACGTTTGTTGGCGTCGAGGCGGAGCTCGCGTGCCGGGCCGTAGTCGA
Source organism: uncultured Chloroflexia bacterium (assembly GCA_963737965.1). Classification (GTDB taxonomy): domain Bacteria; phylum Chloroflexota; class Dehalococcoidia; order Tepidiformales; family Tepidiformaceae; genus JAGQGZ01. The sequence continues at coordinate 100,934 of CAVTUS010000002.1, read as the reverse complement.
GTCCGTCCATGTGGATATGCTCGCCGTTCTTCTGCTGGCCCTGGATCGCCTTCAATACCGCGCGGCGGCCAAGCGCACCCCAGCGGATGACGTCGAGGAGGCCATCATCGGGGGCAGCCCCGGGCGCCGCGAGGAGGTCGCCGCCCCAGTACTCCATGTTGTGAATGCTGATGCTGTTGTACGGCCCATCGTGGGTGGCGCCATCGATTTCGAGGCTGAAGTCGCGATTCATGGGGCCGAGCATCTTGACGCCGGTCATGGTGATGTAGGGCGCGGTGTCGCCCAACCGCTTGAGCCAGCGAGGAACGCTTGCCGAGATCTCTGCGATCCAGCCGGCGGCAGCTTCGAGGAGGAAAGCACGGCGTAACGGTTGGCCATGCTCGTCGAGCGACTCCACGAGCCCGGCGTCAATGCGGCGCTCGTGCCCGGCCCTCACAGCAGCGAGGCCCGACTTGCCGTCGGGCATGCCGAGGCACTTGCCGACGTCTTTCCCGGTGCCGAGGGGAACAGTCCCCATTCGCACGGTCTCGCCGGCCTCGAGATCGAGGATGCCGTTCGCCACTTCGTTGACCGTGCCATCGCCACCGCAGGCGACGAGCGTGGTCGCGCCCCCCTCGACCGCGAGGTGGGCGAGTTCCCGGCCATGACCGCGATAGGCGGTAACCGAAACCTCGGCCTCGATGCCCAGGCGCTGGATCGCGGCGCGCAGGGATTCGAGCCGGCGGGAGGTGCGCCCGCCACCAGAGGCGGGGTTGACGATGAACCAGGTCGATGATGATGCCATGGCCCGCGACTTTACCCTGCGCGAGCTCCGGCGACGAGGATCAGCGGTCGATGAGGTAGGCGTAGAAGACAGAATCGCCCTGGCGTTCGGTCGGACCGCCCACCGTCTCGATGGTGACCACAGCGGCGTCGTACTTGTCCAGGCCTTCGGCGACGGTGCGCCGGTAGGTCACTTTGCCGGAGTCGTCGGCGTTGAAGGTGCCGAGGCTCTGGTAGTCGCCGTCGGAGATCAGCCAGATCTGGTAGGTCTGGCCGGGCGGCAGCTGGCGCAGGCGCTGGGCGTAGAACCAGATGCGCGACTGGTCGGCCTCCCAGACGAGCGAACCGATGCTGTTATTGCCCTGGATGGTGGTCACGTCGGCGACCTTGCTGTCGGGCGAGAGCATCGCGCCAAGGAGGTCGCTGTCGAGGCTTATCTGGCTGCGCTGCTCGGCGGCGAGCTCTTCGGCGTCCTTCACGCGCCCTTCGAGGGCATAGACCTTCACCGCTGCGGAGTCCACGTCGTCTATGCGGTCCTGCAGGGCCAGGTTTTCGGAGTGAAGATCGCGGACCTGGCCACGCATCACGAACATCCCGGCGAGCGCCGCAACGGCGACGAACACGGCCGCAATTCCCGCCGCCGCCTGGAAGATGGCGGGCAGCCGGGAGACGATCTTCGGCTTGCGGATGCCGGCGGCCACCATCACGTCGTCGCGCATGGAGAGTGGAGCCCGTCGAAGCGGCGCACTGAAGGCAAAGCGGGCAGCGAGGAGTTCCGCCTCGGCCACGATCTCGGCGCAGGCGCGGCAGTTACTCACGTGGAGACGGATAGCCTGTTCGAGTTCTGGCTCAAGCGAGCCGATGGCGTACTCGTCCGCCTGCTCGCGATCGATGTGCAACTCCATGCTCATCGCTGGTCTCCGAGGGCATTGCGGAGCTTCTGCATACCGAGGCGAATACGCGTCTTCACCGTCCCCAAAGGCTCATGCAGCCGGACCGAGATCTCCTGCTGCGTGTAGCCGCCAAAGTAGGACATCGCCAGCACCCGCCGCTGCTCGTCGGGAAGCAAGGCGAGGGCGTCACGGACGGCCAGCTGGTTTTCCTTCAGCTCGGCGGCCCAGAGGGGGTCGATGCCATCCGAGGATTCATCCGGTATAGCAGCGTCGCGTTCGGTCAGGGGGTCGAAAGTTGTGCCTTCACGCTTCCAGCGCCGTCCCCGGGAGCGGATCTCATCAACGGCCCGGTTGCGGGCAACGCTCAGGAGCCAGCTGAGGAAGCGACCCCGCGAAGGTACGAAGGATTCGGGCCGCTGCCAGATGCGGACGAAGACATCCTGGGCCGCATCTTCGGCAAGGCCGGCGTCGCCCAGCACCCTGTAGGCAGCCGAATACACAAGGTCGGCGTAGCGGTCGTAGACCACGCCGAACGCGAACTGATCGCCGACTGCAACAGCCGCCATGAGTGCTTCGTCCGTCCAGTGTTCCCTGGGGTCGCTGACCGCGACCTCGGTGCGACTTATGTCAGCCGCACTACGTATGCTACGAATCCCGGAACCGTCCGGATTGCTTTGTGCTGCCATCGCTTTCAACCGGAATGATACACGCCGTCTATCGCTGCCGGGTGGCGGCCCAAACCGGCGCCTTTACCCGTCCCTTTCGCAGCGGCAGCACATTTACGGGGTTTTGATCCATTCCCCTGCAGACTGGTTCACAACGGAGGAACAAACCATGCAGATCAAGCGGGGACTTCTCGCTTCCATACTCGGGGTGACGCTGCTGGCCGGCGGCGTCGCGTGCAGCAGCTCGGACGGACCCCTCGGCAGCACGAACCAGGGAGACGACGCGGAGACGACGGCCATCGCCACATCCGTCTCGCCCACCGTTTCGACCAACGCTTCGGCCACCACTCCAACGGACACGATGACCACGGCCGACCTCGTGGACTACGCCGGACCCGCCGTCGTCCGCGTCTCGCTGCCGCAAGGTGTTGGGAGCGGCTGGATCATCGATCCTTCGGGCTACATCATCACCAACAATCACGTCGTCGAGAGTGCGCCCCAGGCGGTCACGGTGACCCTTGCCGACGGTTCGGTGTATGACGCGGAGGTCGTCGGCCGCGACCCCCGGGCGGACCTTGCCGTCTTGAAGATCAACACCGATGAAGACCTCCCGTCGCTCACCCTGGCGGATATCGATGCGACCCGCGTCGGGGAGGACGTCGTCGCGATTGGTTACGCGCTCGACCTCACCGATGGCGAAGGCCCACCGACGGTGACGCGCGGAATCGTCAGTGCCCTCGACCGGGAGATCGATGACGGGGGCATCCTCGGCGCTATCCAGACCGACGCCGCAATCAACCACGGCAACAGCGGCGGCCCCCTCCTGAACTACGCGGGCGAAGTCGTGGGCGTGAACACCTCGCTCGCCCCTGACCCGACCACCGGCGGCGTTGCCCAGAACGTCGGCTTCGCGGTGGGCGCCGACACAATCGGCGCGGTCTACAACGAAATCCGCGAGAAGGGGAGCGTGGACAGGGCCCTGTTGGGGATCGGCGGCCAGGGCGCCGATGCCGGATTCCGCACCATTCGGCCGGCAGAGGCCGAGTCGCTCGGGCTCTCCGCAGATACCACCGGTGTCCTCATTGGCCCGGCCGGCGTCAACATCGGCGGCCCGGCTGATCTCGGCGGCATGCAGGGGAACGACGTCATCGCGCGAATCGGCAAGTACGACATCGAGGACGAATCCGACCTCGCCGTCGCGATGATCGACTACGACCCCGGCGACACCGTCGACGTCGACGTCTATCGCGACGGCCAGCTGGTGACGCTGAGCATCACCCTGGGGACGCCCACGTCCTCCTGATCCGGACAGCGAAAGACCTCGCTGCGAAGCGGGCCACTCCGTCACAGGGGTGGCCCGCTTTGCGTACGCTGACTGCGTGGACCGCATCGTCTCGCTGGTTCCCAGCATCACGGAGCTCGTGGCCTGGCTCGGGGCGGGCGATCGGCTCGTGGGCCGGACGAAGTTCTGCACCGAACCGCCAGACCTTGCGGCGACGGTACCGGCGCTCGGCGGCACGAAGGATCCGGCGATCGAGGCCATCGTTGCTGCCCGTCCGGACCTCGTGATCGCGAACAAAGAAGAGAACCGCCGGGAGGACGTTGAGGCGCTCCGCGAAGCCGGCCTCCGCGTCGTGGTCACGGATCCGAACTCCGTCGCCGAGGCAGCGGCGATGGTCGAGAAGATTGGCGGGCTGATCGGCTCGCCGACTGTCGCGGCCCAACTCGCCGACGAGATCCGGGTCGAGATCGACGTGGCTCCCGACCCCGTCGCGGTGTTCGTGGCGACGTGGTGGCGTCCGCTCATGGCCATGGGCGGGGCAACCTTTGGCAACGACGTGGTGTGCTGCGCCGGTGGCCGGAACGTTTTCGAATCGTCGCCGCGTTATCCCGAGGTGTCGCTGGCCGAGGTGGAGGCGGCCAGCCCGGACATCATTCTTCTGCCCGACGAGCCATTCCTCTTCGCGGAGCGGCACCTACCGCCGTTCGCGGCAATCGCGCCGACCCGGATCATCGATGGGAAGCTGCTCTGGTGGTACGGCCCGCGACTGCCTGGGTCGATTCGCACGTTGCGCGCGCTCCTGGAGGATCAGGGCCGGTAGCGGCCCTCGTCGCCGGCCCGGAGGTAGGCGACGTCGCCGGCACAGATCGTCGCAACAACGTCCATGCTGGCGTCCAGGATCACGAGGTCGGCGATTTTTCCCGGCGCGACCTCGCCACGTTCGGTCTCGCCGATGGCAGCGGCAGCATTGGTGGCGCAGAGCCGGGCCGCCTCATGGGGGCCAACCCCAAGCACCGTGACGACGTTGCGCAGGTGTCCATCCATGGGCAGGAGGCTGCCGACGATGGTCGCATCCTCCCGCACGGCCACGTTCCCGGAGGTCGAGACCGTTTCCCCGGCGAACGCTCCGGAAGCCTGGCCGGCGCCGGCGAGGTAGAGGTTGTCGGTGACGACCACGGTCCTTCGCGAGCCGAGCAACCTGTACGCCAGTCGGAGCACCTCCGGGCCGACGTGCACGGTGTCGAAAATCAGCTCGCAGGTTGCCCCGGAGGCGAACGTCGCAGCGATCGGACCGCCTTCACGGTGATGGAGCGGGCGCATGGCGTTGAACAAGTGGGTGACGTTGCTGGCGCCGGCAGCGAAGGCCGCCGTGGCCTCTGCGAAGGTGGCGTCGGTGTGGCCAATCGAGGCGACCGCACCGGAAGCCACCACGGCACGAAGCACGGCCATTCCACCGGGCAGTTCGGGCGCGAGCGTGAGCTGGCGGATGCGCCCGTCGGCGGCTGCCTGGTAGCTGACGAACTCCTCCGCGTTGGGTGGGCGCAGCGTTGACTCGGGGAACGCCCCCCTGCGCACCGGGTTGATGAACGGTCCCTCCAGGTGGAAGCCGAGGCAGGTGGCGCCGCCTTTGGGCGAAGACCGGGCAAGGGCAGAAAGCATCGACCGTGTCTCGTCGGGGTCGTCGCCGACGAGACTTGCGAGGTAGGAGGTGACCCCGTGCGTGGCCGCCCACGCGGAGTAGGAAGCCAGCCGGGCAGGATCCTTCGTGAAAAAGGAGTGGCCGCCACCCCCGTGCGTGTGGATGTCGATGAATCCCGGCAGAACGGTGAGGCCATTGGCACCGAATGAGGGGCCGCCGGAGACTGTGCCCAATCCCGCGATTCGGTCGCCGATGATGCCGATATCGATGGATACCACGCCATCCGGAGCGACAACGCTCCCGCCGGTGACGGAGGCGAGGCGCATCAGTTGTTCGCGGCCAGCACCTTTTCGAGCTTGCGCCAATGGTGCTGGGAGATGATCTTCCGCACGGTCCCGGAGCGCGAGCGCATGACCAGCGACTCGCTCGTGGCACCCCCGGCGACGTATTCGATGCCCTTGAGAAGGTCGCCCGTAGTCACGCCTGTGCAGGCAAAGAAGACGTCATCGCCTTTGACCATGTCCTTGAGGGTGAGGACATGCTCGAGGTCGAGGCCGTTGTCGGCGGCGTACTTGCGGTCCTCGTCGTTGCGGGGCCAGAGGCGGCCCTGGAAGTCGCCCTCGGCGCAGCGGAGGGCACAGGCAGCGATGACGCCCTCAGGGCTGCCTCCGATGCCGAGCATCATGTCGACTCCCGAGCCCGGGATCGCGGTCGAAACGGCAGCCGGGGCGTCGCCATCGGTGATGAAGCGAATGCGAGCACCGGCCGCCCGCACCTGGTCGGCGATGTCGGTGTTGCGGTCGCGGTCGAGGATGATGACGGTGACCTCGGACGGCGTGATCCCCTTCGCATCGGCCACCTGCTGGATATTCCAGGCGACGGGCGCGTTGAGGTCGATGCGGCCACGGGCTTCGGGTCCGACGGCAATCTTTTCCATGTAGAAGAGGTCGCGCGGGTTGAAGAGGGTACCGGCCGGCGCGCAGGCGATAACGGCGACGGCGCCGGGGCGGCCGAGTGCGGTGAGGCGCGTGCCCTCGAGGGGATCCACGGCAACATCGAGGGCAGGACCGCCGCCATTGCCAACCCGCTCGCCGTTGAAGAGCATCGGGGCTTCGTCCTTTTCGCCCTCGCCGATGACAATCACGCCGTCCATGTCGACGGTATCGAGCATGGTGCGCATGGCATCGACAGCGGCCTGGTCGGCGGCGTTCTTGTCGCCGCGGCCTACCCAGCGGGCAGCAGCCAGGGCGGCGGCCTCGGTGGTGCGGACCAGTTCCATGGCGATGTTGCGGTCGGGAATCAGTTGTTCGGACACGATTGCTCCGTCGGGATGTGGTTTCGCAGCGGCGGCGCTACGGGTTGATGCCCAGTTGCCCGGCGACCGGTTTGAGCGCTTCGGCAACGAAGAGGATGTGTTGGTCGAGGTCGACGCCGAGGTCGGCAGCGCCCTTGATGAGGTCGTCACGGTTCACGCTCCTGGCGAAGGCCTTGTCCTTCATCTTCTTGCGGACGGACCTGGCCGTAATCTCCGAGAGCGACTTGTCGGGCTTCACCAGCGTGCAGGCGGTGACGAAGCCGGAGAGTTCATCGCTCGCGAAGATCGCACGATCCATGGCGGACGTGTATTCGAGCTTGAGGAAGGGTGCATGACAGAGGATCGCGTAGCGGATGTCCTCAGGGACGCCCCTTGCGGCGAGCAGTTCGGAGCCGGCTTTGGGGTGCAGTTCCTCGGTCGGGTGGATTTCCCAATCGAAGTCGTGGAGGAGGCCAACGATGCCCCACTTCTCCTCGTCCTCGTGCAGTTCGCGGGCGTAGGCCTGCATCACCGCTTCCACGGCAATGCCATGCTTGTGGGTGCGCTCTTCCTTCGCGTACTCAAGCATGATCTTCCAGGCGTCGTCCCGGTGCATGGCCTTCCTCCGCCTTGCGGCGAGCGCCATTCTACAGCCACCGCGGACCGGGAAGGGTTAGACGGGCTTACCCGTGACGAACATCAGGCCCTTCGAGAGGACCTCGCCAGCGAAGACCGCAGCCATGGCGATGTAGAGAAGACCGGTGGCGCTCTGCATCGCCCGGATTTTCACCGTGCGGAGGGAGAGGTAGGCGAGGATACCCGGGAAGAGGAGCCCCACGCCAACCCGGAGGTAGAACGCCGGGTTCGTGACGAGGCTGGTGTCGATGGCGTTGGAGGGCGTCGGTGTCTCGCGGACGGGGATGACCGAGTTCAGGAGAACCACCAGGCACTGGAAGCCGATGCCAATGAGGAGCAACCAGTTCAGGTCGCGAAGTGGCCAACCAGGGAGGCGTCCTTCGGTGAGATACCAGTGGCCCCAGGTCATCGAAACCGAGACGGCGCCCAGCGCCAGCGTCCCGGCTACGAGGGCGAGGAAAACGGCCGGGTAGCCCCAGGTTGGCGGCGCGAACATGGCGGCGTAGCAGACGATCGCGACCAGGCCGGCAACCGACCCCGCGAGGCCCGCGAGCCGGCCGACGGGGTCCCAGCCCATGAAGGCGGAGAGCGTGTAGAGGATGCTTGTACCGAGGACGACGACCATTGCCCGTCGCGCAGGGTCGAACCAGCTGCCGTCGATGCGGAAGCCGTCGACATCGCTGCCGAGGTCGATGGTCAACGCCGTCCAGTAGGCCAGCGCCGCCGCGATGGCAACGCAGAAGGCCATCGTCATCACGAAACCGCGGGTGACGCCGCCACGCAGGTCCGAACCGACCGTAACCCAAAGGCTACCGATCGATAGTTCAGCGAGGATGAGGAGCAGCGTGTAGGGAAGGGCCTCGACGTTCACGCCACCTGAGTGTAGGTGGCGCAAGCCCTAGGGGCCGTTCCCGGCCGGCCTCAGTGGACGCCCTTCCCCTCTTTCGCCCAGAAGGGCTTGCGGAGTTCCGTCTTGAGGATCTTGCCGGGGCCGCTCTTGGGCAGCGGCTCCGACTGGAAGACCACCTGCTTGGGGCACTTGAACCCGGCAATCAGCGTCCGGCAGTGCTCGATGATCCCTTCCTCTGTGGGATGGGTGTTGGGCCGGGGCACGACGACGGCGAGGACGGCCTCGCCCCAGCGGTCGTCGGGGATGCCGATGACGGCGACCTCGAGGACATCCGGGTGTTCATAGATGGCGCTCTCGACCTCGGTGGAATAGACGTTCTCACCACCCGAAATGATCATGTCCTTCGAGCGGTCGACGATGTAGATGTAGTTCTCGCCATCGACGGTCGCGAGGTCGCTGGTATGCATCCAGCCATCCTTCAGCGCGTCCGCCGTCTCCTTTTCGCGCCGCCAGTAACCTAGCATCACGTTTGGCCCCTTCGCGACGATCTCACCAACCTCGCCCGGCTTCACCTCGACGTTGGTCTCGGGGTTGACCACGCGGACGTTGACGCCCGAAACCTGGCGACCGCAGCTTGCGAGCTTGCGAAGGTCGTCGGGGCTGCCGTCGAACGTGGTCCAGCCCGGCTGCATCGAGGTAAGAAGCGGCGCCGTCTCGGTCATGCCGTAGGCCTGGCAGAGTATCGGGCCGAACGCCTTGGCGGCGGCCATGATCCGGTCGACCGACATCGGTGAAGCCCCAAAGAGGAGGCGGTCGAGGCTGCTGACGTCGTACTTTGCGAGCTCGGGGTAGGCCAGCAGGAAGTTGATCATCGTGGGGACGAGGATGGTCTTGGTCACGCCGTACTTCTGGATCGCTTCGAGGGTCGACTGTGGAGCGAAGCCGGGGACAAAGGCATGGGTGCCGCCGGCCATGGTGAGGGTGTAGCAGGCCCAGGCGTCGGCGAGGTGGAACATCGGGGCCACATGGAGCCAGACATCCTTTTCGCTGACGCCAAGCGTCTGGTAGGCGTGCTGGGCATTCGAGACGACGTTCCGCTGGCTCAGCATCACGCCCTTGGGCAGCCCGGTGGTCCCGCCCGTGTAGCAGAGGTCGAGCATGTCGTCCTCGTCCCACTCGCGCACCGAGTGATCGAGTGGCCGGGAGGCGGCGACCACAGCCTCATAGCTCAACATCCCGGCGGGCGGCTCTCCTTCGGTCAAGATGACGTGCTTGACGGCCGGGGTCTTGTCCTTGAATTGCTGGTAGAGCGAGACGAAATCGGGCCCGATGATCAGCGCCTTGATCTCGCCGTCGTTGAGGATGAACTCGAGCTCGTGAGCGGCGAGGCGGGTATTGAGGGGCGCCAGCGACATGCCGGCGAGGTCGCAGACGAAGTACGTCTCGTAGTAACGGTGCGAATTGTTCGCGAGGATGGCGATGTGGTCGCCCGGCTTCAGCCCCAGCCCCAGCAGGCCCGAAGCAAGCCGATGGATGCGGTCCGACGCCTGGGCGTAGGTGTATTCGACGTCGCCGTCGAAAATGGCTTTCTTGTTGCCGTAGAGCTTGACGGCATGCTCAAGGATGTCTCGGAGCAGCATTTGGGAGCACCTCGCTTCTGCAGGTGCAGGGCATTCTACATGCAAGGGAAGCGGGTTCGACCTCAGGCGGAAAGGGCGGGAGTGGATTCCTTCCGCGCCTGTTCGACTTCCTCGGGAAGCAGGGCGAGGACTGCATCGATTTCGGCGGCGGTCGTCTCCTCGCCAAGGCTGAAGCGGATGCTCCCTACTGCCTGGCGGATGTGCACTCCCATCGCCATGAGGACATGGCTGGGCTCCCAGGTGGAGTTCGAGCAGGCGCTGCCAGAACTGACGGCAATACCACGAGCGTCAAGCCTGCCGACGAGGACGTCGCTCTCGACCCCGGGAAACGAGATGTTGAGGTTGTTCGGCAGGCAATCGACCTGGCAGCCGTTCGGCATGGCCCCCGGCACGGTGGCGAGGATGCCGTCGCGGAGCCGATCGCGCAGCGCCCGGACCCGCACGCCACGCTCATCGATACCTGTGGAGGCGAGGCAAAGGGCTGCCGCAGCGCCGGCGATGCCGGCGACGTTCTCCGTTCCGGCCCGCTTCTGCATCTCCTGGCCGCCGCCATGGAGCAGCGGCGTGAAGGGCGTGGCGCGCCGGAGATAGAGGATCCCGGTGCCTTTGGGCCCTCCGAACTTGTGGGCCGAGAGGCTCAGAGCGTCGATGCCGAGCGCCTCGACGTCGAGAACGAGCCAGCCGGGCGCCTGCACGGCATCGGTGTGGAGGAGGACCCGGTGGCCCTGGCGGTTGGTGAAGTTCCGGACGATCGACGCGATCTCGCCGACCGGCTGCACGGTCCCCACTTCGTTGTTCGCGAGCATCACGGATACGAGGACGGTATCGGGCCTGAGGGCCGCGGCGATCTCGGCGGGGCTCACGCGGCCGACCTCGTCGCAGCCAACTTCGGTGACCTCGAAGCCCCGTTCGTCGAGGTATTGGACAGCGTGAAGGCCGGCATGATGCTCGATGGCCGTGGTGACAACGTGGCCGCCGGCGCCGGCTCGCTGCATCGCGAGGGCGATGCCCCGGATGGCGGTGTTGATGCTCTCCGTGCCACCGCTCGTGAAGATGACCTCCGACGATCGGCAACCGAGCGTTGTCGCAACGGACTCACGCGCCGCGTCGACCGCTGCCTGGGCCTCACGGCCAACCGCGTAGAGGCCGCTTGGGTTGCCGTAGCGCTCGCCAAGGAAGGGAAGCATCGCTTCCAGCGCCTCGGGACGGAGCCTCGTCGTCGCAGCATGATCGAGGTAGATCATCGCCATTCACTGTAGCAGCCGGTGCAGGCGCGAACCTGTGACGCAACGGCCCGCCGTCGTAGGCTCGGCATGGCCATGACCGAAGAATCGCTGCTTACCGATGAAGTCCGGGCCCTGATTGGGACAGCCACGGATGCGGTCCCGGTGCGGGTGACCGCGGCGGCCGTGCGCCGGGCAGGCGAGGTCTACTTCGGCGTCCCCGGGACGGTGCCACCCCAAGGGGAGCCGGTACCGGGCGTGGTTATCGCAGGGCTGGAGATGACCGGGCGCCTCGAGGTGCCCGACCTGCTTCCCAACAGCGTCCTGATCAGCAACGAGTGGCAGTTCGAGCGCCCGCTCCGGATGGGCGAAGAGCTACAGGCACGGACAAGGCTCGCCGATATCTCGGAGCGCCTGGGCGGCCGGTTCGGCTATAGCCTGACCATCCGGACGGATGTCGAATTCGCCGACGCCGGCGGCGCCGTCATCGCCCGCTCGAGTTCCACGCTGATGCAATACGACCCGAAGAATGCCCGCGACGAGGACGAAGAATGACCGTAGTGCAGGAAGGCGACGAGCTGGCGCCGCTCGAATTGCGCCCGGACCTGGAGCAGGTGATCAAGTTCTGTGGCCTGTCGTGGGCGTTTCCGCGGTTCTTCTATGACGTAGAGGCAGCGCGCGCGCAGGGAATGCCGGGGACGCTTGTGCCCGGCCCTCTCAAGCTTGGTCTGCTCTATCGCGCCCTTGACGAGTGGCTCGAAGGCAGGGGCTGGATCTGCCAGGTGAGGGCAGCGCATCGCCGCCCCGACATCACAGGGAGGGCGATCGTGGTAACCGGCCGCGTCGCCCGCGTGTACGCCGAATCAGGACGCACACGGGCCGACATCGAGCTGGCCATCGTGAACGAGGAAGGCCAGCCATCGGTGCGCGGCTTCGGCGTCGTGGAGTTCAACGCCTGAGCACGCGCACCTGCGGGTTTGGCTAGTAGTCGAACAGCGCCCCGAAGAGACCGGCGCCCATGGGGGCGTCGCCCGTGCTCTGGGAGAGCGCGATGAGTCCGAGCACCACAACCATGATCGAGAAGCCGATGAGCGTAGCCATCAGGGCGTGGTTCTCTTCGGCGTTCGTTGCCGAGCGGACCGCGTAGTTCATCGTCACGAAGAGGAGCGCAAGGGGAACGATCGCGAAGAGCGGCCAGATGACCGGGATGAGCATCAGGACCGACAGCGACCACGGCAGCGCCGCATAGCCCATGGTCCGCACGAGCGACTGGAGGTCGACCGTGACACGGTACATCTGGGCCATGACGACGTAGACGGCCAGGGCCGCGACGCCGTAGAGGACGATCGCGAAGATCGAACCCAGGATGAACGTGTTCACGAAGATCGAGTCGGGCTCGTAGTCGATCACGACCGTCCACCAGAGGAACGAACCGAGACCGGCCAGGAGAATGCTCACGGCAGCGACAACAAGCGCCGGAATGAGTTCCTGTTGGTCATCGCGCACTTCGTCGAAGACCGTGAAGTCCAGACGAGCGAGCCTCATAACCTTGTCCATGACGGCATTGATATCCATGCTGCCTCCTCGGGCATATGTCAGGGTGCCGGGCGCACTGAGATTGCGGTGTATCTCCCGGCTGGCGCGCAATATAGCACCTTTGGCAAGGATGCTAAAGGGTATTAGCGATTAAACAGTTTTTAGAGTGGCCGCTTGCGGGGTATGCCTGCCCGGCGAGGGTAGCGATCCGGGGTTGCGGCCATCTTTCGGACGAGGAGGGCGACGGGTGTTGCGCTCACCTCTTCGCGCATGGCCGCCGCCTTCTCGAATACACACGCGAGTTCGGAAAGCGCGTTGGACGCGGCCTCCAGCTCCGCCTCCCAACTCCGGCCCTTTGGTAGCACGAGTAAGCCATCGTTGGCCGCGAGGGGAGCACAGTACTCGAGGAGCTCGGCCAACGGCGCGACCGCTCGGGCAGTGACGACGGCGGCCGAATCGCGGAGGGCGGTCCGCCCGGCTTCCTCGCCGCGCAAGGCTTCGACGCTGACGTTGGCGAGGCCGAGGCTCTGCGCGGCTTCGACGAGCAAGGCCGCGCGCTTTTTCAGCGGCTCCACCAGCGTCACCTGCCATTCCGGGCGCAGGGCCGAGATCACGAGGCCGGGGAAGCCACCACCAGGGCCAACGTCGACGAGGGGCGGACCGCCGCCGGCCTCATCGATGATGCGAAGGATCTCGAGGGACTCGGCGAAGTGGCGGGAAACCATCTCATCGGCCCCGACGGAGGTGGTGCGGACACGCTCGCCGGCGGCCTCGAGGACTTCGGCGTGGCGCTGGAGGATTGGCAGCCAAAGGTCCGGATGGGTGAAGCCGGGGAATGCCGCGGGGAGGTCGTCCCAGGTGGTAATCATCGCATGAGAGTACAGCGCAAATGCACGCGCGGTGCTAAGCTGAAACCGTGACGTCCGAAGACGAAGAGAACCAGGTCGCGACGCTGCAAGCAGCCTTGGAACAGTACCTCGACTCGCTGAAGGCCGAGCATCGAAACACCCACGGTCAATATGTCCGGAAGTACGTTGAGTACACCGGCGCCGAGGTCGAGCTGAACGACCTGTCTCGTGCGCGTGTTGAAAGCTATGTGGAGTCGCAGATTTCGACGACCGACCCGGCCGCCCAGGAACGGGTCACGGCGCTCAAGGGCTGGTTCAAGTACCTGCACAAGGAAGGCCTGACCGAGGACAACTACGGAGTCCAGGTGCGGGTGAAGCGCGTTTCCAACGGGCGGAGCAGTTCAGCGGCGTCGCGGCGCCAGGCGATCGAGAGCGTCGATATGACGGCGGAAGGTGTGCAGGCTCTGCGCGCCGAGCTGGAAGCGCTCGAAAAGGAAATGCCGGCCATCCGCGAGGCGATCGCCGAGGCTCGCCAGGACAAAGACTTCCGGGAAAATGCGCCGCTCGATGCCGCCCGTGAGGCCATGGCTTTCAATGAGCAGCGCCGCAAAGAGATCGAAGCGACCTTGAAGCGCGCCCGCGTCGTGAACAGCAAAGGCAGCATCAGCGACATCACCGCTGTCGGTTCCCTCGTCACCGTGACGCGGGTGGACACTGACCAACAAATGATCTTCAAGCTTGTCGGGCCGCGCGAAGCGAACGCCAGCGATAAGAAGATCTCGGTCGAATCACCCGTGGGCAAGGAACTTCTCGGCCGGCGCCCCGGCGATGAAGTCGAAGTCGAAGTGCCCTCAGGGACGATTAACTACCGGGTCGACGCCGTAACCCAGGGCTAAGCCCACTCCCCTGCTCCCAACCCATCGACCGCAACCATGATGCTTATTGCTCCTTCGATGAAGGCCTTCTCCTTGCCAGTTCGCCGGGCCACAATCGCGTCGAGGGGGGAATCGTGAAGCTTGCTTTCTTGCCGTTCGCGATCGGAATAGCCCTATCCGTTGGTAGCGCAGTGAGCTGCGGCGACTCCGAAGCCGTCGATTTCGGCGATGCCCTCCCCGACGGGGCGATCCAGGTCGACGAGACCGCGAACAAGTACAAGCCGGACGAGCTGACGGTCCACGTCCTCGACACGGTCTATTTCACCAACGGTTCCACGGCCAAACACACGGTCATCATCGGCAACAAGAACGAGTCCGGTGACATGGAACGCGGAGATGTCTTCTCATGGACCTTCGAAGCGGCGGGGGAGTACCAGGTGCTCTGCGGCTATCACCCCCAGATGAAGGCCACGATCACCGTCGAGCCGTAGCTACTGGTCGACCATTCCCGCCGGGTCCAGGAGGCGGTCGAGTTCATCGGCGCCGAGGTCGGTCATCTCCCCGGCCACTTCTCGCACCGTCCGGCGGCTCGCGAACGCTTCCTTGGCAATGGTCGATGCCCGGTCATAGCCGATGACGTTGGCAAGCGGCGTGACGATTGCGAGCCCTTGCTCGAGCTTCCTCGGCCCTTCGTCGGTCGCCTTGAGGCCGACCACGCAGCGATCGACGAACACCGCGGTCACATTACCCAACAGCCGAATCGACTCGAGGAGGTTTCGGGTAGCCACCGGGAACATCGTGTTCAGCTCGAAGAAGCCCCACTGGCCCGCGGTCGCGATGGCGGCGTCGTTGCCAATCACCTGGGCGCCGACCTGGACGACCGCTTCCGGGATAACCGGGTTCACCTTGCCCGGCATGATCGAGCTGCCGGGTTGCAATTCCGGCAGGGCCAGTTCGTAGAGGCCGGCGCGGGGGCCACTGCCCATGAGGCGGATGTCGTTCGCGATCTTCATCAGGGCCACGGCGACCGTCCGCAGGGCGCCGCTCATCGCCACCACGGCATCGATGTTGCTCTGGCCACGGAAGTGGTTCGGCGTCTCGCGGAGCTGAACGCGCTCGGCGCGGTTGACGTAGCCAAGGGTCCGGCGCGCGAAATCGGGATGGGCGTTGACGCCGGTGCCGACGGCTGTACCACCAAGGGCAACTTCACGAAGCGCTTCGGCGGCGAAGGTGATACCACGACGGGCAAGCCCCACCTGGCCAGAATAGCCATCGAACTCCTGGCCCAGGCGGATGGGCGTCGCGTCCATGAGGTGCGTGCGGCCGGTCTTCAGGGTGCCATGAAACTCGACCGACTTCGCCTTCAGGGCGGTCTCGAGCCGATAGAGCGCGGGGACGAGGTTGCCCTGGAGTTCGAGGATCGCGGCGAGGTGCATCGCCGTTGGGATGACATCGTTGGATGACTGGCAACGATTGACCTGGTCGTTGGGGTGCACCGGCTTGTAGACGCCCCGGGGACCGCCGTCCAGCAATTCGTTGGCCCGGTTCGCTATCACCTCGTTGGCATTCATGTTGGTCGAGGTGCCCGAGCCCGTCTGGAAGACATCGACGACGAACTCCGCGTCCCAGCGCCCGCCGGCCACCTCCATCGCCGCCGCGGCGATCGCCTCTGCCACCTTCGGGTCCAGAAGCTCGAGGTCGGCGTTGGCTTTGGCGGCAGACGCCTTGATCACCCCCAGGGCCTGGAGAAAGCTGCGAGGCAATCCCTGGCCTGAGACCGGGAAGTTGTCCCGGGCGCGGGCGGAGCTAATCCCGTACAGAGCGCTCGCCGGCACCGCGTATTCTCCCAGGGCGTCTTTTTCGATTCGTTGGTCAGTCATCTACCCATTGTGCACCCGCAGTTTCCGCAGCGGCGGCGTGTGGTTGAATGGGGCACCTATCTGTAGCCGGGAGCGAGCATGAGCCGACCACTCGAAGGGATCACCGTCCTCGACCTCACCTGGGTGCTCTCGGGTCCATTCGCGGCAATGGTCCTGAGCGACCTCGGTGCCAACGTAATCAAGGTCGAGCGGCCTCCGTACGGCGACGTCGCCCGCACCACAGGCCCCTACCAGAACGGCTGGAGCGGCTACTTCTTCAGCATCAACCGGGGCAAGCGGTCGATGAGCATCGACCTTCGGCAGGAGGAGGGACGCGAGCTCTTTCTTTCGCTCGCCGAAAAGGCAGACATCGTGATGGAGAACTTTACGCCGGGGACGATGGACCGCCTGGGTATCGGCTACGAGACGCTTTCGGCGCGCAACCCCCGGCTCATCTTCGCCTCGACCTCCGGCTTCGGGCAGGACGGGCCGTACCGCGACCGTCCCGCGCTCGATGTCATTGTCCAGGGCATGGGCGGCATTATGTCGATTACCGGGGAGCCCGGTGGTGGGCCTGTACGCCCCGGCGCCTCCTATGGCGACATCACGGCGGGGCTCTACACCGCCATCGGAATCCTGGCGGCGCTCCACGAGCGGGAGCGCAGCGGGCTGGGCCAGGCGGTCGACATCAGCATGCTCGACTGCCAGGTCAGCGTGCTCGAAAACGCGATCGTGCGCCGCGCGATCACCGGCAAGGACCCCGAGCCCCTGGGCACACGGCACCCAAGCGCCACGCCGTTCCAGGCGTTCCCCACCGCCGACGGTTACATCGTGGTGGCACTCGCGTTCGGAGGCGAAAACCAGTGGCAGTTGCTCTGCGGCCTGCTCGGCAAGACGGACCTCCTCGACGACGCGCGATTCAACACGGGGCCGCGGAGGACCGCCAACCACGCCACCCTGGAACCGGTGCTGAATGACGGCTTTCGCCAGCGGACGACGGCAGAGTGGATGACGGAGTTGCTTGCCGTGGGGATTCCCTGCGGCCCCCTGAACACCGTTGGCGACGTGATGGCCGACCCGCAGATCGCGCACCGCAAGATGATCGTTGAGGTGGAACACCCGGTGGCCGGCACCTTGCCCATCGCCAACACGCCCGTGCGGCTGTCCCGGAGCGAGACGGGCATCGGCGGCCCGCCGCCGGATTTTGGCGTCGACGGGCCAGATGTGCTTTCCGAACTCCTCGGGCTCGACGAAGCAGCAATCGCCGGGCTGGTGGAACGCGGCGTGCTGGTCACCGAGGGCGGGCCGGACATCGCCTCGCTGCTCTAGCTCGCCGGCGAGTACAGCCCGTGTTCATCGATGTAGCGCCGAACCGGAGGAGGTAGCGGGGGATCGCCGCCCGACGCGAATCTGTTCGCGCGCTTCCGTTGACGAGACGCCGGCCAGCTCCTCACCGAGGTCCAGGGGCACAATCCTCTCGGCATAGTCGCGAGCAGCGGACTCGGCGTTGAGGAAGGCGCCGATCGCGTCGAGACCGTGGTCGCCCCGGGTGGCGGCAATCACGCGATGGTGGCTGAAGTAGTCGTCGAGGATGCGGGCGAGGTCCTCGTGGTAGTAGGTGCGGTCGAACAGCCGCACGAGCGTGTCGTAGCCGACGACGAAGTCGAACTGTTGCGCAGGAAAGGTGGAGCGGAGGGCCGACGCCTGGTCGGCGATGCGGGCTGCGTTCGAGACGAAGACGCCGGTGGCGGGGAGTTCGAGCGCGAGAAGCATGGCGACGCGCTGTTCGTAGGTGGCACCGGAGGGGCCCTTGTCGACGTTCCGCGTGGTGAGCAGGGCCACGCTCGTGGCGACACCGGCAACGTCTTTCGCTCGTTCAAGCAGCTCTACGTGAGCGATCGTCGGGGGATTGAAGGAAGCGGGTAGGACGGCGATGCGGCTCTCCAGCACTGGACCGGCGTCCATGCGCGCTATTGCGAAGCCCGCCTCCGCATCCATTCGGTCGAGCATGAGGCGAACATCGGCGGCGGCCATAGGGCCATTATCGGGCGGTGTCAGGCGGAGCGCCGCTCGCGATAGGGAACGTTGAGCTCGGACCAGTCGACGAGGAAGAGATCCTCGGAGGACATCCATTCGCGGATGATGCGCCGGCAATGATTGACGGCCGGTGTGAGGTCATGAGTCACGAACTTCCAGGCCGGGTCGGGCGTCCCGACCACGCGTACCACCCGCCGGTGCGTCGCGTCGTAGAAAATTCCGCTCATTGCCGTGCATCTCCCGGATGTCTGGCTTCTGCTCTGCATTATCGGCTATACATCGATAGACGCTTTGCCTACCACGTGAGGGTGTTTACCGAAATCTCACCCGCCTTTCACTGTCACGCCGAGGGAAAGCCGCCGACATCGACTGATCCCGGCAGGCGTCGCACACTTGGGCGGTGACTGTTCCCCCGGAACGCGACGCGGCCGGCCGGATACCGGTGGACCGGCTGCGCCGCACAGCGATGCCGGCCGGACTCGCGGGCCGGGCTCTCGGGCGCTGGCTGCGGAGCCACATCCCCACGAACACTCCCCGGGAGGAACGGCGCCGCCAGGCTTCCCTCAAGACCGGCGAGGACGTCGCCCGGACGATGGGTGAGATGAAGGGCGCGGCGATGAAACTCGGGCAGGTGATGTCCTTGATGACCGGCGTCGTGCCGGAAGAGATGAGCGATCGGCTTAGCTCCCTCCACTCACAGGCCCCGCCGATGGCCTACGCACTCGTCGAACAGGTCTTTCAAGAGGAGTTTGGGCGATCGCCGGGAGATGTGTTCGCCAGGTTCGAACGAGTACCCTTCGCCGCTGCTTCGATTGGCCAGGTCCACCGCGCGGTGACCCGGGCGGGCGACCGAGTTGCCGTGAAGGTGCAATACCCCGGCGTGGCCTCGGCAATCGAGGCCGACCTCGCCAATGTCGGGCTCATGGTCGGACTGGGAAACATGTTCGCCCGCGGGCTGGATGGCGCTGCCATCGCTCGCGAACTGCGCGACGGCATCGCCGCGGAGCTGGACTACGAACAGGAAGCGGCCAACCAGGAGCGTTTCGGCGCCCTCTACGCCGGGCATCCGTTCATCGTCGTGCCGCGCGTCCATCGCGAGTTCTTGACCGCCCGCGTCCTGACGCAGGACCTGATCGATGGTTCACCGCTGCCGGTGGCGAAGGAATGGAGTGCCGACCGCCGGAACGCGGTCGCTGAGGTCATTTTCCGGTTCGCTTTTGGCTCTATCTACAGGCACGGTCTCTTCAACGGCGACCCGCACCCGGGCAACTACGTCCTCAAGGCCGATGGCCGCGTGGCCTTTGTCGATTACGGCTGCGTCGCGGAGTTCGATAACGCGACGATCGCCGGATTCGCCTCGATCATCCGGGCGCTGATGGAGGGCCGTCTCGAAGATTGGCGCGCCGCCTGCGAGGAGGTCGGAATCCTTCACAGGGGGGCGCCGTTCACCACGGCCGAGTTGTACGAGCACATGCGCTGGTTTTGGGCGCCGATCCTCGAAAACGAGGTGCACTTCACCCGGGAGCTGGCTGCGGAGATGGTGCGGCGCAACAGCCAGACGAACGGGCGCGGTGGCGAGATTAATCGCTACTGCAACATTCCCGCCGGGATGGTCTTCCTCACCCGCATCAACTTCGGGCTGGCCGGGCTGCTCGCTGGGCTCGACACACGCGGGCCGTGGCGCGGCATCATTCGCGAGTATGTGTACGGTGATGCCCCGGTCACGGCGATCGGAAGGGCCGCCGCGGCTGCGATGCCCGGCTGTCATGTCTAGGCGGTGAGAGCCCGGATCCCGCCCTCGGCGGGCCTGGTCCTCGGCGTCGGTGGGACGGCCTGGGCGGCCATCTTCTTCCGGCTCGCCGACGACGCTCCCGCCCTCACGATTGCCGGCTACCGCCTGGCGATTTCCTCGGGAGTCATTGGCGTTGTCGCACTTTGTCTCGTCGGCATCGGTCGCGACCGCCTGCCGGCGCGCACGGACCTGTTCCGACTGGGGGCGAGCGGCGTCTTCCTCGCGGGCCACTTCTGGACCTGGTTTGCCTCACTCGAACGCACGTCTGTGGGGAGCAGCGTGGTGATCGTCGGAATGCAACCACTGCTGGCGGCGCTGATCGCCTTCGTCCTTCTCCGCGAGCGACCGAACCGGGCCGAATGGTGGGGAATCGTCCTCGCCTGCGCCGGGCTGGCGATCATCGGCGGGCGTGACTTTGTGGCGGATCCCGGTCAGCTTTGGGGCGATCTGTTGGCGCTCACGGCCGGTGTCTTCGGCGCGCTCTATCGCACCATCGGGCGTTCGGTTCGGGCCGACGTCGGCACCGCCTCCTACTCCGCAGTGGTCTACACGATCGCGGCGGTAGCTCTCTGGGCGTCGATTGCCACCGTGCGCCCCGCAATCAGTGGGTTCGATGGCACGACGTGGACGTTCATCGTCTTGCTCGCCCTCGTGCCGCAGGTAGTGGGCCATACAGCCTTCAACTGGGCCCTGGCGCACTACCGGGTGGTCACGGTTGGCATCGCCGGGCTCGGCGAACCGATCCTTGCCACGCTCCTGGCGATCCCCTTCCTCGGCGAGAATCCCACGGCTGGTGTGATCGTCGGCGGACCGCTCATCCTCGCGGGGGTGCTCATCGGCATTCGTGGAGCGGGGATTGACCCGGCGCCAAGCAGGCGCACTACCGCCGGGCGCGAGCGGCCAGGGCCAATGCCGCCGGGCTGATCGCGGTCCGCACAGCCTCGCGGATCGCAGCTTCATGGTGCCGATCGTGGATGGCCCACTCCGCGAGATAACTACGCAGTTGCATGGCGACGGGCTGCGCCCAGGCGTCAGCGGCGGGGAACACGACTTCCGCAGACAGCGACGGCACGTCCAATGAGGCGAGGATCGCCGCAAGGGCATCGCGGGCGGCCGCGAGCGTGGTTGGAATCTCGCGATGGTCGCCAAGGAGGGCCAGCCGGCGCGGTTCGCGCAGCGCGAGGAACGGGCCGAGGTCGAGCGGCCGCGCCGAACCAGCACGGACGATCTCGACGGTAATGCCATCGACCGCCGCGACGTGAGCGAGGTGATCGTGCACCGTCCAGGCGTCGCCTTCGGCCCGCATCTGGAAGTGGGCATCATCGAGGACATCGACAAGGGAGAGCAGCTGAAAGCGTCCAGCCATCGCCCGGCCAAGAAGGGCGTGGATCTCGGGAGGCGGCGAGGTCATGCCTGCTCTTGAAGGCTCGCGATGCGTTCCCTGAGGCCGGCGGCGCGCTGACGCGCTTCGTCGCGATTGGACTCGACGCCTTTCACCACCTGTTCCGGCGCCTTGCTGAGGAACTGGGCGTTGCCAAGCTGCGCCTCGAGACGGCCAACGTAGGCTTCGGCTTCCTCGAGCTCCTTGTTGAGCCGTGCGATCTCGGCGACAGCATCGACCCTGGGGAGGGCCACGGCGACCTCCGTATCGCCAACGCGTCCGAAGGCGTATTCGGCCTCGGGAAGTTCGGCATCGGGAGCCGTGACCGTAAGCGTGACGCGCGAGGTGAACTCCGATGCACCAGCGGTCGCCCGGAGGGGCTCCGTCATCGATGCGGCGCGGAGAAAAACGTCCGGCCTGGCGCCTGCTTCGAGGCGGTTTTCGGAGCGAAGGTTACGGATCGTCCGGTTGACCTCGATGACGTGCGCCATAGCCGCCTCCGCCTCGGCATCCTTCCAGTTTCCGGCGCTCTGCGGGTACCAGGCGACGATGAGCTGGTCGGTCGTGTCGGAATCGAGGTGCTCGCGCAGGTTCTGCCAGAGCTCCTCCGTCACGAAGGGCATGATCGGGTGCAGCAATCGGAGGCCGTAGTCGAGGACATGGGCGAGTACCGGCCGTGGTGAATCGTCACCCGCGCTCAGCCGCACCTTGGCGAACTCGATGTACCAGTCGCAAAACTCGTTCCAGAGGAAGTCTTCGATGTAGCGGCCAGCTTCACCAACCTGGTAGGAGGTGAGGAGCGAATCGACATCGTGCTCGAGCTGCTCGAGGCGAGAGAGGATCCAGCGGTCCTCGAGCGCCATGGACTCGCGGTCGAGCGGGTGCGGCGGCTTTGACCGGTTCGCCATCCAGCTTCTGGAGGACGAACCGGGCGCTGTTCCAGAGCTTGTTGCCGAAGTTCCGGGCCGCGGTCAGGCGATCGTCGCTGTAGCGCTGGTCGGCGCCGAGCGTGGCGCCCGTGAGGAGACCAAAGCGGAAGGCGTCGGCGCCGTACTGCCCGGCGGAAAGCAGGGGATCGACAACGTTGCCGCGCGACTTGGTCATCTTTTCGCCATTGCCGTCGCGAATGAGGCCGTGGAAGAGGACGTTGCGGAAGGGCACCGAGTCCTCAAAGCCGCGGTCCTGCATGTTGTAGAGCCCGAGCATGATCATGCGGGCGGCCCAGAAGAACATGATGTCGTAGCCCATCTGCATGTCGCTGGTGGGGTAGAACGCCTGGAGGTCTTCAGCGAGGTCGTCGGGCCAGCCAAGGTCCGCGTGGGGCGCAAGGCCGCTGGAGAACCAGGTGTCGAGGACGTCTTCGTCCTGGCGAAGGGCGGATGAGCCACACTTCGGGCAGGCCGCCGGGTCCTCGATGGCGACGACGACTTCGCCGCACTCGCAATACCAGACGGGGATCTGGTGGCCCCACCAGAGCTGGCGGCTGATGCACCAGTCGCGGATGTTGTCCATCCAGTTCAGATACACCTTCTCGAAGCGCTGGGGGACGATCCTGATGTTGCCCTGGCGGACGGCCTCGGCGGCGGCGCTCGAGAGCGAGCGCCCGGAGGCGTACTCCTTGTGGACATCGACCCACCACTGTTCGCTGGGGATCGGCTGAACCGGTGTCCCGCAACGGCTGCACTTCCCGACCGAGTGCGTGTAGTCCTCGATCTTCTCGAGGAAGCCGCCTTCGTCGAGGTCCCGGACGATCGCCTCGCGCCCTTCTTCGACGGTCAGCCCCTCGTAGGGCCCGGCTTCCTCATTGAGGACGGCTTTGCGGTCGAGGACGACGATGACGGGCAAATCATGGCGCTGGCCGATCTCCCAGTCGTTGGGATCGTGCCCGGGCGTGACCTTCACGGCGCCGGTCCCGAACTCCATGGAAACAGCGTCGTCGGAGACCACCGGGATCTCGCGGCCGACGAGCGGGAGCAGGAGCATCCGCCCGACCTTGTCCTCGTAGCGGTCGTCCGCGGGGTTCACGGCCACGGCGGTGTCGCCGAGCATCGTCTCCGGGCGGGTGGTGGCAACGATGACGTGGTCCGGCAGGGCCATCCCGCCTTCGCCGACAACCGGATACCGCAGGTAGTAGAGCTTCGCCTGCTCCTCCTCGTAGTCGACTTCGAGATCACTGAGGGCCGTTTCGCATCGCGGGCACCAGTTGATCATGCGGAGCCCGCGGTAGATGAGGCCGTCGCGGTAGAGGTTGACGAAGGTCGTGCGGACGGCCTTGACGATCGTCGGGTCGAGGGTGAAGACGTCGCGGTCCCAGTCGGCACTGGCGCCGAGCTTCGCGTGCTGCTCGGCGATGCGGGAGCGATACTTGCGGACCCACATCCAGGTGCGTTCGACAAACGCCTCCCGGCCAATGTCGTGGCGAGAGATGCCTTCCTTGGCCAGCTCACGCTCGATCACGTTCTGGGTTGCGATTCCGGCGTGGTCTTCGCCGGGAATCCAGAGGGCACGGTCGCCACGCATGCGGTGCCAGCGGACGAGGGTGTCGGTCAGGGCGTCTTCGAGGCCATGGCCGAGGTGGAGTTCGCCCGTGACGTTGGGCGGCGGCATGACGATGCAGTACGGTTCGCCAGTGCCGCGAGGCCGGAAGTACCCGGCCTTTTGCCACATTTCGTAGATGCGGCTTTCTACATCCTTCGGCTCGTAGGCAGGTGGTAGCTGCGTGCGAGACGATGGCGCTGTCATAGGGAGATCCTGTGCGGTTGGAATGGCCGGATCGCCCGGCCTCCCAATTCTAGCAGGCGGCTCCTAGAGAACCCGCAGGTCTAGACGGCGGCCGCCAGTTCACGGACCAATGGCAAGGCAAGCGCGAGGGGAACCGGGCGGGCGAGCTCCACCTCGAGGGTGAAGCTGGCACCAACCGCCGGGAGCGCGGAGACGGCAGCCTCGATCCGGTCGCGAGTATCGGCGGCGCGCACCGGCCGGTCGAAACGCAACGTCCGGGTCACCGTCATGTCATCGGCGACGACGCGCAGCCGCACTTCGCGGCAGGCCTGGTCGAGGCTCGTCTGCACGGTGTCGAGTCGCGTCACCATGCCGGCGATCCGGCGACGGTTGGCATCGGCATCGCCATGGAGCGTGACGCGCCCCTTGACCGGGCTCGTAGCAACGAGCGGGCGTTCGTCCTCTGCTGCAGGGCGGTTGTCGATCGCGAGCCCGCGCCGCTGGTTGGAGGCGGCAGAGGCGGCCAGGTGCCGGTTGGAGCCGATTCCTCCGCGGACGTCGAGTCTCGTCCACTGGCGCGCCAGCGAGAGGAGACTCTCGGCGGTCCGTCGTTCGTCGTTTGCTGTGCTGATATCGATCATGACGGTAGTAGACGACGCTATCGCGACAGAAACTGTCGCGTAACGGGCGATGATGGAACAGATGCGTTCGAGTTCATCGACACAGGCGGAGACGTTGTCCGGCAGGAACATTGCGGAGTTGCAGAGCGCGCGCGCCTCGGCGGCCCGCATGCCAATGGTGACGCCACGACTGGCCACGGCCGGCGAGACAGCGGTGACCGCGGCATCGGCGCCTGTACCGGCGAGGAGTACAAGCGGGCGCTCGGCAAGGTGGGGATGGCTCTTGCGGGCCAGGGCAACGGGGAGCGTGGGGAACTCGATACAGAGCAGTCGCATGGTGTGGTTCCTCCGTGTTCTGTCTCACAATCTAGAACATATGTTCTGTTTTGGCAAGGACTGATACCGGCTACCCTGCGCGCATGACGACGATTCACCAGCTTTCAGCGGGGGCTGAAAGCACTGCACTTCTCGGTGGCAAAGGCAACGCTCTTGCCGCTCTCACCAGGGCGGGGTTCCGGGTTCCCGCCGGGTTCGTTCTCACGACAGAGGCCACCGCGGAGCTGAGCGGTGGCGCCTGGCCGGCGGACCTCGAAGCAGCGTTCGTTGCCGCCTATGACAACCTCTCCGACGCCGGCACGGTGCCTGTCGCGGTGCGTTCTTCGGCAACAGGCGAAGACGCCGCCGACGCCTCGTTCGCAGGCCAACACGAGACGATCCTCGACGTGGAGGGCAGCGAAGCCGCCCGCGCCGCGGTCTTGCGCTGTCTTGCCTCGCTAGACTCCGAATCCGCGACGGTGTACCGAGACCTTGCCTCGGCGGACAGCGAAGCCGCGATGGCGATTGTCGTGCAGCGGATGGTGCCTGCGGTTGCCGCCGGGGTTGCCTTCACCGACGACCCCACGGGGCGGTCACCGGGACACGTTGTCGTGGAAGCGGTTGCCGGTTACGGCGAATTGCTGGTGAGCGGCCTCGCGCAGGCGGAAAGCATCGTCGTCTCCGGTGGGGGCGCCGTTGTCCAGCGCGAATCGCCTGGCGAACCCGTATTGACCGATGCCCAGGCGAGGGAGGTAGCTGCCGTGGCGCTGCAGTGCCGCGAACTCTTCGGCGGCGAACAGGACATCGAATACGCCTTCGACGGCGACGGCCAGCTCTGGCTCCTGCAATCACGGCCGATCACCACCAGTGCGCCCACCACCGGAGGCTGGTACAGCGAGTTCGACACGCCAACCGACGGTGACGAGGTCTGGACCAGCGCGAATGTGCAGGAGGTGCTGCCGGGCCTGCTCACGCCGCTGTCGATGTCGAGCGGTTCACGGAGCACCCAGGCAGCCTTCGTCGAGGGGTACCGCGAGCTTGGCCTGATCGGCAAAGATGAGTCGCCACCGTGGATCGCCTTCTTCTACAACCGGGCCTACCTCAATGTCGGCACGACGCGAAAGCTCGGGTCGCGCGCACTCGGGTCGAACGGCGACAGCGTCGAAATCCAGTACCTCGGGGGCGAGACTTTCGGCGACCTGCCACAGGAGACGCTGCGGACACGCCTGCCATTCATCCTCAAGAGCCTGCTGCCGCTGGGGAAGCTGCTGTTCACGGCGCGTGCCCGCACGGAACGCTACGAGCGCGAGGTACGCCAGGCCGAACGGGAACGTTTCGCACTCGCCATGGACGAACTGCCCGACACCGAACTGCGCAGGCTGATCCTCAAAAGCGAGGCGATCAACGCGCGCGTCTTCGCCCACCATCTGCAGGTCAGCGGGCTCGCATCGGCGGCCTATACGAACCTCGAACGCCTGCTGAAGAGCCGCATCGGGCCGGAGCGCACCGAAGAGGCGATCCCTGCGCTCCTCTCGGGCCTCAAGAACGTGGAGAGCGCACGCATCGGCATCGACATCTGGAACCTTTCGCGAGTGGCGCTCAATACCGGCATCGCGGGCGTCATCCGCGAAGACTCCATCGACCCCGGGGCAGACGAGTTACCGCCGGCATGGAGAGCGGCCTACCGCTCCTTCATGCGTGCCCACGGACACCGCGGGATGCGCGAAATGGAGGCATCGACGCGGACCTGGCGCAAGGATCCCGCGCCCGTGATGGCGACGGTCCGGGGCTACCTCGGGATTGACCCGGAGCATTCGCCGATCGCCACGCTCGAACGCCAGGAAGAGGAGCGCATTGCCCTGACATCACAGCTGCGGGCAGAGGTCGGCTTGTTCGTGCGGCCACTCTTCCGCCGGTTCCTGGCGGACGCCCAGGACCTCGTCGCCCAGCGGGAGCGAACGAAGTCGATCATCGTGCGCGGGGCGCGGATGCTCGACCCCGTCCTCGACGAGTGCGCGCACAGGTTCGTCGCCCGCAGGATCATTGCCGATGGCGACGACGTCTACTTCCTCTCCTTCGAAGACGTGCTCACCATCCTCGAGGGGCGGGCGGCCGGCTCCAGCTACGCCGAGGCGGTTGCCCGGCGGCGCAAGGAGATGGAACGCAACCGCTACATCGAGTTGCCCGAGCGCTTCACGGGGCACCCGGAACCGCTGCCACCCACGGCCGACAGCGATGCCACCGTCCTCCGGGGGACGCCGGTGAGCAAGGGATCGGTGACGGCCCGGGCTCGCGTTATCCGCGACCCCGCCATCGACGAGACCATCCAGCCGGGTGAGATTCTTGTGGCGCCCGGTGACGGACGCCGGCTGGACACCGCTCTTCGGGCTTGCCACGGGGCTCGTGGTCGACATTGGCAGCGCCCTCAGCCACGGCAGCACGATTGCGCGTGAATACGGCCTTCCTGCCGTCGTCAACGTTCGACACGGCACCCGCACGATTCGCACCGGCGACCTGCTCCATATCGACGGGTCGGCCGGGACCGTCACGATCCTGGAACGTGCTTTGGAGTAAGGCGCCCGAGCGGGGATACTGCCCACCTGGAGGCAGGAGATGTTCGACCCCGACCGGATCGTGTTCATGGACTTCGACAGCGAGGTGCTGAAAGGCAACCCGCTGGGCGACCCCACAAAGCGACTGTTCCCCGTGTGCCTGCCGCCCGACTACCAGTCGTCTCCCGGGAGGCGCTACCCGGTGCTCTGGGCGCTGACTGGCTTCACCGGGCAGGGATACTCGTACCTGTTTAGCCGCTATCTGCACAAAGGCATTCATGAGGTCGTCGACGACCTCATCCTGAACCAGGGAATGGCGCCCGCGATCATCGCGCTGCCCGATTGCATCACCGCCTATGGCGGCAGCCAGTACGTCAACTCCACGGCGACCGGGAACTACGACGACTACATCGTCCGGGAGCTCGTCCCACTCGTCGACGCGTCGTTCCGGACGAACGGCAAGCATGGTCTCTTCGGGGGCTCGAGCGGCGGGATTGGCTCGTTCACGCTGGCGGCGAAGCACCCGGATGTCTTCCAGGGGTTCGCGGACCATTCAGGCGACAGCGGCTTTGAGTCGGCCTACCTGTACGACATCCCGCCGTTCGTGCAGGCAATGGCCAAATTCGACTATGACCTGGAGAAGTTCGTGAAGTCCATCCCCGAGACGCTCGACCCCCGGGTCGAAGGGTTCGACGTCCTCTCCAACTTCGTGGCGATGGCCTCGTGCTATGGTGCCAATCCCTCCGCGCCGCTCGGCTTCGAACTGCCGTTCGACCTTTACACGGGGAAAATCGATTGGCGGAAATGGGAACAGTGGCTGCCGCACGACCCCGTCCGGATGGTCGAGCCGTATGCCGAGAACCTCCGCAAGCTCAGCTTCCGCTACGTGGACTGCGGCACCCGCGACCAGTTCCACCTCTACCTTGGCGCCCGTCAGCTGCACGAGGAGCTCGAGCGGCACGGCATCGAGCATATCTACGAGGAGTACGACTCCGACCACTTCATCATGCGGCGCCAACAGGAGAAGAAGACGATTGCGATGCTCGCGAACGTCCTCAGCGACTGACGCCCGACGCTACTCGGTCGCGATCAGCTCGACTTCGAAGACGAGGTCCTGGTTCGGACCGATGCCAGCGTCGGAATTGCCGGCCGGTCCATAGCCAAGGGCGCCGGGAATGTAGAGCACGCGGTGGCCGCCGACATGCATCGAGGCGATCCCTTCGCTGAACCCGGGAATCACGCGACCCAGCTGGAACTGCGATGGCTGGCCGCGGTCGTAGGAGCTGTCGAACTGCCTGCCGTCGGGAAAGAGGCCGCGGTAGTTCACCGTGACCAGCGTCGAAGCGTCGGTTGTCGGCAGGGCGCCGTCGCCCACGGTGAGGTCGAGGTAGCGGAGGCCGCTCGCCGTTACGACGGCATCGGAGGGGGCTGTCAGCGGGAAGTCGGTGCCATCGCTGGCACCGTCGTCGTCATCGCCACAGGCGGCAGTGAGGAATGCCGCTACGAGCAGCACCAACAAACAAGGAATCGCGAACTTCTTCATACGCCAACGGTAGCCAGACGGCTGCGTATGCCGAAGGGCTCGCCGGTCGTCGTCTTTACAGGCGCTGGAGACGGCGGGCTGCCTCGGCAAGGGTCTCATCGCTCTTGGAAAAGGTGAGACGGACGAGGCGGCTCCCCGCTTCCGCATCGTGGTAGAAGCTGGAGCCGGGCACGGGAGCCACACCGATGTGCTCGATCATGTGGCGAGAAAAGTCGCGGTCGTTCCCCTCGAATCCGAGGTCGCTGAAGTCGGCCATGATGTAGTAAGCGCCCTCGGGCCGGTGCGCCTTGAACCCGGCTTCCAGCAGGGCGGTAAGGAGGAAGTCGCACTTGCCCTCGTAGAGGCTCCGCAGTTCGGGCAGGTAGCTCTCGCCCTGCTCGATCGCCACGGCGCCGGCCTCCTGGAGCGGGGCGGGTGCGCCCACCGTGAGGAAGTCGTGAACTTTGCGCAGGCTCTCGCTGAGCACGGGCGGGGCCGTCAGGTAGCCGAGCCGCCAGCCCGTGACGCTGAAGGTCTTGGAGAGGCCGCTGATCGTCACGGTACGGTCGTACATGCCGGGTAGCGTCGCCATCGGCACATGGCCGCGGTCGACGTAGAGGATGTGCTCGTAGATCTCATCGGTGATGCAGAGCACGTCGAACTCCTGGCAGAGGTCGGCGATGCATTGGAGCTCCTCGCGGTCGAAGACACGGCCGCAGGGGTTGTTCGGCGTGTTGACGATGATCGCCTTCGTCTTCGAAGTAAAGGCGGCGCGGAGCTGATCGGGGTCGAAACGAAAATCGGGCGCCTGCAGCGTCACGAAGACCAGCGTTGCCCCGCTGATCGCCGCATCGGGCACGTAGTTCTCGTAGAACGGCTCGAAGACGATGACCTCGTCACCCGGCTCAACGAACGCGAGCATGGCCGCCATCATCGCCTCCGTCGCGCCGCAGGTGACGGTGACCTCGCGGTCAGGGTCCATCGGCAGTCCGTAATGGCGTTCCATCTTAGTAGCGATAGCCTGGCGCAACCTGAGGGAGCCCCAGGTGATGGCGTACTGGTTCACGTCGGCGTTGATCGCATCCACGGCCGCTTGCTTGACGAAATCCGGGGCCGGGAAGTCCGGGAAGCCCTGGGCGAGGTTCATCGCGCCATGGACGGCGGCCAGGCGGGTCATCTCGCGGATAACGCTCTCGGTGAAGAAGCGCGTCCGGGCAGCGCTGAAGTCGGTCATGGCAGGGAGTCTACGCAGGTCGGGAGTTTCGCTTAAGCGGAGGTGGGACGTCGTGCGGCGGGATGCTTGGCAAAGAGGATGAGGACCGCAGCAACCATGCAGGCGCAGGCGACGATGATGAAGGCGCCGTCGTAGTTGCCAACGCGGTCGTAGTAGAACGAGGCGAGCAGGGGACCAGAGGCGCCGAGGGCGATCGAAAAGGGAAGGCCGGCGCTGCGGACGGCGCCGATATATCGCCGGCCAAAGTAGGTGGCCCAGGTCGTTTCCTGCAGGGGGATGAGGCCGCCCCACCCGCCGCCGAGGAGGATAAAGCCGGTGAACACGAGCCAGCGCATCTCGGCATGCACCGCAATCACGATGATCAAGACGGAGGCGCCGGTCAGGGCCGAACTGAAGGAGGTGAGGCGGTTGGGCTCGGCGCGGTCGATGAAGGCGCCCCAGAGAGGCTTCGCAAGCAGGGCCGGCACCGAGGCGAGCGTGATCATCAGGGCGGCCGTGCCCTCGCTGTAGCCTGCGTCCTCCATGAAAGGGATCGTCTGGAGCAGCATGACGCCGATCGACACGCCGAACATGCCGAAGGCGACCACGAGGAGATAGAAGACAGGGGTCCGAACGGCCTGGCCACGTGTCAGGGAGTTCGCATAGTCGGCGGCTGCACGGGCGCCGGCACCGGCCTGGAGCTGCGCCGCCGTCTTCCCATCCGGGTAGAGCCCGTGGTCCTCGGGGGCCCGGCGAATGAAGAAGGTGACAGGTATCACGAGGGCCATGGCGCCGACCGCCGCCACGCGCCAACCCGCCCGCCATCCCCACTCCTCGACCACAGAGGTCATCAAGCGTGGGATCACGACGCCGGCCATCGACACGCCCATCGCCGAGATCCCGACCATCCGGCCGCGTTGCTCCACGAACCACTTGGACAGTGTGATGTTGACGACGAGATTGCCGATCATGGCGGCGCCAAGGGTGAGGACGAGCCCGTTGAGGGCGATCCACTGCCAAAGTTCCTGGACGTAGCTCTGGAGATAGAGTGCGGCGCCGAGGATGAAGATGCCGACGGTCATGACCCGGCGCCCTCCGGCGCGGTCGACGTAGGTGCCGATGAAAAGACCGATGAAGGCCATTGCGACCTGTCCGACGGTACGGGCCACCGTGAACTCGGTGCGGGTCCAGCCGAGGTCGTCGGTCATCGGGCGGAAAAACACGCCCACGATGTAGTTCTGCGACCCAACGGCGACAAACTGGGCGACGAGGGCAGCGCCAACGAGGTAGTAGCCGAAGTAGAACCGGGGACTCTCGGCCGCTTCCTCAATAGCTCCGGCCGGGACGGGCGCCTCGGTTGTCATCTGCAACGGAATCTACACGGCAAGAGCCTGCGATGGCGAGCGTGTGCCGAACTATTTCCGCCGCAGCGACTTACGCCGTGGTGAGGTCAAACGCCCGGTCCACGAGGGCATGGACTTCCTCGTCGGCGAGCGCTGTGACGCGCCCGTCGTCGTACTCGCGCGTGACCAGGTCGAGCACACCGAGAAGGCGCGGATCGCGCTTCGTCAGCGCGCCCGACAGCTCAGGGCGATGCTTCTGAATCCACATCAGTAGGCCGGCGGCGCCGCTCTTGTCGGTCAGGGCCACCCCCGGCGGCCGGTTCAGCAGCCGGGTCGTGTCGAAGGGGTTGTAGATTTCTTCGTCCTTGATCATCCCGTCGGCGTGGATCCCGGCGCGAGTGACGTTGAAGTTGTCCCCAACGAAGGGCAGCCGTTGGTCGACAACCTCGCCGATCTCGCGGTAGTAGTCGGCGATTTCGCTGATGACGGTGGTGTCCATGCCGTGGGTTTCACCGGTAAGGCCGATGAGCCAGAAGACGAGCGCTTCGATGGGCGTGTTACCACTGCGTTCGCCGATGCCAAGCAGGGTGCCGTTGTTCGAAGACGTCCCGTAGAGCCAGGCGGCAACAGCGTTCGGGATGATCGCGTTGAGGTCGTTCTGGCCGTGGAACTCGAGGGCTTCGGAGGGCACACCGCCCTCGGTCTTCAGCATGTGCGTCAGCCGGGGGATGCCGCGCGGGAGAGCCGCATGCGGGTCGGGGACGCCCACGCCCATGGTGTCGGGGTAGCGCACCTTCACCTGGATGCCTGCCTGCCTGCCGCGCTCCATGAGCGCCTGCACGAAGGGCAGCACGGTCCCGTAGAAGTCGGCGCGTGTGCTGTCCTCGATATGGCAGCGGGGCGTGACACCGTCGGCAAGGGCCGCGTCGACGACCTCGAGGTAGCTGGCGAGGACCTTCTCCCGGGTAGAGCCGAGCTTCTTGAAGATGTGGTAGTCGGAGATTGAGGTGAGGATGCCGGTCTCGCGGAGGCCGGCGGAGCGAACGAGCTCGTAGTCGGCGAGGGTGCCGCGGATCCAGCCCGTAACCTCGGGAAACTCGTAGCCCAGCTCCTGGCAGCGTTCGACCGCCTCGCGATCCTTCTTCGTGTAGAGGAAGAACTCGGACTGGCGAATCATCCCCGCGGGGCCGCCGAGGCGACTGAGGAGGCTGTAGAGCTTGACGATCTGTTGCATGGAGTAGGGCGCCCGGCTCTGCTGACCGTCGCGGAACGTGGTGTCGGTGATCCAGATCTTCTCAGGCGGGTCGAGCTTCACCGGTTCGTTTTCGAAGTAGGCAAGTGGCGGCAGCGAGTAGGGGAATTGCTCGCGGAGGTAGTTTGGGGCCTCAGCATTCGGAGTTTTCGTTGGGGCCTGGAGCCAGGTTGCGGTCATGGTTGGCGCTCCACGTGAGATGAGTCGATGATTGTATACAATCGCAGACCAGGCAACGGTCCTTGGTCTATGGCTCGCCTCCTACTTATGGCGGAGGGGCATGACAGCCCGCGAGATCCGGAAACAGTAGGATGTGGCTCCTACCCCCAGCCATGGCAGGTGCAGTGTGACCATCGCCCAGATCAACGGGACCGACATCTACTACGAGACCCACGGCAGCGGCTTCCCCCTCGTCTTCGTCCATGGCGGTTTTGGCGGACTGGGCACCGGCCAGGGTGGCAACATCCCGGCCTGGGTCGACGAATTCGCGCGGTCGTTCCAGGTGATCCTCTACGACCGGCGTTCATCCGGCCGCTCAGGTTTCCCGGAGACACCTCACACGATGGGTCAGTTCGCAACCGACATCCGCGAACTCCTGCGCCACGTTGGCCACGAGCGCGCACACGTCTGGGGCACGTCCGCGGGCGGCCACATCGCCATGGCCTTCGGGCTGGAGTATCCCGAGGCCGCCGGAACACTCGTCATCGCCGAATCGGCGCCCTGGTTGAGCCGCGACCGGGAACTCCTCGCCCGCCTCAACGAGCGCATCGCGATCATGAAGACCGGGGGCGCGGACGCCGCGTATGAAGCCCGGCGTGAGGGTGGGACGGTCGGGCTGAATCTCTTCGCCGCGACGCGCCCGGCAGAGTCGATCGCAGAGGAGCGAGCCCGCAAGGAGCGTGCCGACGCCATCCGGGCCCAGCTCGCGACGGTGCCGCGCGAAGAACGCATCGCAAAGTACGCTGCCGAGTTACGCACCTACGAGGCGTACGCCGGCTTTGATGCCTCGGCACGGCTTGGCGAACTCACGATGCCGGTGCTGGTGGTCTACGGCACCGGCGATACGGTGTTCCCGAATGCCGGCTGGTCGGAACTCGCTCGGGGCCGCGAAAACATCACCTATCTGCCGGTGGAAGGCGCCGAGCACGGCCAGGCGACTACGCCGGAAACGTTGGAAGCGATCCTCGCGTTCCTGAGGGCCAACACGCCGAACGGCTAACCGCCGTAGTCCCACCCAAGTTCCTGCAGCGTCCAGGCAGGGTCGTCGCTGTTCACGGCGCCACCGACGACTTGGCCGATGTACTGGATGTGGTCGCCAACCGGCCGCGAATCGGTCACGCGGCACTCGAACCAGGCAACCGAACCCGCGTGGATGGGAGCCTTCGTCTCAGGAGCCTCGCTGTAGTCGTATTCGCCCAGCTTGCTGCCGATCACTTCGGCAGGCTTCGTGTAGAAGCTGATGATCTCTTCGGAGTCGGCGGCCACGAAGCTGACCGTGAACACCTTGCCGGCGTCGATGAGCTTGCGGGTGTGGGCGTCCTGCTCGACAAAAATCGTGTAGAGGCGCGGCTCGAACGAGACCTGCGTGCCCCAGTTGGCGGTCATCAGGTTCATCTCGTCGCCATTGCGGGAGCCGACAAGAAAGATGCCATAGGGATGCTTCAGCAGAGCGTCGGATGCGGGGTCGCCATCGGCCATTGCGATGCCTCCAGGGAGTCAGGTGAGGGCAGGCTACCAGATTGGGGCAGCGTCTTCCGGAGTACCTTTTCCGTTGCTGCCTGCGGGCGCCGGTAGACTCAATCTATGCCGGAACTGCTTCTCATTGGTGGCCCGAACGGCGCCGGCAAGTCGACCGTGGCGCCGGGGCTCATCCGCGAACTGCTTGGGGACGCCCCCTTTGTGAACGCCGACACGATCGCCCGCGGCATGGCTGGCCCGCTGCGACAGGACGCCGTTGCGATGGCGGCGGGCCGGCGCGCGCTCGACCTCATTGGCGGGCTGATCGCGGAACAGTCGTCGTTTGCCTTCGAATCGACGCTGAGCAGCCGGTCGCTGGCGCGCACCCTGGCGAAAGCGCGTGAGGCCGGCTTTCGCGTGACGCTTGCCTATGTCTGGGTACCATCGCCGGAGGTGGCGATCGAACGCGTCGGCCGGCGGGTGCGGAGCGGTGGACACAGCATTCCGCCCGACGTCATTCGCCGACGCTACCTTCGCAGCCTCGCAAACCTTGGTGAGCTGTACCTGCCGCTGGCCGACGTGTTCCGGATCTACGACCACACAGTTGCGGGCAGCCCAACCATAGTTGCCCGCGGGAGGCACGGCAGGGCAGGCACGGTATACGATGCTTCTATCTGGTCGAGGATCATGCGATCGATGGAACTCCGGGAAGAAGCCGCGCTGACGTACGACCAGGACGAGGAACTTGAGCTTCGCATCCTCAACGCCATGCGAGTGTGCACGGGGGAAGCGCTGCTGAAACACAAGCTGCTCCGCCAGTCGATCGTGACCTACGACCTGGACGGAAACATCTTCCACGTGCCACCCGACGAGATCGTCACGCACCTGACGCCGGAGGAAGAGGCCGAGGCCTTCGAGACGGCCGGCCACGGGACGTGGTTTTCCCAGTAGCGACCTACTTCAGGCCGCGGTCAGCCCTCGCGCGCTGCATGGTGATCCCGATTTCGGCAGGCGAATCGCTGACGTAGGCGCCGGCATCGCGGAGGGCGGCCTTCTTGTTCTCCGCCTTCCCATCTTCGCCGCTGATGATGGCGCCGGCGTGGCCCATCCGGCGGCCGGGAGGGGCAGTGGCCCCGGCGATGAAGGCCACCACAGGCTTCTTCACGTGGTCCTTGATGTACGCCGCCGCTTCCTGCTCGGCGCTGCCGCCGATTTCGCCGACGAGGACGATAGCGTCGGTGTCGGGATCCTCGTTGAGCATGCGGACGGCCTCGATCTGGCGGGTGCCGATGATCGGGTCGCCGCCCACGCCGATGCAGGTGCTCTGACCAATGCCAAGATTCGTGAGCTGCGCCACAACTTCGTAGACGAGGGTGCCGGACCGGCTGACCACGCCGACCTTGCCGGGAAGGAAGACATCGCCGGGCATGATGCCGACGCGGGTCCTGGTGCTGGGGGTGATGACGCCCGGGCAGTTCGGACCGATGAGGATCGACTGGCGGCCGGAGAGAGATCGCTTTACGCGCACCATATCCATCACGGGGATGCCCTCGGTGATGCAGACGACCAGGGGGAGCTCAGCAGCTACGGCTTCGAGGATCGCGTCGGCGGCGAAGGGCGCCGGGACGAAGATGATGGAGACGTTGGCGCCGGTTTCGCGCACCGCCTGGTCGACGGTGGTGAAGATGGGCACGCCTTCCTGCTGCTCGCCGCCGCGCCTGGGGTGGATCGCCGCCACGACGTTGGTGCCGTAGTCGATCGAACGCTTCATGTGATTCGTGCCCTCGGTGCCGATTCCCTGCACCAGCAGGCGCGTATTGGCATCAAGTAGAACGCTCATGTCCGAAGCTCCGAGTCCGTTGGAATGGCGGCGGCGCCGCGGGTTCGGAGCATACACGCGCGGCTGAGTACGGTCTGGCGGGCTAGGTCGTGGGGAGGTCAGAAAGCTTGAGTGAGAGCACCTGGGAGACGCCGTCGCGGGCCATGGAGACGCCGTAGATGGCGTCCGCCGCTTCCACCGTGCGCCGGTTGTGCGTCACCGTAATGAACTGCGTCTTCTCGGAGAGGGCATGCAGCGAGTCGGCAAAGCGGCCAACGTTCGCCTCGTCGAGGGCGGCGTCCACCTCGTCGAGCACGCAGAACGGCGCCGGGTTGGCGGCCAGCAGGGCGAAGAGGAGGGCCACCGCCGTCAGCGACCGTTCGCCGCCTGAGAGCAGGCTGAGCGATTCGATCCGTTTGCCGGGCGGCTGGGCCATGATCTCGATACCCGACTCGGCGGAGGCGTCCGGGTCGGTCAGGCTCAACGATGCCTTGCCGCCCCCGAAGAAGGCCGTGAAATACTTGCCGAACGCCTCGTTCACCGTGACGAAAGCGGCATCAAAACGCGTCTTGATCTCGCCGTGCAGGTCTTCGATGACGGCGCGGAGCTGCACTTCCGCCTCGCTGAGGTCGGTGAGCTGGCCGGTGAGGAATTCGTAGCGCTCTTTGCTCTCTTCGTAGTCGCCGGGCGCTTCTTCGTTGATCGGGCCGAGCCGGCGAATCTGGCGTCGCACCTCTTCGATTCGGCCGCGGAGCTCATCGAGGTCGACTTCCGCCGCGCCGGAGATGCGAGGGGTGACCGGCGAATCCGACGCTGCATCATCCTCGGCGACGTCCATGGAAGCCTCGTCCTCACGGGGCGCCGCCTCGAGAATATCGTCCAGGGGCACAATCTCGCCCGTCTCGTCGGGGCTGAGTCCCTCGCGGGCCATCTCTTCGCGCAGGTTGTCGAGGCGCTCGCGAGCGCGGCCAACGCCGGTTTCGGCGTCGAGGCGGGCACGTTCTGCTTCGAGGAGACCGGCGTGGGCGACGCCAAGCTCGTCCTGGACCTGGCGTTCGTGCGTTTCGAAGCGATGAAGCTCATCGAGGTCGGGCGCGACATCGTCGGTCGCATGAGCCTGCTCAACCCGGAGTCCCTCAACCTGGCTCTGCAAACGGGCGATCCGCTCGCTGACGGCCGTGGCCTCGTTGTCCATATTCTCGGCCTGGGCCGTTCGGGCGGTGATCTGGCTGGCGATCCGCTCTTTTGCCTTCTCGTGCTGTTCACGCAGCATGACGAGGGCTTTGCGTTCGCCCTCCACGGACGCCAGTCGCCCGCTCGCTTCGGCAACGGCGCGGATGGCCGACTCGCGAATTTCGGTCGCGCGGGTCACTTCTTCCTCTGCCTGGACAAGGTCGGCCCGGCGAGCGGAGCGACGCTCTTCCAATTCTGCCATGCCGGCTTCTGACTTCGCCAGGCGTGCCTCGAGGTCACTCCTGTCACGCTCGACGCCCTCGCGCCGGGACCGGAGGCTATCGAGGTCGCGGCGGATGCGCAGGAGCTTCTGGCGTTCGCGCTCAAGGTCGACCCGTGAAGTGTCGCCGGTCTTGCGCAACTCGTCGTAACGGTCGTCGGATTCGCGGGCGGAGACGACCAGCTGTTCCACCGACGCCCGGGCGGTCTCGAGCCGGTCCTGGCTACGTGCCGTCCGTTCCTGGAGGTCGGCGATGCGCTGAGGCAGTTCCTCGAGTTCGCGCTGGCGGGAGAAGACGGTTTCGTCAGTACCGGCGGAGCCACCGCTAACGACGCCGGTCGGCTCGATGTAGGTGCCGTCGAGGGTGACCACGGAGCCGAGGGAGCGGCCGATCATACGCATCCCCGCTTCCATGTCCTCGACCACGATGATCCGCCCCAGCAAGGTATCGACGAGGTTTCGGAATTCGCCCTCGCAGCGGACGAGTTTGGAGGCAACACCGACGACGCCACGCTCCTTCTGGAGGTTGAGGGGGTAGACGTGGCGGATGGCATCGAGGGGGAGGAACTGGGCGCGACCGTGGCCCCGCTGGCGAAGGAGGTTGATTGCCTTCACGACCTGCGCCTCCTCGCGGACGATGACGGAGTGGAGACGGTGTTCGAGGGCGGCGTTGATCGCCGTTTCGAGGCCGGATGGCACCCGTATCTGGCGGGAAAGGAGGCCGACGACGCCTTCGATCTCGGGAGCTTCCCCGAGCGAGCCGGGCTGTACCTCGTCGAGGAGTGCCTGGCCCATGATCAGGGCCTGCCGTGTGCCGAGGGCGATGCCGTCATGCTCGGCCTGCACACGCTTGAGGGCGTCGAGACGCCCTTCGAGGCGGTCGAGCTCGCGCAGTTCGTCGTTGCCGGCCGACTCGTACTTGCGGACCTCGTCCTGCACCCGTTGCAGGCGCTGGCGGGCCTGGTCGGCTTCGCCCCGGGCAGCGGCGAGCGTGGCTTCAGCGGTGTCCAGCTGCGCCTTGATCTCCTTGTACTTGCGGCCATATCCGATGAGTTCCACCAGCGACTGCTTGCGACGCGCGTCGAACTGCTCGTGTTCCTGTTCAAGCTCGGCGAGGCGGCGGCGAGCGCCCTCCATCTCCGCCTGGAATGAGCCAAGGCGGCGCTCGTCCGCTTCGGCGCCCTCGCGCAGCTCCTGGGCCCGGGCGCGGGTGATGCCATAGCCGCGTTCCGCTTCGTCGAGCTGGCGGCGGGCGAGGAGCGCGGCCTCGCGGGCGACCTCCTCCTGCTCGCCAACTTCCAGTCCGCGACGGCCCTCGTCGACGTCCGTGGTGTCGAGGCTGAGGCGCTCCGACTCGAGCGCTTCGAGCTCGATTCGCAGCTCTTCCCGGCGCCCGCTGATCATGGCGTGCCGTTCGCGGTCGAGGTCGAGGTTCTGCTCCAGGGACGAGAGGCGCTGGGCGAACTCGTTCGACTGCGTGTCGCGGCGCGAAATGGCCTCCCGGCGGCGGCGAATCTCATCGCCGAGGGCGGTGATCTGCTCGCGCAGCTGGGTCACGCGCACTTCGGCTTCCTGGTTGGCCTCGACCCGCTGGTCGAGGACGGCCGTGGCCCGGGTAAGGGCGTTCTGGGCGTCGCTCCAGCGCTGGCCAAAGAAGATCTTCAACAGTTCCGTCAGCTCGGCCGAGAGCTTTGCATGCTCCGCCGCGCGACCGGCCTGGCGTTCGAGTTGGGCGAGCCGGGGACGAAGCTCGTTGAGGACAAGGTCGACACGGGCGATGTTGTCGCGGGTCGCCTCAAGGCGCCGCAGGGCCTCGGTGATCCGCATTCGGAAGCGCTTCACGTCCGCCGCCTCGTCGAGGAAGACGCGCCGCTGCTCAGGGGACATCGAAAGGACCTCGTCGACGAGACCCTGGCCCATGATGGTGTAGCTGTTCTGGCCGACGTCCGCCTTCATCAGGAGGTCGGAAAGGTCGCGCAGGCGCACGCGGGAGCCGTTGAGGAGATATTCGGACTCGCCGCTGCGGTAGACCCGGCGGCCGATCTCCTACTTCGGCAAAGTCGATGGGCAGCCAGCGATCTTCGTTGTCGAGGGTGAGGATGGCTTCGGCCATGCCGACCGGAGAGCGCTTGGAGGTGCCGGCGAAGATGACGTCTTCGGCCTTTTTGGCCCGGAGGTTACGGAAGCTCTGTTCGCCGAGGACCCAACGGATGGCATCGGCGACGTTGCTCTTGCCCGAGCCATTGGGGCCGACGACAGCCGTAATCCCGGAGCCGAACTCAAAGGTCGTCCGTTCCGGGAAACTCTTGAAGCCCTGGACGGCGAGCCGCTTCAGGTACACGCCTTGCCCCCGTCCCCGCCACGTTCTCCCAGGGTCCGAATTGCGACGCGGGCGGCGCGTTCCTGCGCTTCCCGCTTCGCCGAACCCTTGCCGGCTCCCAGCGACTGCCCGTGAACCCTCACCTCGACCGTGAACCGGGCCGCGGAATCGCCGGGATCATCGTTCACCGTCACATATTCGGGCTGTTCGTGCCACCGTGCCTGCACGAGGTGCTGCAGGTGTGACTTCGGATTGAGCGGGACGCCGGAGGAAAGGACGTCCTGCAACTCCTCCTTCAATGCCCTGCGGACGAGGGCCTGTGCCTGCCGCCAGCCATGTTCGACGTAGACGGCGCCAACGAGCGACTCGACCATGTCAGCGAGGTTAGAGTCGCGTTCGCGCCCGCCGGCGGCTTCCTCGCCCTTGCCAAGAATCAGGTAGTCGCCCAACTCGAGGCGGCGAGCGGCTTCGGCCAGTGAGCTGCCCCTGACGATGCTTGCCCGCATGCGCGTGAGGTCGCCCTCGCCGGCGTCGGGCAAGGCGAGGAAGAGTTCGTTGGCGATAACCATGCCGAGAATGGCATCGCCAAGGAACTCGAGGCGGTCGTTCGAGCGGGCGGTGGCGTCGGATTCGTTGACGTAGGAGGCGTGGGTAAGCGCTTCGACGAGGAGTTCGTCAGGCAGCGGCTTTATTTGAAGCCGTTCGAACAGGAGGGCCGGGGCGGGCGAGGAAGCCAGCTGTACCACATCTCCTTCGCGTGTCCGCGGGTTGCCCCAAAGAATTGCTAAGGTTGCTGGATCATATGGACGCGTTTTTGCGCCTGTCAAGATTGAGCTATCATCCGGGCCGTGCCTGCGACCCCATATGCCGACGCCACGTCATGCAACGTGTGTGGCGAAGCGTTCCAAGCGCATACCATCGCACTCTGTTCGCAGTGTGGTAAGGCCTACCACCTGAACCAGCGCCAGGACCTCGCCGGGAAGGATTGCGGCGACGTCTGGATCAGCGACGAGCACATGGCCCTCGAGTTCGCCTGCAACCTTTGTCTGAAGCCACCGGAGGCGCTCGACGAGGTGCTCGACCTGGAGGAGGCAGCCCAGCTGGCGAACGTGGCGGGCGAGCAGTTGGCCCGGGCCGCCGAGCGCGGCGGCATCAAGCATCGGAAGACAGGAGCGGGAGTCCTCCTGTTCCAGCGCTCTGATGTCATTGCCTTCGCTGCATCGGCCGGGGGCGACCGGCCGTGAGCCCTGCCAGCAGGCGACGAAGGCGACGCTCGCCGTCCGCGCCGGTAACACCCACCGCAGCGGAACCTCGTCCGCCTTTGCCCGAATGGCAGTGGCGCACTTTCCCGGTGTTCTTCGCGCTGGCGGCGGGCCTTTTCTTCGGCCTGCAACTCGGCGTCATCGTCACCTCGGCGAACTCGACCGTGAGCATCGTCGTGTTTGTCGCCGTGGCCGTGATCCTCGGGCCTTGCCCTCTCACGCCTGACGACGCATTGGCTCCTCCAGCGGAACTGGATCAAACCGCGCCCAAAGCGTCGCTGAGGTCCGGACTGCTGGCGAAGCGCTGGAAGCTCCTCCATTTCCACACTCGTCGCACCCACGATTCCGGCCGGTCACGTTTCGGGCCGACTTAGTGTCTGGTTGACACCAACTCTGCAATTTGTCACAGTAGAGGAGGCACTTAGTGTCATAGTGACACTAAGTGGGGAGTCGGAACCATGGCAACACTGACGGCGATGCCGAAAACGGTCGAGACTAGCGACCTGCTGGACCTGTACACCAATCCGGACACCTGTCCCACCGATGCCCTTACGCCGCGATCGCTGGCAGACGAGCCGGCCTTCGTAGCCTGGCAGCAGGACATACCCCGCCAGTACCTTGCGATGGAGCCCGCGGAACTCGATGAGCGCATCGCGCGCGCCCGGGCAGCGCTTGGCCGGCGCCTCGTGATTCTTGGCCACCACTACCAGCGCGACGAAGTGATCCAGTACGCAGACTTCACCGGCGACAGCTTCAAGCTCGCCCAGCTGGCCGCTGCCCAGGATGAGGCCGAGTACGTCCTTTTCTGCGGCGTCCACTTCATGGCCGAGTCGGCCGACATCCTCACGCCGGAAAGCGTGCGGGTGATGCTGCCGAACATGGCGGCGGGCTGCTCGATGGCCGACATGGCGGACCCGGACGACGTCTACGCAGCCTGGGACGAGATTCACGAGGTGCTGGGCGATGACGCCAGCATCGTGCCAATCACTTACATGAACAGCGCCGCCAGCCTGAAGGCGTTCGTGGGCAAGAACAACGGCATCGTCTGCACCTCGAGCAACGCGCCGCAAGACCTTCGACTACGCCTTCGAACGCGGCGAAAAGATCCTCTTCTTCCCCGACCAGCACCTGGGGCGCAACACGGGCTTCGATATGGGCATCCCGCTCGACGAGATGGTCCTCTGGAACTTCCACCGGCCCGGCGGCGGCGTCGAGCCGGAGGCCCTGAAGCGCGCGAAGGTCATCCTCTGGCAGGGCCACTGCAGCACCCACCAGCGATTCAGCGTGGCGCAGATCGAAAAGGCCCGGGAAGAGCGACCTGGCGTCCGCATCATCGTCCACCCCGAGTGCCGCTGGGAGGTGGTCCAGGCGGCCGACGAGAATGGGTCGACGGAAAAGATCATCCGGACCGTCTCCGAGTCAGCACCGGGAAGCATCTGGGGCGTGGGGACGGAAATCAACCTCGTGAAGCGGCTCGCCGATGCGAACCCCGACAAGACCGTCTTCTGCCTGGACCCCGTTGTCTGCCCCTGCAGCACCATGTACCGCATCCACCCCGCCTACCTTGCCTGGTGCCTTGAAGGTCTCGTCCAGGGCCACGTCACGAACGAGATCCGGCGTGGACGATGAGACGCGCAAATGGTCGCTCATTGCCCTGGAG
Organism: uncultured Chloroflexia bacterium; assembly: GCA_963737965.1. Taxonomy (GTDB): domain Bacteria; phylum Chloroflexota; class Dehalococcoidia; order Tepidiformales; family Tepidiformaceae; genus JAGQGZ01. The sequence goes on along the minus strand of CAVTUS010000002.1, from coordinate 57,993 downwards.
CGGATGCTGGCGCTGCCCTAGTTCTGGGCGCCGAATCCCGCGTAGCGGCGGCGCCGGTACTCCTGCACTTCCACCCTCAGGCGCGTCAGCAAATCGTCGAGGAGTTCGGCGAGGGCGGCCAACCGTTCGCCTGCCGCTTCGATTTCCAGGATGCGCTGTTTCACCTCTTCGTCCGTCTGCACCCAGCGCATGACAAAGTCCACCAACCGATGGCCCCCTGAGGGGAGTTCCGGCGCCCGCGCCCACTGCTCCGTGAGCGAGAACGCCAGCCGGAAGTAGTTGGGGAACATCGCCCGCACCGTCTCAAGGGCGCGGGCACCGCCTGGGCCAAGGTCTTCGTCGTCGGGGAGAAGTTCGACTTCGCCAAACGGGTACGGTCGCGGCGGCAGCGATCGGATGAGGCGAAAGCGCTGCACTCCACGAGTCTCAATCCGGATGCGGCCACGGCCAGTTTCTTCAGCCGATTCGATGACCGCCGTCGTTCCGTAGTCGTGGGGCACCGCGCCGCCGCCGACCTCGCTGCCGTGCTTGATGAGGACGACGCCGAAGACGCCCCCGTTCTCGATCAACTCGCGGGTCATCGCCTGGTAACGCTCCTCGAAGATCACCAAAGGCAGCTCGGCACCGGGAAACAGCACCGTTTTCAGCGGGAAGAGGGGAATCTGAATCCGCGGCACCGGCACAGTCTACTCGCGGGGACCAGCCGTCGGCCTCACCCGCCGGTGTTTAGCGGCTCTTCAGCCAGGCATCCAGCTCGGGCTGGTGCTCTTCGAAGTGCTCGATGCCCGGCCCCGTGATGAGCCGGTTGCCGATGCGAGGGCTGCCCTTCTCCGGATCGATCCCGTAGAGGTCGGGAGAGAGCGCCCGGGCGGCGGCGAGGTAGCCGGCATAGGCCTCATCCCACTCGGCAAGCGCCTCCTTGCCATTGGACTTCCTTGCAGCGGCGAATGTTGCGTTCCAGCCATCGATATCGCTCCAGTCGACACCGGCGGGGGCTGGCCTTTCGCCCCGGCCGACGCGCTCGAAGGCGCCGCCCATCTCGCGGAACCAGCCGGACATGTGCGCCAGCACTTCGGTGAGCGACCACGTGCCGAGCCACGTCTCGGTGTAGGCGTCGTCCGGCAGGTCGGCGATGGTAGCGCGGAAGTGCGCGTGGCCGGCTTCCAATTCTTCGATCAGGGTCTGCTTATCGGTCATGACAAGGCCTCCGGGAGATGTGGAGCGATATACGTTTGCGAAGAGGATGCCAAACTGCTACATCGCGCGCAGCAACCGTATCCGCTCTTCGATTGGGGGATGGGTGTCGAAAAGGCCGTTGAGGAAGCTCGTGTGCTCGCGCAGCGGATTCTCGATGTAGAGGTGCGCGGTGGCCTTGTTCGCCGCCTCGAGTGGCTCGTGGTCGCCTGCGATCTTCTCAAGAGCGTCGGCGAGGGCGCCGGGATTGCGGCAGAGGAGCGCCCCGCTGGCATCGGCGAGGTACTCACGCTTGCGGCTGATGGCCATCCGGATGGTCTGGGCAATGATGCGGCGCGAGAATGGCGGCGACGATGGCCAGGACGAGGATGATGGCGATCGCCGCACCGCCATTGCGGCCCTGGTTGCCACGCCTCCGCCCGGCGCCGAAAAAGGTCGCCCGGAGGGCGATGTCGCTGAGCAGAGCGACAACGCCGACAAGCACCGTGGCGATCGTCATGACGCGGATATCGTAGTTCCCGATGTGTGACATCTCGTGGGCGACCACGGCCTCAACCTCGATCGGCTCCAGCTTGTCGAGGAGGCCGCGCGTCACCACCACGTGGGCGTGCTCCGGGTCTCGGCCCGTGGCAAAGGCGTTTGGCGCCGAGTCCTCGAGGACCCAGGTCTTAGGCATTGGCAGCCCGGCGCCGATGCTCAGGTTCTCCACGCGGCGGACGAATTCCCACTCGTCCTCCTTGGTCACCTCGTGGGCGCCGGAAATGCTGAGGACTATGGCGGTCGAGGCGACGTAGCTGAAGATGGCGTAGCCGATGATCGCCACCCCAACGGCGCCAAGGACACCGATGGAGCCGCCGAGAAAGGCATAGCTGAGAATCCAGGCGAGGCCGCCAAGGAGGACGATGAAGAGGCCTAACAGGAGCCATGTTTCGCGCTTGTTCGCGCCGATCCGGTCATAAACGAGGACGCGGTCAGCCGGCGCGACGTTCATCGATCCCTCCCGAGGTGTGGCGTCGCTCGGCCTAGGTCGTGCTGAAGCTCACATGGACGTCTGCGCGGGCAGCTTCTTCCGTTTCGTAGAACTCTTCCGGCCGGAAACCGAACATGCCCGCGATAATCGCGGACGGCATCGTGGCCGTCTTCTCGTTGTAGTTGCCTACGTTGGTGTTATAGAACTGGCGGGCGTAGGCGATCTTGTCCTCGGTATCGGTCAGCTCGCGCTGGAGTTCGAGGAAGTTCTGGTTCGCCTTCAGGTCCGGGTAGTTCTCGGCAACGGCGAAGAGCGAGCGCAACGTCGACTGGAGCATATTGTCGGCCTGGGCCGCCTGGCCAGGGGTCTGAGCGTTGTCGAGCTGGGCGCGGGCGCGGGTCACGGCTTCGAAGGTCTCGCGCTCGTGGGAGGCATAGCCCTTCACGGTCTCGACAAGATTGGGAATCAGGCTCGAGCGCCGCTTCAGCTGGACGTCAATGCCGCTCCACGATTCCTTGACGCGGATGCGTCCGCGGGCAAGGCCGTTGTACATCCCGAAAATCATGAATCCGATGACGGCGATAATGCCGATCAGGACGAGAATTACGATGAGGACCGCCATGCGAGTGACTCCGTCGGAGGGCTGGGCCGATCGTAACACAGGCGATGGCGCAGCCTGTGACCGCAATCGTTACCGCGAGGCGCGAAAATCGGGCGGGGCAAGGAGCGATCCGGAGGCTAGGCCAACACCCCTTCGGCCACAAGATCGGCGATTTCGTCCCCCGAAAGGCCCAGGATCCGCTCGCAGACCTCGAAGGTGTGCTCGCCCAGGAGTGGTGCGGGCGCGCGATGGCCGCCGGGGGTCTCGCTGAGGCGGGCGCCGGGACCGTCGTAGGCCGACCGGCCGGTCTCCGGATGGTCGAGGTACTGGTAATAGCCGCGCGCCTTCATGTGCTCGTCCTTGTCCAGGATGTCCTGCGGGTTTTGGACGACCCCCGCGGGTATACCCCGCGATTGGAGCAACTCGGCGACCTCCTCGGCACGCCGGGAACGGACCCACCCGCCAACCATGGCTTCGAGGGCGTCCTCGTTCGCTTTCCGGCCGGCAAGCGTGGAGAAACGTGGGTCTTTCGCCGCTTCCGGGTGGCCGCAGGCGTCAGAGAGCGACTCCCACTGCTCCCCGGTACGGCAGGCGATCGCAACCCAACGATCCTCCGAGCCAACCGAGGTCGGGTCGTCGAGGCAGCGGAACACACCATGCGGTGCGATGGCCGGGTGACGGTTGCCGGTACGACCGGGGTCGGTGCCATTGGCGAGGTACTCGAGGAGCAGAGGGCCGAGAACATTCACGACTGACTCGATTTGCGGCAGTTCGACCATCTGGCCCTTACCCGTGCGATTGCGATAGCGCAGGGCAGCAAGGATGGCGACGACGGTGTGGCCGGGTTGACGACGTAGTCCGGGTAGTTGGTGCCGACGCCGATCGGCCGCCGATGGGGAAAGCCTGACAGGTGGCTGAACCCGGTGACCGGCGTCAACACGGCGCCGAAGCCAAGAAATTCCCGGTGGGGGCCCGACATTCCCTGCATCGGGGCGTAGGCGGCGATGATCCGCGGATTGATTGCCGTCAGCTGGTCGTAGCCGAGGCCCCACTTGCCGATCACTCGCGGGGTGAAGTTGGTGAGGAAGATGTCGCTCGCTTCAATCAGCCGGTAGGCGAGTGCTTTTCCTTTCGGCACGTTCATGTCGAGCACGAAGGAGAGCTTCCCGGCGTTGAAGTTGTTGAAGTAGCCGCTGGCGTTGAAGCTCGAGAGCGGTTGACCGTTCTCATCGAGGGCGAACGGTTGCGCGACACGGAGCGAATCGAGGCGCTTGCTCGACTCGACCCGGACGACTTCGGCGCCAAACGTGGCGAGCGTCTGGCCGGCAATCGGCCCGGCACCGAACCAGGAGAAGTCGGCTACGCGGATACCGTCGAGGGGCTTCGTCATCGCTCTGCCTCCGCTTCCTTGAGCTCCGCGAGGATGGCGTCCCGATGCTCGTCAAGGGCCGGGGGTGGCCCAAGGACCGCGGGTGTCTCGGTGAGCCGGTAGGGCACGCCCGGGAACTCGACTACCTGGCCGGCCCCTGCCGGCGTGAGCGCTTGGAACCAGTCACGCGCGCGGAGCTGCGTGTTGGCCGCAAGGTCCGGAGCGGTTGAGACGATACCGAACAACAGGTTGCGGCCCTGGCCCTGTTCATAGGCGTCAACGGCGCGCTTCGAGGCAACGAAACGCCCGACAACCTCATGCATGTGGTTCATCTTTCCGGCCACACCTGCCGCCAAGGAGGGGTCATTGATGAGCTGCATGAGGAAGCGAAGGTTGAGAGAGTCCATCAGTTCGCCATACTCGTCGTCCTCGAGGTCTTCGGCCATTCCCTCCTCCGCCATCCAGCCCACCAGGTCGCGAAAGTTGCCGCCGGCCGGCGAGAGGACGTTGACGAGGACGTAACCATCCTTCGCTTCGTAGACCCCCTGCCCGGGCAGTGCCACGGGGAGCATCCCGCGTTCACCGGTGCGGGTGCGATTCCGCTTCTGAAAGTCCCAGGTCTGCATCGCCGTCTCCTGGTTCATCGAGACGGCTTCCTGGGCCGAGACATCGACCTGCTGCCCCTTGCCCGTCGCCTCGGCGTAGAGCAAGGCGAGCATCGTCCCCTGCGCTGCCTGGATACAGGCGCTGATGTTCGCCTGCGCCCCGGCAAGCAGGTTCGGTGGATCGTCCGGTTCGCCGGCCAGTGTCATCATGCCGCCCACGGCCTGCCCGACGATATCGCTGTAGGCCCAGTGCGCGTGCGGCCCGGTCTGGCCGAATCCCGTGATCGAGGTGAACACGAGCCTTTCATTCAGCCGATGGACATCTTCGTAGCCGAGCCCGCGTTCGGCGAGGTACCCCGGGCGGAAAGTCTTCGATCAGGATGTCGGCGCCGGCAACGAGTCTGCGAACCACTGCACGGTCGGCTTCTACATCGAGGTCCAGGACGATGGAGCGCTTCGAGGTGTTCTGGAACCAGAAGGCGATACCGGTGTCGACGCCTTCCCGGTCGTGGAAGTACGGCGGCGTGTGGCGCTGGAATCCGCCGCCCGGCGGTTCCACCTTGATCACGTCGGCACCGAGGTCGGCGAGCAGCTTTCCGCAATAGGCGCCCACGTCGTCGGTGAATTCGACGACGCGGACACCTTCAAGAGCACGGTCCGCCACAGCTACTCCGCCGGGGCCGCCGAGACGGTGGCGGGCAGCTTACGGGCAAGAATGTCGGCGGCGCCATTCACCATCTCGTAGAGGATCTCGGCGGCCGGGCGGGCCCTTGTGAGCATGCCCGAAGCCTGGCCGGCAGCGTTCATGAGGAGGTCTTCGCGGTGGGCCTGCCGGATGGAGTAGACGAGGTCACGGGTCAAGAGCCCCTGGACGCCCATCGGAAGCGCCTGGAGGCCACTCGCCTCCCACGCTTCGATGAGCGGGTTGGTGATGTTTCGCATGGTCTTGCCGCTGTAGAGCCGCGTGATGCGGGTATCTTCGTCGACGGCGGCGAGGATCGCGCTGCTTCTGGAGTTCCGGCTGATTTGCCTCATCGGAGACGAGAAAGGCGGTGCCGCACCAGACACCTACCGCGCCGAGGGCGAGCGCGGCGGCAAGGCCCCGGCCGTCGGCGATACCGCCGGCAGCGACGACCGGCTTTGGGGCTACCGCGTCGATGGCCTGGGGGACGAGGGCGAGCGTGGCGATGCGGCCCGTGTGGCCACCTGCCTCAGTGCCCTGGGCAACGACCACGTCAGCGCCGGCATCGGCCACGCGGCGGGCGTTCTTCACGTTGCCCACCAGCGAGAGGATCTTTGTGCCGTTGGCGTGGAGCCGATCGACCCACTGCGCGGGGTTGCCGAGGCCGCTCGCAAAGACCGGCACCTTCTCCTCGATGACGACTTCCATCTGGGAGTCGCTCATCCCGCCACCACCGCGGCGGGAGGGGATCGGTGTCGGATCCTCCTTCCACTCAATGCCGAGGTCACCGGCCATCTTGCGGACACCGGCCAGTGTCTCTTTCGGCACGAGGTCGCGAGGGTCGGGCGGCATCTCGCCGGCGGCGGCGCCACCCATGTAGTTGGAAGGCAAGAGGAGGTCGACGCCGAACGGCTTGTCGGTCATCGAGCGGACCGTGTTGATTTCTTCGCGCAGGCGGTCGGGGCCGAAGCCGGCGCCACCGATAACACCAAGGCCGCCCGCATTGGAGACGGCGGCGACCAGGTCGGCGGTCGCCACCGGCCCGGTGAGACCGCCGGCGACGGGACCCATGCCGGCAAGGACAACCGGGTATTCGATGTCAAGGAGGTCGCAAAGCGGTGTTCGGAGGACGGGTCGAGACATCTTCGCACCCCTCAATCTTGTTTTGGTGGGGCCGAAGTATACCCTCCTTGCCGGGTGATCGAGCCGTCGCAGACAAGCTTTCTCCCGAACCGTATGATCAGGCGTCGACGACCGGCGTACCCGCCGGTCAACCGCTTTGTTCAGAAGGATATGTATGGACGCATTTGACTACGTGGCGCCGCACACGCTTGCTGAGGCGTATGCAGCGATTTCCAACGGAAAGAGCACAGCTTTGCTTGCCGGAGGCACCGACATCATCGTGCAGCTGCGGGAGAACCGCCGGCACGCCGAACAGGTGATCGACGTGAAGCACATCCCCGAATTGATGGCACTCGAAATCACAGCGGACGGCGGTCTCACGATCGGCGCGGCGGTGCCCTGCGCGCAAATCTACGAAACCGCCGACATCGTCGCGAAGTTCCCCGCGGTGATCGACTCCGCTTCACTCATTGGTGGCACGCAGATCCAGAGCCGGGCAAGCCTGGGCGGGAACGTCTGCAATGCCAGCCCGGCGGCCGACTCGATCCCCTCGCTTATCGCGCAGGACACGAAGCTCGTCATCGGTTCCAAGAGCGGCACCCGCGAGATGGCCATCGAGGACTTCTTCGCCGGACCGGGCCGCAACACCCTGCAGCCCGGCGAATTGCTGGTCCAGCTGAAGATTCCCGCGCCGAAGCCACGGTCGGGGGCATTCTTCAACCGCTTCATCCCCCGGAACGAGATGGATATCGCCGTGGTGAACGCGGCGGCGCGTCTCGAACTGGCCGATGACGGCGAAACGATTACGGGCGCGAAGGTCGCCATCGGCGCCGTGGCACCGACGCCGCTGGTGGTTCCGGCCGCTGCCCAGGCCCTGATCGGCAAGCCTGCCAACGAAGAGACATTCGCGGCTGCCGGAGAAGCGGCTGCCGCGGCCGCCACACCGATCGCACGACATGCGCGGCTCCATCGCCCAGCGGAAGCACCTTGCCAAGGTACTCACGGTGCGGGCACTTCGGGGCGCGCTCCAGCGTGCAAAGGAGAACAGCTAACTTGCGAAGGACCCAGGTTTCCACCCGCCTCAACGGCGACGATGTCGATTTTCTCTGCGAACCGCGCCAGAGCCTGCTCGAGGTGCTCCGCGACAACCTTGGTCTGACCGGCGCCAAGGAAGGCTGCAACAACGGCAACTGCGGCGCCTGTTCGGTCATCCTGAACGGGCGCGTCGTGAACTCTTGCTGCGTGCTCGCAGTGGAGACCGAGGGCGCGGAAGTCACCACGATCGAGGGCATCGCCCAGGGCGACCATCTCCATCCCCTCCAACAGGCGTTCCTCGAAGAGGCCGCCCTCCAGTGCGGCATCTGCACGCCGGGATTCATCGTCGCTTCCAAGGCGCTGCTCGACCAGGAGCCCCATCCCGACGAGGCACGCATCCGTCACTGGCTCGCGAACAACCTGTGCCGATGCACCGGTTATGACAAGATTGTACGAGCGGTGCTCAAGGCATCCAGCATGGAAGAGGCGAAAGTATGACCACGATTGAACGCCCCGACTACAAGGTGATCGGCACCCGTCCGATCCGGCCCGATGGGGCCGAAAAGGTGACCGGCGCGGCGCGCTACGCCGCGGACTTCAAGCCTGCAGGGATGCTCTACGGCGCTATCCTGCGGAGCCCCCATGCCCATGCCCGGATCGTGAAGATCGATACCAGCGCGGCCGCGAAGATGCCCGGCGTCATGGCGATCATCACCAACAGCGACCTCCCGGCCGCTGCCGACAAGGTCGAGGACATCGGTGAAGCCGCCGTCAACCTGCGAGAGCTCAGCAGCAACATCCTCGCGAGCAACAAGGTGCTCTACCACGGCCATGCAATCGCTGCCGTGGCGGCGAAGTCGCAGTACGAGGCGGAGGCGGCAGCGCAGGCCATCAAGGTCGACTACGAACTGTTGCCGCCGGTGCTCGACGTCCGTGATGCGATGCGCGAGGACGCGCCCCTGCTGGACGAGAACCGGCACACCAAGGTGATGGGCGGCAAGACGAGCGAAAAGCCAAGCAACATCGCCTCGCACAACCGCTTCGAAGATGGCGACGTCGAGAAGGCCCTCGCCGAAGCCGACTACATGGTGGACCGCGAATACTTCACGCGAATGGTGCACCAGGGCTACATCGAGCCCCACTCGTCGACCGCGATGTGGAACTCGGACAACACGATCCATGTCTACACGAGCACGCAGGGCGCATTCGCCGTCCGTTCGCTGACGGCGCAGGTACTGGACGTCCCGATCTCGTCGATCAAGGTCACCCCGATGGAAATCGGCGGCGGGTTCGGCGGCAAGACGGTCATCTACCTCGACCCGGTAGCAGCCGTGCTCTCGAAGAAGACGGGCAAGCCGGTCCGCGTTTCGATGAACCGCACCGACGTCTTCGAGGCAACGGGGCCGACGAGTGGCGCCTACATCAAGCTGCGAATGGGTGTGAAGGACGGCAAGATCAGCGCCGTCGACGCAACTATGGCGTACGAAGCGGGCGCCTTCCCCGGATCGCCCGTGGGCGCCGGCGCGATGACGCATGCTCTCCCCATACGACGTGCCGAACTTCAAGATTGACGCCTACGACGTAGTGGTGAACAAGCCGAAGGTCGCGGCCTACCGCGCACCCGGCGCACCGATCGCGGCGTTCGCGATTGAATCGGCGATCGACGAGGCCTGCAAGGCGCTCAAGCTCGACGTCCTCAACTTCCGCGAGGCGAACAGCTCGCACGAAGGCGTGAAGATGGTCAACGGCGTTCCCCATCCCCGCATCGGCGCGGAAGAGACCGTCCAGGCCGCCCTCGCAAGCAACCACTGGAACTCACCGATTGAGGGGCCGAACCGCGGGCGAGGCGTCGCCTCCGGCTTCTGGTTCAACGCTGGCATGCAGTCCAGCGTCTCCGCCGGGATCAATGCCGACGGCACGGTGAACCTGATCGAAGGGTCGACCGACATCGGCGGCACGCGTGCTTCGATCGCGATGCAGCTTGCTGAGACGCTCCAGATCCCCTTCGAAGACGTGCGCCCAACGGTTGTGGACACCGATTCGATCGGCCACAACGACGTCACCGGTGGTAGCCGGGTCACGTTTGCGACCGGCATGGCCGCGTACGAGGCGGGCATGGACATCCGCAAGCAGATGGTGACGCGGGCATCGAAGCTCTGGAGTTGCAGCGAGGACGATGTCGACTACGTCGACGGCGAACTCCACTGCAAGACGGATTCGACGAAAACGTTGACCTTCAAGGAGATGGCGGCGCAGCAGGCGAGGATGGGCGGCCCGATTGTCGGGAACGCATCCCTCGTTGCCCGCGGCGCCGGCGGCGCATTCGCCACCCACATCGTCGATGTTGAAGTCGACCCCGAAACGGGCAAGGTCGAGATCCTCCGCTACACCGCCGTCCAGGACGTCGGCACGGCGATCCATCCCGTCCTACGTCGAAGGGCAGATCCAGGGCGGCGTTGTCCAGGGCATCGGCTGGGCCTTGAACGAAGAGTACTTCTACGACGATGAGGGCCACCTCCGGAACTCGAGCTTCCTCGACTACCGGATGCCCACCACCCTCGATGTGCCAAACATCGAGACCATCGTGGTCGAAGTTCCGAACCCGGGCCATCCGTACGGCGTCCGTGGTGTCGGCGAAGTGCCGATTGTCCCGCCGCTGGCAGCGATCGCCAACGCGATCGAGGATGCTACTGGCCACCGCTTCACTGAGCTCCCGATCTCGCCCCGGCGGATCGTCGAGGAGTTGAACGGGCTCTCCTAAAGCGCTCGTTTCCCAGCACGAAAACAAGGGCGGTGCCTCAAATGGCACCGCCCTTCTTCGTTACGGCTCGATCAGGTTAGCCGCGCGGGAGGCCGAGGCCGCGAGTGGCAATGATGTTGCGCTGGATCTCGCTGGTGCCGGCGGCGATGGTGGCCGGTACCGTCGACATGTAGTTCATCGCGGCCTGGATGCCGTACTCGGATTCGAGGCCGATCGGCTGGCGGAACTGGCCGCGCATGCCGGTGATGTTCATCGCCGTGCGGGCGAGGCGCTGCTGGAGCTCGGAGCCATACATCTTGTTCATGCTGGCTTCCATGTTCGGGACTCCCCCGGACGCCTGGATGGAGACGACCTGGAACGAGAGCAGTTCGCAGATACCGGTTTCGACAGCCCGGTCGGCAAGCTCGATGCGCTGGGGCCGGCGTGATCCCGGCCCCGCGCGGCGCCGCGCGCTTTGGTGTACTCGAAGATCTTGTTGAGGCTCTTCTTGATGTTGACGACGCGGGCGATGTTCGAGCGCTCGAAGTCGAGCGTCGTCGTGCCCACGTACCAGCCGCGGTTCTCCTCGCCGATGCGGTTGCGCACGGGCACGCGCACGTCTTCGAAGAAGACTTCGTTGAAGACGTGGCCGTCGTGCATGTTGATGAGCGGGCCGGACGGTGACGCCGGGGTCCTTCATGTCGATCAGGAGGTAGCTGATGCCCCGGTGCTTCGGCGCGTCCGGGTCGGTGCGGGCGAGCATGAACATCCAGTCGGCACGGTGGGCGCCGCTCGTCCAGATCTTCTGGCCGTTGACGACGTAGTCGTCGCCGTCGCGGACGGCGCGGGTCTGCAGGCTGGCGAGGTCGGAGCCGGAGCCGGGCTCGCTGAAGCCCTGGCACCAGGCAACTTCGCCGCGGAGCATCGGTGGCAGGTGCTCCGCCTTCTGCTCGTCGGTGCCGTGGAGCATGATCGTCGGGCCGACGAGGTTGAGCATCTGGCGGCTGGTGGGCGCGCCGGCTTCGGTCAGTTCCTGGCTGAGGACGAACTGTTCAAGGACGGACATGTCGGCGCCGCCGTATTCTTTCGGCCAGGCCGGTGCGATCCATCCGTTCTCGCCAAGCTTGTCGAGCCAGGCCTGCGAGCGCTTCATGCGCGTGCGGAACTGGTCATCGCTCTCCATGCTGGCGGTGGTTTCGGTCTCGTCGTCGCCAGCGGTGTTGTTCCAGTGCTGGTCCAGGAAGCTGCGGACAGTCGTCCGCCACTCGGCAAGTTCTGGCGTGTCGGAAAAGCGCAATCAGATATCCCTCAGATTCGTTGTGCCGCCGATTGTACACGCAGGACCCTCACGCGCGCGTAAGGTTAGGCAGGAGCGAAGTGTTGGCTCACCCAAAGGCGTATCCGCTTTCGGCTCCGCGTGGTAGAGAACCTTAGATGAGTAGTTCAACGCCGTCGGTCGACTATCACGTGCACAGCGAATGGTCCTGGGATGCCGAGCGTGGGGCGATGGCGGAGACCTGCCAGCGTGCGCTCGACCTCGGGCTCGTTGCCATCGCCTTCACCGAGCATGCGGACTGGGCCCGCGGCGCCGACGGCGTGGTGAAGGTTGAGGGCTACCTTGAGTGCATCGCCGACTGCCGCAGGCGCTATCCGCAGCTGCGCATCCTTTCGGGCATTGAAATGGGCGAACCGCACCACCACGCAGCGGAAGCATCGGCGATGCTCGCCGCCACCAAGTTCGACCGTGTGCTCGGAAGCGTTCACTACATTCGCTTTGGTGATCGGACAGACGATGCCAGCAAGCGTGGCTTCCTCCAAGCCGGCACGGTCGACGACATGTTCCGCGCCTATCTCCGGGACATCGAAGCAATGCTGGGGTCCGAGATGCCATTCGAAGTACTCGCCCACCTCGACTACCCGAAGCGGTATTGGCCGGAAGGCGCGATCTACGACGAATTGCGGTTCGAAGAAGAAATCCGGTCAGTGCTGCGGGCGGGCGCGAAACGGGATGTCGCCCTCGAACTCAACACCACGCGTGGCGGCGATCCTGAGCGCTACATGTGCCCGGGGCCCGAGGTTGTTCGGTGGTGGCGAGAGGAGGGCGGCCGCCGCCTCAGCTTCGGGAGCGACGCTCATAGCCCGGAGCACCTCGCCGCAGGGTTCGAGCTGGCGGGCCAGGTTGCGGAGGCAGTCGGCTTCCGGTCGCAGGATGACCCAACGGCGTTCTGGATAGCGTAGTCGCCAGTAGCGCCTGCTAACCGACCGCTTCCATCTGAGCCCAGTTCTTTCCCTGCTTCATGTCGACCTTGAGGGGGACTTTCATCTCGAGGCTGGCGGGCATGATTTCGAGGCACATGGCCGTGATCGCTTCCGCTTCGTCTTCCGGGCACTCGAAGATCAGTTCGTCGTGGACCTGGAGGATCATCCGGCTCGAGAGTTCGCGTTCCCGCATTGCCTCGGTCGATGCGGATCATGGCGATCTTGATGATGTCGGCGGCGGTGCCCTGGATGGGCATGTTGATGGCTTCGCGCTCGGCAGCGGAGCGAACCTGGAAGTTGGAGCTGCGGATGGCCGGGAGGTAGCGGCGGCGGCCGAAGAGGGTTTCGCCGTAGCCCTTGTTCTTGCGTCGACGGTGAGCGTCGCTTCCTGCCAGTCGGCGATGCCGGGGAAGTTCGTGTAGTAGCTCTTGATGAAGGCTTCGGCTTCTTCGCGGGTGAGGTCGGTGCGGCTGGCGAGGCCGAACTCGCCCATGCCGTAGGCGATGCCGAAGTTCACCATCTTGGCGGTGTCGCGCATCTGGCGCGTGACGTCCTCCGGCTTCGACGCCGTAGACCGTCGCGGCCGTCGCGCGGTGGATGTCCTGGTCGGCGAGGAAGGCGTCGATGAGGCCCTTGTCGCCGGTGATATGGGCGAGCACGCGGAGTTCGATCTGGGAGTAGTCGCCGGCCACGAACACAGGCTTCGGGAAGTGGGAGGCGACGAACGCGCGACGGATGTCGCGGCCGGTGTCCGTGCGGACGGGGATGTTCTGGAGGTTGGGGTTGGTGCTGCTCAGGCGGCCGGTGGCGGCGACGGTCTGCTGGAAGTCGGTGTGGATGCGGCCGTCGGCGGCCGACCGTGCGCGGGCAGGGCATCGAGGTAGGTCGACTTGAGCTTCGTGAGCTGCCCGCTACTCGAAGATCTGGTCGATGATGGGGCGACCGGGCGCAGCGCCTCGAGGGCGCGCTGGTCGGTGCTGTAGCCCTGCGTGGTCTTGCGCGTCTTCGGCAAGGCCGAGCTCGCTTGAAGAGGATGTCGCTGAGCTGCCTTGGGGCTCCCGATGTTGAATTCGTGGCCCGACTATCGTCGTAGACCTCGCGCTCGGCCTCGGCGATGTCTGCCGACCATGCGTGACGGAGATGTCGCGAAGCACGCTGATGTCGATGGCAGACGCCGACGCGCTCCATCCGGTAGAGCACCGGCATGAGCGGGAGCTCCATGTCTTCGAAGAGGGGTACCATGGTCGCGGTCCTTGAGCTGTTGTTCCAGCTCCGGGCGCAGGCGGAGGAGCATTTCGGCGTGCTGGCAGGCGCTGAGCATCACCTGTTCCATCTCGACCTGGGCAAGCGGCGTCGCCTTGCGGCCGGTGCCCGTGAGGGTCGACAGGGGTCGCGATCTCGATGCCGAGACGCTCGTTGACCAGCGGCCCAAGGTTGGACGACGTCTCACCGAGGAGGAAGGCGACGATTGAGGCGTCGAAATCGGTGCCCTCGAAGGCCATGCCGGCCGCTGTCGAGCTGGTGCATCAGGTACTTCGTGCCGTAGGCGGCCTTGCGCGATGGCCGCGTTCGGCGAGGATCGGCCCGAGCACCTCGCGGACCGTTCGAGCGGAGAGCTGCTTCGCCTCGTCGTCGAGCCGAGGGGCGTGGCCGACCGGCACGTACCAGGCCCTGCCCGGGACGGTCGCGAAGGAGATGCCGAGGAGGAGCGGTCGCCACGTCTCGCCGGCTGTTGAGAAAGTGTTCACGGCGAAGCCGAACCGTGTTCGGCGAATTGCGCGCCGCCACGATGTCGAGCTCGATCACTGCTCGGTCACGAGCGTCGTACTTCGATCTCGGCCGTGTCGGCAGCGGCGGCGCCGGCCGATCGCCGTGCCGAGCGACCTCGTCGAGGCGGCCGGCGAGCATGCGGAACTCGAGCTCGCGGAAGAATGTCGACGATCTTCTCGCGGTCGAAATCCTTGACGCGGCAGCCTTCGAGGTCGAAATCGATCGGCAAGGTCGGTCCGGATCGTGACGAGGTCCTTGTTGGCCATGGCGCGGTCGCGGCCGTCGGCGAGCTTCGCGTGGACGGGCGCCCTTGATGTCAGTCGATGTTCTCGTAGATCGACTCGACGGTGCCGTACTGGCGGATGAGGTCGGTCGCGGTCTTTTCGCCGATGCCCTTGATGCCCTCGATGTTGTCGCTGGTGTCCCCCTTGAGGGCCTTGAAGTCGATCATGTAGATGGGGCTGAAGCCCTAGCGCTCGGCGGCACGCTGCTCGTTGTAGTCGACTGTGTCGCGCTGGTAGGGGCGGAACATGAAGAGGTTCACGTTCGGCCCGATGAGCTGGACGAGGTCCGTGTCGAGGGTGGCGATGTAGGTCTGGATTCCCTGTTCGGCCGTCATCCGCGCGAGTCGTGCCGGCGACGTCGTCGGCCTCGTAGCCGGGGTACTTCGAAGATGGGGATGCCGAAGGCGTCGAGCATCTCGCGGACGCGGCGCATCTGGACGAGGAGTTCGGAGGGCGTCTCGCGGCGGGTGGCCTTGTACTGGTCGCTGGCCTCGTGGCGGAAGGTCTTGCCGCGGGCGTCCCAGGCGGCGCAGATGTGGGTCGGGCTGAGCTGGTCGAGGACGCGGATGAGGGTTTCGGCGTAGCCGTGGGTGGCGAAGGTCAGCTCGCCCTTGCGAGGTCATCAGGGGGTGGTCGCTGTTGGCGAAGGCGAAGAAGGCGCGAAAGAGGATGCCGTGCGAATCGAGGATGACGAGGCGGGGGGCCTTTTCGGTGTCAGGCACTCCCGAAGTATAAGCAGACCCGGCCGCGGTATCCGCCGGCGCGACTAGAGCTGTCGCTGGAGCGGCAGTTCGCGGATGCGCTTGCCGGTCGCATCGAACACCGCGTTCGCGATGGCGGCAGCGATCGGCACGATGCCCGGCTCGCCGGCGCCGGTCGGAGGGCTCGTCGTCGTCGCCGCACGATAGCCGACCGCGATCGTCGGCGTGTTGTGCATGCGGGGCACGCGATAGCGCGCGAAGCTCCGGTTCGAGCAGCCGGCCGCCTTCGAACTCAGCGCCTTCGTAGAGCGCTGGTGCCGAGCCCCATCACGATGGCGCCCTCCATCTGGTTGCGCACGCCTTCCGGGTTGAAGACCAGGCCGCAGTCTATCGACGAGGCAACGCGCTCGACGATGATCTCCTTGCCCTGCACGCGCACCTCGACGCACTCGGCGGAGTAGGAGCCGACGTCCAAGCCGAGGGCCACGCCGACGCCGCCACCTTTGCCCGGCACAGCCGTCTGCCAGCCGAAATCGTTCGCCGCGGCTTCCAGCACGCGGCGGAACGCGCGGTCCGTGAGGTTCTTCAGGCGGAGCTCGACGGGGTCCATGCCGACGATGCTGCGCGATCTCGTCGATGTGGGACTCGCGGGCGAAGTGGTTCACGGCGCCGCCGAGCGAGCGATACGAACCCGGCGCGCAGCGGGCTGGCCCGGCCGAGACGACGGCTTTGCACGATTGGGGGCATCGTACGGCGCAGTCGGAGCCGCGTTGGCCAATCATCGGCCGGTCGGTGGTGGTGTGGACCGCGTGGGAGTCCCAGGCGAGCGATGGTGCCATCGTTGGCGAAGCCGCTCCTGATCGTGATGAGCGCGGCCGGGCGGAAGGTCGCCCACTCCATCTCCTCGGCCCGCGTGTAGGCGACGCGGACGGGCCGCCCGCCATCCTCGCCAGGCGCGCCGCCTCGATCGCGGGGCGATAGATGCTCTTGCCGCCGAAGCCGCCGCCGATTTCGGGCGCGATGACGTGCATGTTCTCTTCCGTCGATGCCGAACTGCCACGGCGAGTTCGCTGCGGATGCCGAAAGGACGCTGCGTGCCGGCCCAGAGCGTGACAGCCGTTCGCCGTCCCACTGGCCGCGACCGCCGCGCGCGGCTCCATCGGCACGGTCGAGACGTAGGGGATGAAGTACGTCGCTTCGAGGATGTTGGGCAGCGTTGCGGAAGCGCGCCCTCGAGGTCGCCGTCTCCTGCGTGACAACGGGGTCGTGCGCCTGTTCGGCCAGCGCTGCCGGGAGGTCCCACTGGGAGATGTGGCCGGTCGCTTCGTCCCATTCGCGCCTGGACGATCGAGAGCGCGAGGCGGGCGGCCTCGTCGGTCTCGGCGAGCACCGCGACAGGTCGATCGGCCTGGATGACGTCGCGGACCCCGGGCAGCGCCTTGGCGGCTGTAGCGTCGAATGAGCGGAGCCTGCGCGCCGTACGTCGGCGGCCGCAGCACGCAGCATGAGCATGCCTTCGACGATGATGTCCTGCGAGTATTTCGCCTGCGCCGGTGACGCGGGCGACAGCATCGACGCGGGCGCTGTCGTGGCCCATCACCGTGAAGTCGGAGGCGGCCCTGCACCTCTACATCGTCGGGAATATCCACGATGGCGCCGGCGGCAACGAGGTCCGCGAAGCTCGACGGACCGGCCGGGGTCGGCGACCGACTGCACGGCGCCGCTCGCAAGCTGGAGCTGCTCAGCGGGCAGGTCGAGGCGGTCGGCCGGCCAGTTCAAGCAGCGCCTCGCGGGCCGTCGCGGCGGCCTTGCGCACCTGGACACCGGTGACGCGCGTCGACTGGCTGCCGAAGGTCCCCATGTCCCACGGCACGCGGTCCGTATCGCCGAGGACCACGTCGACGTCGGCGGGCTGGAGCCCGCAGCTCCTCGGCGGCCGCGATGGCGAGGCCCGCAGCGGATGCCCTGGCCGTACTCCACCTTGCCGGCGAAGACGGTCACGCGCGCCAGCTCGTCGATCTGGAGCCAGGGCGACGGGCCGAAGTCGGGCGTGACGTTGCCGTAGGCACGGCGGGCGTAGCCCGTTGCCGGCGGCGGCGAAGTTGACCGAGCGCTGCCGCGCCCTGGACGATGAGACCGGCGGTCATCGCTCCACCTCCGGCGGCGCGCAGCGACGCGCGCGCTCGATGCGCTGGTAGGTGCCGCAGCGGCACATGTTCTCGGCCATCGCCTCGCGAACCTGCTCTGCGTTCGGCCGGCCATCGCGGTCGAGCAGCGCCGACCGCGGTCATGATGAAGCCGGGGATGCAGTAGCCGCATTGCATGGCCGTCTCCTCGACGAACGCCTGCTGCACGGGATGCAGACCATCGGCGGTCGCAAGGCCCTCGATCGTCGCCACCTGGCCGCCGCCGACTGAGCCGACCGTCGCCATGCAGGACCGCAGGGGCTGCCCGTCGACGAGCACGGTGCAGGCGCCGCAGAGCCCTTCGCCGCAGCCGTACTTGGTGCCGGTGAGGCCGAGGTCGAATCGGAGGTAGCTGAGGAGGTTGCGGCGGCCATCCGGCGCATCGTGCTTGTTGCCGTTGACGTAGAGGGAAACCATTGGCCGAAGTCTAATGCGACCCGGGCGTCAGCGCAGGCCGGCGAGAAATGCGGTGAGCCGCGTCGGGTAGTTCGTGATGATGCCGTCGACGCCCGCCTCCACCACGGCCTCCCATTCGGCGGCCTCGTCGGGCGTCCAGGTCCAGACGGTCAGCTGGCGGCGCTTTGCCGCGACCACGAAGTCGCGATCGATGCAACTGTGGTGGACCGAGACTGCCTGCGCTCCCCGGCGAAGCGCCGCCGCAAACAGCCTCTCCCGTCGCTCACCCTCGACCGGCCCCGAGATGACGGCGGCCGAGAGTTCGGGAGCCGCGGCACGGGCACGTTCGACCATGTCGAGGTTGAACGAGTGGATCGCGCGTCCAGGATTCGCTGTGGCGCTTCCGGACAACGCCGACCACGGCATCGACCAGCGCTGCATCGCGGGCAGGGTCGTCCTCGGTGCGCTTCAGTTCGCACATCACGGTCAGCGCCCCGTCGACGAGGTCCAGCACCTCGGCGAGCATGGGGACCCTTTCGCCGTCTCCCGCGTCCGCCCTGGCGAGCTGGGCAGCGGTGAACGACGAGATCGGCCCCGAAAGGTTGGTCGTCCGATCGAGCGTGTTGTCGTGCATGAGCATGGGGATGCCATCGGCACTGAGCTGGACGTCGATCTCCATCGCGTGGGCGCCGGTGGCCAGGCAGGCCCGGACGCCCGGGAGCGTGTTGTGTGGCGCTTCACCGCCGGCGCAAGCGTGGCCGATGACGAGGGGCATGGGCATGGCGCCGATTCTACGCGGGTGTCTTTTGCCCAGCGAAACTCCGCAAATTCTGTCGGGAACGATGAGTGCCGCTCCGGCACAATGACACCGGTGAACACCGAAACCCGCCTGTTCGAGGCTTTCGTCGAAACCATCGCCGCAGCGCTCGACGACCACGATCTGAACGGCGCCGATTCTCGCGGCGAGGGCGAACTTCTCCCGCTTTCATTTCGACCGAATGGTTGCGGCGGTCGCGGGCGAGACGCCGGCAAGGTTCAGGCGGCGGGTGCTTTTCGAGCGTGCCGCCTACCAGCTCCTCTCGACGGAGAACGCAGTCCTTACCGTGGCGATGGACGCGGGGTATTCGTCGAGTGAAGCGTTCGCTCGAGCGTTCCGGCGAGCGTACGGCCGCAATCCCGCCGACTGGCGGGCCGACCCGGGACCGGTGTTCCTCGATTCGCCCAACGGTGTCCACTTCCATCCACCGGGCGGTATCCGCCTGCCAGCACTCACGGAGGTTACTTCCATGGACTTTCTCATTCGCATGATCGAGCACCACATCTTCGTCACCGGCGAGCTCATCGAACGTTCAGGCGAACTGACCGACGCCCAACTCGACGCAGCGATCGAGATTTCAGTGGAGGGAATCGACTGTGACCCGACGATTCGCTCGCTGCTCTCGCGGCTGGTTGGCCAGATGGCGATGTGGAACGCTTCGATGGCGGGGAAGCCGTACGACTGGAGCCTGGAGGAACACGAGTCGCTCGAATCTATCCGGGCGCGCATGGCGGTTACCGCCCCCGAATTCCTTGAGCATGTGCGGGACGTGTGCGGGCGCGGCCGGCTCGACGAAACGTTCGTCGACGCCACCTGCGATCCCCCTCGCGTCTTCACATACGGCGGAATGGTTGCCCATGTGCTGACCTACGCCGCCCATAGGCGGACGATGGTGACCGGGGCGCTCTACAGCGCGGGCATCACCGACGTGGAAGACGACCCCATGACCTGGCCGGCCGTCGCAGGCTAGCGCCGGAGGGACGCTAACCCGACGTCATCGAGCTGCGGTCGCGCCGGGAACAGGTGTCGCGAATCAACAGGCCGGACTGCCGCTGGATAACTCTCGCTGCCGCACCTGCTCTAGCAACGTGAGAAGAAGCGCCCTGGTATCGGCTTCAAATTCCGGACCGCGTGCGATGGGAAAGCCGCCCACCACGGTTGCGTCCACGGCCAAAAGCGTCTGCTTCAGTGCGTCGAGTCCACGCCGGCCTCGTTCGGTGCTCGGCACCGAAGCGGTGATTGCGACGACCTTTCCGTACAGTTCGCCGGAGCCAATCACCCAGTCGATCGCGTTCTTCAGCGCCCCTGGCAAACTATGGCCGTATTCCGGCGATGCGATCAGCGCGCCATCGCATTCGCGCAGCGCCTTACGCCAGTCCTCGACCGAAGCCGGCGCACCGGCCCCGTCAACGTCGGGATCGAACGGTGGCAAGTCCCGGATGCCGTCGAACAGCCGCACCTCGACGCCCGGAGGAGCGACTGCCGCGGCGGTCTGGAGCAACGTCAGGTTGCCCGACTTGCTCTGGAGGCTGCCGCTCACGCTGAGAATCATCACTCGCGGAATGCTAACTCGGCGACGGCGCCCCGGCCAAAGTCATGAGCAGGTGACGTGGCCGGGAGCTGCAAGCTAGCCGAGGTGATTCGCGAGCCAACCCTTGAGGATGGCGTAGAACGGCTCCCGGGCGTGGCGCTCGCGCCATGGGTAGTGACCGCACCGCTCCAGCTCGACGTACTCCAGCTGGGGGAGCACCGGCAGGAGGCTATCGCGAATCATCCGGCCGGGATGAGGGTCGACGACACCGTGAAGCATCAGTACTGGCGACGTCACCGCCGAGAACGCCCCGGGGAAATCGCCGGCGGCGCGGCGGCGACTCCAGTCACGGTCCGTCTCCTGGTTGCCACGCGCGTCGACCCACTCGAGTGAATCGCCCGGGTCATCCAGCTCGTATGAATAGGGAGCATCGAGGTCGGCAGCGGCAGCCCGGAGGGCTGTATCCGGGTCGGCAGCGGTCGCGGCGGCTTCCAGCCGTGCTTCGACCTCGGGTGGCACCCGCCCCGCCAGCAAGCGGTGAAACTCAGCGCTCGACTCAACGGTGTAGGTCCCGGAGCCGATGAGCACCATCGGCCCTGCTATCGCCGGATGAACGCCGGCGAACGCCACCGCGAGCATGGCTCCCCACGACGATCCGATGATCGCCGGAACCTCGCCCGGACAGCAGGACTCCATGACCTCCAGGAGATCGGCGACGTGCTGTTCCACCGTCAGGGGGACATCGCCGCTGCGGCGCTGGAGCGGCTCAAACACGCGATAGTCGCGGCTCAATTCGCGCGCGACCGGCGCCATGTAGCCGGCCGCCCCCGGGCCGCCGTGGAGGACGAAGACCGGCGGACCAGCGTCGCCGTAGGTTCGGACGGTGATCATGCGAACAGCCTACCGGAGCCGAGAGAATGAAAAATGCCCGGCTTTGGAAAGCCGGGCATCTCCTGCCGCGTTGTGTATTGGGAGACTACGCCCCTGGCAGCCCCAGGCCGCGAGTGGCGACCTTGCGACAGCCGTTTGCCAGGCCGTGGAGTGCTAGAGCGGGTCGCGGCGTTCGCGTGCAAACGGCGCGAAACTTGCCAGGAAGAGGAGGCTGAACACAAGCCCGATAGCTCCCACAACCATGAGGATGGCGCCAACCGCGACGATGTCGAGGCCGGCCAGTTTCGCGTCAACCGCCCAGGCGAGAATTCCGCCAGCGGCGATGAGGATGAGGCTGATACCAATGCCACTACTGCCCATTTTGGGTTCCAACTTTCTTTTGCAATGAACCTGTGAACCTGCTCTGATTGCGCGGCCCGGCTCTTTTAACGGTGAGTTACGTCGCCCACCTTGTCGGCAACGTTCTCGACGGCGTCCTTCGCCTTGTCCTTCGCGCGGCTTGCAGCCTGCTGTGCTTTGCCGAGGGATTCCTGGGCATCGCCCCGCTGGTGCTGCTCCCGCCCCTTGCGCTCCATCGCTTCATTGCCGGTGGCGTCGCCGAGCTTCTCGCGGGCCGCGCCCATCGCCTGGTTCGTTTTTCCCTTGATCTTGTTCGTCATCGAATCCTGTCCATCGACTTTCTCTCGCGGCCTGGCCGCATTCGATCGTACTCACCGGACTTTTGCAGCCGGTGACAAACTTCCCCGGGCGAGGCCGTCATGCTTTGGCGGCCTCGCGTTGGGACCGAGCCTACCAGGGCTTGATGCCGTAGTGGCTATAGGTGCGGGTGAGGAACGCCGGATCGGCCATGTCGGGCCACTTATCCTTGTCGAAGCCTTCCGCGGACTCCAGCATTTCGCGAGTCACGTTGAGGACGAGATGCTTTTCCTTCTGGTCGACGGTCAGCGATCCCCACGGAATCGCGAAGAACTTGCCGCCGTGCAAAAAGCCGGACCCGAAGGAAAGGACCGCATAGGCGACGCGGCCGCTGTCGAGGTCGATCATCAATTCTTCGACCTTGCCCAGGTCTTCACCCTGCGCGTTCTTAACCTTGTCGCCGGAAACGGTGCCTGCTGAAAGTATAGCTGTCATGAGAGAATATCCTTTTCTGCACGAACCATGCGTGGTTGATGCTTATCACGCTATTCGATAGCGGAATGTTTGGTGTGTATTGGTGTATACGTCTGAAAACCGGTTCGGTTCTCGCCCACTCGGGGCCAAACGGAGCAAGCTTTTAGAGTATGAGAATCAATACGACAATGATGAGGATGACGGCTAAAACGCCTCCACCGATATACATGCTTGGTCTCCTTCGCCCTTGACTTTCGTGGCAAGCGATTTCTTGCCACTAATCCACGCTATCTCAATCCGCCATGCCCGTCTGCCCAGATTTGACAGAGCGGAAATCTTGACATGGAACATCCACCCCGCCGGAAACAAAGATGCCCGGCACAAAGTGCCGGGCATCTCCTGTCGCGTTCTGTGGCGGACGCTAGGCCCTGGGAAGCCCCAGGCCGCGGGTGGCGACGATATTTCGCTGGATCTCGCTGGTGCCCCCGGCAATGGTGCTGGAGACGGTGGCAAGGTAGCTGGCCGGGACGCGGCCCTTCATCGGCGCGCTCTCGGTGTCGGTGAGCAACCCCGCGGTGCCGAGGACTTTCATCGCGGTGCGGGCGATGCGCTGGCTCAGCTCCGTGTTGAACATCTTGGCGATGGAGGCTTCGTGGTTCGGCACGCGGCCCTCCGCCTGGATGGTGATGACGCGGTAGCTGAGGTTCTTGGCCGTCATCGCCTCGATCCAGCGGTCGGCAAGTTCGCCCTTCACCGTGCCGGAGACGTTGACGTTGTTCTCCTTGATGTAGCGGAGGTAGTACTCGAGCGTCTGGCGCTGGCCCACGGAGTTACCGATGCTGCTGCGCTCGAAGTCGAGGGTGGTCGTGCCGATGTACCAGCCGCGGTTCATCTTCGCCGAGGACGTTGCGGGCAGGCACGCGCACGTCTTCGAAGAAGACCTCGTTGAAGTTGTGCATGTTGCCCATGTTGATCAGCGGCCGGACGGTGACGCCGGGGGTCTTCATGTCGAGGAGGAAGTAGGTGATGCCGCGATGCTTGGGGGCATCGGGGTCGGTGCGGGCGAGCATGAACATCCAGTCGGCGCATGTGGGCGCCGGAGGTCCAGATCTTCTGGCCGTTGATGACGAAGTCGTCGCCATCGCGGACGGCGCGCGTCTGGAGGCAGGCGAGGTCGGAGCCGGACCCGGGCTCGCTATAGCCCTGGCACCACTGCACTTCGCCGCGAAGGATGGCGCCGAGGTGCTCCTTCTTCTGCTCTTCGTTGCCGTGGATGATGATCGTGGGGCCGATCATGGAGGTGCCCATGCCGCCGACATTCGGGGACGCGAGCTTCGGCGAACTCCTCGTTCATGATGAATTGCTCCATCACGCCGAGCCCGGCGCCGCCGTACTCCTTGGGCCAGGCGGGAGCGATCCAGCCCTTCGTCGAGAGCTTGTCGCGCCAGGCCTTTATCTTCGGGTTGCGGCCCCGCTCCATGACCATGGGAGCTTCGTCGCGCTCGGGCTGTTCAGCCTGAATGAAGCTGCGAACTTCGTCGCGCCACACAGACTGTTCGGGAGAATCATGAAAATCCATTGAAGATCCTTCGTCGAAAGTGATTCGGTTTGCGGAGGCACTCTAACAGGCGCTCGACCCTAACGTAAACGGAAGAGAGCGGCTGTCGCTACCAATTCTGGCCCTTAGAATTTCGCTTCATGCGAAAGAAGAGCTACGCGACGTGGGCGGAAGCGTACGCCGCACGTCTTATGGGCCCGGCGGATGCCGCGCGCCTGGTCAAGAATGGCGACCGTGTCGTGATGCCGATTGGATCAATCACACCGGCGATTGCCCGGGCCATCTGGGACCGGCGCGACGAGCTGGAAGGCGTCAGCGTCCTCTCGACCGCTCCCTTCTTCGATCCCGGCTGGTACACGCCCGGGCACACTTCGTTCCATGGCCGCGTCGAGCTGTTCAACACCGTGATTGGGCGGGAAGCGGTAAACAAGCACCGGGCGGACTTCGTGAGCATCCCCTTTAGCCGGCGGTTCAAGCCGGAAGACGAGCGCGGCGACCTCTCGAACCACGCCAACGTTGCCCTCATCGGTATCTCGACGCCGGACCGCTTCGGCTACTGCTCCTACGGCCTCTCGATGTGGAACAAGGCGGCCTTTGTGCAGCGGGCGCGGGTGACGATCGGCGAGATCTTCCCCGGCTACCCGGTGACGGCCGGCGCCAACCGCGTCCATGTCACCGAATTCGACGCCCTGGTCGAAGGCGGCGCTGCTCCCGGAATTCCCATGCGCGAAAGAGCGGCGATCGACCCCGCGATGGCGGCCTACGTCGGCGCGTTCATCAACGACTGCGACACCGTGCAGATCGGCACCGGGACGATGACCGGGCAGCTCGTGGCTGCGGGTGCCCTGGATGGCAAGGAGGAGCTGGGGATCCACTCCGAGATCACCGTCCCGGGCCTGAACCAGCTCGTCTATAACGGCGCCATCACGGGCTCTCACAAGACACTGCACAAGGGGAAGTTCGTGGCCACGGCACTCTTCGCGGGCACACCGGAAGAGGTGGAGTTCATCCACGAGAACCCCGTCTTCGAGGTCTACGACGTGGCCTACACGAATGACATCCAGACGATTGCCGCCCACGACAATATGGTCGCCATCAACAATGCCCTGACGGTCGACCTCTACGGTCAGATCGCCTGCGAATCGTTGGGCCACGACCTCTGGAGCGGGCCGGGTGGCCAGCCCGAGTTCGCCATTGGCGCCCTGCTGGCAAAGAACGGCCGCAGCATCACCGTCGTCCCCTCAACCTCGAAGGAGGGCACCGTCACGCGGATTGTCCCCGAGCTGGAGCCCGGCACGATCGTGACGGTGCCGCGCCAGTTCGCCGACATCGTGATCACCGAATACGGCGTCGCCCGTCTCCTCGGTAAGAGCGATCGCGAACGGGCGAACGAGCTGATCAGCGTCGCGCATCCCGATCACCGGGCGGAGTTGCGGAGACAGGCGGGCAAGCTGCTGGGAGGCTAGTACTCAGTTGCGAAACTCAGCGTTCGATGCCCGGAGACCGGCCCTCAACCCCCAGCCCCTTCTCCCGACTCACGCGGGAGAAGGGGAGCACATCGCGAGGCGTTGAACGCGCGAACGCCAACTTTCTTCGCGAAGTACTAGCCCCGTTTCGCCACCTCGAAGATCGTCGTGTGCCGGATGTTGCACAGCTCGGAGCCATCTTCGCCGAGGATGACGCCATCGATGACGGCGTAGTGGTGGCCCTTCCGCTCGTAGGTCTGCAGGAAGTGGCCGCAGACGGCGACCACCTGGTCGAGCCGCGCCGGGCCAGGTTCTGGATCTGGCTGCGGGCGTGGATGGCGGGACCGTAGTGGTAGCTGTGGTGGATCAGCGGGGTCATCCGCGCCGCCATCCAGCCGGGATGGATGTAGCCGCCGGGCTCTGACCAGCGCGGGTCGAGGTCGCGTTGCTTGTCGTCGGCATAGGCTTTTGCGTCGGCGAGCGTATAGGGCACGGCCATAGGTCGCAGGTCCTCGCCAACCGGCGCTGATTGCATCGTCAGCTGTGGCCGGTCGGGCGGCTCCGGTTCCGCGGTCCGGCGCGACGGCAGCACGTATTCGCTCGCGAAGGCGGGCGTGCCCAGGCCAAGCGTTGCACTGACGCAGACGGCATCGTCCTGGTTCTTCATCGCCAGGCTGGCGGTGCCATCGCCATCCGGCGTCACGTCGACCGTCATCTCGTCGCCGGGATAGACGGGCTTCCGGAAGGAGACGTCGGCCCAGCCGGTACTCTAGCCACTCCTCGCCGAACGCCTGGAGGATGGCCGGAGCAGCCCAGCCATACACGGTGACGCCCCCGACGAGCGCAGCCTTGTAGCCGTACTCCTTCGCCCCATCGGTCGCGTGGATCACATTGCGGATGTCCATGGTGTCCGGTCCATCGAGGAAGGCGGTGATGGTGCGGTGGCCGGGGCGGATGGCAGTGGGCATAGCGGGTGACTCCTCACGCGTTCTGGGGGCATGGTAACGCCTGCGAGGGGGGCGCGAGTTGTGTAACGTTCGACTCGCTCAGCATCGATGGGAAGGGGCTCGGACCAATGAAGCTCCAGCTGGAAGGCCGCACGGCGCCAGGCCGCGAGTTTATCGCGCTGGCATCGGAGCATGCCGACCACTTTCGCGAAACCTCGACGGAATACGACCGCCGGGGCGAGTTCCCGATCGCCTACGTCGACGCGATGAAGGCGTCGGGATTCATCGCCGGTTGTGTGCCGAAGGAATTCGGCGGTATCGGTGTCGAATCGGTCCACGACATCGCCGTCGCGATGAGCCGTCTCGGCCGCGGCGACGCTTCAATCAGCATTGGGATCACGATGCACTTCCTCAGTTCCTGGGGCATGGCCCGTCGCTGGCGCCAGGCCGGGGGCGATGGCCTCGCCGCACTCCTGCAAGACGTAGCAGCGGGCACCCGGGTGATGGCTGTCTTCAACTCCGAATCCGGCACCGACAACCGCCATCCCTTCACGGAAGCAACGAAGGTCGAGGGCGGTTACCGGATCACCGGCCGCAAAGGCTTCGGTACGCTGTCGCCGGCCGCCGACCAGTTTTCGGTGCGCGTGCGCATCGCCGACGGCCATGGGGGCTACGGAATGGCCCAGGCGACGCTACACCCGGACATGCCCGGCGTGACGCTGGCGAACAACTGGGATGGGATGGGGATGAGGGCCTCGGGCAGCCAGGACGTCATTCTCGAAGACGTCTTTGTGCCCGATGAGGCGGTCACCGCTCCGACGCCGTGGGGCATCCTCGGCTCCGCGGCTGCCGGAGGCGGCACCGTCTCGGCGCTCTCGCTGCCGGGCGTTTTCATGGGCATCGCAGAGGAGGCACTCAGGCTGACGTTGGAAAGCGTGGCAAAGCGGAGACGACAACCCGAGGCGACGCCACTCGCGCACTGGTACCCGGTACAGGAGAAGGTCGCCGAGATGGTCGTCGGGGTGAGCGGGATGCGGGCCATGCTCCATCGCAGCGGACTGCTTGCCGACGCCTTCCTGCTCGGCGAGGGCACTGGCCTGCCTGCGCCGGAATCGGGCGAAGACCTGCTGATGGACGCGCAGGCAACCAAGCGGTTCCTTAACCGCACGGCAATCGAGGTCGTCGACATGGCGATGACGGTCGCAGGCGGAGGCGGGTTCATCGCGCGGAACCGGCTCTCGCAGCTGTACCGCGATGTCCGCGCCGGGCCGTTTATGTCGCCCTTCAACGAGTTCGAGGCGGCCGAATACATCGGGCGGGTGGCGCTTGGCCTGCCAGGCGAAGGGTCGCTGGATAGCACCAACGACGAAGGCCGCGGCGCAATGCCGCGGCCCTCGTGATGTGCTTAGGGCCTGAAGGTTAGTTCGCTACAACCGCCTGCGGCTCGCGGGCCATGTTGATCAGCGCCGGGTTGATGTCCGGCAAGCGATCGACACTCATCTCGTCGAGGATCGCGATGTACTTGCGAAGGGACTCTTCGCGCAACTTGCGAACCTCTTCGATGCCGACTTCCAGCCGCTCGATGCCACCGGCACAGAGCACGATGAGCGCCTCGAGGTCCACTCGCGAATGCTCAAGCTCATCGCCGAGAGACGATTCGCCGCGATTGAGGTAGTGGATCAGGAACTCGCGCGCGTCCTCGTGGTGCTGCACGTAGTAGGCGAGGTGGCGCTTGCCGAATTCGAGATGCCGCTCCGAGTCGTGGGCGAGGCGGGCGAAGATGTCACGGTCCACCGGGCTGGGGCAGATCTGGGCCAGCTTCTGGAAGGTCGGGATCTCGTAGCACTTGTAGATGACGTCGATCGCGACGAGAACCTGCGTCGGCTTGGGAGCCGAGAACCACGACCGGTAGAGGGTGCCGAAACTCTGCTGGCCAAGGCCACCACCGTTGGCGAGGGCGCGCTTGCGGAGGACCTCCACCTTGCGGCCTTCCTCGAAGACTTGCGTCGCAACGTAGTTCTTCATGTCGTGGAAGCCGTACGCGATCTTCTCCATCCAGCTGGCAAGCACCTTCTGGATCGCGAGACCGTGCTGGGCGAACTCCGTGCAGATCTGGCAGATGGCCCGCTCGATCTCCTCCGGCTGCTTCTCCAGCGCCGCCCAGTCGATGGCCGTAGCCGCCGCCCACCGTTCGCGAATGGCGGTGTCGTACAACTCGTCGAGTCCCTCGGCCCACACCTCGCTCTTGGTGTAGATGGCGTAAGGACCGGGCATGTAGGCGCCTGGCGTCGGGTGGGAGCCCAGGGGCGTGTCGTTCTCGTACGGCCAATGGTCCGGCACGTGGGCATAGGTGCCGATATTGATCTCTTTCATGCCCAGCCCGTTGGGACCGGGTTTCGCACGCATCCCGAGCTGGGTCGTTGGCATCGCCCAGCTGATGCTCATCCGGTAGACCTGCTCGTTCTTGTCGCCGGCATCGAGGAAGGCAGCCATGCGGTCGGCGTTCAAATGGAGAGCGAGCAGGGAACGGACCTGCTTGTCCCTGAGCGGGGAAGCCTCGATACGCTCAATGAGCGCGGGGCTCCATTCCGCTTCGTTTGCGCGGATTTTGGTACCTGCACTGAGTTCCATGGGCCTAGGCCGGGTCCAGGAAGGCTTTCATGCTGGGGGCCATGCGTTCGCGGCGGTCACCAAGTCCGATGACCTCGAGGCGATGCATGTACTCATTGATCTGCTTCTTGCGCATGATCATGAGCTTCTGGAAACCTTCGTCGATCTTGTCGATGCCGCCGCCGGCGAGGATGGCGAGGGCTTCGCCAGTGGCCGGGTTGGTGGTCAGCGAGCCGTTCGACTGGCCCAGGGCGCCTTCCTGCACGTCGAGGTAGTGATGCATCTCTTCGCGGCGTTCCGGTTCGGTCTCCATGAGGTACTTCAGGTGCGTGACCCCGAACGCCAGGTGGCGCGACTCGTCCTGCGCGGCAAGGCGATAGATCCGCTTCTCGGCTTCGTTGTTCGCGATGAGCTCGCCCATCCGGAAGATGGTCTGGACGAAACCTTCGCCAACGAGGTGGAGGCGGGCGGTCATCTCGGTGAAGTTGTCGGCGGAAAGGAGCTGCGAGGCGCCGAAGCTGGAATCGACGAGGCCGCCGCCATTGGCGAGGGCGCGCTTGCGGAAGACATCTTCGTGGCGGGACTCGTCCATGAGCTGCGTACCGAGGAAGAGCTGGACCTCGAACTCGTCGGGGTGCACCTCGCCCATGTAGCGACCGGGCAGGTCGCCGGCGATGAACTCAACCTGGGTGAGGAAGGTGCAGAGCGTGCACATCGCCATCTCGATGTCGTCCGGGAGTTCTTCGATCGTCTCCCAGGGAATATCGACGGCGGACGACCACTGGCGGGTCTGTGCCTCTTCGTAGAGCAGGCGGGCGGATTCGCTCCAGGCGTCGGCCTTGGTGTGAATCTGGCGACCGTGGCGGGCAGCCCGGGGATCCGGGCGCGAACCGCGCATGCCCATGGTGGCGGGACCGTTCAGCGAAGGGATTTCGCCATAGGTCATGACGTTCAGATCTTCGAGCGTCAGCCCTTTGCGACCGGGTGTGGCATTCGCCCCCCAACCTTCGTCGATGTTCAACCAGGAAAGGTCGAGTCCTGGGGTAGTAACTTCAGCGGTTGTCATCGTTTCGCCTTCCTCGCTCGTTTCGCGTGGGGCAGGTGTCGACCGACCGGTAGGACGGGCCAGCCCCAGCGCGTCAAGTGTAACGGCTGCGTTTATGCGTGACCAGCGTTACTTCCTATTGTCCACCAAGTACAGCCGGGGGCGCGGTCGTTGCCGCCGGAGCGACCGTTGGGGCGGCACGTTTGCCGCGGTCGCGGGAGGCCTGCAAACCCACTGGGTCCACGGCGCGTTGCCCTTGCTGATGTCGTATTGATAGGCCGCATAGGCGACCCGGAGATTGGTGACCGGGTCGGTCCAGTGGGCGAAGTCGACACCGGCGTAATCGAACCAGTTCGGCACCATCTGCATCATTCCGTAGGCCCAACCGTTCGTTGCGTTGGGGCGGTAGCTGCTTTCGCACCAGGCGACATCGACAACGGCATCGATGAGTTCGGCGGGCCAGCCGGCACTTGCGGCGGCGGCGCGGACATCGGCGGCTGAGAGCTGATTCACCGGGTAGTAGTCCCAGGCGGGCGTGGGGACAGGCGTCGGGGGCACGGGTGTTGCCGGTGCCGCCGTCGGGGGGACAGCTGTGGCGGTGGGTTCGAGCGTTGCCGTCTCGGTGGGTTCGGTGGCTCCGGGAGTGGCGGTGTCGACTGGGGTTGCCGTGTCGGCGGGAGCAACCGTGTTGACCGGGCGGGTATTGCTGGAAGAGGTGATGCGGCCGCCGAATGCCGTGGTGTCCGGCGCTTGGGCCAGCTTCGCCGGCGCTGACTCGGAGAGGGTGGCCATGCTGGAGGCGGAGACGATAACAAGCGGCTCCGGCGTATCGGGGGCGAAGGCCGCATCAGGGTCGACGGAGAATCCGCCGAATCCAACACCAAGGCTGGCGAAGGCGAGGAGGAAGCCGAAGACGAGGAGCGGGCGCATGAAGCGCGACTGGTGGGAAGCGGATCGGGACGTGAGCGCGGTCGCCGTCATCTTGCGACGGAGGCCTTCGGGAAGGTGGAATTCCTTCGCACCAGCCTTCCAGCCCATCGACGGACGGGCCTCGCGACCATGCGGTCGCAACGCCATCAGCGTGCCGATGACCATTTCGAAGAGGGTACGCGCGAAGCCAAAACGGCTTCGCGGGTTGGACCTCAAGCGCGCTGCTCCAGCGCGGTGTGCCTCGCTCGTGCGACCAGGAGACCTCTCCCCGGCAGCGGAATCCGAGGATATCCGCCACGTGTTATTGCCGGTCGCGAAGCAGGCAAGGGCCCGGCCTCCGCATGCAGCGGCCCGGAACCCGGTGCACACCCCGCCACCGAGCGGTTCCAGTGCCACAGCCTGTCACAGCGGGGCCGAGGGATCAATCGCATTTAAAGCTTCGAGAAAGGATTACGGGCGCAATTTCTTGTGTGGCAGGGAGTTGCCACGCCCATCTGCGGGCATTCCCGTGCCTTAGCGAGCTATCTCACTGGGGGCGGCCAGCGTACGTTCCGCAGGTGGGAGCCGCTGCTGCGCTGGCGTCTGCGTTGTTGTGGGCCACAACCTCCACGATTCTAACCGCGCTCTCCGCCCGCTCGTCCGCCGTCGTCCTTTCGGGTTTCCGGCTGAGTGCAGCGGCGCTCTTCGTGCCTTTCGTCCTCCTCCTGACGGGCGGGCCGGGACAGATCTTCGCAGCCTCGCCGCTCCTTCTCACGGCCCTTATCGTCAGCGGTGTCATCGGCTACGGTTTCGGGGACACGGCGTACATCCGTTGCCTCTCGCTGCTGGGGATGCCCCGAACCTTTCCTGTATCGATAGCCGGGTACATCAGCCTCACGGTTGCCGGCGGGGCGATCTTCCTCGATGAGCCTGTGTCCCTCGCGCTCGTTGCGGGCGCCGGGCTCATTGCGCTCGGGATCACGCTTGTGGTCCTTTCGAGCGCCGAACACCCGTTAGAAGGCATCCCGGTGAGCGGCCCGGCACCGACCGCCCTCGCCGCCTTTGCCGACCTTGGGCCTGTCGTTGTCCTTCCCCGGCGGCGGCCGAAATGGGCAACGAGGGCCGTCGAAGGGTACGCGCTGCTTGCCGGCGTGAGCCTCGCCTGGGCGGCCGCGACGTTGCTCCTCGCCTACGCGGGCGAAGACCTCGACGCCGTGGGTCTCTGGGCTATCCGGACACCTGTGGGCGCGGCAGGACTGGTGCTCTGGGGCGTGACAACCCGCCGGCCTGCTGTCCTCCGCATGGTGGCGGACCGGAAAGGGATGCTCATTGCCATAGGGGCGGGTGCCGGGACGGCTGTCGGCAGCCTTTGCTACGTGTTTTCGGTGGTTGAGATTGGGGCAGCGCGAGCGGCCGTCCTCTCGGCAACTTCGCCCTTAATGGCGCTGCCGCTGGCACTCATCTTTCTCAACGAGCGCATCAACGTCCGTGTGATCGCGGGGACGATCGCCTGCTTCGCGGGGATCGTCCTCGTGGCGGCAAGCTGAGGTTCGAGACAGCGAGGGCCCCATTGAGGCGAGCCCCCGCTGTCGTCCCATTCCTACTGCCCGCAGCCCACGGTGACTTCGAGCCGGGGCCTGGGGGCGCCCGCCTGACCCCAGCCGGAGACGGCGAACTGCCCCGTGACGATGATGTCGCCGGCGTAATCGCCATGGAACGTCCAGTAGTGGTTGCCTGGCACGCCATCGCCGTTGTCGATGAGATCGCCGACGCCAACGCCGCCGATTGAGACGTTGCGGAACTCGGTCGTACTACCAGGGGCGCCGGCGACAATCGCGACCTGGATGGTGTCCCACTCCCCACAGGTGGCCTGTACATTCCGCGAGGCGAACTTGCTCGGTCCGACACCGGAAAGATTGAGCACCGTAGACCCCGTGGCGCTATGGCTGAGGCTGAGGTTGTAGGCGCCGTCCGGCCAGAGGGAATCGCCGCCCGTCTGGATGCCGCTTGGCGGGTTGGTGTCGAACCCCCATTCGTTGCCCAAATCGGCGCCGGCGAAGTACCAGGTGAGGGTCGTCCCAGCGAAGGAGGCAATCCCTGTTGGGGTTGGGATTGGGGTGGGCGTCGGTGGTATTGGCGTCGGTGTGAACGTTGGTTCGGGCGTTGGCGTGGGCGTGTCTTTTGGCACCGGGTCGTGGTTGTCACCGGGAGGCGGGGACGCGCAGAGCCACGCGTACAGTCGCGGAGCGTGGATGGCAAGCCAGTAGCAGCGCAGGTTGCGCCAGCGCTCCCAGAAGTCCCAGGGGTCCCGGCGCCCGAAGTCGGCTTGCACGGCGGCCGTTCCACCGGGCAGGTTGCCAACGCCCTGGTCGATGGTGTGGCCGGCGCTGTTCGTCGTACCGTGGTCGAAACTGGCGGCCGCAACGCTCGGAAGCGCAGCCGTGATGAGTAGCAGTCCGATACTTGCGATGAGCAGTCGTTGTTTCATGGAGAACCTCCGCTGATCGGCGGTCCTCCCTGCGCCTTGCCTTTCATACGGCGGCGGTGGTTTACGAAGCCATAGGAGCCCGGGTGCACATCGGTTCAGCGCTCGTGGCAGTCGCGTGTCAGCCGCCGTCGTACGATGGAACCGTGGTGATTACCCTTTCGGCGCCAGGCTCCACCGCCGCGATGGTCCGCATCGAGGACTCCGTCGGGCGATTGTGCCTGGTCGATAGCGGCGAGGAACCGGTCGAGGTACTCCACCTCCCGGGCGAACCCGACCAGTGGCATGACCCGACCATGGGCGAATTTCTCGTGGTCCGCGAATTCCCGGCCGGCGAGACCTTCGAACAGTTCGCCGCGGCGCTCGAGGACGGCCAGGGAGCCGCATGCGGCCTTCAGCCGATCCAGCGCGTCGATTCGTATTTCGACCCTGAGCGGGCGCGGAGCTATTGCCTTTACCGGGCCGCGAATGAGGCCATCCTGCGTGACGCCTTTCTCTGGTTGGGGCTGCCGAAAGCTCAGATACGGCCGGTGCAGCGGTCCATGTAGACGGGGCCGCTGCCTTGCCGACCGACGGTTCCGCCGTAGCCGCGGGGCGTGCCATGATGTCCCCTTCGGGGCAAGAATTGCCCTAGGGCCTGGTGGTTCCTTGACTCGAAGTCGACGCAACCCGGCGTGGCTACTCGCGCTGCTTTTCGGCGGACTCCTTCTCGTCGCATCCTGCGGCGGCGACGACGATGACAGCGTCGCCCCGACAGCGACGAGCTCCACAGGGCCAACCGCGACGGTCGGCGACGCGCCCACCGGCTGTCCGGAGGTGCCGTATGCCGTTGCGCTGCGGGCAGCCGAGAACGAATCCGTCGGCAGCGAGTCGGACGCCTTCGAGGTAACCTCGGCGAAGGCGGTCAAGCTCGCCGGAGGCGCGGCCTACACGATCTACCTCGCCGACTTCCCGATCGATGAAGGGGAGATCTCAGCATTCTCGGCGCCGTCGGCACCCGCCGGCGGGACCCTCGTGACGCTCTTCCTGACGACGTTCAACGCCTCGGAAGACCCGGACATGGTGGAGCCGGGGATTTCGATCAAGTACACACCCGACTTCGGCGTACTCACCTTCCGCGTGGTTACGCAGGTGGGCCCGAAACAGTACGGCAGTCAGCAGATGGCCGAGGGCACGGTGACCGTCGACGAGGCCGGTGACGCGATCTGTGGCAGCGTGGACTACGTCGACTCGGCCGGCGATGACATCGGCGACGTGCAAAACCGGTTGCAAGGCACGTTCTCAGCGCCAGTGGTGGCGGAGTACTAGCGAGTTCCACGAGCCCACGGGTAATCGGCACGCCCTCTGGCAACACGTCCCATATTCTTATGTCGCCTTGTGATCTTCGTGGTGGACACTGTCTCCCTGGCACCGAGGCACCTTCGTTCATCTTGAGAGGTCTCTTGAGTGCGAATTTGTGAGGGCCGGTAGACCGGGAGTTGAAACCGCTGGTAGGCTGCCCGAGCACGGTGACGAGGGCTGCTGTGTGGAAAGAAGAAGATCACTTTGTTCCCGCGCCAGGCTGAAATTCCCAGGCCCCTTGCCTGCCCTCGCAGCACCGTGCCGGGAAGCAGGCAACAAGCTGCGCACCTGCTGCTAACCCGCGAAGAGGTGTCAGGTCCCGTGTCACGGCCCCTCGACACACGATCCACCTGGTGACGGCGCCAGGATCCTCGAGTTCGGACCTGTGGTTTGGCCATGGCCACGTCCTCGTTGCGGATGACGACACGCTCATGAGGATGGTCACTTCGTTGACGCTTACCAAGTTCGGATTTGAGTGTCTGGAAGCGGCGGACGGGCTGGCGGCAGTGGCGCTATACAAGGCCAACGCGGAGCGAATCGTCTGCACCATCCTCGACCTCAAGATGCCGCTACTCGACGGTGCCGGCACCTTCGATCTCGATCCGTGAGCTTGACCCGGACGCCCCGGTCATCATCTTGAGCGGCGCCGACGATGCCGAACTTCATGGCAAATTCGCGGGGAGGAACGTCACCGCCTTCATCGAGAAGCCGTGGGACCTTGTTCGTCTGCGGGAGACCGTGCGGCTCGCCGTGGATGGTCGCCCCTGAGTCTCACGCGAAGACCAGGTTGCTTCCAATCGGAGCCCGCGTCGCAGCAGCCGGCAGCAGCGATATGGGAGCCTCCGCGGAGCGGAATCGAGGTTGGGCGAGCCTTGGCGGCCGAACAAACAGAGCGCGGGACTAGGTCGTCAGAGGTTGGGCGCTCACGGCCTTGCGTGACTCAATCCCCCGGCGTTGGAGGCCAGCCGGCGATGACGAAGCAATGGGCGTCGTGTCAGCGGTCTCGACGAGCGAGGCTGCGATCCTCCGCAGGTCGATAGAGCCGGTTGCGTTGGGATACCGTTCGACAGCCGGGATCCCCGCTTGCATTGCGCGCATCAACTTCGGATCGTCGGCAACCTGCCAGTTCGGGGGCCGGCCTACCCGGCGCTCGAACTCGCTCTGCTCGAGCCCGCCGAGCATGCCCGCCCGATTTTCCACGAGCAGGAGCCTGGGAGAGGTTTCGCTGATTTGGCCGCTTAACCAATCCAGCAGGCGGCCAGTGTTCAGCGCGCTGTTTGGCTCAGGGGTAGTCACGAGGAGCATGGTCGTACAGATGGAAACCACAGCCTGGGTCAGGTCGGACCATGCTCCCGAGGTGTCCACCACGACGTAGTCGAAGATATCGCGCAGTTGGGACAGCACCGTCGTCATCTGTTCGGCGGTCACGGCATTGATTTCCCTGGCAGAAACAGGTCCAGACAAAACAGAAATCCCGAGCTGCGTGCTCACGAGCTGGGCGATCTCTTCGGGGGACTCCTTCGAGAGGTTGGCAGCCGCTACAGCCAGGGTCCGC
The DNA here is from genome assembly GCA_963737965.1 of uncultured Chloroflexia bacterium. Classification (GTDB taxonomy): domain Bacteria; phylum Chloroflexota; class Dehalococcoidia; order Tepidiformales; family Tepidiformaceae; genus JAGQGZ01. The sequence continues at coordinate 21,814 of CAVTUS010000002.1, read as the reverse complement.
GGGGACTCGAGGTTCATGGCGAGCGCGACGTCACCACAGAATGGGTCAGTATCGACGAGGACGACGGAACCGAGCGACTGTCGTTGCAAAGCGATGGCCAGGTTCGTGGCGACCGTGGTTTTCCCGATTCCTCCCTTCGCGCCAAGCACAGCAATGATGCGTCCCCGCTGCGTGGGTTCGTTTGCGTCGTGATGGCGTCGGTGGAAGTACTGATTCGAGACTTCGACGGCACCTTCGATCCCGGCCAGACCCATGACGTCTTCAATACAAACAGAAGCGCCGGCGGTAATCAGACTCGTCCAGGAGAGCCCCACCGAACCATCGACGATTGCGAGGACCGCTGAGTCCGGGAAAGCGTCGTGAATGGACGTGATGATTTGCAAGGGCCGGGCTATCGGCGATGCCACGCGGATGACGGTAAGGTCTGCCTTGTTGGCAAAGGCCGTGGCGAGTGCCTCGAGACCGTAGCCGACGGTCCCGGTGATGCGGATAGAGGCAGCGGCCAGGGCCGCCGCGAGGTCGGGACCAAGTTCACCACCCGGATCGACGATGAGGGCGGTTCGGATACGCATGTACCAATGTGTCGGCTGCGCCTCCCGGATTCGCAGAGGCGAGAGTGAGGCTCCTCGTTAGGGGCAACAAGTGAACGGACACCGGCGCGCCCGAGTGTGCCGTGGCCCCGAATCGGGCCCTTGGCACGCACGTTTGTACCGGTGACGGTCCCAATCCGCTGAACGCTCACCTGAAGTTGCGGGTCCCCGTGTCCCGGCCCTAAGAAACTGGAAGGCGACCGCCGACTCATGCAAGACAAGCGATGCAAACAACGTTCGCAATCCATGCGCTTGGGAGCTGAAATGTTCGGCACTAAAGTCCTGATCCTCGGGGGAATTGCGGTCCTTGCGGTCGCCGTGGTGGCAGTGGTGATGGCGAGCACCGCATCCAACACCGTGCCTGATTCGAAGGCCGGCGAGGGCCAGGGCAACGATCACTGGATACGATATTTCCACTGTCCATTACGAGCTCAACACCGTGGACCCGTCGAAAATCGACGCCGTCACGTTCAAGCTTGATTCCGCTCCCGCGGTGGGTTCGACGATCAAGGTCAAAGTAGGGTCGGCGTCGACCAGCTGGTACACGTGTACCACGGTCACCACGGCGGCCACATGCGCCACCGTATCACCGCCCGCATCCGTGGCTTCCGCAAACGAACTCAAAGTCGTCGTCGCGCAGTAGCGCGCCTTCGCAGGGATCTGGAATCCAATGCGCGTGATCTTTCCGCTCCTCGTTGTTCTTGTTCTCGGCCCGATCGCTTATGTGTTCGGGCCGGCAGGGCTCGGGGGGCTGTCGACCTACGCGGTAACGGCTGGAACGAGCATGGCGCCCAATTTTGCGACCGGCGACCTCGTGATTCTGAGGAAGGGTGACCCGCTACGTGTCGGCGACATTGGCGGCTACCGCAGCGGACTCACGGGCCAAATCGTCGTCCATCGCGTCATCGCGGAAGACCACGGACGCCTGACATTCCAGGGCGACAACAACTGGTGGATAGACACCTACCAACCTACGCAAGACGAAGTCGTCGGCAAGCTCTGGGTCCACATCGGTGGGGCCGGCAAGAAGGTAAACGCCGTGCAACCAGCCTGGATGCTCGGCGGCCTGGGAGGGATTTTGGGAATGACATTCATGGGAACTGGATCAGGTCCGCCCGATCGCAAGCGCCGAACGAAGCAACGGTGGAGCAATCCGTTCGCCGCGCAGGCCATGCAGGGCCTCCTGCTTGGTTTGGTGATGGTTACGGTCATCGCAGGGGCGATCACGTTCCTCGCCTTTCGCGCGGATACCACGCAAGCAGCGGAACGGATCGTTACGGCACAGCACACTGGCGTCTTCAGCTACGAAGGTCCGGCTCCCGTGAGCCCTGTTTACGACCAGGGGGAAATATTGACGGGAGACCCGATCCTCACGGATTTGCTTGAAACGGTATCTTCTAGCTTCGTCTATAAGCTTGACGCACCTGGGGCAGCCGAACTCCACGGGACAATCGCGATGTTCGCTACCATCCGAGATGTCAACGGTTGGGAGCGCACCATCCCCATTCTCCCATCGGCGGAATTCGATGGGACCGCGACGAGCCTGGGCGGCGTCGTTCCCGTCGCGGATATCACAACATTCATCACTTCAATTCAAGCCTCTATGGGCGATGGAATCCGCTATTGGACAATCGCCGTCACTGGTGACGTCCATATTTCCGGCGTCATCGAGGGGCAACCATTCCAATCAGAATTTCACCCGAGTTATACGCTGCGTGTCGTTCCTCCGAATCAACTCTATCTTGAGACCGCCGCGACCCGAGACTTCGAAAGTGTGCCGCCGCTCACCAGTCCGGCGCTCGGCTCGGTCTTTCTTCCCGTCAAGGAATTCACCATCTCCGTGCCGGAACGAATCCCGGCGAGCATGAGCCTCGTGGTTATCGACATCGGCGTCAGCCGGCTTCGAATCATAGCCGGAAGTCTCGCGGCGGCCGGGCTCCTGGCCACCGTGGTGGTGGCGGTTCTCTATGCCATGGCAATGCGGTCCCCGGCGGCGCGCTTTAGCGCCCGGTACGGGAACAAGCTGGTGCGCGTTTCGACGATGAACACCGACCCGGCTTCCACCGTGACCCTCCCTACGATGCGAGACCTGATTCGGGTCGCAGAGAATAACCACTCGGTGATTCTCTGGAAGCGAGATGGCGACGACGACACGTACCTGGTCCAGGAAGACAAGGCCACGTTCATGTACCGGCCCGCGTCCGCGACAAGCTCATGAGCCTCCGCCACATCGTCGGCATCGGTCTCGGCGTGCTCTTCCTTATGGCATACCTCGGCTTGAACCAGGTGAGTACGGCCACGAACAGCGTCCCTTCGACCCGCGCCGGCGTTGAAGTCCTGCAGGTGGCGGCGGACAACCTGAAACCCGCCGACTGTTCCTGGCTTCGGCCGCTTTATGTCACCGTTGGTTCGGGCGATGTCACCGGGACCAAAGACGATGACCTCTTGGTCGGGAGCCCTGCCGACGACGAACTCAAGGGACGGCAGGGCGACGACTGCCTGGTAGGCGGGGCCGGAAAGGACACCCTGGACGGCGGAGGCGGCAACGACGTCTGCATTGGAGGACCGGGGAAGGACACCTTTAAGCATTGCGCCGTGGAAATCGACTAGCCAACCCATGCGCTGCCGGCAGTTCGTGCTCGCCGCGAGCTGAACAGCAGGCGCAGCGACCCGTACGCCGGAACCTCAACAATCGTCACCTCTCCTTTGGCGCGAGCCACGGCGATTGGCCCTGCCGCCCGCGCGAGCCTGTTGCCGCGTCACGCAGGTCTCCAACAACCTCTGCAGCGGACCGTGAGGGCCTGCAGGGGACGCCGGTACCAATGCAGATATATATCTGCATCTTTGCTCAAGCGGGCCCGTCCTGAAGGCGGCCGCACTGTAACTGAGTGCGCCCGGACGAACGTCTGATTGCAGCAGCGAAGACCCCATCCGGCTCCGAACTATTTCTGCTCTCCGACCTGCGAATGCGAGAGGCGACTGCCGACCCATGTAGGACAAGCGCTGCGAACACTGGTTGTTCTCAATCTCATGCGCTTGCGAGCTGAACAATGTTTAGTGGCAAAATCCTGGTACTCGGCGGCGTTGCGATCCTGGCAGTCGCACTGATTGGCATCGTGATGGCGAGCACCGCATCCAACACCGTGCCTAATTCCAAGGCCGGCGAGGGCCAGGGAACCATCACTGGCTACGATATTTCTACTGTCCACTACGAGTTGAACGCCTCGGACCCGTCGAAAATCGACGCCGTTACTTTCAAGCTCGATTCTGCCCCGGCCGTTGGGTCGACGATCAAGGTCAAAGTCGGATCTGGTTCGACGAGCTGGTACACCTGCGCGACGACCGCCACGGCCGCCACGTGTCCAACGACGTCACCGCCTGCTTCGGTAGCTTCGGCGAATGAGCTCAAAGTCGTCGTCGCTCAATAGCAGGAAGACCGGCGCGGAAGACAGGCCCCGATGCGAGTGATCCTAACGCTCCTGGTTGTCCTTGGTGTGAGCGCAGTCGCCTATCCATTCGCACCCACGGCCTTTGGCGGGTTGTCCACCTACGCAACCACGACCGGCACGAGCATGGCACCCGACTTCGGGACGGGCGACCTTGTGATCCTGAAGAAAGGCGGCTCCTTACGCGTCGGCGATGTTGGGGGCTACCGCGACGTACTTACTGGCCAAATCGTGGTGCACCGCGTGATCGCGGTGGAAAACGGGCGGCTCACGTTCCAGGGCGACAACAACTGGTGGATCGATACCTACCGCCCAACGCAGCAAGAAGTGGTCGGCAAGCTCTGGCTCCACATCGGCGGAGCGGGAAAAAAGATCGATGGATTTCAACCTTTGTGGGTGTTGGCCGGAATCAGTGGAGTGATGGCAATGGTACTGAAAGACACGGGGACGTCGAAGCCGACACGGAGACGGCGGCAGCGGGGCAGTAGCACAACATTCGCGGGGCAAGGCATGCAGCTTCTGCTCCTCGCGCTCCTTGTTGTGGCCACCGTCTCCGGGGTACTCGCAGTCTGGGCGTACCGCACACCATCCAGTGTCGCCGTCACAAACGTCGTTACGGCAAGCCACACGGGCGCCTTCGCCTATGAAGGTATCGCCCGGCCCTCGCTTGTTTACCCAGACGGCACAGTCGATACCGGCGAGCCGATCTTTGTAAACCTCGCCCCCATCGTTAAGGCCTCGTTCGAGTACCACCTGGATGCCGTTGGCGCCAAGAACGTCGAGGGCACAGTTCGCTTGATTGCCGTGGCCCGGGGCGCGAACGGATACGAACAGTCGGTCGAATTGGTCCCAACTACCTCGTTCTCCGGGACGGATGCAGCGATTGAGACGGTGCTGGACCTGGCTCCGCTCATGGTCCTCTTCTCGCAGCTAGAGGAGGAGACGGGTGCCGGCGTGAGCTATTGGACGGTTGCCGTATCGGCGGAGGTCTTCGTTCAAGGGTCGATCGAGGGCCAGGCGTTCGCGGCTCCTTTCTCGCCGTTCTACACGCTCCGGGTATACCCCCCGAACGAGATATTTGTGGAGACATCCCTGACACGCGACTTCGAGAGCGCCCCCCCGCTCTTCGAGCCGAGGCTAGGGACGGCATTTTCCCCCGTCCAGGAGCTCACAGTCAGCATTCCTGACAAGGCGCCGGCCACGCTGGGATTGTTGTTCGCCGACGTCCGCGTCAATCGCCTACGAGCCGTGGCTGGCATTACCGCTGCGTTGTCGGTGGTCGGTGTTCTCGTGGCGCTGGCGCTCTTCGCCCTCGCGCTGAGATCGCCGGCGGCCCAACTCCGAGCTCGATACGGGAGCAGGATGGTACGGGTGGCGGAGATCACCCCACCGGCAGCGAATGCCGTGGCCATGTCCACCATGGATGACCTGGTACGAATAGCGGACCGCTTCCAGTCCGTCATTCTCTGGGTCCAGGACGGCGACCGGAATGTGTTCACCGTCCGTGAAAATCACACCGACTTCGTCTACCGCGCCGGCGTTCAACCATGAACACCGTCAGAGCAATGCGAGCAGGTGCCCCGGCGCTCCCGATAGGCACCTCGTATCTGCAACCCGATGAATGCGAACCGGTGAGGTTGGACCACATCATCCGGGGCCGGGGGGGTGGGTCGATCGATGGCGCGACGTAGAGACACCTCATCCTGGCGAGCCGACCTCAGACCACGTCAGACGTGGCGCGGGACACGACAGCACCGTTGGCGGCGGGGGACGACACCCTGCGGGACCCCCGTTAAGACGTCTTCATCGGAGTGCCGGGAAACAAAGCCTCCAAGAGGTACGAAAGGACCTATCCGTGACATACGCAATGAAGCTCGCAGCAGAACGTTCGAAACAGTGTCTCCTGCAATCGACCCGGGGACCCAACGCCCGCGGTGAGCAGCACGGGACGACTCCAGTGCTGCGAGGAAGGCAACTCCAAGAAGGTGCAGCATGGACCTCATAACACGCAGGCCCGGCTTCCTGAGCGCACTACTACTGCTCATCCTGATCGCCGTGGTCGTCTGGCTACTCTTAGTCAGGTTTGGCGTTCCGTGGGAGCGCGTGGGAACAACGACAACCGATTGTCCGGCTGGCACGACACTCCTGGCGAAGTTCGAATGGAAGAATGGAACCTACAAGTTCGAAAAACCGCAAGGAAACGAGGCAATCGTTTTCATTTCCGGCACAGCCTCTGGCGGCACCTGGACATCCACTTCACCGGTGAACGCAGTGGTGCTCAAAGGCGGCACGAACACTGCATCGACTGACTACACTCCGCCTGTCTACACTGCCACCTTCACAAAGCAGACGCTGCCACGCAACCACGGTGGGAACATTCCCGATATCTCCTATATCGAATTTTGCGGATCGTCGTCCACAGGACTGACGGTCGCGAAGATCGTCGATTGGAACGGCACGGATCCGGATGAGAACGCTGCGTTCAACGTCTGCATCCAGGGGCCGTCCTTCCCGACCGTGGCCAACTGCAAGTCCGCCGACTTCGACGGCGCTACGCTCACGTGGCTCCACCTTAATCCCGGGTCGTATTCCATCACGGAACCTTCCGCGGGCTCGGAATGGGAGGTGAGCCTTCCGGCGGACACATTGGTCGTGGCAGGCCGGATCGCAACAGTTCCGCTGACAAACAGGCATCTGCTGATCCAACCAACCGAAACGCCAACCCCCGAGCCGACGGCAACGTCAACACCGGAGCCGACCGATACGCCAACCCCCGAGCCGACGGCAACGTCGACGCCGGAGCCGACTGATACGCCAACCCCCGAGCCGACGGCAACGTCGACGCCGGAGCCGACCGATACGCCAACGGCAACTCCGACTCTGGCCGTCGCGACGCAGCCAGCCGACGAGGCGACGCCAACGCCGCAGCCGACGGCAACGTCAACACCGACGCCAACGAACACGCCAACCCCGCAGCCGACGGCAACGTCAACACCGACGCCAACGAACACGCCAACCCCGCAGCCGACGGCAACGTCAACGCCGGAGCCGACGGCGACGCCGACGGCATCTCCTACTCTGGCCGTGGCAACGCAGCCGGCCGACCAGGAGACACCAACGCCGGAGGTAACGGTGAGTCCCGGTGAAGTGGCCACGCCGACGCCGGACGGAGGGGGAGACATCGGAGGAGAAGCAACTCCTGCGCCTCCCGGCACCGGCAATTCACGCGGCGGAGGCGGCTCGAATCCGCTGCTCCTCATCGCGGTCGGCATCTGCCTGACCGTGGCCGGACTGGCGGGCGGTACATTCGCCCACCGTCGCCGCGGGCAGTAGCGCCCACGTCAACGAGGGAGGCAGTTCGGCATATAGCTGACTGCCTCCCTCTTCTTTGCTCTCTCGGCGTGCGGGTTGCTGGCACAGCGACAACGCGTCGGGGCGCCCTGGCGGCAGAGGACCACAAGACACCGCCGAGAGAGACAACGATGCCCCGGGGCTCCCGTCGAAGCTCGGCCGGCGGTACGGGGCGGTCCGCAGCCGGAAAGTCGAAGGCGAAGGCCAGACCCATTCCTCAATCCAGGCAGGGAAGCCTTTTGGGGCCACGGCGATATCCGCCATTCCCCAGGCCCCCTGCGCATCCACACACTCACTGCCCGACCCTGGCCAGTCAACGGTAATAGGTCGAGCGGTGGACGCCGAATTCGGGACAGGCCCGGCCGAACAACCACTCTTTCTGCATGGGCGAAGTGAGCTACGCGATTGCGATGGATCAGGTCATGATGGTTCACGGCTGCGGGAGCCTTCTCTCGTCGTCGACAACATGGGGAGTCTGTTCCCGCCTCATCGCCCACGCAGCCAATCCGGTGGAGCGGGACCGTCTCCATAGCTTCAGACCGGTGGAGACGAGGCCTGGCGCGGTCGGCAGTCGATATTCGACAACCCACCGCCCGGGATCTGCAAAGGCCCGGGCACGCGATGCACCCGGGCCTTTGTAGCGGGCGAGACGACGCTACGCTACGGCTCACTGTCCCCGTACTTCATCTCTGCCCATGCGCGATCCCTGTGGCCCTGCCTTGGGTCCGCCGCGCCTTCGGTCCGGAACCGCCCCTGACACACGTTCTCAAGACGCTACGGCAGGCGGCGCTGGACTGGAGGAGCGGGGTGCGAGCCCCGCTCATGCATGCGTACAACAGCGCTACACGGGCCGTGGCCAATCAGGCAGCGAGCAGAGGCGGTTCCGCCGCCGCTGCCTGGGAAGCGGGGACGGGGCGGCCAAGCAGGTATCCCTGGACACCGTGGATGACTGCGAGATTTCCGGGCGAGGGAGTGCGGCTTGCACGAAGCACCGTTGCCATCGTCTCGGAGTCCTCGATCCCTTCCGCGACCACCAGCGCCCCCGACTCGCTGCAGAATGCGAGGATCGCCGCGAGGACGGCACGGCCGGTTCCGGTCGCGACGGCCGCCACAATCACACTCCTGTCCACTTTCACGAAGTCAACCTTGACGGACCGCAACATTTCCAGCCCGTTGTTGCCGACGCCGACGTCATCAAGAGCCACCTGAACGTGCTCGGCCCGAAGCGATGCGACTGCCCTCGCAAGCGCCGGCGCGACGACTCGTGATTTCTCCGTCACTTCAACAACGACCTTCTCCGGCGAAAACCCCGCCTCCTTGAACTCCGCAACCAGACCCTTGGGCGAGAAGGATGGATGGGTCAGTGAGGACGGCGAGAGGTTGAGGAAGATGCGGGCGCCCTTGGGCAGCAATCTCGCGGCAGCCAACACCGTTGCGGTGCAAAGGCGATCGAGTTCCGGGGCGTAGCCAAATTGCTGGGCAACGTCGAACGCTTCTTCGGGACCGCGGAGGCCGTAGTCAGCGTTGGGCCTCGAAAGGCCCTCGTATCCGAAGATGGCGCCCGTCTGGAGGTTCCAGATAGGTTGGAACACGGCTTCGATTCGGCGTTCGTCCAGGAGCCTCCTCACCGCGCTGAGCTTGGCGACCGGAAAGACCGGCGCGACGCTGCCTTCGTCGGTATAGAGGACAGCGACGTTCCGGCCCCGGAGCTTCCCTTCATAGAGAGCCGCATCCGCCTTCTGTCGAAGCAACGACTCGTCTTTTTCTTCTGTGTCCAACATTGCAACACCGGCGGTCACGCTGACGCCAGAGCCGAGCTCCTTCGCGCCAGCACTGCGGATGCTTCTCGCGAGGTTCATCGATGCCGTTTCGTCCAGGCCATGAGCGAGGAGGGCGAATTCGTCTCCGCCAATACGAAAGCGGGAGACCCCGGGAGGGGCGAGGCGCGAAAGCAATGCACCGAACGTCGCCAGTATGGCGTCGCCGCGGGCGTGCCCGTAGGTGTCATTGACGACCTTGAATTCGTCCAGGTCCATCAGGATGAGGGAAACCGGCACTCCGTCCGGGGTCGCGGCCAGTCTCTGAGTCGCCTCTTCGAATGCCCTGCGGTTGCCAAGTTCAGTCAGAGCGTCCGTGGTGCTCAGACGGCGAAGCTTGGCGGTCGCTGCAAACGTGACTGCTTCCTGTCTCCCGAAACCAATGGCGATGGCCAGGAGAGCCGCTGCCAACACCGTTCCGAAGATGTACAACGCCGGGGCGGCCGTCCGGAAGCGATTCTCGGCGTTCCCGACCGCCCGTAGGGCTTCGAACGTTGTCGTGTCACTCTCCGCCCGCTTGGCCGCCATGATGACAGCCACGGGATTGGAGGTGAGTTCCGACGCGTCCGTCACGCCCGCGGGATCGACCAGTTGCTTCGCAAGCCCTGGATCGCCGATGTCTCCGGCCACTATCGACCGGTAGAGCGCGGTGTAGGCAACGGAGTACTCCTCAAGGAGAACGTCGAATGGCGGCGATGGCGACTCGCGTAGATCGCCGAAAATCTTCAACATCGCCCCGAAATGCAGTTTTGCCCATTCGCCGAACTCGCGGTCCTCGGCCCGGTCTGACAGGGCAATATCATCGAGCGCGGCGGTGAGGGCTTCTTCCGCCCTTTGTTGCTCGACGAGGAACACAGGATCCCCGCTCTCAGTCCAGAGAATGATGTACCGCTCCAGTTCCTGCGCCTGGTGGCTCGCCTCGGCGAAACGCGCGCTCATGACCTGCGCCTGGTCCGATCGCGCTCGACTCTGACGTATGGATCGGGCGCTTCCGAGGGTGAGCAATGCCGTCCCGATGAAGATGGCGATAAGCGCTGCCGCCGCAAGCCGGCTGAAGACAATGGCTTTCAACACGAACAATTCTCCCGGAGGCAAGAGCGCTCCCCGACGCATGAACCGTCGGCAGCGAGTCAACGTTCCTCAGGTTCGCGGCGGGCTATCCTTGAATCTGTACGTCCTCGCGAGTGCCGATGACCGCATCGATCGCCGCGAGCAGTTCCGAGATCTGAATCGGGTTGGTGAGGTACACCTGGGGACGGTGTTTTGTCGGCGCCGCACTGTGCCGGGCGCCGCCGGCGGCGCCGGCCATGATCAGCGGGATGTCGCGGGTCCGCGGATCCTTCGACAGGCGGCGAACTGTCTCCTCGCCAGTGAGGTCAGGAAGATTGGCATCCAGGATGATCACATCCGGTTGGTGATGGCGGGCAAGCTGTATCCCGATGCCGGCCTGCATCGCATTCAATATCCCAAGGTGCGGCCGAAGCCTGAGCACCTCTTCCATCAACCCGATGCTCGCGAGACTGCCTTCGATGAACAGCACCTGCTGCAGCCTGTCCTCGGTCGCGGTGAGGGTCCAGGAGGAGCCCAAAACACGCTCGCTCGGCGGGCAGGCTTCGAGGGCCAGGGTGAACGTTGTTCCCGGCCCTTCGTTGGGTGCGGCGGTGATTGTCCCGCCCATAGCTTCTGCCAGCGCCTTCGACAGGCTGAGTCCGAGGCCCGTGCCCTCGATGTTGCTGCCTTCTCTCCCCAGGCGGTCGAAAGGGACGAATAATCGCTTCGCACTCCCGGGTGGAATGCCAAGACCGGAGTCTGTGACGGAGATGTTCACGCTCCGTGACCGGCGGGCGACATGGAGGCGCACCTCGCCGCCCGGCACGTTGTAGTTGATGGCGTTGGTCGTCAGGTTCAAGAGCACTTGCAATAGCCGATGCTGATCTGCCATGGCGTAGAGCCGCGAGTTCTTCGACTCATTGACCATCCGGATGCCGGCCGACTCAGCCAGGGGTTGCATGAGCGCCAGAACACTCCCAACGATGGTGGTCACTCGCACCGGCTGCAGGGTGAGCGCGATACCCTCGGACTCGACCCTGGAGATGTCGAGGGCATCATCGATGATGGCGAGGAGATGCCGCCCGGCCTGGAGTATGTGTCCAACGCTCTCGGCCTGGGTCGCCGTGAGGTCATCGAGCTGCATCACCTGGCTAAATCCAAGAATGACATTCAGCGGTGTCCGAAGTTCGTGGCTCATCGCGGCGATGAAGAGGCTCTTGGCAGCATTGGCCCTCTCGGCCTGGTCCCGATCATGGCGGAGCGTCTGCTCTTGCGACTTCAGAAGAGAGACGTCCTGGATACGGATGACGCGGTAACGGGCGGTGCCGTCGGCGCTCTTCGCAGCGGTTGCCTCGATGACGGCAGGAAAGGTCGATCCGTTTTTTCGCCGGCACAACGTCTCGAATCGGCGTTGGCCGTCCGCTCGGACCAGCTCCAACATGGCGATGACGGTGTCGTGCACCGAGGGGTCGAAAATGTCCAATAGCGGGCGCCCGGCGAGCTCTTCGAGCGTGGAGCCGAAGAGCTGTGCAAATGCGGGGTTCATCAGATCGAGCGTTGTTCCGTCGGGCCGACCAACGACCATTCCACGGGCCGAGTGCTCGAATACCTCCTCCCACATGTTGGTGTTGCTGAGGAGTTGCGCCGAGGCGGTCACGTCCTCCGAAACGGTAATGAGGAGGTCGGAAGCGCCTTCGATGCCAACGACGGGGAACTTTTGTGTGCTGAACCTGCGAATGCCCCGGCTCGTCGTCAGGTCGTCGACGATCACGGGCCCGGCCACCCCGGACGCGAGGACGCATTGATCGTCAGACTGGATGCGGCGTGCTTCTCGGGCGGGGAACAGATCGCGATCCGTCTTTCCTAATGCGCCCAACCTGGCACCGAGTAGCTCCCGGGCCGCTCTATTGACGACGACGTAGCTCAGGTCGCTGGCTAACTTGACTGATACCGCACAGGGGACCGCCTCGACAACCGCGTGCAAATACCGTTGAAAAGAATCCTGGGTCACGCCGGCGGCAACATCCCCATCCGCTTCACGACGCGCGTCGCTGGCCACTATCCTGTCCTGACTCCATGTCCCACGATGGTTCTTCGGCGAACGGCGGCGTGCCTTCAGGGAGGTAGTCCGCGGGGGATGCGGCGCTGGAATCGAACCGCACGAGGCCGGCCCCTATTGCCAATCGCACCAGGTGCGCGCGATTTTTGGCACCCGCTTTCGCCATGATTCGGCTGTTGTGGCCCTCTGCGGTCTTTGGGCTGATGGACAGGATCTGTCCGATCGACTTCATGGTGTGCCCTTCCGCAATGAGCAGGAGTACCTCGCGCTCGCGGGGAGTGAGGTCGGATTGCGACTTCCGGAAGCTCTTGGCCATTTGCGTGATTTCCGCAACGTCAAGGTTTGCCGCCAGCTCCCTGGAAAAGTACATGTTGCCTGATGCGACCAGCCGCAATGCCAGGACGAGCTCATCCATGTCAGAACGTTTGACAACGAATCCGGAGGCACCGGCGGCCATCGCATGGCCAACAGCTGTGGCGTCTCCGAATGCCGTGAGCATGAGCACTTTGATCCCGGGAAACCTGGTCTTTATGGCGAGAGTGGCGCCGATCCCATCAAGCCTCGGCATGGCGAGATCCATGATGACCACATCGGGACGAAGTCGTCCCGCTTCCTTGATGGCGTCCACGCCGTTCGCCACTTCGGCAACCAATTCCACTTCTGGATGCGCCCTCAGCAGAATCGCGAGACCGCGCCGCAAGATGGGATGATCGTCCGCTAAGATTACCCGCAACAACAGGCGCCTGACTCTCCGCCATCCGGTTTTCCGAATTCGTCAACGGCGAAGTCGTTTCCCCAAGTGTAACTGATGTACAAACAAAATGCTGGCGCTTTCGAAGTTAGGCCGCTGCCGGTTGCGAGGCGTCCACGAGTGCCCTAACTGCGCGGAGCCTGGTATATGTTCGGGCCAGTAACTGCGACACTCTTGACTCTGAAATTCGCATTACCTCGGCGATACTTGCAAGCGTCAGTCCCTCGTCAAAGTAAAGGCCGAGGACCAGCTGGTCCCGCTCCGGCAATGACCGAATGGCCGCGGCGAGGACAAAATGGAGGTTCTCATTTTCTACCGACAAAGAAAGAGCCGGGGAACCGTCATCAAGTCTGTCTGAGAGTAACGAGCCGTCTTCGGTCGGGGCGTCGATCGAGACTTTCCGCATCTCCGTCGCAGAACGCGCCTCCCAGTACCGGCCTTTTGTGAGGTGAGCGGCAACTTGAACCTCATTCGTAGTCGGATTCCGTCCGAGTTCGAGTGCGAGACTGTTGAACTCCTCGGCGATTCGCCTGCCAGCATGACGTGTGGTCCGGCCCACAGGATCGATGGCGCGCATCGCATCCAGCACGGCTCCCCGGATACGCGGCAGAGCGAAATTGCTGAACTTTGCTCCTTTGCTATCGTCGAACCGATCGACGGCCTGGATGAGACCCAACGTCCCGTGCGCGATCAGGTCGTCGTAGTCGAGCAAGTGGGCCCTGTTGACGTGCATTCGCCGCACGCAATATTTGACGAGTGGTATGTGGTCGGTGATTTGCTGCTCGCGCGTCGTGTCGTTCGACACCGTTGATTGACTGGCATACATGACTGTCCTCCACCGTGGGCTCCTCTGGTGAACGTGGCCCAATACAGCCACCATGCAGCCACCGACCGGAAGTGGGGAGCAGGCAATGAATCCGGATCGGATGGGAAAGATCCCGTGGACGACGCCGGAAATACACGTGTACGGCCTCAGCAAAGCCCGTAGAGAGAAGCCCGTTTAGTTCCAATGGAGGATTGAAGGACGGTGAGCCGGGACCGGTTGTGGTAGGCGGCATGAGGGAGGCACCGCGCCGTCCACTGTGACTCCCACCCGTTTCGACGGGAATGCGTACCGGTCCGGGACACCCGTACGCTCGCCGTGATGCGTGCCGGAAACGACGACGACTTTGGCCCGTAGTTGCATCCAGTCTCGTCCGCAACTCCCTCGAAGTTGTCCCGACTAGAGGCTGTTGTCATCCGAGAGTGCTTCCTGTGGCCGCTACGGAGCTCAACCCGGTGGCGAAGCTCAGGCATTCGCGGGTACAGCCATACGGTCCTTCGTGCCTTGTGCGAGGTAGCAGTGCGAGGTGGCAGACAGGGCCGCCATCGTTCACGGCCGCTGCAATCGCGGCCCACGGATGTACTTGCCGGCACTCGCCGACGACTCGTCCGAAGCATTGTTCGGCATCCCCACCGAAGTAGGCCGCATGAATCAGCCGACACGGCTGACCCGTTGGACGGACGGCAGGTATGCCCTCGCCTGGCGGGCAATTTCCTTTTGCAACTTCTGCATCTCAGCATCGGCCAGCTTCAACAACTCCGGCAGCGAGCCAACCGCATCCTGCCATTGGGCGACGCCGCCGGCGGAGCGGTAGAAGCGCGAACCTTCGCCGGTTCGATTGGTATCTCGGGCGATCTGGTTGCGGGCTCGTTCGAGGAACATCTCGGCTCCATCGACGGCGCAATTGGCCAACAGAATTGCAAACTCCTTCTCCGACAAGCGGCAGAGCGTGTCTTCCGCGCGGATCGCCCGCAAAAGCACAGTCCCCAGCTGCGAAAGGGCACCAGGGGGAACATCGTGGTTTTCGAGCCTCGACTCGGCGACCCCAACGACGGTGACCACGAAAGGTTCACCGTAGCGTCGCCAACGTCCCAAAAGCTGTGTGAACTGGAGATCGAGGTACGGAAGGTTCCCGACGCCAGTGGCCGGGTCGACAAAGGGCGCCTTTTCCTTGAGGTACGCGATCTCGAGTTGGAGCGCGGTCGCCTGCTCGCGCCATTCACATTTATGGTCTCGGCCTAACATCCAAGTCTCCGGGAAGAAAAATCATCCCTCTGGGGGTAGTGAGTCGGCAGCGCCGCCAGGATCCATACCCGCACGACAGCGAAACTCCCGGAGGAAAAACGAGATCCGCGGTAGTTCCTTGGGGGCGTTGGAAGCGATCTGCGAGGCGTGACGTCCGGCGGAGACCCATCGTCTCGCCATCCAGTTCGTATCGGAGGCCGAGGCCCGGCGAACGGCGGTCTTCTGGGCTGCGGGCACGGAAAGCTTCGGATGTTTGAGGATGAGCGTTTGACGCTGAGAGGCCCCCGTTGCCGGGGGCCTCTCAAATTGGGTGCTTGGTAGCGGGGGAGGGATTCGAACCCCCGACCTTCGGGTTATGAGCCCGACGAGCTGCCACTGCTCCACCCCGCGATGGGTGCGATTGCACGTTAGGAACGTGAAGAGCGAGAAGTACGGCGTCGGCTATTCATGAAGGCAAACCGCAATAGTGGTCAAGCCCTCGACCATTAGTACGCCTTAGCTGAACACATTGCTGTGCTTACACCTGGCGCCTATCAAACAGGTGGTCTTCCTGTGGTCTTACCCGGTTACCCGGTGGGAAGTCTCATCTTGAGGTCGGCTTCGCGCTTAGATGCTTTCAGCGCTTATCCGGTCCGGACATGGCTACCGGGCGATGCTCCTGGCGGAACAACCCGCACACCAGCGGTCCGTCCACCCCGGTCCTCTCGTACTAGGGGCAGCTCCTCTCAAACTTCCTACGCCCACGGCGGATAGAGACCGAACTGTCTCACGACGTTCTGAACCCAGCTCGCGTACCGCTTTAATGGGCGAACAGCCCAACCCTTGGGACCGACTTCAGCCCCAGGATGCGACGAGCCGACATCGAGGTGCCAAACCTTGCCGTCGCTGTGAACGCTTGGGCAAGATAAGCCTGTTATCCCCGGGGTAGCTTATATCCGTTAAGCCACGGCCCTTCCACTCGGAACCGTAGGATCACTTTGACCGGCTTTCGCCCCTGCTCGACTTGTAGGTCTCGCAGTCAAGCCCCCTTATGCCAATGCACTCAACGGGTGATTTCCATCCACCCTGAGGGGACCTTTGCGCGCCTCCGTTACTTTTTGGGAGGCGACCGCCCCAGTCAAACTGCCCATCAGACACTGTCCTCACGCTTGCTCGCGAGTTAGAAAACAGACCAGAGAAGGGTGGTATTTCAAGGTTGGCTCCACCGAACCCGAAAGTCCGGTTTCAACGCCTCCCACCTATCCTACGCATCTGTGGCCCATTCCCAGTGCCAAACTGCAGTAAAGCTCCACGGGGTCTTTTTGTCCTGCCGCGGGTCGACCGCATCTTCACGGTCAATTCAATTTCGCCGGGTCCTTCGTCGAGACAGTGCCCAGATCGTTACGCCTTTCGTGCGGGTCGGAACTTACCCGACAAGGAATTTCGCTACCTTAGGACCGTTATAGTTACGGCCGCCGTTCACCGGGGCTTCGGTTCAAAGCTCTGCACCTCTCCCCTTAACCTTCCGGCACTGGGCAGGCGTCAGCCCCTATACTTCAGCTTTCGCTTTAGCAGAGACCTGTGGTTTTGATAAACAGTCGCCTGGGCCTGCTCTCTGCGGCCCCCATCTGCTCAAAATGTAAAATCATCACAGACAAGGGCGATCCTTCTCCCGAAGTTACGGATCGAATTTGCCGAGTTCCTTAACGAAGGTTCTCCCGTTCGCCTTATGGTACTTACCATCACCCACCAGTGTCGGTTTGCGGTACGGGCGCATTAGTAACTAGCAGCGAGGCTTTTCTCGCTGGCATGGGCTCAACTCCGTCGCTTTGACAATGTCTCCACTTCTCCCGGTCCCTCCGCTTAACCTGCGTGCGGATTTACCTACACACAGACGCCTACGAACCAGGAACGGACCATGTCCAATAGGCCCGCGGAACCTACCCTACCAGGTCCCCCCTCTGCATCGAACGCTACTATCGCGGTGCTGGAATACTAACCAGCTGTCCATCGCCTACGCCTTTCGGCCTCGGCTTAGGCCCGACTAACCCTACGCGGACTGACCTTCCGTAGGAAACCTTGGGTATACGGCGGGGGCGGTTCTCACACCCCTTACGCTACTCATGCCGGCATTCTCACTTCGCTCCGCTCCACGGCGCCTCACGGCAGCCGCTTCACAGCTGAAGCAAACGCTCCCCTACCACCATCCCGAAGGATGATCCGCAGCTTCGGTACCATGCTTAGCCCCGTTGAATTGTCGGCGCAGAATCACTCGACCAGTGAGCTATTACGCACTCTTTAAAGGGTGGCTGCTTCTAAGCCAACCTCCTGGCTGTCTCTGCAGTTCAACATCCTTTCACACTGAGCATGGATTTAGGGACCTTAGCTGGCGGTCTGGGCTGTTTCCCTTTCGACAATGAAGCTTAGCCCCCACTGTCTCACTCCCGGACTTTGTCCGATGGCATTCGCGGTTTGATTGGGTTTGGTAAGCGGTAAGCCCCCTAGCCCATTCAGAGCCCTACCTCCACCGGAGATCGTCCGAGGCTGCACCTAAATGCATTTCGGGGAGAACGAGCTATCTCCTGGTTCGCTTGGCATTTCACCGCTACCCACAGGTCATCCAATAGTTTTGCAACACTAGAAGGTTCGCGCCTCCATCCAGTTTTACCTGGACTTCACGCTGCCCATGGGTAGATCACCAGGTTTCGCGTCTACTCCTTGCGACTCAGGACGCCCTATTCAGGACTCGCTTTCGCTGCGGCTCCACAACTCCCGTTGCTTAACCTTGCCACAAAAAGTAACTCACCGGCTCATTCTTCAATAGGCACGCTGTCACCCGCCGGAACGGGCTCCAACTGCACGTAGGCACGCGGTTTCAGGATCTCTTTCACTCCCCTCCCGGGGTACTTTTCACCTTTCCCTCACGGTACTGGTTCACTATCGGTCATCAGAGGTATTTAGCCTTGGGAAGTGGTCTCCCCAGGTTCCCACGGGGTTTCACGTGTCCCGTGGTACTCAGGTACCTGTCGGAAGTCGCAGCAGCTTTCGCTTACGGGGCTCTCACCCTCTTTGGCCGGCCTTTCCAGGACCGTTCTTCTAGCCGTGCGATTGGTAACTCCACAATGACAGGCCCTACAACCCCGCCAGGGCGAACCCTGACGGTTTGGGCTTTTCCCCGTTCGCTCGCCACTACTAGGGGAATAATCTCTTTTCCTCGGGGTACTTAGATGTTTCAGTTCCCCCGGTGCCCTCTACCGGACCTATGTGTTCAGTCCGGAGTAACCAGGTTTTGCCTGGCTGGGTTACCCCATTCGGAAATCTCCGCCTAAGCTTGTTTGGCAGCTAAACGGAGCTTATCGCAGCCTTACCGCGTCCTTCATCGGCCTCTGACACCAAGGCATCCACCGCGCGCCCTTAGTAGCTTGACCAACTATTAAGGCTCGCCAATATGAATTGCCTGCTGTGCCCACGCCGAAGCCTGGGTACAGCTTGATGCAGTACTTCTCGCTCTTCAGTTCTTAACGTGCGTCCCGGTGCCTGGCCCGAAGGCCTTCTTCCCGGAGTCCCGGCTTCGCAGCCGGCCACCGACGGATTGGCAGTGGCCCCCAACGAAACTGGCAAAATAAAACCGGCCACCATCGCGGCCGGTCTCGAGCAGCGCTCCCACGGTCCGTGCTGGCGTTTAGCCGTTTGCCTCTCTGCTGCTGCTCGCTATGTGTGGTTCCCTTCCAGGCGGGCTGTCTCTCGAGCTGGTGGAGCCGAGGAGATTCGAACTCCTGACCTCCGCCGTGCAAAGGCGGCGCTCTCCCAACTAAGCTACGGCCCCTCCTGATTGCTGAGGATTCAGTATGGCACCACGGGCCCCAAAGGGCCAGCGGGCTTCGCTCGGCTGAAGCGTGGTGGGCCATTCTGGACTCGAACCAGAGACCTCAGTCTTATCAGGACTGCGCTCTAACCAGCTGAGCTAATGGCCCCTGTGCCTTGCCAGCGCCCCTTAAGGACTGGATAGCGGACGGAACGACGGTTGCCTGGGAAGAACCGTTTTGTAAGTCATCCTTCCCGGGGAAGGACGATCGACCTGGGATGAATCGACTCTGCCACCCTGCGCACCGCTGCGCCTGGTGTATTGCGGGGTCGATACAGCTCCCTAGAAAGGAGGTGATCCAGCCGCAGCTTCCGCTACGGCTACCTTGTTACGACTTCGTCCCAATCGCTGGTCCCACCCTCGACACCTGCCTCCTTGCGGTTAGCCCAGCGGCTTCAGGTGTTACCAACTTTCATGACGTGACGGGCGGTGTGTACAAGGCCCGGGAACGTATTCAACGCAGTAATGCTGACCTGCGGTTACTAGCAACTCCGGCTTCATGCAGGCGGGTTTCAGCCTGCAATCCGAACTGAGGACAGTTTTGATGGGATTAGCTCCACGTCGCCGCTTCGCGACCCTTTGTACTGCCCATTGTAGCGTGTGTGTAGCCCCAGGCGTAAGGGCCACGCTGACCTGACATCATCCCCTCCTTCCTCCGAGGTTTTCTCGGCAGTCTCGCCAGAAAAATACAACTGGCGACAGGGGTTGCGCTCGTTGCGGGACTTAACCCAACACCTCACGGCACGAGCTGACGACGGCCGTGCAACACCTGTGCATGCTCCCCGAAGGGTCCCTTTGCTTTCACATCAGTACCACATGCATGTCAAACCTGGGTGAGGTTTTTCGCGTATCATCGAATTAAACCACACGCTCCGCTGCTTGTGCGGGCCCCCGTCAATTCCTTTGAGTTTTAGCCTTGCGGCCGTAGTCCCCAGGCGGAGCACTTATCGCGTTAGCTTCGACACAGAGGGGGTCGATACCCCCTACATCTAGTGCTCATCGTTTACGGCGTGGACTACCCGGGTATCTAATCCGGTTTGCTCCCCACGCTTTCGCCCCTCAGCGTCAGGACAGGGCCAGGATGCCGCCTTCGCCACTGGTGTTCCTCCAGATATCTACGCATTCCACCGCTACACCTGGAATTCCACATCCCTCTCCCTGCCTCAAGCCTTGCAGTTTTCCAAGACCCCTCCCAGTTGAGCCGGGAGATTTCACTTCGAACTTACCAAGCCGCCTGCGGGCGCTTTACGCCCAATAAATCCGGACAACGCTTGACACCTACGTATTACCGCGGCTGCTGGCACGTAGTTAGCCGTGTCTTATTCGCGAAGTACCGTCAGAACTTCTTCCTTCGCAAAAGGGGTTTACGACCCGAAGGCCTTCGTCCCCCACGCGGCGTTGCTGCGTCAGGCTTTCGCCCATTGCGCAAGATTCTTAGCTGCTGCCTCCCGTAGGAGTCGGGGCCGTATCTCAGTCCCCGTGTGGCTGACCATCCTCTCAGACCAGCTACCGATCGTCGCCTTGGTAGCGCCGTTACCACACCAACTAGCTAATCGGGCGCGGGCCCCTCTCGTAGCGCCGGAGCTTTTACTCACCGGACTCTCACCGGGAGTGTTATGCAGTATTAGCTCCTCTTTCGAGGAGTTATTCCCCACTACGAGGCAGGTTACCCACGTTGTTACTCACCCGTTCGCCGCTTTCCACGAGCCGAAGCTCGCTTCACGCGCGACTTGCATGCCTAATACACGCCGCCAACGTTTGTCCTGAGCCAGGATCAAACTCTCCGTTAAAAAGAAACTTTCAACCGGCCGAAACCGGATAAGTCCCATTAACAGGGTCCCAGACGTTCTCTTTCCGTCCGCTATCCAGTTATTAAGGTGCGCAGGCCCTTTTTCTGAGGCCCGAACGAAAAGACTAGCTGGCTGGCCCAACCATGTCAACGCTCCCCCCGCGCCCTTCGCGAAACTTTGACGATCCGCCGCCGGAGGGGGTCGTTGCTACTTTCTCACGCGGGTCCGCCAGGCCACTCGCCTGCTTTTCGAGCCGCGTTTGCAGCCTCTGCCAGGCCCGACCCTTCACTTTGTTGTACGCCGCGGGATACCCGGAACGGAGTTCGGCGGCCTTAAGCCGGTAGCCTTCCGCCATGGCGCCCATAGCGAGGACGGTGGCGGGCGCCAGTCTCCGGGCCGTCCGGGCGTGCTCGCGAAGGGTCTCCGTTGCAATCATCGCATCCTGGTGGTCGCCCAACAGTTCCTGGAGTCCCTTCACCGCAGCAATGAACTCGCCGGCGCGGGGGCCGATCGCGGGCGCGAAGAACTCCACGTTGTAGCGAAGGCCCTTCGCCGCGATGCGGGCGGCATGGTAAGCCTCGGGCGGCGACGAGCGCCGAATCGCTTTCGCTCGCTTCTGCAACTTTCTGTAGCTCCGGCCAATCTCGTCGCGGGCGATGAGGGGAGCGGCGATGCGGCCGGGTGCATAGGTCCGGGCCGGGCCTTTCGGCAGCTGGTTGGCGAATCTCGCGACAAGCCTGGTGTAGCGGCGGGAGTCAAGGGCGGCGATGAGTCGCTTCCGTTCGCGGGCGCGCTGGGTGCCAAGCACATCTCGGTAGGGCGCGAGGTCTTCCGCATGCTCGGCCGACTCTGCCATGACAGTGCTGAGATGCTCGAGCTGGACGTCGAGGTCGCGGACGGGGCCAAGCACTCGCTGGAGCCACGTCACTTCCGGTTCGAGGGCGCGGGCAGTCGGTGAGAGGTAGGGCCGGAAGCTGCGCATGGCTGCGCGCATCCTCCGGGCGGCCACCCGCATGTCGTGGAGGGCCTCGATGTCGCGTCCGAGGCG
>CAVTUS010000001.1:0-36221 GCA_963737965.1 uncultured Chloroflexia bacterium | reverse complement strand
CCGCGGTCCTCGAAGTCGAAGTCCTTGCCGGTGACCATCTGCTTGACGACGTCGCTGACGAGGATGCCGTTGGTGTCGGCGGCCGACTCCAGGCGCTTGGCGATGACGACGCTGGCGCCGTGGAGGTCGCCGTCCTCCTCGATGGGTTCTCCGCGTCGATGCCGATGCGGATGCGCACGGGGATGTCGGAGTCGGCGAACCTGTCGCGGATGGCGCGCTGGGCTTCGATGGCCGCTTCGACGGCGGCGCTAGGGACGGCGAACTCGGCCATGAAGGCGTCGCCGATGGTCTTCACGACTCTCCCGCCGTGGCCGGTGACCGCTGTTCCATCACCGCATCGTGGTCGCGCATGACTTCGCGCATCCTGGCGTCGCGCAGTTGGGTGAGGAGGGTGTGGAGGAAACGACGTCGGTGAAGAGGATGGTGCGGAATGAGCGGGCGATGCCTCGTTGGTGCGGGGCTCATCCGCAAGCAGGAAGTCGGCGACGGGCTTCGGGAGCTCCGCGACTCCCGAGTTCGCCCATGGCAGCCACTGGCCACGCGGTGGTGGTTCGATGACCACATCGGCGTTCTGCATGCTGCCTGCCATGGCTCGCATCTCCACCGGCGGCTGGCCCATGAAGTAGACCAGCGTGGGGCAGCGAACCTCGCCTGCACAATCTCTTGCATCCATCCGCTCGGCAACATCAAGGAGACGATTGAAGGTCGCCGCGTCAAACCGTTCGTTCAGGCGCTGGAACAATGCCTTGGCAAACTCTGTGTCATGCCAGCCGGCGGTCACCAGGGCAAGGATCTCGCAAAACAGCGACCAATCGATGCCTCCGCTCGCTACGAGCGTATACAGGGGTCCCATCCGTGGATGTTGTCTGGGCGAATAACCGGGAACGGAGGGATTGATGAGCGCAAGTCGGCGAACACGGTCCGGGAACCGGGCCGCGAACTCGGCGCCAAGATGGCTCGGCCCCAGCCGTCCCAGGATGTCAAACTGAGGGGTCCCGAGAGCATCCGCCACCGCGCAAATGTCGGCTCGGAGACCATCCATGGAGAATTCACTGCTGGCTCCGGAGACGCCGAGCCCGCGCCAGTCGAACACGACGACCGGCCGGTAGTGAGACAGGGTAGAGAACGTCGCCAAGGCCGTCTCGGACTGAAGCATTGCGTCGATGCCGGCCGACGCAAGGGCGTTGAGGACCAGGACCGGCGGACCCGGGTTATCCGCGCCCAGCACTGCGTAGGCGATGTCGACGCCATCGTCGGTGGTGGTGTAGCGGATGCGCGGCGTGTCCATGTTCCGGCGATTATGCCAGAAGCCGATTGGTTCCTTCACACACCCCCGGATCGGGCTGGCCTAGACTGGAGCTGGACAAGCAGGAGGTGCTGCCATGAAGACCTGTCCCTGGTGCGGACACAAGAACCTGAACGTCTACGCCTACCGCCAGAGTTGTGGGCGCGGCTTTAGCGAGGAGATTGAAGCGAAGAAGGCGAGTTAGCCGGCGAAAAAGGCCGAATCTCCGCGAGGAGCGCCTCGGTCTGGTCGTGGTGGATCCAGTGGCCGGCGCCCTGGATTTCGACCTTGCGGATGTCGCGCATGTGGGCCTCGGGGTTGGGGTGCTGGCGGGCGGCAGCGTTCGATTCGGACCCGGAGATGAGCAGGACCGGGCATTGGATCGCTTCCCAGAACTCGGGAAGCTCCTCGCGGCGCAACTCCATGCTACTGCGGCCGTTCACCCAGAGGTCATACTTCCACATGTAGCCGCCTTCGACCGGTTTCGTGGCGTAGGCCGCGAGGTGGGGAAGGAAGTCGGCGGGCAACCGGGGATTCGCCTCGCGCATGCGAGCTTCGGCCGCCTCGAGCGTTGGGTAGGGCCGGCTCTCCTGGGTCTCGAAGCCACGCAACCGGCGGGCCCAGTTCCGCATCCACTCGACGCCAACGTGGTCCTGGTTCGGCGGGTTCAGGGAGTGGGTGCCCTCCATCACGGCAAGCTTCGTGACGAGCTCGGGGAAGGTACCGGCGGTAAGGAGGGAGACGGCGCCACCGTAGGAGTGAGCAAGGATACGCGCGGGGGCGCCGGAAGACTCGATCACGGCGGCGAGGTCGAGGGCGTTATCCGGGAGGCCGTAATTGCCACCGATGGACCAGTCGCTGTCGCCGTGGCCGCGGAGATCGACGGCGACGACGTGGTAGTCGTCGCAGAAGACTTCGGCGATGCGGTCCCAGGAGCGCGCATGGTCGCGTCCGCCGTGGACGAGGATGAGGGTGGGCGCTGACGGGTTGCCCCAGTCCCAGCAGGAGATACGCAAACGCTGCGAGGTGACGAATCGCTGGCTTGGCATTCGAGGGCAAATCGTACGGGGTCAGGGGCCAAGGCGGGATGCCCTGCCCTCCACCCCGCCGTTATTCGCGGTCGATGGTGAAATCGCCCTCGATCTTGACCTTGTCGTAAATGGAAGCAGAGCCGGGCTTGAGACCAGACACGTTCTCGCACGAGAAATCGCCCTTGATCGTGCTCTCGCTGTCGTCCACGGAGACGCTGCAATCGGTGCCGAATTCACCGCCGGTGACGATGTCACCGGTCGAGATGGCCAGGGCGCCGGGCTGGTCGTCGCCGGCGAAGACAAAGTTGACCGAGTTCGTGCCGTCGCTGAAGACGAATTGAGCGAACCCGTTGATGACGATGCCCGTGCCATCGCCGTAGTCGTATTCCTTGTCGAAATCGCCGGAGATCTTGAGATGGACGGAGCCTCCGATCAGGCCGCCGTCGGCGAGGTCGGGGATGTCCGCGGAGACATCGTCGCCACCGGAGCTGCCGTTGTCGTCGCCGGAGTCGTCGTCGCCGGCGGAGGAATCGTCGTCGCCGGAAGAGCCGTCTGAACCGAAGGGGCTGCCGTTGTCGTCGTCGTCGCCACCACAGGCGGAGACGAGCGCGCCAAACGAAAGCAGGAGAACACAGACCAGGGAAAGACGTAGCACTGGATCGAACCCCCTTTAGGGCGCCTGCCGTTGGACCGGCAAGGAATACGAATCATACTGACCGCGACGATGAATAGTGCGACGGGAGTCGGCCATTATCAGCAATCCGGGCGTGGCTACGCTTTGCGCAGAAAGCCGGACCCGCGGATCGCGGCCCAGATCACGGCGGCACTCGGCCAAGCAAACACGGTGCTCAACGTGGGCGCGGGCACCGGTTCGTACGAGCCGGAGGACCGGAAGGTGGTCGCGTTGGAACCGTCGCCGGTGATGATCGACCAGCGGAAGCCAGGGACTGCCTGTGTCCGCGGCTTGGCCGGGGCGTTGCCGTTTGCGGACGGCAGCTTCGCGGCGGCGATGGCAACGCTGACGATCCACCACTGGCCCGACTGGCGCGCCGGCCTGGCGGAGATGCAACGAGTCGCCGGGCGGATTGTCCTCCTCACGCACGACACGGGCGCCGAACCGGTGTTCTGGCTCTGCGAATACCTTCCTCAGATCCTTGAGCACGACCTTGAGCGTATGCCGCCAATCGCGGACCTCCACGCGTTCCTCGGAGGCCGGGTGGAACCTGTGCCTGTACCGCGCGACTGCACGGACGGCTTCCTCGGTGCCTACTGGCGGGAGCCTACGAAGTACCTCGATCCCGATGTCCGGACGTCGATGTCCGCCTTCGCGCTGCTTTCCGCCGAGGAGCTAGAGACGGGGCTGATGCGGTTGGAGACGGACCTGCTCTCCGGCGAATGGGACCGGCGATACGGTCACCTACGAGAGCGGGAGAGCATCGACATCGGCTACCGGCTCGTGATTGCGTGAGGGCCGGCGCGTGATGCCCGAACTCGTACTCATTTGCCATGCGGTGGAGCCCTTCGACGTCTTCGCGCTTCGGGACTGGCTTAGCCGAGAAGTCGCTGCGGGGCGGGTGCCGGCGGAGGGCGAGGCGACGCTGCTGGTCAATCACCCGGAGCGCGAGGGAGAGGGTTCGTGCCGGTGGTGTGGGTGCCGGGACGACGAACGGTTGCGGATTGTGGACGGCCGGCTCGCCTGACAGGCATGCGATAATCACTCCGTGACCCACCCGATCAAACCCATCGGGACGTTTGTCGAGCCGATCATCGAGCGGCTGCGGGCGATCTGCCTGGCCCTGCCGGGGGCGACGGAGAAGCTGGCCTGGGGAGAACCCACCTTTCGCGCCGGCAAGATGTTCGCGCAGTTCGACAACAACCATCACAACAGCGGCCACGTGGCTGTCTGGGTGAAGGGGCCGCCGGGCGCCCAGGAGATCCTTGTGGGGGCGAACTCGAAGCGGTTCTTCGTGCCGCCCTACCAGGGGCCTGCCGGCTGGATCGGCATCCGCCTCGATGATGTCGACGTGGACTGGGATGAAGTGGCGGCGGTGGTGGAAGACGGCTATCGGATGGTGGCGGCGAAGAAGCTTGTGGCGGAACTCGACGCATCGCGCGGGGCGCCATGAGCCGGGTGCGAACGGAATACGTCGAAACGCCCCAGGGGACGTGGGAGCTGGCCAACGCTCCGGCACACCCTTCGCTACGGACACTCATCGATGGCTACGGGGGCTATGTCGAACATGCACCGGCGATCACCCGGCGGCTGGAGATGCCGTTTCCGCGGGCGGCACTGATCCTCAACTTCGGCGACCCGATCGGTGTGTCCAACTCTGGACTGGCGGACGACCTCGTCCACGGTTACAGCGGCTTCCTGGCAGGACTCGCCGATCGCCCTGCGCTGGTGGAATCGAATGGCGCCCAAACGGGGGTGCAGGCGAACCTCACGCCGCTGGGCGCCTACCATCTCTTCGGCCTCCCGATGGCGGAGATCACCAACCAGACCGTCCGGCTGGAAGACCTGCTGGGCACGCCAGGGCACGAATTGATCGAGCGGCTGCGGGAAGCGCGTTCGTGGGAGGCAAGGTTCGACCTCCTGGACGCGCTGTTCGTGCGCGCGCTCTCGGTGAACCGCCCGCCGACGGAGGCTATTGCCTGGGCCTGGCGGGAGATTGCCCGGGAACCGTCGACGGTGAACATCGGCAGGCTGGCCAACGAGACCGGATGGAGCCACAAGCACTTCATCAACAAGTTTCGCGACGAAGTGGGGGTGGCGCCGAAGACGGCAGCCCGGATCGTCAGGTTCCACCGGGTGGTCCAGGCGATCACTCCGGGCAAGAAGCCGGCGTGGGGCGACGTCGCGGTCGCGGCGGGATATTACGACCAGGCGCACATGGGGCGGGAGTTTCGGGAGTTCGCCCGGTGCACACCGACTGAGCTCTGGCTCAGGAGGCTGGCGGACGGCGGCGTGTACGGTGGGGCCCTGGACGAAGCTGGCGGGTAAATTCGATCCAAGACGCCTGCGCGCCCGCCGGGCTACAGTTTCGCAGACACGATGACAGTTGCCGGTTGGTGCAATGCCGCCCGGCCTGTATCGATGCGTGACGATATTCGGGGGCTGGTTTGCTGGAAGCGATCCGCAAGCGGCAAGAGTGGTACTTCTTTCGGGCCTTGCCGCGCGCCGACGGAAAGCTCGCCTTCGCCTGGTTCGGTGTCGTGTTCCTGCAGGGGGTACTGCCGGCGGCGCTCGCGATCACGATCGGCGTCCTCGTGGGAGCGGTGCAGGACGGATCATCGCTGACAGGCCCGCTGGTTGCGTTGGGGACCGTCTTCGTGCTGCTCCAGGTACTGAGTCCGCTGCAGCAGGCGTTGAGCGCGAATCTCGGCGACCGCACGGCGGCCTACCTGTATGACCAGCTGACCGAAGGAGTGATGGCGCCACCGGGGATGGGGCACCTCGAGGACCCCAGTCTCACCGCCGACCTCACCCTGGCGCGCGACTTCGACCTCGGCATGACCGGCCCGCCGCTTTTCATCGCGATGGACTTCGTCGCCGGCGGTCTTGTGGCGTTACTCTCGGGGCTGGTCTCGGCGCTGGTGCTGTTCGGATACACCTGGTGGGCGCCACCGTTGCTGGCAGGCGCCTGGATTTCGACCCATTACCTGCTGCGCGAGAGCACGGTTTGGTACGACCGGCAGACGGATGAGGTGAAGGCGGCCCAGCGCGACGCCGACTATGCCTACCGGATTGCCGTTGACCCTCCGGCGGCGAAGGAGCTGCGGCTCTTCGGGCTGGCCGACTGGACACTGGAACGATTCAAGGACCGGCGCACGACGCTGCACCGTCTGCAGTACGAAGCGACGCGCCTGAGGGAACGCCCGGTGCTCTGGTGCATGCTCATCGTGACGACGGCGAATGCGCTGGTCTTCTGGTCGATTGGAAGGGACGCTTTCAACGGAAGCATCGGGCTAGACCAGGCGGTGACCTACGCGCAGGTGGCGGTAGGAAGCTCGCTCATCGCCTTCGGAGGACTGAACTGGGCGCTTGACGGCACGGCTGCCCCTGTGGCCGCCGCCCTGCGGCTGGAGGCGAAGATGGGACCGGCGGGCGCTCTGACCATCGGGAACCGTCCGGCGGAGGGCCTGCCGGCGAGCGAGATCCGCTTCCGCAACGTGCGGTTTGCCTACCCCGCGGGCGGCGAGCTGGTGCTCGATGGGTTCGACCTTGCCATCCCGGCCGGCTCGTCGCTGGCGATTGTGGGCCAGAACGGGGCCGGTAAAACGACGCTCGCGAAGCTGCTCTGCCGTCTCTACGACCCGCAGGAGGGGGCCGTCGAAGTGGACGGAATCGACCTGCGGGAACTGGATATCGTTTCCTGGCGAGCGCGCCTTGCCGCGGTGTTCCAGGACTTCATTCGCTACGAGCTACCTTTGCGCGACAACGTGGGGATGGGAGCCTCCGATGAGGCGATCACGGCGGCACTGGAGCGGGCCGGTGGGAGCAACCTCGCCAGCCTGGACACGATCCTGGCCAAGGGATACGCGAACGGCACCGACCTCTCGGGGGGCCAGTGGCAGCGGGTGGCGTTGGCGCGCGCCCTCTGCCGGGTGGAGATGGGCGCGGGAGTGGTGCTGCTGGACGAACCAACCGCCCAGCTCGACGTGCGGGGCGAAGCGGAGATCTTCGAGCGAATCCTGGCGGCCACGCGAAAGTGCACGACGATCCTGATCTCCCACCGCTTTTCGACCGTGCGGCATGCGGACCGGATCTGCGTGGTCGAGCACGGGCGGGTGATCGAACTTGGGACGCATGCGGAATTGATGGCCCTTGGCGGCCGCTACCGGACGATGTTCGACCTCCAGGCGCAGCGATTTGTCGACCCCGACGAGGAAGGTGTGGCGCTTGACGTCCTCAGCTGAGCTTTCGAACGGCGGGGCGAACCTGCCGGAGCCGGACGAGATGCCGGCGGCGATCCCGGCGATGTGGCGGCTCTGCAAGCTCGCCTTCCGGTTCGAGCCGAGGCTGCTCCTCGCCGCCTTCCTCCTGGCCCTGCTGGCGGCGCTGCCCGACGCCCTCTTTGCCGTCTGGCTGAAGTTCCTCGGGGAAGGGGTGATCGAACACAAGCGCGGCCTCCTCCTGGTCGCTGTATTCGGCCTGGGCGTGGCGGCGGTGGCGACGTGGTTCCTGCAGGTGGTGAGCACGCGGGTGCAAAGGCGCTTCCGGGACCGGGTGACGATTGCGCTCGAGGGACACGTGGCCGGATTGCAGGCGACGGTCTCGACGATCGCCCACCAGGAGCGGCCCGACTACCTGGACCGGCTTTCGGTGCTGCGCGACCAGATCTTCGTGCTCGACCACATGTACATGTCGCTGTTCACGACCTGCGGGTGGATCCTGCGGCTCGTCGTGACGATCGCGCTGCTGGTATCGATCCACCCGGCGCTGGCGCTGCTGGCACTGTTCGCGGCGCCGACGGTGCTCACGTCGTCGTGGCGGCCGGCCGTGGAGCGGCAGGCCCAGGAGCGGGGCGAACCCTGGCGGCGCCGTGCGGCTCACCTGTTCGCGATAGCGACAACCGCTCCGCCCGGCAAGGAGGTCAGGGTGACGGGAAACGGTGCGCGAATCATCCGGGACCGGCGACAGGCCTGGGAACGCTGGTATGGCCCCGTTTCGCGAGCACGATGGGGTTCCGCGATATGGCACATGTGTGCGTGGGCGGTGTTTGGGCTGGCCTACGTGGGCGCGATTGTCTTCGTCGCTTCCGGTCTCAACGAAGGGGCGGGGAACGTGTTGCTGGTGGTGGCTGCGGGCGCGCGCCTGTCGGCCTACATCGGCGCCACGGTGGGGGAGATCGGGTTCCTGCGCGGAGTCTGGATGGATGGTTCGCGGAGACTCGCCTGGCTGGAGGACTATGCTGCCGCCGTGCAGGCGACCGAGGACCTCGACGCTCCCGTGGCGCTCGCGTCCGGCATCCGCTTCGAGCACGTCTCCTTCGCCTACCCCGGCAGCGACCGGCTGGTACTCGACGACATCAACCTGGAGTTGCCAGCCGGCGCGGTGGTTGCGGTGGTTGGGGAAAACGGCGCCGGCAAGACCACGCTGGTGAAGCTGCTATGCAAGATGTACAGGCCAACGTCGGGCCGCATCCTGGTCGACGGGCAATCCCTCTCGCGCATCGACGCGGGCCAATGGCGGGAGAAGGTGGCGGGGGCGTTCCAGGACTTCTTCCGGTTCGAATTTCTCGCCCGGCAGACGGTGGGGCTCGGCGATGTGCCACGGCTGGACAGCGCGCCGGCAGTCGCTACCGCCGTGGGCAGGGCAGGCGCCGGCGACGTGGTGACGAAGTTGCCTTCGGCGATCGAGACACAGCTCGGGCCAACGTGGCCGGGCGGCGTCGAGCTCTCCTTCGGGCAGTGGCAGAAGCTGGCGCTCGCCCGGGGTTTCATGCGCGACGAGCCGCTCCTGCTGGTGCTCGATGAGCCAACGGCGGCCCTGGACGCCGAGACGGAGCACGCACTGTTTGAGCGGTATGCAGCCGCGGTGAGGGGAGCGAACGGCCGGGCGGTCGACGGTATGTCCCACGAGGCGACGAAGGGACGGGTCACTATCCTGGTTTCGCACCGGTTTTCGACGGTGAGGATGGCCGACATGATCGTTGTGCTGGATGGCGCCCGCCTTGTGGAGGTGGGTTCGCACGAGGAGTTGATGCAACGGAACGGGCAGTATGCCGAGCTGTACCAGATCCAGGCGAAGTCATACCGGTAAATTCCGTCCAAGACCGGGCTTTTGCCATGGCCCTAGCATTCGTGGCAACAAGACAGCAACAAGGAGCAACAGGAATGGGCGAAACCGACATTCACCCGGTGCTTTTCTATCGCGATGCGCCGGCCGCGCTGGCGTGGCTCCACAACGCTTTTGGGTTCGAAGAGTTGTTCCGCGTGCCCGACGACAAGGGTGGGATTGTCCACGCCGAAATGCAGCTCGACGGCGCCATCATCATGGTCAGCTCCGTGGTGCCGGAGCCTGGCTACGTAAGCCCGCTCGACATCGATGGCCGGGGCACGGTGCACATCAACGTCTCCCTGCGCGAGCCCGATGCGCATCATGCCCGCGCGGTGGCTGCCGGGGCGAAGGTCACCCATCCGCTGGAAGACAAGGACTACGGCGGCCGGGGCTACTCTTGCCTCGACCTTGAGGGGCACGCCTGGAGCTTCGGTTCCTACAAGCCGGGCGGCCCGGCTTGACCACACTCACTCCCTACATCGCCGTGAAGGGCGCCGCCGAGGCGATTGCGTTCTACAAGCGCGCATTCGGCGCGACCGAACGGTACCGGCTCACGATGGACGACGGCCGGATCGGGCACGCCGAGATCGAGATCGATGGCAACATCCTCATGATCTCCGACGAGTACCCGGAGATCGGCGTCCTTGGGCCACAGTCGCGCGGTGGCACGGTCTGCGCCTTCGTCCTCGACGTCGAGGACGTCGACGCTGCCTTTCAGCAGGCAATCGATGCAGGGGCGACGATGGAACGCCCCTTGAAGGAAGAGCCCTTTGGCCGCGGCGGCTGGCTTTTCGATCCCTTCGGCCACCGCTGGAACCTCGTCCACTCCAATCCCGACTTCGACCCTGCCTCGATGATGATGGCGAATTCGTAAGGATCGGCTTGCTATAGCCGTAAGCTGTGCCATGATTCACCGCCAATGAGTGAGGCCGAAGCAGCCATTCCAATCCCGGCCGTAAGCCCTGCTGCCCATGAGGGGGCAGCGGCCGGCACACGGAACCCGTTCACCTCGATGCGCTACCGGCGCTGGTTGCTCGCGTCGATCGTGTCGGCTGGTGGCGTTGGCATCACGAACGTCACCGTGCCGCTCTTTATCCGTGACCGGGTAAGCGAAGACCTGCGGGCCGTCGCCATCGCCGGGGCGCTCATCTCGCTGACCCTGCCCGGTGCGCTGCTGACGCTCATCGGTGGCACGTTCGCGGACCGGGTAGAGCGGCGGCGCATCCTCGTCCGCACCTACTCGATCGCGGCCCTCGTTTCCCTCTGCTATGTGGCCCTGAGCGGGTTCGATGCGAGCTTCATCTGGCCCGTCTTCATCCTCTCGGCGGTCGTGGGTGCGTGTAATGCCTTCGGCCAGCCGGCGCGCCAGAGCATGCTGCCGCACATCGTGACGAGGACGCAGCTTCAGAACGGCGTGATCTTCGGGATGATGGGATTCATGGCGATGCTCCAATTCCTGGGGCCAACCATCGGCGGCCTCCTGGCCGACCTCGCCGGGCTGACTACGGCCTTTTCTGTCGAGGTGATCATGCTGTTCACTGCGGCCCTGATCTTCTCACGCATCGTTATTGACCAGCCGCCGCCAACCGGGGCATCGGTGTTTGCGGACCTGATGGGCGGCGTGCGGTACGTCCGAGCACACAAGACGATCCTTGGTCTGCTCTGCATGGGCGCGCTCCCGGGCATCCTCTTCATGGGGCCGTTCGCGGTCACGGTAGCTCTTGTGGTACCGGACATCCTGGAGAAGAGCGACAAGTGGGTGGGCATCCTCGCCGGATGTTTCGGCGGGGGTGTTGTCGTCGGGTCGATCATCCTCGCACTACGGCCGATACCGCGGCGTGGGCTCGCCATCCTCTGTTCTTGTGTGGCCGGGGGCGGCGTCCTCGTCGTCTACGGTCTTAGCGACTGGCTGTTGCTCTCGGTAACGGCACTGTTCGTGTGGGGCCTGGGCGCATCGATCTTCATCAACTATGCCGCCACGCTCATCCAGGAGAACACCGAGGACGCAATGATGGGGCGGGTGATGAGCATGTACTTCCTCTCGTTCCAGATGTCGCTGCCTATTGGCTACGCCTTGAGCGGCAGCCTCGTCAGCGTGTTCGGGATACGCGAGACGCTGGTGGCGAATGGTGTGGCGGCCATCGCCATCGGGTTGCTCTGCCTCGCCTTCCTGCGCCCGGTGCGGGCCATTCGCTAGGAGTCCACTATGCCTGAATCTTCGAACCAGCCGACGCTCGACCAGGTGAGCGTGATCGCCCACGACGTCGACGCAACAGTCGCTTTCTACCGTCTGCTGGGCGTCGATATCCCAGAGGAGAGCATCTGGAGGACCGAGAGCGGCGCCCAGCACGTAGGGGCGGGCGGAGAGGGAGTCGACTTCGACATCGATAGCGAACGATTCGCGCCCCAGTTCGTAGCGGCGTGGGAAGGGGCGAGCGACCTCGCAGGACGCGTCATCGTGGGGTTCAGGGTGGAGACGCGGGCGGCCGTCGATGAGCGATTCGCTGCCATGACGGCCGCGGGGTTCCGGGGTCTGCAACCGCCGTTCGACGCCTTCTGGGGCGCCCGCTACGCGGTGGTTGAGGACCCTGACGGTGTGGCCGTGGGGATCATGAGTCCGCCCGAGGGAGCGATGCGGAGCGAAGCACCAGGACTGTAATCGGAGGCCCGGCTGCTAGGGTGGAAGGGACCGCCAACTGAGGGAGGCCCACCATGCAAGCCGAAATTCCAGCCGAAGCGCGCGAAATCGTCCAGCTCGAACACGATGCCTGGCAAGCGCTTTGCACCCGCGACGGGGCCGACTATTACCGGGAAATGCTGGCGCCCGACGCCTGGATGGTCTTCCCCTTCGGCGTGCTGGAGCGCGCCGAAGCAGTGGTGTCGATCGCGGCAGCGGAGCCCTGGGAACGGTTCAATATCCAGGATACCCACGTTGCCTACCGGGAGCAGGGGAGCGCGGTGATCAGCTATCACGCGACGGCGAAGCGGGCAGGCGAAAACGAGTACCGCGCCTGGATGACGAGTGTCTACGTCCGCGGCAACGATGGCTGGAAGATGCTGTACCACCAGCAGTCACCGGAAATGGGCGAAGGAGCGAAGGCCGGCTGACTTCCCAGCGAAACACGAGCGCGCTACCGTCATCGCGCCATGGATCGGGCAATCACCATCCGCACTGCCACTGCCGGCGACGTTGCCGCCATCAACGCGCTCTACAACTACGAGATTGTGAACGGTGTCGCGAGCTTCGACGAGGTGGAATGGCCGCTTGAACGGCGACGGGCATGGTTCAAGGTGCACCAGTCCGGGAGCCAACCGGTGCTCGTTGCGGAGGACGCGGGCGGCGAGGTCATCGGGTTCGCCTCGTTGACCCTGCTCAGCGACAAAACGGGGTATCGCTTTACCCGCGAGAACACGGTGATCCTGCGGCCCGACTACCACCGCCGGGGGATCGGGCGGGCGCTGATGACGGCGCTGATCGAGGAGGCGAGGGCGGCGGGCCTGCGGCTGATCGTGGCGCTGGTGACGAGCACGAACGAGGGGAGCATCGCCCTCCACCAGTCGCTTGGCTACCGCGTGATGGGCACGCTGGAGAACGCCGGCTACAAATTCGGCGAATGGCACAGCACCGTCTACCTGCAGCTGGACCTCGGCGACCCCACCGGCCGCTAGTACTCAGTTGCGAAACTCAGCATTCGATGCCCGGAGACCGGGCCCTCAACCCCCAGCCCCTTCTCCCGACTCACGCGGGAGAAGGGGAGCACATTGCGAGCCGTTGAACGCGCGAACGCCAACTTTCTTCGCGAAGTACTAGATCTGGGGCCAGACTTCCTTCTTCAACCGTTCGACGTACTGGAGCTTGCCATCAAGGGAGCGAAGGCCGGGATCGCGGGCAACACCCATCCAGAAGAGGACATCGGTGGCACCGGCGGACTGGAGCGAGCGGAGAAAGTCCAGCTGGTCGGACGGGTCGGCACTTGCCGGGAGAGCGGCGGCTTCGAAGATGGTCACCTCGTCCTCGCGGCCGGCCTTACGAGCGGCACTGAGGACGGCCTCGCGGGCGGTGGCGAAGGCCTCGGCGTTCGCCTGGGGGCCCTGCACGAACCCGTTGCCGAGCCTGCCGGCACGTTCGAGGGCGCGAGGGTTGCCTCCGCCAAAGATGATCGGTGGATGCGGCTTTTGCACCGGCTGCGGCGCGAACAGACGTCGTCGAGGTCGTAGAACTTGCCGTGGAAGGTGACGTGCTCCTGCGTCCAGAGCGCTTTGAGGACGGGGATCGCCTCCTCGGTGCGGGCCCCGCGCTCCTTGAAGGGCACGCCCATCGCCTCGTATTCGGGCGCCTGCCAGCCGAGCCCGACTCCAAGCCGGAGGCGGCCGTTCGAGAGCACATCGATAGTCGCTGCTTCCTTGGCGACGAGCGCCGGCGGCCGTTGAGGCAGGATGACGATGCCGGTCTCGAGGATGACGCGCTCGGTGATGCCGGCGAGGAAACCCATCGTCGCGAAGGGTTCGAGCTGCCAGGTCGCCGGGTTGTACTGGGAGCGGCGAACGCCGTCCTTGTCCCAGGCGTAAACGACGTGGTCGACGACCATGAGGGCATCGGCGCCGGCGGCCTCGAGGCCACGGGCATAGTCGCGGAGGGCAGCTGCCTCCTGTGCCGGTCCAACGTTGGGGAATGCAATGCTCAGGCGCATCGAGACGACCTCCTTGGGGTGACCCGCATTCTACGGGGGATGCTGCCGCGGAATCTGGCGGAATGTGACCCGCCCGTGGGGCCACGCTACGATGGAGGGACCCTTTCCCCGGAGCCCGATGTGGATCCCCTCAATATTTCTGTCGTCGGCGGTGCTGGCATCGTCGGCCGCGAATTCCTCAAGATTCTCGATGAGCGCAACGTGCCCGTCGGCCGCTTACGGCTGCTCGCGACATCGCGGTCGGCGGGCACGCAGGTGATGTTCCGGGGCACGACGATCACGATCGAGGAGACGAGCGAGGGCTCGTTCGACGGCAAGGACGACATCGTTTTCCTGAGTGCTTCCGGAAGCGCTTCGAAGCTCTATGCCCCGATTGCGGCGGACAAAGGGGCGCTGGTTATCGACGATTCGAGCGCCTTTCGCATGGACGAGACTGTGCCGCTGGTGATCCCCGAGATCAACGCGGACGACCTAGCCTGGCACCGGGGGATCATCAGCCAGCCGAACTGCACGACGACGCCGATGGCGCTCGCCCTCTACCCGATCCACCAGGTGAACCCGTTGAAGCGCATCGTGGTGGCGACCTACCAGGCGGTGGCGGGCGCGGGCGGCGCGGCAATCGAGGGTTTGAAGTCGGAGACGGCGGCTGCGCTCCAGGGGCGTCACGAGCCAAGTGGCACCCAAAAGAAGGAGATCGCGTTCAACGCCGTGCCACAGGTCGACGACTTTTCGGACGATGGCTACACCAAGGAAGAGCTGAAGATGGCGAACGAGACGCGGAAGATCTTCCACGCGCCCGAACTCGCGATCAGCGCCACCTGCGTGCGGGTACCGACGATGTTCGGCCACGGGGCCGCGATCTGGGCGGAGTTCCAGAAGCCAATCGACCCCCAGGCGGCGCGGACGCTGATCGACCAGACCGAAGCCGTCACCGTCATCGACGACCCGGAGCACGAACGCTATCCCACCCCACTGGATGCGGCCGGCAAGGACCAGGTGTTCGTGGGACGCATCCGCCAGGACAACTCGAACCCGGGCGGCCTCACGCTCTGGGCGGTGACGGACAGCATCCGCAAGGGCGCGGCCACGAACGTGGTCCAGATTATCGAGGAAGCCGACCGCCGGGGACTGATCAAGCGCAAGGGCTAGGCCCGGTACTGGCAGCCTAGTAGGGAGCGACCATCGCAAGGCCCCGGCTCACTTCCGCCCGGCCGAAGTTGGCGATCAGGAGTTCGGGGATCGAGCTCCGCTTGGCACCGTTGGAGTTGATCGCCCTGCCCATGGGCACCTGTTCGAGGCGGTAGCCGAGATCGGCCCGACCGTAGAGGGCACGGATCTCTTCGTGTTCGCTGTTGGAGAGG
Source organism: uncultured Chloroflexia bacterium (assembly GCA_963737965.1). Lineage (GTDB taxonomy): Bacteria > Chloroflexota > Dehalococcoidia > Tepidiformales > Tepidiformaceae > JAGQGZ01. The sequence continues at coordinate 21,072 of CAVTUS010000001.1, read as the reverse complement.
AGCGCGGCAACCCCGCGGCGGGTGAGTGACTCGAATTCGTCGCGGAGCCGGAGCTGGTCGCCGGGGCCGAAGCCACCGGGGGTGTAGGCGGTGAAGCTGCTGGTCGGCGAGAGCGGCTGATAAGGCGGGTCGAGGTAGACGAAGTCTCCCGCGCTGGCGCCGCGACAGACGGCGCCAAAGTCGGCGACGAGGGTCACGACGCCGTGGAGGGCAGCGGCAGCAGCGCGCAGGGTTGGCTCGTCGCAGATCACGGGATTGACATAGCGGCCGTGGGGGACGTTGAACCGGCCCTGGAGGTTGACGCGGTAGAGGCCGTTGTAGCCCGTGCGGTTGAGAAAGATGGTGCGGGCGGCGCGCTCCACGGGGGAGTCGGGGGTTGCGGCGCGCACCTCGTAGTAGAGGCGGGCACGGCCCTCTTTCGGCTCGCCCCGGTATTGCCCTTCGAGGTCCCGGAGCACGGCGATGAGTTCGTCGCAGCTGTCCCGAAGGATGTCGAAGGCGTTGATGACCTCCTCGTTGGTATCGGAAAGGACGGCAGGCATCGTCGGCCGCTGCTCTTTGAGGGCGAAAAACACGGCGCCGGCGCCGAGAAATGGCTCGATGTAGCGGCGGAAACCTTCGGGGGCGATTGCGGTGATCTTCGGAGCGAGTGAGCGTTTGCCGCCGGCCCACTTGAGGAAGGGTTTGGCCATCAGGAACGCCCCGGCGGGTCGATCCCGAGTTGACGGCAAATCTCCCGCACAAACCGGTCACCGATTTCGTTCTGTCTTGAGAGAGCCGAGAACCTTCTCCCGTCTGGATTGAAGAGAATCGTGTGACGCGACCCCTCACGACGGACAACGCAGCCCTGCGAGAGTACGTGACGTAGGACATCGCCCCGCTTCACGCGGTGGCGATAACGAGTTCTTCCTCGAGCAGCGGCAAATCTCCGCCTTCCCGGGCCTCTTCCTCGATGACGTCTAGCATGAGCAGGATGGCCGCGCGGAGGTCTTCACGGGCCTGGTCGACCGTATCGCCCTGTCCGAATGCACCAGGAAGGTCGGGAGTAGAGGCAAAGATGAACTTGCCGTCTCTCCGATAGATCGCACGATACCGGCGTTCGGACATCTCGCACCTCCCCCGGAGTGTACCATCGCCAACGGGCGATACGGGCTCCGCAATCATCCGCGCGGCTAGCTGAGCACCACTACCAGTTCCTCGGGGCCGTGGATGCCACGGACGATCTGCTTTTCGATATCGGCGGTGCGGCTGGCGCCGGTGAGGATGAGCGCCTCGCCGTTGCCGAGGAGGTCGGCGGCGTCAGTGGGGATAGTGGACGATGCTGTCGCGGCCCAGGCGAACGACGATGCGCTTGCTTCCGAGCAACGGCCGGCGGGCCGAATTCTCGCCGATGAGGACGACGCTGCCGGTGCTGGCGATCGCCCCCGAAGCATCGATGGTGCGGTCGCCGTCGGCGGGGGCGATGGCATCAACGACCTGGACACCGAGGGCGGCGGCCCGGTGGCGGAAAAGGGCCTCGAGGTCGCGCGGGGCGTCCTCGGGCTGGATTGCCTGGACAGGCACGAAGCCGGCGGCGTTCTCTTCCCCCCTCGCGGCGCCTTCTCGCAGTTCGCGGCCGGCGACGTTGAGCCCACGACCGGCGCCGAGTCTTCGCTGCCGCGGTCGCGAGCCTGCCACGCTGGCGGCCAGAAAAAGCGGTGGCCCATGCCTTCCAGCCCACCCGCTCGGTCCGCGACCCGGCTTCACCGGCGTCGACGGCATCGGCACGGAGGTCGAGGAGCATGCGGTGAAGGGGAATGCCCACGGGGCAGGCATCGGTGCAGCGTCCGCAGAGGCTGCTGGCGAAAGGGAGGTCGGCGTAGCGGCCATCGGGCCAGAGCAGTGGGGAGAGCACGGCGCCGATGGGGCCCATGTAAGGCGAACCGTAGCTCAGGCCGCCGGCAGTGCGATAGACGGGGCAGCCATTCATGCAGGCGCCGCAGCGAATGCAGCGAAGGACGTCCCGGTAGCGCGGGTCGCCGGCAATGCCCGAGCGGCCGTTGTCGACAAAGACGATGTGGCGCTCCTGTCCGGGGGCAGGGTCGGCGAAGACGTTGCTGAAGGAGGTCAGCGGTTGGGCCGTCGCATTGGCTGCAAGGACTTCGAGAACAGCGAGGGCCGCGGCCTCATCGGGCACCACCTTTTCCAGGCCGGTGATGACGATGTGCTTCCTGGGGTGGCTGCCGCCGAGGGAGACGTTTCCCTCGTTCTCGATCGCGATGATGCGCCCACTGGAGGCGACGACGGCGTTGGACCCGGTGATCCCCGCGTCGCAGTCGGCGAAGAAGTCGCCAACGATATCGCGGACGTAGCGGGAGAGCCGGACGGGGTCGTCGTCGGGGAGGGTGGCGCCGCCACGTTCCAGCATCTCCTTGATGCGGACGCGGTTGAGGTGGAGGGCGGGGGCGGTGATGTGGCTAGGCCCGCGGCCTTCGATATCGACGATGTACTCGCCGATGTCGGTCTCGAGGACGTCGATGCCGTGCTCACGGAGGGCGTGCGTGAGGCCGACTTCTTCGGCGACCATCGACTTGGACTTGGCAACGCGCTTCGCATCGCCGAGCAGGCGGCGGACGGTCTCCGTTGCCTCGGCGGCCGTGGAGGCACGGTGGTAGCCAATACCGCGAGCTTCGAGGCGCGTCCTTCACCTGGATGTGGAGCTCTTGCATGCGGTCGACGGCCTCTGCCCGGGCAGCTTCCGCACGACGCCGCGCTTCGGGGCGGGCCCGGCCCTCCATGACCGCCGCATCGGCGACGAGCTTGCGCATGATCGGCGTGATGACCCGGGCCGGGTTGGCTTCGGCGATATCGTCGCGGGCGCGGTCGTTGAAGCCGCTCATTCGGGAAGGGCCCGGGCGAGGAGTTCGGCGACGGTCATGGTGCGGGGCAGTTCGCCACCACTCGCCCGCTGGAGGTGCGCCAGGCAGGAGGCGTCCGTCGAGACGAGGGCCGGCGCGCCGGTGGCCTGGACGTCTGCGAGCTTCGACCCGGCCATGCCGCCGGCAACAAGGGGGAATTTGAGGTTAAAGGTGCCACCGAAGCCGCAGCACTCCTCCTCGTATTCGAGGCGGCGGAGGTCGAGCCCTTCGATGGCCTCAAGGAGCCCAACGACGCTCTCCGTAGCCCGTAATTCGCGGCGGTTGTGGCAGCTGTCGTGGTAGGCGACGGTTTCGCCGAAGCGGAGGCCAAGGTCGCCGAGATGGGAGTGCCCGACCACGTACTGAGAGAACTCGACGAACCGCTCGCCGATCCGCTCGACGGCTGTGGCGTGAGGCCCTTCCCAGAGCAGGGGCGCGTAGTGTTGAATCATGCTGGTGCAGGAGCCGGAGAGGACGACCACGGTGGCGAAGGGCTGGCCGGCGCGGAGGGCCTCGCGGGCGACCGTCCGGGCCTCATCGCGAAAGCCGCTGTTGAACGGGGGTTGGCCGCAACAGGACCCGGTCAGGGGCTCGACGGTGTCGCCGAGGGCTTCGAGGACGCGGACGGCATGGTCCTGGTCATGGGGGCGCAGTGCGGCGAGATAGCAGGGCACGAAGAGTCCAACGTGTGCCATGGCCGAACGCTATCGGTCGAACGCGAGTGCCGCAAGGGGAGACGTGCTTGCGGGGCGATCGCGGGCTGGTTAGGCTCGGGCCACACGAGCGAGTCTCGAAAGAAGGGTGAATGCCTTGGCCGACGCGACTATTTCTATCCGCGACAACGGACCCTACCGGATCGAGGGTTCCTTCACGATCGTCGATGCGGAGGGCAATGCCTTCGCGGTGGAAGGGCGAGCGGCCCTCTGCCGCTGCGGGTTGTCTGCGAACAAGCCGTTCTGCGATGCCACCCACCGGACGCAGGCTTTCGAGAGTGCGCCGAGGGTGCCGGCGGATTAGCTCCCGGCTGCCGGGCGCAGGGTGGCGTATCGTTCACGCCACCTCACCGGAGTGCCGACGATGACCTACGAACACATCCTCTACGAGCGGATCGGCCGCGTAGCGGTGGTTACCCTGAACCGGCCCGAGCGACTGAACGCCTGGACGAGGACGATGCACGAAGAGTCGCGCGACGCCGTGACGCAGGCAAATGCCGATGACGAGATTGGAGCCGTGGTGTTCACCGGGGCAGGCCGTGGCTACTGCGCCGGCGCCGACGTTGGTGGCTGGCAGCGAGAACTGGACGAGACGGGACAGCGTCGCGGGTCGGGCGTTGTCGAAGGCGACGACACCTGGATCCACTTCCTGGCGCGGCAGCCGAAACCAACGATCGCGGCGGTGAACGGGACTGCCGTGGGCGTGGGTGTGACGCACACGCTGCCGATGGACATCCGGATCGCGGGCGAGAGTGCCAAATTCGGGATGTTCTTCATCAAGATGGGCCTGACGCCGGAGGTCGCTGCCTCGTATTACCTGTCGCAAATGGTGGGGACGGCACGTGCCCTGGAATGGTGCCTGACGGCGCGGCTGATCGAGGCAGAGGAAGCGCGAGAGGCCGGGCTTGTTGCCGAGGTTGTCCCCGATGCCCGGCTCCGCGAACGGGCGTTGGAGCTGGGTGAGCAGCTGGCCGCCCAACCTCCGGGCGCGGTGAAGCGAATCCGCAGGCTGTTTATGACGAACGCAGTGGACGGCAGCATTGAATCGGTGCTGGCGAAGGAAGCGCAGGCGCTCGATGAGTCACGGCGGTCGCCCGCGCACAGGGAAGCGATCGACGCCTTCCTGGAGAAGCGCAAGCCGAACTTCTCGAGGGGCTGACGACCGCCGCTCAAGACCTTGCGATGCTGGACGCTGCCGGTGTGGGAGCCGCTTCCACCTAGAATGACTGGCAGACGATGACGATAGCACTGGTCCTGATCCTGATGCTCGCCATCAATGCGCTCTACGTGGCGGCCGAATTCGCGGCGGTGAGCGTCCGTCGCAGCCGCATTCGCCAGCTGGCCGCCGAAGGGAGCGCGCTCGCCCTCCAGTTGCAGCGTGTCCTCGATACGCCGAGGCTGCTGGACCGGTACATCGCGGCCTGCCAGGTGGGGATCACGCTTTCGAGCCTTGTCCTTGGCGCGTATGGACAGGCGACGCTACCCGGGTACCTCGAACCGGCGTTTGAGTCGCTCGGTGGGATGAAAGGGGCCGCGGCGCAGGGGGCTTCGGCGACCGTCGTGCTGCTGGGCTTGACGGCGCTGCAGGTTGTGCTGGGCGAACTGGTACCGAAGTCTGTGGCGCTGCAGTACCCGGCGACGGTGGCTACCTGGACGGTGCTCCCGATGCGCTGGTCGCTGCGCGCGCTGGCGCCGTTCATCTCCGTGCTGAATGGGAGCGCGCTGGCGCTGCTTCGCCTGGTCCGGGCGCCGGTGGGGAGCCACCAGCATGTGCATTCGCCGGAGGAGATTCGAACTCCTCATCGTGCAGAGCAGCGATGGCGGCCTCTTGAGTGGCGAGGAGCGTGGACGGCTACGCAAGGCGCTCCAGCTGGGCTCGCGGACGGCGCGCGAGGTGATGGTCCCGCGGACGAGCATTGCCGCCATCGACTCCGAGACTCCGGCCGCGGAACTCGCAGGCCTGATCGCCGTAAGCCCCTACACGCGTCTGCCGGTCTACGAGGGCGACATCGACCACATCATCGGCATCCTTCACGCCCGCGACCTTGCTGTGGAAACGCTTGCGGAACACTCCCCCACGCTCGCCTCGCTCACGCGCGAGGTTGTCACGCTCCCGGAGACGATCGCGGTCGACCGGCTGATCCACGCGCTGCGCGAACACGGGAGCCCGATGGCGATCGTGGTGGACGAGCACGGTGGGACGTCGGGGCTGGTGACGATCGAGGATGTGCTGGCGGAGATCTTCGGAGACGTGGCCGACGAGTTCAAAGGCGCAGGCCCGCTGCCAACGCGACTGGCGGACGGACGGGTTCGGCTTCCCGGCCAGATGAACGCTGAGGACGCGGCCGGCTGGCTTGGCACGGAAATCTCCGGGCCTTCGGACACCATCGGGGGGCGGGTGGTCGATGCCCTTGGGCACGTGCCTGTCGCGGGCGAACGGGTCGCGGTCGACGGTGTGTCGTTCGAGGTGGAGGCGGTGCACCGGCGAGCGATTGTGGCGCTGCTGGCGTGGCCGATTCCGCGTCCCGGGCGAGATTCAGAATGAGCGCCCTGATACCGGCCCTGATCATCGTCGCGCTCATCGGCGTCAACGCTGTCTTCGTGGTTGCGGAGTTCGCTATCGTCGGCGCGCCGCGGGCAGCCATCGAGCGGCGGGCGGCAAGCGGCGAACGCCTGGCCCAGGCCGTCCACGATGTGCTCACGGACCCGGCCCGGCAGGACCGCTACGTGGCCACAGCCCAGCTCGGGATCACCGGCGCCTCGCTTGGCCTTGGCATGTACGGCGAACACGCGATCGCCACGTGGCTCTACGACGCCGCCCACGGTTCGGGCAGTTTCGACTTCCTGGCGAGCCATGCGGTCGCCACGGTGTTGGCGGTGGCCGGCCTGACCTACTTCCACATTGTCGCGGGGGAGATGGTGCCGAAAGCCCTGGCCCTCCACGACCCGGGACGCGCGGCGATCGCGATCACCACGCCGATGCGGTGGTTCGAAATTGCGCTGTTTCCGTTTGTCGCCGCCCTGAACGCCGTCGGGACCGCTGTCTTGGGGCTCGCCGGGATCCAGCGCGAGGTGGGTGCGGAACAGTACTACACGCCAGAAGAGCTGCGCATCGTGGTCCGGGAGAGCCTTGCGGGCGGGGAGATTGGGACGGAGTCGGCGACGGTGCTGGCGGAGCTGTTCGAATTCGGGAACCTTTCGGCCGGCGACGTGATGGTGCCGCGGGTGAACGTGGTCGGGTTGGCGGAATCGGCGAGCGAAGCCGAGGTGCTGGCGACGTTGCGCGCCAATCCGTTCACACGCTACCCGGTGTATCGGGGTGACATGGACCACATCGTGGGCATGGTCCACATCAAGGACTTCCTCGCGGGGCGGCCGGTGGAGACCGTTTTGCACGGGCTCCGGGCGGTACCGGCCGTGCCCGAGACGCTGACGCTCGACGCCGTGCTGGCCGCGCTGAGACGCGAGCGGACGCAACTCGCCGTGGTCCTGGATGAGTTCGGCGGCACGGCCGGGATCGTCACGCTGGACGACCTGTTCGAAGAGGTGGTGGGCGAAGTCGCCGATTCTGCGGCCGGCTCCGTGGAGATCGAGCAGCTGGCATCCGGTCACCTGCGGGTGGCGGGTACAGCGCGCCTGGAAGAAGTGGGTGAGAGCCTCGGCATGTCGCTCGCGCACGAGGAGGTGGACAGCGTGAGTGGTCTTGTGCTGGCCGAGCTGGGGCGGCCTCCGCGCCCGGCGGACACGGTGTTCTACCGCGGTGTGGTCATCAGGGTGATCGCCGTGGCGGGCATGGGCGTGCATCTCGCCGAAGTGTGGCGAGAAGCCGCGGCAAGGCGGACGTAAGGCCCGAGCGCGGACACCGCGCGTCTCCGTGGCGGGCGTTTCGACATCATCCGGACGTGCAGCCCGTGTGGCTCCTTAGCCCAGGTAGCGATCGAGGAGCACCGCGGCCGAGCGCTTCGATGGGCTCTCGGCATCCACCTGGGGGCCAACACAGGAGGGGCAGCCGTTTTCGCAAGGGCAGGCCGCGACGGTCTCGAGGCAGCGGCGCAACAGCTGTTCGCGCACCTCGTAAAGGCGGGGGGCGAGGCCGATACCGCCGGGAATCGTGTCGTAGAGGAAGACGGTTGGCTGGTGGTTGAATGGCGATCGGACCTGGGCATCGGCGCCGATATCGCGGGCGTCGGCGAGGCAGTGGATCGGCGCGAGGTTCCGGGCGAGATGGGCGACGCCGATGAGCCCGGCGGCGACCTCGTTGCGGCGGAGGCCCTGCACCGCCTTCTCATCGAAGCTGAACCAGCAGGCGCTGGTGTGCATGGTCTCTTCGGGGATGCCGATCTTGCCCCAGCCGACGTTCTCGTGGGTGTGGAGCTTCACCTTTTTGAAGATGGTGGCGAGGAAGGTGATGGCGACTTCGCCCAAGTAGGTGGAACCGCCGCCCGCCGCGGGCCTGCTCGAAGTCTTCGAGGACCTTGAGGTCCACGGCGAGTTCGGCGTCGGTGTAGTAGTCGACGGCGACAGGGGTGACGTAGGCCTTCTTGTCGTCCCAGTCGAGCCACTCGACCTGGTATTGCTGGCCACGGTGGATGTAGATGGCGTCCTCGTGGATGAGGAGGGGGGCGCTGGGGCGGTCGCATTCGCCGAGGACCTTCGGCTGGGGCCCTTGCTCGATGATGACGAAGTTGTCGGTGCTGGCCGTGCGAAGGCTGACTTCCTCGGCGGGGTAGCTCTCCGACATCCAGAAGTAGCGTTCGCCGCTGCGCTGGAGGATGCCCTCTTCGGCAAGGATGTCGAGCATTTCGCCGGTGTGGGGGCCGAAGACTTCACCGGTGTGGAACGGCAGTTCAAAGGCGGCGCATTTCAGGTGGCTGGCGAGGACGAGGAGGTTGTCGGGGTCGATCAGCGCCGCTTCGACGCTGCCTTCGAAGAGGAAGCCGGGGTTGGCGACGATGTACTGGTCGATGGGGTTGCTGCTGGCGACCATGACGCTGAGGGCCATCTCGCCCTGGCGGCCGGCACGCCCGAACTGCTGCCAGAGGCTGGCGACGGAGCCCGGGTAGCCCATGGTGACGCAGGCGCCCATGCCGCCGATATCGATCCCGAGCTCGAGGGCGTTGGTGGCGACGACCCCGCGCACGGTGCCATCGCGGAGGCCACGCTCGATCCGCCGGCGCTCGTTGGGGAGGTAGCCGCCCCGGTAGCCAGCCACGCGCTCGGGGTCGCCGGGCTTGTTGCGCAGCGCCTCGCGCAGGTAGGTGAGGAGGAGTTCGACGCGCAGACGGCTGGGGGCGAAGGTGATGACCTGCTGACCCGAGCGAATAAGCGAGGCGGAGATGTCGCGGGCGGCGTGGATGGCAGCCTGGCGGATGCCGAGCTCGGCGTTGATGACCGGAGGGTTGTAGATCACGACGGTGCGCTCGCCGGCAGGGGCGCCGTTGTCGTCCACCAGCTCGATGTCGTCACCGACGAGGGCGGACGCGAGTTCGTGGGGGTTGCCGATGGTGGCGCTGCAGAGCACGAAGGTCGGGGTCGCTGCCATAGAACTGGCAGAGCCGCCGAAGCCGCCGAACAACGTTGGCCAGGTGGCTGCCGAAGACGCCCCGGTAGTTGTGCACCTCGTCGATGACGACGTATTCGAGGCCTTCGAAGAAGGAGATCCACTTGGTGTGGTGGGGCATGACGGCGGTGTGCAGCATGTCGGGGTTGGTGAGGACGATGTGGCCGGCGCTGCGCACCTTGCGGCGGGCGTCGGCGGGGGTGTCGCCGTCGTAGGTGAAGGTGCGGATGTCGGCGCGAAGGTCGGTGATGAGGCCGTGGAGTTCGTCGAGCTGGTCCTGGGCGAGGGCCTTGGTGGGGAAGAGGTAGAGCGCCTTCGCCGACGGGTCCTTGAGGATGGTATCGAGGACGGGGACGTTGTAGCAGAGGGTCTTGCCGCTGGCGGTGGGGGTGACGATGACGCAGTTGCGCCCGGCACGGACGTGCTCAATCGCCTGCGCCTGGTGGAGCCAGGGCCGCTCGATGCCACGCTTCGCAAGGATGTCGGTCAGGCGGGGGTCGATTCCTTCGGGCCACTCACCAAAGCGCGCCTCGCGGGCCTCGACCTGGCGGACGATGGCGTGGCCCATCTCCTCGCCGGAAAGGCGCTGGATGAGGTCGCTCGCGACGACGTGGGTGGGGATGGGCCGGACAGCGGGGACGGGGTAGGCGGGAGGAGGCTTGGCCATGGCGCACCACTAGCACAGATGTTCGGATTATGGTGGGAGGGAGGCGGGAGGTCAACGGGGGGCAACAGACTCACATCTGTCACCGACTGGAACGCTGACGAAACGACGTACGCGTACGACAATGCCAACAGGATGACCACGGTCACCTACCCGAGCGCCGTCGATGTCGTCTCGACCTATGCCTATGACGACGCCGACCGCCTGACCGGCATCGAGCATGTCCAGGGCGGGACGACCACGCTTGCCTCCGTCGACTACACCCTCGACGACGTCGGCAACCGCACCCAGCGCGTGGACGAAGAAGGCACCCACAGCTACACCTACGACGACCTCTACCGGCTGACCGAGGTGACCTACCCCGGCCCGAGCACCACCGACTACGTCTACGACGCCTTCGGCAACCGGACGAGCATGACCGTGGGCATGGACGAGACAACCTACAGCTACAACGACGCCGACCAACTGACGAGCGTGACGCCACCTGGCGAGAGCGCCATCAGCTACACCTGGGACGACAACGGCAACCTCACCGACCGCGGCTCCGACGAGTTCGCGTGGGACTACGAGGACCGGATGACGAGCGCCACGGTCGACTCAGCGACGACGACCTTCGCCTACCGCGGCGACGGCCTCCGCGACTCACGGACGTTCGACAGCAACACGACGACTTTCACCTGGGACATCGCGCCGGCCTGCCCGTGGTCATCGACGACGAGGACGCCCGCTACGTCTACGGCGCCGGCCTCGTCAGCCAGGTGACCTCGTGCGAGAGCTACTACTACCTGACCGATGGCCTTGGCTCGACCATGGCCACGGTCGATTCTGATGGTGACGTCGTCAACGAGTACACCTACGACGTCTTCGGCGAGACGCGCTCCGAATCGGGCGCCCAGGACAACGAGTTCCAGTTCGCCGGCCAGCAGGTGGATGGGAGCACCGGGCTCCAATACCTGCGGGCGCGGTACTACGACATGGAGATCGGAAGGTTCATCTCGCGGGACCCTCTGGCGGTCGCAGCGCGATGGGTCGGGCACCCCATATGGATATGCCTACACGGATTCCAATCCAGCACTATCTAAGGATCCGACCCGTCAGCGGTAATTCGTGGTTGTAGATGAGCGGATGCCGACTCGCCCACTCGCCCGAGGAATTTGGGAGCGGCCCCATTTGGCAGTGGCGCACAGTCACGAGAGGTAGTACTCCGTGACGAGGACGTTTAACCTCTCCCGACCTTGCGATGTGGCTGCTCGAATTCCGTATCCCTGCCCTGAAGAACATCGATTCACTGAGCTGTTCGGCGCCTGTGTTAGGATCTTTCCGGGATGTTCGAATACAGAATTAGCGTGCGACAACTGTTGGACGAATGAGTGTCCGCTATCGCGCAAGTGGTCTTATCAGGACTGTCTTGACATAGTATGTTAACTACCAAATGGATGCGTATGTGCGGCGCGGGAATTGGTCCTGATAGGGATATGTAGAGGGTATTAAAGTTCCTATCTCCTCGAGGTGATCACAAACTTTCCATGAGGTGATTAAGGAAGATTGACATGTGGAGACTTTCTCAATTTGCCCTGGGCATCGTGGCCATTCTGCTCGATGCGCCTACCTCCTACCACCAATCGAAGAAACGGTCATAGGACACACCTTGGCTAGTTCTTCCTGTAGAAAATGATTTGGGTCACTATTTGAGTCATTAGTGACAGAACATATTAAGGAGTTCGATTTCATAGCATTATTGCCGCGACAGTTTCTCCGAAGATTCCTCGTTCGTTAGAACTCTACACGATGGGTTGCGAAGGGCCCGTTCTTTTCGACATCGCTCCCATTCCTTGGCGGTTCATGTTCACGAACGCAGACTTTGAGGTGGCAGTGATGATGGCGAGCGACCTCCTTTCGGACCGTGTGGCGCAGGAGCGACTACCTCGTTCCGCTCTGGTGGCCCTGGGCTGTGGATTTGTTTTAGCAGATGCAGCGTCGAGAATTCCGTGAAGGTCTTCGACAGCGCAGGGCCACCAACTCACCGTCGGGACGGTTCTGGAAAGGAGGACGGACGCGCGATCATCGACTCGGCTACGTCTACGGCGCCGGCCTCGTCAGCCAGGTGACCTCGAGCGAGAGCTACTACTACCTGACCGACGGCCTCGGCTCGACGATGGCCACGGTCGATAGTGATGGTGACGTGGTCAACGAGTACACCTACGACGTCTTCGGCGCGACGCGCTCTGAGTCCGGTGCCCAGGACAACGAGTTCCAGTTCGCCGGCCAGCAGGTCGATGGGAGCACGGGGCTGCAGTACCTGCGGGCTCGGTACTACGACATGGAGACCGGCCGGTTCATGAGCCGGGAGCCGCTTGAGTGCTCCCGGATGGTCGAGCGACATTCGTTTGGCTATACAGGGTGCCGACCCGGCAAGTCGGACTTGACCCGAATTTGGTACTAAGAATGTCGGTCGATAGCCGTGTCCACGATGAGCAGCTCGCGTCTCGTGCGTGCCACATGCGGTGGTCGCGAGCATGAGCTTCGGCGTGGTCGACGTCGCCGAGGTATCTGGAGCCCGATTGCTACCGGGACTCGTTGTACTGACGCGCGGCATCCGCATGCACACTAGCTCCGCCGTTCGACTGTGAAGGCGCCGAGTGGATCTTTGTGACGGATCAAGCTGTCTGGGATGTCGCGCTGTGCGTGCTTCAGGTGGAAGAAGCTGTGTGGTACGGAGAGTGGCTTTGCCATGGTGTACGCTCAGCTGTGTTGGACTCACGGCAACGACTGTCTTGAACTCGATGGTCGCCAGTGCTTACACTTCCGCAATCCGAAAGGGGCAGTAGGCCCTAAACAAGATGAAGATCCATCTAAGTGGAAGCGATGAGGAATGATTTTCCAACGAACGGTGTGACCTGATGAGAAACCATGAGATGGCACGCCACCTGATCATCTCGGTCACATGTGCGCCTTGCGTAGCTCCAGCTGATATTCGAAGTCGAAAGCGTCAAAGGCTATCGGGTCTGACAGTGGTCGCTGGCAAGTTTCGGATCAGCGGTCTTCGACTATTCGAGCGGACGAGATTGCTGAGCTCGCTCGATTCAGTAGCAGCAGACGCGCAAAGGGCTCGTGCGTATGGATTGTATAGGGGGTTGCCGGTTCCTGGGAATGGGTCTATGGCGACGGACGTGAACGATTTGCATTACGCCCTCGATGATGCTGCCGATCTGTCCCCAGCTCTGGTCGATGATGCTGATTTTCAGAAGGCTCTAGGATGGCCGAGGCCCTCGGCTGTGCACCTGCTCGCTACGGGACGCATTGGAGCGAGGCCCCGTGCCATAGACTACAAGCACAGTCTGAGCGCCGGAATGACGCACCCCGACGTGCAACCGGGACGTCGGCAACCTCACCGACCGTGGCACCGACGAGTTCGAGTGGGACTACGAGGACCGGATGACGAGCGCCACGCGTCGACTCGGCGGACGACGACCTTCGCCTACCGCGGTGACGGCCTGCGCGACTCGCGCACCTTCGACAGCAATACCACGACCTTCACCTGGGACTCGCGCCGGCACTGCCCGTCGTCATCGACGATGAGGACGCCCGCTACGTCTACGGCGCCGGCCTCGTCAGCCAGCCCTAGAGCATCTGGCGCGGTTGACCTTCTCTCCCCGCCGCACACACCCGCCGGCTGGCCTATATTCCCCCTTGCAGACACAACGAGGCCACGGCGGTGGCAAGGAGGAACCATGAAAGTAGGCTCTGGATTCGGTGGCGGCTGGCTCGCCAATGTCCCAGAACAGGCGCAGCGGGCGGAGGAGATGGGCTACGACTTCGCCTCGACGCCCGAGACATCGCACGATTCGATGCTGGCGGCGACGCTGGCCGCGGCGAACACGACGAAGCTGGAAGTGCAGACGAGCGTCACGATCGCCTTCCCGCGCAGCCCCACGGTGCTGGCGATGGAAGCGTGGGACATCCAGCACATGAGCCAGGGCCGATTCACGGTCGGGCTCGGCTCGCAGGTGAAGGGCCACAACCAGAACCGCTTCTCGGTCGACTGGCCGGGAGCGCCGGCGACGCGGATGAAGGAGTACATCCGGATGATGCGCGCGGTCTGGCAGTCGTTCCGCACCGGCGAAAAGCCTGACTATGTGGGGAAGTTCTACCACTTCACCCTCATGACGCCGAACTTCAATCCCGGCCCGATCGACTACCCGGACCCGAAGATCGGGCTCGCGCTCGTCGGCGATGCGATGGCGCGGGTGGCCGGCGAAGTGGCGGACGTGGTGATGCCGCACGGCTTCATGACCGACAAGTACATGCGCGAGGTGGTGCTTCCGAACGTGGCCGTCGGCCTCAAGCGCGGCAACCGCACCTGGTCCGATGTGGAGATCACGGGCGGCGGCTTCACGGTCTTCGGCGAAACGGAATCGGAGATCGAGCAGGGGCTGGAGCGGCTGCGCCAGCCGATCTCGTTCTATGGTTCGACCCGCAGCTACCACGAAGTCTTCGAAGTGCATGAGCTCAAGTCGCTCGGTATGCAGCTGCACGAGATGTCATTGCAGGGCAAGTGGGGCGAGATGCAGAAGGTTATCCCGGAGGCGGTGCTGCGGACGTTCGCCCAGACTTCGACCTACGACAAGCTGCCGGAATTCATCGCCAAGAAGCGCGAGTACGCCTCGAAGATGGGGCTGGCTTTGCCTGCGGGAACCCCGGAGCAGCGCGAGCGGTCCCAGCAGATCATCAAGGAAGTGCAGAAGGCCGAGGTGACGGGAGTCCCGCGCGGGCTCGAGGACCTCTCGAAGGTGAAGGCCTGAGGAAGGCCGGGCCTTCGGGGGATTGCATGACAAGAGGCCGTCCACTGGACAGCCCCTTGTGCTGTGAGCACAACGAGTGCACTAGACTGAACAGGACGTGACAAAGAGCGTTCAGGAGCTACTCGACCGCCTCTCCGCAATGCCCGAGGACGAGCAGGAGCGAGTTGCCGCCATGTTCCTTGAGGAACTGGACGACGATGCCCGTTGGGACGAATTGCTGGCGAGTTCGCAGGACGTCCTCCGCAGGATGGGAGAGCAGGCACGAGAAGACTACCGCGCCGGGAAACTGAACCACTCGACCTCGACAGGTTGTGAAGTCACGAACAAACGATGGCTTCTGGCGTGCATTGAACGTACTTACGCCCGAGCTAAAGCGGCGAGCCGGGGTCGCATTCCGGCAGTTCGCCTCGAACTCGGACACGCCGGGGCTGCAGTTCAAGAAGGTGGGCGAGCCCGACCTCTATTCAGTGCGTGTGACGGAAGCGGTTCGCGTCCTTGGCTATCGAGAGGGCGACACGGTGACATGGTTCTGGATCGGATACCACGATGACTACGTGCGTATTATCCGGCGCAACCAGTAGCCCTCCGGCGTAGACTTCCGCCCATGTCCCTTGCAATGACCAAAGCCGAACGCGAAGCCTTTCTTGCCGACCTCCACGTTGGGGTCGTCTCCATTGAGGACCCGGGTCGGGGCCCACTCACGGCGCCGATTTGGTATGCCTACGAGCCGGGCGGTGACGTGACGATGCTGATCGGGCCGGAGTCCCGGAAGGCGAAGCTGCTCCAGTCCGCCCGGCGTGCCTCGCTGGTGGCCCAGACCGAGACGGCGCCCTACCAGTACGTCTCGGTTGAAGGACCGGTGACGCTCTCGGCCAAACCGCCGGAAGGGGCGACGCTACGGATGGCGATCCGCTACCTGGGCGAAGAAGGCGGCCGGCGGTACGCTGCCGGCGGCGACGGGAGTTCGCTCTGGGTGACCCTGACGCCGGAGCGCTGGCTGACCACCGACTATTCGAAACGCGGCTGACTGCATTCCGCTTTCCGATAGCCGGGCTCTTGAGATCGATAGCCATATCCGTAGCCTGTACACTCGTGCGTGCGCCCGTACCTAACCTTCTCTGCGCGGGGTTCCCATGACTGACACGCTCACCGTGACCGATAACCGGACCGGTAAGACCCTCGAACTGCCTATCGTCGACGGCACCGTGAGGGCTATCGACTTCCGCAAGCTGAAGGCCACCGACGACGATTTCGGCCTGATGCTCTACGACCCGGCGTTTACCAACACGGCCTCCTGCCGGTCGAACATCACGTTCATCGACGGCGACCGGGGCATCCTCGAATACCGTGGCTATCCGATTGAGCAGCTGGCGGAGCAGTCGACGTTCATCGAGACGGCCTACCTTTTGCTCTACGGCCACCTGCCGACGCAGGCCGAGCTCGACCAGTGGATCGACAAGGTCACCCACCACACGTTCGTCCACGAGAACGTCCGGCTCTTCATGGAAGGCTTCCGCTACGACGCCCACCCGATGAGCATGCTCATCTCGACGGTGGCAGCGATGGCGACGTTCTATCCCGAAGCGGGCGATGTCGACGACGCGGAAAACCGGGAACTGCAAACACTCCGCCTCATCGCCAAGATGCCGACGCTGGCGAGTTTTGCCTTCCGCAAACGGCAGGGATTCCCATACGTCTACCCGGATAACGACCTGAGCTTCGTGGGCAACTTCATGTCCATGCTCTGGAAGATGGGCGAGCTGAAGTACGACCCCGACCCGGTGATTGAGCGGGCATTGGATGTCCTCTTTATCCTCCACGCGGACCACGAACAAAACTGCAGCGCCAACGCGATGCGTAGCGTCGGTTCTTCGCGACCGGACCCGTACTCTTCGGTAGCGGCGGCGGCGGCGGCTCTCTATGGCCCTCTCCACGGCGGCGCGAACGAGCAGGTGCTGCTGATGCTCCAGGAGATCGGGACGAAGGACCGGGTGGCGGAAGCCGTCGAGGGGTTCAAGACCGGGGAACGGCGGCTGATGGGCTTTGGCCACCGGGTGTACAAGAACTACGACCCGCGCGCGGCGATCATCAAGCGGCACGCGGATGAAGTGCTTCACCTGACCGGGATCAGCCCGCTCCTGGAGGTTGCGCTCGAACTGGAGCGGGTGGCGCTCTCGGATTCGTACTTCGTCGAGCGGCGGTTGTATCCGAACGTCGACTTCTACAGCGGCCTGATTTACCAGGCGCTGGGCTTCCCGACCTCGATCTTCCCGGTGCTGTTCGCCATCCCCCGGACGGTGGGGTGGTTGGCGCAGTGGCGGGAGATGATCATGGACCCGGAACAGAAGATCGCGCGGCCGCGGCAGGTGTACACAGGCGCCCGGACGGTGCCATACGTGCCGATCGAGAAGCGGTAGGCGTTACGCCAGCGCCAATCAGAGCCGCGACCGGGAGGTCGCGGAGGGCCTCCCGACGGTTTACCAGCGTTTTGCCTCCGGATTCCCATGGGTTCAGGCGGGCGACGCCTATTAGCGCCTTTGCTCGCGATTCCCCCGGCGATCCGAACGCTCCCTTCCGGTCGCGACTCCGCTTTTTGGAGACCAGCGGTGACGCTGCTATCGCGCCAATCGGAACCTTGACCGGGAGGTCGCGGAGGGCCTCCCGACGGTTACCAGCGTTTTGCCTCCGGATTCCCAGGGGTTCAAGCGGTCGACGCCTATTGGCGCCTTTGCTCACGAATCCCCCGGCAATCCGAACGCTCCCTTCCGGTCGCGACTCCGCTCTTGTGGAGACCAGCGGAGACGCTGCTATAGCGCCAATCGGAACCGCGACCGGGAGGGAGCGGAGAGCAACCCGACGGTTTACCAGCGTTTTGCTCCGGATTCCCAAGGGTTCAAGCGTTCGACGCCTTATTAGCGCCTTTGCTCACGAACCCCCCGGGGAATCCGATCGCTCCCTTCCGGTCGCGACTCCGCTTTTGTGGACCCGGTGTTCTAGGCCGAGTGCGTGTCGCGGCAATCGGAGCCACTGCCCAACGTCGAAGGGAATCACCCATTGGCGTATTTCCTTACATTCACGACGTACGCGGACGTGGGTCCATGGAGATGCCACGATCAGTCGACCACGAACATGCGGCTTTCGACTCTGCGATGGTTCGGCCCAACCCGGTACGAGCGAAGGCGATGAGAGCGCGTCTCCGCAGCGCCCCGGTCCTCCTCGGCGCGGAGCAGAGAGCAGCGATCGAAGAAGCGATCGTCGACAAATGCCGGTTCCGAGGCTGGTCGCTGGAGGCTATCAACGTCAGAACAAACCACGTACACGTGGTGGTCTCCGCCGCGAAGAATCCCGAAAGCGTGATGGTTAAGTTGAAGGCATGGGCGACGCGCCGGTGCCGCGCGGTTGGTCTCATCGAAGAGGGGCATCCGATGTGGACCCGACATGGCAGTACACGCTATCTGTGGACGGGAAAGGCTATCCAGGACGCGTGCCGTTATGTCATTGAAGGGCAGGGACCAGCATTGCCGCGTCGTAGGTTTTGGCAGAGCATTGGCGGCGACTCACGCCGGACGTCCAACGCTCCCTTCCGGCGCGGCTCGGGTGATACGAGTTACGCCTCGACGAGGAGACGTTCGAGGCCGCGGAAGACGGGGACCGTCTTGTAGACGTACTCCTGCTCGGCGAGCCGCAGGTTGGGCAACCGCTTGAGCAGGGTTTCGACGCCAATCGCCGCTTCGAGCCGCGCAAGCGGGGCGCCGAGGCAGTAGCGGCGGCCGCCACCAAAGGCGAGGTGGTCGATGTCTTCGCGGGTGACGTCGAACTTCTCCGGGTCCTTGTGGAGACGGGGGTCGTAGTTCACGGCGCCGATGAGGACGCTGATGGAGTCGCCCTTGTGCATCGGGCAGCCGGCAATCTCGCGGTCTTCGGAGACGATGCGGCCGGTCAGGGTCATGGGGCCCTCGAAGCGCAGCATCTCTTCGATGGCGTGAGGGATGAGCGACGGGTCGTCGCGGAGGAGCTGTGCCTGGTCCTGGTGCTGGAGGAGGTTCTTCATGCCGTTGCCGAGGAGGTCGGTGGTCGTCAGGTTCCCGGCGAGAAGCAGGAGCGGAATCATCGCGATGACTTCGTCGTCGTTGAGGAAGTCGCCGGTGTTCTCGGCCTGCACGAGGCCCGTGATCAGGTCTTCGCGCGGGTTCGCGCGGCGGTCGGCGATGACGTCCATGAGGTAGGCGTCGAGGTTCTTGCGGGCCTCGTTGGCCTTTTTCATGCCTCTTCGCAGGCGAAGGGGTCGAAGCCGGCGGCGACGAGGTCGTCGGACCAGCTCTTGAAGTTGGCCTGGTCGTCGGAGTCCACGCCGAGCATCTCGGCGATGACGATGGTGGGGAACGGCTGGCAGAAGGCCGCCATGAGGTCGAAGGCTCCTGCCCTCGACCTTGTCGAGGAGCTCGTTGGCGATCTCCTGGATGCGCGGGCGCATGGGTTCGATGGCGCGGGGGGTGAAGGCCTTGGTGACGAGCGCGCGGAGGCGCGTGTGGGCGGGCGGGTCGAGGCAGAGCATCGAGGGCTCAGCTGATCCTCGAGCTGCGGCGGGCGGCGATCGCGGCACGGAGGGGCGTCTCGGCGGCCTTACGCGGGTCCACCCCGAGGTCGCGGTCGTTGACGATGGCGTAGACATCTTCGAAGCGGCCGACGATGTAGCGGCCGGGGGCGGCATCGTGGACGGCGCGGCCGGCCTCCCGGACCTCGCCCATGAGGGCGTAAGGGTTCTTCTGGTACTCCGGGTTCATCGGCATCAGCTGGAAGCCGGTGGGTAGCGCCTTCTGGGGCTCGGTTGACGTCATGGCGGGCACGCCTCGCTGGGATGTGGAAGAAGTCTAGCAAAACCGGCGGTGTCCCGAACGGGGTTCGGCCACGGGCGCAACGAACCCTGTAGATTGAACGCCACGTCCGCGAGAGGCGACAGGGGGTTTTCCATGGCAGGTGCACTCGACGGATCCGAGCCATCGACTTCGGGCAGTACATCGCGGGGCCGATGACGGCGATGTGCTGGGGGACCAGGGAGCGGATGTGATCCGCGTCGACCTGCCCGGCGGACCTCGATCGACACACCGGCGAACGCGACGTGGAACCGGAACAAGCGCTCCATCGTGCTGGATCTGAAGACGGAGGCGACCGCGAAACTGCGTTGCGACTTGTGGATTCGGCCGACGTGGTGGTGGAGAACTTCAGGCCGGGAGTGATGGAGCGCCTGGGGCTGGGGGCCGAGGCCATGACGGCCGTACCCGAGGCTCGTGTACGCGTCGCTGCCCGGGTTCGCAGCGGACGACCGCCGCCGCGATGTGCAGGCGTGGGAAGGCGTGGTGGCCGCGCGACGGGCACCTACGGGGCGCTGCCGGAGAACATCCGGTCTACACTGCGCTGCCGTTCTCCTCGTGCTATGCAGCCTTTCTGTCGGCGATCAGCATTGGCGTGGCTCTGAACGTGCGGGAGCGCGATGGGGTCGGCCAGGTTGTGGAGGTACCACTCTTTGACGCGACGTACGCGGCCCTCGGCATCCGCGGCCTGCGGATCCACAACAGCACAGCCTCCACGATCGACATGCGGGCGATGTCGCGGATCATGGGATGGACGCGGCAGTTCGAGTGCAAGGACTGGGCGCTGGTTCATGTATCACGCGGGGAACCAGAACGTGCCGCAGTTCTTCGCCGCAACGGGTGCGGATGCCTGGGTGCTGAGCGAAGTGTGGGAATTGCTCACGGAAGAGGAGCAGCAGACGCGGATCGCCGCCCTCTTCAAGACGCGGACGGCGGCGGAGTGGGAGGCACTCTGCGAAGAAGTGGGTACGGAAGGGGCGATCTGCCGGACGACGGCTGAATGGCTGGAGAACCCGGGGGCGCTCGGCTCGAAGATCATCATCGACGGGGAAGATCCGGTGCTGGGGACGGTGCGAGGGCCGGGGATCAACGTTCGGCTGTCGGAGACGCCCGGGAGCATCCGGACCCCACGCAGCGCACCCAACGCGCATCGCAGCGAGATCCTGGCGAGCCTGAATGGGCGGGCGCCGGCACCGGTCGAAGCACCGCCCGAGGCGAAGAAGGCTTTGGAGGGCGTGAGGGTGCTCGACCTCTGCATCATCCTCGCGGGGCCGACCTGTGGGCGGACGCTGGCCGAGTTTGGCGCGGATGTCGTGAAGATCGACAGCCCGCATCGCGCCCGCGTGGCCTTCCACAACGACGTGAACCGGGGCAAGAACAGCATCGTCCTGGACCTGAAAACGCCGGAAGGGCTGGAGATCTTCTGGGAGCTTGTTGGAGGACGCCGACGTGGTAGTCCAGAACTTCCGCAAGGGCGTGGCCGACAAGCTGGGGATTGGATACGAGGCGGTGAAGGCGCGGAAGCCGGACATCGTCTACGCCTCGCTGAACACCTATGGCCAATG